>NZ_VTTO01000002.1 GCF_008364825.1 Azospirillum sp. B21
ATCTCCTGAAACGTCGATACTGATACAGTTTCTCTGCTCAAAAGATGCACAGACGATCCTCATTGTGCCGATCCCCGTAAGAACCAGCACCCCAAGGCCGCAACGGCTACCAACTGCCGCCGCCTGCGCATCCCTTCTCACAACACGGTATAAACTTGTCAAAGAACCCGCAGCGCCTCGGCGGCGCCGCCCGAACCATTCCGCGGCGCCTGCAGTTCGCAGCGCCGCGTCTTGTTCGCTTTATCTAGAGGGCTTTACTTTCACTGTCAACCTCTTTTTTTCGAGGCGCTCGGCAGTTACTTGGTCTGACCTCTGTTTCCCTTGAAGCAACACTGTCTTGCCGACCGTGCCGCGTCGCGGGAGGCGGTGTATAGGCCGACCGACCGACCCGGCGCAAGCGCTTTTTTCCGACCCCCGTCGATTTTTCAGCCGAGCCGCTCGCGCAGTTCCGATCCGATCTGGAAGGAGCGCAGACGGGCGGCGTGGTCATAGATCTGGCCGGCCAGGATCAACTCGTCGGCCTGGGTGGCGCGGATGACCTCCGACAGCTTGGCCGCCACCTGATCCGGCGTGCCGACCGCGGCCATGGTGCCGAGCGCGCGCTCCACCATCATCTTCTCGGCCGGGCTGCTCCACCATGCCTCGATGTCGTCCACCGGCGGCGGCAGCTGGCCCGGCGTGCCGCGGCGCAGGCTGGCGAACTGCTGCTGGGCGGAGGAGTAGATGCGCCGCGCCTCGGCCTCCGTATCGGCGGCGAACAGGTTGACGGCGACCATGGCATAGGGCTTGTCCAGCGTCGCCGACGGCTCGAAGCGGGCGCGGTAGATCGCCAGCGCCTCCATCAGCATGTCGGGCGCGAAGTGCGAGGCGAAGGCGAAGGGCAACCCCAGCATCGCCGCCAGCTGCGCACTGAACAGGCTGGAGCCCAGCAGCCACAGCGGCACCTTCAGCCCCGCCCCAGGCACGGCACAGATGCGCTGGTTCGGTTCCGGCTCCTCGAAATACATCTGCAGCTCGACCACATCCTGCGGGAAGCGGTCGCCGCTGTCGGTCATGTCGCGGCGCAGCGCGCGGGCCGTCATCATGTCGGTCCCCGGCGCGCGGCCGAGCCCGAGGTCGATGCGGCCGGGGTAGAGCGATTCCAGCGTGCCGAACTGCTCCGCCACCACCAGCGGCGCATGGTTGGGCAGCATCACCCCGCCCGAGCCCACGCGGATGGTCGAGGTGCCGGCGGCGACATGGGCGATGACGACGGCGGTGGCGGCACTGGCGATGCCCGGCATGTTGTGATGCTCGGCCAGCCAATAGCGCTTGTAGCCCCACCGCTCCGCATGACGGGCAAGGTCCAGCGTGTTGCGGAAGCTGTCGGCGGCGGTCGCCCCCTGCACGATCGGGCTGAGGTCGAGGACGGAAAAGGGGATCATGGCGCAATCCATGCTGTGGGCCGTAGTAAGGGGCGGCCGTAATGGGAGACCGCCGGGCGGCCAATGGTTAACAACCAAGGTATGGTCGTCACGCGGTGAGTTCCACGCCGATGCCCGCGCGGCTGCCTTGCATCAACCGGCGCCCGTCCGCTCCGCCCCTTCCCCTTTGCCGCCATAAAGCCGCCGACCGATCGGCTCCAGCGTCAGCCCCTGCACCAGGATGCTGAAGGCGACGGCGGCATAGCAGACCGCCAGGATGGGATCGCGGTAGGGGCCTTCCGGCAGGGACAGCACCAGCGCCACCGCGATGCCGCCGCGCAGACCCGCCCAGGTCAGGATGACCAGCGCACTCGTCTTGCCGGTGCGCCCCATATGCATCAGCAGGGCGGGCGTCAGGCTGAACAGCCGCGCGCCAGGGACAGCGGGATCGCCAACAGCGCGGCCAGGAGGGCCGGCACCGTCCAGGAGATGCCCATGGTCGCCTCCAGCCCCACCAGAAGAAACAGAAGGGCGTTCAGCACGGCGTCGATCATCTCCCACACCACGCGCAGGTCGCGGCGGCTCTCGTCGCTGCTGACATGGCGTGCGCTCGTGTAGCCGATCAGCAGTCCCGCCACCACCACCGCGATGGGGCCCGATACGCCCAGCTGGCCGGCCAGCGAATAGGTCCCCAGCGCCAGGGCCAGCGAGATCGTCAGTTCCACCGTGCTCTCATCGACCCGCCGCTTCGCCTGATACGCGACCCAGCCGCCGGCAAAGCCGAGGGCCGCACCACCGAACGCCTCTTTCAGAAAGTCGAAGGCCACCTCGCCCGCGGTCAGATCCTGTTCGCTGCCGGTCGCGAGATGCAGCAGCGTCGCGAACACCACCACTCCGACGCCGTCGTTGAACAGGCTTTCGCCCGAGATTACCGACCGAAGCGTCTCGGGAACCGGCAACCGTCCCAGGATGCCGTGCACCGCCACCGGGTCGGTCGGCGCGATGGCCGCACCCAGCACCAGACACCAGATCAGCGGCACGCCGACGCCGACCAGCCCGAAGATGACGTGCAGCCCGGCCCCCATCAGGGCGGTGAAGATCAGAACGCCGAGCGTCGCCAGCGCCAGCACCGTCCATTTCCGCTTCAGCAGGGCGCAGAGATCCTCGTTCACCGCCGCGGCGTAGAGCAGCAGGCTGAGGATGCCGTCGAGCAGGATGTCCGGCAGGCTGATCTGCCCGATCAGGTGACGCAGCCAGTTGCCGATGCCGAATGATGCCGCCACGCTGTCGGCGCCGCTGACCAGCAGGGCCAGGACCAGCCCTTCGAGGAACAGCGCGATGGTGCTGGGCAGCTTCAGCCAGCGGTAGTTGATGAAGCCGAAGGCGGCTGCCAGGGTCAGCAGGATCGCGGAGAGGTCGAACGGACCCAAGGGCTTTCTCCGAAGAAACGAGATGGCTGGCGAAATGGCAGGGAACGGCCGCCCGGCCGAGTGAGAAGCGCGCTTCGACACCCCGGATCAGGCAGCCGGATCGGGATCTTGCGTCTCGACATGGCCGGAACAGCACAAGAAACCGATGGAAGTTGCAATGATCTCGACAACATCGGCAGGTGGCTTGATGTCACGCTGACATGACGAGTCAAGAAACCTACTCCCAAATGGCTAGAGGACCTGGATTGCCACTCCTCGGACGATTGAATATTCTCGCGCCATGATTCTGAACAAATCCCACATTTTTGGTCGGAGCATTCGGCATCGGCGCCCGGGGCCGGCTCAGGCCGATGTGAATGGCTTGTGGATGACCGTCTCCGTGACCGTCTCCGGGGTGTCCGGCGCATGATGGCCGATCGGGTCTGGGCGGATGCGGCCCGGCTTCGCCACGCCGCCAGCCGCGATATGGACGGCGCAGGCATCGGGAACCAGAGCATGCCGGGGGGCATGCCGGACATCTTCACCGGCGGCGGCGAGATGGGCGCGCGGATGCGGGCGATGGACTGGTCCGCCACCCCGCTCGGCCGGGCCGAGGATTGGCCGCAGTCGCTGCGCACCCTCGTCAACCTGATGCTGACCTCCTGCTTCCCGATGTTCGCGGTCTGGGGACCGGAGTTGACCTTTCTCTACAACGACAGCTACCGGCCGATCCTGGGCGACAAGCCGGAGGCGCTGGGCCGCCCCTTCGCCGAGGTGTGGGCCGACATCTGGGAGGATCTGTCCCCGCTGGTGGTGCGGGCCCTCGCCGGCGAGGCGACCTACCACGAAGACCGGCTGCTGGTGATGGAACGCCACGGCTATCGGGAGGAGACCTATTTCACCTTCTCCTACAGCCCGGTGCGCGACGAGACCGACCGCGTCGCCGGCATGTTCTGCGCCTGCACCGAAAACACCGCGCGGGTGCTGGCGGAACGGCGGCTGACCTTCCAGCTCGATCTGGCGGAGCGGCTGCGCGGGCTGAACGACCCGGTCGGCGTCACCGCCGCCGCCGCGGAGGCGATCGGCCGCCATCTGGGGGTGGCGCGGGCCGGCTACGGCCGCATCGATCCCACCGGTACCATGGTCTTGGTGGAGCGCGGCTGGAGCGACAGCGGAATGGCCAGCCTGTCCGGGGAGACCCGGCCGCTCGACAGCTTCGGCCCCGCCGTGATGGCCGAACTGCGGGCGGGATACACACTGCGCGTCGACGATGTGACGACCGACCGGCGCACCGCCGGAAGCGGACCGGCGGCTGCCTTCGCCGGCATCGGGGTGCGGTCGCTTCTGGTGGTGCCGCTGCTGAAGGCCGGGCAGCTGACCGCCATCCTCTATCTGCACGAAGCAAAACCGCGCCATTGGACCCAGGCCGACGCCGCCCTGGCGGAGGATGTGGCGGAGCGGACCTGGGCGGCGGTGGAGCGCGCGCTGGCCGAAGCGGCTCTGCGCGCCGCCAACCAGGCCCTGATGCGCGAACGTGCGGCGGTGGAGGCGGCCAACGCCCGGCTGGCGGCGGAGGGGGAGCGACTGCGCACCCTGTTCCGGCAGGCGCCCGGCTTCATGTGCGTGCTGCGCGGGCCGACGCATATCTTCGAATTGGCGAACGACACCTACCTTCAGCTCGTCGGCAAGCGCGATGTGGTGGATCGCCCCGCCCGCGAGGTCCTGCCGGAGGTGGAGGGGCAGGGCTTCTTCGAACTGCTCGACCGCGTCTACAACTCCGGCGAGACCTTCGTCGGGCGGAACATGCCGATCCGCTTCCAGCGCCGTCCGGACGGACCGCTGGAGGAACGTTATCTCACCTTCGTCTACCAGCCGATCAAGGACAAGGCGGGACGGGTCACCGGCCTGTTCGTGGAGGGCAGCGACGTCACCGAGGCCAAGCGGGCGGAGGAGGAGCTGCAGCAGCTCAATGCCACGCTGGAGGCCCGCGTCGCCGAGGAGGTGGCCGAGCGTGAGCGCGTGCAGGTGGCGCTGCTGCAGACCCAGAAGACCGAGGCGCTGGGCCAGATGACCGGTGGCGTCGCCCATGACTTCAACAACCTGCTCCAGGCCCTGTCCGGCTGCCTGCACATGATCGAGAAGCGGGCGGAGGGGACGCGCATCCAGCCGCTGGTCGATGCCGGCCGGCAGGCGGTGGACCGCGGCGCCAAGCTGGTGCAGCAGCTGATGGCCTTCGCCCGCCGCCAGGCCCTGCGGCCGGAAACGGTCGATCTGCGCGACCGCGTGCTCGGCATGTCGGAACTGTTGAACCGGGCGTTGCGCGCCGACATCCGGCTGGAGATCGACTTCACCACTGGGTTGTGGCCGGTGGAGGTCGATGCGACGCAGTTGGAACTGGCCCTGCTGAACCTCGTGGTCAATGCGCGCGATGCGATGCCGGAGGGCGGGGTGCTGGCCATCCGTGCGGACAATGCGACGCTGGAGCCGGGAGACCCGCAGGCGCCCGACGGGCTGTCCGGCGAATTCGTGCGGCTGACGGTCAGCGACACCGGCACCGGCATGCCGGCCGAGGTGAGGGCGCGCGCCTTCGATCCCTTCTTCACCACCAAAGAGATCGGCAAGGGCAGCGGGCTCGGCCTGTCGCAGGTCTACGGCTTCGCCCGCCATTCCGGCGGCACCGCATGGATCGAGAGCGAAGAGGGGCGCGGCACCACCATCGGCCTGCTGATCCGCCGCTCCGGCACCGCCCCGCAGGCGGAGGCAGAGCCGGCGGCCAAGGCGGCCGGCGCCACCCGCGTCGGCGGCCATGTGCTGGTGGTGGAGGATGACCCGATCGTCGCCCTGACCGTCGCCACGGCGCTGGAGGATGCCGGCTTCACCATCACCCGTGCCGCCACCGCGGACGAAGCCTTGCCGCTGCTCGCGGCTGGCCGGTTCGACCTGCTGTTCAGCGACGTGGTGATGCCCGGCACCATGAGCGGCGTCGATCTGGCGCGCACCGTGCAGCGCCTCTACCCCGGCCTTCCGGTGGTGCTGGCGACCGGCTACAGCGAGGAGGTGGCCCGCGCCACCGGCGTGATGGTTCTGCCCAAGCCCTACCGCATCGAACATCTGGTCGGCGTGCTGGATACGGTACTGGCCGAAGGGAGCCGGCCAGGCCCAGGCTTTAGTTAAGACACCGGACCGTTCGATGATTGAGCCAGATTAAAGACGCCTCCCCGGCTTGGTGCTCTAATGACGGAGTCAACCAGGGAGGCATTTCATGGCACCGCTGGCCGATTCAGGCACCACCGCCCAAACGCCCACCCAAATGCCGGCCAACACCCCGTGGCATGCGCTCGACGCAGCCGACGCCGCCGGCCGGCTCGGCAGCCCGGACGAGGGGCTGAGCAGCGCGGAGGCCGCGGCACGGCTGGAACGCTTCGGTCCCAACCGGCTGACCCCGCCGAAACGGCGGACGGCCTGGATACGCTTCCTGGCGCAGTTCCACAACCTGCTGATCTATGTCCTGCTCGCCTCCGGTGCGGTGGCGCTGCTGATGCGGCACTGGACGGATGCAGGCGTGATCTTCGGCGTCGTGCTGGTCAACGCGCTGATCGGCTATATCCAGGAGGGCAAGGCCGAACAGGCGCTGGAGGCGATCCGCAACATGCTGTCGCCCCAGGCGGTGGTGATGCGCGACGGCCACGCCGTGACACTGGCAGCGGAGGAACTGGTGCCGGGCGACCGGGTGTTCCTCGCCTCGGGCGACCGGGTGCCGGCCGACCTGCGGCTGGAGCGCACGAAGGGGCTGCTGGTGCAGGAGGCGGCGCTCACGGGCGAGTCCGTCCCCGCCGCCAAGGCTTCCCTCCCCGTTGCCGCCGATGCGGCTCTGGGCGACCGCCTCGGCATGGCCTATGCCGGCACGATGGTGGTCCAGGGCCAGGGCACCGGCATCGTGGTGGCGACCGGCGACGGGACGGAAATCGGACGCATCGGCCATCTGCTGGCGTCGGTCGCGTCGGTGGAAACCCCGCTGCTGCTGCAGATGGCGCGGTTCGGCCGCTGGCTGACCGGCGGAATCCTGATGCTGGCGGCGATCACCTTCGCCTTCGGCCGGCTGGTGCATGGCGAGCCGTGGCAGGACATGGTGCTGGCGGCGGTCGGGCTGGCGGTGGCGGCGATCCCGGAAGGGCTGCCGGCGGTGATGACCATCACGCTGGCGGTGGGCGTAACCCGCATGGCCAAGCGCAACGCCATCATCCGCCATCTGCCGGCGGTGGAGACTCTCGGCTCCGTCGGCACCATCTGCACCGACAAGACCGGCACCCTGACCCGCAACGAGTTGCTGGTGCAATGGGTGGTGACGGCCGACGGCACCTATCGCGTCGGCGGCAGCGGCTATGCGCCGGAGGGGGAATTCAGCCGCGATGGCCGGCTCGCCGACCCGGCCCGCGAGCCGGTGCTGCTGGATCTGGCCCGCGCCGCCCTGCTGTGCAACGACGCCGACCTGCACCGCAATGCCGGCGGCGACTGGCTGCTGGCTGGTGACCCGACCGACGGCGCGCTGCTGGCGCTGGCGATGAAGACGGGGCTGGAGCCGGGCGGCGAACTGGGCCGATGCCCGCGTCGCGACGCCATTCCCTTCGAATCCGAACGCCAGTTCATGGCGACCCTGCATCACGACCATGCCGGCCACGGCATCCTGGTGGTCAAGGGCGCGCCGGAACGCGTGCTGGCGCTGTGCGAACGCGAGCGGCGGGCCGGCGGCAGCGTTCCGCTGGACCGGGCGCTCTGGTCCGCGCTGACCGCCGATCTTGCCGGCCAGGGGCAGCGTGTTCTGGCGCTGGCGATGCGCCGCACCTCCATCGACCTTTCGGAACTGATCGTCGACGATCTCGCGGACGAGGGTCTGGAACTGCTGGGGCTGTGCGGCCTGATCGACCCGCCGCGGGCGGAGGCCTTGGCAGCCGTCGCCGCCTGCCGTCAGGCCGGGATCGTGGTGAAGATGATCACCGGCGACCATGCCGCCACCGCCGCCGCCATCGGCCGGACCTTCGGCCTGCCGGACGGCGTCACCAGCGGGCCGGAGCTGGACCGCATGGACGAGGCCGGCTTTGCCGCCGCCGCCCGCGCCAACAGCGTCTTCGCCCGCACCACGCCGGAGCACAAGCTGCGCCTGATCGCGGCGCTCCAGGCAGACGGCGGGACAATCGCCATGACCGGCGACGGCGTCAACGACGCCCCGGCGCTGAAGCGCGCAGACGTCGGCGTCGCCATGGGCCGCAACGGCACCGAGGCGGCGAAGGAGGCGGCGGCGATGGTGCTGGCCGACGACAACTTCGCCTCCATCGTCCACGCGGTGGAGGAGGGGCGCACCGTCTACGACAATCTGCGCAAGACGATCCTGTTCATGCTGCCGACCAACGGAGCCCAGGCGGCGGTGATCCTGGCGGCTGTTCTGTCCGGCACCATCCTGCCGATCACGCCGGTGCAGATCCTGTGGGTCAACATGGTGACGGCGGTGACGCTGGGGCTGGCGTTGGCCTTCGAAGCGCCGGAGCCGGGAGTCATGGCCCGCCCTCCCCGCCCGCGCGACGAGCCGATCCTGTCCGGCCTGCTGATCCGCCGGATGCTGGTGGCGCTGGTCCTGCTGGTGGCCGCCAGTTTCGGCTTCTTCTATGTCCAGCGGATGCAGGGCGGCGGGATCGAAGTGGCGCGCACCATGGCCGTCAACGCCCTGGTGGTGGGAGAGATCTTCTTCCTGCTGAACGCCCGCGGCCTGCACAGCCACGCCGGCCTGCTGGCGGGCATCGCAGGCAGCCGGCCCGTCTGGCTGTCCATCGCGCTGATGACCGTCCTGCAGTTGGCCTTCACCTACGCCCCGCCGCTGCAATCCCTGTTCGGCACCGCCCCCATCGACGCCGCCGCCTGGGCAGCCATGATCGCCGCCGGAGCCCTGCTGTTCCTGCTGGTGGAGCTGGAGAAGCGGCTTTCGAGAGGGTAAGCCGCTCCCGGCACCCATACCTCTGCGCATACCATCCCCCCTGCCCGCCGAGGCCCGGCAAGGTTGCAGCTTAAGCAATATACTAGTATCCCGAGGTGACAGCCGCCGTCAGTGCCGGCCCTCCCCTTCCGGAACCCTCCCGTCCGATCATGACCCTGGCCTTCCACATGATGCCGCTCCTCGGCACGATCCTGCTCCTCGCCTCCCGCCGCGTCAGCCTGCTGACGGCCGGGCTGGCCGGCATGACGCTGGCGTTCGTGACGATGATCGTGGCGCAGGCGCCGCTCGCCGGGATGCCGGACATGTCCGTGCTGAATATGGAGGCGCTGACCATGGCGGCGGTCAAGGCGGGCGAAGGGGCATGGCTGGCGTGGCATGCCATGTCGATCATCGCCGCCGGCCTGCTGTTCCACCGCGCTTACGAAGCCCGCGGAATCCCCGCCGCCGCAATCGCGCAGGAGAATCGCCGGCGCGCCGTCTTCGTCGCCTGCTTCCTGGTCGGCCCCTTTGCGGAGTCGGTGACGGGATTCGGCGTCGGTCTGGTTGTGGCCCTCGCCATGCTGCGCCATATGGGGCTGCCGCCGGTGCAGGCCGCCGCCCTCGGCCTGTTCAGTCAGGTGCTGGCGGCCTGGGGCGCCATGGGAGTCGGCACGCGGGTCGGCGCCGAGTTGATCGGCGTGACCTTCACCGAACTCGGGACGGCCAGCGCCCTGCTGATGGCGGTCGTGCTGCCCTGCCTGCTGCCGGTATTCTGGGGACTGATCCACGGCTGCGGCCTGCGCTCCACCCTGCGCGACCGGACGACCGATGTGGCCCTCCTGCTCTGTCTGGCCGGGCTGATCTGGCTGACCAACCGCTTCGTCGCCCCGGAACTCGGCGGCGGGCTGGCGACGGGCGTCCTCTTGGTGCTGGTGGAGGGACCGCGCCTGCTGCGCAGCGACGCCGGGCCCCGAGTGGCGATGGCGGGGCTGATGGAGCGGTTGTGGCCCTATGTGCTGCTGATCGCCGCGCTGATGGCGACGCGGCTGCTGCCGCCGCTGTCGGATTGGACAGGCCGCTGGCTGGTGCTCGACCCGTTCGGCGGGCTGGCCCCGCTGGCCCTGCTGCGCCATCCCGCGACATGGCTGGTGGTGATCGCCGCCATCCTGCTGGCCGGACTGCCGGCTTCCAAAGCTGGCGAGGTGGTCCGCGGCTCCCTTCGCGCGGCATTGGTGCCGATGGCCGCCACGCTGGTCTTCGTCGAATTCGCCGCCTTCATGGCCGCGTCCGGCGGTGCGGCGATGTTCGGACAGGCGTGGCGCGAGGTCGCCGGGCGCTTCGCCGTGCTGGCGACCCCGGTTTTCGGCGGTGCCGCCGGCATGCTGACCGGCTCCAACACCGCGTCCAACGCCCTGATGATGCACATCCAATTGAGCCTCGCCGCCGAAAGCGGCCTGCCGCCGATGCTGACCGCGGCGATCCAGACCGTTTCTGGGAGCATCTGCACCATGCTGACCCCCGGCCGCATCGTGCTCGCCGCCGGCCTTGTCGGGCTGCAGCAGGCGGAAGGCGCCATCTACCGCCGCGCCCTGCCGATCGGGCTGGCGACGATCCTGTCGCTGCTGGCCGTCGTCGTTCTGGTGGCCGGGGGCAAGGCCTGGAGCTTGGTGTAGGTTCCGGCTTACCGCCTGATCATGTGACGGATCCGCGGGATCCGGCCCAGCCTGTTTCCGGTGGCTGCCGGGTCCATGCCGACTACCGAGCAGGCATGGCGGTAAGCCATTGCAAGAACCCCAATGGCAAAAGCGGGTTCCATGGGTTGGGACAGCATCTCGTCGCAGGAGTATCCCGATCCGAACACCTTCGTCCAGAATATGTCGTCGTCCAAGAACATCACATTCATGGCCCAGACTCCGAACCGCCGCCGGGGAACATCCTGCTCGGAATAAACGATCTCGATGTGATCGTGACGCGAGTCCCTGTAGATGCGGTCAAGTGTTTCGCTGACATCGCAGACCTGTCCTTCGAGCGACTGAAGGAACACGCCTCCGCATTCGACCATGAAACCGGTGATAGAGGCTTTCCTGTTGTTCCTCGCCGCCGCAAGGCATAACCGCTGGATGTCGAGGTAGGAAAGCAGCGTCGTC
Source organism: Azospirillum sp. B21 (assembly GCF_008364825.1). Classification (GTDB taxonomy): domain Bacteria; phylum Pseudomonadota; class Alphaproteobacteria; order Azospirillales; family Azospirillaceae; genus Azospirillum. The sequence goes on from NZ_VTTO01000002.1 coordinate 10,925, forward strand.
AATTGACTTCGGAAGACAACCTGCAGCATGCTCGCGTCTCCAGCGGAGAGGTCTAAACTATTCGGACACTGACGTGACACCTTGAAATTATTCCAACCGCGAACAATGTCACGGCTCAAAAAAGCCGACTAGCTCTCCGTGCGGAATCGGCAACGAATGGCTGTGCTCGACCTGTCCGAACGGTCGGGAGCACAATGGCCGAAGGTGCCGCCCCCGGCTGCGCGCCCGCCGTTTCGCCCATCAGAGCCAAACACCGGTGAGCGACGGCACGGCGACGGCGATTCCTGTGACGGCGATCAAGGTCCGACCCGGCAGGCCGTCATGCCAGTCGAACCCCACGCCGTAAAAGTTGTATTCGAAGCTGTGGCAGAGCAAGCGCCTGCACCGGCCCAGCTTGCGGAGCGATCAGAAAAAATCGGTCGGGCACCCTTGTTTCAAGCGACAGAATCCTCATTTTGAGCGATGTCGGCTGTGACGCCGAGCCTCCCCAAAATCCTGGCCCGCAACCCTGGTCGGATACCCCGTGTCGATCCCATTCCCGGGCTCCACGGCAACTGTGGTGATCTCCTTGATCTAAGTTCTCCAGTTCGGCGCCCCCCTGTTCGGGCATGCCGACGCCTTCCTCTCCGGCCTGATGAAGAGCAGGCTGCCAGACTCCCCCCCGATCGGGCGCCGCCGGCCGGGTCGGAGAGGGCCTCTCCTATCTGCATCCTGTGGCGATGCACGCACTCCGGCAGCGTCGAATACCGGATTTTTGCAGCCTGCCCGCGCATCCGGCGCCGGGCCGACGAAGGAACCCTATGGGTACGAATCCGCACACCGACACAAATACCCTCGAAACCCCGCGGTCCAGCCTGGGCCGCGCTCTTGTCCTCCATCCGGTCCTCCGCGGGACCGAGACCGACCGCAGCCCCGAAGCCTCGCTCGAAGAGGCGGTGGGATTGGCGGCGGCCATCGAGCTTGAGGTGGCGCAGGCCGCCGTCGTCAAGGTCAACCAGCCGCGCCCGGCCACCCTGCTGGGCGGGGGCGCCATCGAGCAGTATGCCAAGCTGCTGGACGACGCGCGGGTGGCGGGCGAGGGCATCGACCTCGTCATCGTCGACCATGCGCTGACCCCGGTGCAGCAACGCAATCTGGAAAAGGCGTTCGGGACCAAGGTGATCGACCGCACCGGCCTGATCCTGGAGATCTTCGGTGCCCGCGCCCGCACCTACGAAGGCCAGCTTCAGGTCGAACTGGCATCGCTGACCTACCAGAAGTCCCGGCTCGTGCGGTCCTGGACCCACCTTGAACGCCAGCGCGGCGGCTTCGGCTTCCTCGGTGGTCCCGGTGACTCGCAGTTGGAAATCGACCGGCGCCTGATCGGCAACCGCATCGTCAGGATCAAGCGGGAACTGGACGATGTCCGCCGCACCCGCGGCCTGCACCGCAAGGCGCGCGCCAAGGTGCCCTACCCCGTGGTGGCGCTGGTCGGCTACACCAACGCCGGCAAGTCCACCCTGTTCAACCGGATGGCCGGTGCCGACGTGTTCGCCAAGAACCTGCTGTTCGCAACGCTCGATCCGACCATGCGTCAGGTGGTGCTGCCGTCGGGCCGCAAGGTGATCCTGTCCGACACGGTCGGTTTCATCTCCGACCTGCCGACCCATCTGGTCGCGGCCTTCCGCGCCACACTGGAAGAGGTGCAGTCGGCCGACATCATTCTGCATGTCCGCGACATCGCCCATCCCGATACCGAGGCCCAGAAGGCCGACGTGGAGGCGATCCTGACCGATCTCGGCATCGATCCGGAGCGTGACCCCCGGGTGGTGGAGGTTTCCAACAAGATCGACCTGCTGGACGGGGCTGAACTCGACGCCGTGCTCGCCCGCGCCGAACGCTCCGGCAACGCCTGCGCCGTTTCGGCGGCGACGGGGGACCGGCTGGACACGCTGTTCCGCATCCTCGACGACCGGATGACCGCCGGCCGCGAGCTGGTGGAGCTGGATGTGGAGCATGGCGACGGGGCGACCATCGCCTGGCTCTACGCCCATGGCGAGGTGATCGGCCGCCGCGACGACGACAGCCACGCCCATCTGCAGGTGGCGATCGAGCCGGCGGTCCTGGCCCGCATCGCTCCCCTCGCCCAGGTGCGCGCCGCCGCCTGACCGGGAAGCCGGTGGGACGTGAGACGTCCCACATCGTCGCGGAACACCGAAAACGAAACGGGCCATGTGGGACGTCCCACATGGCCCGTTTCGTTTGTCAGGAGAGTATCCTCATTCGGCCGGGGTGGCGACCATCGGGACCTCCAGGGCGCGGGCCTGGAACAGTTCCTTCCACTTCTTCAGGGCGGCGATCAGGATCACGAAGCCCAGCGTCAGCATGATGATGGAGATGCCGGCGTTGAAGGGGTTGTAGCCCTTGGCAGCCTTGTTCAGGTAGACGTTGGCGATCATCCAGTAGCCGGCGACGTTCACCGTGACGAACAGGTAGGCCAGCGGAACCAGGCAGGTCAGCATGTAGATCCGCTTCTGCGCCAGCCGCAGGATGATGGTGGCGCCGATGATGAGGCCGACCGAGGCCATCAGCTGGTTCGACACGCCGAACAGGGCCCAGACCGAGTTGATGTCACCCGAGGTCAGCAGATACCCCCAGGCCACGCAGGCGATGACGCTGGCGATGATCGAACCGGGGACCCAGTCCAGCCGCTTCATCGGGGCATAGACGTCGCCCAGAAGGTCCTGGATCAGGTAACGGGCGACGCGGGTGCCGCTGTCCACGGCGGTCAGAATGAACACCGCCTCGAACATCACGACGAACTGGAAGAAGTAGGAGGCGAGGCTGTTGAACCACGGAACGCGGGTGAAGATCTCGGTCATGCCGACCGCCAGCGTTACCGCGCCGCCGGTGCGACCGTAGAGGTCGAGGCCGATTTCCTGGCTCAGTCGCGGCAGGTCGACGACGGTCATGCCCAGGGCCTTGAAGGCGGCCGGCGAAGAGTTGATGGCGAAGTAATCGGCCGGATGCAGCGCGGTCGCGGCGATCAGCGCCATGACGCCGACCAGGCATTCCGCCAGCATGCCGCCGAAGGCCACCGGACGGATGTCGCTCCACTTGTCGATCAGCTTGGGCGTGGTGCCCGACCCGATGAAGGCATGGAAGCCGGAGATGGCGCCGCAGGCGATGGTGATGGAGATGAAGGGCCAGACCGGGCCGTTCAGCACCGGGCCGCCGCCATGGATGAAGTCGGTCAGGGCGGGGAAGCGGATTTCCGGATTGATGAAGACGACGCCGACGACCAGCGCGCCGAACACACCGACCTTCATGAAGCTGGACAGATAGCCGCGCGGCGTCAGCAGCAGCCACACGGGCAGGGCGGTGGCGAAGAAGGCATAGATGGGCAGGATGATGGCAACGGTCTCGGCATGCAGCGTCAGCCACTCGCCCAGCAGCGTGCCCTGGATGTAGGGGCCGGCGAAGACCGAGGCGGCGATGGCGGCGATGCCGACCTGGGTCGCGCCCTTGGACGAGCCGGTGACCTTCTCATACAGGCCCAGCGCGATGGCGATCGGGATCGTCATGAACACCGCGAAGGCGCCCCAGGCGTTGCGCTCCAGCGCATGGACCACGACCATCGACAGGCCGGCCATGGTGATGGTGATGATGAACAGCATTGCCAGACCGGTGCACCAGCCGGCCACCGGGCCAAGTTCGGCCTTGGCGACTTCGGACAGTGACTGGCCCTTGTGCTTCATCGAGGCGAACAGCACGACCGTGTCGTGCACCGCGCCGCCGATGACGCAGCCGATCAGCAGCCACAGGAAGCTCGGCAGATAACCGAACTGGGCGGCCAGCACCGGACCGACCAGCGGGCCGGCGGCGGCGATGGCGGCGAAATGCTGGCCGGCATTCACCCACTTCTTGGTGGGCACATAGTTCTTGCCGTCGGCCAGGATGTGGGACGGGGTGACTTCAGAATCGTCGGCACGAAGAACCTTGCGCACGAAGAACACGCCGTAGAAGCGGTAGCAGAGCGTAAGGATGCAGAGTGTCGCGATCACAAAGGTTAGTGCGTGATCCATGACGGCTCTCCTGAAAAGGACGTGCCATCGGTCTACGCCGCCACCTCGAACCCGTGGGGTGGAATGCCGCGAGCGGCAGTCAGGACGTGCCGAGCGGCAGCCGGCAGGGGGCGAGCGGCGCCGCTCAAGTCGCCATAGCGCCGCTCGGCGCCAGGATGCCGCCGTTCGCCGGGAATCGGCCCATTGCGCAACGGCGCCGCGCTAGTGTGGGACGTCCCACAGTGCCGGACAGCATCCCGGAGACCCAGCCATGTCCACCCAATCCGCCCCCTGCCCCACGCCGCTGCGCAAGGCGCTGGCCAACCTGCGCCGGCTGTTCAACGATGATTCCTACGAGCGCTACCGCGAGGCCCAGGCCCGCTTCGCCCCGGACGAGCCGCCGCTCGACCGCCAAGCCTTCAAGGCACGGCAGATCCTGATGACGCTGGGGCGGGGCTGCTGCGGCCGGTAGAGGAACCTTCGGTAGCGGGGCGGTCGATTGAAGGCGGATGATGCGACCGGCTGCCCTTGCGCTCCGAATAGGCGCGTGTCAGTTCCGCTCCGAACAGGAAGATGACGGCCGAGTAATAGACCCACAGCAGGATCAGCACGAAGGATCCGGCCGCGCCATAGACCGTTACCACCCCGCTCGTGGCGATGTAGAAACCGATCAGGAACTTGCCCACCGCAAACAGGAAGGCGTTGACCGCAGCCCCCAGCCACACGTCGGTCCAGCGGATGCGCGTGTCCGGCAGGATCCGGTAGATCATCGCGAACAGCCCGGTCAGCACCGTCCAGGAGACCACCATGTCGAACAGCCACAACAGCGACGGCATCGCCGGCAGATAGCCGGCGGCCCACCCGGTAGCCCAGGTGCCGACCGCCGCCAGGGCGGCGCTGACCACCAGCGAGACGATCAGCAGGAACCCGATCGCCCCGATCAGCGCCAGCGCTTTCAGCCGTACCCGCACCAGCCATGTGATGGTCGATTCCTGCGGTGCCGCCACTTTCCAGATGCGGTTCAGCGCGGTCTGCAGCTCGACGAAGACGGTGGTGGCGCCGACGATGATGGTGCCGATGCCGATGATGCTCGCGACCAAGCCGGTTTCCCGCGCGCCGGCCCGCGCGATCAGGTCCTGCAGGGTCTGGCCGGCCTCCCGCCCGACCAGGGCCGACAGTTGGTCGACCAGCGCCCCCCGTGCCGCCTCGTCGCCGAAGACCAGCCCGGCCAGCGCGATCACCAGGATCGCCAGCGGCGCCAGTGAGAAGATGGTGTAGAAGGCGATGGACGCGGCCATGCTCATCGCATCGTCATTGATCCAGCCATAGGCCGCGTCGACGACAATCGCCCACCACCGCCGCAGATGCTCCATCACCGCCCCCCAATTCCCGCGTCACCGGTCAGGTAACACCGGCGGCGGCATTTCGGTTACGGCGGAGGGGCGTGGGCAGGGGCTGCGGGCGGTCGCCACGAACAAGAACGGGCCGCCCGACGCCGGGCGGCCCGCTTTCAAGTCAGGTGGTTCGAGCGGATGGGCCGATCAGCCCAGCAATCCGATGTCGTCGTACGGGATGTGGTCGAAGCCCTGCCCATAGACGGGCGAGTTCGCCGCCAGGCTGAAGTCGTCCGCACCCGGATTGACGAAGCCCGGGTTCAGCGTGACGGAGCCCTTGTCGTACCCGGCGGCGTGCCACTCCGCCAGATTGCCCTTGCCGCCGCCGGCCATCACCTGCGGCCAGACGTCGAAGAGATCCTTGGACGCGTCGAGGTTGCTGTAGAAGTTGTTGTGGATGTTGCCGACACCGGCCGGACCGTAGATGTGGACGGCCATGCCCTCGCTGACGTCGACGACATTACCGGAGATGTCGTTGCCGCTCATCTCCTTGCCCTTCCAGCCGCCCCAGGCGACGGGCTGCTGCAGGCCGATCTGGGCACCGCTGTTGCCGGCGATGATGTTCTCGGTGACCGTGTTTTCCCATCCGCCATGCAGGAACACGCCGCCGATGTTGTCGTGGACGACGTTGCCCTTCACCGTGGCGCCGCTGGTCCAGTCGTCGAGATAGATGCCCCAGCTCGCAACGCTGCCCGAGGGGTTGGTGGCCGTGGTGCCGGACACGTCGTTGTTGACGACGGTGTGATCGGTCAGATCCTGCTGGCGGTTGATCAAGTAGATGCCGCCGCCGTCGTTCGATTCCAGGTTGGCGTCGATCACCTTGTTGAAGGCGATGGTCGCGCGGTAGGTCGCGTCGCTGCCGTCCGTCTGGACCGAGCCGACGGCGATGGCCTTCTCCGGCGAACTCTCGATCTGGTTGTGGGTGATCTTGACGTCGGAGCTGCCGTTGACCCAGATCCCGGCGTCGCCGCGGTCGGCAGCGTTCGGATGCTTGATCAGATTGTCGGACACCACCGTGGCGTCGGAACCGGCCTTGACGAAGATGGCCTCGGCACCGGTGCGGTCGAACTGGTTGCCGACGACCTGGCTATTGGCGCTGTTCTGCACCGTGATGCCATAGCCGCCGCCCGACACGGTGTTGTTGGCGAAGGTCAGGCCGGCGGCGTTGTCGGCGAAGACATAGTGGCCGTTGGCGACGCCCCCGGTGAAGGTCAGGCCTTCGATGGTCACGTCCTTGGCGCCGCCGAGGCCGAACGACACGGACGCCTGCGCGCTGCCGTGGATCACCGCCTTCTCGTTGCCGTAGCCGGTGAAGGTCACGCCCGAATCCTGGCCGTCCAGCCAGATCGGATTGTTCGGATAATAGTCACCACCGCGCACATAGGTCGTGTCGATATCGCTCGACCGCATTGCGGATTGCGCCTTCTGCAGCGAGGCGAAGGGGCCGTCGGTGCCGTCGGCATTGGGGGCGGCCAGCTTGCCCGACCAGCTGTCGTTGCCGTTCTTGGCGACGTAGAAGCCGGGACCGCTCGGCTTCGGCACGCTGGGCGTGGGCTCGGTCGGCGTCGGCTCAGTGGGCGTCGGCTGGGCGGGCGTCGGCTGGGCGGGTGCGGGCTGAACGGGCGCCGGCTCCACCGGCGTGGGGTCGGCGGGCGCCGCCACCTCGTCCCCGGCGAAATAGGTCTTGCCGGCGTTCACGACCAACGCGCCGTTCCACCACAGGCCATCCTGCCCATCGACCACGTCGCGGCCGTCCAGCGCGCCCTTGTCGTAGGTGACGATGTCGTCGGTCGGCAGGACCGACTTGCCGTTGATCGTGATCTCGTTGACGATCAGGTTGCGGTCCTTGCCGTTCACATATCCGTCGTTGTCGTACTGGACCTGCACCTTGTGGGCCTGGTCCTCTGCGAGATCCGTCTTGAAGACGAAGTCCTTGGCCGTGGCACCCGTGGTGCCATCACCGATCTTCTTGCCGTCCACCAGCAGGTTGAAGTGCGCCTGTTCGGTGCCTTCGGCGGTCACGATGATGGTCGAGTTCCCGGAGGTCGTGGCCATTGATCCGTATCCTTAGCGGTTGCGATGCGGCGCCACGATGGTCGGACGGCTGGGGCATTGGTGAGGCATTTTTCCTGGATTCATCGAATAGGTGGTAAATTCTGTTACATTCCTGAGATCAATGGCAAATACATACGAAAGTTTATTAAACACAATAGACGATCATTTCCGCAACAGTCTTATAGTTACCCCTTACGATTCTTGCCGATGTTCTCTGATGATCTTCTACTTAGCGTCCAGTAGGCCGTTTTCGCGCTCCGGATCAACTGGACGGCAAAAGGAAAAAGGCCCCTCCCGGTCGGGGAGGGGCCTTTCTTTTGCCCGCACTGCAGACCGACGGTGCGTCAGGTCATGCTGCGCAGCTCCTCCGCGCGGGTGGAGCGCGAGGCGGCGTAGTGGTCCTTGGCCAGCAGAGTGTAGACCGCCGGCAGAACGAACAGCGTGAACAGCGTGCCGATCAGCATGCCGGCCACGATGACGAGGCCGATGGAGAAGCGGCTGGCCGCACCGGCACCCGCCGCGGTCAGCAGCGGCAGCAGGCCGACCACCATCGCTGCGGTGGTCATCAGGATCGGGCGCAGGCGGACGCGGGCCGCGTGCTCGATCGCCGTGCGGCGGTCCACGCCTTCGTTCAGCTGCATCTCGCGGGCGAACTCCACCAGCAGGATGCCGTGCTTGGAGATCAGGCCGATCAGCGTCACCAGACCCACCTGGGTGTAGATGTTCATGGTGGCGAGACCGAAGAACAGCGGCAGCAGCGCGCCGCAGATCGACATCGGCACCGACACCAGGATCACCAGCGGGTCGCGCAGCGATTCGAACTGCGCCGCCAGCACCAGATAGATGACGACCAGCGCGAAGGCGAAGGTGACCATCAGCTGGCTGCCCTCGGTCACGAACTGCCGCGATTCCGACAAATAGGCGTGGTTGAAGCCGGCCGGCAGGTTGATGCGCGCCTGCTCCTCCAGGAAGTCGACGACCTGCCCCATGGAGACACCCGGCATCGGCACGGCGGAGAAGGTGGCCGAGGGGAGCTGGTTGTACTTGTTCAGCGCGTTGGGCTCCACCGCCGTTTCCACCGACACCACGGTGGACAGCGGGATCTGGGCGCCGGAACCTGAGGTGACGTAATAGCCGGTCAGCGATTCCGGCGTCAGGCGGTCGGCCCGCGGCACCTGCGGGATGACCTCGTAGGAGCGGCCGTTCAGGTTGAAGCGGTTGACGTAGTTGCCGCCGACCAGCACCGACAGCGTGCTCGACACTGACTGCATGGTCAGGCCGAGGTCGGCCGCCTTGGCGCGGTCGATCTTCAGCCGGACGACCGGGCTGTCATATTGCAGGTCGCTGTCGGTGATGATGAACATGCCGCTCTTGGTGGCGGCGTCCTTGATCCGCTCGATGGCGTCGTAGATCGTCCGGTAATCGCCGGGGCTGGAGATCACCATCTGCACCGGAAGGCCGCCGGTGGAGCCGGGCAGGGCAGGGGGCGACACCAGGAACACGTTGATGCCGGTCACCTTGCTCAGCTCCGCCTGGGCCAGCGGCTGCAGTTCCTTGGCCGACCGTTCGCGCTCGTCCCAGGGCTTCAGGATCATGCCGGCGAAGCCCTGGTTCAGGGTGGGCATGCCGGTCAGGACGAAGCGGGTGTCGGTCTCGGGGAAGCTGGCGAAGGTCTCGTCGATCTGCTTCCCGAAGCTGTCGATGTAGTCGAGGTTGGCGTATTGCGGCGCCTTGGAGATGCCGAACAGGATGCCCTGGTCCTCTTCCGGCGCCAGTTCCGACATGGTATTGGCGAACAGGTAGCCGACGCTGGCCAGGATGCCGACCGCGAACAGCAGCGTGGCCGCCCGATAGTCCAGCGTGCCGTGCAGCCGCCGCTCGTACCAATCCGCCAGCTTCTCGAACCGGCGGTCGAGGAAGGCGGCGAAACGGCCCTGGGACCCGCCCTCCTTGAGGATGACAGAGCACATCATCGGCGACAGCGTCAGCGCCACCACACCCGACACGATCACCGCCGCGGCGAGCGTGAAGGCGAACTCGCGGAACAGCGCGCCGGTCAGGCCGCCCAGCAGGCCGATGGGCGCATAGACCGCCGCCAGCGTGATCGTCATGGAGACGACCGGCCCGACGATCTCGCGCGCGCCGATCAGCGATGCGGCGACCGCCGATTTTCCGTGCTCGATATGCCGGTGGATGTTCTCCACCACCACAATGGCGTCGTCCACCACGAGGCCGATGGCGAGCACCATCGCCAGCAGCGTCAGCAGGTTCAGCGAGAATCCCATCGCCAGCATGAAGGTGGCGGCGCCGATGATCGACAGCGGAATGGTGACGATCGGGATCAACACCGACCGGAAGGACCCCAGGAACAGGAAGATGACGACGATGACGATGGCGACCGCCTCGAGCAGCGTCTTCACCACCTCGTCGATGGACGCCTGGATGAAGCGGGTGCTGTCATAGACGATCTCCATCTTCATGTCCGGCGGCAGGTTGCGCCGCAGGTCCGGTTCCATCTTGCGGATGTCGGCGACGATGTTCAGCGGGTTGCCGGTGGGGGTGGCGTCGACGCCGATGAAGATCGCCTGCTGCCCGTTCATCGCCACGCTGGCGTCGAAGCTGCGGGAGCTGAGCTCGACCGTGGCGATGTCGCGCATGCGCACCAGCGCCCCGTCCTTGGCCTTCACCACCATGTCGCGGAACTGCTCGACGTCGGTCAGGCCGGTGTTGGCGGTGACGTTGGAGATGACGAAGACGCCCTTGGTCTGGCCGGGCGCCGACTGGTAGTTGTTGGCGGTGACCGCGGCCGACACGTCGGCGGGCGAGATGCCGCGCGCCGCCATCTTGACCGGGTCCAGCCACAGGCGCATGGCGAAGGTCTGGCCGCCCAGGATCTGGGCGCGCGCCACGCCGTCCACCGTGGACAGCACCGGCTGCACGACGCGGGTCAGATAGTCGGAGATCGCCGCCCCCGACAGGTCGGGACTGGAGAAGCCCATATAGAGGATCGAGGTCGTCTCGCCGGTCGATTTCAGGATGACCGGGTCGTTGGCCTCGCGCGGGAGCTGGTATTTCACCTGCTGTACCTTCGCCATCACGTCGGTCATCGCGACGTTGGGATCGAAGTTCAGCCGGACATAGGCGGTGACGACGCTCTGCCCCTGGGTGGAGGAGGAGGTCAGGTAGTCGAGCCCCTCGGCCGAGGACACCGCCTGTTCGATCGGCGTGGCGATGAAGCCCTGCATCAGTTCGGGCGAGGCGCCGGGATAGCTGGTGGTCACGGTGATGACCGTGTTCTGCAACTGCGGATACTGCCGGATCGGCAGCTCCAGCATCGCGCGGGCCCCGACCAGCAGGATCAGCAGGCTGACCACGACGGACAGAATGGGCCGGCGGATGAAGATGTCGGTGAAATTGCCCATGGCGTCGGCCTCAGTTCTGCGGCAGGGACTGCGGCGGGGTCAGCGGGTTGCTCTCGGCCGGGACGACGGCGGCGCCGTTGGCGAGCTTCAGCTGGCCCGACACCACGACGCGGTCGCCGGGGTTGATGCCGCTGCGGATCTCCACCCGGTTGGCCAGACGGTCGCCGGTCTTCACCGCCTTGCGTTCCACCACCAGCTGCTCCTTGCCGTCCTCGCCCTTCTGCTGGGTCGCGACGAAGACGGAATCGCCGTAGACGGTGTAGTCCACCGCGGTTTCCGGCACGGTCAGGGTGTTGGGCTGCGGCGGCAGGACGACGCGGACATTGGCGAACATGCCCGGCCGCAGCAGGCGCTCGCGGTTGTCCATGGTCGCCTGCACCTTGACCGCGCGGGTTTCCGCGCTGACCTGCGGCTCGATGGTCGTGATCTTCGCCCCGAAATCGCGGCCGGGCAGGGCGTCGACGTTGATCAGCACGTCCTGGCCGACCGACAGCCTGGGGAAGGCCTGCTCCGGCAGGGTGAAGTTGATGTAGAGCTGCGACAGGTCGGTCAGCGTGACGATGGTGGCGCCGGGATTGACGTAATCGCCGACATTCACCTGCCGGATGCCCAGGTCGCCGTTGAACGGCGCCTTGATCAGCTTCTGGCCGATCAGGGCGCTGGTGCGCTTCATGTTGGCGTTGATCTCGTCGAGCTGCGCCTGATACTGGTCGACGTTGCTCTGGGGCGTGGCCTGGCTGCGGCGCAGGTCGCGGTAGCGTTCCAGGTTCAGCTCCGCCAGCCGCGCCTGGGCGCGCTGGGCCAGCAGGTCGGCCTGCTCGGTGGCGTCGTTCAGCTGCACCAGCGGGTCGCCGGCCTTGACGCGGGCGCCCGATTCGAAGGGGATGCGGTCCACCCGACCCGCGACCTCGGGCGCCACCGTCACCTGACGCGCCGCCTGCAGCGTGCCGATGGCGGACAGGTATTTCGGCACGGTCTGCACCGTCGCCTCCGCCAAGGCCACCGGGGTAGGCGGCGGCTTGTTGTTGGCGAAGAAGTCGGCGATGGCCTTGGCGCGGAAGGTGTTGAAGCCGTACAGCGCCGCCCCCAGCAGCCCCAGCACCACCAGCATGATGATGATGCGCACGGTCAGCCGCCCGCGCGTGACGGGCTTGCGCGGGGGGCGGGGCGGGGACGGCGGCGTGCCGTGGCCCGGCTCCGACGCCGGATGCCCGAACGACGTCTCGGTCTTTGGCGAATGATCCAGGGTCACGATCGGCTACTCCGCTCTCTCGGGTGTGGATTCGTCATTTCTTGGTCCGCCTTCCGGCGGCGGTGGGGGAGGCACGAAGACCAGATGCCCGCTGCGCTCCTGCGCCGCGATGGCCTCGTCGCGCAGGCCGAGCCCGCGCAGGATGAACCATGCGGTCCGCCGCGCAAGCTCAGGACGGCCGCAGCTGTAGGGAACCACCGTGCCGCCGGACAGGCAGACGGTCGCCATCATCTCGCACAGATGCTCGGCAAGCCAGAGCCCGCTCTCCGCATCGATCGGGCCGGGCACCAGATCGCCGTCGGCGATGGCGGCATCGATGGAGGCGGTGAAGCAGGGCAGGAACCGGCTGCGGATTCCCTCATAGACCTGCCGCATGAACTCCCCGTCTTCCAGCAGGCTGATGACCGACAGGCGCTGGCGCGCCCGTTCGTTGGGGTCGGCCGGGACCTCCATGACGAAATAGCCGACCAGCCCCTGGATCATCTGCACCAGCGTCGCGGTGCCGGGCGGCAGGGCGATCAGCCGCTCATATTCCGGATCGCCGTCGATGCAGCTGAGGAAGATCGCCTCGTAGAGCGAGGCCTTGGACGGGAAATGCTTGAAGATCAGGCCTTCGGACACACCGGCGGCCTGTGCGATCTCCTTCGTGGTGGTCGCGGCGAAGCCCTTGCGCGCGAAAACCGGCAAGGCGGCATCGACGATGGCCCGCCGCCGGGCGCGGCTGTCCAGGCGTGGAGCCATGGGCTGCTGTCTTTCAAAAACTGGGTGCATTAGGGAAGTGAGCGCACACTCACCTCAGTCGGGCGGTTTGTACACCGGCCCGCTGCGCTTGTCCATCTGACAAAGCCCCTCTCTCCTTGCGGGAGAGGGGTTGGGGTGAGGGGGTGCAAACCTGAATTTCCTTCCGGCTTCCAGCCGGCAGCACCCCTCATCCCGCCCCGTAAGGGGAGAAGGGTTTCCGAGACCAGCCGCAGCCTCACCCCATCCCCAGCCGTTCCTTCAGCGGCCCCAGGAAGCGCCGGCTGACCGGCACGGTGTGGCCGCCGGTGGTCAGGATCTCCGCCAGACCGCCGTCGACGAAGTGAATCTCGCGGATGCGCTCCGGATTGACCAGGAATTGGCGGTGGCAGCGGAACAGCTGGCTCTTTTCCTGGATGGTATGGAGCGTCAGTTCGGTGAAGCGCTCCTGCCCGTCCTCTCCCACCACATAGACGCCGGCCGGGCGGGAGACGACATACTCCACATCCGCCAGCTTCATCAGGGTGATCCGGTTGACCCCGGTGCAGGGGATGTGGCGCAGCTCGGCCGCTCCCGGCAGGACGCCGACTTCCTGCGGGGCATGCTGCCGGCGCAGGCGCTGCAGGGTCTTCGCCAGCCGCGCCGGGTCGGCCGGCTTCAGCAGATAGTCGAAGGCATGCTCCTCGAATGCCTTGACGGCATACTCGTCATGGGCGGTCAGGAAGACGATCCGCGGCATGCGATCGGGGTCGAGCATGCTCAGCATTTCCAGCCCGCTGACCCGCGGCATCTGGATGTCGAGGAACACCACGTCGGGCGACTGCCGGTTGATGGCGCCGATCGCCTCGATGGCGTTGGCGCATTCGCCGACGACGCGGATATCGGCGGCCTCCTCCAGCATCCGGCGCAGTTCCTCCCGCGCCAGCGGCTCGTCGTCGACGATCAGGATGTTCATCATGGGCGGGCCATCATACGGGGACGGTCTCTTCGACGGGCAGCGGCAGGCGCAGGGTAACGCGGGTGAAGACATCGGGGTCGCAGGCGATGGACACGCCATACGCCTCACCGTAGCGGTTGCGGATGCGACGGTCGACGATGGTCATGCCCAGCCCGTCGCCGCCCGGCTTGGACTCGTAAAGCCCGGCATTGTCCTCCACCGACAGCAGCAGGTCGCCGCCATCCCGCCTCGCGGCGATGCGGACATGGCCGTCGCCGAGAAGCTGCGCCGTGCCGTGCTTGATCGCATTCTCCACCAGCGGCTGGAGCGAGAAGGCCGGCAGTGCCGCATTGCGCAAATCGTCCGGCACGTCGATCTCCACCGCCAGCCGGCCGGTGAAGCGCGCCAATTCGATCTGCAGATAGGCGCTGACATGCTCGACCTCGTCGGCCAGCGTCGCCGTCTCGCTGGGGCGTTTCAGGTTCTTGCGGAAGAAGGTCGACAGGTTCTGCACCAGCTGGCGCGCCCGCTCCGGATCGTTGCGGATGACGGCGGAGATGGTGTTCAGCGCGTTGAACAGGAAATGCGGGTTCACCTGCGCATGCAGCAGCTTGATCTCCGACTGCGCCAGCAGGGCCTTCTGCTGCTCGTAGCGGCCGGCGAGGATCTGGTTGGACAGCAGCCGGGCCACGCCCTCTCCCAGCGTCCGGTTGATGGTGGAGAAGATCTTCGTCTTCGGCTCGTACAGCTTGATGGTGCCGATCACCCCGCCATCCTCGCCGACCAGTGGGATCACCAGCGCCGCCCCCAGCCGGCAGGTCGGGCTGATGGAACAGCGATAGGCCACCTCGTTACCGTCCGCATAGATCACCTGGTTGTTGGCGATGGCCTGGTGCGTCTGGCGCGAGCTGATGGGCGTGCCGGGCAGGTGATGGTCGTCACCGATGCCGATGAAGGCCAGCAGCTTCTCGCGGTCGGTGATGGCGACGGCGCCGACGCCGGTCTCCTCATAGATGATGCGGGCGACGCGGGTGCTGTTCTCGCTGTTGAAGCCGCCGCGCAGCACGCCATCGCAGCGCGCGGCGATCTTCAGCGCCTTGGCGGAGAAGGCGCTGGACTGCTTCTCGTCCAGGACGCGCCTCTCCAGCAGGATGCGCATGAACAGCGCCGCCCCCAGCGTGTTGGCGACGATCATCGGGGCCGCCACCACCTCGACCAGATGGACCGCCGCCTCGAAGGGCCGGGCCACCGCCAGGATGATCAGCATCTGCACCACCTCCGCCACGAAGGTGACGGCGCCGACGCGCAGCGGGTTGAACAGCGGCTCGATCCGGCCTTGGCGCACCATATGGCGATGGACCAGCCCGCCGATCAGCCCCTCCGCCATGGTGGAGATGGCGCAGGCCAGCGCCGACATGCCGCCCAGCGAATAGCGGTGCATGCCGCCGGTCAGCCCGACCGCCAGCCCCACCGACGGCCCGCCGAAGATGCCGCCCAGAACCGCGCCGATGGCGCGGGTGTTGGCGATGCTGTCGTCGATGTGCAGGCCGAAATAGGTGCCCATGATGCAGAAGATCGAGAAGATCACGTAGCAGGCCAGCTTGTGCGGCCAGCGCACCGTCACATGGGTCAGCGGCAGGAACAGCGGCGTCCGGCTCAGCAGATAGGCGATCACCAGATAGACGCACATCTGCTGAAGCAGGGAGAGGATCAGGGTGAAGGGTTCGACAGGCATGGCGGCATTCCCGGCAGCCGCCGCGGACATCGGGCGCTGCTCCGCCGCCATCCTACATCAGCATGCCATCCCCGCCGATGGGACATCCTTGCATCTCTGGCAGCGGGGAGCGGGCAGCGGCGTCACCGCCGATGCGGAGCCGGATGCAAAAGCGCCAACGAGGGCGTGACCGCATCGCGCATCGTGGCCTCCCACTCCGTCATGGTGACGAAGCGGTATCCCCGTCGCTCTCCCTCTTCCAGAATCGCCGGCAATGCCGCGACCGTGGCGGCCTTCGTGCTGTGCATCAGCACGACCGCCCCCGGCGCCAGCCGTTCGACCACGCGGCGGCGGATGATGTCGGGACCGGTGTCCTTCCAGTCCTGGCTGTCGGCAGTCCACAGCACCGTCTTCATGCCATGCCTGCGCGCCAGATGCGCCAACGCGTCGTCGACGTCGCCATAGGGCGGCCGGAACCAAGTCGCCGTCACCCCGACGGAGGCCAGCGCCGCTTCCGCCTGCGCCAGATTCCACTCGCGCTGGGCCGGCTTGAGGTCGGTGGTCATCGGGTGGGTCTGGGTGTGGCTGCCGACCTCGTTGCCCGATGCCGCGACCAGCCGGGCGATGTCCTGATGGGCCGGGATCTTGGCACCGATGTAGAAGAAGGTCGCCTTCGCCTCATGAGCCCGCAGGATGTCGAGGATGCGCGGGTCGTTGGCGTCCGGCCCGTCGTCGATGGTCAGCGCCACCACATTGGTCACCGGCAGCGTCAGATCCACCCGGTCGAGGTCGAGGTCCGACCCCGGGATCAGATGCTCCGTCACGAAGGGAGCGGCGCCATGGGTGGCGGCATAGCTGCGTTCTCCGGCCATGGCGGAGGCGGGCAAAGTGGAGACAGGCAGGGCCGCCACCAGCCCCAGCAGAAGGACGGCGCGGTGGAGAAGGGTCATCATTGCGAGGCACGCAGCGGAAGGTCGGCGCCCCTCTACTCCATATAAAGGGGTAGGGCGGGCTTGGTGCGCGAGCTTTGCTCCCAGCGGCCACGATGGACAAGCGATTTCTTGGGGGCCGGACCAGCCCCCCGGCACTCACCCGAACAGACCCTTGTACGTCTCCCGCAGCAGGTTCTTCTGCACCTTGCCCATGGCGTTGCGCGGCAACTCATCCACGAAGGCCACCGCCTTCGGCACCTTGAAGTTGGCGAGCTGCTCCCTGCAGGCGCCGATCACCGCCGCCTCGTCAATGGCTTCGGCACCCGACCGGCGCAGCACCACCGCCACCACCGCCTCGCCGAAATCCGGGTGCGGAACGCCGATCACCGCCGATTCCACCACGCCGCCGATGGCGTCGATCGCCGTCTCCACCTCCTTGGGGTAGACGTTGAAGCCGCCGGAGATCACCAGATCCTTGGCGCGGCCGATGATGTGGACATAACCGCGTTCGTCGATGCGTCCGACATCGCCGGTGATGAACCAGCCGCCGGGGCGGAACTCCTGCGCCGTCTTCTCCGGCATGCGCCAATAGCCGGAAAAGACGTTCGGCCCCTTCACCTCCAGCACGCCGATCCCGCCGTCGGCGACCGGCTCCCCCGTCTTCTCGTCCACCACCCGCACCGACACCTCGGGCAGGGGAAAACCGACGGTGCCGGGGATGCGCTCGCCGTCCAGCGGGTTGGAGGTGAGCATCCCGGTCTCGGTCATGCCATAGCGCTCCAGGATGGCGTGGCCGGTGCGCTCGCGGAACTCCCGGTGTGTGTCGGCCAGCAGCGGGGCGGAGCCGCTGATGAACAGCCGCATATGGGCCGCCGCCTCGGGCGTCAGGCGCGGGTCGGTCAGCAGGCGGGTGTAGAAGGTCGGCACCCCCATCATCACGGTCGCGCGCGGCAGCAGGCGGAAAACGGCGTCGGCATCGAATTTCGACAGGAACAGCATGCCGGTCCCGTTCATCAGCACGCAGTTGGTGGCGACGAACAGGCCGTGGGTGTGGAAGATCGGCAGGGCGTGCAGCAGCACGTCGTCCGGCCTGAACCCCCAGATGCGGTGCAGGGTGGCGGCGTTGGAGGACAGGTTGCGGTGGCTCATCATCGCCCCCTTCGACCGCCCGGTGGTGCCGGAGGTGTAGAGGATCGCCGCCAGATCGTCCGCCCCGCAGGCCACGGTGCCGAAGTCCGCATCCAGCCCCACAGCCCGCTCGGCCAAGCTTCCGCCACCATCGGTGCCCAACGTCAGCACCGTGCCCACCCCGGCCGCCGCCGCGGTGCCGGCGAGCGCCGCCGCGTTTCCCGGCGTGCAGACGAAAACCTTCGGCTCCGCATCGCCCAGGAAATAGCCGACCTCGGCCTTGGTGTAGGCGGTGTTCAGCGGCAGATAGGCCGCCCCGGCGCGCAGGCAGGCGAGATAGAGGAAGACCGCCTCCGCCGACTTCTCCACCTGCACCGCCACCCGGTCGCCCTTGGCGACACCCAACTCCGTCAGCAGCCGGGCATAGCGGCCGCTGATCTCCCTCAAGTCGCGATAGCTGTAGCGTCGTCCGGACTCAAGCTCGATGAACGGGGCGTCGGCATCGGCGGGGAAGCGTGCGGCGGCGATGTCGAAGAAATTATCGGTCATTCTCGGTCGGCCCCTGCGGAATGGCGCGCCCATCATACACCGGCGCGGGGAAGGCGGGATCCCCTCTCCGTCCGGGGAGAGCAGGGCAGAGGGAGCCACACCGACGCAATGCATGAATGTGGGACGCCCCACATCGGCGTCTCCGGATCGGCGAGACGCATACCGACGATTTCTCTCAACTTAAACGGCGACCATCACCGTTCGCTCTCCGATACGGTAAAAATGTGGGCGTGACAGATTATTTCCAGTGGAAACTCTTGGAATGCTCGCGTAAGCACGACTCACGTAACGGGAAATTCCATTCATCAAAACAACTTTTCTATCCGCGTATCCACCCTTCCCGACACCCCCGCCGGATGATTCAGGAGACGGAGCGTATGACGGCCAAAGATTCCTCCACGATTCCCCCGTGCTTCGACTGCGCGACCAACGCCACCCAGCGGCTGGACGAGATGTTCATCGCCATGGGTCAGATGAAGCGCATCGCGCTGGGCCAGACGCCGGCGGAACGCGCGGTGTTCCGCAAGCTGCACGGCGCCGCCCATGGCCGACTGGTGATGGACCCGAACCGGCCGGAGTGCTTGCGCGTCGGCGTCTTCGCCAGGGACGAGCTGCCGGCCTGGATGCGCTTTTCCAGCGACACCAGCCCGACCTCGCCGGATCTGGGATCGACGCTCGGCATCGGGCTGAAGGTTTGGGGCGTCGATGGAGTCAACGCGCTGGGCGAGACGGGCGACGTCGCCGACTTCATCATGCAGAACTTTCCCGTCTTCTTCGTCGATAACGCGGAGGAGATGTGCGAGTTCACCTATGCCGGCACGGTCCTGAAGGATTATCCCGGATATCTCAAGAAGCACCCGAAGACCGACGGCATCCTGAACGCCATGTCGGCGCAGGTGGACGGCAGCGTGCTGACCACCCAATATTGGGCGATTCTGCCCTTCGATTTCGGCCCCGACCATTACGCCAAATACTCGCTGGTGCCGGAAGCGCCGCCGCCGGGGCATCCGGCGGTCAACGTGCCGACCGACGACAAGAACTATCTCGCCACCGACCTCGCCAACCGGCTGCTGGAGGACGAATACCGCTTCACCTTCATGGTGCAGGTGGTTCCCAAAAGCGCCGGCTATCCGCTGGACAAGGCGACGGAGGAATGGCCGACCGACCGGTATCCCTACCAGCCGGTGGCGACGCTGATCCTGCCGAAGCAGGATGTTTGCGCCCGCGGCCAGGGCGACTATGGGCAGGAGCTGGCCTTCAACATCTGGCGCACGCCGGTGGAGCAGGCGCCGCAGGGCAGCATCGCCGCGGTGCGCAAGGTGGTCTACAACCACGGCGCCGATGTCCGCCATCAGGCCAACGGCCAGCCGCTGGAACAGCCGACGCAGCCGCGCACCCAAGCGCCGCCGCTCCCCAAAGACGACTGCATCGTCAAGGCGGTGATCTACCCGCCCATCGGCATCACCCGCATCGGCAACGCGCCGGAGGGCTATGTCGTCGGTCCCGAGGTGCCCAACCCGAAGCCGCTGATGGCCGGCGACGACCCGGCGCAAAACCCCTATCGTGACGCCGAAGGCCGGCTACTGCCGCAGGCCGCGCGCTTCCGCATCTATGGCGTCAATGCCATGGGCCGGATCGTCCGCGAGCTGACCGCCGCCGACAGCGGCGCCGACATCACCTGGAAGGTCCATCTCGCCAACAAGAAGTCGGCCTGGTACGGCTTCCAGCTGGCGCTCGACATTCCCGAAGCGGCCTCCGCCGATCCGACGACCCTGCGCAACCCGACTGTCACCGACCGCGAGGCGCTGGTGCTGGATGCCGGCGAGCACAAGATCCACGCCGGCCACGGCAAGCAGAGCCGCAAGCTGGTCGCCGGCAAGTTCATGCACCAGGGCGAGCCGGTCTATCTCGGCCGAATGTGGTGCGAGGAGGGCGACCATCGCCTGCTGGTCACCGGCGGCCGCGGCTTCTCCTCCTCCTACAACGGCACCAAGGCGATCACCTTCGGCAACAACGAGGGCTGGCACGACGACACCTCGGACGGGCCGGTCGATGCGGTGGTCACGCTGAACGGCATGGAGCTGCCGGTCACCCCCGCCTGGATCGTCGTCGCCCCGCCGAACTATGGGCCGCAGCGCAAGTCCGTCCGCACCATGTGGGACCTGATGCGCGACGTGGCGATCCAGGCCGGCACGCTGCCGAAGCCCACCCGTCCCTCCTTCACCCACGACATCTACCCGGTTTTCGAGCGGATGACCGGGCTGCAATGGGTCAATGCCGGGTTCGCCGCCGGGTTCGGCTGGAACTCCGCCAACGACTTCACCAAGCCGGAATGGATCGCGCGGCTGAACGACCGCAGCCTCGCCAACCAGGAAACCCGGCGGGTGCTGAAGAACTCCTTCCGGCATGACGATGTCGACAGCTGGTCGCCGATGCCCTGGCCCTGGGTCTATGGCGACGCAATGAACATCCCGCCGGCCCAGACGCCGCGCCAATACACCTCGCTGACAAAGACCCAGCTGGAGTTCCTCGACCAGTGGGTCGCCGGCGATTTCGACGACGACTGGGGCAAGGTCCCGGTCTACACCGAGTTCGATCAGGTGCCGCTCGACGAACAGGGCGACGTGCTGACCCGTGCGGCGCTGGACTTCTGCCTGGCCGACGCCTTCCATCCCGGCTGCGAAATGACCTGGCCGGTCCGCGCCTCCACCATGTATATGGAGCCGTTCCGTTTCGCCCATGCGCCGAAGGGCTGGGTGGAGCCGGGCATGGGCGCCATCCTGTCCAGCGACACGGTGACCATCCCCAACGGCCCGCTCTATGGCCAGCTTCCCGGCGGCATCACCCGCTGGATGGCGGTGCCGTGGCAGACCGACACCGGCAGCTGCCGCTCCGGCTACGATCCCGGCTACGACCCCAACGTTCCCACCTTCTGGCCGGCCCGCGTGCCGAACGAGGTGCTGACCCGCGAGAACTACCGGATCGTGATGGACGCCGCCCAGCCGGCCCAGGTGCGTCTGGCCGCCTTCGCCAACCGCGCCGCCTGGGTGGCGCCGCTGGGCACCACCAGCTACACCGACCAGATCAACAACATGATCCATCACTTCGACCATCTCGGCGTGGTGGAGGTCAATCCCGGCCCGACCGATCCGGAAGGCGCCAAGCTGTTCCCGCCGCTGATCGAGGTGGAGGACCAGCACATCCCCATCCCCGACGTGGACGACACGGTGGACACCAAGGCGGTCCGCACTGCCCACCGCACCCTGTCCACCAAGGCGCCGGCCCCGTCGGGCGGCGGTGCCGGGCTGCGGGCGACCCAGCCGGTCGACCTCAGCCGGATCGACAAGGTCCGCCGCTTCCCGCGCGGGCTGCGGTGATCCGGACAGGCGCGATCGAGGCGGATGCGGTCGTGGCCGACGTGGTCGTGGTGGGGGCAGGTCCCGCCGGCGCCGCCTTCGCCCTCAACCTCGCGCCGCTGCACCGGGTGCTGGTGCTGGACCGGCGGGACGGCCCTGCCGTCCGCATCGGCGAATCGCTGGCCCCGGCCGCCCGCCGCCTGCTGACCGACATGGGGCTGTGGGAGGCTTTCCTGGCGGAAGGCCATTCCCCCTGCCATGGCGGCCGGTCGGTCTGGGGCGGTCCGCAGCCGGTCGAGGCCGACAATCTGCGCGACCTCGACGGGCCGGGCTGGCACCTCGACCGTGGCCGTTTCGACGGCTGGCTGCGCCGGGTCGCAGTGTCGCGCGGTGCCGCCCTGCTGGTCCCTGCCCAGCCCTTGTCGGTGAACAGGGCAGGGGAGGGCTGGCTGCTGGAGGTGGAAACCGCCGGCCGCCGCCTTCCCGTGCGTACCCGGCTGCTGGTCGATGCCGGCGGGCGCGGCTCGCCGCTGGCGAAGCGGTTCGGCGCCCGGCGGACGGTGTCGGACCGGCTGGTCTGCGGCTGGGTCCATGGCAGGGACGCCCCCGGCCGCCAGTCCGGCCTGACCTGGATCGAAGCCGAACCGGACGGCTGGTGGTACAGCGCCCCGCTGCCCGAGGGCCGCCGGGTCGTCGCCTTCCACACCGACGCCGACCTGCCCGCCGCTGCCGATGCCCGCGACGCCGCATCGCTGCTGCGTCGGCTGCCCGGCTGTCCCGTGCTTTCGGACTCGTTGCGCGCCTGCGGCTTCACGCCGGAAGGGCAGGGGGAGGGGAGAGGCGGCTTCTGCGCCGCCCACAGCAGCACCCTGTCACCCGCCTCGGGCGAGGGCTGGCTGGCGGTCGGCGACGCCGCCCTCGGGTTCGACCCGCTGTCGTCGCAGGGCATCTTCAACGCGCTCTACACCGGCCTCGCCGCGGCGGAGGCCGCCGACCGCCATCTGTCCG
The DNA here is from genome assembly GCF_008364825.1 of Azospirillum sp. B21. GTDB lineage: Bacteria > Pseudomonadota > Alphaproteobacteria > Azospirillales > Azospirillaceae > Azospirillum. Next base: position 33,453 of record NZ_VTTO01000002.1, read on the forward strand.
GCGATGCGAACGCACTCTCCGGTTATGCCGCCGGCCTGACGCCGATCCGCGACGCCTACCGCGCCCATCTGCACGCCTGGTACGGGCTGGAGCGCCGCTGGCGGGATCGCCCCTTCTGGCGCCGCCGGCTGGCGGCCTGAGCGGTCAGGCCCCGTTTTCCACCCCGTCATCCGCTCCGCCATCCACCCCTTCCAGGATGGCGTCGATTTCCGCCCGCAGCCGCATCAGCCGCTCGCGGTTGTCCGGATCGAGGTGGCGGCGCTGCTCGCGCACCACGGCGACGTCGCGCATGATCCGCTTCACGCTGGCCTGCAGCGAGCGCATCGCCTCCTTCGGGCCGGGCTCCGGCGGAGTGGCTTCCGAAGCGGCCCCCGCAATAGTCCCTTGGGCATGGTCCCGCTTGGCCTGCCGCACCGCCTTGACGCTCGCCCCCTCCTTGGCGCGCTCCCACAGCTCGGCCCGCAGGTCAGCCGGGGCGGCGGCGATCTCGATCATGACGGAGCGCGAGACATGGGCGAAGGCGGTCGCGTACTCCTCCCGCATCTCCGCCGGCAGGCTCATGATCGCCAGCAGCTTGGTCACGTCGGTGCGGTCGCGCCCGACCACGGCGGCCAGCTCGTCATGGGTGTAGCCGTGCTTGTCGATCAGCCGGGCCAGCGCCGCCGCATACTCCACCGCGTTCAAATCGACGCGCTGGACATTGTCGATCAGCCCGATCTCGTCCGGATCGCCGGAGGTCAGGATGGCGAAAACCGTCTTGCGGCCCAGCATCTCGTGCGCACGCACCCGGCGCTCGCCGCCGATCAGCAGATACTCGCCCTGGGGCAGCGGGCGGACCAGGATCGGGTTCTGCAGCCCGTGCCGCTCGATGGAGGATGCCAGGCCGCGCAGCTCCGCCTCGTCGAAATGGCGGCGCGGCTGGTCGGGGTTGCGGTGGACGCGGGCGAGGTCCAGCTCCACCACATGCGGGAAACCGGCCGAGGTGCCGAACAGCCGGTCGCTGCCCACCGTCAGCCCGCCCGTCATGCCGCCCCCCGTCACGCCGCCCGGCTCGCCGGCGCCGCCCAGAAGCTCGCGGGTCTTGCGTTCGAACTTACGCGACATGCGGCAACTCCCGGTTCTGGGCATAGGCGCGGATCTGGCGCGCCACCTCGCGGAAGGTCTCGGCCCCCGGCGCCTTGGGATCGCCCGCCAGCGTGATCATGCCGGCCGCCGCCGCCTTGCCATAGACGGTGGCGCGCGGGATGGGGTCGAAGACCGGCACCTGACCGGCGTAGGATTCGTGCAGCTCCTGCAGCGTGGCGCGGTCCTGGGTCAGCCGGTCGTTGTACATGGTCGGGATGATGCCGGCGATGCGCAGGGTCGGGTTCACCCGGCGGCGGATGCGGCCGATGGTGTCGATCAGCCGCTTGACGCCCAGCAGAGCCAGCGCCTCCGTCTGCACCGGCACCACCACCAGCTCCGCCGCCGACAGGGCGTTGGCGGTCACCAGACCCAGGTTCGGCGCGCAGTCCATCACCACGAAATCATAGGAGTGGCGCACCTCGTCCAGCTTCTCCCGCAGGATCAGCCCGCCGGTGGAATCCGCCGCCAGTTCAACGTCGGCGTCGGCCAGCGACAGCCCGGCCGGCGCCAGATCCAGCCCGCGCTCCGCCGTCGGCATGATGACCGAGGTCAGCGGCTCTTCCGACCGCAGCACGTAGTAGAGGGTCTTGCGCTGCTGCTCCAAAGCGACGATGGCGGCATTGCCGATGCCGACATGGACGGTGGCGTTGCTCTGCGAATCGCAGTCGATCAGCAGGACCCGCGCGCCCCCTTCCGTCAGGGCATAGGCGAGATTGACGGCGGTGGCGGTCTTGCCGACGCCGCCCTTCTGGTTGGCGACGGCCAGATATGTGGCGACGCGGGGACGCTCGTCCGCCTTGTGGCGGGTCAGGAAATCGACCAGTTGCTGCGGGATCCGCTCCGCCCCGCTTTCCCAGCGGCTGATCCGCGCCTTGGTATAGCTGCGGCCAAGCTGCGCGTTCAGCCATTCGGCGAACTGCGTCTGGTTCTCCCCGCGACGCTCGCGCAGCTGGCGCATCTCGTCGCCCCCGCCCCCGCTCTTCATCGGCAGCATTCCCGCCATTCCCCCTCGACTCCGGTCCCGGTGTGGACGGCCACATCGGCGGGCGGAGTCTGAGCAAGTTGCCGGAACTTTGTCAATGGAGGGCACGGCGAGTTGCCACAACAATCACCTCGGCAGGGTCGCCCCCGCCCGCAGTTCGGTGAAGACGCGGCGGATCTCCGGAAAGCGTTCCTTCACCTGCCGGTCGATGCGGGCCAGCGCCTTCTCCACCTCGCCCGCGCTCACCTCGTCCCGCAGATCGAGGCTGAGATTGACGATCACCACCTCGGGGCCGAGATGGGTGGTCAGCACCTCGTTGACGCGCTCGATGGCGGGCTCCTCCCGCAGCAGGACGCGCACCCCGCGCACCAGATCGGGACGGGCCGATTCGCCGATCAGCAGGCTCTTCGTCTCATAGACGAGGAAGCCGGCGGTGGCCGCCAGCACCAGCCCGATCAGCACCGACCCGATGCCGTCGAACACCGGTTGGTCCAGCAGCAGGTCGGCGGACAGGCAGGCGGCGGCGATGATCAGGCCGACCAGGGCGGCGCTGTCCTCGAACAGCACCACGAAGATGGTGGGATCCTTGCTGGCGTGGACGGTCTCGAGCACGCCGGCGTCGCCGCGCCGGGCATTGAAGGCGCGCAGCGCCACCAGCCAGCTGATCCCCTCCATCACCACGGCGATGCCCAGCACCACGAAGTTGATCCAGGGCGATTCGACCGGCTGCGGGTGCAGGATCTTCTCCACCCCTTCATAGATCGACACCACGGCGCCGCCGGCGAAGATCACCAGCGCCACGACGAAGGTCCAGAAATACAGCTCGCGCGCGTAGCCGAAGGGGTGGCTGTCGTCCGGCGGCTTCCGCGACCGCTTCAGCCCGACCAGCATCAGCGCCTCGTTCCCGCTATCGACCAGGGAATGCACCGCCTCGCTCAGCATCGACGAACTGCCGGTCAGGAACGCCGCCACGAATTTGGTGACGGTGACCGCCAGATTGGCGGCAATGGCAGCAAGAACCACCTTGCCGGACTCCGCCGCCGAACCTCCCACCGAAGTGGCCATCGCATCCTGCGCCATGTTCCCCCGCCCGTTCAGCCCCGTGGGCAAACAACTCCGCCGCTGCCGCACGGTTCCGCGGAACCGGAGGACCTGAACCTTGGTGACGCCCCGATGGTCTGCAATGGAGTGGCAAGCCTCCGGAGTTTGAACTTTGGTGACGCTCCCATCCGGAGCGACTCGGCATGACTCCTGAACTTTGGTGACGCCCTGCCATAAATGTCCGGCGCGATGGTTTGAACTTTGGTGACGCCGACAGTCCCAAATCGACTCGACCGGGCGTTTGAACTTTGGTGACGCATCGGCGGGAAAGGGGGCGATGAACGGCCGCAAACCCCGGAAAGCCCACACCCGCTCCTCTGTGCGTCATTCCCGCGAAGGCGGGACTCCAGCCGACCCGGCCGGTTACCATGCGGCGCTCCCCGAATGACCGCCTCCGCGGGGATGACGGGTAAGCCATTGAATTCAAACACTGCGCCGATGAAGGGCGAACAGCCAACCATCCAATGGCCGGCAGCCATACCCCCGCCAACGCGCCTCACTTGGCCGCTGGAATCCTTGAACTTTGGTGACGCCCGCCACGACTCGCGCCCGCACGATTCACAGCGACTCGCCTGCCCGGGCGTCACCAAGGTTCAAACCCGCAGGGCTCCCGGCAGCGCGATTCGTCCACAGGGACTCCGGTTTTCCCCATGAACTCTGGTGACGCCATCCTTGAACTGTGGTGACGCGACTCGGACTTATCCCCTGAACCTTGGTGACGAATCTAATAGCAGGTTCCAAATAGCTTCCAATTAGCCTGCGTCACCAAGGTTCAAATTGCCTTCGGCGCGATCCGGGGTGTTGTATCTGGCAGGTTCGGTCATCCGGCGGTCACAGGACGGTCATGGAGGCCAAGAGCGGGTGACCAGGAACGGGAGAGCGGCATGGGCAGCATTCATCGGTTGATCGAGACACACGGCCGTGACGGTGCGCTGGCCCTCGTTTCGGACGAGGAACGGCCGCTGATCGACATCGCCGCCGCGGTCCAGGCCGCGGAGAACGGCAAGCTCGGCATCACCTATGCCGGATTCTGCCAGACGGCGCTGCCCCACCGCCAGCTTCCCGACGACCAGCATTGGGAACGGCCGGGCCACAAGGTCAAACTGGTGATCCAGCCCGGCGTGATCGAGGATCGCAACGGCGTCACCCGCCGAATCGGCGTGCCCTATGGCAGCCGGGCGCGGATGATCCTGCTCTATCTCCAGACCCGCGCCATCCAGACTGGGAATCCGGAAGTGGAACTGGGCGGCTCGATGCATGACTGGCTGAAGCGGATGGACATTCCGATCTGCGGCAAAGCCTATCGCGATGTGGAGGATCAGGCCGCACGCCTTTCCGCCTGCCATCTCACCTTCTTCACCGACGCCGACGGCGGCCGGCGGCAGAGCAAGGAATCGATCGTCGCCGACGCCATCCAGCTGCGCCGGCCCGACGACCGCCAGGGAACCCTGTTCACCGAGACGGTGCGGCTCAGCGACAGCTTCTTCAAGGCACTGCGCGAACATCCGGTTCCGGTGGCGGAAGAGGCGCTGAAGGCGATCAGCGGCAAGTCGATGGCGCTCGACGTCTATATCTGGCTCGCCTACCGCCTGCATTCACTGGAAAAGCCGACGCCGATCACCTGGGCGGCGCTGCATGGCCAATTCGGCGCCGGTTACGCCCTGGTCCGCCAGTTCAAGACCAAGTTCATCCCGAATCTGAAATACGCCATGGCCGCCTATCCCGACGCCCGCGTCGAGGAAGCGTCCGAAGGGCTGATCCTCTACCCCTCGCGCCCGCCGATCAACGAGCGGGTGATGGCGCGCATCGCGTGAGGACCCACTGAACTTTGGTGACGGTGGGCGATTACGGCCTTGAACTCTGGTGACGCCTTGGTCTCCAAGGTGCCCGTCACCAGAGTTCAGCACACCAACAGTCAGGTATTCGCAGCCCAATCGCGAAGAAGCGAGCATTACCGATTTCGAGCCCACGCTTATCCCTCGGGACGATTTGTGATAGGAAAAATAGCCTATCACGGAGTGCGGGAGAAAGAGCGTGTGCAGCCGGGTGCCATCTTCGCCGCTCCTAACGTCGCAAGATCCTGCCGGCTGCGAGTTGAACAATGGAACAGGCCTGAATTCCTGTTTCATACTGTTTCAAATGTTCCACTCCCCCTCCGTCCCAAGGCCGACAAAGGGGAAGCGGCGCGGGATCCGGCCGCTACGCCCGGCCGCCGGAAACATCTCGCAGAGGGTTGCGCGGCAGCGTCCCGTTCAGCCCGCCACTCAGCCCGTCGATGCCGGTCTGCACCGCACGGGCAAGCGCGGTGCGGGCCAGCACCACCAGCAGGTCGGTCTGGGTGACCATGCCGAGGACGCGGCGGTTCTGGTCGACGATCACCACGTCATGGGTGCGCCCGTCCGACAGGCGGCCCAGCAGGCGGAAGACCGGGGTATCCGGCAGTTCGACCGTCGCCGGGGCCATGACGCTGGCGACGCGGGCGCCACTGCGGCCGGTGTCTCCATGCGACAGCTGCTCGTGTCCGACGATGCCGACTACGGCATTCTGGGCATCCACCACCGGCAGGGTGCGGAACCCATGTTCCAGCAGGCGGGCGCGGGCCACCTGCGGATGGGTGTCCAGCGTGACCGAGACGACATCGCGGGACATGATGTCCCGGCAGCTGATGTCGGCATGCAGGCGTTCCAGCGCATGAAGCTCGGCATTGACCAGCAGGGCGCCGAGATCCTCGCGGCTGACGTCCAGAGTCTCGGCCAGCGTGCGCAGTGCCACGTCCACGTCGCCCTGGGTCAGGCCGGGGCGCAGCTGCGGCGGCGGATCGCTGGTGCGGTGGGTGTTGACCGCCTTGTGCGGATAGCGGTGGCCGGACAGCCGGTGGAACATCAGCCCGGCGGTCAGCAGCAGGATGGAGTTCACCGCCACGGGGAAGAAGGCGAACTTGATGCCCATCTCCGTCACCGCCGGCCCGCCCAGCACCGCAGTCAGGGCGGCGGCCCCGCCCGGCGGGTGGAGGCAGCGGGTCAGCGACATGGTGGCGATGGCCAGCGCCACCGCGGCGGCTCCGGCCAGCATCGGGTCCGGGATGACGGCGGCGACCAGCACGCCGACGACGGCGGACAGCGTGTTGCCGCCGACGATCGACCAGGGCTGCGCCAGCGGGCTGGCCGGCACGGCGAACAGCAGCACCGCCGACGCCCCCATCGGCGCAACCAGCACGGGCGCGCTGGACATGACGTCCAGCATGTTGCGGCAGAGCAGCCCGGTTGCGGCGATGCCCAGCAGGGCGCCGCAGCAGGCGATCATGCGGTCGCGCAGCGTGGCACCGGGCAGGATCGGCCGGAACACAAGCTCCCCCCATCCCGCCAGACGCTCGCGCAGGGCGGCAAGCTTTCCCCTCGTCATTCGGTCCCCATTCCCCTGATTACGCACTCGGCAGACTGCCTGTTTCATCGGCAAAGTCGGGGCAGGCTAAAACCTCAACAGAACTTGAGGTCAAGCGGAAATGGCGCCAGACTGGCGGGACGGTGGGTTGCGGAAACGGGGAGGGGGGCCGGGATGCTGTCGCCGGAGGACTACGACAAGGACCTGACGGTGGGCGAGGTGGCGCGCCGGTCCGGCGTCGCGGTCTCGACCATCCATTTCTACGAGGCGCAGGGGCTGATCCGCAGCTGGCGCAATGCCGGCAACCAGCGCCGCTTTACCCGCGACGTTCTGCGGCGGGTGGCGGTGATCAAGGTGGCGCAGCGGCTGGGCATCTCGCTCGCCTCCATCGCCGACGCGCTGAACGCCCTGCCGGAGGACCGCACGCCGACCACCGCCGACTGGCAAAGGATGTCGGAGCGCTGGCGGCAGGAGCTGGACGAGCGGATCACGAAGCTGACGAAGCTGCGCGACAATCTCGACGGCTGCATCGGCTGCGGCTGCCTGTCGATTCGCGACTGCCCGCTGCGCAATCCGTGGGACGAGCTGGGGGATGGCGGCGCCGGGCCGCGCCTGCTGGATCCGTCCTGAGGATCGCGGCCCGGCGCTGCCTATGGTCGTCAGTCGACGGTCAGGGTCAGCGTGCCCATGGTGCCGTAGCGGGCGACCGAGCGGCTTCCCGGCTGGACGAAGACGGTGCCGGTGCAGGAGCCGGTGGTCACCACCTCGCCCGCATGCAGGCCGCCGAAGCTGCAGGCGCCGACATTGGCCATCCACACCAGCAGCCGCACCGGATCGCCGGCGCTGTTGCCGCCGACCGTCTCCACCTTGGTCTCGCCATCGACCTCCAGCGTCACCGACTCCGTGAGCGGATCAAGGGCGCGCCAGTCGGCGATGGCCGGCCCGACGATCAGCGCGCCATGGTTGAACTGGTCCGCCATGTGGCTCAGCCGGTCCTGGCTGCCGAAGCCGGTGAAGCGGGTGTCGACGATCTCCCAGGCCGGATGGACCGAAGCCACGGCGTCCAGAACCTCGTCGCGCGTATAGGGCTGCTCGCGCGCCGGCAGGTCACGGCCGAAGCGGTAGGCGATCTCCGCCTCCACCCCGATGACCTGGAACAGGTTGGCCGGCAGATGGTCCGTGCCCTCGAAGACGGTGGCGGCGTTGATCGGCGCGCGGAAGGGTTCGGCGTCGGGCGTGGCTGCGCCGACCTTCCAGGCGGTGACGGGGCCCAGGCGGCGGGCGACGGCGTCCTGGATCGCATAGGCCTCCGCCTCGTCGGCGGGGCGGCTTTCCAGCCCGGTCAGCCACTTGCGGGTCTCGCGTGCCGCGATCAGGGCCTCGACGGTATCGGTCATGACAGGTCTCTATGGTGGGTGGAATGAATGGGAGCGCCGCAGGATTGGCGGACGACCAGCCGGCTCGGCAGGATGATCCGCTCGGGCGGGCCCTGCGGGTCGGCAATGCGGCGCAGAAGCAGGCGGGCGGCTTCCTGCCCGATCTGCCTTGCGGAGGTGGCGACGGTGGTGAGCGCCGGGCGGCTGAGCGCCGCCTCCGGCACGTCGTCGAAGCCGGTGACGGCCAGATCGCGCCCGGCCCTGAGGCCGCGCGCCTCCAGCCCCAGCATCAGTCCCAGCGCCACCACGTCGTTGTAGCACAGGGCCGCCGTCGGGGCCTGCGGCCGATGGAGCAGATCGTCCGCCACCTCGGCACCCGATCGCCGGGTCAACGGACAGCGCAGGACCAGATCGTCCGCCAGCCCATGCCGCCGCATCGCCGCGGTGAACCCGGCATGGCGCGCCGCATAGGCGGAATGGTCCAGCGTGCCGCCGACGAAGGCGATCCGGCTGTGCCCGAGGGAGACCAGATGGTCGACGACCGTCTCCACACCCGCCTGGTAATCCACCCCGGCATAGTCGCGGCCCCGGTCCGAGACGAAGCGCAGGGCCTGCACGCAGGGCAGCCGCCAGCGGTCCAGCCGGTCCAGCAGCTCACCTTGCGTTCCGGCGGCGGGGCAAAGGATCACCCCGTCGACATTGTGTTCCCGCATCCGTTGCAGGAAGCGCTCCTGCCGCTCCGGCTGCTCGGCGGTGTTGGCGATGAAGGCGACGAAGCCTTCGGCGTCCAGCACGTCGTCCATCCCCGCCGTCAGCTCGGCATAGAAGGGGTTGTTCAGCTCGCAGACCAGCAGCCCGACGGTCTGGGTGCGGGCGGCGCGCAGGGTGGCGGCGCCGCGGTTGTAGATGTAGCCCAGCGCCGCCATGGCGGCCTGGACCCGTTCCCGCGTCTCCGCCGCCACCAGCGGGCTGCCGCGCAGCACCAGCGACACCGTCGACCGCGACACCCCGGCATGGCCGGCGACCTCCGTCAGGGTGATGCGGTCGTTCCCCGGTCTGCTGCTATCCGGCGGCTGGGTCACGATGGCGGAGCCTCACACCACGGCGGTCGGCAGCGGACGGCCGGCGAAGAAGGCCTCCAGATTGTCCAGCACCAGCTGGCCCATCGCCGTGCGCGTCTCCACCGTGGCGCTGGCCTGATGCGGCTGCAGGACGACGTTGTCGAGGCCGTAGAACCCCTCCGGCACATTCGGCTCGTCGGCGAAGACGTCCAGCCCGGCCCCGCCGATCCGGCCTTCGGTCAATGCCGCCAGCAGCTCCGGCTCGTCCACCACGCTGCCGCGGGCGACATTGACCAGCAGGCCGTCGGGACCCAGCGCGTCCAGCAGCTCGCGGCCCACCATGTTGCGCGAGTCCGGCCCGGCCGACGCCGCGACCACCAGGATGTCGCTCTCCCGCGCCAGATCGACCGGCGAGGCGACGAAGCGGTACGGCACGCCCTCGCGCGGCTTGCGGTTGGTGTAGGCGATGGTCATGCCGAAGGCCTCGGCGCGCTTGGCGATGGCCTCGCCGATGCGGCCCAGCCCCAGCACGCCCAGCCGCTTGCCGCTGACCTTGCGGGCGAGCGGCAGCTTGCCCGTCGGCCACTGCCCGGCCCGGACGAAGCGGTCGCCCACCATCATCCGGCGCGAGGCGGCGATCAGCAGCCCGATGGCGAGGTCCGCCACGTCGTCGGTCAGCACGTCCGGCGTGTTGGTGACGCGCACGCCGCGGCCGCGGCAATGCTCCAGGTCGACCGCGTCGGTGCCGACGCCGTTGATGGCGACGATCCCCAGCTTGGGCAGGGCGTCGACCACCGCGTTCTTCACGCCGGTCCCGCCGCCGGTGACGACGGCGCGCACCCGGTCGGCCAGCTCGGCGACCAGCCGGTCGCGGTCGGGGGCCGCGGACAGGCGGTGGACGGTGTAGGCCGCGTCCAGCGCCTGCTCGATGGCGGGCATCATGGGTTCGACGAGGAGGATTTCGGGCTTCATCACGACTGTCCTTGGTGGAACGAAAGGTCCTCAATGGGCCAGAATCTGGCCGAGGAAGCTCCGCGTCCGCTCCGATTTCGGGGCGGTGAAGAACTCCTCCGGCGTGTTCTGCTCGACGATCTCGCCGCGGTCCATGAAGATCACGCGGTGGGCGACCGACTTGGCGAACCCCATCTCGTGCGTCACGCACAGCATGGTCATGCCGTCTTCGGCCAAACCGATCATGGTGTCCAGCACCTCCTTGACCATTTCGGGGTCGAGGGCCGATGTCGGCTCGTCGAACAGCATCACCTTCGGGTTCATGCACAGCGACCGCGCGATGGCGACGCGCTGCTGCTGGCCGCCCGACAGCTGGCCGGGATACTTGTCGGCCTGTTCGGGGATGCGCACCCGCTCCAGATAGCGGATGGCGGTGGCCTTCGCCTCGTCCTTCGTCACGCCGCGCACCTTCAGCGGCGCCAGCATGCAGTTCTCCAGCACGGTCAGGTGCGGGAACAGGTTGAAGCTCTGGAACACCATGCCGACCTCCCGCCGCACGGTGTCGAGCTGGCGGTGATGGGGGCCGAGTTCGACGCCGTTGACGGTGATGCGGCCCTTCTGGTGGCGCTCCAGCTGGTTGATGCAGCGGATCAGGGTCGATTTCCCCGATCCGGACGGGCCGCAGATGACGATCCGCTCGCCCCGGTGGACCTCCAGGTCGATGTCCTTCAGCACCTGGAAGTGATCGTACCATTTCTGGACGCCTTCCATGCGGATGACGACATCCGCGCTCATCGGTTCGGACATCACTGCCATGGTCTTACCCTCCACCGGGGAAATGCGGTTACTTTAAGCTCAGGACTTGCCGGACGTGACCGCCGCCGGCAGGTCGGTGCCCAGCCACTTCTGATGGATGGCGTTCAGCTCCCCGTTCTTCTTCACCGTGTCGAGGAAGCCATTGACCCAGCTCTGGAGCTTGTCCTGGCCCTGGCGCATGGCGACGCCCTGCACCTGGCTCTTCAGCACGAACTTCATCTCGTAATTGGCCTGGGGCGCCATCGTCTTGATCTGCTGCGCCACCACGTTGCTGACGCCCAGCGCATCGACCTGACCGGACAGCAGGGCCTGCACGGCGCTGGCGTCGTCGTCGAAGCGCATGATGCGGGCATCCTTCGGCGCCGCCGCGGTCAGCGACTGGTCCTGGGTGCTGGCGCGGGCGACGCCGGCGCTCTTGCCCGACAGATCCTCCGCCTTGGCGATCGGCGACTTCTGCGGGGCGAGCAGCCCGATCTCGATGGCAGCATAGGGGTCGGAGAAGGCGACCTGCTTGGCCCGTTCCGGCGTGATGCCGAGCGAGGCGACCAGCACGTCCACCTTGCCGGTCAGCAGGTAGGGGATGCGGTTCGGCCCGGTGACAGGCACGATGTCCACCGGCACGCCCATGTGCTTCGCCATCAGCTTGGCGACGTCGGCATCGTAGCCGTCCGGCTTCCCGTCGGCGCTGGTGATGCCGAAGGGCGGGAAGTCGACCAGCATGCCGACGGTCAGTTTGCCCTTGCCCTTGATGTCCTCGACGCTCTGGGCGTTCGCCGTGGCAGTGAGGCCGATTGCGGCGGTCATCAGGGCGCCGGCGACGATCAGGCGGCGGGTGACGGTGAAGGCCATGGTTGTTTCCTCCGAGTGATTTTTAGGGTTTCAACGCGTTGGGGCGGCGTAGCGGGCTTCCAGACGCTGACTCAACAGCGACAGCGGCCAGCACAGCGCGAAATAGATCGCGGCGACGATGCCGAAGACCAGGAAGGGCTGGAAGGTGGCGTTGTTGACGATCTGGCCGGCGCGGGTCAGCTCGACGAAGCCGATGATGGCGGCGAGCGAGGTGCCCTTGATGACCTGGACCAGATAGCCGACGGTGGGCGGCACGGCGACCTTCACCGCCTGCGGCAGGATCACGTAGCGCATCAGGCCGGGATAACGCAGGCCGAGCGCCGACGCTGCCTCCCATTGCCCACGCGGCACCGACTGGATGCAGCCGCGCCAGATCTCGCCCAGGAAGGCGCTGGTGTTCAGCGTCAGGCCGAGTGCTGCGGCCACCCACGGGCTCATGTCGATGCCCATCACGGTGGCGCCGAAGAAGACCAGGAACAGCTGCATCAGCAGCGGCGTGCCCTGGAAGACCTGGATGTAGCCGGTCGCCAGCCAGCGCAGCGGCTTCACGTCCGACGTGCGGCCGAGCGCCACGAACAGGCCGACGATGCCGCCGCCGATGAAGGCGATGGCCGACAGCAGCAGCGTCCACTGCACGGCGCTCAACAGGAACAGGAATTCGTTGTATCCGAAGGCGCGGATCATCTTGCGGCCTCCTTCAGCGCCGGTCGACGGAATAGGCGAAGGCCAGCCGGTAGATGCCGGCGAACAGGGCCGAGAACATCAGCGCCAGCACCAGATAGATGCCGGTCACGACGATGTAGATTTCGAAGCTGCGGAAGGTCTGCGACTGGATGTTGTTGGCGACCGACGTCAGCTCGTCCGCGGAGATGGCGGACACGATGCTGGAGCTCAGCATCAGCAGGATGAACTGGCTGGTCAGCGCCGGATAGACCGTGCGCAGCGCCGGCTTCAGCACGATGTAGCGGAAGACCTGCAGCGGGCGCAGCCCCAGCGCCAACCCGGCTTCGATCTGGCCCTTGTGGATGGATTCGATGCCGGCGCGGATGATCTCGGTGGCATAGGCGCCGACATTGACGACCATCGCGATCAGCGCCGCCACATCCGGAGACAGCCGCAGCCCGACGCTCGGCAGGCCGAAGAAGATCAGGAAGATCTGGACCAGGAAGGGCGTGTTGCGGATGACCTCGATATAGGCGTTGATCAGCCAGCGCACCGGCTTCGGACCGGAGGTCTTGCCCAGCGCGCAGAGGATGGCGACCACCAGCCCGATGGCCATGGCGCCGAACGACAGCTTGATCGTCAGCCAGGCCCCGCCCAGCAGCATGTCCCACGACGCGAACACCGCGTCGAATTGAAAGTCGTAGGTCATGGGCGTTCCTCCGCACCCGCGTCGCACCGGCTTTTCCAAGAGCCGGCGTCGCACGGGTCGCCTTTGTCCGTCGGGCATCCATCCGGGGTCGTCCCCCGGGAGCCATTGCCCAGGCTGTGGCGGCTTCGCAGTCGCCGTCCCGGTGCCCCTCAGTCTTTGGACAGGCTAATTGGATCGATCCAAATACGCAACGGAAAATGAGGAGAGTCGTGACAATTCGTGTGCCAGACATTTGGCGGGTGCTCGGATGAGGCGCCGGCGAAACCTTCCATTGCGACGGGACGTTTCATCCGCAGCCGGAACGCCTCACCCGGTCCGTCCATCAGCACGAGGAGTGCCGCCCGCCATGACCGCCAGACAAAGCGCCGCTCCGGGATCTGCTCCGCGGAATGCCGCGGTCAGCAGCCTCGTGCCCGCCCGGATGGACCGGCTGCCCTGGGCCCGCTTTCATTGGATGGTCGTGGTGGGGCTGGGCGTCAGTTGGATCCTGGACGGAATCGAAATCCAGCTGATCTCGGCCTCCGGCTACAAGGAAAGCCTGGGCATGTCGAGCGCGGAGGTCGGGCTTGCCGGCACCATCTATCTGATGGGGCAGGTGGTCGGCGCGCTCGTCTTCGGGCGGCTGACCGACCGCTGGGGGCGCAAGCGGCTGTTCATCACCACGCTGGCGATCTACCTGATCGCCTCCGGCATCGCCGGATTCGCCTGGACGCCGTGGTTCCTCTATCTCTGGCGCTTCGTCGCCGGGATGGGGATCGGCGGCGAATATGCTGCCATCAATTCCGCCATCGACGAGCTGATCCCCGCCCGCTACCGCGGACGGGTCGATATCGCCATCAACGGCACCTATTGGGGCGGCGCGATGATCGGCGCCGTCGGCAGCGTCTTCCTTCTCGACCATTCCCTGGTTCCGGAGGAACTCGGCTGGCGCATCGCCTTCTTCATCGGCCCGATCCTGGGGCTGGCCATCATCTATCTGCGCCGCTTCATCCCGGAAAGCCCGCGCTGGATGGTCACCCACGGAATGGAGGAGGAGGCCGAGCGCATCGTCGACGGCATCGAGGCCAGTGTTCGCGACCAGGGCAAGCCGTTGCCGCCCGTCGATCCGCGGAGGGCCATGTCGATCATTCCCGAAGATTCGGTCTCCTACGCCCAGTTGGTGGACGTCTTCTTCCGGCAATACCCGTCACGCACCTTCCTGGGCGTGACGATGATGGTCACGCAGTCCTTTCTCTACAATGCGATCTTCTTCACCTATGCCCTGGTCCTGCAGAATTTCTATCACCTCGACCCATCGCAGACGGCACTCTATTTCTTTCCCTTCGCCGCCGGAAACCTGATCGGGCCGCTGCTGCTGGGGCCGCTGTTCGACACGGTGGGGCGACGTCGGATGATCTTCGGCACCTATCTGCTGGCGGGAACCGTGCTGCTGGCCTCGGCCATCCTGTTCCGGCAGGGCGTGCTGACGGCGGACACGCACACCGTGTTCTGGTGCGTGTCCTTCTTCTTCGCCTCCGCGGGCGCGTCGTCGGCCTACCTGACGGTCAGCGAGATCTTCCCGCTGGAGGTGCGGGCACAGGCCATCTCCTATTTCTTCGCCATCGCCCAGGTGGTGGGCTCCACCGGTCCGCTGCTGTTCGGCTGGCTGGTGGGAGAGGGAACGGAGCGCGAGCCGCTGTTCTGGGGCTATGTGCTGGGGTCGGTGGTGATGATGTTCGGTGGCGTGGTCGCCCTGATCTACGGCGTCGATGCCGAAGGCAAGGGGCTGGAGGAGATCGCCGAACCACTGACCAAGGCCGACCGTGACCGCGGGGTGGGGGAGGAGGCGGCGGAAACGATCTGACCGCCGCCGGGTCTCATCCGGGAATGGCGGTTCCGGATGGGCGAGCGCCGCTCAGGAACAGCCGCACCGCCTGCCGGACATAGCGGTCGAGGTCGGGGATGGCCGGCGCGCTCTGCGGCAGGATCAGGCGGCGCACCAGCAGGTTGCCGGTGACCATGCCCAGGAAGGCCTGGGCGGCCACGGCCGGATCCTCGATCTTCAAGGTGCCGTTGTCCGACAGGCGTTGGAGATATTCGGCAAGGCGGCGGATGGCGTTTTCCGGGCCGATGCGGAAGAAGGCCTCGGCGATGTCCGGCACGCGGTCGCCTTCGGAGATCAGGATGCGGACGGTGCCGGTCGTCTCCTCGTTCAACAGGGCCTTGACCAGATGAAGGGCGAAGGCGGTCAGCCCCGCTTCCGGCGTGACGCGGTCGTCGGCCTGGGCCGGGGCGAGACCGGAGAGGATCATGGCGTTGTCCTCCTCCATGATCGCGCGGAACAGGCCCTCCTTGTCGCCGAAATGCTCGTACAGCGTGGCGCGGGAGCCGCCGGCCACGGCGATGATGTCACTGAGCGTCGTCTTCTCGAACCCTTTTTCGATGAACAGCCGCCGGGCGGCGGTCAGGATCGCCTGCCGGCGCGCCAGTCCCCGCGGTCCGCAGGTGGCGGGGCCCGCCGGTGCCGGTCCGGCAGTGGCTCCGGCGGCCATATCGGCCTTGTGGCTGCTGCTCGTCATGATGCGCTTTCCTCCGGCGCGGCGGCGCCCGCGTCCGGTCTGAGTATCCGTTCCACGCCGATGCGCGTGCGCCACTGTAGAACGTCTGCACCGGGAAGGGGGACCGGCGCGAGCGGTAAAAAAGACGCAGGGATCCCCCTCCGGCAGTGTCATCGCGACAGCAGGATCGGGGTGTTCGCCTTTGCCAGAACCGTGCGGGTCGTCCCGCCGAAGACGAATTCGCTGATCCGCGGCCGGCCATAGGCACCCATCACCAGCAGGTCGGCATCCACCGTGCGCGCATGGTCCAGCAGCACGGTACCGGCATCGGTGCCGGGGCGCTGTTCCAGCACCACCTCTACCCCATTGCGCGCCAGATGGCGGGACATGTCGGCCCCCGGATCGCCGCCGAGCAGGCCGTTCGGGCGCGCTTCGGGCACCACGACCAAATGCACGATGTCCGCCGCGCTCAGCAGGGGCATGGCGAGCGCGATGGCGGTCGCCGCCTCGCGGCTGCCGTTCCAGCCGACGACGATCCGCCGGCCGATGCGGTGCGACGGCCAGCCCGCCGGCAGAAGCAGGGTGGGGCGGCCGGAGGCGAAGATCACATCCTCCGACAGGCTGAGCATCCGCGCCGGCCGGGTCGGCCGCAGCGGCGGGCCGACGATGGCGAGGCTGGCATGGCGGGCGTGGAGCATCAGCGCCTCGCCATCCTCATGGTCGGACAGGCGCCATTCGCCGCTGATGCCGGTGTCGGCGACGATGCGGTCGAACAGCGTCCGCGCCTCCGCCGCTGCATTGCGGGCGGCGGTATGATGCTGGCGCAGCATGGCTTCCAGCCCGCCGCCGCGGGCGAAGCCGCTGCCGGGGGTCAGTTCCAGCCGGTTGACGACGAATGTGGCGATCAGGTGCGCCTGCCAGCTTTGTGCCAGCGCGGCGGCATAAGCAAGCCGGCCGGCCCGCTCCTCGTCCGCCTCGATGAAAACGACGATGTCCTTCGGCATTCCGGGGCTCATTTCTCGGGCCTCTTGCTTGGCGGTTCGTTGGGGGCGTGATTGGGTCGGAGTGCCGTCAGGAGGCCGACGGGGACGGGGTGGTTCCGCGGAGGAACAGACGGACGCAGGCGCGCACATAGGCCTCCACCGCCGGCATGTCGACAGGCCGGTCGGGCAGGATCAGCCGCTCCATCAGGAGGTTGCCGGTCACCATGCCGCAGAAGGCCTGCGCCGCCACCTCGGCGTCGGCGACGCGGATCCGTCCTGCCTCGGCCAGTTCGCGCAGGCAGCCGACCATCCGCTCGCGCGTGCGCTCCGGCCCGACGCGGAAGAAGGTCTCGACGAGATCGGGAATGCGGGCGCCTTCGGAGATCAGCGTGCGCAGGATCGCCGTCGTTTGCGGTTGCGTCAGCGCATGCATGATGTGGAGCGCGATGCGAACCAGCCGCTCTTCCGGATCGGCAGCCTGCTCCGAAACGCTGCCGGCGGGGGCATCCAGGGCGAGGGCGTCCGGTGCCATGCCGTCCAGCACTCGGGCGCAATGTTCCTCCATCATGGCGCGGAACAGGCCGTCCTTGTCGCCAAAATGGGTATAAAGCGTCGTGCGCGACCCGCCGGCAAGCCGCAGCACGTCACTGAGCGACGTTCCGGCATAACCCTTCTCGACGAACAGCGCCGCCGCGGCATCCAGCAGGGCCCGGCAGCGCGCATGGCCGCGGGTGCCCGTCCCGGCGCCGTAGTCCACCCCCCTTGCATCCAGCCCCGTATCGGGCATTGCGGAACCCCCTTGCGCGCTGCAGCATTCTGAATGTATCGTCTGGTACAGTGTACTGTATGAGACAGTACTAAGCAACGGGGATGTGCCGGTCCACCCGCAGCCCGGACCGAAGGTCGGCCCAAAGCCCGGCCGTAGCAGGGAGACGGGACCGCAGACGCGCGGCGCCGAGACGAGGAAAGAGATGTTCAGATCCAACTCATTCATGACGCTGGCCGCGGCGGCTGCGCTGATCGCGGTGCTCGCCGGCTGCAACCAGCAGAAGCAGGCGGCCGGTCAGCCCCAGGCCGGCGGCCCGCCGGAGGTGTCGGTCATCACAATCGGGCCGCAGCGCCTGACCGTAACGACCGAGCTGCCGGGCCGTACTGCCGCCTACCGGGTGGCTGAAATCCGCCCGCAGGTCAGCGGCATCGTGCTGAAGCGCCTGTTCCGCGAAGGCAGCGACGTCAAGGCCGGCGACCAGCTCTACCAGATCGATCCCGCCACCTACGAGGCGTCGCTGGCCAGCGCCCAGGCCGACGTGCAGAAGGCGGAGGCGAACCTGCAGGCCGCGCGCAACAAGGCGGCGCGCTATGGCGACCTCGTGAAGAACAGCGTGGTCAGCAAGCAGGATTTCGACGACGTCCAGGCCACGCTGAAGCAGAACGAGGCACAGGTGGCCGCGGCCAAGGCCGCCTACAACCTCGCCAGCATCAACCTGAACTACACCAAGGTGTTCGCACCGATCTCCGGCCGCATCGGCAAGTCGGCGGTCACCGAAGGCGCGCTGGTCACCGCCAGTCAGGCGACGGCGCTGGCGACCATCCAGCAGTTCGACCCGATCTATGTCGACGTGACGCAGACCGCCTCGCAGTTGATGAAGCTGCGCGAGGACATGGCGACCGGCCGCATCCGCCCGGCCGAGCCCGGCAAGATCCCGGTGACGCTGTTCCTGAACAGCAACGGCGACGACACTCCCTATCCGGCGAAGGGCGAACTCCAGTTCTCCGACGTGACGGTGGATGCCGGCACCAGCTCGGTCCAGCTTCGTGCGGTCTTCCCCAACCCGAACAAGGACCTGCTGCCCGGCCTGTTCGTCCGTGCCCGCGTGGAGCAGGGCGTCGCCGAGAACGCCATCACCGTCCCGCAGGCGGCGGTCAGCCGCGGACCGGACGGCAGCGCCCGCGTCTGGGTGGTGGGCGCCGACAACAAGGCGGCCCAGCGCACCATCAAGACCGAACGCGCGGTGGGCAATGTCTGGCTGGTGTCGGACGGGCTGGCCGCCGGCGAGCGGGTGGTCGTCGAAGGCCTGCAGAAGGTCAAGCCGGGGGCCGAGGTGAAGCCGGTGCCGGCCCAGAATGCCCTCGCTGCGCTGCCTGAAAAGGCCGCTTCGGCCCGCTGATCCAGGATACCGTTCCCATGTCAAAATTCTTCATCGACCGGCCGGTCTTCGCCTGGGTCATCGCCATCGTCATCATGATGGCCGGCGCCCTGGCGATCCTGCGCCTGCCCGTCGAGCAATATCCGAAGATCGCGCCGCCGACGGTGTCGATCTCCGCCAGCTATCCCGGCGCCTCGGCCAAGACGCTGGAGGACACGGTCACCCAGGTCATCGAACAGAAGATGACCGGGCTCGACCATTTCCGCTACATGTCCTCCAACAGCGACTCCTCCGGCAACGTGACCATCACGCTGACCTTCGAGCCGGAGGCCAACCCCGACATCGCCCAGGTCCAGGTGCAGAACAAGCTGCAGCTGGCGGTTCCCCTGCTGCCGCAGGAGGTCCAGCAGCGCGGCCTGCAGGTGTCGAAGGCCGGCAACGACTTCCTGCTGGTGGTGGGCTTCGTATCGAGCGACGGGCGCCTCAGCCAGGGCGACATCGCCGACTACGTCACCTCCAACCTGCAGGACACGCTGAGCCGCGTGGAGGGCGTCGGCGACGTCACCGTCTTCGGCCCGCAGCATGCCATGCGCATCTGGCTCGACCCCGATGCGCTGAACAACTTCGCGCTGACCACCACCGACGTCTCCAACGCGGTCAAGACCCAGAACGCGCAGGTCTCCGCCGGCCAGCTCGGCGGCGCGCCGGCCGTCGCGGGCCAGCAGATCAACGCCACCATCACCGCCCAGTCTCGCCTGCAGACGCCGGAACAGTTCGGCGCCATTCTGCTGCGCGTGAACCCCGACGGATCCCAGGTGCGGCTGCGCGACGTGGCGCGGATCGAGATCGGGTCCGAGACCTACGAGATCAGCGCCGCCTACAACGGCAAGCCGGCGGCGGGCGTCGGCATCAAGCTGGCGACCGGCGCCAACGCGCTGGACACCGCCGCCGCGGTCAAGGCGCGGGTGGCGGAACTGCAGCCCTTCTTCCCCTCGGGCATCGAGGTCATCTACCCCTACGACACGACGCCCTTCGTCGAGCTGTCGATCCATGAGGTGATCAAGACGCTGTTCGAGGCCATCGTCCTCGTCTTCGTCGTGATGTACCTGTTCCTGCAGAATTTCCGCGCGACGCTGATCCCGACCATCGCGGTGCCGGTGGTGCTGCTCGGTACTTTCGGGGTGCTGTCGGCCTTCGGCTTCTCGGTCAACGTGCTGACGATGTTCGGCATGGTGCTGGCGATCGGCCTGCTGGTGGACGACGCCATCGTCGTGGTCGAAAACGTCGAGCGCGTGATGAGCGAGGAGGGCCTGCTCCCGCGCGAGGCGACGCGCAAGTCGATGGACCAGATCACCGGCGCGCTGGTCGGCATCGCGCTGGTGCTGTCGGCGGTGTTCGTGCCGATGGCCTTCTTCGGCGGGTCGGCCGGCGCCATCTACCGCCAGTTCTCGCTGACCATCGTGTCGGCGATGGCGCTGTCGGTGGTGGTCGCCCTGGTGCTGACGCCGGCGCTCTGCGCCACCATCCTGAAGCCTGTCGCTGCCAATCACGGTCATCCGAAACGGGGCTTCTTCGGTCTGTTCAACCGCGGCTTCGACGCCAGCAGCCGGGTCTATGTCCGCGGCGTGCGCGGTGCGGTGAACCGTCTGGGCCGCTATTTCATCGCCTATCTGCTGATCCTCGGCGGGCTGGGCTACCTGTTCCTGCAGATGCCGTCCTCCTTCCTGCCGACGGAGGACCGCGGCCAGCTGTTCGTGCTGTGGTCGGCCCCGCCGAACGCCAGCGCCGAGCGCACGGCCGAGACCGCCAAGGCCGTCACCACCCATTTCCTTGAAAAGGAGAAGGACAGCGTCGAGGGCCTGTTCACCATCGTCGGTTTCAACTTCTCCGGCCGCGGCCAGAATGCCGGCATGGCCTTCGTCCGGCTGAAGGACTGGAGCGAGCGCCAATCCCCGGCGCTGAAGCCGCAGGCCATCGCGGGGCGGGCGATGGGGGCGCTGTCGCAGCTGAAGGATGCGGTGGTCTTCGCCTTCCTACCGCCGTCGGTTCCCGGCCTCGGCAACGCCACCGGCTTCGACCTGCAGCTGGTCGACCGCGGCGGGCTGGGCCATGACCGGCTGATGCAGGCGCGCAACCAGCTGCTGGGCATGGCGGCGCAGAACCCGAAGCTGGTTGGCGTCCGCCCCAACGGCCTGGAGGACACGCCGCAGTTCAAGCTGGATGTCGACCGCGAGAAGGCGAGCGCGCTCGGCCTTGCGCTGAGCGACATCAACACGACGCTGTCGGTGGCCTGGGGTTCGTCCTACGTCAACGACTTCATCGACCAGGGCCGGGTGAAGAAGGTCTATCTGCAGGCCGACGCGCCCTACCGCATGCAGCCGAGCGACATCGACCGCTGGTACGTGCGCAATGCCGCCGGGCAGATGGTCCCCTTCTCCGCCTTCACGACGGCACAGTGGATCTACGGCTCGCCAAAGCTGGAGCGCTACAACGGCGCCTCCTCGCTGAACATCCAGGGGTCGGCTGCACCGGGCATCAGCTCGGGCGAGGCGATGGCCGAGATGGAGGCAATGATGCGGAAGCTGCCCCAGGGCATCGGCTACGAGTGGACCGGCCTGTCCTACGAGGAACGGCTCAGCGGCTCGCAGGCGCCGGCGCTCTACGCCCTGTCGATGATCATCGTCTTCCTCTGCCTGGCGGCGCTCTATGAAAGCTGGTCGGTGCCGGTGTCGGTGATCATGGTGGTGCCGCTGGGCGTCATCGGCGCGGTCATCGCGGCGACGCTGCGCGGCCTGCCGAGCGATGTCTATTTCCAGGTCGGCCTGCTGACCACCATCGGTCTGTCGGCGAAGAACGCCATCCTGATCGTGGAGTTCGCCAAGTCGCTCTACGACGAGGGCATGGAGCTCAAGGACGCCGCAATCGAGGCCTGCCGCCAGCGTCTGCGGCCGATCATCATGACGTCCCTGGCCTTCGTCCTCGGCGTGCTGCCGCTGGCGATCGCAACCGGCGCGGGGTCGGAGAGCCAGAACGCCATCGGCGTCGGCGTGATGGGCGGCATGATCTCCGCCACCGTGCTGGCGATCCTGTTCGTGCCGGTCTTCTTCGTCGCGGTCTACCGCCTGTTCGTCCGCCGGCGCCCCGGCCACGGCGCCATGCCGCAGCCGGCGGCAGGGGACTGAGCGGGCAGGCTTCCGCCGTTGAAATGAAAAAGCGCCGGGCTCCTCGCGGACCCGGCGCTTTTTCTTATCCAGCAGGATGGAACATCGTGGAACAGGTCCGCCCCATCCGTTCAATCCGCCCACCCCTTCGATCGTGGGACGTCCCACGAAAGGTGGGGTAGCTTGTGGGCGATGCGGTGTCGGAAGGGACGCGACCTGTAGGTTTCAGGCTTTATTGGGCCGGCAGCGCCGGGACGCCGTCCTTCCACTGGTCCCAGTGGCCGACGATGTGGTCGACCATGCGGGAGCCGACCAGTTCCACATTCTCCACCGTCTCGGCGAAGCCGCCGGCGGTCTCGCCCGGCTTCGGGTCGAGATGCTGCAGGGTGGTCTCGTTCGGGTTGCCCTGGTCGAAATTGACGGCGCCGCGCAGGCTCATCACCCGGTCGGAGCCCTGCAGCCGCTTGATCACCAGCGTGATCGCCGCGGCTTCCATCTCCGTAATGACGTAGTCGTCTGCGCCATAGAGCTTGGCGATGTACTGCGCCTGCTCCGACATGCCGGGGCCGTGGAAGAAGGTGTCGCCGGTCATGTGCGTGCCGGTGCCCACGAAAGGAGCACGTTGCGCGGCTTCCTGCGGATAACGCTTGCGATAGGCACGGGCGGACTCGCTGTCCTTCAGCGGCGTGTCGGCGGTCAGCCGCATCGCCCAGGAGACCAGCGCCGGGTTCATCGGGAACAGGCGCACCGCTTCATAGCCCTTGCGCGGCATGAAGGTCGGCTCGCCCGGCTTGCCTTCCTCCGGCGCCCAGCGGTGGCCCAGGTCGTAGTCGACCACCCAGGTCGCCCAGCTGACCTCGCCGATGGTGCCGCGCGACGGCGGGGTCCCGGCCACGCCGGTGACCAGGAAATAGGCTTGCGACAGGTCGAGCTGCGGGTTCAGCAGGATCGCCTGCATCGACGCGGAGGAACTGACCTTGCCCATGCCCAGCACCGACCCGCACACGCCGTCGGCATTGCAGTAGACCGGGTTCAGCGCGCCCTTCACCGTGATCGGCTCGGCAGTCTGCCAATAGCGCTCGTACCAGTGCTGGAACTCGCCCGCCCGGTCGCCGGTGTTCTTGCCGATCTCGAACATCGACCCGACGAACACCTTGACCTTGACCGGCTCCGCGGCCTGGAGGGATCCGTTCAGCCCGAACAGGAGCAGGGCCGACAGGGCGGCGCTGCGGCAGCAGGAGAGCAACGACATCGAACTTTCACTCCGTGGGACAAAAGACGCACGGGAGTATGCAATGCCCGAGCCATGCCCGTCCGTTTTCATTCGTACAGAAACGGAAAACGCCCCGCACCGGGCGGTGCAGGGCGTTTTTCCGATCTCTGCAGGCGGTCAGGCCGCGACGCGCTCTTCCTCTGCGTCCACCGCCACCGGCGGGATCCAGGGGATCAATTCCCGGCCGGTGTTGGCGAGGCGCCTGGGCTCGATGCGGCCGATCACCCGGGTGCCTTCCTTGGCGATGCGCAGGATGTCGCCATCCTCCGGAACCAGGGCGCGCTCGACGCCGCAGGCGCGGGCGAGGCGGGCGTGGGCTTCCATATGCTCGATTGTGCCGTGGACCGGAACCGCGAAGCGCGGGCGGACCAGCCCGTACATGCGGGCGAGGTCGTCGCGCTTAGGGTGGCCGGAGACGTGGACCGGCGCATCGGCCGGGGTGACGATCTCCACCCCCATGCCACGCAGATGCTCGTGGATTTCCGCCAGCGCCTCTTCGTTGCCGGGGATGGTGCGGGCGGAGAAGATGACGGTGTCGCCCTCTTCCAGCCACAGCTCGCGGTGCTCGTTGCGGGCCAGTCGGCTGAGCGCCGCCCGTTCCTCACCCTGGCTGCCGGTGCACAGGAACACCAGATTCTCGCGCGGAGTCCAGGAGGCCTCGCGGACATCCATGAAGTCCGGCACATGGTCGAGATAGCCGCAGGCCTGCGCCGCCTTTTCCATGCGCAGCATGGAACGGCCGACCAGCACCACCTTGCGCCCGACCGCCGCCGCCGCTTCCGCCACCGCTGTCATGCGGGCGACGTTGGAGGCGAAGCCGGTCACCGCGATGGCGCCCGGACGGTTGGCGAAGGCACCGATCAGGCCGGCGCGGGCGTCGGCCTCCGATCCCGTCGCACCGGGCACGTCGGCGTTGGTGCTGTCGCACATCATGGCGAGCAGCCCCTCGTCGCCCAGGCGCTTCAGCGCGGCGACATCGGTGGTCCGGCCGATCAGCGGATCGGGATCGAACTTCCAGTCGCCGGTGTGCAGCACCGTGCCGGCCGCCGTGCGGATCGCCAGCGACATCGGTTCGGGGATCGAATGGGTGACGGCGATGGTCTCGATCCGGAAAGGACCGATGGTCAGCGTGTCGCCGATGTCGAAGGTCTGCACCTTGGCGGCCCGATGTGCGCCCTTTTCCTTCAGCCGATCGCGGATGATGTGCGAGGCGAAGGGGCTGGCATAGATCGGGCAGCGCAGGCGCGGCCACAGATGGTGGATCGCGCCGATATGGTCCTCGTGCGCGTGGGTCACCACCAGCCCGACGACGTCCTGCATCCGCTCTTCGATGAAGGTCGGATCGGCCATCAGGCTGTCGACGCCGGGCAACTCGTCGCCGACGAAGGCGACGCCTGCGTCCACGATCAGCCATTTGCCGGCGTGGCCATAGAGCGCCATGTTCATGCCGATGCGGGAGCAGCCGCCCAGCGGAAGGAACAGGATCTCGTCCTTGCCCGGAACCGGGCCGGTAGGGCCGCCGCCATGGACCGTGTTGGCCGTCGGGCGGGAGCCATCGAAGTCATCACGCGGACGTTGGTTGCGTGCGCGGTTGTTCGGCGCCATCCGGCGCCGCCTTGAATCAAACGTCATGCCTCTGTCGTACGTCTCACATAAGCCGGCATTCGACGCTGCCGGACGGGCGTGCATCGCTCGTCGATGCGGATCTCGGGGGTGGAAGGACCCGGCCGGAGGCGCCATGCGGCGGCCATCGGACGACTGGGGTGCGAATGTTTCGTGAGGGCTTATGTGGGCAAACCGCGGCGTACGTCAAGGGCGCGCGTAAAAAGTCACACGAAATGGTGGGGCATTGCTGGGATGCGCGGGCGGTGGTTCCGATGAAAACGTTCTATTTCCAAAGCATCTTTATGGCTGCGGAAATTGCGAAGAAGCAGATGACCCACATGACGATCGGGCCGGCAGCTCCCTTGAATTCAAATCCAAACGCTTTCAACTCAACGTTTCCTGCCTGAATTTCGAGGAGAACGACAAGGCAGAGCGCAGCCAAAGCGGCCATCGGGAGTCCCACAACAGCGGGAAACTGCTGCTTTGCAAGCTCAAGCGTCCACGGCTCAAAAAGCATGCTTGCGGCAGCGCCAGCGAGGAATAATCCTGCAAAAGCAAAAGCGCTGCAAATGATCAGCCATCGGGCGGCTCGCCGAATTCTCTGGTCGGGATCAGGAGGAAGTGGTGTTGCATGCTCCATCGTCACACTCCTGCGCGTGTGGGCGGACGCGGCGCCAAGGTCGGGCTGGCCGGTATATCCAGTTCATGGACGATGTGCCGGCCTGCCTCGCTGAGTGGGAGCGTGACGGACATTTGCCGCGATGGCTTCAGCGATATCACCCAGCATCAGGCTCATCGCCTCAGAGTACATTAGAGATCGCTTTATCATAAACTACGTTATCGGACGAGATCGCGCCAACTGTCAGCCAAACCACCGGCGCAACTGTTCTTCTGCCTTGGCGACGATTTCGTCGTCGATGTGTGCGGCAACCGCCGCTATGGCAGCAGCAAGGACACCAATATCGTCGCTATAGCCAATGACAGGAAGAAGATCAGGGATAGCGTCAATGGGTGAAATGAAATATCCCAAAGCTCCGATCACCACCGATTTGGCCCAGGCGGGCGTCTTCGGGGATTGCAGGCAGTAGTATAGCTTCAGCGCCATCAAAATCGCGTCGCGGCCGGCGGACGAAGCATAATTCTTGATCTTATCCCAGAAACTGCCTTCGCTATAATCCGGAGCGAACTTACTACCATCAGATGACATTTTTCCCCCAGAACCCGTTATATGTTCCTGGTTAAGGATGGATCATCCCTCGGTTGAATTTCAACAAAAATGTGGCGCCCATCCGTTTGACGATGACGTGATGCGGCCAAGCCATTTCTTCTGCGCGACGAAACCAGACGATCAGGGGAACCTCTTTTTCTGATCGACACCCCCGAAGCCAATCTTTCTGCAGCGCCATGAGGAATGCGCTTTAGTGCGAGCCGGTGCTGATACCGACGACCAAGACAAAGATCGTCGGTATCCGCTTGCCGGGGAACTTTCAGTCCGCCGTCTGTCAATGATTGTCGCGCGGGATCCCCATCGTCTGCGCCACGCGCTGGTATTTGACCGCCGGCTTCAGGACCATGCCCTCGTCGAGTTGGTCGACGATGCCGCGCTGGATTTCCTGCCAGGGGGTCTGGGACGGCGGGGCGGGGTAGCCGCCGGCTGCTTCCAGGGATGCCTTGCGGTCGGCCAACTCCGCTTCGGAGATCAGGATGTCGGCGCTGCCGCGGCGCAGGTCGATGCGCACGCGGTCGCCGCTGCGCAGAAGGCCGAGGTTGCCGCCGGCCGCCGCCTCCGGCGAGGCGTTGAGGATGGAGGGGGAGCCCGACGTGCCGGACTGCCGCCCGTCGCCGATGCAGGGCAGGGAATGGACGCCCTGCTTGATGAGGTTCGCGGGCGGACGCATGTTCACCACCTCCGCAGCACCCGGGTAGCCGATGGGGCCGGCGCCGCGGATGACCAGGATGGTGTAGGCGTCGATGCCCAGGTCGGGGTCGTCGATGCGGTGATGGTAGTCCTCCGGCCCGTCGAAGACGACGACCTTGCCTTCGAACGCTTCCGGATCGCTGGGGTTGGACAGGTAGCGCTCCCGGAACTCGTCGGAGATGACGCTGGTCTTCATGATGGCGGCGTTGAACAGGTTGCCGCGCAGCACGACGAAGCCGGCATTGATCTTCAGCGGGTCGTCGATCGGGTGGATGACGCGGGTATCGAGGATCTCGGTGTTGCGGCAGTTCTCGCCGATGGTCCGGCCGTTGACGTTGGGCGCATCCTCGCGGATCAGGCCCTGGCGCATCAGCTGCGACACCACCGCCGGCACGCCGCCGGCGCGGTGGAAGTCCTCGCCCAGATACTCGCCGGCCGGCTGCAGGTTGACCAGCAGCGGCACGCCCAGCCCGTGGGTCTGCCAATCGTCCACCGTCAGCGGCACGCCGATGTGCTTGGCGATGGCGTTGATGTGGATCGGCGCGTTGGTCGAACCGCCGATGGCGGAGTTGACGACGATGGCGTTGAGGAAGGCGTCGCGGGTCAGGATGTCCGACGGCTTGATGTCCTGGCGCACCATCTCGACGATGCGCTTGCCGGTCTCGTAGGCGGCCTGCTGGCGCTCGCGGTAGGGGGCGGGGATCGCGGCGGAGCCCGGAAGCTGCATGCCCAGCACCTCCGCCAGAGAATTCATGGTCGAGGCGGTGCCCATGGTGTTGCAGTAGCCGGTCGAGGGGGCGGACGAGGCCACCAGCTCGATGAAGCCCTGATAGTCGATCTCGCCGGCCGCCATCATCTGGCGCGCCTTCCACACGATGGTGCCGGAACCGGTGCGCTCGCCGCGGAACCAGCCGTTCAGCATCGGGCCGACCGACAGGGCGATGGCCGGGATGTTGACGGTGGCGGCGGCCATCAGGCAGGCCGGGGTGGTCTTGTCGCAGCCGATGGTCAGCACCACGCCGTCCAGCGGATAGCCGTGCAGCACCTCGACGAGGCCGAGATAGGCGAGGTTGCGGTCGATGGAGGCGGTCGGCCGCTTGCCGGTCTCCTGGATCGGGTGGACGGGGAACTCGATGGCGATGCCGCCGGCGGTGCGGATGCCCTCGCGCAGCCGTTCGGCCAGGACCAGATGGTGGCGGTTGCAGGGGCTGAGGTCGGATCCGGTCTGGGCGATGCCGATGATGGGCGCGCCGGACTGCAGCTCCTCCCGCGTCAGGCCGAAATTCAGGTAGCGCTCCAGGTAGAGCGCGGTCATGTCGGGGTTGGCGGGGTTGTCGAACCACGCGCGCGACCGCAGCCGACGCTCTGAACCGGAGGAGGTGGCGGGGAAGGGCGGCTTCGTATCGGTCATGTCGGCACCGGTTTCAGGTTGGGGCGCGGGCCGGATCGGCGGCGCCGGAGTTGGGGGTGCGTCGCTGCGGCGGCGTTACCAGTCGAAGGCGTCGGTGCGGTGCCAGCGCCCGACCATGCAGGCGTCGGCGACCAAGGACAGCGGGCGGGCGTCGACGTCGCTCGCCCCGTCGCCTATCAACCGGTGGAAGTGGCGATAGATGCGCTGGTATTCGGTGTCGGGCTCGGCCAGCACCGGCCCACCGTCCACCATCAGGCGGGTGCCGCCATGGGTGAGGTCGAGGCGCCCGCCATCGGTCTCGATCACGATGGACCAAGTCTGCTCGCCCTGCTGGAGGAAGTCGAAGTCGGCGGTGACGCGGCCGATGCGGGAACCGGGGGCCGCACTCATCTCCAGCGTCGCGGCGATTGGGGTGTTGCGGTTGGCGGGCACATGCAGGTCGGCGGCGCGGACGAAGACCGGGGCCGGCAGGATGTCGGTCAGGATCGACAGGGCGTTGATGCTGGGATCGAAGACGCCGAAGCCGCCGGCCGCGAAGATCCAGTCCTGGCCCGGATGCCAGCGCCGGACATCCTCCTTCCAAGTGATGGCGACGCTGCGGATCTCGGTGTCGGAAAGCCGGCGACGTGTCTCCTCCACCGCCGGGTTGAACTGCGAATGCCAGGCGGTGAACAGGGTACGCTGCGCGGCTTCCGCCTCCGCCACCAGATCGTGAAGCTCCGACAGGGTGGCGGCGGGCGGCTTCTCGATCAGCACATGCTTGCCGGCGCGGAGCGCCTCCACCGTCAGGCCGTGGCGGACGGCGGGCGGGGTGCAGAGCGCCACGGCGTCCAGGCCGGGCAGCGCCGCCAGCATCGAAGCCTGGGAGCGGAAGGTCGGCACGCCATCCGTGCCGGCGCCGTCCGGGCTGACCACGGCGGCCAGTTCGAACAGGCCGGTGACGGCGATTGCCGGGATGTGCTGGTCGCGGGCGATCTTTCCCAGACCGACGAGGCCGAGGGTGGGGAGCGTCATGGCGATTGTCCGGTCGGGGCGGAAGGCCTCAGGCCTTGCCCTTGTTGTAGACGTCGAAGCAGACGGCGGCGAGCAGCACCAGACCCTTGATGACCTGCTGCCAATCGATGCCGATGCCGAGGATCGACATGCCGTTGTTCATCACGCCCATGATGAAGGCGCCGATCACCGCACCGGTCACCCGCCCGACGCCGCCCGACGCCGAGGCCCCACCGATGAAGCAGGCGGCGATCACGTCGAGTTCGAACGAGACGCCGGCCTTCGGCGTCGCGGTGTTGAGCCGAGCGGCGAAGATCAGGCCGGCCAGTGCTGCCAGCACGCCCATGTTGACGAAGGTGTAGAAGGACAGGCGGCGGGTGTCGATGCCCGACAGCTTGGCGGCCTTCTCGTTGCCGCCCAGCGCGTAGATGCGCCGGCCGATGGTGGTGTCGCGGGTGACGAAGGCATAGATGCCGATCAGCAGCGCCATGATGATCAGGACGTTCGGCAGCCCTTTGTAGGAGGCCAGCAGCATGCCGATATAGGCGACCACCGCGAACAGCCCGGCGCTCTTCAGCAGGAACAGCGGCAGCGGCTCCTGTTCGATGGCGAAGCGGTGGCGGCGGATGCGGGCGGCGACGCTGAGGCCGATGATGACCGCCGGCGTCACCAGGCACAGCAGAAGCGTGGTGGTGTGGAAGCCGGCCGTGCCGAAGACATCCGGGATGAAGCCGGAGCTGAGGCGCTGGAACTCCACCGGGAAGGGGCCGACCGACTGGCCGGCGAGAAGGGCGAGGCTGAGGCCGCGGAAGACCAGCATGCCCGCCAGCGTCACGATGAAGGAGGGAATGCGGAAATAGGCGACCCAGTACCCCTGCGCCGCGCCGATGGCGGCGCCGGCCAGCAGGCAGAGGATGGCGGTGGGGATGAAATGCAGGTGGAACTGCACCATCAGGATGGCGGCCAGCGCGCCGATGAAGCCGACGATGGAGCCCACCGACAGATCGATGTGCCCGGCGACGATCACCAGCAGCATGCCCAGCGCCATGATGACGATGTAGCTGTTCTGCAGGACGAGGTTGGTGAGGTTCAGCGGCTGCAGAAGCGTGCCGTTGGTCATGTATTGGAAGAAGGCCACGATCGCCAGCAGCGAGATCAGCATGCCGTAATCGCGCATGTGGCTCTTCAGGAACCTGGCCATGGAGGCCTGACGCGGCGGGGCGGCCGGAAGATTCAGTTCGGCGCTCATTGCAGGGGCTCCCGGACACCATCGTTCAAAGCGGCTGCCGCGACGGCGGCGCGGGCCGCCGAGGATTTCGAGGCGGAGGACATGATGGCGTGCATGATCTTTTCCTGGCTGGCCTCGGCCGCCGGCATCTCGGCGACCAGCGCGCCTTCGTTCATCACGTAGATGCGGTCGGCGACGCCCAGAAGCTCCGGCAGTTCCGACGAGATCAGGATGACGCCGCGGCCTTCGGCCACCAGCTGGTTGACGATGGTGTAGATTTCATATTTGGCGCCGACGTCGATGCCGCGGGTCGGCTCGTCCAGGATCAGCACCTGCGGGCCGGCGAACAGCCATTTGCTGAGCACGACCTTCTGCTGGTTGCCGCCGGACAAGTTCACCGTCTGCTGGAACACGTCGGAGCAGCGGATGCGCAGGCGGCGGCGGAAGTCGTTGGCGACCTCGATCTCGCGTTCGTGGTGGATGACGCCGCGCTTGGCGACGCCGTCCAGATTGGCCAGCGTCACGTTGTGGCGGATGTCGTTGTCCAGCACGAGGCCGTAATGCTTGCGGTCCTCGGTGGCATAGGCGAGGCCGTTGTTCATCGCCTTGGCGATGGTCGACACGTCGATCTCGCGCCCGCCAAGGAAAGCTTGCCCGCGGATGTTGCGGCCATAGGACCGGCCGAACAGGCTCATGGCGAATTCGGTGCGGCCGGCGCCCATCAGGCCGGCGATGCCCACCACCTCGCCCCGGCGGACATGCAGGTCGATGTCCTTCACCACGCGGCGGCCGGGATGGATGGGGTGGTCGGCGCTCCAGCCCTTCACCTCGAACAGGATGTCGCCGGGGTTGCTGGTGCGGCGCGGATAGCGGTCGGCAAGGTCGCGGCCGACCATGCCCTTGATGATGCGGTCCTGGCTGATGGGGCCGTCATGGCAGTCCAGCGTCTCCACCGTGGTGCCGTCGCGCAGGATGGTGACGCGGTCGGCGACCTTGGCGATCTCGTTCAGCTTGTGCGAGATCAGGATGGAGGAGATGCCCTGTTCCTTGAAGCGCAGCAGCAGGGTTAGAAGCGCGTCGCTGTCGCTCTCGTTCAGGCTGGCGGTCGGCTCGTCCAGGATCAGCAGCTTGACCTGCTTGGACAGCGCCTTGGCGATCTCCACCAGCTGCTGCTTGCCGACGCCGATGTCGGTGATCAGCGTCTCGGGCGAATCCGTCAGCCCGACCATGCGCAGCAGGTCACGGGCGCGGGCGGTGGCGGCCACCCAGTCGATCCGGCCCCGCCCCAAAAATCCACTGGGGGCCTGCTCGTTGCCGAGGAACAGGTTCTCGGTGATCGACAGAAGCGGGACCAGCGCCAGTTCCTGGTGGATGATGATGATGCCCAGCTTTTCGCTGTCGGCGATGCCGCGGAAGGCGACGGGCTGACCGCGAAAGCGGATTTCGCCGTCATAGGTCCCGTGCGGATAGACGCCGCTCAGCACCTTCATCAGCGTCGATTTGCCGGCGCCGTTCTCGCCGATCAGCGCGTGGATCTCCCCCTCGCGGACGAAGAGGTTGACGTCATCGAGCGCCTTGACGCCCGGAAACGTCTTGGTGATGCGGCGCATCTCAAGAATGCTGTCCATGGAACCCCCTGATCGCCCGCCTGCATGGTCCGGCGGAGCACGGTGGAGGGCGCCGGATGGCCCCGCCCCCCGCGCCACCCGCTCACTTGATCTGTGATTCCTTGTAGTAGCCGCCGTCGACCAGGACCTGTTTCCAGTTCGTGGAGTCGACGCTGACCGGCTTCAGCAGATAGGAGGGAACGACCTTCTTGCCGTTGTCGTAGGTCTTGGTGTCGTTGACCTGCGGGGTGCGGCCGGCCAGCAGATCGTCGACCATGCCGACCGTCACTTTCGCCAGTTCGCGGGTATCCTTGAAGACGGTGGAGCGCTGCTCGCCCGCCAGGATCGACTTGACCGACGGGATTTCGGCGTCCTGGCCGGTGACGACCGGCATCGGCTGCGAGGGCGAGCCGTAGCCCACGCCCTTCAGCGAGGAGATGATGCCGATGCTGATGCCGTCATAGGGCGACAGCACGGCGTCCAGCGTCTTGTTGCCGTAATAGGCGCTCAGCAGGTTGTCCATGCGGGACTGGGCGACCGCGCCGTCCCAGCGCAGGGTGGACACCTTGTCCATGCCGACCTGGCCGCTCTGCACCTTCAGCTTGCCGCTGTCGATGTAGGGCTGCAGCACCGACATGGCGCCGTTGTAGAAGAAATAGGCGTTGTTGTCGTCGGGGGAGCCGCCGAACAGTTCGATGTTGAAGGGGCCCTTGCCGTCCTTCAGGCCGAGAGCCTTCTCGATATAGGCGGCCTGGAGCACGCCGACCTGGAAATTGTCGAAGGTGGCGTAGTAATCGACATTGGCGGACCCGCGGATCAGCCGGTCGTAGGCGATGACCTTCACGCCCTGTTCGGCCGCCTTCTGCAGAACGTCGGTCAGCGTCGTCCCGTCGATGGCGGCGATCACCAGAACCTTGTCGTTCTTGGTGACCATGTTCTCGATCTGGGCGAGCTGGTTGGGGATGTCGTCCTCGGCATATTGCAGGTCGGTCTTGTATCCCTTTTCCTGGAAATACTTGACCATGTTGTTGCCGTCGTCGATCCAGCGCGCCGACGACTTGGTCGGCATGGCGATGCCGATGGTCGGCTTGTCCTGCGCCATCGCCGGGGCGGCTGCGGTGCCGGTGGCGATCAGCAGGCCGACGGTGAGTCCGGCAAGTTTAGAGGTGAAGGAAGAACGCTTAGGAGACGACATGGACCGAAATCCTCCCCATTTCTACGGCACGCGCTTCGCAGCCCCCACGTTCTGTATCGCGGACGGCATGGGGCGCGATGGTTTGTGTCCCTAGCAATCCTCCGTTTCCCCATAACTGTCAAATATGATTATTCGGCAAAGCGATATGCATTTGAGTATCGGCAGGTGATCCCGACAGCTGGCGCATCTTGCGTTCCGAGGCGGCGCGCACCGCCGACAGAACGGTGTGGGCGCCGGGAGACAGCGGCCGGTCCTTCAGCCAGAAGATGCCGTAGGGCTCCACGCTGAAGCGCTTGTTGAAAGGCATGATCGTGTAGCAGCCGCCGGGCGTGAACACCTGGGCGAGCGCGCGGGCGAAGACGGTGATCGACTCGGTCTCCGCCACCATCGCCATCGAGATGACCGGCGACGCGCTTTCGATCACCCGGTGCGGCAGCCGGGCGCCCTCGGCGCGGAACAGCGCCTCCACCCGGTCGCGCAGCAGCGTGCCGACGGGCTGCAGGATCCAGGTGGCGTCCGACAGGTCTGCGGCGGTCAGCGGGCGGCCGAGCTGCAGCAGCGGATTGCCTGCGCGGCAGACGAAGCACAGCTCCTCGCTGCTGATCTCCTGGTATTCGAAGGCGGTGGGGTCGAGATGGCCGGGCAGGCGGCCGATGGCGAAATCCATCACCCCCTGATGCACCCGTTCGGCCAGCACGTCGCTGGTCTCCACCGCCACGGCGATCTTCAGGTTGGGATGCTCGCGGGTCAGGCTGCTGATGACGGGAACCACCAGCTCCACCGCCGGAGCCATCACCGTGCCGACCGACACCCGGCCGCTGTGCCCGGCCAGCAGCGCGTTCAGCTCCTCCCCCGTTTCCTGCAACTCGCTGAGGATCATCCGGGCGTGGCGGATCATCAGGCTGCCGTACCAGTTCGGCTCGATCCCGCGGCCATGGCGGTCGAACAGCTCGATCCCCAGCGTTTCCTCCAGGTCGCCCAGCAGCTTGGAGGCCGCCGGCTGCGACATGTTCAGGCTGGCGGCAGCGCGGTGCAGGTTGCGGTGTTCGTCGAGCGCCGCGAACAGCTGGAGATGGCGCAGCTTCAGCCGGGCCTTCTGGAACCAGTTCGGGGGGAAGCGTTGCGGGGTCACGGGTGGTTGCCTCCGGTCGGGCGCCGGCGCCGGGTTGCGGGATGCCGGTATACGACAATTGATATCGCAGATGCCCATCTTCGTATTGGACGATTATCAAAAGGCCTCTTATCGTTCGGGTCGTCAACAAATTTTCAAATGGCTGCCGGCAGCGACAGCCTCGGGGTGCGAGGAGGAGTGAAGCGGCATGGCGCAGGAAGCGCGTTGCGTCTGGCAGGCCCGTGCGCTGCTGGGGGAGGGTCCGCTCTGGTCCCCGCGGCAGGATGCCGTCTACTTCGTCGACATCCGCGGCTCCCGCATCCTGCACCACGGCCTGTCCGATGGGGCGCAGGCGGGGTGGGAGCTTGACGACGCCGCCTGCTGGCTGGTGGAGAGCGCCGACGGCAACGGCCTCATAGCCGGGCTGCGCTCCCGCCGCGTGGTCCGCCTGCTGCTGGAGCCGGGGCAGGCGGTGATCGCCGAGGAATTGGCGCGGATCGAGCCGGACCGGCCGGGCAACCGGCTGAACGACGGCAAGGCCGATGCCCAGGGCCGACTGTGGGTCGGCAGCATGGACGATGCGGAGGAGGCGCCGGCCGGCAGCTTCTACCGCATCGATCCCGACGGCGCAGTCATCAGGGTGGACGAGGGCTACACCGTCACCAACGGGCCGGCGCTGTCGCCGGACGGGCGGACGATCTACCACACCGACAGCGCGGCGCGGACGGTTTATGCCTTCGAAGTCGGCAGGGGCGGCAGCCTGTCCGGCAAGTGCGTCCACATTCGCTTCGGCGACGCGGATGGCTATCCCGACGGCATGACCTGCGATGCCGAGGGCGGGCTGTGGATCGCCCATTGGGATGGTGCGCGCGTCAGCCGCTTCCACCCGGACGGCACGCTGGACCGCGCCATCGCGCTGCCGGTGTCCCGCGTCACCTCCTGCGTCTTCGCCGGTCCGGACCTCGACCGGCTGTTCGTCACCACCGCCGCGCACGGCCGGCACGAGGAGCCGCTGGCCGGGGCGCTGTTCGAGTGCGACCCCGGCGTCCGCGGCCTGCCGCCCGGACGGTTCGGTTCCCCGTCGCGCTGAGCCTCGAAGATATCGATGAAGGATTTCACCGCCATGCCGCCCAGCGCCCGTCCCTATCGCGGCGTCTTCCCCGTCGTCCCCACCATTTTCACCGAAACGGGGGAGCTGGACCTCGACGGCCAGAAGCGCTGCGTCGATTTCATGATCGATGCCGGCTCCACCGGCCTGTGCATCCTCGCCAACTTCTCCGAACAGTTCGTGCTGACCGACGACGAGCGCGCGGTGCTGATGGAAACGATGCTGGCCCATGTCGCCGGCCGCGTGCCGGTGATCGTCACCACCACCCATTTCAGCACCCGCGCCTGCGCCGAGCGCAGCCGCCGCGCCCAGGATCTGGGGGCGGCGATGGTGATGGTGATGCCGCCCTACCACGGCGCCACCATCCGTGTGCCGGAAGCCGGCATCGTCGAGTTCTTCCAGCGCGTGTCGGACGCCATCGACATCCCGATCATGATCCAGGACGCGCCGGTCAGCGGCACCCCG
Organism: Azospirillum sp. B21; assembly: GCF_008364825.1. Taxonomy (GTDB): domain Bacteria; phylum Pseudomonadota; class Alphaproteobacteria; order Azospirillales; family Azospirillaceae; genus Azospirillum. The sequence goes on from NZ_VTTO01000002.1 coordinate 69,209, forward strand.
CTGCCGGCCCCGCTGCTGGCGCGGATGGCGCGGGAGATCGCGCAGGTCTCCTACTTCAAGATCGAGGTGCCGCAGGCGGCGGCCAAGCTGCGCACGCTGATCGAACTGGGCGGCGACGCCATCGAAGGGCCGTGGGACGGCGAGGAGGCGATCACGCTGCTGGCCGACCTCGACGCCGGGGCGACGGGGGCGATGACCGGCGGCGGCTATCCCGACGGCATCCGGCAGATCATCGATCCGTATCTGGCGGGAGACCGCGAGGCGGCTGTGATGGCCTATGGGCGCTGGCTGCCGCTGATCAACCACGAGAACCGGCAGTGCGGCATCGCCACCGCGAAGATCCTGATGAAGGAGGGCGGCGTCATCAAATCCGACGCCATGCGCCACCCGATGGCCAGCCCGCACCCGATGAGCCGCGAGGGGTTGCTCGATGCGGCGCGGCGGCTCGATCCGCTGGTGCTGAGTTGGGGGCGGTGAGTAGCGGGAGAGTTCAGGCCGCCGATTGCCCCCTCCCCATCCCTCCCCCGCTTCGCGGGAGAGGGGGCGGGATGCTTGGTGGCGTGGCTTAAATACCGAAGCGGCGGCAGTTCCCTCTCCCGCGAAGCGGGGGAGGGTTAGGGAGGGGGCAAAAACGCCCCCACAACGGAGACCCACCATGACCATCACCGGCGAGATGCTGATCGGCGCGCAAGCCCACCGCGGTGACGAGGGCGAATTCCGCGCCGTCGACCCCGCCAGCGGCGAGGCGCTGGAACCCGCCTTCGGCGGTGGCAGCGCGGCGGACGTCGACCGCGCCTGTGCCCTCGCCTGGTCCGCCTTCGACGCCTTCCGCGAGACCGGCCTGGACCAGCGCGCGGCCTTCCTGGAAACGGTCGCCCAGAACATCCTCGACATCGGCGACGACCTGATCACCCGCGCCATGGCCGAAAGCGGCCTGCCGCGTGCCCGGCTGGAGGGCGAGCGCGGCCGCACCGTCGGACAGCTTCGCCTGTTCGCCCAGGTGGTGCGCGAGGGAAGCTGGATCGAGGCGCGCATCGACCCGGCCATGCCCGCGCGCCTGCCGCTGCCCCGCCCCGACATCCGCCAGCGCCACATCCCGCTGGGACCGGTCGCGGTGTTCGGCGCGTCGAACTTCCCGCTCGCCTTCTCGGTCGCCGGCGGCGACACCGCCTCGGCCTTCGCCGCCGGCTGTCCGGTGGTGGTCAAGGGCCATGGCGCCCATCCCGGCACCTCGGAGCTGGTCGGCCGCGCCATCCGGGCGGCGGTCGCCTCCTGCGGCCTGCCCGAGGGGGTGTTCTCCCTGCTGTTCGGCACCGGCAACGAGATCGGTACGGCGCTGGTCGCCGATCCGCGCATCAAGGCGGTGGGGTTCACCGGCTCCCGCCGTGGCGGGCTGGCTCTGATGGAGGTGGCGTCCAGGCGGGCGGAGCCGATCCCGGTCTATGCCGAGATGAGCAGCATCAACCCGGTCTTCCTGATGCCGGCGGCGCTGGCCGCAAGGGCCGACGCGCTGGGCAAGGGCTTCGTCGCCTCGCTGACCATGGGGGCGGGGCAGTTCTGCACCAACCCCGGCATCCTGCTGGGCGTGGAGGGGCCGGACCTCGACCGATTCGTCGCGGCGGCGGTGGAGGCCATCGGCGGCAGTGCGGCGTCCACCATGCTGACGCCGGGCATCCACGCCGCCTATGATTCCGGCGTCGCCAAGCTGGCCGGCAGTGGCGAGGTGACGATTCTGGCGCGCGGCATGGCCTGCAACGGGCCGAACCAGGCGCAGGCGGCCTTCTTCACCACCACCGCGGACGCCTTCCTGGCCGACACGGAGTTGCAGGAGGAGGTGTTCGGCGCGGCGTCGCTGCTGATCCGCTGCCCGGATGTCGTCACGATGAAGGTCGTCGCCGAACGTCTGGAAGGGCAGCTGACCGCGACGGTCCAGATGGACGCGGCGGACAAGGCCGCGGTGGCCGTGCTGATCCCGACCCTGGAGCGCAAGGCCGGCCGCATCCTGGCGAACGGCTGGCCGACCGGGGTGGAGGTTTGCCACGCGATAGTGCATGGCGGACCCTTCCCGGCGACCTCGGACGCCCGCAGCACCTCGGTCGGCACCCTGGCGATCCGCCGTTTCCTGCGCCCGGTCTGCTACCAGGACATCCCCGCCGACCTGCTGCCGGAGGCGGTGCGCGACGGCAACCCGCTGGGGCTGTGGCGCCGCGTCGACGGGACGCTTGGCCGGGACTGACCGGCGCACATGAACCTCGCCACAAAACCTCAGGGAGTGAAACAGATGTCCAGGAAATGGGTGATCTCCGCCGCCACCGCCGCTGCGGCGCTCTTCATCGGGCTTGGCGCGGTGCAGGCCGCCGACAAGAAGCTGGTGGTCGGCTTCTCGCAGATCGGATCGGAATCGGGCTGGCGCGCGGCGGAGACCAAGACCGCCAAGGCGGAAGCCGAGAAGCGCGGCATCGACCTGAAGATCTCCGACGCCCAGCAGAAGCAGGAGAACCAGATCAAGGCCGTGCGCTCCTTCGTCGCCCAGGGCGTGGACGCGATCTTCATCGCGCCGGTGGTGGCGACGGGCTGGGATTCGGTGCTGAAGGAGGCCAAGGAGGCGAAGATCCCGGTCGTGCTGCTGGACCGCCAGATCGAGACCAAGGACCCCAGCCTCTACATGACCGCCGTCACCTCCGACACCGTGCATGAGGGCCGGGTGGCCGGCGAGTGGTTGGCCAAGCAGACCGGCGGCAAATGCGCGGTGGTGGAACTGCAGGGCACCGTCGGCTCGTCCCCCGCCATCAACCGCAAGAAGGGCTTCGACGAGATCGTCGCCAAGAATCCGGGGATGAAGATCGTCCGCACCCAATCCGGCGATTTCACTCGCGCCAAGGGCAAGGAGGTGATGGAGAGCTTCATCAAGGCGGAAAACGGCGGCAAGGGCATCTGCGCCGTCTACGCCCACAACGACGACATGGCCGTCGGCGCCATCCAGGCGATCAAGGAGGCCGGGCTGAAGCCGGGCAAGGACATCCTCGTCGTCTCCATCGACGGCGTGCCCGACATCTTCAAGGCGATGGCCGAGGGCGAGGCGAACGCCACGGTGGAGCTGACGCCGAACATGGCCGGTCCTGCCTATGACGCGCTGATCGCCTTCAAGAAGGACGGCAAGGCGCCGCCGAAGTGGATCCAGACGGAATCGGCCCTGTTCACGCCCGAGACCGCCAAGGCCGAGTATGAGCGCCGCAAGGACGCCTACTGATCGGGAGTTTGGGGGGGGCGCAGAAATCCCCCTCTCCCCCCCGGGGAGAGGGTCGGGGTGAGGGGGATGCATTGCGTGCCCAGCCCGAGAATCCTCGCCGCGCGTCCCCCCTCACCCTAACCCTCTCCCCAGGGGGGAGAGGGAATACGCCCCACAGTGTTCCATCGTGCATCCGCCGAGGTCCGTCATGACGGCGTCAACCACTCCCCCCTCCGCGCCGTTGCTGGCGATCCGCGGCCTGTCGAAGGCTTTCCTCGGCGTCCAGGCGCTCGACGGCGTCGATTTCACCCTGCGCCATGGCGAGATCCACGCCCTGCTCGGCGAGAACGGCGCCGGCAAATCGACCCTCATCAAGACGCTGACCGGCGTCTACCAGCGCGACGGCGGCACCGTGGCGCTGGAGGGGCGGGAGATCGCGCCCCGCGGGGTGGAAGAGGCGCAGCGCCTGCACATCGGCACCGTCTATCAGGAGGTGAACCTGCTGCCCAACCTGTCGGTGGCGGAGAACCTGTTCCTGGGGCGCCAGCCGATGCGCTGGGGGCTGGTCGACCGCGGCGCCATGCGGCGGCGGGCGCGTGCCATTCTGATGCCCTACGGCCTGTCGATCGACGTCACGGCCCCGCTGGGGCGCTTCTCGGTCGCGACGCAGCAGATCGTCGCCATCGCCCGCGCGGTGGACATGTCGGCCAAGGTGCTGATCCTCGACGAGCCGACCGCCAGCCTCGACGCGCAGGAGGTGGCGGTGCTGTTCAAGGTGATGCGCACCCTGCGGTCGCGCGGGATCGGCATCGTCTTCGTCACCCATTTCCTCGATCAGGTCTATGAGGTCTGCGACAGCATCACCGTGCTGCGCAACGGCCGGCTGGTGGGCGAGCGGCGCACGGACGAGCTGCCGCGCTTCGACCTTGTCGCCATGATGCTGGGGCGGGAGTTGGAGGCGGCGGCGCACCGCATCGACATCGGCCCGGCGGAGGTGGACAGCCGCCCGCCGCTGGCCAGCTTCAAGGGATTCGGCAAGTCGCGCAGCGTCGCGCCCTTCGACCTCGAAATCCGCCCCGGTGAAGTGGTGGCGCTGGCAGGATTGCTGGGCTCCGGCCGGACCGAGACGGTGCGGCTCGTCTTCGGCATGGACCGCGCCGACCAGGGCGAGGCGACGGTGGACGGCCGTCCGGTGCGGCTGAAGGGGCCGCGCGACGCCGTGCGGCTCGGCTTCGGCTTCTGTCCGGAGGACCGCAAGAAGGAAGGGATCGTCGGCGAGCTGTCGGTGCGCGAGAACATCATCCTGGCGCTCCAGGCGCGGCAGGGCTGGCTGAAGCCGATCCCGCGCCGCCGGCAGGAGGAGATCGCCGACCGCTTCATCCGCCTGCTCGACATCCGCACGCCGGACGCCGAACGGCCGATCCAGCTGCTGTCCGGCGGCAACCAGCAGAAGGCGTTGCTGGCGCGCTGGCTTGCGACCGAACCGCGCCTGCTGATCCTCGACGAGCCGACGCGCGGCATCGATGTCGGCGCCCATGCCGAGATCATCCGGCTGATCGAGCGGCTGTGCGCCGACGGCATGGCGCTGCTGGTGGTGTCGTCGGAGTTGGAGGAGATCGTCGCCTACAGCCGCCGCGTCGTCGTGCTGCGCGACCGCCGCCATGTGGCGGAACTGAGGGGAGGGGAGGTCAGCGTGGAGCGCATCGTCGCCGCCATCGCATCGGAGACGCCGAATACGGAGGTGCGGCAATGATGCTGTCCGCTCCCGGTCCATCGCGCAACCTGCCGCAGTATGGCGCGCTGCTCGTCGTGCTGTTGGCCAACTGGCTGCTGTTCCCCGACTTCTTCGCAATCCGCCTGCAGGACGGCCGGCTGTTCGGCAGCCTGATCGACGTGCTGAACCGCGGCGCGCCGGTGGCGCTGCTTGCCATCGGCATGACGATGGTCATCGCCACCCGCGGCGTCGACTTGTCGGTCGGCGCCGTCATGGCGATTTCCGGCGCGGTCGCCGCCACCATGACCGGAGCCGGCTGGGGCCTGCCGGCGGTGCTGGCGGCGTCGCTGGCCGCCGGGCTGCTGTGCGGGCTGTGGAACGGGCTGCTGGTGGCGGTTCTGCGCATCCAGCCGATCATCGCCACCCTGATCCTGATGGTCGCCGGCCGCGGCATCGCCCAGCTGATCACCGAGGGGCAGATCGTCACCTTCACCAGCCCGGCTTTGGCCTTCATCGGTGGCGGGTCCTTCCTGACCGTGCCGATGCCGGTGGTGCTCACCATCCTTGTTCTGGCGGTGACGGCTCTGCTGGTGCGGGCGACCGCATTGGGGCTGATGATCGAGGCGGTCGGCATCAACCGGCTGTCCAGCGCGGGGGCCGGCGTCAACACACCGGTGGTGCTGGTCGCCGTCTATGTCTGGTGCGGGCTGTGCGCGGCGGTGGCCGGGCTGATCGTCACCGCCGACATCCGCGGCGCCGACGCCAACAATGCCGGGCTGTGGCTGGAGTTGGACGCCATCCTGGCGGTGGTGGTCGGCGGCACCTCGCTGCTGGGCGGGCGCTTCGGGCTGGTGCTGTCGGTGGTGGGGGCGCTGATCATCCAGGCGATGAACACCGGCATCCTGCTGAGCGGCTTCAAGCCGGAATTCAACCTGATCGTCAAGGCGGGCGTCCTGATGGTCGTCCTGCTGCTGCAATCGCCGACGCTGACCCTGTTCCTGCCGCGCCCGAAGGGTGCGCGGCCGATGGGCGCGGTCAAGCCGCCGGTTGCGCCGCCGCCTGTTGCGCCGAAGAGCGGAGGGGCGAAACCATGACCGGAGCACTCCAGCGGTTCCTTCCGCTGATCGTCACCACCGCCGTGCTGGTGGTCGGATTCCTGATCTGCGCGGCGCAGTTCCCCAACTTCGCCTCCTGGCGGGTGGTGGGCAACCTGCTGACCGACAACGCCTTTCTCGGCATCACCGCGGTCGGCATGACCTTCGTCATCCTGTCGGGCGGGATCGACCTGTCGGTGGGGGCGGTGATCGGCTTCACCACCGTGCTGCTGGCCGTGCTGATCGAGCATGGCGGCTGGCACCCCGTCCCTGCCTTCGCCGTCGCGCTGGTTGTCGCCGGTGCCTTCGGGGCGGCGATGGGCGGGGTGATCCATGTCTTCCGGATGCCGCCCTTCATCGTCACGCTGGCCGGCATGTTCATCGCCCGCGGCCTGGGCTTCGTCCTGACCACCGACTCGATCCCGATCAACCACCCGCTCTACGGCGAGCTGAACGACATGGCGCTGCGCTTCGACTTCGGGCTGAAGCTGAGCCTGCCGGCACTGCTGATGCTGGGGGTGGTGCTGGCCGCCGTGGTGCTGGCGCATTGGACGCGCTTCGGCGCCAACCTCTATGCGCTGGGCGGCAACCGGCAGTCGGCGGAGCTGATGGGCGTGCCGGTGGGGCGGACGACGGTGGCCGTCTATGGGCTGTCGGGTCTGCTGGCCGGGCTGGCGGGGATCGTCTTCTCGCTCTACACCGGCGCCGGCTATTCGCTGGCGGCGACGGGGGTGGAGCTGGACACCATCACCGCGGTGGTGATCGGCGGCACCCAGCTGACCGGCGGCTACGGATATGTCGTCGGCACCTTCGTCGGCGTGCTGATCCAGGGGCTGATCCAGACCTACATCACCTTCGACGGCACGCTCAGCAGCTGGTGGACCAAGATCGCCATCGGCGTGCTGTTGTTCGTCTTCATCCTGTTGCAGAAGGGTCTGCTGACGGTCTGGGCCGGCCGCGGCGGCGAACCGGCGGAGGCGTGATGCCCATCGAGAGTTTCCTGTTCGATACGGTGGATGGCCGTCCGGTGGAGGGCTTCACCCTCTCCGCCGGAGGGCTGGAGGCGACGCTGGTCGCCCATGGCGCCCGACTGGTGCGGATGACGGTGCCCGACCGTGATGGAACGCCCGCCGACGTGGTGCTGGGCTTCGACCGGCTGGCCGACTATCTGGCGAGCGACGCCTATTTCGGTGCCACCTGCGGCCGCTACGGCAATCGCATCGGCGGGGCGGCCTTCACGCTGGACGGCGTGCGCCACGAACTGGCCGTCAACGAGCCGCCGAACCAGCTGCATGGCGGGCCGGAGGGCTTCGACCGGCGGATCTGGGATGCGACAGTTGATGAGGCGGAGAACGCCGTCACCTTCACGCATCAATCGCCGGACGGCGACCAGGGCTATCCCGGCACGCTGACGGCGACGACGCGTTACCGGCTGACCGACGACGGCGTGCTGGACATCCGCATGACAGCGACGACCGACCGGCAGACCATCGTCAACCTCGTCCATCACAGCTATTGGAATCTTGGAGGGCATGCTTCCGGCGACCTGCGCGACCACCGGCTGGCGGTGCGCGGCGGCTTCACCACGCCGGTCGGCGCCGACCTGATCCCGACGGGGGAGGTGCGGCCTGTGGACGGCACCCCCTTCGACCTGCGCGAAGGCGTGGCGCTCGGCGAGGCTCTGGAGGCGGTCGGCGGCCTCGGCTTCGACCACAACTGGTGCCTGGAGGGGCCGGCGGGGGAGCTGCGCCCGGTGGCGGTTCTGGAGCACCCGGCATCGGGCCGGCGGATGGAACTGGCGACCGACCAGCCGGGCTTGCAGGTCTATACTGGCGGTTATCTCACCGAGCAGGTGGTGGGCAAGGGCGGACAGCGCTATCGCCGCTTCGCCGGGCTGGCGCTGGAAAGCCAGCGTTTTCCCGGCAGCCCGAACATCGGCCATTTCCCTTCGGCGCGGCTGGACCCCGGCGGGACATACCGGCACCTCATGCAGCTGCGATTCCGGGCGGGCTGAGCGGAAAGCGGGGAACCGTCCACCGGTTTGCGGGGTTCATCGAAGGCACGGCAGCGGTTCCGCTGCTGCCATTGCCAAACCCCATCATGCCGGAAGGAAAGGTCGACATGGCCGCGACGCCGGACGCCGCCCGCCCAAGCCCCGTTTATCCGACCGGCCAAATTCCGGCGGGGCCGATCCTGGTCCCCGGCCGGACCTGCTGGCGCGTGGCGAAGGCGGACCGGATGGCCGTCATCATCGACGCCGCCGCCTATTTCGCCAGGATCAAGGAGGCCATCCTCAATGCCCGCCACACGGTGATGCTGATCGGCTGGGATTTCGACACCCGGATCAAGCTGGAGCCGGAAGACCCGATGCCGGGCGTGCCCAACGAGCTGGGCGACTTCCTGTCCTGGATCGTCCGGGTGCGGCCGGAACTGACCATCAACGTGCTGAAATGGGATCTGGCGGTCCTGAAGATGCCGTTCCGTGGCCGGACACCGCTGGTCCTGCTGGACTGGATGAGCAGCCGGCGCCTGCGCTTCCGCCTGGATTCCGCCCATCCGCCCGGCGCCTGCCACCACCAGAAGATCGCCATCATCGACGATGCGCTGGCGTTTTGCGGCGGCATCGACATGACCACCGACCGTTGGGACACTCCCGAGCACCGCGACGACGATCCCCGCCGGGTGCGGCCCAGCGGCATAGCCTATGGCCCCTTCCACGATGTGACCACGGCCGTCGACGGCGAGGCGGCGCGGGCGCTGGGCGAGCTGGCGCGGGAGCGTTGGCGCCGGGCGACCGGCGACGCGCTGCTCCCGCCGCCGCTGACCGAAGCCCATTGGCCGGAGGACCTGGAGCCCGACTTCCGCGACATCCCCGTCGCCATCGCCCGCACCGACCCGATGGCGGATGATGAGGACCGGCAGAAGACCGGCAAGCGCGGCGTGCGCGAGATCGAGGCGCTGTATCTGGCCGCCATCGCCGCGGCACGGCGGTTCATCTATCTGGAAAGCCAGTATTTCGCCTCGCAACGGATCGTCGCCGCCATCGCCGCCCGTCTGTCGGAGCCGGACGGGCCCGAGGTGGTGGTCGTCAACCCGGAACGCACCCCCGGCTGGGTGGAGGAGGAGGCGATGGGCAGCGCCCGCTCGCTGCTCGTCCAGCGCACGCGAGAGGCCGATCCCCATGGGCGCTTCCGCATCCTGGCCCCGGTGACCGAGGGCGGACAGGGCATCTATGTCCATGCCAAGGTGCTGGTGGTGGATGACCGGTTCCTGCGGGTGGGATCGTCCAACATCAACAACCGGTCCCTGGGGCTGGACACCGAATGCGACCTCGCCATCGACTGTCCGCCCGGCGAGCACGAGGAGGATTCGGAGAACTGCCGCGCCATCCGCTCCGTCCGCACGCAGCTGATGGCGGAACATCTGGGTGTGGCGGTGGAGGAGGTCGAGCGGACGGAGGAGGGAACCGGTTCGCTGGTCGCCACCGTCGACCGGCTGATTCGCCCCGCCGGCCGCTCGCTCCGTCCGCTGGAGCCGGAACGGTTGAGCGAGGCGGAGGTGGCGCTGGTCGACGAGCGGCTGCTCGATCCCGACCGGCCGGAGCCGATGGCGAAGATCGTCATGCGCGGCGCGACGGTGTTCGGCGACGTGAACCGCACCACGCTGCGCATCGCCGCCGGGGTTGCCGCGGGTGCCGCGATCGGGCTCGGGCTTGCCGTCTGGGCCGGCCGGAAGGGGCTTGGGAAAAATTTTCGCGGAGAGTGAATTCTGTGCTTGCGGGCCACGGTCCATCCCGCTACATAGGCGCTCCCCGCGGCGCCCAACGCGGTGCGGGGAAAGCGCTTGTGGCGGAATTGGTAGACGCGCTAGGTTCAGGTCCTAGTGGCTGAAAGGCCGTGGGGGTTCGAGTCCCTCCAAGCGCACCAACACTTCCAGTGTTGGTGATGGGTAGCAGAAGTATAGTGGGGCCATAGCTCAGCTGGGAGAGCGCTACAATGGCATTGTAGAGGTCAGGAGTTCGATCCTCCTTGGCTCCACCACTTCTGAAGGGTTTGGTAAGTTTAAGTCTTGTCTGTCGGGGTGATGTCTTGTAAAAGACGCCGCTCCTCAGCGCGGGTGTAGCTCAGTTGGTTAGAGCGCCGGCCTGTCACGCCGGAGGCCGCGGGTTCAAGTCCCGTCACTCGCGCCACTTTGCGGGCGTAGCTCAGGGGTAGAGCACAACCTTGCCAAGGTTGGGGTCGAGGGTTCGAATCCCTTCGCCCGCTCCATTACTGGAGCGACAGTTTTGGGTTCCCGTGGTCTCGTAGCTCAGCGGGAGAGCACTACGTTGACATCGTAGGGGTCACTGGTTCAATCCCAGTCGGGACCACCATTCTGAAGGCCGCCAACCGGAACGGGTTGGCGGCCTTCGCCATTCTCGGGCCGGCGGTCCTCAAATCATCGCCAGCGGCTGCTTGCGCTTCGGCGGCGGGAAGGCCTTGTCGATCTCCGCGATGTCCTCGCCGGTCAAGGTCAGCTTCACGGCCCCGGCATTCTCGATGGCGTGCGCCATGGAGCCCGCCTTGGGGATCGCGATCACGCCCTGCTGGCGCAGCGCCCAGGCCAGCGCCACCTGTGCCGGAGTGGCTTTGTGCCGCTTCGCCACCGCCAGCAATGCTGGGGAGCGCAGCAGGCGGCCGCCCTGGCCGATGGGGGAATAGGCCATCACCGGCATGCGCGCGGTGTGCTGGAAGGGCAGCAAATCGTATTCGATGCCCCGGTGTTCGGGGTTGTAGAGCACCTGATTGGCGGCGCAGCCGTGCAGGTCGGTGACCTCCCCCAACTCCTCCAGATCGTCCACGTCGAAGTTGGAGACGCCCCAGCGGGCGATCTTGCCGGCCTCGCGCAGCAGCTCGAACGCCTCGACCGTCTCCTCCAGCGGCACGCCGCCACGCCAATGCAGCAGGTAGAGGTCGATGCGGTCGATCTTCAGCCGCTTGAGGCTGCGGTCGCAGGCCTTCACCGTGCCGATGCGAGACGCGTTGCTGGGCAGGACCTTGGTGACGATGAACAGGCCGTCGCGCCGGCCGGCGATCGCCTCGCCCACCAGTTCCTCCGATGCGCCGTCGCCATACATTTCGGCGGTGTCGATCAGGGTCATGCCGTGGTCGATGCCGGCCCGGATGGCGGCGATCTCCGCGGCACGGTCGCCGCGCCCCTCCGCCATCATCCAGGTGCCCTGGCCGAGAGCCGGAACGTCGGTGCCGTCCGGCAGGGTCACGCGCTTCATCTCTGGTCCCTCGTCCGTCATCCCGAAAAACAACAAGCTGGCCCTGCGGAGCCAGCTTGTCCAATGCCTATTCGGTGGGATTTCCGGAAGATGGAAGCGGCTCAGGCGGCCTTCTTCGGTGCTCCGGCATGGCCGCCTTCCAGGAAGTTCAGCAACTCCTCGCGGTAGTCGTAATAGCGCGGGTGTTCCAGCAGGGCCTGCCGGGTGCGCGGGTGGGGGATGTCGACGGTCAGGACATGGCCGATCTTGGCGTTCGGGCCGTTGGTCATCATCACCACCCGGTCGGCCAGCAACAGCGCCTCGTCCACGTCGTGGGTGACGCAGACCGCCGTCACCTTGGTGCGCGCCCACACCTCCATCAGCACCTCCTGCAACTCCCAACGGGTCAGGCTGTCGAGCATGCCGAAGGGCTCGTCGAGCAGCAGGAGCTTGGGCGACAGGGCGAAGGCGCGGGCGATGCCGACGCGCTGCTTCATGCCGTTGGAAAGCTCCGACGCCTTCCGGTCCATGCTGTCGCCAAGCCCGACGCGGGCGAGGTAATAGCGGGCGATGTCGGCGCGCTCGCCCTTGTTCGCATGGGGAAATACGCGGTCGACGCCGAGCATGACGTTCTCGTAAGCGGTCAGCCAGGGGAACAGGCTGGGGGCCTGGAACACCACGGCGCGGTCGGGGCCGGCGCCGTCCACCTCCTTGCCGTCCAGCACGATGCCGCCGCTGGTCACGTCCGCAAGGCCGGCGACCATCGACAGCACGGTGGACTTGCCGCAGCCGGAATGGCCGATCAGCGAGACGAACTCCCCCTTGCGCATCTTCAGGTCGAAGCCGTCCACCACGGTCAGCGGCCCCTTCGGCGTGGCGAAGGTCTTGGTCAGGCGGGTGAATTCCAGATAGCGGTCCTCCATCCCGCGCCCGCCCATCGCCTCGATATAGGCCTTGGGCGGGGGCGAGGCGGTGATCGGCTTCACGTCGGGCAGGACCAGCCCGTCATCGCCGCCGGTGCCGCGGGCGACGCCGACCTCCATCAGATAGGCGGTGACCTCGGCGCGCAGGCGCTTGAAATCCTCGTCATGGTTGACGGCGGTGCGGTCGCGCGGGCGCGGCAGATCGACGGTGAAGGCGGGGCCGAGCGTGGCGTTCGGGCCGGGCGTCAGCGGGATGATGCGGTCGGCCAGCAGGATCGCCTCGTCCACATCGTTGGTGATGAGGATGACGGTCTTGCGGTCCTTGCGCCAGATCGCCTCGATCTCGTCCTGCAGCTTGGCACGGGTCAGCGCGTCGAGCGCCGACAGCGGCTCGTCCAGAAGCAGCATCTCCGGGCTCATGGCGAGTGCGCGGGCGAAGCCGACGCGCTGGCGCATGCCGCCCGACAGTTCCTTCGGCCGGCGGTCGGTGGCGTGGCCGAGGCCGACCGTCTCCACCGCCCGGCGGGTCAGCACGCCGCGCTCGGCCGACGGCTTGGCCTTGTGGACGGCATCGACGGCGAGCGCGACGTTTTCCTTCACGCTGAGCCAGGGCATCAGGGAATAGGACTGGAAGACGAGGCCGCGCTCCGGGCCGGGGCCGGTCACCGGCTTGTCGCGATAGAGCACCTCGCCGGCGTCCGGCATCGCCAGCCCGGCGATCAGATTGATCAGCGTCGACTTGCCGGAGCCGGAGAAGCCGACGATGGCGACGAACTCGCCCTCTTCGATCGACAGGTCGATGTCGCGCAGCACGGTGGTGCCGCCGTAGGACTTCGACACACCCTTCAGGTCCAGGATCGCCATGGTCGTCGTCTCCGTGTGTAGAAGGGCTTAGCGGGCGGGGCTGTGGCTGACGGCGGACTGGAGCGCCAGCATCACGCGGTCGAGCAGGAAGCCGATCAGGCCGATGGTGAAGACCGCCACCATGATCTTGGCGAGCGAGCTGGAGGAGCCGTTCTGGAACTCATCCCAGACGAATTTTCCGAGGCCGGGGTTCTGGGCCAGCATCTCCGCAGCGATCAGCACCATCCAGCCCACGCCCAGCGACAGCCGCAGGCCGGTGAAGATGTAGGGCAGTGCCGACGGCAGCACGAGGCGGCGGACCATGGTGAAGCCGGACAGCTGCAGCACCTTGCCGACATTCATCAGGTCGCGGTCGATGGAGGACACGCCGACCGCCGTGTTGATCAGCGTCGGCCACAGCGAGCACAGCGTGACGGTGATGGCGGAGGTCAGGAAGGACTTCTCGAACAGCGGGTCGCTGCCCGACACGGTGGCGCTGACCACCATGGTGACCAGCGGCAGCCAGGCCAGCGGCGACACCGGCTTGAAGATCTGGATCAGCGGGTTGATCGCGGCGTTGACGGTCGGCGACAGGCCGCTCGCCACACCCAGCGGCACCGCCACCAGGGCGCCCAGCAGGAAGCCGGTGAAGACCGTCTTCAGGCTGGTGAAGATCTGGTCGATGTAGGTCGGCTTGCCGGCATAGGGGCGGGTCTTCACCTCGGCCGCCGGGTCCTTCGCCAGGATCTCGGCGTTGCGCTTGGCCTGCCGGTCGTAGAAGGCGGCTTCCTTGGCGCGTTCGGCCTTGTGGTCGGCGTAGAGGTTCGTCGCCTGCTCCCACACCTGGGCCGGGCCGGGGATGGCGCCCAGGCTGGTCTGCACCTGCGGGGCGGCCCAGCCCCAGGCGGCGAGGAACAGCAGGATGGCGGTCAGTGGGATGCCCATCTGGCGCCAAAGCTCGATACCCTGCTGGCGCGGATTCTCGCCGGATGCCAGCCGCAGCAGCGGCGCCAGCCAGCCGAGGCCGATCGTGGTCAGGGCGGAGGCGATGCGGTTGAGGGTGTGGGTGCGGCGGGCCTTGCGCTGGGCGCGGGCGAGGTCGGCGGAGGTGTCGGTCAGGCTGGTCATGGCGGGGTGTCCCTTCGGAAAGGTCCCTTCTCCCCCCTGGGGAGAAGGTTAGGATGAGGGGGTTCGGCGCAGCCGAAGAGATCCTCGAAACGGATCCCCCTCACCCCGACCCTCTCCCCGGGGGGGAGAGGGAGGATTGGGCAGGTGGGGGCAATGCAGCTCAGCCCCCCACCACCTGACCGCCTTCGACCTTCTGGTCGCCCTTCAGGCCGATGGGCTGCTTGGCGAGGTAGTCGTTCGGCTTGCGGCCGTCATAGGCGATGCCATCGATGAAGCCGTTGTCGACCGGCTTGTAGCCGTCGCTCTTCCAGGGGAAGTCGGCTTCCTTCGACTTGCCTTCCTCGACCAGCAGCTTGGCGGCCTGGAGATAGACGTCGGGCTTGTAGACCTTGCGCGCGGTCTCGTCGTACCAGGCGTCCGGCTTGGCCTCGGCGATCTGGCCCCAGCGGCGCATCTGGGTCAGGTACCAGACGGCGTCGGAATAGAAGGGATATGTGGCGTTGTAGCGGAAGAAGACGTTGAAGTCGGGAACGTCGCGCTTGTCGCCCTTCTCATATTCGAAGGTGCCGGTCATCGAGTTGGCGATCACCTTGGCGTCGGCGCCGACATATTCGGGCTTTGCCAGGATCTTCACGGCCTCGGCGCGGTTGGCGTTGTTGTTCTCGTCCAGCCACTGGGCGGCGCGGATCAGCGCCTTGACGACGGCCAGATGGGTCTTGGGGTTCTTGGCAGCCCAATCGTCGGTGACGCCGAAGACCTTCTCGGGGTTGTTTTTCCAAATCTCGGTGTCGGTGATGACGGGGACGCCGATGCCCTTGATCACCGCCTGCTGGTTCCACGGCTCGCCGACGCTGTAGCCGTAGATGGTGCCGGCCTCCAGCGTCGCCGGCATCTGCGGCGGCGGGGTGACGGACAGCAGCGCGTCGGCACCGATCTGGCCCGACACGTCGGTCGGGCTGTAGAAGCCGGGGTTGATCCCGCCCGACGCCAGCCAATAGCGCAGCTCGTAATTGTGGGTCGAGACCGGAAAGACCATGCCCATGTTGAAGGGCTTGCCCTCGGCCTTGTACTGGGCGATCACCGGCTTCAGCGCGTCGGCCTTGATCGGGTGGACCGGCTTGCCGTCGGCGCCCTTCGGCACGTTGACCTTCATCTTTTGCCAGACGTCGTTCGACAGCGTGATGCCGTTGCCGTTCAAGTCCATCGAGAAGGCGGTGACGATGTGCGCCTTGGTGCCGAAGCCGATGGTCGCGCCCAGCGGCTGGCCGGCCAGCATGTGGGCGCCGTCCAACTCGCCGGAGATCACGCGGTCGAGCAGGACCTTCCAGTTCGCCTGCGGCTCCAGCGTTACCGACAGGCCTTCATCCTCGAAGAAGCCCTTTTCGGCGGCGATGGCGAGCGGCGCCATGTCGGTCAGCTTGATGAAGCCGAGCTTCAGCTGGTCCTTCTCGACGTCGAGCGGCGCGGCGATGGCAGAGACGCCCGCCGTCAGGGCGATGACCGCAGCGGCGGATGCGAGAAGGCGGCGGAGGGTGGGAGGGGACTGGGCCACGTCGGTTGCTCCATCTCTGAAATCCGGACCAGCGGTCGGGTGGGGCGACACCGGTGTCGATTTTCTGGGCAAGTCCCGGACTGGCTGTTTTTCGGGCAGTATGGCCATCGAAAGCGTCCAGCGGGATCGACCGGAAAAGCCTTGTTGCAAGGCCCGTCGATACCGGGGTCGGCAACACTGCCGGGGCTGGCCCATCATTGGACGCTTGGGATGCACGCACCGTCGTTGGCGCGTCTCTGGCCTCCCTCTTCGCAAGGCTCATGCCAAAGGATGGGTTTTGCCGAAAAATGGGTCGGAGCGATTGATTCATCTGGCTATGACCCGGCGGAAGGTATGAAGCACCCGGCGGGGTGACCGCACCGTCTGCTGATTTTTGCGGCGCACACAGACCTGCTTGGTCATCCTTTGTGCAAGACCTAAGGATGATCCAAAAACAGGCACCTAGGTATCGGGTGCGGAAGGGCGCGGGAAGCCGCGGAATCTCTGAGTTTTTCCCGATACCGTCGGCTTGCGAATGGATTGGCACGCGGCTTGCGAAGGGAATGGCGAGACTACAGCGGGCGCCAGCAACGTCGCCAGTGCCCGCGACACCGCCGAAACCCACGCGACGACGCGCGGATTTGGCTCTGGTTCGACGACGAACCGCCCGGACAACGGCGTCCGAACAGGTGTGCATCCGCCTTCGCGATCCACTCGCGGGGCAGGGACGCAGGCCCGTTCGGACGCCTTTCTTTTTGGCCCCGTGCCTGACTTGCAGCAGGCCGGACACGATAGACGAGGCAGACGCGCCATGGACATGCATCTCTCATCGAACAACGGGCCCGCCGTCGAAGCTAACGAGGCTGAACTGCGCAACGCCGGACCGGCCAGGGAACGGCTGGTGGTGGTCGGCAACGGCATGGCCGGCATGAAGACGGTGGAGGAACTGCTGGCCAAGGCGCCCGGCCGCTTCGACATCACCGTCTTCGGGGCCGAACCGCATCCCAACTACAACCGCATCATGCTGTCGCCGGTGCTGGCGGGGGAGAAGACCTTCGACCAGATCGTGCTGAACAGCCGCGAATGGTACGACGCCAACGGCATCACCCTACTGACCGGCGAGCCGGTGGAGGGCATCGACCGCGAGGGCAAGACGGTCGTCTCGCAGTCCGGCCGCGTCGTTCCCTATGACAAGCTGCTGATTGCCACCGGCTCGATGCCCTTTATCATCCCGGTGCCGGGATCGACCCTGCCGGGCGTCATCGGCTTCCGCGATCTGGCCGACGTGGACGCCATGCTGGCGGCGGCGGAGAAGGGCGGTCGCGCCGTGGTGATCGGCGGCGGCCTGCTCGGGCTGGAGGCAGCGAACGGCCTGCGGGTCAAAGGCATGGACGTCACCGTCGTCCATTTGATGCCGACGCTGATGGAGCGCCAGCTCGACCCGTCGGCCGGCATGCTGCTGCAACGGGAGCTGGAGCGCCGCGGCATCGAGGTGCTGACCGGCGCCGACACTGCCGAGATCGTCGGTGAGGACCGGGTCGGCGCGGTGCGGCTGAAGGACGGGCGCGAGCTGCCGGCCGACATCGTCGTCATGGCGGTGGGCATCCGCCCCAACATGGCTTTGGGCAAGGCGGCCGGGCTGGATTGCGGGCGCGGCATCCGGGTGGATGACCAGATGCGCACCAGCGACCCGTCGATCTACGCGGTCGGCGAATGCGTCGAGCATCGCGGCGTCACCTGGGGTCTCGTCGCCCCGCTGTTCGAGATGGCGAAGGTGCTGGCCCACGACCTCGCGGGTGGGGAGGGCGCCGCCTATACCGGCTCCGTCACCTCGACCAAGCTGAAGGTCACTGGCGTCGACGTGTTCTCCGCCGGTGATTTTTCGGGCGGGGAGGGGACGGAGGACATCGTGTTCCGCGATGCCGCCCGTGGCGTCTACAAGCGGCTGGTGCTGAAGGACGGCAAGCTGCTGGGCGCCGTGCTGTATGGCGACACCAAGGACGGCGCCTGGTACTTCTCGCTGCTGAAGGACGGGGCGGACATCTCGGCCGAACGCGACACCATGATTTTCGGCCAGGGCTTCGGCAGCGCCGATGCCGGTGATCCGAACGCCGCCATCGCGGCATTGCCTGACTCTGCCGAGATCTGCGGCTGCAACGGCGTGTGCAAGGGCACCATCGTCAAGGCGATCACCGAAAAGGGCCTGACCAGCCTGGACGAGGTGAAGGCGCACACCAAGGCGTCCGCCTCCTGCGGCGGCTGCTCCGGCACGGTGGAGCGGCTGCTGGCGGTGACGCTGGGCGATGGCTTCACCGCGGCGCCGAAGGTCAAGCCGATGTGCAAATGCACCCACCACACCCATGACGCGGTGCGGGCAGCCATCGTCGACCGCGGGCTGAAGACCATGGCCGACGTGTTCCAGGCGATGGAATGGACGACGCCCGACGGCTGCGCGTCGTGCCGGCCGGCGCTGAACTATTACCTGCTGTGCGCCTGGCCGGGCGAGTACCGGGACGACTACCAGTCGCGCTACATCAACGAGCGCGCCCACGCCAACATCCAGAAGGACGGCACCTATTCGGTCGTGCCGCGCATGTGGGGCGGCCTGACCAGTGCTGCGGAGCTGCGCGCCATCGCCGACGTGGTGGACAAGTTCGCCATCCCCACCGTGAAGGTCACCGGCGGCCAGCGCATCGACCTGTTCGGCGTGAAGAAGGAGGATCTGCCGGCGGTCTGGGCCGACCTGAACGCCGCCGGGATGGTGTCGGGCCATGCCTATGCCAAGGGGCTGCGCACGGTGAAGACCTGCGTCGGGTCGGAATGGTGCCGCTTCGGCACGCAGGATTCGACCGGGTTGGGCGTGAAGCTGGAGCGGATGACCTGGGGCACCTGGACCCCGCACAAGGTCAAGCTGGCGGTGTCCGGCTGCCCGCGCAACTGTGCCGAGGCGACCATCAAGGACCTGGGCGTGGTGTGCATCGACAGCGGGTACGAACTGCATGTCGGCGGCAATGGCGGGCTGCATGTCCGGGCCTGCGACCTGCTGGTCCGCGTCGCGACGGAGGAGGAGGTGCTGGAATACACCGGCGCCTTCATGCAGCTGTACCGCGAGGAGGCCCGCTATCTGGAACGCACCGCGCCCTGGGTGGAGCGGGTCGGCCTCGACCACATCAAGGCGGCGCTGGTCGATGATCCGGAGCGGCGGCGGGCGCTGAACGCGCGTTTCCTGTTCTCGCAGACCTTCTCGCAGGACGACCCGTGGGCGGAGCGTGCCGCCAAGGGCGTCGACCGTCACGAATTCAATCTGCTCGCCGAAGTGGGGTAACGGATCATGGACAGCATCGTTATGGAAACCATCTGGACCCAGGTCGGCAGCATCGACGACATCCCCGTGCTGGGCTCGCGCGTCGTCCGCACCCCCGACGGCGATATCGCGCTGTTCCGCACGGCGGCCGACGAGGTCTTCGCGCTGGAGGATGCCTGCCCGCACAAACAGGGGCCGCTGTCCCAGGGCATCGTCCATGGCCGCCGCGTCACCTGCCCGCTGCACAATTGGGTGATCGAACTGGCGACCGGCGAAGCCGTCGCCCCCGACGAGGGCCGCACCGGCCATGTTCCGGTGCGGGTGGAAGGGCGCAACGTCGCCATCGCGCTGGGCGAGGCCAAGTTGTCGCGCGGCGGCTGCCGCAAGGCCTGCGGCCATGTTTGACGGAGCGGAGCCGTCCTCCGGGCCGAAGCGGGAGGTGAAGACCACCTGTCCCTATTGCGGGGTCGGGTGCGGGGTGATTGCGCGCGTTTCGGCCGATGGCGCCGTGACCGTGCGCGGCGATGCCGACCACCCGGCGAACCGGGGACGGCTCTGCTCCAAGGGATCGGCGCTGGCCGACACGCTGGTGCCGGACGGGCGTCTGCTCCATCCGGAGATCGATGGCCGGCGCGTGTCGTGGGACGAGGCGCTGGACGAGGTGGCCCGGCGCTTTTCCGACGCCATCGCGACGCATGGGCCGGATTCGGTGGCCTTCTACGTCTCCGGCCAACTGCTGACGGAGGATTACTACGTCGCCAACAAGCTGATGAAAGGCTTCATCGGGTCGGCGAACATCGACACCAACTCCCGCCTGTGCATGGCGTCGTCGGTGGTCGGGCACAAGCGGGGCTTCGGTGCCGACGCGGTGCCGGGGACCTACGAGGATTTCGAGTGCGCCGATCTGGTGGTGCTGGTGGGGTCGAACCTCGCCTGGTGTCATCCGGTTTTGCACCAGCGGCTGCTGGCGGCGCGGGCGGAACGGGGCACGCGCATTGTCGTGGTCGATCCGCGGCGGACCGACTGCGTCGATGCCGCCGACCGTCATCTGGCGCTGAAGGCCGGCACCGACGCGGTGCTGTTCAACGGGCTGCTGACCTATCTGGACAGCCGTGGGCATCGCGACGCCGGCTTCACCGCCGCCCATGCCGAGGGGGTGGAGGAGGCGCTGGCCGCCGCCCGCTCCGATGCGCCGGATGTGGCGACGGTGGCGCGGCGCTGCGGGCTGGACGAGGCGGAAATCGCTGCCTTCTATGCCGAATTCGCGGCGACCGGGCGGGTGGTGACGGTCTATTCGCAAGGCGTCAACCAGTCGTCCCAGGGCAGCGACACCGTCAACACCATCCTGAACGTGCATTTCCTGACAGGGCGCATCGGCCGGCCGGGCTGCGGTCCCTTCTCCGTCACCGGGCAGCCGAACGCCATGGGCGGGCGCGAGGTCGGCGGGCTGGCGAACCAGCTGGCCGCCCATATGGGCTTCACGACGGCGGAGGTGGACCGGGTCGGCCGCTTCTGGACCGCGCCGCGCATGGCGGACAAGCCGGGGCTGAAGGCGGTGGACCTGTTCCGCGCCATTGAGGCCGGCACGGTCAAGGCGGTGTGGATCATGGCGACCAACCCCGCCGTCAGCATGCCCGACGCCGGCCGCGTCAGCCGGGCGCTGGAGCGGTGCGAGACGGTGGTGGTCTCCGACTGCATCCGCGACACCGACACCGGCCGCTTCGCCCATATCCGCCTGCCGGCCAAGGGCTGGAGCGAGAAGGACGGCACCGTCACCAATTCCGACCGCACCATCTCGCGCCAGCGCGCTTTCAAGGCGGAGGCTGGGGAAGCGCGGGCGGACTGGTGGATCATGACCCAGGTCGCGCGGCGGATGGGCTTCGGCGACGCTTTTCCGTATGAAAGCGCCGCCGCGGTGTTCCGCGAGCATGCCGCGCTGTCGGCTTTCGAGAATGGCGGGTCGCGCGCCTTCGACATCGGGGCGCTGAGTGGGCTGGACGATGCCGGGTACGAGGCGCTGGCTCCCTTCCCCTGGCCCTGGCGCGCTGGCGGCGAGCCTCAGAAGCGGCTGTTCGGCGATGGCCGCTTCTTCACCGCGGACGGGCGCGCCAAGATGCTGGCGGTGACGGCGAAGCCGCTGCCGCGCGCGGTGCCGGACGGGGCGCTGCTGCTGAACACGGGCCGGCTGCGCGACCAGTGGCACACGATGACCCGCACCAGTCTGTCGGCGCGTCTGTCGGCGCATGCGCCGGAACCTCGGCTGGACATCAACCCGGCGGATGCGGCGGCGCGGGGGCTGGTCGATGGCGGATTGGCCCGCATCGCCACCGCGGCGGGGGAGGCGCTGGCGCGGGTGCGCGTCACCGATGCCCAAAGCAAAGGCACCGTCTTCCTGCCGATGCATTGGACCGACCGCTTCACCGGCGCCTGCGTCATCGGCCGGCTGATCGACGACGGGGCGGTGGACCCCTTCTCCGGCCAGCCGGATCTGAAGCGGATGCCGGCGACGGTCGAACCATGGCGGCCGGACTGGACCGCCTTCCTGCTGGCCCGCCGGGCGGTCGAGCCCGCCCATGGCGGCTATTGGGCGCGTCGCGCGGTGACCGGCGGGCATCTGGTGGAGATGGCGGGGACGGGGGCGATTCCCGATCTTGCGGCGTGGCTGCCCGGCCTCGACCCTGTCGGGGCGGCGGTGGAGTTCCGCGACCCGGCGCGCGGCGGCCTGCGCATGGCCTGGATGGACGGCGACCGGCTGGAGGCCTGCCTGTTCGTCGCCGCCGACGGGCGTCTGCCGCCGCGCGGCTGGCTCGCCGGTCTGCTGGAGGCGGATGGGTTGGACGACGGCGCGCGGGCCGGGCTGCTCGCCGGGCGGGCGCCGGGTGCGGTGGCGGACGAGGGACGGATCGTTTGCGCCTGCTTCAGCGTCGGGATCAACCGGCTGGTCGGCGCCATCCGCGACCGGCGGCTGACCAGCGTGGCGGAGATCGGTGCGGCGTTGAAGGCCGGCACGAATTGTGGTTCCTGCGTGCCAGAACTCAAGGAGGTGCTTCGTCATGCTCACCAGCGCGAAGTGGCGTGATGGTCTCGCGGCGTTGGCGCGCCTCCTGGTCCCGCGGTTCGCGGGCGGCGGCGGTGCCCCCACCCTGACCCTCCCCCGCTGGGCGGGGGAGGGAATAAGCGCTTGTACGGCGGAGTGGCGGCAGTCCCTCCCCCGCCCAGCGGGGGAGGTTAGGTGGGGGCAAAGCGGTATCGGCACCGTCACCCTCGTCGGCGCCGGCCCTGGCGACCCCGACCTTCTCACCGTTGCCGCGGTGAAGGCGCTCGCCGCCGCCGAAATCGTGCTCTATGACGCGCTCGTTGGCGACGGCATCCTCGACCTCGCCCACCCTGGGGCGGAGCGCATCTGCGTCGGCAAGCGGTCCGGCCGGCATTCGCTGCCGCAGGGGGAGATCAACGCGCTGATCGCCTTTCATGCGCAGCGCGGCAAGCGCGTCGTCCGCCTGAAGGGCGGCGACCCGATGGTGTTCGGCCGGGCCGGCGAGGAGATCGAGCATCTCGACAGCCTCGGCATCCCGGTTCGCGTCATCCCCGGCATCACTGCGGCGCTCGGCTGCGCCGCCTCCACCGGCCTGTCGCTGACCAAGCGTGGGGTGTCGCGCGCCGTCACCTTCGTCACCGCCCATGGTCGCGACGGCGAGCGGTTCGAACCCGACTGGGCGCGGCTGGCCGATCCGCAGGGCACGCTGGCGATCTATATGGGCCGCGAGCAGGCCCGTGCGGTCGGGCAGGGGCTGACCGGAGCCGGGCTGCCGGCCGACACGCCGGTGCTGGCGGTGGAGAATGGTTGCCGGCCCGACGAGCGGCGTTATTGGACGACGCTCGGCGAGATGGCGGAGCAGGGAGTGGCCGCCGGCAAGGGGCCGACCCTGCTGCTGGTGGGGGAGGCGCTACGCCCGCGTCAAATCGGGACGGCGGACGCCCTAGCCGGGACGGCGGACCCCATTGATCTCCGCGCGTTTGGCGACCTCGGCCAGCGGCTCGATCACGACTGACATGGTGAAGACGGTGGCGTGCAGCAGGTTCGTCCCGTCCACCATCAGCCCGACATGGCCGGGGAAGAAGACGATGTCGCCGCGCCGATACTCGACGCCGCGACCGTCCTCGGACACCCACGTCCCCAGCCGGTCATCCTTGCGTTGCATCCCGCTGCTATGGTGGGAGACGACACCGGCCGCCGCCATGGCGGTCAGCACCAGCCCGGAACAGTCGATGCCGAAGCTGCTGCGCCCGCCCCAGACATAGGGCGTCTCCAGAAAGCGCAGGGCGGTGGCGATGTGGTCGGCTGCCTGGGCGGCGTCCACCGGCTCCAGCCATCCCGCGAACAGCCACAGCCCGTCGTCGGTGCCGACCCAGCCATTCTCCGCACGGCCGTCCAGCGTGACCGGCGACCCGAAGCTGAGGGTGGCCACCGGCGGCGCCTTGTGCGTCGGCGCCGGGTGCAGGTCGGCGCGCAGGGCCCGCACGCGGTGGGTGGGGGCGACCGGCTCCCGATGCGGGGTGGCGGGGGGCAACCAGCCGACATGGCTGTCGAAGGCGTTCTCCGCCCGCAGCCAGCCGTCACGCTCCTCCAGAATGCGGAAGCGCTCGCCGCGGATCATCTCGCTGGTCTGGGGGACGCCGTTTTGCGGCTCCTCCAGCAGGACGGCGTGCGGGGCGGTCAGTTGGCGGATGGTCATGGGTGTGGGCCGGATATGGGAAAACCGGCTGTGACCTTAACGCCGCTGCCGAGGTGGCGCGAGGGATAAAGCGCATCCGTCATTTCAACGGCCATTCCGTCATTCCGCCGGAAATCTCGACCGCGCCCGGCGCATTGCCCGGTTCTGCCCGGCCGCATCCGCCGACACCTTTTGTGTGCGAGCCAAATCGCCAACACACAAGGCAGAACAGAGGAGCGGGAGAGATGGCAACGATGAAGGTTCTGGTTCTGGGTGCCGGCAAGATCGGGTCGATGATCGGCACGCTGCTGTCCGAGACCGACGATTTCGCCGTCACCGTCGGCGACCGGGACGAGGCGCTGCTGTACCGCGCCGAGCATGCCGGGCTGCGGGTGACGCGCGTCGATGTGGAGGATCCGTCTTCGCTGCGTGCCGCGATGGAAGGCCAGCATGCGGTGTTGAGCGCCTGCCCCTTCACGCTGACCCCGGCCATTGCGACCGCCGCCGTCGCGGCCGGTGCCCATTACCTCGACCTGACCGAGGATGTCGCCGCCACCCGCAAGGTGAAGATGCTGGCGGAGACCGCCACCACCGCGCTGATCCCGCAATGCGGTCTGGCGCCCGGCTTCATCTCCATCGTCGGGCATGACCTCGCCCGCCGCTTCGACGAGCTGCACAACCTGCATCTGCGCGTCGGCGCCTTGCCGCAATATCCGACCAACGCCCTGAAATACAATCTGACCTGGAGCACCGACGGGCTGATCAACGAATACTGCAATCCGTGCGAGGCGATCATCGACGGCCGCCCGCACGAGGTGATGCCGCTGGAGGGCGACGAGCGCTTTGCGTTGGACGGCGTCGATTATGAGGCGTTCAACACCTCGGGCGGACTGGGGTCGCTGTGCGAGACGCTTGCCGGCAAGGTGCGGAACCTCGATTACAAGACGGTGCGCTATCCCGGCCACCGCGACATCGTCCGCCTGCTGATCCGCGACCTGCGGCTGGGCGAGCGGCGCCACCTGCTGAAGGACGTGCTGGAAACCGCGGTGCCGCTGACCCTGCAGGACGTGGTGCTGGTGCTGGCGACCGCCACCGGCATGCAGGAGGGCGAGCTGCGGCAGGAGACCTTCGCCACCAAGATCTACAGCAAGCCCATCGCCGGCCGCAGCTGGAGCGCCATCCAGGTGACCACCGCCGCCGGCATCTGCGCCGTGCTGGACCTGCTGCGCGAGGGCTCCATCCCGCAGGCCGGCTTCATCCGGCAGGAACAGGTGCCGCTGGACGCCTTCCTGAACAACCGCTTCGGCCGGCATTACAGGGGTTGAGCGGGAGAGGGCCGGGGTGAGGGGGATGCAGTGCGTGGCCATCCCAAGAATCCTCGCCACGCTCCCCCCTCACCCTAACCCTCTCCCCCGGGGGGGAGAGGGGATCTTTCCCTCCCCCGGCGGGCTGATGATCAGCAGCGTGTCCTGGGACTGGATGATGTAACGGTTGCGCTCGGTGAAGGGGATGTTGCGGCCATGGCTGTGGACCTGCACCACCATGCCGCCGGTGACCTCCGCCATGGTCTTGCCGACCTCGTCCGGTTCTGCCCGCCGCTCGCTCAGCACCATCTGCCCGCCGGCCGACATCAGGTCGCACAGGAAAGGGGTGGCATGGCGCGTCTCCACCGCGTCGGCCATCAAATAGCCGCCGATCTTGGGCGGCGACACCACCAGATCGGCACCGCTGAGGTTGGCGAGCTTGATGTTCTCCTCCTGCTTGATGCTGGCGACGATCTTCGTGGCGGCGGACAGGTGGCGCACCGTCAGGACCACCAGGATGGTGGTGTCGTCGCGCCCGGTGCTGACGATCACCGCTTTCGCCCGGCCGACGCAGGCCTTGGTCAGCGTATCCTCGCTGGTGCCGTCGCCCAGCAGGCCGACGAAGCCGCACTCGGCCGCCAGCTGGATGCGGTCTTCCGATTCGTCGATGACGACGATGTGGTCGGCGGGATGGCCCTTCGAGACCGTCTCCTGTGCGGCGATGAACCCGCTGTGCCCGAAGCCGCACAGCACGACGTGGCCCTGCAACTGCTTCTGAATGCGGCTCAAGCGGAATTCCTCCACGATCCTCTGCACCACCAGCTCGTAAGCGGTGCCGAGAAAGATGAACCAGATGAAGATGCGGATCGGCGTGACGGCGAAGGCGTCGATCAGGCGGGCGGTGTGGCTGACCGGTACGATGTCGCCATAGCCGACGGTGGTCACCGTGATCATGGCGAAATAGAGGATGTCGGGAAAGCTGATGTGATCGTCGAGATTGTCCCTCAGCCCGTCACGGTCGAACCAGAACACCGCGATGACCAGCGTGAGCAGCACGATGACGATGCCGATGCGCACCAGCAGCGTCTTTTCCGCCGACAGGCCGGACCGGACATGGAGCAGCTTTCCCTTGCGCAGGGAAGGCTTCGCCCGGCGCCTGTCCTGAAGTCTCCGTTCCGCCGGTTTGTCCATCGACCGTCCGTTGCTCACCCCGTGGATTGGAACGGACCCCTTACCCCACCGTCGCCATCGACGCCGCCGTGTCGGCCGTCCGCGTGGTGCCGTAGCGGCGGATCATGGCGGCGCAGAACTCGGCGAACTCCTCCGCCACCTGGGGCGGGCTGGTGTGGTGGGGTTCGACGCCGCGGTGTTCGGGGGTGAAGCAGAAGGTGACGGTGACCTCGAAATCGGCCAGCGCCTCCATCTGGCGGTCGAACCAGTCCAGCGCGTTGGGGCGGAAGCTGTCGGCCCAGGACAGGCCGGTGCGCAGGTGCCGCACGCCCAGCCGCTTCAGCCAGGCCACCGCCTCGTCAAGCCGGTGGTCCTCGTAATGGAACCACTGGCAGATGCCCATCTGGCCGGCATAGGGGGCGAAGGCCTCCACCGCCGGTTTCGGCGTGCCGTCGGACCGCAGCAGGCCCATGTGGAAGTGGCGGTAGTAGGACGACCCTTCCGCCTCCTTGTGGCGGGTGGTGGCCTCCCAATGGCTGGGCAGGTCGTAGAGGCTGTACCAGTGGATGCGCGGCACCTTACCGATCAGCAGCTCCGCAGTGCGCTTGACGCCCCAGGCCTGGACCTCCTCGGCGCCGAAGGAGGAGACGCCGGCCTCGGTCACCCAGATCGGCTTGTCCGTGACCGCGCGGATCTCGTCGATTTTGTTCGGCCACTCGTGGATCTGCCAGAGATTCCAGTCGAGTGGGAAGCCGTGGACCGCCACGACATCCACCTCGTCCAGCACGCCGCGTTCGTCGAGCCGGCGGACGAAGGACGGATCAATGGGCGACATGCCGCCCAGCACGCGGGTGATGGTGGAATTCTCCGCCCGGATCGCCTGACCGGCCAGGATTGTCATGCGGGCGAACAGGTCCCATTCGGGGTCGAGGTTGGGATCCCAGTGCGACTTGTTGTTCGGCTCGTTCCAGATCTTGGCGGCTTCGATCATCCCTCGGTCCCTTTCTTCACGGCGTCTTCTTTCGGCTGGGCGGGATAGACCGCCCCGGCCTCGGTCGGGCGGTCGACCCGGCGGCAGACATAGACCTCGCGTTCCGGATGCTCGGTGATGGCGAAGCCGGCGCTGCGCAGCATCGCCTCGGCGCAAGCCGCGTTCGGCGCCCACCAGTTGGTCCAGTCGCGGGCGTAGTCGTGTTCGATGAAATGCAGCTTCGGATAACCGGGATCGTCGAAGTGATCCTGTTCGAAGAAGTCGTAGTCGGCGCGCACCGGCGCCACCTCGGCCGAACCGCGCTGCATCGACTGGAAGATCATCAGATCCTTGGCGACATGGTCGTGGATCAGGTCCAACGCCAGCAGCGGGTGGCGCAGGTGGTAGAGCACGCCCATGAACAGCACGACGTCGAAGCTCTCGCCGAGCTTGGCGACGTCGTAGACCGACATCTTATGGAATTCGATGTCCTGTCCGGTCACCTCGGCGGCGAACTTGGCCTGGGCCAGATAGCGGTCGTCGAAGTCGATGGCGACCACCCGGTCGGCGCCGCGGCGCTTCATCTCGATGGAGTAGAAGCCGCCGTTGCAGCCGATGTCGAGCACGGTGCGGCCGGTCAGATCCTTCGGCACCGCATGCTCGAAGCGCTTCCACTTCACGTTCGGGTAGTCGTTGAGGAAATGGTCGGGCGCCGTGCGCACGCCGTTGAGGTCGATGTTGTGGAACCAGTCGCCGAGTTCTGCGACGCGTTCGCGGATCTGGTCGGCCGTCAGGCTCGTCATGCCGCACCCTCGTTGATGCTGTGGACCTTCAGCCCCCAATCGCCGGCGATCAGAACGCTGCGGGAGGCCGGGCTGATTTCGAATCGTCCGTAGAAGTCGAGCGGCAGGCCCATGGCGTGGGCCAGCGCCGCCTTGATGATGTCGCCATGGCTGACCAGCGCCAGCGTGCCGCCGGGATGGGCGCGGCGCAGCCGGTCGAGCAATGCTGCGATCCGGGTTTGCGCCTCCGCCATCGCCTCTCCTGGAGTTTCACCGGGGGTGGGGCGGGCATGGCTGCGCGCCCGGTTCCACAGGTCCCAGGCGGGGTCGCCGTGCAGATCCTCGAACCGCTTGCCGCTCCAGGCGCCGAGGTCGAGTTCGTTCAGCGCCGGTTCGATGGTCAGGGCAATGCCCTGCCGCTCGGCGATGGGGGTGGCAGTCTCGACGGCGCGTTCCAGCGGGCTGGACAGCACGGCGGTCAGGCGCTGTGATGACAGGCGGTCGGCCAGCGCATCGGCCTCCGCCCGGCCCTGGGCGCTCAGCGTCACTCCCGCCATGCGGCCGCACAGGACCGAGCCCAGCCGGTCGTGCGAGCCGTGGCGCACCAGGATGAAGATGGTCTCCATGCCGCAGTTCACATCAGGCGGGTCGGCTTGGCCTCAAGAGGCTCCCCGGCGATGAAGCGCAACGTGCGTTCCCGCGCTTCATTGTCGGTGAACTGCTCGGGCGGCGACTTCATGAAGTAGCTGGACGGACCGACCAGCGGGCCGGCGATGCCGCGGTCGAGCGCCAGCTTGGCGCAGCGCACCGCGTCGATGACGATGCCGGCGGAGTTGGGGCTGTCCCAGACCTCCAGCTTCAATTCTACATTCAGCGGCACGCCGCCGAAGGTGGTGCCTTCCAGCCGGATATGCGCCCATTTGCGGTCGGTCAGCCACGGCACATGGTCGCTGGGGCCGACATGCACGTCGTCCGGATCGAGCGGCACGTCGAGTTGGCTGGTGACCGCCTGGGTCTTGGAAATCTTCTTCGATTCCAGGCGCTCGCGCTCCAGCATGTTCTTGAAGTCGGTATTGCCGCCGAAATTCAGCTGATAGGTGCGATCCAGCCGCACGCCGCGCTCGCGGAACAGGTTGGCCAGCATGCGGTGGACGATGGTGGCGCCGACCTGACTCTTGATGTCGTCGCCGATGATCGGCAGGCCGCGTTCGGCGAAGCGCCGCGCCCAAACGGGATTGGAGGCGATGAAGACCGGGATGCAATTGACGAAGGCGCAGCCGGCCTCCAGCGCCTGCTCGGCGTAGAATTCGGTGGCCTGCTGCGAGCCGACAGGCAGGTAGGAGACCAGGATGTCGGTGCCGGTGCGGCGCAGCGTTTCCGCCACGTTCACCGGCCGCTGCTCCGATTCGGTGATGTCTCCTGCAAGGTATTTGCCGATGCCGTCCAGCGTCGGACCGCGCTCCACCTGCACGCCGAAGTTCGGGGGCTTGGCGAAGCGAAAAGTATTATTAGGAGGCGCGAAAATAGCCTCTCCGACATCGAACCCCACTTTCGATGCTGCAACATCGAAGGCAGTAGAAATCTCGATGTCTCCAACGTGATAGCCGCCGAGATCAACAGTCATAAGCCCCGGGGGCGGCTCATTGGCTTTGGCGTCGGCATAATAGCATATCCCTTGCACAAAAGATGATGCACAATTTCCGACGCCCGCGATTGCTACCCGGAGCTTTTTCCCAGTCACGAAGCTCTCCCATCCTTAAATGTACGTATCTTCACGGAGCATGGATATTTGTAGACGTGAAAAGGAATCATCGGAAGATCGGTCGTTGGTAGCAAGCCTTTTGGACGAGGTGCGCAATTTTTGGAGGCGGTGTTAACGTCGACAGTGATGCTGCTGCAGCTCCTCTAGAGAGTTGCAAATCGTCTGCGAAATAAAACCGCACAGGGTGCCCTGGGCAACTTGCGGAAACGAGCGGGGGGCTCGCGGTGTCGATGTCCGCAGGCCCTGCCCCTTGTTTCCGCATGTCAACGTCAAGAATCGTATCAAATTCCTCGGAGGGACTTGTGGGAGAGACCGTTCTCGTCACTGGCGGAGCCGGCTTCATCGGCCGCCATGTCGCCAAGGCCCTGCTTGCCCGCGGCGACCGCGTCCGGGTGCTCGACAGTCTGATCGAACAGGTGCACCCGACACGGCAGCGACCCGACGAACTGGACGCCGACGTGGAACTGCTGGTCGGCGATGTGCGTGACGACGACATGGTCGCCCGTGCGCTGGAGGGGGTCGATTCGGTCATCCACCTCGCGGCAGAAGTCGGCGTCGGCCAGAGCATGTATGCGGTCGACCGCTACACCTCGGTGAACGACTACGGCACCGCCGTGCTGTTCCAGCGCCTGATCGACAAGCCGGTGCGCCGCGTCGTGGTCGCCTCGTCCATGAGCATCTATGGCGAAGGGCTGTACCGCACCGCCGACGGCACGCTGATGGAGGACGTCGTCCGCGGCGCCCGCAATTCGGACGGCAGCTGGGATCCGCTCGACCAGCAGGGCCGGCCGCTGGTTCCCGTCCGCACCCCGGAAAGCAAACGCCCGGCGCTGAAGTCGGTCTACGCCATCGGCAAGTACGTGCAGGAACGGCTGACCCTGACGCTGACTGCGCAGTATGGGATGGAGGGTTCGGCCCTTCGCCTGTGGAACGCCTATGGGCCGGGGCAGGCGCTGTCGAACCCCTACACCGGCGTGCTGGCGATCTTCGCCTCGCGCATCGCCAACGGCCAGCGCCCGATGATCTTCGAGGACGGGCAGCAGCGCCGCGACTTCGTGCATGTCCGCGACGTCGCCCGTGCCTTCCTGCTGGCGCTGGACAACCCGGCTGCCAACGGCGAGGTGTTCAACATCGGCTCCGGCGAGGAGCGGACGGTGGAGGAGGTGGCGCTGATGCAGGCCGCCTCGATGGGCCGCGCCGACCTGTCGCCGGAGATCACCGGCAAGGCGCGCGCTGGCGACATCCGCCACAACATCCCCGACCTGACCAAGGCCCGCACCGTGCTGGGCTATGAGCGGCAGGAGAGCTTCTCCGAAGGTCTGGCCGAACTGGCGGAGTGGGTCGCCCGGCAGGAGGCGCAGGACCGCGTCGCCGACGCCCGCCGCGAGCTGGAAGAGCGGGGTCTGGTGGCATGAGTGCAACCAAGAACCCGGTCCTGATCACCGGCGGCGCCGGTTTCATCGGATCGAACCTTGCCGACCGGCTGGCGTCGGACGGGCATGACGTGCTGATCTATGACGCGCTGCGCCGCCCGGGGGTGGAGCGGAACCTGCGCTGGCTGCAGGCCCGCCACCCGTCGCGCATCAGCGCCGTCACCGCCGACCTGCGGGACGAGCAGGCG
Organism: Azospirillum sp. B21; assembly: GCF_008364825.1. GTDB lineage: Bacteria > Pseudomonadota > Alphaproteobacteria > Azospirillales > Azospirillaceae > Azospirillum. Next base: position 100,547 of record NZ_VTTO01000002.1, read on the forward strand.
CTGGCCGACGCGGCCAAGGATGCCAAGGCGGTTTTCCATCTGGCCGCCCAGGTCGCGGTGACCACCAGCATGGTCGATCCCATCGACGATTTCGAGGTGAACATCCGCGGCACCCTGTCCCTGCTTGAAGCGGTGCGCCGCCACGGCAGGCGGACGCCGGTGATCTTCGCCAGCACCAACAAGGTCTATGGCGACCTCGCCGACGTGGCCCTGGAACTGGTGGACGACGCCTATGCGCCGGCCGATCCGGCGATGCGCGCGCATGGCGTGTCGGAGGCTCGGCCGCTCGACTTCCACACCCCCTATGGCTGCTCCAAGGGGGCGGCGGACCAGTATGTGCTGGATTACGCCCGCAGCTTCGACCTGCCGACCGCGGTGCTGCGGATGAGCTGCATCTATGGCCCGCGCCAGATGGGAACGGAGGATCAGGGCTGGGTCGCCCATTTCCTGATCCGCGCCCTGAACGGCGAGCCCATCACCATCTACGGCGACGGCCGGCAGGTGCGCGACGTGCTGTTCGCCGCCGATGCGGTGCAGGCCTATGTCTCCGCCTGGGAACGGATCGAGCAGGTGAAGGGCCGCGCCTTCAACCTGGGCGGCGGGGCGGCCAACGCCATCAGCCTGCGCCAGCTGATCGCCCATATCGAACACCTGATGGGCCGCAAGGTGGAGGTCGGTTTCGGCGACTGGCGGGCCGGCGACCAGCGCTATTACGTGTCGGACACCCGCGCGGCGCGCGATGCGCTGGGACTGGCTGAGCCGACCGATTGGAAGCGTGGCGTGGCCCTGCTGGCCGATTGGCTGCGGGTGGAGAAGGGCGGCGTGCCCGCCCCCGTGCCGTCGCCCACGGTGGAGGCCGCCTGATGAGGGTTGCGCTGGTCAACCCGGCCTGGAGCTTCGATCACAGCATCTATTTCGGATGCCGCGAGGCGCATCTGCCGCTGGAGCTGGGGTACAGCAAGGTGCTGCTGGAGCGGGCCGGGCACGAGGTGCTGCTGCTGGACGGCGCGCTGGACGGCCTGTCGAACGCGGAGATGGCGGAGCGGGTCGCTGCCTTCGCGGCCGACATGACCGTGCTGACCACCGCGCCGACCTACCTGTTCTGGCGCTGCGCCCAGCCGGAGCTGCGCGTGCCGCGCGAGTTCCTGGCGGCGCTGGACGGGCGTGGCGGGCGAACCGTCGCCGTCGGTCCGCACGGCTCCACCACCCCGGCGCCGACCTTGAGCAAGCTCGGCGTCGATCTGGTGGTGCGTGGCGAGTGCGAGGAGATCGTCGCGAAACTGGCGGAAGCTGCGGCGCTGGAAGAAATTCCGGCGCTGGCCTTTTACCGGGACGGCGATCTGGTGGTGACCGGCGGGCCGCATGCGGCGCGCTTCACCGACCTGCCGGCGCTGTCCTGGCCGGTGGAGTGGCTGCAGCGCCATCCGCACCACCATCACCGCTACGGCACCGAACCGGTCGGGCCGGGGGCGGAGGTGGAGGCGTCGCGCGGCTGCCCCTACAACTGCAGCTTCTGCGCCAAGATCGACTTCCGCGACCAGTACCGGCGGCGCGACACCGCCATCATCCTGCAGGAGATCGACGGGCTGATCGCCGCCGGTGTGCGCTACGTCTATTTCATCGACGAGATCTTCCTGCCCAGGCGCGACCTGCTGGAAGCGCTGGTCGAGCGGCCGATCGAGTTCGGCGTGCAGACGCGCATCGATCTGTGGAAGCCGGAGATGCTCGACCTGCTGGGGGCGGCCGGCTGCGTGTCGATCGAGGCCGGGGTGGAAAGCCTGACCGAGGAAGGGCGCGCCTCGCTCGACAAGAAATGCCGGATGAGCACCGACGATCTGGCCGACCGGCTGATCCACGCCCGGCGCAGCGTGCCCTTCGTCCAGGCCAATCTGATCGCGATGGCGGGCGACGATGCCGATATGGTGAAGGCTTGGCGGGAGAAACTGCTGGCCGCCGGAGTGTGGGCCAACGACCCGGTGCCGCTCTACCCCTATCCGGCCTCGCCCGATTACCGCCGACTGTGGGGTGAGCCGGACGACCGGGCGTGGGAGCGGGCGCACGAGCATTACCTTGCCCAGTTCGATCGCCTGAGCGACATCCAGGAGGACGAGCCCTTGCCGCTGTCGGAACTGGAGGCGGCATGCTCCTGCCGCTGACGAGTGCCCAAAGAAAGCCGCCAACCGCAGAACCCCCATACGTGCTGATGACGGCCGACAGCGTCGGCGGGGTGTGGACCTATGCGCTGGATCTGGCCCGCGAACTGGCGGGGCAGGGGACGCGGGTGACGCTCGCCGTGCTGGGGCCGTCGCCCCACCCGGATCAGGTCGCCGCAGCGGCGGCGGTGGACGGGCTGGAGCTGATCGACACCGGTCTGCCGTTGGACTGGACCGCCCCCGACGAGGCCGCGGTGCGCCGCACGGCGGAGGCGCTGGGCGATCTGGCGGCCCGGCTCGGCCCCGACGTGGTTCATCTCAACAGCCCGGCCTTGGCCGCCGACGCCGGCTTCACCATGCCGGTCGTCGGCGTCTGCCATTCCTGCATGGCCAGCTGGTGGGCGGCGGTGCGCGGCGGCGGGATGCCGGAGGATTTCCGCTGGCGGACGGAGCTGCTGCGCCGGGGCTATCATGCCTGCGACGTGCTGGTGGCGCCCAGCGCCGCCTTCGCCGACGCCACCGCGGCGCTCTATGGCGTGGCGCCGCCGGTGGTGGTGCGCAACGGCCGCTATGCCCGCAAGGCCGGTCCGCGGCGGGCCGCGATGGGGCGGGAACGCTTCGTCTTCACCGCCGGGCGGCTGTGGGATTCGGGCAAGAACGTCGAGTTGCTGGACGCTGCGGCGAAGCTGCTGGACGTGCCGGTGTTCGCCGCCGGGCCGCTGGAAAGCCCGACCGGGCACCGTGTCGGACTGACCCATGCGAAGGCATTGGGGCGGCTGGACGGCGCGTCGGTCGCCGGATGGATGGCGCGGGCGCCGGTCTTCGCCTCCCTGCCTTTGTACGAGCCGTTCGGGCTGACGGTGCTGGAGGCGGCGCAGGCCGGCTGCGCGCTGGTGCTGTCGGACATCGCCAGCTTCCGCGAGTTATGGGACGGCGCCGCCATCTTCGCCGATCCGGGCAATGCCGCGGCACTGGCAGCGACCCTGCGCCGGCTGCTCGACGACCCGCTGGAGGCGCGCCGGCTCGGCACCGCCGCCCGCCGCCGCTCTGCCCGCTATGACATGGACCGTCTCACCGCCGGGATGCTCGACGTCTACCGGTCGGTGACGCACCCGGTGCGTTCGGAGGTGATCGCGTGAGGATCGTCTATTTCACCCATTCGCTGGCCTCCTGCTGGAACCACGGCAACGCCCATTTCCTGCGCGGGGTGCTGCGCGACCTGATCGCCCGCGGCCACGACGTGCGGGTGTTGGAACCGGATGGCGCCTGGAGCCTGCAGAGCCTGCTGGCCGATCATGGCGAGTCTGGGCTGGACGCTTATCGCAGCGCTTATCCGGAGCTGTCGTCGCAAACGATGCCGAAGGGCTTCGAGGTGGAGGCCGCCTGTGATGGCGCCGATCTGGTGATCGTCCATGAATGGAACGATCCGGCGCTGGTCGCAGCCGTTGGTGATGCCCGCAAGCGCGGCGGGCGTTTCACCCTGCTGTTCCACGACACCCACCATCGCGCGGTCAGCGACCCGAAGGCGATCAACGCCTTTGATCTGTCCGGCTATGACGGCGTGCTGGCTTTCGGCGAGACGCTGGCGGCGGTCTACCGTCGTTGGGGCTGGGAAGGCCGCGTCTTCGTCTGGCACGAGGCGGCCGACATCCGGCTGTTCCATCCGCCCGTCGAGGAAGGTCCGCGTGAGGGCGCGGTGTGGATCGGCAATTGGGGCGATGGCGAGCGGACGGAGGAGCTTGAGCATTTCCTCTTCGCGCCGGCCAGGGGCGCCGGGCTGCCGCTGGAGATCTACGGCGTGCGCTACCCGAAGGACGCGCTGGCGACGCTGAAGCGTTACGGCATCGCCTACAAGGGCTGGCTGCCGAATGCGAGGGCACCGGAGATCTTCGCCCGCCACAGTGTCACCGTCCATGTGCCGCGCCGCTTCTATGTCGATCTGCTGCCGGGCATCCCGACCATCCGCGTGTTCGAGGCGCTGGCATGCGGCATCCCGCTGGTCAGCGCACCGTGGAGCGATGCGGAAGGGTTGTTCCGCCCCGGCAGTGACTTCCTGTTCGCCCGAAATGGCGAGGAGATGGCCCACCATCTGCGCGCCATCGACGAGGACGAGGGGCTGCGCGCCGAACTGGTCCGCAGCGGGCTGGAGACGATCCGTGCCCGCCACACCTGCGCCCATCGCGTCGACGAGTTGCTGTCCATCGTCGGCAGCCTGCGCGGCAATCAAAAAGAACCGGTTCTCGAGGAGTCCGCCCGATGAAGATGGCCTTTTACGGGTCGAGCCTGCTGTCCTCCTACTGGAACGGCGCCGCCACCTATTACCGCGGCATGCTGAGCGAACTGGCCAGGCATGGCTGGGACATCACCTTCTATGAGCCGGACGCCTTCGACCGTCAGAAGCACCGCGACATCGAGCCGCCGGACTATGCCAAGGTCGTCGTCTATGACGCCACGCCCGAGGCCTGCCGCGCGGTGATCGCCGAAGCCGTGAAGGCCGATGTGGTGGTGAAGGCCAACGGCGTCGGCGTCTTCGATGACGAATTGCTGGACGGCGTGATGGATGTCGCCAACCCGCAGGCGTTGCGCATCTATTGGGACGTGGACGCCCCGGCGACCCTGGCGGAGCTGCGGCAGGCGCCGGACCATGTGCTGCGCCGCCGCCTGCCCGAACTGGACTTCGTGCTGACCTATGGCGGCGGGCCGCCGGTGGTGTCGGCCTATGAGGCGATGGGGGCGCCGGTCTGCCGGCCGGTCTACAACGCGCTGGACCCGTCGACCCACCACCCGGTTCCGCCGCAGGACCGCTTCCGCGCCGACCTGAACTTCCTCGGCAATCGCCTGCCCGACCGCGAGGCGCGGGTGGAGCGCTTCTTCCTGGAGCCGGCGGCGCGCAATCCGGACGCCCGCTACATCATCGGCGGCAGCGGCTGGGAGACCAAGGGTCTGCCGGGCAACGTCACCCATATCGGCCATGTCGGCACCGCCGACCATAACGCCTTCAACACCTCGGCCAAGGCGGTGCTGAACATCGCCCGCGACAGCATGGCGGAGGTGGGATTCTCCCCCGCCACCCGCGTGTTCGAGGCGGCAGGCGCCGGCGCCTGCCTGATCACCGACGCCTGGGAGGGGGTGGAGCTGTTCCTGGCCCCCGACGAGGAAGTCTTGGTCGCCCGCGACGGGCAGGACGTGACCGAGCATCTGCGGGCGCTGACGCCGGAACGCTCCCGCGCCATCGGCGAGGCGGCGCGTCGCCGCATCCTGGCCGGCCACACCTATGCCCGCCGGGCGGTCGAGGTGGACCAGCTGTTGCGCGGCGCGCTGGCTGCCCGCCGGGAACGGAGCGCGGCATGAAGCTGGTCGTTTTGGGGCTCAGCCTGTCCTCCTCCTGGGGCAACGGGCATGCCACCACCTTCCGCGCGTTGCTGAAGTCCTTCGCGGCGCGCGGGCACGAGATCCTGTTCCTGGAGCGGGACGTTCCCTGGTACGCGAACAACCGCGACCTGCCGAATCCGGGCTGGTGCAAACTGGCCTTCTACAGCGACCTCGAGGATCTGAAGCGCTTCACCGCCGCCGTCGCCGGGGCGGACGCGGTGCTGGTCGGATCCTATGTGCCGGAGGGTGTAGCGGTCGGGCGCTGGGCGCAGGAGACAGCGCACGGTGTGGTGGCCTTCTACGACATCGACACGCCGGTGACTTTGGCGAAGCTGGAGCGCGGCGATTACGAGTATCTCGCCCCGGAGATCATCTCCCGCTATGACGTATATTTCTCTTTCACCGGCGGGCCGACCCTCGACCGGCTGATGGAACAGTACGCCTCGCCGGCGGCCCGCGCGCTCTACTGCTCGGTGGATGCGGAGGCCTATGCGCCGCTGCCTTTACCCAAGCGCTGGGATCTCAGCTATCTCGGCACCTACAGCATCGACCGCCAGCCGACGCTGGATCGGCTGCTGCTGGAACCCGCCCGCCGGGCGCCGGAACTGCGCTTCGTCGTCGCCGGGCCGCAATACCCGGACGACATCGTCTGGCCCGCGAATGTGGAGCGGCTGCACCATGTGCCTCCGGCCGACCATCCGGCCTTCTACGCGGCGAGCCGCTTCACCCTGAACGTGACGCGAGAGGACATGATCCGCGCCGGCTACAGCCCCAGCGTCCGCCTGTTCGAGGCGGCGGCTTGTGCCACGCCGATCATCTCCGACATCTGGGACGGCATCGACACGCTTCTGGAGCCGGGGCGGGAGATCATCCTGGCCGAGACGGCCGACGAGGTGCTGGACGTGCTGAGACGTCCGGCGGCAGAGGGCGAGATTGGCGAGCAGGCGCGTCGGCGGATCCTGGCGGCGCATACGGCGGCGCATCGGGCGGAGACGCTGGAGACGGAGTTGGTCGCGGCGATGGAGCGGGGGCTTGCCCCCACCCCACCCCTCCCCCGCTGGGCGGGGGAGGGAGCAGGCGCCTGATTTGGAGAGCGGCGGCAGTCCCTCCCCCGCCCAGCGGGGGAGGTTAGGTGGGGGCAAATCAACCCCTCAAGGCACCCGCTTCTTCTCCAGCTTGCGGGCCAGCGTGCGGCGATGCATGCCCAGCCGCCTTGCCGTCTCCGAGATGTTGAAGTTGGTCTCCACCAGCGTTTCGTGGATGCGTTCCCACTCCAGGTTCTTGATCGAGGTGCTGCGGGCGGAGGGGGCGATGGAGGTGTCGCCTTCGGTGCGGTCGAATGCCGCCTCGATGTCGTCGGTGTTGGAGGGCTTGGCCAGATAGTGGCAGGCGCCGAGCTTGATCGCCTCCACCGCCGTGGCGATGCTGGCGAAGCCGGTCAGCACGACGATGCGGGTTTCCTCATCCGCCTCGTGCAGCTCCTTCACGCATTCCAGGCCGGAGCCGGTGGCGAGCTTCAGGTCGATCACCGCGTAGTCGGGATCCACCGTCTGCAGAAGCTCCCGCATCTCCTCCAGCCCGGCGCAGGCATGCACCTCGTAGCCGCGGCGTTCGAAGGACCGGCGCAGCGCGCGGGCGAAGGCGGCGTCGTCCTCGACGATCAGCAGGGTGCGGTCGCCGCCTTCAAATTCGGTCGTCTCCAGCTCAGTCGTCTCCATCGGAGCCTCCCGGCGACAGGGCGGCCAGCGGCAGGGTCAGCGTGACGGTGGCGCCTCCGCCGACGCGGTTCTTGGCCGAAACGGTGCCGCCCAGCTTGCGCAGGACATTCACCACCAGGAACAGGCCGAGCCCGCTGCCCGGCCGCTTCTTGGTGGAGCGGTAGGGCTTGCCCAGCTCCTCCAGGATGGCGGGATCGAAGCCGGGGCCGGAATCGTTGACCGCCACCACCAGATTGTCGCCCTGCCGCAGGGCGGCGACGCCGATCCAGCCCGGCGACGCCTCCATCGCATTGTCCAGCACGTTGAACAGCACCTGCTTCAGGGCGAGGTCGGCGATCATCCGCTCCTGCGGGCCGACGGTGTTGTCGTACTCGAAGCGGCCGGGAGAGCGGCTGGACAGCCAATCCTGCACCAGATCGTCGAGGAAGCCCTTCACCGTGGTGCGCACCGTTCCCTCGCCGCGCGCCTCGCCCGACGACAGCAGGATGCCCGACACGATGGCCTTGCAGCGGTCGATCTGGTTCTGCATCTCCGCCATCTCGTCCGCAAGGTCGGGGTCGGATTTCAGCGACGGCATGCGGCGCCAGTCGTTGAGGATCACCGACAGGGTGGCGAGCGGCGTCCCCAGCTCGTGCGCCGCGCCCGACGCGAGCAGGCCCATGCGGACGATGTGCGCCTCTTCCATGGAGCGCTGGCGCAGTTCGGCCAGATAGGCGTCGCGGGCGCGCAGGTTGCGGTTGATCTGGGTGAGGAAGGGGACCAACAGGCTGGCCGCCAGCACGAAGCAGATGAACATCCCCTGGATGTGCAGGCTGAACAGCTCGCCCTCATGGGAATGGGGCAGGGGAAGCGGCTGGTAGGTGCCGGTCAGCCAGGTGAAGCCGGCGGTCGCCACCAGCACCAGCGCCCAGGCCGACCATGCCTCCAGCAGCACGGCACCCAGCGCCACCTGAAGAAGATAAAGCGAGATGAAGGGGTTGGAGGCGCCACCGCTGAGATAGAGCTGCAGGGTCAGCGCCCAGACGTCGATCAGCAGCTCCAGGAAAAGCTGTGTGTTGGAAACCGCCGAACTGCGGCGGATGTGGATCAGGCTGGCGATGTTCAGCGCGACCAGGACGAAGATCACCGCCGCCATCGGCAGCAGCGGCAGCCGGATGCCCATCTGCAGATGGACGATCAGGATCGTCACGATCTGCCCGACGACGGCGAGCCAACGCAGCTGGACGAGCAGGAACAGGTTTTTGCGGTCGGTGGTGTCGCGCACGAAAGATGTCCTGTTCCTCACCCGGTTCATCAGCCCACCGACTTATATAGAGAGTTACCGGCGGGAGGGGAGCTTTGTGGGCTATTTCCGGTAAGCCAAAAGGCGTTGGCCCATATCGACGCAGGCGAGGGCTTGGCCGTTGACACTCTGCGTTTCAGAGTATAGTTACTCTGCATTACAGAGTGACGCCGCCAGAAAGCCAACGGAAACCCGATGTCCGACAGCCTGTCCCAGCGCCTGGACGCCATTCACTCCATGCTTTCGGCCGGGCACCGCAATCTGCGGATCGAGCGGCATACCCTGATCCTGTGGGGGGTGACGGGAGCGGCGCTGCTTCTTCTCAGCGACCACATCTTCACCCCGGCGCAGTTCACGGACGTGACGCAGCAGGCCGTGGCGTGGTTGCTGCTGCTCACCTTGTCGTTGGGCGGGGTGGCCGTGCTGGACTGGCAGCTCACGCGGCGGGTCAAGCGGCATAGGGACGAGGCATGGTCCTTCATCCACCGGCAGGTGCTGAAGGTCTGGTGGCTGCTGGTGGCACTGGGCATCCTGATGACCTTCGCCACCTTCTTCTTCGGCGGCGGATACATGGTGTGCGCGGCCTGGGTGGTGCTGATCGGCCTTGGCCTCTATGTGCACGGCCTGTTTTCCGAGGAGCTGCTGGAGTGGATCGGCGTGCTCGCCATCCTCACGGGCATCGCCAGCCTCGTCTACCGGCTTGATTACGGCATTATCCGGCTGATCGCGGCGTCGGTGTTCGGGCTGGGGCTGCCGCTTCTGGCGCTGATGCTCGACCGCGGCCGGACGCGGCCGTCCTGGCACCGCATGGCGCAATCCGCCGCCTGGATGCTGGTGGTGCTCGGCGTGCCGCTCGCCTTGCGGCACCACGGCGATTTCGGCGCCCCGGCGGATGCGCCGGCCCTGACCTTCGACGCCTTCCGCAAGGGGGAAGGTGCCGTGGGGCGCCATATCCTCACCCTGCCGGCGGGCACGCCGGTTCCGGTGGAGATCCGCGTGAACGGCAACATCTTCCGCAACGATCCGGCCACCATTCTGCCCCTGACCCTCGCCAAGCCGGTGCAACTGGTGCTGGAGAACGGCGTGCCGACCGGAGACGCCCGTTTCGACGGCGAGCCCTGGATGCGCGGCACGGCCGGCCTCTGGCTCCATGTCCCCAAGTTGGAGGGCGATCTCACGCCGGACCGCGGGCCGGTGATCCGTGCCCCGGTGAACGCCAACTCCATGGCCGATCCGCAGCGCTGACCGGCCTTTTCCCTTCCCTTTTCCTATCCATACCCTCAGGAGAATGACATGCCCCGGATTTTGACCGCGGCCCTGCTGGCCGCCACGGCGACGCTTGCCGGCTGCGCGGGCTTGATGCCGCCGCCGGGTGCCGACGAGATGGCGAAAATTCCGGTTGTCCGCTATGGTGAGGCACCGTCGGCCGGCGGCGATTACGTGCTGCTCTACCCGGCCGGCGCGCCGCTGCCGGTGGTGGCGTCGGTTTCCGGTTCGCTGCTGTCCAAGCCGGGCCTTGCGCGGATGGAGGTCGCCACCAACCGTGACGTCTATCTCTACAAGAGCTGGCTGAGCTTCGACGGAAAGAACTGGATGTCCGCGACCCGGGCGGTCGGCGGCGAGTTCGCCATCACGCTGCCCGGCGAGGCCGACAGCAAGGCGCCCGGCACGATGTCGGCGCGCTTCGACCTCAAACCCTAAATGGACCCATTGTGGATACGCTCGATCCTTTGCTGCACCAACCGCTGCGCACGCAGGTCGCCGCCTTTCTGGCCGGTGCCGGCGAGGCGACCTTCACCGAGCTGAAGCAGCGGTTGGAGGTGTCGGACGGCAACCTCGACTCGCATCTGAAGAAGCTGATCGCGGCAGGATACGTGTCGGTCCGCAAGGACACCGGGGAGGGTCGGCCGCAATCGAGCTACGCCCTCACCCCCGTCGGGCGGGAGGCGCTGCACGGCTACATCGCAGCCCTTCAGCGCCTGCTGCCGCTGGACAAGGTTGCGGCCCCGGCACCGGGGGGAACCCCGTTTCTGAGGCCGCGTACCCAATAAGGTCAGCGTTACGCCCGTCTGCGCCGCAACTCGCTGCGGATCACGAACAGGACGGCGGCGATCAGCATCAGGTCCAGCGCGAACCAGGTCAGCGCATAGCCGAGATGGCTGTTGGGGAAGCTGACGACGGTCAGGCCGCCGACCGGCCAGCCGCCGGGATTGCGGGTGGAATCGGCATCGATGAAGTAAGGGGCGAAATAGGGGGCGACTTCGGCCACTCCCTTGGCCGCAGCGATGGCGGCGACGTCGCGGGAATACCAGCGGCCGGCGGCCGGGTCGTTGCTGCGCAGGAAACCGCCCTTCGGTTCGGTGAGGCGCAGAAGGCCGGCGACGGTCACCGTGCCCTGCGGCTGTCCTTCGGCGCGGGTCGCGGGATCACGCTTTTCCGGGGGCACGAAGCCGCGGTTGACCAGCACGGTGAAGCCGCGGTCGGTGACAAGCGGCGTCAGCACCCAGAACCCGCCGCCCAGGTCGGAAACCGCCTGCACCAGGGTTTCGCGGTCGTGCAGGAAATGGCCGGTGACGGAAACCCGGCGGTATTCGTCCGACGCGGCGGAGACGGCGGGCCAGGACTCCGGCCCCGGAGCGGGGACGGGGGAGGCATGGATGCGCGCCTCCACCCGCTCGATCAGGTCGAGCTTCCAGACGCGCCGTTCGAGCTGCCAGACGCCGAGCGCGGTCAGGCCGGCGATGCCGGCCAGCGCCAGAAGGCCGAAGAGGGCCAGCGCCCAAACCGGGCGGGCCCCCTTGGCCGTGCCGCCCGCGTGGGGCGCGGACGGCTGTCCGGTCACGGCAGCTTACTCATGTCGGGGGTGGTCATGCCGGGCATCATGTTGTGGTTCATGTGGTACATGACCCACAGCGAACCGGCGAACATGATGACCACGACGATGATCGTGAAGATCATCGCCAACATCGACCAGCCGCCCTCGACGCGGCCGTTCATGTGCAGGAAATACACCATGTGGACGAGGATCTGGACCACGGCCAGCCCCAGGATCACGGCCGTGGTGGTCGTGTTGTCCAGCGTGCCGGTCATGACCAGCCAGAACGGAATGACCGTCAGGATCACCGACAGGACGAAGCCGGTCATGTAGCTGCCGAAGGTGCCGTGGGCGCCTTCGACGTGGCCGTGGTCGTCGTGGCCGTGACCGTGGCCCTGATGGGCGTGGTGGTCGCCGTGCGCGTGAGTGCTCATCGCAGCATCCCCATCAGATAGACATAGGTGAAGACGCCGATCCAGATCACGTCCAGGAAGTGCCAGAACATGCTGAGGCACATCAGGCGCCGGCGGTTGGCCGGGATCAGGCCGCGGCGGGCGACCTGGACCATCAGCGTCACCAGCCACACGCTGCCGAAGGTGACGTGCAGCCCGTGGGTGCCGACCAGCGTGAAGAAGGCCGACAGGAAGGCGCTGCGGCCGGGGCCGGCCCCCTCATGGATCAGGTGGGCGAACTCGTACAGCTCGATGCCGAGGAAGGCGAGGCCGAACAGCAGCGTCACCGCCAGCCAGCCCTGGGTCTGGGCGGTGCGACCCTTCTCCATCGCCAGCATGGCGAAGCCGTAGGTGATGGAGGAGAACAGCAGCATGGCCGTGTTCAGCGCCACCAGCGGCAGGTCGAACAGTTCCTTCGGCGTCGGACCGGCGGCGTAGCTGGTGCCCAGCACGCCGTAGGTCGCGAACAGCACCGCGAAGATGAGGCAGTCGCTCATCAGGTAGATCCAGAAGCCGAGCGCGGTGCTGGCGGCTTCGTGGGCGTGCTCGTCTCTTACATAGAAGACGGGCGGGGTGGCGTCGCGCGGGGCATCGTGCCCCGCGTGGCCGCCATGCATGGCTTCAACGGTCGTCGTCATGCTTTACACCTGTCCCGCGAGCAGACGGGTCCGCTCGTTCTCGGTCGCCACGACCTCCTCCACCGGGATGTGGAAGTCGCGGTTGTAGTTGAAGGTATGGCTGATGGCGACCACCAGCAGGCCGATGAAGCTCAGCGCCGCCAGCCACCAGATGTGCCAGACCAGGGCGAAGCCGAGCGCGGTGCTGATGCCGGCCAGGATCACGCCGGTGCCGGTGTTGGCGGGCATGTGGATCGGGCGGTAGCCTTCCAGCGGACGGGCATAGCCGCGCTTCTTCATGTCCCACCACGCGTCATTGTCGTGGATCACGGGCGTGAAGGCGAAGTTGTAGCCCGGGGGCGGCGAGGAGGTCGCCCATTCCAGGGTGCGGCCGTCCCACGGATCGCCGGTGACGTCGACATACTGGTTGCGCTTCAGGACGCTGACGGCGATCTGGACCAGGAAGGCACCGATGCCGATGGCGATCAGGACGGCGCCGACGGCGGCGATCTGGAACCAGATCTGCAGCGACGGGTCCTCGAACACGCGCAGGCGGCGGGTGACGCCCATCAGGCCCAGGACGTAGAGCGGCATGAAGGCGACGTAGAAGCCGATCACCCAGAACCAGAAGGACACCTTGCCCCAGAACGGATCCAGGCGGAAGCCGAAGGCCTTGGGCCACCAGTAGTAGATGCCGGCGAACAGGCCGAACAGCACGCCGCCGATGATGACGTTGTGGAAGTGGGCGATCAGGAACAGGCTGTTGTGCAGGACGAAGTCGGCCGGCGGAACCGCCAGCAGCACGCCGGTCATGCCGCCGATCACGAAGGTCAGCATGAAGGCGATCGTCCACATCATCGGCAGCTCGAACCGGATGCGGCCGCGGTACATGGTGAACAGCCAGTTGAAGATCTTCGCACCCGTCGGGATCGAGATGATCATCGTCGTGATGCCGAAGAACGAGTTCACGCTGGCGCCCGACCCCATGGTGAAGAAGTGGTGCAGCCACACCAGGTAGGACAGGATGGTGATGACGACGGTCGCGTAGACCATCGAGGTGTAGCCGAACAGCTTCTTGCCGCAGAAGGTGGAGGTTACCTCCGAGAAGATGCCGAAGCAGGGCAGGATCAGGATGTAGACTTCCGGGTGGCCCCAGATCCAGATCAGGTTCACGTACATCATGGGGTTGCCGCCCATGTCGCTCGTGAAGAAGTGGGTGCCGACATAGCGGTCCAGCGACAGCAGGACCAGAACGGCGGTCAGGACCGGGAAGGAGGCGACGATCAGGACGTTGGTGCAGAGCGAAGTCCAGGTGAAGACCGGCATCTTCATCATGGTCATGCCGGGGGCGCGCATCTTCACGATCGTGCAGATCAGGTTGATGCCCGACAGCGTCGTTCCGACGCCCGCCACCTGCAAGGCCCAGATGTAATAGTCGACGCCGACGTCCGGGCTGGCCTCCAGACCCGACAGCGGCGGATAGGCCAGCCAGCCGGTGCGCGCGAACTCGCCCACGAACAGCGAGGCCATGATCAGCACGGCGCCGCCGACGGTCATCCAGAAGCTGAAATTGTTCAGGAACGGGAAGGACACGTCGCGCGCGCCGATCTGCAGCGGCACGACATAGTTCATCAGCCCCGTCACCAGCGGCATGGCGACGAAGAAGATCATGATCACACCGTGGGCGGTGAAGACCTGATCGTAGTGGTGAGCGTTGAGGTAGCCCTCGCTGCCGTTGAAGGCGATGGCCTGCTGGGCGCGCATCATGATGGCGTCGGCGAAGCCGCGCAGCAGCATGATCAGGCCCAGGATCATGTACATGATGCCGATGCGCTTGTGGTCGACGGTGGTGAACCACTCTTTCCACAGGTAGCCCCACAGCTTGAAGTAGCTGAGGGCCGCCACCAGCGCGATGCCGCCGAGCATGACCGCGAAGAAGGTCGCGACCAGGATCGGCTCGTGATAGGGGAAGGACTCCAGGCTCAGGCGCCCGAAGAGGAAGGTCGTCAGTGTCTCAAGCATGCCGGTGTGCCCAATCAGGGATTGGCCAGCCGCTGCGGCCCGGCCTGGGAGGCGGACGCGCTGATCGGCGTGACGGTGGGGCGCTGCACGGCGCCCGAGTTTGCGGCGGCTTCGACCGCCTCGGCGACGGTGCACAGGCCGGTCGGCTGCGTGTCCGGGAAGCCGGCCAGCGTGTTGGCCCGCAGGATCCCGTTGGCCGCGGCCATGCCGCCGGCGTTCAGCCCGCCCGCACGGTCGATGGCGGCCATGTCGCTCATGCACATGGTGCCGGGGCGCACGCACAGGTTCACGACGGCGTTGAACAGCTTCGGATCGACGGTGCCGAAATGCTGGACCGGAACCGCCTCGCTCGGCTTTTCAAGCGCGATGTAGGCATTGCGGTCGAGCGAACCGCCCGCGGTCTTCACCTTGGACACCCAGCCGTCGAAATCCTGGTCCGACAGGCCGAGGAAGGCGAAGCGCATGTGCGAGAAGCCGGCGCCGCTGTAGTTGGACGAGAAACCCTTGTAGGTCCCCGGCTCGTTGATCACGGCGTGGAGCTTCGTCTCCATGCCCGGCATGGCGTAGATCATGCCCGCCAGCGCCGGAACGTAGAAGGAGTTCATCACCGTCGACGCGGTGAGGCTGAAGCGGATCGGCCGGTCCACCGGCGCCGCCATCTCGTTCACGGACGCGATGCCGTATTCGGGATAGACGAACAGCCATTTCCAGTCGAGCGCCACCACCTGCACGTCCAGCGGCTTCACGCCGGCCGGCAGCGGCTTGTCGGCCGCGATGCGGTCGAGCGGACGGTAGGGGTCGAGCTTGTGGGTGGTGACCCAGGTGATGGCCCCCAGGCAGATGATGATCAGCAGCGGGGCTGCCCAGATCACCAGTTCGAGCTGCGTCGAATGGTCCCAGTCCGGTTCGTAGCGGGCTGTGTTATTCGACTGACGGTAACGCCAGGCGAACAGCACGGTAAGCGCCATGACCGGGACAATGATCAGCAGCATCAGCAGGGTGGAGATGACCACAAGGTCTCCCTGCTGGCTGGCAACGTCGCCGGCCGGGTTCAGCACGACCAGGTTGCAGCCACTCAACGCCGCCATCACTGGCAGCAGGGCGATTGCGCGATAACGGCTCAAGGCAGGACCTGTATCAAAGGTTTGCTTTGGGGAGACAGCTAGCGTCCATGCCCCAGCGGCGACATTGGACAATTTGTCCAATGCCCCGACTCCTGCGCGCTTGACAGGCCACCGAATGTTGCGGTGACATATTGTATGATCTACGGATCATCGCAAGCGAAATAACGCAGCCGGGGCCGACATGATGAATCCATCGATTGCGGCGGTCGAACGGGATGCGAGGCTGGTGAACGCGCGGCATCACGGGGTGAATCCCGGAGAAATTGCCATCGGCGTGATCATCGGCCGAACATCCGAGTTTTTCGACTTCTTCGTTTACGCCATTGCTTCCGTGATCGTCTTTCCAAAGCTGGTGTTTCCCTATGTCGATCCGCTGACGGGCACCCTTTGGTCTTTCGCCATCTTCGCGCTGGCCTTCGTCGCGCGGCCGATCGGCACCTTCATCTTCATGGCCATCGACGACAATTACGGGCGTAGCGCCAAGCTGACCATCGCCTTGTTCCTGCTGGGCGGGTCGACGGTGGCGCTCGCCTTCCTGCCGGGATATGAGGCGATCGGCGTCGCATCCGCCTGGTTGCTGGCGCTGTCCCGCGTCGGGCAGGGCGTGGCGCTGGGCGGCACCTGGGACGGGCTCGCCTCGCTCCTGGCGATGAACGCGCCGCAGAACAAGCGTGGCTGGTATGCGATGATCCCGCAGCTGGGCGCGCCCATCGGCCTGATCGTGGCGAGCGGTCTGTTCGCCTACATGGTCAACAGCCTGTCGGCGGAGGATTTCTTCGCCTGGGGCTGGCGCTATCCCTTCTTCGTCGCCTTCGCCATCAACGTGGTGGCGCTGTTCGCCCGCCTGCGTCTGGTCCAGACGCCGGAGTTCGAGCGGCTGTTCACGAACCGCGAACTGCAGCCCGCTCCGGTGGTGGAGACGCTGCAGATGGAGGGCAAGCGCGTGGTGATCGGCGCCTTCGCGCCGCTGGCCAGCTTCGCCCTGTTCCACATGGTCACCGTCTTCCCGCTGTCCTGGATCTTCCTGAACGCGCAGCATGAAACCGGGGCGTTTCTGGTGATCGAGGTGATCGCCGCCGCCTTCGGGATCGCCGCCATCGTCGCGTCCGGCTATATCGCCGACCGGGTCGGGCGGAGGACGTTGCTGGGCAGTTGCGCCGCCGCCATCGCGGTGTTCAGCGGCTTCGCCCCGCTGCTGCTCGACGGCGGCCAGACGGGCGAGGCGGTGTTCATGGTGGTGGGCTTCGTCATCCTCGGCCTGTCCTTCGGCCAGTCGTCGGGGTCGGTGGCGTCGGGCTTCAGCCAGCAATACCGCTACACCGGTTCGGCCATGACCTCCGATCTGGCCTGGCTGTTCGGGGCGGGCTTCGCGCCCTTCGTCGCGCTGTACCTGTCCGCCCAATTCGGGCTGGTCGCGTCCGGCCTCTATCTGCTGTCGGGTGCGGTCTGCACGCTGGTGGCGCTGCGGGTCAACAAGACCCTGTCTTCGTGACGGTCCTGTCCAACGGGCGGGCTCAGGCCCGCCCGTCGGTTCCCACTCGGACCTCCATGGGTGCCCGCCGTTCGCCGGCGGCACTCGAAGCGGAACGCGCCAGATCCAGCCGTTCGCGCGGCAGCGATCCCGGATACCGCTCCGTCAGGAAGCCGATCATCTCCTCGCGCACGAGGCAGCGCAGGTCCCAGGCCGTGCCGGCATCAGGGGCGCTGACCAGGGCGCGAAGCTCCATCGTGTGTTCCTTCAGGTCGGTGACCTGCAGGTTCCAAACCCGCTTGTCCCACAGGCTGGTGCTGTCCAGCACCTTGCGCAGATGGTCGCGCAGGGCCGGGATCGGCACCGAGTAATCGACATACAGCATCACCGAGCCCAGGATGTTCGGCGCGTCGCGGGTCCAGTTCTGGAAGGGCTTCTCCAGGAAATACCCCAGCGGAACGATCAGCCTCCGGTCGTCCCAGATGCGCACGACGACATAGGTCGAGGTGATCTCGTCGACATTGCCCCACTCGCCCTCGACCACCACCGAGTCGCCGATTCGGATCGGCTGGGTCAGCGCGATCTGGATGCCGGCGATCAGGTTGGCGATGGTCGGCCGGGCGGCGATGCCCAGCACGATGCCGGCGACGCCGGCCGAGGCGAACAGGCTGATGCCGATGGTCCGCACCAGCGGCACGGTCATCAGCATGAAGCCGGCGGTGATGCCCAGGACGGTCAGCAGGGCCAGCCGCCGGAACACCGTCAGCTTGGTTCGCCGCCGCCGCCATTCGAATCCGCGCTCGTTCGGGCCACTGCGGTCGAGATAAGCGTCGAACACCGCCCCGACCTTGGCGGCGATGGCCCAGCCCAGCGCGCCGATGAAGCCGATGCCGACGGCGCGCGCCAGCATCTCCATGGCGGTGGGCGGCAGCGGCAGCGCCGGCACCGAGGCGAGAAGGGCCGCGAACACCATGGCGAAGCGGGTGGCGGTACGGCCGGCCATGACGACCCGGCTCAGCACCGGTGCGTTGGTCGGACGGAACAGCCGTTGCAACACCCGCCACACCACCTCGTGGACGGCGATCGCAATGGCCACGGCGACGACCGGCGCCAGGAAGGCGGCGACCGTGGAGGAGATCGGAAATTCCATCGGTTCCTGCTGATCCGGTTCCTGCTGATCGATGAGACGAGAGCGCGCGGCGCCCCGGTTCTTACGGGCT
The DNA here is from genome assembly GCF_008364825.1 of Azospirillum sp. B21. Classification (GTDB taxonomy): domain Bacteria; phylum Pseudomonadota; class Alphaproteobacteria; order Azospirillales; family Azospirillaceae; genus Azospirillum. Next base: position 118,793 of record NZ_VTTO01000002.1, read on the forward strand.
TAAGAACATGCCGGCCGGGATTTGGTTCGGGGGGCGACCCATGAGGCAACGCTTGCCCGGAGAGGGTCCGCCGCCAATCTTGCAGGGTGAGACAACCGGAAAAGGCGACCAGACCGATGCAAGTCCCATCCCGCGCGACCACCCCGGCGCCGATGCGCAAGCGGCTGCCGCTCGCCGCGCTGGCCCTTCTGGCGGGCCTGTCCGCCTGCGCCGGGATCGAACCCGACTTCCGCAAGCCGGGTGCCCAGCGCCTGACCGGGCCGGAGGTCTCCACGCTGCTGGGCGGCCATACGTTGAGCATCGTCAACCCGCGCGGCAAGTCCTACATCAACCGCTTTTCCAAAGATGGGTCCATCGTCATCTCCGGCGCCAAGGGCAACGAATACGGGCGCTGGACGGTCAACGGCGACCGCTATTGCCTGACGCTGGACGCGGATCCCCGCCAGCAATGCATGGAGATCTACCGGCTGCCCGACGGCCGCTACCAGATGGTCAATGCCGACGGGACGCTGCGGAACACGTTCCAAGTGGAATGAGGACAGATGGACCGACGCCGACCGTCAGCCGGTCCGAAGCGCGTTGACCGTCAGCCGCCCCGCTGGCCAGGAGCGGACGAGGCCGGTGGCGCGCAGCTCCGGCAGGGCGCTTCCCACCTCCTCCGCCGACAGACCGGTGGCTTCGACAAGGGCGGGGCAGGTCTGCGGGCCGGAGCCCAATGCCGAGAGGACCGCGGCGGCCGGCGTGCCGGGGGCGCGGAGGGCATCGGCCGAACGGGGCGGGGTGCGGCCGCGGGCGGCGGCGATGGTCAGCGCCAGCGCCCGCAACTGTCCCAGGCGGTGCATCGCCTCGCTGCCCAGCCCTTCCGTCAGCGACAGCGCCGTGTGGCAGCGCGCGACCAGCCGGGCGAGCGTGGCGAGGTCCTCGGTCCGATTCGCCACCATGGCGGCGACGGTCTCCTGCGCCAGTGTTTCCAGTTCGGCGTCCGCGACGGCCCAGTCCTGTCGGCCGACGGCCTCCAGAAGCGCGTCGGTCAGAGACCGCAGCGCCGGCTCCAATGCGCTCATTCGCTGCTCTCCTCCTGTTCGGGATCGGCCGGTTCGGGATTGGGGAGGGCGGGCCAGCGGGCGGGTGTCCAGCGGGAGCAGACATAGCCGGGGGACGGGTCGGCCAGTGGCAGGGTCAGGCAGGCGATGCGGGGCGCGCCGGCCTGGCTGGCGCGGGGCTGGAACAGCAGGGCGACGCCGCAGTCCCCGATGAGCTTGTCCTCTTCACCATTGGCGCGGCAGTAGCGGTTGAAGCGGTGCGACAGCGCCATGCTGTTGGCGACGATCACCCGGCAATAGCCGGCGCGCGACGAAGCCCCGCCTTCCTTCGCCTGCCAGCGCTCGGTGGTCAGGCCGCTGTCCATCACGGGGGTGACCAGCCAGTCCACCATCATGCCCGACGCGATCCAGGCGCTGGGCTCAGAGCGCCCCAGATCCTCGCAGATGGCGATGGCGAGCCGGCCGAGGTCGGGCAGTTCGAACAGGGTGAAGCAATCGCCGGTCTCGATGTCCTCGCGCGCGCAGTCCAGCAGCCGGCCGTTGCGGTCGCGCAGGTCGTAGGATCGGCACTGGTTGCTGTCCAGGTCCCAGCAATGCAGCTTGGTCTGGCTGCCGATCACTGTGCCGCAGCGGTCGAGCAGCAGCGCCCGGTTGTGCGGCCGTCCACCGTCTTCCGCCTCCTCCTTCACGCCGACCAGGGCGTAGCGGATCGGGCCGTCCACCGCCTGGGCACGCAGCGCCCCCCGGATCGCGTCCAGCGTGCCGGTCCCGACCGACACCTCGGGGAACAGCACGAAGGTGGCGCCCTGCTCCGCCAGTCCGGCGATGGCGTCGGCGGCACGGCGGCTGAAGTCGCGTGGGGTGGGGTCGTACCAGTCCTCGCCGTCGCGGCGGAATTGGCGGATGGCGAGGTCGTCCTCCGCCTCCGCCAGCGGGACGACGCCGATGACCGGCGTCCAGGCAGGGTCGGCCGGATCCTGATCGGACACCGCGGCGATGCGGCGATATCGGACGGCGATGCGGCGGTCCGGGTCGCCATCGCGCTCGGCCTCCATCGTCAGGCCGGGCGGCACGACCAGCAGGGCGGAGAACAGGTCGACCGGATCGAAAGCGTCGGGATCGGCGCCCGGCGGCGCCGTCTCCCGGATGTTCATGGCGCGCGCCAGCAGGCCGGGACGCAGGATCAGATGTCCGTCCGCCGGGTCGGCGTTGAAGCGGCCGTCGCGGGTCAGGCGGCGGCGCGCCTCCAGCCGTTCGGCGGGGAGCGGGTCGTCGGCCGCTTGGACATCGAAGCGGGAGGCCATCGGTGAGAACCACCCGTCGATGGCCTGCGCCGCCGCGAGAACCCGGTCGAGGTCCATTCCGTCCCCGACCCACCTCTCCAGAACCGCGGCGCCCCTCTGCAACTGCGCCGCCGCGTCCATGGCCAGCCGGCCGGCCCGCGCGTGGTCCGCCTCCAGCCCTCGGGCCAGGGCGCGGACCTCGTCGCGCCGTTCCTCCAGCGGGCGCCACAGCGCCATGAACAGGTCTGCCGGGTGCATCTGGGTCAGGAGGTAGCCGTCTGACTCTGGGCAGTCTGGCCTTGCGCCGGCTGGAACTGCAGGATCCTTGGCGTCCGCATGTCCTCGCCGATGGGGGCGTCGCTGGCGGCGCCGCGCATGGCGGAGACCGAACGGGGGAAGCCGCTGCGGTCGCTGTAGTCCGGCACCGGCAGGCTGCGGTAATAGGCCTCCTCCTGGTGCAGCTTCTGGGCGCAGACCACGTCCAGCGCCGTCGCCGCCACCACCGCGCCAAAGGCGATGCGGGCGTTGCCGGCGCGCGGATTGTCCTCCATGCCCGCCACCAGCGTTGCCATGTCGACGGCGTCGCCGGCGATGCGGCTCCAGATCCAGGGCTTGGGATCGCCGAGAGCCAGCAGGCCGACGCCCGCGGTGATCTCCCGCACGCCATAGGCGCGGATCAGGTTGGTCTTGTCCTCCATCCCCATCCAGCGGGCGATGGTCCGGCCGGCCATCAGTTCGGCGACGCCGAGGCCGATGCTGAACCAGCCGAGCCCGCGGGCGAGGTTGTCTCCGGTGGAGGAGCGGTTGTAATAGGCCATGACGTCACCTCAGGGCTTGAGGACCACCTTGATGCAGCCGTCCCGCTTGTCGCGGAAGGTCTTGTACATCTCGGGGCCCTGGTCGAGCGGAACGGTGTGGGTGATGACGAAGGACGGGTCGATCTGTCCTTCCTGGATGCGGTTCAGCAGGTCGTCGGTCCAGCGGTTGACGTGGGTCTGGCCCATGCGCCAGGTCAGGCCCTTGTTCATCGACATGCCGAAGGGCAGCTTGTCGATCAGCCCGCCATAGACGCCGGGGATCGACAGCGTGCCGGCCGGGCGGCAGACATAGATCATCTCGCGCAGCACATGGGCGCGGTCCGATTCCAGCATCAGCGCCTGCTTGGCGCGGTCGTACATCGAATCCAGCGTGGCGGTGGCGTGCGCCTCCATGCCGACGGCGTCGATGCATTTCTCCGGACCCTTGCCGCCGGTCAGCTCGTTCAGCCGCTCGACGACGCTTTCCTCTTGGAAATCGATGGTGATGGCGCCGCCGGCCTTGGCCATCGCCAGCCGTTCCGGCACGCAATCGATGGCGATGACCTGCTTGGCGCCGAGCAGGATGGCGCTGCGGATCGTCATCTGACCGACCGGGCCGCAGCCCCAGATCGCCACCGTGTCGTCCGGCTGGATGTCGCACTGGGCGGCGGCCTGCCAGCCGGTGGGGAAGATGTCGCCCAGGAACAGCACCTGCTCGTCGGTCAGCCCGCTGGGAATTTTGATGTGGGTGCGGTCGGCCATCGGCACCCGCACATACTCGGCCTGCCCGCCGGCATAGCCGCCGGTCAGGTGGGTGTAGCCGAACAGGCCGGCGGTGGTGTGGCCGAAGACCTTGTCGGCCAGCGCCTTGTTGCGGTTGGAGCGCTCGCAGACCGAGTAGTTGCCGCGCTTGCACTGGTCGCACTCGCCGCACCAGATGGTGAAGGGAACCACCACCCGCTCGCCGACCTTCAGCGCGCTTTTGGCCTCTGAACCCACCTCCATCACCTCGCCCATGAACTCATGGCCGACGATGTCGCCCTTCTCCATGCCCGGCATGACATTGTCGTGCAGGTGGAGGTCGGACCCGCAGATGGCGCAGGTCGTCACCTTGACGATGGCATCGCGCGGATGCTCGATCTCCGGATCCGGGACCGTGTCGCAGCGGATGTCGTTGGCGCCGTGCCAGACCAGTGCTCTCATCGATCTCTCCCCAACTTTCGCCTTCGTTACGGTTGCGTTCAGCAACAGGACCGGTGGGCGGAGCGTTCCGGTGCCGGCCCCTTACCGAAAGGCGATGATCAGAGGATCAGCGCCTTTTCGCGGGCGACGCCGCCGGACATGGTGGCGGTCTGGCTTTCGTCCAGGCTGTTGCGCAGGGCGGGAAAGTCGATCTCCTCTTCCTGCCGGATATGGCCGTCGATGATGCGCTTCAGGTCGAGCGCCACGGCCAGCCAGTGCGGATCGTCCTTCGGCGTCTGTTCCAGCGTGAAGAGATGCATCTTCATTTCGGCATGCTCGCCGTAGAGATGCTTGGCGTCCTCCTCCTTCCGCGCCTGGTCGTGCAGCATGGGATAGACGACGTCCTCCTCCGCCATGGCGTGGGCGGCCAGCCGGCGCTTCAGGCGCAGCAGCAATTGGGTGCGGCGGCCGGGCGCGTCGATGGGCGTCTGCACCATCTCCACCAGCAGCGCCTGGATGTGGCGGTGGTCGTCGATCAGCGCGTCGAAACCGTCGCGGCCCGCCGACGCGCGGGCCGATCCGGCGAGCTGCGCCACCACCGGCGGCAGCAGCCGGCTCGCCACCAGCGCCAGGGCCGCACCGCCGGCCATCATCGCCAGCCCGCGGGCCGACATCCAGCCCGTGCCGTCCTCATGGGAATGGCCTGCTTCCGGATAGCGTGGCGTGTAGCGTGGCATGACTGGGCTCCTTCCTGCCGGTTGGGTCATCTGGCCCACCAACAGGTGCGGAAGCCCCGGCGTTCCGGTGTGCGGCCGGGAGGCAGGCGGCGCGAACCGCGCGTCAGCCCGGCAGCGCCGCCCGAGGGAAGGACAGCGGCCGGTCCTGGCGAACCGGTGCCGCCACCCGCCACAGCACCGTCATGAGGATCAGCGTGCCGAAGAACATGTAGGATTGCAGGATGTTGAAGGGCGTGTCCGCCAAGGCGTTCGCCGGCTTGAAGGCGTCGACTGCGGTGAGAAGGAACGCGACGCCAAGGAGTTGGAAATTGCGGGTCGCCCCTTGTGGATTTTCCGCCGCGGTTCTGGCGACGGCGAGGAAGGCGATGGCGAAGGCGGGCAGCAGAATGCCGAAATGATGAATCCAGGCGACCGGCGATCCGACCGTGAAGCATATGCCGGCCATCGCGAAGGACAGGAGCCCGCCGTCACCGTCGTCATGCCGGCGCCAGAGCAGGCCGAATCCGATGAACAGCAGGCCGGACGACATGGTTGCCCAATAGACCAGCGGATGGTGCGGGGCGAAGGCGTCGCCCAGCCATTGCACATTGTTGCCGTTGTGGAGCAGCCGGTTCAGAAGCCCGTTCAGCGTCTGGTTGGAGTAATATCCCTCGCCATGCGCGCCGATGAAGGACAGGACGTCCAGATAGGTCAGCATCGGCTTCACCCCGTACAGCATCGCCGTCACCGCGGTGCCGACCGCCACGATGGCCGCCCAGCCCCCGGCGATCCGCCACTCCTTGCGCAGCAGCGCCCACAGCAGGAACAGCGACATCTGCGGCTTGATCAGCGTCGACAGGCCCAGCAGCATGCCGACCGCCCAGCGGCGGTTGCGGCTGTAGAGGATCGTCGACAGGACGAACGCCGCGTTCAGCCAGACCTGGATCTGGCCGACCGAGAATGCCTTCGCCACCGGGAAGAAGCCGAGCGTCGCGAGCACGCCGAGGCTGGCCAGCTTCAGACGCGAGGACAGCGTATCGGACGGGCCGGACAGTCCCAGCCGAGCTGCCAGGTCCAGCATGAGAATGCCCATGCCGAGCGCGGTGGCGCAGGTGAGGATGAGGTTGACCAAGATGTAGACCCGAAGGTGCAGCAGACCGACCGACGCCATCACCTCCATCGGAAGAAGGGAGGTCAGCGGATATTGGAACTTCACATGTTCGACGAAGAAGATCGCCTCATAGACATTCTCCCCGAGATGCCGATGCAGCCAGTCGAAGGCCTTCATCATCGGTTCCCAGGAATCCAGGGGAAGCCGGGCTGGCGATCCGACGAAAATCAACTGGAGGACATCGGAGATCGAACTCTCCGTCAGGCTGGTGGAGTCCAGAAACGGTTTGAGAACGAGATCGAACAGTACGATGATGAAAAGCAGGAACGCCGACGTGATTGCGACTGCCGACGTCAGCCGATTCGTGCCAATTGCCCTGCCAAAGTCCTGTTGCCCGCCAGCATCCATGCTCGCCCCTCCCAATCCCGAATATTATTGACGATTGACGGTGGCAAGGGCCGATGACGAGACGGCCGGCACATCCGATCTTTGATCGTCTGCTCATCGACGCTTCGCAGCGCTCGACGTTCGGAGCGGAAGGCTAGGTTAGTAAGCTGGCTTTTGGAACATGTCCCACCGGTTGTAGGCAGGATTAATGCCATTGTGTGGACGAAACATTTCCGTGCGCCGGAGCCATCATTAGGTCACGGTTCGACCGATGCCCCGGGCAAGTGCCGGATTCCGGCGAGGGCCTGAACGGGTGCGCTGAAGCGCTCGCCGGTATCAAACGACGGTCAACCCGGCTTGCCTTCCTCCCGGTTGCGCGGACGCTTGCCGGCATTGTCCTTCGGGGTCGGCGGGGCGGCGTGCTGGTCCGGCAGGTCGCGGCGCTGTCCGGTGCCCTCGCCGATGGTGACGGTGGTCGACGGTCCGCCGCCGACGGTGTGCGGCAGGTCGTCCGCACTGCCGGTTCCGACACCCATGCCCTGGCCGGCCCGGCCGGGGGTGACCGGCCCGCCACCCTGTGCGCCCGGATTGGGGCTGTCGGCGTTGGAGACCTGCCGGTCGCGATCCTGATCCTGGTCCTGGTCCTTGTTCATGCTGACCTCCCGGTTGGTGTTCGCCCTTCGGCCAACATGCCGTCCGGTCGGGAGTTCCGGACATGGTCGGACGGCGAGGGGCCGGAACGGTCGTCAGGGGCCGCGGTTGTCGGTTGGCGGCGGTGGGCGGCAGCGCCCGGACGGCCGCCGCGGAGCATGGAGATCCAACGATGGCAGATTTCTCGCAGACCGCCGCCGGCGCCGGGCGCAGCGGCGGCCCACCGACATACCCGCCGCCGCAGACCCCCGGTCTCAGTGCCGTGCTGGAGCGCAACATCCAGGCGCTTCAGGCCCGCCGCAAGCGGGAGGAGGTGGAGGCCACGCTTCAGGACCGTATCGCCGATGCGATCACCCGCTTCACCGGCAGCATGCGCTTCGTCTACCTGCATCTGGTGCTGTTCGGCGGCTGGATCCTGATCAATCTGGGTTGGATCCCGATCGTCAAGCCGTGGGACCCGTCCTTCGTCGTGCTGGCGATGATCGCGTCGGTGGAGGCGATCTTCCTGTCCACCTTCGTCCTCATCAGCCAGAACCGCATGGCCTCGGTGTCGGACAAGCGCGCCGATCTCGACCTGCAGATCAGCCTGCTGGCCGAGCATGAACTGACCCGGCTGGTGACGCTGGCCGCCTCCATCGCCGACCATCTGGGGGTGAAGACGGAGGTCGACGCGGAACTGGATGTCATTCGCCAGGATGTCGCCCCCGATGCCGTGCTGGACGAGATCGAGGCGACTCAATCGGAGAACAAGCGCAAATGACCGCCGGAGCGGCGCCATCCGGCAACCCACCGTTGCCGAACGCATGGAGGTTATGCGTTTAGGGAATCCCTCGGTCCTGCTTGCGATATTGTTCTGGAGGCGAAGAATATCCTAAAGTCATGCTACCCCCAATTCGGGCTTGGCGCAGACCACGTTCCGACAGAGACCAGCTTAAGGCCCCCGGTGACCGACGGTGATGGCGTCCTCTCACATAATCGTCGGTGGCGCCACCTGGTTCTACCTGTCGAACCGGTACGGGATGACCTTCGACCCGGTCGCCTTCGGCGCGGCGATTCTGGGGGCGCTGGCGCCGGACATCGATCATCCGAAATCGACTCTGGGACAGATGGTGAAGCCGCTGTCCACGGCGGTCTCCAACATCTTCGGACATCGCGGCGTCACCCATTCGGCCCTTGCCATCGGCGGATGCCTGTGGGTTCTGCATGAGCACGCGGCCTATCAGCACCTGCTGATCCCCTTCATCGTCGGCTATCTCACCCATCTGGCCGGCGACCTGCTGACGCCGGCCGGGCTGCCGCTGCTGTGGCCGATTAAGCGGCGGCGCAACTTCGCCCTGCCGGTGCTGAAGACGGGCGGATTTTCCGAACAGTTGGCGGTGACGCTGATGGCGGGCTGGATGATCTCCGGCCTGTTCGCCGGCGGCTGGCCGCAATTCCCGCTGGAACGTCCCTGGCGGTCCGTCGTCGCCGCGGCGCAGACCTATCTGGGGGAGAGCGGCATGGAGAAGGCCGCGCCGCCGGTCCCTGTGCGCAAGCCGCCGGAAAACAGCCGGCCTAAGCCGCTGAAGGGCTGAATCCCGGCCGTTCGGGCGCTCTGCCCCTCATCCCGACGAATCTGCGGAATCAAGGCTATCGCTTCCGCTGAGGCGTCGGCGACAGGGCTGTATCGCCGACATTTGTTCGGCAAAAACGAATGCGCAGGCTGGGAGGTCTCGAGAACAGGCCAGATGTTCTGGAATTTCGGTGTCATGCTCACAGTTTGTTCCGAATGATCGCGCATATTCAGAATTTAAATCGGTAAGATGGCGCAAATACCAGTTGGAAAGGATGTCGGAAAATCGGTTAGCCTGACAGGCATCGGATCGACCTCCGCAACCCGCCGGACATGGGCTTTCCGAAGCCGCCGCTCCACGCCCCCCCGACCAGAGCCAGCTACGCGATGAACCAGATGACCGACCCGAGCGTTGCCCCCGCCACCGAGCCGACCCTCTCCAGCGGAACCGGCCCCTTCGCCGCCTTCGCCCCCGTCGTTCGTCCGGCCGGTCCGCTGCGTCAGGCGATCACCGCCGCCTACCGCCGGCCGGAGCCGGACTGCGTGGCGTGGTTGGTGGAACAGGCGACGCTGCCGGCCGAGGTGACCGCGGCTGCGGCCCAGACCGCGCGGTCGCTGATCGCGGCGCTGCGCGCCAAGCCGCAGGGGCGCGGGGTGGAGGGGCTGATCCACGAATACAGCCTGTCCAGCCAGGAAGGCGTGGCGCTGATGTGCCTGGCGGAGGCGCTGCTGCGCATCCCCGACCGCGCCACCCGCGACGCGCTGATCCGCGACAAGATCGCCGGCGGCGACTGGCGCGCCCATCTCGGCAACAGCCCGTCGCTGTTCGTCAACGCCGCCACCTGGGGGCTGCTGGTCACGGGCAAGGTCACGGGTGTGTTGGGCGACGGCTTCGGCGGCGAGCAGGCCCTGTCCTCCGCGCTGACCAAGCTGATCCTGCGCGGCGGCGAACCGCTGATCCGCCGCGGCGTCGATATGGCCATGCGGATGATGGGCGAGCAGTTCGTTACCGGCCAGACCATCGACGAGGCGCTGTCCAACAGCCGCAAGATGGAGGCCGAGGGTTTCCGCTATTCCTATGACATGCTGGGGGAGGCGGCGACGACCGCCGCCGACGCCGACCGCTATTACGCCGACTATGAGAAGGCGATCCACGCCATCGGCAAGGCTTCGGCCGGGCGTGGCATCTATGACGGCCCCGGCATCTCGATCAAGCTGTCGGCCCTGCACCCGCGCTATTCCCGTGCCCAGGCGGACCGGGTGATGGCGGAGCTGCTGCCGCGCGTCACCGAGCTGGCCCGGCTGGCCCGCCGCTACGACATCGGCCTGAACATCGACGCCGAGGAGGCCGACCGGCTGGAGCTGTCGCTCGACCTGCTGGAATCGCTGTGCTTCGACCCGGATCTGAAGGGCTGGAACGGCATTGGCTTCGTCGTGCAGGCCTATGGCAAGCGCTGCCCCTATGTCATCGACTTCGTCGTCGATCTGGCCCGGCGCAGCGGCCACCGGCTGATGGTGCGTCTGGTGAAGGGCGCCTATTGGGACAGCGAGATCAAGCGCGCCCAGGTCGATGGTCTGGAGGACTTCCCAGTCTATACCCGCAAGCTGCACACCGACGTGTCCTATGCAGCCTGCGCCCGCCGGCTGCTGTCGGCGCCCGACGCGGTGTTCCCGCAGTTCGCCACCCACAATGCCCAGACGCTGGCGACCATCTACCGGATGGCCGCGCACCTGAACGGCGAGTTCAAGGTCGGCCAGTACGAGTTCCAGTGCCTGCACGGCATGGGCGAGCCGCTGTACAAGGAGGTGGTCGGTCCGCTGAAGCGGCCCTGCCGCGTCTATGCCCCGGTCGGCACGCACGAGACCCTGCTGGCCTATCTGGTCCGCCGCCTGCTGGAAAACGGCGCCAACAGCTCCTTCGTCAACCGCATCGCCGACAAGAGCGTGTCGATCGACGATCTGGTCGCCGACCCGGTGGCGCAGGCCCGCGCCGCCCTGCCGGTGGGCGAGAAGAATCCTCTGATCGCCCTGCCCAAGGATCTCTTTGGGGCGGAGCGGGCGAACTCCGCCGGCCTCGACCTGTCAAACGAAACCACGCTGGCCGACCTGTCCGCCGCGCTGCGCGACAGCGCCGCCATCGCCTGGACCGCCGCTCCGCTGCTGGCGGATGGCGAGCGCCGGGGTAAAGCCGAGCCGGTGCTGAACCCGGCCGACCATCGGGACGTCGTTGGGCAATGCGTCGAAGCCACTCCGGCCGACATTGCCGACGCTTTCCTGTTTGCCGAGGCGGCGGCACCGGTCTGGGCGGCCACCCCGCCGGCCCAGCGCGCCGCCTGCCTGTTCCGTGCCGCCGACGAGATGCAGGCGCGCATGCCGACCCTGCTCGGCCTCATCATCCGCGAGGCCGGCAAATCCACCGCCAACGCCATCGCCGAGGTGCGCGAGGCCATCGACTTCCTGCGCTATTACGGCGCCCGGGTCCGCGACGGCTTCGGCAACGACACCCATCTGCCGCTGGGGCCGGTGGTCTGCATCAGCCCGTGGAACTTCCCGCTCGCCATCTTCTCCGGTCAGGTCGCCGCGGCGCTGGCCGCCGGCAACCCGGTGCTGGCCAAGCCGGCAGAGGAAACCCCGCTGGTTGCGGCGGAAGCGGTTCGCATCCTGCGCGCCGCCGGCGTGCCCGCCGGTGCGGTGCAACTGGTGCCCGGTGCCGGTCAGGTCGGCGCGGCGCTGGTCGGCCATGCCGGCACCCGCGCGGTGATGTTCACCGGCTCCACCGAGGTGGCCCGCCTGATCCAGCGCCAGCTGGCCGAACGGCTGTCGCCGGACGGCGCACCGATCCCGCTGATCGCCGAGACCGGCGGCCAGAATGCCATGATCGTCGACAGCTCCGCCCTGGCCGAGCAGGTGGTCGGCGACGTCGTCGCGTCGGCCTTCGACAGCGCCGGGCAGCGCTGCTCGGCCCTGCGCATCCTCTGCCTGCAGGAGGATGTGGCGGACCGCACGCTGACCATGCTGAAGGGCGCGATGCGGGAGCTGCGCATCGGCAGCCCGGACCGTCTGGCCATCGACGTTGGCCCGGTCATCACCGCGGAAGCGCGTGACGGCATCGCCCGCCACATCGAGGCGATGCGGGCCAAGGGCCGCCGGGTGGAGTCGCTGCCGCTGCCGGCGGAGACCGCCAACGGCACCTTCGTGGCGCCGACGATCATCGAGATCAATGGCATTGCCGACCTGGAGCGCGAAGTGTTCGGCCCGGTCCTGCATGTCCTGCGCTTCCGCCGCGACGATCTCGACCGGCTGGTCGATGCCATCAACGGCACCGGCTATGGCCTGACCTTCGGCCTGCACACCCGCATCGACGCCACCATCGACCGGGTGACCAGCCGGATCGAGGCCGGCAACCTGTACGTCAACCGCAACACCATCGGTGCAGTGGTGGGCGTACAGCCCTTCGGCGGCCACGGCCTGTCCGGTACCGGCCCGAAGGCCGGCGGTCCGCTGTACCTGTCGCGTCTGCTGTCCGTACGTCCGTGTCTCGACCTGGGCTTGCGCGGCAGCGACGCCGTACGTGCGGCGGCTCACCTCCTTGCAGACTGGCTGTCCGACCAGGGCAAGGCGGACATCGCCACCGACGTGCGGACACTGGCGAAGCGCTCCCCTGTCGGCGGCAGCGTCGAACTGGCCGGCCCGGTGGGTGAAAGCAACGTCTACAGCCTGATCCCGCGCGGCCGCATCCTGCTGCTGCCGCAGACGGAGGACGGGCTGTACCGCCTGCTGGGGGCGGCGCTCGCCACCGGCAACGAGGTGGTGGTGGATGGCGACGGCGCCGTCACCGCCGGCTTGAAGACTCTGCCGGCGGAGCTTGCCGCACGTGTTCGGGTGAGCGCGAACTGGCTGTCCTTCGGCGCCTTGGCCGGTGCGCTGGTGGAGGGCGATTCCGCCCGCCTGCTGGCCGCCAGCCGCCGTATCGCCGAACTGCCCGGCCCCATCATCCTGACCCAGGGCATGCCGCCCGGCGGCGAAGGGGTGGAGATCGCCTGGCTGATGAACGAGCGCTCGCTCAGCACCAACACCACCGCGGCCGGCGGCAACGCCAGCCTCGTGGCGATGAGCTGAGGGTTTGTAGGGGGAAATCCCCCTCTCCCCCCCGGGGAGAGGGTCGGGGTGAGGGGGGATGCACAGCGTGGCTATCCCGAAAATCCTCGCCGCGCTCTCCCCCTCACCCTAACCCTCTCCCCGGGGGGAGAGGGGATCTCAGCAAGCGCCCGCCGCAGCCTGTCCGCCGTTTCGGCATCGGCCGGAAAGAACGCCTCGATCGCCAGTTCCGACAGGGTTACGTCGACCGCCGTTCCGAAGACCGTGGTCGTGCTGAACAGGCTCAGCAAACCGAAGGACGTGTGCAGGCGCAAGGGCACAACCACGTCGGGATGGTGCCCTTCCACGCCGCCGTCAGCACGAGCGGCGGAGGGCGGGGCTGAATAGCCCTGCAACTCGTTGCGCAAGGCCACCAGCGTCGCATCGGCGCTCGCCTCGATCTGACGGGTCAGGCGGCACAGCACATGCTCGTGCCATTGCGCCCAGTTGCCGATGCGGCCGGCCAGCCCGTCGGGATGCAGGCTGAGGCGCAGGACGTTGACCGGCGGGGTCAGCAGTTCGGCCGAAACCCCTTCCAGCAGCGGCGCCACCGCCCGGTTTGCTGCAAGAAGGTGCCAATGCCGGTCCACCGCCAGCGCCGGGAAGGGTTCGTGCCCCGTCAGCACGAGGTCGACCGCCTTGCGCGCCGCCTCCATCGCCGGGTTGTCCAGGCTGTGTTCGCTGTAGACCGGGGCGAAACCGGCGGCGACCAGCAGCGCGTTACGGTCCCGCAGCGGCACGTCCAGCCGTTCGGCCAGATGGATCAGCATGCCGCGGCTCGGCTGCGAGCGGCCGGTCTCAAGAAAGCTCACATGCCGGGTGGAAATGTCGGCCTCGCAGGCGAGGTCGAGCTGGCTGAGGCCGCGGCGCTGGCGCCAGGACCGCAGCAGGGCGCCGATCGGCGGCGGGGCCGGAGCCCTGCCGTTGCGCGCGGTGGTCTGAGGAGTGTCACGGGGCATGGGACTTGGCTCCGAACCCATATTGACGGCTATCGTTGCCGTCATCCGCGGGCGAAGGCCAGCAGTTCCGCGTTGAATCGGTCGCGATTGGTGAGGAACAGGCCGTGCGGAGCCCCCTCATAGAGCGACAGGGCGGCATTCGGCATCAGCGCCACCGTGCGCCGGGCGAGTGACAGCGGGGTGGTCACGTCGCGGTCGCCATTCACGACCAGGGTGGGCACGGCGATGGCCGGCAACTCCTCTCGGAAATCGGCCGAGGTGATGGCGCGGTGGCACTCCAGCAAGGCCTTCAGCGAGGATTGCAGCGCCATCCCGGTGACCCATCCCTTCATCTCCGCCGTTGTTTCTTCGTTCACGAATGGATCGATGTTGTCGCCGAGCCATTTGGGGAAGTCGCGCAGCAGCTGTTCCGACCGGAAGGTTTCGAACGATGCCGGGTCTACGCCGTCGGGATTGTCGTCGGTTTTCGCCATCAGCGGCGTGATGGTGCCCACCATCACCACGCCCTTTACCCGCCCGGCGCCGTGGCGGGTCAGGTAGCGCACGATCTCGCCCGTCGCCATCGAATGGCCGACCAGCGTCACGTCCCGCAAATCCAGCCCGTCCATCAGGGCGGCGATGTCGTCGGCCAGCCGGTCGAAGCCGTAGCCGGACCGCGACTCGTCCGACCGGCCATGGCCGCGGCGGTCGAAGGCGATGCAGCGGCATCCCTGCTCGGACAGCGGGGCCATCTGATAGGCCCAGGCGTCAGAGGTCAGCGACCAGCTCGACACGAACAGGATGGGGCGGGCACCTTCTTCGCCGCCCCAATCGCGATAGAACAGGCGCACGCCGTCGTCGGTCCGAATGAAGCCCATGATTTCCTTGCTCCCTTGTCGATCCGCCGGATTGTCCCGGCGAACCCAGGATCGCCCGGCCGGGGGACCTGAATCGATTACGTGCCAGGTAATGTCGTACACGAATGATCCCGTGGCGCACGCATGCCTGCCATCACGGTCGCACTGCGGTACGCCTGCGGCCGATCCGGTTAAGGTCTTGAACCTTCATCGCCGCCGTTCGGGGGCCATCCATGCGTCTCATCTTCCTGCTCGGCCTCGCCGGGTTCGCCAGCGCCTTTTCCCTGCGCACCACCGATCCGATGCTGACGCTGATTGCCGACGACCTCGGAGTGACGGTGCGGCAGGCGGCGCTGCTGGCGTCGGCCTACACGCTGCCCTTTGCGCTGATGCAGATCGTGCTGGGACCGGTCGGCGACGCCATCGGCAAGTCACGGCTGGTGCGGCTGGCGCTGGCCCTGCTGACGGTCGGGCTGGCGCTGTCCACCATCGCGCCGACCTACGGCACGGTGATGGCCGGGCGCATCCTGGCCGGGGCGTTCGCCGGAGGCGTCGTTCCGGTCTCGATGGCGCTGATCGGCGACCGCGTGCCCTATGAGGAGCGCCAGATCGCCATCAGCCGCTTTCTGCTGGCGGTGATCCTTGGGCAGATGTCGGGGTCCGCCGTGTCGGGTGCGCTGGCCGAGGCCTTCGGCTGGCGCATGGTGTTCGGCCTGTCGACCGGCCTGACCGCGCTGGTCTGCGTCGCCGCCCTGATCGGGCTCGCGCGCGAGGTTGAGACGCGCTCCCCTCTGTCGGTCGCGGATGCGCAGCGGCGCTACGCCACCGTGCTGACCAACCCGGCCTCGCTGATCGTCTTCGCCACGGTGGCGGCGGAAGGGCTGCTGATCTTCGGCGTCTTCCCCTTCGTGGCGCCGGTGCTGATCGAACATGGCGCGGCCGGCGCCTTCGAGGCCGGGCTGACCCTCGCCGCCTTCGCCATCGGCGGTGTCATCTACAGCGCGGTGGTGCGGCGAATGATCGCCTCGCTCGGCCAATGGGGCATGATGAAGGCCGGCGGTCTGGCGGCGGGGCTGGCCTATCTGGTCATCGCCTTCCCGGTGCCCTGGCCGGTGGTGAGCCTCGCCTTCCTGGTCGCCGGCTTCGGCTTCTACATGCTGCACAACACCATGCAGACCCAGGCGACGGAGCTGGCGCCGACCGCCCGCGGGTCGGCGCTGGCCCTGTTCGCGTCGAGCTTCTTCATCGGCCAGGGGATCGGGCCGGTTCTTTACGGCTTCATTTCCACCCACACCGGCTTCGGGCCGCTGTTCCTCGGCGTCGGCGCGCTGACCGCCGGGCTGGGCTTCGCCTCGGCCCGGCTGATCCGGTGCGGGCGGGTGTAGTCAGAGGCACGCCCGGATATAGGGCCGGTTCGCCTCCCACAGCTCGTCCAGGATGGCGACGGCGGCGGTGCTGGAGTTGATGACGGGGTCGATCAGCAGGGCCTGCAGCGCCAGTTCCTTCGACCCGTGCAGCGCCGCCTCCACCGACAATTGCTGCACGTTGGCCTGGACCGACAGCAGCTTGACGATGCCGTCGGGCAGTCGGCCGAGCGAGATCGGGTGGATGCCGGCGGCGTCTGCCACCAGCGGAACCTCCACCGCCAGCTCGTCGGGCAGGCCGGGGATGACGCCGCGGTTGATGACGATGCCGCTCTCGATGAAGCGCTTCTGGTTGTGCAGTTGGCCGGCGATCACCGCCACCGCCCGCTCGCCCCAGGACGGCTTGGTCCAGTCGTCGGGGATCGGCTTGCTGCCGTCGATGACGCCGTCCATCAGGTCGCGCAGGATGACGCGGCCTTCCTCGTCGTGTTTGAAGTCGAAACCGTGCTCGCCGGCCTCCCAGCCATAGGGCAGGAACTCGCCGGTGTGGTCGTCGCTGGGCGTGACCCAGAGGCCGAAGGCATGGAACAGGCGCCGCGCCAGCGGGGTGAAGGACGGGTCGTGCGTCGCCTCCCTCTCGCGCAGCAGGGGGTAGAGGTCGCGCCCCGTCGCCTTTTCGCGAATGGCGGTCAGCCATTGGAAATGGTTCAGCCCGGCGCCCCAGACATCCACCTCCTTCTCGGCCATGCCCAGGATCTGGCAGATGAACCAGCGCGCCAGGAAGATGCCGTGGCAGAGCCCCAGCGTCCGCACGGTTGTGCAGCGCGACAGGCCCAGCACGATGCGGCTTTCCGGGTTCGACAGGTTGATGAACAGGGCGTCCGGGCAGATCGCCTCGACGTCGCGGACGATGTCGACGATCAGCGGCAGGGTGCGCAGCGTGAAGAACAGCCCGCCGGGACCGCCGTTCTCGCCCAGCGTGTGGCGGATGCCGTGCTTCTTCGGCACCTCGAAATCCAGCTTCCACAGCCGGTTGCGGTCGATGGCGATGGCGCACAGCACGAAGCCGGCGCCCTGCAGTGCCGCCTTGCGGTCGGTGGTCTTCTCGATGGTGATGCCGGCGTCCCCATGGCGGTTCATCACCTCGGCCAGAGCCGCCATGCGGTCGAGCGCTTCCACGTTGGTGTCGACCAGCGTCAGGGTGCTGCCGGCCAGTTCGGTGGTGGAGAACAGATCCTGGAACAGGCTGAGCCCGAAGGCGGCGCTGCCGGCTCCGATGAAGACGATCTTGGTGGTGTTGGGCATGGTGGTTTTCCTCCGTATTCGGAGCGGCTGGGCGCCGTCTTGTGGGAACAGGCTACGCCCTTCGGACAGGTCCGCACAGTGCTTGCGTGCAATCGCCCGCGGCTGCGCCACCGCGTCGCGCCATGCCTGATCGCGTGCTTGTCCCATGGCGAAGGGCGGCCGGCTGGGGCATGCTTGGGAAAACGGACCATCCCTGTGGGAGGAATAAGAATGGACAGCTTCAGCCAGCCCGTGTCCCAGGCCGCCGATGCCAAGCCGCTGAGTTTTCCGCCGGATTTCCGCTGGGGTGCGTCCACCGCATCCTACCAGATCGAAGGGGCGGTGGCGGAGGACGGGCGCGGCCCTTGCGTGTGGGATACCTTCACCGCTGATGGACGCATCATGGACGGCAGCAGCGCCGCCGTCGCCTGCGACCATTACCACCGCTTTCCGGAAGACATCGCGCTGATGAAGGCGGCGGGCTTCGACAGCTACCGCTTTTCCATCGCTTGGCCGCGCATCCTGCCGACGGGAACCGGGGCGGTGGAGACGCGCGGCCTCGATTTCTACGACCGGCTGGTCGATGCGCTGCTGGAGGCGGGGATCACGCCGATGGCCTGCCTCTATCATTGGGACCTGCCGCAGCCGCTGGAGGATGCCGGCGGCTGGCAGGGGCGGGAGATCGTCGGACCCTTCGCCGATTATGCCCGTATCGTCACCGCGCGGCTGGCCGACCGGGTCAAGACCTGGATGATGCTGAACGAGCCGAACGTGGTCGCCATCTTCGGCTATGGCGTAGGGGAGCATGCCCCCGGCCACAAGCTGGGCGAACAGGGCATCCTGCGGGCTCTGCACCACCAGAATCTGGCGCAGGGAGCGGCGTTGCGCGCCATCGCGGCCGAGCATTCCGGCCTGACGCTGGGCACCGTCCTGAACCTGCAGCCCGCGGTTCCCGACAGCGACCGGCCGGAGGATGCCGCCGCCGCCGCCCGCTGGGACGCCGTGTGGAACCGGGTCGCGCTGGACGGGCTGATGCGGGGGCAGATCCCGGCGCTGCTGGCCGACAAGATGGCGGATTTCGTGCAGCCCGGCGACGAGGAGGCGATCCGTTATCCAATCGACCTGCTGGGGATCAACTACTACTCCCGCATGACGATGAAGCATGAGGAGGGGCGGCCCTTCGACGTCGGCTGGGGCGAGGCGCAGTGCCGGCGCTGGACCGGCATGGCCTGGCCGGTGCAGCCGGAGGGGCTGTACGACCTGCTGACCGAGCTCCGCACCGATTACGGCAATCCCGCCGTCTACATCGCGGAGAACGGCTGCGCCTATGACGACGTGGTGACGCCGGACGGCCAGATCCACGATGCGGAGCGGGTGCTGTTCTACCGCGAGCATCTGGAATCGGTGGCGCAGGCGCTGGCCGACGGCTGCAACGTCAAGGGCTATCTGTGCTGGAGCCTGCTGGACAATTTCGAATGGGCCTTCGGCCTGTCGAAGCGGTTCGGCATCGTGCGCGTCGATTACGACACGCTGAAACGCACGCCGAAGGACAGCTACCGCTTCCTCGCCGAGGTTGTGAGAACCGGGAGGCTTTAAGCCTTTCTTCGCCCCTGCCCCTGTACTTTTGTCCGAGCGCGTCCTATTCGTTAGTAATACGGACGGTGAGGGATTGAGGGCGGAGGCCCGGGATGGCCGACATGACCGACGATAGAGGCGCCAAAACCGGCGACACCAAAACCGGTGACACCAAAATCGGTGACGGGGCACCCGGCTTCGCCCGCCGCTTCCTCCGGCTGGCGGGCGGTTACTGGCATGGGCGGTCGCGGGTGACCGTCTGGGCGCTGACCGTGGCGCTGTTCGTGCTGACGATCGGACAGGTGTCGGTCCCGGTCCTGATCAATCTATGGAGCGAGCGGCTGTTCGATGCGCTCGAACAGCGCTCCATGGACCGTTTCCTGACGATGATCGGTCTGGTCGGGCTGATCATCGTCTACAACATC
The DNA here is from genome assembly GCF_008364825.1 of Azospirillum sp. B21. Classification (GTDB taxonomy): domain Bacteria; phylum Pseudomonadota; class Alphaproteobacteria; order Azospirillales; family Azospirillaceae; genus Azospirillum. Next base: position 138,095 of record NZ_VTTO01000002.1, read on the forward strand.
GTCATCGTCGTGCTGCATCTGCGGGTGAAGCGCCGGCTGCAGATGGGCTGGCGCGACTGGCTGACGCGCAAGCTGCTGGAGGACTGGCTGCGCCGCGGCCGCCACCACCAGATCGCCTATATGCCGGGCGAACACGACAACCCCGACGGCCGCATCGCCGAGGACATCCGCATCACCGCGGAAATGGCGATCGACCTGGGCCATTCGCTGACCTACTGCGCTCTGCTTCTGATCAGCTTCACCAACATCCTGTGGATGCTGTCGGGCACGCTGTCCGTCACCCTGTTCGGAACCGAGCTGTCGGTGCCGGGCCATCTGCTGTTCGTGGCGCTGCTCTATGCCGCCATGGGCACGACCATCGCCATGCTGATCGGCCAGCCGCTGGTCACTGCAGTCAACCGGCGCCAGGGTTATGAGGCGGATTTCCGCTTCGCGCTTGCCCGCATCCGCGAGAACGGCCAGACCATCGCACTGCTGCATGGGGAATCGGCCGAGCGAGGGCATCTCGCCTCGCTGTTCGGCGGGGTGGTGCGCGGCTGGACCGGGCAGACCCGCGCGCTCAGCCACATGATGGTGTTCAGCGCCAGCTATTCGGTGCTGTCGGCCGCCTTCCCGATCCTGGTCGCCGCCCCGCGCTACATCGCCGGGACCATCTCGCTGGGCGTGCTGATGCAGACGGCGCAGGCCTTCCAGCAGACGGTCGGTGCGCTGTCCTGGCCGATCGACAACCTGCCGCGCGTCGCCGAATGGCGCGCGTCGGTGGAGCGCGTGCTGAACCTGCACGACGCGCTGGTGCGGCTGGACCGCGATGTCTGCGACGTGCCGGACGGCCACATCCAGGTCGTGCGCTCCGAAGAGCACCACACGCTGACCTTCAGCGGCGTCGCCATCGACGAACCGAACGGCACGGCCGTCGTCCATGCCTTCGACCTGGAGGTCCGCCCAGGCGACCGGGTGCTGATCGGCGGCGATGCGACGGCGACCATCCGCCTGTTCCGTGCCGTGGCGGGCGTCTGGCCGTGGGGCAGCGGGCGCATCACCCTGCCGGCCCACACCCGCGTCTTCTTCATGCCGGAACGCCCCTATCTGCCGCATGACAGCCTGCGCGCGGTGCTGGCATATCCCGGCCCGGCCTCGTCGGTGGCGGACGACCGGGCGGCCGAGGCGCTGGTCAGCGTCGGGTTGCCCGATCTGGTCGACCGGCTGGACAGCACCGACCGCTGGGACGAGGTGCTGTCGGTGCCCGAGCGCCAGCGGCTGGGCTTCGCCCGGCTGCTGATCCGCCGTCCCGACTGGATTTTCCTGGAGGACGCCACCGACAGCCTCGATCCCCCGGCGGAGGAGGAGTTGCTGACGCTGATGGAGCGGGAGTTGCCGAACGCGACCCTGCTGACCATCGGCCACCATGTGGGGCTCGACGCCCATCACAGCCGCAAGCTGATCCTGGAACGCACCAACGGCGCCGTCACCCTGCGCGAGGAGGCGCGCGAAACCCAGCCGGTGACGGAGAGCGTGGCGTGATCGTTCCCCCATGCGGGCGTTGATCGCCGCATCCTTGGAACGTATCCAAAAAGCTGCCACACTGCCCGGCGACCACCGTTCGTACCCACAGCATCGTCGCCCCGCAAAACCATGGACATGAGCGTGAAGAAGACCAGCATCAACGCGGCGTGGCGGGGGCTGGCGAACTGCCGGGGGTGCGGCATCAGGGAATCCGCGCTTTTCGCCGATCTGACCGAATCCGATTTCAACCTGATCCACCTGCCCATCGACGAAATGACGGTGGCGCCGGGGGCGGCGCTCTACCATGTCGGCGACGAGCCGACGGCCCTCTTCACCGTGCGCGGCGGGCTGGTGAAGCTGGTGCAGTATCTGCCCAACGGCGGCCAGCGCATCGTCCGGCTCCTGCGCACCGGGGATACCGCCGGGCTGGAGGCGGCGCTGGGCGAACCCTATCGCCACACCGCCATCGCCATTCATCCGGTCCTGACCTGCCGCATCCCCCGTGCCGTGATCCAGCGCCTGTCGGAGGAGACGCAGCACCTGCACCAGCAGTTGATGCGGCGCTGGCATCAGGCGGTGGAACGCGCCGACGCCTTTCTGGTGGAACTCGGCACCGGCAGCGCGCGGGCGCGGGTCGCCCGGCTGTTCCTGACCCTGGTGGACGACCACGGTGAATGCGACTTTTTCGGGCGGGAGGATGTCGGCGCCGTGCTGGGCATCACCACCGAGACCGCCAGCCGCGTCGTCGCCGAACTGAAGCGGCAGGGTCTGCTGAACGAGATGCGGCCTAACCGCTTCCACTGCAATGTGGACGCCCTGCGGGACCTGGCGGACGGGCCGTAGCCCGCCCTCCACCCCCCGGCCTCCGAACCGGCGGCGTCAGGCCGCCCGCATCTCTCCGACCAGCGCATCGACCTGACCGGACAGGGTCCGCAACTGGCCCTGCACGGTGGAGGAGGCCGACAGAACGCGGTTGGCGGATTCGCCCGATTCCCGCGCGGCGTCGGCGACGGAGTCGATGTTGCCGCGGACATGCTGGGTGCTGTCCGCCGCCTCGCCGACATTGCGGGCGATCTCGCGGGTGGCGGCACTCTGCTGCTCCACCGCGGCGGCGATGGTGGCGGCGATCTCGTTCACCTCGCGGATGGTGCCGGCGATGGAGCGGATGGCGTCCACCGCCTCCTGCGTCACCGACTGCATCGCGGCGATCTGGGCGGAGATGTCCTCCGTCGCCTTGGCGGTCTGGGTGGCGAGCCCCTTCACCTCGCTGGCGACCACGGCGAAGCCCTTGCCGGCCTCCCCGGCGCGGGCCGCTTCGATGGTGGCGTTGAGCGCCAGCAGGTTGGTTTGGCCGGCGATGGACTGGATCAGCCCGACCACCTCGCCGATGCGGCCGGCGGTCTGGGCCAGCCCTTCCACCGTGCGGTCGGTCCGCTCCGCCTCCTCCGCCGCCTTGCGGGCGATCTGGCTGGAGGCGTGGACCTGGGTGCCGATCTCCTGGATAGAGGCCGACAGCTCCTCCGTCGCGGCGGCGACCGCCTTGACGTTGCCTTCGGCCTGCTGGGAACTGCCGGCGGCGGTCGTCGCCTCCCCGGCGGTCAGGTCGGCGCTGCGGGTCATGCGTTCGGCCATGTCCTGCATCTCGCCGGCGGCCTGGGCCACGCGATCCAGCACGCCGCGAACGCTGGTCTCGAAATTCTCCGCCATCTCGACCATGGCGCGGCGGCGCTCGCCGGCGGCACGGCCGCGTTCGGCCTCGGCGCGGGCGTTGGCTTCGCGGGCGGCGTTGGCGGTGTCGCGGAAGACCATCAGCGCGCGGGTCATGTCGCCGATCTCGTCGGTGCCGGCGGCGGGGATGGAAGCGTTCAGGTCGCCGGCGGCGATGGCCCGCATGGCATCGGACAGCGCGCTGAGGCGGGCGACGATGTGGCGCCCCACCACCAGCCAGGCCAGCGCCACCGCGCCGACCAGACTGCCGACGGCGAACAGGATCAGCATGTTTCGGCCGGCGGCGATGGTGCCGTCGGTGCCGGCGACGGCGGCCTTGGCCTCGTCCCGCATGGCGGCGATCTGGCGGTCGACGGTGGCGGCGAAGCTCTGGGACAGCAGGCGGTTCTCCGCCAGGACCCGGCCGGTGTCGGCCACGGCCGCCAGTTCGGCCCGGCGCAGGGCGACGATGCCGTCCTCCCCCCGGCCGAAGGCGGCCAGCGCCTTGGCCAGGGCGGTGATCACCGCGTTGCCGGCGGCATCCTCGGCGCCTTCGCCCTTATCGGTATCCGCCAGCTTGACGATGCGCTGGTCGAGCGCGATGGCCTCGGTGATGAAGCGCTTTTCCAGCAGAGCCAGCCGGGCGGCGTCGGCGGCCTGCGCCGCTTCGTTCAGCGCACCGGCCAGGGCGGTGCCGTGGGTCGACAGTTCCAGATGGGTGCGGAAGCGGTCCAGGCCGGGGCCCAGCAGGTCCTGCGTCGCCTCCTGGATGCGGGAGCGGACGTCGAAACTGGTGCGCTTGATGTCGCTCTGCACCTTGCGCAGCGGCGCCTTCAGCCCGTCGAGCAAGCCGGCCGCCTGCGCCCGTGCCGCGCCCAGCCTTTCCGCCAGCCGCCGGTCGACCGCCCCGCCGCTGTTCTCGCCGCTGTTTCCGGTGCCGTCCAGCGCCGCCCGGCGCAGTTCGAAGACATTGTCCTTGCCGTATCCGAAGAGGAACAGCGTGTCGATCTTCCCCGCCATGTCCGCCGGCAGCCGGTCGCCCAGCGTGCCGAGCGTGCCCGTCACCTGGGAAGAGGCTTCCAGATAGGCCTGCTGCAGCTCGCCGATGGTCTTGCCGTCCGGCGCGGTGCCGGACCGGTTCATGGCGTCGAGCGCCGACGCGATGCCGCCGCGCAGGTCGTAGAGCGCGATCATCGACCGCACCGCATCCGACAGCTCCCCCATGTCGCGGTCGGTTCCGCCGTCCAGCGCCATGCCCTTGTCCTGCAGGGATTGTCCGGCGCCCTCCACCAGCGGCGCCAGCGTCTTGAGGAAGCCGTCATAGGCCTGGGCCAGCTTGGCCGACGCAGCCTCGCGCCGGTCGCGCAGCGACAGGCGGGCGGCGACCCCGTCATTGACGCGGTCCAGCGTCGCGATCAGGGCGTTGCCGGTGTCCCGCACCTCCGACAGCAGCGGGTCCTGCGGGCGGCGGGCGGCCAGTTCGTCGACCAGCGCCAGGAAGGCGCGGGAGCGTTCGCGCGTTTCGGCCTGGATGCGCTCGCGTTCCTCCTGGCTTCCGGCACCGTCCAGGGTCGGGGCGGCGGTGGCGATGCGGCTGCTTTCGCCGGCCAGCCGGGTCGCCAGTTCCATCTCCGGCAGGCTGGTGTCGGCGAGCTGCTTCATCGGCTGTTCGACGGCGGAAAAGGACATCAGCCCGACGGCGCTGGCCGCCACCGTCATCGCCGCCATGCCGGCGAAGGCCAGCAGAAGCTTCGCCCGCACGCCGAGACGGCGCCGGTTGCCCGGAATTGGATTGCTGCCGGACGGTCCTGAAACATGCTGTGGGAGGGCAGGTGCGGCGGTGGACATGGCGTCGGGTCCCCTCGGGGCGGGTGTGATCGCTGTCACCCGGAGGCGGCGGCTGCGCTCCACCCGGGTGCCGGCGGCTCCCATCGGCCGCAAGTCTGCATTGTCTGCAATCTTGGTTCTGCAAGTACCAAGAGGTTCTTGCGGCGATCGGTCACACCGGCTCTTGCATGGTTTTCGACTGGGGAATTTCCCGTCAATCAAATTTCCACTCACAGGAAAAGAGATTACAGGACGTTCCATCATATGGAATGTTTGCGCCGCCGGAGCGGAAAAATTTCGCAGGCGAGAAAGTGTATTGCCCGTGGGTCATATATCCATTCGGACTCGGCGGCCACCACCGGGATGGTGTCGGCCGCACAAAACCCGCACCGGCCAAGCCCAGGCCTAGGCCGGTGGGTCATGGTCCGAACTGGCAATACCAAAGGCATCCGGGCCATCGACCAATGTTATCCCTGTGCTTACCCCCACCGGAGAAAAAGCGATCACTTGGATAGCCCGACGGCCATACCGATGCCGAGTGGAAGCACCGGGGTGGCGTGGCTAGCTTGGGATCAGCAAGTTTCCGAGGGATTTAAAGAATGCCGCAGGACGCCAGCCCGCCATTTCCCAACCCGTCGCTCCAAGCGGCCGGGAGTGCCGGGCTACCCCCCACCGCCGGTGGCGGTGCCGATGACGGGATGATCGCCGGTATCCGTTCGGTCCTGGCCGAATGTGGCGGACTGGCGGTCGATGCCGGCAGGCTCGCCGTCGATGATGATCTCTATGCCGCCGGTCTTACCTCTCATGGTTGTGTCGGCCTGATGCTGGGGCTGGAGGAGCAGTTCGACGTCGAGTTTCCGGAAAAGCTTCTGAACCGCCGCACCTTCGAGAGCATTGCAGCGATCCGCGACGCGGTGCGTGGCTTGATCGACGGGGGCGAGGCGTGAACGCCGCCCCGGCCGGCGCGGCTCCGAGCCTCTCGGCCCGCGCGCGCGCCATCGGGGCGGACATCGCCGCCCGTCATGCCGAGGCGGTGGACCGGGAGAGCCGCTTCCCCACCGAGGCCTTCGACGCCCTGCGCCGGGAACGCCTGCTGGGCGCCATGGTGCCGACGGAACTCGGCGGCGGCGGCGCCTCGCTGTTCGAGGTGGCGGCGGCCTGCCATGCGCTGGCCCGCGGCTGCGCCTCCACCGGCATGATCTATGCCATGCACCAGATCCAGGTCGCCTGTCTGGTCAATCATGGCAGCAACGGCTGGCACCGCGAGCTGATGGCGCGCATGGCGGCCGAACAGCTGCTTCTCGGCTCCGCCACGACGGAGGCGGAGACCGGCGGCGACATTCGCAACAGCGTCTGCGCCGTCGAGGCGGATCAGGGAACCGGGGAGGGCCGTTTCACCCTGGCGAAGAACGCCTCCGTCATCTCCTACGGCGACCAGTCGGACGTGATCCTGGTCACCGCCCGCCGCAATCCCGACGCGCCCTCGTCGGATCAGGTGCTGGTGGTGCTGACCCGGGACGATTACCGGCTGGAGAAGACGACGCTGTGGGACGCGATGGGGATGCGCGGCACCTGCTCCGACGGCTACCGACTGGAGGCGGCGGGCGTCACCGACCAGATCCTGCCGCTGGCTTACGCCGACCTGTCGGCCCAGACCATGCTGCCGGTGACCCATATCCTGTGGAGCAGCACATGGCTCGGCATCGCCGCCGACGCGGTCAGCCGCGCCCGCGCCTTCGTCCGGTCTGAGGCCAGGCGCAAGCCCGGCACCACCCCGGCCTGCGCGGTGCGGCTGGCCGAGGCGACGGCGAAGCTGCAGCAGATGAAGACCGTCATCCTGACCGCCATCCGCCAGTACGAGCTGGCCTGCGGTTCGCCGGAACTGCTCACCACCCTGTCCTTCGCCACCGCGATGGGAACGCTGAAGGTCACCACGTCCGAACTGGTGCGCGAGGTGGTGGAGGCGGCGATCCGCACCTGCGGGCTGGCCGGCTACCGCAACGATACGCCCTACAGCCTGGGCCGCCACCTGCGCGATGCCCATTCCGCCGCGCTCATGATCGGCAACGACCGCATCATGTCGCACATCGCCACTCAGCTTCTCGTCCAGCGGGACGGGTCGGGGCCATTCGAATGAACATGGTCGACATCGGGGCGGCACAGGCGGCCTATCGCGACGAGCTGGTGGCGGCCGGCCTGCTGATCCCCACCGGCGTGGACGGCCTCTATGGCCGCAGCGGCCTGTTCGAGGAGGTGGTGGAGCGTTTCGACGCGCTGGTCACCCGCTGGGGCGGCGCCGACGGGGCGGAGGTGATGCGCTTTCCCCCGGCCCTGAACCGCCAATACTTCGAGGAAAGCGAGTATCTGAAGAGCTTCCCCCATCTGGCCGGCACCATCCACAGCTTCGCCGGCGACGAGAAGGCGCATCGCACCCTGCTGCGCCGCTTGGAGGAGGGGCAGGACTGGACCGAGGAGCAGGCCGCGACCGACGTGGTGATGACGCCGGCCGCCTGCTATCCCGTCTATCCGACCATCGCCCGGCGCGGGGCGCTGCCCGGCGAGGGCGGGCTGATCGACGTCTTCTCCTACTGTTTCCGGCACGAGCCGTCGATCGACCCCGCCCGCATGCAGCTGTTCCGCATGCGCGAATACATCCGCATCGGCACGCCGGAGCAGGTGGTGGCGTTCCGCGAGACATGGCTGGAGCGCGGGCGCGAGATGATGGCCTCGCTGGAGGTGCCGCTGGAGATCGACGTCGCCAACGATCCCTTCTTCGGCCGGGCCGGCGCCATGCTGTCGAGCAGCCAGCGCGAGCAGAAGCTGAAGTTCGAACTGCTGATCCCAGTCACCAGCACGGAGAAGCCGACCGCCTGCCTCAGCTTCAACTATCACCAGGACCATTTCGGCCATATCTGGGACATCCGGACCGCCGACGGCGGCGTCGCCCACACGGCTTGCGTCGGCTTCGGGATGGAGCGGGTGGCGCTGGCGCTGTTCCGCCACCACGGCTTCGACCCGGCCGGCTGGCCGGCGGCGGTCCGCAAGGTGCTGTGGGGGTGACGGGCGCCATGTGGACGCGGCACCAGCCCGACGGCCACGACCGCCATCCCCTGCACCAGGGCGAGCGGATCTGGCTGGAGACCAACTGCTACGTCGATCTGTGGATCGAGGCGCTGCATGCCCGCGGGCTCGACCCGCTGGCGATGCTGGGCTTCACCGTCACCCAGGATTTCGAGGGCGACCAGTTCACCTTCTTCAAGGTGCCGCTGGAGGATCTGGAGACGCTGTACGGCCTGCGCGTGCAGGAGCTGGCGATCTACGACAGCGTCGAAACCCATGTGGTGGAGCAACTGGCGCGCAGTCCAGAGGGTGGGCTGGTGCTGGTCGAGGTCGACGGTTTCCACCTGCCGGACACCCGCGGCACCTCCTATGGCACCACGCATGTCAAGACCACGGTCGGCATCGTCCGCATCGACCCGGCGGCGCGGTCCATGGATTACTTCCACAATGCCGGCTTTCACCGGCTGGAGGGCGCCGATTACGAGGGCGTCGCGGCGGCGGCGGCCGGGCCGCTGTTCCCCTATGTGGAGTTCGTGAAGCCGGCGCAGCCGGCGCTGGAAGGCCGGGCGCTGATGGACGCATCGCTGACGCTTCTGCGCCGCCACCTCGCGCGCCGGCCGGCGGAGAACCCGATCGCGGCCTACCGCGCCGTCTTCCCGGAGCATCTGGACCGGCTGCTGTCCCGGCCGATGGAGTATTTCCACCTCTACGCCTTCAACCTGCTGCGCCAGCTCGGCGCCAATTTCGAGCTGCTGGGCGCCCATGTCCGCTGGCTCGACGGGCCGTCAGAGGCGGAGGAGGCCTGCCGGACCATCGCCGAGGGCGCCAAGGCGATGCAGTTCCAGCTGGCCCGCACGGTTGCCCGGCGCAAGGCACCCGACCTGAGCGAGGGCTTCGACCGGATGGAGCGGGCCTACGACACCGCCCTGGGCGCGCTGGCCCGGCGTTACGGGTGACCGGCGATGGCGCGCATCCGATCGGTCACGGGACGGCGGATCACCGCGCTGACGGAGGGCTGGAGCTTGACCCTGCTGCCGCCCGGCGGCGTGGGGGAGGGCGTGGCTGCCCCAATGGCTGCCGCAGTGCCGGGAACGGCGGCGCAGGCCCTGCAGGCGGGCGGGCTGTGGTCGCTGGACGATCCGATTCCGTTGCATGACAAGGATATCGTCTACCGGACCCGGCTGACCGGCCATGGTCCGCGCAGCTTGTGCTTCCACGGTCTCGCCACCATCGCGGAGGTGTGGCTGGACGGGGAGCGCATCCTGACCTCCGACAGCATGTTCCTTGCCCATGAGGTGCCGGTGACGCTGAACGGGGAGGCGGAGCTGTCCATCCGCTTCCATGCCCTGCACCCGGTGCTGGCGGCAAAGAAGGGCCGCGCCCGCTGGCGGACGAAGCTGGCCGAGCCGGCGGGGCTGCGCTTCATCCGCACGACCCTGCTGGGCCATATGCCGGGCTGGTGCCCGCCGGTCCACGCGGTCGGTCCCTACCGCCCGGTGGAGTTGGTGGAGGAGACCGGCCCCATCCGCCTGCTGGGCGTCGACCTGCGCAGCGCCTATGACGGGCGCGACGGTCGGCTGTCGCTGCGCCTGACGGTGGACGGCACCCAGCAGGCGGATGGGGCGGGCATGGCCGGCTCGGTCGAGGTGGCCGGGCAGGTGGCTCCGCTCCGGTTCGACGGCATCGACGCCTTCCACGCCGACATGACCTTGCCGGGGGTGGAGCCCTGGTGGCCGCACACCCATGGCGAACCGGTGCTGCACGACGTGGTCGCCCGGATCGGTGCGTCGGGGGGCGTGGTGGAGGTCGATCTGGGGCGCATCGGCTTCCGTTCGCTGGCGGTGGACCGGGGAGCCGACGGCAACGGCTTCGCTCTGCTGGTGAATGGCGAGCGGGTGTTCTGCCGCGGCGGCTGCTGGGTGCCGGTCGATCCGGTCGGCCTGTCGGCGGAGCGCGCCGTCTACGAGCCCGAACTGCGACGGATGCGCGATGCCGGGGCCAACATGGTCCGCGTCGGCGGCACCATGCTGTATGAGGGCGACGCATTCTTCGAGCTGTGCGACGAGCTGGGGATCCTGGTCTGGCAGGACGCCATGTTCGCCAATTTCGACTACCCCAGCGATCCGGCCTTTCTTGAGAGCGTGCGGGCGGAGATCGCGCAGCTTCTCGACCGTACCCAGGCTTCCCCGTCCCTGGCGGTGCTGTGCGGCGGCAGCGAGATGGAGCAGCAGGCAGCCATGCTCGGCCTGCCCCGCGCCTCCTGGACGCAAGAAGCGCTGAAGGCAGCGATAGCGGAGGAGGGGACGGCGCGGCGGCCCGACCTGATCCAATTGTCCAACTCTCCCATCGGCGGGCCGCTGCCCTTCGTGGCCAATGCCGGAGTGACCCATTACTACGGCGTCGGCGCTTATATGAGGCCGCTGGAGGATGCCCGCCGGGCCGACGTGCGCTTCGCTGCCGAATGCCTCGCCTTCTCGAACCTGCCGGAGGACGACCCGCTCGGCGTTCCGGCGCTCCATCATCCCCGCTGGAAGGAGCGGGTTCCGCGCGATCCCGGCGCCTCCTGGGACTTCGAGGATGTGCGGGAGCATTATCTGGAGGCGCTCTACGGCGTCGATCCGCGGCGCCTGCGCCACGAGGAGCCCGACCGCTACCGCCGCCTGTCCCGCGCGGCGACGGGGGAGGTGATGCAGGCGGTGTTCGACGAGTGGCGGCGTGCCGGGTCCGGCTGTGCCGGCGGGCTGGTCTGGCAATGGCGCGACCCCTGGCTGGGAGCCGGCTGGGGCGTGGTTGCCGCCGACGGCACGCCGAAGCCGGCCTGGCATGCGCTGAAACGCGCCTTCCGTCCGCTGCGCGTCATCCTGACCGACGAGGGGGTGAACGGGCTGGCCGTGCATCTGGTCAACGACACCCCCCGGCCGGTGGAGGCGCTGATGCGGTTGACCGCTTGGCGCGACGGTTCGGTCCCGGTGCTGAAGGCGGAGCGGCCGGTGACGCTGCCGGCGCGGGCAGCGGTCACCCTGCCGGCTGCCAGGATGACCGACCGCTTTTTTGACACGACCTATGCTTACAGGTTTGGACCGATCCTACACGATGTGGTGTCGGCGCAATTGCTGCCGGCCGATAGGGAAGCGGAACCAATCGATGAGTCACATTATTTCCCGAAGGGCCGTTTGCTGCCGCGCGCCGATCTCGGCCTGACAGCGGTGGTGGAGCGGCAGGGCGACGACTGGGTGTTGCGGCTTGCGACCCGGCGGCTTGCCTGTTCGGTGCATGTGGAGGACGAACGGTTCCGGGCGGAGGATGCCTGGTTCCATCTGTCCCCCGGCGTCGAGCGGGTGGTCCGCCTGCGGCCGCGTGCCGGCGAGGGCGATGGGGTGCCGGATGGGGAGGTCCATGCGCTGAACGCGCTGGCGTCCGTCCGTTACAGGGGGAACGCATGAAGCCGACACCGGTGGTGTTCGAGGGTTGTTTCGGATGGCTGCACCCGGCGCCGGGGCTGCGCGGGGTGGTGCTGTGCGGTCCCTACGGACATGAGGAACTCTGCGTACACCGCGCCTGGAAGACCTTCGCGGAGAGGTTGGCCGCCGCGGGCCTGCCGACCTTGCGGTTCGACTATCCGGGTTCCGGCGATTCCGCCGGGGACGACAGCGAGCCGGACCGGGTGCGCGCGTGGCTGGACGGCGTCAAGGCGGCGGTGCGCCGCCTGCGCGAGGACACCGGCGTCACCGAACTGGTCCTCGTCGGCTTCCGCCTGGGCTCGCTTCTCGCCACCGCGGCGGCGCTGGAACTGGCCGAGGACGGGCAGGGGGTAGATGCGCTGGCGCTGCTGGCGCCGATCACCTCCGGCCGCAAGGCGGTGCGGGAGTTGCAGACGCTGGCCACCATGGTGCTGCGCCCGGTCTGCAACCCGGAACCGCCGGAGCGTGCCTCCTGGCTGAACGTGATCGGCATGCCGCTGACGCCGGAGACCGCACTGGCGCTGAGCGGCCTTGCCCCCTGCGACCAACCGAAGCTGCCGGCTCCACGCATCCTGATCGCCGACCGGCCGGACGCGAAGACGCCGGTGAAGCTGGCGGCCCGCTGGCGCGCGATGGGCGCGGTGGCGGAGCCGATGGGCATCAGCGGCATGCTGGAGATGGTCCAGCAGCCGCAGCGCGCCCAGGCCGCCACGGCGTTCGACCCGGTCCTGCGCTGGATCGCCGCCGGGCCGTTCGCCACGGGGGCGACCCCGCCGCCGGACCGCCCGGCCGGGCTGATGACCACGACCGCGGTGGAGCGTCCGGTCTTCTTCGGCAAGGATCCGGAGCTGTTCGGCATCTATTGCACGCCGGTCCTGGCCGACCCGGCCGGCAACCGGCCGGCCATCCTGTTCCTGAACAGCGGTGCGACCCACCATGTCGGGTCCGGACGCGCGACCGTGGTGCAGGCCCGCCGTCTGGCGGCGCGCGGCTACTGCTCGCTCAGGATCGACGCCGCCGGGATCGGCGACAGCCCCGACCGGACGGGCGTTGCCGACAACCTGCTCTACCACCGGGATGTCACCCGCGACCTGCGGGCGGCTCTGGACTGGCTCGAAGCCCAGGGGCACGCGCGGGTCGTCGTCATCGGCCTGTGTGCCGGCGGGACGCCCGCCCTGCATGCCGGGCTGGGCGACAACCGGGTGGTCGGGCAGATCGCGCTCAATCCCGGACGGTTCGAGTTGGGCGACGGCACCGCCGTGTCGGAGCTGATGCGGACGGTCGCCTTCCGTTCCACCACCGAATATCTGCTGGAGGCGCTGAAGCCGGCCCGTCTGCGCGCCAGCTTCCGCAACCGCGCCCGGGTGATGGGGCTGACCAAGCGGCTGGCCGGCCGCTTCGTCCGCAAGGTGCTGATCCGCACCGGCCTGACCCGCCACGCGCTGCGCATGTTCCGCCGCCTGTCCGCGGAAGGCCGCCGGGTGTTGCTGGTCTACAGCAGCGGCGACATGACCTTGGCCGAGTTCTATCTGCATCTGGGCGAAGGCGGACGCGCGCTGGACGGCCTGACCGGCATCGAACTGGTCTATCTCGACCGCGCCGACCACAGCCTGACGGTGTGGGAGGCGCGCGACCGGCTGAACCTGCTGATCGACCGCCATCTGGCTGCGCTGGACACCGCCACCACCGATCCAGCCACATCCGGTTCATCCGATTGGGATCTCGGGCTGCCGTCGGGGGAACGGGTGGGGTAGATTTGCCGAGGGATTATCCCAGCAGTTCCGCCAGCGACCGCGCCACCACCTGGGTCGCCTTGCGCAGATCCTCCAGCACCAGCTTCTCGTCGGCGCGGTGGCCGTTGGCTTCCAGCAGGTCGCGCGGGCCGGCGCCGTAGAGGATGGTGGGGATGCCGGCTTCGGAATAATGGCGGGCGTCGGTGTAGAGCGGGATGCCGTTCTGGCCGACCGGAACGCCCAACACCTCCTGTGCATGGCGGGCGAACAGCGCGGCCAGACGCGGCGCATCGCCGACCGAGCGGAAGGGCCGGGCCAGCAGGATGCGGCGGATGGTGACGCGGATGCCCTCGTGGCCCGTGACGGCCCCTTCGATCAGGGCACGCAGTTCGGCCTCGACCTCAGCCGGGTTTTCCTCCGGGATCATGCGGCGGTCGAGGCGGAAGGTGACGCGGTCGGGAACCACGTTGGTGTTGATGCCGCCCTGGATCAGCCCGACGGTGAGCGACGGATGGGTGATGCCGGTGACGTTGGAGCGGCGGGTCGCGAGCTCCGGCCGGTGGGCGTAGAGGGCGGCCAGGATGCCGGTTGCCGCCTCCAGCGCGTCATGGCCGGTGTCGGGGCGGGCCGCATGGGCGGACTTGCCGTCGACCTGCACCTCCAGATGCAGGCAGCCATTGTGGCCGGTCACCACCGAATATGCGAAGCTGGCCGACACCGCATAGTCAGGCTTGGAAATGCCCTGGTCGAGCAGCCATTTCGGCCCGATCTCGCCACCGGCCTCCTCGTCATAGGTCAGGTGCAGCTCGACCGTGCCCTTCAGCGCGGCCTGCGAGGCCATCAGCGCCCGAAGCGCGAAGGCATAGGTGGCGAAGTCCGACTTCGACACCGCCACGCCGCGGCCATACATCACGCCGTCGCGGATTTCCGCGCCATAGGGATCGCTCGACCAGCCCTCGCCCGGCGGCACCACGTCGCCATGGGCGTTCAGGGCCACCGTCGGGCCTTCGCCGAAGCGGTGGCGGCTCACCAGGTTGGTGGCGCTGATCATGCCGTTCGCCCGCACCAGATCGGCCGGCACCGGGTGCCGCTCCACCGTGAAGCCCATCGCCTCCAGCAGCTCGGCGGCGCGGACGGCGTGGGGGGCGCAGTCACCGGGCGGGTTGTCGGACGGCACCTTCACCAACTCCGCCAGGAAACGGACCTCCTCGTCGAAGCGGGCATTCACCGCCTCGTCGAGAGTGGCGGCGAGGGAGGGGGACAGGTCGGTCATGGCAGGCGGTCCGTCACGGAAGGGAGGTTGCGGGCTGGAAGTTTTCGACGAAGCGGGCGAGCACGCGGGCGCCGGCCTCGGCATCGGCGGCGGTGATGCGTTCGGCCGGGTTGTGCGAAATGCCGCGTTCGCAGCGCACGAACAGCATGGCGATGTCGGTCAGCGCCGCCACCGCCATGGCGTCGTGGCCGGCGCCGCTCGGCAGTTCCGGCGCGTCCAGCCCTTCGGCGGCGGCCGCGGCGGCGAACTGTGCCATCAGGCCCGGATGGCAGGCGACGGCGGGGCTTTCATGCAGAGTCTCGAAGCCGATTGCGACGCCGCGGGCATCGGCGATGGCCTCCAGCCGGGCGCGGACGGCGCCGACCCGTTCCAGCCGCAGGGCATCGCGGTCGGCGCGCAGGTCGATGGTGAAGCGGACCTTGCCGGGAATGACGTTGGTGGCGCCGGGCGACGCCTCGATCCGGCCGACGGTGCCGACCAGCCGCTCCTGTCCCGAGCAGAGCTGTTCCACCGCCAGGATCATCTCGGCCGAAGCCGCCAGCGCATCGCGGCGCAGGGTCATCGGCACGGTGCCGGCATGCCCGGCCATCCCCTCCACCGTCACCGCCAGACGGGTGGCGCCGGCAATGGCGGTGACCACGCCGACCGGGCGCCCCAGAGCCTCCAGCACCGGCCCCTGTTCGATGTGCAATTCCACATAGGCCAGGACGGCTTGCGGCTCGTAGGCGGCGGTGGCCCAGGCGGCGGGAACGAGCCCGAAGGCGGTCATCGCATCGGCCAGCCGAGTTCCGGTGGCGTCGCGAGTCTCCAGCACCGCCGGGTCGAAGGTTCCGGCGATGGCACGGCTGCCGATCAGGGTGGACTGGAAGCGCGTGCCCTCCTCGTCGCCGAAGCCGATCACCTCGACGGCGAAGGGCAGGCGGCGGCCGCGGGCGTTCAGGTCCGCCACCACGGCGATGCCGCTCAGCACGCCCAGCATGCCGTCATAGCGCCCGGCATCGCGCACGGTGTCGAGGTGCGAGCCGATCAGCAGCGCCGGCAGGCCCGGCCGGTCGCCCTCGTAACGGCCGATGATGTTGCCGACGGCATCCTCCCGCACCGCCATCCCGGCGGCGCGCATCCACTGCGCGACGAGGTCGTTGGCGCGGCGGTGTTCCGGCGTCAGGTAGAGACGCGACAGGCATCCCTCCTCCGCGCTGATCGCCGCCAGCGCGTCGATGCGCTCCAGAAGGGCCGGCCCGAAAAGCGGCGACAGGGAGGACGGGGAGTCGGGCATCGGCGATTCCGGTCTGAACGGGAGGGTTCGGGACGATGGCAACGGTTATACGCCGAAGCCGCCACCCCGCCCTAGCCCCCGGCCGGCGAAGACAGTTTCAAAGAATCCCGGAAAGGCGATCCGTCACCGACTTCCGGTCATACTGCAACGCAAAAAGACAAGGGAAAGAGCGTTGGTGGTGCCGAATACTGCCTACCACCCTCTGGAAGTGATCCGCAGAATTCATAAATGAAGGGAAACAAAATCTGCTGCGAAGCGGCAGGGTTTGCTGCGACTGCGAAAGAAACTGCCGAGGGGAGGTGCGTCCATGACGTCGTTCGATCCCGATATGCCTTTCGAAAACGCAACGCCGATTGGTCGCCCGGGCGGTGCCCTGTGGTTCAACGACCGGGCGGGATTGGCCCAGGCCCGCACGCTGGCGGGATGGATCACGCTGCTGGCGGAAGACCGCGGGCTGGACGACCGGCAACTGGCCGCCGTCACCGGGCTTGATCCGGAGGATGTGCGCGCGGTGCGCGACGGCGCGGTGGCCATGCTGCCGCCCCGGCTGCTGAACCGCGCGCTGGCACGGCTGGAGGGCCGGAACGACGAAGGGCGGCTGCAATAGCTGCAGGCCGCCCTTCCGGAAGAACTGGCCAAAAAAACTGGCCGAAAACTGGATTGCGGCGGTGCCTCAGGCGACGGCCAGCACGTCCACATACATGTTGGCCGGGGCCGACAGGTGGATGCGGTACAGCATGCCGGACTGGTCGACGATGATGTCGGCGACCGGATTCTTGGTCGACAGGTCGGTCACCGCGGCGCGGACGTTGCGCGGCAGTTGTTCCAGGGCGACGTCGCGGTAACCGCCCTTGTCGGAAAGCTTGATGGTCTTGTTGCCCATGATGGCAGCTGCTCTGTTTCAGGAAGGCTTGAGAGGGGATACTCGATTTGCTGCGGGACAATGATCCCCGCCGGTTAATCGAGTGTTAAGCACCCTCTCAGGTCCTCCGAATGCCCGCGCAGGGCAGCAGCGCATCCGGTGCAGGGGGGCGGAACCGCCCACCCTGATCCGGTCATGGCTCAGCGGCGGTCCCGCCCGGCGGTACCGGCCATCGCGTCGTTGCGGCGTAGCGTGTCGTCCTCCGGCAGCGGCTGCTTGCCCAGCACCATGGAACTGTTGTCGAGCGCCGCCACCATGGCGTCCCGTGCCGGGGCGCCGGGGCCGGTGACGCTGCCCTCTCCCTGCGGGGCGGCCGGCTCGACCCGCTCTCCGAGACCGACGGCCGTGGTCTGGCCCGGGGCATTCCGGCTGGTGACGCGCAGGTCGTTCTGCACATGGCCGACGCCCGACACGCTTTCCGCGATGTCTTCCGCCCGGCGGCGGGCGGCGCGGTCGGTGACGGTGCCGGACAGCGTCACCTCACCGCTCTCCACCTTCACCCCGACGTCGAAGGCGTCGATGTGGTGATCGTCGGTCAGGCGTTCGTTGATGTCTTCCAGGATGCGTTCGTCGGACCGGCGGTAGTTGCGCGGGCCGACGCCGCGGTACCGCGCCTCCGGGCTCATCTTGGCGAACTCCTCGCTCCAGGGATGGCGGTGCATGCGCATGGCGGCCTCCGTTAGCAGCTTCCAGGATCTTTCGCCGTTCAACAAAAGTGGCGCGCTCCGCGTTCCGAAGCTTTACCGGATGGGCAGCGATACGCAGCGAATGGCACCCATCGCCCAAACATGTCGCAACCAACTCCGCCCCCGTTCGTTGGGATCGGAAAGGGTTTTGGTCGAGGACGTGCCATGAAAAAATCCGAGCGAAGCGTCGCCCTGTGGGCGATGACAATTCTGCTGGCAATATTGGGGCTCGGTTCGCTGGGCGGCGGCCTGTGGCTGATCCTGCTGGGCGGGTCCTGGTACTATGCCGTCGCCGGGATCCTGTTCCTGGTCACGGCCCTTCTGCTGGTGAAGCGGTCGCCCGCGGCGTTGACGGTCTACGCGCTTCTGGTGATCGGAACGCTGGCCTGGGCCTTGTGGGAAGCGGGGCTGGACTGGTGGCCGCTGGCGGCACGCGGCGACGTGATCGCGGTGGTCGGGTTCCTGCTGCTGATGCCCTGGATCACCCGCCGTCTGGGCGAACGGCAGCCGATGGCCGGCGTGCCGGCGCCCGGCGCCTATCCGGTGGGTGCCTTCCGCGGTACCGGCATTCTGCTGGCCGCCTCGCTGGCGATCGTTCTGCTGGTCGCCGTCGCGTCCTGGTTCACCGACCCGCACCGCATCGACGGAACCGTTCCGGCACGGCAGCAGACCGCATCGGCCGGGACTCCGGGTGCCGGCCCCGGCCCGACGATTCCGGACGGGGAATGGCACGCCTATGGCCGCACCGGCTACGGCCAGCGCTATTCGCCGCTGACCGCCATCACGCCCGAGAATGCCGACAGGCTGGAGGTCGCCTGGACCTACAACACCGGCGACCTGCGCGGCCGGCCCGGCGATCCGAAGGAAACCACCTTCGAGGTGACGCCGCTGAAGATCGGCAACCGCCTGTTCCTGTGCTCCCCGCACCAGCTCGTCATCGCGCTGGACGCGACCACGGGCAAGGAGGTGTGGCGCCGCGACCTTCAGATCGATCCCAAGCAACTGGCGTTGCAGCACCTGACCTGCCGCGGCCTGTCCTACCATCCGGCTCCGCAAGCGGCCGCCAATGCTGCCGGGGGCGCGTGCGCCGCCAAGCTGTTCATGCCGACCGCCGACGGACGTCTGGTGGCGCTGAACCCGGAGGACGGGTCGACCTGCACCGGTTTCGGGCAGAACGGCGAGATCAACCTGTGGGCCAACATGCCGAATGTGCGGCCCGGTGCCTATTACTCGACCTCGCCACCGGTGGTGACGGCCAGTCTGATCATCGTCGGCGGCACGGTGCTGGACAATGTCTCGACCAAGGAGCAGTCGGGCGTCATCCGTGCCTTCGACGTGAATGACGGCCATCTGGTGTGGAATTGGGACTCGGCCAAGCCCGACCAGACCGCTCCGATCGCGGAGGGTCAGACCTACACCGTCAATTCGCCCAACAGCTGGTCGATCGCCAGCGTGGACGAGGCGCTTGGCATGGTCTACCTCCCGCTGGGCAACCAGCCGCCCGACCAGTTCGGCGGCAACCGCAGCCCGGAGGTGGAGCGCTTCTCCTCCTCGGTCGTAGCCCTCGATCTGGCGACGGGGCAGGTGCGCTGGGTCTTCCAGACCGTGCATCACGATCTGTGGGACTATGACGTGCCCGCCCAGCCCAGCCTGATCGACCTCATGGTGAACGGACAGACCGTGCCGGCTTTGGTTCAGCCGACCAAGCAGGGCGAGCTGTTCGTGCTGGACCGACGCACCGGCCAGCCGGTGTTGCCGGTGACCGAGAAGCCGGCGCCGCAGGGTGCCGTGGAGGGCGACCACACCGCCCCGACCCAGCCCGTCTCCGCCCTGTCGTTCGACCCGCCGCCGCTGGGCGGAGCGGACATGTGGGGGGTGACGATGTTCGACCAGCTCGCCTGCCGCATCGCCTTGAAGCGGCTGCGGTACGAAGGGCGCTACACGCCGCCGTCGCTGCAGGGGTCGCTGGTCTATCCCGGCAACTTCGGCGTCTTCAACTGGGGCGGCGTCGCGGTCGATCCTGAGCGCCAGATCGCCTTCACCACGCCGGCTTATCTCGCCTTCGTCTCCCAGATGGTGCCGCGCCAGAACGACACGGATCTGTATGTCCAGGGCGGGGAACGGCCGGAATTCAGCCTGCCGGCCCTGAACGAGAATTTCGGCGCGCCCTATGCGGTGAAGCTCGGCCCCTTCGTTTCGGTTTTGGGGCTGCCCTGCCAAGCGCCGCCCTGGGGCTATGTCGCCGCAGCCGACCTGACGACCGGCAAGGTCGTGTGGAAGCACAAGAACGGCACGACCCGCGACGCCTCACCGATCCCGCTGCCCTTCCGCATGGGCGTGCCCAATCTGGGCGGCCCGATCATGACGGCGGGCGGCGTGGCCTTCCTGTCCGGCACCATCGACTATTATGTGCGGGCGTATGACGTGTCCAACGGGAAGCAGTTGTGGGAAAGCCGCCTACCTGCCGGCGGTCAGGCCACGCCGATGACCTACCAGGGCGAGGACGGCCGGCAATATGTGCTGGTGGTCGCCGGCGGGCACGGCTCGCTGGGGACCAAGGGGGGCGATTCGGTGATCGCCTATGCGCTGCCGAAGTGAAGCTCGTCCGTTGAGGGTGGTGTAGGATCACCACCCTCCATGGTGCAAACGATTGCGGGAAACCAGTCAATGACCATCATCGTCCATCATCTCAACAACAGCCGGTCGCAGCGGATCCTCTGGCTCCTGGAGGAGCTGGAGCTGCCTTACGAGCTCCGGTTCTACCAGCGCGACAAGGTGACCAATCTGGCCCCGCCGGAACTGAAGGCGGTGCACCCGCTGGGGAAATCCCCGCTGTTGGAGATCGACGGACGGATCGTCATGGAGTCCGGCGCCATTGTCCAGCATCTGTGCGAAACCTTCGCCGCTGACCGTTTCCTGCCGCCGGCCGGCTCGGACGATGCGTTGCGCCACCTGCAGTTGATGCATTTCGCCGAGGGATCGGTGATGACGCCGATCCTGCTCGATCTCTACGTCGGCAGGCTCGGCGAAGCCGGTGCGCCGCTGCACCCCCGCATCCAGGAGCAGCTGGCCAGCCATTTCGAGTATCTGGAATCCGAGCTTCGCCCCTCCGGCCACTTCGTCGGTGACGGGCTGACCGGTGCCGACATCATGCTCAGCTTCCCGATTGAACTGGCGATGCTGAAAGGAAACCGCGGCCGGTGGCCGAAGCTGGCCGCCTTCGTCGACGCCATGCACGCCCGTCCGGCGTGGCAGCGCGCCCTCGCCAAGGGCGGCCGCTATTTCCAGTGACGGTTCGCCGGCTTCGATACTGAAAGAGCCTGCTCCGGTCTCCCGGAGCGGGCTCTTTCCAAGCAGACCCCCGCAAATCCTCAGCGCGTCGGCACCGGCGGAGTCTGCGAGTAGTCGTAGAAGCCACGGCCGTATTTCTTGCCGATCCAGCCAGCCTCGACATACTTCACCAGCAGCGGGCAGGGGCGGTACTTGCTGTCGGCAAGACCTTCGTACAGCACCTGCATCACCGCCAGACAGGTGTCCAGGCCGATGAAGTCGGCCAGTTCCAGCGGCCCCATCGGGTGGTTGGCGCCCAGCTTCAGCGCGGTGTCGATGGCCTCGACGCCGCCGACGCCCTCATAGAGGGTGTAGACGGCCTCGTTAATCATCGGCAGCAGGATGCGGTTGACGATGAAGGCCGGGAAATCCTCGGCCACCGCGGCGGTCTTGCCGATGGCCAGCGTCAGTTCCTTGATGGCGTTGAAGGTCGGCTCGTCGGTCGCGATGCCGCGGATCAGCTCGACCAGCTGCATCACCGGCACCGGGTTCATGAAGTGCATGCCCATGAACTTGGCCGGACGGTCGGTCGCCGCAGCCAGACGGGTGATCGAGATCGACGAGGTGTTCGTCGCGATCAGCGCCTCCGGCTTCAGATGCGGGACCAGCTTCTTCAGCAGGTCGCGCTTCAGCGCCTCGTTCTCGGTCGCGGCCTCGATCACCAGATCGGACTCGCCGAACACCGACAGGTCGGTGCCGGTGGTGATGCGGCCGAGAGCGGCGGTCTTCTCCGCCTCCTCCAGCTTGCCCTTCTGGATCTGGCGGTCGTAGTTCCGGCCGATGTTGGCGAGCGCCTTTTCCAGGACCGCGTCGCTGATGTCGGACAGGACGACATCGTAGCCGGCCTGGGCGCAGACCTGGGCGATACCGCTGCCCATCTGGCCGGCGCCGATGATGCCAATCTTCTTGATCGTGGTCATGGGGGGCTGTCCCGCGAAGGATGTGGGTAAGATGGTTCGCCGTGACGGAGACCGGTTGCGCCCGCCGCGGCGACCCGGATCAGCGCGCCTTATCCAAGTTTGTCCGTCAGCTCCGGCACGGCCTTGAACAGGTCCGCGACGAGGCCGTAATCGGCAACCTGGAAGATGGGCGCTTCCTCATCCTTGTTGATCGCGACGATCACCTTGCTGTCCTTCATGCCGGCAAGGTGCTGGATCGCACCGGAGATGCCGACGGCGATGTACAGCTCGGGCGCCACGATCTTGCCGGTTTGCCCGACCTGATAATCGTTCGGCACGAAGCCCGCGTCCACAGCGGCGCGGCTGGCGCCCACCGCGGCACCCAGCTTGTCGGCCAGAGCCTCCAGCATTGGGAAATTCTCGCCCGACTGCATGCCGCGGCCACCCGACACCACCACGCGGGCGGCGGTCAGTTCCGGACGCTCCGACTTGGTCAGCTCGGCCGAGACGAAGCTCGACAGGCCGGCGGCACCGGCGCCCGACACAGCCTCGACCGGGGCCGAACCGCCTTCGGATGCTGCGGTCTCGAAGGCGGTGGTGCGGACGGTGATGACCTTCACCGAATCGGCCGACTGCACGGTGGCGATCGCGTTGCCGGCGTAGATCGGCCGCTCGAACGTATCGGCCGACAGCACAGCGGTGATGTCGGAGATGGCGGCGACGTCCAGCAGGGCGGCCACGCGCGGCAGGAGGTTCTTGCCGACCGAAGTGGCGCCGGCCAGGACATGGCCGTATCCGCTCTTGGCGGTGGCGACCACCAGCGGTGCGACGTCTTCCGGCAGCTGGTGCTCGTAAGAGCCGTCATCGGCCAGCAGCACCTTGGCGACGCCGGCCACCTTGGATGCTGCGTCGGCGGCAGCCTGGGCGCCCTTGCCGGCAACCAGGACATGGATGTCGCCACCGATCCCCTTGGAGATATGGGCGGCGGCGGTGACGGCGTTCAGCGTGGCGGGCTTCAGCGACGCGTTGTCGTGTTCCGCGATGACGAGAATGTTGGCCATGGTCAGTTCATCCCCCTCAGATCACGCGCGCATCGTTCTTGAGCTTGTCGACCAGCGTGGCGACGTCCGGCACCTTGATGCCGGCCTGACGCTTCGCCGGCTCGGTGACCTTCAGCGTGGTCAGGCGCGGAGCCACGTCGACGCCCAGGCTATCCGGGGTGATGGTCTCCAGCGGCTTCTTCTTCGCCTTCATGATGTTCGGCAGCGAGGCATAACGCGGCTCGTTGAGGCGCAGGTCGGCGGTGACCACCGCCGGCAGCTTCAACTCCACCGTCTCCAGGCCGCCGTCGATCTCGCGCGTTACCGCGACCGTGCCGTCGCCGGCAACGACCTTCGAGGCGAAGGTGCCCTGGCCCCAGCCGAGCAGCGCCGCCAGCATCTGGCCGGTCTGGTTGCAGTCGTCGTCGATCGCCTGCTTGCCGAGGATGACGAGGCCGGGGGCCTCCTTCTCGACCAGGGACTTGAGGACCTTGGCGACGGCGAGTGGCTCGGTGGTCACGTCGGTCTGCACCAGGATGGCGCGGTCGGCACCCATGGCGAGAGCGGTGCGCAGCGTCTCCTGCGCCTGGGTCGGGCCGACGGACACGACGACGATCTCGGTCGCCTTGCCGGCCTCCTTCAGGCGGACGGCCTCTTCGACGGCGATCTCGTCGAAGGGGTTCATGCTCATCTTCACGTTGGCGGTCTCGACGCCGCTGCCATCCGCCTTGACGCGGATCTTCACGTTGTAGTCGACCACTCGCTTAACGGGGACGAGGACTTTCATAACTCACCCTGGCTGCTGAGCGCGCGCCCATTACGGCGAACACCGCGAAAATTGCTGTGGTTGCGAACGGACCATAGGATCTGGCATTACCACTGTCAATGACGCGCCGGAAGCGTGACCGGCGGTCCATGCCGGTTTCCGTTGCCAACTCTTACCGGTTGGCGCCGGGAACCCATAGGACGTCGTCCGCCCCGTTCCGGTTCACCACCCGGCTCAGGACGAACAGGTGGTCCGACAGCCGGTTGACGTATTTCAGCGCTGCCGGAGTCACCGGTTCGTGGCGCGCCAGATCGGTCATCAGCCGTTCCGCCCGCCGCACCACGGTGCGCGCCAGATGCAGGTGGGCCGCAGCAGGCGAGCCGCCGGGCAGGATGAAGGAGGTCAGCGGCGCCAGACCGGCGTTCATCGCGTCGATCTCCGCCTCCAGCCGGTCGACCTGGGCCTGGACGATGCGCAGCGGCGGGTATTTCGGCTCCTCCTCCTCCGGCGTGCAGAGGTCGGCGCCCAGGTCGAACAGGTCGTTCTGGATGCGGCCGAGCATCGCGTCAGCCTCCGGCCAGTCATTGGTGTGAAGGCGGGCCATGCCGATGACGGCGTTCGCCTCGTCCACCGTGCCATAGGCGGCGACGCGGCGGTCGTGCTTCGGCACCCGGCTGCCGTCGCCAAGCGAGGTTTCGCCGGCATCGCCGCCGCGCGTGTAGATCTTGGTCAGCTTTACCATGGGAACCGTCAGCCTTTGATCAGGATGGCGATGACGAACAGCAGCAGTGCCGCGCCCTGCAGGATCACGCGCAGGCGCATCGCCTTGTTGGAGCGACGTGGGTCGCCCCTGCCCCCGCGTGCCATGAAGAAGAGGCCGACAAACAGCGAGCCGACCACGGCCAGCATCGCCAGGACCATCAGGATGGGGAAAAGATCGTGCATGGCGCCAATATAGACCGCGTTGGCCGCCGCGCCTATGGCCGCTCGTCGCCATGATGTCGTGGGGGCGGTGCCCCGGAAGAATCGCCGATCCGGGTAATCACCCGGTTGCCAAAGCCGTTGGACCGCATACAGTGCGCGGCGACGGACGGCCACAGCCCGGTTGGGCGGCGGAGCGGAGAGGCGGGCGATGCGGCGGCGGAGTTTCCTGAAGACGGCCCTGAAGGTGACGGCGGCCGCGGCGGCCGGCGGCGGCGCGATGACGGCACTGACCCGCGAAGGCGTGCAGGCGGCCCCCGACTCGGCCCCCCGTATGGTCGCCTTCCCCGACGGGTTCCTGTGGGGAGTCTCCACCTCCAGCTACCAGATCGAAGGGGCGGTGGCGGAGGATGGGCGCGCGCCCAGCGTCTGGGACACCTATAGCCACTCCTTCGGGCGGATTGCGAACGGCGACACCGGCGACGTCGCCTGCGACCACTATCACCGCTATGCCGAGGATGTGGAACTGATGGCGCGGGCCGGTATGAAGGCCTACCGCTTCTCCATCGCCTGGCCACGGGTGATGCCGCAGGGCACGGGCGCCGTGAATGCCAAGGGGCTCGATTTCTACGACCGGCTGACCGACGCGCTGCTGGCGAAGGGCATCCAGCCCTGGCCCTGCCTCTTTCACTGGGATTTGCCCCAGGCCCTGCAGGACCGTGGCGGTTGGACCAACCGCGACATTGCCGGCTGGTTCACCGACTATGCGCTGGCGGTCACTGCCCGGCTGGGCGACCGTGCCAAGAACTGGGTGATGCTGAACGAGCCGTCGGTGGTCGCCATCTTCGGCCACGGCACCGGCGGCCATGCGCCGGGGATGACCGGCCGCGACAATTGCCTGAAGGCCATCCATCACCAGAACCTCGCCCAGGGCACGGCGCTGGCCGCGCTGCGGCAGGTGGGGGGAAAAAACTGGCAGCTCGGCACAGTTCTGTCGCTGCAGCCGTCCTGGCCGGTGGGGGGACTCGACTCGAATTATCCGGCGTCGTTGATGTGGGATGCGGTGTGGAACCGCTCCTGCCTGGACCCGCTGTTCAAGGGCCGCTTCCCGGCGCAGTTGGAGGCCGAGTTCACCCGCATCGCCAAGCCCGGCGACCTGGAGCGCATCAAGCAGCCGGTCGACTTCCTCGGCATCAATTATTACAGCCGCATGCACCAGCAGCCCGATCCGCAGGGGCTGTTCGGCACCGGCTACGGCTCGGCGCCCGAAGGCACGCGCAAGACCGGCATGGAATGGCCGGTGGAGCCGGACGGTCTGACAGAAATCCTGGCCGAACTGCAGGAGAAATACGGCAACCCGCCGGTCTATGTGGCGGAGAACGGCGCCGACTATCCGGATACGGTCGGCCCGAGCGGCCGGGTGGAGGACCGCGACCGCATCGCCTATCTGCGCGACCATCTGCTGGCCGCGGCCAAGGCGATCGACGAGGGCTGCAACCTCAAGGGCTATATGGCCTGGACGCTGCTGGACAATTTCGAATGGGCGGAGGGCTACCGCCGCAAGTTCGGACTGGTCCAGGTCGACCGCAAGACGATGGAGCGCAAGCCGAAGGCCAGCTACGACTGGTACGCCTCGGTCATCCGCAACAACGCGGTTCCGCTGCGCTGAGTGTGGCGATAGACTGCGGGCCATGCCGACCCCGCGCCCGCCCCAGCCGACCCGATTCGCCATTCAGAAGGCGCGCGGCAAGGGGTGGAAGACGCTGGAGGTGGGGGAGGAGCTTGCCCACACCAAGGCACGTTTCGACCAGATGGTGGGCATCAACCCGCGGGCTTATTTCCGGCTGATCCAGCTCGATTACAACGCCGACTCCGCCTATGAGGGCATGGAGTTCAACTGGACGCTGATCGAGCTGTACGACCCCACCAAGGGGCCGGCAAAGGGAAGGCGCGTCCGCCCCGCAGCGAAGCCGGCGCCGGCCGCGAAACCGGATCGCAAGCGCAAGGCGGCGGAACCCGTGGCATTGCCGTTGCGGGTCTATCTGGCGGTGATCCTGATCGGCACGTTTGCCGGTGCCCTGGCCTACCTGCATTTCGCCGGTGGCAGATGAAGAGGCGGACGGCAAAGGGTCACTCCGTCGCGTAACCCTTGCGGCGCATGCACAGCGCGAAGATCTCCTTGCGGTAGCCGTATTGCGGCGTTTCCGGCAGCGGGCGCAGGGGGTAGCCGCGCAGGCGCATGGTGTGGTCCACCTGCTCGTTGCATTCGTCATAGGCAATGGTCGGCACGTCGGGGCTGGCGGTCCACTCGCGGTAGGCCGGCGGGCTGCTGCAGCCCGACAGCAGGAACATGGCGGACAGGAGGGCAGCAGCCTTCAGTCCGATCCACGGAGATGCGCTTTCCAATCCGGTCATGGCGCCCCTGCATTCCATGTGATGCCCCCGAATTGACGCTACCACATCCGGCCTTTTCCGATCCATTTTCGCACACCATTTCCGGGAACGCGCCTTTTCGGCAACGCTGCGTGGCGGACAAGGCAGACGCACAAAAATCGCCGCCGGAAAAGCGGCACAATCTGGTAACACGATCCAGGCCCCCGATTCGCGGGGGAGTGTCGTGGCTCTGAAATCGGTCTGGCGTCACGGACGGAGGGATAAGGCGATGTCTGGGATTTCGCGGCGGGTGCGTGGTGGCGCCGCGGTGGCGGCTGTTGCAGTGGTGGTGTCGGGTCTTGCGCTCGGAACGCCGGGTTCCGCATGGGCGGAGGCATCGACGGCCGATATCCAGTGGGCGCAGACCTTCCTGAAGGACAAGGGCTACAACATTGGCGGCCGGGCCAAGGGCCAGATGACGCCGGAAACGCGTTCCTCGCTCAGCGCCTATCAGAAGTCGGTCGGCCTGCCGGCTACCGGCAACCTCGATCAGGCCACCATCAACAAGATGATGGGAGAGCGCGAGAAGAAGGCCGCCCCCACAATGGGCAGCCTGTCCAAGAGCCAGGTCGGCCAGACCCGCCAGGACAAGGAGGTGGCACCGCGCGCCGCCCCGACCGGCCGAGTCGAATCCGGCAACGAGAGCGTCGGCGGCATGGCCCAGTTCGGCGGCGCGCCGGTTTCGGCGCCGTCCTCTCCATCGTCCTCCTCGTCCGCCAGCCACAGCACGCCGGCCGCGGCTCCGCGCCCCTCGGCGCCGACGGCGGCTTCCAGTGCGGTCACGTCCAGTGCAGCGTCTCAGAGTGCTCCGCGTCCGTCGGCCAGCGCGTCCGAAGGACCTGCTCCGCAGGCGGCCCCGCGTGGGGCGGTGTCGGCGACCACCCCGGACGGCAAGCCGGTTCCGGTGGAGGAACCGGTGGCGGTCGGCGGCGGCACGTCGGTGTGGCAGTCGAACGCCGCGCGCGCCGGTGTGGCCGGGCTGCTTGCGGTGACGCTGGGCGGAGTCGGCTTTGCCTGGTGGCGCAGCGGGCGGGGCGTCGATCCGCTCAGCCGGGCGCCAGCCGGCGACGACCGGCCGCGCGAGTCGCGAGTCGAGCCGAGCTTCGGCAGCCCGCGCCGCCGGGAAGAACTGACCATCGAGCCGCGGCTGACGGCAGAGGCGCGGCGGCGCTGAGCGCTGCCCCCTCCCTAACCCTCCCCCTCTTCGAGGGAGAGGGGACTGCCGCCACATTGCAAATCTATCCCTCTCCCTCGAAGAGGGGGAGGGAGGGACCCGCGGCGGAGCCGTGGGAGGGTGGGGGCAACCCTTTCCGCTCCCCCCTCACATCATCATCGGACAGCCGCCTCCGCCACAGCCGCCGGTTGCGCAGGCGGGCATCGGCGCCGGCTGGGACTTGGCCACGCGCGGGGCCATGATGGCCTTGGCGACCTCGGTGCCGCCGCAGGAGGGGCAGGGGATGCCGGCGGCCTTCTTGGCGTCGTAATCGGCCATGTTGTCGAACCACTGGTCGAAATCATGGCCGCAGGCGCAGTGCAGGGCGTAGACGATCATCGCAAAGCCTCGAAAAGCGGAATCTCTGCCGCTCTTCTAGCCAAGCCTCCGCCGCCCTGCCAGGATCTGCATCAATCGCCGGGCCTCAACGCGATTCGGTGACGCCCACCCGCGCGCACATCGACAAGAGCGGGCAGGTGGAGCAGCGCGGCCGGTCGCCGGTGCAGATCCATTTGCCGAAGGGCACCAGCCGCTCGTTGATTTCCACCCAATAGCGTTTGGGAAGCACCGTCAGCAGCGCCGCCATGGTCTTTTCCGGGGTGCGCGCCGACACATAGCCCCAACGGTTGGTGATGCGGTGGACATGGATGTCGACCGCCAGCGCCGGAATGTCGAAACCGACCGCCAGCGTCAGCGCCGCGATCTTCGGCCCCACGCCGCGGAAGCGCATCAGCGTGTCGGGCGTGTCCGGCACCTCGCCGCCATGCTCCTCGACGATGCGGCGCGACAGGTCGCGGATGTCGCGCGCCTTGGGTTCCGGGAAGGTGGCGCCTTGCAGAAGCTCCACCAGCCGCTCCTCCGGCAGGGCGGCCATGGCGGCCGGAGTGTCTGCGACGGCGAACAGCCGTTCGGCGACCACCAGACTCGTTTCGTCCCGCGTGCGGGCGGAAATCAGGCTGGCGACCAGCTGCTGGAAAGGGGTTGCATAGCCGCGGTCGCGCAGGTCGAACATCGCCGCCTTGGGGTAGGGGGCGACCGCGATCCGCAGGCGGCGGAAAGCCTCGTCGATATCGAAGGCCTGGGAGGTCGCGGACTGCAAACTCACGGGGAGACCACCTCCGGGGAACGGGCTGCAACGGCACCCGGTTCGACAACCGGCAAGTCCCCGCAATTGTTCCCTCTAGAGCGCCTTGATCTGCATCTTGATCGGTCCGTCCGCCCGGCCATGGACGAACTGGTCGACATAGGCGTTGCCCGAGCTGTCGATGTCGCGGGCGTGGCCGGTCCAGATGAGGCGGCCCTGATAGATCATGGCGACGCGGTCGGCGATCTTGCGGGCCGACGCCATGTCGTGGGTGATGGTGACCGCGGTAGCGCCGAGGTCCTTCACGCACTGCACGATCAGCTCGTTGATGACGTCGGCCATGATCGGGTCGAGGCCGGTCGTCGGCTCGTCGAAGAAGATGATTTCCGGTTCATCGGCGATGGCGCGGGCAAGGCCGACGCGCTTCTGCATGCCGCCGGACAGCTCCGACGGCGACAGCTCCGCCACGTCGGGGGTGAGGCCGACGGCGCCCAGCTTGGCGACGGCGATCTCCTTGGCCTGGGCACGCGGCATATGGGCGCCCTGGATCAGGCCGAAGGCGACGTTTTCCCAGACTTTCAGGCTGTCGAACAGGGCGGCGCCCTGGAACAGCATGCCGAACTTGTGCAGCATCTTCTCCCGCTCGCGCGAGCGCAGGCGGGTCGTCTCGACGCCGTCGACCTGGATCGTGCCGGAATCCGGCGTCAGCAGGCCGAGGATGCTCTTCAGCATCACCGACTTGCCGGTTCCCGATCCGCCGATAACCACCAGCGACTCGCCCTTCGCCACCTCTAGGTCGATGCCGTTCAAGACCTTCTTCGGGCCAAAATGCTTGGTGACGCCCTTGAGCGCGATCTTCGGGACGGTGGTCATTGGATGGCGCTCACTTGGTCGAGAAGAAGAGGCCGGTGATCAGATAATTCCACACCAGGATCATGATGGAGGCCGACACCACCGCGTTGGTGGTGGCCGCGCCGACGCCCTGGGCGCCGCCCTTGGAGTGGTAACCGTGGTAGCAGCCCATCAGCGCGATCAGGAAGCCGAAGATCGCCGCCTTCACCAGACCGGAGATGACGTCCAGCGGTTCCAGGAATTCCCAGGTGCGGTTGATGTAGCTGGCGGCGTTGAAATCCAGCCGGTAGACGCCGACCAGGAAGCCGCCGAACACGCCGATGATGTCGGCGACGATCACCAGCAGCGGCACCATGGTCAGGCCGGCGATCAGGCGCGGAGCCACCAGATACTTGTACGGATTGGTCGACAGGGTCGACAGGGCGTCGATCTGTTCGGTGACCCGCATGGTGCCGATCTCCGCCGCCATGGCGGCGCCGATGCGGCCGGCGACCATCAGGCCGGCCAGAACCGGCCCGAGCTCGCGCGTGATCGACAGCACCACCACCGTGGCGATGGCGCCCTCGGCCTGGAAGCGGGAGAAGCCGCTGTAGCTCTGCAGGGCCAGAACCATGCCCGTGAACAGCGCCGTCAGCCCGACCACCGGCAGCGAATAATAGCCGATGTCGATCATCTGGCGCAGGATCTGCCGCGGATAGAGCGGCGGGCGCACACAGTGCGACAGGGCGGACCCGGTGAACAGGGCAAGGCGTCCGGTCGCTTCCAGGAAGATCAGGAAGGCCCGGCCGGTGGCGGCGAGGAAACCCATCAGTCGGCCCGCATCCTTGGTTTGAGACTCGTTTGGGCGCTGCGGTCATAGCACCGATGCGCGCCTAGGTCATCCTTGGACTTTGCAATGGTGGGACGAGTTGGTGGTCGCCGCCGGGAGGAAGTTCGGCTGTGTCGGGCAACGACGACACGGATGTCACGGATTAAAACACGGATTACACGGATGTCGCTTCGGCCAGTCGTGTCTTTTCGGGCAAAGCAGTCACTTGCCCAAGTGAAATAAAAATCTGTGTAATCCGTGTCTAAATCCGTGACATCCGTGTAGATCTTGCCAGACGAAGCTGCGCTCCGACAACACTCCACAGCTTATCTACTCTCCATCCACATAAACCCGGTGATAGCGCCGGCCGAGCGAGGTGAGGATCTCGTAGCCGATGGTCCCGCCCTCCGCCGCGACCTGATCGACCGGGCGTTTCGGTCCGATCAGCTCGACCATGCGGCCGGCATGCGCCACCGATTCCGGTAGCCCGGTGACGTCGATGGTGATCAGGTCCATGGAGATGCGGCCGACGATGGGGGCGGCGACGCCGTCGACGTAGATGTGCCCCTTGCCGCTGAGAGAGCGCAGATAGCCGTCGGCATAGCCGACGCCGATGGTCGCGATCCGCGCCGGACCCGTGACCTTGTGGGCCGCACCATAGCCGACCGTCATCGGCACCGCGCAGTTGCGGACCTGCAGCAGACGGGCGTCGAGACGCACCGTACCCAGCATCGGATTGGGCAGATGCGGCGTCGGGTTGACGCCGTAGAGCGCGCAGCCCGGCCGGGCGAGGTCGAAATGATGGTCCTTGCCGTGGAAGATGCCGGACGAGTTGGCGAAGCTCGCCTTTGCCTTCGGCAGCCGGGCCAGCGCCGCGCGGAAGCGGTCGAGCTGCTCCCCGGTCATCGGGCTGTCGAACTCGTCGGCGCAGGCGAGATGGGTCATCCAATAGCGGACGTCGATCCCCTCAAGCCGTTCCGGATGGCCGGCGAGATCGTCCAGTTCGTCGGGGCCGAGACCCAAGCGGTTCATGCCGGTGTCGATGTGGATCACCGCCGGCAGAGCCTCCCCCCGCGACTGGGCGAAGGCCTGCCACGCCGCGATCTCCCCCAGATGGTTCAGAACCGGCAGGATGCGGTTGGCGATGAATTCCCCCTCGCACCCCATCGGCAGGCCGCCCAGCGAAAACACCTGTGCTTCCGGGGCGACCGGCTCCAGCGCGCGGCGGACGGCCAGCGCCTCGTCGAACTGGGCGACGACGAAGGTCCGACAGCCGGCGGCGCCCAGGGCCGGCACGACGCGCGCCACGCCCAGCCCATAGGCATCGGCCTTGACCACGGCGGAGCATTCCGCCGGGGCGACGCGGTCGCGCAGCTGGGTCCAGTTGGCGACGACGGCGCCGAGATCCACGGTGAGGATGGCTCCGGCGCGCGGGTTCAGGTCGCTCGTCACTTTGGTCACTCGTCGGTCTGGTGGTGCTGGTCGAGATCGCCGAACTTGGTGAACTGGCCGTCGAAGTAGAGACGGACGGTGCCGATCGGACCGTGACGCTGCTTGGCGATGATCACCTCGGCGGTGTTGTGCACCTCGCCCAGGCGCTGCTGCCAGCGCTGATAGCGGTCGTTGAACTTGTCGTCGCTCTCGTCGGGCCGGCGCGAGGGCTCGGCGCGCTCAAGGTAATACTGTTCGCGGAAAACGAACATCACGACGTCGGCGTCCTGCTCGATCGAGCCCGACTCGCGAAGGTCGGCCAGCTGCGGGCGCTTGTCCTCGCGAAGCTCCACCGCGCGACTCAGCTGCGACAGCGCCACCACCGGCACGTCCAACTCCTTGGCGATGGCCTTCAGGCCGCGGGTGATCTCCGAGATCTCCTGCACCCGGTTCTCCGACCCGCGCGAGGACGAGCCGCGCAGCAGCTGGAGATAGTCGACCACCACCATGCTGAGGCCCGAGGTCCGCTTCAGCCGGCGGCAGCGCGTGCGCACCGCGGCGACCGACAGGGCCGGCGTGTCGTCGACATAGAAGGGGCAGCGCGCCAGATCCTGGCTGGCCTGGACGAATTTCGGGAAGTCGGTGTCGCGGATCTCGCCGCGGCGGATCTTGTCGCCGGGCACCTGCACCTCGTCGGCGAGGATACGGGTGGCCAGCTGTTCCGCCGACATTTCGAGCGAGAAGAAGCCGACCACGCCGCCTTCCTGGCCTGAGGAGCGCATGTGCGCCTTGGCGGCGTTGAAGGCGATGTTGGTGGCCAGCGCCGTCTTGCCCATGGAGGGGCGTCCGGCGAGGATGATCAGGTCCGACGGGTGCAGGCCGCCCAGCTTGCGGTCGATGTCGATCAGGCCGGTGGTGACGCCGGTGACGTGGCTGGAGCGGCGGAAGGCCGCCTCCGCCGTCGTGATGGCGTGCTTGACCGACTCGCCGAAGGCGACGAAGCCACCCTGCACGTCACCGGTCGAGGCGAGGTCGAACAGCTGCTTCTCCGCCTCGCCGATCTGGTCCAGCGCGGTGATGTCGAGGTCGTGGCGGTACGCCTCGTTCACCATGTCGGTGCCGACCTCGATCAGCTGCCGGCGGATGAACAGGTCGTGGATGGTCTTGCCGTAATCGCCGGCGTTGACCACGGTGACGACGTTGGCCGCCAGCTCCGCCAGATAGGCGCTGCCGCCTTCCACCGCCAGTTCGGGATCATTGTCGAACAGGGACTTCAAGGTGACCGGGTTCGCGATCTGGCCGCGATCGATCATCTTGGTGATGGCGGCGAAGATGCGCTGGTGGGCCGGGTCGTAGAAATGCTCCGGCCGCAGGAACTCGCCGACCTTCTCATAGGCCTTGTTGTTGACCAGGATCGCGCCCAGCAGCGCCTGCTCCGCCTCCTCGTTGTTTGGGGGCGTGCGGTACTCGGCCGTCGGCTTGACCGCGGCGGAGGGGCGGGGATCGAACAGCGATGAGGTCTGGTTGCTCATGAAGGACACAATAGCAGAAACAGAACGGGAACGCTCTGCGAAGGGCGGGGAACCCTCCACAAAAGCTGTGCACAGAAGTTATCCACAGGCTGGGAAGTCTGGGGATAACCGCGGGAAGGGTTGACCCTGCCTCAGAGCTTCTTCGGCTGGGCCGGATGGGCGGGGACGGGCGCCACCTCCAACGCCTCGAACACCGCATCGACATGGTCGGCGACGCTGTAGAGGGCGGAGCGGTCGATGCGGGCGAAGCCCTGGGCGACCATGTGGTCGATCAGGCCGAGCAGCGGGCGCCAATAGCCGTCGACATCGGCGATGACGATCGGCTTGTCGTGCAGCTGAAGCTGCTTCCAGGTCAGGATCTCGAAGGCCTCGTCCAGCGTGCCGAGTCCGCCCGGCAGGATGACGAAGGCGTCGGAGCGCTCCACCATCATGCGCTTGCGGGTGTGCATGCTGTCGACGACATGCAACTCGGTCAGGCCGGTATGCTCGATCTCCGCCGACTGGATGTGTTCGGGGATGATGCCGACCACCTCGCCGCCTGCGGCGATTGCGGCATCGGCGGCGATGCCCATCAGCCCGACCCGGCCGCCGCCATAGACCATGCGGATGCCGCGGCGGGCCAGCCCGTCGCCCAGCGCATGGGCGGCTTCCTTGTAGACATCGGCGACGCGGCTGGATGCACCGCAATAGACGCAGACGGAGGACAGGCTCTTCATCGCGGGTCAACCTTTCTCGCCACCACCGCCCACCCGGGCGGGGCGTAAACAATCCGGTGAAAGCCATGGAATATCGGGAGAGGGCGGCGCGTCAACTGCGGCACAAGCACCGTTAAGCCAGGGCATCATCGGGAGGGACCACATGAGCAACCGCGTCGTCAATGTCCTTGCAGCGGCATCCGTCGCCGGTCTGATGTTCGCGCTGTTCGGCATGTCGGCGGGCAATGCCGGCGCCGCCGATCCGGCCGAGCAGGTGAAGGACCGGCAACAGACAATGAAGAAGCTCGGCGGCGGCATGGGTGCCGTCGCGAAGTTTGTGAAGAACGAGGGCGCTACCCTGGAGGATGCGGCCAAGGGGGCGGAGGCCGTGCTGGCTGTCACGAAAGTCGACCCGAAAATGATCTTCCCCGAAGGCACCGCGGTGGGGGTGACCGACAGCGCCGCCAAGCCGGAGCTGTGGAAGAACTGGGCGGAGGCGCAGCGCTACTGGAGCGGACTGCAGCCGGTGGCCGAGAAGCTGGACGCCGCGGTGAAGAGCGGTGACCGCACCCAGATCGCCCAGGCGCTGGGCGCAACCTCCAAGGCCTGCGGAAGCTGCCACGAGGACTTCCGCGTCAAGAAGAACTGACCGATGCGGCGCGTCCCGACCGCCGCCGCTGTCGCCGCATGGCTGCTGCCGCTCGCCGTTGCAGGCGGCGGTGCGGCCGGCGGTGCGCTGGCCGCGGACATGGCACCGGCGGGCGATCCCGTGAGCCGTGGCGCCTATATCTTCCAGGCCGCCGGCTGCCTCGGCTGCCACAGCAACGAGAAGGAGGGCGGGGCGCCGCTGGCCGGCGGGCGGGCGCTCGCGACTCCCTTCGGCACCTTCCACACCCCCAACATCACGCCCGATCCGGAAACCGGCATCGGCCGCTGGAGCGACGCCGACTTCATCCGCGCCTTCCGCGAGGGCTTGCGGCCCGACGGCGCCGCGCTGTTTCCCGCCTTCCCCTATGCCAGCTACACGCGGATGACCGACCGCGACCTGCTGGACCTGAAGGCCTATCTGTTCAGCCAGCCGGCGGTGGCTGCTCCGAACAAGCCGCACGACCTGACGCCGCCCTTCTCCTGGCGCTTCCTGCTGCCGGTCTGGCAATGGATGTATCTGACCCCCGGCCCGGTGCCCGACGATCCGGCAAAGCCGCCGGCCTGGAACCGCGGGCGCTATCTGGTCGATGCGCTCGGCCATTGCGGCGAATGCCACAGCCCGCGCACCCTGATGGGCGGCATGGACGCCGGCCGCTATCTGGCCGGCAATCCGGACGGCCCGGACGGCGACAAGGTGCCTGGGATCACCGGCGCCGAGAGCAAGGGGATCGGCGACTGGTCCGATGGCGACCTGACCCTGCTGCTGGAGACCGGATTGACCCCGGAAGGCGACGTCGTCGGCGGCGCCATGGGCGAGGTGGTGCGCAACAGCACCTCCAAACTGACGGCCGACGACCGCGCCGCCATCGCCGCCTATCTGAGGACGGTGCCGGCGAAGGACTGACTTTACCCGAGCCTCGGCCGAATCGTGATCTTATGGAGCAATCGATGCCGATTGGCCGATGGAAATGCTCCAACGGCGCCATTCTTTTGGCACCTGTCCTTCTGCTATAGTTGCCCATCCTGCCGTGGTGGCGGGCCGCCGGATGGGTGCTCAGTGAAACGAAACGCGTTGTTCGCAGCTTTGGGCGTGGCTCTGACGGGTGGGGCGGCGGCGGTCGTCCTGTGGCCGGCCGGAACCCCTGTGCAGGCACCAGTTCCGGCGGCGTCGGCTCCCGCTGCTACTGCCACCGCCTCGCCGGTGACGACACAGCCGGCGGCACCCGCGAAAGCTGCGGCGGCACCGGCTCCCGCAGCACCCGCGGCGCCCAGCTTCGACGTGGTGCGGGTGGCGCCCGACGGGGCGACGGTGATGGCCGGCCGCGCGGCCCCCGGTTCGCAGGTGACGGTCACCGACGGCGGCACCCCGGTCGCCACCGCCAAGGCCGACCAGCGAGGCGAATGGGTGATGCTGCCCGAGAAACCGCTGGCCCCCGGCACGCGCGAACTGAACCTGAGCGAGGCCCGTCCCGGGTCCGACACGCCGGTGCCGGCCGACAAGGTGGTCGTGGTGATGGTGCCCGATCCGGCGGCCAAGCCCACGGCCGAACAGATCACTTCGACCCAGGGCACCGCGACCGACTCGGCGTCACAGGGCACGGCCGTCGCTGTTGCGGTTCCGCGCGACGGGCTGGCCGGTGCGCCGGCATCCATGGGCGGCAGCTCGGTTCTGCAGGCACCCCCGGTTCCCGCCAACGGCGCGCCTCCGCCGCCGGGCGGCGTGTCGGTGGAGACGATGGACTATGATCCCGCCGGCCGTGTGGCGCTGGGCGGGCGGGCGGCGCCCAACAGCCCGGTCCAGCTCTATCTCGACAACATCCTGGTCGGCAGCGCCCACAGCGACCCCAAGGGCGGCTGGCGCCTGATCCCCGAAAAACTGATCGATCCCGGCGTCTACACCCTGCGCGCCGATCAGGTCACCCAGTCCGGCAAGGTGGTGGCGCGGGCCGAACTGCCGGTCCAGGTCTCCGCCATGCCCACCGGGGCCACCGACGGACGCAGCATCGTCGTGCAGCCCGGCAACAGCCTGTGGCGGCTGGCCCGCCGCACCTATGGCGACGGCATGCTCTACACCACCATCTACACCGCCAACCGCGAGCAGATCCGCGACCCGGACCTGATCTATCCCGGCCAGATCTTCTCGCTGCCGCAGGTGAATTGATCTGTGAACTGATTGGCGAACCGACCGGGGACCGCCGGTTCAGTCCGGCGGCAGTCGGCCGATGGCGGCCCAGCCCAGCGGGGTCAGGCGCAGCATCTCCGGACCCTCGCCGGCCGGGTTGGTCTCCAGCGCCACCAGTTCCCGATTCTCGAACCAGGCCCAGCGCGCCACCTCGGCCGTGGTGCCGGGCCAGCCGTCGGCAAGCCGCTTCAGCACCTCCAGGTCGGCCGACGCGATGGGGAAGCGCGGTTTGGGCACGATCGCCTTCTTGGCGGTCGCCGGTGCCTCCGCCCCTGTCGCCGGCAGAGGCGGGGCGTCGGCCCCGGCATGGGCGCGGATCCAGTCGGTCTGATAGCTGCGGAGCGCCTGTTCCAGCTCGCTCCGTGCGGCGTCCACCGGGCAGCGCAGATAGGCGTCCAGCAGGGTATGCAGCGTGTTCTTTGCGTCGCTCATGGTTCAAATATCCCTAAAGGGCAGCTTGGCCGGGAAGTCACCCCGCCGCGGCAGCGTCAAAGCCAGCCCGTCCGCCGGAAGCGGATGTACAAGCCGGCGCAGACGGCGGCGATCACGGCGAGCACCGCCGGGTAGCCGTACCGCCAGTGAAGCTCCGGCATATGCTCGAAGTTCATGCCGTACAGGCCGGCGATGGCCGTCGGCACGGCGAGGATGGCGGCCCAGGCGGCCAGCTTGCGCGTCACGTCGTTCTGCCGTGCGGCGGCCAGGATCATACTGGTTTCGAAGGCGAAGGACAGCACCTCACGCAGCGAGGCGATCTGATCGTTGACGCGGATCACATGGTCCTGCACGTCGCGGTAATAGGGGCGGATCGCCGGGTCGATCATCGGCAGGTCGAAGCGATCCAGCCGCGAACAGACCTCCAGCAGGGGCGAGGCGTTGCGGCGCAGCCGCTCCAGGTCGCGCCGCAGCTGGTGGATGCGCTCGATCTCCGCCGTGCCGGGCGGGCGGGCGATCAGCTGGGCGTCCAGCTCCTCCACCATCGCCGCCATCTGGTCGAGGACGGGAGCATAGCAGTCCACCACATAGTCCATCACGGTGTAGACGACGAAGTCCTCGCCATGCTTCAGAAGATGCGGCGCGCTTTCGGCCCGCGCGCGCACCGGCGAATAGCTGCTCGATGCGCCATGCCGCACGGTGACGACATAGCCGCGCCCGGCGAAGACATGGGTTTCGCCCAGCACCAGTTCCCCCTGTTCCAGACGGGCGGTGCGCAGGACAATGAACAAGCTGTCGCCATAGACCTCCACCTTCGGGCGCTGGTGGGCGTGCAGGGCGTCCTCCACCGCCAGCTCATGCAGGCCGAACTGGCGTTTCACCTCCATCAGCAGCGCCTCGTCCGGTTCCCACAGGCCGATCCAGACGAAGTGGCCGTCCTTCGCCGCCCAGGATCCCGCCTCCGCGACCGGCACGTCGGCGATGCGCCGGCCGTCGCAATAGGCGGCGCTGGCCATCACGGGGTTGTGGGTGGGAACGGGCGAGGGCGGCAAGGTCATGGTTCGGAAAACCGGACAGCGGACGGCGGAGTGGCGGCACTCTAAAGAGGTTCTCCGGCAGCGTCGACGACTCCGATGGTGCCGACCGGGCGGACCGGGCGTTCCGCGCGTTGTCACTGCCAAGGACCAGTTTCGGATCGGGAAGGGGAAGCACGATGTTCCAATCGGCGGCGCGCGGGATGTATCTTCTGGCGGCGGTGACGCTCAGCCTGTTCGCCCTGCTGTTCATCGGCCTGTCGGCCCTGACCGTCGTGGAGGGGATGGTGGCGCTGGACAGCCACGCGCTGACCTCGGCCATGCTGGAAGGGGTCGGGATGATCGTGCTGGCCATCGCCGTCTTCGAGATCGCCAAATACCTCTACGAGGAGGAGATCGTCCGTGAACGCGAACTGCGCCGCGCCGACGAGGCTCGCCGCACCCTGACCAAGTTCCTGACCACCATCATCATCGCCGCCAGTCTGGAGGGCCTTGTCCTGGTGTTCGAGGCGCGCACCAGCGAGATCTCCGCCATCGTCTATCCGGTGATGCTGCTGGGGGTGGTCACGCTGCTGGTGGTCGGGCTGGGTGCCTTCCAATGGTTGGCGCGCAAGGCGGAAAGCATCTATGTCGATCCCGCCGTGTCGGAAGCGGACGAGGCGGAGGACGACAAGCGGGAGGAAGAGGACGGCATCGCCAAGGCATAGGCCGACAAGACGGGGCAAGGGGCCGCAGCGTCCGCCTTTTGCCATCATTGACCCGTCCCTGCCGCCTGCGCCAAGCTTGCCCGCATCCAAGGTGGTAGAGGGAGATGGGGCATGCCCCCCAACACGGGCAACTACACGGCCGTCTACGGGTTCCCGGAGTCGGCGGACGCGGCGCGCCGGCTGGCCCAGGCGCTGGACATTCCCTGCCACATCGCCGAGCTGCACCGCTTTCCCGACGGCGAGAGCCTCGTCCGCCTGCCCGAACCGGTCGAGCGCGCCATCGTCTACCGCTCGCTCGACCGCCCGAACGACAAACTGGTGGAACTGACGCTCGCCTCCTCCGTGCTGCGGCGCCAGGGGGCGACCGACCTCTGTCTGGTGGCGCCCTACATGGCCTACATGCGCCAGGACGCCGTCTTCAGGCCGGGCGAGCCGGTCAGCCAGACGGTGGTCGGGGAGTGGCTCGGCCGCTGTTTCGACCGGTTCGTCTGCGTCGAGCCGCACCTGCACCGCACCCACACGCTGGACGAGGTGTTCGTCGGCCGCCCCTCCATCGCGCTGAGCGGGGCCGCGCCGATCGCCGACCATCTGCGCGCCGCCGGCGTGGCGCCCGGCACGGTGATCGTCGGCCCCGACGAGGAGTCCGCCCCGCTGGTGGAGGCGGTGGCCGGTCCGCTCGGCCTGACCGGCGTGGTCGGGCGCAAGGAACGGCGCGGCGACCGCGACGTGACGGTGGCGCTGCCGCCCGATGCGCCGATCCATGGCCGCCCGGTGGTGATCGTCGACGATGTCATCAGCTCCGGCGAGACGATTTTCTCCTGTGCGCGGGCCGCGCGGGTGCTGGGGGCCGACACGGTGCGGGTGTACGGCGTCCATGCCCTGTTCAACGACACCGTCGCCGGGCGCTTCGCGGCGGAAGGGCTCGGCCGCCCGCTGTCCTGCGATGGCGTGCCGCACCCGTCCAACGCCCTGTCCCTCAGCGGCTTGATCGCAGAAGCCGTTCAATCATTCGTAGACAAATGATTGCTCCCGGAATGCGGCCTCTGTAGACGCTCCGGCGTTGCAGAGACGCCTGATGAGGAGGCAGGTGCGACCATTATGCACGGCCCTTTGCCGATCCTTTGATCCATTACGGCCGGCCCAAGGTTGCCATTTACGATAATTGTCATATAACTGTCGCCGGATGCATCGCGGCTTCGCGCTGATTGTGCGTATGTCGCATCAATGGTGTGGATGGGCGACATGGCGGCTGATGGGCGGGCACTTCGGGCGGACGCGGGCTTCTTCGGGCTTGAGGCGGAGGAACGCGGACTGCTGGCGAGCATGGGGCGGCTGATCGACCGCAGCCTGCCCGACCTGTCCGAGCGTTTCTATGCCCACCTCTCGCGATGGCCGGAGACCCGCAAGCTGCTGGACGCCCACGGCGACCTGCCCCGGCTGAAGCGGCTGCAGGCCGATCACTGGCGTCTGATGTTCCAGGAGGCCGGTTCGCCGGCGCATGAGGCCCGCTGCCGGGCGGCCGGGGAGGCGCACCTGCGCATCGGGCTGGAACCGTCCTGGTACATCGGCGCCTATGGCGTTGTGCTGAGCGACCTGCTGGCCCTGGTGCAGGGCGCGTTGCGCTGGCGTCCGGCCACGGCGCGGCGGGCGGTGGCGGCGGTAGCCCGCGCGGTGTCGTTCGACATGGACCGGACCTTGGCGGGCTACGGCCTGTCGGCTGCCGGTACCGCCGGTGGCGCCGAAAGCGGGCGGTCGCCGGGCGGCTTCGCCGCGACTTTGATGGACCGCACCATCGATGTGGCGATGGCCATCAACGACGCGGCGGTCGCCAACGCCCAGATGGTCGGGCAACTGCGCGCGGTCGATCACGAATCCCAGGGCATCGCCGCCGCGACCGAGGAGACGGTGACCGGCATCCAGGAGATCTGGGCGCGCAGCCGCGACGTCGCGGCGTTGGCCGGGGAGGCGCGGTCGGTGACCGCCGACGGCGGACACACCGTTCAGCAGGCGGTCGCCCGCATGGAACAGATCGCCACGGCGGTCGAAGGGGCGGCAACGCGGGTCGGCGAGTTGTCGGTCGCCTCGGAACGCATCGCGGAGATCGTCTCCACCATCGAGGCGATCGCCAAGCAGACCAACCTTCTGGCCCTGAACGCGACCATCGAGGCGGCGCGGGCGGGAGAGGCCGGCAAGGGCTTCGCCGTGGTGGCGAGCGAAGTGAAGAACCTGTCCAACCAGACCGCCCGCGCCACGGAGGACATCCGCCTGCGCATCGACGCGCTGAAGGCGGAAATGGGCGCCATCGTCGCATCGATGGAGGACGGCACCCGCGCCGTCTCTGCCGGCCAGCAGGCGATCCGCGAGGTCAGCGAACGCATGGCCGACATCGGCGACCATATCGGCCGCACCGAACAGCGCATGTCCGATATCGCCAGCATCCTGACCCAGCAGTCCGCCGCCGCCAATCAGGTGGCCTCCGGAACCGCGCGCATCGCCGAAAGCAGCGCGTCCAACAGCGCCGCCATCCTGCGCAGCGTCCAGGCGACGCGCGGCGTGGAGACCCTGCTGGGCAACCAGCTGACCCAGCTGATGGAACAGGACATCCCCGGCAAGATCGTGAAGATCGCCAAGGTCGACCACGTCATGTGGAAGAAGCGGCTGGCCGACATGCTGGTCGGGCTGGAGACCCTGCGCCCCGACGAACTGGCGAGCCACGAGGCCTGCCGGCTCGGCAAATGGTATTACGGTCCGTCCTCGATGGGCTACCGCACCCATTCCGCCTTCGTCCGGCTGGAGGCTCCGCACCGGAAGGTTCACGACCACGGCAAGGCGGCCGCCCGCGCCTTCGTGGCCGGCGACATCGACCGTGCGCTTGCCGAGGTGGCGGAGGTCGAGCGTGCGTCCAAGGACGTCATCGACCTGCTCGACACGCTCGACAAGGCCGGGCTGGAGACCGGCCCGACGCCGGCCGCCGCGGTCGGATTCTGAAGGCGGCTTCCGACCGGCCGGTAACACTAACGATCGGGGCAGGTTCTGGTGTAGGCTGGCCGACATAGGCGGGGCGAGCAGAGGAGGCCCGGCAAGGATGTGCGAGGGCAGGCCGTTGAGCGGAGAGGTGTGATGTCGAAGGTGACGGACGTCGTGCTTCGGATGTCCCGGAAGCTGACGGAAGACATCGCCGCCCTGGGCCGGCTGCGCGCAGCGGGAAAGCCGAAGACCTTTCCGCGCTTCCGCGAGATCCGCGCGGCCTATCTGGACATCCAGGGGCTGATCTTTTCGATCCAGGAAAGGCTTGAGGCTGCCGGGAAGGAGCTGCCGCCGAATTTCCCGCAATGGGTTCTCCGGCAGAAGCTGAGCGCCATCGCCATCTTCACCGACATCAGCCATTCCTTCGTCAGCGACCCGCCGCTGGCGCTGACGTCCTCGCTGGGCGCCTTCGACGTGCTGGTGGCGGAGCAGAAGGCCTTCAACGAAACCCTGCACACCTTCGACACGATGCTGATGGAAGCGGGCATCGACGACAAGACCGCCGACGAACTCGATGCGACCCGCAGCAAGATCGAGCAGATCCTGGGCATGATCGAAACGCTGCTGCTGACCAGTCCCAAGATCCTAGAGGAGTTCTGATGGCGGAACCGGCAGCAGATCCCGCAGTCGATCAACCTGCGGACCGCCCGCCGGCCTCCCGCCCGGAACCCTCCTTCCGTCGCTTCCTGCGCAATCTGCCATTGCCGGCCCTCATGCCCGTTCTGGCTTTGATTGCCGGTTGCGGCCTGTCCGTGCTGGCGATGCTCCAATCCGACCGCCTGCTGACCCGCGAGGAGGAGCACCGCTTCGCCACGCGGGCAGAGGAGATTCACGGCCAGCTGGCCGACCGGCTGCAGGTCTACCAGCAGGTCGCCCGCAGTGCCGCGTCGCTGGTGATGACCTTCCCCGATCTGCATTGGACGCAGTGGAGCCAATTCGTCGAGGCGCTGGACATGCCGCGGCGCTATCCCGGCATCATTTCCGTCGCCTATGCCCGCGCCGTGCCGGCCACCCGTTCCGGCGATCTGGTGGCTGCGATGCGGGCGGCCGGCCTGACGAATTTCCGCATCTGGCCCGAGAGTGCGGGGGCGGAGCGGGTGGTCAACATCTTCACCGCCCCGGTCGACGAGGCGAATGTGCGGGCGATCGGCTTCGACATGATGTCGGAAGCGACGCGGCGCTCCGCCATCGAGCGGGCGCGCGACAGCGGCGAGCCGGCCGCCACCCGCGCGATCACGCTGAAGATCGACGAGGCGGCGGGGGCGAAGCCTGCCTTCATCCTTTATCAGGCGACCTATCGCGGCGATCCGTTGCCGCCGTCGCTGGAAGCGCGGCAGGCCTCATTCACCGGCGTGGTGCTGGTCCCGGTGCGGATCGGTCCGCTGGTGGACGGGCTGGTTGACGAAAAGCAGCCGGACACCGGCATCGAGATCTACGACGTGCCGCCGGCCGAGGCGGAATTCCCGCTCTACCGCAGCCGGCGTCCGCTGGAAACCACGGCC
This sequence comes from Azospirillum sp. B21, assembly GCF_008364825.1. Lineage (GTDB taxonomy): Bacteria > Pseudomonadota > Alphaproteobacteria > Azospirillales > Azospirillaceae > Azospirillum. Next base: position 182,079 of record NZ_VTTO01000002.1, read on the forward strand.
GCCATCAGCCTGATGCGGGAACTGCCGGTGGGCGGCCGGGTCTGGACCATACGCTACGACAGCCTGCCCGACGGGGTGCTGACCGCCCATGAATGGGTGCCGGGGGCTCTGCTTGCCGGCGGGATCGCGTTGAGCATCGCGCTGTCGCTGATCCTGCGCATGATGCTGGCGACCCATTCCCGTGCGGTCGAACTGGCGGGGGAAATGACGGCCTCGCTCCGCCTGCAGGAGGCGGAACGGCAGCAGTTGTTCACCCAGGCGCCGCTGGGGATCGCGCTGGTCGGCACGAACGGCCTCCTGACCGACTGCAACCCGGCCTTCGCCGCGGCCGCCGGGCTGGTGCGGGAGGAACTGCTGGGAACCGACTTGCGGCTGCGCTTTGGCGACCAGGCCTCCGTCTTCGCACTGGAAGCGGCGCTGCAGGGCGAAAGCGGCAAGCTGGAATCCGACCAGCCGCTGGTGCTGGGCGGGCGGCGCAGCCATTTCAGCCTGCATTTCCAGCCCGTCACCCTGACCGAAGAGCTGAAATTCGTCCTGGCCTTCGCCGAGGACATCGGTGATAAGCGCCGGGCGGAGCAGCATATCCAGTATCTGGCGCATTTCGATGCGCTGACCGGCCTGCCCAACCGCGTCCTGCTGTTCGACCGCATCGCCCAGGCCCTGCGCGAGGCGCGGCGCGAGGGCAGCAAGGTGGCGGTGCTGTTCATCGACCTCGACCGCTTCAAGGTGATCAACGACAGCCTGGGCCACAGCTTCGGCGACGAGGTGCTGCGGTCGGTGGCTCGGCGGCTGCAGTCGGGATTGCGCGAATCCGACACGGTCGGGCGGCTGGGCGGCGACGAGTTCCTGATCGTGCTGCGCCGCGTGACCGAACCGGAGGATGCGGCGCGCGTGGCCGAGAAAGTGGTGGCGCATCTGGCCAGCCCCTTCACCGTCGGCGGCCAGAATTTCGTGGTGACGCCCAGCATCGGCATCAGCCTGTATCCCGACGACGCCGATGACCCGGAAGGGCTGATCCGCTGCGCCGACATCGCCATGTACCACGCCAAGGAAAATGGCCGGAACGGCTTCCGCTTCGTCACCAAGGAGATGGGCGCCAGATCGCGCGAGCGCATGGATTTGGAAGGAAGTCTGCGCGACGCCATTCGCGAGGGGCAGCTGTTCCTGGTGTATCAGCCGCAGGTCGATACCCTGACCGGCCGCATCGTCGGGCTGGAGGCGCTGATCCGCTGGCGCCACCCGGAGGAGGGACTGATCCTGCCCGGCCGCTTCCTGCCGGTGGCGGAGGAGACCGGGCTTGTGCTGGCGATGGGCGACTGGGTGCTGTTCGAGGCCTGCGCCCAGATCCGGCGCTGGCGCTCGCGCCTCGACCTGTCGATCCCGGTGGCGGTCAACGTTTCCGGCGCCCAGTTCCGCGACGGCCAGCTGCCGGCCAAGGTCGCCCGCGCGCTGGATGCCAACGGCCTGAGCGGCCCGGAGCTGGAGGTCGAGGTGACCGAAAGCACCCTGATCGACGATGTCGAATCGGCGGCGGCGACGCTGGGGGCGTTGAAGCAGCGCGGCGTTCTGATCGCGCTGGACGATTTCGGCACCGGCTATTCCAGCCTCAGCTATTTGCACCGTTTGCCGATCGACAAGCTGAAGATCGACCGCTCCTTCATCCACGACCTGTCGACCGGCGCCAGCGACGCCTCCGTCCCGCGCGCCATCGTCGGGCTGGGCCGCAGCCTGGGTCTGTCGGTGATCGCCGAGGGGGTGGAGACGCAGGAGCAACTGCAGCTTCTGCGCGATCTGGCCTGCGAAAGCTACCAGGGCTTCCTGTTCAGCCGCCCCGTCCCGGCCGACGAGGTGGAACGGCTGCTGGCCAGGCAGGGTGCCGCCCAGCCGGTGGCGGTGGAGTGACGGCGGCGATCGGATGCGCCATCGAGGCGGCCCACCGGTGAGACCGATGCGGCCAGGAGCGGAAACCTGTCATCCAGGGAAGTCCGCGGAAGGCGGGTCGCTGTGGGTTCGGCACTGCAGCAGCGTGTCGATCACGGTTGTGTCGCTGTAGGGCTTTGCGATCACCGGACGGTGGCGGTGCGACTTGGGCAGCCCATCCTCGCCATGGCCGGTGGTGAAAATGAATGGAATGCCCACTTCAGCCAGACGGTCCGCAACCGGATCGATCTTCTGGCCTCGCAGGTTGATGTCGAGCAAAGCGATGTCGAAGCGGTTTGCTGCGATGATTTCCAGAGCGCTGTCGATCGAGCCGACGGGACCAAGGCAAATGGCGCCCTGGTCGCACAGCACATCTTCCAAGCTCATCGCAATCAAAGGCTCGTCTTCGACGATCAGAATGGTCATGTCGGTCAAAGCATCGCGAATCAAGGTTCCCTCGCCTGATTGTCCATGTTGGTATGCGTAATGGTGAAGTAACAGTGAATGACTTATCTGAATGACACCTGTTCCATTATTTTGATTCGTTCTGATATTGATCGATTTTTTCGTCTCTAGGCATGTAGATTCGCATTCTCTCGGCGGCGTCCGCATGATCTGATCACCGCGTTATAAGCCAAATGTCCAAATACAGTTGGAGAGCGCCGCCCGCGCGGCTCTTCCAAGCCGGACGACATGAATACGTTCTTGGAGCGACGCTGGATCTGTGGGTCAGGCGATTGAATGAGGAGAACGGAGAAGAGGGCGTCCGCAGTGTGCTTCGGATTCGTCCGTTCCCGGATATGCGTTCAGAACCGCGGACCGTCGTTACCGTTCATCAGCCCCAGCGTCGCCAGCGCCATCACCTGGGCCGACTGCACCATGTCGTCGATGCCGACCCATTCATCAGGCTGGTGCGCGAGGTCGAGGATGCCGGGGCCGTAGGCGATGCAGTCCTTCAACTGGCCGACGCGCACGACGTGTTTCTGATCGTAGGTGCCGGGGGAGACGACATGCTGCGCCGGGCGGCCCAGCACGGTTTCGATGGCGGCGGCGACCGCCCGCACCACGGGGGCGTCGGCGTCGGTCATGGTGGGCAGGAAGGCCAGCACCTCGCGCAGCTCATACTCGAAGCCTGGGCGGCTGCGGCGCAGATCCTCCAGGATGGCGACGATCTCGCCGCGGACCGCCTCGGGGTCCTCCTCGATCAGGTAGCGGCGGTCGATGACCATGCGGCAGCGGTCGGGCACCATTGGGCTCGGCAGGCCGTCATGGTCCTCGCGTTGGCCGCCATGGATGGCGTTGATGTTGATGGTGGACTGGCGCGCCCCTTCCGGCACCACCGGCATGTCGGTGCGCTTGGCGGCGAGGCGGGGGATCAGCTCCGTCTCGATCCGGTGCAGCACCGCACCCATGTGGCGCACCGCGCAGTTGCCGAGGAAGGGCATGGAGCCATGGGCGACGCGGCCCTTGGTCTCGATCTCCGCCCACCAGACGCCGCGGTGGCCGATGCAGACACGGTCGACGTTCAGCGGCTCCGGAATGATGACGTGGTCGACGCGGGGCCGGGAGAAATAGCCGAGCTTCGCCAGATGGCCGACGCCGCCGTAACCGCCCGATTCCTCGTCCACCGTGCCGGAGATCTCCAGGGCGCCGGCGGTCAGCAGCCCTTCCTCCAGCAGCGATTCGACGGCGATGATCGAGGCGGCGATGCCGCCCTTCATGTCGCAGGCGCCGCGGCCATAGACCCGGCCGTCCTTCACCACCCCGCCGAAGGGATCGACGGTCCAGCCCTGGCCGGCCGGCACCACGTCGATATGGCCGTTGAAGTGGACGCAAGGCCCCGGCCGCGGCGCCTCGATGCGGGCGACGACGTTGGTGCGCGGATAGCGGTCGCTGTCGCCGGCCGCCCCTTCCGCCCGCACATACTCAACCGAGAAGCCCCGTGCCGCCAGACGGCGGCCGATCAGTTCGGCACAGTCGGTATAGACGTCGCCGGGCGGGTTGACGGTCGGGATACGGATCAAGGCCTGGGTCAGTGCGACCAGATCGTCGCGCCTCGCCTCGATACGGCGGAACAGCTGGCTGGTTGCGGCGTCGGTGTCGGAGCGCATGGCCTCTCCCGCGGCAAGGACGGCATCAGTGTCGCCTCAAGCGGATGGTCCGTCCACCCCGCCTTTCGGGAAGCGCGCCGGGTGGCGTTGGCGGGTTGTGTTTTGTGCAGCGCACTTTCCCGGACCGGCCGGGGCGGCTACAGTCGCCGCACCCCTCAGCGGAGAGTCCCTGTCATGACCGTCACGCACCCCATCGGGCTGAGCGCCCCGACCCTGGCCGACCCGGTGATCGCCGAGACCGCCGCCCGCTTCGTCGCCGCCCGCCGCAGCGCGACCGGTCTCGCCGAGTTCCCCGGCCCGCTGCCGGCGGATCTCGCCACCGCCTACGCCATCCAGGCGACGGCGACCGCGGCCTGGCCCGACGAGGTCGCCGGCTGGAAGGTGGCGCGGGTGCCCCCGGCCCTGGAGGAGGCGCTGGGCGCCATGCGCTACATCGGTCCGGTCTTCGCCGGCACGGTGGCGACAGCCGACGGGGGAGCGCTGAGCTTTCCAGTGATTCCCGGCGGTTTCGGCGCGGTGGAGGCGGAGTTCGCGGTGCGCATCGCCGCCGACGCTCCCGCCGACAAGCTGGACTACAGCCCGGCGGAGGCCGCGGCCTTCATCGCCGCCGTCCATGCCGCCGTCGAGGTGGCGGGCGGCCCGCTGGCTCCGGTCAACGAACTGGGGCCGACCGCCTCGACCGCCGTCTTCGGCAACAACACCGGCCTGATCATCGGCGAGGAGATTGTCGGCGGGCTCGAAAGCGCCGATGCGCTCAGGGCCGAGGTGCTGATCGACGGGCAGAGCGTCGGGGTCGGCAGCGCCGCCAAGCTGCCGGGCGGCATCGCGGCCGCGGTCGCCGTGGCGCTGAGCATGGCGGTCCGGCTCGGCCGGCCGCTGAAGGCGGGGCAGTGGGTGTCCACCGGCGCCCTGACCGGCGTGCATTCCATCGCCATCGGCCAGCAGGCGCGGATCGCCTTCACCGGCCTTGCCCCGATGAGCGGCACCGCCGTCGCGGCGACGCCTGCCGCCTGAAGGTCGAGAGGCTCCACCATCAGCGTCGCGGATCGTGCAATCCAGGGTGGGGCGGAGGGCATGGCCGTCCGCCGCCTTCGGGCGAGCCAAACGGATGCGGGGATGCTTGAATGGCGTTCCCTCTTCCGTCGCCGGATCCAACACCTTGTCCCAAACCAGCGCATCCCAGGCCAGCCTGCCGTCCGACGGCATCGCCGCGGCGTCCGTCCTGCCGCCGGTCCAGCTTCTGACCGGGCTCGGGCTCGCCGTGGCGGGGGTGGTGGCCTTTTCCCTGCGGCCGGTCATCATCAAGCTGGCCTACCGCTACAATGTCGATCCGGTCACGCTGATCATGCTGCGCATGGTCTTCGCGCTGCCCTTCTTCCTCGGCATGGCGCTGTGGTCGGGTGCCCGGAAGGGGGCCGGAAAAGGAGATCGCGCGCCGATCGCCGGCCGCGACCTCGCCCTGACCATCGGGCTCGGCATCACCGGCTATTACGCCGCCAGCTTCTGCGATTTCCTGGGGCTGCGATACGTCTCCGCCGGGATGGGGCGGCTGCTGCTGTTTCTCTACCCGACCATCGTGGTGATTCTGTCCGCCATGTTCCTCGGCAAGCGGATCGGCCTGCGCGAGGTGGTGGCGCTGGTCGTCTCCTATGCCGGCGTCGCATTGGTGGTGTGGTCGGAGGTCGGGACCGGCCACCCCAACTTCATGGCCGGGGCCGGACTGGTCTTCATGGGGGCCTTCCTCTATTCGGTCTATCTGGTCGGCAGCAGCCGGGTGGTGCAGCGGATCGGCTCCATGCGCTTCACCGCCTATGCGATGACGGCGGCCTGCCTGTGCTGCATCCTTCAATTCATTGTGCTGCGGCCCCTGTCGGCGCTGGACCTGCCGCTGCCGGTCTACGGGCTGTCGGCGGTGATGGCGGTGGTCTGCACCGTGCTGCCCGTTCTGATGACGGCGGAGGCGCTGCGGAGGGTCGGCCCCAATCTGGTGGCGCTGAGCGGCGCCATCGGCCCGGTGGCCGCCGCCGTCTTCGGCTATCTGGTGCTGGCGGAGCCGATGGGCATGCTGCAATTGGCCGGTGCGGCCCTGACGGTGGCCGGCGTCATGATCATCACGCTGTGGAAGACCGCCTGAGGCCGTTCTTTCGACCGTCGGCGGAATAATGGGCTTTCCGCCATCGTCACCTGTTCCAAGTGAAACCGGAATAAGGGACCAGTGCGATGACCAACCATGCGACGACGCCGGGCGGCTTCGCCACCGGTGCGGGAACCGCCACCGCCGGACAGGATGCGCTGCTTCTGGCGGCACGCGTCCTGTTGGGCGCCATTTTCGTGCAGAGCGGCTTCGGCAAGCTGATGGCGCTCGGCGGCTTCATCGCCGGGCTGGAAAGCCAGGGCGTGCCGATGGCGGCGGTGATGGGCACCATCGGCGCGCTGGTCGAGGCGTTCGGCGGGCTGGCCGTGGTGCTGGGCGCCTGGACCCGGCTGGCGGCGCTGCTGGTCGCGGCCTTCACCGTCGCCGCGACCCTGATCGCCCACCGCTATTGGGACGTTCCGCCGGAGGCCATGAAGATGCAGCAGACGCAGTTCATGAAGAACCTCGCCATCATCGGCGGCTATCTGGCGCTGACCGCGGCGGGGGCCGGGCGCTTCAGCGTCGACGGCTGGCGCGCCCGGCGCTGATCTCAGGAGCCGATCTCACTCATCGTATGCCATCAGCGAGACGCTGGGCACGTCGATGCGGTCCCGGCCGTTGAGGAAGGTCAGCTCCACCAGGAAGGCGGCGGCGCGGACATCGGCGCCGACCTGGCGCAGCAGGTTGATGGCGGCGACCATGGTGCCGCCGGTCGCCAGCAGGTCGTCCAGCACAACCACGCGCTGGCCGGGCTTCACCGCGTCCGCCTGCACCTCGATGGTGTCGGTGCCGTATTCCAGATTGTAGGAATGGGCGATCTTGTCGCCCGGCAGCTTGCCGTGCTTGCGCACCATGATGAACCCGATGCCCAGCGCCAGAGCCAGAGGGGCGGCGACCAGGAAGCCGCGCGACTCGATTCCGACCAGAAGATCCGGCTTGTGCGGGCGCACGGCGTCGGCCAACTCGTCGATGGCGGCCTTCCAGGAGGCGCCGTTCGCCAGCAGCGGCGAGACGTCGTAGAACAGGATGCCGGGCTTCGGGAAATCCGGAATGCCGCGGATGTGGTCTTTCAGGTTCATCGGAGATCGTGTCCGTAAAGGGTCTGGTGCCGGCATGGAAGGCCGGGGCCGCCGGCCCGCACTCTAGCGGCTGCCTGTCTGCGCGAAAAGACGCGATTGGCCGTGGCCCCAGACGCCGTGTTCGGCGCCGGGCATGGCCGCCGTGCTGCGCGGCTATGCCGCATGGGGTTGACCATTCGGCGGTGCTCCGCCACGTTCCAGAAGCACCGGTCGGCCAGACGCACCGGGCGGAGTGCGGTTGCGTGCGGCGGAGCCTGTGGCTGGAACTTTGGCGAAGGACGGAACGGCGGCGGAGTTGGCCCGGATCGATGCCGGGCCGGAGGACGGCGGCTGGCGGATCGGTGCCGCCGGGCGCTGGACGCTGCACGCGGCCGGGTCGGCCTCGGACGCGCTAGACCGGGCGCAGAAGCCAGAGGACGGTGCCGCCGTGCGGCTCGATCTGTCGCGGGTGGAGGCGCTCGACACCGTCGGCGCCTATCTGCTGAACCGTCTCGCCGACCGGCTGGGGGCGGAAGGGCACGCGGTGGAGGTGGTCGGGGTGCGGCCGGAGCATGCCGCCCTGTTCGGCGCGGTGCGCGATGCCGGCAAGGCGCCGCCCCATGCGATCGAGCGCGACCATCACCCCATCCTGGACATGGTCGTCCGCACCGGGCAGACGACGGTGAACGCCGGCAAGGAACTGCTGGATCTCGTCGGCTTCCTCGGCCTCGTCACCGTCACCTTCGGCCGCCTGATCCTGCGCCCGTCGCGCCTGCGCCTGACCTCCGTCCTGTTCCATATCGAGCAGACCGGCCTGAACGCCCTGCCGATCCTGGGGCTGCTGTCCTTCCTGATCGGCGTGGTGCTGGCCTTCCAGGGGGCGGACCAGCTGAAGCGCTTCGGGGCGGAGCTTTATGTCGTCAACCTGCTGGGCATCTCCGTCCTGCGCGAGATCGGCATCCTGATGACGGCGATCATCGTCGCCGGCCGATCCGGCTCCGCCTTCACCGCGCAGATCGGCACCATGAAGGTGAACCAGGAGGTCGACGCCATCGGCACCATGGGGCTCGACCCGATCGAACTGCTGGTGGTGCCGCGGGCGCTGGCGCTGATGATCTCGCTGCCGCTGCTGGCCTTCTACGCCGACGTGATGGGACTGTTCGGCGGGGCGGTGATGGCCTATGCCACGCTGGACATCACCTTCGGGCAGTTCATTCGCCAGCTTCACACCGCCGTCGGCATCAACACGGTGATCGCCGGGCTGATCAAGGCGCCGGTCTTCGCCCTGGTCATCGCCATGGTCGGCTGTTACGAGGGGCTGAAGGTCTCCGGCAGCGCCGAAAGCGTCGGCATCATGACCACCAAGGCGGTGGTGGAGGGGATCTTCCTGGTGATCGTCATCGACGCGGTGTTCTCCGTCGTCTTCTCCATGCTGGGGGTGTGATGGACACGTCCCCCGTCATCCGGGTGCGGGGGCTGGTCACCCGCTTCGGCCCGCAGACCGTCCATGACGGGCTCGACCTTGATGTCGAGCGCGGGGAGGTGCTGGGCGTCGTCGGCGGGTCCGGCACCGGCAAGTCGGTGCTTCTGAAGGAAATCCTGGGCCTGATCGCGCCGTCCGCCGGCCGGATCGAGCTGCTGGGCCACGACACCGCCGAACTCGGCCGGGCGGAGCGCACGGCGCTGCAGGCCCGCACCGGGGTGCTGTTCCAGAACGGCGCGCTGTTCAGCTCCATGACGGTGGCGGAGAATGTGATGCTGCCGCTGAAGGAGCACACCGATCTGCCGCCGGCGCTGATCGCCGAGGTGGCGCGGGTGAAGATCGCCATGGCCGGCCTGCCGCCCGATGCCGGGACCAAGCATCCGGCCCAGCTGTCGGGCGGCATGATCAAGCGTGCCGGTCTGGCCCGTGCCCTGGCGCTCGACCCCGACATCCTGTTCCTGGACGAGCCGACCGCCGGTCTCGATCCCATCGGCGCCGCCGCCTTCGACACGCTGATCCAGGGGCTGCAGCGCAGCCTGGGGCTGACCGTCTTCATGGTCACCCACGACCTGGACAGCCTGACCTCCATCTGCGACCGCATCGCGGTGCTGGTGGACCGCAAGATCCGGGTGGGAACCTTGGCCCAGCATCTGGCCGATCCGCATCCCTGGATCCGCGATTACTTCCACGGACCGCGCGGCCGCGCGGCGCTGGACGCCAAGGAACGCAATCAAGCTCGACAGCTTGCGAAAGGGTAGGGGCACGCCATGGAAACCCGCGCCAGCTATATTCTGGTCGGCAGCTTCGTGCTGGCGCTGGTCGCCGGCCTGCTGGTCTTCACCGCCTGGATCGCCAAGGTCCAGCTGGACGAATCGCGTGAGACCTACCGCATCTACTTCAGCGGCTCGGTCACCGGCCTGCAGCAGGGAAGCCCGGTGCGCTACCGCGGCGTGCCGGTGGGCACGGTGTCGGACATCCGGCTCGACCCCGACAACGTCACGCGGGTGCGGGTGACGGTCCAGGTGCAGAACGGCACGCCGATCATGGCCGATTCCATCGCTTCGCTGGAGGTGCAGGGCATCACCGGCGGCGCCTATGTCCAGATCTCCGGCGGGACGGTGGAGGGCAAGCGACTGACCGCCACCGATGCCGATGGCGTGCTGACCATCCCGTCGCGGCCAAGCTCGCTGACCGCGGTGGTGGACAGCGCGCCGCAGCTGGTCAACCGCGCGCTGGAGGTCATCACCAGGCTGGGCGAGCTGCTGAACGGCGAGAACCAGAAGGCCATCGGCGAGATCCTGGCCAATGCCCGCACCCTCAGCGGCGAGCTTGCCCGCGCCGGCTCCGGCCTGGAGGAGACGATGGCCCAGGCGCGGCAGACGCTGGACGGCTTCGAGGCGGTCGGGCCGCAGTTGGACCGCACCCTGGCCCAGGCACGGGAAACGCTGGCGACGGTGGACGGCAGCGCCAAGCAGCTGACGGGGGAAACGCGCGAGCTGATGCGCTCGCTGAAGCGCACCTCCGACACGCTGAACAGCCTGATGGCCGAAAATCGCGAGCCGGTGCGGGACTTTACCGCCACCGGACTGTATGATCTGACGTTGCTGATCTCCCAACTGCGCGACCTGTCCGGGCAGCTGTCGCGGGTGATCACGCGGATCGAGAACGATCCGTCGAACTTCCTCTTCGGCGGGACGCGGCAGGGTGTGGAGGTGCGTGGGAAATGACGGGGACGGCGATCTTGCGGAAGGGGACGGGCAAAGGGGCGGCGCGGTCGGTGCTGGGTGCGGTGACGGGGGCCGTCCTGCTGCTGGGGCTTGCCGCCTGCTCCACGCTGAACCCGACGGCGCCGCAGCTCTACACCCTGACCCCGCGCGCCAGCGTCGCCGACGGTCCCAAGGTCGACTGGCAGCTGTTGGTCGAGACGCCGGCCGCCGCCGCCGGGATCGACACGCCGCGCATCGCGCTGGCCCGCACGCCGACCTCGCTCGACTATTACGCCGACGTGTCCTGGGCCGACCGGGCGCCCAACATGGTGCAGGGGCTGATCGTCCAGACCTTCGAGGACAGCGGGCGGATCGTCTCGGTCGGGCGCGACACGGTGGGCTTGCGCTCCGACTATGTGCTGAAATCGGAACTGCGCGACTTCCAGGCGGAATATGCGACGCCCGGGGCGGCCCTGCCGGACCGGGTGCATGTGCGCCTGTCGGCCAAGCTGGTCGCCATGCCGCGCCGGACCATTGAGGCGGGCGAGACCTTCGAGGCGTCGGCCCCCGTGCGCGGCCGGTCCTTCACCGACATCGTCGCCGCCTTCGACGAGGCGCTGGGCCGCGTCACCGGCGAACTGGTGACCTGGTCGCTGTCGCAGCATTTCCGCCCCTCCGGCAGCTGACCGGCCAAGCGCAGGCCCGGCTGCAACCTCAGGTGCGAAGTCCGAAAAGACCTTGCCACGCCCGCATAGCCGCGTACGTAATAGGGATGTTCGCGCAGCGCAGGATCGGGCGATGACGGATTTGTCGGACGTGTCCCGGGAAGAGTTGGAGGCGATGGCCGAGGCGGGGCGCGAGGTCCGGCTGTGCCAGCGCGTCCTGGCCAAGACCGGCGACACGGTGGTGGGCGAGCTTCTGCGCGGGCACGGCACGCTTTACGAGTGGAAGCACTATCCGCCGGGCGACGTATACGATGCCGAATTCCACGCCCAGTACTATTACCACTGCCACCCCGAAGGCGAGCGGCCCGATGGGGAGCATGGGCATTTCCACACTTTCCTGCGGCCCCACGGCATGCCGTCCGGCCTGCGGCCGGCGCCGCTGCCCGACTTCCAGCCGCCGGAGAACGACAACGACGCGCTGTCGCACCTGATCGGCATCGCCATGGACGTCGCCGGCCAGCCGGTGCGCCTGTTCACCACCAACCGCTGGGTGACGGGGGAGACCTGGTACGCCGCCGACGACGTGATCGCCATGCTCGACGCCTTCGAGATCGACCATGCCCGCCCGTCCTGGCCGGCAAACCGCTGGATCACCGCGATGATGCGGCTGTTCCGACCAACCATCATCGGCCTGCTGCGCGAGCGGGACACCGCCATCCGGCGCTGGGCCGACACCCATCCCGACGCCTACGTCTACGAGGACCGCGGGCTGGAGGTCGCCTCGCAGTGCCTTATCTCGGTGGAGGAACAGATCGCCGAGGTCGCCATCCACCTGCGCGGTGCGCGGCGCCGCCGCCCGATCCTGCCGGAACCGCCCAGTTTCGTCGAGCTGCCCTGATCCCAATTCGAACCCCGTCCTACGATCTATGACCCGCCGGCGTTAATGAAGGTTCAACCGTTTCGGAAGATCCTTGACGGTGTGGACAAGTCTCCGCCCACATCCGCGCGGGTATCGCCTCTTCGCGACAGATATGGAGACGGACCAGGGCAGGAAGGGTCCCGGACCCATGAGTGACGGTATGAAGTCGGGTCATCTGACCCAGGAGGACGTGGTGCGGCTGCTGGCCGACCCGTCGCCGAACAGCCGGACCGATCTGGCCGCCAAGTTGGCCCAGCAGTTCGACAGCCCCGAGCTGTCGCAGGCCGAGCACAAGCTGGCGGAGGATATCATCCGCCTGATGGTCAACGACACGGTCCTGCGCGTCCGCCAGACCCTGGCCGAGAACCTGAAGTCCAGCCCGTCCCTGCCGCGCGACGTCGCCCTGACCCTGGCCCGCGACGTGGAGGCGGTGGCGATCCCGCTCCTCAGCGTGTCCACCGTGCTGACCCCGGCCGATCTGGTCGAGATCGTGCGGTCGGGGGCCGAGGCGAAGAGCACCGCCATCGCCCAGCGCCCGACCGTGCCGGCGGTGGTCGCCGACGCGCTGATCGAAAGCGGGTCCGAACGCGCCGTCGCCGCCCTGGTCGCCAACGAGGGGGCGGAACTGGGCGAGCAGAGCCTGGGCCGCGTCATCGACCGCTTCGGTGCCAGTGAAGCGGTGCAGGACCCGCTGGTCCACCGCTCCAAGCTGCCGATCACCATTGCCGAACGGCTGGTCGCCGTGGTGTCGGAGCGGCTGCGCCAGCATCTCGTCGCCCACCACGAACTGCCGGCCAAGGTCGCGTCGGAGTTGATCCTGCAAAGCCGCGAACGGGCGACCGTGGCGCTGTTCACCGGTGAGAGCGACGAAGGCGCCCTGGACCGGCTGGTGGGCCAGCTCGCCCGTACCGGCCGCCTGACGCCCTCGCTGCTGCTGCGCTCGCTGTGCACCGGCGACATCGCCTTCTTCGAGATGGCCATGTCGCGCATGGCGAACGTTCCGCTGACCAACGCCCGCCTGCTGATCCACGATGCCGGCCGTCTGGGGCTGAAGTCGCTGTACGACAAGGCGAAGCTGCCGCCGGCCCTGCTGCCGGCCTGCCGCATCGCCATCGACGTGCTGAAGGAGACGCCCTATGACGGCGAACCCGGCGACCGCGAGCGCCACCGCCGCCGCGTGATCGAGCGCATCCTGACGCAATACGAGGATCTGGCGCCCGAGGATCTGGAATTCCTGCTGGCGAAGCTGGGCGACATCATGCAGCCGGAAAACGCCGCGGCGTGATCGACCGGACGTTTTTCATGGATGTAAGCTCTGCCGGGCCGGCGGAGACCGTCAGCCGCCTCGAAGCCCGTGTGGCCGAGCTGGAGGCCGCCCTGCGGCAGAGCGAGGCGCGGGCGGGAGAAGCGCGTTTCCGCTCCCTGGTGCAAACCGCGGCCAGCATCATCCTGGTCCTGGGAGAGGACGGCCGCGTGCAGGAGGCCAACCGGGAAGCCGAACGCGCCTTCGGCATGGGCAGCAGCAGCGGCGGCGCCATCGGCCGCCACTGGACGGAGGTGATGGGGGAGCGCCCGACCGGCGCCTTCGCCGCCCAGATCGCCATCGCCGTCCAGGGCACGGAGATCCGCAACTTCGAACAGGCGCTGCGCGAGCAGGACTGTATGAGCGAGCGGGTGTTCCTGTGGAACCTGAACCGCCTGCCGGAGGCGGACGGGGTGCCGCCGGGCATCCTGTGCGTCGGCCAGGACATCACCCGGCGCAAGCGGGCCGAACTGGCGCTGCGGCAGGCCCGCGACGAGCTGGAGATGCGTGTCGCCGAGCGCACCCGTGCGCTGATGCAGGAAATCCAGGAACGCCGCCGCGCCGAACAGGCGCTGATCCAAGCCAAGGAGCAGGCCGAACTCGCCAACCGTGCCAAGAGCGAGTTCCTGGCCAACATGAGCCACGAGCTGCGCACGCCGCTGAACGCCATCATCGGCTTTTCCTCGATGATGGAAAGCGAGATCGTCGGGCCGCTGGGCCACCCCAAATACCTCGATTATGCCAAGGTGATCGGCAAGTCGGGGCAGCATCTGCTGGCCGTCATCAGCGACATCCTGGACGTCGCGAAGATCGAGGCGGGGAAGCTGGAGATGCATCCGCAGCCGATGGACGTCCGGGACGCGGTGGAAAGCTCGCTGCTGCTGATCGCCGAACGGGCGGAGGAAAGCGGCCTGACGCTGAACCAGGACATCGCCCCCGATACCCCGCACCTGCTGGGCGACCCGGTGCGGGTGAAGCAGATCCTGCTGAACCTGCTGTCCAACGCCGTCAAGTTCACCCCCGCCGGCGGCAGCATTGCGCTGCGCGTCCGCCCGGACGGCGGCCGCATCCTGATCGAGATCGCCGACACCGGCATCGGCATGAACGCCGAAGGCATCGCCGTGGCCCTGCAACCCTTCGGTCAGGTCGACAGCCAGCTGTCCCGCCGCTCCGGCGGCACCGGGCTGGGCCTGCCGCTGGTCCGTTCCTTCGTTGATCTGCTGAACGGCACGCTGGACATCCGCAGCCGCGAGGGCGAGGGCACGACGGTCAGCGTGCGCCTGCCGGTGGCGCCGCCCTATGACGGCGAGTGATCGCAATCGGGGACGATAGCCGCTTGCACGTCGCGACGGCGCGGGCCACCTTGCCTGCTTGAATAGACGACAGGCGGGGTGGGTTATGGCGGTGAGCCGGGATGATCTGAAGACGCGCATCGGGCAGGCGCTGGGCGAGGCGAAGGCCGATCTGGTCATCAAGAACACGCGCTTCCTCAATGTCGTGACCGGCGAGATCGCCGAGGGCGACATCGCTGTCTGCGGCGAGGTCATCGTCGGCACCTACGAATCCTATGACGGGGTGGAGGAGATCGACGGGCGCGGGCTGACCGTGGTTCCGGGCTTCATCGACACCCACGTCCATTGCGAATCCACCTGCGTCACCCCGCAGGAGTTCGACCGCTGCGTGCTGCCGCGCGGCACTACCACCGCCATTTGCGACCCGCATGAGATCTGCAACGTACTGGGCGAGCGGGGCCTCCGCTATTTCCTCGACAGCGCCGGCGGGACGACGCTCGACCTGTTCGTGCAGCTGTCCTCCTGCGTGCCGGCGACGGAACTGGAGACGTCGGGCGCGCGGCTGGAGGCGCCGGACCTGATCCGCCACATGGACCATCCCCGGGTCCTGGGCCTGGCGGAGTTCATGAACTTCCCCGGCGTCTTCCACAAGGTGGACGGGGTGCTGGACAAGCTGGCCGCTTTCGACGGGCGCCACATCGACGGTCACGCCCCGCTGGTGTCGGGCAAGGAGCTGAACGCCTATCTCTCCTGCGGCATCCGCAACTGCCATGAGACCACCAGCGCCGCAGAAGCGATGGAGAAGCTGCGCAAGGGCATGCAGGTGCTGATCCGCGACGGTTCGGTGTCGAAGGACGTCCATGCCCTGGCCGAAGTCATCAGCCCCGAGACCTCGCCTTTCCTGGGATTCTGCACCGACGACCGCAACCCGCTGGACATTGCGGAGGAGGGGCACATGGATCACCTGATCCGCAGCGCCATCCGCCTCGGCGCGCCGGTCGCCCATGTCTACCGTGCCGCCACCTGGTCGGCCGCCCGCGGCTTCCGCCTGTATGACCGCGGGCTGGTGGCGCCGGGGCATCGCGCCGATCTGGTCCTGCTCGACGATCTGGAGGACTGCGCGGTCAACCGCGTCATCCGCAACGGCAAGGTCGTCGGCCCGCACAGCTTCGACGGCCGGCCGGCGGTGACGCCGGTGGGGCTGGATTCGGTGAAGCTGGAGCCTGTGGCGGAGGAGGATTTCGCCGTGCCGGCCGGCGGGTCGGTGCAGTCGGTGATCGGGCTGGAGCCGGGGAAGATCCTGACCGAACACCGGCGGATCGAAGTGCCGGTGGCGGGTGGCCGGATGGTGGCCGATCCGTCGCGCGACCTGCTGAAGATCTGCGTCTTCGCCCGCCATGGCAGCAACCGCAACATCGGCCGCGGCTTCGTCCAGGGCTTCGGCTTCGCCGAGGGGGCGTTGGCGTCGTCGGTTGGGCATGACAGTCACAACATCTGCGTGGTGGGGGCGAGCGACGCCGACATGCGGATCGCCGTCAATCGCCTGATCGAGCTGCAGGGCGGTTTCGTCGCCGTGCGCGACGGCAAGGTGGTGGGCGAGTTGGCCCTGCCGCTGGCCGGTCTGATGAGCCTGGAGCCGTTCGAGACGGTGGAGGTGAAGCTGCGCACCCTGCGCGCCGCCGTCCGCGCCATGGGCTGCCCGCTGGCCGAGCCCTTCCTGCAGCTGGCCTTTCTGCCGCTGCCGGTCATCCCGCACCTGAAGATCACCGACCGCGGCATGGTCGATGTCGACCGCTTCGAGCTGATTGCCGCCTGAACGGGCGGTCTGCCTGGGAAAGAGGCAGGGGGCTGGAAAGTGAGCGGACTCCGACCGCCCGAAAATAGGGCGCCTGAGTGCTGGACAAATCCCCTCCCCCCTTGTGGGAGAGGGTTAGGGTGAGGGGGCGGAAACTCAAGAATTTCATCGGCCTTCAGATCGTCGCCCCCCTCACCTCAACCCCTCTCCCGCAAGGGGGGAGGGGCTTCAAGCAGCGGGTGGGGCAGCATCGGGATTTAAGCAAACTGCTCCCGACCCTCTGGCACGGGCTTTGCCACGACAACACATTAATCGTTGTTCGTCATCGAGCGAGCCCGACACGCCATGACCCATCTGGCCCCGATGATCCACCAGTCGCATGACCTGCTGCCGGTCCGGCCGCCGGAAACCGTGTCGATGCGGACGCGGGACGGCGTGAGGCTGGATGCGGACCTCTACCGGCCGGACGCCGCCGGCACGTGGCCGGTGCTGCTGCTGCGCGTGGCCTGTGGGCGGCGCACCGCGCTGACCAGCCATTACGCCCATCCGCGCTGGTACACCGCGCGGGGCTATGTCGTGGTGGTGCAGGATGTGCGCGGCTGCGGCACGTCGGACGGCCGTTTCCGCCCCTTCGAGGCGGAGCGGGAGGACGGGGCCGACGCCGTGGCCTGGGCGGCCTCGCTGCCGGGGTCGTCGGGCGTGGTGGCGATGTATGGCTGCGGCTATGCCGGGATGGCGCAGTGGCTGGCGCTGGCGGAGCGGCCGGCGGCCCTGCGTGCCGTTGCGCCGGCCTTCGCCGGCTGGGACGTCTTTTCCGACTGGGCTTACGAGGGCGGCGCCTTCCGGCTGGCCGACGCCATGGGCTGGGCTCTGCGCACCGCCGCCGAGGCGGCGCGGCGGGTGGAGGACGGCACCGGCCACCGCATCCTGTCCGATGCGGCGCGCAGCCTGCCGATCGACGACGAGATCCCGTCGCGGCCGCAGGCCCTGCGCGATTACGCCCGCTATTCCCATTACGACGACTGGCTGACCAACCCGGTGCCCGGCCCGGCCTGGACCGCGCTGTCGCCCAAGGCGATGCTGGCGGACATGCCGGCCGACGTCGCGGTGCTGCAATTCGGCGGCTGGTACGATCCCCGGCTGGCCGGCACGCTGGACGCCCACGACCTGCTTGCTGCGCGGGGGCGGGCGTCGGTGCGGCTGGTGGTCGGTCCCTGGGACGCCGAAGGTCCCGCCGCGGCGCCGGGGGAGGCGCCCACGCTGGACACGCTGCAACTCGCCTGGTGGGAGCGGGTGCTGAAAGGGCAGGGGGCTGACCGCGGCGGCGCGGTGCGCCTGCATGACGTGGAGACCGGGCGCTGGCACGACCTGCCCACCCTGCCTGCGGCGGAGGCGGTGCTGCATCTGGCCAGCGACGGCCTCGCCAACCGGCAGGGTGGCCGGCTGGGGCCGGAAATGCCCGATTTCGAGGCACTCGACGTGGTGGTGCACGATCCGCGCAGTCCGGTGCCGACGGTCGGCGGCCATGCGGTGCCGGCCGCCGCCGGCCGTTTCGACCGCGCCGCCGTCGACCGCCGGCCGGATGTGGCGACCTACACCAGCCTGCCGCTGGAGGAGCCGCTGATGCTGGCCGGGAGGGTCGCACTGGATCTGTGGGTGGAGGCCGACGCCCCGTCCTTCGACGTCAGCGCCGTGCTGTCGGTGGTGCGCCCCGACGGGCAGGTGCTGCCGCTGACCCAGGGCCACGCACGGGTGGAGCCGGGCGATCCGACCCGGCCGCTGACCATCGCCATGCGGGCGGCCTGCGCGACGCTGGCGCCGGGATCGGCGTTGCGCCTCAGCCTCGCCGGCTCCTGCTTCCCGGCCTATCCGGTCAATCCCGGCACCGGGGCCGAGCCGGGCGAAACCCGCCGGGTCGATGCGCTGCCGATCACGCTGCTGATCCACAGCGGTCCGGACCGGCCGTCGCGCCTGCGCCTGCCGGTCTGAAAAGCGTCAGGGAAGATCGCCGGGCTCGTCCGCGTCGGCCTTGCCCGCCGCCTCCAGGCAGAAATCCAGGCTCTGCGACAGGAAGCGCATCATCAGGTCGCGGAACGGCGTCTTGTCGCCGACAGCCCAGGCCCGTTCGACGAGGTCGAGATAGAGACCGCGATCCTCCGCCAGGACCACCACCGGCGGGTAGCCGGCGCGGTTCAGGATCAGGTTGCACAGCAGCAGCGCCGTGGCCCGGTTGCCGGTGTGGAAGGGGCGGATGGCGCTCAGCTTGTGATGCGCTTCGAAGGCGGCGTCGGGACTGGCGTCCGATTTGCGCATCCAGGTCGACAACGCCGACATCGACACGCGCAGCTTGGCCGGATCGGGCGCGGTCTCCGCCGGATCGTCCTTCGGCGCGCCGTTGCGGTATTTCCCGGCCTCGTCCTCGATCCCGCGATAGAGAACGCTGTGGAAGGCGGAGACCGTGCGTTCGGTCACCGCGCCCGTCGGATCGAAGGACAGCCGCGCCATCAGTTCCAGCGCCGCGCGATGGTTCAGCACGAAGCGCTGCTCCTCCACCGGGCGGTGGCGCAGGATGCTGCCGCGCTCCAGGATCGCCTTGACGTCGGCGGGCTTGACCGGCACCTCCTCCAGCGCGGCGGCGGCGACGGTGAGGTCCAGTTCGAAGCGGTCGGCGATGCCGTGCACGACCTCCTGCGGCAGGGGGCGGGCCGCGTCCAGCGCCCGTTTCTTCTCCGCGATCTCGTCGAGCAGGGCCATCGGTCACTCTGGGGCTGGTGGCGGGGAGGGGCGGTCAGGAGGGGGCTGGCGCATCATGCCGCGCCCCCTGCGGGGATTTGCCGCTTGGACGGGCACGGTTGCCGGTTTTAGGATCCCTGTCAAGATGTCCACAACCCAGCCATGGCCGGCCGCAACCGCTTGAAAAGGGCGGAAGGCGCTTGATTTCGCGGGATGCGAGGGGGGAGGTCGCTGCGATGACCTATGTCGCCTGGGACGAATCCATGAGCGTCGGCGTGCCCGTGCTCGACGAAGAGCATCGTCGGCTCCTCGACCTGTTCAATGGCCTGCTGGAAAGCGGCATCACCCCCGCCAACCGGGAGGAGCTGTCCAGCCTGCTCGCCAGCCTCAAGGACTACGTCGCCGTCCATTTCGCGCGGGAGGAGGCGATGATGGAGCGTTGCGGCTATCCCGAACTGAACGGCCACCTCGCCGCCCACCGCTATTTCGCCGACGAGGTGGACAAGCTGGCCCGCGACTTCGACGGCGGCAACCCCACCATGCTGCGGGTCGACCTGATCCTTCTGCTGAAGGACTGGTTCGTGGAGCACATCCAGCAGACGGACAGCCAGTACAAACCCTATGTGGGGGTGTCCCCCCTCTCCCCCCCGGGGAGACGGTCGGGGTGAGGGGGATGCACAGCGTGGCGCAGATCAGCGCACAGCAGTTTCCGCTTCTCGCCAATCCTAGCCGTGCAACCCCCTCACCCTAACCCTCTCCCCAGGGGGGAGAGGGGATACTTCGCTACTTCGCGGCGGCCTTCCGGTCGGCCAATCCCTCGTCCAGCTTGGCCTGGATGCCGGCCTTGTCGGTGTCCTCGTCGGCATTGCGCAGTGCGCGCATCCACTGGAACCGGGCCTCGTTGCGGCGGCCGGCGCGCCAGTAGGCGTCGCCGAGATGGTCGTTGATGGTGGGATCGCCCGGCTTCAACTCCACGGCGCGCTCCAGCTTCGCGACCGCGCCCTCGAAGTCGCCCAGCTTGTAGAGAGCCCAGCCCAGGCTGTCGACGATGTAGCCGTCGCGCGGGCGCAGTTCCACCGCGCGCTCCACCATCGCCCTGGCCTTGTCCAGATGCTCGCCCCGGTCGATCCAGCTGTAGCCGAGGAAGTTCAGCAGCGACGCTTCGTCCGGCCGTAGCGTCAGCGCGGTTTGCAGGTCGGCCTCCGCCTGCGGCCACTGCTTGGTCTTCTCGTAGCTCATGGCGCGGGCGTACAGCAGCGGCCAATGGCGCTCCTGCGGCGCGCCGATCCGCTCCAGAGCGGTCGTGTAGGCGGGGATCGCCTCGTCGTACCGCTTGGCGTAGCGGTAGATGTCGCCCAGCCGGGTCACCGCGTCGGTCCGCTCCGGCCGTTCGGCCGACAGGGCCTTGAGGACCGCGATGGCGTCGTCGTTGCGGTTCATGCGGGCGAGGCTGTCGGCTTCGCGCATGCGGGCGGTCCAGCCCAGCAGCGGGTCCTTCGCCAGCAGCCGGTAGGCGGTCAGCGCCTCCTCGTGATGGTCGCGGGAGGCCACGATGTCGCCGATCAGCAGATGGGCCAGCGCCAGATCCCCGCGCAGGTGCAGCGCGATGCGACCGAACAGCAGCGCCGGCTCGTCGGCATTCTCGTGATGCAGGGCGCTGCCGAGGTCGAACAGCGCTTCCGCCAGACCCGAACGGGCATCGGGCACCGGGCGGGTGTCGGACGGCGCTTTCGCCATGGCGTCCAGCGCCGGCTCCACCAGCAGCCCGTCGGGGTTGTTGATCTGGAAGGTCTCGTAGAGCTTGCGCGCCTCGTCCTTCTTGCCGGTGCGCATCATGAAGTTGCCGACGATCTGCACCACCCGCAGCGGCGCCTCGGTGTCCGTCACCTTGACATAATGGGCGGCGGCATCCTCGCTGCGGCCGGCGAGGTCGAGGATCAGGGCGGCATGCAGGTTGTAGAGCGCGCCGAAGCCCTGGACGGCCGCCAACGGCTCCAGCGCGGCCAGCGCCTCGTCCGTCTTGCCGCGGGATGTCGCCAGCCAGGCGCGGGTCAGCGGGGTGATGAAGCGGCCCAGCCCATCTGCCGGCAGGCGCGCGGCATAGCCGTCGGCCTCGTCCAGCTTGCCCTTGGCGAGCGCATCGGCGGCCAGCAGGGTCAGCGCCATCTGCGGCTCGCCCTGCTCGCCCAGCAGGCGGGTGGCATAGCCGATGGCGGTGTCGACCTGCCCCTCGCCCAGCCGCAGCAGGAAGGTGCGACGCAGCAGGGCCTGGTCGTCGGGATCGGCGGCCAGTGCCTGGGCGGTGAAGCGCGCCGCCGCCGTCCAGTCGTCCTGGTGCTGGGCGTAGCGGCCGGCCAGATAGCTGCCGGTGGCGGAGCCGGCGGTCTCGCCGGGCGGGCCGGCGGCGAAAGCCGGCGCCAATATGGCCTCGGTCAGCAGGGCGGCCAGGGCGGTCGGCAGCAACCGGCGTCGGAAACTCGTCATGCTCTCGTCACCTCGTTTTCCGAGTCGGTATCCCATCACTTTCGGCAGGGCGCGGGCAAGAGACTTTCGTGCCCACTCTCCTTCTCCCCCCTGGGGAGAAGGTCGGGATGAGGGGGGTCGGCGCAGCCGAAACATCCCCATATGTGGTTCCCCCTCACCCTAACCCTCTCCCCGGGGGGCGAGAGGGGACTGGGGTCCAATCCCGGCGCACCTGTTCGATCCGTTCGGCACGCAGGATGTCGGTGGCGTGGGCGTCCATATGGGCGCGCAAGCCTTCCGGCATGCCCGGCGACAGCATGGCGCCTTCCACCGACCAGCGGGCCATCCAGGACAGGGTGCGCAGCCAAGTCAGCCGGCGCAACGGCTTCAGCCAGGGCCGCACCTCGTCGGCGAGGTCGCCGGGAACCGCCATCGCCCAGGCCTCCACGAAGGCATCGACGTCGGACGGCGCAAGTTCCGCATTCACCGCCGGGTCCCATTTGGTGGAGGTGTAGAGGCTGGCATGGGCGAGGTCGCTCGCCGGGTGGCCGTATTGCAGCTTCTCCAGATCGGTGAACCAGGCTTTGCCATGGCCGTCGATCAGGAAATTGCCGGGATGCACGTCCACCCCCACCGCGGTCAGCGGCATCGGCGTCTCCGGCGGCGGGGCGAGGTCGCCGCTGCGGGCGGCGGCAAGCTCGTCCGCGATCAGGGCGCGGGCGCCGGCGTCCAGCGCGGCACGGTCGAACCACTCCGCCTGCCGTTCCACCTGGGCCAGCAATGCAGCGACCGGATCGGGCGGGGCAGGCAGCGGCTCGTAGAAGTCCGGCGGGGCCATGCGGTGGATCGCCGCCAGCGCGCGGGCGATAGCCGGCATGTCGTCCGGCAGGACGGGGGTGCGGCCCTCCACCTCGCCGACCACCAGCGCGCCCAGCGGCAGCCCCTCGCCCGGCGGCAGCATGCCGGCGAAGCGCGGGGTGTGGCCCGACATTTCCGCCCGGCGGAAGGCGGCGGCCTGCCGGTCCAGCGCCGTCCAGGCATCGAGGCCCAGCTGGCTCCAGCGCGGAATGCGGGCGACCAAGCGGCGGCCGCGCAGGCGCACATGGTCGTGGGCGACGCCCTTCAGCGGCATCGGCTCCAGCGCGTCGGGGGAGAGGTCGGCAAGGCGCGGCAGCCGGGTCAGGGCGGCGTGCAGGGCCTCCGTCGAAAAACCAGTCGGTTCGCTCACACCAACACCGCTCACGCCATGTGCTCGCGCAGGCGGGGCATCAGCTCCACCAGATTGCAGGGGCGGTGGCGGTTGTCGAGCTGCCAGACCAGGATATCGTCCCAGGCGTCGCGGCAGGCGCTGGGCGAACCCGGCAGGGCGAAGATGTAGGTGCCGTTGGCGACGCCGCCGGTCGCACGGCTCTGAATGGTGGAGGTGCCGACCTTGGCATAGCTCAGGTAACGGAACAGCTCGCCGAAGCCGGGGATCGCCTTTTCATAGAGCGCTTCGACCGCTTCCGGCGTCACGTCGCGGCCGGTAACCCCGGTGCCGCCGGTGGTCAGCACCACGTCGATCTGCGGATCGGCGATGTACGCCTGCACCTGGGCGCGGATCGCCGCGATGTCGTCGCGAACGATGGTTCGGGCGGCGAGCCGGTGGCCGGCCCCGGCGATCCGCTCCGCCAGCGCATCGCCGGAGCGGTCGTCCGCGGCGCTGCGGGTGTCGGACACCGTGATCACCGCGATGTTCACGGGAAGGAAGGGGCGGCTCTCGTCGATCTTCGGCATGGCGGCAGGCGTGTCCTCAAGTCGGGCCGGAGCCCGGCAAGGGCGCACCGGCGGTCAGGGTATCGGGCTGGCCTCCCCCCGCTCCGCCACCGTCTCCACCCGGGCCGGAACGGCCGGAGCATCCGCGGCGGAAGGCTCGGCCGCCGGAGCTTCCGCCGTCGGCTTCTCGGCGGCGGTCACCGCGGCCGGGACCGCCGGCTTCGCCGCCGGCAGCGGGTCGGGCTGGGCCGCGACCTGGGTCGCGGACGCCTCCACCGGGATGTAGGACGGCCATTTCCCATCGGCGACGGCGTCGAGCGAGGCGGTCTCCTGGCCCAGCCGAAGCTGGTAGATCCAGAAGTTCGCCATCACCTTCTCCACATAGTCGCGCGTCTCGCCGAAGGAAAGGCTTTCGATGAACAGCAGGGGATCGGTGATGTCGCTCAGCTCCCGCCGCCAGCGGGCCAGCGTGCCCGGCCCGGCATTGTAGGCGGCGGTGGCCAGGAACAGGTTGCCGTCGATCTCCGGCATGCCCAGCAGTTCTGTCAGGTAACGCTGGCCCAGCTCCATGTTGCGGGAGGGATCGAACAGGGCGTCGCGGTTGGCGTCCTCGCTGCCGATGTCGGCGTGGCGCTCGCGCACATGCTGGGCGGTGCTGGGCAGGATCTGCATCAGCCCGGTCGCCCCGGCGGAGCTGACCAGACGCGGGTCGAAGCGCGATTCCTGGCGCATCACCGCGAAGACCAGCGCCCGGTCCACGGCGAAGCCGTCGCGCGGCGTCCAGTGCGGCAGCGGGTAGAGGGCGGCGGCATAGGGCGCGCCGTCCGGCCCGGCCACCGCGTTGCCCAGCCGCAGCGAGAGGGTCGCCACTCCGGCGCGGTCGGCCAGCGCCACCATCGCCTGTTCGACCAGCGGGTCGCCCTGGGGATGGATGCGTTGCAGCTCCATGCCCGCCAGTTCGCGCTGTCCCACCTGCAGCAGGGCTATGGCACGGGAGCCTGCCGGCTTCGCCGCCATCGCCGCCAGACTCCGCCCGCTCAGCTCCGGCGCCTGCCAGCGCACGTCGTGCAGCGTGCCCAGTGTGCGGAGCGCGATCAGGCCATAGAAGGTGTGGGGATAGCGGGCCGCGGCGGCCAGATGCTCCGCCGCCTCCTTCTCCTTGCCGGGCTTGCGGGACAGCGCGCGGGCCGCCCAGTAGTCGGCGGCCGCCGCCTTCCAGGGGGAGCGCGGACCGGCGGCGGCCATGCCCTGGAAATGACGGGCGGCACGGTCGGTCTGCTTCAGCCGCCATGCGGACAGCCCGGCGATCCAATGCGCTTCCGGAAGCATGTCGCCCGACCGGGCGGCGCTGGCGGAGGCAAGCGTCAGCGCCTGTGCCGTCTCGCCCGAATAATAGAGCGATGTCGCGATGCGAGCGCGGGCGGCGTCGTACTGCACGGTGTCGAGCTTGCCGCCGAACTCGTCCTGGTTCAGCAGAGCCAGGGCGTTGCTGGCGCGGCCGGAGCGCAGCAGCTCCTCCACCCGCGCCACGGCGGCGCGGTCGCTGCGGGCGCGCGACACGGTGCGGCTGCGCGGGGCGACGGTGACGCCGTCCTCCTCGTCGTCCTCATTCGCGGCGACGGTGCGCAAGCCGCCCAGCCGTTCCAGCGAGCCGACGAGGCGCACGCGCTCCTCCCCCCGCGGGGGCTTCGGCGCGCGCTGGCCGGCGGGCTGGCGCTTCTGCGCCAGGCTGTGCACCCGCTCCGCCCCGGCGAGGTCGCCGTAATCCTGCATCCAGCGGGCGAGTTCCTCGTAGCCGGCGCGGCGGTCGGGGTGGAGATAGCGCTGGCGCAGGACATAGCCGATCAGCCGGCGGTCCTTCAGCTTCGCCATCTCGGCGTCGGCGGCGTCCCAGTCCGCCCGGTCCTGCAGCGCGAAGATGCGGCGGTAGCGGTCGGCATCCTCCTCGTCCAGCTGGACGGCGCGGGCCTCGTCGTCGCTGGCGAGCAGCAGCGGGGAACCGGTCGGGCCGGTGGACGCATCGGCCGCCGGCGCGCCGAAAGACGGGTCGCCGGGAATGGCCGGGTCGGGCAGCCCCATGACCGGGTCGCCAATGACCGGGTTGCCAGTCGGCTCGCCGAAATCGGGGGTATCGGGGTCAGGCACGGAATCCGGGCCGGGCGGGACGACGGCGTGACCGTCCGGCGCGTGGATGATGAGGGCGGCGCAAGCGGGCCGGAACCCGACCGAACCGTCGGGTCCCAGGGTGTAAGCCACCGCGAGACCCAGCACCCCCAGAAGGTTCCGCCGCAGCGGGACCGCGTTCGCGGCCCGGTATGCTGCACTGCAAAATATCCGGAGCATTGTTCCGAAATAGCGCAGGCGCTCGCGAACCGCAAGCAACGGATTTGCGCGGAATGTGTCATCGCCGGTATTCGCCAGTCTCTACAACGGGTTAAGGGGGGTGGGAAAATGGCCTTAGCCCGTTGGGAAGGTGCCTTTCGGCATGGCGGCATTACATTTGTGTCATGCAGTCGGCGTAGTCACACAAACGATTTGGGCGAAGCTCCGGTGTCGATTTTTTGCTTACGAATACTTGATACCGTCTTCGTCGATCTTTTGCCGCAGCGCAAGCATGTCCCGCCACGCTTCCCGCTTTGCGATAGGGTTGCGCAAGAGGTACGCCGGATGGAGCATCGGCATCAGCGGCACCGGTGCGCCGGTTCCCTCGTAGGACCGCCATTGCCCACGCAGGCGGGTGATTCCCTCCGCCCGGTTCAGCAGGGTCTTGGCCGACACGCCGCCCAGCGCCACCAGCAGCTTCGGCCGCACCAGTTCCACATGCCGTTCCAGGAAGGGCAGGCAGGCGGCGATCTCGGCCTGGGTCGGGCTGCGGTTGCCGGGGGGGCGCCAGGGCAGGATGTTGGTGATGTAGACCTTGCCACGATCCAGGCCGATCTGCGCCAGCATGCGGTCCAGCAGCTTGCCGCTGACCCCGACGAAGGGCTTGCCCTGCCGGTCCTCGTCCTCGCCCGGCGCCTCGCCGATCAGCATGATCGGAGCCTGCGGATTGCCGTCGGCGAAGACGGTGTTCATCGCGGTGGCCTTCAAAGGACAGCCGTCGAAGCTGCGCAATGCCGCTTCAAGCGCTTCCAGGGTCTGCGCCTCATGCGCGCGGGCACGGGCCTGGATGCCGGCTTCGCTGGCGCCCAGCGGCTGGTCGGGCGAGGGGAAGAGTGCGGCAGGCCGCGGCGCGGCGGGGGTGGGTACCCGAGTCGGTGCCGGGCTGCGCGCCATACCGGCATTTGGCGCCGCACCGGCGCCCGCGGGCATGGCGCGCGCCGCCGGCCGGGCGGAGAAGGCGGCCCAGTCGATCGGCTCGTCACCGATGGCCTCGTCGCAGCCGATATCGGCATGCCAGCGCAGCGCGTCGAGGATGTCGCATACGTCAATCATCGTTTGACCTTACCACAGATCGTGTGGTCTTACATGTCCAGATACCCAATTTGGGTGCGGTGCAAAGCGTGCTACAAGCACGCGCCCGCAAAACACCATAGGGCGTCCCGAGGGAAACAGTACCAAAACAAGACGGTGGGGGAGTGTGGTGATGGAACGCGAACCGCGCGAGGTCATGGAATACGATGTTCTGGTCGTCGGCGCCGGCCCGTCGGGCCTGAGTGCGGCGATCCGCCTGCGGCAGCGCGCGGTCGAGACCGGGCAGGAACTCAGCGTCTGCGTGATCGAGAAGGGGTCGGAGGTCGGCGCCCACCTGCTGTCCGGCGCCGTCTTCGAGCCGCATGCGCTGGACGAGCTGATCCCGGACTGGAAGGAAAAGGGCGCGCCGCTGACCACCCCGGCGCGCGAGGACCATTTCCTCTATCTGACGGAAACGAAGGCCTACAAGTCGCCCTTCGCCCCGCCGCAGATGAACAACCACGGCAACTACATCATCAGCTTGGGCAATCTGGCCCGCTGGATGGCGACCCAGGCCGAGGAGCTGGGGGTGGAGATCTACCCCGGCTTCGCCGCGGCCGAGGTGCTGTATGACGACAACGGTGCGGTGAAGGGCGTCGCCACCGGCGACATGGGCATCGGCAAGGATGGCGAGAAGACCGGCAACTACACGCCCGGCATGGAGCTGCACGCCAAGCAGACCATCTTCGCCGAGGGCTGCCGCGGTTCGCTGACCAAGACCCTGTTCGAGCGCTTCGACCTGCGCCGAGACTGCCAGCCGCAGACCTACGGAATCGGCATCAAGGAGCTGTGGGAGGTCGATCCGTCCCAGTCTAAGCCAGGCCTGATCGTCCACACCATCGGCTGGCCGATGGACCCAAAGACCTATGGCGGGTCGTGGCTGTATCACATGGAAGGGAACCTGGTGTCGGTCGGCTTCGTCGTCGGCCTCGACTACTGGAACCCGCACATGAGCCCGTTCGAGGAATTCCAGCGCTACAAGACCCACCCGGCGATCCGTCCGACCTTCGAGGGCGGCCGGCGTCTGTCCTACGGCGCCCGCGCGCTGTCGGAAGGCGGTTTCCAGTCGATCCCGAAGCTGACCTTCCCCGGCGGCCTCCTCATCGGCGACGGCGCCGGCTTCCTGAACGTGCCGAAGATCAAGGGCAACCACACCGCCATGAAGTCGGGCATGGTCGCGGCCGAGGCGGTGTTCGACCACCTGACCGGCGGCGCCGACAATGGTCCTGAGGTCATCGCCTATCCGGAGCGGCTGAAGCAGTCCTGGGTGTGGCCGGAACTCCACGCCGTCCGCAACATCCGTCCGGGCTTCCAGAAGGGTCTGTGGGCCGGTCTGGCGAACGCCGCGTACGAGACGGCGCTGAAGGGCAAGTCGCCCTGGACGCTGAAGCACCACGCCGACCACACCACCCTGGTGAAGGCCAGCGAGGCGCCGAAGATCGCCTACCCCAAGCCGGACGGCAAGGTCAGCTTCGACCGCCTGTCCTCGGTCTACCTCTCCAACACCAACCATGAGGAAGACCAGCCGCCGCACCTGACGCTGAAGGACAAGTCGGTCCCGATCAGCGTCAATCTGGCGCTCTACGACGCGCCGGAGCAGCGCTATTGCCCGGCCGGCGTCTATGAGATCGTCCGCAACGACGACGGCAGCGATCCGCGGCTGCAGATCAACGCGCAGAACTGCGTCCACTGCAAGACCTGCGACATCAAGGATCCCACCCAGAACATCAACTGGGTCGTGCCGGAAGGCGGCGGGGGGCCGAACTATCCGGGCGGGATGTAAGGGATGGAGCGCTTGCCCCCTCCCTAACCCTCCCCCTCTTCGAGGGAGAGGGAACTGCCGCTTTCTTCCCCTCCACCGCCGTAGGCGGGGGAGGGAGGGACCCACGCACAAGCGTGGGAGGGAGGGGGCAGGCTGCCGCCCGTCGGGTGTCGGTTGCGCCGCCGGCCACTCCTATCTATAACGCAAGCGGTAACCTCTCTGCGACGGCGCGATGATCGTTTCCTGTCCGACCTGTTCAACGCGCTACACCCTGTCCGACGAGTCGCTCGGCACCGACGGCCGTAAGGTGCGTTGTGCCCGCTGCGGCCACACATGGTGGCAGATGCCGGAGCGGGCGGATCCCGAGCCGGTGGTCGCAGACGCACCGACGGAAATCCGTCCGGCGAAAGCGGCAAAGCCGGCCGCCAAGACAAAGGTCAAGCAGCCGAAGGCTCCGCGCGCCAAGCCGGCGCGCAGCACGGTGATCGGCTTCGCCCTGCTGGGGGTGCTCGTCGCGGGGACCGTTGCCGGCGGCTATTTCGGCCGCGATGCCATCGTCCGCGGCTGGCCGCCCGCAGCCCTCTTCTATGAGACCATCGGGATACAGGCCGAGCCGCCGGGCTTCGGGCTGGAACTGCGCAACATCCGCTCCGAACAGAAGATGGAAGGCGGCAAGACCGTCCTGCTGTTGGACGGCGAGATCGCCAACACCACCGATGTCGAGCGCGCGCTGCCGCCGCTGCGCGCCATCACCTTCGGCGCCGAGCACAAACCGCTGCAGAGCTGGACCATCGAACCGTCTGTGCCCGTGCTGCTGCCGGGTGCGGTGGTGAGCTTCCATCACAGCCAGCCGGATCCCGGCCCGGTGACCGAGGTGACCATCACCTTCGGCGGTCCGCCGCCGGGACTGGATGCGACGGCCGCCGAAAAGCCGACCGAGAAAGCTCCGGAGAAGCCGGCCGCAGCAAAGGCCGCCGCTCCGGCCAAGCCCTCCGGTCACTGACCGGCCGCGTCACCGCTCCGGAATGCCGTGCTTCCGCAGCTTGTTGGCGATCATGGTGTGCGAGGTGTTCAGCCGCGCCGCCAGCTTGCGGCTGGAGGGGAAGCGCGGGTAGAGCCGGCGCAGCAGC
Source organism: Azospirillum sp. B21 (assembly GCF_008364825.1). GTDB lineage: Bacteria > Pseudomonadota > Alphaproteobacteria > Azospirillales > Azospirillaceae > Azospirillum. The sequence continues at coordinate 211,761 of NZ_VTTO01000002.1, forward strand.
GACCGTTCGAAGCCGTCCACCGCGTCCTCCCAGCTTTCGGCATCCTCCGCCGGCACCTCGGCGGACTGCATGCCGGCCCCGGCCAGTTCCAGGTCCGCGGCATCCAGCGTGCCGCCGTCGCTCATGGTCACGGCGCGGAAGATGACGTTCTCCAACTGGCGCACATTGCCCGGCCAGCGGTTGGCGAGCAGGGCCGCCGCCGCCGCCGGTGTCAGCCGGCCGGGCGGACGCCGGGCCTGCGCCGCGGCGCGGGCGATGAAATGGCGGGCCAGCAGCAGGATGTCATGCCCGCGCTCGCGCAACGGCGGCACGCTCAACGTCAGCACGTTCAGGCGGTAGAACAGATCCTCGCGGAAGCTGTGGTCGGCGACCATCGCCTCCAGCGAGCGGTGGGTGGCGCTGATGACGCGGACGTCCACCTTCTGCTCGCGCTCGCCGCCGACCCGGCGGAAGCTGCCGTCGTTGAGGAAGCGCAGCAGCTTGGCCTGGAGATAGGCCGACATCTCGCCGATCTCGTCGAGGAAGACGGTGCCGCCATGGGCCAGCTCCAGCAGGCCCGGCTTGCCGCCGCGCTGCGCCCCGGTGAAGGAACCGGGGGCGTAGCCGAACAGTTCGCTCTCCGCCAGATTTTCCGGCACGGCGGCGCAGTTCAGCGCCAGGAAGGGCTTGTCGCGGCGTGGACTGGCGCGGTGGCAGGCATGGGCGATCAGCTCCTTGCCGGTGCCGGTCTCGCCCAGGATCAGCAGCGGCGCCTCCATCGCGGCGACCCGTGCGGCACGCGCCTTCAGCGCCCGTACCGGCGGCGATTCGCCGAGGATGCGGTCGAAGCCGCCCTCATCGAAATTCTGGATCGCATTCAGGCGCTCGCCCAGGCGCGACGGGGTGAACAGGGTGATGACGGCGCCCGCCGCCTCGACATCGACGATGGGCGTCACCTCCAGCAGGAAGGGCTGGCCGTTCAGCGTCACCTCGCGGCCGGACATGCGGAAGCCGCCGTCGGCCAGCTCGCGCGTCAGGCCGGGTTCGCCGAACAGCTCGCCGAGGTCGAGGCCGGCTAGGCGCGATTCCGGCAGTCCGGCGACCTGGGCGGCGGCGGCGCTCGCCACCACGACGCTGCCCGCGCGGTCGACCGCCAGCACCGGGTCGGGCAGGGCGGCGAGCAGCGCATCCAGATGCAGCCGCCGCCGCGTGCCCGGCAGCATGTCGATGGCCGCCACCGACTGGACGCCGGCGATGGCGCGCAGCGCGTCCGACAGGGCGGGGAGTGCGGCGGGATCGAGGCCGGGCGCGTCGATGTGGATCAGCGGCGGATCGACCTCGACGCCGACGACGTTGAGCCGGCGCAGCGCCAGCACGGCGAGGATCTCATGGGCGATGCCGACGCGGTCGGTGAAGGTGACTTCGATGCGCATGGGGGTTGGGGCTTCTGGAATGGCAGACACTTGCCCCCACCCCAACCCTCCCCCGCTCTCAGCGGACCTATGGTCCGCCTGCCGCGTCAGCACAAAGCGAAGCGTTGTGCGAGAGTTGGGCGGGGGAGGGAGTGAGTGCTTAGGCGGGAGAGCGGCGGCAGTCCCCTCCTCCGCCCAGCGGGGGAGGGTTAGGGTGGGGGCATCCAACGACCACTGTACACAATAATTTACGCCGTACCAAAATCTTTACACCGCCCCGATCCATTGAGTCTCAACACACTAACCCCCTATTCCCCTTCCCCTGTAAACATCCGCATACACCCCACGCCCCACCACTCCCCCCGTACCACAGCAAATCCGCCATTTCCGCCTCTGGCACGCCCTTTGCGAACTCCTCCCCTAAGCGAAGTCATCCATCCCCTTGGGAGCCAGTCTCATGCGCGTGATCGTTCTGGGCAGCGGCGTCATCGGTGTCACCACCGCCTATTATCTGGCGCGCGCCGGGCATGAGGTGACCGTGCTGGATCGTCAGGCCGGCCCGGCGCTGGAGACCAGCTATGCCAATGCGGGTGAGGTGTCGCCGGGCTATTCCGCTCCCTGGGCGGCGCCGGGGCTGATGCTGAAGGCCGCCAAGTGGATGATGATGAAGCATTCGCCGCTGGTGATCCGGCCGAAGCTGGATCCGGCCATGTGGTCCTGGTGCCTGAAGCTGCTGGCGAATGCCAACGAGGCGAGCTACCAGCTGAACAAGAGCCGCATGGTCCGCGTCGCCGAATACAGCCGCGACTGCCTGAAGGCTCTGCGCGCCGAGACCGGCATCACCTATGACGAGCGCACCCAGGGCACGCTGCAGGTCTTCCGTACCCAGAAGCAGATGGACGCCGCCGGCTACGACATGGCGGTGCTGGAGCGCTACGGCGTTCCCTTCAGCCTGTTCGACCGCGACGGCCTGACCTCGGTCGAGCCGGCTTTGGCCCATGTGAAGGACAAGCTGGTCGGCGCGCTGCACCTGCCGGGCGACGAGACCGGCGATTGCTTCCAGTTCACCAACAAGCTGGCCGCCTATGCCGCCAAGCGCGGGGTGGAGTTCCGCTATGGCGTCTCCATCCGCGGGCTGGAGAGTGACGGTCGCAAGATCACCGGCGTGCTGACCGACCAGGGTACGCTGACCGCCGACAGCTACATCGTCGCCATGGGCAGCTATTCGCCCAAGCTGGTGAAGCCGCTGGGCATCGACCTGCCGGTCTATCCGGTGAAGGGCTATTCGCTGACCCTGCCGATCACCGACGCCGCCCACGCGCCGGAATCGACCGTGATGGACGAGACGCACAAGATCGCCGTCACCCGGCTCGGCGACCGCATCCGCGTCGGCGGCACGGCGGAGTTGTCCGGTTTCGACCTGACCCTGCGCGAGAAGCGCCGCGGCCCGCTGGATCATGTGGTCAGCGACCTGTTCCCGAAGGGCGGCGACCTGTCGAAGGCGGAGTTCTGGACCGGCCTGCGCCCGAACACGCCGGACGGCACGCCGATCCTGGGATCGACCGACATCCGCAACCTGTATCTCAACACCGGGCACGGCACGCTGGGCTGGACGATGTCGGCCGGCTCGGCCCGCGTGCTGGCCGACGTGGTCAGCGGCCGTCAGACCGAGATCGACATGGAGGGCCTCGGCGTCGAGCGCTACGGCCGCAAGCCGTCGGTGGCGGTGTCGCGCCCGGCGGCGGTGCGTCCGGCCTGACCGGACAAGGGGACCCGCGCCGCGCGGCGGACGCGGGTCATCGCCAGCTCGAGCAGGGCGGCGTCGGCGATTTCGGCTCCATCCAGCCGATGTCGCCCGCGCCGCCCTTCGCATTTCTCCACCCGGTGGCCGAGGCGCCTGAGATGCAGGATCGCCTCGTAGAGTCGGGTCGCCGGCTCGGCCGTCGGTCGCGTTGTCACGGGTGCACCACCAGGACGACCAGCCGCTTCGGGCCATGGACACCATAGGCCAGCGTCTGTTCGATGTCGGCGGTCTTGCTGGGACCGGACACCAGCAGCGCGTTGGTCGGCATGCCGTCCGCCCAGCGCTGCTCGCGCATGGCCTGCAGGAAGGTGTCGTAGAGGGCGTCGGCGCGCAGCAGCGCGATGTGGATATGCGGGACCAGCGAGAGGGTGCGCGGTTCCTCGGCCGTCGGCCACAGGATCAGGCTGCCGGTCTCGGCGATGGCGCCGCGGGTGGTGGTGAAGCCGGCTTCGATGGACTCGAACAGCTGGGGCTTGAGGTCTTCGAGCGGACGGTCGTAGGGGATCAGGGTGGGGCCCTCTCCCATCCCTTCAAATTCCCTCTCCCCCCCGGGGAGAGGGTTAGGGTGAGGGGGATACATTGCGGAACCTTCGGGGGAATCATGCGATGCTTCCCCCTCACCCCGCCCCTCTCCCCGGGGGGGAGAGGGAGAAACGGTCCCCCACCCCTCGACCAACCGCTTCCCCGCCTCCGTTTCCGGCGCGTAGAGCAGCGACTCCACCCCTTCGCGCGCCAGGAACTCGCGCAGCACCGCCGGCCAGTCGGCCTCGGCTGCGTCGATGAACTCCGTATGCACCGCCTCCATCAGCCGGCGGATGCGGGGCAGGCGCTCCTCCGGCGGCCAGACTTTCGCCTCGATCGGCGCGAAGTCCGACGCGGGCGGGGTCAGCGGGTGGGCGTCGCGGGTGGTGCGCAGCTTCGTCAGGATCGAGTTGCGGGCGTCAGACATCGGGAACCCCCTTGGCGCGGGCGAGGTCGTGCAGGGTGCGGCCGGCGAAGCGCGGCTTGGTGCGGACGTTCGTCCACTCCTTCAGCATGGGCAGTGACGACGGTGCCGCATTGCCGAGTTTGCTCATCGCCAGCGTCGCGACGCGGTAGGCGGTGGGGGAGGCGTTCATCGCCGCCCAGCCGCTCCACACCATCGCTTCCGCCCGGCTCGCCTTGGCGCCGCCGTCCTTCACCGCGCCGCCGGGCTTCACCGCTTCGACCCGCAGCCGGCCCATGATCTCGACGATGGGGATCTTCACCGGGCAGATCTCGACGCAGGCGTTGCACATGGTGCAGGCGTGGGGCATGGCTCCGCGCTTGTCCAACCCCTCGATCTGCGGCACCAGGATCTTGCCGATGGGGCCGGGATAGGGCGCCTCATAGGCATGGCCGCCGACCTTGGTGTAGACCGGGCAATGGTTCATGCAGGCGCCGCAGCGGATGCAGCGCAGGGTGTCGCGCAGTTCCGGGTCGGCGTAGATGCTGGACCGGCCATTGTCGAGGATGATGAGATGCACCTCGCGCGGCCCATCCTTCTCGCCGTCCTTGCGGGGGCCGGAGATCATGTTGACGTAGGTGGTGATCGGCTGGCCGGTGGCGGAGCGCGGCAGCAGGCTGATGACCGGCGGCACGTCCTCCAGCTTTTCCACCACCTTCTCCAGCCCCATGAAGGCGATGTGGACCGGCGGCACGGTGGTGCACATGCGGCCGTTGCCCTCATTCTCGATCAGGCAGAGGGTGCCGGTCTCCGCCACCGCGGCGTTGACGCCGGACATTCCGACATCGGCGGCCTGGAACTTGGCGCGCAGCACCCGGCGGGCGAGGTCGGTCAGATAGGCGGCGTCCTCGCGGCTCTCGGCGTCCTTGATCTTGCGCTTGAACAGATGGGCGATCTGCTTCGTGTTCAGGTGGATTGCCGGCATGATGATGTGCGACGGCATGGTGCCGTCCAGCTGCACGATGTATTCGCCGAGGTCGCTTTCCAGCACCTCGATGCCATTCTTTTCCAGAACGGCGTTCAGGTGCATCTCCTCCGTCACCATCGACTTGCCCTTGACCACCAGCCGGGCGTCGACCCGGTGCAGGATGTCCAGCGCGATGCCGTTGGCCTCCTCTGTCGTGGCGGCCCAATGGACGGTGATGCCGTTGCGGGTGCAGTTTTCCTCCAGCTTCTCCAGCAGTTCCGGCAGCTTCGACAGGGCGCGCAGCCGGACCGAGGCGGCGAGCGCCCGCACAGCATGCCATTCGCCCGCATCGGCGAACTGGGCGGCACGCTTGCTCATCAACCCGTCCATGGCGCGGCGGAAATTGCCGCGCAGCTGCGGGTCGGCCAGCGCCGCGCGCGACGCGGCGGCGAAATCCGGTGCGTTACCGTCCATGAATGCGCTCCTTCAGGAACTGGGCAATGTGCTGACCGCGGGCGGCCTTGGCCCCGGCCTCCAGCGCGCCGGTGATGTTCAGCAGGCAGCCGCAGTCGCCCGACACCACGCGGGCAGCGCCGGTGCCCTCGATGTCCGCCACCTTGTCGCCGACCATCGCGGCGGAGATCTCCGGATGGCGGATGGCGAAGGTGCCGCCGAAGCCGCAGCATTCCTTCTCCCGCTTCAGTTCGACCAATTCGACATTGGCGAGCTGGCGCAGCAGTGCCTTGGGTTCCTCGACCACGCCCATCTCGCGCTGGGCATGGCAGGAGGCGTGCCAAGTGACGCGCACCGGCTCGCCTTGATCGGTGAGGCGGACGTCCAGGACATGGACCAGGAACTGCGTCAGTTCCCAGACGCGGGCCGCCACCTGTACCGCCTTGGCCTCGTCCGGCTCGCCGCGGAACAGGTCGGGCCAGTGCTTCTTCATCATGCCGGCGCAGGAGCCCGACGGCACGACGATGGGGTCGTCGCCGGGGAACAGGTCCAGCTGCGCGCGGGCGACCTTCAAGGCGTCGGCGCGGTAGCCGGAATTGTAGGCAGGCTGGCCGCAGCAGCTTTGGCCTTGGGGGAAGACGACGGTCAGGCCTTGGGACTGCAGTAGCTCGATCCCCGCCATGCCGGCATCGGGGAAGAACAGGTCGACGAGGCAGGTGCCGAAATAATAGACGCGGGTGGGTTTGGGGGGCTGGTGGTCCATGGGCGTTTCCTCAGCGGCGTCTTTTTTTATGGCTGGGCGTCGAAGCTTTCACAAATCATCGCTCAAAAAGCCGGCTCCGCCACCGGCACCGCCGTCGCACCCACCTTCGCCGTCGCGCAGGCATCGACCAAGTAGACAATCGACCGGTAGGGCACGCCCGCCTTGTCGGACAGGCCGATCTCGCAGGTGCGGCTGGTGGAGTAGCCGGACGCGCAGCCTTCCGGCACCGCGGCCGGCAGGTGGCGCAATGCATGTGCGTTCAGTTCCGGCGTGGTAAAGCCCTTGTCGCCGGCGAAGCCGCAGCAGCCGACGTCGGGCGGGACCACCACCGTCTCGGCACAGGCCTTCGCCACCGCGGTGAGCGCGCCATCCAGGCCCATCCGGCGGGTGGAGCAGGTCAGGTGCAGCATCACCGGCTCCGCCGTCTTTGCGATCTCCAGGCGCGGCAGGGCGAATTCGCTCAGGAACTCCGCCACGTCGAGGATGCGCAGACCGGCGTCGGTCAAGCGCTTCCTGAGACGCAGGGCGCAGGGGCTGGTGTCCATCACCACCGGGAAACGGCCGCCCCGGCTCGCCTGCGACAGCGCCGCCAGCATGGCGTCGGCCTTGGCGTCGGCGGCCTCGATCAGGCCCTTGCTCTCCAGCGGCATGCCGCAGCACTGGCCGTCCGCCGCCTCCGGATAGAGGATGCGGAAGCCGGCTTTGCGCATCACCGATTCGACGACCTCGGGCAGCGGGCGCTGCTGCGGGTCGCTGGCGGCGGGACCCATGGTCCGGCTGACGCAGCTGGGGGCGTAGACCACCGTCGGCAGGTCGTCGCTGGGGATGTTCGAATGTGCGGTAAAGGTTGCGGCGGTCGGCATGCTGCGCGGCAAAGCCGGCAGGCTGCCGCCGGTCAGGACGCGCGCCGCTGCCTGGGTGGCGCCATGGCCCACCGTGCGGCGGGCGAGGTCGGCCAACCGCAGCCCGGTGCGGGCGAGGCCCAGCGTGCCCTTCATATGGTCGGCAACCAGCGCCCCCGCCTTGCGTGCCATGGCGCCGCGCCGCCCACCCCGCATGGATTTGATCAGCAGCCCGGTCTCGATCCCCACTGGGCAGGCGGTGGCGCAGAGGCCGCAGGCGGCACAGGTGTCGATGCCCTGATACTCATAGGCGGCGCTGATCTCGGCCAGACGAGGAGCGTCGTCGCCGGCGGCCACCAGCCGTGCCATCTCGCGCCGGCCGACGATGCGCTGGCGTGGAGACAGGGTCAGGCGGTGGGACGGGCAGGTCGGCTCGCAGAAGCCGCATTCGATGCAGGTGTCGACCAGCGGGTCGGCGGGGGGCAGCGGTTTCAGGTTCTTCAGGTGGGCCTCGGGGTCGCCGTTCAGGATGACGCCGGGGTTCAGCAGCCCGTCGGGATCGAAGAGGTCCTTGATCTCCTTCATCAGCCCATAGGCCTGCGGTCCCCATTCCATCTCGACGAAGGGGGCCATGTTGCGGCCGGTGCCGTGCTCCGCCTTCAGCGAGCCGTCATAGCGGGTGACCACCAGCACGGCGACATCGTCCATGAAACGGCGGTAGCGGTCGATCTCCTCCTGCGTATCGAAGGCCTGGGTGAAGACGAAGTGCAGGTTTCCTTCCAGCGCGTGGCCGAAGATGATCGCCTCGTGATAGCCGTGACGGAGGAACAGCGCCTGCAGCTCGCGCGTCGCTTCGGCCAGACGGGGCAGGGGGAAGGCGACATCCTCGATGATGACGGTGGTGCCGGTCTGGCGGATGGCGCCGACCGCCGGGAACAGGCCCTTGCGGATCTTCCAGAAGCCCTCGCAGGCCTTGGCGTCGGTGGTGAAACGGGTGTCGCCGATGGTGACGCAGTCGGCCAGCACCGCGGCGATCTCCGCCACATTGGCCTCCAGCGCCGCGGCACTCTCGGCGCGGGTTTCCACCAGCACCGCGGCCGCCTCGGGGCCGAAGCCGCGGATCTGCGGCGGCATGCCCGTCTTGTCCTGGATGGAGCGGAGCGAGGCGCGGTCCATCAGCTCCGCCGCATCGACCGGAGCGGCCTTCAGCAGGGATACGGCGTGGCAGGCTTCGCCGATGTCGGGGAAGAACAGGAGCGCGCTGGCCTTGTGCGGATGCTCCGGCACCGTGCGCAGCGTGATGGCGGAGATGAAGCCCAGCGTCCCCTCCGACCCGATCATCAGGTGCTGGAGGATGTCGACCGGGTCCTCATAGTCGACCAGCGCGTTCAGGCTGTAGCCGGTGGTGTTCTTGATGCGGAACTTGTCGCGGATGCGGCCCGCCAGCGCCGCGTCGGCGCGGGTGCGGGATCCCAGATCCGCCAGCCGGTCGAGCAGCGCGCCGTGGCTGTCGCGGAACCGGCTGCGGCTGGCCGGATCGGCGGTGTCCAGAACCGTGCCGTCGGCCAGCACCAGCCGCATCGACTCCAGCGTGCGATAGCTGTTCTGCGCGGTGCCGCAGCACATACCGCTGGCGTTGTTGGCGGCGATGCCGCCGATCTTGGCGGTGGCAATGGAAGCCGGGTCGGGACCGATCTTGCGTCCCAGCGGGGCGAGGCGCCGGTTCGCCTCCGCCCCGATCACACCGGGCTGCAGCGTGACGGTCGCGGCGGCGGCGCCGATGCTGCAGCCCCGCCAGCCGTCGCCCAGCACCACCAGCACGCTGTCGCTGACCGCCTGGCCCGACAGGCTGGTGCCGGCGGCGCGGAAGGTCACCGGCACCTTGTAGTCGCGGGTGATGCGCAGCAGCCGCACCACCTCCTCCTCCGTCTCCACCAGCGCCACGATCTTCGGGATCAGGCGGTAGAAGCTGGCGTCGGTGCCGTAGGCCAGCGTGCGCAGCGGGTCGGTGACCAGCCGGGCCTGCGGGATGACGGCCTGAAGCTCGGCCAGGACATGGTCGTAAGGAGAAGGCAGCATCGGCGGCGGCTCCTGCCGGTGGGGGGAAGGCCGCCTTAGCGGCCGATGACCATTGCGGTGAAGGGCCACAGATAGGCCTGGGCCATCACCAGCAGGCCGACCAGCGCGGTCAGCGCCAGCGAGTGCCAGATGACGTAGCGCAGGATCTTGCCCTCATGACCATGCCACTTGGTGGCGACGGCGGCGACGACGATGCTCTGGGCGTCGATCATCTTGCCCATCACGCCGCCCGAGCTGTTGGCGGCGGCCATCAGCGTCGGCGGCAGGCCGAGCTGTTCCGACGACACCTTCTGCAGGCTGCCAAACAGCACGTTGGACGCCGTGTCCGACCCGGTCAACGCCACGCCCAGCCAGCCCAGGAAGGTGCCGAAGAACGGGTAGAGGAAGCCGGAATTGGCGAAGGCGAGGCCCAGCGTGGTGTCCAGCCCCGAGTAGCGGGTGGTGTAGCCCAGCGCCAGCATGGCGGAGATGGTCAGCAGCGAATTGCGGATGGCGTAGAGCGTGTGGCCGTAGGTCTTGACCATCGCGGCCGGCGAGTAGCCCATCACGAAGCCGGAGATGACGGCGGCGATGAAGATGCCGGTGCCGGTGGCCGACAGCCAGTTCAGGGTGTAGACGGCGGCCTCCGGATGGGCCTTGGGCACCACCGGGGGAACGCGCATGATCATGTTGTGCAGGCCCTCGATCGGGAACTTGAAAATCGAGATGCCGTCGAGGAAGGCCTTGACCTCGGGGATGCCCCACAGGAAGACGACGACGCTGAGGATCGCCCAGGGCGTCCAGGCGCGGCGGACCTCGGCGGCGGTATAGCCGTGGCTGCGGCGCGCCTCGCCCTGGACCACGGCGGCGCCGACACCCTGCGTCAGGGCGGATGCCCCGCCGGCGGTGTGCCAGATCGCCTTCGGGTGCCAGACCTTCAGGAACAGCGTGACGCAGACCAGCGACACGATGGCGGCGGCGACGTCCACCAGCCAGGGGCCATGGTAGTTGGACACCAGGAACTGCGGAACGGCGAAGGACACGCCGGCGACCAGAATGGCCGGCCAGATCTGGACCATGCCGCGCCAGCCGGCGAAGGCCACGATCAGCCAGAAGGGCACCAGCACCGAGAAGAAGGGAAGCTGCCGGCCGATCATCGCCGACAGATCCAGCAGCGGCAGGCCGGTGACGGCGGCCAGCGCCAGCACCGGCGTGCCCAGCGCGCCATAGGCGACCGGGGCGGTGTTGGCGATCAACGACAGGCCCGAGGCCGCCAGCGGGGTGAAGCCCAGCCCGATCAGCATGGCGCCGGTCACGGCGACCGGCGTGCCGAATCCCGCCGCGCCCTCGAAGAAGGCGCCGAAGCAGAAGGCGATCAACAGAAGCTGAAGCCGGCGGTCGTTCGTGATGCCGGTGATGCTTTCCTGCAGGATCTTGAACTGGCCGCGCTGCTCGGTCAGGTGATAGAGGAAGATGATGTTGACGACGATCCAGCCGATCGGCAGCAGGCCGTAAGCCGCACCCAGCAACGCGGTCTTTCCCGCCATCTCCATCGGCATGCCGAACACGGCGACGGCCACCAGCAGCGCCGCCGCCAGACCCAGCAGGGCGGCGCGGTGCGCCTTCATGTGGAAGATGCCGAGACCGCCCAGCATCACCAGGACCGGCAGCGACGCGAAGAACGTCGACAGCCACATGTTGTTCATCGGGTCGTAGACTTGCGACCAGCTCATCCTCGGGGACCTCCTTCTCGGGGGACGTGATGTCGGTCCGAACGGTGTCCCGGGACGGCTTTCCACGGCCTGTCGGCATGGCTCCGCCTTCCCGCGCCGGGATGGCGGCGCGGAGGAGGGCCGGCGATCGGCAATGCAGCGGCGTTCACCGCCGCCATCGCCCTTCGGCGCGCGGCGGCGGTGCGGATGCGCCCCTTGGCGGGGTTGGTCCGTCCTGTCCCGGTACGTGTGGATGCCCTTTCCAGCCCGGCCGTTTCGGGAAATCTCCCTTGCCAGACGGACTGCGGTGGACATCTCTTATCCATACGGTGCAAGTTGGATAAAAGATTTTACCAGACTGTGCAATGGCTGAATCGTTTGCCGGACAACCCACTTTGGTAGGGGGTGCGACGCTGGCGGACAGCCGCCCCTCTGGACGCATGTTCCGTCCACCGGTATTGAAGAGGACCAAGAGGTGCAGGGAGGGGCCGCCGATCCAATGCAGGGGACGATCAAACCGGCCAAGCTGGCCGACGCCATTGCCGAGCATCTGGAACGGCTGATCCTGGAAGGCGCGCTCCGTCCGGGGGAAAAGCTGCTGGCCGAACGCGAGTTGGCGGTGAAGCTGGACGTGTCGCGCCCATCGCTGCGCGATGCCATCGCCAAGCTGGAGGAGCGCGGCCTGCTGGTCACCGGGCGCGGCGGCACCCATGTCGCCACCTTCCTGTCGCAGATCGCCGACCCGCTGATGACGCTGATGCGCAACAAGCCGGACGCGTCCTTCGACTATCTGGAGTTCCGCCGCTCCATCGAGGCGGCGGCGGCCGGACTGGCGGCGCAGCGGGCGACGGATGTCGACCGCGACGGCATCCGCGCCATCATCGCCCGCATGCAGGCCGCCCACGGCAAGGACGACAGCTCGGAGGAGGCGGATTCCGACGCCGACCTGCATCTGGCGATCTATGAGGCGGCGCACAATGTCGTCATGCTGCACATCATGCGGACCCTGTCCGACCTGCTGCGCAACGACGTGTTCTACAACCGCGCCGACCTCTATTCCCGGCCGGGGGTGCGCGAGCTTCTGCTGCGGCAGCATCTGGCCATCGCCGACGCGGTGCTGGCCGGCGACGCGGATGCTGCGAGCGCTGCGGCCGACGCCCATGTGAAGTTCACGCTGCAGACCTTACGAGAGATCCGGGAGCACAATGCCCGTGTCCAGGTCTCGCTGCGGCGGATCGGGCGGACCGACCTGATCGACAGCGGAGCGTAAGGGGGCGGGAGCCGCCGAGGCAGGCAGTCTCCGTCGAAGGTCATATGTCGGAGGGCTCGCCCCGACTGGCGGCGGGGCATTGGCCGGGTTACACTGTGGACGAATTTTCCTCCGCCACCGACTGTCCGAGTGTCGCGCCCGTGTCCTCCGCCAAGAAGCACCGCATCCTGCTGATCGAGGATACGGTCCCGCTCGCCAAGCTGTATATTGAGTTCCTGCGCGCGGACGCCCATGAGGTCGTGCATTGCACCCGCGGGCGCGAGGCGCTGGACGCCGCGGCGGCATCGCCGCTCGACGCGGTGATCCTGGACCTTAAGCTGCCGGACATGGACGGGCTGGAGGTGCTGCAGGCTCTGCACGCCCGCGACCCGAGCGTATCGGTGGTCATCATCACCGCCCACGGCTCCATCGATCTGGCGGTGGAGGCGATGAAGCTGGGCGCCTTCGACTTCATCGTGAAGCCCTTCAATGCCGACCGCCTGAACCTGACCTTGCGCAATGCGCTGGAACGGCGGACGCTGGCGCGCATGGTGGAGGGATACCGCAAGGATCTCGACCGTGGGCGCTTCCATGGTTTCATCGGCAGTTCGCCCGAGATGCAGGCGGTCTACCGCACCATCGAAAGCGTGGCGGCCAGCCGCGCCAACGTCTTCATCACGGGAGAGAGCGGGACCGGCAAGGAGGTGGCTGCCCAGGCCATCCACCGCGCCAGCCCGCGGCGCGACCGCGCCTTCATCGCGCTGAACTGCGCCGCCATTCCGAAGGAACTGCTGGAATCGGAGATTTTCGGCCATGTGAAGGGCGCCTTCACCGGGGCGGCGGGCGACCGGCCGGGTGCGGCGCTACTGGCCGACGGCGGCACGCTGTTCCTGGACGAGATCTGCGAAATGCCGGTGGAACTGCAGAGCAAGCTGCTGCGCTTCGTCCAGACCGGCACCGTCAGTCCGGTGGGCAGCGGGCGGGAGGAGCGGGTGGACGTGCGATTCGTCGCCGCCACCAACCGCGATCCGCTGGCCGAGGTGCAGGCCGGCCGTTTCCGCGAGGATCTCTATTACCGGCTGCACGTCATTCCGCTCGCCCTGCCGCCGCTGCGCGACCGCGGCGACGACGTGATCGAGATCGCCCGCTCCTTGCTGATCGACTATGCGCGGGAGGAGGGGAAATCCCTGGTGGCCTTCGCTCCGGAGGTGGAGGCGCGGCTGCGCGCCCATGATTGGCCGGGCAACGTGCGGCAGCTTCAGAACGTGCTGCGCAACGTCGTCGTGCTGAACGACGGACCGCAGGTGGTGCTGGAGATGCTGCCGCCCCTGACCGGGGCCGGCGGGATCGGCATGGACGCCGGTGCCGGCAACCCGGCAGGCGGCGAGCCGGCGGAGGACGGTGCCGTCCTTCCGCTGTGGCAGGTGGAGAAGGAGATGATCCTCAAGGCCCTGCGGCTCAGTGGCGACGACGTGCCGCGCGCCGCCCTGATGCTGGAGATCAGCCCGTCCACCATCTACCGCAAGCTGCAGCAGTGGCGCGCCGCGGACGGGGCTGCCACCCAAGGGAATGCCACCCAGGGGAACGCCACTTGAGCGGGGACGCGGCCGGTGCGGTTCCTGCGGCGCTGCCCCCGGACGAGGAGCGGCGGCTGGCGGTTCTGGAGTCCTATTGCGTCCTCGACACCCCGGCGGAGTCCGGCTTCGACAACATCACACGGCTCGCCCGGCATTTCTTCGGCACGCGCATCGCGCTGGTCTCGCTGATCGACCGGAACCGCCAGTGGTTCAAGAGCCGCATCGGGTTGGGCGTGGAGGAGACGCACCGCGACCTCGCCTTCTGCGCCCATGCCATCCTCGACGACGGCGTCCTGGTGGTGCCGGACGCGACGAAGGACCCACGCTTCGCCGGCAATCCGCTGGTCACCGGGGAACCCAACATCCGCTTCTATGCCGGCGCGCCGCTGGTGGCGGACGGCCACAAGCTGGGCACGCTCTGCGTAATCGACGACGCCCCCCGCGGCGGGTTTGACGCGCGGGAGGCGGAAACCCTGACCCAGCTCGCCCGGCTGGTGGTGGACGAGCTGGAGCTTCGCCGCGAGGTGACCCGGCGCCAGCAGGCGGAAGCCGAATTGCGCGACCGCTCCCGGCTGTTGAACCTGGCCGAGGAGATCGGCCAGTTCGGGCACTGGTACATCGACTTCGTCACCGACACCCGCCGCTGGTCGGACGAGGTCTACCGCATCATGGGCCTGAGCCCGCAGGACGGCCCGCCGACCGTCGACATGTCGCGCGGCGCCTACCATCCCGACGATCTGCCGAAGATCGCCCCGCTGGTCGAGCGGGCGCGGGCGACCGGCGAGGGGTTCTCCGTCGAGGCGCGGATCATCCGTCCGGACGGCACGCTGCGCCACGTCTTCATCCGCGGCATGGCCGAATGGGGGCCGGCCGGCCGGCCGATCGGGCTGCTGGGCGTCGTCCAGGACATCACCGACGCCAAGCGGGAAGAGGCGGAACTGCGGTCGAACCGCGAACTGCTGGATCTCACCGTCCAGGCGACGCGGGACGGCATCTGGGATTGGGCGCTGGACACCGGCGCCATCTGGTTCTCCCCCACCTGGAAGGAGCAGCTGGGCTACCGCGACGACGAGCTGGCGAACAGTCTGGACATGTGGGCGGGCCTGATCTTCGAGGAGGATCGCATCGCCGCCCTGGAGATGGTGCGGGCCTACAATGCCGGCCTGATCCCGAAATTCGAGGCGGTGCAGCGCTTCCGCCACAAGCAGGGCCACACCGTCTACATCCTGAGCCGCGCCATCCACATCCGCGATGCCGAGGGGCGGGTGGTGCGCATGGTCGGCGCCCATACCGACATCACGCGCGACAAGATGACGGAGGAGGAACTCCGGCTCGCCAAGCAGACACTGGACGACGCCATCGAAGCGGTGCCGGAAGGTCTGGCCTATTTCGATTCCGACGACCGGCTGATCCTGTGCAACCAGCGCTACCGGGAGGCGCATCCGCTGACCGCCCCGCTGCTGACGCCCGGCCGCCCCTTCGAGGAGATCCTGCGCGCGGCGATCGCCAACGGCGAATTCGCGGCCAATCCGGACGGCCCGAACAACGAGGCGTGGATCCAGGCGGAACTGGCGCAGCACCGCAATCCCGGCCCGCCTTTCGAGCGGGAACTGCCCGACGGCCGCTGGATCCTGGTGGCGGAGAACCGCACCAGCAGCGGGGCGCTGGTGTGCACCCGCACCGACATCACCGAACGCAAGCGCTTCGAGGCGGAACTGCAGCGTCAGGCGGCCGACATGTGCGCGCTGGCCGAAGGTCTGGACGCCGCCCGCGAGGAGGCCGACGCCCTGCGGGCCCGCGCCGAGGCGGCGACCCAGGCGAAATCGGAATTCCTGGCGGCGATGAGCCACGAGATCCGCACGCCGATGAACGGCATCATGGGCATGACGGAACTGCTGTTCGACACGCCCCTGACGGCAGAGCAGCACCAGTTCGCCCAGGCTATCCGCAGCTCCTCCAACGCGCTGCTGACCATCATCAACGACATCCTCGACATCTCGAAGCTGGAGGCCGGCCGCGTCACCATCGAAACGCTGCCCTTCGACCCCGCCGATCTGGTGGAGGGGGTGGTGGAACTGCTGACCCCCCGCGCCCACGAGAAGGGGATCGAGATCGGCTTCTACATCGACCCGTTCCTGCGCCGCACCCTGCTGGGCGATCCGACACGCATCCGGCAGATCCTGGTCAATCTGGTCGGCAATGCGGTGAAATTCACCGATCAGGGGTCGGTCGCGGTGGAACTGGAGGCGCTGGACGCCACCGAGGCCCATCTGGTTTTGCGCATGACCGTGACCGATACCGGCATCGGCATTCCGGCGGAGGCGCTGCCCACCCTGTTCAACAAGTTCCAGCAGGTGGACGGGTCGATCACCCGGAAGTTCGGCGGAACCGGGCTGGGGCTGGCGATCTGCCGCCAGCTGTCGGAACTGATGGGCGGCAGCATCGCGGTGGAGAGCAGCCTGGGTGCCGGCAGCCGCTTCCTGGTCGATCTGCCGCTGGCCCTGCTCGACGAGGCGCCGCAGCCGGCCGAACAGCCGCTGGCCGGGCGCCGTGCTTTGGTGGTGGACGATCTGGCGGTGAACCGCCGGGTGCTGGCGGCGATGCTCGACAGCCTGGGCGCCCGGCCGACGACGGTGGACAATGGCCCCGATGCGCTGGAGGCGCTGACGCGCGCGGCGGCCGGCGGCCGGCACTTCGACGTGGTGCTGGTGGACCAGACCATGCCGGGCATGGGCGGCGACTCCCTGCTGGCGGCCATTGCCGGCAATCCGATGCTGGGCGGCACCCGCCGCGTGCTGATTGCCGGGCTGGGACCCGCGGCACGGGCCGACTGCGGACCGGTCCAGGGGCTGGCCCACGCCATCCTCAACCGTCCGCTGCGCCAGAGTGCGCTGGCCGGCTGCCTGACCGGACTGTTCCAGGCAGCCGTACCGCCCTCTTCGGCGGACAGGCAGCCCGCCGAGGGACAGCCTGCCGACCGCGGCGAGGAGCCGGCGCGCAGCGGCAGCATCCTGCTGGCGGAGGACAACCGCACCAACCAGCTGTTCGCCACCACCCTGCTGCGCAAGCTGGGCTACACGGTCGAGGTGGCGGAGGATGGGGAGCAGGCGGTGGCGGCGGCCTGCCGCGGCGGCATCGACCTGGTGCTGATGGACGTGCAGATGCCGGGCATGGACGGGCTGGAGGCCGCGCAGGCGATCCGCGCGCGCGGCGGGCGGCTCGCCGGCCTGCCGATCATTGCCCTCACCGCGGACGCCATGCCGGGCACGCGCGAGCTGTGCCTGCGCGCGGGCATGAGCGATTACCTGACCAAGCCGATCAGCCGCGCCGGACTGCTGGCGGCGCTGGACCGCTGGATGACCGAGGCCGGGAGCGAACATGCGGCGGCAGATGGCAGTGTCGGCGGCGGAAATGGCAGCGGCAATGGCAGCGGCGACGGCGATCCCGGCGAAGTTCTGGACGAAGCGGTGCTGGCCGATCTGGTCGAGACGGTGGGTGCCGACAATCTTGCCCTGATCGTCGACAGCTTCCTCGACGACGTGTCCCGCCGGCTGGAAAGGCTTTCGGCGATGGCGCGGTCGGTCCCGGCCGGCGACCTCGACATGCGGGCGCTGGCCGGGGAGGCGCACGACCTGTCCAGCCTCGCCGGCAGTTTCGGCGGGATGGCGGTCATGCACCTCGCCTGGCGGATGGAGGTGATCTGCCGCAACGGCGACACGGCGCAGGCCGCCCAGCTTCTGCCGGTGCTGCTGCGCGAGGCCGCCCGTCTGGAGCGTTCCTTGCGCGAGCGCACCGGCGTGGAGCGGCCGGCGGCCTGAGCCTCTCCCGGAATCCAGCCTGCCGGAATGTCGTCAGCCGGTGCCGGGCTGGGTCGAGCCGTCGGTGTCTTCGGCCCGTTCCCGCAGTTCCTTCGACGACATGCCGGCCGGGGTGGCGTCCTGCAGGGTGCCGTCGCCGGGCGTCTTGCTCATGTCCTCGCGCGGGGAGCGTTCGCCCGCCGGCGTCTGGTCGTGGGTATCGGAACCGGATTTGCCCGATGCGGGTTTGTCCGATGCGGATTTGTTTGGGTGGGGCATTCCTTCGGAGGGGATGCGCGTTTGAGGCGTGTCGGTCATGATGTCCTCTGCTATCTTCCGGAGGAGTCAACGACAGTGGACGGGTGCGGGTTCCGATCCTGACCGATCCTTCGGAGACCGGGAGAAGACGGCGCGGCGCCGCGAGGTGCCAAAGCGCGCGAAGAACGGGCCAACCACCATGGTCCGGCGGCGGAGACCGGAAGGCGCCGCGCGGCCGGACAGCAAGGAGTGTGATAAGGTCATGGAATCGAGCAAGCATACGCCGCACGGCGATGTGACCCAGGTCGGCACCGTCACGCTGACCGATGACGCCACCGGAAAGACGCTGAAGCTGCCGCTGCTGGGCGGGTCCACCGGTCCCCACGTGATCGACATCCGCAAGCTCTATGCCGAGACCGGCTATTTCACCTACGATCCCGGCTTTACCTCCACCGCCGCCTGCGATTCGGCCATCACCTACATCGACGGCGACGAGGGCGTCCTGCTGCACCGTGGCTATGCCATCGCCGATCTGGCCGAGAACTGCGACTTCCTGGAGGTCTGCCACCTGCTGCTGAACGGCGAACTGCCGAACCCGCAGCAGAAGGCCGATTTCGAGCGCACCATCACCTACCACACGATGGTGCACGAACAGCTGACCAAGTTCTACAGCGGCTTCCGCCGCGATGCCCACCCGATGGCGATCATGTGCGGCGTCGTCGGCGCGCTGTCGGCCTTCTATCACGATTCCACCGACATCTTCGATCCGGTGCAGCGCAAGATCGCCGCGCACCGCCTCATCGCCAAGATGCCGACACTCGCCGCCATGGCCCACAAGTACACGGTCGGCGAACCGTTCATGTATCCGCGCAACGACCTGACCTACGCGGAAAACTTCCTCTACATGACCTTCGGCACGCCCTGCGAGGAATGGACGGTCGATCCGGTCCTGTCCGAGGCGATGGACAAGATCTTCATCCTGCATGCCGACCACGAGCAGAACGCCTCGACCTCCACCGTCCGCCTCGCCGGCTCGTCCCACGCCAACCCGTTCGCCTGCATCGCGTCGGGCATCGCGGCGCTGTGGGGTCCGGCCCATGGCGGCGCCAACGAGGCCGTGCTGAAGATGCTGGAGGAGATCGGCTCTGTCGACCGCATTCCCGAATTCGTCCGCCGCGCCAAGGACAAGAACGACAGCTTCCGCCTGATGGGCTTCGGCCACCGGGTCTACAAGAACTATGACCCGCGCGCCAAGATCATGCGCGAGACCTGCTATCAGGTTCTCGACCGCCTGGGCATCCATGACGAGCCGCATCTGGCAATCGCCATGGAGCTGGAGAAGATCGCCCTGTCGGACGAGTATTTCATCGAGAAGAAGCTCTATCCGAACGTCGATTTCTATTCGGGCATCATCCTGAAGGCGATGGGCTTCCCGACCAGCATGTTCACCGTGCTGTTCGCGCTCGCCCGCACCGTCGGCTGGATCAGCCAGTGGAAGGAGATGATCGAGGATCCGGCCCAGAAGATCGGCCGCCCCCGTCAGCTCTTTACCGGCAACGCCGCCCGTCCCTTCGTGCCGCTGGACAAGCGTTGAACGGACTGAACCTACCTCTCATTGAGTCCCCTCTCCCCGGGGGGGAGAGGGAGAAGCGCGTACACCCCGTGACCCAGCCCCTCCAACTCGGCCTGTCGGTCGCCATCGTCGCGGTGGCCGGCGGGACGCCGCGCGTCGTGACGGTGCGCAGCGGCTTTTCCGTGCCGGAAGACCACCGGCGCGGCGACGAGCCGTTGCCGCATCGCGACGCCCTGCCCGGCGCGCCCTTCGAGCCCGACCGTTTCCGCACCCTGCAGGAGGGCGTGCGCGCGGTGGCGGAAGGGCTGTCGGGTCTCGCGCTGCGCTATGTCGAGCAGCTCTACACCTTCGGCGACCGTTACCGCGATCCGCACGAACTGTTCGGCGGTCCGCGCTCGGTCGTGGTCGGCTATCTGGCCCTGGTCCGCGACGGCCCGCTGGGCGGCGATGCCTCGGCGGAATGGCGCGACCTCTACGACCATTTCCCGTGGGAGGATTGGCGCGACCAGCGCCCGCCGCTGCTGGACGGCGTGATCGTCCCGACGCTCGGCGGCTGGATCGCCTCGGCCCCCGACGAGGAGACCCGCCTGCGCCGGGCCGAGCGCGCCCAGATGGCTTTCGGCTTGGACGGGGCCGAGTGGGACATGGAGCGGGTCCTGGAGCGCTTCGAACTGCTTTACGAGGCCGGGCTGGTGGTGGAGTCCTTCCGCGACCGCGATCTCGCCGCGCGGGTCGATGCGTCGGTACAGGCCGGCGGGCCGATGCCGCGGGCGCTGGGTCGTCCGATGGCGCGCGACGGCCGGCGCATCCTGGCCACCGCGCTGGAACGGCTGCGCGGCAAGCTGCGCTATCGCCCCATCGTCTTTGAACTGCTGCCGCCGACCTTCACCCTGCACCAGCTGCAGTTGGTGGTGGAGGCGTTGTCTGGCGAGCGGGTGCACAAGCAGAATTTCCGGCGTCTGATGATCTCCGGCGGCTTCGTCGAGCCCACCGGACGGTATGAAAGCCAGACCGGTGGCCGGCCGGCGGAGTTGTACCGCTTCCGGCGACAGGCCATCCACGAACGCACCAGCGCCGGGGCCATTCCGTCCGCGGACGGATAAGGATAAAATCTCTCGGAAACGTCGACGCGCGGCATTGGGCGCAGTTGTCAACGGGCGGCTGCAAGCGGATACTGCTGGAACGGTTTTAAACCCGGAATGTCCATACCCGGAAAGTCCAAGAAGGCCGATGTCGCACCGCATTCTGATCGCCGACGACCACCCGCTGATGCGCACCGCCCTGACCCAGACCATCGGGCAGGCGATCCCCGGCGCCGTGATCCTGGAGGCGTCGCGATTCGAGCAGATCAAGCCGCTGCTGGACACCGGGGAACCGCCGGACATCATCCTGCTCGACCTGCACATGCCCGGCATGAGCGGCCTGATCGGGCTGATGATGCTGCGCTCCGAACATCCGGCGATCCCGGTGATCGTGGTGTCGGCGTCTGAGGATCCGGTGACGATCCAGCGCGCCATCGACTATGGCGCTTCCGGCTTCGTGCCGAAATCCGCCCCCAACACCCAGATCGTCGAGGCGATCCATGCCGTGCTGGACGGCGAGCTGTGGCTGCCGGAGATCAACGGCGGCCCCGAGACCGACGCCCCCGACCCAGCCCAGCGCGCCGCCACCCTGACCCCGCAGCAACTCCGCGTCCTGGCCGGCATCGCCGAGGGCAAGCTGAACAAGCAGATCGCCTACGAGATGAACGTCGCCGAGACCACGGTGAAGGCCCACGTCACGACGATCCTGCGCAAGCTGGGCGTGCTGACGAGGACGCAGGCCGCGGTGCTGGCGAGCCAGCTGGCATTGTCGTCCGCGCCGCCGCCCCCGGTGGAGTGAGGGAGGCGTAGCCCCCTCCCTATCCCTCCCCCGCCCTCGGCCGGCCAAAGGCCGGTCCGATCGCGGGAGAGGGGACAGGAGCTTTGTCGGCGTGCGGCGGCAGTCCCCTCTCCCACCGAAGGTGGGGGAGGGTTAGGGAGGGGGCATAACCCTCACCCTGCCATCCGCTGCCCCTCCGCCAGCAACTGCCCCAGCAACGCCCTGAGCGCGCCCGGACGTACCGGCTTGTAGAGCAGGCGGCAGCCCGCCGCTTCGATGTCCTCGCGCACGGCGGCGTCGCGGTCGGCGGTGACCACGGCGGCGGGCAGGTCGCTGCCCAGCGCGGCGCGCAGGGTCGCCAAGGCCTCCACTCCCGTCAGGCTGCGGTCTAGGTGGTAGTCGGTCAGGATCACGTCGGGCGTGCGTCCACCCAGCTTCGCCAGGGCGAGGTCGGGCGCCGCCGCGGTCACGACGCGGCAGGACCAGCTCGACAGCAGATCCTCGGTGGCGCGGGCGATGGCGGGCTCGTTTTCCAGGCAGAGCACCAGGACGCCGCTCAGGTCGCGGCCGCGCGGGCGGACCACCACGGCGCGGGCGGCGACCGGCTCGTCGGTCAGCGGCACCAGGACGGAAAAGGCGCTGCCCCGCCCGACCCTGGAGCGCACCTGCACCGTGTGGCCGAGGATGCCGGCCAATCGCTCGACGATGGCGAGGCCGAGCCCCAGACCCTTGCCACGGTCATCGGCGTCGTTGTCGAGCTGGCGGAACTCCATGAAGATTTCCGGAACCTTGTGCTCGGGAATGCCGGGACCGGTGTCCCACACCTCGATTGACAGGAAATCCCCGCGGCGGCGGCAGCCCAGCAGGATGCGGCCGGTGCGGGTGTAGCGCACGGCGTTGGCGAGGTAGTTCTGCAGGATGCGCCGCAGCAGCGTCGGGTCGCTGTGCACGATGGCGGAGCAGTCGACCACCCGCAGCCCCAGCCCGTGGCGGCTCGCCAGGACGGTGAACTCCTCACCCAGCGGCTTCAGCAGCTCCTCGATGCGCATCGGCACCGGGTTCGGCTTCACCACGCCGCTGTCGATCTTGGAGACGTCCAGCAGGTCGCCCAGGATCTGCTCCACCGACCGCAAGGAGGTGTCGATCTGGCGGATGGCGCTGTCGCCGTTGCGTTCGGCCAGGGCGGACAGGAACAGGCGGGCGGCGTGCAGCGGCTGCAGCAGGTCGTGGCTGGCGGCGGCGAGGAAGCGGGTCTTGCCGCGGTTGGCGCGCTCGGCCTCCGCCTTTGCTTCGGACAGGGCGTGGGTGCGCTCCTCGATACGGCGTTCCAAGGTCTCGTTGGCTTCGCGCAGGGCGGCGGCGGCACGGTGGCGTTCGGTGACGTCGGTGTAGACGGCGACGAAGCCGCCGCCGCCGGGCTTCGGACCCGGCATCGGGTTGGTGGCGATCTCCAGCACCGTGCCGTCGGGACGCACCCGCTCGTAGACGTCCGGCTTGTTGCGGCGGCGCGGGTCGGAACGGCGCTCCAGCAGGGTTTCGATCTCGCCGTTGCGGCCATATTCGCCGCGCCGCGCGATCAGCCCGACGATCTCCTGCAGCGAGGTGCCGACCTGCACGAAGCCGTCGGGCAGGTCCAGCAGGACCAGGAACTGGTTGTTCCAGGTGGCGACGCGCCAATCCTCGTCGAACACGGCGATGCCCTGCGGCACGTTCTCCACCGTGGCGCGCAGCAGCTCATGCTGTTTCAGGATGGCGCGCGACGCCTCGTCGATGATGGACCGCGCGTCGGTGCGCGACAGCCGGCGGTCGGACAGCAGGCCGGCCACCACCACGCGGGCCGAGGCGGAGCCGACGGCGCCGGCGAGCAGCCGCTCGGTCAGCTGGATCGCCTCGCCGTCGGTGCGGGTCAGCAACGCGGTGCGAAGATCGCCGTCCTCCACCCCGGTGAAGCGGCAGAAGGCGGCGTCGGCGCGGGCCTGCCCGACATAGCGGACGGCGAGATCGTGCAGGTCGGCCAGCGTGGCACCGCGCGGCCCGGTGGCCTCTCCGTCGGCGGAGCGGCGCAGGCTGATGAAGCGCGCGGCCTGCTGGCGCTCCAGCGTCGACGGCCGGGTCAGCAGAGAGACCAGCACGAACAGCAGGATGTTCGGCCCCAGGCTCCACAGCGCGGCATTGGTCAGCGGGTCGATGCCGGCGATGCCGGCCAGTGCCACCGGGCTGAGGCCGGTCAGGCCGAACGGCCCCTCCCGCAAGGCGCTGGAAGCCAGCCATCCCGCATCGGCGAAGGACGGCAGCAGCATGGTGTAGGCCCAGCCGAGGAAGCCGGCGCAGATGCCGGCGAAGGCGCCGGCGCGGCTGGCGCGGCTCCAGATCAGGCCGCCGAGCAGGGCGGGGGCGAACTGCGCCACCGCGGTGAAGCTCATCATGCCGATGGTCGCCAGCGGGAAGGCCGGGCCGATCAGCCGGTAGCAGCCGTAGGACAGCAGAACCAGCACGATCACCGCCGACCGGCGGATCAACAGCAGGATGCCCGCCGGGTCGTCGCGCAGCCGCCGGTCGTCGGGGCGCAGTGCCATCAGCAGCGGCACGGCGACGTCGTTGCAGATCATGGTGCTGAGCGCCACCATCTCCACCAGGATCATGCTGGTGGCCGCCGACAGGCCGCCGATGAAGGCGGCCAGCGCCAGCCACGGCCAGCCCTGGCTCAAGGGGATGGAGACCATGAAGGTGTCGGCATTGGTCGTGCCGTCCGGGAACAGCATCAGCCCGGCCAGCGCCACCGGCAGCACGAACAGGTTGATGGCGACCAGATAGGCGGGGAACAGCTTGGCCGACGACCGCACGTCGCCGCCATGGGTGTTCTCCACCACCGCGACATGGAACTGGCGCGGCAGGCACAGGATCGCCAGCGCCGACAGCAGGCAGGCCACCCACCAGTCGGCGCCGATGCTGTCCAGCCGGATCAGGTCGAGGAAGCCGGGATGGTTCGCCGCCGCTTCGAAGAAGGTGGCCGGATCGCCGAAGACCGAATAGGCGATGGCGCCGCCCACCGCCAGCGCCGCCGCCAGCTTCACCACCGATTCCGCGGCGATGGCCATCATCAGGCCGCGGTGGTGTTCGTTGGCCGACACGCTGCGCACGCCGAACAGGATGGCGAAGGCCGCCATCAGCAATGCCGCCATCAGCGCGGTGCCACCCGGCATCTGGTTCAGGTCGGTCCCCAGCGACGCCCCGGCCAGAATCTCGAAGCTGACGCTTATCGCCTTCAATTGCAGGGCGATGTAGGGCAGCAGCCCGATCACAGCGGCGACTGTGACGAGTGCCGCCAGGCTGCGGCTCTTGCCGTAGCGGGCCGACAGGAAGTCGGAGATGGAGACGACGTTCTCCGACTTCGCCACCCGCACGATGCGGGCCAGCACCGGCCAGCCCAATCCGATCATCAGGATCGGCCCGATATAGATCGGCAGGAAATAGAAACCCCCGGTGGCCGCCCGCCCCACCGCGCCGTAGAAGGTCCAGGAGGTGCAGTAGACGCCGAAGCTCAGCGCGTAGAGCCAGGGCGTGCGCCGCTCGGCGCCCTGGTCGCCGGTCCGGTCGCCGTACCACGCGATGGCGAACAGCGACAGCAGATAGGCCATCGATGCGGCCAGGATGAACCAGCTTTCCATGGGGCTTTTCGCATCCCGCTTTTGATTCTCTCTCCCTGCGAGCGACAGCCTATCACAGAGCGCGTGCCGGCGCCGCGCCCACGTTGGGACTCCACCTTCGGCCGCACGCAAAAGAGTGTCGTCGCCGCCGGAGGGGGCAAAGGGGGCCGTACGACCGCACGCCCGGAGAGGTCGGGACAGAATCGGCCTTCCGTTGTTCTTTCTGCCGGGCTGTGAAGCCTTTGGTCGAACACGCAAGGTTAAGGAGAGTCCGAATGGTATCGGTCAGCGCCGGTTCCCAGACCAGCATCAACACCGACGATCTCGGGGTTACGGGCATCCGGGGCGGCACGGTTGCCGTGGCAACACCCAACCAGCTCGTCATCAACTATGCCGACGGCCGCTCCACCGATTTCCGCGGCAATTTCACCTATGACGCCGCTGGTCAGACCCTGACCGGAGGCACCATCTCCAGCGTCACCAACTCGACGAACGGCATCCCCGGCCTGTCGGTATCGCAGCTGAACCTGCCGGTCGCGACGGCGCTGGGCTGGGAGGCCGCCGGCACCGATCCCGGAGCGATCCGCGCGGCGCTGCTGGGCGGCAACGACACCTTCACCGGATCCGATTTCAACGACACGATCCGCGCCTATGCCGGCGACGACACCATCAACGGCGGCATGGGCGACGATCTGCTCGATGGCGGCAGCGGCGTGAACATCATCGACGGCAGCGACGGGATCGACACGGTCGCCCGCAGCGCGTCGCTGGCCGACAGCGGCGCGGTCAAGCACAACGGCGAGATCTACGTGATCGACGCCGGCGGCTACGACCGGCTGACCAATGTCGAGTTCATCCAGTACACCGACCAGACGGTTGCCAGC
Source organism: Azospirillum sp. B21 (assembly GCF_008364825.1). GTDB lineage: Bacteria > Pseudomonadota > Alphaproteobacteria > Azospirillales > Azospirillaceae > Azospirillum. The sequence continues at coordinate 237,521 of NZ_VTTO01000002.1, forward strand.
GCCACCGCCCCGGTGTTCGACGCCTTGTCCTACCTCGCGGCCAACCCGGACCTCGCCGCCGTCTACAACACCGAAAGCGACGCCGCCTTCGATCATTACCGGACCTTCGGCTGGAGCGAAGGGCGCGCCCTGACCTTCAACGCCGCCGGCTATCTGGCCGACAACCCCGATCTTGCCGCGGCCTTCGGCACCGACACGGCCGAGGCGACCCGCCATTACATCGAGGTCGGCCGCAACGAGAACCGTCAGGCCGACTTCGACGCCACCAGCTATCTGGCGGCCAATCCGGATCTGATCCAGGCCTTCGGCAACGATCCGACGGCGGCGGCGCTGCATTACGCGACCTACGGCCGGAACGAGGGGCGGAGCCTGGACTTCAATGCCTCCGCCTATCTGGCCCGCTATCCCGACCTGCAGGCGGCCTTCGGCGGCGACCTGCAGGCGGCGACCGCCCATTACGTCGCCCAGGGCTATGAGGAGGGCCGCAGCGCCGCTCCGCTCGGCACCAGCACCGGCACCGCCTTTGCGTCGGCCGATGCTCTGCAGCAGCAGGCGACGCTGTCGATCGCCTGACGGCGGATTGCGGACGGCAAGCGGGCGGAGGGTCATCCCCTCCGCCCGTTTCCTTTTGCCGAATTATGGCACGGTCAAATTCGCTGTCCGGTCAAATTCGCCTCAGTCGTGCTGGTAGATGTCCACGTCCTTGGTTTCGCGGACGAACAGCAGGCCGATCACCAGGGTCGCGGCGGCGATGATGATCGGGTACCAGAGGCCCGAGTAGATGTCGCCGGTCGCTGCCACGATGGCGAAGGAGGTGGTCGGCAGGAAGCCGCCGAACCAGCCGTTGCCGATGTGGTAGGGCAGCGACATCGAGGTGTAGCGGATGCGGGTCGGGAACATCTCCACCAGCATCGCGGCGATCGGGCCGTAAACCATCGTCACGTAGATGACCAGGACGGTGAGCAGGGCGACGACCATCACCGTGTCAATGCGGGCCGGATCGGCCTTCGGCGGATAGTTGGCGGTCTTCAGCGCATCGCCCAGGCCCTTGTCGAAGGCGGCGCCGGCGGCCTTGGCGTCGGTCGGCGCGTGCGAGGCGGTCGGGCCGTGGCTGAGCGACACGGTCGTGCTGGCCTGCGGGGCTGCGGTGTAGCTGGGGATGACCGTGCTGCCGACCTTGATCGAGGCGACGGTGCCCGCCGGGGCCACTTCGTTGGTGTAGGGGATGCCGCGCCGGACCAGCGCGCTCTTGGCGATGTCGCAGGAGCTGGTGAACTGGCTGGTGCCGACCGGGTTGAACTGGAACGAGCATTCGTTCGGATCGGCCACCACGACGACCGGCGAGGTCGCGATGGCTTCCTCCAGCGCCGGGTTGGCGTAGTGGGTGATGCCCTTGAACAGCGGGAAGTAGGTCAGGCAGGCCAGAAGCAGGCCGGCCATGATGATCGGCTTGCGTCCGATCTTGTCCGCCAGCGTGCCGAAGATCACGAAGAAGGGCGTGCCGATCAGCAGGGCCGCCGCGATCATCAGGTTGGCCGCCTGGGCATCGACCTTCAGCGTCTGGGTCAGGAAGAACAGGGCGTAGAACTGGCCCGTGTACCACACCACGGCCTGACCGGCGACGAGGCCGAACAGGGCGAGCAGCACGATCTTCAGGTTCTTCCATTCACCGAAGGATTCGGTCAGCGGCGCCTTGGAGTGCTTTCCCTCGTCCTTCATTTTCTTGAAGGCGGGCGATTCGTTCAGCATCAGGCGGATCCACACCGAGATGCCGAGCAGCACGATGGAGATCAGGAACGGGATGCGCCAGCCCCAGGCGTTGAAATCCTCCGGCGACATCGACACGCGGCAGCCCAGGATGACCAGCAGCGACAGGAACAGGCCGAGAGTCGCGGTGGTCTGGATCCAGGAGGTGTAGTTGCCGCGGCGGCCGTGCGGCGCATGTTCGGCGACATAGGTCGCGGCACCGCCATATTCACCGCCCAGCGCGAGGCCTTGCAGCAGGCGCAGGATGATCAGGATGATCGGGGCGGCGATGCCGATGGATGCGTAGTTAGGCAGGATGCCGACGATGAAGGTCGACACGCCCATGATCAGGATGGTGACCAGGAAGGTGTATTTGCGGCCGATCATGTCGCCGAGACGGCCGAAGACCAGGGCGCCGAAGGGCCGGACGGCGAAGCCGGCGGCAAAGGCCATCAGCGCGAAGATGAAGGCCGCGGTCGGGTTGACCCCGGAAAAGAACTGCGCGGCGATGACCGCGCTGAGCGAACCGTAGAGATAGAAGTCGTACCACTCGAAAACGGTCCCGAGCGAGGACGCGAAGATGACTTTCTTCTCCTCGCCCGTCATCGGTCGGACGGCATCGCCCGACGAAGCCGCATAGGCCATGGTCTTCACCCTCCCAAGTGAATGGTCATGTAATCCGGTTGGTTTTTAGCGAGCGGTGCATTGCAGTCATATGAACTGATGACCGAGCCCGCTCCTTGGTTTTCTGACTGATAGTGTGCTTACCAAATTATCCGCGTCACCCCCTACCATGGTCGGGGGTATCAGCCGTTGCGGTATTGGGCTACAGTGATCTTTTGGACAGGTGCGGTGTCCTCCGCCTGAACGGCAACGCCTACTGGAACACCGGGGCGTAGAGCAGCCCGCCCTGTGTCCAGGGCCGGTTCGGTCCGCGTTCCAGCTTGAAGGGGGAGCGGGCGCCCAGGTTGCGCTCGAAGATCTCGCCGTAATTCCCGACCTGCACCACCGCCTGATAGGCCCAGTCCGGGCGCAGGCCCGCCTTCGCCGCGACCTCCGGCAGGCCGGACAGCAGGCGCCGCATCTCGCTGCCGCCGGTGATCCGCTGGAAATTGGCGTTGGCGCCGGTAACGCCGGCATCCTCGGCCAGAAACAGCGCATAGATGGTCCAGCGCACCGCCGCCATCCACATGCGGTCGGTGTTCGGCGTCAGCGGCGCCAGCGGCTCGCGTGACGGCAGAGGGGCGTCGGCGATCTCCAGCGCTTCCCTGGGCGACTCCAGCATATGCAGCGCGGTGGTCAGCAGTGCCCGATCGGCGCTGAGCGCCGTGCAGTCGCGGCTGAGGAAGGCCTCCAGCGTATCGGGCCAGCCGGGGAAGCTGCGCAGCTTCCAGGGCCGCTTGCCACCGACAACCAGCGCCTCCAGCTCGGCCTGGGTGGTGGTTCCGGCTGGGACGCAGACCGTCAGTTCGGTTCCGTCCAACGCCGACCGGCCGTCGGGCAGGCGCCATGCGGCGATCCCCTGCACGTCGTGGAAGACCGGCGGGCCGAAATCGACGGCGTAGGTCGCGTCGCGGCTCAGCGTCCAGGAGGTCTGGGCGAAGGACACGTCGACCTCGCCGGCGGCGACGGCGTCGAATTCCTGCGGCTTGGACAGGCGGCGGATTTCCACGGCGTCGGCCTTGCCCAGGACGGCGGCGGCCAGCGCCCGGCACAGATCGACCATGAAGCCGACCGGCCGTCCGTTGTCGTCGTTGGCGGCGAAGCCGGGATTGAAGGACACGCCGCAGCGAACCACCCCCCGCCTCTCGATCTCCGCCAGGACGGGGCGGTCCCCGTTGGGTACGGGCTGCGCGTCCGGCTGCGCCCCGGCGGCGGTTCCGCCAACCGCCGGGACGAGCGCCATAATCAGTCCCAGCGCGGCGGCAACAGGCTTCAGCCCCATCCTTCTCCCCTTATCCTACGGCGCCGCTATGATACGCTGCCCACGGCACCGCGCAAACGATTGGGGGTGTCGGTGTAGGTGTTGGGGCTGGGCGTCTGGACGGGACTGGCGGGATTGGGAATGGCGGGCGGCAGCGAGTCGGAGACCGGCAGGTCCGAAGCCGGAAAGGCGGGCGTGGTGAGGATCGGCGTCGGCGCGCGTCTGTTCGGCGCTCTCGCCTTCAATGGTCTGGTCGCCTTCCTGATCGGGCTTGGCGCCTATATCGCCTTCGACGGCCTGCATGCCGGAATCACCAAGGTGACGTCGGAGCAGTTTCCGGCCGTCGTCGCCTCCGCCAAGCTGGAGCGCCAGCATCAGCGGATCATGCGGACCCTGGAACAGCTGGCTCTGTCGGACGACAATTTCGGTCGTGAAACGATCAAGCAGGGGTTGGCGGACCAACTGGACGGCTATGACCGGCTGCTGGCGGAGATGGACTCGTCCAATGCCCCCCAGGCAAGGCGGATCGCCGGGCTGAAGCAGCAGCGCGACGAGATCCTGCGGCTGCGCGACGCCATCGACCGCGGCGTGACCGCCCGCGTCGCCGCCCGCCGGGCCTTGGCCGACCGCACCCGCGACGTGCGGCGGATGGCCGATGCCCTGGCGGAACCGGGACTGCGCGGGGTCGAGGACGTGGGCGTTCAGCGCTGGCTGGCGATGGCCGAGCGGCTTCTGTTCCTGATCGCGTCGGTCCATCAGGCGGAGAACAGCTTTGCCCTGGCCCGGCTGGCCGATGGCGCGGCGGCGCAGTTGGAGAGTCTCGCCGCATCGGTACCGGGGGGGGCTGTCGATGGCGTATCGGACCGGCTGACCCGGCTGGCCGAGGGCATGCGCGCGGTGGTGGAGGGCGACCGTTCCGTCTTCCGCCAACGGCAGGCGGAACTGCAGGCGTCGGAGGCGCTGAACGGGCTGGTCGACCGCGCCAATCAGGTGTCGCTGGTCAACACCGGCCTCAACACCGGGATCTTCGTCGAGCAGACCAAGGCGGCGGAGGAAAGCCGTCAGCAGGTGATCGAGGTATCGACCACCTACACCCGCCTGTTCTTCGCCTCCGTCGGGGTGGTGGTGCTGGGAATGGTGCTGTCGGTGCTGTATGTCCGGCGCAAGGTGCTGGCCCGTCTGTGGGCGGTCAGCGAGGCGATCCGCGACCGCACCGGGGGCGGCAGGGCGGAGGTGCCGGCGACCGGCGCCGACGAAATCGGCGAGCTGGCCCGCGCGCTGCGCTTCTACATCCAGGAGACGGAGGACAAGAGCGAGGCGCTGCGCCGCAACGAGCAGTGGCTGCGCACGGTGCTGGAGGCGGCGCCGGTCCCGCTGGTGATCTCCGGCCGTGCCGATGGCCAGATCCGCTTCGTCAACCGCCGTGCCGCCGATTTGTTCGAGGCCGCCGATGCCGGAGAACTGTTGGGCCGGCCGGCCGCCACCGTCTGGTACGTGCCGGCGGTGCGCGAGGAGTTCGTCCGCGACGTCTTCGCCAGCGGGCTGGCGCTGGATGTCGAAACGGAACTGGTGACCCGTACCGGCCGCCGGCTGTGGGGCCTGCTGTCCGGCATCGCCTTCGAATTCCAGGGGGAGGAGGTGCTGCTGAGTTCGGTCGTCGACATCACCCGCCGCCGCGAGGCGGAGGAGCTGCTGCGCCGGACCCAGGCCTTCCTGGACGCCGTGATCGACAATGTGCCGAGCGTGCTCTACGTGCTGGAGGGCGATACCGGCCGGGTCGTGCTGTGGAACCGGGCGGCGGAGGATTGCTTCGGCACCCGCCGCGCCGACATCGAGGACCGCACCCTGGCCGAGGTGCTGGGTCCGGAGACCGGACGGGCGCTGGCCGGCGGCGATCCCGGATCCATGCGGTCGCTGGGCGTTGAAGAGCTGGCGTTGGCCCGCAACGGCGAGACCGCGGTCTTCGCCCTGCAGCGCCATCCCTTCGAATGGTCGGGCGACGGCCGCTGCCGCATCATCTGCGTCGCCAACGACATCACCGCCTCGCGCCGGGCGCGCGAGGAGCTGCGGCAGGCCAAGGAACGGGCGGAGCGCGCCGACGCCGCCAAAACCGAATTCCTCGCCACCGTCAGCCACGAGATGCGCACGCCGCTGAACGGCATCCTCGGGCTGTGCCGGCTGTTGCTGACCGGGCAGCTGCATGCGGGCGAGCGGCGCTATGCCATGTCGATCATGCGCTGCGGCCATGGGCTGCTCGATCAGGTCAACGACATCCTCGATCTGCGCAAGATCGAGGACGGCAAGCTCGACCTCGATCCCGCTCCCTGTGCCCTGCTGCCGGTGCTGGAAGAGGTCGTTGCGACGGTGGAAGGACTGGCGAACGAGAAGGGCATCGACCTCGACCTCGACATCGCGCCGGAGGTGCCGGAACTGGTTGTGGTCGACCGCCAGCGGCTGCGCCAGATCCTGGTGAACCTCGTCGGCAATGCGGTGAAGTTCACGGAACGCGGCGGGGTCGATCTGCGCGTCGACATCGAACCGGCTTCGGAACGTTCCGGGGGCGGAGAGACCGGCGAAATGCTGCGACTGGCCGTGCGCGACACCGGCATCGGCGTGCCGCCGGAACGCCGGGCCGCCATCTTCGAGAAGCTGGAACAGGCCGATCCGACCATCGCGCGGCGCTTCGGCGGCAGCGGGTTGGGGCTCGCCATCGTGCGGCATCTGCTGGACGCCATGCAGGGCAGCATCCGGGTCGACAGCGCGGTCGGGCTGGGCAGCGTCTTCACCGTCACCATCCCCCTGCAGCGGGTGGAGGAAACCGCCCTGCCGGCGCGGCGGCCCGGCCGGCTCCTGCCGATCAGCCGGGTGCGGTCGCTGGCCCTGCTGCTGGTGGAGGACGACGCGATCAACCGGGAGGTGGCGCTGGGACTGCTGTCCGACGCCGGCCACCGCATCACCGTCGCCGAGACGGGGGAGAAGGCGCTGGAACTGGCGGCCCGCCGGCGCTTTGACGCCGTGCTGCTGGACATCCGCCTGCCCGACATCGACGGGCCGGAGGTGGCGCGCCGCATCCGGGCCTTCGCGGATGCCGACCGGGCGGCGGTGCCGATCGTCGCGGTAACCGCCAACGTCTTCGCCGCCGACCGCGCCCGCTATCTCACCGCTGGGATCGACGCGGTGATCGAAAAGCCGATTTTCCCGGAACGGCTGATGCATTTGCTGTCCAACGCCGTCGCGTCACGCGGGGATGGCGGCGATGGCGAAGACACAGGCGGCGCCGAGACCGCCGTCGCGATCCCTTCCCGCCCGCTGGTCGTGGAGGAGGACGTGAGCGACGAGATCCTGGAACGCTATATCCGCTCTCTCGGCCCGGCGCGCTTCGCCACCATCCGCGGGCTGCTGCTGGACTCCGCGCAGGAGGGGCTGCCCCGCCTGACCGCCGCCGATACGCCCGACGACGAGATCGAGGACATCGCCCACCGTCTGGCCGGGGCCGCCAGCCATTTCGGCCTGACCCGCTTCGTCGGCCTGATGCGCGCGGTGGAGGACGGCATGCGCGAAGGCCGCCGTGTCGAGGCCCAGGAACTTGCCGCGACCGCGGAATCGGTGTTCGGCCGCGGGCTTGCGGCAATGGATGCGGTGCAGGGGATGCTGCAGGGGGCGTAAACTGCCGGTCCCTACACAATCGACAGCATCGCCGCCGCCGGTGCGTCCAGCGTATCGGCCAGCGCACGCAGGCCGCGCGCAGTCTCGTCGCGGCTGCGCGGCATGCACAGCCCCACGCGCACCGCATGGGGGGCGCTGGCGCGGCCCACGGCGAAGGCATCGGCGCCGGTGACGATCACGCCGCGGCGGCGTGCCTCGCCGACGAAATCCTCGCGCCGCCAGGGCTCCGGCAGGACCAGCCACAGATGCTGTGCCGCCGAACTGCCGTAGACGGTGCCGGCCGGCAGGATGGAGCGGGCAAGCCGCTGGCGGGCCAGATCCTCCTCCCGCTGGGTAGCGACGATGCGGTCGGCGGTGCCGTCCTGAATCCAGCGCGCCACCACCTCCGCCGGCAGGGCGGGGGCGGAATATTGCAGGGCGCGGATGGCGGTCTCGACGCGGGACCGCAATTCCGCCGGGGCGACGACGAAGCCCAGCCGCAGCCCGGCGGCAAGGCTCTTGGACACGCTCGACACATACAGGGTGATGTCGGGGGCGATGGTCTGGATCGGCCGGGCGTCCGGCACCATGAAGCCGAACACGTCGTCCTCGATCAGGATCACGCCGTAACGGCGTGCGATCTCGGCGATTTCGCGGCGGCGGGCGGCGGGCATCACCACCGCTGTCGGATTCTGCAGGGTCGGCACCAGATAGACCGCCTTCGGTCCCAGCCGGCGGCAGGCGCTGTCGAAGGCGTCGGGCACCAGCCCATGCTCGTCGATGGCAACCCCTTCCAGATGATAGCCCTGGGTGGCCGCCAGCGCCTTGGTGCCGATGTTGGTCAGCCGTTCCGCCAGGATGACGTCGCCGGGGCGGGCGACGGCGGCCAGCGCCACCGCCAGCGCGTTCTGCGCCCCGGTGGTCAGCAGCACCGAGTCGGCGCTCGCCTGCACCCGGTGCTGGCGCTCCAGCCAGGCGGCGGCGGCGGCGCGATGGTCGGGCAGCCCGGCATGCGGGCCGTAGCCGATCAGCGCGGCCGCGCGGCCCGAGGTGCCGATGGCGGCAAGCGTCTGGCCGAAGGCCTGCACCGCGACGGCATGTTCTGGGTGGACCGTCGTCATGTTGACGATGGCGGAGCCGGCCCCTGTCTCCCCCGCGGACGTTTCCCCGGCCGGCGGCCAGCCGAGCGGCAGGGGTGTCGCCGGCGGGCGCTGGCCCTGCACGAAGGTCCCGCGTCCGACCTCGCCGCCGATCAGGCCGCGTTTTTCCGCCTCTGTATAAGCGCGCGTCACCGTTCCCACTGTGACGCCGAGGCGGAAGGCGAGGTCGCGGTGGGTGGGCAGGCGGGTGCCGACCGCCAGCGCGCCCTCCGCGATGTCGTCGGCCAGCGCGTCGGCGATGACGCGGTACAGCGGGCCGGCGCGGCCCTCCAGGTTCGGGGTCCAATTTGTCATGAGTACAAATGTGGCATTGTCCCCTCCATCTGGCAAGTTCGGCGCAATTGTCTCCATTCGCCCGCTCCCGGTGCGCCGCACAATCAGCGGATGCCGCTTGGGAGGACCCGTATGCTCCACCTTGTATCCGGTTGGCGGAACCGATAGCTTTGGTATGAGGGGCCGGCAGACAATCCGCCGACCATAGGACTCCGTCACGGGGGACAATGAACACCATCGCGGTGGTCGACGACGATCCCATCACCCGCGAGACCCTGAAGGCCTATCTGGAAGGCGAGGGGTATCGGGTGATGCTGGCGCGCGACGGCGATCAGCTGTCGGCGCTGCTGGCGCGCGGGCGGATCGACCTTCTGCTGCTGGACATCCGGCTTCCCGGCAAGGACGGGCTGGCGGTGACGCGGGAGCTGCGGGCCACCTCCAACATCGGCATCATCCTGATCACCGGCCGCTCCGACCGGATGGACCGGCTGATCGGGCTGGAGCTGGGTGCCGACGACTACATCACCAAGCCGTTCGAACCGCGCGAGATCCTGGCCCGCACCCGCAGCCTCCTGCGCCGCATCGCCAAGCCGACCCGGCCGGCGGGCGGACGGGTGAAGCGGTTCGACGGGTGGGAACTGCATCTGGACAAGCGCCGCCTGCGCGACCCCGGCGGCGAGGATGCCCGTCTGACCTCGGCCGAATTCGAACTGCTGGCCGCCTTCGTCGAGAATCCGGGGCGGGTGCTGAGCCGCGATGATCTGCTGGACCTGACGCTGCGCGGAGACTCGGTGCCCTTCGACCGCTCCATCGACCGGCTGGTCCGCCGCCTGCGCCGGGTGGTGGAGCCCGACCCCGCCGAACCGACCCGCATCGTCACCGTCCACGGCATGGGGTACATGTTCCAGGCTGTGGTGGACTGATCGCGTCCATCACGCTCAAGTCAGGATTGGGCGGGCGAGGTCCGGCGCTGCGGACGGGCCGCCGCGGCGGCCTCCTCCTCCGGCTTGCCGGGCTTGCGGAAGGTGCTGAGTTCGGAAATGCGGTTGACCGTCAGCCCGTTCAGGCGGCAGCCGGCAACCTCCAGGATCTCGAAGCCGGCCTTGCGCGGGTAACGGGCGGCCACCCGCTCGCGCGCGTCACGTTCGCCGTCGGCGATCAGCAGGAAGCGGCGGATGCCGGACCAGCCGCGATGGCCGCGTTGGTCGGCGAAGCTGACCGCGGTCGGGTGGAAGCGCACGGCGACCTCCCAGAAGCGCCCGGGGCGCGGCTCGTTCCGGTCAAAGACGAAGTAGCGCTGCATGGCGGCACCCTTCTTCTGGTCCAGTTCCAGGATGGCGGCCTGCATGTCGATTTCCGCCTTCTGGACGCGCTTTTCCATGTCCGCATGGTGGTGGGCCAGCTGGGCATAGTCGGAGGCGACGTCCGCGACCTCCTTGGTCACGTCGTCCACCTTCTCCTTCAGCTTGGACATGGCGACCCGGGTCAGGGTCAGCTGGCGGCGCCAGTAGCGGTTGGACAGGACGGTCAGCACCATCAGGCCAAGCGCGAAATACAGCATCATGCCGGTCATCGAGCCGTTCCCATCATGCCGCTCTCTTCATGCTGCGGTCGCCTCCACCTCGGGATCGGGAGCCAGCGCCAGCGGCACCACCGGCGAACTGATCAGGCCGTTGCGCTGGGAAAAGCTGGTCCGCACGGTGCCGTGCGCCTGTTCGGCCGACGGCGCCGTGATGTGCGCGACGTTGCGGTATTCCCAGATCTGGCGCGAGAAGACGATATCCTTGCGATCCAGCTCGTTGAAATTCGGGCTGACCGCCAACTGCGCCCAGTAGACATCGCCGTCGGAGTCCTGGTCGCCAAGTTCGTGCACCAGTTCGATCTTGGAGAATTCCAGCGCCCGCAACTCCGTCAGCGCCTTCTGGCGGCGGCCGTTGAATTCGGTCAGGCGGGCTTGCAGGGTGGTGACGTCGACGCGCTTGCGCTCCGTCTTCTGGCGCCATTCGGCCAGCGCGGCGCGCTTCTTGTCGTACTGTCTCTGGTTCATCGCCTCGCGCGCCTTTTCGGCGCTGACTCGGCCGACATCGACCACGATCGACAGACCAAGCGCGGCGGCGCTGGTGATCAGAAGCAGCATCCCCAGGAACTCGGCCGAAATGACCATTCGCCCTCCGCCAGCCGCACCGAATGCCCGCGCCGCTTCGACGACGCATGGTGCCATGGACGGCGGAGGGTCGCGATGCCATCGCGACAACCCGCCGCACAGGGGCGGATCATACCATCGCGCTCTGCGCCAAGGTTGCCATTTTTAGCTCAAATAGGGGTAAACCCGCCTTTTTTGGGAGGGTTTATGACCAGACGCCGATCAGGCAAAGGACTGCGGCGCCCGGTCATAGTTCTGCGGGTCAGCCGGACTTTTCCGAGGGCACGAAAGTCATGGCGACACCGTTCATGCAGTAGCGCTTCCCTGTCGGCTGCGGCCCGTCATCGAAGACATGGCCGAGATGGCCTTTGCAGCTGGCGCAATGAACCTCGGTCCGCGGATAGGCCAGCTTGTAGTCGGTGGAGGTCTCCACCGCTCCGGGAATCGGCTCCCAGAAGCTGGGCCAACCCGACCCGCTTTCGTATTTGGTGTCGCTGGCATAGAGGGGCTGCCCGCAGCCGGCGCAGCGGTAGACGCCCCGGCGCTTCTCGTCGTTGAGCGGGCTGGTGCCGGGATACTCGGTCGCGTGTTCGCGCAGAACCTTGAACTGATTGGGCGACAATTCCTGCTTCCAGTCCTGTTCGCTCTTGTCCGTGGTGTTCTGGGCCGTATTGTTCTTGTCCGATTCGGGCATGCCGCCGGTCTCCGCTGGTGGTGGTCGGTGTTCCAGACCCACTATATTGGTCGGACTTGCCGCCGGCCCAAGCGGGTCGGGAGGGCGATCACGCGGCTGTGATGGCGGCGGTCCTATGCCGGACAGGATCGGCGGAACGGGCCGGACCGGATCTGAGGCTGCGACAAAAGAATCTTGCCGGTCTGGCGAAGGTTCGAGGGGACATGCCTTCCGAAAATGAATCGGTTTCGGTAACATCCCGGTTGCCAACAGTCCGGGACAGCGTGTCCGGGACGGCAGTGCCGGGGCATCGACGCGCCGCATGACGGATGAACGCTACCTTCGGGCGGTTCGCGACGCGCTGGTGCGGCACCAGCAATGGCTGCTGCGCGACCCGGCCGGCCGGGGGCGCCGCGCCAATCTCAGCTTTTACGATCTGGCCGGGCTGGGCCTCAACCGCGTCAACTTGTCGGGCGCCAAGCTGACGGGCGCCAGTCTGGCGCGGGCGCGGATGGTCGGCACCGTGCTGTCGAAGGCCGATCTCTACGGCGCCGACCTGTCGAAGGCCGATTTGACCGGCGCGCAGTTGCAGGGCGCCGATCTGCGTGGGGCCAGGGTCGACGGCGCGAAGCTGCAGAACGCCAACCTGCAGGGCGCCGACCTGCGCCGCGGCATGGTGCTGGACGCGGGCGAGTTCCGGGCGGCCGGCAACAGCGACGGCACCACGACCTTCGTCGGCTGCAGCCTGACCAAGGCGATCCTGACCGATTGCCGGATGGCGCAGTGCGATTTCAGCGGCAGCGACCTGTCCGGTGCCGATTTCAGCGGCAGCGACCTCAGCGGCGCCATCCTGATCGGGGCGGATCTGACCGGGGCCACCATGCGCAAGGCGACGCTGGACGGCGTGCTGATGTGCGGCGCCCGCCTGCACGAGGAATTGCGGGTGGCACTGGAGCGGCATGGCGTCGATGTGGACGGCACCGGCCTGACCACCACCGCGGCGCGGATGACCGACCTGATCGCCGAGCATCAGATCTGGGTGGAGAAGCTGGGGAAGGGCGGCGAGCGCATCCAACTGCAGCGTATCGACCTGCGCGGCTACAATTTCGCCAACCAGCTGCTGTGCGGGGCGGTGATGCGCTTCAGCGGTCTGCGCGGGGCTGATTTCTCCGGCGCCAAGCTGATGATGGCCGACCTGTCCTACAGCGATCTGCGTGACGCCGACTTCACCAGCGCCGACCTGTCCGGCTGCAATTTGGAAGGCGCCAATCTGGCCGGCGCCAAGCTGTGGCGGGCCAAGTTCCGCAAGGTGGATCTCAGCGGCGACGGCAGCCGCCTGTGGCCGACCAGCTTCGCCAAGGCGCGGCTGACCGGCGCCGACCTGCGCGACGCCAGCCTTGCCGGGGTGGTGCTGCGCGGCACCGACCTGACGGCGATCAAGACCAGTTTTGCCACGCTTAAGGGCGCCGACCTGTCCGCCGCCCTTGGATGGCATCCTTGCGAGGCGCCGGCCTGACGCATCCACGATTTCAGATCGACTTCCGGTTCAACTGCCATCCGCCACGGGAATGCGCCCGGCGACGATGGCGCGGCGGGCCGCCTCCACCGCGTCCAGCATGGCGGGGGTCAGAAGCTCCCGGTTGTTTTCGTCCACCGCGTAATCGACGGCGCCCTCCGCCAGCCCCAGCGCCACCGTGCCGGCGCTCCACCGCCCCTGGAGCGCCGCCTGGAAGGTCGAGTCCACCGCCAGATCCACCCGCTTCAGCATGGAGGTGAGGATGGAGCCGGGATACAGGTAGTTCTGGTTGCTGTCGACGCCGATGGCCAGCCGGCGCGCCTCGCTCGCCGCGGCGAAGATGCCGAAATTCGACACGCCGGCCCCGGCGAAGACCACGTCGGCCCCGCGCTGGAACTGGCTGCGCGCCACTTCCGCTCCGGCGGTGGGGTCGTTGAAGGCAGCTGGCGTGGTGCCGACGAAGTTCACCACCACCCGGATGTCGCCGCGGGCATGGCGCGCACCTTGTTCGAAGCCGGCGATGAATTTGCGGATCAGTGGGATGTCCAGCGCGCCGATGAAGCCGACGGTCCCGCTCTTCGACGCCAGCGCCGCCAGCACGCCGACCAGGAAGGCGCCCTCCTGCTCCTTGAAGGTGACGCAGCGGATGTTCGGCGCCTCCGCCACCGCATCGACCAGGGTGAAGCGCACGGCCGGGTGCGCCGGGGCCAGCCGGGCCAGCGGCGTCGCATAGTAGAAGCCGATGGCGACCAGATCGGTCACACCCCGCCGAATCAGGGACGCAACCCCTTGGTCGAACTGGGCCGGATTGGACGGCAGGTATTCGACGAACGGAATTCCGCTGGCCGCCTTGAACCGCTCCGCGCCGGCGAAGGCGCCTTCGTTGAAGCTCTTGTCGAACTTCTGGCCCGCCGCATAGACCAGCCCCGGCCGGATGGCGGCCGCCTGAGATCGCTGCGGCAGCAGGACCAGGGTGGCCCCGGCGGCGACGCAGGACAGGACCGACCGGCGGTTGGGGTGCGGCATGACGCTGCCTCCGGCTGGGTGGAAAATCCGGTATACAGCCTCAATTTTAGACACGGGCCCGCCGCCGGAACCAGAATTTTGTTGCTCTGCAAACCGGCGGAAGCCTGGATTGTCGCGGGTCCGGCTCATCGCACGCCGATCAGGGCAGCCATGACGAGACGGGACTTTGCGCAAGGCGGGTGACGGATCAGCTTAAAGGCTGCGGACTCCGTCCGGCCGGCTCCCCACCCCTTCTTATTCGGATTTCCTGATGCTCGCGCGCCTTGCCGCCGTCCGTTCCCGTTTGCCTGCCGAAAGCCCCTTCTTCATCGCGGCGCTGGGCGTGCTGATGTCGTTCGGCCCGATGGGCACCGACATGTATCTGCCCGGCATGCCGCAAATCGGGCGCGACCTGCATGCGCCTCAGGATCAGGTGCAATGGACGCTGTCGGCCTTCTTCCTGGGCTTCGGCGTCGGGCAGTTGCTGTGGGGGGCGTTGAGTGACCGGTTCGGCCGGCGGATTCCGGTGGCGACCGGCATCCTGCTCTATGCCGTGGGCTGCGTCGGCTGTTCGCTGACCACCGATGTCGGCCATCTGGCGGCTTGGCGCTTCGTGCAGGCGGTGGGGGCCTGCGCCGGGCCTGTGCTGGTCCGTGCGATGATCCGCGACGTGTTCGAGCGCGACCGCGCCGCCAGCGTGCTGTCGATGATGATGCTGGTGATGGGTGCCGCCCCGATCATCGCCCCGCTGATCGGCGGGCAGATCCTGATCTGGGCGAACTGGCGCTGGATCTTCTGGGCCCAGGCGGCTTTCGGCGTCATCGCCATGCTGGCGCTCGCCACCCTGCCGGAAACCCACCCCGAGACGCGGCGCACCAGCCTGCGCCCGATGGTGCTGGCGGAGTCCTACCGCACGCTGCTGACCAACCGCCGCTATCTCGGCTATGCGGTGGGATCGTCCTTCATCTATGCGGGGATGTTCGCCTTCATCTCCGGCTCGCCCTTCGTCTATATCGAGCTGTTCGGGGTGCAGCCGGAGAATTACGGTTTCCTGTTCGGACTGAACATCGTCGGCATGATCATCGTCAACACGCTGAACAGCCGCGCCGTGATGCGCTTCGGGTCCGACGTGATGCTGCGGACCGGCGTCTGGCTGTCGGCGGCAAGCGGCATCCTGCTGGTCGTCGTCGTGGCGAGCGGCTGGGGGGGCTTGTGGGGGCTGGTCGGCTGCCTGTTCCTGTTCATGTCGCTGACCGGGTTCTGTTTCGCCAACTCCATGGCCGGGGCGCTGCAGTCCTTCCCGCAGATGGCCGGCACCGCGTCGGCGCTCGCGGGCATGCTGCAGTTCAGCATCGGCGCGGCGTCGGGCTGGGCGGTCGGGCTGATGGCCAACGGCACCGCCTTGCCGATGGCGGCGGTGATCGGCGGCGCGGCGGTGGTCAGCCTTGCGCTGAACCTGTGGCTGATCCGGCCCGTCCGTCGCCGTCAGCATGGCGAACAGTAAGACAAGATATCTTTGTTGAATACCGGAATGTGTCATTTGGGGATGTTGTGAATTGAGTTTCCCGGCCGGGCGGGCTAGCTTTGCCCGGCAGAGGGAGACCACAATGCCGACGACCTGCCGTTCCATCACCACCCTTCCCATCGCCCGCCGCCAACTCCTGGCCGGCGCTGCCGCATTGGGCGCCGTCGCCGCCGGTGCCGCGATGGCGCTGCCGCTGCCGGCCTTCGCCGCGACCACTTTGCGTGTCGGCTATATCCCGATCATCCCCATGACCCAGCTCTATGTGCTGACGGGGGAGGGATGGGCGAAGGATGCCGGGCTGACCCTGCAGACCACCGGCTTCCAGTCGGGTCCGGCGATGATCCAGGCGCTGGCGTCGGGGACACTGGACGTCGCCTATGTCGGCATCGGCCCGGCGATGATCGCGCGGTCGAAGGGGGTGAAGCTGAAGGTCGTCGCCGCCAACGTCATCGATCAGGTGGCGCTGATCGGCGGCGGTCCGCTGGCCAAGGCGATGGCCGGCGCTGCCAGCCCGGCGGAGGGGATCAAGGCCTTCCGCGCAGCCCACGGCCGGCTGCCCAAGATCGGCTCGCTGCCGGCCGGTTCGGTGCCCGACACGGTGCTGCGCTATTGGATGGCGGAAGTCGCCCATATCGGCGCGGACGAGGTCGAGATCGTCGGCATGGGCGAACAGCCCCTGCAGCAGGCGCTGCTGACAGGCGCCATCGACGGCGCCTCGATCCTGGAGCCGATCCTGACGCTGGTGCAGTCGCGCCTGCAGGATGCCGCCATCATCGCCAAGGCCGGCACCATGTTCCCCAAGCAGCCGGGTGCGGTTCTGGCGGTGACGGAGGACGCCATCGCCAACAACCGCGCCGCCGTCGCCGATCTGGTCAAGCTGCACATCCGCGCCACCGCATTCGCCAAGTCCAATCCCGACCGCACGGCGGAGCTGGTGACGGAGATCATCGGCAAGGGGCTGGTGGAGCGCGACGTGATGCGGGCGGCGCTGACCTCCGACGCGACGACCTTCGTCGACGACCCCAGGGTGATTCTGGACTCCACCAAGCGGATGCAGGCGTTTCAGCAGACCCTGGGCCAGATCACCGAGCCCGTCGACGTGGACGCGCTGTTCGACCTGTCCTTCCACGACGCCGCCGTGGGGAAATGACGGCCATGACCCCGCACCCGAACGGCCCCCTGCGTCTGGTCATCCACGCCCCCACCCCGGCGGCGCTGGAGCGGGCGCGGAACAATGCCCGCAACCTGCTGAAGGCGCGGCCGGACGCCGAAGTCCGTATCGTGGTGAATGCCGGTGCGGTCGCGGCGGCGCTGGACGGCCCGGATGCGGAGACCGACCGGCTTCTGCGCGTCTGCGGCAACACGCTGGCGAAGACCGGTCGGTCGGCGGAGGGGCTGACGGTGGTCCCCGCCGGCGTCCTCGACATCGCCGAGGCGCAGGCGGAGGGATGGGGCTACATGCGGGCCTGAAGCCCGCACAGTGCCCGATCAGCCCACGCCCCAGCCGCCGGTGTCGGGGAAGGGAACGGCCGGCGGCGGGACTGCGGCGGCGGGATCGGCGACGATGCCGCGCGGCAGGGCGGGGGCGCCGGGCGGGGTGGAGAGCAGGCGGGTCGGCTTGACCCACCAACCCGGCTCCGCCGCTGCGATGGCCTTCGCCGCGGCCTCCGCCTGCTGTGCCGTGCCATAGAGGCCGAAGCAGGTGGCGCCGCTTCCCGACAGGCGGGGCAGCAGGCAGCCGGCGCTGCGCTCCAGCGCCGCCAACACGTCGGCGATCACCGGGGCGACCGTCAGGGCCGGGGCGGTGAGGTCGTTGGTCCGCTCCAGCAGCAGTGCGGCGAGATCGGCCGCATCCGCCGGTTTGCGGGTGAAGCGGGCGGGGGCGGAGAATGGGGCGCCGCTCTGCGTCCTCGCGGCGGCCATCGCCTTGAACACCGCCGGCGTCGGCACCGGCAGGTTCGAGTTTACCAGAACCACATGGGTTTCCGGCAACTCCGGCGCCTCGTCCAGCACGTTGCCGATGCCGCCGAAATAACAGCTGCGCCCGGCGACGCAGACCGGCACGTCGGCGCCCAGCCCGGCGGCCACCGCGAACAGCGCCGGATCATCGGCCGGCACCCCCCACAGGCGGGCCAGCGCCCGCAGGCAGGCGGCGGCGTCGGCCGACCCGCCGCCGATGCCGGACGCGACCGGCAGCGCCTTGGTCAGCGCGATCATCACGTCGGCCTGGCGTCCCAGCCGGGCGGCCAGCGCATGGGCGGCGCGGATCACCAGATTGTCGGCCGGGTTCTCGCCCATCAGCACCGGGCCGAAGGGGCCGGCGATGGCCAGCCGTGGCCCGGCCGGCGGCAGGTCGGCACCGCGCAACGCCACCCGCGCGGCGCCCGCGGTCAGGGTGAGGACATCGCCGAACTCGGCGAAGGCGACGAGGCTGTCCAGCTCGTGATAGCCGTCGGCGCGCCGGCCGGTGACGTGCAGGTACAGGTTCAGCTTGGCCGGGGCGGCCTCGACGATGGGAATGCCGGTCATAAGCTCCAATCCGCTGGCGGGCGCGCGACGACGCGCCCTGTGTCGCACCCTTGCCCCCGCAGCGGCAAGGGGTTGCTTCACAGCTGCGCCAGCAGGTCCTTCAGCAGCGTCTCGCCCATCGGCCAGGGGCCGTGGCCGCTGTCGTCGTTGATGTGTCCGACCTCGCCCGCATCGATGAAGTCGGCGCCCCACAGGGCGGCAAAGCCGCAGGCGCGGGCGGCGGAGCAGTAGGGATCGTTGCGGCTGCCGACCATCACGGCTGTGAAGGGCAGCGGATCGGTCGGCACCGGCGCGAAGCGGCGGACGACCGCCGGCACGCGATCCGGCGACTCGACGTCGGGCGGGGCGACGAGCAGGGCCGCCGCCACCTTGTCCGCGGCGTCGGATGTCGCCGCCCAGCGCGCGACCAGGATGCAGGCCAGGCTGTGCGCGACCAAGACCACCGGCCCCGGTGCGGCGAGGGCTGCGGCGCGGACCGCCGCGTCGAGCCGCGCCACCCACCGCTCAGGCTCCGGTGCGTCCCAGTCGCCGAGATCGACGCGGTTCAGCGCCGGCAGCCGGCCTTGCAGCCATGTCTGCCAATGCCCCGGTCCGGAATTGCCCAGGCCGGGAAGAACCAGAACGGTCGGCTGCGTCATTCTTTCAACTCTGCGTTTGTAAATGTTGCGTGTAGTCTCGGTTCATAACCAAAAACGAGGCAGCCGTTCTCCACAAGGTAAGCGGGAGCGGAGCCGGACGGCACGAACGGAAGACAGGGGAGAAGCGCCTTGGACATCAGCGCTACCATTGCACAAGATCTCTGCGATGCAATCGGCCGTGAACTGGACACCGTCGTGTCCTTCATCGGCAAGGGCGGCACCGTCGCCGCCTCCACCGCGCGGGAGCGGATCGGCACCGGCCACCCGGCCGCAGCCGACATCGTCGCGCGGCGGCTGGACGAACGTGCGGTCAGCCGGGAGGAGGCGGCCAAGTCGGGCGGGACGATGCGCGAGGGATACGCCATCGCCATCGACCTGGACGGCGAGCGGGTGGGGGCGCTGGCCGTCGCCGGGCCGGCCGATCAGGCCCGCCGATTCGCCCGCCTCGCCCGCCATTGGGCGGTGGCGACCCTGCGGGCCGAAACGGCAGAGACCCGCCGCGTCGCCCTGATGCGCGACCTGTCCGACCGGGTGGAACGCGAGGTCGGCGGGCTGGCCGCCGATCTGGCCGATGCCGGGCGCCGGCTGGACGCTGCGGTCGCCTCCGTCCGCACCGCCGGGACCGAGGGGCTGCGCCAGACCGCCGATGCCGCCGGTGCCGCGCGTGCCGTCGACGGGTCGGTCGGCGCCATCGCCGGCATGCTCGACCGGCTGGCCTCCACCTCCGACCAGATCTCCGGCGATACCAGCAAGGCGCGGGAAATCAGCCTTGCGGCGGCGTCCGACAGCGACCGCGCCACCACCGTCATGAACTCCCTGCGTTCGGCGGCGGAGCAGATCGCCAGCGTGGTGAAGCTGATCAACGCCATCGCCAGCCAGACAAACCTTTTGGCGCTCAACGCCACCATCGAGGCGGCGCGGGCGGGCGAGGCCGGGCGCGGATTCGCCGTCGTCGCCAACGAGGTGAAGGCCCTGTCGCGCCAGACCGCCGACGCGACCAAGCAGATCGCCGATCAGGTCGCCAACCTCCAGAAGGAGACCGCCGCGGTGGACGAGGCGCTGGGCCGCATCCATTCCACCATCGGCTCGATCCAGGCGATCAACGGCACCGTAGCCGCCGCTATCGACGAGCAGGCGTCGCTGACCGCCGAGGTGGCGCGTTCGCTCGACCGCTCTCGCCAGGACGCCATGGCGGCGGAACAGCGGATCGGCGACGCCGAACAGACGCTGGGCGGGGTGACGCGCACGCTTGACGAACTGGCGACGCTGAGCCAGACCATCGCGGCGCGGGCGGGAAGCCTGGGCAGCGGGCTGGGCAGCCGGCTGTCCGACGCGCTGCGTCAGGTCCGCGGGTAGGGTTGCCGGTCCACCGGGTCGCCGCCGGGGCCGGTGATGATGCGGGCACTGCCGCTTCGCGCGGCGGGGGCCGCACCGCCCGGCAGGGGCACGATCAGCCGGCGCTTGACCGGCTGCTGCGCCGCCCGGCGCGACACGCCGGCGAAGATCTGCTTCGACGCCTCGATCATCGTCACCCCGGCGAAGGCCTTGAACCAGCGCACGCCGACCTCTTCCCAGGCCGGCGCCGTCTTCTGCAGGAAATGCGAGCGCAGCGGCGGGATGAACAGGGCGTGGCGGGTGCGTTCCGGCACGAACATGGTGTCGCGCAGCACCTGCTTCAGCTGCGAGGCGGAATAGGGGAAGCCGTGGCCGAAGGGCGTCCAGTCCGCGCGCGCCCACAGGCCGCGGCGGTTCGGCACCACCGCCAGCACCCGGCCGCCGCCGGCCAGCACGCGCCAGATCTCGCGCATCATCGGCCGCAGCTGTTCCGTGCCCTCCAGCCCATGCACCAGCAGGACGCGGTCGATGGTGTTGTCGCCGAAGGGCAGGTCGGCCTCGTCGCCCAGCGCCACCATGCCCGGCCCTTCCGCCGGCCAGAAGCTGACGCCCTGGCTGGCCGGCATCACGGCGACCACCCGGTCCGCCTCGCCCATGAAGGGACGCAGGTACGGAGTGGTATAGCCGACGCCGAGCACGATCTGGTCGCGCACGTCCGGCCAGATGGTGCGGATGCGGCGGCGGATCATCCGCTGGGCCGTCCTGCCCAATCCGGACTCGTAGAACTCCCTCAGATCGACGATATCTGTGTACATGGTATCCCAAGCGTAACACGGGTTTCGTATCGCAACAGCAGGGAGTCCGCTGCCGTGGAGGTCATTCTCGTTCCGGCGTTCGCCGACAATTACATCTATGTGCTGCGCGACGCGGCATCCGGCAAGGTCGGCGTTGTCGATCCCGGCGACGCCGCCCCGGTGCAGGCCGAACTGGAGCGGCGCGGCTGGGTCCTGACCCA
Organism: Azospirillum sp. B21; assembly: GCF_008364825.1. GTDB lineage: Bacteria > Pseudomonadota > Alphaproteobacteria > Azospirillales > Azospirillaceae > Azospirillum. The sequence goes on from NZ_VTTO01000002.1 coordinate 258,648, forward strand.
CATCTTCCTGACCCACCATCACAACGATCATATCGGCGGCGTCGCGGAATTGAAGGCCCGTCACCGCGCCACCGTGATCGGCGCCCGTGCCGACGCCCACCGCATCCCCGACCTGGACGTGGCGCTGGGCGACGGCGACCGCACGGTGTTCGGGGAGCAAACCGCCCGCGTCATCGCCGTTCCCGGCCACACCAGCGGCCACATCGCCTTCTGGTTCGAGGCGGCGGAGACGCTGTTCAGCGGCGATACCCTGTTCTCGCTCGGCTGCGGCCGCCTGTTCGAGGGCACGCCCGCCCAGATGTGGGAGTCGCTGCAGGGTCTGCGGTCACTGACCGATTCGACCCGCGTCTATTGCGGCCACGAATACACCCAGTCCAACGGCCGCTTCGCCCTGACCGTCGACCCCGCCAATCCGGCCCTGCAACAGCGCATGGAGGAAGTCGCGGCATTGCGCGAACGGAACCAGCCGACCATCCCGACCACCATCGGCCTGGAACGTCGGACCAACCCCTTCCTGCGTGCCGACGACCCCGGCGTCCAGTCCGCCATCGGCATGTCCGGCGCCCAGGCGGTGGACGTCTTCACCGAACTTCGCCACCGCAAGGACCATTTCCGCGGGTAGGAGCCGTCGCTCGGCTGCAGGTCCCGGTCAGAACTGCTTCAGCAGGCGGTCGATGTAGTTGCGTTCCTCCTGTGGGCGGCCGTATTGACCGGAGCGGCGGCGGAGTTCGTCGAGGATTTCGCGGGCGCGCTGAAGCTCCGACTGTTCCGGGATCTTCACGTCGTTGGAATCCTGCATGCCGTAGCCGGACGGGCGGCGGCCCAACGGGTCGCGGCCACGGCCGTTCTGGCGCGGCATCTGGCCCTGCTGGCCCATCATGGCCGGTCCCTGGCCCATCATCATCTGCTGGGCCATCTGTTCGGCCATGCCCTGCATCCCCTGCTGAAGCTGTTCCATCGCTTCGGTCTGCGACGGTACGGCGGCGCCGGGGGCGCCCCGCTGCAGGGCTTGGGCGGCGTCCCGCATGGCGCGTTCGGCGCGGCCCAGCGGCTGCGGGATCTCGCCGCCCTGCTGCTCGCCCATCCTGCGCATCAGCTCGCCAAGCTGGCGGCGCAGGGCTTCCTGCTGTTCGGCCTGCTTCTGCAGGGTCGGGCTACCGGGGTTCTGCTGGCCGTTCTGCTGCTGGCCGTTCTGCTGCTGGCCGTTCTGGTTGCGGCGCTGGTTGGGCTGGCGGTTGCGCGGCTGTTCGCCCTGCTGGCCCTGCTGTTGCTGGTCCATCGACTCCTGCGACTGGCGGAAGCTCTGGTCCAGAAGCTGCTGCTGCTGCTGTGCCAGCTTCTGCAACTGCTGCATCATCTCCCAGTTCTGGTTCTGCTGCTGGCCGTTCTGCTGGTTCATCTGGGCCATGGCGCCGGAGCGCATGTTCTCCAGCATCTGCTGCAGCTGGGACAGCATCTGGCGCGCGGCGTCGCGCGATCCCGTCTGCGCCATCTCGCGCATCTGGTCGAGCATCTGCTGCAGGTCGTTGCGGTCCGTCATCTGGTCGGCCATCTCCGGCGGGACCATGGGCAGCTGCTCGCCGCGCTGCAGAGCTTCCATCATCCGCTGTTCCATGGCGTCCAGGAACTTGTCGAGCGCCGCCTGCAGCTCGTCCATCAGGCGGTTCAGCTCCTCGTCCGACGCATTCTTGTCAAGCGCCTCGGACAGCCGCTTCTCGGCGTCGCGCAGATCCTTCTCGGCCAGCGACAGGCCGCCGTCCTCGATGCGTAGCGCGGTTTCCCACATCAGCTGCTGCAGCGGGGGGATGGCCTCGGCGCTCTCATCCAGCATCAGCCGGGCGATGGCGGTGCGCATAGACAGGAAGGCGACGATGTCGTCGCCATAGGTGCCGGGCCGGGCGGAGATCTCGGCCAGCGCGCGGGCGACCTGCACCCGCGAACCCTGCGGGTTGCGGGTCAGGATCTTGCGCTGGTTCACGATGGCGCGGGCGACCGGGTGGTTGAAGGTCCGTTCCGGCAGGGTGATCGCCGCATCCTCCGACCGGCCGGTCTGGCCGGCACCGTCGGTGGCGGTCAGGCGCACGGTCACCGGCATGCCGGCCCAGGGGTGGGCGGTCAGGTCCTGGAAGGCGGTGCTGTGCGCCTCCTTCGGGCGGAGTCCGGGCAGTGACAGCGCAAGCTCCAGCATCTCGGCGCCATCCGCCTTCTCCTGCGCCGCTTTCTTGTCGGCGTCGGTCTTCAAGGCGTCGGGCACCGGCGTAACGGTGGGGGCGAGGCGGATTTGCGCCTTCACCTCGGTGAGGCCGTAATCGTCGCGGGCGGCATAGTCCAGCTTCAGGGCGCCGCGCTCCGCAGCCGATGGCGGGCTGGCATGGGCGATGATGGGCGCGCGGTCCGGCACCACCTCGATCGGCCAGGAGCCGAGCGTGCGGCCGCCCTGGGTGACGGAGATGCGGGTGCCGCCGGTCACCGGCCTTTGCACCTGGAAATTGGTGGAATCCACCGCCTCGAACTGGCCGGTCTGGTCGCCGGCCTCCAGGCTGGGGGTGCCGCTGCCGCCGGTGACGCGGGCCAGCACGAGGCTGCCCTGCGGAACCTGGACCGGCTGGTTGGCCGGCTGCTGGCCGGGCGCCTGCTTGTTGGCTCCTTGCTGGCCGGGGGGCGTAGGGCCGGGCGTGCCGGCTGGTGTGGCGGTGGAGCCGGATTTCAGGAAGACCGGCGGCAGCCCGGTATACTCGGGCGGGTTGATCCAGAGATCGAGCGTCGCCGTGGCCGTGGCGGAGCCGCCATCGAACCGCGGGGTCAGGGCGGCGGCCACCCGCGGGCGCCAGTCGCCCCAGGCGGCGGCCCCCGCCACAACCAGCGCCAGGATCACAAGGGCCCGCAAGGCGTAGCGGTCGTGCGACGGCACCTCGGTCCCCGGCCAGGCGACGCGGAGGCTGCGCATCGCGGCGCGGGCGCGCTCCTGGTGCAGGCGCCACAGGGCCTGGGCCATCGGGTCGTTGCCGGCCGGGCGGTCGCGAAGGGTGTGCAGCGGACGGTGGTCCAGGCCGCTGTCGCGCTCCAGTCGCCGTCGCGCCTCATCCTCGGCCGGGGCGCGGAAGCGCCGGACCCCGACGACGAGCGACAGCAGGAAGGCTGCGGCGAGCGCCAGCAGCGCCAGCGCATGCAGCCAGCCCGGCAACAGGATCAGCAGATTCAGCAGGGCCAGCGCCAGGAAGGCGCCCAGCACGGACAGCGGCGCCCACAGCGCCGGCCCAAGCCGTTCCCATAACAGCGCCGCGTGCGCCTGGGCCAGCCGGAAGCGCGGTTCCCGCACGCCATCGCCCTGCCGAATGCCGTCGGCAGGCCGGCTGTCGCCGAGTCCGGAGTCGCCGCGTCGCTCGTTCTGCTTCATGCCGCCCCCTCCGCGCCGAATTGCAGCCGGTCCGCCGCCGCCCACCGATACTGCTGCGCACGCCAATCATATAGGCGCCGCCGATGGATTTTGCCCACCGGCGCGATGGTACAGCCCATCATTGCGCAGTGGCGAAACTATGGCGGCGAAACTATGGCGCGAAAATCCGAAGCGGACACAGGCGGTTGAGCCTTCAGTCGCCGTCGCCGGGCGGCAGCGGCTGGGACGGGGTGGCGCGGCGCCGGGTCTCGCGATGCAGGATGTACAGGCCGCTCGCCATCACCACCGCGGCCCCGATCACCATGGTGCCGGTCGGCACCTCCCCCCACATCAGCCAGCCGAAGCCGACCGCCAGCAAAAGCGAGGTGTAGTTCAGCGGCGCCACCACTGCGGCCGGCGCCAGCGAATAGGCCCGCGTCAGCGCCAGCTGCCCGCAGCCGCCCAGCAGCCCGGTCGCCACCAGCAGAAGCCAGTCCATCGGCTCCGGCGTGACCCAGGAAAAGGGCAGGGTCAGCCCCAGCAGGACGGTGGTCAGCAGGGTGAAATAGAAGACGATGGTGTCCGGCGGTTCCGTCCGGCTCAGCTGACGGATGGCGATCATCGCCAGCGCATTGGTCAGCGCGCCGGCCAGCGCGATGATGGCCCCCAGGTTCAGCACGTCGCCGCTGGGCTGCACGATGATCAGCACGCCGGCGAAGCCCACCAGCACCGCGCTCCAGCGGTGGATGCCGACCTTCTCGCTGAGCAGCGGCACGGAGAGCGCGGTGAGGAACAGCGGGGCGGCGAAGTTCAGCGCAATGGCATCGCCCAGCGGCAGCAGGTGGAACGACCAGAACATGGCGACCATGGTGGTCAGCCCGATCAGCGACCGCCCCATATGACCCCAGGGGTGGCGCGTGTACAGCGTGGACGCGAAGCCCTTGCCCAGATGGATCGACAGACAGACCGGAATCAGCGCGAACAGGCTGCGGAAGAACATCACTTCGGTCACCGGGAAGCGGTCCATCAGGAGCTTCGCCAGGACGTTCATCAGCGAGAAGAACAGCACCGACGCCAGCATCGAACCGATGCCGAGCGGGGTGTTGTCGATGCGCTTGTGCGGCTTGGAGAGGGTTTGCGGCGGGACTGTCACGGTGCGCCGAGCCTACCAAGCGCAAACGCCCGCGTCACGGTGTCGCGACGCGGGCGGTCATGTCCATGCGGTATGGCGGCGTTGCGAAAACCCGTCAGACCCGCCTGTATAAGGGATTGATGTTCTTAAACTTTGAACAGGCCGGACACTTCGGCCTCGGCGCGCAGCCAGTGTTCCTGCTCGCGCCCTTCCGGACGGCCTTCCTCTTCCCAGATCTGATAGGCGCGTTCCTGGATCATCCGGTTGCGCTGGCCGCTCAGCAGGCCCTCGGCGATGTTCATGTTCAGGCGGGCCAGCGAGACCAGCTTGCTCGTCTCGATTGCGCCCTGGGTCGCCAGCATGGTGGTGGAGACGACATACTGCGCCAGATTGCGCAGGTTGGCCTTCACCTCCGGCTCGACCGGGCAATCGTCGTTCAGCAGGACGGTCTTGATCGCGATCCACAGCTTCAGATTCTGGTCCAGCGCGATGTTGACCTTGTCCGGATCCGGCGAATCCGATTCCAGAAGGCTGCTGGCCGCCTGCAGCAGGACGATGCTGTCCTGCTCCACCGACGCGAAGTTGGTCCGCAGAATGGTGTCGGCCCAGCTTTCCACCGGCGCTTCGAACACGGGTGCGGCAGCGGAAGGAGCGGTTGCGGGAGCAGCGGAGGCGGCGGTCTTGCGCTTGGTGGCCATGGTGGGTTCCCCGGGGAGCGTTCGGTCCGGGTCCACTTGAGCCAACCATGTTTAAAATGCAGTTAAGACGCTACCGCGGCGCGCGCTTTCCCACTGCCAGACGCCGCGACACGATGTCCTGTCGCGCGGATGGGTTCAGGGGCCGCCGAAAGGCAAACGGTAATAAAAGCCGAAGACGTTGTTGGTGCCCGCCGCCGGATCCCCTGCGGCGGCATCGTTGACGATGCGGCTGTAGCCCAGGCTGAAGCGGGAGTTGTTGTCGAATTGATATCCCAGTTCCAGCTGCGAGCGGAATTCGGTGGTGGGCGCGCCGTCCCGCCGCACGGCGGGCAGGGTGCCGGCGCCGACGCTGGGCGTGAAGACGAAGGAGCCGAGCGGGACGTCGATCAGCACGCCGCCCATGATGCCGGCCAGCCCGCCGGAAACACCTGCGCTTCCCGTTCCGGGCAGCCCGCCGGCCAGCCCGGTCACGGCGCCGCGCGGGGTCAGGCTGCTTCCCGTGCCTGGCCCGATCCAGGGCTGCACGCTGGCGTAGCCTTCGATCTGCGGGATCAACGAGGCGCCGATCCTCATCTTGCTGTTGAGGACGGTGAGGCTGCTGTCCGCCGGCGGCTGCAGGCTGTAGGCGAGGCCGCCCAGCGCCCAATTGCCGAATCGCCCGTCGGCGTCGATCGTCTGTGCCGCTGCCGGTCCCGCATGGATGCACGTAAGGATGGCGGCGAGCGCACCGGCGATCAGGCCGGCCCGCGCCGTGGCGGGAGTGCTGTGCGTCAGGTGGCTGAACAGGCGGTTCACGGGCACCCTCCGGTGACGCGTCGGCTCCAAGCAGGCGTTCTCGGCCACTATAACGATGGGGCGTGGCCGTCGTCCCATGGTGTATCGGCGCTACCCCTAGGATGTCGTGATTGGCATCGGCGTTTCAACCATGAAAGCAGGAGCGGGGCGGGGCGCTGCTCTGTTACCATCACGTCATGACCGCACATCCCGTCGATCGGCGCCCGAGCCCGCGGCAGGGCCCCAGCCAGCAGGAGGGCCAGCAGGAAGAGGCGATCGCCTTTCTGGGCGATCCGCACAGCCATGACGGCCAGGCGGTGGAGCGGATCGACACCCATGCCGCCCTGGTTTTCCTGGCCGGTGACCGCGCGCTGAAGCTGAAGCGCGCGGTACGCTATCCCTATCTGGACTATTCGACGGTGGAGAAGCGCCACGCCGCCTGTCTTGCGGAACTGGCGATCAACCGCCGCACCGCGCCAGCGCTCTATCGGGACGTGGTGGCACTCCGCCGCGGCGCCGATGGACGGCTGTTCCTGGATGCCGGCGACGGCGCGGGCGAGGCGGTCGATTGGCTGGTGTCGATGACGCGCTTCCCGGACGATGCGCTGCTCGACCGCATGGCGGAGCGGCACCGGCTGACCCCCGACCTGATGCGCCGGCTGGCCGAACGGATCGCCGCCTTCCATCGCGAGGCCGACCCCAGGCCGGATGGCGGCGGTGCGGAGGCGATGCGGGCGGTCGCCGACGGCAATCTGGAGGATCTGCGCGCCGCCCCCGACCTGTTCCCCGAAGCCTTGGTGGCACGGCTGGCGGAGCACACCACCGCGACGCTCGACCGTCTGGCGCCACTGCTGGAGGAACGGCGGCGGACGGGCTTCGTCCGGTACGGGCATGGCGACCTGCATCTGCGCAACATCGTCCTGCTGGACGGCGAGCCGACCCTGTTCGACGCCATCGAGTTCGACGAGACGCTGGCGGTCGCCGATGTCTTCTACGACCTCGCCTTCCTTCTGATGGACCTCGACCACCGGGCGCTGCGGCCGCTCGGCACTGTGGTGCTGAACCGATATCTGGAGGAGACGGGCGATTACGGCGGGCTGGCGGCGCTGCCGCTGTTCCTGTCGCTCCGCGCAGCGGTGCGGGCCAAGGTGCTGGCCGCAGCACTGCGGCTGAGTGGCGCCGCTTCCGGTCTGGCGGAGGAGGCGCGGCGATATCTGGACCATGCGCTGGCGGCGCTCGACCCGGCACCGGCGCGGCTGGTCGCTGTCGGCGGCCTGTCCGGCACCGGCAAGACGCGGCTTGCCGAAGGGCTCGCCCCCGGCCTGGGACCGGCACCCGGTGCGGTGGTCCTGCGCACGGACGTGCTGCGCAAGCGGCTGTGCGGCGTGGCCGACACCGACCGGCTGCCGGAGGACGGCTATGCCCCGGCCATGACGGAGCGGGTCTATGCCGAACTGTACCGGCGGGCCGCCGCCGTGTTGGCGGTCGGGCATGCGGTGGTGGTCGACGCGGTCAGCGCCCGGCCGGCGGAGCGCCGCCGCCTCGCCTCGGTCGCCGCGGATGCCGGAGTGCGATTCGACGGAATCTGGCTGGAGGCGCCGCTGACCGCGCGGGTGGAGCGTGTGGCCAATCGTCGCAACGACGCGTCAGACGCCACCGCCGACGTGGTGGAACGGCAGGAAAGCTATGATTTGGGTACAATCGATTGGACGCGCCTGGATGCTGGCAGGGTTGCAGCGGATGTGCTGGACGAGGCCCGCGCAAGCTTGGCCTAATTCCAGGACGGACAACATGTTAAGGGCCGAATGTCGAAAGTCGACGGCTCCGCCCCGGGCCGTGGACCGCTACGACCATACCGTTATGATGATGGGGCGAACGACGGCACGGTGAATGCCCCGCCGCACCGGCGGGCGGACCGGCGCCGTCCGGGAAGGGCCGCTCGAATCGGTCCGGGAGGAGTCCATGACCTACAAGACCATCCTTGTGCCGCTGTGCGGCAGTGACAACGATCCGGTGGCCCTCAAAGGTGCGGTCGCGGTCGCGAAGGATTACGACGCGCATTTGATCGCCCTGTTCGTGCGCCTCGACCCGCGCGATGCCGTGCCGATGCTGGGCGAGGGCATGTCCGGCGCCATGGTGGACGAGATCATGCGCGCGGCGGAGTCGGAATCGGACAAGCATCGCGCCGCCGCGCGCCGGCATTTCGACACGGTGATCGCCGAATCCGGGATCGAGCTGCGCGACGTCCCCGGCGGGGTGGAGGCGCCGTCCGCCGCCTGGCGCGAGGCCGTCGGGCGGGTTGAGGACGTGGTGCCGGCCGAAGGCCGCCTGTCCGACCTGATCGTCTGTGCCCACACCTCCATCGAGGCCGACACCCAGGGCTACACCACCATGGAAACTGCGCTGCTGGGCTCCGCCCGGCCGGTGCTGCTGGTGCCGAAAGACCTGCCTGCGGAGATCGGCCGCACCGTCGCCGTCGCCTGGAACGGCAAGGCGGAGGCGACCCGCGCCGTCGCCGCGGCACTGCCCTTCCTGCGCAGCGCCGAGCGCGCGGTGGTGCTGACCGCCGAGACCTCGGTAACGGAGGCCGCGACAGGACGCCGCATCACCGATTATCTCGCTTGGCAGGGCGTTAACCCTGAGTTAACTATATTGCATCCGGGATCGGAACCCGTTGGGGAGACGGTCACCAAGAAAGCCGTGGAGCTGGGCGCCGACCTGCTTGTCATGGGCGGCTATGGCCACAGCCGGATGCGGGAAATGATCCTGGGCGGTGTCACGCGCTACGTGCTGAACCACGCCGGGCTGCCGGTTCTGATGGCTCACTGATCTTTGCCGGTCTTCGGCCGCGCGGCATCCCCGCCGCCCAATCGGGCGGGGATGCCCTGCGGCGACGGCCGTTTCAAGGCGGGCGTTCCAGCCGAACCGATCCGCCCCTGTCCGCAGGGAGGCCCGGCCGTTCCTGGGAGGAACGCGCCATGTTGACGATCAAGGACTGCATCGCGCTGAGCGATCTCACCGAAGCCGAGATCGACGCGATCGCCGAACACGAACATCTGCCGGAAATGGTTGCGGTGGAAATGGGCCATTGCCTTGCCCACTGCCCCGGCGGGCCCGACCGCATCGCCCATATCATCGCCGACGACATCGCGGAGGCCTGTGCCCACGGGCAGGTCGCCCATGCGGTGGAGCTGATGCACACCCTGCGGGAATTCGTGGAAACGCATCCGCAGGGCTGAAAGGGCCGCAGGGCCGGGCGGGTGGTGCCGGTCGCTGGGAACAGTCCGGCCGCGGCGGGGTTCTATTGGCAAGCTTTTTCGCGACCGCTCTCCGGCGGCCGCCCCCGACAATTGCCAAGGACCCCGACGATGGCCAGCAAGACCACCGGTACCCAGGCCGACATCTTCGCCCGCATCAAGACCGACCACGACACCATCCGCAGCCTTCTCGATCAGACCGAGAAGGCCAACGGCAGCGGCCGCGCCGTGTTCGAGGAGCTGCAGCGCGAGCTGTGGGCCCACTCCAAGGTCGAGGAGGGCGTGTTCTACGCCTCGCTGAAGAAGGCCAAGGAGGCGAAGTCGGAAACCATCGAGGGGCTGAACGAGCATCACCTGATCAACGGCCTGCTGGACGAGTTGAACGCGATGAAGACCAGCGACAGCGGCTGGAAGGAAAAGCTGCAGGTCCTGGGCGAACTGGTCCGCCACCACCTGGACGAGGAGGAGGAGGAGCTGTTCGAGGAAGCCAAGGACGTCCTCGACGACTCCCGCGCCGCCGAACTGGGCAGCGTCTATGCCGACCGCAAGAAGCACATGATGGCGGGGCTGGCGCCGCTGTAAGGTGGGGCTTTGAGGTCGTGCATTTCCCCCTCTCCCCCCTGGGGAGAGGGTCGGGGTGAGGGGGACGCACGGCGTGGCTATCCCAAGAATCCTCGCCGCGGCACCCCTCACCCTAACCCTCTCCCCGGGGGGGAGAGGGGACTTGGGGGTCGGAAAGGGGGAGTTTACGCCGTCCCGTTCGGTTGCCGCGGGTCGGTAAAAGGGCCATATCTGGACCTTTCTGGAACTGGCCGGCGGTGTCGATGTCAAAGCGTATCTGCGTCAAGCGAGTGCTCCCGCGGGGGGGCGAACGGTTTCGCAGCGCCGTGCTGGCGGCGGTCGTCTTCGGGATTTCCGCCGTCATGACCGGTCCGATCTCCGCCGCTCCCGCCGTGCCGGCGCCAGCGAAGGAACTGGCTCAGAAGACCTGCGCCACGCTTGTGTCGCGGGTCGATGAGGTGTCGGGGCGCGGGCCGCTGTTCCTGCGCAGCTACGACAATTCCTACGCTCCCGGCCCGACCTCTGAGCCGGCGCTATCCAACGCCGCCTTCACCTATGACAACGCGCTGGCAATCATGGCGCTGACCGCTTGCGGCCGGCAGGACCGTGCCTTGCGCATCGGCGAAGCGCTGCTGGACGCCGTGTCGCTCGACCGCGCCGGCTGGAAGGGGCGGCTGCGCAACACCTACCGGGCGGGGGCGCAGAAGCAGCGGCCGATTCCGCCCAACGGCTGGTGGGATGCCGTCGGCAACCATTGGGGCGAGGACCCCTATCAGGTCGGCACCGCCACCGGCAACGTCGCCTGGGCGGGGCTGGCTCTGCTGACCCTGGCGGAGTCGACCGGTGAAACCCGGTTCCGCGACGGTGCGGCGGAGTTGGCGCGCTGGGTGGTCGAGCACACCCGCGATCCGCGCGGCCCCGGCGGCTTCAACGGCGGCTTGCAGGGCTTCGACGACGCGCCGCAGCCGCTGACCTGGAAATCGACAGAGCACAACACCGACCTCGTTGCCCTGTTCGGCTGGCTTTCCGGCGACTTCGCCGGGCCCGAACGAGAGGCGCGCGCCTTCCTCGACACGCTGTGGACGGCCGGTGGCGACCATTTCCCCATCGGCACCGGGCCGGACGGCGTGACGGTCAGCGCCTCCACCTCCGGTCTTGACGCCCAGCTCTGGCCGCTGCTGCTGCCGAAGTCGCCGGAGCCCTGGCGTGCCGCGCTGTCCTATGCCGAGCGCGCCCATGGCGCCGACGGCGGCTTCGATTTCAACGATGACCGTGACGGCATGTGGGTGGAGGGCACGGCGCAGGCGGCGCTCGCCTACCGCGTCGTTGGCCGCCGTGCCGATGCCGACCGGCTGTTCGGCGAATTGCTGAAGGAGATCAGCCCCGGCGGCTATCTCTACGCCACCCGTCCACAGTTGCTGTCGACCGGGCTTGCCATCGGACCGGACAGCAAGACCGACGACTTCCTCTACTACCGCAGGCCCCACCTGGGCGCCACCGCCTGGGCAGCGCTGGCGGCGCTGGGCTGGAACCCGTTCACTGGGAAGACGGTTCCGTAACGCCTATCCGTGGAAATGCTCGTAGAGCTTTCGCGCGATAGCGGCGCTGATGCCCGGGGCGGCTTCCAGATCCTTCAGTCCGGCGGAGGCCACGGCGGTGGCGCTGCCGAAATGGTGGAGCAACGCCTTCTTGCGGGTCGGGCCGATGCCGGGAATGCCGTCGATGCGGGTGTGCGACATCGCCTTCATGCGGCGGGCGCGGTGGCTGTCGATGGCGGTTCGGTGGGCCTCGTCGCGCAGCCTTTGCAGGAAATGCAGCACCGGGTCGTTGGGCGCCAGGGTCAGCGGCGGCTGGCCGGGGCGGAAGAATCGCTCGCGTCCGGCATTGCGGTCCGGCCCCTTGGCGATGGCGACCAGCGGGATATCGGTGATCTGCAGCATCGCCAGCTCGTCCTTCACCGCGTTCAATTGGCCGAGGCCGCCGTCGATCAGCACGAGGTCGGGCCATTGCCCGGAATCCCGGCCAGCCCCGCTGCTGCGGTGAAAGCGGCGGGTGAAGGTCTCGCGCAGCATGGCGTAATCGTCGCCGGCGGCGTCGGGATCGCGGATGTAGAAGCGGCGGTAGGCGTTGCGCTGGAACCCCTCCGGCCCGGCCACCACCATGGCGCCGACCGGGAAGGACCCCTGGATGTGCGAGGTGTCGTAAATCTCGATGCGGCGCGGGGCGGCGGGCAGGCCGAAGACGCGCGCCACCCCCTCCAGCAGTGTCGCCTGGGTGGACCGCTCGGCCAGCCGGCGGCCGAGAGCGTCGCGGGCGTTGGTCTGCGCATGTTCGACCGCGCGGCGCTTAGGCCCGCGCTTCGGGCATTCCACGGCAACGCGGTGGCCGGCCGACAGGCTCAGCGCGTCGCTCAGCAGGTCAGGTGACTCGACCGGATCGCTCAGCAGCAGCAGGGCCGGCGGCGGGGTATCGGCATAGAGCTGGGCGGCGAAGGCGGCCAGGATGTCGCCCGGCTCCTCCTCCGCGTCGATGCGGGGGAAGAAGGCGCGGGTGCCCTGGTTTCGGCCGCCGCGGAAGAAGAAGGCCTGAACACAGGCCGCTCCTCCCTCGCGGTGCAGGGCCAGCACGTCGGCGTCGCCCAGCGTGTCCTCCAGATTGATGTCCTGGCGGCTCTGCAGCGCGGTCAGGGCGCGGATGCGGTCGCGCCAGCGGGCGGCGTCCTCATATTCCAGGCGGTCGGAACTGTCGAGCATGTGACGGGCGAATTCCGCCTGCACCTCGGCGCTGCGGCCTGACAGCACGTCGCGCACGCCCTGCACCTGATCGGCGTATTCCTCCTCGCTGACACGTCCGACGCAAGGGGCGGAGCAGCGCTTGATCTGGTGCTGCAGGCAGGGGCGGGTGCGCGAGGCGAACACGCCGTCGTCACAAGTGCGCAGCAGGAAGGCGCGCTGCAGGGCGGCGATGGTCATGCCGACCAGATGCGGCGAGGCGTAGGGGCCGAACAGGTCGGAGTCCCGGCGGTTGCCCTTGCCTGTCGTGCCGCGGCGCTCGGCGCTGCCGCGATGCTGCATCAGGCGGGGGAAGTCGTGACCTTTCCCGATCACGATATAGGAAAAGGAGCGGTCGTCCTTCACCAGGATGTTGAAGGGCGGCAGCAGGCTGCGGATCAGGTTCGCTTCCAGCAGCAGCGCCTCGGCCTCGGTGTGGGTGGTGACGAACTCCATGGAGCGGGTGAGCGACACCATCCGCCGGGTGCGGTTGGCCAGCCCGTCGGTCCGGGTGTAGCTGGCCACCCGGCGCTTCAGGTTCTTCGCCTTGCCGACGTAAAGGACCGACCCGTCGGCCGCCAGCATCCGATAGACGCCGGGCGTGTCCGGCAGGGTCGGCAACTGCGCGCGGATGATGTCCGCTCCGCTGCCGGGCACCCCGTCCATAAGCTCTCTCGTTCCCGCGATAATCCGATTCGCCACTCACCCAATCAGTAGAACGGAACGGGACCAAGAGACAAGAATCGGACGACGTGTCCGGCAGGGATCAGCCATGCGGCGAGAGGGCGGATCAGCCCCCGAACACGGTGTTCAGCTGGGCGCCGACGCGGACGAAGGTGGTGCGTTTCGGCACTTCCTTCAGCCGGGTGGCGCCGATGTAGGTCATCATGCTGCGCACGCCGCCCATGATCTCCTGCATCGTGTTCTCCACCGGGCCGCGGTAGGGGACATCCACCGTCTTGCCTTCCGAGGCACGGTAGGAGGCGACGCCCCCGGAATATTTGTGCATCGCCGTGTCCGACGACATGCCGTAGAAGGTCATGGCGACCGGCACGCGGTTGCCGTCGCGGTCCTCGTAGCGGATCTCGCCCTCGCATTCGTCATGACCGGCCAGCATGCCGCCGAGCATCACGAAATCGGCGCCGGCGCCATAGGCCTTGGAGATGTCGCCCGGCACCGTGCAGCCGCCGTCGCCGCAGACCTGCCCCTTCAGCCCATGGGCGGCGTCGGCGCATTCGATGATGGCCGACAGTTGGGGATAGCCGACGCCGGTCATCTTGCGGGTGGTGCAGACCGATCCCGGCCCGATGCCGACCTTGACGATGTCGGCGCCGGCCAGAAGCAGCGCCTCCGTCATGTCGCCGGTGACGACGTTGCCGGCCATGATGACGGTGTCCGGGTTCTCCTCGCGCAGGCGGGCGATGACCTCGACGAAGCGCTCGGTATAGCCGTTGGCGACGTCCAGGCAGATCTTCCCCACCGGCGCCTTGGCCTTCACCGCCTGGAACTTGTCGTGGTCGGCGTCGGCTATGCCCATCGAATAGAAGACGTTGGACTGGACGGTGGATTCCGCCTCCTCCCGGAAGAAGGCGGCCAGTTCATCGGCCTTGTAATGCTTGTGCAGGGCGGTCATGGCGCCGAAGCGCGATAGCGCGCGGGCCATGCCCATGCTGCCGGTGACGTCCATGTTGGCGGCGATCAGCGGGAAGCCGGTCCAGTCGCGCTGGGTGTGCAGGAAGGTGAAGGTCCGGTTGACGTCCACGTCGTTGCGGCTCTGCAGCGTACTGCGTTTCGGCCGGATCAGCACATCCTTGAAGTCGAGCTTGAGGTCGCTTTCGATGATCACCGCACACCTACTCATCTCTGTTTGCCGGGCCAACCGCTTTCACAAGGCCCAACATCACAGAGTGGAGGCGATGCCCCGGTTCGGCAAGCGACATCGGGGCTGCGGTGGGGGTGCCGCGTTTGAAGCTGTTTCGCCGAAACAGGTAAATTCGCTTCAGTCCTCCGCATCCTCAACGTCGCCGTTCGTGGGCTCGCTGCCATCGGCGACGTGGACCTGGCAGTCGGCGTTGCCCAGCACCTCCATCAGTTCCGGCGGCGGCAGGCGGTCGGTGAACAAGGCGTCGAGCACGCTGACGTCGGCCATGCGGATCATGGCGTTGCGGCCGAACTTGGTGTGGTCGGTGACCAGGAAGACCCGGCGCGAGCTTTCGATGATGGCGCGGGCGACGCGGACCTCCTGCTCGTCGTAATCCAGCAGGTCGCCTTCGGAGTCGATGCCGCTGATGCCAATGATGCCGATGTCGACCTTGTAGCGGCGGATGAACTCCACCGTCGCCTCGCCGATGATGCCGCCATCGCGTTCGCGCACGAGGCCGCCGGCGATGGAGAGCGCAAAGTTGGTGTTCTTGTGCAGGATGGTGGCGACGTTCAGGTTGTTGGTCAGCACACGCAGCCGCTTGTGGCCGAGCAGGGCCTGGGCCACTGCCTCCGTCGTCGTGCCGATATTGAGGAACAGCGAGGCGTCCTCCGGCACATGGCGGGCCACCAGTTCGGCGATGCGGCGCTTTTCCTCCGCCATCAGGGTCTGGCGGGTGGAATAGGCGATGTTCTCCACGCTCGACGGTACGGTGACGCCGCCGCGGAAACGCCGCACGGCGGACTGGCCGGCCAGATGTTCGATATCGCGGCGGATGGTCTGCGGCGTGACGTCGAAATGCTCGGCCAGCCATTGGATCTGCACCATGCCCTTGGCATGGACCAGGGCCACGATTTCCTGCTGGCGGCGTTCGGCGTCCAGGCGCGCATCCATCGGGGGGCTGTCTCCGGTCGTTTGGGGCTGGCTGTGGGGGCGTCAGTGAATCAGATGCGCGGAATGGGTCAAAGCGAAAAGCGGGTGGCTGCGCCGCCGCCGGTCGATCCGCCGCAGCGCGCGAGCCTCACCGTAAGAGCAAGACTGTTTGCTAGACAAGCATATTCGGTAACGAAAGCGCATCGCCAATCAACGGCAGACATACGACCTGCCGCGCTCATCGTCCCGCCCACTTCGCCCACTCCATTTCCCCGTAGCCAGCGGGAGCAAACCGGCGTAGCCTCAAAGCATGGTCCGCTGAACAAACATTTTCCTTTTCAACCGCGAACGAACATCATATGTTCCGAAACGAAAGCGGCCGGGTTCGCAAGGAACCGGCGCGGTACGGAGAGGAACTCATGGCAAACGAGTCCGCAGTTACCGACCTTCTGATCGTCGGCGGCGGCGCGAACGGGGCGGGCATCGCCCGCGACGCGGTCGGACGCGGGATGTCGGTGGTGCTGTGCGAACAGGGCGACCTTGCGGGCGCCACCTCGTCGGCCAGCACCAAGCTGATCCATGGCGGCTTGCGCTATCTCGAATATTACGAATTCCGTCTGGTGCGCGAAGCGCTGCAGGAGCGCGAGGTTCTGTTGCGCGCCGCTCCGCACATCATCTGGCCCATGCGCTTCGTCCTGCCCCACGACAGCAGCATGCGCCCGGCCTGGATGGTGCGCATCGGCCTGTTCCTTTACGATCATCTGGGAAAGCGCAAGCTTCTGCCGGGCTCGCACGGCGTCGATCTGACCAGCTCGCCGGCCGGAGGGCCGCTGTCGGGCGGCTTCACCAAGGCGTTCGAGTATTCGGACTGCTGGGTGGAGGACAGCCGGCTGGTCGTGTTGAACGCGATGGATGCGAAGGCCCGCGGGGCGGAGATCCTGACCCGCACCCGCTGCGACAAGGCCGAACGCCGCAATGGCTTTTGGGAAGCGACGCTGGTCGATGTGAACACGGGCGCCACCCGCACCGTCCGCGCCCGCGCGCTGGTCAATGCCGCCGGTCCCTGGGTGCGCGAGATGATCGCCAAGCGCACCGGCGTCACCGTCGACAAGTCGGTGCGTCTGGTGAAGGGCAGCCACATCGTCGTCCGCAAGATGTTCGAAGGCGAACACGCCTACATCTTCCAGAACGACGACCGCCGCATCGTCTTCGCCATCCCGTACGAGCGCGACTTCACCCTAATCGGCACCACGGACCTCGATTATGCGGGCGATCCCGGTGCGGTGGCGATCAGTGCGGAGGAAATCACCTACATGTGCCGGGCGGTCTCGCGCTATTTCGCGAAGCCGGTGCGCGAAAGCGATGTGGTTTGGACCTACAGCGGCGTTCGGCCGCTGTTCGACGACGCCAGCGGCAACGCCTCGGCCGTCACCCGCGACTATGTGCTGGAAATGGACGAGCCGGCCGGCGAGGCGCCGATGTTGTCGATCTTCGGTGGCAAGATCACCACCTTCCGACGGCTGGCGGAGGAGGCGACGGAGAAGCTGGGCCGGGCGCTCGGCAAGGACGGCGTCACCTGGACGGCCGACGCGCCGCTTCCCGGCGGCGACATCGCCGACGCCGATTTCGCCGGCTTCCTGGCCGGTCTGAAGCGGAGCCGGCCGTGGCTGCCGGAGGCGCTGGCCTACCGGCTGGCGCGGGCCTACGGCACGCGGGTCGACCGGCTGCTGGGCGACGCCAAGGGTCTTGGCGACCTGGGCATCGATTTCGGGGGCGGCGTCTACGAGGCCGAACTCGACTATGCCGCGCGGGAGGAGTTCGCCATGACCGGCGACGACTTCCTGTGGCGGCGCTCCAAACTTGGGCTGCACCTGGACGCAAATGTCCGGGACGCCATCGGTGGCTGGTTCGACCGGCGCCGCGAAGCTACGGCCAGCAGGGACACGGGGGAAAGCTCCGGCCTGCGGTCGATGGGAGGATTGCGGTGACACTCACACTGGAAGGCGTGGCGAAGCGCGTCGGCGCCGAGCAGCATCTCCACCCCCTGGCGCTGGAGCTGCAACCCGGCAGCTTCAACGTCCTGCTGGGGCGGACGCTGGCCGGCAAGACGACGCTGATGCGGCTGATGGCGGGGTTGGATGCGCCCAGCGCCGGGCGCGTGCTGGAGAATGGCAAGAACGTGACCGGCGCGTCGGTGCGCCATCGCGACGTGGCGATGGTCTATCAGCAGTTCATCAACTACCCGGCGATGACGGTCTACGAGAACATCGCCTCGCCGCTGCGCCGCCAGGGCAAGGACAAGGCGGAGATCGACGCCAAGGTGCGCCGCACCGCCGCCATGTTGCGGATCGACCCCTATCTTGAACGGCTTCCGGCCGAATTGTCGGGTGGACAGCAGCAGCGCTGCGCCATCGCCCGCGCGCTGGTGAAGGGGGCCGGCCTGCTTCTGCTGGACGAGCCGCTGGTCAACCTGGACTACAAGTTGCGCGAGGAACTGCGCGCCGAGCTGCGCGACATCTTCGCGGACGGCAAGACCACCGTCGTCTACGCCACCACCGAACCGCAGGAGGCGCTGATCCTCGGCGGCAACGTCACGGTCCTGCACGAGGGTCGGATGCTGCAGACTGGACCGACCAGCGACGTGTTCCACGCGCCCGTTTCGCTGGAATGCGCTGCGGTGTTCAGCGACCCGCCGATGAACGTGGTGGACGCGATCCTGACCAACGACCGGGTGGCGCTGTCCGACGGCACCAGCCTGCCGCTGTCGGCCCATGACCGCAACCTGCCGGCCGGCCCCTGCAAGGTCGGCATCCGCGCCAACCACCTGACGGTCCTGCGCCGGAACGAACGGCTGGTGCCGATCAAGGGCAGGGTGGAGCTGTCGGAGATCAGCGGGTCGGAGACATTCGTCCATCTGCGCCATGGCGGAACCACGCTGATCGCCCGAGAGGACGGGGTGCACAGCCACCCCATCGGCAGCGAGATCCAGGTCTATGCCGATCCCGACCGCATCTTCGTCTTCTCCACCGCCGGGCAACTGGTGGCGGCACCCAACTGGCGGCGCGGCGCGCTGCGCAACATCGCGTGAGGGGCGGGAGCGATGGCGACCATCCAATTCGACAATCTCGGCCACTCCTATCACCCGCACCCCACCCGGCCTGAGGACTACGCGCTGCGCCGGCTGTCGCAGGAGTGGGAGGACGGCAAGGCCTATGCGCTGCTGGGGCCGTCGGGCTGCGGCAAGTCCACGCTGCTGAACATCATCTCCGGCCTGCTGGTGCCCAGCGAGGGGCGGGTGCTGTTCGACGGGCTGGACGTCACCCGCTGCACCCCGGAAGAGCGCAACATCGCCCAGGTGTTCCAGTTCCCGGTCATCTACGACACCATGACGGTGTATGAGAATCTCGCCTTCCCCCTGCGCAACCGCAAGGTCCCTGAGGCGGATGTCGACCGCCGGGTGCGGCAGGTGGCGGAGGCGCTGGACCTGACCGCCGACCTGAAGAAGCGCGCCCAGCGCCTGACGCCGGACGCCAAGCAGAAGATCTCGATGGGCCGGGGCCTTGTGCGCTCCGACGTGGCGGCCATCCTGTTCGACGAGCCGCTGACCGTCATCGACCCGCACACCAAGTGGATCCTGCGCCGCAAGCTGCGCCAGATCCATGAGGAATACCGCCTAACCATGATCTACGTGACCCACGACCAAGTGGAGGCGCTGACCTTCGCCGACAAGGTCGCGGTGATGTACGAAGGCGCGATGGTCCAGCTCGGCACCCCGCAGGAGCTGTTCGAGAATCCGCTGCACACCTTCGTCGGCTATTTCATCGGCAGCCCCGGCATCAACCTGATGCCCTGCACGCTGGGCAACGACCATGCGCTGGTGGACGGGATCCCCATCCCTCTGCCCGACCGCGCCGTCCCGGCCGTCGGCGGCAAGTTCGAGCTGGGCATCCGGCCGGAATTCCTGGAGCTGACGCGCAGCGGCAGCGCAGGATCCATCCCGGTGCAGGTCACCGGCGTGGACGATCTCGGCACCTCCAAGCTGGCGACGGTGCGGCTTGGCAGCCACACGCTGAAGGCCCGGCTGAGCGAGGAGCAGGAAATCCCGGCGCTGGACGCCGCCATCCGTTTCCCAACCCGGTGGACCAAGCTCTACCGCGACAGCCATCTGGTCGGTTAAGGAGCCAAGAGCCATGGATAAGGTCCAGGACAACCGGGCTTGGTTCCTGATCATCCCGGTCTTTCTGATCGTCGCCTTCAGCGCGGTGATCCCGCTGATGACCGTCGTCAATTATTCGGTGCAGGAGATCTTCGGCCCCGGCCAGACCTTCTTCGTCGGCACCGAATGGTTCGAAGTGGTGCTGGCCGACGAGCGGCTGCACGATGCGCTGATTCGCCAGATCATCTATTCACTGGCGGTACTGGCAATCGAGATCCCGCTGGGCATCCTGATCGCGCTCGGCATGCCCGGCGGTCGTAGCGCCAAGACGTCGCTGACGCTGGTGCTGCTGGCACTGCCGCTGCTGATCCCGTTCAACGTCGTCGGCACCATCTGGCAGATCTTCGGCCGCGGCGACATCGGCCTGCTGGGCGCCACCTTCCGCGCCATCGGCATCGACTACAACTACACCAACAACTCGCTGGATGCCTGGCTGACCGTGCTGGTCATGGATGTCTGGCACTGGACCAGCCTGGTGGCGCTGCTGTGCTACGCCGGCCTGCAGTCGATCCCGCCGGCCTTCTATCAGGCGGCCAAGATCGACGGCGCGTCGAAATGGGCGGTGTTCCGTTACATCCAGCTGCCGAAGATGCGTGGCGTCCTGATCATCGCGGTCCTGCTGCGCTTCATGGACAGCTTCATGATCTACACCGAGCCCTTCGTGCTGACCGGCGGTGGTCCCGGCAATTCCACCACCTTCCTCAGCCAGTATCTGACGCAGATGGCGGTGGGTCAGTTCGACATCGGCAAGGCCGCGGCCTTCTCCATCGTCTACTTCCTGATCGTTCTGCTGTTCAGCTTCATCTTCTACACCATCATCACACGCACCGGCGAGGGAGAGAAGAAATGAGCAAGGCCGCGGTTCTCGCCCCCGGTTCGCTGAGTGCACCGGCAAACATCCGCCGGTCTTCGGCGCGGGTGTCGAACAGGACGATCATTCTCGTCTGCTACATCGTCTTCCTCATGCTGCCCATCTACTGGATGGTCAACATGTCCTTCAAGACGAACGAGGAGATCCTGTCGGGCCTGACGCTGTACCCGCACAACCCGACGCTGCGCAATTACGCCGTCATCTTCACCGATCCCAGCTGGTACAGCGGTTACATCAACTCGATCTATTATGTGACGCTGAACACCATCATCTCGCTGACGGTGGCCCTGCCGGCGGCTTATGCCTTCTCGCGCTACCGCTTCATCGGCGACAAGCACGTTTTCTTCTGGCTGCTGACCAACAAGATGGCGCCGCCGGCCGTGTTCCTGCTGCCCTTCTTCCAGCTGTACCAGACGGTCGGCCTGTTCGACACGCACATCGCGGTGGCGCTGGCCCACTGCCTGTTCAACGTGCCGCTGGCGGTCTGGATCCTGGAAGGCTTCATGTCCGGCGTGCCGCGCGAGATCGATGAGATGGCCTACATCGACGGCTACAGCTTCCCGCGCTTCTTCGGCACGGTGTTCCTGCCGATGATCCGGGCCGGCGTCGGCGTCACCGCCTTCTTCTGCTTCATGTTCAGCTGGGTCGAGCTTCTGCTGGCCCGCACGCTGACCTCGGTCGACGCCAAACCGATCGCCGCCACCATGACCCGCACCGTCAGCGCGTCGGGCATGGACTGGGGGCTGCTGGCCGCCGCCGGCGTGCTGACCATCCTGCCGGGCGCGCTCGTGATCTGGTTCGTCCGCAACTACATCGCCAAGGGCTTCGCACTCGGTCGTGTTTGACCGGCCGCGTCTGAGGGAGATCTAAAATGGACATGGAATGGATGGCGTGGACCACGCCGACCGCGATCTTCTTCGTCTGCATCGCCCTGATGCTGGCCGGCATGACGGTGTGGGAGGTGATGTCGCCGACGGTGGAGGCCAAGGGCTTCCTGCCGATGCGGACCACCCGCGGAGACCGGCTGTTCATCGGCCTGCTCAGCAGCGCCTTCATCCATCTGGGATGGCTCGCCGCGACCGACGTGTCGCTGTGGGGCGCCTTCGCCGTCTCGCTCGCGTGGATCGCGCTGGTGATCCGGTTCGGCTGAGGGAGGAGGTACGGTACATCGCCCCCTCCCTAACCCTCCCCCGCCTCTGGCGGTGGAGGGGACTACCGCCGCCCTTCCGCAAGGCCCCCTCTCCCGCTTTAGCGGGGGAGGGTCGGGGAGGGGGCAATGGTAGGGTTAAGGGAGGGGAACGGAATGCGTCACTGCCGCCAAGGCGGCAGATGACGGGAAGAGCGGGTGTTCCCGCCGGTAAGAGCAAAACGAAACGTCAACCCGACATCAAGTCGATCAAGTGGGAGGAACCATGCTTCAGCACCAGACTCTGCGGCGCCGTCTGACCGGCGCGGTGATGGCCGGCGGCATCGGCGTTCTGCTGGCGATGGGATCGGCCGCGCCGTCCGCCGCCATGACGCCGGAACAGGAAACCGTCGCCAAGCGCATCATCGAGGAACTCCAGCCCTCCACGCTGTCCAAGGACGAGCAGATGAAGGAGCTGGAGTGGTTCGTGAAGGCGGCCGAGCCCTTCAAGGGCATGGAGATCAACGTCGTCTCCGAAACCATCACCACGCACGAATATGAATCGAAGACGCTGGCCCGCCTGTTCAGCGAGCTGACCGGCATCCGGCTGAAGCACGACCTGATCCAGGAAGGCGACGTCATCGAGAAGCTGCAGACGCAGATGCAGTCGGGACGCAACGTCTACGACGCCTACGTCAACGACAGCGACCTGATCGGCACCCATGTCCGCTACGGCCAGGCGGTCGCCCTGTCCGACTTCATGACGGGCGAGGGCAAGGACGTCACCCTGCCGACGCTGGACATCAAGGACTTCATCGGCACCAGCTTCACCACCGGCCCGGACGGCAAGCTCTACCAACTGCCCGACCAGCAGTTCGCCAACCTCTACTGGTTCCGCGCCGACTGGTTCGCCCGCCCCGACCTGAAGGAGAAGTTCAAAGCCAAGTACGGCTACGAGCTGGGCGTCCCGCAGAACTGGTCGGCCTATGAGGACATCGCCGAGTTCTTCACCAACGACGTGAAGGAAATCGACGGCACCCGCGTCTACGGCCATATGGATTACGGCAAGAAGGACCCGTCGCTCGGCTGGCGCTTCACCGACGCGTGGCTGTCGATGGCCGGCGCCGGCGACAAGGGCCTGCCGAACGGCAAGCCGGTGGACGAGTGGGGCATCCGCGTCGAGGGCTGCCGCCCGGCCGGCGCTTCGGTCAAGCGCGGCGGCGACACCAACGGCCCGGCCTCGGTCTATGCCCTGACCAAATACATCGACTGGCTGAAGAAGTATGCGCCGCCGGAAGCGTCGGGCATGACCTTCTCCGAATCCGGCCCGGTGCCGGCCCAGGGCAACGTCGCGCAGCAGATCTTCTGGTACACCGCCTTTACCGCCGACATGACCAAGCCGGGCCTGCCGGTGGTCAACGCCGACGGCACGCCGAAGTGGCGCATGGCCCCCTCGCCGCACGGACCCTATTGGGAAGAGGGCATGAAGCTGGGCTACCAGGACGTCGGATCCTGGACGCTGCTGAAGTCCACCCCGCTGGAACGCCGCAAGGCCGCCTGGCTCTACGCCCAGTTCACCGTGTCGAAGACCGCGTCGCTGAAGAAGACGCTGGTCGGCCTGACCCCGATCCGCGAAAGCGACATCAAGTCGGAGCCGATGACTGCCGCCGCCCCGAAGCTGGGCGGTCTGGTCGAGTTCTACCGCAGCCCGGCCCGTGTTTCGTGGTCGCCGACCGGCACCAACGTGCCGGACTACCCGAAGCTGGCCCCGCTGTGGTGGCAGAACATCGCCGAGGCGGTCACGGGTGAGCGGACCCCGCAGCAGGCGATGGACAACCTCGCCACCCAGATGGAGCAGGTGCTGGCCCGCATGGAGCGCGCCAAGATCGGCGGCGAGTGCGCCCCGCAGCTGAACAAGGAAGAGGACGCCAAGGTCTGGTTCGACAAGCCGGGCGCTCCGAAGGCCAAGCTGGACAACGAGAAGCCCAAGGGCGAGACCATCGCCTACGACGACCTGCTGAAGGCCTGGAAGGAAGGCCGCGCCCGCTAACGGCGGCTGCGGCGACGGGTTCTCCCCTCCGGCATTCGTCCTGGTTGAGCCGGAGGTGACCCTGGGGCGGTGGCATTCCTTCGAAAGGCTGTCGCCGCCCCTTTCTTATCAAGCGCAAGAAATCACGAGGGAACGCTTCCATGAGCAAGGCCGGCCATATCCTCGCCATCGATCAGGGCACCACCTCGTCGCGGGCGATCCTGTTCGACGGCCGTGGGACTCCGCTGGCCGAGGCACGGCGCGAGTTTCCGCAGCATTACCCCGGCGACGGCTGGGTCGAGCATGACCCGGCCGACATCCTGCGCGACGTCCGCGCCGTGGCGCGCGGAGCGGTGGAGAAGGCCGGAGTCGATGTCGCCAGCATCGCCGCCATCGGCATCACCAACCAGCGCGAGACCGCCGTGGTGTGGGACCGTGCCACCGGCGAACCGATCCACCGCGCCATCGTCTGGCAGGACCGCCGCACCGCGTCGCTCTGCCACGATCTGGTGGCCGCCGGCCATGCCGAGCTGGTGCGCTCCAAGACCGGCCTGCTGATCGACGCCTATTTCTCCGCCACCAAGATCGCCTGGATTCTCGACCATGTGCCGGGCGCCCGCGCGCGGGCCGAGCGGGGCGAGCTGTGCTTCGGCACCATCGACAGTTTCCTGATCTACCATCTGACCGGCCGCCGCGTGCATGCGACCGACGCGACCAACGCCTCGCGCACCATGCTGTTCGACATCCATGCCCAGGATTGGGACGACGAGTTGCTGAGGCTGTTCCGTGTGCCGCGCGCCATGCTGCCGCGGGTGCTCGACAGCTCCGACGATTTCGGCGCGACCGATCCGGAGCTGTTCG
Source organism: Azospirillum sp. B21 (assembly GCF_008364825.1). GTDB lineage: Bacteria > Pseudomonadota > Alphaproteobacteria > Azospirillales > Azospirillaceae > Azospirillum. The sequence goes on from NZ_VTTO01000002.1 coordinate 283,114, forward strand.
GCCGGCCGATTCCTATCGCCGGCGTGGCGGGCGACCAGCAGGCGGCGGCCTTCGGGCAGGCATGCCTGACGCCGGGCATGGCGAAATCAACCTACGGCACCGGCTGCTTTGCGCTGATCAACACCGGTGAGACGCCGGTGGTGTCGAAGAACCGGCTGCTGACCACCGTCGCCTACCGGCTGAACGGCAGGACGGCCTATGCGCAGGAGGGCTCGATCTTCGTGGCGGGCGCGGCGATCAAGTGGCTGCGCGACGGCATCGGCATCATCACCCATGCCAGCCAGACCGACGACATGGCGACCCGCGTGCCCGACAGCCACGGCGTCTATTTCGTCCCCGCCTTCGTCGGGCTGGGTGCGCCGCATTGGGATTCGGATGCCCGCGCCGCGATCTTCGGCATGACGCTGGATGTCGGACCGGCCCACATCGCCCGCGCGGCGCTGGAGGCGGTCGCCTACCAGACCCGCGACCTGATGGAGGCGATGGGCGGCGACTGGGGCGGCACCATCAACGCGCTCCGCGTCGACGGCGGCATGGCGGCCAACGACTGGCTCTGCCAGTTCCTGGCCGATCTGCTGGACATGCCGGTCGAACGCCCGAAGGTGATCGAGACCACGGCGCTCGGCGCCGCCTGCCTCGCGGCCTTGCGGGTGGGGGTGTTCGACGGGCTGGACTCGGTCTCCGATGCCTGGGGCAGCGAGCGCCGCTTCGACCCCCGCATGGAACAGGGCAAGCGCGACCGCCTCTATGGCGGCTGGCGCGATGCCGTGGCGCGGGTGCGGTCGGATCGCTGAGGACGCACGGAACAGACGCACACTCCTCCCTCGGGTGCGTCCCCCCGCCGGCCGGCGGGGCACTGGGCCGGGCGGTTCGTGCCGTCCGGCCCGTTTTCTTCGCGGCTCACACCCCTTCGGGGTCGGTCAGCATGTGGCGGATCTCGCTCTTCAGCAGCTTGCCGGTGGCGGTGTGGGGCAGGCTGTCGACGAAGCGGACGTCGTCGGGGATGCACCACTTGGCAACTTTGCCCTCGAAGACCGCCAGCAGTTCCTCGCGGGTGACGGCCGAGTCCGGCTTGCGCACCACCACCAGGACCGGGCGCTCGCCCCACTTCTCGTCGGCGACGGCGACTGCGGCGGCTTCCTGAACGCCCGGATGGCCGACGGCGATGTTCTCCAGGTCGATGGAGCTGATCCACTCGCCGCCGGACTTGATGACGTCCTTGGTGCGGTCGACGATCTGGACATAGCCGTCGGCGTCCATCGTCACCACGTCGCCGGTCTCGAACCAGCCCGGCACCATCTGGTGCGCCGGGCTTTCCGTCACGCCGAAATAGCCGGAGCAGACGGTGGAGCCGCGCACCAGCAGCCGGCCGAAGCTGGTCCCATCGCGCGGCACATCGTTGCCGGAGCCGTCGACGACGCGGAACTGCACGCCGCAGATCGGCCGCCCCTGCTTGGAAGCCAGCGCCAGCGCATCGTCGGCACTCAGCCCCGCATGCTTGCCCTTGGGCATGTTGGCGAGGCCGAGCGGGCTGGTTTCCGTCATGCCCCAGGCATGCAGAACCTCGATCCCCATCTCGCGGAAGCGCTGGATCATCACCGGCGGGCAGGCGGAGCCGCCGATGGCGATGCGGCGCATGCTGGTCAGCTTCTTCTTATTGGCATCCAGCCAGTTCAGCAGAGCCAGCCACACCGTCGGCACGCCGGCGGTGTTGGTGACCTTCTCGGCCTCGAACAGCTCGTACAGGCTGGCGCCGTCCAGCTTGCCGCCGGGGAAGACCAGCTTGGCGCCGGCCATCGGCGCGGCATAGGGAACGCCCCAGGCGTTGACGTGGAACATCGGCACCACCGGCAGGACCACGTCCGCCGCCGACAGGCCGAACACGTCCGGCATGCAGGCGGCCATCGCGTGCAGGTAGGAGGAGCGGTGGCTGTACAGCACGCCCTTCGGGTTGCCGGTGGTGCCGGAGGTGTAGCACATGCCGCAGGCGGTGTTCTCGTCGAGATCCGGCCAGTCGAAGCCGCCGGGCTGGTCGGCCAGCAGATCCTCGTAGCACAGCAGGCCGGGCAGGGTGGATTCCGGCATGTTGGCCCGGTCGGTCATCACGACGATGCCCTTCAGCCCGGTCAGCTCATGGGCGATGCCCTCCAGCAGCGGAACGAAGGTCAGGTCGGTGAACAGCAGCCGGTCTTCGGCGTGGTTGACGATGTAGGCGATCTGTTCCGGGAACAGGCGCGGGTTGATGGTGTGGCAGACCATGCCCGAGCCGCCGATGCCGTAATAGCACTCCAGGTGGCGGTAGCCGTTCCAGGCCAGTGTGCCGATGCGGTCGCCCGGCTTCATCCCCAACGCAGCCAGCGCATTCGCCAGCTTCTGCGCGCGGACCCAGGCGTCGGCATAGGTGTAGCGGTGGATCGGCCCCTCGGTGGTGCGCGACACGATCTCGGTGTCGGCGTGGTAGAGCGCTGCATGACGCAGGATCGACGTCACCAGCAGCGGCTCGTTCATCATCATTCCACGCAGCATCGTTTCACTCCCGGTTCGTTTCTCTTCTGTGTGGGCATCTTCTGCATCGGGTCTTCGTCAGGCATGCAGGTGGCGAGCCGCCGCTCGGCGTCGGCCTCCATCGCCTTCAGCTCGACGATCACCTCGGCGATTTCCGACTGCATCCGTTCAAGCTCGGCCAGCCGGGCGCGGATCTTCCGCAGCCCGTCGCGATACTGCCCGGCACTGGGCCGGCCCGAGCGGTAATGGGCGAGATAGTCGGCGATCTGCTCCAGCGAGAATCCCACCCGCCGGAACTTCTGGATCAGGATCAGCCGCGCGCGGTCGCGATAGGTGAAGACACGCCGTCCACCCGCCCGCTGCGGCGTCAGCAGCCCTTTTTCCTCGTAAAAGCGCAGCGCCTGCGGCGTGAGATCGAACTCCGCCGCCAGTTCCGTCACGCCGTAAACCCGATCCCGTTCGGACATTGACAATCCCCTGCGCCAGCGGATTTCGCCACGGGCGCAGGGGGAAGTCAACGTCAATGAGCTAAAGCGAGCTTTATACGGGAGAGATCGTCACCCGGCACGGACCTGGGTCAGGAAGCGGTCCACCTCATGGCTCAGCGTGTCGGTGTGGCTGGACAGCTGGCGGACGGAGGTCAGGACCTCGTAGGCGACCTTGCCGCTCTGGCTGGCGGCTTGGTTGACGCCGCCGATGCTGTCGGAGACGGTCTGCGTGCCTTGGGCGGCCTGCTGGATGTTGCGGCTGATCTCGCGGGTCGCGGCCCCCTGTTCCTCGACGGCCGACGCGATGGAGGTGGCGACCTCGTTGATGTGGCCGATGACGCGGACCACCTCCTGCAACTCTCCCACCGCCTCGCCGGTCATCGATTGAATCTCGGCGACCTGGACTGCGATGTCATCGGTCGCCTTCGCCGTCTGGTTGGCGAGAGCCTTCACCTCGCTGGCGACCACGGCGAAGCCCTTGCCGGCATCGCCGGCACGGGCGGCCTCGATGGTGGCATTGAGCGCCAGCAGGTTCGTCTGGCTGGCGATGGAGTTGATCAGCTCCACCACCGCGCCGATTCGCTGCACCGCTTGGGCCAGCCCATCGACCTTGCCGTTGGCGCGCTCCGCGATGCCGACGGCCTCGCGGGCGATTTCCGAGGATTGCCCGACCTGCCGGCTGATCTCGCCGATCGAACTGGTCAGCTCCTCCGTCGCGGCGGCGACGGTCTGGACATTGGCGGAGGTCTGCTCCGTCGTCACGGCGACATCGCTGGCCAACCTGCCGGTCTGATCCGCCGCCTGGGTCACGGCGCTGGCGCGGCTTTCCATCCCCGCGGCCTGCTCGACCACCGCATGGATGACGCCGCCCACCGCCTGCTCGAAGCGGTCGGCCAGGGCGGCGATGGTGCGGTGCTTGTCCTCCTCGGCGCGGCGGGCTAGCTCGGCCTGTTCGGTTTCGAGCCGCTGCTTGGCCAGCGCGTTCTCCTTGAACACCTGCGTGGCGCGGCTCATGTCGCCAAGCTCGTCGCCGCGGCTGGTTTCGGGGAAGGTGACGGTCAGGTCGCCGTCGGCCATGGCATGCATGCGGTCGGCCAGCGAGCGGATGGTGGCGCTGATGTTGTGCCCGACCAGCGCCAGCAGCACGATGGCCGGCAAGGCCAAGCCTGCGATGACGCCGAGCAGGGTCCAGAGCTGCGACAGGAACTCACTCCACAGATCGTCGATGAAGACGCCGGTGCCGATGAAGATCCGCCAGGGCTCGAACCCCTTCACATAGGCCAGCTTCACCGCCGTCTCGGTGCCACCGACCGTGCGCGGCCAATCATAGGCGTAGGTCCCTTCGCCCCTGGTCTTGATGATGCCGATCAGCGCCGGGATGACCGGCACGCCCGCCGCGTCCTTGATCCCCGAAACGTCCTTGCCCATCAACGCCTTGTTGACATGGGCGAATCCGACATTGTCGTAGGTGTGCGCGAACAGATACTCCTCCCCGCTGTAGCGGATGGCGAGGAAGGCATCCTTGAAGCGGGCCTGCGCCTCGTCGCGGGACAGGCGTCCGGCCACGACGTCGCTTTCGAAGCGGGCCGCCATGCTGTGTCCCGCCTCGACCATGAAGCGCAGGGCATCCACGCGGTCCTGATACATGCGGTTGTAGCTGAGATAAAGTCCGGCGCCCGCGATCGCCATGCAGGCGAGGCTGGCAGTTGCCACCAGCATCAGCAGCTTTGCGCGGATGGAAAGAGAAGATTTGGTCATTGACCACCACCTTTCGGCGTATTGCAGTCGCCTTGGCGTGCCGAGTGTCGTTCGGGAAATTGTTGCCTGAATATTGAACGGAATGCTTACCGACGGACCGCGCTACGGTGTCGCATGGGGAAATGGCATCCCGGCGCCATGTCCTTTCGAATATTTGAAAAAATTTGCAGAAATGTCTGATGTGCGCTCGGGGAACTCCCACCTCTGCGCGCAAGCTGCGAGCAGCGGTGCAGCCGGTGGCCCATGGCAGAGATTTCACATGACAAGCCGCCGCCGCCGATGCTTTCTGCCGTCGGCTCATGGGGCATGCATTGCACCCCGGTGCGATTTGAAAATGGAGAGAGTGGCGCGTGACGGGGAAAACCTGCTTTTCCCGCCGGCTGTCCGGCGATCCGTGGGACCTTGCCGCGGCGTTCGGCCTGTTGGTCCTTCTGGGGCTGGTCGCCGCCACCTTCCGGCATTACGGCATCTCCAATGACGAAGAGGTGCAGCATGTCTATGGCGCCAAGCTGATCGACTGGTACCGCAGCGGCTTCACCGATACGTCGGCCTTCACATACAAGAACCTCTATCTCTATGGCGGGCTTTTCGACATGGCGGCGGTGGCGCTGGCCCCGCTTCTGCCCTTCGACCCGTACGAGACACGGCACCTGCTGTGCGCCCTGATCGGGGTGGTGGGCGTGGCGGTGGTCTGGGCGGTCGGGCGCCGGCTGGCCGGTCCACGGGCGGGGCTGCTCGCCGGGCTGCTCCTGGCGCTGTGCGGACCGTGGTACGGCGGCCTGTTCAACCACACAAAGGACGTGCCCTTCGCCGTGCTGATGATGGCGGCGGTGGCGCTGCTGATCCGGATCGTCGGACAGATGCCGCGACCGCGCTGGGGTACGGTGCTGGGGTTCGGCCTCATCGTCGGGCTGGCGCTGGGGATCCGGGTCGGGGCGCTGATGCTGGGCGGCTATGTGGTGGTGGCTCTCGTGGGGTGGGCGGTGGCCGGCGGCCTTTCCGCGGCCCGGCTGCGCCAGGGCGCTTCCGGTGCGCTGCGCCTGCTGCCGGCCCTGCCGGTCGCCTATGGCGTGATGGCGGTCTTCTGGCCCTGGGCGGTGCTGGACCCGCCGAACCCGTTGCGGGCGCTGGCCGATTTCTCGCACTTCCATTACCCGATCCGCACCCTGCTTGGCGGCACCGAATATTGGATGTACGAGGTGCCGCGCAGCTATCTGGCCTGGTATCTCGCCATCAAGCAGCCGCTGGTGATGCTGGCCGGGGCGGCGCTGGGGTTGCTGGCGCTGCCCGGCATGATGCGCTCCGACCTTGCGGTGGGGGAGGAGGGCAGGGCGCGTGCGGTGGCTTGCGGGCTGGTCGCACTGGCGGCACTGTTCCCGATCGTCTGGTTCACCGTCACCCATTCCCCCGGCTATACCGCGATCCGCCATTTCCTGTTCGTGCTGCCGCCCTTGGCAGTGCTGGGCGGCATCGGACTTGACCGGCTGGTCGGCTGGGCCGGCACCTGGAGGATCGGCGTGTCGCAGCGAACCGGACGCGGGCTTTCGGCCGCTGCCCTGGCCGGAGTTGCGCTGGCGCTGGTGCTGGGCCGGGAGGCGATGGTCCTGGAATCGCTGCATCCCGACGAATACGTCTATTTCAACGAACTGGTCGGCGGCGTCGCCGGCGCAGTGCGCAAATACGATGTGGATTACTGGGCCAACAGCCTGCCCGAAGCCGTGGAGGATCTGGCGGAGGTGATCGCGGAGGAGGAGGCGCGCACCCACCGCCACCGCACCTACAGCGTCGCCGTCTGCGCCGAACCGCTGGCCTTCGAAAAGCTGGCGCCGCCCAACATGCGCTGGGTGACCGACTGGACCGGTGCCGACTTCTTCATCGCACCGACCCAGGAGGATTGCGACACCCTGATGACCGGCCCGACAGTGGCCGAGGTCGAGCGCGGCGGCGCCTTGCTGGCGGTGGTGAAGGATCTGCGTAAGCCGGAGGACCCGGCCGAAATGGTGGAGGTCGCCCGCCTGCGCACCGGCCGCCAGCAGCGCCACTGGTGGTAAGGGGCGGTCAGTTCCGCGGCAGGTAGCGCATGCGGTCCAGACCGTGGCGGGCCATCTTCTCGTTCAGGGTCCGGCGCGGGATGTCCAGCAAATCCATCACCGCCTTGATGTCGCCCTTGCAGCGCTCCAGCGCCTGTTCGATCGCGCGCTTTTCGAAGGCATCGACCTGATCGGCGAGCGCCCGCGGGACCGCCGCGGCCTCTCCGCCGATCGGCCGGCGGCGCAGCAGCCCGGCGACGCCGCTTCGCCCGACCGACAGGACATGGCGTTCGGCCAGATTGCGCAGCTCCCGAACATTGCCGGGCCAGTCATGGGCCAGCAGCGCATCGAGGTCGGCCGGCTCCAGCGGGCGGGGCTCGCGGTTGTGGCGGGTGGCGAACTCGGCGGCGAAATAGTCGAACAGCAGAGGGATGTCCTCCGCCCTGGCCCGCAGCGGCGGGATGTGCAGCTCCGCCACGTTCAACCGGTAATAGAGGTCGGCGCGGAACCGCCCCTCCTCGCTGAGGTCGAGCAAGTCGATCTTGGTCGCCGCCACCAGACGCAGGTCGACCGGGACCTGCTTGTTGGAGCCCAGCCGTTCGATGGTGCGTTCCTGCAGGGCGCGCAGCAGCTTGACCTGGATGGCCATCGGCATGCTTTCGATCTCGTCCAGGAACAGGGTGCCGCCGCTGGAATGCTCCAGCTTGCCGGCGCGGCGCTGGGTGGCGCCGGTGAAGGCGCCGGGCTCGTGCCCGAAGAGTTCACTCTCCGCCATGCTGTCGGGGATGGCGCCGCAATTGACGGCGACGAAGGCGCCTTTCCGACCCCTGGCGCCGAAATCATGCAGGCAGCGGGCGACCAGTTCCTTGCCGGTGCCGGTCTCGCCATGGATCAGCACGCTGGCGCCGGTGGCGGCGAGGTCGATCACCTCGCGTCGCAACTCGGCGATGACGGGTGAGGTGCCGATCAGCCGCGTTTCGATTCCATCGCCGGCCGCCCGGCGGCGCAGGCCGCGGTTTTCCAGCACCAGCCGCCGCTTCTCCGCCGCGCGGCGGATGACGGCGACCAGATTGTCGGGTTCGAATGGCTTTTCGATGAAGTCGTAGGCGCCGCGCCGCATCGCCTCCACCGCCAGCGCCACGTCGCCATGGCCGGTCACCAGGATCACCGGGAGATCGGCGTCGCGTTCCAGTGCGCGTTCCAGCACCGCCATGCCGTCCATCCGCGGCATCCGCACGTCGGTGACCAGCACGCCCGGGAAGTCGGGCGACAGCAGGTCCAGCGCCGGCTGCGGCGTCTCGAAACCCTGTGCGGCGAAACCGGCCAACTGCAGCCATTGCGTCACCGACACGCGCATCGCCAATTCGTCGTCGATGAACAGCACGGGGGTGGCAAGGGGATCGGTCTTCATCGCGGTCCTCGCTCTGCGTCGGACGGTTGAGCTTCCGGCAATTGGACGACGAAGCAGGCGCCGCCGTCGGGGTTGTTCTCCGCCCTCAGCGTGCCGCCGAAGTCCCGCACGATGCCATAGGACAGCGACAGCCCCAGGCCAAGCCCCTGTCCGACCTCCTTGGTAGTGAAGAAGGGATCGAACAGCTGGAACTGGTGGGCCTCGGCGATGCCGGTGCCGCTGTCGCGAATGCGGATTTCCCAACCCTCCGCGGTGCGGGCAGCGGTCAGGATCAGCCGCCGCTCGTCGCTGCCGTTCATGGCGTCGGCGGCGTTGCGCAGCAGATTGACGAAGACCTGCTCCAGCCGCACGGCGTCGCCGCGCACATGGGCCTCTGGCGGGATCGCCTGCTCCACCCGCACCTCCTCCTCGCGCAGGCGGGGGGCGAGCAGGGCCAGCGCGCGGTCCATCGTGCGGGCGACCGGCACGGCTTCGACCCGCGCCGGCCCCTTGCGGGCGAAGTCCTTCAGATGGCCGGACAGCACCGCCATCCGTTCCGCCAGATCACCGATCATGGCGAGGTTGTCGCGCACCATCGCCGTCTCGCCCCGTTCGGCCAGCAGCCGGGTGGAGGCGACGAAAGTGCGGATGGCGGCCAGCGGCTGGTTGATCTCGTGCGCCAACGCCGCCGACATCTGGCCGAGCGCCGCCAGCTTGCCGGCCTGCACCAGTTCCTCCTGCGCCTCACGCAGGACGCGGTTGGCGGTCAGCAGTTCGGCGGTGCGCTCCTCCACCCGGCGCTCCAGCATCGCCCGCGCCTCCTGCTGCAGCCGCAGGGCGTGGCGCCGCTGCCAGCCCAGCGCCAGGGCCGCTACCAGCAGCAAAAGTCCCATGGCGGTCAGCACCGCCGCCCCGGCCGCCTGCGCCTTCACCGGCTCCAGATCGGACAGGAAGCGGATGGTCCAGCCGAATTCGGGCAGGGCAAGCTCCTGCATCAGATAGGCGCGTCGGGAACCGCCGGGAACGGAGTCGGGCAGGCTGACCAGCCGTGCGCCGTTTTCCATCACCGGACCGTCATGGAGGCCGAGCGGCATCACCTCGCTGCGATCATACTGGCGGGTCTGCGCCAGCCGTGCTTTCACCGCGTCGGGAAGCGGGCGCAGCGCGTGGTATTTCCAGTCGGCGTGGCTGGACAGGAAGACGATGCCGTTCTGGTCGGTCACCAGCACCCGCTCGCCGCCGGCGGCCCAGTCGCGTTGGAGCGGTTCCAGGTCGATCTTGACCACGGCGACGCCGATCAGCCGGTCCGCCAGATGCACCGCGTGCGACAGGAAATAGCCGGGCAGGCCGGTGGTGACGCCGATGCCGAAATAACGCCCGCTGCCGGCCTCCACCGCCTGCCGGAAATAGGGGCGGAAGTCGTAGATCTGGCCGACGAAGCTCTGCGCCGGATCGGCCCAGTTGCTCGCCGCCAGCGCCAGCCCGCTGCGGTCCACCACATAGAGCGCCGCCGAGCCGGCCGCCGCATTCGCCGTCTCCAGCCGCCGGTTGACGGTGTCGCGCAATGCCTCCGACGGCCTGTCCAGCAGACCCAGCACCTCATGGTCGCGGGCGACCAGGAAGGGCAGATAGTCGTAGCGGCCGACCGCGTTGCGGATGCTGCTGGCATACAGCCCCAGCCGCTGGTCGCCGTTCAGGGTCAGGGCAGTCCGCGCATCGGCCTCCGCCCAGCGGTAGGCGCCCCAGCAGGCCAGGGCGGTAACCGCGGCCAGTGCCGCTACGGGAAACGCCAGCCTGCGGCGGCGCAGCGGACGGATGGAGACGATGTCGGCCATGCTCCGTCTATGGGACTGCGGGGGTGATGCTGTCCAGCGCCTTTTCCCGTCCGGAAGGGACGATGGGAGCCGGAAAATCCCTTCGAACAACGGGGCGCCGTTCTTTGAATGGACGTTCAATCAAAAACGGTAAAGGCAATCGACGAAATGGATAGGCCAAATGAACGGCGTGACGGATTGCGACATCGGAAGCCTTTTGTTGTTTGCGTCACTTTCATGAAGCTCCAAAGACGGCTATGGTGCGCCCCTGCCGGCTTGGGCTTGACCTTTGAACAGTACCCGGCATCGGGATCGAGAGAGGGGAAACAGGATCATGGACGCCGACTCCATTCGCGCCGCCTACCGCCGCTACGCGGGCTTCTACGACAAGGTGTTCGGGGTGCTTCTGGCGTCCGGCCGGCATGCGGCGGTGGAGTGGCTGAACCGGCGCGGGAACCTGCGGATCCTGGAGGTCGGCGTCGGCACCGGCCTGTCGCTTTCCGACTACCGCAAGGACAACCGCGTCGTCGGCATCGACCTGTCCACCGACATGCTGAAGGTCGCGCAGGAGCGGGTGGAGCGCGAGAAGCTCGACAATGTCGAAGGGCTGCTGGAGATGGATGCCGGCAAGCTGGCCTTCGCCGACGGCAGCTTCGACGTGGTGGTCGCCATGTATGTCATGACCGTCGTCCCCGACCCCCAGGGCACGATGGCGGAGTTGGAGCGCGTCTGCAAACCGGGCGGCGACATCGTGATCGTCAACCACTTCGCCGCTCCCCGCCCGGGCGTCCGCCGCGTGGTGGAGGGGTGGCTGTCGCCCTTGTCGAAGAAGCTGGGCTGGCGGCCCGACTTCACCCTGGAGGCGATGATGAACGGATCGCGGCTGGCCGTGGAGAGCATCCGCACCCTGCCCCCCTTCGGGCTGTTCAGCCTGCTGCATTGCCGGCGGGGGTAGAGGGCGTCGCCGGAAGTGGTGGTGGCCGTGGCGGTCCAACCTGCGTGACCGCCCCCGTCGCCTGCTGTTAGTCTCGCCGTGACCACACAGGCGATCAGGGGAGCCGGGCCATGGCCGAACAGGGCGGAGATTTGGCGGGAAAGCGGATTCTGGTGCCGGAGAGCCGGGATCTCGACCTGTTCGCCGGCATGATGGAACAGCATGGGGCGGAGACCATCCGCTGCCCGATGGTCAAGATCCTCGATCTCGACGACCCGGCGCCGGCCCGTGACTGGCTGGACCGGTTGCTGACCGAAGGCTTCGACGACATCGTGCTGCTGACCGGTGAAGGGCTGCGGCGGCTGATGACGGTCGCCCGCGCCATGGAGCGCGAGGCCGACGTGGTCGCCGCCATCGGCCGGGCGCGCGTCTTCGTCCGCGGGCCGAAACCGGTCAAGGCGCTGCGGGAGATCGGCTGCAGCCCGTTCAAATCCGCCCCCGCTCCGACCACGGACGGCGTCATCGCCATGCTGTCGGAGGAGGAGTTGGACGGTCACCGCGTCGGCATCCAGCTCTACCCCGACAACCCGAACGAACCCCTGCTGGAAGCGGTGCGTGCGCGCGGCGGTACGCCGGTGGCGGTCACGCCCTACCGCTATGCCAATGATTCCGAGACCGGTGCGGTGCAGACCGCCATCCGCGACATGGCGGCGGGGCGGATCGATTTCGTTGCCTTCACCGCCTCGCCCCAGGTGCGGCGCCTGCACGAGGTGGCGGAGGCCTGCGGCCTTGCCGACGACTTCCGCCAGGGCTTCGCCAGGACCCGGATCGCCGCGGTCGGCCCGGTGGTGGCCGAGGCGGTGGAGGCGGCGGGCGGAACCGTCGCGGTGTCCCCGGAATCGACCTTCCACATGAAGCCGCTGGTCAATGCTATCCGCCGTCTGCTGACGGACGGGGCGGGGGCGAAATAGGTCCGACGGGAGAGGGGCAAGGGGCGGGCAGGGGCGATGATGGCAAGACAGCGACCTTTCGCCCCACCCTCCCTTTGCGCGGCCTTGTTGATAACAATTCTCACTCTCGCTTAACCTTTGACGCGCAGTGTTGGCGCCGACCACCGGGAAACTCCCTGTGGCCGGCCGTTGCCAGGAGCGTCGTCATGTCCGTTACCATCCTCCCCCTGTCTCGCCGCGCACTCGCGCTGGTGCTTCTGTCGGCCGGAATCGCCGGGGGTGGGTCCGCGCTCGCGACGGATCTGTCGACGAAGGAAAAGCTGGGGGAGGCTCTGTTTTCCGACCACAATTTGTCGGCCAACCGCACCCAGGCCTGCGCCGACTGCCACAATCCCGATTTCGGTTTCGCCGATCCGCGCACCGGCGGCGCAGGCGGGGCGGCATCGGTCGGCGACAACGGCAAGTCGGTGGGCGATCGCAATGCGCCGACGGCGAGCTATGCGGCCTTTACGCCGGCCTTTCACTTCACCGCGGACGGCAAGGCAGTCGGCGGACAGTTCTGGGACGGCCGCGCCGCGACCTTGAAGGATCAAGCCGGTGGCCCGCCGCTGAATCCGGCCGAGATGGGTCTGACGTCCAAGGAGCAGGCGCGCGAGAGGCTGGCCGAGAATCCCGACTATGCCCGCGCCTTCGTGGCGCTCTATGGCGCCGGCGTGCTCGACGATGCGGAGCGCGCCTATGATGCGATGAGCGACAGCCTCGCCGCCTTCGAGAAGACCGACCGGTTCGCGCCTTTCGATTCGAAATACGACCGCCATCTGCGCGGCGAATACAAGATGACGGCTGAAGAGGATTTGGGCATGACCCTGTTCTTCTCCACCCAGTTCACCAACTGCAACCAGTGCCACAAGCTGAAGCCGATGCCGGCAGCGGCCGGGGAAATGTTCACCAACTACGAACACCACAACATCGGCGTGCCGGCGAATCCGGCCCTGCGCGAGGCGTCGGGCAAGCCGGCGACCTTCGCCGACCGCGGCCTGCGCGACAACCCCGCAGCGGCCAAACCTGCTTTCGAGGGGAAATTCAAGACGCCGAGCCTGCGAAACGTGGCCGTGACCGGGCCCTACATGCACAACGGCGTCTTCAAGGATCTGGAGACGGTGGTCCGCTTCTACGACCACTACAACAACCGCACGGAAAAGGCCGCGATCAACCCGGAGACCGGCAAGCCCTGGGATCCGCCCGAAGTGGCGGCGAACCTGTCGAAAAAGGAACTGGAATCGGCTCCGGCGTTGGAAACCCGCCGCGTCAAGGCGCTGGTCGCCTTCATGAAGACGCTGACCGACGCACGGTACGAGCATCTGCTGAAGTGAGGTCGGGCCTGCTTCAGCCGCCGATATCGATCCGGTAAAGCTCCAGATCCAGCAGTTCCATCGTCATCCGGGGGCGACCGGCCGTCTTGCGGGCGCTCAGCTTGCGGGCCAGTGGTCGGCTGAGCCAGGCTGCGCGGGCGCGGTCGATCAGGGCGGTGCAGCGATGGGACAGTCTGGCGTTCATGGCTGGTCAGCTTTCTCGCACGGGATGTCGGGATCGGCGGTTCGATAGGGTAGCGGCAGGCTCCTGTGAGCGGTTGCAGTAAGAATGTCGCGGCACTGTGACAGTTTCTATCGCTCGAAGGTTTAGTCCATAGGCCGTAGGGCAGGGTTTTCGCCCGTTTTGCCCCTATCTTCGACCAAAGGAGGAGGGGGTCACACCACCACGCCGACCAGCCGCCGCAGCGCGTCGCGCGATTCGCCGTCCAGAACCGGCAGCCCGCCGCGGGCATCCAGCATGTAGGCGCCGGGATCGGACAGCGTGCGCATGGCGAAACCGACCACGGCCGGCGGTTCGGTGCCGAGCGGCTGCGACTCGTAGACGGGGGTGAAGCTGCAGCCGGCGAGCAGCGCGCGAATCATCAGCGCCTCGTCGGAGGATGCGCCGGCTGCCGGGGTGTTGATGCCGAACAGCAGCCGTTCCGCCTCCGCCTCGGTCACCAGCCCGCGTTCCAGAAGGATGTCCACCATGGCGGAACTGGTCATCACCGGCGCGGCACGTCCCTTCCAGCAGAAGCGGCCGTCGTCCCAGCCGACGTCGAGGCTGCGGAAGATCATGTGAGGTTCGCCGCCGCCCGGCGCGCCGGCGACGATGTAATTGACGCGCAGCAGGCCGTTCCAACCGCCCGCCGGGGCGACGATGCTGGACACGCCGCACCGCGTCAGGCGCAGGTAGGTGTCGTTGATCCCCGACGGTTCGAAATCGAAAAGCATGGCCTGTTCACCTCGCTGCCGGCAGGCAGGCCCGGTTTCCCGATTGCCCCGCCCTCGTTTGGTGAGTCAGGTGAGTGGCGGCTTGGCTTGCGCAAACTGCCCATGCGGGTGCCCTCCCTTTGCGCAGAAATGCGAAAGGCGGTAGGCCGATCCGCCGGCCACCGCCTTTCGACTCCGCGCCAACGGAGAGTATCCGTGACGGACTACTGGTTGGCCGGCCCCATGAACACGCTGTCACGGCTGTTCTTTTCAGCGGTCACGGTGTCGGACAGTTGGAAGGTCAGCGGCAGCGAGGTGGCGGTGACTTCCCCGCGGGGGGCCGTCACATAGACGCGGTAGGTGGCGACGCTGTCCGGCTCCGCCGAGATGGTGGCGGTATGGGCGGCGGTCTCCGGTTCCGCTTCGCCGATCACCTTGATGTCGGCAGCGGACAGGCCGACGACGCTGAGGGTGTAGGACCGGTTCTGGCGGGTCTTGTTGGCGACCTTGAAGGTGTAGGCATTGCGGATCGACCCGTCCGACAGCGTCACGAACAAGGGCGCGCGGTCGCGCAGGACGGTGATGTTCAGGCTGGGGCGCAGCGCGAAGCTCCAGGCCATGGCGCCGCCGATGACCAGCATCAGCAGGGCGTAGACGATCACGCGCGGACGGATCAGGCGCCATTGATAGGTCTTGCCGGACGCGCGGGTGTCCTGCGCCGCCAGCGAATCGAAGGCGATCAGGCGGGTGGGCAGTCCCTGCTGGATCATGATGGTGTCGCAGGCGTCGACGCACAGGCCGCAGTTGATGCAGTCGGCCTGTTCGCCGGTGCGCACGTCGATCCCCATCGGGCAGACCTGGACGCACTGGCCGCAGTCGATGCAGTCGCCGAAGCCCTGGGCGCGCCGCTCGTCCCAGCTCTGCGACTTGCGCTTGGGACCACGATTGTCGCCGCGGTCGGCCTGATAGGTGACCACCAGCGAATGTTCGTCCAGCATCGCGGTCTGGATGCGCGGCCAGGGGCACATGTACATGCACATCTGCTCGCGCGTCCAGCCGGCCATGACGTAGGTCATGCCGACGAAGATGGCGAAGAAGGACGTCGCTTCGTAGCTGGCCTGGAAGGTCAGCAGATCGTGCAGCAGGGCCGGGGCATCGGTGAAGTAGGCGAGGAAGCCGAAACCGGTGACGAGGCTGAGCGCCATCCAGCCCGCATGCTTGCCCGCCTTGCGCAGGATTTTGCGCATGGTCCAGGGCTGCTTTTCCATGCGGATGCGTTCCGCCCGGTCGCCTTCGAAGACACGCTCGATCCAGACAAACAGATCGGTCCACACCGTATGCGGACAGGCGAAGCCGCACCAGACGCGCCCGGCCAGCGCCGTCGCCAGGAACAGGCCCAGCGCCGCCACGATCAGGATGCCGGTGAGGTAGTAGATCTCCTGCGGCCAGATCTCGATCCAGAACAGGAAGAAGCGCGGCGCCGTCAGATCGAACAGGACCGCCTGGGCCGGGGCTTCGGGGCCGCGTTCCCACCGGATCCAGGGGGCGATGAAGAACAGCACCAGAAGAACGGAGAAGGTCACGGTTTTCAGGCGGCGATAGAGGCCCTTGACCGATTTGGGATGAATCGTCTTGTGGCTTTCGTACAGCGGAACCTTGGCTGGTTGGGCTGATCCCTGCTGAACGATGCTTCCGTCTGGCATGTCGATGCGCCTGATTTCCGATTCCACGTTGGCGCGGAGCATAGTCGACCACCAGTGCGGCGCGTTTGACCTCTGTCAAACTGCACCGATATTTTGAAAAGCCCCTGTTTTCCTGAGGCCTTCCGCTGGTTCGAGGGATCCGCGGTCCGGGTTCCGTTAATACTGTGCAGCCACCGTCGCCGACAAGCCCATTATTGCGTCTAACATGGGCGCATGACATACAATACTGATACTATACTATATTAAAAAGCGACTATCAGTGCAACGTACCGTCCGAGCTTGCCGATCGTGACCAGCAGCAGGAACAGGCGCAGGTCGACGCGCAGGATGCCGGCGACCAGGGTCAGCGGATCGCCGATGAAGGGAACCCAGGCCAGCAGAAGCGACCAGACGCCGAAGCGCTGGTACCATCCGGTGGCCCGTTCCACCAGACGGCGCGATGCCGGGAACCAGCGGCGGTCCTGGAAGTGCATCAGATAACGGCCGAGAGCCCAGTTGACCGTCGATCCCGCCACGTTCCCGGTGGTCGCCACCAGAATCAGGAGTCCGTCGTGATAGTTGCCCGAGGAATGCAACCCGGCCAGCAGAAGCTCCGACTGGGCGGGAAAAATCGTCGCGGCCGCCAGCGCCACAAGGAACAGACTGCCGTAGGCCGCGACATCCGACATCGTGTAAATCCTTTCCCGACCAACGGTTTGCCTGTTACGCTTCGCTGTCTGGCGCAGGATTAGGCGTCGGGCGGACGTAAAATCAAGGGGTTCACCGGCGGCGTCCGGCGGGTGCGGCTGCGTGATGGCCCTTGCCCGGCAACCGTCAAGAGACAAGAATGGGGCCGCGATCCGCGCCGCGTGTCCGGCCGGCGGCTTTTGCTCGCCGGTTATCGCGATGGTCATCGCATGCAGGCCGAATTTGCGGTGGGAGAAGGCACGCGCATGGGGGAAACCGGGTTCGCCCGCTTCGACGCCGACGAACGTCTGGTCTGGACCAATGCCGCCTTCGCGGCCCGGTTCGCCGTGCCTCCCGCTGGAACGCCCGATGCGCCGTTCCATGCGACGCTCGACGCGCTTCTCACCGGTCTTCTCGGGCTGTCCGGGATCGACGACCTGCGCCGCGGCCATGCCGTGACGCGGGCGTTCCCCGATGGCGCCACGGTCACTCTGGCGCTTGGTGCGGGCGCGCCGGGGGAAAGCCTGCTGACGGCCATCGAGACGGCCGGCCGGACGGAATTCCCGTCGGAGCGGGAACCCTGGGCGAAGACCAGCCTGGTCCTCGATTGTCTCAGCCAAGGCGTGATGGCCTTCGACCACGACCTGCGGCTGGTCGCGTGGAACCGGCGCGTGCTGGAGCTGCTTTTCATCGACCCGGATTTCCCGCGCTATGCCCAGCCCTACGAGACCGTGGTGCGCCACATCGCGGAGCAGGGCGGCTATGGCCGCGGCGACGTGGATGATCTGGTGGCGCAACGGCTGGACTACATCCGCAACGCGTCCTGGCCCTTCTACAACGAGCGGGTGCGGCCCGACGGCGTGGTCATCGAAACGGTGACCCTGCCGCTGCCGGACGGCGGCTTCGTCACCACCTACACCGACATCACCCAGCGCAAGCAGGCCGAACGGGAACTGGCTGCCAGCCGCGAACTGTTCGAACTGGCGATCCGCGCGGCGCGGGAGGGCATCTCGCAATGGGACCTGCGCACGGGCGAGGTGTGGTTCTCCCCGCAATGGTGGGGCCTGCTGGGCTATGGCGAGACCGAGATGGAGAACAGCAGCCACCGTTGGGAAGAGCTGATCCACGCCGACGACCGCGCCGCCGCGCTGGAGATGGTGGCGGAACTGGCGTCCGGCCGGCGGTCCGAAAGCCGGTTGCTGCAGCGGTTCCGCCACCGGTCGGGCGCGACGGTCTTCCTGGAGACCCGCGCATTGGCCGTGGCGGGCGGCGACGGCCGGACTTTCCGCATCGTCGGCTCCCACACCGACGTCACCGAGAGCGTCCGCGCAGCGGAAGCCGTCCGCGCCGCCAAGGAGGAGGCCGAGCGCGCCCTGCAGGATTTGAAGGAGGCGCAGGTCCAGCTGATCCAGGCGGAGAAGATGGCCGCACTCGGCTCCCTCGTGGCCGGCGTGACGCACGAGATCAACACGCCGGTCGGCATCGCCCTGACCGGCGCCTCGCTGCTGGCGGAAAAGACGCGTAGCCTGCGCCGCCTGTTCGAAGCCGGCTCGCTGCGGCGCGGCGACTTCGCCGAATTCATCGACATCGCGGATGAAGCGACGCAGCTGATGCTGCTGAATGTCGAGCGCGCCACCCGCCTGATCCAGAGCTTCAAACAGATCGCCGTCGATCAGGCCAGCGAGGAACGCCGCGTTTTCGAACTGAACCACTATATTCACGAGGTCCTGCGCAGCCTGGGAATGCGCATCCGCCGCAGCGGGCATGCCGTCGCCGTCCATTGCCCGGAAGACCTGATGCTGGACAGCTATCCCGGCGTCATCAGCCAGATCCTGACCAACTTCGTCATCAACTCCATCCTGCACGGCTACGATCCGGGCGTGCGCGGTCGGCTGACCGTGACGGTCACGTTGTCGGACGGGGAGGTGGAACTGGTCTATGCCGACGACGGCCGAGGCATCCCGGCAGACCTGCACGGCCGGGTTTTCGAGCCCTTCTTCACCACCAGCCGCGACCGCGGCGGCAGCGGGCTGGGGTTGAACATCGTCTACACGCTGGTCACGCGCAGCCTGCGCGGGCGGTTGCGGCTGGACAGCGCACCGGGGGCCGGAACGGCCTTCACGCTGCGTTTCCCGCGCATCACGCCGGCAGACCCTCTGCCGCTGTAGCGGCGCAGGTCAGATTTTTCAAAGTTCGGGAGCTGAAAAGCCGGGACTTGATCGCGGCACCGCCATGACGTGGTCGTCTGCCGTGGGCGGTCTGCTGCGGCGCACGCCATGGTGCGATGGTGGAAGGGGCTGGATTCGAACCAGCGTACGCGTACGCGGGCAGATTTACAGTCTGCTGCCTTTAACCACTCGGCCACCCTTCCATCGGGGCGCAGAGGATTAGCCTTTCGATCGGGGGGGCGTCAAGCCCCTTTTCGCGGATTTTTGCTCCAACAAAAAACCTCCGCCCCGAGTACGGGACGGAGGCTTTTTAAACACGGCTTTCAAAGAGGGCTTGGCGACCCGCTTTTCAAAATCCGGTCAGTTCGGTCGACGCGACGCCCGGTGCGCGGGGATCGGAATCGGGCGAATTGCCTGTTCCTCGCGCCGGCTGGCCGACATGTCGATTTCCACGCGGGCCAGGGCCTTGCGCAGTTCGTGCACGCTGTCGGACAGCGACTGGATCGTCGCTTCGCTCGGCTGCTGGCGCCAGCCGCGATAGGCGGAGATGCATGCCTTTGCCGTGTCGCGCAGGCGGCCTTCGACCGCATCCACCGGCGGGGTCGGCTGACCGGCTGTCCGCGGAGCATCCGCCGTCGCCGGGGCTGCCGTGACCGGAGCCGCCGCCGGGGCCGGGGCCGGAGCCGGTGCGGGCTCCTGACGGTTCAGGCGCAGCGTTTCCGTCGGAGCCGGAGCCGGAGCGGCAGTCGCCGCCGGGGCCGAAGCCGGGGAAGCGGCAGGCGTTTCGACCGGGGGCTGATCGGCCGCCGGTTCCGTCCGCGATGCACGGGTCAGCGTGCCGCGGACCGTGCGGCCGGCGCGGCGCGGCTCTGCGGGAGCCTCGGCTTCCGCGGGAGCGGCGGGAGCGGGTTCGGCCGCCGGGGCAGCCGGAGCCGCGGTCACCGGTGCGGACGTCTCCTCGGCCGGTGCCGCCGGTACGGAAGACTGGCCGTCGTCCGCCTGGACATCGCCCTGGTCGTCATCACCGTGGGCGGCGTCGCCCTGGCCGCTTGCGGCCTCCGCCTTCTTGATGATGTAGGAGATGGCGCTGGGCGTGCATTCGAATTCGCGCGCGATGGCCGAAAGCGTTGCACCGCTGCGGTAGCGTTCAAGAATTTGGGGCCACGCCGACTGCGGAATGCGCCCACGCTTCTTGGGAGACTCCGGTTCGCTCCCGGTTTCTGCGTTCATTATATCGCTCGGTTGCCAAAGTGAATTTTCAGTCATTCGTCAGCATGTCCACCCGAACCGCACGCTTCCGACGCGGGACCACGCGGGCGCGTGCGTCGGCAGCATCGTGGCTTCACGCTGGCGGGCGATGTTTTCGGTATGGATGAATATCGGAAACTCTTCTCAAAAATGCCAGCATAACTTTGCAAGGAATCGTGATTTTGTGTCCGGTGTCACAACGGGGCACGACGATTGGTGGACGGCGGAGCTTTTAAAATCCGTTGACGGATGAAAAGCGCGTACCGGAAACCGCCGGTGGTGGCGTCTTTTGAAAAGTGCGATGGACCCCGGACGGGGGGTGACGTGTTTTGACTTCAGGAATTTCCCTGAACGGGACGTTCCGACCGTCACCGGGACTTGTCGGCTCGGCGGGCGGTGGCCGTTGGCTCCAACTGTTTTGCCCCACCGATTTTGCGGAGACCGTCCATGCCGCATGCGTCCCTTCGGCGTTCGCCCCACACCTCCCGCCATCTTCCGGCTGCGGCGCTGTGCGCGCTGCTGGCCGGTGCCGTCCTGTCGCCGGCGCTTCCCGCGGGTCCCGCCGCCGCGCAGGAGGCGCCCGCCGCGAACACCGTCAATGCTGCGCCCAACGCCAGCCGGACCTACGCGCCGCCATCCTTCCGCGACCTGGCCCGGACGCAGGTCGACACCGTGGTCAACATCTCCAGCACCCAGGCGCCGCAGGCATCCGGCGGCGGCCGCCTGCCGGAAGGGATGGACGTGCCCCCCGGCTCGCCGCTGGAGGAGTTCTTCCGCGAATTCCGCAACCGCCAGCGCGGCGGCCAGCCCAACGGTACACCCGAAAGCGGTCCCAACGGTGGGCCGGGCGGAGGTCCCAATGGAGGCCCAGGGGGTGGCCCAGGCGGCTTGCCCAGCACGGCGCTCGGTTCCGGCTTCATCATCGATCCTTCCGGCCTGATCGTCACCAACAGCCATGTCGTCGCCGACGCGGCGGAGATCTCCGTCACCCTGCATAACGGCACCCGGCTGCCGGCCAAGCTGGTGGGGTCCGATGCGCCGACCGATCTGGCGCTCTTGAAGGTCGAAAGCGACAAGCCGCTGGCCGCCGCCCATTGGGGCGACAGCGAGACGGTGGAGGTCGGCGATTGGGTGGTCGCCATCGGCAACCCGTTCGGGCTCGGCGGATCGGTGACCGCCGGCATCCTGTCGGCCCGCGCCCGCGACATCCAGCAGGGGCCCTACGACGAGTATCTGCAGACCGACGCCGCCATCAACCGCGGCAATTCCGGCGGTCCGCTCTATGATGCCGGCGGTGCGGTGATTGGCATCAACACCGCGATCTATTCGCCCACCGGCGGATCGGTGGGCATCGGCTTCGCCATCCCGTCCTCACTGGCCAAGCCGATCATCGATCAGCTGAAGGACGGCGGCAAGGTGCGGCGCGGCTGGCTGGGCGTCCAGGTCCAGCGGGTGACGCCTGACATTGCCGAAAGCCTGGGCATGGACGGCACCGGCGGCGCGCTGGTCACCAGCGTTTCGCCCGACAGCCCCGCCGCCTCTGCGGGCCTGCGCCAGGGTGACGTCATCACCGCCTTCAACGGCAAGCCGCTGGAGCAGATGCGCGAACTGCCGCGCCTCGTCGCCTCGACCGAGATCGGCCGCGACGTGCCGTTGAGCGTGCTGCGCGGCGGCAAGCAGGAATCGGTGCAGGTGACGCTCGGCGAACTGCGCAACGAGCCGCAGCAACTGGCAATGTCCGGGTCGAGCGGCGCCCCCCGCTCCGCCCAGCCGGAAGAGAGCAAATCGGCGCTCGGCCTCAAGCTCGCCCCGCTGACGCCCGGCCTGCGTGAGACCTTCTCCATCGGCGAGGACGTCGACGGCGTGGTGGTGACCGAGGTGGACGGCGACAGCGTCGCGTCCCAACGCGGGCTCGACCTTGGCGACGTCATCGTCGAAGCCGGGCAGGAGCCGGTGTCGACCCCCGCCGACCTGGAAAGCCGCATCGCCAAGGCCAAGGAACAGGGACGCAAAACCTTGCTGATGCTGGTCAGCCGCGGCGGCGACCTGCGCTATGTCCCGCTTCCGCTGGACGGCAACAAGGGGTAATCCGGACCAAATCCCGGCAGATAGGACCGGTGCGGGGATCTGCCCCGCTCCGGTCTCATCCTTTTCCGCTACCGTTCGCCGCGCCGCGAGAGTAATTTGCGGCCCGTTTGGCGAATGGGATGGCAAACCGTGAGCATTTATCCGGAGAGCGGCCAGCCGGTGCGGCTGTCGGTCGTTGTCCCCGTCTTCAACGAGGCCGACAACGTGCTGCCGCTGCTCGAAGAGATCGAGCGGGCGCTGGCGCCGGTCGGTGGCTTCGAGATCATCTTCGTCGACGACCAGTCCGACGACGACACCCAGGTGCGGCTTGCCCCGGCGGTCGAGGCCGGCCGGTTGCGCGTGCTGCGCCATGTCCGCCGCTCCGGTCAGAGCGCCGCGGTGCGCAGCGGCGTCAAGGCAGCGCGCGGGGAGTTCGTCGTCACCCTCGATGGCGACGGGCAGAACGACCCGGCCGACATACCGGCGCTCTTCGCCCTGGTGTCGACGGGGGATGCCGGCGCCCCGGTGCTGGTCGGCGGCCTGCGTAAGAAACGGCAGGACACCCTGTCGAAGCGCTGGGCCTCCAAGATCGCCAACGCCGTCCGCCAGTCCTTCCTGCAGGACGGCTGCACCGACAGCGGCTGCGGGCTGAAGCTGTTCCGCCGCGACGCCTTCCTCGACCTCCCCTTCTTCGGGGCGATGCACCGGTTCCTGCCGGCCTTGTTCCGCGCCCACGGCCATCCGGTGGCTTATGTGCCGGTGAACCATCGCCCGCGCGAGCGCGGCGTGTCAAAATACAACAACTGGCGGCGCGGGCTGATCGGCGTGGTCGATCTGCTGGGCGTCTATTGGCTGAAGCGGCGGACGAAGCTGTCGCCCGTGTCCGAACGCCTCTGACCGACCTTCGCTTGCGACCACAAGACCCTTTCGGGACGGGATTTCTACGATGCTAGAGCGCGCCGCGGCCTGGTTCCACGAACAGAGCACGACCGACCTGATCTGGGTCGGCATCGGCTTCTTCGCCCAGCTGATGTTCACCATGCGCTTCATCGTGCAGTGGATCGCCAGCGAAAAGGCGCGGCGCAGCGTGGTGCCGGAACTATTCTGGTATTTCTCGCTGGGCGGCGGCGTGATGCTGTTCGCCTATGCCTTCTACCGCTTCGACCCGGTCTTCATGCTGGGGCAGGGAATGGGTTTGGTGATCTATGCCCGCAACGTCTACTTCGTCTGGACCCACAAGAAGTCGCTGGCCTCCGGCGATGCGGTGCCGAGCAAATCGTGACCGCATCCACCCTGCCGCGCGCCGCCCTGCCGATCTGGGCCTATGCGCTGCTGGCGCTGATCGCCGCCGCGCTGTTCCTGCCGGGCTTCACCGTGCTGCCGCCCTTCGACCGGGACGAGGCGCGCTTTGCCCAAGCCTCCTCCCAGATGCTGGACAGCGGCAATTTCGTCGACATCCGCTTCCAGGATGAGACGCGCTACAAGAAGCCGGTCGGCATCTATTGGCTGCAGACCGCCGCGACCACGGTAGCCGAAGCGGTGCGCGGCGTTCCCGTGGGCAGCGAAAAGCTGATCTGGACCTACCGCATCCCGTCCTTCCTGGGCGCAATTCTGGCGGTGCTCGTCAGCGCCTGGACGGCGGCGCGGCTGTTCGGCGGTCCGGCCGGCTTCATCGCCGGGCTGATGATGGCCTCCTGCGTCGTTCTGGGGGTCGAGGCGCGGATGGCCAAGACCGACGCCGTGCTGCTGGCCACCGTGGTGATCGGGCAGGCGGTGTTGGCGCATCTATACCTCAACCGCCGCGATCCGGCGCCTGCCGGACGGTCCGCCTGGACCGCGCCGCTGGTATTCTGGATCGCCGCCGGCATCGGCGTGCTGGTCAAGGGGCCGATGGTCCTGCTGGTGTCCGGCAGCACGGCGCTGGTTCTGGCCCTGTGGGACCGCGAGGCCGGCTGGCTGAAGCGGCTGAAGCCGCTGGCGGGGCTCGGCATCGTCGTCGCCATCGCCGCCCCCTGGCTGATCGCCATCGCCTTCAAGAGCAAGGGCGCCTTCTTCGCCGAATCCGTCGGCCACGACATGTTGGGCAAGGTGTCCGGCGGGCAGGAGGGCAAGGGCCTGCCGCCCGGCTATTATCTCGGCACCTTCTGGGTTACCTTCGCTCCCTGGTCGCTGTTGGCCCTGCTGGCGGTTCCCTGGACCTGGGCGCGCCGCCGGCTGGACACCGTGCGATTCTGCATCGCCTGGATCGTCCCGAGCTGGCTGGTGTTCGAGGCGGTGCCGACCAAGCTGCTGCATTACACGCTGCCGGTCTTCCCGGCGATCGCCGCCCTGGCCGCGGCGGCCCTGCTCGACAATTTCGACCGCAGCCGCGAACGGCCGCGCCGCTGGCTGACGGCCGCCGCCGTGGCGCTTGGCGTAATCGGCTTCGGCGCCCTGACCCTGGCGGTCGCGGTGATTCCCTGGCTGGTCGGCCAGCGGATCGATCCGGTTGCGGTGTCGCTGGTGCCGGCGGTGGGCGGGCTTTTCGCGCTCGCCCTGCATCTGCTGCTTGGGGTCAAGCGGCAGATCGGCCTCGCGGCCGGCGTGGCGGCTGCCGCCCTGCTCTATGCCGGGACCTACACCGCGGTGCTGCCGAGCATCGACGGCGTCTGGGTCAGCCGGCAGGCCGCCCGTGCGGTGGCTCAGGTCCGGCCCTGCGCGGACAGCGTCGTCGCCTCCGCCGGCTATTCCGAACCGAGCCTCGTCTTCCTGCTGGGCACGCCGACCAAGCTGGTCCATGGCGCCGGTGCGGCAACGCATCTGCTGTCCGACCGCGCCTGTGGTCTGGCCCTGGTGGAGGACCGGGAGGCCGCCGCCTTCCTCGACAGCCTGGGCACGGCCACGCCGCTGCCGCTTACGGAATTGGCTGGATTCAACTACAACACCGGCAAGCGCCTGCACCTCACGCTCTACCGCCTGCCTGCGCCTTAAGGGCAGGGGGCCTCCCCGCTTGGGGATTGAGGCGCGGGATGGGTAACGCGCCTCCGCATTGGACGGCGCGGGCGCTTTCCGCTCGACTGCATCTTCGGATCCGTTTTTTTCCGGACGAAAGGTGCCTGTTCGATGACCCGCGTTGCTTCCGCTGCCACAGCTGCCGTCAGGACCGCTGCCGTTGCCGCCGTGTCCCTTCTGGGAATGGCGGCGCTGTCGCTGCCGGCCAATGCCCAGAAGCAGGATTATGCGCCCTGGGTGTACGACCAGATGGTGCCGACCGGTCCCTTCATGCGCAACATGGATCAGGCCCAGCCGCTCCCCGGCCCGGCGCCGTCGCATTGGGGCGCCACCAAGGCGGGCGAGCACCGCGCCGGCATGACGCGCTACGGCACCGATGTGAAGCGGACGAACCGCCATTATTCCAACACCCATTCGCTGACGCCGCCGCCGGTCGACCCGGCCGCCGCCCGGCGGGTGATGGCGCCGCCGCGCAGCGCCGACGCACCGCCGACGCCGCGGACGGCCCAGCCTCAGTAATCCGCGTCCGGCATCTCGCCGGGCCGCCACAGCCACGCCGCACCGCGCACGCCGCTTGAATCGCCATGGCGGGCGCGGCGCACCGGCGTGTCCAGCCGGTCGGAGAAGGCCCAGGGCTCCATTGCCGCCGGCAGCCGATCGTACAGCAGGTCCGCGTTCGACAAGCCGCCGCCCAGCACGATCACGTCCGGGTCCAACAGGTTGACCACCGCGGCCAGCCCGCGCGCCAGCCGCCCGACCAGCCGGTCGGCCGTCGCGGCGCATCCGGGGTCGATGTCGGCGCGTGAAAGAATCGTTGCGGCATCCAACGCCTCGCCGGTCGCCGCCAGGTGGTCCGCCGCCACCGCCGGTCCGGAAACGAAGGTCTCCAGGCAGCCATGCTTGCCGCAGTAGCAGGCCGGGCCCGGCCGTTCCGCGTCCATCGGCCAGGGCAGCGGATTGTGCCCCCACTCGCCGGCGATGGCGTTGCGCCCGCCGAGCGGCCGGCCATGAACGACGATGCCGGCGCCGCAGCCGGTGCCGAGGATCGCCGCGAACACCACGCCGCAGCCGGCCCCGGCGCCGTCGGTCGCCTCCGACACCGCAAGACAGTTGGCGTCGTTCTCGATCCGCACCGGCCGGCCGAGCGCCTGGACGAGGTCGCGGGTGAAGTCCTTCCCGATCAGCCAGGTGGAGTTGGCATTCTTCACCAGCCCGGTGGCAGGGGAAATGGCGCCCGGAATGCCCAGCCCGACCGTCGCCTTGCCACCGGCGGGGATCCCTCCTTCCAGCCTTGCGACCAGATCGCGGACCGTCGCGACCGTCCCGTCATAATCGCCCTTCGGCGTGGGAACCCTGTGGCGGGCCAGTTCGTTTCCCTGACGGTCGAGCAGGATGCCCTCCGTCTTCGTGCCGCCCAGATCGATGCCGATGCGGTGCCCGCTCGCAAAACTTGATCCGGTGGCTGCCATGCTGTGTGACCCGTTTGACCATGAAAAGCCCATCCATAGCGCCGCCGCCGCCGCGGCGTCCAGCGATGGCGACCGCCAAAAAGGACATGTGTCGAAGGAACAGGTCGCGGCCGCGACTCGCCGTGTCGACTCCGCCGCGGTCGTGGGACAAAACGCAAGCGGCCGGCAAATACCATTGACCGGCCCCCGCGTTCGGGTAGAAGGTCGCCGACTGTCGGGCGGTCGCCTATCCCGCCCCAACCCGTCCTGTCGTACCGCGCCACCGGAGCCCCTGATGAGTCGCCAGCGCGCTGCCCTTCGCCTCTCCCTGAAAGCCCTGACCGGCGCCGCCGTCCTCGGCGCGCTGCTCGCCCTGCCTGCTGCGCCCGCCAGCGCTGCCGCCGCCAAGGAGGCTGCGAAGCCGTCGGCGAAGACGGCCGCCGCCAAGGCGCGCCCGACCAAGGCCAGCACCCCGGCCGCGCCCGCCTGCTACAACCGCGCCGAACATGCGGCCGAGCAGATGATGCGCCTGCACACCGAGATGATGGTGGTCGGACTGACCTGCCGCACCGTGGTGCCGGACAAGAAGCCGTTCGACCTCTACCAGGACTTCTCGGTCAAGAACCGCGCCCTGCTGTCCAATTCGGAAGCGTCGCTGATCAGCTATTACAAGCGCGCCGGCAGCGGCGGCAACGCCACCCGCCAGTTCGACATGTTCCGCACGGAGTTGGCGAACGAGATCAGCCGCCGGGCCGCCACCATCGGTATCCCGCAGTACTGCGCCAACTTCGTCGACCGGTCGGTGGCCGCCAAGGACCTGACTCCCGACGACCTGCGCACCCTTACCTCGGACGAGAAGAACGCCGGCCTGATGCATCTGGCCAGCCGTCCGCTCTGCGACGTGAAGGTGGTCAGCAATCCGGACCCCGTCTTCGCCGTCGCCCAGGCCACGCCGACTCCGGCTGCGCCGAAGACGGCCGCCGCCAAGGCGAAGGCTCCGGCCAAGGCCGCCGCTCCGGCCAAGCCGAAGCAGAAGGTTGCCGCCGTTCCGGCCAAGCAGTCCGTCGCCGTCCGCTGACGCTGCAACGTCCGGTTTCCGGACGCACATTGTCAACGCCCCGCACGGCATCCGCCGGCGGGGCGTTTTGCGTTTTCCACTCCTCCTAATCGAAGCCCGTCGCGGTCGACGCATGCGGACAGCACAAATCTGTCTTGCAAAAATCCGTCAGGCTGGTACTACCGAAAAGGTCAGGGGGAGCGCTCGCCGAACGGCCCGGCCAAGTCGGAATCGCATCCTCCGAACAGGAAAAATCATGGTCCGTCAGACCGATAGACGGAACTCCGGATGATACGGCATTCCGTTTGGTGAATGGACGGGCTGCACCAGACAGGGGGCTGCTGTTGCGTGACCGGTGTGCCGAGTGTGCCCGTGCCGCCGCACCCTGCCTTTGCGCCGTGCTGAAGGTGGGGTGAGGACATGGACTATTTTCTCCAGCAATTGATCAACGGCTTGTCGCTTGGGGCGATTTACGGCCTGATCGCGATCGGCTACACGATGGTGTACGGCATCATCGGGATGATCAACTTCGCCCATGGCGAGATTTACATGATCGGCTCCTTCGTGGCGCTGATCACCTTCCTGGCCATCGGCGCGCTCGGCATCACCTGGGTGCCTCTGGCCCTGCTGGTCATGCTGCTCGCCTCCATGCTGTTCACCAGCGTCTATGGCTGGACGGTCGAGCGCATCGCCTACCGGCCCCTGCGCTCCTCACCCCGGCTGGCGCCGCTGATCTCCGCCATCGGCATGTCGATCTTCCTGCAGAACTACATCCAGCTCCTCCAGGGCGCCCGCTCCAAGCCGCTGCAGCCCATCCTGCCCGGCAACCTCACCCTGATGGACGGCGCCGTCTCCGTCAGCTACGTGCGCCTCGCCACCATCGTCATCACCCTGGTCCTGATGGTCGGCTTCACCATGCTGATCAACCGCACCTCGCTGGGACGCGCCCAGCGCGCCTGCGAGCAGGACAAGAAGATGGCCGGGCTGCTCGGCGTCAACGTCGACCGCGTCATCTCGCTGACCTTCGTCATGGGCGCAGCCCTCGCCGCCGTCGCCGGCATGATGGTGCTGCTGATCTATGGCGTCATCGACTTCTACATCGGCTTCCTGGCCGGGGTGAAAAGCTTCACCGCCGCCGTGCTCGGCGGGGTCGGCTCGCTGCCCGGCGCCATGCTCGGCGGCGTGGTCATCGGCCTGATCGAGGCCTTCTGGTCCGGCTATGTCGGCTCCGAATGGAAGGACGTCGCAACCTTCTCCATCCTCGTCCTCGTCCTGATCTTCCGGCCCACCGGCCTGCTCGGCCGGCCCGAGATCGAGAAGGTGTAAGCGCCATGACCATGCACTCCAACACCGTCTCGTCCGCCGCGGGCGGCGCTGCGCGCGGCGTCGACTGGGCCGCCACGATCAAGGACGCCGGCCTCGCCGCCTTCGTCGCATTGCTGCTGACCGTGCCGCTGGTGGGCCTGCGCACGGTGGACCGTCCCACCGGGCTGGGCATCGAAGCCCGGCCGGAGGAGGTCGTCGCCTCGCTGCTGCTGGTCTTCCTCGGCCGCCTCGGGCTCGGGCTGATCCGCCAGGGCATGGCGCTGCCGGTGCTGATCCTGGCGCTGGCCTGCGCCGGCGTCGGGCTGCTGCTGCCGATGCCGACCCAGGTGCTGCGCCTGGTGTTGGTGCTGGGCGGCGGCGTCATCGCCATCCGCGCCGCCATGACGGTCGCCACCGGCCGCTCCAAGCTGTCCCAGGCCGACCGCGACAAGCGCATGGACCGCATCGCCGCCAAGGTCCAGCATGCCAGCCGCTACATCGGCCCGGTCGCCGTCGCCTTCGCCGCCGTCCTGCCGCTGACCCCGCTGGCCGACCGCATGATCCTGGACATCGGCATCCTGCTGCTGACCTACATCATGCTGGGCTGGGGCCTGAACATCGTGGTGGGCCTCGCCGGCCTGCTCGACCTCGGCTATGTCGCCTTCTACGCGGTGGGCGCCTATTCCTACGCGCTGCTGGCCCATTACTTCGGGCTCAGCTTCTGGGTCTGCCTGCCGCTGGCCGGCGTGCTGGCCGCCATCTCCGGCGTGCTGCTGGGCTTCCCGGTGCTGCGGCTGCGCGGCGACTATTTCGCCATCGTGACCTTGGGCTTCGGCGAGATCATCCGCATCATCCTGGTCAACTGGTACCAGTTCACCGGCGGCCCCAACGGCATCTCCGGCATTCCGCGGCCGAGCTTCTTCGGCATCGCCGACTTCTCCCGCAGCCCGGCCGAGGGCATGGCCGCCTTCCACGAGATGTTCGGGCTGGAATTCTCGCCGCTGCACCGCATCATCTTCCTCTACTACCTCATCCTGGCCTTGGCGCTGGTGGTGAACCTGTTCACGCTCAGGGTGCGCAAGCTGCCGCTGGGCCGGGCGTGGGAGGCTCTGCGCGAGGACGACATCGCCTGCGCCTCGCTGGGCATCAACCGCACCAACATGAAGCTGGCGGCCTTTGCCATCGCGGCGATGTTCGGCGGCTTCGCCGGCTCCTTCTTCGCCACGCGCCAGGGCTTCATCAGCCCGGAGAGCTTCACCTTCATCGAGTCGGCGATCATCCTGGCCATCGTGGTGCTGGGCGGCATGGGCAGCCAGATCGGCGTGGTGGTCGCCACGCTGCTGGTGATCGGCCTGCCGGAAGCGTTCCGCGAGTTGGCCGACTACCGCATGCTGGCGTTCGGCGCCGGCATGGTGGTGATCATGCTGTGGCGTCCGCGCGGCCTGCTGGCCCACCGCGACCCGACCATCCTCCTGCATGGCGGCCGCAACCCCGCCGCGACGGGAGCCGCGAAATGAGCGCAGCACCGATGAGCACTGACAAGCCACTTCTGACGGTCGAGCACCTGACCATGCGTTTCGGCGGTCTGGTGGCGAACAACGACGTGTCGTTCGAGGCGCGGGCGGGCGAGATCACCGCGCTGATCGGCCCGAACGGCGCCGGCAAGACGACGCTGTTCAACTGCGTCACCGGCTTCTACACCCCCACGGTGGGGCGGCTGACGCTGCGCCACCCCGCCGGCAAGGAGTTCCTGCTGGAGCGGATGCCGGGCTACCGCATCGCCCAACTGGCCGGGGTGGCGCGCACCTTCCAGAACATCCGGCTGTTCAGCGGCATGAGCGTTCTGGAGAACCTGATCGTCGCCCAGCACAACAAGCTGATGCGCGCCTCGACCTTCGCCATCGGCGGGCTGCTGGGCTTCCCCAGCTACCGCAAGGCCGAGCATGAGGCGGTGGAGCTGGCGAAATACTGGCTGGAGCGGGTGCGGCTGACCGAGTTCGCCGACTGGGAAGCCGGCAACCTGCCCTATGGCGCCCAGCGCCGCCTGGAGATCGCGCGGGCCATGTGCACCGAGCCGGTGCTGCTGTGCCTGGACGAGCCGGCGGCCGGCCTGAACCCGCGCGAGTCGGCGGAGCTGGCCGAGATCCTGACCTTCATCCGCGATGTGCAGACGCCGCAGGGCCACCGGACCGGCGTGCTGCTGATCGAGCATGACATGAGCGTGGTGATGCGCATTTCCGACCATGTGGTGGTGCTGGACTATGGCCGGAAGATTTCCGACGGCGATCCGGAGCATGTGAAGAACGACCCGGCGGTGATCCGCGCCTATCTGGGCGAGGACGAGGACGAGGCGCTGCCGCCGGAGGTTGCGGCCGACCTGAACATGCCGCCGACCGCCGGACAGGCGGGCGCCGGCCAGACCAGCGCGCAGAAGGGGGCCTGAGCCATGCTGAAGGTATCGGGCGTCCACACCTTCTACGGCGCCATCGAGGCGCTGAAGGGCATCGACATCGAGATCGGCGCCGGCGAGATCGTCTCGCTGATCGGCGCGAATGGCGCGGGCAAGTCGACGCTGCTGATGACGATCTGCGGCAGCCCGCGGGCGCGCCAGGGCCGGGTGTTCTTCGAGGGCGAGGACATCACCGACCTGCCCACCCACGAGATCGTGCGGCGCGGCATCGCGCAGAGCCCGGAAGGCCGTCGCATCTTCCCGCGGATGACGGTGCTGGAGAACCTGCAGATGGGCTCGATCGTCGCCCAGCCCGGCAGCTTCGAGCGCGAGCTGGAGCGGGTTCTGACGCTGTTCCCGCGTCTGAAGGAGCGCATCAACCAGCGCGCCGGCACGATGTCGGGCGGCGAGCAGCAGATGCTGGCGATCGGGCGTGCGCTGATGAGCCAGCCGCGGCTGCTTCTGCTGGACGAACCGTCGCTGGGTCTGGCGCCGCTGATCGTGAAGCAGATCTTCCAGGTGATCCAGGAGATCAACCGGGAACAGAAGATGACGGTGTTCATGGTGGAGCAGAACGCGTTCCACGCGCTGAAGCTGGCACACCGGGCCTATGTGATGGTGACGGGGAAGATCACGATGACGGGGACGGGGGCGCAGCTTCTGGCCGACCCGGAGGTACGGGCTGCTTATCTGGAAGGGGGCCACTGAGATGGAAACGATCCTCGGCTCATCGGTTCCGGTGTTCGTGTTCCTGACGGTTCTGGTGTTCGGCGGCTGCGGCGTGCTGACCGGCCAGACGCTTGCCGAAGGGTGGAAGCCGGTGTCCAGCGTGCTGGCCTATTCGCTTCTGCTGGGGCTGGGCGACCGTTTCCTCGCCTGGGGCCTGTTCGGCGAGCAGTTGCTGTCGCTGTGGGGCTTCATCGTCCACACCGTGGTGATCGGGCTGATCACGCTGACGGCGCACCGCATCGCCATCGCCCGCCGCATGGTCAACCAGTATCCGTGGCTCTACGAGACTGCCGGGCCGTTCGGCTGGCGGGAGCGCCATCCAGCCCGCGGCTGAAACAGCGCGATCCTGGAGTGGACCGGTTCCTGTAAAGATCCGCTCCACTCCAGAACAAGGAACGGCCGACAAAAGAACTAAGGTCGGACAACCGGCAGTACCGGCATGGAAAGGCGCCGCTTCGTCAAAGCGACGGTGGCGTCTTATTTTTGGCCGAACCATCTCACGACTTTGGGATTGCCCGTATAGGACGTAATCTTCCGAAAGTCAGAGAAGAACATCATGGCGCCTGCCTTGGCGCCCTGTTACAATACCATTTAAATTTTGCAATTCGTTGACGCTTTACCAAAGAACGCCGGCCCTGCCGGCGGCGCGTCGTCGTGCCTTGGCGGCTGGCGGTCTGTGGCAAGCGAAGGCGGCATGGGAAGGGGCAAGAGCATGGCAGTGGACAAGGCGGCCGCATCCCGGCCGCGTCGGTTCTGGAGTGTCGGACGCAAGGTGACGGCGGCCTTCGTGGCGGCCATCGTCGGCGGCTTCATCGTCATCATGGGGCTGCAGGCCAAGATGCAGTATGACGACGCGGTGCGGCTGGCCACGCACGACGCCCGTGTCAAGACGGACATGCTGGCGAACGCCACCAAGACCAGCTTCGTCGCCGGCGACGGCGCCTCCATCGAGACGGAGTTCATGCCGCTGGCCGACAGCAGCGAGGTGCAACTGGCCTCGCTACGCGCCGCCTCCGCCGCCGGCACGCTCGCCGATTTCTCCAACCCGCGCTTCGCCAAATACGACCTGCAGGCCGACCAGGATCTGGTCGAGGCGGTGCTGGCCGGCAAGGGCGCGCAGACCCGCTCGGCCAAGGGCCACATCGTGGTGACGGTGCCGGTGGTGACCGGCAAGAGCAACCGGCTGGTCGGCGCCCTGCAGATCGCCTGGAGCCTGGACCAGCAGATCGACGCCATCGCCACCCAGATGCGCAACCAGATCGCCATCTGCTTGATCGCGCTGGTCGTTCAGATCGCCCTGCTGAACGTCCTGCTCGGCCGGATCGTCATCCGCCCGCTGCGGGCCATGTCGGCGGCGATGGCGAATCTCGCCGGCGGCGACACCGCGGTGGAGGTGCCCGGCACCGGCCGCTCCGACGAGATCGGCGCGATGGCCGGCTCGGTCACCGTCTTCCGCGACAACGCCCGCGCCATCGAGCGCATGCACGCGGCCCAGGCCGAAGCCGACGCCAAGGCGGAGGAGGCCAAGCGCGCGGCATTGCTCGACCTCGCCGACCGTTTCCAAGGCACGGTGAAGCGTCTGGTGGAGGGCATCGCCGAGTCTGCATCGGGCATGGCCGACAGCGCCGACCGCATGGCCGTGGTGGTGGGCGAGGCGTCGAGCCAGACCCGCAACGTCGCCCGCGAATCCGACGACATCCAATCCAACGTCCGCTCCGCCGCGGCGGCGGCGACCGAACTCGCCGGCTCCATCGGCGGCATCTCCGAGCAGGTCGGCCATTCCGCCCGCATCGCCGGGGAGGCGGTGTCACACACCGACCGCACCAACGCAACCGTGCAGGGGCTGATCGCCAATGCCGAGCGCATCGGCCAGGTGGTCGGGCTGATCCACGCCATCGCCAAGCAGACCAACCTGCTGGCGCTCAACGCCACCATCGAGGCCGCCCGCGCCGGGGAGGCCGGCAAGGGCTTCGCCGTGGTGGCGACCGAGGTGAAGGGGCTGGCCGACCAGACCGCCAAGGCGACCGACGAGATCGCGGCCCAGGTCAACGCCATGCAGTCGGTGACCCGCGAGGCGGCCGACGCCATCGGCGCCATCGGCAGCACCATCACCGAGATCGACGGCATCGCCGGCACCATCACCCAGTCGGTGCAGGAACAGAACGCCGCCACCAAGGAGATCGCTCGGGCGGTGGAGATGGCCGCGCTGGGCACGCAGGACGTGTCGGCGACCATCGCCGCGCTGGCACACACGGCGGAAAGCGCCGGCAGCACGGCGCTGGGTGTTCAGGACGCCGCCCGCGGCCTGTCCGGCCAGACCCGCGCGCTGGCGGCCGAGGTCGACCGCTTCCTGGCCGAGGTGCGCCAGCAGGCGACGGGGGATGTGAAGGCGGCGTGAAAAACGCCCTCTCCCGCCCCGGGAGAAGGAGGGAAGACCCGGCGTTGCCGGTCGGGAAAGGACAGGATCGCTCCGAGCAATCCGCAACCACACCGATCCTCGGAGCACCCCTCACCCTCCCGCCGCTCCGCGACGGGTCCCTCCCTCTCCCGGGGCGGGAGAGGGCGTTTCTAAAACCTTACGAGAAGGCCTGCAGGCCCGTCTGCGCCCGGCCCAGGATCAGGGCATGGACGTCGTGGGTGCCTTCGTAGGTGTTCACCGTCTCCAGGTTCACCATGTGGCGGATGACCTGGAACTCCTCGGAGATGCCGTTGCCGCCGTGCATGTCGCGGGCGACGCGGGCGATGTCCAGCGCCTTGCCGCAGTTGTTGCGCTTGATCAGCGAAATCGCCTCCGGCGACCAGCTGCCGTCGTCCATCATGCGGCCGACGCGCAGGCAGGCCTGCAGGCCCAGCGTGATCTCCGTCATCATGTCGGCCAGCTTCTTCTGGACCAACTGGGTCTGGGCCAGCGGACGGCCGAACTGCTTGCGGTCCAGCGTGTACTGGCGGGCGGCGTGCCAGCAGAACTCCGCCGCACCCATCACGCCCCAGGCGATACCGTAGCGCGCCTTGTTCAGGCAGCCGAACGGACCGCCCAGGCCCGACACGTTGGGCAGCAGGTTCTCGTCGGGCACGAAGGCCTCGTCCAGAACGATCTCGCCGGTGACCGACGCGCGCAGCGACAGCTTGCCTTCGATCTTCGGCGTGGAGAAGCCCTTGGTCCCGCGCTCCACCACGAAGCCCTTGATCTTGTTGTCATGGGCGTCCGACTTCGCCCAGACGACGGCGAGGTCGGCGATGGGGGAGTTGGTGATCCACATCTTGGCGCCCGACAGCAGATAGCCGCCGTCGACCTTGGTGGCGCGGGTCTTCATTCCGCCGGGGTCGGAACCGTGGTCCGGCTCGGTCAGGCCGAAGCAGCCGACCAGCTCGCCGGTGGCCAGCCGCGGCAGCCACTTCTTCTTCTGCTCCTCGCTGCCATAGGCGTAGATCGGGTGCATGACCAGCGAGGACTGCACCGACATGGCGGAGCGATAGCCGCTGTCCACCCGCTCCACCTCGCGGGCGACCAGGCCGTAGGCGACGTGGCTGACGCCCGGCCCGCCGTACTCCTCCGGGATGGTCGGACCCAGCAGGCCCAGCTCGCCCATCTCGCTCATGATCTCGCGGTCGAACCGCTCCTCGCGGAAGGCGGAGATGACGCGGGGCTGCAGCCGGTCCTGGCAGTAGGCGCGGGCGCTGTCGCGCACCAGCTTCTCATCCTCGGTCAGTTGGGCTTCAAGGAGGAAGGCGTCGTCCCACTGGATGCTCTGCACGGTGCGTCTCCTGGTCAAGTCGTATGGCGGTTCGCCGCCGGTTGCCGGCCAGCTGCCGAGTGGCCGGTCATCGATTGAACCGCACTGTGCCGTGCCGGCGCCATACCTGCAAAAACATATTTTCTATCCTTCCCATAACGATACGATATGGCTCAAAAGAAACAGTTGGCGACCGGACCGGTTCCACAAAAGTTTTAACGTGATGCTTACGATTACCTATGCAATTTTGCAGATGGCGCCCTGACCGCCGTTCTTCCATTGGACACCCTGCCCGTGTTTGCTGCATTGCAACCAATAACCGCCTTTGCCGGTTTCCCTCTGTTGCTGGGCCTAGCTTTGCTTACGCTTCTGCACGAAGACGTTGCAATTGCGGTGGGGGCCAGCCTGGTCAGCGTCGGCACCGTCAGCATCGGCGTGACTGCTGTCACGTTGCTGTGCGGGATCGTTATCGGCGACCTTTTCATTTATGTCCTCGGACTGTTGTCTCTGCGGGTCAGTTGGATCCGGCGGCGGACCGAAGGGCCATTGCTTGAGCGCTGCCGTACGGCATTGCAGAAGAACCTGCTGCCGACGCTGGTGACTTGCCGGATCGTGCCCGGCGTTCTGTTCCCGACCTACTTCGCCTGCGGCGTGATGCGGGTGCCGTTCCTGCGTTTCATCATCATCACGCTGGTGACGGCGGGGGTGCATGTCGGGCTTCTGCTGACGCTGATGACCTCGTCGCTGGAGGCGGCGGCGGTCCAGGTGCAGGTGATCGGCATCGGCTGCGCAGCCCTGCTGATGGTCATGCGCACCAAGCGGGCGCAGTCCATCGTCCGCGCGCTGTTCGCCCGCCTCCGGGCCAATGTCGAGCCGCATCTGCCCCGCGGGCTGCGCGACGCGCTGCACTGCAATCCGACTCCGCGCGCCATCGCCCTGCCCGGCCTGCCGGTGGTGCCGGCCGGCGCCCCCACCATAGGCTGGGCGGAGCGCATTCCGCCGCTGCTGTTCTACATCCCGCTGGTGGTTCAGTGGTTCGCTCTGGGCATCCGCCACCGCAGCCTGAGCCTGCCGACCGCCGCCAATCCGTCGATCGAGGCCGGCGGGCTGCTGGGCGAGTCGAAGATCGCCTGCATGGACTTGATCGGCCCGGCGGCACGGCATTGGGCGGCGCGTTCCGTCGCGCTGGTCAACCGGCCGGCGCTGACCCCTGCGGCGCTCGGCCGGCTGGCATCCGGCGCCGGCCTGTCCTTCCCGCTGGTCGCCAAGCCGGACATCGGCTGGCGCGGCATCGGCGTGCGGCTGGTGCGCGATTCCGCCGACCTGCACGCCTATCTCGCCGGCTTCCCGGCCGAGGCGCGGGTGATCCTGCAGGAGCATGTGGACTACGCGGGCGAGGCCGGCATCTTCTATGTCCGCAAGCCGGGGGAGCGGCACGGCCGCATCTTCTCCATGACCTTCCGCTATTACCCGCATGTGGTGGGCGACGGGCGGTCCAGCCTGCGCGAGTTGATCGCCGCCGACCCGCGCGCCTCCTGGAAGGCCGATCTCCACCATGGGGCGTTGGCCGACCGGCTGGACGAGGTGCCGGCGGCGGGCCGGACGGTGCGGCTGTCGCTGGTCGGCAGCAGCCGGGTCGGCGGGCTCTACAAGGATGCCTGCGGCCATGTCACCGCGACGCTGACCGCGCGTTTCGACGAGATCGCCGACCAGATGCCGGGCTTTCATTTCGGCCGTTTCGACGTGCGCTTCGCCTCGGTGGAGCGGCTGGCGGTGGGCGAGGATTTCCGCATCATCGAGGTGAACGGCGCAGGCGCCGAGGCCATCCACATGTGGGATCCGGAGTTCCGGCTGGGCAACGCCTACGCCACCCTGTTCCACCAGCAGGCCCTGATGTTCGAGGTCGCCGACGCCTGCCGGGCGCAGGGCGCAAAGCCGCTGACAGCCTGGGAGCTGATCAGCTACCAGCGCCGCCAGCAGACCTTGCTTCCGCTCTATCCCGCCTCCAACTGATCTGTCGGCCGGAAGGAGCCGGCCGGGACCATACGGAGGCGCGATGCGCCGCAGCCTCACCCATCTCCGCAACCGCCCGTCGCTTTCCGGCGCATTGGCGGTGGCGCTCACATCCGGGGCCGTAGCGGCCCTGTGGTTCCGCCCCTCAACCGCGCTGCTGACCGGCTGGGATTTGGGCGTCACCGTCTACATTCTGATGGCAGGATTCCTGATGAGCCGGGCGACCGTGGCCTCGATGCGCCGCCGGGCGCGCTTGCTCGACCCCGGCAAATGGGGCGTGCTGACCGGGGCGGTGCTGGCCTCCCTGATAGCGCTGGCCGCCATCGTGGTGGAGCTGGTGTCGGCCAAGGGCTCCCCCCATGAAGGGCTGTCGGCGGGGCTAGCGGCGGCGACGGTCCTGCTGTCCTGGGGCTTCCTGCACGTCTTCTTCGCCCAGCATTACGCCCACGATTATTGGCTGAACGGCGGACCGCAGGGGGAGCGGCAGGGGGAGCGGCCACTGGACTTTCCCGGCAACGACGCCCCCGATTATCTGGAGTTCCTCTATTTCAGCTTCACCATCGGCATGACGGCGCAGGTCTCCGACGTCACCACCCGCAGCGCCGGCATGCGCCGGCTGGTGCTGATGCACGGCGCGCTGTCCTTCCTGTTCAACACGGCGGTGCTGGCGCTGGGCGTCAATCTGGCCGCCGGGCTGGTTGGCTGACGGGACCCGTTCCGGTCCCGCCGCCAACCTCGTGTCACAGCGCCGTCAGCACCTCGTCCAGCGTGGCGAGGAACAGCTTGGCGTCGTCGGAGGAGAACACCAGCGGCGGGCGGATCTTCAGGATGTGCCCCTCCTGGCCGGTGGCGCTGATCAGCACCCGGCGCCGACGCATGTCGTTGACCACGCGGGCCGTCTCCTCCGGGGCCGGCGTCTTCAACTTGCGGTCGCGGACCATCTCGACGCCGATGAACAGGCCGCTGCCGCGCACGTCGCCGATCAGGTCATGCTTGGCGGCGAGCGCGCGCAGGCCGTCGATCATCTCGGTGCCGACCGTCAGGGCGTTCTCCTGCAGCCGGTCCGTCTTGATGACGCGCAGCACGGCATGCGCCACGGCGCAGGACACCGGGTTGCCGCCGAAGGTGTTGAAATAGCGCTGGCTCTTGCCGAACGCCTCGATCACCTCCGGCCGGAAGATCGCCCCCGCCACCGGGTGGCCGTTGCCCATCGGCTTGCCGACCGTCACGATGTCGGGCACCAGCCCGTGGCGCGCGAAGCCCCACATATGGGTGCCGAGCCGGCCGAAGCCGGGCTGAACCTCGT
The DNA here is from genome assembly GCF_008364825.1 of Azospirillum sp. B21. Taxonomy (GTDB): domain Bacteria; phylum Pseudomonadota; class Alphaproteobacteria; order Azospirillales; family Azospirillaceae; genus Azospirillum. Next base: position 322,152 of record NZ_VTTO01000002.1, read on the forward strand.
CGGCGATGAAGATGCCGCCGGCCTTGCGCATCGCCTCCACCGCCGGGGCGAGGAAGCCGGCCGGATCGGTGAAGACGCCGCTGCTGGAGAAGATGGTGTCGACCAGCAGCGCCGCCGGGGCGATGCCCTTCTCGCGCAGGTCGGCGATGGCCGCCTCGACGGAGCGGGCGAAGGCGGCGCCGACCTCCGCCTCCGGGATGCGGTAGCTGTCGGGCGCCGGCACCACGCGGACATGGTCGCCCAGCTTCACCGCAGCCCCCAGCGAGGGCGACATCTCCGCCAGCGCCGAGGTGACGCCGTGATAGGCGTTGTGCGCGATGACGACGCCGGTCCCGCCGGTGTGGACGCGGGCGACGCGCAGGGCCAGATCGTTGGCCTCGCTGCCGGTGCAGGTCAGCATCAGGTGCGACAGCGGCGCCGGGAATTCCGCCAGGAAGGCTTCGGCGAAGTCGATGATGCCGTCGGTCAGATAGCGTGTGTGGGTGTTCAGCACCGCCGCCTGCTTCGCCATCGCCTCCACCACCTCCGGCCGGGAATGGCCGACCGAGGCGACGTTGTTGTAGGCGTCCAGATAGCGGTTGCCGTCGGCGTCATAGAGGTAGGAGCCCTCCCCCCGCACCACATGGATCGGGTCGGCGTAGAACAGCCGGTAGGCCGGGCCGAGCAGCCTCTCGCGGCGGGCGATCAGGGCGCGCTCGCGCTCCGGCAGGGATCCGGCGGAGGCGGGCGCGTAGGCGTTGATCATGGTCATGACGGGTCACACTCTCTGGCAGGCGAGATGGAGCAGGCGGTGCGCGGTGGCGGCCTCGTCGCCGGTCAGCTTTTCCAGCCCGGCGAAGGCGCGTTCGGAATTCCGCAGGATGTAGGCGGCGTTGTCTGGATATTCGGCAGCCCGCCAGCCGGTGATGCCGATGGTCAGCGCCAGCCGGGCCGCCACCAGATCGGGCAGCAGCTCCACCTCCTCCGGCGTCAGCGGCAGCACGGCGTTGTAGGCGCGGGTCATCTCGACCAGGGAGCCGAAGGGCGTCTCGCCGCTGGTGACGTGGTAGGCCAGCGCCGTCGCCAGATCGTTGACCAGCGGCGCCTTCAGGGCATCGCCGAAATCGATGATCCCGGTGACCGCCTCGTGGCCGACCGGATCGACCACCGCGTTGTGCGGGTTGAGGTCGTTGTGGATCACCTGATGCCGCAGGGCAGGCAGCCGCGGCGCCACCTGCTCGGCGAAGCGGGCGACGAAGCGCTCCACCATCCGGCGGCGCGGGCCGTCGGGCAGGTAATGCAGCCGGTCGGCGACGCTGGCGGTGCGCGTGATGTCCCACAGCAGGTCGCGCTCCGAGCCGGGATGCGCGTAGTCGGCCAGCGCCAGATCCAGCCGGGCCAGCGTCGCCCCCAGCGCCCGCATCTGTCCCGGTGAGGCCGGCGCCGCATGGAGCGGCGTGCCCTCCAGATAGGTCAGCAGCCGCAGCACCATGGTTTGGCCATCGATGCGGACAATCGCCTGGGCTTCGCCGTCCAGGGTCGGCACCACCCGCGGCACCGGCAGGGACGGGTCGCGCGCGGCGACATGCTGCATCGCCCCGGTCTGGAAGCTGGTGACGGGCTGCGGTTCCGCCGGGTTGGTGAACTTCAGCACATAGCCCTGCCCTCCAGCGGCGGCGATGTGGAAGTTGCGGTCGCGCTCGCTGCTCAGGGTCCGGACGGTGCCGGTCACCCCGAACCACCGCTGCATCATGGCGGCGGCCTCTTCCAGGGAGATCGGCGGCGAGACGGTGGTCAGAACATCACCGGGGGTCATGGCCGATGTCTCCTTGTGGTTCGAGGCGTTCAGTGTTTGATGCATCATATTCATCGGTGGACCGGGCGTGAAGACAGGCGAAGTGGCGGCGGGATCAGGAGACGAGCACTGCAGGCGCCCGGTCCGGTACCTCGGCGTCGATCCTCTCCAGGATCGGGCCGCTGGCCAGCAGGATGTCGGCCTGAATGGCGATGGCAGCGGCCGGGCCGTCGTGGCGGCGGATGGCATCCATCAGCGGGTAGTGATGGTCGATCATGGCGCGCCCGGCCCCGCCATAAACGTCGGCGATCAGCGGTCCCATCTGCAGCCACAAACGCCGCAGAATGTCGCCGAGCACCGGCATGTCCGCGATCTCCGCCAGCTTGAAGTGGAAGATCTGGTTGAGTTCGGTGGCCAGCGCGGTATTGCCGGCAGCCATCGCGTCCTCGTTGCGCGCCAGTAGGCTTTCCAGCGCCGCGATCTGGTCGGGCGTGGCCTTCCCGGCGGCGCGCGCGGCGGCCATCCCCTCCAGGCTGACGCGGATGTCGCGGATCTCCAGATAGGCGGCGCGGGTCAGCATCGGAACGCGGATGTCGCGCGGCGAGCGCAGCACCAGGGCCTGATCCTGCACCAGCCGCAGGATGGCGTCGCGCACCGGCGTGACGCTCGTCCCAAGCCGCTCGGCCAAATCGCGGATCTTCAGACGGTCGTTCGGCTTGAACGCCCCCTTCATCAGGGCCTCGCACAGCTTCTGATAGATCGTGCTGCCAAGATTGTCGTGTTCGAGAAGGGAGAGATCGAATCCGCTCATCGTCTGCCCGCTCACCCATGCTTCGGCGTTCGTTGTATGATGCATCATAATGACCGCGTCTCGACCGAAGATCAAGGCGAACCATCCGGGCGAATCATCCGGGCCGACCTTGGACATTTTTTTCGATCCGCCCCGACGAATCCGCCCCGCCGCCCCGTATCAAGGACACACGGAAAGACCGGGGCGGCCCAGCGGCCGTCCTGAAAACGTCGGGACAGTCATGACGATTCGTTGGAAGCCGGTGGTCGCCGGTGTGGTTCTTGCCGGTCTGGTCGGCGGCATCGGCTACGCGGTTCAGCAGAAGCTGACGCCTCCCACGGCACCGCCCGCCGCCGGCGCCCCTCCCGGTCCTGGCGGGCCTGGGGGCGCCGGCCGCAGCGCCGTGGTGGCGGTGCAGGCCGGCACGGTCGCGCGCGAGGACGTGCCGATCTGGTTCGACGGCATCGGCACGATCCAGGCCTTCAACACCGTCACCGTGCGCGCCCGCGTCGACGGCGAGCTTCAGCGCGTCTCGCTGCAGGAAGGGCAGCTGGTGAAGGCCGGCGACCTGCTGGCGACCATCGATTCCCGCGCTCTCCAGGCCCAGCTTGCCCAGGCCGAGGCGAAGAAGGCGCAGGACGAGGCGCTGCTCGCCAACGCCCGGCGCGACCTGGAGCGCAACATGAACCTGAAGGAGTTCGCGTCGCGCCAGACGGTCGACACCCAGCGCGCGCTGGTCGCCCAGTACGAGGCGCAGATCCGCGCCGACGAGGCGGCGATCGAGGCGGTGCGGGTCCAGCTGAACTACACCACCGTCACAGCACCCATCAGCGGCCGCATCGGCCTGCGCAACGTCGACCAGGGCAATGTGGTGCGGGCCAGCGACCAGAACGGCATCGCCACCATCACCCAGATCCAGCCCATCGCCGTGCTCTTCACCCTGCCGGAGAAACAGCTCCCCACCGTGCTGGCCGCCCAGGCGCAGGGCCCGGTCAAGGTGGAGGTGCAGGACCGCGAGGGCCGGCGCGTGCTCGACACCGGCTCTCTCGCCGTGGTGGACAACCTGATCGACAGCGGCACCGGCACCATCCGCCTGAAGGCGCAGATGCCCAACGACCCGCAGAAGCTGTGGCCCGGCCAGTTCGTCAATGTCCGCCTGCTGTCCGCCATCCGCCGCGACGCCACCACGGTGCCGTCGACCGTGGTGCAGCGCGGACCGCAGGGCACCTACGCCTATGTCATCAAGGACGACCTGACGGTGGAGCAGCGCCCGATCAAGGTCGCCCGCCAGGAGGAGAACAAGGCCATCATCGACGAAGGCCTGACCCCCGGCGAGCGCGTGGTGGTGGACGGCCAGTACCGCCTGCAACCCGGCTCCAAGATCCGCATCGTCGACCCCATCGCGTCGGCACCGGCGCCGGTGCCGGGCGCCGCCCCGGCGCCGCAGGAGGAACGGCGGCGCGACCGGCAGCAACGTGAGGGTCGGCAGCCCTCATGAACATCTCCGCCCCCTTCATCCTGCGGCCGGTCGCCACCGGGCTGCTGATGCTGGCGGTCGTGCTGCTGGGCCTTCTGGGCTACAGCTCGCTGCCGATCTCCTCCCTGCCGACGGTGGATTTCCCGACGGTGCGCGTCACCACCCAGCTGCCGGGGGCGGCCCCCGACGTGATGGCGTCCTCCGTCACCGCACCGCTGGAACGGCAGCTCGGCCAGATCGCCGGCATCTCCTCGATGATCTCGACCAGCTCCTTCGGGCTGTCGGTCATCACCCTGCAGTTCGACCTGTCCCGCGACATCGACGCGGCGTCGCAGGACGTGCAGTCGGCGATCAGCGCCGCGTCGGGCACGCTGCCCAAGGGCCTGCCGAACCCGCCGGTCTACGACAAGGTCAACCCGGCCGACACGCCGGTCATGGTGCTGGCGCTGAGTTCGGAGTCCCTGCGGCTTGAGACCGTCAGCGACGCCGCCGACACGCTGCTGGCGCAGAAGCTGTCCCAGGTCGAGGGCGTCGGCTATGTCGGGATCGAGGGCGGCCTGCGCCCCGCCGTGCGCGTGCAGGTCAACCCCGCCGCCGTCGCCGGTCTCGGGCTGACGCTGGAGGATGTGCGGACCACCATCACCCAGGCCAACGTCAATGCGCCCAAGGGCAGCTTCGACGGCCCGCGCCAGTCCTGGTCCATCGGCGTCAACGACCAGATCGAGACCGCCGCTGCCTACCGCCCGATCATCGTCACCTACAAGAACGGCGGCCCGGTGCGGCTGTCCGACATCGGCACCGTGGTCGATTCGGTGGAAAACACCCGGCTCGCCGCATGGCATGACGGCAAGCCGGCGGTCCTGCTGAACGTGCTGCGCCAGCCCGGCGCCAACATCATCGAGACGGTTGACCGCATCCGCGCCCTGCTGCCCTCGCTCCAGGCCACGCTGCCGCCGCAGATCCACATGGCGGTGCTGACCGACCGGACGGAGACCATCCGCGCCTCGGTGGTGGACGTGCAGAAGACGCTGGTGCTGACCGCCGGGCTGGTGGTGATGGTGATCTTCCTGTTCCTGCGCAAGGCATGGGCGACGGTGATCCCGGCGGCGGCGCTGCCGCTGTCGCTGATCGGCACCTTCGGCGTCATGGCTCTGTGCGGCTTCAGCCTGGACAATTTGTCGCTGATGGCGCTGACCATCGCGTCGGGCTTCGTCGTCGACGACGCCATCGTGATGATCGAGAACATCGTCCGCTACATCGAGAAGGGGGAGAAGCCGCTGCCGGCGGCGTTGAAGGGTGCGCGCCAGATCGGCTTCACCGTCGTTTCGCTGACCCTGTCGCTGATCGCGGTGTTCATCCCGCTGCTGTTCATGGGCGGCGTGGTCGGCCGGCTGTTCCGCGAGTTCGCCATCACGCTGTCCATCGCGGTGCTGGTGTCGGCGGTGATCTCGCTGACGCTGACGCCGATGATGTGCGCCCGCCTGCTGAAGCCCGAGACGGAAAGCAGGCCCAACGCCTTCTTCCGCTGGACCGAACGCGGCTTCGACGCGTTGCTGAACGGCTACGCCGCCTCGCTGCGCGTCGTGCTGCGCCACCAGCCGGCGACGCTTGTCTTCACCATCGCCACGCTGGCCGCCACGCTCTACCTCTACAGCGTGGTGCCCAAGGGCTTCCTGCCGCAGCAGGACACCGGCGTCATCGTCGGCGTGACCGACGCCGCCCCCTCCATCTCGGTCAAGGCGATGGCGGAGCGGCAGCGCGAGGTCGCCGACATCGTGCGGCGCGACCCCGACGTCGCCGGGGTGGCGAGCTTCGTCGGCACCGGCACGGTGAACGCCACCACCAACACCGGCAGCCTGACCATCGCGCTGAAGCCGCGCGACGAGCGGACCTCCTCGGCCGAGGAGATCATCGCCCGCCTGCGCGCCGCCACCGCCGACCTGAAAGGCGTCTCGCTGTTCATGCAGGCGGTGCAGGACGTGCAGATCGACAGCCGCGTCAGCCGTACCCAGTATCAATACGTCCTGCAGGACGCCGACCCGAAGGAGTTGGAGAACTGGACCCCGCGCCTGCTGGAATCGCTGCGCGCAAGGCCGGAGCTGACCGACGTGGCGACCGACCAGCAGCCGGACGGGCTTCAGGTCTACCTGACCATCGACCGCGACGCCGCATCCCGCCTGAATGTGCTGCCGCAGGCCATCGACGACACGCTGTACGACGCCTTCGGCCAGCGTCAGGTCTCGACCATCTACACCCAGACCAACCAATACCGCGTGATCCTGGAGGTGGAGCCGTCCTTCCAGATGGACCCGGCGTCGCTGTCCAAGATCTATGTGAAGTCCGGCAACGGCGGCGTCGTTCCTCTAGGGGCGGTGGTGTCGGTGGAGCGCAAGACCGCACCGCTGGTCATCACCCATCAGGGACAGTTCCCGTCCGTCACCCTGTCCTTCAACGTGGCGCCCGGCGTCTCGCTGGGTGCGGCGGTGGCGGCGATCCAGGAAGCGCGCGAGAGCATCGGCATGCCCGACACCGCGACCGCCCGCTTCGCCGGCACGGCCGCCGAGTTCCGCAGCTCGCTGGAAACCCAGCCCTGGCTGATCCTGGCGGCGGTGGTCGCCGTCTACATCGTGCTGGGCATCCTGTACGAGAGCACGATCCACCCCGTCACCATCCTGTCGACCCTGCCGTCGGCGGGCATCGGCGCGCTCCTGGCGCTGATGGCGACCGGCCACGACCTGTCGCTGATCGCGCTGGTCGGCATCGTTCTGCTGATCGGCATCGTCAAGAAGAACGCCATCATGATGATCGACTTCGCGCTGGAGGCCGAACGCCACCAGGGCATGGCGCCGGAACGCTCGATCTACGAGGCCTCCCTCCTGCGCTTCCGCCCGATCATGATGACCACCATGGCGGCGCTGCTGGGCGCCCTGCCGCTGGCGCTGGAAAACGGCACCGGGTCGGAACTGCGCAAGCCGATGGGCATCGCCATCGTCGGCGGGCTGGTGCTGAGCCAGGTGCTGACGCTCTACACCACGCCGGTGGTCTATCTCTACATGGACCGGCTGGGCACCCGCCTGCGGCGCTGGCTGCGGCCGGGCTCCAAGGCGGCGGCGCTGCCGGGCAACGACCGGGCGCCCGGCCGCGCGGCGGCGGAGTAGACCGCCATGATTCCCTCCAAGCTGTCGCTCTCCGCCCCCTTCATCGCACGGCCGGTCGGCACCTCGCTGCTAATGATCGGGCTGATGATCCTCGGCATGGTCGCCTACCGCTTCCTGCCGGTGGCGCCGCTGCCGCAGGTGGAGTTCCCGACCATCGTCGTCACCGCCTCGCTTCCCGGCGCCAGTCCGGAGACGATGGCCTCCTCCGTCGCCACCCCGCTGGAACGGCGGCTGTCCCGCATCGCCGGCATCACCGAGATGACGTCGAACAGCAGGCTCGGCAGCACTTCCGTCGTCGTGCAGTTCGACCTGGACCGCGAGGTGGAGGCGGCGTCGCGCGACGTGCAGGCGGCGATCAACGCCGCCGGCGGCGACCTGCCGGCCGACCTGCCCAGCCCGCCGAAGATGCGGCGCATCAACCCGGCCGACGCGCCGGTGATGACGCTGGCCATGACCTCCACCACGCTGGCGCCGTCGGAGCTGTACAATCTCGCCGACAGCATCATCGGCCAGCGGCTGAGCCAGATCGAGGGGGTGGCCCAGGTCTCCATCAACGGGGCGGAGAAGACGGCGGTGCGTGTGCGCGTCAACGCCACCGCCGCCGCCAACATGGGCGTCAGCCTGGAGACGATCCGCAGCGCCATCTCGCGCGCCAACGCCAACGGCCCGAAGGGCAGCTTCGACGGCCGCCACGAATCCTGGTCGATCGGCGCCAGCGACCAGCTGTTCGGCGCGGATGCCTACCGCCGGCTGATCGTAACCGAGAAGAACGGCGCCACCATCCGCCTCGGCGATGTCGCCGAGGTGATCGAGGCGCCGGAGAACAGCCGCACCGCCGCCTGGCAGGACGGCCAGCGCGCGGTGCTGATCAACATCCAGAAACAGCCGGGCTCCAACGTGGTGGAGACGGTGGACCGGGTGAACGCCGAGCTGCCGACTCTGCGCGGCTGGATGCCGCCGGGGGTGCAGCTTTCGGTGCGCACCGACCGCACGCCGACCATCCGCGCCTCCATCGACGACGTGCAGAAGACGCTGGCGATCACCGTGGCGCTGGTGGTGATGGTGATGGCGCTGTTCCTGCGCCGCCTGTGGGCCACGGTCATCCCGGCGGCGTCCGTGCCGTTGTCGCTGGCCGGCACCTTCGGGGTGATGTGGATCGTCGGCTACAGCCTGGACAATTTCTCGCTGATGGCGCTGACCATCTCGGTCGGCTTCGTGGTGGACGACGCCATCGTCGTCATCGAGAACATCGTCCGCCATATCGAAAAGGGAGCGAAACCGTTCGAGGCGGCGGTGAAGGGCGCCCGGCAGGTCGCTTTCACCGTGGTGTCGATCAGCCTGTCGCTGGTCGCCGTCTTCATCCCCATCCTGTTCATGGGCGGCATCCAGGGCCGGCTCTTCCGCGAATTCGCGGTGGTGCTGTCGGTCGCCATCGCCGTGTCGGCGGTGGTGTCGCTGACCCTGACCCCGATGATGTGCGCCCACCTGCTGCAGCCGGAAGCGGAGCGCAAGCCCCCCGGACGGCTCGCCCGCGGGCTCGCCTGGATCGGCGACTGGCTGTTCGGGCTCTATGCCGACGGGCTGGACTGGGTGCTGGCCCATCGCCGCACCATGCTGGTCACGACCTTCGCCATCATCGGCGTCAGCGTCTGGCTCTACGGGCAGGTGCCGAAGGGCCTGGTGCCGCAGCAGGATACCGGGCTGCTGATGGGCTTCAGCGACCCGCCGCCGGACATCTCCTTCACCGCCATGGTCACGCGGCAGCGCGCCTTGCAGGAGGCGGTGGCCGGCGACCCGGCGGTCGCCAGCGTCGGCGGCACCATCGGCGGCGGCGGGCCGGGCGGCAGTTATTCAGGCCAGATCTACATCGCCCTCAAGCCGAAGGCGGAGCGCGAGGATCTGGCGACCGTCACCCAGCGGCTGCGCATGCGCGCCGGCCGGGTGCCGGGGGTGCAGCTGTTCCTGATGCCGGTGCAGGACATCCGCACCGGCGGCTTCCAGGGCCGCAGCCAGTACCGCTACAGCCTGCAGGACCCCGATATCGGCGCGCTGAACGAGTGGGCGCCGAAGCTGGTGGAGAAGATGCGCACCCTGCCGGAGCTGGTGGACGTCGCCAACGACCGCCAGAACGGCGGCATCCAGGCCAACGTGATCGTCGACCGCGACGCCGCCGCGCGCCTCGGCGTGTCGCTCAGTGCGCTGGAGGCGACGCTCTACGACGCCTTCGGCCAGCGGCAGGTCTCCACCATGTATCTGGCGCAGAACCAGCACAAGGTGGTGCTGGAGGTCGATCCCCGCGAGGCGCTCGGCCCCGACGACCTGAAGCGCATCCATGTGCCGGGCCGCGACGGTATGGTGCCTTTGTCGGCGGTGGCGCGCGTCGTCATCGGCAACCAGGCGTCCAGCATCCAGCACCAGAGCGGCTTCCCGGTCGCCAACCTGACCTTCGACCTCGCGCCCGGCGTCTCGCTGTCCCAGGCGACCGAGGTGATCCAGCGCGCGGCGGAGGACATCGGCATGCCGGCCAGCATCCGCGCCGGCTTCCAGGGCGACGCGCGCGCCTTCCAGCAATCCTCGTCCAGCCAGCCGCTGCTGATCCTGGCGGCGCTCATCACCATCTACATCGTGCTGGGGGTGCTGTACGAAAGCCTGATCCACCCGCTGACCATCCTGTCGACCCTGCCCTCGGCCGGGCTGGGGGCGCTGATCGCGCTGATCCTGACCGGCTACGACCTGTCGATCGTGGCGCTGATCGGCATCATCCTGCTGATCGGCATCGTCAAGAAGAACGCCATCATGATGATCGACTTCGCCCTGGAGGCGGAGCGCGAGCGCGGCCTGTCGCCCTTGGAGGCGATCCGCGAGGCCGGGCTGGTCCGCTTCCGCCCGATCATGATGACGACGGTCACGGCGCTGCTGGGCGCGGTGCCGCTGGCCTTCGACTACGGCACCGGCGGCGAGATCCGCCGGCCGCTGGGCGTCGCCATCATCGGCGGCCTGCTGGTCAGCCAGATGCTGACGCTCTACACCACGCCGGTGGTCTATCTGACCTTGGAACGGCTGGCGATGCGGCGCAACCGCCGCGCCGCCATCACGGCTCCGGCGGAATAGGGGGGCGGAGGATGGGTGTCCTGATCCTGCTCCACTGGACAAGATCCCCTCTCCCCCCCGGGGAGAGGGTTAGGGTGAGGGGGACGCATGGCATGCCTTCGCGAGAATCCTCGCTGTGTCTCCCCCTCACCCCGACCCTCTCCCCGGGGGGGAGAGGGAGCTGGCACCCCTTCGCTCTCTTGGGCATAGTTCTCGCCCACGGCATGAGCAAAACCCCGGTGATCGAGGCCAGCGACACTGACGACGAGTTGATGGCCCGCGTGGCCGGCGGCGATGCCGCGGCCTTCGACCGGCTGGCCGCCCGCCACATGCGCCGCGCCGTGGCGCTGGCCCAGCGGATGACCGGCAACCCGTCCGACGCCGACGAGATCGCGCAGGAGGCCTTCCTGCGGGTCTGGCAGCATGCCGGCCGCTGGGACGGCGGGCGGGCCTCCTTCACCACTTGGCTCTACCGCATCGTCATGAACCTCGCCATCGACCGCGGCCGCCGTCCCGGCTGGTCGCCGCTGGAGGAGGCCGGCGATCCGCCCGACGAGTCCCCCGACGCGCTCACCCGCATCGCCGAACGCCAGACGGCCGAGCGCGTCAACCGGGCGCTGGCGGCCCTGCCCGACCGCCAGCGCGCCGCGGTGGTGCTGTTCCATCAGGAGGAGCTCAGCCTGCGGCAGGCCGCCGACGTGCTGAGCATGGGTGAGACCGCCTTCGCCTCGCTGCTCGCCCGCGCCCGCTCCACGCTGAAGACCGCGCTCTCCGCCGGTGACGGTCCATGAAGGAGGAACCAATGACCGACGACCAGTTCCTCCGCCATCTGGACGAGTACGGCGCCTCCCCGGAACGCTGGCCGCCCGAGTTGCGCGCCGGGGCCGAGGCCGCGCTGGCCCGTTCGCCTGCGCTGCGCGCGGCGGCGGACGAGGCGCTGGCCTTCGACCGGCTGCTGGCCGGCAGCCCGCCGGCGGTGGAGGATGCCCGCATCGGCCGCCTGCTGGCTGCCGCCGGTGCCGCCGCCCGCGCCGTGCCGCAGGACGGGCTGGTGCTGCTGTTGCTGGGGCGGATGCCGCGGCAGAGGGTGGCGGGCTTCTGCGTCGCCCTGCTGGCGCTGGGCTGGCTCACCGGCGGCTGGCTCGCTGGGACGCTGCCGGCACCCGCCGTCCAGGCACCGCGCGGCCAGGAGCTGGCCCTGCTGCACGACGACGTCATCACGCTGTTCGACGGAGAGTCCCGATGAGCGCTTCCGCCGCGCCCCGCCAATTCCTGCGGCGGCCGGGCCTGCGCACGCTGGCGCTGGCCTCGCTGGCGCTGAACCTGTTCTTAGGCGCGATGCTGGTCGCGACCGTCCGCCATCCTTCCCCGCCGTCCCATCAGCCCCCTCACCAGCCGATGCCCGACCGCTTCGTCGAGCGGATGGCCGCCGACCTCACCGATGCCGACGCGCAGCGCCTGCGCGCCGCCTTCGAGCCGCTGCGCCCGCGCTATGACGCGCTGACCCGGGAATACCACGAGGCCGGACAGCGGGTGCGCGCCCTGCTGCAGGCCGATCCTGTCGATTACGACTCCCTGCGCGCCGCGACGGAAGCGGCCCGCGCCAAGCGCCGCCAGATGGGCGAACTGACGGAGGAAACCGTCCTCTCCATCCTGCCCGACCTGTCCCCCGCCGGACGCCTGCGGCTGGTCGGCGGACCGGGTTCCCCCGGCATGCCTGCTATGCCTAAAAAATAAGCAAACCCAGTCATCCACAGGCCGGACAGGCTGGCGGGAACGATGTGGATGATTCTGTTCGGGGATTGCTCACACATCTATCCACAGATTCTGTGGAGAAGAAAACCGGCAGAAATTTTATCCACACAAATTCACAAGTTATCATCCCCAAGTTTTATCGCCCGTCTTCCCGACGATCCTTGTATCCACCGCCGATCCGGCATATCCAAATAACGAGGATCGGCAAGATTGGTGGAGGATCGTCATGATCGGAGATCCGTTTCATCCAAAGAAGGCGACGATCTCTTTGCGCGTTGATCGCCGAATCAAAGATGTCGCCAAGAATTACGCACGCCAGCGGCAGACGCCTTTGGCCGAGGTCATGCGCGACCTCTTGGCCCGCTACGTCGCCGAATGCGCGCGGGAGAATGCCCAGGCCGCGCCGGACCTATTGAAGGACCGGCCGGCGCAATATGTGGATTTCGCCAAGCTGGAAGGGTTGATGGGCCGGCGGGAGTAGGCCCGGCACGCCTTGGGCGGCCCACCTTGAGCGGCCCGCCTTGAGCGGACGGCCCCGGCCCCATACATCGACGGTGGAACCGCTGCCAGGGGAAGGAGCCCCGCCATGCCGACCACCGCCCAGTCCTCCACAGGCGCCGACAGCCTGCACGTCGCCTGCCCGCACTGCGATACCCTGAACCGCGTGCCTCCGGCCCGGCTGGGCGGCGGCAAGTGCGGACGCTGCGGCAACGCGCTGTTCGAAGGCAAGCCGGTGGCGCTCGACGCCAGCCGCTTCGCCGCCCATGCCGAACGCGGCGACCTGCCCCTGCTGATCGATTTCTGGGCAGAATGGTGCGGTCCCTGCCGCATGATGGCCCCGGTCTTCGCCCAGGCGGCTGCACAGCTGGAACCCCAGGTCCGCCTCGCCAAGATCGACACAGAGGCTTCGCCGGACCTCGCCGCCCGTTTCGGTATCCGCAGCATCCCGTCGCTGGTGCTGGTCCATCACGGCCGCGAGATCGCCCGCACGGCCGGCGCCATGCCGCTGCCGGCGCTGGTGGGATGGGTCAGGCAGACCCTGGGGCGATAGCCCCGTTCCCTTAAGCACGCCCGCTACGCCCTGCCAATGATCGGGATCAAATGCGAGGCATGAGGGCAGGTATGGCTGACGCGCAGGCTGTACCTCTCTATTTGGCGCGGTCTGTCGTAGACTGTTCCCATGCTGACGCTTCGACATCTGGCGATAGACACCGTCCGGGAGAACGTCGCCTTCCTCAACCGGCACTGCACCCGGTACCATGTCGAGGATTTCCTCGGTCTGGGCCGGGTGGAGGTGCGGAACGACGGCCGCTCCCTGCTGGCCGTGCTGAACATCGTCGACGACCCCGCCATCGTCGGCCCCGACGAGATCGGCCTGTCCGATCCCGCCTTCCGCCAGTTGGGACTGGCCGAGGGCTCCGCCGTCCATCTCGTGCCCCCCACCCCGCCCGAGAGCTTCGAGCTGGTGCGCGCCAAGGTCGGCGGTGCGGCGCTGACCGACGACCAGCTGGCCGCGATCATCCGCGACATCACCGACCAGCGCTATTCCAAGATCGAGATCGCCGCCTTCCTGATCGCCTGCGCCAGCTTCATGACGACGGCGGAGGTGCTGGGCCTGACCCGCGCCATGATCGCCGCCGGCACCCGGCTGCACTGGCAGGATTTGGGCACCGTCGCCGACAAGCACTGCATCGGCGGCATCCCCGGCAACCGCACCTCGATGATCGTGGTGCCGATCGTCGCCGCCCATGGCCTGCCGATCCCGAAGACCTCGTCGCGCGCCATCACCTCCCCGGCCGGTACCGCCGACACCATGGAGGTGCTGGCGAATGTCGACGTTCCGATGGAGCGCATGCAGACCCTGGTGCGCGAGGCCAAGGGCTGTCTGGTCTGGGGCGGCCATGTCCGGCTGTCGCCGGCCGACGACATCCTGATCTCGGTCGAGCGCCCGCTGGCCATCGACACGCGCGAGCAGCTGGTCGCCTCCATCCTGTCGAAGAAGGTGGCAGCCGGCTCCACCCATCTGCTGATCGACATTCCCGTCGGCCCCAGCGCCAAGATCCGCACGGCCGGCGAGGCGGTACGCCTGCGCAAGCTGTTCGAGCATGTCGGCGACAGCCTAGGCCTGACGCTGGAGGTGGCGATCACCGACGGCTCGCAGCCGGTCGGGCGCGGCATCGGCCCGGTGCTGGAGGCGCGCGACGTGATGGCCGTCCTACGCAACGACCCCGCCAGCCCCGCCGACCTGAAGGAGCGCGCCCTGCTGCTGGCCGGCCGCATCCTGGAATTCGATCCCGCCGTCCGCGGCGGCAGCGGCAACCGCCGGGCCCGCGACCTGCTGGAGTCGGGCGCTGCGCTCGCCGCCATGGAGCGCATCATCGCCCTGCAGGGCCCGCCGCCCGCCGTGGCGACTCTGGGCTCCCTGGTCGCGGAGGTCGCCTCGCCCACCGACGGGGTGGTCGCGTCGCTCGACTGCTACCGCCTCGCCCGCATCGCGCGGCTGGCCGGCGCGCCCACTGACAAGGGCGCCGGCATCGACCTGCTGCGCAAGGTGGGCGACCCTGTACGCCGGGGCGAACCGCTCTACCGCATCCACGCCAGCACCAACGCCGACTTCACCTTCGCCCAGGCCTTTGCGGCCGACGACAGCGGGGTGGCGGTGGCGTAAGGAAACCCAACGAGGAGCCGACCCATGTCCCTGTCGCTGACCTTCCATGGCGCCGCCGGAACGGTGACCGGTTCCTGCTTCCGCCTGTCCACGCCAAATGGCGACGTGCTGATCGATTGCGGCATGTTCCAGGGCACCAAGACGATCCGGGAACTGAACTACAGGCCCTTCCCATTCGATCCGTCCTCGATCGCCGCGGTCCTGCTGACCCATGCCCACATCGACCATTCCGGCCTGCTGCCCAAGCTGACCCGGCTGGGCTTCCGCGGCCGCATCTACGCCACCGGCGGCACGGTGGACCTGCTGGAATACATGCTGCCCGACAGCGGCTATATCCAGGAAGGCGAGGTGGAGCGCCTGAACCGCCGCAACCGCCAGCGCGGCCGTCCGCCCGTGCAGGCGATCTACACCCAGGACGACGCCATCCGCAGCCTGCGCCGGCTCCGCCGCGTCGAGTACGACCGCTGGACCGAGATCCTGCCCGGCCTGCGCGCCCGCTTCTGGCAGGCCGGCCACATCCTGGGCTCCGCCTCCATCGAGGTGGAAGCAACGAATGGCACCGGCGACCCCACCCGCATCCTGTTCTCCGGCGACCTCGGTCCCGGCGGCAAGAGCTTCCACGCCGACGCCGACGGGCCGGAGCGGCCGGACTGGATGGTGCTGGAGACCACCTACGGCGACCGCGACCGCACCGACCTGGACGAGGCCGGCCGGCAGGCGGTTTTGCGCGCGGAGGTGACGGCGGCGCTGGCGGCCGGCGGCGTCCTGCTGATCCCGGTCTTCGCGGTGGAACGCACGCAGGAACTGCTCTACGACCTCGACTGCCTGTTCGACGGCGGCCAGCTGCCGGCGGTGGACGTCTTCCTCGACTCGCCCCTGGCCGACGCGGTGACCGGCGTCTTCCGCCGCCATCTCGACGATCTGGAGACCGACGGCGATCCCTTCACCCGCGCCAATTTCCACCATGTCCGCAGCGTGCCGGAAAGCCAGCGCCTGAACAGCATCTCCGGCGGCGCCATCATCATGGCGGCCAGCGGCATGTGCGACGCCGGCCGCATCCGCCACCATCTGAAGAACCGCCTGTGGCGCCCGCAGGACACCGTGCTGCTTGTCGGCTATCAGGCCCCCGGCACGCTGGGCCGCCTGCTGCAGGAGGGCACCCCCCGCGTCCGCATCCATGGCGAAGAGATCGCGGTGAAGGCGAAGCTGCGCTCCATCGACGTCTATTCCGGCCATGCCGACCGCTCCACCCTGCTGGATTGGGTGGCGGCCCGGCACGGCGTCGGCCACGGCCTGTTCCTGGTCCATGGCGAGGAGGCCGCCCGCGCCTCCATCCGTCAGGCTCTGATCGACACCGGCTGGTCGGCGGACCGCATCGCCCAGCCGGCGCTGGACGACCGCGTCGACCTCGCCGCCCCGCGTCCGCTGGCACCGACAGACCGTCACCCACGCCTCGCCCCCGCCGACCTCGCCGGCCGCGACTGGCACAACCATTATGCCGAAGCGCTGTTGACCCTGCGTCGCACGCTGGATGCCGCGCCCGACGACGCGGCGCGGGAACGCATCCTCGCCGGCGTGATGGGCGCGCTCGACACCACCGGCAAAGCGGGCAAGGGAGCGCAGCCATGACTATCAGACGCCTTCTCATCGCCCTGGCCCTGCTGGCGATCCTCGGCGCCGGCGCCGCCTATGGCTGGCGGGCGATGCAGGGAAACCGCCTGCCCGCCGGCTTCGCCTCCGGCAACGGCCGGATCGAGGCGAACGAGATCGACGTCGCCACCAAATACGCCGCCCGCGTCCTGACCATTCCGGTGCAGGAAGGCGATCTGGTGGAGGCCGGCGCGGTCATCGCCACGCTCGACACCCGCGACCTGGAAGCACAGCTCCGCTCCGCCGAAGCCCAGCTGCGCCAGACCCGCCGCGCCCGCGAGGAAGCCGTCGCCCTGGTCGACCAGCGCTCCAGCGAGGCCGATTTCGCCGCCAAGGAGATGGAGCGGGCGCTGATCCTGTTCGGCAAGGGACATGTCGCCGAACAGCGCGTCGATCAGGCCCGCAACAGCCGCCGCACCGCCGACGCCGCGCTGGAAGCGGCCAAGAGCCACCTCGCCAGCGCCGACGAAGCCATCGCCGCCGCCGCCGGCGACGTCGACCGGCTGACCGATCTGGTCGCCGACGGCGTGCTGAAGGCCCCGCGCAAGTCCCGCGTGCTCTACCGCCTGGCCGAACCCGGCGAGGTGCTGGCGGCCGGCGGCAAGGCGGCGACGCTGCTGGACCTGTCCAACGTCTACATGACCTTCTTCCTGCCGACCGACACCGCGGGAAACCTGGCGCTGGGCGCCGACGCCCGCATCCTGCTGGACGCCGTTCCCGACACCGCGATTCCCGCCACCGTCACCTTCGTCGCCCCGCGCGCCCAGTTCACGCCCAAGCAGGTGGAAACCAAGTCCGAACGCGACCGCATGATGTTCCGCGTCAAGGCCCGCGTCCCGGAAGCGCTGGTCACCCGCTACATCGAGCGGGTGAAGACCGGCCTGACCGGCATGGCCTATGTGAAGCTGGACGACAAGGCGGCTTGGCCGGATTGGCTGGAATCGAAACTGACGCGGGAAGCGACCTCTTCCCCCGCTTTATCCCCCTCTCCCCCCCGGGGAGAGGGTCGGGGTGAGGGGGACGCACAGCATGACTTCGCTGGGAATGCCGTACCCTCCAATCACGCTTCAATCGTCCCCCAACCTACCCCACGCCCCCCCCTCACCCTAACCCTCTCCCCGGGGGGGAGAGGGGATCCCTCGCAAGGGTCGAGGTCATGACCCCCGCCCCCGTACCAGCCGTCTCGCTGTCCGGCGTGCGGCACCGCTATGGCGGGACGGTGGCGCTGGAGGACGCGTCCCTCGACATCCCCGCCGGCGTCAGCGTCGCGATCATCGGCCCGGACGGCGTCGGCAAATCGACCCTGCTCGGCCTGATCTCCACCGCCAAGAAGATCCAGCAGGGCAGCGTCCGCGTTCTCGGCACCGACGTCGCCGACCGCCATGGCCGCGCCGCCCTCCAGCCGCGCATCGCCTATATGCCGCAAGGGCTCGGCCGCAACCTCTATGCCGAACTCAGCGTCGCCGAGAATCTCCAGTTCTTCGGCCGCCTGTTCGGCCTCGACGCCGCGGAGCGCCAGAGCCGCATCGACGACCTGCTGGAGTCCACCGGCCTCGCCCCTTTCCCCGATCGGCCGGCAGGCAAGCTGTCCGGCGGCATGAAGCAGAAGCTCGGCCTGTGCTGCGCCCTGCTGCACGACCCCGACCTGCTGATCCTCGACGAGCCGACGACCGGCGTCGATCCGCTCTCCCGCCGCCAGTTCTGGGAGCTGATCGACCGCATCCGCGCCGGCCGCCCCGGCATGACCGTGCTGGTCGCCACCTCCTACATGGACGAGGCGGAGCGGTTCGACCGAGTCGTGATGATGAATGCCGGCCGCCTGCTGGCCCACGACACCCCCGCCGCGGTCAAGGCGCAGACCGGCGCCGCCGACCTGGAGGAGGCCTTCGTCGCCCTGCTGCCGGAGGATGCCCGGCGCGGCCATCAACGCCTGATCGTGCCGCCCCGCCCGCCCGAGCCCGTCGGCGCCGAACCCGCCATCGAGGCGATCGGCCTGACCCGCCGCTTCGGCGATTTCACCGCGGTGTCGGACATCAGCTTCCGCATCGGCCGCGGCGAGATCTTCGGCTTCCTGGGCTCCAACGGTTGCGGCAAGACCACCACCATGAAGATGCTGACCGGCCTCTTGCCCGCCACGGCGGGAGAGGCGCGGCTGTTCGGCAAACCCGTCGATGCGACCGATCTGGAGAGCCGCCGCCGCGTCGGCTACATGGCGCAGGCCTTCTCGCTCTATGGCGAACTGACGGTGCGCCAGAACCTGGACCTGCACGCCCGCCTGTTCGACCTGCCCGATGCCGACACCCGGCTGGCGGCGCTGGTCGAGCGTTTCGGCCTGTCCCCCTACATCGACGCGGTGGCCGACCGCCTGCCGCTGGGCGTGCGGCAGCGGCTGTCGCTGGCCGTCGCCATCCTGCACGGGCCGGAGCTGCTGATCCTCGACGAGCCGACCTCCGGTGTCGATCCGGTGGCGCGCGACCAGTTCTGGCGCGACCTGATTGCCCTGTCCCGCGACCAGGGGGTGACGATCTTCGTCTCCACCCATTTCATGAACGAGGCGGCGCGCTGCGACCGGGTGGCCTTCATGAACGCCGGCCGCGTCATCGCCGCCGGCCCCCCCGACGAGCTGCGCCGCCAACAGCAGGCCGACAGCCTGGACGACGCCTTCATTGGGTTCATGGAGCAGGCGGAGAATCTACCTCTCCCCCCCGGGGAGAGGGTCGGGGTGAGGGGGACGCACAGCGTGACTTCCCCAGGAATCCTCGCTTCGCAACCCCCTCACCCTAACCCTCTCCCCGTCTCTCGGCGAAGCTTCGCTTCGCCTGCCGGCAACACAAGCAGAGCTTGTGTTGGGGGGGAGAGGGGATCCAGCACCGCGAATCCCCCCCTCTCCCGCCGCCGTCTGCTCGCCTACGCATGGCGCGAAACCCTCGAACTGCGCCGCGACCCCGTCCGCCTGACCGTCGCCCTGCTTGGCACCGTCCTGCTGATGCTGGTCTTCGGCTTCGGCATCACCATGGACGTGGAGAACCTGACCTTCGCCGTTCTGGACCATGACCGCTCGCCGGAAAGCCGCGCCTATATCGAGCAGTTCGACGGCTCGCGCAGCTTCCGCGCCACCCCGCCGGCCGTGGACGCCCGCGATCTGGCGCTGCGCCTGCAAAGGGGCGAGGCGTCGCTGACCATCGAGATCCCCGAGGGCTTCGGCCGCGATCTCCGCCGTGGCCGGGTGCCGGAGGTGGCGGTGCGCATCGACGGCGCCATGCCCTTCCGGGCGGAGACCATCCAGGGCTACGTCTCCGGCCTGCACCAGCGCTTCATCCAGGATGCCGCCATCGCCGCCGGCGCCACCCTGCCCGCTTCCCCGGCGACGCTGGAGATGCGGTATCGCTACAATCAGGCCTTCCGCAGCCTTGACGCCATGGTGCCCAGCACCATCGGCCTGCTGCTGGTCTTCATCCCCGCCATCCTCGCCGCCCTCGGCGTGGTCCGGGAAAAGGAACTCGGCTCCATCACCAACCTCTACGTCACCCCGGTGACGCGGCTGGAATTCCTGCTGGGCAAGCAGTTGCCCTACATCGCGCTCGCCACCTTCAACCTGCTGCTGATGGTGGCGATGGCGGTCACCCTGTTCGGCGTGCCGGTGAAGGGCAGCCTGTTCGGGCTGCTGCTGGGCGGGCTGGTCTATGTGGTGGCGACCACGGCGCTGGGGCTGCTGATTTCCGTCTTCACCGCGACCCAGACGGCGGCGGTGTTCGGCACCGCCATCGTCACCATGCTGCCGGCGACGCAATTCTCCGGCATGCTGCAGCCGGTGGCGACGCTGGAAGGCGGGGCGTGGCTGTTCGGCACGCTGTTTCCCACCACCCATTTCCTCAAAATCTCCGTCGGCGCCTTCACCAAGGGCCTGGGTTTGGCCGAACTTCTCCCCTTCATCCTGGCGACCGCCGCCTTCGTCCCGATGTTCCTGGCGCTGGGCGTCGCCTTCCTGCCGAAACAGGAGCGCTGAGCCATGACGCGCTTCCTCCGCAACAGCCTGACATTGGCGCGCAAGGAGTGGATCAGCCTGTTGCGCGACGTCTTCATGCTGGGCTTCGTCGTCTATTCCTTCACCTTCTCCGTCTACTCCCAGGCGACCGGCATCTCGCACGAGTTGCACAACGCCGCCATCGCCATCGTCGACGAGGACCGCTCGACCCTGTCGCAGCGTCTGGCCTCCAGCTTCCATGGACCCGAGTTCCAGACTCCCGCCATGATCGGCCATGCCGAGGTCGATCCGGCGATGGATTCGGCCCGCTACACCTTCGTCCTCGACATCCCGCCCGATTTCCAGGCCGACGTGCTGGCCGGCCGCAGCCCGACGATCCAGCTGCTGATCGACGCCACGGCGATGATGCAGGCCGGCATCGGCGCCGGCACCATCCAGGGCATCGTCGAGGACGAGGTCGGCCGCTTCGTCCGCCGCGAAGCCGACGGCAGCGCCGCCCCGGTCAGCCTGCAGCTCCGCGTCGCCTACAACGAGGCGCTGGATACGAAGTGGTTCACCGGCACCATGTCGGTGGTCAGCAACGTCACCATGCTGGCGGTTCTGCTGGCCGGCGCCGCCCTGATCCGCGAGCGCGAGCACGGCACGCTGGAACATCTGCTGGTGATGCCGGTGCGGCCGGCCGAGATCATGGCCGCCAAGGTGCTGGCCAACGGCGCGGTGATCCTCGTGCTGACGCTGGTGGCGCTCTATGTGGTGCTGCGCGGCCTCTTGTCGGTGCCGCTGGCCGGATCGGTGCCGCTGTTCCTGGCGGGGACGGCGCTCTATTTGTTCTTCGCGACGGCGCTCGGCATCTTCCTCGGCACCGTGGCGCGGTCGATGCCGCAGTTGGGCTTGCTGTTCATCCTGATCGTGCTGCCGATGAACATGCTGTCCGGCGGCTTCACCCCGCTGGAGAGCGAGCCGGAATGGCTGCAGATGGCGATGCAGCTGTCACCCTCGACCCATTTCGTCGCCTTCGCCCAGGCCATCCTGTTCCGGGGGGCCGGGTTCGACGTGGTGTGGCCGAGATTTGCGGCCACCGCGGGGATTGGCGCGCTGTTCTTCGCCTGGAGCTTGGCGCGGTTCAGGCGACATCTGGCGAGTTTTCGGTGAGGGGGCGTTAGACCCCCACCTAACCTCCCCCGCTGGGCGGGGGAGGGACTGCCGCTGCCTTTCCGAACAAGCGCTTAATCCCCTCCCCCGCCCAGCGGGGGAGGGTTAGGGTGGGGGCACCGTCAGCCGACGACTCCCCCAAAAACACCCCTCAGTGCGACCCGCCGCCTTCAAACGACGGCGCCGACAGCCCCGACGCCACCAGCTGCTCAATCAGCGCGTTCTTCAGCCGCTCCAGCCCTTCCGTGCTGTAGGACTCGGCCCGCGCCACCAGCACGTCCTGGGTGTTGGACGCGCGCAGCAGCCACCAGCCATCCTCGGTCGTCACGCGGACGCCGTCGATGTCGTTGACCTTGGCGCCCGACGCCTTGACGCGGCCCTTGACCTCCTCGACCACGGCGAACTTGCGTTCCTCGTCGATCTGGAAGCGGGTTTCCGGCGTGTTGACCATATCCGGCAGGCCGTCGCGCAGATCCGCAAGCGTGGTGTTCAGCTTGCTGACCAGCCCGACCAGCCGCACGCCGCAGTACAGCGCATCGTCGAAGCCGTACCACTTGTCGGCGAAGAAGATGTGGCCCGACATCTCGCCGGCCAACGGCGAACCGGTCTCCGCCATCTTGGCCTTCAGCAGCGAGTGGCCGGTCTTCCACATCAGCGGGTTGCCGCCATGCTTGGCGATCTCGTCGAACAGGGCCTGGCTGGCCTTGACGTCGGCGATGATGGTGGCGCCCGGATGGCTCTTCAGCACGTCGGCGGCGTAGAGCGCGACCAGCTGGTCGCCCCACACCACTCGGCCCTTGTGGTCGATGGCGCCGATGCGGTCGCCGTCGCCGTCGAAGCCGATGCCGATGTCGCAGCCATGCTCCGCCACCGCCTTCTTCAGGTCGACCAGATTGGCCTCGACCGTCGGGTCTGGATGGTGGTTGGGGAAGTTGCCGTCGATGTCGTCGAACAGCAGGACATGCGTGCCCGGCAGCTTGGCGGTCAGGCGGCGCAGGATCTCGCCCGACGCGCCGTTGCCGGCGTCCCAGGCGATCTTCAGGTCGCGCGTGCCGTCATAGTCCTTCAGCAGGCGGGCGACATACTCGTCCTGGACGTCGATCTTTTCCGACGAGCCCTGGCCCTGCTCCCAGTCGGCCTTGGCCGCCATGGTGCCGAGTTCCAGGATCTGCTGGCCATAGACCGGACCCTTGCCCAGCATCATCTTGATGCCGTTGTAGTCCGGCGGGTTGTGCGAGCCGGTGATCATGATGCCGGCCGCCGCCTCGCGGTCGCGGGTGGCGAAATACAGCATCGGCGTGGGGCCGAGCCCGATGCGCAGGACGTGCAGGCCGGTCGAAACCAGCCCCTCGACCAGCGCCTCCTCCAGTTCCGGCGAGGACAGACGGCCGTCATAGCCGACGCAGACCGTCTTGCCGCCCTTGCGCACCACCACGGTGCCGAAGGAGCGGCCGACCGCGCGGGCGTCCGCCGGGGTCAGCGTCTTGCCGACGATGCCGCGGATGTCGTACTCGCGCAGCACCGTGGGGTGGAAGGTATGGGCTTCGCTCATCGTCTCGTTAGTCCTCTGTTGGACGCCGTCTTTGGACCTTAGCCGCGGTCCATCCCACCGGCCGGCGACGGCCGGCCGATGGAGGTATAGGTGAAGCCGGCCTTCGCCATGTCCTCGGGGTTGTAGATGTTGCGCAGGTCGATCATCACCGGCCGCTTCAGCATCGACTTCACCCGACGCAGGTCGAGCGCGCGGAATTCGTTCCACTCCGTGAGAATAGCGACGCAATCGGCCCCTTCCAAGGTGCCGTAGGCGTTCTTGGCCCATTCCACGCCGGGAAGCAGCTTCTCGGCCTCGTGCATCGCCGCCGGATCGAAGGCGCGCACATGGGCGCCGGCCGCCTGCAGCGCCGGGATGATGTCCAGCGACGGGCTGTCGCGCATGTCGTCGGTGTTCGGCTTGAAGGCGACGCCCAGCACCGCGACGGTCTTGCCGTCCACCGCCCCGCCGCAGGCGGCGATGATGCGCTCGGCCATCTGCTTCTTGCGCTTGTCGTTGATGTCCACCACCGTCTCGATGATGCGCAGCGGGCTGCCCACCTGCTGGGCGGTGCGGACCAGCGCCAGCGTGTCCTTCGGGAAGCAGGAGCCGCCGTAACCCGGACCGGGGTGCAGGAACTTCTTGCCGATGCGGCCGTCCAGCCCGATGCCGCGGGCCACGTCATGGACGTTGGCGCCGACCTTCTCGCACAGGTCGGCGATCTCGTTGATGAAGGTGATCTTGGCGGCCAGGAAGGTGTTGGCGGCGTATTTGGTCAGCTCCGCCGTCTCCAGCGAGGTCACCACGATCGGCGTCTCGATCAGGTAGAGCGGCCGGTAGAGCCGGCGCATCACGTCGCCCGCGCGGTCCGAGGTGGCGCCGATCACGACGCGGTCGGGCCGCATGAAATCGCCGATGGCCGAGCCTTCGCGCAGGAATTCCGGGTTGGAAGCGATGTCGAACTCGGCGTCCGGCCGCACGCGGCGGATGATCGCCTCGACCTCGCGGCCGGTGCCGACAGGCACAGTCGATTTCGTCACCACCACCGTGTAGTGGTCGAGATGCTGGGCGATCTCCTCGGCGGCGCCGTAGACGTAGGACAGGTCGGCATGGCCGTCGCCTCGGCGCGACGGGGTGCCCACCGCGATGAACACGGCATCGACGCCCTGCATCGCCTCCTTCAGGTCCATGGTGAAGGACAGGCGTCCGGCGGCGACGTTGCGGGCGACCAGATCGTCCAGGCCGGGCTCGTAGATCGGAATCTCGCCGCGCTTCAGCCGCTCGATCTTGCCGGCGTCCTTGTCGACGCAAGTGACGTGCACGCCGAATTCCGAAAAGCAGGCGCCGGAGACCAGGCCAACATAGCCCGTGCCGATCATCGCTATGCGCATCGCGTCCCCCTCATGTCCTTCAAAAGGAATGCTGTCAATCTCTGGATGCCCTCAAGGGGCGTTCCCCATGGCTGGCCATTCGACGCGGCCGGCTCTTATCGTCACGCAGCGCAAACGCGCGTGCCCGCCGCCGTCCGGATCAGGGGACGGGGCGGGCGCGGCATCATGCATGCTGCCCGTCGGTCAGCAATATTTACGCAGCATCTCGCGCACCTTGTCGGCCATGTCCGGCCGGTTCAGCGCGTGGGCGAGCGTGGCCTCAATGAAGCCGACCTTGTCGCCGCAGTCGTAGCGGGTGCCTTCGAAGCGCAGGCCGTGGAAGGGCTGGTTGCCGATCAGGTTGGCCATCGCGTCGGTCAGCTGGATTTCGTTGCCGGCGCCGCGCTGTTGCTTTTCCAGATGGTCGAAGATTTCCGGCTGCAGGATGTAGCGGCCGATGATCGACAGGGTCGACGGCGCCTCGGCCGGCTTCGGCTTTTCCACCAGGCCGCGGACGGTGGCCAGACGGCCGTCGTCCTTCTCGACGTCCAGGATGCCGTAGCTGCTGGTCTTTTCGCGCGGCACGTCGACGACGGCGACGATGTTGCCGCCGACCTCCTCGTACGCCTCGACCATCTGCTTCAGGCAGGGGGTCTTGCCCTGGACGAAGTCGTCGGGCAGCACGATGGCGAACGGGTCGTTGCCGATCAGGGCGCGGGCGCACCACACGGCGTGGCCGAGGCCCAGCGGAACCTGCTGGCGGGTGTAGAAGCAGCGGCCGGGAGCGATCTCGCTGTGGCGGACCTCCTCCAGCGCGTCCATCTTGCCGCGCTCTTCAAGCGTGCGGTTCAGTTCGGTGTCGGCGTCGAAATGGTCTTCGATGGCGCGCTTGGAACGGCCGGTGACGAAAACGAAATCCTCGATGCCGGCGGCGCGCGCCTCTTCGACGGCGTGCTGCAGCAGGGGGCGGTCGACCAGGGGCAGCATCTCTTTCGGGATGGCCTTGGTGGCCGGCAGGAAGCGCGTGCCGAGACCGGCGACCGGGAACACCACCTTGCGCACGGGTTTCCGCATTGGACGTCTCTTGTGGTTGAGGCGAAGTCAAATCCATGGTTCCACGGCGGCACCCGACCGCAAGCGAAGCCTGCGGAAGCACGACCGTGGTTCCGGCTTTCTGCCACGCCTTCCGTCACTGCGCAACAAACCTTCCGAGACCGGGCAAAAGGCTAGTCCCGGCGTCCTAAATCAAATGAAAACCGGCCGAATGTCCTCATTCAGGCCGATCTTTATCCGCAAGGTCCGACGCCGCCCCGGACCTTTCTCATAGGCAGTAGCGCTTGTAAAAGGACGGAAAATCAACGGCGCGACACCGTGCCGCTGCCCTCACTGCTCCATCACTCCTGCATCGCTGACCCAGCCCGCTTTCCGTATGACATGCGGTTCGCGGCCCTTGCGCGAGAGGCACGGCGGCGGCCATGTTGCGGGCCATGACCCCCGACTCGCTGCGCGCCCGCGTGCTCCATCAGGACGAGCTTTGCTTCGTCATCGACAAGCCGGCCGGTCTGGCCGTCCACAAGGCCGGACGGATCACCGACCATCTGGAGCTTTACCTGCCCTTCCTCGGCGAACCCGACGGGGAGCCGCCGAAGCTTGCCCACCGGCTGGACCGCGACACCGCCGGCTGCCTGATCCTGGGCCGCACCCCCTGGGCGCTGAAGCGCTTCGGCCAGATGTTCGCCGCCGGCCATGTGGAGAAGACCTATTGGGCGGTGGCCGACGGCACCCCCGAGGAGGAATCCGGCACAATCGACCTGCCCCTGCTGAAGAGAATAGAACCGGGAGCATCGCGCTCCTCCTGGACCATCCTGCCCGATCCGGCCGGCCAGCCGGCTGTCACCGACTATCGTGTTCTGGGCACCAGCGCCGATGGCCGCTCCTGGCTGGAGCTTCGCCCGCGCACCGGCCGAACCCACCAGATCCGCGTCCATTGCGCCGCCATCGGCTGCCCGCTGGTGGGGGAGCCCTTCTACGGCCCCGAACGCCTGCCCCCCGGCAACCTGCACCTGCTGGCCCGCTCCGTCGCCTTCCGCATGGCCTTCGAATACGCCCCCGTCGGCGCCGTCGCCCCGGCCCCCGCCCACATGCGGGATGCGCTGTCCGCCTGCGGCTGGCAAGGAGAATAGGGGCGGAGAATAGGGGCGCTTCCGCGCAAAAGGGGGACTCCCGTCCTGTTCGCCGCATCCCGCTGTTGAAAGGCGAGAGCCCCAGCAACCGATGGAGCAATCAGGATGGGACAGGCGGTCACCGACAACCACACCATGAACCGGTTCGAACTGGCGGTCGGCAACCAGACGGTCTACGCCGACTACCGCCGCAACGGCCGGACCCTGGTGATTTCCTATGTGGAGGCCCCGCCGTCGCTTCGCGGCACCGGCGCCGCCGGCCGCCTGATGGAAGGCGTGATGGAGGCCGCCCGCGCCGAGGGGTTGAAGATCGTGCCCTTGTGCAGCTACGCCGCCATGTGGATGCGCCGCAACCGGCAGGACGACCTTCTGGCGTGAGGCGCCCACCGCCCATTGATAAAATCAATGGAAGCGCAGAAAACTATCAATTTCCCATGAGACGCATCCCTCGTTAGCGTCCGGCCAATGGGGTTGCCGCAGTGCGGCATGACCCGCGCTGACGATGATGACGAGGGATGATCCATTATGGACGCGTTGCTGTCCGCACCGATCCTGTTCTTCGGCCTTGGTGCCGCCATCGCGCTGACCGGGGCGCGCATTCCATTCCCGGAGGGGTTCGGCAAGGCGCTTGCCGCCTATCTGCTGGTCGCCATCGGCCTGAAGGGCGGCGTCGCGCTGGCCGGCGCCGATGTGGGGGCCGTGCTGCCGCTGCTGCTGACGGCCGGGCTGCTCAGCCTGCTGATGCCGATCCTGGGCTTCGGCCTTCTGCGCTCGGTGGTCGGGCTGGATCAGGTCAATTCGGCCGCCATCGCCGCCCATTACGGATCGGTCAGCCTCGTCACCTTCGTCACCGCCACCAGGCTGCTGGAAAGCCAAGGCGTCACCTTCGGCGGCCACATGGTTGCGGCACTGGCGATCATGGAAGCCCCGGCCATCGTCAGCGGCCTGCTGCTGGCGGGCGCCACCGCCATGGCGTCCGGCGTCGTGGCGGGCGGAAACGGCGGCACCCTATCAGTTCCACTCGGCGACTCGGGCCGCGGCGGGCCGGCCCAGGGCGGCTCGATCAAGGACGCGATCCGGGAGGCTGCCTTCAACGGCTCCGTCCTGCTGCTGGCGGGGTCGCTGCTGGTCGGCCTCGTGATCGGCAAGCCCGGCCTGCAGAGCCTGCACGGCCTGTTCATCGCCCCCTGGGACGGCGTGCTGTGCCTGTTCCTGCTGGAACTGGGCTATCTCGCCACCTCCCGCCTGCGGGAAGCGGCCTCGCTCAGCCCGCGGCTGATCGCCTTCGGCATCGCCATGCCGCTGATCGGCGCGGTCATCGGCCTTGCCGCCGCTGTCGCCCTGGGGCTCGGCCTCGGCGATGCCGCCCTGCTGGTGACGCTGTGCGCCAGCGCCTCCTACATCGCGGTGCCGGCCGCGCTGCGCCATGCCCTGCCGACGGCGGAGCCGGGGCTGTCGCTTCCCTTGTCGCTGGGCATCACATTTCCTTTCAACATCCTCGTCGGTATTCCACTCTACCTCGCAGTGAGCCGGGCGGTGCTGACCTGACCGGCCGAGCCGGAACCACGACCATGACGCCGCCTGCCCCTCCATCCGCCATGCCCGCTCCCCTGCCGCCGTTCGACCTCGACCTGTTGCGCACCTTCGTGACCATCGTGGACAGCGGCGGCTTCACCCGGGCGGCGGAGCGGCTGGGCCGCACCCAATCCACCATCAGCCTGCAGATCAAGCGGCTGGAGGATGGCTTGGGCAAGCGCCTGTTCCTGCGCGAGGGCCGCGGCCTGGACCTGACCCCCGACGGCGAGGTTCTGCTGACCTACGCCCGCCGCCTGCTGGGCATGGCGGGCGAGGCCTGCGCCCTGCTGATGGAACCGGAGGTGGGCGGCGTGGTGCGCCTCGGCACGCCGGAGGATTTCGCCACCGCCCATCTGCCCGACGTGCTGTGGCGCTTCTCCCGCGCCCATCCCCAGGTGGCGCTGGAGGTGCAGTGCGACTTCACCATCAACCTGCTCGACCGCTTTTCCCGCGGCGAATACGACCTCGTGCTGTGCAAGCGGGAGCCGCAGGGGCCGGCCGGCGGCGTGAAGGTCTGGCGCGAGCCGCTGTTCTGGGTGGCATCCGACCGCCTGATCCTCGATGCGGGCGCCCCGGTCCCGCTGGTGCTGGCCCCGCCGCCGGACATCCACCGCAAGCGCGCCATCGACGCGCTCGACGCCCGCGGCCGCCCCTGGCGCATGGCCTACACCAGCCCCAGCCTCGCCGGTATCAAGGCGGCGGTGACGGCCGGGCTGGGCGTCACCATCCTGCCCAAGGACATGTTGGCCCCCGGCTTCCACATCGTGAACGCCGAACACGACCTGCCCGATCTTCCCGACATCGAAACCGCCCTCTACCGCCAGCCCGGCCCCCTTCCCAAGGCGGTGGACCTGCTGGCCGAACACATCATCCGCTCGCTGGAGAAGACGGCGGCGGGGTGAGGCGCTCCCACCTCCTCCATCTGACGGCCGATTGACCGCCGGGGAACTCCAGGCATATACATAAAACATATGCAAGGAAAGGCCCCGCCATGCCACAGCCAGCGACGCCACGGCGCAAAGAAGTCCGCCTATTCCGCAACAACCGCAGCCAAGCGATTCGCATTCCCGCCGAATACGAACTTCCCGGAGACTCGGTTTTCATCAGCCGCGACGGGGACCGGTTGATCATCGAACCCATCCGGAAGAAGGGACTTCTGGCGCTGCTCGAGAGCTGGGAGCCGTTGGAGGAGGAGTTTCCCGACATCGATGATGAGCCGGTCGCGCCGAAGGACATTTTCTGATGCGCTACATGCTCGACACCAACGCCATGAGCGACCTGATCCGGAATCCGGCCGGCACGGTGGCCGGGCATGTGCGGCGCGTCGGTGAGGATGCGATCTGCACCAGCATCGTCGTCGCTGCGGAGTTGCGGTATGGCGCAGCGAAGAAGGCGTCGGCCAAACTGTCGCAGAGGGTCGAAGACCTGTTGGCCGACGTCGCCGTGCTTCCGCTCGAACTGCCGGCCGACACCGAATACGGTAGTATCCGGGCGGAGTTGGAGACGGCCGGGCATCCCATCGGCGGCAACGACCTGCTGATCGCCGCCCATGCCCGGACGCTCGGCGTCACTCTGGTGACGGCGAATGTGCGGGAGTTCCAGCGGGTTCGGGGACTAGTCGTGGAAAACTGGCTGAACTGACGGCGGCAGGAAGGTTTCTACGCATCCGAGGCAAACGAAGCCTTCCGGACAAAGGGCAAGCGCATGACTGTGGTGAGACGGCTGTTGCCCGACGATGCGGAGGAGTACCGCTCGCTCCGTCTCGAAGCCCTGCACCGGCATCCGGAAGCATTCGGATCGAGCCATGCCGAGGAAAGCACCCGTCCCCTCTCCAGCTTCGCGGAGAGAATCGCGGGTGGATACATCGCTGGCGGCTTTGTCGACGGACAGCTTGATGCCACAGCCGGACTGCTGGTTCCCATCCAGGCCAAGTCGCGGCACAAGGGCCTGCTTTGGGGGGTCTATGTTCGCGGGAACAGGCGGGGCAGCGGTCTGGCCGATGCGGTCATGACCGCCCTGCTCGCCCATGCCGTGGAACACGTCGAGCAAATCCATCTCTCAGTCGCCGCGACCAACAAACGCGCCATCGGCCTGTACGAACGGCTGGGCTTCGAGGCGTACGGCATGGAACCGCGGGCGCTGAAGGTGGACGGGATCTACATCGACGAGCTTCTGATGGTGAAATTCATGGACCGATAGCTGACCTGTAACGCCGCCCCCTCACCCCAACTCGAAGCTCGTGATCCCGAACACCCGCGCCAGGTCGGTCGCCGGCGCCAGGCCCAGATACATCCGTGCCGTCTCGAACTGCGGCGACAGCCCCAACTCCTCCGCCATCCGCACGCCCGCTCCGTTCGGCTCCGGCACGTCGAGGAACACCGGCCCCTCGCCGGCCGCCCGGCTCAGCGCCAGCACCAGATCCCGCGCCACTCCGGCGTCGGCGGCATAGAGCGGGCCGATCTTGAAACCGCTGTGGCAGGGGCGGATCACCCCGAAGCCGGTCAAATCGCTACCGTTCACCGCCGCCAGCGCCGTGGCGCCCGGCAGGGCGATCCAGTTGGCTAGGAAGCCGGGGCGCGGCGCCGGGAACAGTTCCGCATCCAGCGCCGTCAGCCGGTCGAAGGGCACCGTCCGGGCGTCCACCAGCGCGGTCTGCGCCTCTCCACCGTGCGGCAGCGTGCCGCCGAAGCGGATGTTGCGGTGGGACAGGGCGAAGCCGGACTTGCGGTAGTTCTCCTGCTGGGCGACCACGCCGTCGAGGCCGACGGTGCAGCCCTCCAGATGGCGCAGCCCCGCCTGCCACAACCGCCAGCCATAGCCCTGCCCGCGCGCCTCCGGCCGCACGATGTAGAAGCCGAGGAAGCCGAAGTTGGCCGGATACCGCACGACGGACAGCGAGGCCACCGGCCGGCCGTCGAGCAGCCCGACCAGAAAGCCCGCCGGATCGACGGCATGGAAGGCGCCGGCATCGTGCAGGCCGGGGTTCCAGCCCTCCGCCCGCGCCCAGTCGACGGCCAGATCGAGTTCGGCCCGGCTCATCACGCGAATCCGGTAGCCGCCCGTCCCCTGCTCTTCGTTCCCCTGCATCTCCGCCACTCCTCCAAACAGGCGCCCACTGCGAGACACAGCGTAACCGTCAGCTTGCGGCACGGAAAGGATCCCTCTTTCCCAGGGCGCGAGAGGACGTCACCCGCATTTTTCACCCACCCTTTCCCCATCACCCGGCATCCGTGATAGGAATATCATCCCGAAAGCAGGCGGGAAGGGACCGCCATGCACCACCCTGCCGCCGCTCCGCCACGGGATGAAACGATGGAACACCCCTCGGAATCCTGTTTCACAGCGTTTCAAACGTTCAGTCCGGCACCGCTTCCGTGCCGCTCCGCCGTCGGATGAAACAGTGAAACGCCACCCGCCATCCTGTTTCACGACGTTCCAAATGTCCCATACGGCGGCTCTCCGCCACGGACCGCGCGCCGTTGCTTTCGCGGCGGGAGTGCGGTTAAGTCGCCGCCGGTTTCCGCTGATCCCCTCCGAGTCCATGCCCGCCAACTCCCCGGACCTCGCCACGCCCCGCTCCGCCCCGACCTCGGCGCCCGCCGCCGGGATCGATGTCGTGCTGCGGGCGCTGGCTGGGGCTGCCGCCCTGCTTCTGGGGCCGTTGGCCGCGGTCGCTCCGCGCGGGCTGCCGGTGTGGGCGATTCTGGTGCTGGCGCTGTCGCTGGCCGGTCTGGCGCGGCAGGGAGCCTTAGGGCGCATCCTGCGGCTGACGCCTGCGGTCGCGGCGGTCGCCGCCTTCCTGGCCCTGGCGCTCGCCTCCTCGCTGTGGAGCCCGTCCGACCGCGCGGCCGCGACGGTGGGGGAGATCGGCTACATCGCGCTCGGCGCGCTGGCCGGCGGCGCCTGGATCGCCGGACTGCCGGGACCGGAGGTGCGGCGGCTGGCCGGGCTGTTCCTGGCCGGCGGGCTGGCCGGCGGGCTGCTGTTCGCGGTGGAGGCGGCGCTGGACTTCCCTCTGAACCGCTGGTGGAACGGCGTGCCCGACGATCAGCTGCCCAACCTGCTGAACGGCAATGTGCCGAAGCGGACGGCGGCGCTGCTCTGCCTGCTGGTCTGGCCGGCCGCCTTGGCGATGGACCGCTTCGGGCGCCGGGCTCTGGCCCTGCTGATGCCGGTGGGCTATGCGCTGGCTTGCCTGCCGCTGACCAGCCGGTCGGCCATGCTGGGCATCGCCGCCGGGCTGGTGACGCTGGCCGCCGCCCGCGTGTCCGCCCGTTGGACGCGCCGGCTGTTCGCCACGGCGGTGACCGCCGCCTTCCTGCTGGTGCTGCCGGCCGCCCTGCTGTTCTCCGGCCCGCTCGACCTCGACCATTCCGGCCTGCTGTTCCGTTCCGCCCAGCACCGGGTGGAGATTTGGGGCCACGCGGCGGAGCGCACGCTGCGCACTCCGGTCTTCGGCCAAGGCATCGACGCCTCGCGCTCCCTGCCGCCGGAAGGAACGGTGTCGGAGTTCTCGCCGATCGGCGACAGCCTGCTGCCGCTGCACCCCCACAACGCCTTCCTTCAGGTCTGGCTGGAGACCGGAGCGGTGGGGGCGGCGCTGGCGATGGCCGTGCTGCTGATGCTGCTGGCCGCCACCGCCCGGCTCGACGACCGCGCCCAACCCTTCGCATTGGCGCTGTTCGCCGCGGCGCTGGCGATGGGCAGCACCGCCTACGGCATCTGGCAGCCCTGGTGGATGTCGGGATTCCTGGCCGCCGCGCTGATGCTGCAGCTGGCTGCCCGTATCGGGGAAAAGACACGATGAGCAAGCGCCCGCTCCGCATCCTGGTCATCAAGCTGGGCGCCTTCGGCGACTTCTTCCTGGCCCAGACCGCCTTCGCCGCCATCCGTCGCCACCATGCCGGCGACCGGGTGACGCTGCTGACCCTGCCCTCGCTGGCCCCGCTGGCCCGCATGAGCGGCCTGTTCGACGAGGTGCTGGAGGACCCGCGCGACCGCTCGCTGTCGGCCTATCTGGCGATCCGCAAGACGCTGCGGGCCCACCGCTTCGACCGGGTCTACGACCTCCAGGCGCAGACGCGCACCGATTTGTACCACCGGCTGCTCTTCCCCGGTCCCTGGCCGGAATGGTCGGGCACCGCCCGCGGCGCCAGCCATCCCGACCGTTACGAGGGGCGGCGCAAGGTGCCGGTGCGCGAGCGCTATGTCCGCCAACTCGCCCCCTTCGGCATCGTGCCGGACGAGACGCCGGACCTGTCCTGGCTCGACGCCGACATTTCCAAATTCGCTCTGCCGGAGCGCTTCGCCCTGCTGGTCCCCGGCTCCTCCCCCGGACGGCCGGACAAGCGCTGGCCGGTCCGCCGCTATGCCGAGGTGGCGGCGGCGCTGGCCGAGCGCGGCATCGTGCCGGCGGTGATCGGCACGGGCATCGAGCGCGACCTCGCCCGTTCCATTGCAGAATACTGTCCGCAGGCCGTCGACCTGACCGACCGCACCAGCGTGCCGGAATTGGGCGGACTGGCCCGCCGGGCCTGGGGGGCGGTCGGCAACGACACCGGCCCGACTCATCTGATCGCCGCGGTCGGCTGTCCCACCGTGGTCGTCTTCTCCGACGCCTCCAACCCGATCCACAGCACCGGCCCGCGCGTGCTGATCCACCACCGCCCCGACTTCGCCGACATCGACAGCGCCGGCGTGGTCGAGGCGCTGGACCGCGCCCGCGGGGAGGGGAACTAACGACAGAAGGGGAATGGCGCCACCTTGGGCATGTAGATCGGGATCCACTCGCAATGGGTCACCGGGTTGGGCAGGCGGCGGGTCTCGATGATCGGCCAGGCATGGGCGGCGGCGACCACCAGCGCCACGCCCCCCAGGATCCAGCGCCGCGATTTCGCCCGCTCCAACAGCCCCGGCATCCGCGCCAGCACCCAGGCCGCCGACAGGATCGCCAGCGGGTCGGTGTAGGCGGCATAGGCGCGCTGGAACCCGCGCAGCGAGAACAGCGCCTCCAGCCCCCAGGCCACCAGCAGCAGGAACAGCGCCTGCACGGCGGCCAGCCTCTGCCCGCGCCGCCACAGCACCACCGCCCCGGCGATGGCGAACCACTCCACGATGATGGTCTGCGGGATGTTGTCGGGGTGCAGGACGATGGTGCGGATCGCCAGCGTGCGGCCGATGCCGGCCAGCAGAAGCGCCAGCGTCCCCTCCCCCACCACGCTCCCCTGACCGTTCAGCGTCGCGCCATGCCGCCAGGAGGAGAAGACGAACATGTGCTCGACGAAGTTCGCCACGGCGATGGCGTTCTGCTCGTTCCAGCGGATGTCGAGCGCCAGCAGCCCGACCGACAGCCCCAGCAGCACCGCCGCCGCCCCGGCAACCGCGCGGGCTACCGGAACCCGATGGACCACCGCATGGACCAGGATGCCGACCAGCACCCAGCCGGCGACGATACTCTGATAGCCGCCGCCCGACAGCCCGCCGCCGACGGGCGTGTAGGGATAGACCGCCCGCCCCCAGCCG
The DNA here is from genome assembly GCF_008364825.1 of Azospirillum sp. B21. Lineage (GTDB taxonomy): Bacteria > Pseudomonadota > Alphaproteobacteria > Azospirillales > Azospirillaceae > Azospirillum. Next base: position 356,832 of record NZ_VTTO01000002.1, read on the forward strand.
CCCAGCCCCGCCTGGATCAGCCCGAAGGCCGGCACCGCCGCAGCGGCCGCCAGCAGCCCGACCAGCGCCGCCAGGCCCCAGGCTTTGCCCACTGTCCCATCAGGCTCCGCCCGCCGCCCGAACAGGATCGCCGCCACCGGCAGCCCCATCGCCAGGAACACCGCCTGCACCTTGGTCACCATGGCCAGTCCGACCAGCAGCCCGCCAAGCGCCAGTTGCAGCAGCGACGCGCCGCCGCACGCCCTGCCCTCCGCCGGCCGCACCGCCCGCAGGACCAGCAGCAGCCCCAGCACGACGAAGCCGGCCGACAGCAGGTCGGTGCGCATCTGCCGCCCCTGCGCCGTCAGCCCGACGCCGAAGGCCAGCAGGATGCCGGCCAGCAGCGCCACCCGCCGGTCTCCCACCAGCCCGCGCAGCAGGGTGGTGTAGCTGACGGCGAAGGCGGCGGTCAGCAGGATCGACAGCGCCCGCCCAGCCTGGACCAGCGATTGCCACGCGGCCTGCGTCGCCGCGACGTCGCTGCCCGGCGGCAGGGCCGACAGGGTGGCGACCGGAAGGAAGCCAAGCGCATGCAGCAGCCGGTACCAGACGTCGATCACCAGAAAATAGCCGTAGCCGGGATGGTCGAAATACTCCTGCGGCAGGCCGTCCCCGAACAGAAGCCCATGATAGGCCAGCACCAGATCCTGGTCCGAATGCACCCAGTAGGGCAGCCGGAAGCCCACCAGCAGGATCGACAGCGCCATCGCCGCGGCCAGCCCGGCGCACAGCAGCCACCAGGGCGCCGCCGCGACGCGGTCGAGAAGGGACGGACGGGCGGTGGTGGGAACGGGCGTCATTGGCTTGCTGCGCTCACGGTTCAGGTCGGCGGGCGCCTTGTGGCATGGAATGCGACGGTTGGGAACCGTTCCCGCCTCACTTCGGGAACCACTCCGAGTCCACGGTGTTGCCCTCACGGAACGGCGGAGTCGGGAGTCTCCGCCTCTTTCGTGGTGCCTCGCACGAGTGGCTTTGCAACGTTGGCGGGTCGCTGCCACAGAATACGGTATGGCAGACCCGCCAGGCAGACAAATGGGGGACTCGATGGCCGATACCGACGATATTCTGGAGCGTATCCGACGCCGTGCCCATGAGCTGTGGGAAAGCGAAGGCCACCCGCACGGCCGCGATGCCGACCATTGGGCACAGGCGGAAGCGGAAATCCGCGGTGCCGGCGCACTGGAGCCGACCGAAAAGGTCGCCGGGTCGCGCAAGAAGACCGGCACCTCCAAAGCCTCGGGCAAGAGCACCCGCGCCGCCGCCGAATCCCTGTCGGAGGTCGCGAACGCCCCGGCGGAAGCCCAGCCCGACACCGCCGCGGCGCCCAAGGCGAAGGGATCCGCCAAGCCGCCCGGCAAGTCGAAAGCCGCAGCAAGCCCGCCGGAGGAGGCAGCCGCCCCCGAACCTGCCCCCCAACCCTCTCAAGCTCCTGCGGCGAAATCCTCGGCGAAATCCACCGCCAAGGCTTCGGCTGCCAAGACTTCGACTGCCAAGACTCCTCCCGTCAAGCCGCCACGCACCGCGAAGAAGGACAACGGCAAGACCGCTTCGGCCGGCTGAACCCAAAACACCCGCTCGATCTCGGAACCCTGCGGTGCCGGGGCCGGTTGTCAGGTCTATCCTGCGACCTTCCCCGGAGGACCGATCATGTCCGCCCCAACCATGTCGGCCATGCAGTCGATGGACGACTGCATCCGCAACTGCACCGACTGCCACACGATCTGCCTGGAAACCGTCGCGCATTGCCTGAACAAGGGCGGTGCGCATGCGGAGGCCGGGCATATCCGCCTGATGCTGGACTGCGTCGACATCTGCCGCACCAGCGCCGACTTCATGATCCGCGGCTCGCGCTTCCATCACCTTACCTGCGGTGCCTGTGCCGAGATCTGCGCAGCCTGCGCCGACGATTGCGACCGCATGGCCGACGACCCGATGATGAAGCGTTGCGCCGACATGTGCCGCCGCTGCGCCGAAAGCTGCCGGGCGATGTCGCGGATGGCCGCGTAACGGACGCCGGCCGGTCCGGGCTCTCCGAACACCAAGCATGTCTCCGCGTGCTCCGCCGCCGCAGTCCTCACGGCGTGCATGGCAGGGCAACGCCGTTGTCGCGCCTCGGGCGTCCGCGACAGGATCGCGCCTCTGGCGCGGGCGACAGGAGATTGCTAAGGTGCCCACCCGTTTCGTTCCATTCCTTTCGCCAACTCGCCGAAATCGACCAGCTGAGGACCGATCCATGCCGCACTACCGTTCCCGCACCTCCACCCACGGCCGCAACATGGCGGGCGCGCGCGGCCTGTGGCGGGCGACGGGCATGAAGGACGGCGATTTCGGCAAACCGATCATCGCCATCGCCAACTCCTTCACGCAGTTCGTCCCCGGCCACGTCCATCTGAAGGATCTCGGCCAACTGGTGGCGCGCGAGATCGAAAAGGCCGGCGGCGTGGCGAAGGAGTTCAACACCATCGCGGTGGACGACGGCATCGCGATGGGCCATGGCGGCATGCTGTACAGCCTGCCCTCGCGCGAGCTGATCGCCGACGCGGTCGAATACATGGCGAACGCCCATTGCGCCGACGCGCTGGTCTGCATCTCCAACTGCGACAAGATCACCCCCGGCATGCTGATGGCCGCGATGCGGCTGAACATCCCGGCGGTCTTCGTCTCCGGCGGCCCGATGGAGGCCGGCAAGGTCAAGTGGCGCGGCAAGGTCAAGTCGGTCGACCTGATCGACGCCATGGTCGCCGCCGCCGACCCGACCGTCTCCGACGAGGAGGCGGCGGAAATGGAGCGCGGATCCTGCCCGACCTGCGGCTCCTGCTCCGGCATGTTCACCGCCAACTCGATGAACTGCCTGACCGAGGCGCTGGGCCTGTCGCTGCCCGGCAACGGCACCATCCTGGCGACGCACGCCGACCGCAAGGAACTGTTCCTCGCCGCCGGCCGGATGGCGGTCGATCTCTGCCGCCGCTGGTATCAGGAGGAGGACGCCACCGCCCTGCCGCGCGGCATCGCCACCAAGGAAGCGTTCGAGAATGCGATGACGCTGGACATCGCCATGGGCGGCTCGACCAACACCGTCCTGCACATCCTGGCGGCGGCGCAGGAGGGCGGCATCGATTTCACCATGGAAGACATCGACCGGCTGTCGCGCCGCGTCCCCAACGTCTGCAAGGTCGCCCCGGCGGTGTCCGACGTCCATATCGAGGACGTGCATCGCGCCGGCGGCATCTTCGGCATCCTGGGCGAACTGGACCGCGCCGGCCTGCTGAACCGCGAGGCGCCGACTGTCCACGCCCCGACGCTGGGCGAGGCGCTGGACCGCTGGGACGTGATGCGCACCCAGGACTCCGCCGTCCACACCCTGTACCGCGCCGCGCCCGGCGGCATCCCGACCGTCGTGCCCTTCAGCCAGGAGCGCCGCTGGCCAGACCTGGACCTCGACCGCGAGAAGGGCGTGATCCGCAAGGCCGAGAACGCCTTCAGCCAGGATGGCGGGCTGGCCGTGCTGTACGGCAACATCGCGGAGAACGGCTGCATCGTGAAGACGGCGGGCGTCGACGCCTCCAACCTCGTCTTCGCCGGCCCGGCCCGCGTCTTCGAAAGCCAGGACGACGCCGTCGCCGGCATCCTGGGCGACGTGGTCAAGGCGGGCGAGGTGGTGGTCATCCGCTACGAGGGTCCGCGCGGCGGCCCCGGCATGCAGGAAATGCTGTACCCGACCAGCTACCTGAAGTCGAAGGGGCTGGGCAAGGCTTGCGCGCTGGTCACCGACGGCCGTTTCTCCGGCGGCACCTCGGGCCTGTCGATCGGCCATGTCTCGCCGGAAGCGGCGCAGGGCGGTGCCATCGGCCTGGTGCAGGACGGCGACCGCATCGAGATCGACATCCCCAACCGCATCATCCGCCTCGCCGTCGACGACGAGGAAATGCAACGCCGCCGCGACGCGATGAACGCCAAGGGCGTCGATGCCTGGAAGCCGGCCAGCCGTGACCGCGTGGTCTCCCCGGCGCTCCGCGCCTATGCCGCCCTGACCACCAGCGCCGACCGCGGCGCCGTGCGCGATGTGACCCAGGTGGAGAACATCGCCGTCCGCCGCTGAACGGGGGATCGTCCGCCTGCGCTCGTGTCATATTTCTCCGAGTCAGGCACAGCGAACATTCACCACAAGTAACAATCAAGGCGCCGCGCAAGTCGCGGCGCTTTCTTTTTGAGCAGAATTACATACAGGGATATGCTAGCTTCCGCCTGCGCGAATTTCTTGGAGTGATGCATCGCTCGGATGTTCGCAAAATTCGAAATGCATGCTCTAATATGCCGACGCGATTTTCGCGAGGGGGGCGGGCATGGCGGACGCCATGTGGGGCACAGCGACCGACGACGGCGGTCCCGGACAGGATGCATCGCGCCTGTCCGCCGATAAGCCGCGCGAACGCAAGGTGGTGACGGCGATGTTCGTCGACATCGTCCGCTCCTCCGCCATGGTGGCCGGCCGCGATCCGGAAGATGCCGACGATCTGCTCCTGTCGATCCTGAACCGCGTGACGGAAGCGGTACCGCGCTTCGAAGGCACGGTGACCCAGATGCTGGGCGACGGTTTCCTGGCGACCTTCGGCGCTCCCGGCGCCAAGGAGGACCACGCACTGCGCGCCTGTCTGGCCGCCCAGGACATCCTCAGCGCCACCCGCGACGAACAGGGCCGCCCGCTCTTCCACATCCGCATCGGCATCAGTTCCGGCGACGCGGTCGCCCATGTGGTGAGCAACGGATTGTGGACGGATTACCGGGCGGTCGGCGAATGCGTGCATATGGCGGCCAAGCTGCAGCAGCGCGCCGCCTCCGACACCGCCCAGCTCACCCGCGACACGCTGGACCTGATCCCGGTCGGCGTCGCGGTGCGTCCGATGGGAAGCCTCCGTTTGTCGGAGGAGGTGGAGCCGATGCCGGCCTTCCTGCTCGACGGGGCCCGCGCCGTGCGCCGCACCGCCACCGACCTCCTGTCCGCCACCACCGCCCCCTGCGTCGGGCGGGAGCGGGAGGTGGCGGCCCTGTTCGCCATGGCCGACACGGTGGAGGGCGGGACTCCGGTCCAGCTCCTGCTGCAGGGAGAGGCCGGGATCGGCAAGTCGCGCCTCGTGGGCGAATTCCTGCGCGACCCGCGCAGCCGGCGCTGGACCCTGCTGCAATGGCCGCAGATGCCGATCCGGCGGCTGGCCGATCCGGACGATCTGGAGGCGGTGGCGCTGAGCCTGGCGGAGCAGGTGGCCGGCTGCGCCAGCGAGCAGGGCATCGACTGGGTCTGCGAAGCGGCCGGGCGCCGTTCCGGCTCGCTGGCCGGCGACGCGGTGCGCACCCTGTTCGGCCGGCCGAGCCTGGACCCGCTATGGACCGGCCTGGACACCGCACAGCACCTGTCGCTGGGGATCGAGGGGCTGGTGGGCGCGACACTTGAACTGGCGGCTCCGCTCCGCCCCTGCGACGGTACCGGCCCCGGCGGCGGGGCGATGGACGGCGTCGTCGGCCGGCCGCTGCTGGTTCTTGTCGAGGATGCCCATTGGGCGAGGCCGGTGATGGTGCGGCTGCTTGAACGGCTGGCCGACGCCCTGCCGGGCTCAGGTTCCCGCCTGCTGCTGCTCGCCACCCGGCGGCCGCCGCCGCTGGGGCCGGAGTCGCAGGAGCAGGGCTGGAACGGCCGGCCGGGCGGCCGGCGCATGGAACTGGGCATGCTGTCGGCGGAGCAGGTGCAGAGCTTCCTGGCCCACTGGCTGGGGTCGGACTGGTCGCTGGTGGAGCTGAAGGCCCAGGTCGCCGCCCGCTGCCAGGGCGTTCCGCTCTATCTTGAAGAGGTCCTGCGCACGCTGGAGGCCACCAACGCCATCGAAGGCGCGCCGGGGGCCTACCGGCTGATCGATCCGCTGGTGGTCCACAAGCTGCCGCGCACGCTGCACGCCCTGCTGGCCGAGCGCATGGACCTGATGACGCTGGAACGGCGCCGGCTGCTGATGAACGCGGCGGTGATCGGCACGACGTTCGACGTCGGACTGCTCCAGGCCCTGACCGGCATGCCGATGACGAAGCTGTCGGACTGCCTCGCCTATCTGGAGCGCACCGGCTTCGTGCTGCGCACCCGCCTGCTGCCCAACCTGGAATATTCCTTCAAGCACGCGCTGATCCAGGAGGTCGCCTACGCCACCCTGACCAAGTCCGACCGCCGGGCGCTGCATGCCCGCGTTCTGGAGGCGTTGCGCCACCGCCGCGACCACGACCTGCCGAACCGCCTGGACCTGCTGGCCCACCACGCCTTCATGGCGGAGAACTGGCCGGTCGCCCACCTGTTCGGCCGCCGCGCCGGCGAAAGGGCGGAAAGCCGTTCCAAGCTGGAGGACTCCAGCCGGCATTACGCCAACGCTCTGGCCGCCGTACGCCGGCTGCCCGACCATCCGCGGAACACCGCACGCCAGATCGATCTTCTGATCGCCCTTCCGCGATCTCTGCTGCCGCGGGGATCGATGGGAGTGGACGACCATCTGCAACGGGCCATCGCCATGGCGCGCGATTCGGGCGACCTCATCCGCTACGCCCGGGCTTGCTCGATGCTCGCATCGTTCCTGTGGACGTTCGGCGATCTGGACCAAGGCCTTGCGCTTTGCCGCGACGGCCTTTCCGCACTCGACGAACGGGACGACCGCCGCACCCGCGTGCAGTTGCTGTTCAGGCTGGGCGGCCTGCAAACGGACAAGGGACTATTCGTCGAGGCGCTGAAGACATTCGAGCACGGCTCCCGCATGCTCTCGACGTCCCGTCCTTACGATCGCTATGGCCTCGCGACTGTCGCGCGGGTGCACATGGGCAGTCTTGCGGCCCGTGGGCTCGCCGAATTGGGCCGGGTCGGCGAAGCAGTGGAAGCCGGGCGCCAATCGGTCGAGATCGCCGAGGAGAGCAACCATCTTTTCTCACGGCTGTTTGCCCTGACGCATCTGGGCTGGACGCACATCATCTGCGGGCAGTTGGAAGAGAGCATTCCCGCACTTGAGGCCGCGTTGTCGGTCGGTCACGCCATACATGCCCCACTGCTGCTGCCATTGGTGATGGGGGGCATCGGATATGCGTCGGTCCTGACGGGGAACCATAAGTCAGGATTCGCCATGTTTGAGAGCAGCTTTGCGCTATTTCAGCAGCAAGGAGCGATGAGGGGCAAGCCGCATCCTTTAGGATGGTTGCCCCAAGTCCAGCTTTGGTACGCGGATGCCTTGGGAGTGGCAGGCAACCGCCCCGAAGCCGTAACTATGGCACGCGCTGCTTTGGAGACCGCGTTACTCATCACACAAATTTCGAGCCAAGCACGTGCCGTCCAACTTCTTGGAAGATTCGGAATCAAACAGGAAATTCTGAGCTGAAATTTTTGAAATAACGATATTATTAGGTTATGCCGATTCAACCTTGCGGAAATAGTCCAAAACAAATGTACGTATGGTCGTGCTGAGCGCTGCATTCTTTGGGCGGCTTTCCTCCAACTCCGCACATAACTGCTGCGTTGGTTTTCCTTCGAGCTCGGCGATAGCGTCAAGCCCTTCCCAAACCGCCTTTTCAAGGCGTAACCGGGTCCTGACTCCGTTCTTAGGAACGACGCGAGCGGACAGCTGCGGCCATACCATCAGAGCCTCAAGGTCGATAGAACCGCGACCGGACGCGATATTGCCCCGCTTCTTGTTGGTAGCCTGCAGCATAGTTTGATTCTCCAGTCAATTACCTGCTGCTCACGATGGCGTGGCGCTTGAAACACCCGATCCCATTCGCTGCTGCTTAGACGCACCAATTACCCCGGCACCTCACGACACGAAGTGAAAAACTTCACAGACCGGACTCATTCGAATCCGAAGAATTTGCGGCATCACCAACGTCAAACGGAGTCAATCCAGATGTCGCTCTCCATCTCTCAGTCGTCGATGATCCGCGGTGCCGATGGCCGTCTGTATGCCGTGTCCGCTCAGGGCGTTTCCGAGATCGCCGAGGTACAGGCTTCGACCGTCCGCAACCTCGTCCGTTCCGGCGATCGCAGCACCTTCGACGCCGCGGATCATGAGGCTGGTCGGTTCAGCATCACCCCGGGCGCCTGATCGGGTTCCCGGTTCCAGTTCTTCGGACCGTGGCCACCAGCACCGCTTCAGGGGCTGACCGGCCACGGACCCGGGAACGGGACGCGCTCTCTCGATTTTCCCCCGCCCCGGACAAGCCGCGATGCCCTTCGATCTGCTCGATGTCAAAGCCTCCGTTTCGGATGCTGTGAAGGCCCACACGGTCGGCACCCACCGGGTCATGGCGCCCGAACAGACCCTGGCTCGGGTCACCCCGTTCCTGCCGATCATGGGGATCACCCGGGTCGCCAACGTCACCGGGCTGGATGCCGTCGGCATTCCGGTGGTGATGGTGACGCGGCCGAACTCGCGCTCCATTTCGGTGTCGCAGGGCAAGGGGGTGACGCTCGCCGCCGCGAAGGCGTCGGGGGTCATGGAATCGATCGAGAGCTATCACGCCGAACGCATCACCCTGCCGCTGAAGTTCGCCAGCTTCGAGGAGCTGCGCTGGACCCACCCGGTGGTGGACGTCGACCGCCTGCCCCGGCTGTCGACCGGCAGCTTCAACCCCAACAGCCCCATCCTGTGGATCGAGGGGCAGGACCTGCTGAATGGCGGCCCGAAATGGGTTCCGTTCGAGATGGTCCACCTGAATTTCACCGTGCCGATGGCTCCCGGCCACGGCGCCTTCCTGGCCGGCTCTAACGGGCTGGCGTCGGGCAACCACAAGGTGGAGGCGATCAGCCACGCCGTCACCGAACTGGTGGAGCGCGACGCGACCACCCTGTGGCGCCTGCAGGACGCGGGTGCCCAGGCGGCCACCCGCATCGACCTGGACAGCATCGACGATCCGGTCTGCCGCTCGCTGATCGACCGGTTCGAGGCGGCGGGCGTCGCCGTCGGCGTGTGGGAGACCACCAGCGACGTCGGCCTCCCCGCTTTCCTCTGCCGCATCGTCGAGCGCGAGGAGCTGCCCCAGCAGTCCATCCGCCCAGCCACCGGCATGGGCTGCCATGCAGCGCGCGAGATCGCCCTGTCCCGCGCCCTGACCGAGGCGGCGCAAAGCCGCCTGACCTTCATCGCCGGCGCCCGCGACGACATGCCCCGCGCCGAATATGAACGCCACCTCGACCCCGCCCACCATGCCCGCTGGAAGGCGATGATCGTCGATGGTGTAGGCCGGCGCTCCTTCCATCGCTGCCCGACCAGCACCGCCCCCACCATCGAGGCCGACCTCGCCCACCAGCTCGACCGGTTGCGCGCGATCGGAATCGAGGAGGCGGTGGCGGTCGACCTTACCAAGCCCGAATTCGGCATCCCCGTCGTGCGCGTCGTCGTGCCGGGGCTGGAGGGTGCCGACGAATCCCCCGATTACCTGCTGGGCGAACGCGGCCTGCGCGTGCTCGGCGCCCAAGCCATGGAGAAGGCGGCATGAGCGGCGTCTATGTCTTCCTCGGCCCCACCCTGCCGCGCGAGGATGCGGAGCGGGAGCTGGACGCCACATACCTGCCGCCGGTCGCCCAGGGCGACGTGCTGCGGCTGTGCGCGGAGAAGCCGGCGGCGATCGGCATCGTCGACGGCTTCTTCGAAAGCGTGCCGTCGGTCTGGCACAAGGAAATCCTCTACGCCATCCATGCCGGCATCCCGGTGTTCGGCGCCTCCAGCATGGGGGCGCTGCGCGCGGCGGAGCTGTATCCCTTCGGCATGGTCGGCGTCGGCGCCATCTTCGAGGCGTTCCGCGACGGCCGGCTGGAGGACGACGACGAGGTCGCGGTGATTCACGGCCCGGCCGAGCTCGGCTACACGGCCCTGTCGGAGGCGATGGTCAACATTCGCCGCACCCTGTCCGACGCGGTGGCCGACCGGGTGCTGACCGCCGGAACCTCCCTGCGCCTGGAATCCATCGCCAAGGAATTGCCCTACCGCGAGCGCGGCTATGGCCGGATGCTGCGGCTGGGCGGCGATATCGGCCTGCCGGCGGACGAACTGGCGGCTTTCCGCGGCTGGCTGCCGCAAGGCCGCTTCGACCAGAAACGCGACGACGCCAAGGCGATGCTGCGCAGCATGGCACGGCGCCTGGGCCGTCCCGCCGGCAACGATGCGGTGCCGGAAGCCCGTTTCCATTTCGAACGAACCGTCCTGTGGGAACGCGCCCTGCGCGACGCGGCACCCCTCGCGATGTAGGTGAGTTTTCGGTAGACTGATCGCGCCGGGGTGGCGGTCGTCGCCGCCCTGGCGTGAAACGGTGCCGGGACGGATGGATGAACGCGCCCATGGATGTGGCGGCGGTGCTGAGGCGCAACCGCCTGCTCGGAGAACTCGACGCCAGGCAAATGGCGGAAATGCTGGGACTGGGCCGTATCGTCCGCTTCGATGCCGACCAGATCATCTTCGACAAGGGCGATCCCGGCGACAGCCTGTTCGCCGTGCTGAAGGGCCAGATCGCCATCCGGACCTCCTCGGCGGATGGCAAGACCATGCTGTTGAACATCCTGGAGGCCGGCGACGTCCTGGGAGAGATCGGCCTGATCGACGGGCGGGAACGCACGGCCGCCGCCGTCGCCCTGCGCCCGGTCGAGCTTTACCGCATCGACCGCGCCGATTTCATTCCTTTCCTGGAACGCCATCCGCGCCTGTGCACCAGCATGATGGTGGTCCTGTGCGACCGACTGCGCTGGGTGTCCGAGAACATCGAGGATGCCGTCTTCCACGACGTCCCGCGCCGGCTCGCCCGCAGGTTGCTGTTGCTGTCGGACAGCTACGGACAGCCGACCCCGGCCGGCTTGCGCCTGACCTTGCCGCTGTCGCAGGAAGCGCTCGCAAACATGCTGGGCGTCACCCGTGAAATGGTGAACAAGTGTCTCGGCGCCCTGCGCAAAACCGGCGCAGTGACATATGCCAAAGGTTTTATCGTTATCAACGATCTGGCCTTGCTCAAGGACATGGCCGGGGATCCCGAACGGGCTCCCTAGGGAGAATCCTTACCTGCCGAAAGTTTTGTTCCCAAAGCCGGTTGTAGTCGCGTTATAGTGAGCGCGCGTCGGGGGCAATCGCACGGGCAGGACGAGGGTTTAAGAGCATGTCGAGCGATGGGAACAACAGGTCTCGCACTGGTCAATTTGCGGGTGTCGCCTCCCTGGCCGCCCGCACGCTGAAATTGTCCGGGCGCGATGTCTCCATCCGTCTGGAGCCGTCCTACTGGGAGGGGCTCGAGGAGATCTCCCTGCGGGAAGACCTGACGGTGGAAGAGCTGTGCGGGGATGTCCGCGACCGCATGGAACAGCAGGGCCGCCGCTCCTCGCAAGCCGGCGTATCGCTCGCGAACGCACTGCGCGTGTTCGTGGTCGGCTATTTCCGGCAGGCTGCGACCGAACGTGGCCATGCTCGCGCCGGCCACGGCCAGGGCCGTCCGTTCATCGCCACTCCCTTCGATACGGTTCCCGCCACCAGCGAAAGCTGAGAAGGGCCGGGCTTCCAGGAAGGGGCAGGCACTTCGGCCCACCCCCCCGAGGCATTGGAAGGGCCGCCTTACTGGGCGGTCCAGCCGCCATCCATGGTCAGCGCGGCCCCGCGCATGTTGCCGGCAGCTTCCGAGCACAGGAACACCGCCAGTTCACCCAGCTGCTCCGGAGTGACGAAGGATTTCGACGGCTGCTTCTCGCTCAGCAGCTCGCGTCCGGCCTCCTCCACCGACAGGCTGCGCGAGGCGGCCAGAGCGTCGATCTGCTTCTGCACCAGCGGCGTCAGCACCCAGCCCGGGCAGATGGCGTTGCAGGTGATGTTGGTCTCCGCCAGCTCCAGTGCCGTCACCTTGGTCAGGCCGATCACGCCGTGCTTGGCGGCGACATAGGCCGACTTGTTGACCGACGCCACCAGGCCGTGCACCGACGCGATGTTGATAACCCGGCCCCAGCCGCGCGCCTTCATGCCCGGCAATGCCGCGCGGGTGCCGTGGAAGACGGCCGACAGGTTGATGGCGATCACCGCGTCCCAGCGCTCCACCGGGAAGGCGTCGACCGGCGCCACATGCTGGATGCCGGCATTGTTGACCAGCACGTCCAGCCGGCCATAGGCCGCCTCGGTGGCGGCGACCATCGCCTCGATCTCCTCGGGCTTCGACATGTCGGCGCCGTTGTGGGCGACGCGCACGCCGAACTCCGCCGACAGCGACTGGCACAGCTCGGCGATGTAGGCGGCGTCGCCGAAGCCGTTCAGCATCAGGTCGGCGCCCTGGCCCGCGAGCTGCCGTGCGATTCCAAGGCCGATCCCGCTGGTGGACCCAGTGACGAGCGCGGCCTTCCCCTTCAGATTGGTCATTGTTCTTTACCTTTAGAGCGGCATGGGACGGAGATCCGGGGCGACGATCAATTCGCACCCGGTGTTGGCGATCACCTGCTCCACCGTGACACCGGGGGCGGTTTCCTTCAAGACGAGGCCGGCGTCGGTCGGCTCGATGACGGCGAGGTCGGTCACCACCAGGTCGACCCGGCGGACCGAGGTCAGCGGCAGCGCGCAGCGCTCGACGATCTTCGGTTCGCCCTTGGCGCTGTGCTGCATGGCGACGATCACCCGGCGGGCGCCGGTGACCAGATCCATCGCCCCGCCCATGCCCGGCACCATCTTGCCCGGCACCATCCAGTTGGCGAGACGTCCTTCACGGTCCACCTGCAGGCCGCCGAGCACGGTGACGTCCAGATGCCCGCCGCGGATCAGCCCGAAGGAGAAGGCGCTGTCGAAGGACGCCGCCCCCGGCAGGGCCGAGATGGGCGAACCGCCGGCATCGGTCAGGTCGTGGTTCTCCGCCCCGGTGATCGGGCCGGACATGCCGACGATGCCGTTCTCCGACTGGAAGAACACGTGGCGTCCGGCGGGGACGTAGCGGGCGACCAGGGTCGGCAGGCCGATGCCCAGGTTGACGAGGTCGCCGTCCATCAGCTCCAGCGCGACGCGCTTGGCGATCAGGGTCTTTTCATCCATGGCTCAATACTCCCCGATCAGCGCGGCGTCGCGGTGACGATGTGGTCGACCAGAATCGACGGCGTCATCACCGCGTCGGGCGGGATGCAGCCGACCGGCAGGATGTCCTCGGCCTCGGCGATCACCGTGGCACCGGCCATTGCCATCAACGGGTTGAAATTGCGCGCGGTCAGCGCGTAGGTCAGGTTGCCGTACAGGTCGGCCTGCTTGGCAGAGACCAACGCGAAGTCGGCCTTGATCGGCATTTCCAGCAGGTAGGTGACACCGTCGACCTCGACCGTGCGCTTGCCCTCCTCCACCGTGGTGCCGACGCCGGTGGGGGTCAGGACGCCGCCCAGACCGACGCCGCCGGCGCGGATGCGCTCGGCCAGCGTGCCCTGCGGCACCAGTTCCACCTCGATGGCGCCGGCGATCATCTGCTTCTGCGTCTCGGGGTTCAGGCCGATGTGGCTGGTGACGACGCGACGCACCAGCTTCTCCACCACCAGCTTGCCCAGGCCGTTGTTGGGCCGGGCGGTGTCGTTGGCGATGATGGTCAGGTCGCGCTTGCCCTGGCGGATCAGTTCGTCCACCAGCCGGTTGGGGCCGCCGACGGCCATGAAGCCGCCGATCAGCAGGGAAGCGCCGTCGGGAATGCGCGCGACGGCCTCTTCCAGGGAAACGAGTTTGTTCTTCATGATCAGACGATCCCGGTCAGGTAATAGACGGCGATCACGAAGAAGACCGCCAGCGTCTTGATGCAGGTGACGGCGAAGATGTCGCCGTAAGACTGCCGGTGCGTCAGTCCGGTGACGCCCAGCAAGGTGATGACGGCACCGTTGTGCGGCAAGGTATCCATGCCGCCGCTGGCCATGGAGGCGACCCGGTGCAGAACCTCCATCGGGATGCCGGCGGCGTTGGCGGCGGCGATGAACTGGTCGGCCATTGCCGCCAGCGCGATGCTCATGCCGCCCGATGCCGAACCCGTGATGCCGGCCAGCGCGGTGACGGTCACCGCCTCGTTCACCAGCGGGTTGGGAATGGCCGACAGCGCGTCGCGGATGATCAGGAAGCCCGGCAGCGCCGCGATCACCGCGCCGAAGCCGTATTCCGAGGCCGTGTTCATGGCGGCCAGCAGCGACCCGCCGATGGCGGCCTTGGTTCCGTCGGCGAAGCGCTGCGACACCGGCTTCCAGGCGAAGGCCAGCACCATCAGGATGCCGCAGAGAAGAGCCCCTTCCACCGCCCAGATGCCGGCGACGGAGGAGACCTGCGTCACCAGCGGCTTGGCGCCTGGGGTCAGCGCCACCTCGCTGGTGGCGCCGTACACGCTAGGGATCGCCATGGTGAACAGCTTGTTCAGCACGCCGACGGCGACCAGCGGCGACAGGGCCAGGATCGGGTTCGGCAGCATCTCCGACACAACCGATTCCGGTTCGTTGCTGTGGCCGCTCCCATAGCCTTCGCCCCGCGCGATAGCCGAGCGCACACGCCATTCCAGATAGAGCAGCCCCAGCACCAGGATGAAGACGGAGCCGATCAGGCCCAGCCAGGGGGCGGCATAGGCATCGGTCTTGAAGAAGGTGGTGGGAATGATGTTCTGGATTTGCGGCGTGCCCGGCAGCGCGTCCATGGTGACGGTGAAGGCGCCGAGCGCGATCACGCCGGGGATCAGGCGCTTGGGGATATCACTCTGCCGGAACATCTCCGCCGCGAAGGGATAGACGGCGAAGACCACGACGAACAGCGACACGCCGCCATAGGTCAGCAGCAGGCAGACCAGCACGATGGAGGTCACCGCACGCTCGCGCCCGACCAGCTTGATGACGGCCGAGACGATCGACTTGGAGAAGCCGGACAGCTCGATCACCTTGCCGAACACCGCGCCCAGCAGGAAGACCGGGAAGTACAGCTTCACGAAGCCGACCATCTTGTCCATGAACAGGCCGGTGAAGATCGGCGGCACGGCGGACGGGTCGGTCAACAGCACGGCCCCCATCGCCGCGATGGGCGCGAAGAGGATGACGCTGAAGCCCCGGTAGGCGACCAGCATCAGGAACGCGAGCGCTCCCACGCAGATCAGGAAACTCATTTGGACGATGCTCCCTCGGTTATTCTTGTCGGACGGTGACCGTCACGGGTGTGTTTTCGGGATTTACGGCTGAAGCAGACTGCGAAGCCGGGCCATGCCGGCGTCGTAGAAGTCGCGGACGAAACGCTCCGCCTCCGCCTCCGCGCTCTGGTTCGGGTGGGAGGAAAGCGGATGGAAGGTGGCGGTCCAATCCAGGGCGGTCTGCCGTTCCCCATCGGCGTGCAGGCGGATTTGCGCCAGCAGGTCGGTGACCGGGTACGGTCCCTCGACCACCGCATAGGTGTAGGCATCTTCAACGCGGCTGACATGTTCCAGCCGGTGGATGACTGGCGCCCCATCATAGAGTCGCAGACGCCGGAGCGCGCCTTTCCCCACCCCCTCCACGATCATGGAGACCGCACCGGGGTACCAGTCGCCCAACGCCCCGTTCCACCGGACCAGCGGCCACACGCAGCGCGCCGGGACGGGCAGAAGGGAGGTTGCGGTGACCAGCGGCATCGGGGCGCTTTCTCATGGAGGCAGGCCCCGGAGGGCGGAAGGTGCAACTATGGGAGCAAGGGTCATGCCAGAATTGCGTGGACCGATAGTGACAGCGGAAACCTTTGATAAGGCTGATTTTGTGCATTGCACACAAAATTCCTCAACTCGCTACAGGTCTCACAATTGAGATTGTGCAAGAGGAAGCCGTCTATTTATAGAGACTAAGTCTCGAACTATAGACATCTGCGGCAAGGCGAAACGATTGTCTCGCAAGGCGGTTGAGCCGACTTGTGGAATGCCGCTTGACCTTCCAACCGCTGGAAGGCTCAGCCTGTGGAAATCGGGTGCGCCGTCGCACCGCCAAGGGAGAAAACCCATGCTGACGTTGAAGGTATCCGGAATGTCCTGCGGCCACTGCGCCCAGACGGTGACCAAGGCGGTGGAAGCGCTTCCGTCGGTCGAGCGGACTCTTGTCGACTTGAAGGCAGGCCAGGTGTCCGTCGAGGGCGATGCCGAAGAATCGACCATCCGCCAAGCCATCGAGGATGCCGGCTATGAGGTGCAGGGCAGGGCCTGAGGCGCCATCCACAAAAAGAATGGGCGCCGGGCCATATGGCCGGCGCCCATTCTCGATGGCATTTTCCCGGAAGGTTCTTTGAAGGTCTTTTACTTGGTGAGGATCAGCTTGTTGGCGCGGGTCACGCGCAGGCGATAGCTCTGCCCGGCGTGCTGGATCACGATCTCGCGGCTGCCCGACATCAAACGGGCGGATTCGACCACCGGCAGGGACGCGACGACGAAGGAGGCGGGAGCGGAGACGGCGCTGTCGTGCATGGCGTGTCTTTCTTGCTGGACGGACGTTGCGGTCGGCGATGTCCGGGCGTGAACCCTGAACCGGACACTACGCCCGTCCGAAGTCAATTGCAAGTCATTCTCATTCGCTATTCCGGCTCAACCGCGGTTCCGGCCGTCAGCCCTTGACCGCCCGATGCACCATCCAGCGCAGGCCGACCACCAGCAGCTTGTTGTACTCGTTGATAAGCAGGTTCGCCGTGCCCGGCCACATCCACCACTCCTCCAGATGGACGGTGGGGGCGACGACGGGATGGGGCACCAGCTCCATGTCGGGCATCGCCATCGTCAGTTCCAGCAGGCTGCGGCGCATGTGATAGTTGGCGGTCACCAGCCGCAGCGACCGGAAACCCTGGTCGCGCATCCAGTCCGCCGTCTCATAGGCGTTGCCGATGGTGCTGTCCGCCGAATAGCCGAGCGTGATGCAGCATTCCATCTCGGTCGGGGAACGGCGGGACAGCTTCAGCAGTTCCTGCACATCCACCCCGTCATAGACGCCGGACACGAACAGTTTCTTCGCCCGTCCGGCGGCCAGAAGCTCCAGCCCGGTCCCCAGCCGGTTGCTGCCGCCGGTCAGCACGACGATGGCGTCGGTCGGCCGTTCGGCATCGGCACCGGCGGGGGATGCGCGCGGCACGTCGGCGGCATACCAGACCAGCCCGCCCAGCCAGAGTACGGCCGCCACCAGCGACCCGGCCAGCAGGTAGACCACCGCCCTCGCCACCCTCCCGCCGCGCCGCCGGTGCACGGTTCTCATCGCGCTCTCCATCTCACGGCATGGACTCCAGTGTGCGCAGCACGGTCCAGCGCGCGGTCGCCAAGGCCAGCAGGGCCAGCATCCCCGGCACCAGAAGCAGCACCGCCCACTGCCAGGGCTGCAGCGACAGGTCGGACAGCAGGCTGGCCCGCAGTCCCTGGGACGCCCGGTACAGCCCGTACAGCGTGCCGCCGGCCAACAGCAGGCCGATGGCACCGCCGCGCAGGCTCAAGGACACCACATGCCGTTCAAACTGGCGGGAGACATAGCGGTCGGTGGCGCCCATCAGGTGCAGCAGCTCTACCACCGGACGGTGGATGGCCAGGCCGGTGCGCACGGCGAAAACCACCGTCATCACCGCCGCCGCCCCGATCAGCACCACCACCCCCAGCGCCGCCAGCCGCACAGCCCCGGCGAAGGAGCGCAGGTCGGCCAGCCACACCGCATGGTCGTCCAGCGTCGCCCCCGGCGCCGCCGACGTCAGGCGAAGCCGCAAGGCCGCGACGTCGACCGGCCCGTCGGCGATGACGTCGATCAGCCGCGGCATCGGCAGCAGCGGGTCGGTCGCCCCCGACCCCAGCCAGGGTTCCAGCAATCGGGCGATCTCGCCCCCGCCCAGCACGGTGGCCGACCGGATTCCGGGGAAGGCCCGCAGGACGGTCACCGCCGCCTCCACCCGCTCGTCCAGCGGCGCGACCGGAGCGCCCGGCATCGGCGCCACCTGGACGGTCAGCCCGCCGGCAAGGCCGCTGTCCCACCGTTGCGCCATGTCCGACACCAGCATGGCGCCGGCCAGCGCCAGCGCCGCCAGGAACGCCATCAGCGCGGTGATCCAGCCAAGGAAGCGCGAGGAGGGATCGACCGCCAGCGGCAGGTCGGAGCGGGGGCGGACCGGACGAAGCGCCATGCCGCTACTCCCGCCGCGAATCGTGGGCGCGCGCGTCGCCGGTACGTCCATCATGAGCCCGGCTTCCGCGCGCAGGCAGCACCATCAACCGGCCATTGTCGAGATGGAGGCGCGGGTGGTCGAACCGGCGGATCAGCGCCTCGTTGTGGGTGGCGATCACCACGGTGGTTCCCAGCTTGTACAGTTCCTCGAACAGATAGAGCAGGCGCATGCCGATGCCGTCGTCGACGTTGCCGGTCGGCTCGTCCGCCAGCAGAAGCCGCGGCCGGTTGATGACCGAGCGCGCGATGGCGACCCGCTGCTTCTGCCCGCCCGACAGGGTTGACGGTTTGGCGTGCAGGTGGTTGCCCAGCCCCACCCAGCGCAGGATTTCGGTGCAGTGGGCGACCACGTCGGCCTCCGGCGTGCCGGACATGCGCAGCGGCAGCGCCACATTGTCCAGCGCCGACAGATGGTCGAGCAGCGCGAAGTCCTGGAACACGACGCCGATCTGGCGGCGCAGCTCCGGCAGGTCGCGGCGGGTCACCATCGCCATGTCGCGGCCGAACAGAGTGACCAGCCCGCGCGACGGCCGGTGGGCCAGATACATCAGCTTCAGCAGCGACGACTTGCCCGCCCCGCTGGCACCGGTCAGGAAATGGAAGGACCCCGGCAGCAGGGTGAAGCTGATGTCGCGCAGCACCTCCGCCTCCGTGCCGTACCGCAAGCCGACATTTTCGAAACGAATCACAGTCCCACCACAGCCACGACACCCCTCCACGTCCGGGACAATGCACCCGGCGCGGGGCGGAGTCCACCCCGCCCCGCGCCGCGGAACCATCGCCGCAACAGCGCTGAATACTTGAGAAGTCGGCGAAGACCTGACAAGTTGCCGGCCATGATCTGGATCCGGTCCCTTGCCTTCAACATCGCGTTCCACCTCTGGACCGCGCTGATGTGCTTCGCCCTGCTGTGGATGCTGCTGCTGCCGCGTCCGCAGATGGTCGCGGTCGTGAGATGGTATCTCAGCACCGTCGGCTGGCTGGAGCGAACGCTCGTCGGCATCCGCTACGAGGTCCGTGGGCGCGAGAACCTGCCCGACGGTCCCTTCCTGCTGGCCGCCAAGCACCAGTCGGCCTGGGAGACGATGAAGCTCCACCTTCTGGTGAAGGATCCGGCGATCATCCTGAAGCGCGAACTGATGTGGATCCCGATCTGGGGCTGGTACGCCGCCAAGGCGAAGATGATCCCGGTCGACCGCGGCGCCGGCGGGGCGGCGATCAAGTCGCTGATCCGCAATTCCCGCCCGGTGCGGGACGAAGGCCGCCCGATCGTGATCTTCCCGCAGGGCACCCGCGTCGCTCCCGGCACATACCGCCCCTACCGGATCGGCGTGGGCATGCTCTATGACAGCCTGAAGATCCCCATCGTGCCGATGGCGCTGAACGCCGGCCTCTATTGGCCGCGCCACAGCTTCCTGAAGCGACCCGGCACCGTGGTGGTGGAGTTCCTGCCGCCGATCCTCCCCGGCCGCCCGCGCGCCGAGGCGATGCGCGATCTGGAGGAGCAGTTGGAGGCCGCCAGCGACCGCCTCGTCACCGCTGCCGGCGGACCGCCCACCGTCCGCCCGCCGCAGGCCGAGCCGGAGCGGAACAAGCAGGCGGCGACCGCCGTCTCGTGACCCTTCGGCCGTAACCGGCGGACCGCGGCGGTTAATCCCTTGAGCACCGCCGCGTATCTGCCTACGCTCGCGCAACGAATCGCCGGGAGGGCCGGTTGAACCGGCTCCGGATGACGCGCGAGAGGACGGATGACGCAGACCGCGAAGCCCCGGTGTCCCACCCGGCCGCTGGACCTCTGGAAACAGCGATGGCGCGCCGCCGCCGTTGCCCTTCTGATGACGGCGCAGCCGCTGGCGGTCCCCGTCGGCGCCATCGTGACCGCCCCGGCGGCACCCGCTCCGCTCGCCATCGCCGCCGCCACGGCAGTCTCCGTGGCGCTCGCCCCGGACGAGGCCCAGGCCCGCGCCGGTTCCCGCAGCAGCCGGTCGTCGTCCTCGGGCGGCTATTCCCGGCCGTCGCGCACCCCGTCCGTCGGCAGCAGCGGCGGCTATGCCCGACCGTCCGCCCCGCGCACGCCCTCGACCGGAAGCAGCGGCGGCGGCTGGTTCTCGGGCGGCTCCTCCAGTTCCAGCGGCGGCTATGCCCGGCCGGGCAACACCGCCCCCTCGGTCGCTGCCCCACCGACCTCCGCCGGTGACCGGACCTTCAGCCAGCAGGGCTCGGCCGACGCGCTGAACCGCTACCGCACCCGCCAGGAGGCCGACCGCACGCCGCCGGCCCAGCCGAGCGCGCCGCCCGCTGCCTCCACCCAGGGCCGCACCGGCAGTTCCAGCACTTCCAGTGGATCGGGCTGGGGTTGGGGCTGGGGATCGGGCGGTTCGTCCTACCGCACCCCATCCACCCGCCCGGCGCCCGTCAACCCCTATGGCCGCTACGGCTGGAACCCGCCGCCCTATGCCTACAGCGCGCCGCGCCGCTTCGGCATCTGGGACGGGCTTTTCCTGTGGTTCATGCTCGACACGCTGACCCGGCCGGGCCATGCCGCCTTCTTCCACAACAACGCCGACGACCCCGGCTATCGCGAATGGCGGCAGGAGGCCGACCGGCTGGCTCGCGACAATGCGGAGCTGCGCGCCAAGCTGGACCAGCTCGACCAGTCGGTCGCCGCCCAGGCCGGCACCCCGCGCGAGGCGGGACAACTGCCGCCCGACGTGCCGGCGGAGCTGGCCCGCGCCGATTCCGCCAGTTCGGTGGACAGCAGCAGCGCCGCGCAGGCGTCGCCGCCGTCCCAGGGCTCCGGCCGCGGCTTCTGGTGGTGGGGCATCCTGCTGCTCGGCGTGGCGGTACTGTTCCTGCTGTGGCGGGCCCGGCGCCGGATGGATGCCCCGAAACCCAGCCCTGTCTCCACCGGCCCAGTCTCCAAGGGAGGATCGGACGTGCCC
The DNA here is from genome assembly GCF_008364825.1 of Azospirillum sp. B21. Classification (GTDB taxonomy): domain Bacteria; phylum Pseudomonadota; class Alphaproteobacteria; order Azospirillales; family Azospirillaceae; genus Azospirillum. Next base: position 377,970 of record NZ_VTTO01000002.1, read on the forward strand.
CTGTTCGGAACGCTCGGCAACTACGTGAACCAGAAGCTCGGCGGCAAGGCCTACAGCCCGTCGCTGTTCCGGCTGGGCATGGCGGTCACCATCGACCCCACCCCCTTCCTGCTGGCGGAGAGCGCCACCAAGGTGAAGGCGCCGGACACCGGCAGCGACCGGCTGGTGTCGATCGAGGCGGTCGGCACCGTCACCTCCGGCCCGGCCACCGTCTACCGGCTGCATCTGCCGGGAGGCGGCTTCTTCCAGATTCACCTCGGGCCCGACGGGCAGCCGGACGAATGCCGCTATTTCACGCCCATCGACAGCGTGACGCCGTCGGACGAGAGCGAATGGGGCTTCTGGCTGGACGATGCCGAGGGGATGATCGGCTGGCCGGAGTTCCAGACCAAGGACGGCAAGCTCTATCCCCGCGTCTGGCAGCCGGGCGCCAGCCGCATCCAGCCCTTCACCCTCAGCGAGGCGCGCCAGACCGTGCGCGGGACCGAGACGGTGGTCAGCCAGGCCATGCTGTACGGCGCCCCCACCGGCGCCGCGGCCCCCGCCCCCACCACGGAATACATCCTGGTGGAGGCGGTGGAGCGCTCCGGCCGCGCCTCTGTCGAGATCGCCGCCGGCATCGACGTGAACCCCGCCTCCCTCTCCCTGTCCTAACCCACACGACAAGAGTGCCGGCCCCATGGAAAGCACCTTCGGTTCCATCCTGACCGCGCTCGGCACCGGGCTTCCGGTGCTGCTGGTCCAGCTCGCCGTCACGCTGGCGCTGCTGGCGGTCGGCGTCGCCGTCTACACCCGCATCACCCCCTTCAACGAACGCCGGCTGGTGTCGGAAGGGAATGCCGCCGGCGGCCTGACGCTGGCCGGCTCCATCGTCGCGCTTGCCATTCCGCTGGCAGCGACGCTGGCGACCAGCACCTTCCTGCTGGACATCCTGCTGTGGGGCGTGGTGGCGGTGATCCTGCAGCTGGTCGCCTTCGCCGTCGCGACCCTGCTGATCCGCGACCTGCGCGGTCAGATCGAATCCGGCAACGTCGCGTCGGCGGCGACCCTGGTCGGGGTCCAGCTGGGGGTGGCGCTGATCAACGCGGCGGCCATGGCCGGTTAAGCCAGCCCCCGAGAGGTAAGGATAAGGGGTCTGGTCGCCGGATCGTCCCCTCCCCATCTGTGCAGGCGAGGCGCCTTCCGGGGCGCTTCCAACAACCCTCAGCGACAGGATTCAGCCATGCTTGCCTTCATCCGCAACCTTATGGGTGTCAAGACCGACCAAGCCGTCCAGGGCGCCATGGAGGCGCTGGTGCGCTGGGATCCGAAGTCCGCGACCGAGGCGGAGCTGCGGACCATGGAGCAGCATCTGGACCAGTTGGGACGGCAGGTGGCGGAAGCCCGCGCCATCTACGACCGCGAGCAGCGCGAAGCCGACGAGATCAAGGCTCTGTCGACCCAGCGCATGGCGGCGGCCGAGCATCTGCAACGCCAGATCGACACCGAGACCGATCCCGCCCGCAAGGCCGGCCTGGAAAAGAGCCTGGAGACCATCGTCGCCATGCTGGAAGAGATGGCCCCGGAGATCGAGCGCGAGGCCCGCGACGCGGTGGATGCCCGCGAGTTCCTTGAAATGCTGGAAAAGAACTATGCCGAGGCCGGCGCCAAGCTGAAGGCCGCCCGCGCCGACCTGACCCGCGCCCAGCGCGACATGGGCCGCGCCGACCAGCAGCGCGCCATGGCCGAGCGTCAGGCCGAAGCCGCCCGCCAGGCCGCCGGCCTTGCCGGCGCCACCAGCGGCCTGTCGGTCGCACTGAAGGCGATGCAGGACACGGCAGCCAAGGATCTGGCCGCCGCCGAAGCCGCGAACGCCAAGGCCAAGCTGCTGCGCCCATCGGCCCCGGAGAAGGAAGACCCCAACATCGCCGCAGCGCTGGCCGCAGCGTCGGGCAAGGCCACCGCAACCAGCCTGTCGGACCGTCTGGCGGCGCTGAAGGCCAAGCAGGGCTGACGATCAGAGGGGATCGGTGGGGGAGACTCCGCCGATCCTTACCTCCTGGGGGGAGATGGAACAGCGTGGAACGGTTTCCGGCGGCTGTTCCATTGCCTCCCCTGGCCCGTCCGCTGGCCTGTCCGCCTTACAGACGGCCGAAGGCGGCCTGTCCGCCCTGCCGTTCCAGCGCGGAGGCGAGGTTGGGATAGGGATCGTCGGGATTGAAGGTCCAGGGATAGACGCCCTTCGGTCCCTCCGATTCCGGGCGGGCGAGGATGGCGGCGACGGCGCGCGGATCGGGCGCGCTGCGCTCACGCAAGGCGCCGGGGATGTCGTCGTCCAGGTCGGGGACGATGACGGCAGGAACGTCCTCGAAGGGGGGCGGCTGGGGGGTGGCGGAGTCGGCGGGTTGCCGGGTTCCCGATTGCCGGGCCGGCCGCTGTGCCGGCCGCTGGACCGATTGGTCTCCGAGCCCGTCGAGGAGGCCGAGCCGGTCGGCCAGCCAGCGCACGGTCGACGGATCGCCGGAGGAGACCAGCCGCTCGATCTGCTCGACAACCAGACTGCGCAGCGAGGAGAGGCGCAGCTCGGCTTCCCGTTTCAGCGCCTGCCGTTCCCACCAGACCCTGTGACGGAAATCCTTGGACCCGTAATAGGCCCGCCACAGGGTGGTGCGGCTGCATCCCATGGCGCGGGCCACATAGAGAAAGCTGCTGCCGCGCGCCAGCATGCCGGCGGCCATGATCCATTGTTCCTCATGGAATTGCGATCCGGGAACCAGCGAGCCGTCGGCGGGCACTGGCGGCTCCTCCGCCCAGCAGGGGAAATGGTCGTTTGCAAGGGTACGGCTGTCGAGGGGCATGGCTTCGCTCCGCAAAGGGATGGTGGAACCGGGCGCGGAGATGGTATAGGATAAATATCCTCTAATGGGGATTTTATGCAAAATCCGCGGCGCGCAACGCGCCTTCGGCCTCTCCCGAGAGGGAAGACCTCAATCCGTTGAAAACGCCATCAACTCCGCGATGCAGTCGGCGACGATGCGAGATGGACGACGGTTCGGTGGCAGAAGGAGCAGAGTGCGCGATCGAATTTCCGGTTCGAACACGCAGGCTACCAGGCCTCGCCCGAGATAGGGTTCGGCAGTCAGCGGACTGACCAGACCGCACCCGATGCCAGCCTGCACCATTGCACATATGGTCGTCGAGTAGGGCGTCTCCAGCACGATTTTCGGCATCACGCCATGGGCGGCCAGCACCCCATCCAGCCGGCGGCGCGCGGTGTCCTCGGGAGCGAGGGCGATGAAGGGCGTGCCTTGAAGATCTGCGGGGTGGAGAACGTCGCGCTGCGCCAGCGGGTGATTGGCTGGAACGGCAATCACCAAACGCTGCCGCATGAAAAGCGTCGCATCCACCCCCGTCACATCGATTTCGTCAGCGGCCAGTCCAACATCGAATTGGCCGGAGGCGATCAGATCCTTCACCACCGACGACATGCGCGCTTGCACTGTGATCGACACGTCGGGATGCCGCAATTGGAAGGCGCGCAATGCTTTTGGCAGGATGGTGGTGCTGACTGCCGAATGGCATGCGACCCGGATTTCGCCTGAGCCGAAGTCACGGATGCGGGCGGCGGCAGCGCGCAGATGGATCAAGCCCGCAAAGGACGAGGCTACTTCCTGGAAGAACAGCCGCGCCTCCTCCGTCGGGAGCATGCGCCCTTTGGCGCGATGGAACAGCGAAAAGCCAATTTCCCGTTCCAACTCCTGGATTGCCTTACTGACGGCGGGTTGCGAAATGCGCAGCACCTCGGCCGCGCGCGATGCAGTGCCGTTGGTCATAACTGCATGGAACACCTCAACCTGCCGCAGGTTCATGATGGTCTCCCTATAACCTGGGAGAATAGACTAGCTTGAAATCGATATTGGACGAAATAGGGCTGGAGGCGTCATATCGGGGGCGTCAGTCAAAGGACGCCCCCCATGAAAGATCTCACCCAATGCGTGGTGAATCCTCCGGTTGCCGCCGAAGGATTCGACAGCCTCAGCGTGCCCGTTTATCGTGGATCGACAATCCTATTCGCCAATGCCGAAGGTTACGCGAAACGTGGCGAACGCGGGCACACCGGATATACATACGGTCTTTACGGCACCCCAACGACCCGGACGCTGGAGTCCAAGCTAACGGCTCTTGAAAACGGCGCCTGGACTTTCCTTCTGCCGTCAGGACAGGCAGCCAATAGCTTTGCCGTTCTGCCCTTCCTGCAGGCGGGTGACAGGGTGTTGATCGCCGACACCTCCTATCCACCGATGCGCGACTTCGCCAACCACGATCTGGTCAGATTCGGCATCGAGGTCGACTATTACGACCCGACCTCCGTCGCTGACCTGGAACGGCGGATCGACGGACGCACCAAGGTCGTCTGGTGCGAATCCCCCGGCTCCACCACCATGGAGGTCCAGGATCTGCCGGCCATCGCGGCGGTGGCGCACCGTCATGGCGCCCTGGTCGGCTGCGACAACAGCTGGGCCACCCCGCTGAACTTCAAGCCTCTGGACCATGGCGCCGATCTGGTGACCGAAGCGCTGACGAAGTACGTCAGTGGCCATTCCGATCTGCTCATGGGGTCGCTCACCGTGCGCAACGAGGCCCTGATCACGCCAATCCGCAGCGCTCTCGGCCGCTACGGGATCGGTGTTTCGCCCGATGACGCCTCGCTGGTGCTGCGGGGCATGGAGACACTGGGCGTGCGGATGCGGCAGGCGTCAGACGGGGCGATGGCGCTGGTCGAACGGCTGGCTGGCCATCCGCTGGTGAAGGAGGTTCTGTATCCGGCACTCCCCGGATCTCCCAGCCATGCGGTGTGGAAGCGCGACTTCCTCGGGGCCAGTGGCGTCTTCAGCGTCGTGTTCACGCCCGCGGCGACGCCGCATGTCCAGCATGCCCTCGACGTGTTGCGCACCTTCGCCATCGGCGCCTCCTGGGGCGGAACCCGCAGCCTGATGGCGCCGATGCCGGTCAAGCGCAACCGCACCGCCCGCCCCTGGGCCGGTGAGGACCTGATCCTGCGCATCAGCGTCGGTCTGGAGGATCCGTCCGACCTTCAGGACGATCTTACCGCCTTCCTCGACGACCTCGCCGCACGGACGGCCAAGGCGCCGACCGCCTGACGGCGGCGGACGCAAACACACCCCGCCGACAACGGCACGAAACCAACAAGCAAGACGACGAACAGGAGTTTGATGCAGGCCAAACATCGTTCTACAGCATCGTGCGTTTAATATGAAACGCACGATGCTGTAGCTTTATGTTTGGCGATCGGATTCACGCTCCAAATCGATTCCGATTTTACGCGATCCGATCTAGCTGGGCGCGCGCCTCCACGGTCATGGTGCAGCTGGGTGTTCATCGGCTCGGAAACGCGGGCTCGGAAACGGGACCGCCATATTGAGCAATGTAGCCCCCAAAGCCCCCATCCTTACGTCTCGGGGGAGGCCGCCTTCGCCACCTTCGCCTTTCGCGCCGCCACCTCGAAGGCCACGTCCTCGATCATCCCGGCGGTCAGCGAGGACAAGGCCGACTTCAGGCTCGGCCAGTGGTTCATGCGGGCGGTGTCGGCGACGGCGGCGTTCCTGGCCTTCAGGACGAGGCGGCGGCCGCCCTGGGGGGCTTCCTCCACCCGGTCCGGCTCCAGTTCGGCCAGCAGCGGGGCGGGGACCTTGCCTTTCAGGGCGTGCAGGACGGCGGCCCACAGGGCGGTCACGTCGTCGGCGTCGGGCAGCGGGCCGAGGTCGGCGAGGCCGGCCTCCACCGGATCGGCGGGGGCGACGGTGTCGACCTTGCCGATGCGCCGGGCGCGGCGGCCGGCGCTGTGGCGTTCGCGCTCCAGATAGGTCTCGGCCGCCTCCTCCTCGTCCTTGGCGTTGAAATCGAGGGTCACCGCCTCGATCTTGCGGCCTTTCCGCTTCATCTTGTCTTCGGGCATGCTGACGCGGAAGGGGGCGAGCTGGTTCACCTCGGAGATGGCGCGGTCGATGGTGCGGGTGCGCAGGATGCCAAAATCCTTGTAAGCGCCCTCCGGGACGTTCATCAGCTTGCGCAGCGTGTCGATGTCCAGTTCCAGCGACGGATAATCCATCTGGTAGCGCTGCATGCCGATCTCGTACAGCTTCAACGCGTAGGTGCTGGTGACCTTGACCATCGCCGGGCCGGACAGCTTGGCCCACAGCTGGGACGAGCGCTGGATTTCCAGGAAGGCGTCGGTGAACTGGAAATGGATGTCGGCGGCGTCGCTGTCCTCCTCCTCCTCCGGCCGGACATAGCTGGAGAGGATGCGCAGTTCGGCGCGCGACCGTCGGCCACGGAAGGGGCCGATGACCACCAGGCTGGAGTCGAAGATTTCCTTCAGCGCGTCGAAGATGCGCTCGTTGCCCTTGTGGTTGCCGCGCACCACGCGCTTGGGCAGGCGGTAGAGCTTGTTGGCGAAGTTCTGGCTGCCGGCCAGATGGATCATGAAATTCAGCATCTTCTGCGCCGGCAGCGACAGGCGCGTGCCGTTGGCGGGATAGCTGTAGACCGCCTCCGCCGCCTTGATCAGATGCTTGTAGCCGTCGCGCTCGAAGGTGGCGCTGGCGACGCGGGCGGTCAGCCCGGCGACCGGGGCCGCGGATTCGGCGGCAACAGACGGCAGGGTGGCGGTGGCGCCGTCGCCGTCGATCACCGCACCGCCGGCCAGATCCTCCGGCCCCAGCACCACAAGGCCGGGGGCGGCCTTTGCGGAACCGGCCGTGACGGGCACAGCCACGTCCGACGGGACGGACTCCTCCGCCACCGCACCGCGCGCCTTCCTGCGCCCCGTCCCCGCCATCGCAACCCTCCGCCAGAATCGCGTGAGGCTAAATCAATCCTTACCCCAAAAACAAGTAAGGAAAGGGTCGCGCCGCAGAATCCTGATCATCCTTACATCCTGGGGGCGGAACCCTTACGCCCCGGGGGGTGTGCGACTCGCCCCCACCCGGTAAGGCTGTTTCCCCCACCCTGTAAGGAAGATTCGCTGCGACTCGCGGACTCCTCTGGCTTTTCCCGCCGACGAATCCTCTTAAAAGGGAAAGGGAGTCGCAAACGCCTGCTAAGTGTCGGATCCGGCAACGCTTCCCAAGTGCGAATCTCACCCGAAGTCCCCCTCCGGCATCCTTACATCACCCGAATCGGCCCGACTCGATTCCGGAAAGCGTTCAGATGGAGCGTACTCTATCCTTACTCCCTGGGGGCGTTCGGCCATTTTTGCTGTCCGGTGGTCTATGGACCAGCGCCATCCTTACGGCTTGGGGGCACTCACGGCCAGATCCAGGCCCCCAAGAGGTAAGGATCTGCAGATTCTGGAGATCTGCGGGATCTGTCCAAGAGACATGTAAGGATCCACAAGGGCTTGAGAGCCCCCAGGATGTAAGGAAGCCCGCCCCCCAAGCCGTAAGGATCGGGAGACGGGCCGGTCGGTCACGGGTGGCCGGGATCCAGCCCCCATGCGGTAAGGATAGAGAACGGAGTTAATGATAAATAACTGATGTGAAATGATTTTCTCTCAGTGGACGGCCAGCAGGAACAGCCCCTGACCCAGATAGACGCTGGCGGTGCCCATCACCAGATAGCGGCTCCACAGGCGGAATTGCGCGTCGCTCATGCGGTCCAGCACGCGGCGGGAGAGATTCGTGCCGAGCAGCGCCATCACGACCGACATCAGGATCACCGTCGATTCCACCGTTCCATCCACGCCGCCGGCGACCAGCGGAGCGAAGTAAGCGATCTTCACAAGATGGCCGACCGACTGAATCGCGGCCTTGGTGGCGACCACGCTCTGGCGGGTCATGGCGCTGCGGATGAAGAAGACGTCCAGCAGCGGGCCGGAGATGCCGGCGACCAACTGCACCCCCATGCACAGGAAGCCGCCGACGAGGCCATGCAGCGGCTTCTGGGCATCCAGCGCCCAGCGCGCGGGCACCGCCAGCGCAAGGAAGGGCGTCAGCCCCAGAATCAGCAGCGACACCGCCCGGTCGGGAATGGCACCGGCCAGGGCGAACAGCAACCCGGCCCCGGATCCGCCCAGCGCGAAGCGCAGGATGACCGGCCAGACCACATGATGCCGCCACAGCCATGCCCGCCAGCCGTTGGAGGCGAACTGGGTCACGCCATGCAGCAGCATCGCCGACGGAACCGGCAGCAGGATCAGCAGCAGGCCCATCAACACCATGCCGCCGGCCATGCCGAACAGGCCCGACAGAAACGAGGTCACGAGAACGGTAAGGCCAAGCCCCACCATCAGCGGAAGCGTCAGCATGAATCAGCCCAAATGTCGGAGATCAGGCTGAAAATCTCGCATGCGCGCGGTTGCACGGCAAACGGCATTGTTCGATGCTCAGCCCCAGGAAAAGTTGGGGTCAAGTAAGGATGGACCGATGCGCCGTCTCCCCTCGTTGAACGGCCTGCGCGCGTTCGAGGCGGCGGCCCGCCATGGCAGCTTCACCGCCGCTGCGGCGGAACTGCACGTCTCGCAGGCCGCCGTCAGCCGGATGGTCAAGCTGCTGGAGGAGCGGCTGGGCTTTCCCTTGTTCGACCGCCGGGCCAACGCGCTGGTGCTGACCGAGCGCGGCCGGGCGCTTCAGCCGGCGCTGACCGAGGCGTTCGACGGCATCGCCCGGCGGGTGGAGCAGGTATCTTCGATGCGGGCCGGGCCGGTGCTGACGGTGGGCATGGGGGCGACGGTGGCGGTGCGCTGGCTGATTCCGCGTCTGTCCGGCTTCCACATCAGTCACCCGGAGATCGAGGTGCGGATCGCCACCGGCGGGGCAGGCGCGCCGATGAACGACGACTGGACCTGCGCCGTCCTGCTGGGCGACGGCCAATGGCCGGGCTATGAGGCGGAGCGGCTGTTCTCCTCCAGCCTGCAGCCGGTCTGTGCGCCGCGGCTGGCGGCGAAGCTGCGCAAGCCGGCGGATCTGGCCGGCGCCACCCTGCTGCACGTCTCCCATTGGGCGGAGGACTGGCCGCGCTGGCTCGCCGCCGCCGGGGTGGCGGAGGTGTCTTCGAAGGGGCTGTCCTTCGGCAGCTATGCCATGACCCTGCAGGCGGCCATCGACGGCGTCGGGGTGGCGCTGGCGCCGCGGCTCTACATCCTGGACGACATCGCCGCCGGGCGCCTTGCCACGCCGTTCGGGCTGGCGGTGCCGATGGTCCATGCCTGGTATCTGGTCCATCGCGCCTCCCGCCGGGAGGATGCCGGTTTCGCGCCCTTTCGTGACTGGCTCTATGCGCTGTGTGCCGAGGTGGAGTGAGCCCCCTTTGTCCTTTTGGCGCATGGCCGGGCGGCACAATTCACCGATGCGTCGCCTGCGGGTGCCGACATAGGGTGGCTGCTGTTTTCCCGTGTCCATTCCCGGCAGTCATGACCCTACAGGACCGCGCGATGCCGCCCACCGCTGTTCCCCATCCGGCTGAAGACGCCGCCCATCCCGCCCTGTCCCGCTCGCTCGTCATGCTGATGGCGCTGGCCTGCGGGGTGGTGGTCGCCAACATCTACTATGCCCAGCCGCTGGTCGGTCTGATCGGCCCGGCGGTCGGGCTGTCGCCGGAGACAGCGAGCCTCGTCGTCACCCTGACCCAGGTCGGCTATGGCGCCGGGCTGGTGCTGCTGGTCCCGTTGGGCGACCTGCTGGAGAACCGCCGGCTGGTGGTGGTGACGCTGTCCAGCACGGTGGCGGCGCTGCTGGTGGCGGCCGTCGCCCCGACCGCTTCGCTGTTCCTGGCGGCGGCCTTCCTGATCGGCGTCACCTCCGTCGCCGTGCAGATGCTGGTGCCGCTCGCCGCCCACATGGCGCCGGAGGCCTCGCGCGGGCAGGTGGTGGGCAACGTGATGAGCGGCCTGCTGCTGGGCATCCTGCTGGCCCGCCCGGTGTCGAGCCTGATCGCCGACAGCCTGGGCTGGCGGGCGGTGTTCGGCCTGTCGGCGGTGGCGATGGTCGGTTTTGCCGTGCTGCTGTGGCGGGTGCTGCCGCAGCGGCGGCCCACTGGGCAATCCAGCTATGGCGCGCTGATCGGCTCGCTCGGACGGCTTCTGGTGCGGACACCGGTGCTGCAGCGGCGGACCGTGTACCAGACCATGATGTTCGCCTCCTTCAGCCTCTATTGGACCTCCGTCCCGCTGCTGTTGATGGGGGCGCCCTTCCATCTGAGCCAGCGGGGGATCGCGCTGTTCGCCCTGTCGGGAGCGGCGGGAGCGCTGGTGGCGCCGGTCGCCGGCCGGATCGCAGACCGCGGCTGGACCCGGCCGGCGACCGGCTTCGCGCTGGCGATGGCGGCGCTGTCCTTTTTCGTGGCGAGAGCGGGGGAGGGATCGATCGCGCTGCTGGTGCTGGCCGGGCTGCTGCTCGACATGGGCGTGCAGATGAACATGGTGCTGGGGCAGCGCGCCATCTATTCGCTGGGGGCGGAGACTCGCAGCCGGATGAACGCCATCTATATGGCGGTCTTCTTCCTGGGCGGCGCTGCGGGCTCGGCGCTGGCCGGCTATGCCTTCGCCGTCGGCGGGTGGGAGCCGGTGACCTGGATCGGCTTCGCCTTTCCCGCACTGGGCCTGCTGTTCTACCTGACCGAATTCCGTGGGCGGCCTGCCGCCTGACCGGTGATCTTCAAAGGAGACGACGCAATGGATCAACGTCCGCTTGATCAACGCCCGCTGGGCCGCAGCGGCCTGACGGTGTCCCCGCTCTGCTTCGGCGGCAACGTGTTCGGCTGGACCGCCGACGAGGCGACCTCCTTCCGGCTTCTCGACGCCTTCGTCGATGCCGGCTTCAACTTCGTCGATACCGCCGACGTCTATTCGGCCTGGGCGCCCGGCAACACCGGCGGCGAGTCCGAGACCATCATCGGCAACTGGATGAAGAGCCGCGGCAACCGGGACCGCATCGTCCTGGCGACCAAGGTCGGGTCGGAGATGGGGCCGGGGAAGAAGGGCCTGTCGCCGGCCTGGATCCGCAGCGCGGTGGAGGATTCGCTGCGCCGGCTCCAGACCGACCGCATCGACCTCTACCAGTCCCACTGGGACGATCCCGCAACCCCGTTCGAGGACACGCTGGGGGCCTACAAGGACCTGATCGACCAGGGCAAGGTCCGCGCCATCGGCGCCTCCAACCTGACGGCGGCCCGCCTGCGCGAATCGCTGGAGGTCAGTGCCCGCACCGGCCTGCCCCGCTACGAGACCCTGCAGCCGGAATACAACCTCTACAGCCGCGAGGGCTATGAGGCGGAGCTGGAGGAGATCTGCCGGGAGAACGGGCTGGGTGTCATCAACTACTACTCTCTGGCCGCCGGCTTCCTGACCGGCAAGTACCGCTCGGCCGAGGATGCCGGCAAGAGCGCGCGCGGAAACGGGGTGGTGTCGAAATACCTGAACGACCGCGGCCGGGCGATCCTGGCGGCGCTGGACGAGGTCGCCGGCCGGCATGGGGCGACGCCGTCGCAGGTGGCGCTCGCCTGGCTGATCGCACGCCCCGGCCTGACGGCGCCCATCGTGAGCGCGTCGAAGCCCGAACAGATGGGCGACCTGATCGCCGCGGCGCATCTGCGCCTGGATGCCGAGGACATCGGACGGCTGGACCGCGCAAGCGCCTGCTAGCACGGACCGGCCGGCGCGGCAGGGCGAGGTTGGGCGCGGAGCGAAAAATCCCGTGCAGGGAGACCGTCAGCGGCGGACGACGCTGACCGAATGGGTCTTGGGAGCGGACTGGGAGGCGGAGCGGCCGGTGCGGGCGGCGATGGTGGCGCCCTGCAGGTTGCGCTGTCCGCGGCGCTGCTGCGCCAGTTCCACCTCGCGGCGGAAATTGGGGCCGAGCGCCTCATAGGCGGCCTTCAGCTCCGGGTCCTTCATCCAGGATTCATGTCGTTCCATGGTTTCCTCTTGAATTGGCTGGCCCTCGGCAGAACGCCGAACAAGCCTGCGGCATGCCGCCCGTGTCGAAGACGGTTCGGTGACGAGACATCCGATGTGTTTCACGGGATGGCTCCCGATGTCCTTTTTCAAGGCGGGGGCGGCATGACGAAGTGACAGGTTGGGGTGGTGAGTCTTGACTTCAAGATCCCTCCGGCGTCAGGCCGGGTGACTTTTCAAAAGCCTTAACGTCCTGCCTACCCCAAGGTTCCAGCCAACCCTTCCCCGGCCGCGGGTTCTAGTACCCGCGGCCGGGGATGGATCGAGAGGATCAGCCCAGCAGGCCGATGTCGCCGTAGGCGATGTGGTCGAAGCCCAGCCCGTAGACCGGCGAGTTCGCCGACAGGCTGAAATCGTCGGCACCCGGATTGACGAAGCCGGGATTGAGGATCACCGAGCCTTTGTCGTAGCCGGCGGCCTGCCAGTTCGACAGGGTGCCCCAGGCACCGCTCGACATCACCTGCGGCCAGGCGTCGAACTCCTTCTCGGCGGTGTTCAGGCTGCTGTAGAAGTTGTTGTGGAGGTTGCCGACACCGGCCGGGCCGTAGATGTGGACGGCGGTGCCCTCGCGCACGTCGATGACGTTGCCGGAGATGTCGTTGCCGCTCATCACCTTGCCCTTCCAGCCGCTCCAGGCGACATCCTGCTGGAGGCCGATCTGGGCGCCGCTGTTGCCGGCGATGACGTTCTCGGTGACGCTGTTGTTCCAGCCGCCATGCAGGAACACGCCTCCGATGTTGTCATGGACGACGTTGCCCTTCACCGTGGCGCCGCTGGTCCAGTCGTCGAGATAGATGCCCCAGCTCGCCACCTGACCCGAGGGGTTGGTCGCCGTGGTGCCGGACACGTCGTTGTTGACCACGGTGTGGCCGGTCAGGTCCTGCTGGCGGTTGATCAGGTAGATGCCGCCGCCGTCATTCGATTCCAGGTTGGCGTCGATCACCTTGTTGAAGGCGATGGTCGCGCGGTAGGTCGCGTCGCTGCCGTCCGTTTGGACCGAGCCGACGGCGATGGCCTTCTCCGGCGAATCCTCGATCTGATTGTGGGTGATCTTGACGTCGGAGCTGCCGTTGACCCAGATGCCGGCGTCGCCGCGGTCGGCGGCATTCGGATTCCGGATCAGGTTGTCGGAGACGACGGTGGCGTTGGAGCCGGCCTTGACGAAGACGGCCTCGGCACCGGTGCGGTCGAACTGGTTGCCGATGACCTTGCTGTTGGCGCTGTTCTGCACCGTGATGCCGTAACCGCCGCCCGTCACCGTGTTGTTGGCGAAGGTCAGGCCGGCGGCGTTGTCGGCGAAGACATAGTGGCCGCTTGCGACGCCATCGGTGAAGGTCAGGCCTTCGATGGTCACGTTCTTGGCCCCGCCGAGGCCGAAGGACACGGACGCCTGCGCGCTGCCGTGGATCACCGCCTTCTCGTTGCCGTAGCCGGAGAAGGTCACGCCGGAGTCCTTGGAGTCCAGCCAGACCACGTTCTGCAGGTAATAGTCGCCGCCGCGCACATAGGTGGTGTCGATATTGGCGTCGGCGCGCATCGCGGCCTGCGCCTTCTGCAGCGAGGCGAAGGGACCGTCGGTGCCGGCGGCATTGGGGGCGGCCAGCTTGCCCGACCAGCTGTCGTTGCCGTTCCTGGCGACGTAGAAGCCGGGTTCGGTCGGCGCCGGCACGGTGGGGGTAGGCGTCGGGGTCGGTGTGGGGGTCGGCGTCGGCGTGGTCGTGGTCGTGCCGGCCGGGAAGTCGGAGGCCGGGGCGTTCACCACCAGCGTGCCGTTCCACCACATCCCCTTCTGGCCGGCGATCACGTCCTTGCCGTCCAGCGCGCCCTTGTCATAGGTGACGGCGCTGCTGGTGGGCGAGTAGCTGTGGCCGTTGATGGTGATGCTGTTGACGTTCAGGCTGCGGTCCTGGCCGTTGATCACCGCGTCGTTGTCGTACTGGATCTGCACCTTGTGCGCCACCCGGTCGGCGGCGTCGGTGGTGAAGGTGAAATTCTTCGCGGTGGTGCCGGCGGTCCCCTCGCCGATCTGCTTGCCGTCGACCAGCACCTTGAAATGGGCGTTCACGCCGCCCGCCGGGGTGCCGGACGCATTCACCACGATGGTGTCCTTGGCCCCGGTGGTCGCCACGGGCGCCGCGGCCGCGGGGAAATAGCTCTTGTCGGCATTGACGACCAGCGTGCCGTTCCACCACAGGTTCGACTGGCCGGCGACGACGTCCCGGCCGTCGAGCGCGCCCTTGTCGTAGCTGACGATGCCGGCGGTGGGCGCGATCGTCTTGCCGCCGATGCTGATGCTGTTGACGGTCAGGCTGCGGTCCTGGCCGTTGATGACGGCGTCGTTGTCGTAGCGGATCTGCACCTTGTGCGCGGCGTCGGCCGTCAGCACGGGGGTGAAGACGAAATCCTTGGCCGTCGTGCCGGTGGTGCCCTCACCCACCTTCTGGCCATCGACCAGCAGGGTGAAATGGGCGTTCACGCCGCCTGCGGCCTTGCCCTGGGCGTTCACGACGATCTTGGAAGCGGATGTGGCCATCGGTTCGGTGTCCTCGCCTGATGGGCCCGACGGCTCCTTGCGGAGTTTGCGGGCCTGATGTCCGTTTTGGGCCTGAACCCGGGATGTGCGCGGAGGATGGCGAGGTCCCGGGGGATCTTTGTGTGATGTTTGCGCTAAAAACCGCGGAATCTGCGACAAATTGTGGGCGGCGATACTGTGCGCGGATTCCCGGCATCGTAGTGATTGCACTGCAGCATTTCCGCAACAGCAAGCGGAGTGAATATTGCGGCTTTCCCCTATTCCTGCAGGAAGCCGTTGAACGAAAGGTGCTTTTCCCGGATTGTTTGGGATAGACACAACTGTTTGCCGCCGGAAGAGACGCGGCTACCGCAACGGCCCGGCCACCCCATATGTCCGGAGCCAGTGCGGAACAAGGATTGATCGAGAGATGCACGAGTACAGCGAGCGGTCGCGCCGCCCTGAACAGAACCCCAGCCCCCGGCCTCTGCCGCCGGGCTGTTTCCGGATGCAGCGGCCCATTCGCTTTTCCCACTGCGATCCCGCCGGAATCGTCTATTTCCCGGTTTATTTCGACATGTTCAACGGGACGGTGGAGGACTGGTTCACCCAGGGGCTGGACATCGACTATGCGACGATGATCCTGCAGCGGCGGCTGGGTCTGCCGATCGTGCATGCGGAATGCGATTTCGTGATCCCCAGCCGCATGGGCGACACCCTGACGCTGGGAGTCCTGTTGGAGCGGCTTGGCCGCAGCTCCGTCAAGCTGCGCATCAACGGCGAGCATGAGGGGCAGGTCCGGCTGTCGGGCAGCCTGACGCTGGTCACCACCTCGCTGGACGATTTCGCCGCGGTGCCGATCCCCGACGACATCCGCGCCGCGATGGAACGCTATCAGGCGGGCTGCGAGGGTTAGGGGGGCGGTTGCTTTGACCTCCCTCTCCCGCGGTATCTCCCTCTCCCCCCCGGGGAGAGGGTCGGGGTGAGGGGGATGCACTGCGTGCCTTTCCCGATAAATTCTGCTACGCGCCCCCCTCACCCTAACCCTCTCCCCGGGGGGAGAGGGGATTATGCCCTCCCTCTCCCGGGACGGGAGAGGGCTTTACAAGTGCCCCACCCCCTGTGACGGACCTCCATGGACGACCTCGATCGCCGGCTGATCGACCTGTTGACGGTGAACGCGCGCACCAGCACGGCGGCGCTGGGCCGGGCGCTGGGGCTGTCGCGCTCCACTGTGCAGGACCGCATCGCCCGGCTGGAACGGCAGGGGGTGATCGCCGGCTATACGGTGAAGCTGGGCGACCCGGCGCCGCGCCGCGGCGTGTCGGCCCTGGTGATGATCAGCGTGAACGCCAAACTGGCCGACCGCGCCGTCCACGCCCTGCGCAAGATGCCGGAGGTGATCCGGCTGCACAGCATCAGCGGCCAATACGACCTGTGCGCCACCGTCGGCACCGAAACCCATGACGCGATGGACGCGGCGCTCGACACCATCGGCCGCCTCCCGGGGGTGGAGCGGACGATGTCGTCGATCGTGCTGTCGACGAAGATGGAGCGGTAGAAGACGGCGGAGCGGCGGCAGTGCCACCGCTCCGGTTCGTCCTCAGGCCTTCGCTTCCATCTGGATGACGCGCAGGTTGTTGGTGGTGCCGGCCTGGGCGAAGGGGATGCCGGCGACGACCACCATGGTGCCGGTCTTGCCGGCGAACTCCTCCGCCCGCGCGGTGGCGATGGCGCGGTCGACCATCTCCTCGTAGGTGCGGATGTCGTCCGACAGGATGCTGTGGGCACCCCACAGCAGGCAAAGCCGGCGCGACACCGCCGTGTCGGGGGTGATCGCCAGGATCGGCACCTCCGGCCGCTTGCGGGCGATGCGCGCCGCGGTGGTGCCGCTGGAGGTGAAGGCGACGATGGCCGAGGAATGCAGGCTGTTGGCCAGGTCGGCGGCGGCGGCGGCCACCGCATGGGGCGGGCTGTGCTCCTCGCCCGGATGGGTCGCCTGGATCAGCGAGTGGTAGAGCTTGTGCTGCTCGGTGGAGCGGATGATGCGGTCCATCATCGTCACCGCTTCGACCGGATATTGGCCGGACGCCGATTCCGCCGACAGCATCACCGCGTCGGCGCCGTCATAGATGGCGGTCGCCACGTCCGACGCCTCGGCCCGCGTCGGGGTCGGGGCGGAGACCATCGAATCGAGCATCTGGGTGGCGACGATCACCGGCTTCACCGCCAGGCGGCAGGCGCGCACCAACTCCTTCTGCCGGCCGGGCACGTCCTCGTGCGGGATTTCGACGCCGAGGTCGCCGCGCGCCACCATCACCGCGTCGGACAGGCGGATGATGTCGTCGATCCGCTCCAGCGCCTGCGGCTTCTCGATCTTCGCCATGATGCCGGCGCGGTCGCCGATCAGGCCGCGGCCCTCGATGATGTCACCCGGCTTCTGGACGAAGGACATGGCGACCCAGTCCACCCCCAGCTCCAGCCCGAAGGCGAGGTCGGCGCGGTCCTTGGAAGTGAGGGGCGACAGATCCAGGATGGTGCCCGGCAGGTTGACGCCCTTGCGGTTGGAGATGGTGCCGCCGACGACGACGCGGGCCTCGATCCAGTCGTCGCCCAGTTCGACCACCTCGACGCGGACGCGGCCGTCGTCGATCAGCAGATGGTGGCCCGGCATGATGGCGGCGAAGATTTCCGGGTGCGGCAGCGGAATCGACCGCTTGTCGCCGTCGCTGCCCTGCAGGACGAAGCGGATCCGCTCGCCGGTGGCGACGGCGATCTTGCCGTCGCGGATGGTGCCGACGCGGATCTTCGGCCCCTGCAGGTCCTGCAGGATGCCGATGGGACGGCCGACCTCCGCCTCCAACTCGCGGATGGCGCGGTGGACCTTGGCGTGGTCGTCGTGGGTGCCATGGCTGAAGTTCAGCCGGAAGGTGTCGACGCCGGCCAGGAACAGGGTCTTCAGCATCTCGGGCGAGTTGCTGGCCGGTCCGACGGTGGCGACGATCTTGGCGCGGCGATGACGGCGCATATGGTTCCGGCCGCGGGGGCCGTCCTCTGTTGGCTGGGCCGTCCGGTGCGCCGGCACAAGCGGCTGCCACCTTGGGAGGACGGCGGGGTGACTGGTCCGCAATGCAACAGCCGGGGCGGGCAACCGTTCGGGTGGCGCCTGACGACCGTTCGCGTGCCATACCAAGGTGTCGCCATTGCCGCCGGAAAGCAAGGCGGCTCACGGAGTTAGAGTTCTTCCAATCGTTCGTGGAGGTCCTCGATGGCGCCGATGCGGGCCGTCCCGCCTCGCCGGTCAGCGGAATCAGCTTGGCGGCGAGCGCATGGCCGCGCAGCAAGTTCGATGCCTGCCCGTCCCATCTGTTCGATCGGCCATCCACGCCGGAGTTTGCCCGGTTCATCGGCATGGTCGGGGCGTGCCGGCCGGCGCGCCCGCACTCCATCGTTGCCTTATCCCTGCCCCGCCCCGTACGCCCATACGTGCGGGGTGCTCTCATGTCTGCGAATGATAGGAATATTATCTGTTAAAGAAGCCATTAACGTTGCTGCCGGGTCGCCTTGCTCGATCACGATTCTTAACCTTTTTGCGTACGCGAAAGGTCGGTTGCGACTTCGAATTACCCCCATGGCCGTACCTCAGCGCGTTAGGTTAAGGGCCAATCGTGCACTCGGACGAATAAGTATTTTTGACAATTATCGGTCGCTGTTCGGCGGACACGTGAAACTATAATTCCGAAAGCGCGTGGAGCTTCCTAGTAGATGGATCTATGTCTTTCGAGATTGTCTTGTCAGGTTTTTGCCTTCTAAAGCTGATATTGTGTCTTTGAAGGAAAGACTGATAGCAGTCTGGCGATCCCTGTGACCATGATGGGATATAGTTGCCGAACGTAGCCCATCCCCCTTGACCGCCCCTGTGACCGGCCGAGCCAAATTTGCCACAAGGTTCGAGAAAACTTAACCGGATTTGGAAAGGTTTCGTTAACCATTGGAACGCCAGCATGGCTTCAACGAAACGGACATAGGATCGAAGTCATGAGCACGACCACCACGCCGAGCAAGATCGTCGTCAACGCCTACGGCCAGTCCGCGGACGGTGTCGCGCCGAATTTCAAGCTGCTGGTGGATGGTCAGGAGGTCGGGACGGCCAATGCGGCGACCGCCTCGTCGAAGGCCTACAGCTTCACTGCCGACCTTGCGGCCAATACGGCGCACAGCGTCCAGGTCGTTTACGACAACGACACCGTGACCGGCGCAAGTCGCGACCTCTACGTCCAGTCGATCGAGGTGAACGGCCACACGCTGCAGCCGACCGATGCCATCTACGAACGCTATGACGATGCTGCCCCGGCGCCGACCCAGGCCGGCCAGGAAGCCATGTGGTGGGACGGCGCGCTGACCTTCAGCACCCCCGCCAGCTACTACACCGCGGCCCAGACCGCCGCCCCGGCCGCCCCGGCCGCCGGCACCGCGCAGAACGTCATCGCCGTGAATGCCGCCGGCACTGCCGCGGCCGGCGAGGGCGCGCACTTCACCGTGCTGGTCGACGGCAAGGAGATCGGCAAGGGGATCGCCGACAGCGCCGAAGCCAAGGAATTCAAGTTCACCGCCGATCTGGCCCAGGGCGCAGCCCATTCGGTCGAGGTGAAGTACGACAACGACGCCATGGTCGACGGTGCCGACCGCAACCTGTACGTCCACAGCGTCAGCGTCGACGGCAAGGCCGTTGCGGCGACCGACGATGCCGTGTCGGTCCTGCGTGAAGCCGACGGTGCCGACCTCGGCGCCACCACCGACCTCTATTGGAACGCTACGCTGACCGCGAAGCTGGATGCCAGCCACTTCAACGCCTCCACCGGCGACGCCGGCGGCGATACCGGCACCACCGACGGCGGCACCACCGACGGCGGCAGCACCGACAGCGGCAAGGGCGGCAGCGCGGGGGGCTCCACGGGGGGCTCCGCCGGCAACGGCAGCACGCCGTCGGTCAAGGTGGGCAACGTCACCGTCGCCGATCCGGGCATGGTGGAGAGCCAGAGCAGCGGGTCGATCAACGGCTTCCTGAGCACCAAGGGCAACCAGATCGTCGACGAAAGCGGCAACAACGTCCGCCTGACCGGCGTCAACTGGTTCGGCGGCGAGGGCTACAACTACGTGCCCGCCGGCCTGTGGGCCGACAGCTACCAGGGCCACATCGACAGCATGAAGGGCCTGGGCTTCAACGTCATCCGCCTGACCTGGGCGGACGACATGTTCGACAGCGAGGCCGTCACCAACGGCATCGACTATTCGAAGAACCCGGACCTGAAGGGCCTGACCCGGCTGGAGGTCTATGACAAGGTCATCGATTATGCCGGCAAGGTCGGCATGAAGGTGATCCTCGACCACCACCGCAACGACGGCGGCGCCGGCACCAACGAACACGGGCTGTGGTACACCGACAAGAACCCGGAATCGAAGGTCATCGAAAACTGGAAGATGCTGGCCAAGCACTATGCCGGCAACGAGGCGGTGGTCGGCGCCGACCTGCACAACGAGCCGAGCGTGTCCGCCACCTGGGGCGGCAACCCCGCCACCGACTGGGCCTCGGCCGCCGAGCGCATCGGCAACGCCATCCAGTCCGTCAACAAGGACTGGCTGATGCTGGTCGAAGGCACGGAGTGGAGCAGCACGCTGGCCGGCGTGAAGGACCGCCCCATCGAGTTCGACGTGCCGAACAAGCTGGTCTATTCGCCGCACGCCTACGGCCACAGCGTCGGCAACTTCAGCTGGCTGCAGGACTCGAACTTCCCCAACAACCTGCCGGCCCAGTACGACGGCATGTGGGGCTACATCTACAAGAACAACATCGCCCCCGTGCTGATCGGCGAGTTCGGCGGCCAGATGAACAGCGCCGCCGAGCAGACCTGGGCCAACGCCTTCGTCAAGTATCTGAACGGCGACTGGGATCTGGACGGCAAGAGCGACCTGCCGGCCGGCCAGCAGGGCATGAACTGGACCTACTGGGCCTGGACGCCGGAATCGGGCGACGTGGGCGGCCTGCTGCAGGACGATTACAAGACCATCGACTCGAACAAGATGAACATCATCAAGGCGGGTCTGGCGTCCGGCACCGGCAGCTCCGGCACCGTGGCGGGCAGCGACGAGGCGGTCTTCACCGTGCAGCTGGCCAACGCGGTCACCACCGCAACCACCATCGACTATTCGACCGAGGACGGCACGGCCAAGGCCGGGTCGGACTACACCGCCGCCAGCGGCAGCCTGACCTTCCAGCCGGGCGAGACCACCAAGACCGTCACCGTCCACATCAACGGCGACAATTCGGGCAATGAAGGAACGGAGAACTTCCTTCTGAACCTGACCCACGGCAACACCAGCATCGGTGCCGCCACGGGCTACATCACCGATCTCGCGGCGTAAGCTCTCCCGCGAGGACAGCACTGCAAGACGGGGCCGATCCGCGTCGCCAAAGGCGCGGGTCGGCCCCTTTTGCATTTTTCAGGGTTTGCGTTTTCAGGTCCGGCACAGTGTGCCGACAGCCGGCCACTCCACCGCCGGATGGCCGGCGAGCCCGTCGAGCAGGCGGTCGAGCAGGTCCCAGATCGCCTCGTCATGGGCCCGGTGGTGGGTCAGCAGGCCGATGGGCTCATGCGGGTCGCGCTGGCCCTCCCGCCGTTCGCGCAGTTCGCGGCACAGCAGGTCGAGCAGGGCGTCGAGCGGCACGGCGGAGCGGCTGCCGCGCCAGTCGATCAGGTCGAGATGGGTGTTGATCCAGGCGATGCCGTCACGGGGGGCCGGGGATGGGCCGAAGGCGGAGACGGCGCGATAGCCGGCGGCCGACAGGCACGCCGGCATGTCGGGGGCCATGCGGTTCCAGGGTGGGACGAACAGCGGCAGAACGCGGTTCCCGAACAGGGCGCGCAGGACGGACAGGCCGCGTTCGGCCTCGGCCCGGCGGAGCTCGGGCGGACGTTCGGGGCCGAACTCGCACTTCTTCTTGCCGGGGGCGGCATGGTCGGCGTGGGCCCAGCCATGGACCAGCACGGTCGCATGCGGCTGCTCCGCCAGCGCGTCGGCGAGCGAGCGCTCGGTATCCGCCGGGATGACGGCAAGGCCGAGGGGGATGCCGGCCTGGGTGCAGCGATTCAGCAATCGGTCGAGCTGCGGGCCGGCGGCGACCGCGTCGTCGTCGCGCAGCCAGAAAGTGCAGCGGAGGCCGAGATCCGTCCAACGGGCGAGTTCTTCGTTTACGGCGGTCCAGCTCGTCATGATGTCTTCTCCGCCAGCATGGCCTCGACGATCTCCACGCTGCGTGCCGCCCCGGCCAGCGATGCCGGGGCGAGCGGCGGGATGCGCACGGCCAGGACGGACTGCAGGGCGCCTGCGAGGCTGTCGGGGGTCAGTGCCGCTTCGCGCAGCATGGCGATGCCGGGGCGGCGGGCCAGGATGGCGGCGCGGATGGTCTGCTCGACCTCCTTGCCGTCCTCGAAGGGGCAGAAGACGCTGGGAACGCCGGCCGTCAGGCAGTCGAGCGCCGTGTTGTAGCCGCAGCGCCCGACCGAGGCCGCAGCACGGCCCAACAGGGCGCGGAAGTCGGGGCGCACCGGCTCCACCAGCAGGCGGTCGGATGGGGCCATGGCGCGCAGCCGGTCGGCCAGCGCCGCGTCGCCCTTCGCCACCAGCAGGCGCCAGCGTTGCGGCATGGCGGCGGAAGCGGCGCAAAGGGCGGCGGCCTCGAAGACGGGACGGCCGACCGGGCCGCCGCCTGCCGTGACCAGGATCTCGCCCTGCCCGTCCGTGCCGCCGTCGCCAAGGGCCGGCGGCGGGACGACGAAGCCGGTGTAGCGCAGCAGCGGACGCATCGCCGGGGTCAGCGGCCAACTGTCCTCCAGCGGCACCACGGCGGGGTCGGAATGGACCAGCACGCCGTCATAGAAGCCGAGCAGCCGGCGTTCCGTCTCCGCCACCCGCGCCGGCTTGGACGGCGGGGCCAGGATGTCGCGGACGGAGGCGAGGGTCAGCGGCGGGGCCGGCAGGCTGCGGGCGCGCTCCAGCAGGTCGTCGAACTCGGCAGCGAGCGCGCGGCGGCCGAAGGGGAAGAGTTCGGTCACGAGAACGTCGGGACGGAGGCTGTCGAGCAGGCCGGTCAGCATCGCGCGCCGCGCGGCGAAGGTCCCTGCATCGGCGGGATGCCCGTCGGCGGTCAGCAGCGTGGCGAAATCGGCGCCGTCGCTCGCCAGCGGCGGCAGTTGGTGCAGGGTGGCGCCGCCGGTGTCGAGATGGGGAGCCGGGCGCCCGCCGCTGACCACATCGACGCTCCAGCCGCGGCCGGCGAAGGCCTCCGCCAGGGCGAGCGCGCGGCTGAGATGGCCGGTGCCCAGCAGATGGGTGACGACGATCATGAGCTTCACGACAGGCGCTCTCCCTCGCGGTTGCCGGCCGGGCGGAGGGTGCCGTCTTCGGTGAGCGTCATGGCATAGAGGCGGTCGCGCTTCACCGGCACCGGCGGCGGTCCGCGGAAGTCCCAGCCCCAGGCGAGCGCCAGGGCGACGCGCATCACGCCGATATGGGTGACGACGAGGTGGATGACGACGAAGTGAGGGGGATGCATCCCCCTCTCCCCCCCGGGGAGAGGGTCGGGGTGAGGGGGATGCATCGTGTGGCTGTCACGAGAATCCTCGCCGTGCCTCCCCCTCACCCTAACCCTCCCCCCGGGGGGGAGAGGGGATTCTTGCTGTGTTGAGAGGGAGTGCAGCCAGCCGGTCAGGCGGTCGCGGACGTCGGCGGGGCTTTCGCCGCCGGGGGGGCGGAAGTCCCAGCTCCAGTCTTCGATGTCGCGGTAGCCGCTGTCGGGATCGGCGCGCAGGTCCAGGCCGCGCAGCCCCTCCCAGGCGCCCCAGTCCATTTCGATGAGGCGAAGATCGGTGTGGACGGGGCGGCCGTTGCCCAGCAGGCGGGCGGTCTCCACGGCGCGGGACAGCGGGCTGGCGTGCAGGGTGGCGTCGCGCCAGTCATCCGGCAGGGTCAGGCGGGACAGGCGCTCGCGCCCTTCCGCGTCGAGCGGGATGTCGGTGCGGCCCTGGATGCGCCCCTCGCGGTTCCAGCCGGTGATGCCGTGGCGCAGGAAAGCGAGGCGAATCATGCCGGCACCTGCCTGGTCAGGGCGGTCAGCAGGTGGCGCAGACGCTCCGCCGCAGCGGGCAGGCCGTGATGCGCCTCGACGTAAGCGCGGGCGGTTCGGCCGAGGGACCGCAGGGCCGACGAGTCGGCGAGCAGACCAGCCAGCACCGCGGCGAAGTCCTGCGGCGCCGGGCCGGTCAGCCGTCCGCCGACGCCGTCGCGGATGACGGTTCCGGTGCCGGCATTGTCGACGGCGAGCACGGGGAGCCCATGGGCCTGCGCCTCCAGATAGACCATGCCGAAGGCCTCGTTCAGGCCGGGCCAGACCAGCAGGTCGGCGGCGCGATAACGGCCGGCGAGGTCCGTGGGGGCGCAGGCGCCGTGGAGTGTCACGCGCGGACCGAAGGGGGCGAACAGGGCCGACACCTCCGCCGCCGCCGGACCGTCGCCGACGATGTCGAGGGTCCAGGGCTGGTCGGCAAGGATGCCGAGGGATTCTGCCAACAGGCGGTAGGAGGCCAGCTTGTCGCCCGGCCGCATCATGGCGACGGTCAGCAGGCGGGGCGGCGAGTCCGGGCCGGTGCGTTCAACGGAGGCCGGCAGGTCGAGGAAGGGGGGCAGCATCGCCACGCGCTGGCCGGGCGGGCCGTAGGCCTCCACCGCCTGCCGGTCGCGGGCGCTGACGCAGAGCACGAGGTCGGCCGATTCGATGGCGGCTTCGGCAGCGGCGGCGAAGGCGGACCAGGGCCCGGTCAGGCGCTTGCGGGCGCGGGTCGCTTCCACGACGACATAAGGGATGCCAAGGCTGCGGGCGATGTGCGGCCCGATCAGGTCGGGGGCCTTGTAATAGACATGGTAGCTCAGCCACAGCGACGGGCGCCGCTCCGGCGCTGCGGCATAGAGGGACAGCAGGCGCTCGCGCTCGCCGCCGGCGGCGGCTGTCAAACGAGCCTGGAGCGCGGCATCGCCGGTGCCGTCATAGACGCGCAGGCTGCTCGCCACCTCCACCGGGCCGGTCGCCTCCAGCGCGCGGAGGATCAGCCGCGCCATCTGGCGGTCGCCGGACGGCACCGGATGGTCGACCGGCTTCAGCGGGGCATGGAAGGCGATACGCGGCAGGGATTGGGCATTCACGCCGCGGCCTCCTCCAGCCGGCGGACGAGGCGGTCGATGCCGGCGGTCATGCCGAACTCGGCGCGCAGCCGGGCATGGGCGGCCTCGCCCAGCCGCAGGCGCAACGCCGGGTCGGTGGCGAGCCGTTCCAGCGCCGCGGCGATGGCGGGCGGCGTGCCGTCGGTCAGCAGGCCGTGGGTGCCGTCCGTGATGAATTCCGGGATGGCGGACACGGCGGTGGACAGGATGGCGAGGCGCTGGCTCGCCGCCTCCATCAGCACGTTGGGCAGGCCGTCGCGGTCGCCGTCGCCCGCCACCACGCTGGTCAGCACGAACAGGTCGGCATGGCGCAGCGCCTCGATCACCGTCGCCTGGTCCTGCGCGCCGCGCCAATCGATGCGGTCCGACAGCCCCAGACGGTCGGCCTGCGCGCGCAGGTCATGCTTCAGATCGCCGGAGCCGATATGGACCAGCCGCCAGTGCAGGCCGTCCGGCAGTGTCGCCAGGGCGTCGAGCAGCCGGTCGTAGCCCTTCTTCTCCACCAGCCGGCCAACGGACAGAATTTCCACCGCAAGGGTAGGGGCGGAGCCGTCGCGGTTCAGCGCGTCCGCGCGGTCAGGCGGGGCGGGAAAGCGGCCGAGGTCCAGCCCGTGATAGACGAGGTCGATGCGCGCGGGATCGGCCGCCAGCCCGCGCAGATGCGCCGCCCCCACCGCGGTGCAGGTGACGCCGAAGCGGGCGTCGGCGAGCTTTTCACGCTTCTCCCACTCCGGGGTGGTCCAGATGTCCTTGGCGTGGGCGGAAAAGCCCCAGCCGATGCCGCGGATCGCCGCGGCATAGCGCCCGACCGAGGCCGGGGTGTGCAGGAAATGGACGTAGACGAAGGGAACATCCGCCGGCAGCTCCGCCGCCAGCACCAGCGCCTGACCGAAGCGGCGGCCCCGGTTGGCGGTGCGGTCGCGCCACAGGTCGCGCAGCCAGCCCAGCGCCGTGCGAGCCAGCCCGGCCGGGTGGCGGACGAGCAGCCGGCCGAGCGCGCGCAGCACCCGCCGCGGCTCGTCGCGCAGATATTCCGGCAGGTAATGGACCGGTGCGGTGATGCGGTCATGCAGGGCGTGGCGGCGGCCGTCGGTGGGGTGGCGCAGGGACCAGATCGCCAGATCGACGCCGCGTTCCTGCAGGGCGAGGATCTCCTGCGCGATGAAGGTTTCCGAAAGGCGGGGGTATCCCTTCACCACCACGGCCAGCTTGATCGGCACGGCTTTCGTAATCATGGGGGACGGCTCGCTGCCGTTCTTCTCCAATCCAAAGGTCATGCGCGCTTGCCTGCCATGGCGCGGGACAGCCGTTCCGCCGCGCGCCGGATCGGGGTGACGGGGGTGGCGCGGGCGACCGCCGACTCCGCTTCCAGCACCTCGCGCGTCAGCTCGACGATGCGGTCAAGTCCGCCGAGCAGGCCGGGCAGCGGGCTGGCCGAGGGCAGCGGCTGGGCGGGCAGCGCACGGATGGCATCGGCCATCGCCCGCGGGTCGCCGCCGTCGCGGTCGCTGTCCAGCGTGCGCAGCAGGCCCAACGCCTCCGCCGCCTCCGCCCGGATGCGCTGTTCCAGCCGCGGGCGGGTGCGCGGGGCCAGCACCGACGGCTTGTCGAAGGACAGGATCTCGCAGAAGGTGTTGTAGCCGCCCATCGCCACCACGCCGACGGCGCCGGCATAGAGGTCTTCCATGCGGGAATGGAAGTTGATGGTTTCCACCCTGCCCTTCAGCCGGCGGATGCGGGCGGCGAACTCCTGACGGCGGGCATCCTCCAGGAAGGGGCCGTAGACGATCAGGGCGTTGGGGGCGAGATCCGGATCGCTTTCATAGGCGGCGATGGTCCAGTCGACCAGGGCCGCCCCGTCGCCGCCGCCGCCGGGCGTCACCAGCACATAGGGCGCCGCCATCAGGCTGTCCGCGGCCTGGACGGCGCCGCCGCCCTCCGACGGCTCCCGCCGCAGATAGCCGGTGTAGCGCACGCGCGCCGCCACGTCCGGCGGCAGGTCGAGGCCGTCGAGCGGGCGGTAGACCTCCGGCAGGCCATAGACCCAGAGCTGGTCGTAATAGCGCTCCACGGCGGCCACCGCCTCCTTGCGCTCCCATTCCGGCTGCAGCGCCTCGGGCGCGTCCAGCACGTCGCGCAGGCCCAGCACCACGCGGGTGTTGCCGCCGGCCCGCATCTCCTCCAGCGCCGGCAGGAATTCGCCGTGCAGGCCGGTCGGCTCCTTGTCGACGATGGCCAGCGTCGGGCGGAAGGCGCGGGCGGTGGCGCGGATGATCTCCGCCCGGATGGCGGTGGTCTCCTCGATCGGCAGGCCGAGGTTGCGGGCGGTGTAGCCGCCGTCCGGCTGCTTCACCACGCCCGGCAGGCGCACATGGTCGACCCGCTCCGGAAAATCGAAGCGGCCGGCGACGGGTGAGCCGGTGAGGATCAGCGCGGAGGCATCGGGAAAGGCCGACACCAGGGCTTGGGCAATCGTCCGCGATCGCCGCAGATGCCCCAGCCCGAAGGTGTCGTGGCTGTAGAGCAGGATGCGCGGCGGTGTCCGGTCGGGGTGGATGGACCGAAAGGGGGCGAGGGGCTGGTGCATGCTCGGACACTCCGCTTCAGCAAGGAGTCGGAACCGAAAAGCCGTAGCAGATCAAATCACTATGCTCGTCTGAGGACCGGCTTGGCCCCGTTGGTTGCGCGTCTGGTCCAGGTGCCGGCGGCAGCGCTCCAGCCTGGATAGAACCCCTCACATGGATTTCGCCGCGCATCAAGCCGACTTCCGGCCGAGCGGCGACAACCCACCTATGCGGTGTGATATATGAGTGACGGTCATGCTTGCAGGGCTTGGTGCCCGCCGGGGAAAGGGCTCAATCGCCATGATAGGGATCCAGGGCGTCACGCAGTCCGTCGCCGAAGAAGTTGAAGGACAAGACTACCAGGATCACCGGCAGCATCGGCAATGACACCCATGGATAGGTTTCCACGGCCATCAAATTCTGGGCGTCGTTCAGCATCACCCCCCAGCTGGTCGCCGGCGGGCGCAGGCCCAGCCCCAGGAAGGACAGCGCCGTCTCGCCCAGGATCATCGCGGGGATCGACAGGGTGGCGCTGGCCAGCAGGTGGCTGGCGAAGTTGGGCAGCAGGTGGCGGCGAATGATCCGCGCCGGGCTTGCCCCCATCAGTTCCGCCGCCATGACGAAATCCTCCTCCCGCAACGCCAGGAAGCGGGAGCGCACGGCGCGGGCCAGCGACGGCCAGTCGAGCAGGCCCAGGATGACGGAGATGCAGAGGAACACCGTCACCGGGGACCATTGCGCCGGCACCGCGGCGGACAGCGCCAGCCACAGCGGCAGCTCCGGCAGGGATTTCAGGATCTCCGACAGGCGCTGGACCCCGGCGTCGATCCAGCCGCCGAAATATCCGGCCATGCCGCCCAGCGTGATGCCGATGACGAAGGACACGGCGATGCCCAGCAGCCCGACGGTCAGCGACAGCTGCGCCCCGATGGCGAGACGCGACAGCATGTCCCGGCCCAGCCGGTCGGTGCCCAGCAGATGCAGCGTCGCCCCCGGCGGCGGGCAGACCAGCCGCATTTGCGCCTCCACCAGCCCCAGGAAACGGTAGGGCTTGCCGGGGCAGAAGAATTCCAGCGGCATCGGCCGGCTTTCGTCCGCCTCGTAGCGCCAGCGATAGTCCTTCAGGTCGGGCTGTCCGGTGGTCGGGTAGACGAAGGGGCCGATAAACTGCCCCTCGTGGAACAGGTGGATGCCCTGCGGCGGGGCGTAGAGATGCTCCACGTCGCGTTCGTTGGCGCCGTAGGGAACCAGGAAATCGACGAAGGGCAGGCTGAGGTAGGAGAGCCCGAGGAACAGCGCCCCCAGCACCGCCAGCCGGTGGCGCAGGAATCGCCGCAGCATCAGCCGCCCGGTCGAGGCGCCGGGATCGAAGCGGGTCGCCGGGGCGTCCGATGCGGTCGGATCGGGATAGGGCCGGCTGTCGACGTAGTGGTCCCAGCCGCCGTTCTTGCCCTCACCCCTCATGATTGCGCCTTCCTTGCCTTGCCCAGCCGGATGCGGGGATCGAGCAGGGCCAGTGCGATGTCGGAGATCAGCATGCCGACCAGCACCAGCAGCGAGATGAACATCAGGATGAAGCCCGACAGGAAGATGTCCTGCGCCCGCAGCGCCTCCAGCAGGGCCGGCCCGATGGTGGGCAGGCTGAGCACGACGGAGATCAGCACCGACCCCGACACCAGCGACGGCAGCAGCGAGCCGATGTCGGAGACGAAGGGGTTCAGCGCCATGCGCAGCGGATAGCGGGTCAGCCGGCGCAGCGGCGGCACGCCCTTCGCCTTGGCGGTGACGACATAGGGCTTGCCCAGCTCGTCCAGCAGGTTGGCGCGCAGGCGGCGGACCATGGCGGCGGTGCCGGACAGGCCGATGACGATGGTGGGAACGATCAGGTGCTGCAGGATCGAGCCGAGCTTGGCCCAGCTCATCGGCTGGTTCTCGTACTGGGCGTCCACCAGCCCGCCGATCGGCAGGCCCAGCCATTTCTGCCCGTAATAGAGCAGGATCAGCGCCAGCAGGAAGTTGGGCGTCGCCAGCCCGATATAGCCGATGGTGGCGGCGAGGTAATCGACCCAGCTGTTGGCGCGGATGGCCGCCAGCGCCCCCAGCGGGAAGGAGACCAGATAGACGAACAGCACCGCGGCGACGTTGAGGATGACGGTGAACCACAGGGTCTCGCCCACCACCTCCGCCACCGGCTTGTTGAACTCGAACGACCAGCCGAGGTCGCCCTGCAGCAGGCCGTTGAAACCGTTCGGCCCCGGCCACAGGCCGATCCAGACCAGATATTGCTCGGGCAGCGGCCGGTCCAGCGCATATTCACGGCGCAGGAACTCCGCCTTTGCCAGACCGGCTTCCTGGCCGGTGGCGCGCAGCTCCGCGATCTGGTTGGACAGATAGTCGCCGGGCGGCAGGTTGATGACGATGAAGATCACGATCGACACCACGATCAGGGTCGGGATCATCACCAGCAGCCGGTGCAGGATAAAGCGCAGCATGGGCGGTCATTCCCCCCTGCGGTGGATGCCGGCCGGCTCGGGATCGGCCGGGCGGGCATCGGCGAAATAGAACTCGTCGGGCCGATAGATGCCGAGATAGGCGCCGGGATCCCACAGCCACAGCCCCTTGTCCGGCACGTTGCGCAGGCGGTTGGCCACGGCGATCGGCTGCGGCGTCTTCGATACCACGCCGATGGCGAAGATCTGGTCGGCATGGATGTCGAGCATCGCCGACCACAGGGCGCGCCGTTCGGTCTCGTCGGTGGTGTGGCGCCAGCGGCGGGCGAACTCCATCAGCTCCTGCGCGACCGGCAGGTCGATGGGCTCCCCCGCACTGCCGGAGGTCTGGTAATGCTGCCCCCATTTCGGCCAGCTGAAATTCTCCTGGGTCATCGGGGCCAGCTCCTCCGGACTGCTGTCTGGATCGGGAACGCCGTTGTCCCAGCCGCCCCACACCGCCATCATCGTCTGGCCGGCATAGACGCGGTTGCGCAGCACGTCGCGGTCCACCGTGCGCACCAGCAGCCGGACGCCGATGTCGCGCCAGGTCTCCGCGATGATCTGCAGCGCGTCGGCCACCTCCGGCTTCTCGCCGGCCGATTCCACGATCACCTCCAGCGGGCGGCCATCGGGCAGGTCGCGGTACAGCTCGCCGCGCTGGCGCTTCAGCCCGATCTCGTCGAGCAGAGCCGCAGCCTGTTTGGGGTCGTAGCCGGTCCACACGCCGGTGCGCTCCGCCTTGTAGAGCGGGCTTCCCGGCAGCACGTCCACGCCGCTTTCGCGCGCCAGCCCGAAGAAGAGCGAGCGGTTGATGATGCGCCGGTCGATGCCCATCGACAGGGCGCGGCGGAAGCGGGGATCGCGCAGCAGGCCGCGCCAGACCGGGTCGTTGTAGTTCAGGTTGGGATAGAGCGCGATCTCCGCCGCCTTGCCCTCCGGCCACAGCAGGGTGCGGTAGTTGCCGCCCCCCTCCCCCGCCACCAGCACCGGCACCTGGGAGAAGGTCAGCCCTTCGGCCTGGAGGTCGGCCTTGCCGGTGGCCACCTGCGCCGGGATCAGCCCGCCTGCCATCACCGTCACGTCCAGCCCGTCGGTGTAGGGCAGCTGCATGCCGCGCGTGTCGAAGCGGTGGTAGTAGGGGTTGCGCTGGAACAGCAGATGGCTGCCGGTGCCCTTCGACATCGCCATCCAGGGCTGGAGGGTCGGTTCGTCCGGATTCTCCATGCGGAACATGTCGTCGCGCGCGTTGTGCAGGGCCGCCCAGTTGCGGACCTTGTACTTGGCGATCAGCGGCGCCAGCTCCGCCTCGCCGGTGTAGCGGGCGTGGAAGCGCTTCAGGTAATGGGCCGGCCGGTAGATGAAGGGCGGCCGGGCGGCGGCCAGCGTGGGCAGGAAATAGGGGTTCGGCTCCTCCCAGCGGAAGCGGGCGGTGACCGCGTCGGGAAAGCTGACCTGCGGCGGCTTGCCGTCCACCAGCATGAAGCGCGGCGGGCCGGACGGCGACAGCATCGGATCGTTGGCGATGTCCTCCCACCAGTAGCGGATGTCGTCGCTGGTGAAGGGGGCGCCGTCGGACCAGCGGTGGCCGGCCCGCAGGGTCAGGGTGAAGTCGCGCCCGTCGACGACCGTCACATCCTTCAGGATGTCGGGGACCAGCTCCCGCTTCTCGTCGTAGCCGACCAGCCGGGCATAGCCGTAGAGCACGGCGATGCGGCTGTTGCGCCGCTGGGTTATGAAGGTGCGGATCCAGCCGCCGGACCGGCCGAGGTCGCGTCCCTTGGCTGTCGGATCGACGATCAGCGGCTCTTCCGGCATGCGCTGGCGGACGGGGGGCAGCAGGCCGTAGGTGACCTCGTCGCGCAGGAGCGCCGGTTCCTGCGGGGTGAAGGCGGCGGCGGGGGTGGTGAAGAGGAGGAGGACTACTGCGGTCCACTTCCCTCTCCCCCCCGGGGAGAGGGTCAGGGTGAGGGGGATGCGCCGCAGGAGATTTGCAAGCATCTCGCCGCGCGTCCCCCTCACCCTTCCCACCGCAGAGCGGTGGGCCCCTTCCCTCTCCCCGGGGGGGAGAGGGTGATTCGAACCGGCGGGGCTAAAAACCGTCTTCATGCCGCCCGCCTCGCGAAATGGCCCCTTACGAAATGGCCGGGTGCCGCTTCCACCAGCGGGGGCGGGGCGCCGTCGGGGGTGGGGCGGAAGGGTTCGGGCCACAGGTCGGGCGCGCCGGCGCCGAGCGCCACGGTGGCGACGTCGATCGGGCGGCTGACATCCGGTTCGGGTGAGGCGGCGATCAGCGCGCGGGTGTAGGGATGCAGCGGGGCGGAGAACAGGACGGCGGGCGATGCCTGCTCCATCACCCGGCCGGCGCGCATCACCGCGACGCGGTCGGCCAGCCGCGCCACCACCGCCAGATCGTGCGAGATGAACATCAGGCTGAGGCCGAGCCGTTGCTTGATCGATTCCAGCAGGTCGAGCACCTGCGCCTGCACCGACACGTCGAGCGCCGAGGTCGGCTCGTCGCAGATCAGCAGCTGCGGGTCGAGCGCCAGCGCGCGGGCGATGCCGATGCGCTGGCGCTGGCCGCCGGAGAAGGCATGGGGATAGCGGCAGGCCCAGGCGGGGTCGAGCCCGACCTGCGCCATCAGCGCCCGCACCCGCTCGCGCCCCTCGCCGCGGCCGCAGACGCCGTGGATCGCCAGCGGCTCCGCGATGATCTCGCCGACGCTCATGCGGGGACTGAGGGAGGCATAGGGATCCTGGAACACCATCTGGGCACGGCGGCGGTAGGCGGTCAGCTCCGGCCCCGCGGCGGAAAGAAGGTCGAGCGGCGGCTGCCCGGCGGACGGCCGGAACAGCAGGCGGCCGCCGGGGTCCGGCCGCTCCGCCAGCATCGCAAGCCGCGCCATCGTCGTCTTGCCTGATCCTGACTCGCCGACGATGGCCAGCGTCTCCCCCCGTCGCACGGACAGGTCGATCCCGTCCAGCGCCCGCACGCGGGTGGAGCCGCGCTCATAGGTCTTGGCGACGTCGTGGAACTCCAGGATGGCGTCCTCCGCGCCCGAAGCGGGAATCGCGCAGGTCATCTCGGGGATGGAGGGGGCGGCGGCCATCAGCTTGCGGGTGTAGCCGTGCAGCGGCCGGCCCAGAACGTCGGCGCAGCAGCCGGACTCCATCACCCGGCCGGCGCGCATCACCACCACGGCGTCGGCCATGTTGGCGACCACGCCTAAGTCGTGGGTGACCAGCAGCACGGCCATGCCGGTCTCCGCCTGCAGCTCCTTGATCAGCGCCAGCACCTGGGCCTGCAGGGTGACATCCAGCGCCGTGGTCGGCTCGTCGGCGATCAGCAGCTGCGGGCGCGCCACCATCGCCATGGCGATCATCGCCCGCTGGCGCAGGCCGCCCGACAGCTGGAACGGGTAGGAGCGGAAGGCGCGCTGCGGATCGGGGAAGCCCACCCGCTCGAACATGGCGAGGCACTGGTCGCGGGCGCTCCGGCGGTTGCAGTGGCCGTGCAGCCGCAGCACCTCCATGGTCTGGTCGCCGATGCTGTGGAGCGGCGACAGCGCGCTCATCGGTTCCTGGAAGATCATCGAGATGCGGCTGCCGCGGATGTCGCGCAGGCCCGACCGCGGCAGGCGCAGCAGGTCGACCGCCTCCGGCCCCCCGCCGAACAGGATGGAGCCGCCGGCCACCTCCGCCCCGCGGGGCAGGATGTCCAGGATGCTGCGGCAGGTCAGCGTCTTGCCGGATCCGGATTCGCCGACCAGCGCCACGCTCTGCCCCGCCCCGACCGAGAAGCCGACGCCGTCGACGACCGGACGGTCGACCGGCGCATTGCGGAAACGGATCGTCAGCCCCTCCACCTTCAGCATCTTGGCGCTCTCCCGCCTATTTTCCGAGGCCAGCCGCAATGCGCCGTTATCCCCCTCTCCCCCCCGCTCTCGCGCAAACTTCGTTTGCGCTGACGCGACAGGCGGACCAGAGGTCCGCCGAAAGCGGGGAGAGGGTCGGGGTGAGGGGGAGGCATGGCGTGGCCATCCCGAGAATCCTCGCTGTGCGCCCCCCTCACCCTAACCCTCTCCCCGGGGGGGAGAGGGGATGCTTGGCGTCCCTGCCCCATGGCGTTCATTTCGTCATGCTTCTGTTTCAGTACGGCTGTCGGCCTTGGTTTCTGCTGGCGTCGGGGTGGGCACCGAGCCGGCCGGTCCCTCGCTGGTCAGGCGCTTGCCGATCTGCTGGATCACCCGCATCGGCAGGTCCGGCACCGACGGCAGAAGCCGCAGCATCGCCGCACCGTCCAGCCGCAGCAGACGCAGGTCGGTGCGCGCCCGGATGGTGGAGAAGCGGCGGACGCCGGCCAGCAACTCCACCTCGCCGATCACCTCCGGCGGCTTGATGTAGGCGATGTGCAGCGGCGGCTGGTTGTCGGGCATCAGCCGCACCAACTCCGCCTCGCCTTCCGCCAGGACGAAGACGAATTCCGACGGCTCGCCGCTGCGGTAGATGAAGTCGCCGGCCGACACCGCCCGCCATTCCGATGCCGCCAGCATGCGGCGCAGCACCGTTTCCGGCAGGTCGGAGAAGACGGGGGAGCGCGACAGCAGCCGCAGGGCGGGCTCGTCGGTGCCCTCCCCGTCTCCGGGCATGCTGTCCTCCTGCTGGTCGCCGCCGTTCTGGCCGCGCCGGACGAGCCGGCCGTCCTCCAGGTCGTAGATCGCATCGAAGGCCGGGTTGTCGGTGATCCGTTCCTCCAGCACGATCATCGTCATGGTCGGCAGGAGTTCCTTCATGCGCAGGAAGATGCGCAGCCGCTCTTCGGGGTCGTAGCTGTTGAGCGCCTGATAGATCACGAAGATGTCGGGCTTCTTCATCAGGCCGCGGATCAGCTGCACCCGCTGGCGCACGCTGATCGGCAGCAGGGAGCCGCCGATGCCGACCTCGCCCAGCGCCACCAGGATCAGCACGAAGGCGCGCGCGTCGGTCCGCTCCAGCGCCTCGTCCACCAATGCCCGCAGCTGCGTGATCGCGCGCGGATCCTCCGTTGTGATGCGGCCGAACAGCAGGTTGTCGATCACGTTCAGGCGCGGGTGGTAGAGATCCGGGTCGAAGACGGCGACCTTGTCGCGCAGCTCCTGCGGCATGTCGTCCAGCAGGCGGCGGCGGATCGCCATGATTGCCTCGCGTTCCGGCGGCGGGGCGAAATCCATGCCGTCGCGCTTGGGCACGATCATCAGGAACATGGTGGCGAACAGCAGCGTGTCCGCCTCCTGGTGGCGGCGCTGGGGCCGTTCGGACCGGCGCTTGAGGCGGGTGACGGCCTCCACCAATTCCTCGAACAGGGAGTCGTCGATGTGCGGGTAGCGCATGATCATGACGTCGCCGTCGGCGCTGTCGCGGTAGACGCTCACCACCCGCATGGCGAAACGCCGGCCCAGACGCACCGCGGAGTCCCACAGCCCGTGCGCCTCCATCAGGGCGCGGATGGTGGGGTCGCTGACCATGCGGGCGACGGTCAGCCGCTTGCCGTCCGGCAGGCCGAACAGCAGGTTCTCCGCCAGGCTGGCATAGGGGTTGAAGCGGTCGCGGTCGAAACGGGCCAGCAGCTTGTCCATCCCGCGTTCGCCGATGGCGTCGCGCAGCCAGTGGCGGGCGCGCAGAAGCGGCTGGGCGACGAAGGGATAGTCGTCGGGGTCGAACACCTCGCGCAGGCCGCGCTGGTAGACGGCGCCTTCGCCGCCGGTCGCCGCCAGACACTGCATGAACCAGGGCCGCAGGCTGGCCCAGTCGGTCGCGCCGATCATGGCGAAATCGGTCCAGATGCCTTCCATGCTGTCGGCGGAGTTGCCGGACGCCTCGGCCTCCACGATCTCGCGCCGGCGGGCGGGGCTCATGGTTTCCGGATCGTCGGGCGGCGGGCGATGGCGCAGCCCATAGGTGATGTTCTGCATCATGCTGCCGGTGAACATGCGCGGTTCCGGGCTGGCATAGGCCATGCGGCGCCCAAGCAGGTCGAGCGGCAGCTGGTCCAGCGTCTGGTCGCCGATGGTGATGCGGCCGGAGGTCGGCGGCGACAGGCGCACCAGCACCTCGGCCAGACGGCGCAGCGCCAGCGCGTTGGTGCCGGCGATGCCGACCAGCGCGCCCGGCGGCACCTCCAGCGACAGCCGCTGCAGCATGCGGTCGCCGTATTCATTGGCCCAGGTCACCGCCTCCAGCCGCAGCGGGGCCTTCAGGTCGGCGGGCGTGGCGGGCGTCGACGGGCTCCAGTCGAACAGGAAGGGCGGAGAGAACTGGTCGGCGATCTGCTCGTACTTGATCTGGGCGTCGATCATGTTCTGGTAATAGTCGAGCAGCTCCTTCCAGGGGGCGGTCAGGTCCTTGAAGGCCGACAGCGCCGCCACCAGCGCGCCGATGGTCAGGTCGCCCTGCAGGACCAGATAACCGCCGATGGAGAATAGGAAGAAGGGCGTGATCTGGTTGATGAAGTTGTTCAGGAACTTGACGAAATACTTGCGCTTGTAGATCTCCAGCCTGATCCAGTAGATGCTGCCGAGATATTGGGAGAATTCGGCCAGGACGTAGCGGATGGTGCCGTTGACGCGGACCTCGCGGACATTCTCCACGCTTTCGCCGATGCGTTCGGACAGCTGCCGGACCTTGCGAACCCGCTCCTTCCCCAGCAGCTTCACTTTGATCTGCAATTTGGGGATGATGTAGGCCTGAACCGGGATCAGCGCGATCGACACCAGTCCGATGGTCGGCTGCTGGATGAACAGGAACAGCAGGATCGTCAGCATCGTGCCGCCCTGGTAGAGCGGCTGGGCGAAGGAATCGCCGATGAAGCCGGCCAGCGGTTCGGTTTCCGACGCGACGGTGGAGATCAGCTCTCCCTGGCTGACCTTGGAGAAATGCGGCAGCGGGAAGCGCAGCATGCGGTCCAGCAGCATGAAGCGCAGCCGCCGCACCTGCCGTTCGCCGACAACCCCCTTGAAGGTGTTGATGCGCATCTTGAAGGCGCCGTTGGCCAGCACCAGCGCCAGGAAGGTGAAGCACAGCACCAGCAGATAGGTCACCGGACCCATGGTGACGCCCAGGATCTCGCGTTCCGGCTGGGGATCGGACAAGGCCCGGTTGATGATGATCTTCGGCAGTTCCAGCGATGCGTAGAGCACCGGGAAGGACGCGATCGTCAACAGGGCGAGCAGGATCTGCTGTCGGCCGCTGTGCTTCCAAATGAATTGAAAAATATTGCGGTCCATCAAAGGCCTTCAGCGTCGCGACCGTCGTCCGCCCCCGCGGAGCCCGGCATGGGTGCCGGAGGCCTTACGGGCGGAAGGGACTGAAGATTGGCGTCAGCCGGGCCGTTTTCCACTGCCGGCCTTATGCCTTCGCCCGGCATGCCTGCCCCCTGCATGGGCGCCGCACCGCTCAGCCTTCCACCCGCCAGGCATGGTAGGGCCAGCGTTCGTCCGCCGGCAGGGGAAGCGGGGTCCAGTTGGGACGCTCCAGCGGCCGGTCGGACAGCACGACGCCGCCCGGCAGCATCAGCGCGTCGATCAGCGGCGCCAGCCAAGCCGCTTGGCGGGCGTCGTGGCTGCGGTCGGTGCTGCCGAAATCGGCATGGGCCAGCCGGGCGCAGCGGCCGAACCGCTCCGCCGCCGCCGGCATGGTTTCCTGGAAATCGCCGACGAACAGACGGTCCTCGTCCGGCGTCAGTTCCGGCGGCACCCGGACCCACATGTCGAAGACCAGGATGTCGCGCGGCGGGAACAGGTGGCGCAGATGGTCGAAGGTGCGGCCCTTGCCCAGCCCCACCTCCAGCACCATGCCGTCGCGGCCGGCGACGGCACGCTCGGCCCAGGCCAGCGCGTCGCGTTGCACGGTCAGCCGATCGATCATGCGGTCGAGCAGCGACCTGGATTCCAATTCTTTGCCCATAGCGGCCCCCATCGGCCCCTCCCCTGCGCTTCACGGATCGGCAAGGCGCAGTGTGAAAGGCCGCGCGCGTGCCGTCGAGACAAATTGTCGCATGGTCGGGGCCGGCGGGTGCTCCGCCCTGCCCGCTTACGGGCGGTGCGGGTCGAAGCGCTTCGCCAGCCCCTGCCAGCAGCGGTAATAATCGTGCTGAAGCTCGGCAGTTTCCAGTGCGTGCCGCGTCGGACGAATGACGGCGCGCGTTTCGAACATGAAGGCCATGGTGTCGCCGACCCGCTGCGGCCGGGTGGTGTCGGCGGCGGTGGCCTTGGCGAAGGTCTCCGCATCCGGCCCGTGGCCGCTCATGCAGTTGTGCAAGCTTGCCCCGCCGGGCAGGAACCCTTCCTCCTTGGCGTCGTAGACGCCATGGATCAGGCCCATGAACTCGCTGGCGATGTTGCGGTGGAACCAGGGCGGGCGGAAGGTGTCCTCCTGCACCAGCCAGCGCGGCGGGAAGATGACGAAGTCGATGCTGTCGACACCGGGCGTGTCGCTGGGCGATTGCAGCACCAGGAAGATCGACGGATCCGGGTGATCGAAGCTGATCGAGCCGATGGTGTTGAAGCGGCGCAGGTCGTATTTGCATGGCGCGTGGTTGCCGTGCCAAGCGACGACGTCCAGCGGCGAATGGCCGATAGGCGCGCTCCACAGATGGCCGTCGAACTTCGCCACCAGTTCGAAGGCACCCTCGACATCCTCGTACCAAGCGCCGGGGGTCAGGAAGTCGCGCGGGTTGGCCAGCCCGTTTGAACCGATGGGGCCAAGGTCCGGCAGGCGGAAGGGCGCGCCGTAATTCTCGCAGACATAGCCGCGGGCGGTGCCGTCCGGCAGTTCGACGCGGAAGCGCAGGCCGCGGGGGATCAGCGCGATCTCCTGCGGTTCGACCTCCAGCACGCCCAGCTCGGTGAACAGGCGCAGCCGGCCCTGCTGCGGCACGATCAGCAACTCGCCGTCGGCATCGTAGAAGAAGCGTCCCTCCATCGACCGGTTGGCGGCGTAGAGATGGATGCCGCAGCCCGCCTGCGCCTGCGGTCCGCCGTTGCCGCCCATGGTGACGAGCCCGGCAACGAAGTCGGTCGGCGCGTCCGGCATCGGCGGCGGGTTCCAGCGCAGTTGCGTCGGCGGGGCCGGCACCTCGTCGAAGCGGCTGGTCAGCCGGCCGGACTCCATCGGCCGGAACGGCTCATGCACCACCGCCGGGCGAATGCGGTAGAGCCAGGAGCGGCGGTTGTGCGCACGGGGGGCCGTGAAGGCGGTTCCGCTGATCTGTTCGGCATAGAGTCCGTAGGGCGGGCGCTGCGGCGAGTTGCGGCCGACGGGCAGCGCGCCCGGCAGCGCCTCCGTCGCGAACTCGTTGCCGAAGCCGGACTGGTAGGTGAAGGCGGGGGACGTCATGCGGGCTGCTCCCTTATCCGGGGGATACGGCCGGCGTGGTGCCGGGCGCGACCATTTGTCGCTCATATAGTTTCTTTTGAAACTATGCGCCAGTGGAAATTGGGGGAGTGGTCTCCCTCTCCCGGGACGGGAGAGGGCAATCATCGTGTTTTCCTCAGTTCATCGCGCGGTCGGGCAGGTCCAGCAGGAAGTCGCCGCCTTCGTCGTAGCCGGCGGTGCGGATCACGCCGTATTGCGGGGTCTGCGGGGCGTCGCGGGTCACGTCCTCGCGGACCTGCTGGTACAGCGCGAAGCCGTTGCTGTCCTTCGGCAGCGCCAGCACCCGCTTTTTCAGTGCCGTGGCGAAGGGGGAGTTCACCTCGCCGTCGGCCACGGGTTCATCGCCGCCCGACGATAGCGCCATCACCGACCGGCGCTGACGGATCTCCTGCTCGTTGGCGAGGCGGGCGGCATCGACCTTCTGTTCCTTGGTGAAGGCGCCGGAATAGCAGCTGTCCGACACCAGCATCACATGCTTGGCCGGCATGCGGCTGAGGAAGCGGCCGATGTCGTTGTTCGACACCCAGTTGCGGGCGCTGGTGGTCTCCGCATCGGCCGGCAGCCAATAGCCGGCACCGGTTTCCGCCAGCTCATAGCCGTGACCGGCATAATAGACCATCACCTGGTCCTGCTCGCCCACCTCGCGGCCGAGCTTGCGCAGCGCCTCGCCGATCTGTGCCTTGGTCGGGTTGCGCAGCACCCGCGTCTCGTAGCCGAGATGATCGTTCAGCGCCTTGCCCACCGCCTTGATGTCGGCGTCCGGCGTGGCCAGGGCGGGAATGCCGGTATCGCGGTAGCTGTCGACCGCGATCATCAGGGCGATCTTGCGCGGCTTCGGCGGAGCGGCCGGGTCGGGTGTGGCGGCGGCGGCATCGATGGCGATGCGCTGCTCGGTCGTCTTGCCCGTCTCGTCGGTCATGGTCAGCGTGGCTTCGGTCGCCCCCGGTTCCACCGGGATGCTGGTGCGGAACTGCCCCTGCTCGTCGATGAAGACCCAGCGGCCGTTCACCCGCGCTTCGGCCAGATTGGCGCTGTCGGCGACGATGCCGCGCAGGGTCATGCTGCCGCCGCGGGTGCGGCCGCCGCGTGCCTGTTGCAGGCTGGGCGGAGCCGAGGAGGCGTTCGGCTGGCCGAACATGTCCGCTGCCGCCGGGTTCGCCGCCAGTTGGCGGAGCGCGCCGGAAAAGGCCTGGGTGCGCTGTTCGCGCTCCACCCGCTGCACCATGGCGAGGTAGGTGCGGGCGACCTGGGGCGGCAGGTTGGCCTGGGTCACCGTGGCGCGCACCTGGGCATAGCCGCCGGGCTGGCCGGCCGCGCTGTTCTGCAGGATGCCGCCGACGCGCACCGCCACCGGATCGCTGCTGGCGGTCAGGCCGCCGATCAGGGTGGGGACGGGAACGCTGGCCAGCACGGCGCGCTGTTCCGGCAGCGACAGCGTGCCGGTCGCCAGCGTCGTCACCGCCTGCGCCATGCCGCCGCCGCCGGCAGCCTGGATGATGGAGCCGGCCGCCGCCTGGACCTGAGGCGAGGCGAGAAGCTGCGGGCCCGGTTGCGACAGGGTGGCGCCGGAGGCGTAGGCCTGCGTCGCCTCTGCCGTGAAGGTGACGGAGCGGCCGGACGGCAGCACCACCGTCGATGGGCCGGCGGGAGGCGGCGGTGGCGGCGGCGGAGAGGTCGGACCGCTGCCGGAGGACGAACTGCCGCCCGCCGCCTGGGTGCCCTGCCCGTCCCCGGTCTGGGGAGCGGTGTTCTGGCTGGCCGTGCCCTGGCTGGCCGTGCCTTGGGTGGCCGTGCCTTGGGTGGCCGTGCCCTGTTCCAGCGCCGACAGGAAGGTCTGCGGGGTGGTTGCGGTGGTCGAGGCCCCGGTTGCCGGAGTGGTCGTGCCGGTGGTCGCGGTGCCGTTGGTGGTCGTACTGGCGGCCGTGCCGGTCGTCGTGGCCGCGGGTGTGGCCGCGGTTGTGGCTGTTGTCGGGTTTGCTGCGATCTGTGCCACCGTTTGCAGCACCGTCTGTACGGAGCTGTTGCCGGCCGCGGCGGATTGGCCGCTGGAAGACGATGTGTCCGAGGGGGTGGTGCCCGCCGACCCGGTTCCGGTTCCTTCCGGGGTGGTGCCGGACGTATCGGTGCCGGACGTATCCGTCCCGGACGTGTCGGTGGACGGCGTGCCGGTTCCGCCCCCGTCTCTACCGTCGCTCCCTGGCGTGGTGGGGGTGGTCGGCGTGGTTGGAACCTCCGGCACCGTCGGCGTCACCGGCGGCAATACCGGAGGCGGCGGAGGTGGCGGGGGCGGCGGAGGCGGCGGAGGAGGAGGAGGTGCCGGCGTAGCGCTGATCACCACATTTCCGTTTCTGTACACGTCCAACGGCATCTCGCCGGTTCCAGCGGTGCCCTGCAGGGATACCTCTCCGGCGGCCGCCACGATTTCGATGCTGCCATCGGCTTCGGCATCCAGGCCGATGCCGGCGACCTCCAGATCGGCCCTCGATGCACCGGCCTTGCCGGTGATGGCGACCCCGCCGGACGAATGGATCGCCGCCGTCCCTTTGACCATCACGCCCCAGGACTCCAGGGAGTCGGCTTCGGTGGCGTCGCCGTCGATGCGGATGGCGTCGGCAGCGGTGGAACGGGAGACGATGGTCGGGTTCGCGTCGGTGGCGCCTTCGATCAGAACGCCGGCATTCCGGCTTTCATCTTGGGAAACCGCCTTGCCATGGATGGTGATCCGCCCGGTGCCGGAGCCGATGGCCGAGTTCCCGGTGATCGAGACGCCATGGCTCTCCCCCACATAGCTGGGAGGCGGCCCATTGGAATAAAGGGCGCCCTGCCCGCGAATGGAGATGGCGCCGCCGCTGGAGTGCAGCGAACTGGCGTCGATCTGCACGCCGGCCATGTCGGACGAGTCGGCCTGGGCCGCCTCGCTTGTCGGATCGTTGCCGCCCCCCAGGGTGATGGCGCCGCCGGTGGTCTCGATGCTGCTGGCGGTCAGCCGGATGGCGCCCACGTCGCCGCTGCGGTTGCTGTTCAGCGTGGCCGGTCCATTGCCCACTATGATGCGGCTGTCCGTCAGATACACCCCATAGGCGGCATTCAGCCTCACCGCCCTTTCGGATGCGAGGATGGTGTTGCTGTCGAGCAGAAGATTGCCGGCGGAGTCGATGGTGATCGGGGCGCCTTCATTGCTGATTGTCGCTTCGCTCAGCACGATGTCGCGTCCGGAGTCGGCACCTCCCCTGATGTCGATCGCCCCATTGCCTGCCACGGTGATGGCGGACAATGCTTCCAAGCGGACAGCATCGTTGCCGTCGGAACCTTCACCGCGGCCTTCGACGCCGGTGATGGAGACCGCACCTCCCATGGTCTGGAGCGTAGAGGCCGCCAGCAGCACGCCGACATTGCCGCTGTAGTTCATGCCGCTGCCCCCCACGCCGTTCAGCGTGATGGAACCGGTCCCCGTTATCAGATGGCTGTCGTACAGCGCGATGCCATGATTGCCGGGAAGATTGTACTCGCCCCCCTCGCCGTTGATCAGGATGGAACCGGAGCCGGTCGAGACGATCGCATTCGTGAACGCTACGCCGGTGCGCGGACCCATCTGGTTAATGCCGTCGATCTTGCCGACCGGGCCGATGGCGGGATTTGTGCGCGGGTTCGCTCCGCCGCCGACGATGAAGGTGCCGCCGTTGGTAAAAATGCTGACTGGACCGGGGTTGGGATCAGATGCAGGCCGTCCGGTTATCCGCACCATGCCGCCATCGGTTCCGGTCGCTGCGTTTAGAGTCACGTTCAGCGCGCCCGCGCTGGATATGATGTCGTGGCTGATGAAGATGTTGCGGTAAGCGTTCAGCCTCAGGGTTGCGTCGCCTCCCGCCCCTTTTCTGATCGCTTCATTGACGATGATGTCGCCATTGCCCTCCGTGGTGGACTCCGTCTGAATGGTGACGTTGGTGCCGAGGTCGAGCGACGCTGCGACCGTCGAGGAAGCGATGACCGTGCGGGGCGGGTCCGGGTCGTCGGGATTTTCATCGCCCGGGTCGGTGCCGATGACGACCTTGGATGGATCGAGCAGCCAGAACCCGCCCTTGCCTGCCGGCGCCCCGGCATCGACCCGGCCGCGCACCTGCAGCGACAGCTTGCCGGACGTCTCCACGAAGCCGCCGTTGCCGCCGGCCGCACCGCCGCGGGCGGAGACGGCGCCGTCGAAGCGGGTGCCGCCATCGGCCCACACCACGACCTTGCCGCCCTTGCCGTTCCCGGTGGCGTCGGCGGCGATGGTCGCCCCCTGCGCCACAACCGTCTCGGTCGACGGCGGCACCGGCTTGCGCGCCGGGCGGATGTCGTAGCCGGCCAGCGTGGCGGCGGACGCCTTGCCGCCCTGCACGTCACCGCCGATCAGCACCTCCCCTCCCCCGGCGGCGCCCGACGCGGTGACGCGCGCCGATGCCGTCAACGCCGTGCGGTTGCCCGACACGATGACGGAGCCGCCACTCTGGCCGGCGCCGCTGCCGCCGGCATCCAGCGTGCCCGACACCTCCACCGCGCCGCCGTCGCCGAGCAGGACGATGTCGCCGCCCTGCTGCTCCACCCGCCGGGCCTGGACGGTGCCGGACATGTTGACGACGCGGTCGACCAGCCCCTTGGCGGCCGACGCCGTCATCTGCACCCGGCCGCCATCGGCGAAGATCTTGCCGCTGTTGCTGACCAGCGCGTCCACCGGCTTGCCGTCGGCACCGACGGGCCGCGCGTCGGTCTTCGTATCGGATTGGGCGTCCACCGCGATGTTGATCTTCTGGTCGCCGAACAGGTCGACGACGAAGCGCCGGCCGGAGGCCAGGGTCACTTCGCCCAGCCGGGCGTGGATGGTGCCGCGGTTGGCGACGCCGGGCGCGACCAGCGCCGCCAGCCCGGCCTGTGCCACTGTGATGGTGCCCTCATTCTCCACCGTCGCGGTGGAGCCGGCGCGGCCTTCGAAGCCGTAGCGGCCGGCCATGAAGTCTTCGTTGCGGATGTCGTGGGTGGTGGCGACCAGCCCGCCGACATCGACGCTGGCGTTCGGGCCGAACAGGATGCCGTTCGGGTTGACGAGCCAGACCTGCCCGTTGGCGGTCAGCCGCCCCATGATGGCGGAGGGATCGGGGCCGGTGACGCGGTTCAGCGTGATGGAGCCGGCGTCGGGCTGCCGGAAGTTGGTGTGCTCGCCCTCCCCGATGCCGAAGCGTTGCCAGTCGATCACCGCCTTCGAGGTGGATTGGATGACGTCGAGCCGGCCGGGTCCTGTGGACTGGATGGTGGCGCTGCCTTCGGTGACCACGCCGCCTTCGGGGTTGGCGAAGGCGGGCAGGGCCGGCAGGCCGAGGGCGGCCACGGCGGTGATGACCGCCAGACGCGCCGCTCCCGCCAATGCGGTGGTGCGGCACAGGGCGTGCCTCAGTCGGGTTCCGATGCGTTCCTCTCGGGCGTCCACAGCC
This sequence comes from Azospirillum sp. B21, assembly GCF_008364825.1. Classification (GTDB taxonomy): domain Bacteria; phylum Pseudomonadota; class Alphaproteobacteria; order Azospirillales; family Azospirillaceae; genus Azospirillum. The sequence goes on from NZ_VTTO01000002.1 coordinate 422,636, forward strand.
TGTCCCACCGATCCGTCCTTCACACCCGATCCCCGCATCACCGATCCACTCCCCAGCCCAAGCCCCCGATGCTCGCGGGAAGGCGATATCCTGTCCGGCTTCTTGGAATGCGAAACATTTTAGCGACGCAGGCGCGGGGCGGAAATGCCGAAAGTGGTGACGGAATGTTTCGTTGCCGCAATGCGCGAGGGGGCGTGTGTCGTGCCGGAAGCGTTACCGGTAACGGAACTGCCCCGGAAAGCGTTACCGGTAATGCCTTTTCGGTACAGAAACTCTCTATTTCAATGGTTCAGGTCCCGCCTTTGCCCTTTCGACCCGACTGCCGATCCGCTAATAAGAAGGCCATCCAGAAGACGGGCACGCGATGCAGGGGGAACAGATGGCCGATCCGACCGCCGTCGCCACACGGAAATCTGCAGGCAAACCGGCAGGTAAACCGACCGGCAAGCAGGCGGGGCAGAATGCCGTTGATCCGGTACAGACGACTGCGCAGAAGCCCGCCCGCTGGGTGGTTTACAGCGCGCCGAAGGGCGGCACCGGAAAGACCACCAGCTGCAAGAACACCGCGGTGGCGGCCGCCAAGGACGGCATGCGCGTCGCGACGCTGGATTTCGATCCGCAGCGCACGCTGGGCCAGTGGCATGAACTGCGCCGTCCGCACGACGTCGCCGCCATCGACCATTATGAAGGCACGCTGGAGGAGATCGACGCGGCGCTGTCCCAGATCGACCCTGCCCGCTACGACGTGATCTTCATCGACACGCCGCCGTCGGTGGAACTCTATCCCGAAGCGACCAAGATCCTGCTGCGCCGCGCCGACCTCGTTCTGGTGCCGACCGGCGTGGGGCGTTTCGACAAGATGAGCGTCATCCCCTGGATGGAGTTCCTGCGCGATTACGGCCGCCCCGCCGCCTTCCTGCTGAACCGGGTCAAGCGCCGGTCGGTCAGCCTGCGGGAAGCGAAGCTGGAACTGGGCCGGGTCGGGCGGCTGGTCCCGCACGAGGTGCCGGACATCGAGGACATGCACCGGGTCGACGACATCGGCTGCTCCATCGTCGATGTCGGTGCGGTGAACGGCGCCGACGAATGCCTGGGCGCCTGGTACTTCATCCGGCACGAGTTGGGGATTTGAACCCGGGGGATTTGAATATGGCCAACGTGAAGTCCTTCATGAAGAAGGTGGCGGAGCAGGGCAAGGCCGCTCCCCAGCCGGCTGCCCAGCCCGCGGCGCCCACGGTGCCGGCCCGCAACACCGCGGCGGTGGCGCCGTCAAAGGCCGACCGCCGGGCGTCGGACATCAGCGACGCCATCGTGCCCTGCCACACCCGGCAGGAATTCGCGCAGGAAATCCGCTATCACTGGAACCGCAGCCGCAAGGAATTCCTGTCGATCGGCCGCTATCTGAACCGCGCCAAGGAAATCCTGCCCCACGGCGATTTCGAGGCGATGATCGAGAGCGACATGCCGTTTTCGGTCGAGACCGCCTTTCGCTTCCGCGCGGTGGCGGAGGCGGTGGATACCGGGCGGCTGTCGCTGGAGGTGCTGCCGGGGGCGGAAAGCGTCGCCTATCAGATCGTCACCATGACACCGGACGAGCTGGAGCGCGCGAAGGCCGAGGGACTGGTCCGTCCCGACGTGACCCGCCGCCAGCTGATCGACTTCAAGCGCTCGCTGCGCCCGCCGAAGGACGTGACGCCGAACGACCGGCGTCGCCAGCTTCTGGCCGAATATGCCCGGCTGCGCGCCCGCATCGCGGAGGTTCGCGACGAGTTGCGGCGTGACCACGGCATCGACCCGGAGCATGACCACGGCCGGCCGGGGCGAACCGGCGTCACCATCGACGTCGTTGCCGAGGACATGGGGGCCGAGGATATGGGGGCGGAGGATGTCGGCACGGAGCCGGACGACGCGTCGTAAGGCGCCTCGGTTCCGGTGCCGTCAGTTTCGGTGAGACGTGTGGGAACCGGGCGCGCCGCCGCCGTCGCCCCGGCGCGGTGACGATCCACCGCCCAGCAGGTCGCCCAGCGCCCGGAAATCGCGTTGGAAGTTGCTGAAGAAGTCTCCGCCGCCTCCGCCGGTACGGGACACCTGGGCCGCCGACGTGCCCGTCGTATGGGTTTGGCTGTGGCTGGAACCCCGGTTCGACGTGCGGATCCGCCGTTCCGGGGCCTTCGGCTTGCGCGGCGGCGTCACTGCGGGCAGGGGAGGGGCGTCGGGCAGGGAGGCGATTTCCGGCGCGCGGGCGAAGGCATCGCCGCACAGGCCCTGGTCGGCGGCCTTCTCCAGCCGGTTCGGGTCAAGAAGCCAGCAGTCGAAGGCGTCGGTCTGAGGCGTGGCCGGGGCCTGAACCGTTACCGGGACTGGCGCCGGATCGGGCGTTGACGGAGCGGGGGAGGGCAGGGGGGCATCGGCCTCCGGCGCGGACAGCAGCGGTTCAGCGGAGGCCGGTGGTGCCGCAGCCGCGACAAGGACGGCAAGCGTCGCTGCCGCGATCATCGCTGTCGGCATCGCCATTGCCGATCCGCTCCAGTTCCCCGTCCGGCCCTCGCCCGGCATCGCCCGTCCTTTCGTTCTTCGCAGTCGTCAGGAACGCCGCATCCCTCAACAGATAAACGCAACAGGCGGGCGCTTCGTCCACGCGAAATGGGGGCGGACCCCGAAAGATGCGGTACTCCTTCGGGGCATGCTCTTTCGGTGCTTGTGTTCGCACCGGGTGCGGCGTTGTCGCAGGGGCGGCTTGGCGCTCTTGTCAGAGGGGCGGGTTGATGGGACAGTTCGGCCCCAGCTTCACCAGCGAGAATGGACGGCGGCGCCGGCGGACATGGCCGATTTCAATTGGAACGACCTGCGATTCTTCCTGGCGGTGGCCCGCGCCGGTACATTGACCACGGCGGCCCAGCGCCTGCGTGCCGACCACACCACGGTCAGCCGCCGCATCTCGGCGCTGGAGGACGCATTGCGCGTCACCCTGTTCGAACGCCGGCCCAGCGGATTCACCCTGACGCCGCAGGGCGAGCGGCTGAAACAGACCGCCGAGGTGATGGAGAGCGCGGCGCTTCTGGCGCAGGGCATGGTGGCCGATGGCGATCTGGCGCTTGCCGGCGCGGTGCGCATCGGGGCGCCGGACGGCTTCGGCAGCTGTTTCCTGGCGCCGCGCATCGGGAGCCTGTGCGAACGCCATCCGGAGCTGGAGGTGCAGCTGGTCGCCATGCCGCGCGTCTTCAGCCTGTCCAAGCGCGAGGCCGACATCGCCATCAGCCTGTCGCGTCCGCAGGAAGGGCGGCTTTATGCCCGGAAGCTCACCGATTACCGGCTGGGGCTGTACGGCACAGCCGCCTATCTGGACGCCCGGCCACCGATTCGCAGCCGGGCCGACCTGCGCGGCCAGTCCTTCATCGGCTACATCGACGACCTGATTTTCGCGCCCGAACTGGACTATGTCGAGACGATCGGGGAGGTGGTGCCGCGCATCAAGAGCAGCAGCCTCGTCGCCCAGCTGAAGGCGACGCAGGCCGGCGCCGGCCTGTGCATGCTGCCGGCCTTCATCGCCGGCGCTGAGCCCGATCTTGTGCCGGTCCTGCCGGAAGAACTGACGATCACCCGGTCCTTCTGGCTGATCGTGCACGAGGATCTGCGGTCGCTGGCGCGGATATCCATGACCGCAGACTACATCGCCGATCTGGTCCGGCGGGAGCAGGCGCTGTTCCTGCCCCCGCCGGCCATGTAGCTCAGCCTTCGCCGCGCAGCATACGGATGATGCCGGAGAAGTCGGTGCCGCCCTCGCCTTGCGCGTTCATCATGGCGTAGAGCTGTGCCGCAGCGGCACCCAGCGGGGTGGGGGCGCCGGCGCTCTGCGCCGCTTCCTGGGCCAGCTTCAGGTCCTTCAGCATCAGCGCCGCCGCGAAACCGGGCTGGTAATCGCGGTTGGCCGGGCTGGTGGGGACCGGGCCGGGGACCGGGCAATAGCTGGTCAGCGACCAGCACTGGCCCGACGAGGTGGACGACACGTCGAACAGCGCCTGATGCGACAGCCCGAGCTTCTCCGCCAGGACGAAGGCCTCGCAGACGCCGATCATCGAGATGCCGAGGATCATGTTGTTGCAGATCTTCGCCGCCTGACCGGCACCGGCGCCGCCGCAATGGACGATCTTCTTGCCCATGGCTTCCAGGATCGGCCGGGCGCGTTCGAAGGCGTCCGGCTCGCCGCCGGCCATGAAGGTCAGCGTGCCGGCAGCCGCACCGCCGACACCGCCCGACACCGGCGCGTCGAGCGAGGCCGCACCCTTGGCCGCGGCCAGGGCATGGGCCTTGCGGGCGGAGTCCACGTCGATGGTGGAGCAGTCGATCAGCAGAGTGCCCGGCTTCACCACCGCGACGATGCCCGTGTCGCCGTCATAGACGCCCAGAACATGGCGGCCGCCCGGCAGCATGGTGACGACCACCTCCGACGCGGCGGCGATGGCCGCCGGGGACTCGCCAATGGTGACGCCGGCCGCCTTGGCCGCGTCGATCGCGGCGGTGGACAGGTCGTAGCCCACCACCTGATGCCCCATCTTCACGAGGTTCGCGGCCATCGGGCCGCCCATGTTGCCCAATCCGATGAAACCGATCACCGCCATCGTCGCGTCTCCCGTTGGTTTGGTTTTTTGGTTGCTTCCCCCTCTCCCCCCCGGGGAGAGGGTCGGGGTGAGGGGGATGCACATGCTGGATTTTTGCCGGAGGGCCGCCGCGTGCCCCCCTCACCCTAACCCTCTCCCCGGGGGGGAAGAGGGGATGAGGTTCCGTGTTGGTCAGGCCATCCGCCCGATCTCGCTGCGCGAGACGATCAGGCGCATGATCTCGTTGGTGCCTTCCAGGATCTGGTGGACCCGCAGGTCGCGGACGATCTTCTCCACGCCGTAATCCGCCAGATAGCCGTAGCCGCCGAACAGCTGCAGGGCGTTGTTCGCCACCTCGAAACCGGTGTCGGTGGCGAAGCGCTTCGCCATGGCGCAGAGGCGGGTGGCGTCCTTGCTCTTGGCGTCCAGCGCCGAGGCGGCGCGGTGGACGAAGGTGCGGGCTGCCTCCAACTCCGTCGCCATGTCGGCGATACGGAACTGCAGCGCCTGGAAACGGTCGAGCGACTGGCCGAAGGCCTTGCGCTCGCTCATGTAGGTCAGCGCCTTGTCGAGCGCGGCCTGGGCGCCGCCGATGGAGCAGGCGGCGATGTTGATGCGGCCGCCGTCCAGCCCCTTCATGGCGAACTTGAAGCCCATCCCCTCCTGCCCCAGCAGGGCGGAGGCGGGGACGCGGGCGTCCTCCATGATGACGGCGCGGGTCGGCTGGGCGTTCCAGCCCATCTTGTGCTCGTTGGCGCCGAAGGAGAGGCCGGGGGTGTCCTTGGGCACCAGGAAGGCGCTGATGCCGCCGGGGCCGTCTTCGCCGGTGCGGGCCATGACGAGATAGAGGTCGGAGCTGCCGGCGCCGGAAATGAACTGCTTGGCGCCGTTCAGGATGTAGCCGTCGCCGTCGCGCACCGCCCTGGTGCGCAGAGCCGCGGCGTCGGAGCCGGCGTTGGCCTCGGTCAGGCAATAGCTGGCCAGCCATTCCATGGTGCAGAGCTTGGGCAGCCAATGGGCCTTCTGCTCGTCATTGCCGAAATTGTCCACCATCCCCGCCACCATGTTGTGGATGGAGATGTAGGAGGCGATGGTCGGGCAGCCCTGGCTCAGCGCCTCGAAGATCACCACGGCGTCGAAGCGGCTCAGCGCCGAGCCGCCATGGTCCTCCGACACATAGATGCCGCCCATGCCGAGTTCGCCGGCGGCGCGCAGGGTGTCGACGGGGAAATGCTTCTTCTGGTCCCACTCGACGGCATTGGGCGCCAGCTCATCGCGGGCGAAGGACAGCGCCATGTCGCGGATGGCGACCTGGTCTTCGGTCAGTTCAAAGGACATGCGTCACCTCGTGTAACCCCCCTCCCGCCGGAGGCGGGAGGGGGAATGTTACGCCCATCAATCCATGGTCGGAATGACGAAGCTGGCGCCTTCCTTGACGCCCGAGGGCCAGCGGGAGGTGACGGTCTTGGTCTTGGTGTAGAAGCGCACCGCGTCGGGGCCGTGCTGGTTCAGGTCGCCGAAGCCCGAACGCTTCCAGCCGCCGAAGGTGTAGTAGGCGAGCGGAACCGGGATCGGAACGTTGATGCCGACCATGCCGACATCGACGCGGGAGGCGAAGTCGCGGGCGGCGTCGCCGTCGCGGGTGAAGATGGCGACGCCGTTGCCGTATTCGTGGTCGTTCGGCAGGGCCAGCGCCTCTTCATAGGAGTCGGCGCGGACGACGGAGAGGACCGGGCCGAAGATCTCCTCCTTGTAGATGCGCATGTCCGGCTTGACCTCGTCGAACAGGCAGCCGCCCATGTAGAAGCCGTTCTCGTAGCCCTGCATGCTGAACTCGCGGCCGTCGACCGCCAGCTTGGCACCTTCCTTGACGCCGATATCGACGTAGGACTTCACGCGCTCCAGATGTTCGCGCGTCACCAGCGGGCCGAAATCGGCGCTGCTGTCGGTGGACGGGCCGACCTTCAGGCTTTCCACCCGCGGGATCAGCCGTTCCATCAGGGCGTCGGCGGTCTTCTTGCCGACCGGCACGACGACAGAGATCGCCATGCAGCGCTCGCCCGCCGCACCGTAACCGGCGCCGATCAGCGCGTCGGTCGCCTGGTCGAGGTCGGCGTCCGGCATCACCAGCGCGTGGTTCTTTGCGCCGCCGAAGCACTGCACCCGCTTACCGGCCGCACAGCCGCGGTTGTAGATGTATTCGGCGATCGGGGTGGAGCCGACAAAGCCCACCGCCTTGATGTCGCGGTCGTCGAGGATGGCGTCCACCGCCACCTTGTCGCCGTGGACGACGTTGAGGACGCCCGCCGGCAGGCCGGCTTCCAGCATCAGCTCGGCCAGCTTGACCGGCACGCCGGGGGTGCGCTCCGACGGTTTCAGGATGAAGGCGTTGCCGCAGGCGATGGCCGGGGCGAACTTCCACATCGGGATCATGGCCGGGAAGTTGAACGGCGTGATGCCGGCGACGACGCCCAGCGGCTGGCGCATCGAATAGATGTCGATGCCGGGGCCGGCGCCGTCGGTGAACTCGCCCTTCAACAGGTGCGGGATGCCGCAGGCGAACTCCACCACCTCAAGACCGCGCTGGATGTCGCCCTTGGCGTCGACGATGGTCTTGCCATGCTCCAGCGACAGCAGCAGCGCCAGTTCGTCGTAATCGCGCTGGACGAGGTCGAGGAAGCGCATCAGCACGCGGGCGCGGCGCTGCGGGTTGGTGGCGGCCCAGCCGCGCTGCGCCTCCTTGGCGTTCTCCACCGCGGCGCGCATCTCCTCCACGCTCGCCAGCGGCACGCGGGCGCGCACCTCGCCGGTCATCGGGGAGTAGACGTCGGCGAACCGCCCCGACTTTCCGGAAACCAGCTTGCCGCCGATCAGGTGCTGAAGTTCGGTGGTCATCCTATTGTCCTCCCATGGGATTGTTTGTCACCATGTGGACCTGAGCGGCTCTTCGGATCGACCCGAAACTTTGCGCAACGGTTGTGCAGGAATGCGGCAAGGGTCCCGGCGGCGGGGCCGGGACCGCTGCGCGGGGGGATCAGTCTGCCGTGCCCCCACCGGACTTTTGCCCGCTCATCGCCGCCGCGGCGAGGGCCTGCGCCTCGCTCGCCTCCTTCAGCCCGGCCTCGCGACGTTCGCTGTAGCGGCTGGTCAGATAGTCGCTGCGGTCGCGCACCAGCAGGGTGAACTTGACCAGCTCCTCCATCACATCCACCACGCGGTCGTAATAGGGCGACGGCTTCATCCGCCCGGCCTCGTCGAACTCCTGATAGGCCTTGGCGACGGAGGACTGGTTGGGGATGGTCACCATCCGCATCCAGCGGCCGAGAACGCGCATGGCGTTGACCGCGTTGAAGGACTGCGAGCCGCCGGACACCTGCATCACCGCCAGCGTCCGCCCCTGTGTCGGCCGGACGCCGCCGCTTTCCAGCGGCAGCCAGTCGATCTGGCATTTCAGGATGCCGGTGACGGTGCCGTGGCGTTCCGGGCTGACCCACACCTGACCTTCCGACCATTGCGACAGGGCGCGCAGCTCCGCCACCTTGGGGTGGTCGGCCGGCACGCTGTCGGGCAGCGGCAGGCCGGTGGGGTCGAAGATGCGCGTCTCCGCCCCCATGCGGCGGAGCAGCCGGGCCGATTCCTCGGCCAGGAAGCGGCTGTAGGAGCGCTCCCGCAGCGAGCCGTAGAGCAGCAGGATGCGCGGCGGGTGGGTCGATGGCCACGCCGGTGTCAGCCCGCCGAGGTCGGGCACCTCGAAATAGGCCTCGTCCAGGCTCGGGAAGGAATCGTGTTCGACGTGTTGGACATCATGCATGGGTGCGTCCCTCGTACCAGGGCTTGGTCGCCTTGACGATCTTCACCACCGACAGCATCACCGGCACCTCGACCAGCACGCCGACCACGGTGGCGAGCGCGGCGCCCGAGCCGAGACCGAACAGGCTGATGGCGGCGGCGACCGCCAGCTCGAAGAAGTTGGAGGCGCCGATCAGCGCCGCCGGCGCCGCCACGCACCACGCCACGCCGAAGCGGCGCGACAGCCAGTAGGCCAGCCCGGCGTTGAAATAGACCTGGATCAGGATCGGCACCGCCAGCAGCAGGATGACCAGCGGCTGGGCCAGGATCTGTTCGCCCTGGAAGCCGAACAGCAGCACCAGCGTGGTCAGCAGCGCTACCAGCGAGACCGGCTGGATCAGGTCCAGCGTGCGCTTCAGCGCGGGCTCGCCGCCGGTCCCCAGCAGGCTGCGGCGCCACAGCTGGGCGGCGACGACGGGGATGACGATGTAGAGCAGCACCGACAGCAGGAGCGTGTCCCACGGCACGGTGATCGACGCGACGCCCAGCAGAAGCCCGACCAGCGGCGCGAAGGCGAAGACCATGATGATGTCGTTCAGTGCCACCTGGCTCAGCGTATAGTGCGGCTCGCCCTCGCAGAGGTTCGACCAGACGAAGACCATGGCGGTGCAGGGGGCGGCGGCCAGCAGGATCAACCCGGCGATGTAGGAGGAAATCTGGTCCTGCGGCAGCAGCGGTGCGAACAGGTTGCCGATGAACAGCGTGCCGAGCAGCGCCATCGAGAAGGGCTTGACCGCCCAGTTGATGAACAGCGTCACGCCGACGCCGCGCCAATGCTCACGAACCCGCCCCAGCGCGCCGAGGTCGATCTTCAGCAGCATCGGCACGATCATCAGCCAGATCAGCACCGCCACCGGCAGGTTGACCTTGGCGACCTCCGCCGCGGCGATGGCCTGGAAGACGCCGGGCACCAGATGGCCGAGCGTGATGCCGGCGACGATGCAGAGCGCGACCCAGACGCTGAGATAGCGCTCGAAAAGCCCCATGGCGGGGCGGACCGCCGGGGCGGCATGGATGTCGGTGGTCATGATCGGTTGTCCGTCAGGAGGCTTTGTCGATGCGCTGTCCGGCGGCGTCGACGACCTGCTCGCCGTCTTCCTTGGCGAAGGCGCCGCGCTGGGCATCGGGGAGGATGTCGAGAACCGCCTCGGACGGGCGGCACAGCCGCGCGCCGAGCGGCGTCACCACGATCGGCCGGTTGATCAGGATCGGGTGGGCCATCATGGCGTCGAGCAACTGGTCGTCGCTCAGCGCCGGGTCGCCGAGCCCGAGTTCGGCAAAGGGCGTGCCCTTCTCGCGCAGCACGGCGCGCACCGGCACGCCCATGCGGCGGATCAGGTCGACCAGCTCGTCGCGGGTCGGCGGCGTCTTCAGATACTCGACCACCGTCGGCTCGACGCCGCTGTTGCGGATCAGCGCCAGCGTGTTGCGCGAGGTGCCGCAGGCCGGGTTGTGATAGATGGTGACGGGCGTCATCGCGCCGCCTCCGTGGTGGCGGACGTCTGTCCCATATCGTCCAGCTTGCGCTTCAGCGCCAGACGGTCGAGCGAGGCGATGGGCAGGCTGACGAAGGCCTGGATGCGGCGCTGGATCTGCCCGAACACCGCGGCGGTGAAGGCGGCCTTCTCCGCGTCGGTGCCCTGGGCGCTGGACGGGTCGGGGAAGCCCCAATGGGCGGTCATCGGCTGGCCGGGCCAGACCGGGCAAACCTCGCCGGCTGCGTTGTCGCAGACGGTGAAGACGAAATCCATGTGCGGGGCGTCCGCCGTCGCGAACTCGTCCCAGGTCTTGGAGCGGAGCTCGGCGGTCGGGAAGCCCAGCCGTTCCAGCAGGTCGTGGACATAGGGGTTGATGCGGCCGGAGGGCTGGCTACCGGCGCTGAAGGCGCGGAAACGACCCTTGCCCTCCCGGTTCAGCAGGCATTCCGCCATGACGCTGCGGGCGCTGTTGTGGGTGCACAGGAACAGGACATTGTAGATGCGGTCGGTCATCGCTGTGTCGCCTTTCCAGGCCGCTTGTGTCGCGGCGGTTGGGGTCGGGGTGTCAGGCGTCGTGGTCGCATCCGGCCGGACCGCAAGAAACCGCCTGGGTCAGGTCGGTGGAGCAGAGTTCCGGGCGGCCCTGGCAGCAGTCCTCCATCAGGAAGGCGATCAGCCGGCGGGTGCCCTCGTAGTCGGATGCGTAGAAGATCTGCCGCTGCACCCGCCGGGAGCGGAGCAGGCCGGCGCGTTCCAGCGTCGCCAGATGATGGGACAGGGTGGAGGCGGGGACCCCCACCTGCTGGGCGAGGTCGCCGGCCGTCAGCCCGTTCGGCCCCACCGTGATAAGCAGGCGGAACACGGCCAGACGGGTTTCCTGGGCGAGAGCGGCGAAGGCGTTGGTGGCGGCTTTCATTTCCATGATTCGACGATAGTCGAAATATAGAGGGCGGACAAGTGACGGTCCTGTGAAGGCCGCGGTTTTGCGCGGGGGGCCGCTTGGGGAACACCCGAACGTGTGGGAAGACTTGAGGCGCCGCGGCGCTTATAGTGCGCCCTCGCTTCCGGTCCGGGCCCTTCGGTCCGGAGCGGGGGGATTGCCGCAGAACGGCGAAGCGGAACAAACATGACCAGTCACGAAGACGTCTTCGACACGCCGCAGGCACGGCAGCCGACCATCCTGTCGGTCTACAACCAGAAGGGCGGCGTCGGCAAAACGACCACCTCGGTCAATCTCGCGCTGTCGCTGGCCGCGCTGGGCAAGAGCGTCGTCCTGATCGATTTCGACCCGCAGAGCAGCGCCACCAGCAATTTCCTGCTGCGCGACAAGGCGAAGGTCGGCATCAACGACCTGCTGCGGCAGGAGACCTTCGTCGAGGACGCCATCACCCCGACTGCCTTCGATGGGCTGTCGATGATCGTCGGCGCGCGCAAGCTCTATTCGCTGGAACATGCGCTGGACAGCCGCGGCGGGTCGCAGCGCGGCCTGCGCAAGGCGCTGCATTTCTCGCGCAACCCGCCGGATTACGTCGTCATCGACTGCCCGCCGGCGCTGGGGCATCTGGCCGCCGGCGCGCTGGCGGCGTCGGACCGGCTGGTGGTGCCGGTGTTCCCCGGCCGCTACGCGCTGGACGGGCTGCGTCGCACCCTGCAGGTGGTGGAGCACATCCAGAACGGGCTGAACCCCAACCTGTCGCTGGCCGGCATCCTGATGCTGTCGATCACCAACGACGAGGTCGGGCGCGAATCGCTGACCCAGCTGCGCAACGAGTTCCCCGACCTGATGTTCCGCACCGCCTTCCCCTATGACGTGGACGTGGTGAAGGCCACCTACCGCCGCATGCCGGCGTCGATCTTCACGCCGGAGGGGCGGACCACCGCCCGTTTCGTGGCCTTGGCCTGGGAGATCATCCACGGCCGCGGCAAGACGGCCGACGACGCGCAACTGAAGCCGGCGCTGGAGCGCATCCAGTCCTGGCACGAGGCGACCGACACCTCCTACAGCGCCCGGCGCGCCTCCTCCATCGACGAGGGGGACGAGCCGTCGGGCGGGGGCAGCGGCGCCCGGCAGGCGGAACGCGCACAGTCCGGCCGCGGCGGCATGGGGGCCGGCATCGTGGGTCTGGTGATCGGGCTGATTGCCGGCTTCGCGTTGGGTGCCGTCGTGGGGCAGCCGGTTCTGGGCAAGCTGCTGGCGGGCCTGGGGGGGTAGAATATCCCCTCTCCCTCCCGGGGAGAGGGTTAGGGTGAGGGGGAGGCGCTGCGAGGATTTTCAAGCATTGCGCACTCCCCGATCCCCCACATAATCCGACATGTGCATCCCCCTCACCCCGACCCTCTCCCCGGGGGGAGAGGGGGACAGGCGGACCCCACGTTCAAGAAGAGGCCATCATGCTTCCTGTCGATGCCGTGCTGCGCAAGGTGGACTCTTCCTTCGAGGAGTCGGTCGGGCGGCTTTGCGAGCTTCTGCGCATTCCCTCGGTCAGCACCGACCCCGCCTATGCCGGCGATGTCCGCCGCGCCGCCCAATGGTGCGCCGACAGGCTGGCGGCGATGGGCTTCACGGTGACGATCAACGAAACGCCAGGCCATCCCATCCTGGTCGCCCATCATCCGGGGCCAGGGCCGGGACCGCAGGGGGTGGAGACGCCCCATGTGCTGTATTACGGCCATTATGACGTCCAGCCCGCCGATCCGGTCGAACTGTGGAACAGCCCGCCCTTCGAGCCGGTGATCGTCGAGGCTGAGCGGGGGCGCCGCGTCGTCGCCCGCGGCGCCGCCGACGACAAGGGCCAGACCATGACCTTCATGGAGGCCTTCGAGGCCTGGCACGCCGTCCACGGCTCCATCCCCATCCGCGCCACCGTGCTGCTGGAGGGCGAGGAGGAGACCGGCAGCCCGTCGCTGCCGCGCTTCCTGAAGGAGCATGCGGCGGAGTTGCAGGCCGACTTCTGCCTCGTCACCGACACCAACGCCTGGGACGTCGACACCCCGGCGATCACCACGCGGCTGCGCGGGCTGCTCTATCTGGAGGCCACCGTCACCGGTCCCAGCCACGACCTGCATTCCGGCCTGTTCGGCGGCGCGGTGCCCAACCCGATCAATGTGCTGACCGGCATCCTCGGCCAGATCCACGATGCCGACGGGCGGGTGCGCTTCGACGGCTTCTATGACGGCGTGCGCGAGCTGCCGGACGACCTGCTGGCGCAGATCCGCGGCCTGCCGCTGGACGAGGCGCAGTTCCTCGGCGCGCTCGGCCTGACCCGCAGCCATGGCGAGGCGGGGCGGACTCTGCTGGAGCGCATCTGGACCCGGCCGACCTGCGACATCAACGGCATCTGGGGCGGCTACACCGGCGAGGGATCGAAGACGGTCATCCCGGCCAAGGCGTCGTGCAAGCTCAGCTGCCGCCTGGTGCCCGGCCAGGACCCGGCGGCCGTCGAGGCGTCGGTCCAGCGCTTCTTCGAGGAGCGGCTGCCGGCCGACTGCACGGTCAGCTTCCGCAGCTTCAGCTCGTCGCCCGGCATCGAGGTGCCGACGGACACGCCGTGGATGCAGGCGGTGCGCGGCGGGCTGAAGGAGGCGACAGGGCGCGACGGCGTGCTGATCGGCGGCGGCGGCTCGATCCCCATCGTCGGCTGGTTCCGCGAATATCTGGGGCTGGATACCATCCTGGTCGGCTTCGGCCTGGACGACGACCGCATCCATTCGCCGAACGAGAAGTTCGAGTTGAAATGCCTGCGCAACGGTATCCTCAGCCACGCGGCGATCCTGGGTCGTCTGGCGGCCGGGCAGGTCGGCTGACGTCGGGTCGCGGGCCGGGGGGCGATGCCGTCCCCCGGCCCGTCATGCTCAGCCCGCCTCGGCCGAGGAGGAGGCGCTCCACAAATTGATGCCGGCGTCGGCGACCGCGTGGGTGTCGATCTCCGCCAGTTCCTCCGGCGAGAAGGACAGGTTGTTCAACGCGTCGAGCGAGTTGTCGAGCTGCTCCACGTTGCGGGCACCGATCAGGGCGGAGGTGACGCGCGGGTCGCGCAGAACCCAGGCGACGGCCATCTGCGCCAGCGTCTGGCCGCGCCGCTGGGCGATGGCGTCGAGCGCGCGAATGCGCTCCAGGTTTTCCGGCGACAGGAAATGTGCCCGCAGGGTGCCGCCCTTGGCGGCGCGGGCGTCGGTCGGGCGGTCTCCCAGATACTTGTTGGTCAGCATGCCCTGCGCCATCGGCGAGAAGGCGATGCAGCCCATGCCGAGATCGTCCAGCGTGTCGAGCAACCCGCCTTCGATCCAGCGGTTCAGCATGGAGTAGGAGGGCTGGTGGATCAGGCAGGGGGTGCCCAACTCCTTCAGGATGCCCGCCGCCCGCCGCGTCATCTCCGGCGAGTAGGAGGAGATGCCGACATAGAGCGCCTTGCCCTGGCGGACGATATGGTCCAGCGCGCCCATCGTCTCCTCCAGCGGCGTGCGCGGATCGACGCGGTGCGAATAGAAGATGTCGACATAGTCGAGGCCCATCCGCTTCAGGCTCTGGTCCAGGCTGGAGACCAGATACTTGCGGGAGCCCCAGTTGCCGTAGGGGCCGGGCCACATCTCGTAACCGGCCTTGGTCGAGATCACCATCTGGTCGCGGTAGGGACGGAAATCGGTGGCGAGGATGCGGCCGAAATTCTCCTCCGCCGAGCCCGGCGGCGGGCCGTAGTTGTTGGCGAGGTCGAAATGGGTGACGCCGCGGTCGAAGGCCCGGCGCAGCACGGCGCGCCCGGTGGCGAACACGTCGGTGCCGCCGAAATTCTGCCAAAGCCCCAGCGAAATGGCCGGCAGGTCGAGCCCGCTGCGGCCGGTGCGGCGATAGCTCATGCCCTCGTAGCGCTGGTCGGCGGCAAGGTAGGGCGGCTGCATGGCGTTCTCCCGGTGTTGAGTTCAAGTGATATATCAGCATAGGGCGCCGGTGGGACGCCGCGCAATGGCGCGGCGGGTCATATCACTCCCGGTCTTGCCGACCGGACGGCATGGCGCAGACCTTGCGCACGCAGCCGCGCAGCCAGCGATGGGCCGCGTCGGCGTCCAGCCGCGGGTGCCACAGCAGCGAGACGGTGACCTCCGGGGCGGGAAAGGGCAGGGCGAAGCTGTGGAGTCCGGCGCGCAAGCCCGCCGTGTGCCGTTCGGGGACGCTGACGATCAGGTCGGTGCCGCGCACCAGCGCCAGCGCTGCGGCGAAGCCGCCGACCGTCGCGACGACTTGGCGCTGCAGTCCCAGCCGGTCCAGCGCCTCGTCCACCAGCCCGCGGTCGTCGCCGCGCCGCGCCACCAGCACATGGCGACCGGCGGCATAGCGAGCGGCGGTGATCTCGCCCGTGGTCAGCAGGTGGCTGGGGCGGACGACGCCGATGAAGCGGTCGTGGAACAGTGCCTGGGCGCGCAGCTCCGGTCCGCTGTCCTTGACGACGACCCCGGTTTCCAGATCGACCGAGCCGTCGCGCAAGGGACCGCTGTCCTTGTCCGGCTTCGACAGGAAGCGGATGCGGACGCCGGGAGCCTCGCGCGCGACGCGGGTGAGCAGCGCGGCGCCGTAGCTCTCCACGAAGCCGTCGCTGGTCCGCAGGGTGAAGGTCCGGGTGAGCTGGTTCAAGTCGAGGTTCTCGGCCGGCCGCAGCGCCGCCTCCGCCTCCTGCACCAACTGGTGCACGCGGTCGCGCAGGTCGAGCGCGCGCGGCGTGGGGACGAGGCCGCGCCCGGCCCTGACCAGCAGCGGGTCGCCGGTCGCCGCGCGCAGCCGCGCCAGCGCCCGGCTCATCGCCGACGGGCTGAGCCGCAGCCGCCGCGCGGCGCCGGCGACGCTGCCCTCCGCCAGCAGGGCGTCCAGGGTGATGAGCATGTTCAGGTCGGGTGCGGTCATGCGCCGGATCGTATCACGACTTGTCTCGATCGCCGCTGCCGGGACATGGCGCCGGATGCACGAATACAGTGCGGATGCTGCGTGTTCCGCCATGTCACCCCACGCCCTAGCCTTTGCGCCTGTCCTGGATGAAGGAGGGTGTCATGAGACAAGCGCTTGCGCAGAGGGATGAGGTCGCCGCAACAGGCGGGGCGATCCGTTGGGGGCTGGCCGGTCTGGCGCTGGCGACGTTGCTGTCCTCGCTCGGCACCAGCATCGCCAATGTCGGTCTGCCGGCGCTGGCGCTGGCGTTCGAGGTGCCGTTCCGCGAGGTGCAGTGGGTGGTGCTGGCCTATCTGTTGTCGATCACCACGCTGATCGTCGGGGTGGGGCGGCTGGGGGACATGGTCGGGCGGCGGCGCCTGCTGCTGGCCGGGATCGCCCTGTTCACAGCGGCGTCCGCCGTGGCCGGTGCGGCGTCCAACCTGTGGATGCTGGTCGCCGCAAGGGCCGTGCAGGGGCTGGGGGCGGCGGTGATGATGGCGCTCGCC
Organism: Azospirillum sp. B21; assembly: GCF_008364825.1. Lineage (GTDB taxonomy): Bacteria > Pseudomonadota > Alphaproteobacteria > Azospirillales > Azospirillaceae > Azospirillum. Next base: position 438,984 of record NZ_VTTO01000002.1, read on the forward strand.
ACCGCCTTCGTCGGCGACACGGTGCCCAAGGCGCGCATCGGCCGGGCCATGGGGCTGATGGGAACCATGTCGGCGCTCGGCACCGCACTCGGCCCGTCGCTGGGCGGTGTGCTGATCGCGGCGTTCGGCTGGCCGGCGATCTTCCTCGCCACCGTGCCGCCGGGGGTGGTGGCCTTCCTGCTGGTGCGGCGGCACCTGCCGGCCGACCGGGAGGAGACGGGAAGCGGGCAGGGGAGGTTCGACATCGCCGGCACGCTGATCCTCGCGCTGACGCTGGCGGCCTATGCGCTGGCGATGACGGGCGGGCACGGCTGGCTCGACTCCGTGCTGCTGCTGACGGCGGCCGGTGGGGCGGGGCTGTTCCTGGCGGTGGAGAGGGCGGTAGAGGCACGGACGGCGTCGCCGCTGCTGCGGACCGCCATGCTGCGTGACCGGGGGCTGTGCGGCCGTCTGTCGATGAGCATGCTGGTGGCGACCGTGCTGATGGCGACGCTGGTGGTGGGGCCGTTCCACCTCGCCCGCGCCCTGGGGCTGGGAGCGGCGGCGGTGGGGATCGTCATGTCGGCGGGACCGCTGGTGGCGGCGCTGACCGGCGTTCCGGCCGGCCGGCTGGTCGACCGATTCGGCGCGGAGAGGATGACGATTCTGGGGCTGACTGCCGTCGCGGCCGGCTGCATCCTGCTGGCGCTGCTGCCGGCGACGCTTGGCGTGGCCGGGTATGGTGTACCGATTGCCGTGGTCACCGCCGGTTACGCGCTGTTCCAGACCGCCAACAACACGGCGGTGATGGCGGATGTGGAGAAGGACCGGCGCGGCGTGGTTTCGGGGCTGCTCAATCTCTCGCGCAATCTGGGGCTCGTCACCGGCGCCTCGGCGATGGGGGCGGTGTTCACGCTGGCGACGGGGGCGGAGGTGGCCGCCGCGGCGCCGGACGCCGTCGCGGCCGGAACCCGGACGACCTTCGCCGTCGCGGGCGGGTTGATCGCCGTGGCGCTCGCCATCGCCGTCGGGATGGTGCGGCGGCGGTAGGCGACGGTTCGGAAGCTCCGATGACCGGGACAATGCCACCATGACAATCCCGCTGTTTGCCCGTGGCTTGTCATGCAGACCATCCGCGGGTGCGAACCAATCCCAGCCGGGCCGGTGGAATCCTTCGTATCTCAAGGGTTTCTTCGGTCCACCGGGACATCGATTACCTGCTGTGGCTGAAAAGATACATCCGATCTCGGAAATGTAATGGTGACAATGTTCCGTTTGACCCGGCCGATTACGTCTCCATAATCCTGATTGTCTCGATTGTTCGAGCAATGTGCGCCAGATTATGGAGGATCCGATGCGCCACACCGACGTGACCCGCAGTTCCGGCACTTTCACGGCAGCCCCGGGCGCCGTCCCGGCCGCCGACCGCGTCACCCGTGTCGCCTCGCGCCCCCTCTGGCGGTTGTTCGACCTGTTGTTTTCCGCGCTGGAACGGCGCAAACAACGCCATGCACTGATGGGCCTCGACGACCATCTGCTGAAGGACATCGGCGTCAGCCGGGCCGAGGTGGAACAGGAAGTGTCGAAGCCGTTCTGGCGGGGATGAGACGATGGCCGACAAATCCATTCAGGGCGGTTCCATTCAGATCGACTACGCGGTCGAACCGGACCTGACTGCGGACGATTTCATCGACGTTCTGGAACGCTCCGGGCTGGCCGAACGCCGGCCCGTGGGCGACCGCCCGCGGGTGGAGGCGATGCTGCGCAACGCCGGCCTGATCATCACCGCAAGGGACCAGGGCCGGCTGGTCGGCGTTGCCCGGTCGATCACCGACTTCGTCTATTGCTGCTACCTGTCCGACCTCGCCGTCGACCGCGCCCTGCAGGGGCGCGGCATCGGCAAGGAGCTGATGCGCCGCACCCGCGACGCGATGGGGCCGGGCACCATGTGCCTGCTGCTGTCGGCGCCCAAAGCCATCAGCTTCTACGAGCAGGCCGGGCTGAAGCGGCACGAGCAGGCCTTCCTGTTCACCGACCTGGAATGAGACAGGGGAGCATCGCCGCCATGCCCGACATGATCTCCACAAGCGAGGCCGACAGCAGCATCGACACTGCCGGCCTCGCCATCTCCTACGCCGACGTGGCGGGCGCGGCGGAGCGGATCGCCGGCGTCGCCCACCGCACGCCGGTGATGACCAGCCGCACCGCCGACACGCTGACCGGCGGCGAACTGCTGTTCAAATGCGAGAATTTGCAGCGCACCGGCGCCTTCAAGATCCGCGGCGCCTACAACGCCATCGCCCGTTTCACGCCGGTGCAGCGCGCCGTCGGCGTCGTCGCCTATTCGTCCGGCAACCATGCCCAGGCCATCGCGCTGGCGGCGTCGATGCTGCGGGTGAAGGCGACCATCGTCATGCCGCAGGACGCCCCGGCGGCCAAGCTGGCGGCGACGCGCGGCTATGGCGCCGACGTGGTGCTGTACGACCGCTATGCCGAGCCGCCCGACGCCGCCGTCGCCCGTGTGCTGGAGGAGCGGGGCGGCACCTACATCCCGCCCTTCGACCACCCGCATGTGATGGCCGGCCAGGGCACCGTCGCCAAGGAACTGATCGAGGAGGTTCTGGCGGGAGGCGGGGCACCGCTGGACCTGCTGGTCGTGCCGACCAGCGGCGGCGGGCTGTTGGCAGGTTGTGCCGTGGCAGCGAAGACGCTGAACCCCGGCTGCCGCGTGATCGGCATCGAGCCGGAGGCCGGCAACGACGCCCAGCAGAGCCTGCGCAGCGGCGCCATCGTCCGCATCGACGCGCCCAAGACCATCGCCGACGGCGCCCAGAGCCGCGCGGTCGGCCAGTTGACCTTCCCGGTGATGCAGCGGCTGGTCGACGACATCGACACCGTCACCGACGACCAACTGGTCGACGCCATGCGCTTCTTCGCCAGCCGGATGAAGATGCTGGTGGAGCCGACCGGCTGTCTCGCCGCCGCCGCGGTGCTGTCCGGCAAGCTGGACGTGCGCGGCAAGCGCGTCGGCATTGTGGTTACCGGCGGCAACGTCGATCTCTCCCGCTTCGCCTCGCTGGTGCAGGCGGGCTGACTCGCCTCTCCCCCAAGACGTAAGGGATCAATCCCATGACCGGGAAAACCATGCGCCTGCCCATCTATCAGGTCGATGCCTTCACCGACCGCGTCTTCGCCGGCAACCCGGCGGCGGTCGTGCCGCTGGACTCCTGGCTGTCCGATTCGGAGCTGCAGGCCATCGCGGCGGAGAACAATCTGGCGGAGACCGCCTTCTTCATCCGTGCTGGAGATGGCTATGAACTGCGCTGGTTCACCCCGGCGGTGGAGGTCGATCTGTGCGGCCACGCCACGCTGGCGACCGCCTTCGTCATCGCCACGATTCTGGAGCCCGGCCGCGAGCGCATGGACTTCGCCACCCGGCAGGCCGGCACGCTGACGGTCACCCGCGACGGCGACCGCTACACGCTGGACTTCCCCAACCGTCCCGCCAGCCCGGCGGAGCGCCCCGACCCCAACCTGCTGGCGGCGCTGGGCGGCCCGGTGCCGGTGGCGATCCTGAGCGGGCGCGATTATCTGGTGGTGTACGAGTCGGCCGACGCCGTGCGGGCGCTGGCGCCGGACATGGCGCTGTTGTCGAAGCTCGACCTGTTCGCGGTCTGCGTCACTGCACCCGGGGATGACGGGGTCGATTTCGTCTCGCGCCTGTTCGCCCCGGCCCAGGGGATTCCGGAGGATCCGGTCACCGGCTCCACCCACTGCATGCTGACTCCCTATTGGGCGGAGCGGCTGGGCAAGACGGTGCTGACGGCGCGTCAGGTCTCGGCCCGCGGCGGCGACCTGCTGTGCGAGCTGGCCGGCGACCGGGTGAAGATCGGCGGGCAGGCGGTGCTGTATCTGGAGGGCTCGATCCTGGTGTGAGGGCGAACACCGGCGGCGGACGGCAAGGGCCAGCCGCCGCCGGTGTCACATCACCTTCTCGAAGCGGAACATCTCGCCGCCGCCGGGCAGGCCGGACGGGCCGGGGTGGTGCGGATCCGGGTGGCGGTCGCTGAAGAACTCGACGATCCTGAAGCCGCACTTGTTCACATAGAAGTGGATGTTGCGCTTCTCGAAATAGGGCGTGTGGGTCTGCCAGACGCGCGTCACGGGATAGCGCCGCTCGATCGCCGTCCAGGCCTTGAAGCCCAGTCCCCGGCCATGCTGTGCCGGCGACAGGAAGAAGAGGTCCAGCGAATTGCGCTGCGTCGCCTCGTCGATCACGACGACGGCGCCGCCGACCCTTTGGCCATCGCAAAGGATATGCAGAAGCTCGGTGCCCGGCGCCGTCATGGATTCGTCGAGATCGCTGCCGGAGGGGATCGAACCTTCCGGAAGGGAGCCGAACTCCTCGATGACGGCGACCGCGAAGGACGCCTCCATAACCGCCTTGAAGGCCGGCAGATCGCCGGGATCGACGGTCGCGAGGGTAACCTCGCCGTCCTGCTCGGTCCTGGTCATAACACGCTGTCGGCGGTCGGGTTCGCCCCTTACGCCTCCGTCTCCATCTTCTGTTCCACTGCGGCGGCCTTGATCGCCTTCTGCAGCTTTTCGAAGGCGCGGACCTCGATCTGGCGGACGCGCTCGCGGCTGATGCCGTATTTCTGCGACAGGTCTTCCAGCGTCGTCGGCGCCTCGCGCAGGCGGCGTTCGGTCAGGATGTCGCGCTCGCGGTCGTTCAGCGCGGTCATGGCGTTCGCCAGCAGCTTGCGGCGCTTGCCCAACTCCTCGCGGTCGGCCAGCGTGATTTCCTGGCTGGCGCTCTCGTCGACCAGGAAATCCTGCCATTCGCCCTCGCTCTCCGCCCGCAGGGGTGCGTTCAACGAATGGTCGGGGCTGGCCAGGCGCCGGTTCATGTTGACGACGTCCTGTTCCGGCACGTCCAGCTTGGTGGCGATGGCCTGGACCTGCTCGGGCGACAGGTCGCCTTCCTCGATCGCCTGCATCTGGCCCTTCAGCCGGCGCAGGTTGAAGAACAGCTTCTTCTGGGCGGCGGTGGTGCCCATCTTCACCAGCGACCAGCTGTGCAGGATGTATTCCTGGATCGCCGCGCGAATCCACCACATGGCGTAGGTCGCCAGCCGGAAGCCGCGGTCGGGATCGAAGCGCTTGACCGCCTGCATCATGCCGACATTGCCTTCGGAGATCAGTTCCGACAAAGGCAGGCCGTAGCCGCGGTAGCCCATGGCGATCTTGGCGACCAGCCGCAGGTGGCTGGTGACGAGCTGGTGAGCGGCGCCGGAATCCTCATGCTGCTGCCACCGCTTGGCCAGCATGTATTCCCGCTCCGGTTCCAGCATCGGGAACTTGCGGATCTCCTGGAGATAGCGGGACAGATTGCTCTCGGACCCGATCGCCGGAAGGTTGGACGCCGTCGCCATGGTTCTAAAACCCCCTTTATGACGGCCGGTGCGCGCCGACATGAATTCATGCGCACACTGCCGTTCTTCAGCGCGGGTTCCATAGGCCCCTCTCAATGAGCGGGCGGCGGAACCTCGCCATTGACCGGGAGTCTAACCAAGAAAGATTTCCCGGTGTATCGTTTTAAACCGTCTCCAAGGTGACAATTAGTTCATGAATATCCGCCGGGATTGGGGAGCGGAAGGTCACGATCTCGCCACTGACCGGATGACGGAAGGTCAGCGCCGCGGCATGCAGCGCCTGTCGCGGAAACCCAACAAGGCTGCCTCGCACCGGTTCCGGCAGCAGCGAGGCGAATTTGCCCCCCGGCCGCCCCGACCGCCCGCGGCCATAGAGCGGGTCGCCGACCAGCGGATGGCCGATGTGGGTCAGGTGGACGCGGATCTGGTGGGTGCGCCCGGTTTCCAGCACGCATTCGACCAGCGAGGCCGCCATGCCGAAGCTCTTCACCACGCGGTACTTGGTGGCGGCGTGTTTTCCGCCGCCGGTCACCACCGCCATCTTCTTGCGGTCGGCGCTGCTGCGGCCGATGTTGCCCTCGATCCGGCCCTGTGTCGGGTTGGGCACGCCCCAGACCAGCGCCAGATAGGTGCGGCTGAGCGTGCGGTCGGAGAATTGCTCCGACAGGCCATGGTGGGCGCGGTCGTTCTTGGCGACCACCATCAGGCCGCTGGTGTCCTTGTCCAGCCGGTGGACGATGCCCGGCCGCCGCACCCCGCCGATGCCGGACAGGCTGTCGCCGCAATGGGCCAGCAGGGCGTTGACCAGCGTGCCGTCGGGGTTGCCGGCGGCGGGATGCACGACGAGGCCGGCCGGCTTGTCGATCACCAGCACGTCGGCATCCTCGAACACCACGTCGATCGGGATGTCCTGCGGCACCGGTTCGGCGGTCTCCGCCCCCGGCACCTGCACCTCGAAGGTCTGGCCGGGTTTGACCCTCAGGGACGGGTCCGTTATCGTCCGCCCGTCGCCGCGCACGCAGCCCTGTTCCAGCAGGGCCTGCACGCGCGACCGCGACAGGTCCGGCAGACCGGCGGCCAGCGCCTTGTCCAGCCGTTGGCCGGCCGCCTCGTCGGGAATCGTATAGGCCAGCGGCCCGGCGGTTCCGGCGGGCGAACCGCCGTCCTCCGGATCGAAGAAGTCGTCCGACATGTCGTCAGGCATTTCGGCGGGTGTTTTGGCGGCCATCGGGCGTGCGTGTCGCGTCCTGTTTCAATCGTCCGGGAGTGGACCCCAAACCGTGCAGATCCTCAAGGCACTCGTCGTCATCATGGGCGTTCTGATCATCGCCGGCTTCACCTTTTTGGGGGTGGAGCTGTACAAGCGGATGTCGGACCCCAACCGCGCCTCCCTGACCGCCATCGCTCCTGCCCCCGCTCCGGCCGAGACCGCCGTCGACGTGACGCTGGACGTCCCGGCCGGTTCCCGCATCGGCGAACTCGTGGTGGTCGGCAACCGCGTCCTGTTCAAGGTGAGCCTGCCGCAGGGGCCGGACCGCCTGTACCTGATGGACCCGCGCACCGGCGCCGTCGCCGCCACCATCACCGCCGGCCCCGTCTCCAGCAGGGCGGCTCCTTGAAGAACTGGGTTCCCGATCATGCATGACTTCCGCAGCGACAACGTCGCCGGTGCCGCCCCGCAGGTGATGACGGCGCTGGCCGCCGCTTCCTCCGGCACCGCCTCCCCCTACGGCAACGATCCCTGGACCGCGCGGGTGACCGAGCGGCTGTGCGCGATCTTCGAGACCGAGGTCGCGGTCTTCCCGGTTGCCACCGGCACCGCGGCCAATTCGCTGGCCCTGTCGGCGCTGGTGCCGCCCTATGGCGCCGTGCTGTGCCATGACGAGGCGCACATCTCCATCGACGAGTGCGGCGCGCCGGAGTTCTTCACCGGCGGCGCCAAGCTGGTCCCGCTGGCCGGCGAGCACGGCAAGCTGACGCCCGACGCGGTGTCGCGCCACATCGCCAAGGCCGGCGTCGGCGTCGTCCACCGCGTCCAGCCCGCCGCCCTCAGCCTGACCCAGGCGACGGAGGCCGGCACCGTCTACACGCCTGCGGAGGTCGAGGCGCTGGTCGAGACCGCCCATTCCAACGGCATGGCCGTGCATATGGACGGCGCCCGCTTCGCCAACGCCATCGCCCGGCTGGGCTGCGCCCCGGCGGACGTGACGTGGCGGGCCGGTGTGGACGTGCTGACGCTGGGCGGCACCAAGGGCGGCTGCCTCGCCGCCGAGGCGGTGGTGTTCTTCAACCCGGCGATGGCCGAGGATTTCGGCTTCGGCCGCAAGCGCGGCGGCCATCTGGTGTCGAAGATGCGCTTCCTGTCGGCGCAGCTCGATGCCTGGCTGGACGGTGGCCTGTGGCTGACCCTCGCCGCCCACGCCAACGCGATGGCCGACCGGCTGGCCGCCGGGCTGACGGCGCTTCCCGGCGTCGAGTTGGCCCACCCGGTGGAGGCCAACGAGCTGTTCGTCCGCCTGCCGGCGGCTTACGCCGAGGCGCTTGAGGGGGCCGGCTACGGCTTCTACCGCTGGGACGACGGCACCGCGCGCTTCGTGACGGCGTTCGACACGCCGGCGGCGGCGGTGGACGGTTTGCTGGGTATTTTGCGCAGCCTGCAAGAAAAGGCTTGATCGGCGGGGCGGGCTTGGTTAGAAACCCGCCCACGCCGATGACGTCCCCTTCGTCTAGAGGCCTAGGACACCGCCCTCTCACGGCGGTAACAGGGGTTCGACTCCCCTAGGGGACGCCAACCTTCCAAGGTTGGGTCGAGCGGCCGGTGGCAGCCTCCACCGCCGCTTCATACATCGGGACCAGACGTCCCCTTCGTCTAGAGGCCTAGGACACCGCCCTCTCACGGCGGTAACAGGGGTTCGACTCCCCTAGGGGACGCCATCCACGCGCTGGATGCGTTTGTTGAGCGTGTTTTTGAAGGTACAACGTCCCCGTCGTCTAGAGGCCTAGGACACCGCCCTTTCACGGCGGCGACACGGGTTCGACTCCCGTCGGGGACGCCACTTTCGCAAAACCCCAGTAGGCTCACGAATATCTTGGCGGTCAAAAAGCGCGATAAAGCCATCGCTCAAACATCATTTTTGATGTACCCCTTTCGGCATGCTCCGCTTCTGAAGCGGTCTGCCGAAACAGAATTCCCATGGATCGCAGCGAATTCGAGCGTCTTCGGGACATGCGTGGAAAGCGGATCATCGGAGACATCCGCCTGGAGCGACGCAGCGAGATTTCCGTTGCCTGGGAAGCGCGGGACATTCCGATCATCAATGCCGATGGCGTGGAAGCGCGCCTGAACGTGCAATTGGTCGCCGAAACAGGCGCCAAGACATTGAACGTAAAAATTCCGGGCATCGGCCTGATTTGCAGGCTGGAGGTCGATAGCCGCCCCCACAAGCCGGCAGGCAGAAGCCACAAGCACTCTCTGCATCATCCGGATTGTCCTCGCGAGAACCTGAAGCGTGAGGTTGTGGATCGCAGCGACCTTGATGGTCGATCTCTCAAAGAGGTGTTTGGCGCCTTTTGCCGGATGGCCCACATAGTTCATGATGGCTCGTTGATCCTGCCACCCGACTTGGCTGGACTGTGAGAAGGGTCGGGACTTTGATGGAGTTGACCGAAGTAAAGGACTGCTTCAAATCCTGCCCGCTTGTCGAGGAAATCGACATGCTTCCAAAAGGGCATGTCCGGATTTCGACGGCATTCCGCTATCCGGATGGCTCATCGGTCGACGTCTTCATCGCGGATCGGCCGAGCCCATTGTCGAAAATAATGCCGATGACGTTGACCGACTTCGGCAATACGTTCCTCTGGCTCGATCAGATGGATATTCGGCCCCTGCGTTCAGCTCGGCGCAGACGCTTGACGTTGGATATTCTGGAGACGCACGGCATCGAGCATTCAAAGGGAGTGCTTTCCTGTAACGTTACACCACGGGAATTGGCGATAGGGGTGATCCGGTTGGGGCAGGCATGCATTCGCGTGGCCGACCTGATTTTCACCCATAGAATTGCGAGTCAAGGAAGTTTCCAAGAGGAAGTTGAAAGAATAATTGAAGACACTTCTTTGGATTACGAGAAAAATGCAAAGATAACTGGCAGAGGCGATGTCGTCGTGCCCGTTGACTTTCTTGTTCGGTCTTCCGGCTTGGAGACGGCAATCTTCACCCTTCCTGCTGAAAGCAGTCATGCAAGCGTCGCCAAGGCGCGTGCCGAGAATGTGTTTGCCCGTTGTTATGATCTGAGAGATTGGCAGGGGCAACGTGTCGCGGCGCTCGATGACCGGCGCCTGCTGTACCGTGACGAAGACATCGGGCGCATTCGAGAAGTCGCCACGATTGTTCCAATTTCCCAACCGGAAGCGATGCGTGATTTGCTGCTGGCTGCTTGAACGATCAATAAGGCGGGTTGCGCCATAGTGATCGTGCAGTTGTGGGCGCGAGGTTTCCTTGTCCGGAAACCTGAGGCGCCGAACTTGAGCTGTCTTGAGAGTGTTTAGGGCAAATCTATTTCCCCAACACCCCCGTCCGGTACAGCGTCACCCTGATCCCCCCATTCGACACCGACACCCCGCCTTCCTCGAACGGCAACTCCGTCGCCTTCGCCAAGGCGGCTTCGTTGGTGATGATGCCCACGCGCCAGCCGGAGAAGCGCGTTTTCAGCGTCTGGCCCATGGCGTGGTAGAGCGGGATCAGGGACTTGCCCTCGCCGATGCGGGCGCCGTAGGGCGGGTTGACGATGACGAGGCCGGCGGGACCCTCCGGCGGGGTCAGGTCGCTGATGGCGTGGTGGGCGAAGTCGGTCCAGGCGGAGACGCCGGCGCGTTCGGCGTTGGCGCGGCTCATGGCGACGGCGCCGGCGTCGCGGTCGCTGCCGTAGAAGCGGATCGTGGGCGCGGTGGCCGTGCCGCTGCCGCGCAGGCTCTGCCAGACGGCGCGGTCGAAAGTGGCGAGCTGTTCGAAGGCGAAGGAACGGGAGCGGCCGGGCTTCAGGCCGGCGGCGATCTCGGCGGCTTCGATGACGAAGGTGCCGGAGCCGCACATGGGATCCACAACGGGAACCGGCTCGCGCCCGTCAAAGCCGCACTGGCGCAGGAACAGCGAGGCCAGCGTTTCGCGCATCGGCGCCTTGTTGACCGCTTCCTTGTGGCCGCGCTTGTGCAGGGACTCGCCGGAGCTGTCGACGCTGATGGTGCAGAGGTCGTCGTCGATGCGCGCCTTGATCTGGACGGCGCGGGTGTCTTCCTCGGGCGCGTCCTTGGCGGCGGACTTTCCGGTCTTCTTGGGCGCGGCCTTGACGATGGGGGCACCCAGCTCCTCGGCGATGGCGCGTTCGATACGCTGGGCGGCGGCGCCGGCGTGGTAGATTCGCGAGCCCTTGCAGGAGGCCTCGACCCGCACCGGCACGTCGGCGCGCAGGATTTGCGCCCAGGGAACACGGCGCGCCCGCTTGTCCAACTGCGCCAGATGGAAGGCGCGGAAGGAGGCGATGCGCGCCAGCACGCGGGTGGCGCCGCGCAGTTCCAGGTTGGCCCGCCAGACCTCCGGCCAGCCGCCGGTGACCGTCACGCCGCCCTTCACCGCGGTGGGGTTCGCGAAGCCGCGGTCGACGGCCTCCGCGCACAGCACGGATTCCAGGCCGGGGGCGGCCACCAGGAAAATCTCGAAATCTTGGCCGGCGTGATCTTGGCCGGTACGGTCTGGGTCGGTGTTCATCCCGCCTACATAGCCCGAAGGCCGGCCGTCTACGACAGGATTCTCGCAAAACGGCGGGGAGGCGGGAACTGGTCCCGATCGCCGCGCGGCGCCGCCGCTCATGTCGGTCGGCGGACGTCCGCGGCAGGTTCGGGAAGGTCAGGTACGCGTTACCGGTAAAGGTTACCGGTAGGAGCTGTGCGAGGCGATGGCGTTGCCGCGGACGGCGTCGGTACGGATGGTGGAGTCACCCGAGGCGGAGAGGCCGACGACGCTGTCCTGGGCCGTGCTGCCGAGGCCGAGTTTGGCGCGGGCGAAGTTCAGGTAGGCGCTGGCGCCCTTGGTGTCGCCCTGGGCGGCGAGTGAGCGGGCGACCGACAGGGCAGTGCGGGCGGCGTCGCGCTCGGTACGCTCGGCGGTCAGGGCATCGGCCTGGACGACGGCGGCGGAGGTGGAGGCCAGCAGGCTGTCGAAACCGGCATCCTGCGCGGCATTGGCAGTACCGGCGGCGAAGGTCAGGGCCGACAGCGACAGGACGGCGGCAACGGCGGTGGTTGCGAACTTCTGCGTGAACATGACGATGTCCTTATTCGAAGACTGCCCTGCCGGGGGATGCGCCCGGCGACGGGGGATTCGTCACCGGGCGCGGGGCGGGGCTGGAGGTTGACGTCCGGTCGGCGCCGGGGAGCGTCGGCCGTGAACACAGAGTTAACCGTCTGCCCCCGCCGGATAAATCCAGCAGTTCCGACAACACTATTCGCCTGGAAACAACAATCGACCCCTTGTCGCCAGCCCTTGGATTGACGGGGGGAAGCGACGCCCCCTATGATCGGATTGGAACACGAACAATCAGGCCGCCTTTCGATTCCGAACATAGGACGGGGCGCCCTGCCATCAGGGGAGCACGCGTTCATGACCGCGACCGATTTTGCCGACTGGCCCGCCGACCTGCTGGCGCAGGAGTTCCGCGGCAAGCGGGTTCTGGTGACCGGCAGCAGCCGCGGCATCGGTGCCGCGGTGGCGGCGGCGTTCGCCCAGCTCGGCGCCCGCGTCGCCATCCACGGCCGCGACGTGACGGCGCTGGAGGCCGTAGCGGCGGGAATGGGCGCCGGGGTGGTCCCGCTGGCCGGCGACTTCGCCGACAAGGCGGAGGTGCGCCGAGTGGTGGAAAGCGCGGTGGACCGGCTCGGCGGGCTGGATGTGCTGATCAACAATGCCGGCACCATGCTGGGCCGGGTGGCGCTGGCCGATATCGACGACGAATTCCTGCAGCAGCAGTTCGACCTGAACGCCGCCTCCGCCGTCATCGCCAGCCGGACGGCGCTGCCGGCGCTGATCGCGTCGAAGGGGGCCATCGTCAACACCGGCTCCATCTCCGGCCGGACCGGGGGCAGTGCGGGGTCGTCGCTCTACAGCGCCGCCAAGGCCTTCCAGGCCAGCCTCGCCCGCTCGCTGGCGACGGAACTTGCGCCGCATGGCATCCGCGTCAACGCCGTGTCCCCCGGCACCATCGACACCGATTTCCACCAGCGCTACTCGACCCCGGACAAATTGACGCAGACCGCGGCGCGCATCCCGCTGAAGCGGCTGGGCACGGCGCAGGATTGCGTCGGCGCCTACCTGTTCCTCGCCTCCGGACGGCTTGCCGGTTACATTACCGGGCAGGTGATCGAGGTGAATGGAGGACAGTTCTATAACTAATGGCTGAAGCTTGGCAGTTACGAGCCGCGGAAATTGGCAAATTGCAAAGCACTATCAGGAGTTTTGGCAATTTGCGAAAGTCTGTCGACGCAGGCATAGGCAACCGGCGGAGTTTTCGTAGGGTAGAAAAGCGACCCGGTCGTTAATGGTCCTTTGGCATTGTTCTTGTAACGTGACTGACCAATCAGCGGCCTAACCAAAGACCGCTCCATCGCCAGTGGACGCCGGGGTCACCATCATGAACGCCACCAGCCGGAACCAGCCCGCCAAAGCCGGAACCTTCGCCAACCTGCATACGGCGACCAAGATCTACACCGGCTTCGGCGTCACCCTGGCGCTTCTGGTCGGGCTTGGAGCGGTGTCCTGGACGGGCTTGCGGTCCAGCGACGACGCGCTCCGCCAATATGCGGTTCAGTCGCACGTCGCCATGACGGTGGCGGAGGCGGACACCAATATGGCCGACGCCCTGGGTTCGGCGGAGGAGTTCGTGTCCAGCGGCTCCCCCGCGGTGGCCGACCGGTTCCGCAGCGACGTGGAGAAGTTCCGCCAGAAGCTGGACGCCGCCACCGCGCGGATGACCCGTGCATCCGACCTTCAGGCGGCGCAGGAGATCGCCACGCTGCGCCAGACGCTGACCGGCGGTTTCGACCGTCTCGTCGCCGCACGGACGGAGCGCGACCAGATCGTCGCGTCGGTGGTGAACACGCTGGGCGCCGACATCCGCCGCACGCTGAGCGATACCGTCAAGGCGGAGAAGGACGGCGGCAATCTGGACCGCACCGTGCGCGCGGCCGAGGTCAGCGAACAGTACCTGCTGGTCCGCGTGCTGGTCGCCCGTTTCGTGGCGGAAACCAAGGCGGAGGATCTGGAGCGCATCCGCAAGGACCTGGCCGACCTGACCGGGAAGGCGGAGGCGCTGCGCGACGGGATGGCGGACGGTCCGGTCAAGACCAAGCTGACCGCGGCCGTCGGGAAGCTCCCCGCCTACCGCACCGGGATCGAGCGCATCGCGGTGCTGAGCGGCGAACTGCAGTCGTTGAACAGCCAGACACTGGGCAAGGCGGGCAAGGAGATCGGCGCGAAGATCGGCGTGATCCGCACCCAATCCGCAGACATCCTGGCGCAGCTGGAACGCAGCGCCGCCGCCGAGGTCGCCGCGGCCGAATCGCGCGGCACGGCGGTGACCGTGGTCGCCCTGCTGGCCGGCCTGCTGCTGGCCTGGGCGATCTCGCGCGCCATCACCCGGCCGCTCGGCGCCATCACCGGGGCGATGGGGCGTCTGGCCCAGGGCGACCTGGGCGTGGCCGTCACCGACGACGAGCGCCGGGACGAGATCGGCGCGCTGGCCCGCTCGCTCCAGGTCTTCAAGACCAATGCGTTGGAGATGGAGCGCATGCGCAAGGCGCAGGAGGAGAGCGAGCGCAAGGCCGCCGAGCACCGCCGCGAAACCATGATGCAGATGGCCGACACCTTCGAAAGCACGGTGAAGGGCATCGTCGACACAGTTGCCAACGCCGCCACCGGCATGCGGGACGCCGCCACCGCGCTGACCGCCACCGCGCAGGAGGCGAGCGAGCGCTCGCTGCTGGTCGCCAGCGCCTCGGAACAGGCCTCTGCCAACGTGCAGACCGTCGCCACGGCGACGGAGGAGCTGTCGGCCTCCATCGCCGAGATCGGCCAGCAGGTGGAGAACTCCACCCGCATCGCCACCCAGGCGGTGGCCGACGCCGATGGCGCCGACCGCACCATGCGCGAACTGGTGACCGCCGCCGAACAGATCGGCGCGGTGGTGGAGCTGATCAGCGGCATCGCCGCCCAGACCAACCTGCTGGCGCTGAACGCCACCATCGAGGCGGCGCGGGCCGGGGAGGCCGGCAAGGGCTTCGCCGTCGTGGCGAGCGAGGTGAAGCAACTGGCCACCCAGACCGCCAAGGCGACGGACGAGATCCAGGCCAAGGTGCAGGAGATCCAGCAGACGACAGGCGGCGCCCAGAAGGCGATCGGCGGCATCGGCCGCACCATCGGCCGCATGAGCGAGATCACCACCGCCATCGCCGCCGCCATCGAGGAACAGGCCGCCGCCACGCGGGAGATCGCCAGCAGCGTCACCCAGGCCGCCCAGGGCACCGAGGAGGTGTCGAGCAACATCGCCGGCGTCAGCACCGCCGTTCACGAGACCGGCGATGCCGCCGGCCGCGTCCGCGGCACCTCGCAGGAACTGGCCGCCGAGGCGGAACGGCTGCGCCGGGAGGTCGGGACCTTCATCGCGACGGTGCGGGCGGCGTAAGGCGCCTGTCGCGGCGGGGGCTCTCTGAGCGAGCTTCGCTCAGGTGCTCTCCCGCGCGATGAAGGTCAGGCCCAGGTCGACGCGGCGCCGCGGCGGCTCCTTGCCGTCCATCAGGTCGAGCAACATGGCGGCGGCATGCCGGCCGATGGCGTAGCGGGGCGTGGCGATGGTGGTCAGGGTGGGGGTGGTCCAGGCGGATGCCGGCAGGTCGTTGAAGCCGGCGATGGCGAGCTGGTCCGGCACCCGGATGCCGCGGCGCTGGCATTGGAACAGCGCGCCCTGCGCCAGATCGTCGTTGCAGAAGAAGACAGCGTCGCAGTCGGTGTTCTCGGCCATCAGCCGGTCGATCATCGCCGCGCCCAGATGGATGGAGGACGGGTCGGGCAGGCGCCACACCCGCTTCTCGTCGTACAGCCCGGCCTCCTCCAGCGCATGGCGGTAGCCGTCCAGGCGGGCGAGCGTGCGCGGGTCGAGCTGCACGGCGACGAAGCCGATGCGGCGGTAGCCGCGCTCCAGCAGATGGGTGGTCATCAGCCGCCCGCCTTCCTCCTGCGAGCAGCCGACGCTGAGGCTGCCGGGATCGTCCAGCAGCTCCATCATGTGGACGGTCGGGCTGCTCAGTGCCGACAGGTAGGTGCGGGTGACGTCGGTGTGGTCGGTGCCGGTCAGCAGGATGCCGTCGGGCTGGAACTGAAGGTAGGTGCGGATCAACCGCTCCTCCTCCTCCGGGGAATAGTGGGTGACACCGATCAGGGCGCGGTAGCCGCGCGGCAGCAGCATGTCGTGGATGCCGGCCAGCGTCTCGACGAAGACCATGTTGGTCATCGACGGGATCAGCACGGCCACCGTCATCGACCGCGCCGAGGCCAGCGCGCTGGCCGCCTGATTCGGCACGTAGCCCATCGACTGCGCGGTGTCGAGGATGCGCTGGCGAAGCTCCGGCCCGACCAGCTCCGGCCGCTTGAAGGCGCGCGACACGGTGATGGCGCTGACGCCGACCCGCTCCGCCACGTCCGCCATCGTCGCCCGGCCGGTGCGCGAGGAGCGCGGCTTGCGCGTCTTGGCCGTCGGGGATGCAGGCCGATCACCGCCACGTGTCGTCACAGGGCTCCATCCTTCCAATCGTCTCTATGAAGAGGCCGGCGCGACGAAGCGCCACGCTGGATCGCTGATTACCGTTGTGTAGCATGGCGGGCAAGCGGCACCTGCAACCCGCGGCTCCCGCCAACCGGTTCGTCCGCAACTCAAACAAAACTCTTTACGCCCGTCAAGGTTAGCGCTAACAGTATCGTCATCTCGTGTCGGCGTCATCCGTGCATTCCGGCCATAGGGCCGCGGATGTGCCTTTGGTCCGCACATGATAGCGCTAACACGTTTTTGTAGTGCGTGGCCGCCGTGACCCGCGAGGGCACGGATGCCGCCCTACACCGGGAATTGGGAACACGAGCCTCATGAACGGTCCCTCCATCGCGCCGTCTCCCGCCGCCAGCGCCCGCCCGCCGGACAGCCTGTCCGCGGCACCGCCGGTCGTCGTGGTGATGGGCGTCGCCGGCTGCGGCAAGTCCAGCGTCGGCCAGAGCCTTGCCGCAGCGCTGGGTCATGCCTTCATCGAAGGCGATGCGCACCATCCGCCCGCCAACATCGCGAAGATGTCGTCGGGCATCCCGCTGACCGACGACGACCGCGACGGCTGGCTGGCCACGCTGGCCGGTTTCATCGCCGATGCGCATCGTGAAGAGCGCGGGCTGGTGGTTGCCTGTTCGGCGCTGAAGCGGCGTTACCGCGACCGGCTGCGCGGCGATTGCGAGCGGGTCGTCTTCCTGCATCTGCACGGCGACAAGGCGCTGATCGCCTCTCGCATGGGGGCGCGAACCGCCCATTTCATGCCCACCGCCCTGGTCGACAGCCAGTTCGCCGACCTTGAGATGCCTGCCGCCGACGAGGCGGTGCTGTCCTATGAGGTGACGCTGCCGGCGGACGCCATCGTCGCCGACGCCTGCGCCCGCCTGACCGGCGGAGAGACTATTGGGAGGACCGCATGAAACGCGTGGCGGATCTGCTGGAGCGGATCACCGAATGGATCATGGCGCTGATGCTGGCGATCATGGTCGGTCTCGTCTTCGGCAACGTCGTCCTGCGCTACATCTTCAACAGCGGCATCGTCGCGGCGGAGGAGATCGCGCGGCTGATGTTCGTCTGGCTGGTGTTCCTGGGCGCCACCGTGGCGCTGCGGCACCAGCGGCACCTGGGCCTGGAGATCGTGCAGAGCCGCCTGCCGGCAAAGGTCCGCCGCGTCTGCGCGGTGATCGCGCACCTGATGATGCTCTATGCCCTGTGGCTGTTCGTGCAGGGCAGCTGGATCCAGCTGCTGATCGGTATGGAGACCTTCTCCACAGTCCTGCGCTTCCCCATGGCCTTCTACGCTGCGGCGGGCTTCTTCCCGGCCATCGCCATGGCGCTGATCGTTCTGGCGAACCTGCTGCGGATCGTCACCAACCAGCCCGGCGCCCGCATCCCCGGCGATCCCGACACGATGATGGACCATCCGGAATCGCACGGCCCCGCCGTAGCGCCCCCGGCCCCGCACGGCAGCGCCGCCGTCGTCAAGCACTGAGCCCAGAAGACCTCCTGCGGACGGAGTTTCCGCCATGACCCTCACCATTTTCCTGGGCTCGCTGTTCGGCTTGATGCTGCTCGGCATGCCCATCGCCTTCGCGCTGATGCTGACCGGCGTCGCGCTGATGGTCCATCTGGACTTCTTCGACGCCCAGCTGGTCGCCCAGAACATGCTGAGCGGCGCCGACAACTACCCGCTAATGGCGGTGCCCTTCTTCATCCTGGCCGGCGAGCTGATGAACGCCGGCGGCATTTCCCAGCGCATCATCAACCTCGCGGTCAGCCTCGTCGGCCACATCAAGGGCGGGCTGGGCTACGTCACCATCGGCGCCTCGGTGATGCTGGCCAGCCTGTCGGGTTCGGCCATCGCCGACACCGCGGCGCTCGCCACGCTGCTGATCCCGATGATGCGCGACCATGGTTATCCGGTGCCGCGCTCGGCCGGCCTGATCGCGTCGGGCGGCATCATCGCCCCGATCATCCCGCCCAGCATGCCCTTCATCATCTTCGGCGTGACCACCAACACCTCGATCAGCGCGCTGTTCATGGCCGGCATCGTGCCCGGCCTGCTGATGGGCATCGGTCTGGTCTGCGCCTGGATGTTCGTCGTCCGCGACATGACGGTGAAGCTGCAGCCGAAGGCAAGCGGGCGGGAGCGGCTGAAGGCGCTCGGCGACGGCATCTGGGCGCTGGCCCTGCCGGTCATCATCATCGGCGGCCTGCGCGGCGGCATCTTCACGCCGACCGAGGCCGCGGTGGTCGCCGCCGTCTATTCGCTGTTCGTCGCGCTGTTCGTCTACCGGCAGGTCACGCTGGCGCAGCTGGTGCCGCTGCTGGTCCAGGCGGCGCGCACCACCAGCACCGTGATGTTCCTGTGCGCCGCGG
The DNA here is from genome assembly GCF_008364825.1 of Azospirillum sp. B21. GTDB lineage: Bacteria > Pseudomonadota > Alphaproteobacteria > Azospirillales > Azospirillaceae > Azospirillum. The sequence goes on from NZ_VTTO01000002.1 coordinate 457,627, forward strand.
CGCTGGTGTCGTCCTACATGGTGACGCTGGCCGACCTGCCGCAGCAGATGACGGAGCTGCTGGCGCCGCTGATGGACAATCCGAAGCTGCTGATGCTGGCCATCGCCTGCCTGTTGCTGGCCGTCGGCACGGTGATGGACCTGACGCCGACCATCCTGGTGCTGGGCCCGGTGCTGACGCCGCTGGCGATCAAGGCCGGCATCGATCCCGCCTATTTCGGCGTGATGTTCGTCCTGGTCGGCACGCTGGGCCTGATCCATCCGCCGGTCTGCACGGTGCTGAACGTGGTGTGCGGCGTCGCCCGCATCTCGCTGGAAAGCGCCACCAAGGGCATCTGGCCCTTCCTGCTGACCTACATCGTCCTGCTCGGCCTGCTGATCGCCGTGCCGGAGATCGTCACCGCGCCGCTGCATTTCTTCCACTGACGCCCGAACACCAACCACAACGAAACGCCCAAGGAAGGAAGACCGACACCATGTTCCGCAAACTGCTTCTCGCCACCGGCATCGCCGCCGCCCTGCTCGCTCCCGTAGCCGCCGCCACCAGCGCCTCCGCCCAGGAGGTGAAGACCCGCATCATCCGCTTCGGCTACGGCCTGTCGGAAAGCAGCAATCAGGGCCGCGCGGTGAAGTATTTCGCCGAGGAACTGTCCAAGCGCAGCGGCGGCAAGTTCAAGATGAAGGGCTTCGGCGACGCCAGCCTGGGCAACGACATCCAGATGCAGAACGCCCTGATCGGCGGCGCGCAGGAGATGATGGTGGGCTCCACCGCCACGCTCGTCGGCATCGTCAAGGATTTCGGCGTCTACGACCTGCCCTTCCTGTTCAACAACGAGAAAGAGGCCGACGCCGTGCTGGACGGCCCGTTCGGCGAGAAGCTTCTGAAGTCGCTGAACGACAAGGGGCTGATCGGGCTGGTCTATTGGGAGAACGGCTTCCGCAACCTGACCAACAGCAAGCGGCCGATCACCAAGCTCGAGGACATGGGCGGCATCAAGCTGCGCGTGATGCAGAACCCGGTCTACATCGACATGTTCAACCGCTTCGGCGCCAACGCGGTGCCGCTGGCCTTCTCCGAGCTGTTCACCGCGCTGGAGACCGGTACGGTCGACGGCCAGGAGAACCCGGTCACGACCATCCAGTCGTCCAAGTTCTACGAGGTGCAGAAGTACCTGACCATTTCCCGCCACGTCTACAGCCCGTGGATCGTGCTGGCCAGCAAGCGCTGGTACGAAGGCCTGTCGGCGGACGAGAAGAAGATCGTTCACGAGGCCGCCGTCGCCTCGCGCGAGTTCGAGCGCAAGGACAGCCGCGAGGCCTCGGCCCAGAGCGTGGCCTATCTGAAGGAAAAGGGCATGCAGATCAACGAGCTGAGCCCGGCCGAACTGGATCGCATGCGCGAGATGGTCAAGCCCGCCTTCGACAAGTACGCCGCCGACGGCGGTGCGGAGGTCCTGAAGGAGATCCAGGCCGCCATCGTCGCCGCCCGGAAGTAACGCTGCAGCGCACACACGCCCTGTGACGGGGCGATGGGACGGATGGGGGTGGATCGGGGAAGCCGGTCCGCCCCCTTCGTCTTTCGGGGTGGCGCGATGGAGATTTCACCGCATGCAAGTTGTTTGTGTTCGAACAATCTGTGGTGCTGGTCCCAAAGTATGATTTGAAGATGCGAGTTCGATTATCTTTGTTCTAAATTTGCGAACGGCTCTCAATGTATTTCGGACCAACAAATATCTTAGACTGCAATTTACGCGAATTTAACCGAACGGCGGGACAGTCGGAGCGGGGTGTCGTGCCTTCATTCGGATGTGTCGCGGGGAATGTCGATGTTCAAGAAGCTGCCGTTGGTGACGAAGCTGGTGTTGGCGATCGGGTTGGTCCTGGTGATCGGGCTGGGGGGCGGGTCGCTCGTGATCTCCGTCAAGAGCGGGGCGGACACTGACGAGCTGTCCTTCCAGGTCGGGGAGGAGTTGGGCAAGTACCATGCGGCGACCGTCGAGCGGCGGCTGAACGACGCCATAGACGTCAGCCGCCTGATGGGCACCACCCTGCTCAGCCTGAAGCGGAGCGGCATCGTCGACCGCGACAAGCTGAACGACTGGCTGAAAAGCCTGCTGGAGGCCAACACCGGGCTGATCGGCGTCTGGGTCGGCATGGAGCCCAACGCGCTGGACGGCAAGGACGCCGCCTTCGCCAACAAACCCGGCAGCGACGCCAGCGGCCGCTTCATCTCCTATTGGAACCGCGGCGGCGGCAAGGTCCAGCTGGAATCGCTGGTCGGCTATGACGATCCTGGACCGGACGGCATCTACTACCAGCAGGCCAAGCGCACCGGCAAAGAGGTGGTCGTCGAGCCCTACAGCTACACGGTCGCCGGCAAGAGCGTGCTGATGGTGTCTCTGGCGGTTCCGATCATGGACGGCGGCAAGTTCATCGGCGTCGCCGGCGTGGACATCGCCACCGACGACATCTGGAACGAGCTGAAGACGGTCAAGCCGTTCGAGACGGGGTCGGTCTTCCTGATCTCCAACGGCGGGGCATGGGCGGCCTACAGCAACCCCGACCATCTGGGCAAGCCGATCCTGCAGACCAACGAGCGGCTGAAGGATGCCATGCCCGCCATCCGCGAGGGCAAACCATTCTCCCATTTCTCGGTGTCGGCCAGCCTGAAGACCGACGTCAAGCAGCTGTTCCGCCCGGTCGTCATCGGCAGCACCGGCACGCCCTGGTCGATCCTGGTCAACCTGCCGATCAACAAGATCGAGGTGCCGAAGCAGGAACTGCGGGCCTTCATCGCCGTGGGCGCGGTGCTGCTGACCGCCGGGCTCCTGCTGGCGCTGTGGCTGACCAGCCGCATGGTCGTCGGCCAGCCGCTGCGCCGGATCATCGCCACCATCCAGGCGCTGACCGCCGGCCGGCGCGACGTGGAGGTCACCGACCGCGACCGCGCCGACGAGATCGGCGCCATCAACCAGGCGCTCCAACTGTTCAAGGAGAATGCCGGCCGCGTTGCCGAGATGGAGGAGCAGCGCCGCCTGGACGAGCAGCGCGCCGCCGAGCAGCGCAAGCAGGAACTGGCCCGGATGGCCGACCGGTTCGAGGGCACGGTCGGCGGCGTGGTCGCCAACGTGGCCCAGCAGGCCGAACTGATCCGCACCGACTCCGAAGGCTTGTCGGCCATCGCCGAGCAGACCAACGCCCAGGCCGCGGCAGTCGCCAGCGCCGCCGACGTCGCCAGCAGCAACGTGCAGACGGTGGCTGCCGCCGCGGAGGAGCTGGCCCACTCCATCGAGGAGATCAACCAGCGCATCGCCGCCTCGTCCCGCATGGCCAACGACGCGGTGGGGGAGGTCGAGAAGACCAACGGCACCGTCGCCGGTCTGGCCCAGGCGGCGCAGAAGATCGGCGACGTGGTGAACCTCATCCAGTCCATCGCCGGCCAGACCAATTTGCTGGCGCTGAACGCCACCATCGAGGCTGCCCGCGCAGGCGAGGCCGGCAAAGGCTTCGCCGTCGTGGCGCAGGAGGTGAAGAACCTCGCCAGCCAGACCGCCAAGGCGACGGAGGAGATCGCCGCCCAGATCGCCGAGATCCAGGCGGTCAGCGGCAGCGCCGTCGGCGCCATCCAGGCCATCGGCCACACCATCCTTGGCATCAGCGAGACGGTCACCGCTGTCGCCGCAGCGGCGGAGGAGCAGGGGGCGGCGACCCGCGAGATCAGCCGCAACGTCCAGCAGGCCGCCGCCGGCACCCGCGAGGTGTCGACCAACATCGACGGCGTCACCCGCGCCGCCGGCGAGACCGGCAGCATGGCCGCCCAGGCCCGCGCCGCGGCCGACACGCTGTCGCACCAGTCGGCGCAGCTGCGCAGCGAAGTGCAGCGCTTCGTGGCGACGATCCGGGAGGGGTGAGTGTGGGGTGGGGTGTCGGCTGACGATGCCCCCACCCTAACCCTCCCCCGCTGGGCGGGGGAGGGGATTAAGTGCTTGATCGGGAAAGTAGCGGCAGTCCCTCCCCCGCCCAGCGGGGGAGGTTAGGTGGGGGCAATCGGAGCCGACGACTAAGCCCTCTCAACAATCGAAGAACACCGTCTCCCCCTCGCCCTGCACGCGGATATCGAAGCGGTATACCACCCCGCCCGGCACCTCGGCGCGCCGCGCGATCAGGGTGTCGCGGCGGTCGGCCGGGACGCTCGCCAGCACCGGATCCTCCGCGTTCGCCGCGGCTTCGTCGGAGAAGTGCAGGCGGGTGAAGGCGTGGCTCAGCATGCCGCGGGCGAACACCGTCACCGCGATGTGCGGGGCGTGGCCGGGGTCGCAGACGCCGGGCTTCACCGTGTCGAAGAAGTAATAGCCCTCGTCATTGGTGCCGCAGCGACCGAAACCCGCCGCACCGGGAGCGTGGCGGCCGTCGGCGCCGGCCTGCCAGATCTCCACCACGCAGTCGCGGATCGGTGCGCCTTCGCCGTCATACACCACGCCTTCGATGCGGATGTGCTCGCCCGGTATGTCGCGGGTCGCCAGCCGGTTGGTCGCCAGCGGGCGGCGGCCGTAGAGTTCCGGCGTCCAGGCATAGGCGAAATAGGGGCCGACGGTCTGCGACGGCGTCTGTTTCAGCGTCTGGCTCATGGCGGTCAACTCTCCATCGGCGTGGCCTGGCGTCCGCGCAGGACGATGTCGAACTCATAGCCGAGCGCCCACACCGGCTCGGTCACGTCGATGGAGAAGCGGGAGATCAGCAGCTCGCGCGCGCCCTCCGGCACCCCGTTGTAGATCGGGTCGAGCGGCAGCAGCGGATCGCCCGGAAAATACATCTGGGTGACCAGCCGGGTCAGGAAGGACGGTCCGAACAGCGAGAAATGGATGTGCGCCGGACGCCAGGCGTTGTGGTGGTTGCCCCAGGGATAGGCGCCGGGCTTGATCGTGGTGAAGCGGTAGCGGCCTTCCTGGTCGGTGATGCAGCGGCCGGCGCCGAAGAAGTTGGGATCCAGCGGCGCGTCATGCTGGTCCCAGCGGTGAACGTAGCGGCCGCAGGAATTGGCCTGCCAGATCTCCAGCAGCGTGTGCGGCACCGGCCGGCCGCTTTCGTCCAGCACGCGGCCGGTGACGATGATGCGCTCGCCGATCGGCTCGCCGTTGACGCGGCCGTTCTTCGTCAGGTCGTCGTCGAGCGGATCGACGCTGTCATGGCCGAAGATCGGGCCGGTGCGGACCGACAGGCATTGCTTCATCGGGATCAGCGGTTTGGACGGCGAGCGCAGAACCGTCGATTTGTAGAGCGGCGACAGGTAGGGCGGGTGTTGTGCCCAATCTCGGGGGCCAAAGTCGCCTTCCGCCTCGTGAACGGCTGTGTCCATCTCGGGTGTCCTCCTGGGGGGCGGTCAGTTCTGCTGACGCTGTTGCTGCCTGTGGAGTGCCAGAACGCGGTCGATGAAATGGGATGCCGCGCCGGTGTAGCGCAGCGGGTCGAACAGACGGTCGAGGCCGTCCATGCCCAGCGCCTGCACCACCTCGGCATCCTCGGCCAGAACGTCGCGCAGGGGACGGCCGGTGGAGGACGCGAGGCGGCTCGCGTCGGCCACGCGGGAATGGGCGGCCATGCGCCCCATGCGCTCGCCCAGCGCCATGGTGACCGCCTCGGCCAGGATCAGGCCGCGGGTGAGGTCGAGGTTGGCGCGCATGCGCTCCGCATCGACGGTCAGGCCGGCGATGGTTTCGCGGGCATGGCGGGCGGCACCGGCGACGAGGCGGCAGAGGTCGGGCAGCGCCTGCCACTCGGCATGCCAGCCGCCCAGGCCGCGTTCGTGTTCCTGCACCTGCGCCGCCAGCAGCCCGCCGACCAGGGCGGGAGCGCGGATGGCGGTGGAGAGCAGCACGGCGCAGGACACCGGGTTGCGCTTGTGCGGCATGGTGGAGGAGCCGCCGCGGCCGGGTGCGCTCGGCTCGAAGGTTTCGGCGACCTCCATCTGCATCATCAGCGAGATATCGCGGCCGAGCGTCCCCAACGTGCCGGCGAGGATGCCGAGGGTGGAGGCGAGTTCGGTGATGCGGTCGCGGCTGGCGTGCCAGGGCAGGGCGGGCAGGGGGAGGTCCAACTCTTTCGCCAGCGCCTCCGCCACCGCCGGGCCGGCGTCGCCCAATGCCGCCAGCGTGCCGGCGGCGCCGCCGAATTGCAGGGCGAGGCGGCCTCTCGCCGCAGCGATCCGCTGCCGGTCGCGGCCCAGCGCGTCGAGCCAGCCGGCAGCCTTCAGCCCGAATGTCGTCGGCAGGGCGTGCTGCAACCAGGTGCGGGCGACCATCGGCGTGGCGCGGTGGCGGTCGGCGAGATCGGCCAAGCCGTCGGCGAGCGCGGCCAGGTCGGCGTCGAGGCCGTCTAGGAAGCGGCGCAACTGCAGCATCAGGCTGCTGTCCATCGCGTCCTGGCTGGTGGCGCCCCAATGGACGTAGCGGGAGGATTCCTCGTCGGCGGCCTTCACGGCGCGGGTCAGGTGCCTGACCATCGGGATGGCGGTGTTGCCGGCCAGCGCCGCCTCCGCCCCCAGCGCGTCGAGGTCGTAGAGATGGGCCTTGCAGGCCGCTTCGATGGCCGGAACGGTATGGGCGGGGATCACGCCCACCGCCGCCTCCGCCCGTGCCAGCGCCGCCTCGAACTCCAGCATGCCCTGCAGCCTTGCGGTGGGCGAGAAGGCATCGGCTGCCGCATCGGTGGTGAAGAGCGGATCGAGCAGCGGGTCGGCGTGGCGGAGGACGGTCATGGTGGTCAGCCTTTGCGTGTCAGCCTTGTTGGGCGTCCTCTTGGTCCATCTCCGCGTACACCGCGCGGGCCAGGGCGATGGCGTGGTTTCCGGCGGGGACGCCGGCATAGACGGCGGCCTGCATCAGGATCTCCTTCACCTCGTCGCGGGTCACGCCGGTGTTGCGGGTGGCGCGGATGTGCAGCTTCAGCTCGCCGTCCTTGCCCAGCGCCGCCAGCATACCGATGGTCAGCATGCTGCGCGTCCGGATGTCGAGGCCCGGCCGGGTCCAGATCTGGCCCCAGGCGGTCTTGGTGATGAACTCTTGGAAATCGGCGTCGAAACCGGTGGCGCGCTCCAGCGAGCGGTCGACATGGGCGTCGCCGAGGACCGAACGGCGCACCGCCATGCCGCGGTCGTAGAGATCCCGGTCCTTCATGTCAGGGTTCTCCATCAGAGGGCCCTCAGGAAGCCGTCGATCAGGGCGGCCAGTTCCGCCGGCTTCTCGACACCGGGGATATGGGCGGCGCCGCGCAGCAGTTCGAACCGCGCGCCGGGGATGCCGGCCGCCAGCTCGCGGGCGAGGTCGGGCGGGGTCGCCACGTCGTCCTCGCCGCAGATCACCAGGGTGGGCGCGGCGATGGCGGCGTTGGCGACGCGCAGGTCGGCGTCGCGGATCGCCATGGCGCAGCCGACATAGCCGTCCTCCGTGGTGCGGGCGACCATGGCGGTGTAGCCGCGGATCTGGTCGGGCCGGCTGTCGCGGAAGGCTTGCGTGAACCAGCGCGCCATCACCCCGTCGGAAATCGCCGTCATGCCGCGGGCGCGGATGGCGGCGATGCGGTCGGTCCAGACCGATTGCGGACCGATCACCCCGGCGGTGTCGCACAGGATCAGGCCATGCACGCGGGCCGGCGCCTTGACGGCGAGGCGCTGGGCCATCATGCCGCCGATCGACAGGCCGCAGACATGGGCACGCGCGATGCCGAGCGCGTCGAGCAGGCCGGCGGCGTCGTCGGCGAGGATGTCCATGCTGTAGCCGGCATCCTCGCTGACCGGCGTCACCTGGGTCAGGCCGTGGCCGCGCATGTCGTAGCGCAGGATACGGTAGCGGTCCGACAGGTGCGGCACCACGGCGTCCCAGATGTGGAAGCTGGTGCCGATGGAGTTGGCGAACAGCAGCACCGGAGCGTCGGCCGGGCCGGTCAGGTCGTAGTGCTGGGTGATGCCGGCGGCTTCGATGAAGGGCATGGGGGTCCGCCTGTGGTGGTTGTGGTGGGTACCGGATGCTTGCGAAGTGAGACCCCCACCCTAACCCTCCCCCGCTGGGCGGGGGAGGGGATTGGTGCTTGTTCGGGAGGGCGGCGGCAGTCCCTCCCCCACCCAGTGGGGGAGGATAGGTGGGGGTCTAACTTTGACGGCTACACCCGCTCGATCATCACGGCGATGCCCTGGCCGACGCCGATGCACATGGTACACAGCGCCGTCCGGCCGCCGGACCGTTCCAGCTGGTACAGCGCGGTGGTCGCCAGACGGGCGCCGCTCATGCCGAGCGGATGGCCGAGCGCGATGCCGCCGCCGTTCGGGTTCACATGCGCCGCGTCGTCCGGCAGGCCCAGCTCGCGCAGCACGGCCAGCGCCTGGGCGGCGAAGGCCTCGTTCAACTCGATCAGGTCGATGTCGGCGATGGTTCGGCCGAGCCGCTCCAGCAGCTTGCGGGTTGCGGGGACCGGGCCGATGCCCATGACGCGGGGCGGGACGCCGGCGGTCGCACCGCCGACGATGCGGGCGCGCGGGGTCAGGCCGAAGCGCTTCACCGCCGCTTCCGATGCCACCAGCAGGGCGGCGGCACCGTCGTTGACGCCCGAGGCGTTGCCGGCGGTCACCGTGCCACCGGGGCGGACGATGGGCTTCAGGGCCGACAGCGCTTCCAGCGTCGTGGCGCGGGGATGCTCGTCAGTGGTCACCACCGTCTCGCCCTTGCGGGTGCGGATGGTGACGGGGGCGATCTCGCGGGCCATGCTGCCGTCGGCGATGGCGCGGGCGGCACGCTCCTGGCTGCGCAGGGCGAAGGCGTCCTGGTCGGCACGGGCGATCTTCCAGTCGTCGGCGACGTTTTCCGCCGTCTCCGGCATCGAATTGGTGCCGTAAGCCGCCTTCATCGCCGGGTTGACGAAGCGCCAGCCGATGGTGGTGTCGAAGATCTCGGCTTGTCGCGAGAAGGGGGCGTCGGCCTTGCCCATGACGAAGGGGGCGCGGCTCATGCTTTCCACCCCTCCGGCGACCATCAGATCGGCCTCGCCCGCCTTGATGGCGCGGGCGGCGGTGGCGAGGGCGTCGAGGCCGGAACCGCAGAGCCGGTTCATCGTCGTGCCCGGCACCGCGTCGGGCAGGCCCGCCAGCAATGCTGCCATGCGGGCGACGTTGCGGTTGTCCTCGCCGGCCTGATTGGCGCAGCCATAGATGACGTCGTCCACCGCGGCCCAATCGACTGACGGGTTGCGCAGCATCAGCGCGCGGATCGGCACGGCGCCGAGATCGTCGGCGCGCACCGACGACAGGGATCCTGCATAGCGGCCGATGGGGGTGCGAATGGCGTCGCAGATATAGGCGTCACGCATGGTCTCATCCTTCTCCGCCGCCGGCCAGGCCCTGGGAGATACCATGGGCTGCGGCGGTGCGGGCGTGGAGGTCGCGGAGGGCCGTCAGGGTTTCGGCGTCCGGGACTTCGGTGGTCTTCAGGTCGGGCGAGATTTTCAGGTCCCAGCCGGTGGCCGCCTTCACCTGCTCCACCGTCACACCGGGGTGGATGCCGGTCAGGGTCAGCTCCTTCGTCATCGGATCGGGGGAGAGGATGCCGAGGTCGGTGATGACTGCGGTCGGCCCGGCGCCCGGGATGCCGGCCCTGGCGCGCGCATCGCCCCCGTCGAGATGGCCGGCCGAGGTGACGAAGGGCAGCTTGGCAACGAAGGCCTTCGGGCTCTGCTTCAGCACGATGAACACCTCCTTGGCCTGGGAGGCGATCTCCGGCGCGCCGCCGGCACCGGGCAGCCGCACCTTGGGCGCGTCATAGGGGCCGATGACGGTGGTGTTGATGTTGGCGAAGCGGTCGACCTGGGCGGCGCCGAGGAAGCCGACGTCGATCCGCCCGCCCTGCAGCCAGTAGCGGAAGATCTCCGGCGTGCCGACCACGGTGTCGGCGGTCAGCGCGAGGTCGCCGTCGCCGATCGACAGCGGCAGCACCGACGGCTTGGCGCCGATGGGGCCCGATTCATAGATCAGCACCACGTCCGGCGCATGTGTGAGCCGGGCGAGGTTGGCGGCGGTGGAGGGCAGGCCGATGCCGACGAAGCAGACGGTGCCGTCCTTCAGCAGCCGGCTGGCCGCCACCGTCATGATTTCGGTCGCGGTGAAGTCGAGAGTTTCGGCGTTGCTCATCACGCGACCTCATTCATGATCCGGGCCATGCTTTCGGCCAGCACGCGTCGGAAGCCGGCGAAATCGTCGGTGTCCAGGACATGGCGCTGCATCCAGGCGCGGAAATCCTCGCGCGAGCGGGCGATGGGGTCCCAGGCCTTGTAGAAGCGGTTGTCGCGCTCCGAATAGCCCTGCGCGTAGGACGGATAGGCGCCGCCGGGGACAGGACAGACGGCGGAGAGCGTCCAGGCCGGCAGCACGCAGGCGTTCGGCGGCGCTTCCAGGTCGTCGACGATCTCTTCCACCGTGACGATGGAGCGCTTGGCAGCCAGCACGGCTTCCTTCTGGACGCCGAGGATGCCCCAGATCAGGACATTGCCGCGGCGGTCGGCCTTCTGGGCGTGGATCACCGTCACGTCGGGACGGACGGAGGGGATGGCGGCCAGCTTCTCCCCCGTGAAGGGGCATTCGACGAAGCGGATGTTCGGGTTGACCTTCGGCAGGTCGGAGCCGGTGTAGCCGCGCAGCAGGGCGAAGGGCAGGTTGGAGGCGCCGGCGACATAGGCGTTCGCCATGCCGGCGTGGCTGTGCTCCTCGATCTCCAGCCGGTGGGGCCAGCCCTGTTCGACCGCATCGCGGAAACGGTGGAGGGAACCGACGCCGGGATTGCCGCCCCAGGAGAAGATCAGCTTCGCCGCACAGCCCATGCCGATCATCTGGTCGTAGATCAGGTCCGGCGTCATGCGCACCAGAGTCAGGCCGCGCCGGCCCTGGCGGATGATCTCATGCCCGGCGGCATGGGGAATCAGATGGGTGAACCCCTCCAGAGCGACCGTGTCGCCATCTTGCACGAGGCTCGCCACCGCCTCGCGCAGGGGCGTGATCTTGGCCATATGACCTCCCGCATGTGCGAAAATCGCACGAATACCTATCTTTACGCACAGATTGAGCGTTGGGTGTTTCGGTTGTCAAGGGCGAATACAGAATTTCATGTACGATAAACGCACATATTGCGCCGCAATATGAGAGAACTGCGCTGAAAAGGTCAGGGCGAATTTGTTTTTTCGGTCTTAAACAGCGGCTTATGTAGAAGGTGCGTTTCGTGCGTTAATCGCACTGAAGTTCAAATATCGCACTTGACGGTTCGGCTGCCCCTCAGTACGCTGAGCGGAACAGTCAACGATCGGGGCCGTGAGTTCCGGCACCGGCATATGGTCACATGTGGGAGGGACGATGACGAGGACTCTGCGCAACGCGCTGCTGGGTGCGGCGTTCGGTCTGGCGCTGACGGCCGGGTCGGCCGGGGCCGCCACCATCAAGGTCGGCGTCGTCGCGCCTTTCTCCGGACCCTATGGCGTGGTCGGCAAGAGCTTCCGGGAAGCCATCGAGATCTACCAGGCCGAACATGGCAAGACCGTCGGCAACGACACGGTGGAGTTCATCTACAAGGACCTCGACCAGGCCAACCCGGCACAAAGCAAGGCGCTGTCGCAGGAGCTGATCGTCAAGGAGAAGGTGTCCTTCCTCGCCGGCTATTTCTTCACGCCCGACGCGCTCGCCGTCGCCCCGCTGATCGACGAGGCGAACATCCCCTGCGTCATCTTCAACGCCGCGACCTCCGCCATCACGGAAAAGTCGCCGCGCTACGTCCGCACCTCCTTCACCCTGTGGCAGAACACGGTGCCGCTGGCCGAATACATGGCCAAGCAGGGAATCAAAAAGGCGGTATCCGCGGTCAGCGACTACGGCCCCGGCATCGACGGCGAGACCGCCTTCAAGACCACCTTCGAAAAACATGGCGGCACGGTGGTGGACACCATCCGCATGCCGATGAAGTCCAACGACTTCGCCCCCTTCATGCAGCGCATCAAGGATTCGGGCGCGGAGGCGGTCTATGCCTTCCTGCCCGCCGGCCCGACGACGCTCGCTTTCGCCAAGGCCTTCAGCGACACCGGACTGAAGGCGGCCGGCATCAAGTTCTTCGGTCCCGGCGACCTCACCCAGGAACCGGACCTGCCGGCCTTGGGCGACGCTGCGCTGGGCATCACCACCACCTTCAACTACAGCCGCGCGCATGACTCGGCGAAGAACAAGGCATTCGTCGCCAAGCACAAGGAGATGTTCGGGTCGACCGACACCGTCACCTTCACCTCGGTCGGCGCCTATGACGGCGTGCATGTCATCTATCAGATGATCAAGAACGGCGGCGGCAAGATCGACGGAGCCAAGGCGGTGGAGTCGGTGAAGGGCATGAGCTGGGAAAGCCCGCGCGGCCCCCTGACCATCGACCCCGACAGCCGCCACGTCACCCAGACGATCTATCTGCGCACCGTCGAGAAGGTCGACGGCAAATTGGAGAACGTCGAGAAGGAGGCGTTCCCGAACCAGCCGGACTATGGGTACAAGTTGGGGAAGTGAGGGGAGGCTTTTGAAGCTGGCGTAGTGGTGGTGAGTTAGACCCCCACCCTGACCCTCCCCCGCTCTCAGCGGACCTACGGTCCGCCTGCCGCGTCAGCACAAAGCATAGCTTTGTGCGAGAGCTGGGCGGGGGAGGGGACAAGCGCTTGTTCGGGAGAGCGGCGGCAGTCCCTCCCCCGCCCAGCGGGGGAGGTTAGGTGGGGGCATCGGGCGACGCTCCAAAACAGCGCAGACGGACGCACTTCATGGAAACCATGTTCGGGATCGCCGTCGACGGGGTCGCCTACGGCATGATCCTCTTCATCATCTCCGTCGGGCTGTCGGTGACGCTTGGGCTGATGCGGGTGGTCAATCTGGCGCATGGCGCCTTCGCCATGGTCGGCGGCTATGTCGCGTCCTATGCGGCGCAGACCGCCGGGCTGCCCTATGGGGTGGCGCTGGTGGTGGCGGTGGCGCTGACGGTGCTGGCGACGCTGCCGCTGGAACGGCTGCTGTACCGCCGCATCTACGGCTCGGCGAACGAGCTGGCGCAGGTGCTGCTGACCATCGGTCTGACCTTCGTCATCGTCGCCGGCATCAACTATCTGTTCGGCCCGACGCTGAAGCGCATCCCGCTGCCGGAGCTGCTGACCGGAACGGTGGAGCTGGGGCCGAAGGCGATCCCGACCCACCGTGCCTTCGTGATCGGCGCCGGGGCGGCGACGCTGTTAGGGCTATGGTGGCTGCTGGAGCGCACCGATTTCGGCATCCGGCTGCGCGCGGCGGTCGATGATCCGGCGATGGCGGCGGCGCTGGGCATCCGGACCGAGCGGCTCTATCTGGCGACCTTCGCGCTCGGCACCGGGCTGGCGGCGCTGGGCGGCGTTCTGGGGGCGGAGCTGCTGCCGCTGGAGCCCTATTACGCCATCCGCTACATCGTGCTGTTCCTGGCGGTGGTGGCGGTCGGCGGGGCGGGCAGCATCTTCGGCTCGGCCGCGGCGGCGCTGGCGCTGGGCATCGTCGACACCGCCGGCAAATACCTGATCCCGAATTTCGGCGAGTTCTTCTTTTACGTCGCCCTGATCCTGATCCTGTTCCGCTGGCCCCACGGCTTCTTCAAAGGGAGGACGGCATGACGAGCGTCGCCGAGCGAGACGGCAAGGCCGGCCGGATGACCAGACCTGCTCCGCTTGGCAGACGCCGCGACCTGGACTGGATCGGCATCCCGCTGATCGCGGCGGCCGGGCTGGCCGCCTATTGGCTGCTGCCGGAGGATCTGGCGCTGCTGACCCGCATCGCCGCCTCGGCTCTGTTCGTGCTGTCGCTCGACCTCGTGCTCGGCTATGGCGGGATCGCCACGCTGGGGCAGGCGGCGATGTTCGGCACCGGCGCCTATGCCGCCGGCATCCTCGCGGTCAACTGGAACAACGACCCCTTCGCGATGCTGGCGGTCGGCGGGCTGGCCGGCGGGCTGCTGGCGCTGGTCACCGGCGCGCTGATCCTGCATGCCCGCGGCCTGACCCTGCTGATGCTGACCATCGCGGTCGGGCAGATCGTGCAGGAGGTCGCCAACAAGGCGCGTGACTGGACCGGCGGCAGCGACGGCCTGTCGGGCATCGATCCGGCGCCGGTGCTGGGGATGTTCCGCTTCGACATGTTCGGCCATACCTCCTACCTGTTTGCGCTGGCGGTGCTGGTGGTCGGGCTGGTGGTGGCGCGGCGGATCGTGCGCTCGCCCTTCGGGCTGGCCTGCCGCGGGGTTAGTGAGGATCCCCTGCGGATCTCCGCCATCGGCGGTTCGCCGAAATCCTATCTGGTGGTGCTCTATGCGGTGGCCGGCGTGATCGCCGGGGTGGCGGGCGCCCTGACCGCGGTGACCAGCGGCATCGTCGGGCTGGACAGCACCGGCTTTTCCTGGTCGGCGGAGGCGCTGGTCATGCTGGTGCTGGGCGGCACCGGGCGGCTCTATGGCGCGGTGATCGGCACCGCCGCCTTCATGGGCGTCCACCACATCCTGGCCGCCAACGACCCTTATCACTGGATGGCCTTCATCGGCCTGTTCCTGATCGGCATCGTCCTGTTCCTGCCCGGCGGCATCGTGTCGGGGGTGGAGCGGCTGGGCGGGCTGCGGCGCGGAAAGGAGGGCGGGGCATGACGGCGCTGCTGGAGGTGGAGGGGCTGAGCAAAAATTTCGGCGGCCTGCAGGTGGCGTCCGACATCTCCATGACGCTGAGTGCCGGCGACCGCTGCGCCCTGATCGGGCCGAACGGGGCGGGGAAGACCACCTTCGTCAACCTCGTCACCGGGGTGATCCCGCCCAGCGCCGGCACCATCCGCCTGGACGGCCGCGACGTGACGAGGCTGTCGGCGGCGGAGCGGGTGCGGCTGGGGCTGATCCGCAGCTTCCAGGTGGCGCGGCTGTTCAAGTCGATGACGGTGCGCGAGCATCTGGAACTGGCCGTGCTGCAGCGCGACCGCCGCACCTTCCGCCTGTTCGCCAACGTCGCCAGGGTGGCCGGTCTGGCCGACGAGGTGGCGGAGCTTCTGGGCAGCATGGGGCTGACCCCCGTGGCGCACACGGCGGTCGGCTCGCTCGCCTATGGGCAGCAGCGGCTGCTGGAGATCGCGCTGGCGCTCGCCATGAAGCCGAAGGTGCTGATTTTGGACGAGCCGGCGGCCGGCGTGCCCCATTCGGAAAGCCAGCGCATTCTGGATGCCATCGATCGGCTGCCCAAGGATCTGGCGGTGCTGATGATCGAGCACGACATGGACCTCGTCTTCCGCTTCGCCAGTTCGATCATCGTGCTGGCGCAGGGGCGGCTGCTGTGCAGCGGCACCGCCAAGCAGATCGCCGCCGACCCGCGCGTGCGCGAGGTCTATCTGGGGAGCCGGACCAATGCCCACTGAACCGGCTGGATCGCTCGAGGTCACGGATCTGCGCGCCGGCTACGGCAAGACGCTGATCCTCGACGGCATCTCCTTCGGCGTGCCGGCGGGCGGGCGGCTGGCCCTGCTCGGCCGCAACGGGGTGGGCAAGACGACGACGCTGGCGACGCTGGTCGGCCAGACCACCCGCCATGGCGGCGGCATCCGGCTGGACGGCGTGGACCTTGCGGGCTTGAACAGTTCGGCGCGGGCGGCGGCTGGGCTGGGCTATGTCCCGCAGACGCGCGACATCTTCAAGTCGCTGACGGTGGAGGAGAACCTCGTCACCGGGCTGAAGGGCCGTCCGCGCAGTGCGCTGGAGGAGGCGTACGAGCTGTTCCCGCGGCTCGGCGAGCGGCGGCGCAACGGCGGCGGCGAGCTGTCGGGCGGCGAACAGCAGATGCTTTCGGTCGCCCGCGCGCTGCTCGGCAAGCCGACGGTGCTGCTGCTGGACGAACCGTTGGAGGGGCTGGCCCCGGTGATCTGCGACACGCTGATGGCGGCGCTGTCTGGTCTCGACATGACCATCGTGCTGGTGGAGCAGCAGGTCGACCGCGCGCTGGAGTTCGCCGACCGCGTCGTCTTCCTCGACCGCGGCCGGGTGGTGCATGCCGGACCGGCCGCACAGGCAAGGGCCGATGCGGCGCTGCTGGAACGGCATCTGGGCGTGGCGCTGGCGCCTTCCCCCTCTCCCCCCCGGGGAGAGGGTCAGGGTGAGGGGGATGCACCGCGTCGATTTCGTGGGGAGCGGGAAGTGCGCGATGCTTGAGAAGCCTCGCTATGCGACCCCCTCACCCTAACCCTCTCCCCGGGGGGGAGAGGGGATCTTCAGGGGCGGGAGAGGGAGTTTTTCACCGGAACGGCGGCGCATACAGCAGCCCGCCCTGGGTCCAGGGCTTGTTCTGCCCGCGGTCCATGCCGTAGGGGATGCCGAGGTTGCGGTCGAAAATCTCGCCGTAGTTCCCGACCTGCGCCAGCACCTGCAGGGCCCAGTCGTCGGGCAGGCCCAGGTTGCGGGCGGCGGTGCCGGCATGGCCCAGCATGCGGTGCAGTTCGGGATCGTCGGGGATGCGGCCGGCCTGCACGTCGGCGGCGGTGACGCCCCTGGCGTCGGCCAGCACGATGGCGTGGAGGACCCAGCGGGCGATGTCGTACCAGTTGCGGTCGCTCCGCGCGACATAGGGGGTCAGCGGCTCGCGCGAGATCACGTCGGGGTAAATGTGGATGGCCATCCCCGCCTTGCGGTAGCCGGCCAGCGAGGTGACCAGCACCGTGCGGTCGGTGGTCAGCAGGTCGCATTCATGGGCGAGGAAGGCCTGCAGCGCCTCGTCCAGCGTCTGGAAGGTGCGGATCGACCAGGGCAGGTCGGACTTGCGGATATGGTCTTCCAGGTTGCGGACGGTGGTGGTCGCGGTCTTGACGCAGACCGTGCGCGGCCCCAGCCGGTCGAGCGGCGGTGCGGTGCCGTCGCCATGGATGGCGAAGCCCTGTCCGTCATGCAGCAGCGGCATCAGGAACTCGATGTCGTGCGACAGCTCGCGGCTGAAGGTCCAGGTCGTGGTGGTCAGCGCGATGTCGACGTCGTGCTTCTCCACCGCCTGGAATTCCTGCGGCTTCTCGGGCAGGCGGACGACGCGGATCGCCTGGGCGTTGCCCAGCGTCGCCGCGGCGAAGACCCGGCAGACATCGACCAGGAAACCGTCCAGATGCCCCTGCGGGTCGGAGAAGGAAATGCCGCTGACCCCGCTGCGCAGCCCGCAGACCAGGAATCCGCGGCCGTGGATGCGCTCCAGCGTCTCGCCGTCGTTGGCGAGGCCCGGCGTGCAAGGCAGAGCCGCCGCCAGCGCCAGCAGCAATCCGGCGGTGAAACGCCGGAGGGTCCCGACCAGCCCCATCGCGAAATCCATCTCCCGAACCGCCCCGGCCGCAAGGCCCGTCAGGGCGCGCAGACTATGCAGCGAAGCGGCGCATGAAGATAGGGCCACGGAACCCGGCGAACTCCCTTCGCGGTTTCCGTGGCCCAGGTTGCCGAGCGCGTGGCCGCCGCGAGGATGCCGCGACGGGAGGATTTGCTCGGGGTCGGGTGTGGCCGGTCAGCCGTCCTGCGTCACGTCGCCGGCGAACAGGTAGCCGGTGCCGTGGACGGTCACGATCAGCCGGGGGTCGGCGGGGTCGGTCTCGATCAGGCGGCGCAGACGGCGGACCAGGCTGTCGATGGTACGGTCGGTCGCGTCCGTCTTCCGACGGGTCGTCGCCGTCAGCAGATAGTCGCGGTTCATCACCCGGCCGGGATTGCAGACGAAGGTCGACAGCAGTTCGAACTCCGCACCCGTCAGCCGCACCGGCTTGCCCTGCGGGTCGGTCAGGCGCATGCGGTCCAGCCACAGGGTCCAGCCGGAGAAGCTGCGCTGGCGGTCGTCGCGCTGGTCGCCCGGCGCCTTCAGCCGGCGCAGCAGGTTCCGTACCCGCGCCAGGATCTCGCGCGGCTCGAAGGGCTTCGCGATGTAGTCGTCGGCCCCCATCTCCAGCCCGATGATGCGGTCCAGCTTCTCCGCCCGGCTGCTGACCAGGATGATGCCGATCTCCGACGACGCGCGAAGCTCGCGGGTCAGGGTCAGCCCGTCCTGGCGCGGCAGCCGGATGTCGAGCAGCACGACATCCACCGCGCTGGCCGCCAGCAGGTCCTTCAGCTCTTCAGCGCTTCGGGCCAGCAGGACGTCGAAGCCCTCATCCGTCAGGTAGGACTTCAGCGTCTCGCGCGTCACCGCGTCGTCGTCGGTGATGGCAATGGTCGCCGGCATGGCCGTCTCGTCCGCTTTCCAGCGTCCCTATCGCCTCAGTGTTCCAGGATCTGGCCCAGGAACTGGCGGGTGCGCTCGCTTTTCGGGTTCTCGAAGAATTCGGCCGGCGACCCGCTCTCGATGATCGAGCCCTCGGCCATGAAGACAATAGAGTCCGCCACCTGCCGGGCGAAGCCCATTTCGTGGGTGACGCAGACCATGGTCATGCCCTCGCCCGCCAGCTCGGTCATGACGTCCAGCACCTCCTTGACCATCTCGGGGTCGAGGGCGGAGGTCGGCTCGTCGAACAGCATGATCTCCGGGCGCATGCACAGGGCGCGGGCGATGGCGACGCGCTGCTGCTGGCCGCCGGACAGCTGGCCGGGGAACTTGTGCGCCTGATCGGGGATGCGCACCCGCTTCAGGTACATCATGGCGATTTCCTCGATCTCGGACTTCGCCATGCCGCGGACCCAGATCGGGGCCAGCGTCAGGTTCTGCAGCACGGTCAGGTGCGGGAACAGGTTGAAGTTCTGGAACACCATGCCGACCTTGCGGCGGATCTTCTCCACCGCCTTCACGTCGTCGGTCAGCTCGATGCCGTCGACGACGATGTGGCCGGTCTGGTGCGCCTCCAGCCGGTTGATGCAGCGGATCATCGTCGACTTGCCGGAGCCCGAGGGGCCGCAGACGACGACCTTCTCGCCCTTGCCGATGCTGAGGCTGACGTCGCGCAGCGCGTGGTAGCTGTTGTACCACTTGCCGACCTTGCGGAGTTCGATGATGGCGTTCTCGGTCATTTGTCGGTCTCCAGAAGGCCGGTCAGCGGCGGGTGTAGCGGTTGGCCAGACGCTCCAGCCACTGGCTGTAGCGGGACATGCTGAAGCAGAAGAGCCAGAAGATCATGCCGGCGAAGACATAGACCTCGGCGAAGTAGGGGCGCCATTCGGGGTCGGTCGTCGCCACGGTGGCGGCGGTCAGCAGGTCGTACAGGCCGACGATGGTGACCAGCGAGGTGTCCTTGAAGCAGCTGATGAACTGGTTGACGATCGGCGGGATGACGATGCGCAGGGCCTGCGGCAGGACGATCAGCCGCGTCTTCTGCCAGTAGGACAGGCCGAGCGCGTCGGCGGCCTCGTACTGGCCCTTGGGGATCGCCTGCAGGCCGCCGCGCACGGCTTCGGCCAGATAGGCCGCGGTGAACAGGGTCAGGCCGGCAAGTGCGCGCAGCAGCTTGTCCACCGTCACGCCTTCCGGCAGGAACAGCGGGAACATGACCGACGCCATGAACAGCACGCTGACCAGCGGCACGCCGCGCATCAGCTCGATGAAGCCGATGCAGAAGGTGCGGATGGCCGGCAGCGACGACTGGCGGCCGAGAGCCAGCAGGATCGACAGCGGGAAGGCGAGAGCGATGGCGAAGACCGACAGCATCAGCGTGATCGGCAGCCCGCCCCAGCGGTCATTGGCGACATAGGTCAGGCCGAGGATGCCGCCCCACATCAGCACGCCCATGGCGATCAGAACCAGCGCCCAGGCAACGGACAATGCGGGCCGCCAGAAGGCGCGCACGCCGCTGATGCCCAGCATCGCCACGAACAGGCCGCAGGCCAGGAAGGGGCGCCACTGTTCCTCGTAGGGGTAGGTGCCGAAGAAGATCAGCCGGTGCTTGACCGCGATGATCGACCAGCAGGCGCCGGCCGCCTCGCGGCAGGCCTCCGAGGACCCGCTCCACACCGCGTTCAGCAGCAGCCAGTTCACCATCGGCGGCACGGTGAACCACAGGATGGCGAGGCAGAGGACGGTCAGGGCCGTGTTCAAGGGTGTGTTGAACAGGTTGGCCTTGGCCCAGTTGACCGGCGCCCAGCCCAGCGGCTTCAGCGCGGTGACGCCGTTGGCCTGCGGCGGGACCGAGGCCTGCGACGGCTCCTCTTCATAGGAGGCGGCCCAGGCGGTGGTGGTGTTGGTCGGGACTTCCTTGCTCATCGCGTCACCAGGGCCACTCGGCGGTTGTACCAGTTCATGAAGCCGGCGATGCACAGGCTGATGACGAGATAGACCGCCATCATCATCGCCACCGCCTCCACCACCTGGCCGGTCTGGTTGGCCGAGGTGTTGGTGACGCTGACCAGATCGGGATAGCCGATGGCGACGGCCAGCGAGCTGTTCTTGGTCAGGTTCAGGTATTGGCTGGTCAGCGGCGGCACGATCACCCGCAGCGCCTGCGGCAGGATGACGAGGCGCAGGATCTGCACCGGCGACAGGCCCAGCGCCAGCCCGGCCTCGGTCTGGCCGTGCGGCACGGCAAGGATGCCGGAGCGCACGATCTCGGCGATGAAGCCGGCGGTGTAGACCGACAGGCCGATCAGCAGCGCGGTGAATTCGGGAGTGACCGACCCGCCGCCTTCGAAGTTGAAGCCGGCCAGCGCCGGAACGTCCAGGGCCAGCGGCGCGCCGGTGGCGACGAACACCGCGACCGGCGGCAGCACCACCGCGGCGATGGCCGCCGGCAGGGTGGGGAAGGGCTTCCCGGTCGCCTCGCGGCGGCGGCGGCCGTAGCGGACGATGGCGATGGCGGCGGCGATTCCCGCCAGCAGGGCCAGGAAGGCCCAGCCATGGCCGGGATGGTCGGCCAGCACCGGGAACTTCATGCCGCGGTTGCTGAGGAAGACGTGGGGAACCACCTCCAGCGCCTCGCGCGGGCTCGGCAGCCGGTTCATGATGGTGTACCAGACCACCAGCTGCAGCAGCAGCGGCACGTTGCGCACCGTCTCGACGAAGACGGCGGCGAAGCGGCCGACCATCCAGTTCGACGACAGCCGCGCCACGCCGATGGCGACGCCCAGCACGGTCGCCAGCACCACGGCGGCGGCCGACACCGACAGCGTGTTCAGGAGGCCGACGACCAGCGCCCGCAGATAGGTGTCCGACGCGGCGTAGCTCATCAGGCTCTCGCCGATCTCGAATCCGGCCTCGCGTTCGAGGAAGCCGAAGCCGGTGGCGACGCCGCGGTTGGCGAGGTTGGTCAGAGTGTTGGAGACGAGATACCCGGCGACGGCGAGGGCGCCGGCCAGGAACAGCCCCTGGTACAGCCACCCCCGCACGCGCGCGGAGTTCAGCGCCTGGATCAGGTTGGACATGGTGATGCTCCGTGCGGGGGGATCTCCCTCTCCCCCCCGGGGAGAGGGGCGGGGTGAGGGGGATGCATTGCGTGGCTTTCCCGAAGGTCCTGCCGCGCATCCCCCTCACCCTAACCCTCTCCCCGCTTTCGGCGGACCGGAGGTCCGCCTGTCGCGTCAGCGCAAACGAAGTTTGCGCGTGAGCGGGGGGAGAGGGAACTCCGCCTTACTTCAGCGGCGGGGCGTACATCATGCCGCCTTCGGTGTAGAGCGCGTTCTGGCCGCGCGGCATCTTCAGCTTGGAGCCGGTGCCGACGTTGCGCTCATAGCTCTGGCCGTAGTTGCCGACCTGCTTGATGACGTTGAACGCCCAGTTCTCTTCCACGCCCAGCGCCTTGCCGTTGCCGGCGGTGACGCCCAGCAGGCGCTTCACGTCCGGATCGGGGGAGGTCATGGCGCTGTCGACGCTCTCCGACGTGATGCCCTTCTCCTCGGCCTGAACCATGGCGTAGAAGGCCCAGGTCACCAGGTTCGCCCATTCCTCGTCGCCCTGGCGGATGGCCGGGGACAGCGGCTCCTTGGAGATCAGCTCCGGCAGGATGACGTAGTCGTTGGGGTTCGGCGTCTCGGCGGCACGGATGGCGGCCAGCTGCGAGGCGTCGGAGGTCAGGGCGTCGCACCGGCCGCTGAAGAAGGCCTTGTGCAGCTCCTCGTTCTTCTCGATGACGACCGGCTTGAAGGTCATCTTGTTGGCGCGGAAGAAGTCGGCGACGTTCTGCTCGGTCGTGGTGCCCGGCAGGACGCAGACGGTGGCGCCGTTCAGCTGCTTGGCGCTCTTCAGCCCCAGCTTGGCCGACACCATGAAGCCCTGGCCGTCATAGTAGTTGGTCGGCGCGAAGTTCAGGCCGTTGGCGGTGTCGCGGGTCAGGGTGCGGGTGGTGTTGCGGGCGAGGATGTCGATCTCGCCGGACTGCAGGGCCGGCAGGCGCTGCTGCGCCGACAGCGGGGTGTACTTCACCTTTTCGGCATCGCCGAACATGGCGGCGGCGACGGCGCGGCAGACGTCGACGTCCAGGCCCGACCACTTGCCCTTGTCGTCCGGCGCCGAGAAGCCGTAGAGGCCCAGATTGACGCCGCACTGGACGTAGCCCTTCTGCTTCACGCCGTCGAAGGTGGCGCCGGCCTGGGCGGTGCCGGACAGGGCAAGAGCGGAGACGGACAGGGTGGCCGCGATGGCGAGCGCGCTCAGACGGGTCTTCACGGGGCGTGGCTCCTTCAGCCTTGTTCATTCTAGGGACGCCGGGGCGGGGCATGGTCCCCGGCCGCCGCGCAAGGCCGACAATCGCTCAGCGGATTGAACAAAGTGCCCCGCGTCCTTGAACGGATGTGGCGGAGATGTGAACAGCTTTGGACAAATCCCCTCTCCCCCGGCGAAGCCAGAGGTTGCGCTTCGCCCGATACTGGTCACGGGCGGGGCCTGAGAATTTTCGTGCGTTATCGGCAGACGGACCCTACAAGCGCCGGATGCCGGTGATATGTTAGCGTCGGCAATCGCGGGAACGGGATGTCGATGGGGTCGGTTCGGGCGGTCTGGCAGCGGGTGGCGCGCTTTTCGCTGCTGCGGCGCGGTCCAGCATTGCGCTATGGCGCAGGGCTGACGACCTTTGCCATCGCCCTGCTGCTGCGCTGGGCCGTCGACGGCATCCTTCCGTCCGGCTTCCCCTATCTCACCTTCTTCCCGGCGGTGATCCTGACCACCTTCATCGTCGGGCTGGGGCCGGGGGTGGTGACGGCGGTGCTCTCCGGGCTGGCCGCCTGGTACTTCTTCATTCCGCCCTACGAAACCTTCACGCTGAATGCCTCCAGCGGGTTGGCGCTGACCTTCTATGCGGTGATCGTCACGGTGGACATCGCGCTGATCTACGGCATGCAGGTGACGCTGGCCCGCCTTCAGGAGGAGCGTGCCCGCACCGCGTCCCTGCTGGCGGCGCAGACCACCATGTTCCACGAGCTTCAGCACCGGGTCGCCAACAACATGCAGTTCGTCTCATCGGTCCTCGACTTGCAGAGGCGGTCGGTCGGCCGGTCGCCGGAAGGGGCGATGGCGGCGCTGGAGGAGGCGGGGCGGCGGCTGGACACCATGGCGCGGGTGCACCGGCGCCTGCACGACCCCCGGTCCGGCGACGATTTCGGCCGCCACATCGAAGCGCTGTGCCGGGATATGCTGGAGGCCGCCGGCAAGCCCGACGTCACCTGCCGCGTCTTGGTCGGGGCGGCGCCGCAGTCGCCCGAACGGCTGCTGGCCCTGGCCCTGCTGATCGTGGAGGCGTTGACCAATGCCTTGAAGCACGCCTTCGTCGGCCGCGAGGGCGGGATCGTCGCCATCGAACTGCATGCCGTGCCGGACCATCCCGGCCATCTGCACCTGCGGGTGACCGACGACGGCGTCGGTTTGCCGGAGGGAGTCGACGTATTGCGTCTGCCCAGCCTGGGCTGGAAGATCATCCAGAGCCTGGCCGCCCAGCTGTCCGGCCAGTTAACCTACGGCCCCGCCGACGGCGCCGGTACGCGGATCGACCTGCGCTTTCCCGCCTGAGCCAGCGCTTGTCACGCCAGCGCTTGTCACGCCAACAACGCTTATCCCAATGTCCATTGCGGCTTTTCCGTCGCCATGGGACGAACTATCTGTGATCCTGCCGGTTGCAGCGGGGACCGCCCGGCGACAGGGGCCGGTGACAGGGGGAGGGAAGCTTATGGCGACGCTGAAGGAATTCGAGGACGCGCTGAAGGCGGCAGGCAACACGGCGGCGCTGGAGATCCTGGAATCCCTGAGGGCGCGCGACCGCAGCCAGCGCTCCATCCGCCCGGCGCGGCGCCTGACCGGACGCAAGATGACGCCGGAACTGGCCACCGAGATCCTGCATCTGCACGAAACCACGAACATGACCCAGCAGGAGATCGCCTTCCAACTGGGCGTCAACCAGGGCCGCGTGAACGAGGTCATCAAGCGCCGCAAATGGCTGACCGACGACCCCGAGGCGCCGGAAGCCCAGGCGCGCGACATGGGCAAGCAGCGGGCCAAGGAAGGCGTCGGCGTCGCGCCGCGCCGACCCTCCAGGAAAAAGGCCGCGAAACCGGCCGCCGAAACGGAGGCCGCGCCGGAAGCCGTGCCCGAGCTTGCGCCGGGGCTGACCCCGGAGGTTGTGCCGCCAGCGGAGCCGGTGGCAGAAGCGGTGCCGGAAGTCGCCGCCACGCCGGAGCCTGAGTCCGCTTCGCCGCAGGAGGCGCCGGAACCGGTGGCCGAACTGCCCATGCCGATGGCGGCCCCCGAACTGCCGGTGGAGCAGCCCGCCAAGGCCGAGGACAAGCCGAAACGCAAGTCCGCCCCACGCAAGCAGGGCAAGGGCTCGAAGGCGCCGGAAATGCCGCTGTTCAAGGATCTGCTGTAGGATTTCCGAGGGGCGCGTGAATGCCCTCTCTCCCCCGCTTTCGCGCAAACTTTGTTTGCGCTGACGCGACGGGCGGACCTACGGTCCGCTGATAGCGGGGAGAGGGAGGGGACCCGCGCCTTAGGCGTGGGGAGGGTGAGGGGGATGCACCGCGTGCCTTTGCGGGAATCCTCACCACGCATCCCCCTCACCCTGACCCTCTCCCCAGGGGGGAGAGGGGATTGTCCCCCCACCCCCGAGCCATGCCCGTCGCTCATCTCGCATCTGCGAAATTGGCGGCCTGCGGCGGATTGCCTCAGCACGGGCGGGGCAAATATCCTGACCCTGTCCCGGTCGTTTTCCGTCCCCTGACCGCCGGGTTCCAGAATTCCTTACATCAAGCGGCGACAGCGGAGAAACGACCATGGCTTCTGCCGGCCATCACGGCGACATGCGTGCCGGGGCACAGGCGGCCCCGGCCCATCCCGGGCTGGTGCTTCTGGCGCTCGCCATGGGCGGTTTCGCCATCGGAACGACCGAGTTCGCGACGATGAGCCTGCTGCCCTATTTCGCCCAGGGCCTCGGCATCGACGAGCCGACCGCCGGGCACGTCATCAGCGCCTATGCGCTGGGCGTGGTGGTGGGCGCGCCGGTGATCGCGGTGCTGGCGGCCCGGCTGTCGCGGCGAACCCTGCTGATCGGGCTGATGGCGGTCTTCGCCATCGCCAATGTGGCCAGCGCCTTTTCGCCGTCCTATGGATGGATGCTGGTCTTCCGTTTCCTGAGTGGCCTGCCGCACGGCGCCTATTTCGGTGTGGCCGCCCTGGTCGCGGCGTCTCTGGTGCCGCCGCAGCGCCGGGCGCAGGCGGTGTCGCGGACCATGCTGGGGCTGACGGTGGCGACCATCGTCGGCGTGCCGATGGCGAACTGGATCGGGCAGGCGCTGGGCTGGCCCTGGGGCTTCGGCGTCGTCGGGCTGCTGGCCCTGCTGACCGTGCTTCTGGTCTGGATCTTCGCCCCCAGCGATCGCCCGCACCCGGACGCCAGCCCGCTGCGCGAACTGGGCGCGCTGAAGCGGCGGCAGGTCTGGCTGACGCTGGGCATCGGCGCCATCGGCTTCGGCGGCATGTTCGCCGTCTACACCTATGTCGCCTCGACCCTGATGGAGTTGACGCAGGTTTCGCCGTCGGCGGTGCCGGTGGTGCTGGCGGTGTTCGGCGCCGGCATGACCGTCGGCACGCTGGTCAGCGCCTGGGCCGCCGACCGCGCCCTGATGCCGACCGTCGCCTTCCTCCTGCTGTGGAGCGCCGGCTCGCTGGCGCTCTATCCCTTTGCCGCCGGCAATGTCTGGCTCGTGTCGGTCGTGGTGTTCATGATCGGCTGCGGCGGCGGGCTCGGCACCCCGCTGCAGGCCCGGCTGATGGATGTGGCGGAGGACGCGCAGACGCTGGCCGCGGCGCTGAACCACAGCGCCTTCAACGCCGCCAACGCGCTCGGCCCCTGGCTGGGCGGCATGGCGATCGCCGCCGGCTGGGGCTGGACCTCCACCGGCTGGGTCGGTTCGGCGCTGGCGCTGGGCGGTCTGGCCGTGTGGGCGGTGGCGATGCTGGACGACCGTGCCAGCCGTGCCGCCGACGCCCGGCTGGCCGAGGCCTGCGCCGGCGACTGATCCCTCAACGTCCCGATGCGTCCCAGGCGATCCGCGCCGGATGTTCGCCGAGGTCGAGGGAGCCGATGACGATCTCCCCCCGGCCGGACAGCGGCACCACGTCGCCCAGCTTCAGCAGGCGCTGCTCGCCGTTCTGCCGCACCAGGCGGGTGCCGTTGCGGCTGAGATCCTCCAGCGTGAAGGCGCCGTCGCGCAGCCGCACCACCGCATGGCGGCGCGAGGCGGAGGCATGGTCCAGCACGATGCCGCATTCGGCTGCGCGGCCGATCACAATGTCGCCGCCGGCGTCGGGCAGAGCGACCGACCGGCCCTGGAAGCTCAGCGTCAGGCGCGGCGCGGGCGGCGCCTGCAGGTCGACCGTCACCCCCGCCACCAGAGGCGCGAGGCGCGATCCGGCCAGGATGCCGCTGCCGGTCACCGACATCCGCTGCTCGTCGGGGATGGCGGCGATCTTGGCGATCAGACCGTCGGCCAGGACCCGGGGGATGCCGGCGGCACGCAGGCGGCGGCCCAGCCCCTCGCGCACCTCCTGGAGCGAGGCGCCGGGGGCGGCAAGCTCGGCGGCCGATTTCACCCGGCCGAACTCGTCGGCGACATGCTGGATGACGGTGCTGATCTTGCGGTGGCCGTAGGCGCTGGTGCCGAGGTCCAGCAGGTAGCCCAGCCGCCCGGCCGCGGTGTTGAAGCGTCCGGCCAGCCGCATCATCGTTTCCTCGAAGGGCAGGTCGCTGCCGCCGACCGCCCACACCGTCTTGCCGCGGCGGGTCAGCGATTCCGCCATGGCCGGACCGCCCATGAAGCCGTCGAAGGCGATCATCCCGTCGACGATCGCGCCGAAGACGCGGGCGTCGCTGGACAGCCCGGTGCGGGTCAGCGGCGTCAGCCCGTCCAACCCGCCGCGGATGCGGTTGAGCAGAGCCTCACGCGTTCGGGGAAAGCCGGTTGTCGTTCCATCGGACCCAAGCACGTTCGACAGCGCAAGCAGCGGCTCGGTGTGGGGCAGGCGGTCGTCCAGGTCGCCGCGCAGGGTGGCCAGCAGCGCCAGGATGGCGGATCCCAGGTCGGGCGCGTAGCCGATCAGCGCGCGAATCGGCTCCCGCCCGTCGACGATCTCCGCCGTGAATTCGTCCACCAGCCGGCTGTTCTCGCCGTCGCCTTCCCGGTGCAGGCGCAGGACGGCCGCCAGCTTGGCTCCCCACTCGCGCTGCGGCTCCAGCAGCGTGCCGAAGGCGTGGGTGACGATACGGTCGCGCTCCTCCGCCGGGCGGTCGACGGCGGCCAGCAGCAGGCCGGAAATCCCGCCGCGCATCAGCGCCTGATCGAAGGGGGCCAGCGTGTCGGACGCCTGGGCGAGTTCCTTCAGCCCGGCGAACAGGCGGATGATCTGGTCGTAGCGTTCATGCGGCTTCAGCCCCAGCATCGGCGCCTGGATGGCGGCGAGCCGGCTGACCGACGGGTTGAACAGCAATGCCTCCCGCTCGAAGTAGCGCAACGGATAGTAGCGATGAAGCTGCTCGGACGGAATGACGCCCTGGTCGTCCCAATAACCGCGCAGCAGCCGCAGCAGGGTCATCCGGCTGTCGAAGGAAAAGACCTGCAGCACGCTGGTGCAGAGGTTGGCCTCTTCGATCGGAGAGATGGTGGTCAGCTTGGCGCCGCCGGAGGAGGATTTCTGGAAGATCGTCTCTTCCCGGCCGGTGCCGGTGACCTTCACCACCCGCACCACCGGGAACTTGGCAAGGCGCAGCAGGAAGTTCGCGCGCTCCGTAGCCGACTTCTCGTCATCGAAGACGCCGTCGATGTTGGGTTTGCCGCCCTGTTCGACCACCACTTCGAAGCGCGCCTCGCGCCGCTTGGACATCGCCATGCCATCCCCCTTCGGCCTGCCCCTGTCGGACTGCTGCCGGCTGCGTCCCTGTTCGCGATTTCCAGCGATTTTTCCCGAAAATCCTTTATGAAATCCTGCATCAGAAGCGGAAAGACCCGAACCTTGACAGTCCTTCCCGATTCCGACCGTCCCGATTCGAAGCGCCGCCTGCCCGCGATGCCGCTGGGCCGCCGTCCGTTCCTTGGCCTGCTCGGCTGCCTTGCTCTGCCCGCAGTGGCGCGGCCTTCCTATGCTGCAACCATTGATTACGAGGGTCGGGGATCCGAAGGCACCGCGCTCGGCTATATCCTGTTCGACCCCGACAGCGGCCGGGCGGTGGAGGCGCGGGCGGCCGACACCCCCTTCATCCCGGCCTCTGTGGCGAAACTGCCGACCGCCTCGGCGGCGCTGGCCCTGCTGGGACCGGACCACCGATTCGCCACGCGGTTGCTCGGCGGCGGGCTATCCGGTGGCGGGCTATCCGGTGGTGGGCTATCCGGCGGTGGGCTATCCGGCGGTGGGCTGTCCACCGACGGGGTGCTGCGCGGCGACCTGATCCTGCAGGGCGGCGGCGATCCGGCCCTGGCGACGGAAGGGCTGTTGCAACTGCTCGACCAGGCGCGTGCCGCCGGGCTTCGCCGGGTGGAAGGGCGCTTCCTCTACGACGCCACGCTGCTGCCCGAACTGGCGGAGATCGATTCCGGCCAGCCCTGGGCCGCTCCCTACAACACGGGCGCCGGGGCGCTGTCGCTGAACTACAACCGCGCCCTGCTGAGCTGGGGGCGCGGCGGCCGGGGCGGGCCGGAGGCGCTGACCGTCGCCGATGCCGGACGGCTGCCGCTGGACAGCGTCACCGTCCTGCCGATGGCGGCGGGCGGCCGCTTTCCGCTGCTGCCGGACGGGGCGGACCGCTGGCGCATGACGCCGCCGGCAACGGGGGAGGCCGGGGCGGCCTGGGTGCCGGTGGCCCGGCCTGGCCTGGCCGCCGCCACGCTGTTCCGCCGGTTGGCCGCCGAGGCCGGCATCGCCCTGCCGCCGCCCCTGCCGGGACAGGCGCCGGCCGCCGCGATGCCGATCGCGACCCTGGACAGCCTGCCGCTGGCGGAACTGGTCCGCGGGCTTCTGCGCCATTCCAACAACCTGTCGGCGGAAGTGATCGGGCTGGCCGCCGCGCGCCGGCTGGATCCGGCCGTGGCGACGCTCGGGCGTTCCGCGGCGCTGCTGCAGGGCCTGCTGGCACGGCAACCGCTGGACGGGGCCGGGTGGGGCGGGTTGCGGCTGGCCAATCATTCGGGGCTGGGCACCGGATCGCGCGCCACGCCACGGCAGATGGCGGCGCTGCTGCGGGCCGGCGGGCCGGCGCTGTGGGACCTGCTGCCGGGGGAGGAGGACGGCAAGGCGCTGCCGCCCGGCATCCGGGCCAAATCCGGGACCCTGGCCTATGTTAAGGGCTTGGCCGGGCTGCTGACGGCAACCAGCGGCCAGCGGCTCGGCTTCGTTCTGTTCATCGCCGATGCCCGGCGGCGGGCGGCGATGGACGCCGCGCTGGATCGCCGGGTGACCGCCATCCCGCCCGACGCGCGTGCCTGGGCCGCGGACGCCCGTGCGTTGCAGAGCGGGCTATTGGAGCGGTGGGTTTTAACCTATTGACTGACATAGGTCATACGTTCGACTATGACGTGTCCGGTAAAATGCAAGGCAAAGTCGATCCGGTACAAATTGGTCCGCAGGCCGGTCGGCAGGCGGATTGAATGCCCGTCCATCCGATCCATGTCCGTCCCCACTCTGCAGCGGGAGTGCCAGACCCGATGATGACAGCCATTTCCAGCACCTCTACCGCGCGCAGCGCCCTGCGCCGCAGGCTGGAACGGCAGGACGTCGCCGCCAACCGCTATCACGACCGGCGGCTGGGGGCGGAGGTCGTCAACATCGTCGTCGGCGGCTGCGTCGTCACCGACGACCCGAACGTCGTCATCACCACCACGCTGGGCTCCTGCGTCGCCGCCTGCCTGTACGATCCGGTGGCGGAGATCGGCGGCATGAACCATTTCCTGCTGCCCGATGCCGGCACGGACGCGTTGTCGCTGTCGTCCCGCTACGGCGCCACGGCGATGGAACAACTGATCAACCGTCTGCTGGCGGTCACCGGCCGGCGCGACCGGCTGCGCGCCAAGGTGTTCGGCGGCGCCAACGTGAACCTGACCACGCTGCGCACCGCCAACATCGGCCAGCGCAACGTCGAATTCGTGATGGAGTATCTGGCGACGGAAGGCATTCCCACCGTCAGCTGGGACGTCGGCGGCGCCAGCCCCCGCGGCGTGCGATTCTTCCCCACCAGCGGGCGCAGCCAGCGCCGGCTGATCGGCGACGAGACCCTGCACGACATCGCCCGCAACGAGTCGTCCTACATGGAACATCTGGGCCGGACGCGGATCGAAGGCGACGTCGAGCTGTTCTGATAAGCTCGACCGGTCGTCGACAGCCCTCATCCATGGGCGCGCCGCCGACACCCGCCGTCCCTCCGCGGAGCCCTTCATGGCCGACACGCTGTTCCGGATCGCCACCTTCAACCTGGAAAACCTGGACGACGATGCCGACGAGCCGCCCTTCGAGGCGCGGATCGCCACCCTGCGCCCCCAGCTGGAGCGGCTGGAGGCCGACATCCTCTGCCTGCAGGAGGTCGACGCCCAGCACCCGGTGAAGAGCGAACCGCGGACCTTGCGCGCGCTGACCCGCCTGCTGGAGGGCACGCGTTATGCCGATTACCACGTCACCGCGGGCGACGCCCCGTCGCCGGCCGACCGCCACAACCCGGTGATCGTCAGCCGCTGGCCGATCCGGGCGGCGCGGCTGCTGCGCCACCATCTGGTGCCGCCGGCCCGCGTTCGCCTCGCCACCGCCGACCCGGCGCCGGACACGGAGACGGAGGTCGGCTGGGACCGGCCGGTGCTGCATGCCGAGGTGGAGATGCCGCAGGGGCGCATCCTGCATGTCTTCGACCTGCATCTGCGCGCCCCGATCGCCGCCCCCGTGCCGGGGCAGAAGGCCGATGCCCAGACCTGGAAGACGGCGTCCGGCTGGGCGGAGGGCTTCTATCTCGCCTCGATCAAGCGGACGGGGCAGGCGCTGGAAACACGCATGGCGGTCGACCAGCTGTTCGACGCCGATCCCGACGCGCTCATCGTGGTGGCCGGCGACTGCAACGCCGACCTGGAGCAGACCGCCGTCCGCATCATCCGCGCCGCCCCCGACTTCACCGGCAACCCGGAGCTGGCGAACCGCGTGCTGGAGCCGCTGGAGCAGGCGATCCCCGACGAGCGGCGCTACACCGTCCTGCATGCCGGCACGCCGGTGCTTCTGGACCATCTGATGACCTCGCCGCGGCTGACCGAACGGCTGCAGGAGGTCGCCATCCACAACGAGGATCTGACCGACGAGGTCGATCACGCCGACGAGCCCTCGCCGGTCAGCTACCATGCGCCGGTGGTGGCGAGTTTCGCGTTGTAGGGCTGGATTTGCCGGGGCAACTGGTGGAAAACAGCGTCTTCGGAATTTTTGCGGCGCTCCGGTCCGGTTGAGAGGGCCAGCGCCAATTGGGGAGACAGCATGTTCACTGCCGCCAGCTTCCGCGTCGGCGACCGCGTGACCATCCGCAGCGGCCAGTCCATTCCGCAATCCACCGCAACGGTGGAACGCTACACCGAAGGCGGGCGCTGCATGGTGCTGTCCGACGGCAGCGAATGGCGCGCCGACGGGCGCCGCCAGTGGGGCTTCCGCGGCGGCTATTACAAGGGTCCGGTGGTCGAGCCGTTCGAGCCGGGCGACGACGACTTCATCGCCCGGCGCCGCGCCATCGGCGCGCTGCGCAAGTTCGGGGATGGGCTGACGATGGAGTCGCCGCTGAGCACCGAGGCGCTGCAGCGGATTTTGGACGTGGTGGACAAGGAGAAGGCGGCGGTCAAGAAGGGATAACCGCCCTCTCTCCCCCGGGGAGAGGGAGGGGACCCGCCGCGTAGCGGTGGGGAGGGTGAGGGGGCCGGCGCGCGACAGCGCGCCGCCAAGGGGCATACTGCCCCTTGGCAATCCCCTGGCACAGGCTGGAGCCTGTGCTGCCCCCTCACCCTGACCCTCTCCCCGGAGGGGAGAGGGGGACTTCACTCACTCCGCCGCGACGGTCTCCCGCACGGCTTCCTCGGCAGGCACTGTGCGGATCAGGTGGTCGAAGGCGGCCAGCGCGGCCTTCGCACCCTCGCCCATGGCGATGACGATCTGCTTGAACGGCACCGTCGTCGCGTCGCCGGCGGCGAACACGCCGGGCAGTGAGGTCTGGCCGCGGTTGTCCACCTCGATCTCGCCGCGCGGGGTCAGCGCCAGCGTGCCCTTCAGCCATTCGGTGTTCGGCACCAGGCCGATCTGCACGAAGATGCCTTCCAGCTCCACCCGCTTCAGCTCGCCGCTGCTGCGGTCCTTGTAGGACAGGCCGACGACCTTGTTGCCGTCGCCATGCACCTCGGTGGTCTGGGCCGAGACGATGACGGTCACGTTGGGCAGGCTGTGCAGCTTGCGTTGCAGCACCGCGTCGGCACGCAGCTGGCTGTCGAACTCGATCAGCGTGACGTGCGAGACGATGCCGGCAAGGTCGATCGCCGCCTCGACGCCGGAGTTGCCGCCGCCGATCACCGCCACGCGCTTGCCCTTGAACAGCGGACCGTCGCAGTGCGGGCAGTAGGCCACACCCTTGTTGCGGTATTCCGCCTCGCCCGGAACGTTCATCGAGCGCCAGCGGGCGCCGGTCGACAGCACCACCGTGCGGGACTTCAGCGACGCGCCGCTGGCCAGCTTCACCTCGATCAGGCCGCCTTCCTGCGTGGCCGGCACCAGGGCGGTGGCGGTCTGCAGGTTCATCACGTCGACCTCATAGTCCTTGACGTGCTGCTCCAGCGCCGCGGCCAGCTTCGGCCCCTCGGTGTGGGAGACGGAGATGAAGTTCTCGATCGCCATCGTGTCGAGCACCTGACCGCCGAACCGTTCGGCCGCCACGCCGGTGCGGATGCCCTTGCGGGCGGCGTAGATGGCGGCCGCGGCGCCGGCCGGGCCGCCGCCGATCACCAGCACCTCGAAGGGGGCCTTGGCCTTGATCTTCTCGGCGGCACGGGCGACGGCGCCGGTGTCCAGCTTGGCGACGATCTGCGCCACGTCCATGCGGCCCTGGGCGAAGGGCTCGCCGTTCAGGAAGACGGTGGGGACGGCCATCACTTGACGCTGCTCGACCTCCTGCTGGAACAGCGCGCCGTCGATGGCGACA
The DNA here is from genome assembly GCF_008364825.1 of Azospirillum sp. B21. Taxonomy (GTDB): domain Bacteria; phylum Pseudomonadota; class Alphaproteobacteria; order Azospirillales; family Azospirillaceae; genus Azospirillum. The sequence continues at coordinate 491,266 of NZ_VTTO01000002.1, forward strand.
TGCTTGATCCGCGGGTTCAGCGCGCTCATCAGGTTCAGGGCCTGGACCACGTCAGGGCAGTTCTGGCAGGACAGCGAGAAATAGGTCTCGAAGCGGAAATCGCCGTCCAGGTTGCGGATCTGCTCCAGCAGCTCCTCCGACTCCTTCGACGGGTGGCCGCCGACCTGCAGCAGGGCCAGCACCAGAGAGTTGAACTCATGCCCCATCGGCAGGCCGGCGAAAGTGACGCCGATGTCGCTGCCGTTGCGGTTGATCGCGAAGGAGGGGCGGCGGGCGTCGGCGCCGTTGCGGTCCAGCGTGATCTTGTCGGACAGCGAGGCGATGTCTTCCAGCAGGCCGAGCATCTCCTGCGACTTCGCCCCGTCGTCCAGCGACGCGACCAGCGTGATCGGATGGGTGATGCGCTCCAGGTAAGCCTTCAACTGCGTCTTCAGATTGGCGTCCAGCATGGCTCTCTTTCCCAACGTCTCGTGTCCGGGGCGGATCGCCTGCCTGATATGGCGGCGGTCCGGGCGGAGAAAATGGTGGCCCGAATCGGAAGAGCCGGTCGGGCAGGCGGTCCGGTTTTGAAACAGTGAAGAGTTCGAAACGTCATCGTCCTCCCCGCGCAGGCGGGGATCCAGACTTTGAAAGGACTGCGACAAAAAGCGCGGCGTCTGGGTGCCCGCCTTCGCGGGGATGGGGAAACCGACGACGAAACCCGTCACGGGAGGGCTTTGGAACCGGCCCGTGGAAACCGCCCTGCGGCCGTTCCGGCCGGCAAGGGTACTGCGATAAACACCCGCCGGAAGGCGGAGGGTAGGGGCCGGCCGGAACCGGCCCCCGATCCTTTGGGTTCCCGAAGGACCCTTAGATCTTGCCGACCAGGTCGAGCGACGGGGCGAGGGTCTTCTCGCCTTCCTGCCACTTGGCCGGGCAGACCTCGCCCGGGTGGGCGGCGACGTACTGGGCGGCCTTGACCTTGCGCAGCAGCTCCTTGGCGTCGCGGCCGACGCCGCCGGCGGTGATCTCGACGATCTGGATCTTGCCGTCCGGGTCGACGACGAAGGTGCCGCGGTCGGCCAGGCCGACTTCCTCGATCAGAACCTCGAAGTTGCGGCTGATGGCCAGCGTCGGGTCACCGATCATGGTGTAGCCGATCTTGCCGATGGCCGGCGAGGTGTCGTGCCAAGCCTTGTGGCAGAAGTGGGTGTCGGTCGAGACGCTGAAGATCTCGACGCCCAGTTTCTGGAATTCGGCGTAGTTGTCGGCCAGGTCTTCCAGTTCCGTCGGGCAGACGAAGGTGAAGTCGGCCGGATAGAAGAACACGACCGACCACTTGCCCTTCAGGTCGGCGTCGGTCACGTCGATGAACTTGCCGTTCTTGTACGCGGTCGCCTTGAAGGGCTTAATCTCGCTGTTGATCAAGGACATTAGTGTTCTCCGATGGGGTGCGATGAATGGTTGTCGCCTCGATCCCCGGCCGGTGGCCGTGACATGCCCGACTTAGTGCGGCGCACCGGGTCGAACAAGGGGGGCTGTATCAGGTGGCTGGGGTGAGGCGTCGTTCCGTTGTCCCGTTGACCCAAGGAGGAATACGGGAAATCTGTGATCAAGAGAAGTAGAAAATACCAATTGAACTGATCGATAAATCCGATTACATATCCCGGCATGAAGCCGCTCCCCACCCTGCGCCAGCTCCGCTATCTCGTCGCCGTCGTCGACCGCTGCCATTTCGGGCAGGCGGCGGAGGCCTGCCTCGTCAGCCAATCCACGCTCAGCGCCGGCCTGCAGGAACTGGAAGACCTGCTGGGCGCAACGCTGGTGGAGCGCACGCGCCGTTCGGTTCTGCCGACACCGCTCGGCCGCGAGATCGCGGAACGGGCACGCCAGCTGCTGAAGGGAGCGGAGGAGCTTGTGGACATCACCCGCTCCGCCGCCGACCCGATGTCGGGCGCCCTGCATCTGGGGGTGATCCCGACCATCGGTCCCTTCCTGATCCCCCGCGTGATGCCGGCCTTGCGCGAGGCCTTCCCGCGCCTGCGCCTGTATCTGCGCGAGGACCAGACCGCCCGCCTGCTGGACCAGCTGAACGCCGGCAAGCTCGACGCGGCCCTGCTGGCCTTGCCCTATCCGATGGGCGATCTGGAGACGGAGGACATCGCGGAGGACCGTTTCTCCTTCGTCTGCCCCACCGGCCACCGGCTGAGCGGCAGCGATCCCGCGCAGCCCGTCGCGGTTCCGTCGGAGGATTTGCTGCTGCTGGAGGACGGGCATTGCCTGCGCGACCACGCCATGGCCGCCTGTGCGCTGGACGCCACGCCGCACAACACCGCCTTCCAGGGCACTAGCCTGCACACGCTGGTGCAGATGGTGGCGAACGGGCTGGGGGTGACGCTGCTGCCGCAGATGGCGGTCGATTCGGGCATCCTGCGCGGGCTGGACCTGGCGGTGCGCCCGCTGGCCGGCGACCGGCCCGGCCGCCGCATCGCGTTGGCCTGGCGCCGCACCTCCGGCCGGAAGGAGACCTTCCAGCGGCTGGCCGAGGCACTGCGGGCGGAGATGACGCGCAACGACGGCTGAGGGTCCGTGCCGGAAAGAATCGCTTGGTCCGGAGGGTGCGAGGTGGTTTAAACGGGACGGTTTTTCCCTTGCCTACACTGCCGTTCAACCCGCTTTCGGGACACCCCGCGTCATGGTCACCACCGACACCGACACCGCTTCCGTCCCTGGCCCCCTGTTCGACCGCGTCGCCATCGTCGGCATCGGTCTGATCGGCTCCTCCCTGGCGCGGGCGCTGGCGGAGTATGGGATCGCGCGGCAGGTCGTCTGCGCCGACCGCAACCCGGATGCCTGCGCCAAGGCGCTGGAACTGGGCATCGTGGCGGAGGCCACCACCGATCTGGCGGCGGCGCTGGCGGGTGCGGAGCTGGTGGTGCTGGCGACTCCGGTCGGCAGCTTCGCCGCGGTGGGCGAGGCCATCGGGCCGTTGCTGAAGCGCGGGACCATCGTCACCGATGTCGGGTCGGTCAAGCAGGCGACGCTGCGCGACATCGGGCCGCATCTGCCGGACGGCGTCCACCTGATCCCCGGCCATCCGGTGGCGGGCACCGAGCATTCCGGTCCGGAGGCCGGTTTCGCCACCCTGTTCCAGGGCCGCTGGTGCATCCTGACCCCGGCGACCGGTGCCGACCGCCATGCGCTGGCGCGGGTGACGGAGATGTGGCGCCGCGTCGGTTCCACCGTGGAGATCATGGAGGCCAACCACCATGACCGCGTGCTGGCCATCACCTCGCACCTGCCGCACCTGATCGCCTATACCATCGTCGGCACCGCGTCCGACCTGGAGGAGGACACCAAGTCCGAGGTCATCAAGTTCTCCGCCGGCGGCTTCCGCGACTTCACCCGCATCGCCGCCAGCGACCCCGTGATGTGGCGCGACATCTTCCTGAACAACCGCGAGGCGGTGCTGGAGATTCTGCAGCGCTTCACCGAGGATTTGACGGCGCTGCAGCGCTCCATCCGCTGGGGCGAGGGCGAGCAGCTGCAGGACCACTTCACCAAGACGCGGGCGGTTCGTCGGGGGATCATCGACGCGAAGCAGGCTTAAAGCCCTCTCTCCCCCGCTTTCGCGCAAACTTCGTTTGCGCTGACGCGACAGGCGGACCTACGGTCCGCTGATAGCGGGGAGAGGGAGGGGACCCGCCGCGAAGCGGTGGGGAGGGGGAGGGGGCCGGCGCGCTTAGCGCGCCGCCAAGGGGCATACTGCCCCTTGGCAATCCCCTGGCAAAGGCTGCGCCTGTGCTGCCCCCTCACCCTGACCCTCTCCCCAGGGGGAGAGGGAAATCCTCGGCGGATTCGTTCCTGCCAGTTACGACGCCCGCAGCGCCCCCAGGAACCCGTCCACCTCCTGCCGCATCCGCCCCGCATCGCCGGTCACCGTATCCACCGAGCGCACCATCACGCCGCTCGCCTCTTCGGCGGATGCGGCGGCGGCGGTGACGGCGGCGATGTTGTCGGAGACGGTGCGGGTCCCGTCGGCGGCGTCCTGGATGTTGGCGGCGATCTCGCCCACGGCGGCGGACTGCTGCTCCACCGCCGTGGCGACCTCGGCGGCGATCTCGTTGATCCGGGTGATGGTGCGGGTGACGGCGCCGATGGTGTCGACCGCCGTGCCCGAGGCGGTCTGGATCTCGGCGATGCGGGCCTGGATTTCGGCGGTCGCCTTGGCGGTCTGGCCGGCGAGCTGCTTGACCTCGCTGGCGACGACGGCGAAGCCCTTGCCGGCCTCGCCCGCCCGCGCCGCTTCGATGGTCGCGTTCAGCGCCAGCAGGTTGGTCTGGCCGGCGATGCCGGAAATCATGTCCACCACCTTGCCGATCTCCTCCGCCGCTTCGGCGAGGCTGCCCATCACGGCGGTGCTGCGTTCGGCATCGCGGGTGGCGTCGGCGGCGATGCCGGCGGAATCGGCGACCAGACGGGCGATGCCAGCGAAGCTGGCCGACAGCTCGGCGGTGGCGGCGGCGACGCTGTCGACATTGGCCGAGGCGCGACCGGCGGCGGACGACACCGCGTCGGAATGGCGCGCGGTCTCGGCCGCACCCTCCGCCATCGCGGTGGAGGCGGCGGCCATCTCGGCGGTGGAGGCCGACAGCGCTTCGACCAGCCGCTTCACCGTCGCTTCGAAGCCGTCGGCGAGATTGCGCAGTTCGCGGCGGCGTTCTTCGGCGGCGGCGGTCTTCAGCCGCTCCTGCTCCTGCTGCAGGCGTTCGGTGTCGAGCATGGTGTCGCGGAAGACGCGGGCGGCGGTCGCCATGCGGCCGATCTCGTCCCGGCGGCCTTCCTCGAAACTGGCGGAGAAGTCGCGGGCGGCCAGCCGCTCCAGGGCGCTCGCCACGTCTAGGATCGGGCGGGAGATGCCGCGCACCAGTACGACGCCGAAGCCCAGCGCCAGCAGGGTGCAAAGCGTTACCCCGCCCAGCACCATGCCGTGGGCGCTGTTGTAAACCTCCGCCCCCTGGTCGGCGACGACGCCGGCATCGGCCATCGCGCCGTCGACCAGCGCGTCCAATGTCTCCTGCACGCGGGCGAAAGCGACGGCGCTGGGGCGCTTGAAGACGCTGACGGCGGATTGGGCATTGCCGTCGCGGGCTTGGGCGCGCACCCGGTCGGCGGCGGCGGCATAGGCGGTCCAGGCTTCGTCGAACGCCGCCAGCCGCGCCGCCCCTTCCCCGGCGGTGAAGCGGGTGCCGGCTTCCTGCCTGCGGGCCGTGACCTCGGCCACCGCGTCGGCCCAGCCCTTTTCCGCCTGGTTCACCTGCATCTCGTTGGTGGCAAGCGCATAGGCGGCTTCGGCGATGCGATGACTCTGCGCGGCGGAGGTCAGTTGACCGGCCAGCTGGGTCGCCGGCAGCGAGCGGCTGCGCATGGTTTCCGCGGCATTGTTTAGGATTTCCAGCCGGCTGAGCGTGAACAGGCCGAAGGCGCCGGCCATCACCACGGTGCCCAGCACGGCGACGATGATCTTGGCGCGGATGGTGAGGCGCCCGAACGCACGAATTTTAGCCATTTTGCCTGCATCCCCGCCAAGCCTTCGGCAAGACATCATCCCGCCCGAAGGTATTGTTCGACCCTCAACCTTACTAATCCGAACGTTTAAAATTATCAACGCGGAAGGCGAGTAATTTCGTCGGAAATCGGAGAGGTCGGGCAATGGTCACAGTCTGGGAAAGAACCGGCCCGAAAACGAAACGGCCGCCGCACCCGGTTGGTGCGGCGGCCGTTTCGGGACCGGCTGAGGATGGAGGTCAGGCGGCCTTGCGAACCGAACCCAGCTCGGTGAACAGCTTCACCACGGCTTCGACGAACTCGTTCAGCTGGTCCTGGCCCAAGGCCGAGACCGTGATGTCGTCGACGACCAGAGCCTCGTCGCTGATCCGGCCGCCGGCGGCGGTCAGGTCGGCGCGGTAGGCTTCCGGAGCGGCCAGCAGACGGCCGCGCAGCTTGCCGGGAATGGCGAGCAGCTGGATGCCCTGATCGATGGCGGCGATCGGCTTGCCGGCATCCAGGAAATGGCCGACGATGCGGCGGGTGTGGGCCGACTGCTGCAGCTTCGCCACGCTGCGCTCACCACCCGGCAGCAGCAGCATGTCGAAGTCGGCGCCCAGCGCCTCGCTCAGATGCTTGTCCACCGGGAAGTAATGGCCCCAGGACTTGCCGTGCCAGCCGTTGACCAGACCCGTCTCGGTGGAGATGGTACGCAGCGTGGCGCCGGTCTTGATCAGGGCGCGTTGCGGCTCGGTCATCTCCGCTTCTTCGAAGCCGTTGGAGACGAGGATGGCGATGGACTTTCCTGCGAGCGATTGATCCATACTGTCTTGTCCTTTCATCGTTTCACCAAAGAACGCCGGATCATCTCCGATGGCATGTCGACCAATGGAGAACCCGCTGGGGCCCCGCCGGAGCAGGGGGGCGGTCGGGAAACGGTCATCGCCGCGCAAGGGGATGCGCGGCGGCCAGTTCCGCCCGCCGGTGGCCCGAGATCGGGGTGCCGGCGTGTGGGACCTTTACGTCCCGGATCGGTTTGTTTTCAGCATGCGGACTTAATTGGTCCCGATGCGGTGCCAAGTCAACAACGGATTCCGCGCCGCACCCAAGGCTGCCGGCCTGCCGATCCGCGCTCCGGCAAGGGATTTGGCGGTATTTTCCAGCCCCGTTCAAGACTTTCGGCCCAGCCGGGCCGTACCACCGGTTGATGCGGCGCAGGTCTGCCATACCATAGGGGCGTGGCTTCGCCGACGGCTTATCCCGAATGAACGGCTTCAAAATCGTTTGGGCACAAAAAAGCGGCCGGGGGGAAGGCCCCCGGCCGTCGGCAAGTCAAAGCATCAGCCGTTCGAAAAGATCCGGCTCGCACACCGGATCACGGACCAATCCCGATGATCGGAACCTGCGATCAATGGAACTGGTCAGCCTCGGTGGAGTCCTTGTACGCGGTGGTCGAGGAGGTGCCGCCGGAGATCGCCGTGGCGACCGCGTCGAAGTAGCCGGTGCCGACTTCGCGCTGGTGCTTGGTGGCGGTGTAACCGTCCTTCTCGGCCGCGAACTCGGCCTGCTGCAGTTCGGAGTAGGCGGCCATGCCGCGCTCGGCGTAACCCTTGGCGAGCGTGAAGGCCGAGTAGTTCAGGCTGTGGAAGCCGGCCAGCGTGACGAACTGGAACTTGTAGCCCATCGCGCCCAGTTCGCGCTGGTACTTGGCGATGGTGGCGTCGTCCAGGTTGGCCTTCCAGTTGAAGGACGGCGAGCAGTTGTAGGCGAGCATCTTGCCCGGGAACTGCTTGTGCACGGCCTCGGCGAAGCGGCGCGCCTCGTCCAGGTTCGGCTTGGAGGTCTCCCACCACATCAGGTCCGAATACGGCGCGTAGGACAGGCCACGGGCGATGCAGTGATCGACCCCCATGCCCTTCTTCAGGCGGAAGAAGCCCTCGGTGGTGCGGCCGGCGTCGAAATCGATGAAGGGATGGTCACGCTCGTCGATGTCCGAGGTGATGAGCTGCGCCGACTCCGCGTCGGTGCGGGCGATCACCAGGGTCGAGGTGCCGCAGACGTCGGCGGCCAGACGGGCGGCGTTCAGCGTGCGGATGTGCTGCTGCGTCGGGATCAGGACCTTGCCGCCGAGATGGCCGCACTTCTTTTCGGACGCCAGCTGGTCTTCCCAGTGCACGCCGGCCGCACCGGCCTTGATCATCGACTTCATCAGCTCGAAGGCGTTCAGCGGGCCGCCGAAGCCGGCCTCGGCGTCCGCGATGATCGGCGCGAACCAGTAGGTGTCGCCCTTGCCCTCGGAGGTCTGGATCTCGTCGGCGCGCTTGAAGGCGTTGTTGATGCGCTCGACCACCGCCGGGACCGAGTTGACCGGATACAGGCTCTGGTCCGGGTACATCTGGCCTGCGGTGTTGGCGTCGCCGGCGACCTGCCAGCCCGACAGGTAGATGGCCTTCAGGCCGGCCTTGACCGCCTGCATCGCCTGGTTGCCGGTCAGCGCGCCCAGCGTGTTGATGTAGGGCTCGGTGTTCAGCAGCTCCCACATCCGGCGGGCGCCCAGCTCGGCCAGCGTGTACTCGATCTTGACCGAGCCGCTCAGACGCTTGACGTCGTCCATGGTGTAGTCGCGGCGGATGCCCTCGTAACGGGCGGCGTGGATGGCGGCCTTGGTCTTTTCATCGAGCGACATGGGTCAGGTTCCTTATTGTCCGGTGCGCCCGGTCGATCGGGGCGGAACTGGGGTCTCGGGGCGGGCCTTTTGTCGGTCCCGACAACCGGTTGTGCGCAGTGGCGTTTCCTCCCGCCCTTGCTCTGCCGCCGGTGTCTTCGGGGCCGCTTGCGCTTTACAGCGCGGCCGTGAACCAAGACTTAAACCCGGCCCGGGTGCGTTGCAATAAGCCCTTGTTTGTAAAAAGGTCCGTTTGTAAACTGCCGTTTTCACAATCCTGTAAATCGGTAAATCTTGTAAATCGGAGAGGCGCGGTGGCGACCATGGAAAAGAAGGCGATGCTGGGTCCGAAGGTCCGCCGCCTGCGCCGCGACCACGGCCTGACCCAGGCCCAGATGGCGGAGCAGCTGGGCATCTCCCCCAGCTATCTGAACCTGATCGAGCATAACCAGCGCCCGGTCACGGTGCCTCTGCTGCTGAAATTGGGCCACCAGTTCGGCGTCGATCTCCAGGCCTTCGCCGAGGATGAGGAAAGCCGGCTGGTGGCGGGCCTGCGCGAGGTATTCGCCGATCCGCTGTTCGACGGCTCCGACATCAAGAACCAGGATTTCCGCGAACTGGCGGCGGTGGCGCCGACGCTGGGGCAGGCGGTGGTGGCGCTCTATCGCGGCTTCCGCGGGGCGCGCGACGATCTGCAGGCGCTGGCGGAGCGGGTGGCCGACCGCGAGAAGCTGCATCTGGTGCAGAGCGCCGGCTTTCCGCAGGACGAGGTGCGCGACCTGTTCCAGATCCATTCCAACCATTTCCCGGATCTGGAGGCGGCGGCCGAAAGCTTGTGGCAGGACGGCAAGCTGGAGCGCGGCGACCTTTATCGCGGGTTGGTCGACTGGCTGAACACCCAGCACAGCGTGCGCGTCCGCCTGCTGCCGTCGGAGGTGATGGGCTATGCCGTGCGCCGCTTCGACCGCCACAGCCGGCGCATCCTGCTGTCGGAGATGCTGGCGCCGTCGGGACGTACCTTCCAGCTCGCCTGCCAGATCGCGCTGCTGCGCCACCGCGACCTGCTGAACGGCATCGTCGACGCCGCCAACCTGTCCGGCGACGAGGCGCGGCGTCTGGCCCGCATCGGGCTGGCCAACTATTTCGCCGCGGCGGTGCTGATGCCCTACGCCCGCTTCCACGAGGCGGCGACCCAGGTCCGCTACGACATCGAAATCCTGCGGCGGCGCTTCGACGCGTCGTTCGAGCAGGTCTGCCATCGGCTGACCACCCTGCACCGGTCGGGGGCCAAGGGCGTGCCCTTCTTCTTCATGCGGGTGGACAGCGCCGGCAACGTGTCCAAGCGCTTTTCCGGAGCAGGCTTCCATTTCGCCCGCTTCGGCGGCGGCTGCCCGCGCTGGGTCGTCTACGACGCCTTCCGCACGCCGGGCAAGATCCACAGCCAGATGGCGGAGATGCCGGACGGCACCGCCTATTTCTCCATCGCCCGCACGGTGGTGAAGGCCGGCGGCGGCCACCGCAGCCCGCCGCAGCAATTTGCCGTCGCGCTCGGCTGCGATGTCCAGCATGCGGCTCAGGTCACCTATGCGGACGGATTCGACCTGTCCAACACCGATGCCGCCACGCCGATCGGGGTGAATTGCCGGCTCTGCCCGCGGCTGGACTGTTCGCAGCGGGCGTTTCCGCCGCTGAATCATCGGCTTATCGTCGATGAAAACCTGCGCGGCCTCTCTCCCTACCTGTTCGCTCCGCCCAGCGCGGAGTGAGACGGCGATTGACCGGGATCAATGTTGTACGGCGGTGTTTGTGTTGTTTGCCGGAAAGCCCGTCATTTGACTGGTATAAATCCGTGGCCTTCGACCGGGTTTGTTGATAGGTTTCGGCCGTTGCGTCGCGGCAGCTCCGCTTGCGTGTCTGCGCACCGGCCACCTGATGCAGCGTCCCGGACAATGGCTAGAACAGTGCCAACGGAGTTGGCCTCGACAGGTTTTGGAACGCCCCCATGAGCAACTTGATCAAAGAGCGCGTGCTGACCGTTCACCACTGGACCGACACGCTGTTCAGCTTCACCACCACGCGCGATCCGTCCTTCCGCTTCCTGCCGGGGCAGTTCACCATGATCGGGCTGGAGGTCGACGGCCGGCCCCTGCTGCGCGCCTACAGCCTCGTCAGCGCGCATTACGAGGAGACGCTGGAGTTCTTCAGCATCAAGGTGCAGGACGGCCCGCTGACCTCGCGGCTCCAGCACCTGAAGGAAGGCGACACGCTGCTGGTGAACCGCAAGGCGACCGGCACGCTGATCACCGACAACCTGCTTCCCGGGCGTAACCTGTATCTGCTGAGCACCGGCACCGGCCTGGCGCCGTTCCTCAGCATCATCAAGGACCCGGAGATGTACGAGAAGTTCGACCGGGTGATCCTGACCCACGGCACCCGCACCGTGGCGGAACTGGCCTATGACGACCTGATCCACCACAGCCTGCCGGAGAACGAGTTCTTCGGCGAGCAGGTGAAGGAGAAGCTGCTGTATTACCCCACCGTGACGCGCGAGCCCTTCCGCAACCAGGGCCGCCTGACCACGCTGATGGAGACCGGCAAGCTGTACAGCGACCTGGGCCTGCCGGAGCTGGACGCCGAGAAGGACCGCGTGATGATCTGCGGCAGCCCGGCGATGCTGGCCGAGACCACCGCGATGATGGAAAAGCGCGGCTTCGTCATGGGCACCAACGGCGAGCCGGGCGGGTTCGTGATCGAGAAGGCGTTCGTGGAGCGGTGAGGATGGGGGCTTTTTGGCTGCGTCAGACCCCCACCCTAACCCTCCCCCGCTGGGCGGGGGAGGGTTAGGGTGGGGGTCTAGCCTTGCCAAATTTCGCCCCTGCCTCGGAATAATCTCCCCCTCCCACACGTTTACCAATCCGTGACGAAGGCACGTCACTCAATCCTTGACCGACTGGGCGTGCCTCCTCCGGGGGGCGCGCCCATTTTCTGTCCGGATCCGGTGAATAAAATCGCCGTCCGGCCTGTTGGTGCGACGGTCCCCGTTCAAACCGTCAAGCCTTTGGTGTAGACATCCCGCCCATGCGCCTGATCCTCATCCTCGCCGCGATCCTCGTCGCCGGCCTCGCGAATCTCGCCGTCTGGTCCCTGCCGAACCGCCCGGTGCCGCTCGATCCGCCGCCGGGCGGCAAGCTGCGCAGCGTGTCCTTCGCCCCCTTCCGCGACGGCCAGAGCCCGCTGACCCAGGTCTTCCCGACCAATGCCCAGATCGAGGAGGACCTCGCGGCATTGGCGCCGCAGGTGGCGGGCATCCGCACCTACACCTCGCTGGAAGGGCTCCAGGTGGTGCCGGAGATGGCGCGCAGGCACGGCATCCAGGTCACCATGGGGGCGTGGCTGTCCTCCAAGGCCGAGAAGAACGAGGCGGAGATCGCCTCGCTGATCGACCTCGCCAACCGCTATCCCGACGTCATCACCCGCGTCATCGTCGGCAACGAGGTGCTGCTGCGGCGCGAACTGACGCCGGAACAGGTGACCGGCTACATCGACCGGGTCAAGGCGGCGGTGAAGCAGCCGGTGTCCTACGCCGATGTCTGGGAATGGTGGCTGAAATACCCGCAGATCGCGGATCATGTCGATTACCTGACCATCCACCTGCTGCCCTATTGGGAGGACGTGCCGGCCGGCGTCGAGGGCGCCACCGAGCGCATCCGCCACAGCTACCGCACCATCGCCCAGCGTTTTCCGGGCAAGCCGATCCTGGTCGGCGAGACCGGCTGGCCGACGCAAGGCCGCTCGCGCGGGGCCGCCGTGCCGGGGCTGGTCAACAAGGCCAAGTTCGTCAACGCCTTCGTCCGCATGGCCGAGCAGGAGGGCTTCGACTACAACGTGATCGAGGCCTTCGACCAGGAATGGAAGGCGAAGCTGGAGGGCACCGTCGGCGGCCATTGGGGCCTCTACAATGCCGACCGCACGCCGAAATTCTCGCTGGCCGGTCCGGTGGTGGGCAATGTGGCCTGGCCCCGGCTGTTCGCTGCGTCCAGCGGGCTGGCGTTGGTTATGCTGGGCGGGCTGGCCCTGCTGCGCCGCCATCTGCCGGGCACCGGCTGGGTGGTGCTGATCCTGCTGGCGCAGGCGCTGTCCACGCTTTATGTCCGCGCCGGCTTCGTGGCGGCGCACGGCAAGCATTACTGGCAGGACACCACGCTGGCCGTGGTCATGCTGGCGCTGACCGCCGCGCTTGTGCTGGCGGTGCTGCTGACCGCCCACCGCGCGCTGGCAAGCGGCGGTTTGGCGCGCGAGCCGCTGGTCGGCCTGCGCCACGCCCGCCCGGCCCTGACCCGCACCGAGCGGGTGGGCCGGTGGAGCGCGGTGGCGCTGGGCGTCGTGGCGCTAGTCTGGTCGCTTCTCATCATCTACGACGGCCGCTATCGCGACTTCCCCAACCCGTACCTGCTGATCCCGGCGGTGGCGCTGCCGGCGTTGGGGCTGGTCCGCGCCGCCCGCCGCCCGGTGGGGACGGAAACGCGCAACGCGCTTGGCATCGCCAGCCTGTTCCGCCCGGCGGTCCCGGTGGACGATGGGGAGCCGCGCGGGCTGTGCGGCGCCGTCCGCCGCATGCCGGTGGAGTCGCTGCTGGGCTTCGGGCTGCTGCTGAGTGCGCTGCTGACCGTGGTGGCCGAGGGCTTCGTCCCGCTCGAATCGCTGATCTACGGCCAGCTTCCCTTCATGGAGGCCCTGCACGAGGTCGATTGGACCCAGCCGAACTGGGAAGCGCTGGGCTGGGCGGCCTTGCAGGTCCTGCTGGCGCTGCCCTTCCTGGCCGGGGTGTGGAGCGCCCGGCGTCCACTGCGGCGGATCTGAGGTCGCACGGGCTCCGGGACCATTGCGCCGGCCGCAGCGCTGTGGATTGATGGACGGGTTCCTGGCCTTAACCGGAGACCCGTCCCATGTCCCCCGACCTTTGGCTCGCCTTCGCCGCCGCGTCCGCCGTCATGCTGATGATCCCGGGGCCGACGGTGCTGATCGTCGTCTCCTATGCGCTGGGCCATGGACGGAAATCGGCCATGGCAACGGTGGCGGGGGTGGCGCTGGGCGACTTCACCGCGATGACCGCCTCGATGCTGGGGCTGGGGGTGCTGCTCTCGACCTCGGCGGCGCTGTTCACCCTGCTGAAATGGGCCGGCGCCGCCTATCTGGTCTATCTCGGCATCAAGCTGTGGCGGGCGCCGGTCCGGGAGGCCGAGACGGTGGCCGACGAGTCGGCGGTCCGGCCCTGGCGCATGATGCTGCACACCTATGCCGTCACCGCGCTGAACCCCAAGAGCATCGTCTTCTTCGTCGCCTTCCTGCCGCAGTTCCTCGACCCCGCCCGGCCGCTGGCCGAACAGATGGTGGTGATGGAGGCGACCTTCCTGGTGCTGGCGACGCTGAACGCCGCCGGTTACGCCCTGCTGGCCTCGGCGGCGCGGCGCGCGGTGCGGACGCCGTCGGTGCAGCGCACGGTCAACCGGGTCGGCGGGTCGCTGCTGATGGGGGCCGGGCTGCTGACCGTCGCCTGGAAACGGACCGCCTGAGACGCCTGCATCCGGCGATTTGTTGACAAAGCAAGATAACTTCACTGAAAATTGTCGGAATCTAGGGGGATGCACGCGCCGGTAACTTTCGTGAAACCGGCGGAAGCGAATCGATCCGCGGGGGCGGTGATGGTCGACGGCTGCAACAGGGGCGGGATGGCGGAAGAGGCTCGGCGGCAGCCCGTCGGGGATGTGTTGGAGTTCGCCGCCGAGACCGTCGATGCGGCCGATGTTCGACGAAATCCGCCCTGGCAGATCCTGATCGTCGACGACGACCACGAGGTCCACGCCATCACCCGCGTCGTCCTGGGTGAAATGACGTTCGAGGAGCGGCCGGTCCGCTTCCTGTCCGCCTACACCGCGCGGCAGGCGCGATCGCTGCTGGCCGAAAATCCGGGGATCGCCGCCATCCTGCTGGACGTGGTGATGGAGACCGACGATGCCGGGCTGAAGCTGGTCCGCCACATCCGCGAGGAGATGGGCAACCGGCAGATCCGCATCATCCTGCGCACCGGCCAGCCGGGGCAGGCGCCGGAGCGGCAGGTGATCGCCGCCTACGACATCAACGACTACAAGGCCAAGAGCGAACTGACGGCGCAGAAGCTCTACACCGCGACCGTCGCGGCCCTGCGCTCCTACCAGCACATCGCCACCATCGAACGCGGCCGGCAGGGGTTGGAGCGGGTGATGGAGGCCGCCGTCCATCTGGCCGGCCTGCGGTCGCGGTCCCAGTTCCTAGCCGGTCTGGTGGGGCGGGCGTCCGCTCTGGTGACCAACGCCACCACCGCCCTGCTGTGCGGGGCCGGGGAGAACGGCGGCGTGGCGATCCTCGCCGAAGCCGGGCTGCCGGCCGATCCGCCGGCGGAGGCCGTAGCCGACATCGCCGCCGCGCTGGCCGCCGCACCGGGCGATGGGCAGGTGCGATGGGGGGTGCGACACGGCGTGGCCGTCCTGCGCGGCCGCGATGCGGCTCCGCTGGCGCTTTGCCTGCTCGGCGGTCCGTTTGCCGAGGGCGACCGGCCGCTGCTGGAGCTGCTCTGCACCAAGGCAGCGGTGGGGCTGGACAATCTGCGGCTCTACGAGCGGCTGAACGAGGCGCAGGTCGCCACCGTCCATGCGCTCGGCAAGCTGGCGGAGTACAAGGACGAGGTTACCGGCGACCATGTGAAGCGGCTCGGCCGCTGGGCGACGGCAATCGCGCGCGAACTGCACGCCCGCGGCGACTTTCCGCAAGAGCTGGACGACTGGTTCTGCGACACCATCGGGCTGGCCAGCGTGCTGCACGACGTGGGCAAGGTCGGCATCCCCGACGCCATCCTGCGCAAGCCCGGCCGGCTGGACGAGGCGGAGATGGCGGTCATGCGCGACCACGCGTCCATCGGCGGCAGCATCCTGCGCGACGCCTGCGGGGGCGACCGGCGCGGCTACCTGTCGATGGGGGCGGAGATCGCCGAGAGCCATCACGAGAAGTTCGACGGCAGCGGCTATCCGCGTGGGTTGGTGGGCGACGCCATTCCGCTGGCCGGCCGCATCGTCGCCGTCGCCGACGTCTTCGATGCGCTGCTGCACCGCCGCCCCTACAAGAAGGCGTGGGACATCGCCGAGGTGCTGGACCTGCTGCGCGCCGAATCGGGCCGCCATTTCGACCCGCGGGTGGTCGACGCTTTCCTGGCCGTGCTGACGCGGGAAGGGGCGGGGGTGTAGGACCGCCGCCCCTTCACAAAGGGAGGAGGGTCAGAGGCCCAGCACGTCCCGCATGCTGTAGAGGCCCGGCGTCTTGTCCTGAGCCCACAGGGCGGCGCGGACGGCGCCCTTGGCGTAGATCTGGCGGCCGGAGGCCTTGTGGGTCAGTTCGATCCGCTCGCCCTCGCTGGCGAAGATCACCGTGTGGTCGCCGATGACGTCGCCGCCGCGCAGAGTGGCGAAGCCGATCTCGCCGCGCGGACGGGCGCCGGTGTGGCCGTCGCGGACCTTCTGCCAGACATCCTCCAGCCTGACCCCGCGCCCGGCCGCCGCGGCATGGCCGAGGCCCAGCGCGGTGCCCGACGGCGCGTCCACCTTGCGGCGGTGGTGCATCTCCAGAATGTCGATGTCGAAGTCGTCGTCCAGCGTGTGGGCGACCTGCTCCACCAGCGCCAGCAGCAGATTGACGCCCAGCGACATGTTCGGCGACTGGATGATGGCGGTGTGGGTGGCCGCGGTGGCGATGGCCGCCTGCTGCGACGGGTTCAGGCCCGTGGTGCCGACGACCAGCACGGTTTCCGATTGGGCGGCCAGGGCGGCGTGACGCTCCGTCGACTCCGGGCTGGTGAAGTCGATCACCGCGTCGGCCTCGGCGAACAGGGCGACCGGATCATCGATGGCGGTCACGCCCAGCGGGTCCAGCCCGGCCAGCACGCCCAGATCCTTGCCCAGCGCCGGACCGCCCACCCGCTCGGTCCCGCCGGCCAGCGTGCAGCCCGCGGTCGCCGCGATCTCGCGCACCAGCATCTGCCCCATGCGCCCCGCGCACCCGACGACACCGATCTTCATGACGCCAATCCCCTGTTCAGCTCTTCCGGCTGGGCTTCCCCGCCTTCAGCGGTTTAGCACAGGCCCGGCCGGGGCTTAAGCGCCAAGGCAACCGCGCAGCGATGCGGCGAGGTTGCGCAGCAGGGTAGGGTAGAGCGCCTCGCCCTCCGGCAACTCGGTGCCCTCGGGGTCGAGCACGCCGGTCTTGGCCTTGGTGCCCTCCACCACCGTCTGGACCAGGGCCGGTTCGAACTGTGGTTCGGCGAAGACGCAGGCCGCACCCAGCCCGCCGATCTTGGCGCGGATCGCCGACAGTCGCTTGGCGGACGGGCGGCGGTCCGGGCTGACGGTGATGGAACCGACCGCCGACAGGTCGTAGCGCGCCTCGAAATACTGGTAGGCGTCGTGAAACACGACGAAGGGCTTGTCCTTCACCGGCGCCAGCGCGGCCTTCAGCTCCGCATCCAGCGCGTCGAGCTGCTGCAGCGTGCGGTCGGCATTGGTGCGGTAGGCCTCCGCATCGGCAGGATCCTTGGCGGCAAGCGCCTCCGCCGCCGCCTTGACGATGGCGCGGGCGTTGGCGGGATCGAGCCAGATGTGGCTGTTCAGTTCCTCGTGCTCTTCGGCGTGGTCGTGGCCCTTATGGTCGTGTTTATGATCATGACCTCCCTTATGGCCATGGTCATGCGCCTCCCAGGCGCCGCCCTCGCGGGTTTCCAGCAGGGACAGGCCCTTCAGGTCCATCAGCGTCAGCAGCGTCGCCTTGGGCGCATTGGCCTTCAGCGGCTTTTCCAGGAAGCTCTCCAGTTCCGGCCCCACCCAGACCACCAGATCGGCGGCGGACAGTGCCTTCGCGTCCGACGGCTTCATCGTGTAGCTGTGCGGCGAGGCGCCGCCGCGCACCAGCAGAGCCGGCTCGCCCACCCCATGCATGACCGACGCGACCAGGGAGTGGATCGGTTTGATCGACACCACCACCTTCGGCACCTCGGCATGGGCCGGCAACGCGGCGGCTGCGGCAAGGGCTGCGGTCAGGGTGGCGGACAGCGCGAATCGGCGCATGGGAGGGATCCTCTCGACTTGCTGGACAGGCTGCTGGTTTCAGCGCATAGGGAAGCCACGTTCACTTTGGTGTCACGTTATAACGTAACATGTCAATACCTCACCCAAACCGGGATACCTCCGCGCTCTTCGCCGGCCCGCTCGCCTGGACCGAGGATCTGACCGTCCGTTTCGGCCGCCGCACCGTGCTGGACCGCGTCAACGTTGCCGTCCAGCCGGGGGAGGTGGTGACGCTGATCGGCCCCAACGGCGCCGGCAAGACGACGCTGGTGCGCGCGGTGCTGGGGCTGGTGGCGCCCGACGGCGGGCGGGTGCTGCGGCGCCCGAACCTGCGCATCGGCTACATGCCGCAGAAGCTGTCGGTGGATCAGACGCTGCCGCTGACCGTGCGGCGTTTCCTGGCGCTGTGGCGGCCGGTGGCCGCCGACCGGGTGGAGGCGGCGCTGGAGGAGGCCGGGGTGGCGCGGCTGGCCGACTCGGCGGTGCAGACCATCTCGGGCGGCGAGATGCAGCGGGTGCTGCTGGCCCGCGCCCTGCTGGGCGACCCCGACCTGCTGGTCCTGGACGAGCCCGATCAGGCGGTGGACGTCCATGGGCAGGCGGAGCTGTTCAACCGCATCGCCCAGGTGCGGCAGCGGCGCGGCTGCGGCGTGCTGCTGGTCAGCCACGACCTGCACACGGTGATGGCGCGCACCGATCGGGTGATCTGCCTGAACGGCCATGTCTGCTGTTCAGGCCGGCCGGAGGATGTCAGCCGCCACCCCGAATATCACGCCCTGTTCGGCGGCCATGCCGGCGACCTCGCCGTCTATGTCCATCACCACGACCACGCCCATGCCGAGGACGGCAAGGTCGTGCCCGACCATGACGGGGGCTGCTGCCATGGATGATTTCGTGATCCGCGCCCTGCTCGCCGGCGGCGGCATCGCCCTGCTGGCCGGGCCGCTGGGATCCTTCGTGGTGTGGCGGCGCATGGCCTATTTCGGCGACACGCTGGCCCATTCGGCCCTGCTGGGCGTGACGCTGGGCTTTCTGCTGGGCGTCAACCCGATGGTCGGGGTGATGGCGGTCTGCGTGGCGTTGGCGCTGGCGCTGGTGGCCTTGCAGCGGCGGCGCAACCTTGCGGCGGACACGCTTCTCGGCATCCTGTCGCATGGCTCGCTGTCGCTGGGGCTGGTGGCTTTGGCCTTCTTGGAGACGTTGCGCGTCGACCTGATGGCCTATCTGTTCGGCGACATCCTGTCGGTGACCGACGGCGACCTGATGGCGATCTATGGCGGTGGCGCGGTGGCGCTGACCGGGCTGGCGCTGCTGTGGCGCCGGCTGCTGGCGGTGACGGTGGACGAGGATCTGGCGCGGGTGGAGGGCATGCCGGTCGACGCCCTGCGGCTGGCCTTCATGCTGCTGATCGCGCTTGTGATCGCCATCGCCATGAAGATCGTCGGCATCCTGCTGATCACCTCGCTGCTGATCATCCCGGCCGCCGCCGCCCGCCGCTTCGCCCGCACGCCGGAGGGAATGGCGGCGCTGGCATCGATCCTGGGCGTCCTGGCGGTGGTCGCCGGACTGCTGGCGTCGCTGAACTGGGATTTGCCGGGCGGGCCGAGTGTCGTGGTGGCCGCTGCCGCCCTGTTTCTGCTGGGATCGCTGGTGCCGCTGCGGCGCTGAGGACGGCGTCCGCAATCAGGAAAAGAATACGGCCGTGTGGATTTCCCGTTTGCGGAGGTGTTCGCCTGCGCCATAGTCCGCCGGCGGACGCGATGGCGGAAGGGCCGCCATCGCCGCCGCACGAACGGAGGGCTTGAGGATGGAACGCTTCCTCACTCTCCTGATCCTGGTGCTGGAGATCGTCAAGCGGTTGCTTGACCTTCTGATGCACTAAGATCGGGCGGGCGGATCGGGGAATAGGAGTCCCCGGTCCGCCTACCCCCGATATTGGTGCGGCATCCCATCGCTGTCAACGGGCAGCCCGAAAACACTCATTCGTCGATGTTGCGGGCCAGGACTTCGCGCTTGCCGGAGTGGTTGGGCTTGCTGACAACCCCTTCGGTCTCCATCCGCTCGATCAGACGGGCGGCGGAGTTGTAGCCGATGCGCAGCTGGCGCTGGATGAAGCTGGTCGAGGCCTTGCGCTCGCGGCAGACCACCGCAACCGCCTTGTCGTAGAGGTCGTCGCCGGACCCGCCGCCGGTGCCGGTCAGGGCGCCGTCGTCGAAGGACTCCTCGCCCTCCTCGTCCTCCAGGATGGCGTCGACATAGTTGGGTTCGCCCTGCGCCTTCAGGAACTTGACGATCTGTTCGACCTCATGGTCGGAGACGAAGGGGCCGTGGACGCGGGTGATGCGGCCGCCGCCGGCCATATAGAGCATGTCGCCCTGGCCCAGCAGCTGTTCGGCGCCCTGTTCGCCCAGGATGGTGCGGCTGTCGATCTTGCTGGTGACCTGGAAGCTGATGCGGGTCGGGAAGTTGGCCTTGATGGTGCCGGTGATGACGTCGACCGACGGACGCTGCGTCGCCATGATCAGGTGGATGCCGGCGGCGCGCGCCATCTGGGCCAGACGCTGGATCGCCGCCTCGATGTCCTTGCCGGCGACCAGCATCAGGTCGGCCATCTCGTCGACGATCACGACGATGTAGGGCAATTCGGTGAGGTCGAGCGGCTGTTCCTCGAACAGCGGCTTGCCGGTGTCGGGGTCGAAACCGGTCTGGACGCGGCGGGTCAGCGACTCGCCGCCCTCGCGAGCCTCGCGCAGGCGGGCGTTGTAGCCCTCGATGTTGCGCACGCCCAGCTTGGACATGTTGCGGTAGCGGTCCTCCATCTCCCGCACCGTCCATTTCAGCGCGACCACCGCCTTCTTCGGATCGGTGACGACCGGCGTCAGCAGATGGGGGATGCCCTCATAGACGGACAGTTCCAGCATCTTGGGGTCGATCATGATGAAGCGGCAGCGCTCCGGCGGCAGCCGGTAGAGCAGCGACAGGATCATCGTGTTGATCGCCACCGACTTGCCCGAACCGGTGGTGCCGGCGACCAGCAGATGGGGGAAGCGGGCGAGGTCGGCGACCACCGGCTGGCCGCCGATGTCCTTGCCGAGCGCCAGCGCCAGCTTGCCGCCATGTTTGTCGAAGCCTTCCGCCGCCATCAGCTCGCGCAGCAGCACCGTCTCGCGCTTGGCGTTGGGCAGCTCGACGCCGATGACATTGCGGCCGGGCACCACGGCGACACGGACCGACACCGCGCTCATGGAACGGGCGATGTCGTCGGCCAGACCGATGACGCGGGACGATTTGGTGCCGGGGGCCGGTTCCAGTTCGTACAGGGTGACGACCGGACCGGGATGGACCTTCTGGATCTCGCCACGCACGCCGAAATCGCCCAGCACGCCTTCCAGTTGGCCGGCGTTGCGCTGAAGCGCCGCCTCGTCCAGCTGTTCGCCGCGGATGCCGGTGGGCGGCACCTGCAGCAGGTCGAGCGGCGGCAGCTCGTAACCCGGCGGCCCGTCTTCCTCGCCCAGCGGCAGGCGGTGCTGGAAGGTGCCGGCCTTGTCGCCCCTGCTCTCCGGCGCGGTGGTTTTCGGTGGGGTGACGATGGGTACCGGGCGCAGCGGCTTGTCGGCGGCGGACGGCGTGGCCGACGGCGGCACCGGCCCGGCGTTCAGGCCGCCGGGCGGCTGTGGGGGGACGCTCACGGCATCGTCGAAGCTGGGACCTTTGCGCTTGGGAGTCCCGTCGCCGCGCAAGGCGTCGTCCACGGCGATGGAGGCGGTCTGCACCGCGGCCTGCGCCGCGTTGCGGCCATGGCGGCGCAGTGCGTCCACACCGTTGCGGGCACCGTGGCGGATCAGATGGACGCCGTTCACGGTGCCGCGGCCGAGCGCGCGGAAGCTGGCGATCCATTCGCCGATCGTCAGGCCGGCCGCCAGGAACAGAACCAGCCCGCCGCCGACCGCGGCGACGGTCGCCACCATCGGTTCGGCCCCGAACAGATTGCCGACGCCGCGCAGCAGGATCTGGCCGATGCTGCCGCCGGGCAGCGGGGCGAGCGGATCGGTGGAGGCGTGGGTCAGGCCGGCCAGCGCGATCGACACCAGGATCACCCCCCACAGGGCCAGCACGGTGCGGAACAGCGGATTCCCCAGCTTGCGCTGGGCGCCGAGCCGCCAGCCCCAGAACATCGGCACCAGCGCGATGACGAAGGCGGCCCAGCCCAGCGACTGGATCAGCAGGTCAGCGACATAGGCGCCGGGAGGACCGAACAGGTTGTGGGTGTCCCCCGCCGTGGCGGGAACAGAGTTCAGCGAGGCGTCGCGCGGATCGTAGCTGCCCAGCAGCACCATCAGCAGCAGGCCGAACAGCCCCAGCACGAAGCCCATCGCCTCGCGCGCGCGGGCGACGACGAAGGCGCGCATGGCCGGGGAGAAGAAGGGCGGCTTTTCCTGCCGGCTGCGGCCGGCGCGCAGGCGGTCCTTCCCCGGATCCTTGGCTCCCAGGTCCTTGGCGCTGTCGCGGGGCGACCCCTTGCGCGGGCTGGGGGCGGTCCGTCCCAGGCTGGGCCGGGGGCGCGCGGAGGTGGGGCCGGCGGGTCGGGCCATGGGGCGGAAACCTCGTGCTGTAGAAACCGAAAAGGCGGGCTGGTCGGAGCCGGGAGGGCCCGGAACCGGTCAGCCGAGAATGCGGACGATGGCGGCGCAGGCCTGGGCGACGGTGTCGGTGTCCTGCACCAGGGCGACGCGGATGAAGGCGTCGCCGGGGTTCGGCTCGCCGGGGTTGTTGCGCGACAGGTAGGCGCCGGGCAGCACGCGGACGGCGCCCTCCGCCCACAGCCGCTTGGCCGCCTCCTCGCCGTTGCCGACCTCCAGCCACAGGAAGAAGCCACCGGCCGGCCGCTGATAGCCGTAGCGCCCGCCGAGTTCCGCCTCCGCCGCCGCGAACTTGGCGCGGTAGGCGGCGCGGTTCTCCTCCACATGCGCCTCATCGCGCCACAGCGCAGTGCTGGCGGCCAAAATCGGCAGCGGCATACCGGCACAGCCGTAGCTGCGCAGGCGGGAGAAGCGCCCGATCAGCGCCGGGTCGCCGGCGACGAAGCCGGAGCGCAGGCCGGCGGCGCTCGACCGCTTGGACAGCGAATGGAAAACCAGCAGGTTGGCCCAGGGCTTCCCATCCTCGTGCGGCAGGGAAGTCGCGACCTGCAGCGCGCCGGCCGGTGGGGCGTCAAGCCAGATCTCGGCATAGCATTCGTCGACCGCCAGCACAAAGCCGTATTGCCGTGCCAGCCCGATGGCTTTGGCCAGATAGGCCGGCGTGGCGGCGGCGCCCTGCGGGTTGGCGGGGGTGCAGAGGTAGAAGAGGGCGGTGCGCTCCAGCAATTCCGGCGTCAGCGCGTCGAGGTCGGGCAGGAAGCCGGTCTCGCGCGTCGCCGACAGGAACACCGGCTCCGCCCCCGCCATCACCGCGGCCCCCTCATAGGGCGCATAGAAGGGGTTGGGCATCAGAACCGCGGGCTGGCGCCCGGCCTTGCGCGTCGGCACCGCCAGCAGGGCCAGCATGAACAGGGCCTCGCGCGTGCCGGACAGCGGCAGGATGGAACTGTCGGCGTGCAGCAGCCCTGCCGGCAGGTCGTAGCGGCGGGTCAGCCAGTCGCCGGCCGCGGCGCGGAACTCCGGCGTGCCGCCGACCGGCGGATACTTGTTCCAGCCGGCGCCGTTGGCGCGCAGCGTCTCTTCGATGATGGCGGGCGGGGTGTGCTGCGGCTCGCCCACCGTCAGCAGGATGGGGGCGACGTTGGCGCGCGGGGTGATCGGTGCCAGCAGGTTGGACAGCCGGGTGAAGGGATAGTCGGTCAGCAGGTCGAGCCGATCGTTGCCGATCGCCTCGGTGAAGACTGCACCGCTGTTCACGCTGAAATCGGCAGAGACCATGACGACCGCAACCCTCTTCCCACCCTGGGTGCCACACCCCGGCCAGGGGCGACGGCCACGCCTTACGAGCGACCGATCCTATCGGCGGGGCACGGGGGGCACAAGCGCACAAAGCCCTTGATTGTGGCTGAGCGCGGCAGGTGGCCGAACGGTCACAGGGGGGTGGTCCCCCTTCCTGCGCCCACATTATACCCGGATGATATTGACTCCTGCATTCCACCCGGGTAAAACGCTGTCCTCACAACCGGAGTTCCGTCCATGTCCGTCACTGCCGAGACCCTCTGCACCGCTTTCCGTGGCGAACGACGCCTTGCCGCCGGGGATGCGCTGAGCGTCGCGCGGGCGTTGCGGGCGGCACTGGACGCGGAGCCGGATGGACCGCCGGTGCTGGTGTTTGACGATGCCACCGGAAAGGCGGTCGACCTCGATCTGCGGGGAAGCGATGAGGAGGTCGCGTGGCGTCTCGCTCCCCCGCCGCGGGGGCCGGGCCGGCCGAAGCTGGGGGTGGTGGCGCGGGAGGTGACGTTGCTGCCGCGTCATTGGGACTGGCTGAACGCCCAGCCGGGCGGGGCGTCGGTGGCGCTGCGCAAGCTGGTGGACGAGGCGCGCAAGGGCAACGAGGCTAAGGACCGCGTGCGCCATGCGCAGGAGGCCGCCTATCGCGTCATGCTGGAACTGGCCGGCGACCGGCCGGGCTATGAAGAGGCGGTTCGCGCGCTCTATGCCGCGGACCGCACGCGGTTCGATGCGTTGACGGCGGACTGGCCGGCCGACCAGTTGGGCTATGTCCGGACGCTGGCGGCGGATGCGTTCGCCGACTGAGAAAGCGGACAGGCGCGCAGACGCGCGCCCGTCATTGCCGGCAGCTTTGGGGCCGACAGCCTGGGGGCCGGCAGCCTTACAGCGCTTCGGAGTTGGTCTCGCCGGTGCGGATGCGCACGGCCTGGGCGATCTCCAGCACGAAGATCTTGCCGTCGCCGATACGGCCGGTGTTGGCGGCCTTCTGGATCGCCTCGACCACCTGTTCGTACTGGTCGTCGGACACCGCGACCTCGACCTTCACCTTGGGCAGGAAGCTCACGGAATATTCGGCGCCGCGGTAGATTTCCGTCTGGCCCTTCTGGCGGCCGAAGCCCTTGACCTCGCTGACGGTCAGGCCCTGGATCCCGAGCGACGTCAGCGCCTCGCGCACTTCGTCGAGCTTGAACGGCTTGATGATGGCCATAACCAGTTTCATGTGGCTTCCCCTTAAAGCGTTGTTCCGGCCGCGGATAAAGGCTGTGGCCGCCTCGTCGCGGTTCCGGTCCGGCCCGACAGCCGTTCCGTCCTCCCGCCGATGGCCCAAGCCTGTTCGCGTCGACCGTAAAAAGCAACGATTACAAGAATCGTGCCGGTTGAAATGCGCTGCAACGATGGGAATATGCCTGTTGATTGGGCGCTCAAAAGGGCGGCATCTGCCTATAAAATGCTCAGCGTCAATCTGTCCGGTGCATGGCGACCGCCGGCCGGGGACAGGAGACTGGACAGGACGCCCCCGTGCGACAATTGTTTCACCGCGCGCGGCACCGGCAAGGCTCACGTCCGGCCGGTCGACCGCAGTGCAGGCGCAAGAAGGCGAGAGGGCAGCGAGCATCATGGCCGTACCGGGCACCGAATCGGGCAACGCGACCGTCCCCCCCCAGGGAGGCGTCGGCGGCGACATCACCACCGAGGTCGTGGTGCTGGGCGGGGGTCTGGCCGGGCTGACCATGGCGGCGGCGCTGGCCAGCGCCGGCGTGCCGGTGGTCTGCATCGACCGGGACAGCCCGGAACGGATGGGCGGCCAGGGCTTCGACATCCGCACCACCGCCATCTCCTACGCCTCCAAGATGGTGCTGGAGGCGGCGGGCGTCTGGCGCCACATGGCCGATCAGGCCGGCCCGATGCTGGACATCCGCATCGCCGATCAGTTCTCGCCCCTGTTCATCCATTACGACCACACCGAACTGGCGATGGAGGGCAAGCACCAGCCCTTCGGCTGGATCCTGGACAACAAGGACATCCGCCACGCCCTGTTCACCCGCGCGGCCGAACTGCCGGGGCTGGTCCATCTGGCGCCGGCCATGGCGACGGCGGTGGAGCGCACGCGGTCCGGCGTGTCGGTCACGCTGGCCGACGGGCGCACGGTGCGCGGCCGGCTGCTGGTCGGCGCCGACGGGCGGCGGTCGCTGGCGCGCGAGAGCGCCGGAATCAGGGTGCGGCGCTGGTCCTACGATCAGAGTGCCATCATCTGCACCATCCGCCACACCGAGCCGAACAAGGGCATCGCGGTCGAGCATTTCCTGCCCAACGGCCCCTTCGCCGTGCTGCCGATGACGGACAACCGCTGTTCCATCGTGTGGAGCGAGAAGACGTCGCTGGTCGACACCTATCTCAATCTGCCCGACGACCAGTTCATCGACGAACTGCAGCGGCGCTCCGGCGGCTATCTGGGCGAGATCACGCTGCTGACCAAGCGCGAGGCCTGGCCGCTGTCGGTGCTGCTGGCCGACCGCTTCGTCGCTGACCGGCTGGCCCTGGTGGGGGAGGCGGCGCACGCCATCCACCCGATCGCCGGGCAGGGGCTGAACCTGGGCATGCGCGATGTCGCGGCATTGGCCGAGGTGGTGGTCGACGCCTATCGCCTCGGCCTAGACGTCGGCGGGCCGGAGGTGCTGGCCCGCTTCCAGCGCTGGCGCCGCTTCGACACCGTTCTGCTCGCGGCGGTGTGCGACGGGCTGGTCCACCTGTTCTCCAACAGCATCCCGCCCTTGAAGCTGGCGCGCAACCTGGGCATGGCGGCGATCAACCGTCTGCCGCCGGTCAAGCGCTTCTTCATGAAGCACGCCATGGGCGTGGTCGGCGACCTGCCGCGGATGATCCGGGGCCAGCCGCTTTGAGGAAGCCCCTTTGAAGCAGCCATTTTTCCGGCACCGCTAATCCTTGGCAGCGGGAGGCGGACGCCTTATGTCCGCCTCACTGCCCGATTAAGGAATACGGGCTCTTACGACCAAGGATGAAGACCGTGCTTCGCCGCCTCTTCCGCTCTCTGTTTCCTGGCGCTCTCCTGTCCGCCGCCCTCCTGGCTCCGCTGCCGGCCATGCTCGCTCCGTCCGCCGCTGTCGCCGCGCCGGCCGCGCCCGTGTCGCTGTCGGCGCAGGACCAAGCCGTCGTCGCCAAGGTGGAGGAGTATCTGAACGGCATCACCACCCTGCAGTCGAAGTTCCTGCAGGTGGCGCCCAACGGGCGGCAGGCGACCGGCACCTTCTATCTGTGGCGGCCGGGCCGGATGCGGCTGGAGTATGACCGGCCGCTGAAGGACTTCATCGTCGCCGACGGCAGCTTCGTCTTCTATTGGGACGGCGAGATGCGCCAGCAGTCGAGCGCTCCCATCGGGTCGACGCTGGCCGACTTCATCCTGCGCAAGAACATCCGCCTGTCGGGCGACGTGACCGTCACCGAGGTGTTCCAGGCCCCCGGCGTGATCGAGGTCAGCCTGTTGGAGACCAAGGACCCCGGCAAGGGCACCCTGACCCTGGTGTTCGAGGACCGTCCCTTCCAGCTGCGCAAGTGGCGGGTGCTGGACGCCCAGGGCATGACCACCGAGGTCGCCCTGCTGAACCCGCGCACCGACGTCACCTTCGACCGCGAGATGTTCTATTTCAAGGAGCCGGCGCGCGGATCGGACTTCGGCCGCGGCAACTGAGCGGTCCTGCATCCTCAATACCGGGCCGGCAACAAAACCCTTCGCCTCCTGTTGTCATTTCGCAAGACGGGCAGCGGGAGGCGTTTCATGTCCTACGATCCGGCACAGCGGGCGCCGCTTGAGCCTGCAGGCCGCCTGCACAGCGTGAACATGCTGCTGGCGCGCAACTGGTGGGCGCTGGCGCTGCGCGGCGCGGCGGCCATCCTGTTGGGGATCCTGGCGTTGATGATGCCCGGCGTGACGGTGGCCACACTGGCGCTGACCTTCGCCGCCTATCTGCTGCTGGACGGCGTCTTCGCCATCCTGGCCGGAATCCGCGCCTCGCGACACCATGAACGCTCGCTGCCCTTCATCCTGGAGGGCGTCGTCAGCCTGATCGCCGGCATCGTCGCCGCGCTGTGGCCGGCCGCCAGCCTGTTCGCCCTGGTCTTCCTGATCGCCGCCTGGTCGGTCATCACCGGCTTCGCCGAGGTGATGGGCGCCTGGCGCATGGACCGTACCCACGGCAAATGGGCCTGGGGCGTGGCCGGCGTGCTGTCGATCCTGTTCGGCCTCAGCATGTGGGTGCTGCCGGCGCTGGGCCTGCTGGCGCTTGCCTGGGGGGTGGCGGCCTATCTGATCGCGTTCGGCATGCTGGCGCTGGTGACCGCCTTCCGGCTGCGGCGCTGCCATCAGGAAAACAGCGGCTCCGGCGGCGGGATGGCGAAGGCGGCGTGAGGGGGGCGGGAACCGTCTGCCTCAGCCGGCCGTTTTCCCGATGCGGGTCATATCGACCGGTGGGGGAGGACGGAACGGAATGGATGGCGGATTGACGGACTGGCTGGTGCACACCATGCACCACCTCCACTATATCGGGATCTTCCTTCTGGTGGCGCTCGCGCGGATCTTTCCGCCGCTGCCGGCCGAGTCGGTGATTCCGCTGGCCGGGATCGGGGCGGCGACCGGCGAGTTCACGCTGGTCGGGGTCGCCATCGCCGGCGGGCTCGGCTCTCTGGCCGGGCAGCTGGTGTGGTTCCTGCCCAGCCGGATGATGGGCCGCGACCGGCTGGAGGCCTTCCTGAAGAAATACGGTCCCTGGCTGACCATCAACCCGAAGAAGGCGCGGCAGAGCACCGACTGGTTCGCCAGGCACGGCGGCATCGCCGTGCTGTTCTCGCAGCCGGTGCCGGGGGTGCGGACCCTGATCTCGATCCCGGCCGGGGCGTGCAGGATGTCGATCCTGAACTATTCGCTGGCCTCGGGCATCGGCTCGATCCTGTGGACGGCGCTGCTGGCCTGGACCGGCTACATGCTGTCCACTTGGCCCTTCGCCCACCGGCTGATCGGCTATTTCACCGTCGGGCTGCTGGTGGTGCTGGTCGGGCTCTATCTGTGGCGCCTGACCAAGCACCTGCATCTGCTGCGCAAGGGAACCGCGGCGCCGGACGCCCCTTCCGCCACGCCAACCGCAGGCTGCTGACAGGCGGCTTCTTATGGGCTCAGGCCATGCCGACGATGCCGGTCGCGGCCATGCCCAGCGCCCATAGACCGAAAACGCCGAGCGCCACGCCGGTGCAGTGGTTCAGCATGGTCAGCCCGCGGTCGGAGATGCGGTGGCGGACGGCGGCGACGCCCATCGACAGCGTCATCCACCACAGCGACGATCCGATGAAGACGCCCAGCACCAGGGTCGAGGCCTCCAGCCGGCCCAGCGTGCCGCCCAGCCCGAACCCGGCGAAGATGGCGATGAAGGCCATGATGGTCGCCGGGTTGGTCAGGGTCAGCGACAGCCCGGTCATGAAGCCGGTGAACCAGGATTTTGTGTCGGGGGCGGATGCCGCTTCCCGCTCTTCCGCGTCGGGCTGCTGGCGGAAGGTGCGGATCGCCACCACCAGCAGGAAGACGCCGCCGACCAGCTGGAAGGCCGTCTCGTGCCCGCGCAGGAAACTGAGCGCCGCCGACACGCCGAATGCGGCGATGGCGCCGTAGATGGTGTCAGCCACCGCGGCGCCGAATCCGGTGAAGAAGCCCATCAGGGGGCCGTGCTGCAGGGTGCGGCGGATGCACAGCAGACCGATCGGCCCCACGGGTGCGGCGATGGCGAATCCGAGAACGATTCCCTGCAAAAGCACCCAGACTTCATCCACCGAGCGTCGCCCCCGTACTTCCGTCACCAATTCCCGTGGTCGTTCCCGTGGCCGGCCGGCTGCGGCAATCCGCCACCGGTTCGGTGCAACGACTATCGGCGGGGGTGATAAACGCCCCCGTTCCCGTCGTCAACCGGGGGCGCCGCGATTCGCTGCACCGTATCGTCCGCTTTCCCTGTTGTGCGGAATGATGGCGCGGTTATCCTTTGGGTCAAGTTTCGGCTTTCCGGAGTGGGTGGGACATGAAGACGCGTATCCTTGCCGCCATGCTGGCGATGACGGCGATCACCGCGGTCGGCCCCCAGGCGCGGGCGCAGGACTTTTCGCCGGCCGTGGTGTTCGACCAGGGCGGCAAGTTCGACAAGTCCTTCAACGAAGCCGCCTACAACGGCGCCGAGCGCTTCAAGAAGGAGACCGGCACCGCCTATCGCGAGTTCGAGATCACGAACGAGGGGCAGCGCGAACAGGCCATGCGCACGCTGGTCCGCCGCGGCGCCTCGGTGATCGTCGCCGTCGGCTTCTCGCAGACCGCGGCGGTGGAGAAGGTGGCGAAAGAGTCGCCCAACACCAAGTTCTGCCTGATCGACGACAAGCTGGAGGCTCCCAACGTCCAGTCCGTGACCTTCAAGGAGGAGGAGGGCTCCTTCCTGGTCGGCATGGCGGCGGCCCTGGCGTCGAAGACCGGCAAGGTCGGCTTCATCGGCGGCATGGACATCCCGCTGATCCGCAACTTCCTGACCGGCTACGAACAGGGCGTGAAGCACGTCACGCCCGGCGCCGAGGTGTTCGTCAACATGACCGGCACCACCCCGGCCGCCTGGAACGATCCCGGCCGCGGGGCGGAGCTGGCCAAGAGCCAGTTCGGCCGCGGCGCTGATGTGGTCTTCGCCGCGGCGGGCGCCACCGGACTGGGCGTGATGCAGGCGGCGTCCGATGCCGGCAAGCTCGCCATCGGCGTCGACAGCAACCAGAACCACGTCCATCCCGGCAAGGTGCTGACCTCCATGGTCAAGCGGGTCGATGTCGTCGTCTATGACTGCATGAAGGCGGCGAAGGAGGGTAGCTGGAAGGCCGGCCACCGTGTCGTCGGCCTGAAGGAGGACGGCGTCGGCTATGCGCTGGACGAGCACAACCGCAAACTGATCACGCCGGAGATGGAAGCCAAGCTGGAGGAGGCCGAGAAGCAGATCATCGCCGGCTCGCTGGCGGTCAAGCCGTACAAGCCCTGATACACTCTCCGGGACCGGCTCCGTCGATGATGCAGGAAAATCCGTCGCCGGCCCGCTCCGGCATTGCCCTGGAAACGGTGGCGATCAACAAGTGGTTCGGCACCAACCATGCCAACCGCGACGTGTCGCTGTCCGTGCCGGCCGGAACGATCCATGGGGTGATCGGCGAGAACGGCGCCGGCAAGTCGACGATCATGAGCATCGTCTACGGCTATCTGCGCGCCGACGGCGGGGAGATCCGGGTGAACGGCAATCCTGCCGCCATCCGGACGCCGCGCGACGCGCTGGCCGCCGGTATCGGCATGGTCCACCAGCACTTCATGCTGGTCGATCCCTTCAGCGTGCTGGAGAACGTGCTGCTGGGGGCGGAAGGCGGGGTGACCCTGTCGGGCGGCCTCGCCCGCGCCCGGGCCGAACTGACCCGGCTGGCCCGCGACTATGGGCTGGAGGTCGATCTCGACAGCCCGGTCGGCGACCTGCCGGTCGGCGCCCAGCAGCGGGTGGAAATCCTCAAGGCGCTCTATCGCGGCGCCGACATCCTGATCCTGGACGAGCCGACCGGCGTGCTGACCCCGCAGGAGGCCGACCATCTGTTCCGCATCCTGCGGGCGCTGCGCCAGCAGGGCAAGACGGTCATCATCATCACCCACAAGCTCCGGGAAATCATGGAGCTGACCGACAACGTCACGGTGATGCGGCGCGGGCAGGTGGTCGCCAACGTCGCCACCCGCGACACCAGCCGGGAACAGCTGGCCGAACTGATGGTCGGCCGCAAGGTCCTGCTGCGCGTCGACAAGACGCCGGCCAATCCGGGGGCGGAGGTGCTGCGGGTCGAGGGACTGCGGGTGCGCGATCCCTCCGGCGTGGAGCGGGTGAAGGGCGTCGGCCTGTCGGTGCGTGCGGGCGAGATCGTCGGCATAGCCGGGGTATCCGGCAACGGCCAGTCCGAACTGCTGGAGGCGCTGGCCGGGATGCGGCCGATCGCCGGCGGCTCCGTCCGGCTGCGGGGGGAGGAGCTGGCCGGCCATGCCGACCGCTTCAACGCCCGCGCGCTGCGCGGACTCGGCGTCGGCCATGTGCCGGAGGACCGGCAGAAGGTCGGTCTCGTCACCGGATTCTCGGCGGAGGAATGCTCGATCCTGGGATTCCAGGACGATCCGGCCTGGAACGGGCGGGTGCTGCTGGACCGCGACGCCATCGCCGCCAACTGCGCCCGCCAGATGGAGGATTACGACACCAGGCCGCGCGACGGCTCGCTGGCGGCGGCCAATTTCTCCGGCGGCAACCAGCAGAAGATCGTGCTGGCGCGCGAGATCGAACGGAATCCCGACCTGCTTCTGGTCGGGCAACCCACCCGCGGCGTCGACATCGGCGCCATCGAGTTCATCCACCGCCGGCTGGTGGCCCTGCGCGACCAGGGCAAGGCCATCCTGCTGGTCTCGGTGGAACTGGACGAGATCCGCGCGCTGGCCGACCGCATCATCGTGATGTTCGACGGCCACATCGTCGGCGAGGTTCTGCCGAACGAGGCGGACGAGAAGACGCTGGGGCTGATGATGGCCGGCTGCAACTGACCGGCCGTCAACTCCCGGGTCGTTACTCCACCATCCCCAGCGCTTCCTTGTACAGTTCCAGGATGGCTTCCTGCTCCTGGCGGTCGGCCTTGTCCATCTTCCGCAGGCGGATGATCTGACGGATGATCTTGGTGTCGAAACCGGTGCCCTTCGCCTCGGCGTAGACTTCCTTGATGTCTTCCTGCAGGCCGCGCTTTTCCTCTTCGAGACGCTCGATGCGCTCGACGAAGGACTTCAGGCGATCAGCCGCGATGCCGCCGACGTCGGACATGGCAAAACCTCAAACGATGGGGGTGTTCTGGAACAGGGGCGGGACAATATCGGCGGGAGGGGGGATTGGCAAGCCGACGATGCGCCCCGCCCGGACGGGGCGGGGCTGCGCCTGCGTCATCACGTCGCGATTGTTCCTTCGTACACCCTGTATCACCGCACGGATTTGAACAGCCCGTGGCTGGTTTATCTTATTATCTGAAACAATCGTACGATGGGCTCACGTAGCCATTCCCTTTGTTGCGATGCACTGTATAGGCTGGTATTACCATCGAAGGGGTCCGGCTTCACAAAGTCACACGGATGCGGCATGTATGCCCGTCGTCTGGGCCGATGACCCATGGGGGATGCCGGGATCGGCGTATCTGAGGCAGGGGAGTCTTATCTAATGAAAGTCGCCATTCCAAAGGAGCGACGTGCGGGCGAACTTCGCGTGGCCGCCTCACCGGAGACGGTGAAGAAACTGAAGGGTTTGGGACTGGACGTGGTGGTGGAGAGCGGGGCCGGCCTCGGTTCCAGCCTTCCCGACGCGGCCTATGAGGCGGCGGGGGCCGCCATCGCCGCCGATGCCGCGTCCGCGCTGGCCGACGCCGACATCGTGCTGAAGGTGCAGCGGCCGCTGATCGCTGCCGAGGGCGGTGAGGACGAGCTGGCGCTGATGCGCCGGGGCACGCTGCTGTTCGCCATCCTCAACCCCTACAACAGCCGCGACCATGTGAAGGCCTACGCCGATGCCGGCGTGAACGCCTTCGCCATGGAGTTCATGCCGCGCATCACCCGCGCCCAGGTCATGGACGTGCTGTCCTCCCAGGCCAACCTCGCCGGCTACAAGGCCGTGGTGGATGCCGCCAGCGAGTACGGCCGCGCCTTCCCGATGATGATGACCGCTGCCGGCACCGTTCCGCCGGCCCGTGCCTTCATCATGGGCGTCGGCGTCGCCGGCCTGCAGGCCATCGCCACCGCCAAGCGCCTCGGCGCCATCGTCTCGGCGACCGACGTGCGCCCGGCGGTGAAGGAGCAGGTGCAGTCGCTGGGCGGCAGCTTCGTCGCGGTCGAGAACGAGGAGTTCAAACAGGCGGAGACCGCCGGCGGCTACGCCAAGGAGATGTCCGACGACTACAAGCGCCAGCAGGCAGCCTTGGTCGCCGAGCACATCAAGAAGCAGGACATCGTCATCACCACCGCGCTGATCCCCGGCCGCAAGGCGCCGATCCTGGTGACGGCGGAGCATGTGGCGTCGATGAAGCCGGGTTCGGTGATCATCGATCTGGCGGTGGAGCAGGGCGGCAACGTCGAGGGCGCCAAGCTGGGCGAGGTGGTGACCACGGCCAACGGCGTGAAGATCGTCGGCCATGCCAATTACGCCAGCCGCATCGCCGAGTCCGCGTCGCTGCTCTACGCCAAGAACCTGCTGGCGCTGCTGACCTCGCTGCACGGCAAGGAGACGGGCGTGGCCGTCAACTGGGACGACGAGATCGTCAAGGCCATCGCGCTGACCCGCGACGGCGCCGTCGTCCACCCCGCCTTCGCCGGCTGACCGGGCGCCTGAGGAGACTTATCGCAATGGACCAGACCCAACTGTCCGCCCGTATTGCCGAGCTCAAGGCGAACCTCGCGGCGCTGAGCCAGCAGGCCGACCAGCTGGCCGCCCAGGTCGCCCACACGGCGCAGCCCGTCACCGAGGCCGTCGGCCACGGCGACTTCTTCGTCACCGGCCTGACGGTGCTCGTGCTGGCCTGCTTCGTCGGCTACTACGTCGTCTGGCGCGTCACCCCGGCCCTGCACTCGCCGCTGATGGCCGTCACCAACGCCGTGTCCTCGGTCATCATCGTCGGCGCGCTGATCGCTGCCGGACCCGCAGGCTTTGGCTTCTCCAAGGTCCTGGGCTTCCTCGCCGTCATCCTGGCAAGCGTCAACATCTTCGGCGGCTTCCTCGTGACCCAGCGCATGCTCTCCATGTTCAAGAAGAAGGGCAAGTAAGACCATGGAAACCTTGTCGGCCCTTCTCTATCTTGTCGCTTCCATCTGCTTCGTCATGGCGCTGCGCGGGCTCTCCAGCCCGGAGACCTCGCGCCAGGGCAACATCTACGGCATGGTCGGCATGACCATCGCCATCCTGACCACGCTGGCCTCCCCCATCGTCCAGTCCTACTGGATGATCGTGCTCGGCATCGCCATCGGCGGCGCCATCGGCTATGTGGTGGCTAAGAAGATCGAGATGACGGCGCTGCCGCAGCTGGTCGCCGCCTTCCACTCGCTGGTCGGTTTGGCCGCCGTCTTCGTGGCGCTCGCCGCCTTCTACTCGCCGGAGGCCTACGGCATCGGCGTGGCCGGCGCCATCGCCAAGGGCTCGCTGGTCGAGATGGCGCTCGGCACCGCCATCGGCGCCATCACCTTCACCGGCTCGCTGGTCGCCTTCGCCAAGCTGCAGGGGCTGGTCACCGGCAAGCCGCTGGTCTTCCCGATGCAGCATCCGCTGAACGCGGCGCTGGGCGTGCTGACCGTCATCCTGATCATCTGGCTGGTGCAGTCGAACTCCTCGGCGGCGATGTGGCTGATCGTGCTGGTGGCGCTGGCTCTCGGCTTCCTGCTGATCCTGCCGATCGGCGGCGCCGACATGCCGGTGGTGATCTCGATGCTGAACAGCTATTCCGGCTGGGCGGCCTGCGGCATCGGCTTCACCCTGCAGAACAACCTGCTGATAATCACCGGTGCGCTGGTGGGTTCCTCGGGCGCGATCCTGTCCTACATCATGTGCAAGGGCATGAACCGCTCGATCTTCAACGTCATCCTCGGCGGCTTCGGCGGCGAGAGTGCCGCTGCCGGCGGTGAGGCCAAGGGGCCGCAGGGCAGCGTCAAGGCCGGCTCGGCCGAGGACGCCGCCTACATCATGAAGAACGCCCAGTCGGTGATCGTGGTGCCCGGCTACGGCATGGCGGTGGCGCAAGCCCAGCATGCCCTGCGCGAGATGTCCGACGCGCTGAAGCATGAAGGCGTGGACGTGAAGTACGCCATCCACCCGGTGGCGGGCCGCATGCCCGGCCACATGAACGTGCTGCTGGCCGAAGCGAACGTGCCCTACGACGAGGTGTTCGAGCTGGAGGACATCAACCGCGACTTCGGCACGGCGGATGTCGCCTTCGTCATCGGCGCCAACGACGTGACCAACCCGGCGGCCAAGACCGACCCGACCAGCCCGATCTACGGCATGCCGATCCTGGACGTGGAGAAGGCCAAGACGGTGTTCTTCATCAAGCGCGGCATGGCGGCGGGTTATGCCGGCGTGGAGAACGAGCTGTTCTTCCGCCCCAACACCATGATGCTGTTCGGCGACGCCAAGAAGGTCACCGAAGAGGTGGTGAAGGCGATGGAAGCCTGATCGGCATCCATCTGCGGTTGACCGGAACCAGTTGACCATGAAGGGCGCGGGGGCGAAGCTTCCCGCGCCCTTTTCTTTGGGCCGAAAAAAGACAAGAGAGGATGCGGAAACCATGGCCGCCTACATCATCGCCGACGTGCGCGTGACCGACCCGGTCGCCTATGAGGTCTACAAATCGCTGACCCCCGATGCGATCGCCAAAAATGGCGGGCGTTTCCTCAGCCGCGGCGGCGAGACGGCGGTGCTGGAAGGCAACTGGCAGCCCAATCGCATCGTCATCCTGGAATTTCCCGACATGGCGACGGCCAAGGCCTTCTACGACAGCCCGGAATACCGCAAGGCGCGCGAGGCCCGGCGCGATGCCGCCGACTTCAAGATGATCGTGGTGGAGGGGCTGTAAAGCGCCGGGGACCATCAGCGTCCGTTTGGACCCGCAGCGCGGTGGCGAGCCTGATGATGGTTTCCCGCGCTTCCCCGGCGGACCCGGACTCAGAAACAACATTGTTTCCATGTGCTATAGCCAATTCCCGTGCATCGATGTGTGAAAATCACTCTTCCTCTGACGCGCAATCGTGCTAAATAGCATCGGAACCCCAGTCGAGGATGATCCGATGCTCCGCCTGACCCGCCGCTCCACCCTTGCCGCCCTGGTCGCCCTCGCCTCGGCCGCCGCATCGGCCGTCGCCGTCATGCCCGGCACCGCGCGCGCCGCCGACCCGGTGAAGCTGGAGATCGGCTACATCCCGATCCTGGCCGCCTCGCCGCTGTTCATCGTCGACGGGCAGGGCTGGGCTAAGGAGGCGGGCATCCAGCTGAAGCTGACCCGCTTCGAATCCGGCCCGCACGCCATCCAGGCGATGGCCGCCGGCCAGATCGACCTGCTCTATGCCGGCGTCGCCCCGGTTCTGGTCGCCCGCACCAAGGGCGCCGACATCTCGGTCATTGCCAACTCGGCGGTGGAGGAGATGGTGGTGGCCGCGCGCGGTCCCTTCGCCAAGGCAATCGGCGCCAATCCGACCGCCGAGTCCTTCAAGAAGTTCGCCGCCGACACCGGCCGCAAGCCGAAGATCGGCACCCAGCCGCCGGGCTCGGTTCCCGACACCGTGCTGAAGCACTGGCTGTTCAAGGTGGTGAAGGTCGATCCGGCCGATGTCGAACTGGTGCCGATGGGCATCGAGAAGACGCAGCAGGCCCTGCTGGCCGGCGCGCTCGACGCCGCCACCATCCGCGAGCCGACGGTGACCGTCACCCAGCAGATGGACCCGAACGTCGCCCTGCTCGCCACCGGCGCCCAGATGTTCCCGGACCAGCCCGGCACCGTGGTCGCCGCCCGCGCGGAGGTGCTGAAGAAGAACCCCGATGCCATCAAGGCGTTGGTCAAGGCCCACATCCGCGCCGTCGACATGATCGCCAAGGATCCGGCCGCCTCGGCGACGCTGGTGAACAACTATCTCGGCAAGGGCCTGATGGAACCGGCGACGCTGGAAGCGGCCTTCAAGGGCCCCGGCTCCAAGTTCGTCGCCGATCCCCATTCGGTCGTGCCCGCGGTGGAGAAGATGATGGCCTTCACCAAGGAGATCGGGTCGGCCAGCGAGACCATTCCCGTGGCCGAGGCCTTCGACTTCAGCTTCTACGACGCCGTCGCCAAGTAAGCCGGCGCGCCCGGGAAAATCGGAATGCCGATGAAGACCTATAACAAGATCGCCCTCTCGGCGCTGGGCGTCGTCGTCTTCCTGCTGGCGTGGGAAGCGGTGGCGCGCAGCGGCGTGGTGCCGGCCCGGCTGCTGCCGTCGCCGAGCGCGGTGCCCGCCGCCTTTCTGACCGAGTTCAAGAGCGGCACCTGGCAGGCGATGGTGATGGCCAGCCTGTCGCATTATCTGGTCGGGCTGTCGCTGGGCACCTTCCTCGGCGTGTCCTTCGGCACGGCGGCGGCGCTGTGGGGCAAGTGGGACGCCTTCCAGGCCTGGGTCGTGCGCATGCTGCGCCCGATCCCGGCCATCGCCTGGATCCCCTTCGCCATCATCTGGTTCGGCGTCAGTGAGGCGGCGGCGTCCTTCCTGATCGCGCTGACGGTGTTCTGGATCAACTACTACGCCAGCTACGCCGCGGTGCGCGGGGTGGACAAGGACCTGATCGAGCTGGGCTATGCCTTCGGCCAGGGCGGGCTGATCCCGCGGCTGTTCAAGATTATCCTGCCCGGCGCCCTTCCGGGCATCCTGTCGGGCCTGCGCGCCGGGCTGGGGCAGGGCTGGATGACGGTGGTCGCGGCCGAGCTGTTCGGCATCTCCGGCCTCGGCATGCGGATGATGGAGGCGTCGGGACTGCTGGCGACCCACATCGTCGTGCTCTACATGGTCACCATCGCGCTGCTCTACGGCGTGTCGGATTTCCTGTTCATGCAAGTTCAGTCGCGGGTGCTCTCATGGCAGCGGTGACCCTCTCGAAGACCACCGCCGCGTCGGTCATCGACCTGGAGGACGTGTCCATCGGTTACGGCAGCGACGCGCCGCCGGTGCTGGTCGACGTCAACCTGTCGGTCGAGCGCGGCAGCTTCGTCGCCATCGTCGGCCCGTCGGGCGTCGGCAAGTCCACGCTGCTGCGCGTCGTCGCCGGTCTGCACACCGCGCGCAGCGGCGGCGTCACCATCCACCAGGACAAGCGTCCCGGCCACCGCCCGGTCGGGCTGGTGTTCCAGGACTCCCGTCTGCTGCCCTGGCGCCGGGTGATCCGCAATGTGGAGTTCGGGCTGGAGGGCCTGCCGGTCAGCCGCGACGAGCGGCGTCAACGGGCGGAGGCCGCGCTGAAGCTGGTCCGGCTCGACGGCTATGCCCGCCGCTGGCCCTACGAGTTGTCGGGCGGCCAGCGCCAGCGCATCGGCATCGCCCGCGCCATGGCGGTGGACCCGGACATCCTGCTGATGGACGAGCCCTTCGGCGCGCTGGACGCCATCACCCGCCACAACCTTCAGGACGAGTTGCGCCGCATCCATCAGGAGACCGGCAAGACCGTGCTGTTCGTCACCCACGACCTCGAAGAGGCGGTGCATCTGGCCGACCGCATCATCGTGCTGGGCGGCACCCCGGCGCGGGTGGTGCGCGACGTGCGCAACAGCGCCGGCCGCGACGGCTCGGTGTTCCGCGATCAGGTGGAGCAGCTGCGGTCGGAGATCGCCGACAATTACAGCATCTGACCGGAGCAGGCCGGCGGATGCCCCCTCGCACGTGCCTCGCTGGGGGCATTGGCCGCTCCCGGTCCCGGATGGTAAGTCTATCGTACAATTTCCTATGCGAACGGTCTCTGGCAGCCTGAAGTCGGCATGATGTTTGCTGCGTTGCGGCAAACCGGCTGCGAGGGGCTGCGTCATGGGACCGCACCGACCGTCTTTTGGGCACACCGCCGACCAGCTTGGCGGAGGGCGCACAGGAACTGTGCAGCACAACATCCTGGCCGCCGCGGCCTGCGGGGTGTCCGGCTTCATCGCCGCGCAGGGCGGCTGTCCCGACCGGGTGTTCCACCGCGCGGGCGTGGAGGAGCGGGCGCTCGGCGAGCCGACGCTGGCGCTCGACCTCCGTGCCTATGTGGCGATGATGGAGGTGGCGGCGGCGGAGACCGGCAACGACAATTTCGGCCTGGTGTTCGGCCGTCAGTTCCAGCCGGAGATGCTGGGGCTGATCGGTTCCATCGCGCTGGCCGCTCCGACGCTGGGCGCGGCGTTGGACCATCTCGCCCGGCTGTTCCCGTTCCACCAGCAGGCGACCGAGACCCGCTTCGTCCGCGAGGGCGAGTTGCTGCGGCTGGAATACCGCATCCTCGACGGCTGCATCGTCGAGCGGCGGCAGGATGCCGAACTGACCATGGGCATGTTCGCCAACGTCGTGCGCGCCTGCCTCGGCCCGCAGTGGATGCCGGAAGAGGTGCATTTCGAGCATCCCAAGCCGGAGGGCTGGCGCCAGCATGAGGCGCTGTTCGACGCGCCCGCCCATTTCGGCCAGCGCACCAATGCCATCCTGCTGCGCGACCGCCATCTCGAATGCCGCATGCCCGGCGGCGACATGGCGCGGCTGACCGGGCTGTGCGGCACGCTGATCGACATCGCCCGCGGCACCGGCACGCCGCCGCTGCTCGACCGCGTGAAGGCGGAGGTGCGGGCGCGGCTGCCGGAAGGTCCGCCCTATGTCGAGGACATCGCCGACCGGCTGGGCATCGCCCGCTGGACCCTTCAGCGCCGGCTGGCCGACGAGGGGCTGAGCTTCTCCGATCTGGTGGAGGGGGTGCGGCGCGATCTGGCCGCGGTCTACATCCGCCAGCGCCATGTTCCCATCGCCGACATCGGCGCGCTGCTGGGCTATTCGGAGGTCAGCGCCTTCAGCCGGGCCTTCCGCCGCTGGTTTGGCGTGTCGCCGGCGAGGATGCGCGAAGGGCGGGGCTGACCGGACCGGCCGGCCTCCGCATCCTGACCCTTGCCGATGGCGGACGCGATCCGGCTGTCATAAGATCGGCGTCAGGACATTTCCCAAGCGGAACAGACCCTGGGCGGGACAGGCCGGATATGGCGCGCGCATCGACGAACCTTCACCGCTTCTGGCGTGACCCGGCGCTTCCGCACCTGGAGGCGCGGAGCATCGAGGACGGGCACGGGGTCTGCTATGGCTGGCACAGCCACCCGAGCTTCTCCATCGGGCTGGTGAGCGGCGGGGTCAGCGAATTCCGCATCGGCAGCGACTGCCATCGCGTTTCCGCCGGCACCATCGTGCTGATGAACCCGGACGAGGCGCATGTCTGCAATCCGCTCGACGGGCAGTCCTGGTCCTACCGCATGCTGTATGCCGATGCGGCATGGTTGGCGGCGGTGGAGGGGGAGGAGCGGTTCCGGCCCTTCGCCCCGGCGGTGAGCCACGACCCGGAAC
The DNA here is from genome assembly GCF_008364825.1 of Azospirillum sp. B21. Classification (GTDB taxonomy): domain Bacteria; phylum Pseudomonadota; class Alphaproteobacteria; order Azospirillales; family Azospirillaceae; genus Azospirillum. The sequence goes on from NZ_VTTO01000002.1 coordinate 531,730, forward strand.
TGGCCGGCCGGCTGGGTCGGCTGTTCGGGCTGCTGTTCGATCCGACCACCGGCAGCGCCGGGACCGAGGAGGCGGTGCGGTCCTTCTTCGCCGGTCTGCGGCGGGCGCTGGGCGTAACGCCTGCCGATGTGGCGAACGGCGGCGAGCATGCGGCGCTGGAACTGGCGGCCGACTTCATCTCCGCCCACTGCACCCAGCCCTTGCGGCTGGCCGACATCGCCGCGGTTTGCGGATTGTCGCCGTCCTATCTGGTGCGGTCCTTCAAGGCGCGCTACGGGCTGACCCCGCACGCCTACCAGATCAACCGCCGCATCCAGTTCGGCAAGCGCGAGTTGCAGCGCGGCCGGCCGATCGTGGAGGTCGCGCTGGACGCCGGCTTCGCCGACCAGGCCCATTTCCAGCGCGCCTTCAAGCGGCATGTCGCCGCCACCCCGGGCCAGTACATGCGCCGCGACTGACGGGCTCAGGCGGCGAAGCCGATGTGGATGGCGCTCGCCGCAAGCAGGACGGCCATGGCACGGTTGAACAGCCGTATCCGCCGCTCGTCTGCCAGCAGATGGCGCAGCCGGGCACCGGCATAGGCCCAGCTGCCGACGGACAGGGTGCAGATGATGAAATACAGCGCGGCGAAAACCCAGAGCCGGGCCGGATCGTCTCCGGCATAGGCGCCGACGCCGGCCAGCGCGGCAACCCAGGCTTTCGGGTTCAGCCACTGCATGGCGGCGCCCTGCAGCAGGGAAGGGGCGGGCGGCTGCTCCCCCGCCGCGACCTTCCCGTCGCTCCACCACAGCGCCCAGCCCATCCACAGCAGGAAGGCCATGCCCGCCCAGCGGGTGAGCGTGACGGCGGCGGGCCAGCCGTGCAGCAACTCCGCCAGCCCGAGCCCGGCCAACAGCAGCAGCAGGACGAAGCCCAGGGTTGCCCCGGCGACGTGGGGCAGGGTGGCGCGCAGGCCGTGTGCCACCCCGCTGGACAGCGCCACCACATTGACCGGGCCGGGAGAGATCGACGCGGCCAGCGCAAAGCCGGCCATCGACAGGTAGAGCGTCATCATCGTCCCGCCCTATTTCAGCAGCGGCAGAGAGCCGGTCAGCGAGCGGACCAGAGCCGCCGGGCCATGCAGGCAGAGGCCGAGATAGCGCAACTCCTCCTGCCGGGTGGCGGCGAGGCGCCGGCTGTAGTCATCGTAGCTCTTGGCGCGCTGGGCGACGTCGGTCATGCCGATCGCGCGGAGCCCGTCGGCTTCCCGTTCCACCGCCAGCCGGCGCAGGGCGCGCAAGCCCTCGGCATCGGAAACCAGGATCGGCATGACGATGGTGGTGATGCCGGGATGGCCGATGCCGTCGGCATCGCGCAGGTCGCAGCCCACCAGTTCGGGTCGCTCCTTCCCCAGCGTCATCGACAGGGCGGCGGCGGTGTTGGCGATCAGCCCCGGCGGCAGGGCACGGTCGATGATGAAGGCGCAGCGTGTCACGTCCGGCTTTCCTTTGTTGAACCAAGGTCAGGCCGGTGGACTGTCGCGGGTCGTGCGGGGGCCGGTATTGAAGGAAATTACCCCCGGCCGGGGAGGGGCCGGCCGCTCAGAGGCCGACCTCGATCGCCGCGTTGACGACGTAGATCTGCTCGTTGCGGTCGTTCTTGTCCGCCAGGAAAATGCCGCTGGGCGCCAGCATGCCGCCGCTGGTGACGTGGATGGTGACGGCGCCATAGGGGAAGACGGCCTTCACCGCTTCGTGGTTCAGCCGGTCGGCGTCGGCCGGGACGGCAAGGTGGACCCGCACCTGCATTTTGCTGGTGTCGCCATCCACCAGGGCGCGCATGCCGGGCATGGAGTTGCGCTCTATGGCGTTGCGCACGGCGCGGACGGCGGCCTTGGTCACGTCCTGGCCGTGCAGGTCCACCCCCATGCCGAGTTCCACGAACATCACCTGCTTCATCGCGTCGGGCTTTCCTGTCGGTGTTGGGTGAGGGGGGATGATGGCGCGCGGGCGTGGGGATGGCCAGGGGTGGGGGTAGGATTTTCGGGGGGTGGAAGGGGTGGGTTTGCCCCCTCCCTAACCCTCCCCCGCTTTGCGGGAGAGGGAACTCCGCCGCGCTGGCGCTCAACTCCCTCTCCCGCGACCGGACCGGCCTTCGGCCGGCCGAGAGCGGAGGAGGGTCGGGGAGGGAGCAGCAGCAGCTCCCCTCTCATTCCATCGGCAGCCCCACGTAATTCTCCGCCAGCGCCGTCATCGCGGCGCGGGAGTGGACGAGATAGTCCAGTTCCGCCAGATGCACGCGCTGCTCGAAGGGCGACTCGTGTTCGTTCCGGTGCAGCATGGTGGTCATGTACCAGGAGAAGCGCTCCGCCTTCCAGATGCGGCGCAGGCAGGTGGCGCTGTAGCGGTCCAGCGCGTCCGTGCTGCCGGACTTGTAATAGGCGGTCATGGCGCGGGACAGGACTGCTACGTCGGCGACTGCCAAGTTCAGGCCCTTGGCGCCGGTGGGCGGCACGATGTGGGCGGCGTCGCCGGCGATGAACAGGCGGCCGTGCTGCATGGGATCGCAGACGAAGCTGCGCATGGCGATGATGCCCTTCTGGAAGATCGGTCCCTCCGTCAGGGTCCAGCCGCTCTCGTCCTCCAGCCGGCGGTGCAGTTCCGACCAGATGCGGTCGTCGGACCAGTTGGCGATGTCGTCCTTCGGATCGACCTGGATGTAGAGCCGCTGCACCTCCGGCGAGCGGGTGCTGAGCAGGGCGAAGCCGCGCTCGTGGTTGGCGTAGATCAGCTCGGGGTGCGATGGCGGCGCCTCCGTCAGGATGCCGAGCCAGCCGAAGGGATAGACGATCTGGTATTCGGTGCGCGCGGCGGCGGGGATCGCCTGCCGGCTCGGCCCGTGGAAGCCGTCGCAGCCGGCGACGAAATCGCAGTGCAGCTCCTCTGCCGTGGCGTCGGGGCCATGGCGGAACCGGATGCGCGGCGCCTTGCCGTCGAGGTGGAGGAACTGCACGTCGGACACGCCGAACAGGATGCTGCCGCCATCCTCCAGCCGGGCGGCGACGAGGTCGCGGATCACCTCGTGCTGGGCATAGACGGTGACGCGCTTGCCGCCGGTCAGCTCCGCCATGTCGATGTGGTGGCTCTGCCGGTCGAAGCGCAGGGTGATGCCGGAATGGAAATGGCACTCGCGCATCATGCGGTCGCCCAGGCCCATGTCGTTCATCAGGTCGACCACCCACTGCTCCAGCACGCCGGCGCGGATGGTGCCCTCGATCTCCTCGCGGCTGCGATGCTCCAGGATCACCGACTCGATGCCCTGGCGGTGCAGCAGATGGGACAGGAACAGGCCGGCCGGGCCGGCGCCGACGATGGCGACCTGTGTACGGGTCGATCCGGTGGTCTGCATGTCTCTCGCCCTCTTCGGGAAGCGGGTTCGGCGCGTTTTTGCAGATTGTTGTGCGCACCAATTATTAGCACTCATGCTATTCTTGGAGGCGGAGGGCCGGACATGGACGAACCGGCGAAAGGCTTGTACTTTTCATCGTCAGGCCGCCGGAGCCCGTGCGATGTCCGCCCAGCATGCCCACAGCGCCAAACCCATTCCCCGCTATTGGCTCTACGGCGAACCGCCGGCCATCCCGGAGCTGCGCTTCGTCCATATCGAGACGATCCCGGAACGGATGCGCTTGTACAATTGGGAGGTCCGCCCCCATCGCCACGACGGGCTGAGTCACGCGCTGCTGGTCACTGGCGGCGGCGGGCGGCTCACTGCCGATGGGGTGGACACCGCCTTTCGCGCCCCCGCCCTCATCGTCGTCCCGGCGCAGGTGGTGCACGGCTTCCGTTTCGATCCCGGTACCGACGGTCATGTGCTGACCATGTCGGAGGGCTTCCTGGCCGGCGTGCTTGCCGCCGCGCCGGAGGCGGAGCTGCGCGACGCCCCGCCCCTGCCGCTGGCCTGGGATTTGAGCGAGGGATCGGACGAGGCGGCGGTGCTCTCCCATGCTTTCGCCGCCATCCGGCGGGAATTCCGCGCCCACCATGTCGGCCGGGCCAGCGCGATTGCCGCCCATGTGATGCTGCTGCTGGTCGCCGTGGCGCGGTTGAGGGACGGCCGGCGCGACGATGGGGCCCGCGACGGGCAGGGGCAGTCACCCGACGTCCGGCTGCTCGCCCGGCTGCGGCCGATGATCGACGAGCGGTTCAATCGGCATTGGCCGGTGGAGCGCTATGCGGCGGCGCTGGGCGTCACGCCCGGCCGGCTGAACGCCGCCTGCCGTCGCGTCACCGGCCTGTCGACCCTGCAGCTGGTCCATGCCCGGCTGATGCTGGAAGCCCGGCGGTCGCTGATCTACACCAGCCACGGCATGGCGGAGATCGGCTATGCCCTGGGCTTCGAGGATCCGGCCTATTTCTCCCGCTTCTTCACCAAGCGCGAGGGGCGGTCGCCGCAGGCCTTCCGGCGGGCACACGCCAAGGACGGGGGTGGGTCCAACGGCACAGCGGGAGGCAGCCTTGACGGCAACGGCCTTGACCGGACCGGGGGCCTCTCACCACAGTAGCATCCTTCGGATTTGGTGGGGCGACCAGGCACGCTCTGCGGGAAGGGGTGATGGCGATGGACAACCTAGACGTGACGATGCGGGAGGCGGCGGAGTCGGTCGAACAGTCGCTGTGGCGCCGCCTGCGCGCCGATGCCGCCCGCGTTGCGGAGGAGGAAAGCGGCCTCGCCCCCTTCCTGTATGACGCGGTGCTGGCGCGCGACGGCTTCGGCCCGGCCCTGGCGGCGCTGCTGGTGCGCAAGCTGGCCGACCGCGCCATGCCGGAAGACCGGCTTGCCGCCGTGGTGCGCGACGCCATGGAGTCCGACCCGGCCATCGTCGATGCCGCCGCCGCCGACCTCGCCGCCATCCTGGCGCGCGACCCGGCCGCCGACGGTTGCCTGACACCCTTCCTCTATTTCAAGGGCTTCCACGCCCTGCAATGGCACCGCGTCGCCAACTGGCTGTGGAAGCGCCAGCGCCATGACCTCGCCCATTTCCTGCAGAGCCGCGTGTCGGAAGCCTTCGCCGTCGACATCCACCCCGCGGTTCCGGTCGGGCGCGGCGTCTTCATCGACCACGGCACCGGCGTGGTGATCGGCGAGACCGCGGTGATCGGCAACGACGTGTCGATCCTGCAGAACGTCACGCTGGGCGGCACCGGCAAGGAACATGGCGACCGTCACCCCAAGGTCCGCGACGGCGTGCTGCTGTCGGCCGGGGCCAAGGTGCTGGGCAACATCACCGTCGGCGCCCATGCCAAGGTCGGCGCCGGCAGCGTCGTGCTGAAGGACGTGCCCGGCTGCGCCACCGTGGCCGGCGTGCCCGCCAGGGTCGTCGGCTGGTGCCGCGACGAGCCGGCCCCGGCACTCACCATGGACCAGAGCCTGCAGCAAGGCGATTACAGCATCTGACCGACCTGCGGCCCGAGCCGGCCGTGTTCCATGCCCCGTTCTTTGCACTGTCTCTCCGCTGTCACCGGAAATCCGTTGTCCGGGTGACTACATGGAAGATGGGCGTGGAGCGCGCGCGAGGGCAGGGCGTGAGGGTCGTGAAGGTGCTGCTGGTATTTCTGTTGACGCTGGTCCTGCTGCTCGCCGGACCGGCCTTTCTGATTGCGTCCGGAACCGTATCGACGGTGGTCGACTGGAGCCGCATCGACCGCAGCCCGGTGGGCCTCGCCCCCGACGCGGCGACGACGCCGGAGGCGGTGGTGCAGGTCTATGCCGCGCGCGTTCTGTCCTGGCGCGGCGCCTTCGGCGTGCATCCCTGGTTCGCTGTGAAGCCGGCCGGCGCCCGCAGCTACACCGTTTATGAGGTGATCGGCTGGCGCGCCTACCGCGGCCTGCCGGTGGTGGCCGTCAGCAACCGCGATCCCGACGGCCGCTGGTTCGGCGCCCAGCCCGCGCTGCTGACGGAACTGCGAGGCGCCGCCGCCGAAGCCGCGATTCCCAAGATCGCCGCTGCAGCCGCCAGCTATCCCTATGCCGGCGAGTACCGCGTCTGGCCCGGTCCCAACAGCAACACCTTCGCCGCCTGGGTCGGCCGTGCCGTACCGGAACTGCGGCTCGACCTGCCGTCCACCGCGCTGGGCAAGGATTATCTGGGCCGCGGCCTGATCGCCCGCGCGCCGAGCGGCACCGGCTGGCAGGTCAGCCTGTTCGGCGTCGCCGGCCTGCTGCTGGCGCTGGAGGAGGGGCTGGAGATCAACCTGCTGGGCCTGACCATCGGCGTCGACCCGCTGGACCTTGCAGTGAAACTGCCGGGACTTGGGCGGGTGGGGTGGTTCGATTCAAAGCCACTCTGAGGGGCGCTTTGAAAACGAGCGGAAGACTTTGGTACGAAGGGGAAAAAGTACGGTCAGTTGGTTTGACCGGTATACACCATCCTGACCTTGAACTTCGAAGGGAGGATGGTGCCCAGGGACGGAGTCGAACCGCCGACACGGGGATTTTCAGTCCCCTGCTCTACCAACTGAGCTACCTGGGCATCTCGGCGCCGCTTGGTGAGTGACCGTTTCGGTCGGTGCGGCGCGTCGTGTGGGGCGCTTTTTAGAGAGGTTCGGACGGGCTGTCCAGAGAAAAATTCGAAAAAATTTCGGCTCCCTTACGGCTCGTCGTCAGGGTCGGAATCGCAGGTCGGAACCGGGGCTTCGGGGCCTGGAATCCGGTAGCCTTCGCCCAGCCAGCGCGACAGGTCGATGTCGGCACAGCGCTTGGAACAGAAGGGGCGGGTGGCCGGTTCGGTCGGGCGGCCGCAGATCGGGCACTGGGTGCCTTTCTCGCCGATGGGCCCCGCCTTGGCGCCAGCGTGGGGCTGCGCATGGGAATGGGGGCGCTGCTGGGCGCCGGGAAATTGGGAGTCGGACAAGGGGAGGCCTCCGTAACGGACTGTAAGCGGCTAGGGACGCAGCAGAGCGGCCAGCGGCGTGCCGCGGCGGGCACGGGTCAGCTCGACCAGGCCCAGCTTCGACATGCCATACACTTGGGTCTGCACCGGGTCGCTTTCCACCGCATGCGACAGGGCGGCCAGCACGCGCTCGGCATCGCCGCGGCCGCGCATGTTGACGAAATCCACCACCACGATGCCGCCGACATTGCGCAGGCGAAGCTGGCGGGCGATCTCCGCCGCGGCGTCGATGTTGACGTCCACCGGGTTGCCGCGCTCCCCGGCATTGACGTCCACCACCGTCAGTGCCTCCGTCCGCTCGATCACCAGCGAACCGCCGAGCGGCAGCGGCACCCGGATGTCCAAAAGCTCCGCAATCGCAGAGTCGAGGTCGCGCAGGTCGAACAGGCGCTGGGAGGCCCGGTGGGCGGTCAGGCGCGGCAGCAGGTCGGGGGCGTGGCGGTCGCACCAGCCGCGCAAGCCCAACAGCAGTGGCCCTTCACCGACGGCGATGCCGCCGGACGGGGCCGGGTCATCGACAATGATGGTGTCGGGTGCCGCGGCTCCCTGCTCGATCAGGGCGCGGGTGGGGGCGTCGGGGCCGGGATGAAGCAGGCGGGGAGCGGAACCGGCGCGGGCGTCGTCGCGGATGGCGCGCCATTGCAGGTGCAGGGCCTCCGATTCGGCGGTCAGCAGGTCGTCGGACACCTGGGCGGCCCCGGCGCGGACGATCCAGCCGGCGCCGGTGACCAGCCCCTCGATGCGGCGGGCGAGCGCCGCGCGCTCCGGGCCGCTGCCCAGGCGCTTCGACACCGCGATGTCGCGGCCGAGCGGCGCATGCACCAGGAAGCGGCCGGGCAGGGTGATGTCCATCGTCAGCGACGGCCCCTTGGCCCCCGCAGCGTCTGCCTTCACCTGCACCACCACCGGCTGGCCGGTGCGAAGCAGCGCGCCGATGGCGGACGGCTTCGACCCCGGACGGGGATGGGAGCGTGATGGGGAGGAGTCGTCGTCGAGAACCGGACGGCGCACGTCGGCGGCCGGCAGCAGGCCGGACAGGCCACCGCCAAGATCGATGAAGGCGCCGTTCAGGCCGGTGGCGATCCGCTCCACCCGTCCGAGGATGACGGCGCCCAGCAGCGACGGGCGGTCAGCATGGTCGATTTGCAGGTCGGTCAGGCGGCCATCGGCCAGCACCGCCGCCCGCGTCAGCGGACCGTCGCGGTCGACCAGCAGCTCAAGCCGGCTCATTGTTCAGGCGGGGCAGGGGGAGCGGGCGGGAAGCCGGCGCCGTGCAGCATGCCGGCGACCTCGTGGAGCGATAGCCCGACGACATTGCTGTAGGAGCCGCCGATCCAGCGCACCAGCGCACCCGCCCGGCCCTGGATGGCATAGCCGCCGGCCTTGCCCTTCCATTCGCCGGACGCGATGTAGGCGTCGGTTTCCGTCCGGTCGAGCACCTTGAAGGTGACGTCGGTGCGGACCAGCCGGTCGATCCTGCGGTGGCCCTCTCCGCTTGCGTCGGGGACCAGCAGGACGATGCCGCCCAGCACACGGTGCCGCCGGCCGGACAGCAGGGACAGGCAGCGCCGCGCCTCCTCCTCCCGTTCGGCCTTGGGCAGGATGCGGCGACCGCAGGCGACCACGGTGTCGGCGGCGAGAATCCACGAATCGGGGTGGCGCGCAGCGACGCACGACGCCTTCTCCGCCGCCAGACGCAGGGCGTGCTGGGGCGGGAGTTCGTCGCGCAGCGGCGCTTCGTCGAGATCGGCGGGATCGACCGCGTCGGGCACGATGCCGATCTGGCGCAAAAGGTCGAGCCGGCGGGGCGAGGCCGAAGCCAGAACCAGCCGGGGCGCCTTGGACGGGATCGTCACGGGGAACCGCGATGCAGCAAGGATGCTACTTGAACCGGAAGGTGATGCGGCCCTTGGTCAGGTCGTACGGCGTCATTTCCACATTGACGCGGTCGCCGGCCAGGACGCGAATCCGGTTCTTACGCATCTTGCCCGAGGTGTGCGCGAGAACCTCGTGATCGTTGTCGAGCTTCACCCGGAACATCGCGTTCGGAAGCAATTCGACGACGGTCCCGGAAAACTCGATCAGATCTTCCTTTGCCATAGGCCCTTATGTCCGTCCTAATAGTTTCGCGGCAATAACTGACCTTCCAAAGCCGCCGGGTCAAGTGGGATTCCCACTGCCGATGCGTTCGGCCGCAGCCCAGCCGCGCGGGTCAGCCCCGCGTTGCGGGTCGGGCAGCCCTCCGGCACCGCTTCCGCTGGCCCTTCGGTCAGACCGACTGATGGGGGTTGAGCGGCGATGCGCTGCCTTCTTCCAGGCGGCGCGGCCGTTCCAGCGCTTGGCCTATGGCCGCGAACATCTCGCGCTGGTCGATCTCCATGCGCCGCGTCAGGCGGCTCACGGTTTCCGCCGCGGTCAGGGCGCGGCCGCTGGACCGGTCGTGAAACAGGTTGTGATTCGCCTTCGCGGCACTGGGCAGCAGGTCGGCGGCGATGGCGCCGGGAGTCGATTCGGCGGCGCGGATCAGCTTCGCCGCCCCGCCGGAGCCCAGAACATAGGCCATGCGGCTCTCCGATTCGCTGGCCCGGCGGCCCAGCCGCTTCTCCAGCGCGTCGCGCCCTTCGGCCAGATAGCGGGCGGCCATGCCGGCCGACAGGTCGACATCGTGGCGCAGCTCCAGGATCTGGCGGCGGATCGCCGGGTCCTTGACGCTGGACACGCCGTTGCGGACCTGGATGTGTGAGGCGAGTTCACCTTGCCCATAGGCGGCGCCATGGCGGCGGAACAGGTCGAGCCAGGTGGAGTCCAGGAATTGGAACGGCCCGGCGGCGGAGCTGCGGCTGTTCTTCGCCGCGCTGTCCAGGCCGCTTTCCTGCGTCGCCTGGGCAAGGATGGCGGTGAAGCTGTGGCCGGACAGGCCGGCGACCTGCTGCGAGGCGACCAGCACCCGCGCAGCGGTCGGATTGTCGGAGGTCACCGCCTCCACGGCGTCCGCGACCTTGGCGGAGCTTGGCACTGGCGCGGGAACCGCCGGTTTCAGTCCCGGCAGTGGGGCGCGCGGCGGCGCCGCCTCGGGCGCCGGGGCGGTGTCGGCCAGCAGGACGGGGGCCGCGGGCTTGGCGGCAGGCACCGGCACGGTCGTGCCGTCGGCCAGCCGGATGGGTGTCACCGGCTTCGCCGCAGGAAGGGGAACCTGGGTGCCATCCGCCAGCACGACCGGGGCCGCCGGCTTGCCCAGGGGCAGGGGCGGCGTCTTATGGCCGTTGGCGAACCGGCCGACCGGAACGCTCCCCGAACGGCCTTGCGTGGTCTGGACCAGCGAGTCGCGGAAGGACGGCGCGGCGCCGGCACCATCGGCCGGCGGCGGAAAGGCGTCGGGCTTGCGCTCCGGAACGGGGGCGAGAGGGGTCTGCGCAACCTTCATGGCACACACTTCGCTGCAGGCCGGCAGAGCCTGCCGGGGTCGAGGCCCGCCCGGCCGCGCATCGCGAGCGTGAGCGAGGCCGGGACGGTGCAGGCACTATAACACCGACTCGTCAGCTGTGTGCGATCAACTGCGGGCGCTGGGCATCGGGACCGTCCCCATCCCGCCCATGGCCGAAATCGCCGCCGCCGGACGTGCCGGCGGCCCTGTCGCCGGCGCTGTCGTTGTGGCCGTCATCGGGGCGGGCCCAGCGGCCGACGGCAGCCAGAAGCTTCGACTTCTCCAGCGGCTTGGCCAGATGCGCGTTCATGCCCGCCTGCAGGCAGCGCTCGACCTCCACCTGCATCACGCCGGCGGTCAGGGCCAGGATCGGGATCCTGCCGACCGGAGCGGGCAGGGCGCGGATGCGGCGGGTGGCCTCCAACCCGTCCATAACCGGCATCTGCACGTCCATCAGCACGATGTCGTAGGTCTGTTCCTGCACGGCGGCGACGGCGGCGGCGCCGTCAACCACGGCGTCGACATGATGCCCCGCCTTGGTCAGCATGGTCATCGCAAGATCGCGGTTCATCGCCAGATCCTCGGCCAGCAGGATGCGCACGCCGGGACTGCCCGGCTCGATGCTGGAGACGGCGGTGCTGTCGGGCTGGACCGCGGCGCTGCCGGCGGACAGCAGCGGCAGAGAGAACCAGAAGGTGCTGCCGGCGCCCACCTTGCTGTCCATGCCGATCTCGCCGCCCATCAGTTCCACCAGCCGGCGGCAGATGGCAAGGCCCAGCCCGGTGCCGCCGCGCCCGCGCTCCAGCTGGGTGAAGCGTTGGAACAGGTCGCGCTGGCGGTCGGCGGCGATGCCGATCCCGGTATCCGTGACGGTGAAGGTGCAGATGCGGTTCCCGCCCGGCCGGCCCCCGGACCTGCTGCCCCCCAGACTGCTGCCGTCATCCTCCACCGCCTTCACCGTCAGCCGGACGGACCCGCGGTCGGTGAATTTCACCGCGTTGCCCAGCAGGTTCAGCAGGATCTGGCGCAGCCGGTCGGGATCGCCCATGACGAAGCCGCGGGCGGTGGCGGAGATGGTTGTCTGAATCTCCAGCCCCTTCTGTTCGGCGGCAAGCCTGACGATGGCGACGCAGCGGTCGGCCAGATCGTCCAGCCGGAACGGCACGCTGACCAGATCGAGCCGCCCGGCCTCCAGCTTCGACAGGTCGAGCACGTCGTTGATGACGGTCAGCAGCGACCGGCCGGCATCGCGCACCTGCGAGGCATAGCGGCGCTGTTCGGTCGTCAGCGGCGTTTCCAGCAACATTTCCGCGAATCCGATCACGCCGTTCATCGGCGTGCGGATCTCGTGGCTCATGGTGGCGAGGAATTCTTCCTTGGCGCGGCTGCCGGCCCGCGCCTCCTCCATGGCGGAGCGCAGTTCCTGTTCGCGCTGCTTCAGGCGGCGCGACATGTTGTTGAAGGCGTGGGAGACGACGCGGAATTCGTGCGGGGCACGGTCGGCCTCGATCATGGTGCCGCCGCCGCCGTCGCCGATGCGGGTGGCCGCACTTCCCAGTTCCCACACCCAACGCAGGACGGAGGCGCGCAGCAGCACCCACAGCGCGATGACGCTGACCAGCCCGGCGACGGCGAGCAGGCCCAGGCTTTGCCACAGGTCGCGCCGCGCCTCCGCGATGATCGGGGCGGTCGGCATACCGACGGCGAAGACGGTGTCGGTCTCGCTGGAATGGCGGAAGGCCCACAGCCGGCCGCGGCCGTCGGCGCTTTCGGAATCGAAGGCGCCGTTGCGTTCGCGCAGCATGTGCTGGACATGCTGCATGTGGAAGACGTTGCGATTCAGCCAGCCTTCCGGGTCCGGCTGGCGGGCCACGATCACGCCGTGACGGTCCAGAACCATGACGCGGGCGTCCGGCTGCTTCAGCACCTTCACCAGATCCGTCAGCCAGGTGAGGTCGACCGCCACGCCGATCACGCGGACGATCCGTCCATTCTCCATGATCGGGCCGGCGACGATGATCAGCGGCTTCAGCGAGCGCTTGCCGATGATGAAGTCGCTGACCACCCAGTTCTTCGTGTCGAGGACGCGCTGGAAATACTCGCGTTCGCGCAGCGAGATGCCGGCACCGGGGCCGGTGGTGTCGCAGATGATGTTGCCGTCGGCATCGGTCAGCCAGACGCCGGTGGTCCAGCGGTGCTGGCGCGGCATCGGCGACAGGGTGGCGACGCAGGCATCGGTATCGGTCGGCGTCGCGTCACGGATCGCCGGAACCAGCGACAGCACGCCGAGCAGGTTGCGCGCCTCCCCGATCAGGTCGCGCTGGCGCTCCACCCCGTCGTCGGCGAGGTGCAGGGCCAGTTCGCGCGCCGCATCGATGCGGTCGTCGAGCTGCTGGTCTGCCAGGTAGAGCGCGCCCGCCAGCGGCAACGCCAGCGACGCCAGCACGACGCCCATCAGGCGTGCGCGCAGGCTGCGCGGACTGAAGGCGCGGAAAAGGCGGGGCAGCAGACCGGCGGGCATGGATCAGGGGCTCTCCGCGGGAATGGGCGTCGACACACCCGAGCCTAGGCCGGCACGCAGTGCGTTGCGATGACACAGCTCAATAGCATTGCGCGGGACGCTATGGGAACAGGCTCCAACGCAAAAAGTTGCAAAATGCCAAAATTATTACCGACCATGCCGTGTGTCCGTGCGGCGGCATTTGACGGCCGTCAAGGCCGGCCGGCAGGGCTTCCGGGATGGTTCGCCCACTGCACCGCTCATCCTTGCGCCGATCATCCGTCAGGAGACCCGCCCGATGCACACCCACAGCGACTGCGCCATGACCCCGGCGAGAGCGGCCGGCCGAGCTTCCGGCATGGCAAGACAGCGGATCCGACGGATCGTGCTGACCCTGCACCTGTCGCTGGGGCTCGTGGTCGGAGGGCTGCTGGCCCTGACCGCGCTGACGGGCAGTCTGCTGGTCTTCTACGTCGACATCGACCGCATGCTGACGCCGGAACTGGTGGTTCCGGCCGGGCAAAGGGATGGGCGGATGGACCCGGTGCCGCTCGACCGGGTGGTTCAGGCGTTGCGCGAGGCCCATCCGCAAAGGGCCGGCGGCTGGCGGCTGGAGCTTCCCCACGGGCCCGACCATCCGATCATGGCGCGCTACATGAAGCCGGAGGAGACGGCGGGGAAGTCCTTCGCCCCGCTGATGGTGGCGGTGAACCCCTACAGCGGGGAGGTGCTGTCCTCCCGCTTCTGGGGGCGTACCGCCATGACATGGACCTACGATCTGCATTACCTGCTGCTGGCCGGCGACAGCGGCCGGATGGTGCTGGCGGCGGGCGGCATCGCCAGCCTGCTGATCCTGGCCAGCGGGGTTTATCTGTGGTGGCCGGCCACCGGGAAATGGGGGCGGGCCCTGCTGCCCCGCATCCGCTCCGGCTTCGTCCGGCAGGTGTTCGACATCCATGTGCTGGCGGGCGTCTACGGCCTCGTCGTCCTGCTGCCGCTGATCGTCACCGGGGTGGTCATGGAACAGCCGGACTGGGTGAAGCCGATGGTCGAGAGGCTGTCGCCGCTGACCCCGGCGCCCGCCGTCGCGCCGGTGAAAGCAGGGACGGAGGTGGGGGCGGACGCCGCCCTGGCCGCGGCGCTCGCCCGCTTCCCGCAGGCCGAGCCGCGCTGGGTCGAGGTGCCGGCGCAAGCGGGCGGCGCCTACCACATCCGCCTGTTCCAGGCCGGCGAGCCCGGCTGGCGCTTTCCGAAGACCAGCGTCTGGGTGGACGGCGGCGGCACGATCCTGGACCTGCGCGACCCCACCCGCTGGACCTTCGGCGACGCCTTCTTCGGCTGGCAGCATCCGCTGCACAACGGCGAATGCTTCGGCCTGTGCTGCCGCATCCTGGTGGCGGTGGCCGGCCTGCTGCCCGCGCTGCTTCTGGTCACCGGGGTGGTGCGCTGGCGGCAGAAGAAACGGCCGCGGCCGGTGGCGGCGCGGCGCTAGACGGTCGGTCCGCGGGTCAGCGGGAAGCGCTGCTTGACCTTGGCCAGCAGTCCGTCGCGGACCTGCCGGTAGGCTTCCAGCATGGCGTCGCGGGTGCCGTCGACCAGGGTGGGGTCGAAGGTGTTCCAGAACTCCACGTCGCAGGCCATGGTGCGCGTCATCTCGATGGCGCGGTGCTGGGCCTCGGGTGACAGCGAGACGATCAGGTCGAAATTGGTGTCTTCCAGATCCTCGAAGGTGCGGCAGCGGTGCTTGGACAGGTCGATGCCGATCTCCTCCATCACCGCGACGGCGAAGGGATCGACCTCGTCGCCCTCGCGGACGCCGACCGAATCCACATAGACGCGCGTGCCGTGGTAATGGCGCATCATCGCCGCCGCCATCGGCGAACGGATCATGTTGTAGGTGCAGGCGAACAAGACGCTCGTCACCGGCAGGGGGGTGAGGACCGGGGTCGCCGCCATGGCCTTGCGCCGCCCGTGCCCGTCAGCCGCGAATGTGCAGGACGCAGATCAGCGTGAACAGCCGGCGCGCGGTCTGCAGGTCCATCTCCACCTTGCCGGCCAGCCGTTCGCGCAGCATCTCGGACCCCTCGTTGTGCAGGCCGCGGCGGCCCATGTCGATGGCTTCGATCTGCGAGGGCGTCGACCGCTTGATGGCGGCGTAGTAGCTCTCGCAGATCAGGAAGTAATCGCGGACGATCGACCGGAAGCCGGTGATCGGAAGCATCAGCCGGTCGAGTTCGCTGTTGTCCTCGCGCCGGATGTCGAAGACCAGCCGGTTGTCCTCGATCGACAGGTGCAGATGGTACGGCCCGTCCTCCGCGAACTCGCAGGGACAGAACTCGTTGTCCTCCAGCAGGTCGAAGATGGCGACGGCACGCTCATGCTCCACCTCGGGCTTGTGGCGGACGACACTCCGCTCGTCGAGCGTCACATGGGTGATGCGCCGCTTGCTTTTCGCCGTCGTCACGCCCCGCCTCCCCCGCAATCCCGGATTTATCGCCTTTAGTCTTTGTAACCCGGCAGCCGCTGCGCGACCGAGCGCGCATGCGCCTCCAGCCCCTCGGCCATCGCCAGCGTCACCGCCGCCGGGCCGATGGCCCTGAGGCTGTCGGCGTCGCAGGCGACGAAGGTCGTCCGCTTCATGAAGTCCAGCACGTTGAGGCCGGAGGAGAAGCGGGCGCTGCGCGCCGTCGGCAGCACATGGTTGGGGCCTGCGACATAATCGCCGATGGCCTCCGGCGTATAACGGCCGAGGAAGATGGCGCCGGCATTGCGGATCTTCGCCGCCAGCGCGTCCGGACCCTCGACGGCCAGTTCCAGATGCTCCGGCGCCAGCCGGTCGACCAGGGCCGGCGCGTCGGCCGTCAGGTCGCCGACCAGGACGATGGCGCCATGCTCGCGCCAGCTTTCGCCGGCGATTGCCGTGCGCGGCAGCGTCTCCAGATGCCTGTCGACCGCCGCCGCGACCGCGTCGGCGAAGGCGGCATCGTCGGTGATCAGGATCGACTGGGCCGAGGTGTCGTGTTCGGCCTGCGACAGCAGGTCCATGGCGATCCAGGCCGGATCGTTGCGGCCATCGGCCACCACCAGGATTTCCGACGGGCCGGCGATGCTGTCGATGCCGACGAGGCCGTAGACCTGACGCTTGGCGGCGGCGACAAAGGCGTTGCCGGGGCCGACGATCTTGTCGACCGGCCGGATCGTCGCCGTGCCGTGGGCCAGCGCCGCAACCGCCTGGGCGCCGCCGATGCGGTAGATCTCGTCGATGCCGCAGCGCTTGGCGGCGGCCAGCACCAGCGGGTTGATCGCCCCGTCCGGCGTCGGCACCACCATGACGACGCGCTCGACACCCGCCACCTTGGCCGGCAGGGCGTTCATCAGCACCGAGGACGGGTAGGAGGCGGTGCCGCCCGGCACATAGAGGCCGACGGCGCCGACCGGCGTCCAGCGCGCGCCCAGCCGTACCCCGGCGGCGTCGCGATAGTCGGTGACCTCCGGGATCTGGCGGCGGTGGAACTCCTCGATCCGCGCGGCGGCGAGGTCCAGCGCCTCCAGCGTGTCGGCGGAGCATTTGGCCGTGGCGGCGTCGATCTCGTCCTGGCCGATGCGCAGGGTGTCGGCCGTCAGGGTCTGGCGGTCCCAACGGGCGGTGTAGTCGATCAGGGCGTCGTCGCCGCGCGTGCGGACCTGATCGATGACACCGGCGACAAGCGTCTGGACATCCTCGCTTGCCTCGCGCTTGGCGTGCAGCAGCGCCTCGAACCCGGCGGCGAATTCCGCGTCGCGAATATCAAGCCTGACGGGCATTCACCGCCTCCCGGAACTTGTCGATCCACTGAGAAATCTCGGCCGTCCGCGTCTTGAAGGCAGCGCGGTTGACGATCAGGCGCGAGGTGACGTCGGCGATATGCTCCACCTCCACCAGCCCGTTGGCCTTCAGCGTCGACCCGGTGGAGACCAGATCGACGATGCGGCGGCACAGGCCCAGTGTCGGGGCCAGTTCCATCGCGCCGTTCAGCTTGACGCATTCGGCCTGGACGCCGCGGGCGGCGAAATGGCGCTTCGTCACCTCCGGATATTTGGTGGCGACGCGCACATGGCTCCACCGCGACGGATCGTCGCCCTCCATCATCTCCACCGGCTCGGCGACCGACAGGCGGCAGGCGCCGATGCCGAGGTCGAGCGGCGCGTAGATCTCCGGATAGTCGAATTCCATCAGCACGTCGTTGCCCGCCACGCCCAGATGGGCGGCGCCGAAGGCGACGAAGGTCGCCACGTCGAAGGACCGGACGCGGATGATGCTGAGGTTCGGCACATTGGTGGCGAAGCGCAGGAGCCGGCTCTTGTCGTCGTCGAAGGCCGGCTCCGGATGGATGCCGGCATGGGACAGCAGCGGGCGCAGCTCCTTCAGGATGCGGCCCTTGGGCAGGGCCAGCACCAGTTGGTCATCGACCGGTGCGGCCGTCATCGCTGCGGCAGTCACCCCTTGGGCGCTGGGATCGGCGGACAAAACACTCTCCTCGCATCGCTCGCCGGGGCAGTGTGCAGGCCCCGGATGAACCATCGACGCGATAGATAGCACATTCCGCGCGCCCGTCACCTGTCGCTGTGGCGCCTCGCATCGTCAGCGCGGCCCGGTAGCCGCCGGCGGCTGCGGCACGACGGCGGCAGGTTGCCGGTGTGTGGTTACAATTTGACTCAGAAAATCCATCCATGGGGGTATCTGAAGAACTTATACAATTTTCGTCCATTCACTTTAAGGAACATCAGAACAATGATTGCGTCGCTTCATCCCATTTCCCGCGGCGCCGGCCGGCCGGCCATTCTGACGGCCCTCGCCCTCGCGCTTTCCGCCGCCCCCATGGCCGCCATTGCCGCCTCGTCCACGTCCTCCGGCAGTTGCACCTATCCGCAGAGCGGTTCGGTGTCGCTGGCGCTCAGTTCGGGCGCATCGTCGGTTCTGAACGGGTACATGATCGACATCGCGGTGCTCGACGCGAACAACGCGGCATCGGCCGGCACCCAGCCGGTGATGGTCGACACCGGCTCCACCGGCCTTGCCCTGCCGTCCGGCAAGGTTCCGGCCAGCGTCTGGAACGCCTCCACCCAGACGACCCAGATCGCCTATTCCAGCTCCGGCAATTACTACGCCGGCAAGAACGTCAAGGCGGCGATCGCCCTGCCGCTGAGCGGCGGCGGCTATACCAACACCGCGCCGGTCGACATCATCGCCACCAGCTGCCATTGCCAGGTGACCTCGGTCGCGCCGACCAGCACCGCCACGGTCGATCCGAACAACTGCGCCAGCTATGAAGGCACTGCCCCGGTCGGTGGCAAGGCCGGAACCAGCCTGGCGAACTGCGCCAAGGTCAGCGACGGCTTCGGCATGATCGGCGTCGGCTTCGACCGCGGCCAGTCGCCGACCACCGCCAACAACCCCTTCCTGAACGTGCCGGCCGCGGCGCATTCCGGCTATGTCTTCACCCAGCAGGGCATCGCCATCGGCCTGACCCAGGCGAACACCAGCGGGTTCCAGACGGTTCAGCTGACCCAGCTGTCGCCGCAGCCGACGACCGGCGGCACGGTGTGGAACGGGGCAACCACCTGCATCACGCTGAAGGATTCGAAGGGAACCGCGTTGGGTGCCCCGCTCTGCGGCAGCACTCTGGTGGATACCGGCCTGGACTACATGTTCATGGCCTTTGCCGACAGCGCCCGGCCGGCAGGCTCCGTGGACAATGTCACCGTGAACGTGCCCCAGCCCGGCGGCGGAACCAAGCCGGTGAGCGAGACCATCGTTACCCCCGGCCTGACCATGGAACTGACCGTGGCGGGCACCACGCTGAACCCGACCCTGACCGCACAGCTGAATCCGCCGAAGGTGGTGCTGCCGCTCGACCAGTCCCAGGCGACCTGGATCGAGCCGAGCAACGGCAACTTCATCAACACCGGCCGGCATTGGCTGAGCAAGGTCGACTATCTGTTCGACCAGTCCTGCGGCCTGATCGGCTTCAAGCAGATCGCGCAGTAACCGGCACCGTCCAGGCGCGGCGGTCCCAAAGGTCGCCGCGCATTTTCTCAATAATAAATGTGAAATGTGGGAAACTACACAATCTGTGAAAAATTCGGGTTGACCCAATACCGATTCACGGGATAGAGATTATCCATCGGACGCCCCGCCGGGGCATCCCGCGGCAATTTGACTTCTGCAGCTTGCGCCGCGTCACCAAACGCTAAAGCGCCACGATACCGGTCGTGGACCTCTTCAAGAAGGAGAGACCGGAATGACCTCGCGAGTTTCCGCACCCCCATCCGTGCTTCGGACCGCTTTTCCGGCCTGCATGATGCGACAGGGCCTGTGTTGCTGCTGATCCCGCAGCCTCAAGACACAGAGCCCATTCCGCACATCCGCCAGTCCTGAACACAGCCGCGCCGCCGCCCCGCCATGCCGAGGGCCAGCCGCGCGACAGGGGAGAATCTCGCCATGTCCCACGCCAGCGCCTACGCCATCGAAGTCCAGGGCCGGTCCGCCGGAATCGTCGTCGCCGAGCGCGGCGGCTTCACCTTCTTCGTGTCCGATTGGGCTTTCCGCGATCTCGACCGCCGCGTCTTCCGCAATGTCGGACAGGCCCAGCGCGCCGCCCACCAGCATTACAGCCGGCTGCCGGACACCCGCCGCCGCTGAGCCCGCATCAAGAAACCTGCCGCCCAAAATCCTGAGGAAAGACTCGATGAAGCGCATCCTGATGTCGGTGGCCGTCGCCGCCGGCCTGCTGACCGCCGCGACCTCCGCCTTCGCCGCTCCGCTGAAGCTGGGCGTGTCGGCCGGCCCCTACGGTGAAATTCTCGAATTCACCGCCAAGCTGGCCGCCAAGGAGGGCATCGAGGCCCAGGTGATCGAATTCACCGACTGGAACATGCCGAACGCGGCGCTCCAGGCCGGCGACATCGACGCCAACAACTTCCAGCACCAGCCCTTCCTCGACAACCAGGTGAAGCAGCGCGGCTACGACATCGTCTCCGTCGCCAAGAGCGTCGTGGTGCCGATGGGCGTCTACAGCAGCAAGGTGAAGGCGCTGGCCGACCTGAAGCCGGGCGCGTCGGTGTCGATCCCCAACGACCCCACCAACGGCGCCCGCGCCCTGTTCCTGCTGGCCAAGGCCGGCGTGATCGGGCTGAAGGAGGGCGCCGGCCTGAACACCACCATCGCCGATGTCGTGAATCCGAAGGGCATCAAGCTGGTGGAACTGGACGCCGCCCAGCTTCCGCGTTCGCTCGACGACGTGGATGCGTCGGTCATCACCCTCAACTATGCCGTGCTGGCCGGGCTGGAGCCGAAGAAGGCGCTGGTGCTGGAGGATGACCAGTCGAAGTGGAACCTGGTCTGGGCGGTCCGCAAGGATCGCATGGAAGACCCGACGATCAAGCGCTTCATTGCGCTGTATCGTTCGCCCGAAGTGCGGCAGTTTATCGAAACGCGCTTCAACGGTTCCATCATTCCGACTTGGTGAGGGGGCTGGGGGGACGCTGGACGTCCCCTTTTGCCGAATAAAAGATGATAACGCTAACAAACATTCGCAAGACTTACGCCGCCCGCGGCGGCGGGGCTCCGGTCCACGCGCTGGCCGACATCGACCTGACCATCGGACGCGGCGAGGTCTTCGGGATCATCGGCCGGTCGGGTGCCGGCAAGTCCACCCTGCTGCGGACGGTCAACTTGCTGGAAAGCCCGACCTCGGGCAGCGTCACGGTCGACGGGGTGGAGATGACCACCCTGTCGGCGGCGGAACTGCGGCAGGCCCGCCATTCCATCGGCATGATCTTCCAGCATTTCAACCTGCTGTCCTCGCGCACCGTCTTCGACAATGTGGCGCTGCCGCTGGAACTGGCCGGCATGGCCAAGGCGGAGATCGGCCGGACGGTGGAGCCGCTGCTCGACCTCGTCGGGCTGGCCGACAAGCGCAACCGCTACCCGGCGGAGCTGTCGGGCGGGCAGAAGCAGCGCGTCGGCATCGCCCGCGCGCTGGCCAGCAAGCCGAAGGTGCTGCTGTCGGACGAGGCGACCTCGGCGCTCGACCCGGAGACGACGACGCAGATCCTGCATCTGCTGGGCGACATCAACCGCCGGCTCGGCCTGACCATCGTGCTGATTACCCACGAGATCGCCGTGATCAAGGAGATCTGCCACAAGGTGGCGGTGATGGAAGGCGGCCGGGTGATCGAGCAGGGACCGGTCTTCGACATCTTCGCCCATCCCAGGCATCCGACCACCCGCAGCTTCGTCGATCCCGTCATCAACCGCGGGATTCCCGACAGCCTGCGCGACCGGCTGGCGCCCCAGCCCGGCTTGGGGAGCAACCCGGTGCTGCGCATCACCTTCACCGGCGAGAAGGCGACCACCCCGGTCATCAGCGCCATCAGCCGGCAGCTGAACCTGGACCTGAACATCTGGCACGGCCA
This sequence comes from Azospirillum sp. B21, assembly GCF_008364825.1. Lineage (GTDB taxonomy): Bacteria > Pseudomonadota > Alphaproteobacteria > Azospirillales > Azospirillaceae > Azospirillum. The sequence goes on from NZ_VTTO01000002.1 coordinate 553,042, forward strand.
GATCGACGAGATTCAGGGCGCGCCCTTCGGCACGCTGGTGGTGGAGGCGCTGGGCGACACCGCCAAGGTCGAAGCCGCCATCGCGCTGGTGAAAGAGAACAATCTGGGCGTCGAGGTGTTGGGCCATGCTCTCCCCGCAAATCATTGACCTGCTGATCAAGGGGCTGATCGACACGCTGCACATGGTGGCGGTGTCGGGCGCCATCGGGACGCTGATCGGGCTGCCCATCGGCGTGATGCTGGCCGTCACCGGCCGGGGCGAGTTGCTGCAGAACTTCGCCTTCAACAAGGTGATGGGGGCGGTGGTGAACATGACCCGCTCCACCCCCTTCATCATCCTGGTGGTGGCGATCATCCCCTTCACCCGGCTGATCGCCGGCACCTCCATCGGCACCAACGCCGCCATCGTGCCGCTGACCGTCGCCGCCGCCCCCTTCATCGCCCGCGTGGTGGAGAATGCGGTGCGCGAGGTCGACCGCGGTCTGGTCGAGGCGGCGCAGGCGATGGGCGCCACGCCCTTCCAGATCATCCGCAAGGTGCTGCTGCCGGAAGCGCTGCCGGGCATCGTCGCCGGCCTGACCCTGTCGGCGGTCAGCCTGATCGGCTATTCCGCCATGGTCGGCGCCGTCGGCGGCGGCGGCCTGGGCGACCTCGGCATCCGCTACGGCTACCAGCGCTTCCTGCCGGAGGTGATGCTGGCGGTGGTGGTCGTGCTGATCGTGCTGGTGCAGATCGTTCAATCGACGGGCGACCTGATCGCCCGCCGCGTCAACAAGCGTAACCTGAAATCCTGACCTAAAAATCCGAGGAGTGTTCGAGATGCTGCGCTTCCGTTCGCTGGCTTCCCTGCTGGCCGGCGCCGCCACCATGGCAATCGCCTTCGGTGCGTCCATAGAGACTGCTGGCGCCGAGACCATCAAGGTCGGCGTCACCGCCGGCCCGCATGCCCAGATCCTGGAAGCGGTGAAGCCCATCGCCGCCAAGGACGGGCTGGACATCCAGATCCTGGAATTCACCGACTACGTCATCCCGAACCAGGCGCTGGCGGGCGGCGACCTCGACGCCAACAGCTTCCAGCACCAGCCCTATCTGGACAATCAGGTGAAGGACCGCGGTTTCGATCTGGTCAGCGTCGGCAAGACGGTGGTCTATCCGATCGGCATCTATTCCAAGAAGGTGAAGAGCCTTGAGGAACTGCCGGCCGGTGCCAAGTTCGCCATCCCCAACGACCCGACCAACGGCGGCCGTGTCCTGCTGCTGCTGCAGGCCAAGGGCCTGATCAAGCTGAAGGACGGCGGCAATCTGAAGGCTTCGCCGATCGACATCGTCGAGAACCCGAAGAAGCTGGAGATCGTCGAGCTGGACGCCGCCCAGCTGCCGCGCTCGCTGGACGACGTGACCGCCGCCGCCATCAACACCAACTTCGCGCTGGAAGCCGGCATCGACCCGGTCAAGGACGCCATCGCCCGCGAGGACGCCGACAGCCCCTATGCCAACGTCATCGTCGTGCGCAAGGCCGACAAGGACAAGCCCTGGGTTGCCAAGCTGGTGAAGTCCTACAACAGCCCCGAGGTGAAGGAGTTCATCCTCACCAAGTTCAAGAACGCCGTGGTTCCCGCGTTCTGAGGCTGTTGAGAGCACGCCCGGCGGCGCCCAGCGCGTCGCCGAGCGTCTCGCCCGCGTTCGGGCAGACCAGCCGCATGGACGGATACCAGGGTCGGCAAGCGGTGCCGAGCGCCGTCCAGTCACCCGCCGGCCCGATCCGCCAGACCGGTACTCCCAGCGCGCCGGCCATTTCCGCCACCGACGTTCCGGCGGAGATCACGAGGTCCAGCGCAGCCGTCAGGGTTGCCGCGCCGTCCAGATCGTTTTTCAGATCCAGTGGCGGGCGGTGGATGACGATGCCGAAGCGCGTTTCCGCTTCGATGAGTTCGGCTTCGCAGTCGTCATATTGAAGGTTGATCAGGCGCAGGCCGGGCAGGGTGAGGATCGGCGCCCAGTCGGTCAGCGGGGCGTAGTTGGCGTCGCGCAGGGCACCGCGCAGGCCGCTGCGCCAGCAGAGGCCGATGGTGAGGGCGGAGTTAGACCTCCACCTATCCTCCCCCGCTGGGCGGGGGAGGGACTGCCGCCGCACGCCGACAAAGCTCCTATCCCCTCCCCCGCCCAGCGGGGGAGGGTCAGGGTGGGGGCAAGTGTTTCCGGAAAGACCATCCAACCACCCCCGCCACCGCTCCACCGCCGCGTCGTCCGCGCGCAGCCAGCCGCCTCGCGCCGGATAACCAGCCAACCCCCAGTCCAGACGCAACGGCAGCGACCCCGCCGGGACGTGGCAATCCGCGTCCACCGGATCCACCGTCGCCGCGCGCACCACGGCCTGCGGGAAGGAGCGCGCGAACAGTGCGACCAGCCGCGGCTCGCACTCCACGATCACCCGTTCTGCGCGCGAGATCAGGTCGGCGTAGCAGGCGCTGTACATCAGCTCGTCGCCGATCCCCTGCTCGCGCCAGACCAGCACGGTCTTCCCCGTCAACGCGCCGCCGTCCCAGGCGGGGATGCGGAACCGGCGGTCCGGCAGAGCCTGTCCGGCGGCGAAGCGGGCCTCCAGCCCGGTCCATCCGGTGCCGAGATCGCCGCGCGCCAGTGCCGCATAGCCGCGGTTGAAGGCGGCGAGCGTCAGGCTCGGGTCGTCCTCCACCGCCTGCCGATAGGCCGCGTCGGCCTCGGCCGGTCGGCCGGCGGCGTGCAGGGCGTTGCCCAGATTGTAGCGCCACTCCGCCCGCCGCGGCTCCAGCGCCAGCGCCCGGCCCCAGCCCTTCAGCGCGGCATCCAACCGGCCCTGGCGTTGCCGCAGATCGGCCAGCCCGGCCCAGCCGGCGCCGACGCCGGGAGCCAGCAGGATCACCCGCCACCATGCCAGCCCCGCCGCGGCGCCGTCGCCCGCCCGTTCCAGCGCCAGCGCAAGGTTGCCGATCCTGCCAAGGTCGCCCGGATGGCCCTGGAGCGCCAGACGCAGATGCGCCACCGCCTCCGCCGGGCGGCCGAGCGCCAACGCCGACAGCCCGAGATTACCGGTCGCCGACGGGTCGCCGGGCCGCAGGCGCAAGGCCCGCCCCGCCGCACGCTCCGCCTCGGCGGCACGCGCGGCGTCGCGCAGGGCGTCGGCCGAAAGGGCGGTCCAGGCCTCCGCCAGAGCGGGATCGAGGGCGAGCGCCCGCCGGAAGAATGCCACGCCATCGCCGCCCATCGCCTGCCGGGCGAGCCCGGCATTGGCCCACAGCCCGGCATGGAAGGGGGCGAGACGCAGAGCCAAGTCGGTCGCCTCCGCCGCTTCACCACCCGCCCCGCGGGTCAGGCGCAGGGCGCCGAGATTGCCGAGCGCCTCCACATCGTCGGGGTCGAGGGACGCGGCGGCCTGCCAGTCCGCCTCGGCCTCGGCCATCGCCCCCATCTCCTGGTGGGCGAGCGCGCGGCGCTTGTGGCGGCCGGCGGTCGGTTCCGCCGCGATGGCGCGGGTCAGCAGGGTGACGGCGATGTCGGGACGGCCGGCCTGATGGCCGAGCAGGCCATAGCCTTCCAGCGCCGCCGGCACCTCGCCGCCCTGGTCGAGGATGCGCTGATAGGCTTTCTCCGCCTCCGGCCAGCGCCCGGACCCATGGAGGTCTTGCGCCTCCGCCAGCCAGTCGGCGATGGGCAAGGCGGGCACCAGTCGGTGCAACTCCGCCGCCATGCGAGCCAGCACGTCCGTCAGCCCTTCGCCGGGCCGCGCGCTCCACAGCCGCATCGACGGGAACCAGGGCCGCACTCCGCTGCCCAGCGCCGTCCAGTCGCCGGCCGGGCCAAAGCGCCAGACCGGCACGCCGAGCGCACCGGCCATCTCACCCACCGAACTCGCCACCGTCACCACAAGGTCGAGGCCAGCGATCAGCGCCGCCACCGCTTCCAGGTCGTTCTTCAGGTCGGTGTCCGGCCAGCGGTGGATGCGCAGGCCCAAGCGCACTTCTACAGCAGCGATCTCCGCCTCGCGCCCGTCATATTGGAGAGTGATCGGGATCAGGCCGGGCAGGGTCAGCAGCGGCGCCCAGTCGGCCAGCGTGGTGTAGGAGGCCTTGCGCTCGCCGGCCGTGTTCTGGCTGCCCCAGCAGATGCCGACGCGCAGGCCCGGCCCCAGCGCCGCCAGCCGGTCCCGCCAGTCCGCCAGCCGGGCCGGGTCGGGCGCCAGCCAGGACAGCCGGCCGGGAAAGGCGGACAGCGTCGGCCGCAGCAGCCGGGGGAGCGATCCCATCGGCAAATGGGCGTCGGCGTCGGTGGGATCGGCGGTCTGCGCCCGCACGGTCACACCGGGCAGGGCGCGGCCGACCAGCCCGGTCAGCCGGGCATCGACCTCCACCACCAGATTGCCCGGTCCGATCGCGGCGGCGAGGTCGGGCAGGGCGGTGCCGAACATCAGCTCGTCGCCCAGCCCCTGTTCGCGCCAGACCATCAGGCGTCCGCCCGCGGCACCGTTCCAGGGCGGCAGCGTGAAGCTGCGTCCGGACGAGACGCGGCGGGAGGCGAAGCGCGCCTCATACTCGTCCCATCCCTCCGCCAGCCGCCCCTGGCCGAGCAGCCGCAGGGCGAGGTTCCAGCGTGCCAGCGCGAAGCCGGGAGACAGGGCGAGCGCTTGGCCGTACAGCGCATCCGCCTCCCCGCCACGGCCCTGCGCCTCGCGCAGCAGGGCGAGGTTCACCATGGTTTCAGCATCTTCGGGGGCGAGCCGCAGCGCTTCCAGATGCGCCGCCTCGGCTTCTCCGGTGCGGCCGGTCTCCTTCAGCACGACGCCGAGATTGGTCAGGGCGGTGGCATGGCCAGGATCGAGCCACAGGGCGTGGCGCAGCGCCGTTTCCGCCTCGCCATACTCGTCGCGCGCCCGCAGCAGCGTGCCGAGATTGGCCCAGGCCTCGGCATAGCCGGCGTCGAGGTCGATCGCGCGGCGGTAATGGACGGCGGCATCATCCAGCCGGTCCTGTTCCTGCAACGCGCTGCCCAGGCTGTTGTGCGCCTGCGGATAGGCTTCGCGCAGGGCGAGCGCCCGGCGGTATTCGGCCTCGGCCTCGCTCAACCGGCCTTGCGCGTGGAGGGCGAGGCCGAGGTTGGCGTGCTGCTCCGCCATCCGGGGGCGCCGCGCGATGGCCCGGCCGATCAGCCGGACCGCTTCGGCATCTTCCCTGCGCTGGTGGTGCAGCACGCCCAGCAGGTGCAGCGCATCGGGGTTGCCGCGGTCGGCCGCCAGCATAGCGCGGTAGGCACGCTCGGCCCCGTCCAGATCGCCGGCGCGGTGGTGGGCCAGCGCCTCGCGCAGGAGGGCGGCCAGTCTGGCGGAGGCGGCGGAGGGCGGCATGGAGCGGGAGCCGGATGGGACAGGATGTTCCGTTTCGATAGCATGAGTCGGGCTGCCGGCGCGTACGCAAAAAACCAGGGACGATTAAGGGGACTGGCGTGGCAACTTCCATTCTGTATACTTGCGCGAAATTCGGCTTCGCCGGCCGAGCTCCATCCAAAAGGCTTATATCTTGAGTAAGACTGCAATCATCGTCGACGACAGCAAGCTTTCGCGCATGCATGTGCGGGCTATGGTCTTGCGCAACAAGCCGGACTGGTCGGTGGTCGAGGCGGCGAACGGTGCCGAACTCTTCAAGACGTTGCAGGTCACGCCGGTCGATGTTGCGATCATCGATTACAACATGCCCGGCGACAACGGTGTGGACACCGCCGCCAAGCTGCGCCAGAGCCATCCGAACGTCCATATCGCCATCATCACCGCCAACGCCCAGGACGCGGTGGTGTCAGGCATCCGCGCGCTCGGTGCCGCCTTCATGCCCAAGCCGCTGGAGGAGGAGCAGGTCGCCCGCTTCCTGAACTCCACCGCCCTGCCACCGCGCCGCGCCTCCCAGGCCGCACCGGAGTGACCGCCGCCCCCATGCTGAGCGAGCTGGAGCGCGATGCGCTGGCCGAACTGGGCAACATCGGGATCGGCAAGGCATCGACCGCGCTCGGCCGCATGCTGGGCGGTCTGGTGACGCTGTCGGTGCCGTCGGTGGAGATGGTGCCGCCGGACGAGGTGGCCGGGTTGCTGGACCGGGCATTGACGCCGCCGCTGGTGGGCGTGTCGGAAAGGCTGGACGGCCTGTTCGCCGGCTGCGCCCTGCTGGTGTTTCCCCAGGCCGGCAGCCTGCCGCTGGTGCGCGCGGCCCTGCCCCCGGACGTTCCGGCGGACGACGTTCCCGAATTGGAGGACGAGGTCCTGGCGGAATTGGGCAACGTCGTGCTGAACAGCGCGCTGGCGCTGGTCGCCAACCTGCTGGGCGAACCGGTGGACACCGGCCTGCCCGTGGTGATCCGCGGCAGCGGGGCGGAGGTCCTGGGCGGCTGCGCCGTGGTGGCGCCGGCCATCGCGGCGGAGGCCGGTGCTGCCCAGTCCGGTTTGGGGGCTGCCGCGCTGCTCTTCCACATCGATCTGCACACCAACCTGCCGGGCGGCGACGGGGTCGGAGTCGGGGGGCGGGTGGTTCTGCTGCTCGATTCGGGCTCGGCGGGCGCGCTGCAGGCCACGCTCGGGCGCTATATCGGGCGGATGGTGGCCTGAGACCATCAAGAAGAACCAGCTGGAAAGGCGGGGAAGGACCATGGCACTCATCAAGAAGACCAGGATGGACACGGCACGCACGGCCCGGAACAAGGACGGCGGTGCCGATGCCGGTCCGGATGGGGGTGCGGTCGAAACCGCCCCCGAAACGGCTGCGCCTGCCGTCCCGACCATGAAAGCCGCTTCGCCGGACGGTGCCGTGCCGAACACTCCGCAGCGCCGCCGGGCACGTGCCGATTCGCGCCGCCGGCAGGCCGCCAGCGGCATCGCCGCCGCCTCCACCGAGTTGGCGAGCGGCGTCACCCAGGCAGCCTCCGCCGCCGAGGAGTTGCGCCGGGCGATGGAGCAGATCGCCGCCGGCGCCGAGGAAACGGCCGGCGCCACCCAGCAGTCGCAGCGCATGATCGGCCGCGCGTCGGAACTGCTGGCCCGCTCGCGGGCCACGGCCGAGCAGGCGGTGCTGCGGGTCGAGGCGCTGCAGGGAACGCTGAAGGACGTCAGCGGCCAGATCCTGTCCTCCATCGACGGCATCGTCCGCGCCGCCGAACGGCAGGAGGCCTCGGTCCGGCTGGTGCGCGACCTGGAGGCCCAGGCGAGCGAGATCGGCGCCATCGTGCAGAGCGTGGCCGCCATCGCCGACCAGACCAACCTGCTGGCGCTGAACGCCGCCATCGAGGCCGCGCGGGCGGGGGAGGCCGGGAAGGGCTTCGCGGTCGTCGCCGACGAGGTGCAGGCGCTGGCCGAACGGTCCGAACGCAGCGCCAACGACATCCAGGGGATGGTCGGGGAGATCCAGGAGGCGGTGGCCTCCATCGCGGCCGGCATCGTCGCCTCGTCCGATGCCGCCAAGGCGGAGGTGGAGCGCGGGCGCACCATCGTGCAGCAGCTGGAAGGCGTGAGGTCGGACATGACCGCGCTGGTGCAGGGCGCACAGGAGACGATCCGCGCCGCGGTCGAGGCCGACCAGGCTGCGCGCGAAGCCCTGCGCGGAGCGGAAACCATCGCCGCGAGCGCCGAGGAGCAGTCCGCCGCCGCCGAGGAGGCGCTGAAGACCGCGGGCGAGCAGGCCGTCGCCCTGAACCAGAGCCAGCGCGCCGCGGGGCAGCTGTCGGAACTGGCCGAGGATCTGGAGGGCACCGCCGACCTCGCCGCCACCGCCGATGAACTGGCCTCGGCCGCGGAGGAGCTGTCGGCCGCCATCGAGGAGATCAACCGGGCCGCCGCCCAGATCATGACGGCGATCGGCCAGATCTCCGGCGGCGCCCAATCGCAGAGTGCCGCCACCCACCAGCTCGCCTCCGCAATCGCGGAGATCGACGCGGCGGCGACGCTCGCCGCCGGGCGGGCGCAGGATTCGGTCGAGCGCTGCTCCTCGATGGAAGCCCTGCTGGGCGAGACCCGCGACACCATCGGCCGGCTGGCCGACGGCATGCTGGAGGCGGTGGACTCGTCCCGCCGGGCCGGCGAGCGGCTGGACGCGCTGGAGCGGATCGGCCGGCGCATCGACAAGGTGGTGGACGCCATCGCCACCGTCGCCATCCAGACCGGCATGCTGGCGGTCAGCGGCTCCATCGAGGCGGCGCGGGCGGGCGAGTTCGGCCGAGGCTTCACCGTGGTCAGCGGCGACATCCGCAAGCTGGCCGGCGACAGCGCCGAGAGCGCCGAGCGGGTCAAGGACATCGTCCGCGACATCCAGGACCAGATGCTGCGGGTGCGCCGCGACATCGACGACGTTTCGGCCACTGCGGTGGCGGAGACCGCGCGGCACCGCGCCTTCGGCGTCACCCTGACCGCCAGCGCGCAGGAACTGCGGGTGGTCACCGCTGGCAGCCGCGAGATCCTGGACGCCGCCGCGGAGACCACCATCGCCTTGCGTGAAACCCGCACCGGCGTGGAACAGGTTGCCACCGCCGCCGCCGCCGCCAACCTCGCCGCGACCGAGGCGGCCAAGGCGGCCCGCGAGCAGGCCAAGGGGGCGGAGGAACTGGCGTCGGCGATCGAGGAGATCGCGGCGATGGCCGACAGCCTGCTCGGCGCGGTTTGACCGCCGTGGCGACGGAAGAGGCGTCCGGAGGGGTAGCCGGCGACCGCGGGGCGGGCAGCCTCGCCTTCGTCACCATGACGGTCGGCGACCTGCGCCTCGCCCTGCCGATGTCGTCCGTGCATGCGGTGATCCGCCCGCCGGAACTGGTGCGCATCCCGCTGGGCCCGCCGGGTCTGGAGGGGCTGGCGCATTGGCATGGCGACGCGGTGCCGGTTCTGGACCTTGCAATGGCGCTCGGACGGGACGGCGGGACGCCCGACACGCGCGAGACCCGCGTGGTGCTGGTCGGACATCGCGGCCAGCCGGTCGGCCTGCGGGTGGACGCCATGGCCGGCATCCTGCGCAGCGACCCCGACCGCATCGACCCGGTGACCGCCGAGGATGGCGGGCTCGACCCTGCCATGCTGGACGGCCTGCTGCGCGACGGTCCGGCCACCATCCTGAAGCCGGACGTCCTGATCGACCGGCAGTTCGGCGATCCGGGCGAGAGCGACCGGACGGCGGGCGCGGGCGGGCTGGTCGGCGGTTTCGGACAGGTCGCAGGTCCAGGCGGTGACCGCAGTGCCGGCGCCAGGGCCGCGGGCGTGATCGACCGGCTGGCGCTGCTGGTCTTCGAGGTCGCCGGTCAGGAATTCGCCCTGCCGGTGGAGCGCGTGCGCGAAGTGCTGCCGGCCCCGCGCGAGATCTCCCGCATGGCGCGGTCCAGGGCGCATCTGCTCGGGGTGATGTCGGTGCGCGACCGGCTGCTGCCGCTGGTCGGTCTGCGCGCGCTGTTCGGGCTGGAAGGCGTTCGGGAACAGGGGGCCGGAGAGCAGGCCGCCGGGCGCCGGGTGGTCGTGGTGCGGCCCGGTCAGCGGCAGGCCCCGGTGGGCGTCCTGGTGGACGAGGTGCGGGAGATCCTGCGGCTCGACGCCGCGCAGATCGACCCGGTGCCGCCCTTTCTCGCCCGCGAACCGGAATTCGAGGATTTGGACGGCATCGCGCGGGCGGATGGCGGACGGCGGCTGGTCTCCGTGCTGTCGGCCGGACGGCTGTTCCGGCATGGCGCGGCGATCGGTGCCGAAGCAGGTGTCGATGGGGAGAGGGACGGTATGGAACCGGCACGGCCTGCGGATGCGGGCGGCATGGCGGGCAAGGCGGAGCGTTTCGTCGTCTTCAGCCTCGCCGGGGCGGAATACGGCTTGCCGGTCGCCGCCGTGCGCGAGGTGCTGCGCCGGCCCGACAGCATCACGCCCCTGCCCAATGCTCCCGACTTCGTCAGTGGCGTGCTGACGCTGCGCGGCGAGGTGCTGCCCCTGATCGACCAGCGCCGGCTGCTGCATCTGCCGGCGGCGGGCGGCGGGACCGCTCCCGGACTCGCGCGTGGCCGGGTTGTGGTGGTTGGCCGGGATGGGGCCGATGCCGCGCGGGTCGGGCTGCTGGTCGACGGCCTGTCGGGCCTGCTGACGATCCCGGCGGAGCGGATCGGTCCGGCCCCGGCGGTGTCGGCGGCGCAGCGCCGGCTGATCCGCCGCGTGGCGACGCTGGAGACGGCCGGCGCAGCGCGCCTGATCCTGCTGATGGATGCAGAAAGCCTGCTCGACATGGACCGGCTGGCCGGCCTGCTCGTTACCCAGCAGTAACGGCTCGATGGGGAACGGTGTGCTGACGGTTCTGGTGGTGGACGATTCCGCGTTGATGCGCCGGCGCATCGCGGAGATGCTGACCGAAGCCGGTTTCCGGGTGGAGACCGCCGCGACGGGGGAGGAGGCCCTGGCGCGCCTGCCGGTCGTCGATCCGGACGTGGTGACGCTCGACGTGACCATGCCCGGCATGGACGGGCTGACCTGCCTCGCCCGCATCATGGTGGAGCATCCCAAGCCGGTGGTCATGGTCTCCGCCCTCACCGGCGCCGGCGCGGAGGAGACGCTGGAGGCGCTGCGGCTGGGGGCGGTGGAGGCGGTGCAGAAGCCGGCCGCCGGTGCAATCGGCCGCATCGGCGAGGGGCTGGTGGAGACGGTGCGCGCCGCCGCGTCGTCGCGCCCGCGCCGGGTGCATGGCCTGCGCGAGCGGCTGCGGCTGGCCCGCGCCCGTATCGCCGGGGAGGATTTCGTCGCTCCCGAAGGGCCGCTGCCGGCCCCGCCCGTGGGAAGGACCGCTGTGGGCGCGGAGGGGGACGGGGTGGTGCTGGTCGGCGTGTCCACCGGTGGACCCAGCACGCTGGAGGACATCCTGCCCCTGCTGCCGGCCGATTTCCCCTGGCCGGTGGTGGTGGCCCAGCATATGCCCGCCGCCTTCACCGCGACGCTGGCGCGGCGGCTGGACGAGCTGTGCGCCCTGCGCGTGCTGGAGGTGGAGCGGGCGACGGTGCTGGAGCCGGGCATGGTCTGCATCGCCCGCGGCGGCGCGGATGTGGAGCTGGCGCGGCGCGGCGGGCGGCTGCAGGCGGTCTGCGTGCCCGCGGCAGCCGACCGGCCCTGGCATCCCAATGCCGACAGGCTGGTGACCAGCGCCATGCGGCTGCTGCCGGCGGACCGGCTGGTCGGGGTGCTGCTGACCGGCATGGGCAACGACGGCGCCGCGTCGATGGCGGAGCTGCACGCCCGCGGCGGACGGACCATCGCGGAGTCGGAGGACAGCGCTGTCGTCTTCGGCATGCCGCAGGATTTGATCCGGCGTGGCGGTGCCGGCATCGTGCTGCCGTCGGACCGCATCGCCGGCCAGTTGATCCGCTGGCTGATGCCCGCCCCGCGGCGGGCCGGCGGGCATTAGGGAGGACGCCATGGGACTGGTGAAGAAGAAGGCCGGCGCCGCGCCATCCGGTCCTGCGGCGCCCGACGCGCAAGCCGATCCATTGGCCGATCCATTGGCCGATCCGCTGGCGGCCCTTGAGGATGCCGACGCCTCGGTCCGCCGCGATGCTGCCCATGGCCTGGGCCATGCAGCGCCTCCGGGGGCCGTCGCGGCGCTCGCCCGCCGGCTGGAGGCGGAGGGGGATGCCGGCGTGCGGGAGGCGATCCTGACGGCGCTCGCCCGCATTGCGACCGGCGAGGCGGCGGCGGCATTGCTCCCCTTCCTCGACCGCGAGGACGCGGCACTGCGCAACGGTGTGCTGGAAAGCCTGCAGCAGATGCCGGCGGAGGTCGCCGCCCCGGCTCTGCTGCCGCTGCTCGGCCATGCCGACCCGGACCTGCGCATCTTCGCGGTGCAGGGGCTGGGAGGCCTCGCCCATCCCGGCCGGGCCGACTGGCTGGCGGCGGTGATGGAGCGGGACGCCGACGTCAATGTCGGCCTCGCCGCGGTGGAGGCGCTGGCCGAGGCCGGCAGCCCGGAGGCGCTGTCCAGCCTGGAAACCCTGGCCCGGCGCTTCCCCGACGATCCCTTCGTCGCCTTTGCCGTCGATGCCGCCCGCTCCAGCTTCCGGGGCGGGTGAGCGCGTGGCCGACACCGAACCGGACGGCCTGTCGCCGGAGGACTATGCGACCCTGTGCGATTTCCTGCGGGAACGCACCGGCCTGTCCTTTACCGAGGCCAAGCGCTATTTCGTCGACCGCCGCGTCGCCGCCCGCATGCAGGCGGTAGGCGCGACAAACCTGCGCGCCTACCTGAACCTGCTGCGCTTCCAAGCGTCGGGGGAGGAGCTGCAGCGGCTCGTCAACCTGATGACGGTGAACGAGACTTATTTCTTCCGCGAGAAGTACCAGTTCGACTGCTTGGTGAACTCCGTCCTCGACGAGCTGGTGCGGGACAGGCCGAAGGGCTCGCGGCTGCGCATCTGGTCGGCCGGCTGCGCCACGGGGGAGGAGCCCTATTCCATCGCCATCATGCTGCTGGAGAGCTGGCGTCGCGTGGACGATTACGAGATCGAGCTGCTGGCGTCGGACATCGACAGCGCCGTGCTGGAACGCGCGCGCGAGGGCATCTATGACGAGCGCGCCCTGCAAGGGCTGCCGGCCCATCTGCGCGCCAAGTATTTCCAATCCCTGCGCGGGACGGCGCCTGCCGGGGGGCCGCGCTGGCAGATCATCGAGGACTTGCGGGAGTCGGTCGATTTCTCGCTGGTCAACATCGCCGACCCGCAGCAGGTGCGCGGATTCCGCGGGATCGACGTGATCTTCTGCCGCAACCTGCTGATCTATTTCGACGATCTTGGCCGACGGGAGGCGGCGAGCATGTTCCACGATGCCCTGGCGCCGGGCGGCTTCGTCTGCCTCGGCCATTCGGAAAGCATGAGCCGCATGTCCTCGCTGTTCGTCCCGCGCCGTTTCCCGGACGCTATCCTCTACCAGAAGCCATTGAACGGAGGTGCGCCATGACGGATGGACCGCGCATCCTGGTGGTGGACGACGCCGTGACCGTCCGCGCCTTCGGCCGCCGCGTGCTGGAGGCCGAAGGCTTCGTGGTGGACGAGGCGGTGAACGGCATCGAGGGGCTGGAACGGGCGATGGCCGTGCCGCCCGATCTGGTGATCGTCGACGTCAACATGCGCAAGATGGACGGCTACACCATGCTGCGCGTCCTGCGCCGCGATCCGGTCTTGCGCGACGTGCCCGCCATCATGATCAGCACCGAATCCAAGGACAGCGACCGCGAACAGGCGCTGCTGGCCGGCGCCAACTGGTACATCGTGAAGCCGCCGCGGCCGGAGATGCTGGTGGAGGTGGCACGCCTGCTGACCGGCCGTCCGCTTGGACCGGAGGGGGCGCCATGAGCGAGCTGTTCGACCAGTTCATCGTCGAGGCGCAGGACCTGCTGGAGACCGCGGGCGGCGCGCTGCTGGCGCTGGAGCGCGACCCGGCCGACCGCGCATCGGTGGACGAGCTGTTCCGCGCCTTCCACACGCTGAAGGGGGCGAGCGCACTGTTCGACATGGCGCCCTTCACCCGGCTGGTCCATGCCGGGGAGGACACGCTGTCGCTCCTGCGCGACGGCCGGCGCGCCCTGACGCCGGAGCTGGCCGATCCGTTGTTCCGCGTGCTCGACCAGTGCGCCCGCTGGGTGGCGGCGCTGGAGACTGCCGGCGCGCTGCCCGACGACGCGCCGACCGCGGCCGACGCGCTGGTCCGCGGGCTTGCCGGAGACGCGGCGGCAGAGGGCACGGCCGCGGCCGGTGGGGAGGCGGAGGCTTTCCCCTGGCTGGCGGCGCTGACGGCGGAGGAAAGGGCAGGGGCGGGCGATGGCCGGCTGACCGCCATCGACTACCGGCCCGATCCCGAGTGCTTCTTCACCGGCGACGATCCGCTTGCGCTGTTCCGCCGGGTGCCCGACCTGCGGCTGCTGCGCATCGAGGCGGCCGAACCGTTGCCGGCGCTGGCGGAGATGGACCCCTACCGTTGCGTCCTGCACTTCCGCGCGCTGAGCGGCGCCGACGCGGAGGCGGTGCGGCCGGCCTTCCGCAGCGTGCCGGATCAGGTGCACATCGCCGCCGTCACGCTGAAGCCTGCCTTGAAGCCTGCCGTGATTCCCATTGCCGTGGCGCCGCCGGACTCGCTGGCCGCACGCATGCTGGAGGAGCAGGGGCGGATTCTGGAGTTGCCCGGCAGCGCCGTGGAACGCGACTCTCGCCGCGCTGCGGTGGCGCGGGCGGTGGCTGCGATCCTGGCGTCGCTGGGGCGTCCGGCCGATCGGCGCATGATCGAGGCCGCCTGTGCCGATGCCGTCACGCTGCACCGCTTCCTCGCCGAAGGGCCGGCCCGTCCTGCTACACCCGAATCGCCGCCCACCGCCATTCCCGCTGCCCGCCGCGCCCTGCGGGTCGAGCCGGAGCGGATGGACGCGCTGATGGCCCTGGTCGGCGAGCTGTCGGTGGTGAAGGGACAGCTGGGACCGCTGCTGCGCCGTGCCGAAGACGGGGAGCTGGCGACGGAGTTGCGGCGCGACCTGAAGGGCTTTTCCGCCCGTCTGGACACGCTGGTCGGCGACCTGCGCCACGCGGCGCTGCGCCTGCGGCTGCTGCCGCTGGCCCGTGTCTTCGATCCGCTGCCCCGGCTGGTGCGCGACACCGCCCGCCGGCTGGACAAGACGGTGGAGCTGATGCTGGAAGGGGCCGAGACGGAGGCCGACAAGGACATCCTCGACGTGCTGGGCGAGCCGCTGCTGCATCTGGTGCGCAACGCGCTGGACCACGGCATCGAGCCGCCGGACCGTCGCATTACCGCCGGCAAGCCGCCCGGCGGCACCCTGCGGGTCCGCGCCTTCCAGGACAAGGGCGGGGTGGTGGTGGAGGTTTCGGACGACGGCGCCGGCATCGACCCGGCGGCGATGCGCCGAGCCGCCGCCGCCAAGGGATTGCTGGAGCCGGACGCCGCCGCGGCGCTGTCCGACGCCGACGCGGTGCGGCTGGTCTTCGCCCCCGGCTTCAGCACCGCGGGCGCCGTTTCCGACCTGTCGGGCCGCGGCGTCGGCATGGATGCGGTGCGCGCGGCGGTCGAACGGGCCGGCGGCCGGGTGGAGATCGCGTCCACCCCCGGAGCCGGAACGCGGGTGCGGCTGTCGCTGCCGCTGACGCTCAGCATCACCCGCGTGGTGGTGGTGGAAGCGGCGGGCGCCCTCTACGGCATTCCCGTCGCGCTGGTCGGCGGCATCCAGCGGGTGCCGCGCGCCGCCATACGCGCGGTCAAGCGGGCGGAAAGCGTGGTGCTGCGCGACCGGGTGGTGCCGCTGGTCCGGCTGCGCCGCCTGCTGGGCCAGCCGGAGGACGTCCGCGTTCGCGAGTCCGACTGCGTGGTGCTGGCCGAGTTGGGCGACGGCCCGGTCGCGCTGGCGGTGGACGATGTCGGCGAGCGCGCCGACGTGGTGCTGCGCCCGATGACCGGCGTGCTGCGCAGCCTGCGCGGCTATGCCGGCACGGCCGCTCTGGGCGACGGCCGCCTGATCCTGGTGCTCGATTTGCGGGAGCTGCTGTGATGCCGGTCCGGTTCGACTCCGACCTCGCCCGTTTCGAAGCCGCCTGCACGGCGGAAGAGGCGCTGCCGCTCGCCGAATGGCTGGAGACGGCGGCAGCGCCGCGGGTGGATTTGTCCGCCTGTACCGAACTGCACACCGCCCTGCTGCAATTGCTGCTGGCGGCAAGGCCGGCGCTGGCGGCAGCGCCGGAGGATGCCTTCCTGGCCCGCTGGGTCGGGCCGCTTCTGGCGAAGGCCGGGTGAGGCCGGCTTACCGCTCCACCGCCACCGGAACGTTCAGGGCGTTGCGCTTCGACACCGCTTCGTAGACCGGCGGGAAGGCGGGGCGGTTGACGTAGCGGCCGGCACCGCGCACCGCGCGGCTCTCGCCCAGTGCATGGACGATGCGGCCCTGGCTCAGCGTGTAGGCCGGGGTGCCGGTGACGGTCATGCCCTCGAAGATGTTCAAGCCGACCTTCTGCATCTGGGTCTTGGCCGAGATGGTCTTGGTCGCCTTCGGGTCCCACACCACCAGATCGGCATCCGCCCCGACGCTGACCGAGCCCTTGCGCGGGTAGAGGTTGAAGATCTTGGCGGCGTTGGCGGAGGTCACGGCGACGAACTCGTTCATCGTCAGCCGGCCGGTGTTGACGCCGTGGGTCCACAGCGCGGTCATGCGGTCCTCGATGCCGGCCGTGCCGTTGGGGATTTTGGTGAAGTCGTTGCGGCCCATCGCCTTCTGCTCCGCGCAGAAGCAGCAATGATCGGTGGCGGTGGTATGCAGATGCCCCGCCTGCAGGCCGCGCCACAGCGCGTCCTGATGTTCCTTCGGGCGGAAGGGCGGGCTCATGACATGGCCGGCGGCGAAGTCCCAGTCGGAATTGCGGTAAACCCCGTCGTCGATCAGCAGATGGCCGGCCAGCACCTCGCCGAACACGCGCTGGCCGCCGTTCTGGCCGCGCTCGATGGCTTCGAGGGCCTCCTTGGCCGAGACATGGACGATGTAGACCGGCACGCCGAACACCTTCGCCACCTGGATGGCGCGGTTGGCGGCCTCGCCCTCCACCTCCGGCGGACGGGACAGGGGATGGGCCTCCGGACCGGTCAGGCCCTGGGCCAGCAGCTTCTTCTGGAGCTGGAAGACCAGTTCGCCGTTCTCGGCATGGACGGTGGGGATGGCGCCCAGTTCCAGGCAGCGCTGGAAGCTGTTCACCAGCGTCTCGTCGTCGGCCATGATGGCGTTCTTGTAGGCCATGAAGTGCTTGAAGCTGTTCACGCCATGGTCGGCCACCAGCGTGCCCATGTCCTGCCGAACGCTCTCGTCCCACCATGTCACAGCGACGTGGAAGCTGTAGTCGCCGGCCGCCTTCTCCGCCCAGCCGCGCCAGGTGCGGTAGGCCTCCATCAGGCTCTGCTTCGGGTTGGGGATGACGAAGTCGATGATCATCGTCGTCCCCCCGGCAAAGCCGGCGGCGGTGCCGCTGAAGAAGTCCTCCGTCGTCACCGTGCCCATGAAGGGCAGTTCCATGTGCGTGTGCGGGTCGATGCCGCCCGGCATGACGTAGCAGCCGCCGGCATCGACCACCTCCGCCCCTGCCGGCACATCGAGAGTGTCGCCCACCGCGGTGATGATGCCGTCCTGGCAGAGGACGTCGGCGCGGCGCGTGTGCTCGGCGGTGACGACGGTGCCGCCGCGGATCAGGATGGTGGACATGCTCGGGCGCTCCCTCAAGGGTTTGGTGGGACGGAGTGGTCGGGCGTTTCGGAGAGGTCGGGTTCAGGCAGGCCGGCGGCGCGCAGGACCATGCGCAGCACCTCCGCCGTCATGGCGGCGAAGTCCTGGCGGGTCAGGGTCCGGCGGCCCAGCACCTTGCGGATCTGGATGTCGAAGTCGGCGTAATGCTGGGTCACCGCCCAGATCATGAACAGGAACTGGCGGGCATCCACCGGGGCCATGCGGCCGGCGGCGACCCAGCCGTCGATCACGCCTGCCTTGGCATCGACCAGCGATTTCAGGTCTTCGGCCAGGAAGCGTTCGACCTGGGTCCCGCCATGCAGGATCTCGTTGGCGAAGACCTTGGAGGCGTGGGGACGGGTGCGCGACGCTTCCATCTTGGCGGTGACGTAGGCGGTCAGCGTCTCCGCCGGATCGGCGTCGGGGGTGAAGGAGGCGATCGGCGCCAGCCACATGCGCAGGATGTTGTCCAGCACCGCGCGGTAGAGGTCCTCCTTGGTGCCGAAATAGTAATGCAGGTTGGCCTTGGGCAGGCCGGCCCGCTCGGCGATGTCGGCCATGGTGGCGCCGGCGAATCCGGCCTCGGCGAAGATGCGCTCGGCCGCCTTCAGGATGCGCTCGACGTTCTCACGCCGGATGCGGCCCTGGGGCGACGTGGTGTCGGTGGTGTCGGCAGCCGTTCGCGCCATCGGTTTTGCCATCGTTCGCTTTCTACGGGGACCGGTCCCCTCTCCCCCCCGCTCACGCGCAAACTTCGTTTGCACTGACGCGACAGGCGGACCTTTGGTCCGCCGAAAGCGGGGAGAGGGTCAGGGTGAGGGGGATGCGCTGCGTGACTCTCCAAGAATCCTCGCCGCGCGTCCGCCTCACCCAACCCTCTCCCCGGGAGGGAGAGGGATAGTTTGCTCAGCCATGGCGTTGGCGCGGTCGAGCACGGCGTGTAGCAGCACCTCGCAGCCGGCGGTCGACCATTCCGGGGTCGTCTCCTCGACCTCGTTGTGGCTGATGCCGTCGATGCAGGGGATGAAGACCATGGCGGTCGGCGCGACCTTTGACAGGTAGCAGGCGTCGTGGCCGGCGCCCGACACGATGTCGCGGAAACTATGGCCGGTGCGCTCCACCCCCTTGCGGACGGCGGCGACGCAACTCTCGTCGAACTTGATCGGAGCGTAGTACCAGATCTGCTGGAAATCGCTTTCCAGCCCGATCTCTCCGGCGATCCGCTCCACCTCGGCGCGCAGTTCGCCGTCCATGGCGGCGAGGATGGCGTCGTCCGGGTGGCGGAAATCGACGGTGAAGAAGACCCGGCCGGGAATGACGTTGCGGCTGTTGGGGTGGATCTGCATCAGACCGACGGTGGCGCAGGCGAGCGGGCCGTACTTCATGCCGATCCGGTTGACCGCATCGACGACGCGGGATGCTCCCAGCAGCGCATCCTTGCGGCGGACCATCGGGGTCGGGCCGGCATGGGCCTCCTGGCCGGTGAAGGTGATCTCGTACCAGCGCTGGCCCTGGCAGTCGGTGACGACGCCGATGGTCTTGCCTTCGATCTCCAGGATCGGACCCTGTTCGATGTGGGCCTCGAAATAGGCGCCGACCTTGCGGCCCCCGACATCTTGATCGCCGGCATAGCCGATGCGGGCCAACTCCTCGCCCATCGTCTTGCCGTCGAGGTCGGCGCGCGACAGGCCGTAGTCCAGATCGAACACCCCGGCGAAGACGCCGGACGACACCATGGCCGGGGCGAAGCGCGAGCCTTCCTCGTTGGTCCAGACCGCGACCTCGACCGGCGCCTCGGTGACGTAGTTCATGTCGTTCAGGCTGCGCACCACCTCCAGCCCGGCCAGCACGCCATAGACGCCGTCATACTTGCCGCCGGTCGGCTGGCTGTCGAGATGGCTGCCCATGATGACCGGGGGCAGGCTGTCGTCGCGGCCGGGGCGGCGGGCGAAGATGTTGCCCATCCTGTCGACCGTCACCGAGCAGCCGGCCTCCTCGCACCAGCGTACGAACAGGTCGCGGCCCTGTTTGTCGAGGTCGGTCAGCGCCAGCCGGCACACGCCGCCCTTGGGCGTGGCGCCGATCTGCGCCATGTCCATCAGGCTCTGCCACAGGCGCGAGCCGTTTACGGCGACATTCTGCGGGGTGGACATGTTGCTCTCTCCTGAACGTCGTTCTTATGAGGCGGCTTGTTATTCGGCGGCTTCGGGGACGCGCATCGGGTTGCGGGCGTCGTTGGGCCAGGTGACGTAGGGCAGGTCGGTCTGCTCCGGCACCATGGTGATGCAGTCGGGCACCGGGCAGATGTGGCTGCACAGGTTGCAGCCGACGCACTCCTCGTTGACCACGGTGAAGACGCGGCGGCCCTCGCCCGCATCGATGCGGATCGCCTGGTGCGAGGTGTCCTCGCAGACGATGTGGCAGCGGCCGCAGTCGATGCACAAGGCGGGGTCGATCACCGCCTTGGTCGAGAAGTTCATGTTCAGGTCGTTCCAGTTGACGACGTTGCGCACCGCACGGCCGCTCAGCTCGTCAAGGGTCCCGTATCCCTTCTCGTCCATCCAGTTGGACAGGCCGCCGATCATGTCCTCCACGATCTTGAAGCCGTAGGTCATGGCGGCGGTGCAGACCTGGACGTTGGTGGCGCCCAGCGCCAGGAATTCCGCCGCGTCGCGCCATGTGGTGATGCCGCCGATGCCGCTGACCGGCATGCCGCGGGTCTCATGATTGCGGGCGATCTCCGCCACCATATTGAGCGCGATCGGCTTCACCGCCGGGCCGCAATAGCCGCCATGGCTGCCCTTGCCGTCGACCACCGGGGTCGGCGCCATGGCGTCTAGATCGACCGCGACGATGGAGTTCACCGTGTTGATCAGCGAGATCGCGTCGGCGCCGCCGCGCTTGGCCGCCTCCGCCGACCACAGGATGTTGGTGATGTTGGGGGTCAGCTTGACGATCACCGGCAGGTTGACGGCGTTCTTCACCCAGCGGGTGACCTGCTCCACCATCTCCGGCACCTGCCCAATGGCGGAGCCCATGCCGCGCTCGCACATGCCGTGCGGACAGCCGAGATTGAGTTCCAGGCCGTCGGCCGCCCCGGTCTCGGCGATGCGGCGGGCCAGCCCGGCCCAGGCCGTCTCCGTCATCGTCGCCATCAGCGAGACGACCATGGCGCGGTCGGGGAAGTCGCGCTTGACCTCCATGATCTCGCGCAGGTTGACATCCAAGGGCCTGTCGGAGATCAGTTCGATGTTGTTGAAGCCGATCATCCGGCGGTCGGTGTCGAGATGGGCGCCGTAGCGGCTGGAGACGTTGACCACCGGCGGGTCCTCGCCCAGCGTCTTCCACACGACGCCGCCCCAGCCCGCCTTGAAGGCGCGGACGACGTTGTAGGCCTTGTCGGTCGGCGGGGCCGACGCCAGCCAGAAGGGGTTGGGGGAGTGGATGCCGGCGATGGTGCTGCTGAGATCGGCCATGATGTGGCTCCCTTTCCTCAGGCGGTCAGGTGGCTGTGGATGGCGAGCGCGGCGAGTTTGCCGTCCTGCACCGACTGGACAGTCAGATCCTCTCCAGTGGCGACGCAATCGCCGCCGGCCCAGACCTTGGCGAGCGTGGTGCGGTAGGACGGGTCGATGGCGATCTTGCCGCCGGTGACCTGCAGGCCGTCCAGCGCGTCGGCCGACAGTTTTTGACCGACGGCCTTCAGCACCATGTCCGCCTGGAGGATGAAGGTCTCGCCGGTACCGGACAGCTTGCCGTCGGTCAGGCGGGTGCGCTCGAAGGTGATGGTGGTCTCGCCGATCTCTTTGGGCGCGGCGAAGGTCTTCAGCACGACGCCCTCGGTCTGCGCCAGTTCCTGCTCCCAGGCGGTGGCGCCCATCTGGGCACGGCCGCGGCGATAGACCAGGGTGACGTCCTCCGCGCCCAGGCGCTTGGCCTGGATGGCGGCGTCCACGGCGGTGTTGCCGCCGCCGATCACCACGACGCTGCGCCCCACCGCGGGCGGATTGCCGGGGGGAGCCTGACGGACGCGCTCGATGAAGGCGGTGGCGTCCTCCACGCCCGCCCGCTCCTCGCCGGGGATGCCGAGGCGGTTGTTGGACCCCAGACCGACGCCCAGGAAGACAGCGTCGAAGTCGGCGCGCAGGCTGTCCAGCGACAGGTCGGCGCCCAGCTTGCGGCCATGCTCCACATTGATGCCGCCGACGCCGAGGATGAAGGCGACCTCGCGCTGGGCGTAATCGTCGGCCATCTTGTAAGGGGCGAGGCCGTATTCGTTGAGGCCGCCGGACTTCGCCTTGGCCTCGAACACCGTCACCTCGTGGCCCAGCGTGGCGAGGCGGTGGGCGCAGGACAGGCCGGCCGGGCCGGCACCGACCACCGCGACGCGCTTGCCGGTGGCGGCGGCGCGGGGGAAGGGGTGGGCGGGTTCGCCGTCAATCAGGCGGTCAGTGGCATGGCGCTGCAGCCGGCCGATGGCGACGGGGCGATCCTCCGCGCGGTTGCGCACGCAGGACTGTTCGCACAGAGTCTCGGTCGGGCAGACCCGGCCGCAGGTGCCGCCCATGATGTTCTCCGACAGGATCGTCGTCGCGGCCCCCTTCAGGTTGCCGGTGGCGATCGAGCGGATGAAGGCGGGGATGTCGATCCCGGTCGGACAGGCCTTGATGCAGGGTGCATCGTAGCAGAACAGGCAGCGGTTGGACTCGGCCAGCGCCTGCACCGGCGTCATCGCCGGGGTCAGGTCGGCGTAGGGCGAGGACGGACCGTCTTCGGTATCGGCAAGCGTAGCGATCAGGGTCATGGCGGATGGCTTCCCTTCGGTCGCAGAGCGGCGTGTCTACCGAAGCGTCAGCAACCCGCGTGCCAAGAGAACCAACCAGCACTGCCAAGACACGGAGGCGGCGGAAAAGCTGACTGTTCGGTCAAGAACTGACGGTATGGACAGGCATGGTTCGATCATGCCAGCCATGCGGATTGCACGCAACTCGGCCTTTTGGCGCCTCTTTTGGCGGCGACACGCAAGAAAATCCGTTGAACGGCGCGGACCGGGGATAGGAAATTGCGTCGTATCAAAGAGTTGCTTCGCAAAGGCGATGCCTTCAATTTCGGCAGCGCGCCTATGCATCAGGGATAGGGGTGTCGCCATGTCCGCTATCTCAAGCTTGCTGATCGACCACACCGCCACGCCCATCGGCGAACTGATCGTGGTCGCCGATGCCGACGGCGCCTTGCGTGCCATCGACTGGACCGATCATGAGGATCGGCTGCACCGGCTGCTGCGCCTGCATCATCCCGGCGGGTACGAATTGCGGCCGTCGGACGATCCGGGCGGGCTGACGCGGGCGATGGATGCCTATTTCGCGGGTGAGCTTGCGGTGATCGACCGGTTGCCGGTGTGCACCGGTGGGACGCCGTTCCAGCGTGCGGTGTGGGCGGCACTCCGCGGGATTCCCTGCGGCGGCACCGTCAGCTACCGCGAACTGGCGGCGCTGGCCGGACGTCCGGCGGCGGTGCGGGCGGCGGGACATGCCAATGGCGCCAATCCGATCAGCGTCGTGGTGCCCTGCCATCGCGTGATCGGCTCTGGCGGGGCGCTGACCGGCTATGGCGGCGGGGTGGAGCGCAAGCGCTGGCTTCTGGCCCATGAAGGTGCGCTGGCGGGCACCGCCGGCCGCTGATACGGGGGCTGCCTCAACCCTGTTCGGTCATGGGCGGTTGGTCCTCCGCTATATCTGTGTAGTCGACCGGCACCGAGACTGCCATGGCGGGAACGTTCGGCCCGGGGTCCTGGATGAGAATCGGCGTGAGGTCGCTGCCGGCAGCGAATATGGACAAGTAGGAGGCGCCGTTCGTCACCCAGCCGCCCTGTGCCTGATCGTAAGTCAGGGTCACTCCGCCAGCCGGGGCCGTCGCCAGATCGATGACGACAGCGGAGCCGAAACAGGTCGTCAGGATTGTGCCGGAACTATAGGTCGGAGTTCCGAAGAAGAACAGGGCGGACCCGGTGGGCGCCGTCGTCACCATGGAGG
This sequence comes from Azospirillum sp. B21, assembly GCF_008364825.1. Lineage (GTDB taxonomy): Bacteria > Pseudomonadota > Alphaproteobacteria > Azospirillales > Azospirillaceae > Azospirillum. Next base: position 576,338 of record NZ_VTTO01000002.1, read on the forward strand.
ACGGCTGTGCATCGAAGGCTACGGCCGGCACCGCCGATGGAGAAACATTCGAAACATACATGTTGCGGGCGATGCCGACCGTGTAGTCGACGGAAGCGTTGTTGACGATATACACGGTGTTGGCCGGAGCCCCCGATGCGACCGAGACGGAGCCGTTGCCGTCGATGACGGCGAACTGCCCGGTGGTCACGGTGCTCTGATTGCCGATATGGATCGTTGCATTGTCAGAAATCTGGGAACCCGAGTCATAGGCGGTCAACTGACCTGAAAGCGTCACCGTGTTGTTTTGAAAATATGTATTCGTACAGACGACGACCGCGGGCCTTCCGCTTTTGTTTGAGCTGACGACCCCAACCATTCCAAACAAATTATATCCGGAATATTTCAAAGAGTTGAAAGTTGTGCTTTCGATTGCAATACTGATAAGGAGATCGTGTGTCGTGCTCATCACCGCTCTCCGGGGGCTTGCCCGTCTGCCGGCCGATCGACGGAGGCCGGCGCGGCGCCGCCGCCGGGTTGCGTTCTGCAACCCGGACAACGACGCCGTGGCAAATCACATGGGATTGATCAGGAGCGGCTTCAGCGCCGCATTCGGCGGGTAAACCGTCGCCCAGGTCGCCCCATCCGTCTGCCAGCCCTGGTTGACGACATAGCTGACCGAGCGGGAGTTGGCCGGGGCCCCGGTCAGATCGACGGCGATGCTCTGCGTGTAGGCGTTGTAGAGCACGGTGCCGGTGTCGACCGTCTGGGTCGCGAACATCAGCAGGACATATTCGATCGGCACGATCACGTCCGTCGTCTGTCCGAGAAGGCTGAGCGCGCAGAGCGGGGTGGCGGGGCCACCGTTGGCGGCCTGGCTGAGGCCCGTCGTGTAGGGGTTGCTCGAATTGTCATAGACGCTGACCGCGCCCGACGTGCCGCCCGTGGTGCTGACGGTCAGCATGCCGTTGCCGTCCACAGTCACGAGATTGCCGAGATCTGCCGAAATGTTGTTGCTGGCGTCGATCGTCGTGTTGGCCTGAATCTGCTGGGAGCTGATATAGGCTTTGTAATTTTCGGTCCAGCTGATGGTGGTGCTGGTCAGATATTGATTAGTAGAAAACCAAACGGTCGGCTGTGCCGACGAGCCATTCGGCGTGCTGATGCCCTTAAATCCATAAAGAATGAAGCCGTTGTTTTTCAGAGTGGTAAGAGTGTTCTGGTCCATGGTGACGGCAACGCTGTAAGTTGTCGACATAACTATCGCTCCCATTTTCAGAAAGATTGAAATGATAATCGATATGCATATGCACTCATTAAGAAACATGAGTGGCAACTGCGTATCGTGTCCTGATAATGCACAGGCAATTATTCTATTCAATATAAGTTTTCAGAAAAATAATGCACATAAACGTATTGTTGCACCGGAAGATAACAAGAAAAACTCCCAAAGCATTCATTTGTCTGTTACGTTTATTTGGATTTTATTGTGTGCATACGAAATCTATATGCCGTTGTATGTTTCTGTTTTGATGGCGAATTAAATACCCTGAAGTTTCGAACCGTCGGTGCGGATGCTGGCGCTGGCTGCCCGGCATCGTCTGCGAGGTCCCCTTTTGCGCAGCGCAAGTTTCGCGTCGGCTTCCGGTTGATAGGGAATGGGGCATCGCAAGGTGGAGCGGCAGTTGCCTGGATCGCCGCGGATGCCGCAAGCCAAAGGAAGGGATTGCCGATGAGCAACCAGAACGACCGGAACCAGCCCAGCGACCGGAACAGCAGCGGGCAAGACCGCGCCTCGGGTGACAATGACCGGATGCGGGACGCTATCGATCAGGCAAAGGACAAGGCCGCGGGCGATCTGTCGGGTCACGTGCAGGAGGCGCGCGAGGGCGGCGAGCGGATCAAGCGTGCCGTCGACGCCATGTCGCCCGGCAACACGCCGCAGGCCGGCGACGACCCGCAGCATCGCACCGGCAACACCGGTCACACGCCGCTGCCGGACGCCACCGGCGGTATGGGCGCCTCGCGCAAGGATCAGCAGAAATAAGGATCAGCAGAAATTAGGATTCGGGGGACGCGCACCGTCCCCCGTTCTTCCAAGAGCCGACGGTCAGGCGCCGAACCCGCCGTCGATGGTCTGGAACGAGCCGGTGATCATCGCGGCATGCGGACCGGCGACGTAGGCGGTCAGTTCGGCGACCTCGTCGGCATGGATGTAGCGCTTGATCGCCATGAACTCGCGCATGGCGGGCGCCATCGGTCCATCGGCCGGATTCATGTCGCTGTCGGTCGGACCCGGCTGGATTGCGTTCACCGTGATACCGCGGTGGCCGAAATCGCGGGCGAGGCCGCGCACCATGCTCTGGACCGCCGACTTGGTCATGCCGTAGGCGGCCGCTCCCGCGAAGGGCACGCGGTCGCCGTTGACCGACCCGATGACGATGATGCGTCCACCGTCGTTCATGCGCCGGGCCGCTTCGACCGACGCGTGATAGGGCGCGCGGACATTGATGTCGATCATCCGGTCGACGGCGTCGGGATCGAAGGTCAGCGGATCGCCGATGATCGCCGTCCCGGCATTGACGACCAGCACGTCCAACGCGCCGCGGTCGGCCACGGTGGCGATCAGGGCGTCGCGGTCGGCGCTGTCGGTCCGGATGGCCTCCGCGCCGGTTTCGGCGGCAAGCGCCTCGGCCGCGTCCTTCGACCCGGCATAGGTGAAGGCGACCTCGCCGCCGGCCTTGGCGAAGCGGCGGACGATGGCCTTGCCGATGCCGCGGCTGCCGCCGAGGACCAGGACCTTGCGGCCGGTGAACTCACCCATGATGTGCTCCTTGAGTAAATGTAGTAATCGCTATATAAATCCGGGCAGGGGGACTTGCGCAAGGAGAAATTATAGTGACCGCTACAAAAACGCCTCCTGCAGGATCATGCGGACCGCGCGGACGGCGGCGGTCGTTCGATGTGGACGAGGCGGTCGAGACCGCGATGAAGCTGTTCCATGCGCGCGGCTACGATGCCGTGGGCGTGGCCGAGTTGGGGGCGGAGCTGGGTATCAAGCCGCCGAGCTTCTATGCGGCCTTCGGCAGCAAGGCCGGGCTGTTCGAGCGGGCGCTTCAGCGCTATGCGGCGGGGGAGGCGAATATCTTCGCCCGGGCGCAGGAAGGCGGCGGCAGTGTGGCCGAGGTGATCGGGCGCACGCTGCTGCTGGCCGCGCGGCTCTATCCGGAGCGGAACGGGGTCGCGGGCTGCCTCGTGCTCGACGGCGCGCGCAACAGCGCCGATCCGGAGGCATGCGCGTTGGCCGAGGCGCTGAGGAAGGCCGCAGTGTCGGCGGTCCGGGACTTCATAGCCACGGAGAATCCGGAGCGGGCCGGCGAACTGGCCGACTTCGTGGCGATTGCGATGAAGGGGATGTCGGCGGCGGCACGCGACGGCGCCGACGAGGCGGCGCTCACCGCCTTCGCGGAAATGGCGAGCCGCGCCTTCCGCCGCGAGCTGGCGGCGGAAGGCTGATTTGGCGTGCTGGAATACCGCCGATCAGGCCGGCATCGCCTCGCGCGGGATGATGGCGCCGCGGTGCTGGATGACGGCGGCGGCCAGCCTGTGGGCGGCGCGGGCGGCGTCGACCGGGCCTTCGCCGCGCAGGCGGGCGGCAAGATAGCCGGCGCTGAAGCTGTCGCCGGCCGCCGTGGTGTCGACCACCGTGGCGACCTTCTGCGCCGGAACCTCGACGGCTTCGCCGTTCTCGATCACCACGCAGCCGGGCTGCTCCAGCTTCAGGACGATCTCGGTGACGCCTGCGTCGCGGACGCGGGCCAGCACGGCGTCGGCATCGGCGTCGCCATAGAGGTCGCGCAGGTCGGTGACGCCGGGCAGGGCGATGTCGGTCAGCCGCAGCATGCTGTCGAAGGCGGTGCGGGCGGTCTCGATGTCCGGCCACAGGCGCGGGCGCCAGTTGGTGTCGAAGGCGACCTTGCCGCCGCGCGCCCGCACCCGCTCCAACACCTCGAACAGCCGCTCGCGGCCCTGTTCGCCCAGGATGGCGATGCTGATGCCGGACAGGTAGACGATGCCGTAGCCCTCCAGCGCCTTGGACAGTTCCGGCGTCTGGGGCAGGGCGAACAGTTCGCGCGCTGGGGCCTTGTCGCGCCAGTAGAGGAAGCGGCGCTCGCCGCTGGCGTCCGTCTCGATCAGGTAGAGGCCGGGCAGGCGGTTCGGCACCCGCAGGACGTGGGACGTGCCGACGCCTTCCGCCGCCCAGGCGGCCACCATGCCGTCGCTGATGCTATCGTCGCCGAGAGCAGTGACATAGTCGACCGGCGTGCCCAGCCGCGCCAGATAGACCGCGGTGTTCAGCGTGTCGCCGCCGAAACCCATGGTCAGCGACCCGTCCGGCCGCCGGAACATCTCGATCATGCATTCGCCGAGCGCGGCGACGCGGTTGGGCGTGTCGGTCATGTTTATTCTCCACAAGCCGGGGATCGCCCCGGCGAAACCTTGGTCATGCATCCGCGGCGCGGCGCTGTTGCGCCCGCATCCGTTCGCGGTGCGCGGTGTAGAGGCCGCTGGCGATGATCACGCCCGTGCCGGCGAAGGTCCAATGGTCGGGCACCGCGCCGAAGACGAGGAATCCCAGCGCGGTGGACCAGATCAGCTGGACGTAGGTGAAGGGCGCCAGCACCGATGCTTCGCCCTGGCGGTAGGCCAGGATCAGCAGCCATTGTGCCAGGGTGTAGATCAGCCCGATGAAGGCCCCGAGCAGCATTTCCCATGGCGTCGGCCATGCCGCGTGCAGGGGAAGCAGCACGGTCAGCACGATCAGGCCGGTGAGCGCGCTCCACACCATGGTGGTCAGCGGGTTCTCCTGCACCGTCATCTTGCGCGTCGCCACCAGGCCCAAAGCCCAGCTGAAGGCGGTCAGGATCGGCAGCAGCGAGGCGGCCTGGAAACCGTCCGCCCCCGGCCGGATGACGATGATGACGCCGGCCAGCCCGACCAGCAGCGCCACCCAGCGGCGGATGCCGACCGTCTCCTTCAGCAGCAGGATCGACAGCGCGGTGACGAAGACGGGGGAGACGAAGCTGATCGCCGCGGCCTCGGCCAGCGGCAGATGCTGCATCGCCATGATGAAGAACAGCGCCGAGCCCAGCATGCCGAGCCCCCGCACGACCTGCAGCCCCGGCCGCGTCGTCTTCAGCACCCTGAGCGAGCCGCCGCGCAGAGCCAGCGGCATCACCAGGGCGGTGAAGACGACATAGCGCATCCAGGCGATCTCGACCGGCGGCAGGGTCCGGGCGAGATACTTCGCCGTGACGTCCGAGCAGGACAGGCAGGCCACGCCAAGCACCACCAGCAGAATCGCCCGCATCGGCTCCGTGCCCTTGGCGCCCGACCCGGCCGCTGGATTGACCGTCGGCTGGATCGGGGTCTGCGGGGCGTTCACCGGCTCGGGACCGGCTTCGGTGCGGGGGATGGAACTGTCGGGCATGGCGCCGGCTCGTCATCGGTCATGGAAAATGGGGCGGACCCCTTACATAACCGCTCCCATCTGCCAAGGAGCGAATTCATCGGCGCCGACGCCGAGTTCCTCGCTCTTGGTCTTGCGGCCCGACGCGGTGTCGAGCACGAGTTGGAAGATCGCGCGGCCGATTTCCTCGATGGAGGCGTCGCCGCTGGCGATGGCGCCGCAATCGATGTCCATGTCGTCCGGCATCTTGCGGAACAGTTCGCTGTTGGTCGCCAGCTTCAGGCTGGGCGTCGGCTTGCAGCCGAAGACCGAACCGCGGCCGGTGGTGAAGCACAGCACGTTGGCGCCGCCCGCCACCTGCCCGGTCGCCGACACCGGGTCGTAGCCGGGGGTGTCCATGAAGACGAAGCCCTTGTCGGTGATCGGCTCGGCATAGCGGTAGACGGCGGTCATCGGCGTGGTGCCGCCCTTGGCGACCGCACCCAGCGACTTCTCCAGGATGGTGGTCAGGCCGCCCTTCTTGTTGCCGGGCGACGGGTTGTTGTTCATCTCGCCGCCGGTGCGGCTGGTGTATTCCTCCCACCAGCCGATGCGCTCGACCAGCGCCTCGCCCACCTCGCGGCGGACGGCGCGGCGGGTCAGCAGATGCTCGGCGCCATAGACCTCCGGCGTCTCGCTCAGCACCGCAGTGCCGCCGTTGCGGACCAGCAGGTCGACGGCATAGCCCAGCGCCGGGTTGGCGGTGATGCCCGAATAGCCGTCGGAGCCGCCGCACTGCAGAGCCAGCGTCAGGTGGCTGGCCGGCAGGGTCTGGCGGGTGACGTCGTTGATCTCCGGCAGCAGCGCCTCGATCCGGCGGATGCCTTCGCGGGCCGCCGCGGCGGTGCCGCCCATGTCCTGGATGCCGATGGGGATGACGCGGGATCCTGCCTCCAGGCCGGTGGCCTCCATCAGCTTGTCGATCTGGTTCACCTCGCAGCCGAGGCCCAGCAGGATCACCGCGGCGAAGTTCGGATGGCGGGCATAGCCGGCGATGGTCCGGCGCAGCGTGTCCATCACCTCGCCGCTGCCGGCCATGCCGCAGCCGTAGCCGTGGGTCAGGGCGACGACGCCGTCGATGTTGGGATAGGCGGCCAGCGCGGAGCCACGGAAATGGTCGGCGATCATCCGCGCCGCGGTGGCGGAGCAGTTCACCGAGGTCAGCACGCCGATGTAGTTGCGGGTGGCGACGCGGCCGTCGGCGCGAACGATGCCCTGGAAGGTGGCGCGCTCGGCCTCCGGGATCATTTCCACCGGATGGACGTCGGCGCCGAAGGCGTAATCGCGCTCGAAATCGCTGCCCATGCCCATGTTGTGGACGTGGACATGGTCGCCCGGCTGGATGGCCGCGGTGGCGAAGCCGATGACCTGATTGTACTTGCGCACCGGCTCGCCCGGTGCGATGGCGCGCACCGCGACCTTGTGCCCGGCCGGCACCGGCCCGGTGGTCGCGACATCAGTGCCGGGCAGGGCGGTGCCGGGCTCCAGGTCGGCGCCGGCGACGACGACGTTGTCGGCGGGGTGCAGGCGGATGGTCAGCGATGCCATGGGAAGATGTCCTTAAGGCGCGGGAGACTTAAGATCCCCTCTCCCCCCCGGGGAGAGGGTTAGGGTGAGGGGGAAGCGTGGCGGGACCTTTGGGAAAATCCTGCGGTGCATCCCCCCCACCCCGACCCTCTCCCCGGGGGGGAGAGGGGGATCTCGGCGTTACAGCTCAACCAATCACAGCTTGTAGGCGTTCTTGGCGAGGCGGTAGGCGAGGTCGACGGCCAGTTCCGCCGCCTCGTCTTCGTCCATCCGGTGCTCCGCGACCAGACGGGCGAGGAAGCTGCAATCGACGCGGCGCGACACGTCATGGCGGGCCGGGATCGAGCAGAAGGCGCGGGTGTCGTCGTTGAAGCCGACCGTGTTGTAGAAGCCGGCAGTCTCCGTGATCATCTCGCGGTAACGGCGCATGCCCTCGGGGCTGTCGTGGAACCACCAGGCCGGGCCGACGCGCAGCGCCGGGTAATGGCCGGCCAGTGGCGCCAGCTCGCGGGAATAGCTGTCCTCGTCCAGCGTGAACAGGATGATGGTCAGGTCGCGCTCGTTGCCGAAGCGGTCGAGCAGCGGCTTCAGCGCCCGCACATATTCGGTGCCGACCGGGATGTCGGCGCCCTTGTCGCGGCCGAAACGCTCGAACAGGCGGGTGTTGTGGTTGCGGAAGGAACCGGGGTGGATCTGCATGACCAGACCGTCCTCCAGGCTCATCCGCGCCATTTCGGTCAGCATCTGGGCACGGAACAGCTCGGCCTCCTCGGCCGTGGCGCCGCCGCGGCGGACGATGTCGAACAGCTTGGCGGCTTCGGCGGGAGCCAGATCGGCGGTCGCCGCCGTCGGGTGGCCGTGGTCGGTCGAAGTGGCGCCGAAGCTCTTGAAATACAGGCGGCGGTCGGCCAGCGCGGCGAGATAGCCGTCCCAGGTCGCGGTGTCCTTGCCGGTGATGCGGGCCAGCTCGGCGAGGTTCTCGCGGAAGCCCTCGAACTCCGGATCGACGACCGGGTCGGGACGGAAGGCGGTGATGACCAGGCCCTTCCAGCCGCTCTCGCGGATCGCCTTGTGGTGCTCCAGCCTGTCGAGCGGCGATTCGGTGGTCGCCAGCACTTCCAGGTTGAAGCGCTCGAACAGGGCGCGCGGACGGAACTCCGGCTTGCCCAGGCACTCCTCGATCTGGTCGTAGATGCGGTCGGCACTGTCGGCGCTAAGGCGCTCGGTGACGCCGAACACGGTCTCGAAGGCGTGGGTCAGCCACATCGACGTCGGCGTGCCGCGGAACAGGTGCCAGTTGGAGGCCAGCAGGCGCCAGATGGCGCGATTGTCGGACGAGGTCTCCCCGCCGTCCTTGCGCGGCACGCCCAGCTGCTCCAGCGGAATTCCCTGGCTGTACAGCATGCGGAAGGCATAATGGTCGGGCTTGACGAACAGGCTCGCCGGGTCGGGGAACGCCTCATCCTTCGCGAACCAGGACGGATCGGTGTGGCCGTGCGGGCTGATGATCGGCAGGGCGCTGACTTCGCCGTAGAGGCGCCGCGCGATGGAGCGCTGCGTCGGGTCGCTCGGGAACAGACGGTCGGGGTGAAGCATCGGAAGCCTCTGCGCTGCAAGAGAGTGACAAAAGCAGGGTGGGGAGAAGGCGGGGTCCGTGCGGGGGACCGTCCCTACCGGCTGGCCGTATAATATTAATATATCAGATATGATTGCAAGCCCAATCGTTCCCATGGCGGGGTGTAGATGCCAGCAAGGCCTGCGCCCAGTCGCCGCACCTGATCTGTGCAGAAGGCCGGGCGTGATGCTGGCGATGGGTTTGACCTTGGTGAAGCGGGGCGGGTAGATTGCGGGAAACGAGGAACGCCCCAGGGGCGGAAGACTGCCGCCCCGTTACATGCCTGCCGGAATGGAGCCATCGGTGAAGAAGGTCGCGACGACAGACGATGAAGGCGGCCTGGCCCCTGCAACCGCCCGCCGCGCCGCGGTCCCGGCCGCGACGGTCCGGCCGCCGCGCCGCGCCGCGACGGTGGCGTCGCGCATCTACCGCGACCTGCGGGGCGAGATCGTCTCGCTGAAGCGCAAGCCGGGCGACGCCATCGCCGAAAAGCAGATCGCCGAGACCTACGGCGTCAGCCGCACGCCGGTGCGCGAAGCGGTGCTGAAGCTGGCCGACGAGGGGCTGATCGAGATTTTCCCGCAATCCGGCACCTTCGTGGCGCGCATCCCGCTGGACGGCCTGCCGGAGGCCTTTGCCATCCGCAAGGCGCTGGAAGAGGCGACGGTGCGCTATGCCGCGGCGCGTGCCACGCGCAGCCAGATCGCAGCGCTGCGAGCCAATCTGGAGTTGCAGAAGGAGATGCAGGAGGCCGCGGATTTCCCCGGCTTCCATCAGGCCGACGAGGCGTTCCACGCTCTGGTCGCGGAGATCGCCGGCTATCCCGGATTCTGGACGCTGATCCAGCAGACCAAGGTGCAGATCGACCGCTACCGCCTGCTGACCCTGCCGGTGCTCGGCCGCGTCGCCGAGGTGATCGCCGAGCATACCGCCATTGTCGACGCCATCGCGGCCAACGATCCGGCGGCTGCCATCAAGGCGCTGGACGAGCATCTGGACGACCTGCAGATCTCGGTCGCCGACATCCGCCGCGACTATCCGCGCTACTTCACCGCACCCGGCGACCTCGCCTGACCCGATGGCAAAGGGGGCCGGGGAGGGAGGGGGCCAGTTCGGTCCCCTTTCCCCAATGGCGGTTCAAGCCTGGGTGGCGTCGGCCGCGGCGGCGTAAGCCACCGGCTCGCCCAGGAAGTCCTCGCGGATCGGCGTGAAGATGTCGAGCAGCACGCCGGGCTCCAGCGCCACCACGCCATGCAGCACGTTGGACGGCACCATATAACCGTCGCCGGTGTTCAGCCGTTTGGTGCGGCCGTCGATGGTGACGTCGAAGGACCCCTTCTCCACCACGGCGCACTGGACATGCGGATGGCGGTGCTGCGCGCCGATGGCGCCGGCCTCGAACTCCACCCGCACCATCATCATGGCGTCGTTGTAGCCGAGGATCTTGCGCCGCACCCCGTCGCCGAGATCCTGCCACGGGATATCGTCCGCGGTCACGAACACGTCGGTGGTCATTGGTCTTCTTCCTTCTTCCCCTGAGGTCCCGCCGCCGCCCCGGACGGGCGCGGCAGCGGGGGTTGGTTCCCCGTCAGCGCGCCAGCCAGCCACCATCGACCGGTAGGGTGATGCCGTGGACATAGTCGGAGGCGTCGGAGGCCAGAAACACCGCCGGGCCGGCCATGTCGGATGGCACGCTCCAGCGCCCGGCCGGGATGCGCGCCAGAATCTCGGCATTGCGCGTCTCGTCGGCACGCAGAGCCGTGGTGTTGTTGGTCTCGACATAGCCCGGAGCGATGGCGTTCACGTTGATGCCCTTGCCCGCCCATTCGCAGGCCAGAAGCTTGGTGATGCCGGCGATGCCGCTTTTGGAGGCCGTGTAGGACGGCACCCGGATGCCGCCCTGGAAGGACAACATCGAGGCGATGTTGATGATCTTGCCCTTGGCATCCTCGCCTGCGGCCCGGCGCGCGAAGACATGGCGTCCGAACGCCTGGCAGAGGAAGAACACCGACTTGATGTTGACGTTCATCACGTCGTCCCAGTCGGCTTCGGTGAAGTCGATGGAATCGGCGCGCCGGATGATGCCGGCATTGTTGACCAGGATGTCGACATGGCCGAGACCTGCGACCGCCTCCTCCATGATGCGGGGGACCGGTTCGATGCTGGTGAAGTCGGCGGAGATGGAGACGAAGCGCCGGCCGGCGCGCTCCACCATCCCTTGAGTTTCCACCGGCGGGGTGCGGCCGGCCACCGCCACGTCGGCGCCGGCCTCGGCCAGCGCCACGGCGATGGCCTGACCGATGCCGGTGTTGGCACCGGTGACCAGCGCCGTCCGGCCGGACAGGTTGAAGGACTTGCTCATGGCTGCGTCTGTCCTCAGCGCAGGCGGTCCATGGCGACGAAGTCCATGTCGGTGAAGTCCTGGTTGTCGCCGCCCATCGCCCAGATGAAGGTGTAGTTGCGGGTGCCGACGCCGGAATGGATCGACCAGGGCGGGGAGATCACGGCCTGCTCGTTGGCGACGACGATGTGGCGGGTCTGCTCCGGCTCGCCCATCAGGTGGAAGACGCGGGCGTCCTCCGGCAGGTCGAAGTAGAAATAGACCTCGCAGCGCCGGTCATGGGTGTGGCACGGCATTGTGTTCCACATGTTGTTCGGCTTCAGCACGGTCATGCCCAGCACCAACTGCGCGGTGCGGACCACGTCGGGGTGGATCATCTGGTAGATGGTGCGCTCGTTCGACTGGGCCGGGTCGCCCAGATGCACGGCCTTGGCCTGCCCGATGGAGATCTTCATCGTCTCGAACCGCGCATGGGCCGGCGTGCTGTTCAGGTAGAACTTGGCCGGCTCGCGGCGGTCCAGGCTTTCGAAGGTGACGTCCTTGCTGCCCATCGCGACATAGAGCGCATCGCGCGGCGCCAGTTCGAACACGGAGCCGTCGACGGTGACGCGGCCGGGACCGCCGACATTGACCACGCCCAGCTCGCGCCGGTCGAGGAAGTTGGGCGAGCCGATCTCCTTGGACGACACCAGCTTGACCGGGCCGGCGACCGGCATGGCGCCGCCGACGACGAAGCGGTCGACGTGGCTGTAGGTGAAGACGGTCTCGTCCGCCTCGAACAGGGTCGGAACCAGGAAGTGGTCGCGCAGCGTCTCTGAATCGAAGCTGCGCACCGCGTCGGGGTGGGAGGCGTGGCGGACGGAGATTTTCATGTCGATCGGGTCCTTCGATTTCGGGTGGGCCGGCGATACGGCAAGTCTGCCCCGATCATACTAATATACTAGTAAAACGGGCAAGCTCTAATGATGGAAAGCCGGACATTTCAGCCAACGGAGAATGCGCGACAAAATCGCGGGAATGCCGTGTCGGCCGGGTCCTGCGGGGCGCTCGCGTTGCGCCTACGGCCAATCTAATATATCAGTAGAGCGGCATTCTCCGGAGATCCAATCCATGACCGTCCAGCAGTCCCGCAAGCGCATCGCCCTCGTCGCCCACGACGCCCGCAAGGCGGATCTCATCGCCTGGATCGGTGCCAACATCGCGGTGCTGGACGGCCACGCCTATTGGGCGACCGGCACCACCGGTCAGAAGGTGCGCGCCGCCCACCCCACTCTCGACGTGACCCCGCTGAAGAGCGGCCCGCTCGGCGGCGACCAGCAGATCGGCGCCATGATCGCGGAGGGGCGGATCGACCTGCTGGTCTTCTTCGTCGATCCGATGACCGCCCAGCCGCACGACGTGGACGTGAAGGCGCTGACCCGCCTTGCCACGCTGTACAACATCCCGATGGCCTGCAACGAGGCCACCGCCGACATGATCGTATCCTCGTCCCATTTCGCCAGCGGTTACATCCCGCGCAAGGCGAGCTTCACGGATTACGAGACGCGGACGGTGTAAGGGGGCGCCCTCTCCTCCGCCGTCAGCTGGTGAAATATTGCGGATTGGTCCGCTGGACGTCGGCGATGCCCAGCTGAAGGTCGGTCAGGTGGCGGCGCAGCTCGGCGACGGCACGGTCCGGGTCGCGGGCGGCGATCGCCTCGACGACGGCGCTGTGTTCGGCAAGGGCCTTTTCCATCCGGCCGGCGACCGGAAGCGTCAGGTGGCGGTAGCGGTCGACCTGCCGCTTCACCTGCTGAGTCAACGTCCAGAAGCCGGGATAGCCCGACATCTCCGCCAGCAGCGCGTGGAAATCCTCGTCGGCATCGTGGAAGCCGTCGAAGTTGCCGGCCTCCTGCATTTCCCGCTGCAGCTCCAGGTTGGCGCGCAGGCGGGCCACCTGGCTGCCGGTCGCCTGTTCGGCGGCATAGCGCACCGTCGCCTCTTCCAGCGCGCGGCGGATGGCGATGGCTTCGGGCAAGGCGCTCAAGGGAATGCGGGCGACGAAGGTGCCGGACTGCGGGAACACCTCCACCAGCCCTTCGTCAGCCAGCTTCAGCATCGCCTCGCGCACGGGCGTGCGGCTGACGCCGTAGGTATCGGCCACTTCCTTCTCGATCAGCGGTTCGCCCGGCTTGCGGCGCAATGAGACGATGTCGTCGCGCAGGTCGCGGTAGATGGTGCCCGACACGGTGGCGCCGCGATGGGCCGGCCTTGCGGTGGCGCTGGCGGGCCGGCGGCGACGGCGGCGCGCCGGTGCGGCCGCGTCCGCCAGATTCATATCGCCCGCGTTGGAGTCCATGTTCTATCCGTTCATGTCAGCGGCGTGACGCCGTGCTTACTAATATATCTCTTGCGCTCCTCATGCGGAAAGTCTTTTACCGGCAGAAATGCACGTCTGTCTTGTGCAGACGGGGACGGAAAAGCAGAAGGGGTGGCGGACCACCCCTTCTTTCCGGCCTTTGGCAGCCTTACAGCTTGGCCGCCGCGTCGAACACTGCGTGGCTGTAGGCGCCTTCCGGCTTCTTGGAGATCACCGGCGCCGAGGCGCCCGACATCAGGATGTCCACCGTGCGGTTGAAGTCGGCCGGGTCGAGATAGCCGGTTCCCTTGGCGCCGCCCTCGATCAGCTTGGCGACCTCCTGCATCATTGTGGTCTGGTGTTCCTCGGTCTGGGCGCCGGTGGTGTCGTTCTCCAGCACGATCTTCACCGCCTCCGCCTGGTTCTTGGCGGCATATTCCCAGCCCTTGGCGGAAGCCTTGACGAATTTCGCCAGCTTTTCGACGATCTTGGGATCGGACAGCGACTTCTCCGTGGCGTAGAGCCCATCCTCCAGCGTCGCGACGCCCTGGTCCTGGTATTTGAAGACGGTCAGTTCGTCGGCCTTCATGCCGGCCTCGATCAGTTGCCAGTACTCGTTGTAGGTCATGGTGGAGATGCAGGCCGCCTGCTTCTGCAGCAGCGGATCGACGTTGAAGCCCTGCTTCAGCACCTTCACGTCGGGGTTGGAGCCGGAGGTGGAATAGCCCAGCTTGCTCATCCAGGACAGGAACGGATATTCGTTGCCGGAGAACCAGACGCCCAGGGTGTTGCCCTTGAAGTCCTTCGGATCCTTGATGTTGGCGTCCTTGCGGCAGGTCAGCATCATGCCGGACTTCTGGAACATCTGGGCGATGTTGACCAGCGGCACGCCCTTTTCCCGGCTGGCGAGCGCCGACGGCATCCAATCGACGATCACGTCGGCGCCGCCGGCGGCGATGACCTGGGTCGGGTTGATGTCGGGGCCGCCGGCCTTGATGGTGACGTCCAGCCCGGCGTCCTTGTAGAAGCCCTTGGCCGCCGCGACGTAATAGCCGGCGAACTGGGCCTGGGTGACCCATTTCAGCTGCAGCGTCAGCGCATCGGCGGCGGCGGCCGGCGCACCCCAGCCGGCGAGGCCGGTGAGCGCGGTGGCGGCGAGCAGGACGGCGGAGGCAAGGGTCTTCATCGCGTTCGATCCTCTTCTGGCTGGGGTTTGTTTCGGCTTGAAGGAAGGCGGTCAGCGTTTGCGCAAAGACGGGTGCCAAGCGGTGACGCGCCGCTCCGCCAGCGCCAATGCGCCGTAGAGCAGCGATCCGGTGAGTGCCGCGACGGCGATGGTCGCCCACACGACATCCAGATTCATCCGGGCGACCTGGGTGGAGATGCGGAAGCCCATCCCCACCACCGGCGTCCCGAAGAACTCGGCGACGATGGCCCCGATCAGGGCCAAGGTTGAGTTGATCTTCAGTCCGTTGAACAAAAAGGGCAAGGCGCAGGGAAGCCGCAGCATCGCCAGCGTGCGCCAGTAACCGGCGCCGTAGGACCGCATCAGGTCCAACTGGATGCGCTCGGCGCTCTGCAGCCCGGCCAGCGTGTTGATCAGCATGGGGAAGAAGGTCATCACCACGATGACGGCGGCCTTGGACTGCCAGTCGAAGCCGAACCACATCACCATGATCGGCGCGATGCCCACCACCGGCACCGCGCTGGCGAGATTGCCGAGCGGCAGCAGCCCGCGCGCCAGGAAGGGCACCCGGTCGGCCAGGATCGCCACGAGAAAGCCGGCGCCGCAGCCGATCAGATAGCCGCGCAGGACGGAGACCAGCACCGTCTGCCTGAAATCGTCCCACAGATCGGCGGCATGAACGGCGAAGGCGGACAGCACCGTACTGGGCGGCGGCAGCAGGATGGTCGGCACCTGGAAACCGCGGGTCAGGATCTCCCACAGCATCACCAGCGCCAGCCCGAACAGGGCGGGACCGGCCAGCCGTGCCGGACCGCTGACCATCGCCAGCAGGGCCAGCACCCGCCACAGCAGCAGGGTGGCGCCGGCCAGATAGACCCACAAACCGCCGGCCTGGGCGAGGCCGTAGCCCTCCTTCAGCAGCACCAGCGGCGCGGCATAGGCGGAGGCGACCCCGGCCAGCAGGAGCAGGGCCTCCCCCAGGGCGGAGCCCGGCAGGCGGCGGCCGAGGATCGTCGCAATGGTCACGGCGAACAGGGCAAGCGCGATGGGAAGCTGTGGCAGGAACAGGGTGGTGCCGTCCAAGCCGGCGAAGGGCAGCAGCGGGGCGGCCAGCATGACGAGCGGCCAGGGCGCCATATCTGAGTGCGCCATTTGCGGGAGGGCCATGGTGGGACGCTTCATCGCGCACCTCCCCGGCCGCCCGGCACCAACGCCCGCTCGGCGAGGCCCACGGCGGCGACCAGCGTGACGCTCAGCAGCGCCGCCATCACCAGCGCGCTCCAGATCTGCACGGTCTGGCCGTAGTAGGAGCCGGACAGCAGCCGCGCGCCCAACCCAGCCTGTCCGCCGGTCGGCAGCTCCGCGACGATGGCGCCGACGACGCTGGCGGCGACCGCGATCTTCAGGCTGGTGAACAGGTAGGGCAGGGAGGCCGGCAGGCGCAGCAGCCGGAAGGTCTGGGCGGTGCCGGCGCTGTAGGTCCGCATCAGGTCCAGCGTCAGCGGATCGGCGGAGCGCAACCCCTTCACCATGCCGATGGTGATCGGAAAGAAGCACAGATACATGGCGATGATCGCCTTGGGCAGCAGCCCGGTGAAGCCCATGTTGCCGAGGATCACCACGATCATTGGCGCGATGGCCAGGATCGGCACGGTCTGGGACGCGATGACCCAGGGCAGCAGGCTCGATTCCAGGGTGCGCGCCTGGACGATCCCCGCCGCCAAAGCCACCCCCAGAACCACCCCCATGCCGAAGCCGGCGAGCGCCGCCCCGGCAGTAACGCCGGTGTGGTAGAGCAGGTTGCGGATGCTGGTCACCGGATGGCCGGTCAGGGAGGTGTAGAGGTCCAGCGCCACCTGATCCGGCGTCGGCAGGATCGGCCGCTTCATCGCCAGCGTGGCGCGGATCAGGTCTGCGGTGGTCCAGCTTTGGCCGGCGCGGTTCAGCGCATCCGTCGCCATCGGCGCGTTCAGCCAGACGGCGCCGATGTACCACAGCGCCAGCACCGCCAGCGCCATCACCACCACCGGCAAGGAGCCCTTAGTCGTCATAGCTGTGGCCCTCCATCAGCCCTTCGCGGACGCGGTGGGCGATGCGCTGGAACTCCGGGCTTTCGCGGATGTCCAGCGTGCGCTCGCGCGGCAGGTCGCCGTCGCAGTCGATGACGTCGAGGATGCGGCCGGGGCGCGGGCTCATCACCACGATGCGGGTGGACAGGAACACCGCCTCGGCGATGGAATGGGTGACGAAGATGCAGGTCTTGCGGGTGCCGAGCCACAGGCGGGTGAGCTGCAGGTTCAGGTGGTCGCGGGTGATCTCGTCCAGCGCGCCGAACGGCTCGTCCATCAGAAGCAGGTCGGGGTTGAAGGCGAGGGCGCGGGCGATGGACACGCGCTGCTGCATGCCGCCGGACAGCTGCCAGGGGAATTTGCGCTCGAAGCCCGACAGCCCGACCAGTTCCAGTTGTTCGCGGGCGCGCTGCTGCCGCTCGGCCTTGGGCAATCCCATGATCTCCAGCGGCAGCGTGACATTGCGCTCTACCGTACGCCAGGGATAGAGCGCCGGGGCCTGGAAGACATAGCCGTAGGCACGCTTCAGCCGTGCCTGTTCCGGCGTCATGCCGTTGACCGTCACCTCGCCGGAGGTCGGCTGTTCCAGGTCGGCGACCACCCGCATCAGCGTGGTCTTGCCGCAGCCGCTGGGGCCGATCAGCGAGATGAAGTCGCCCTTGGCAATCGACAGGCTGACGTCGCTCAGCGCGTAGACCGGATGATCGGCGGCCTGATAGGTCAGGGTCAGGTTGCGGATGTCGACGATGGTGCGCGGCGCCGGTTCGGCGGCCGGCGGAACCAGAGTGAGCGGTGCGGGCTGGGCGGCTGGCACGGCGTTCGTCCCTTCGCGTTGGCGTCTCTCGCGGGGAACGGAAGCAAGAAGTGAGCCACACGGGGCGAGGGGGGCGGTGTAAAGGGGCAGCGCTTTGTTTTCACTGCGGGAAAACCTGTCTGCCGGGACAGGAACTGACGGGATGGACAATGTTCGGGCCGGGCGCTGCTCCGGCAGACGCACAATTTTCGGGCCGGACCTGTCCCGTTGGTCAATTTTCAGGCAGTGGAAGGAGTACCCTCTCCCGTCGCGGGAGAGGGTGTGGTGCTCACCCCACCTCGACCATCAGCGTGGTCGGGTAGCCGGCGTCCTTCATGCGGGCGATCAGGGTCTCGACATGGGTCTGGTTGCGGGTTTCCAGGACCACGTCGACCTCCGCCATCTTCACCGGCACATTGTGGAACAGCCGCTGGTGGTGGACCTCGACGATGTTGGCGCCGGCCTCGCCCAGCAGGCGGGTGACGCGGGCGAGCGCGCCGGGGGCGTCGGTGATGCCGATGCGCAGGCGGACGATGCGGCCCTCATAGACCAGCCCGCGCATCAGCACCTGGGCCATGATGCGGGAGTCGATGTTGCCGCCCGACAGCACGATGCCGACCTTGCGGCCGCGGTAGCGCTCCGGATCCTCCAGCACGGCGGCCAGCGCCGCGGCGCCGGCCCCCTCGGCGACCTGCTTCTGCACGGTGGCGAGGCGGTAGACCGCTTCCTCCAGCCGCGCCTCGCCCACCTCCACCACGTCGTCGACCAGGGCGCGGATGATCGGCAGGGTCAGGGCGCCCGGCGCCTTCACCGCGATGCCCTCCGCCACCGTGGCGCCGCCGCAGGTGATCGGCTGTCCAGCCAGCGCCTGCCGCACGGCGGGGTAGAGGCTGCACTGGACGCCGACGATCTCAAGGTCCGGCCGCAGCGCCTTGGCCGCCGTCGCCATGCCGGCGATCAGCCCGCCGCCGCCGATGGGGATCACCAGCACGTCGAGGTCCGGCACATCCTCCAGCAGCTCCAGCGCCGCGGTGCCCTGGCCGGCGGCCACCAGAGGGTCGTCATAGGGATGGACGAAGGTCAGCCCGTCGCGTGCAGCGAGGTCTTGGGCGAAGGCGGCGGCCTCGCTCAGCGTCTCACCATGCAGCTCGACGGTGGCGCCGAGATTCTCGGTGCGCTCCACCTTGGTGAAGGGGGTGAAGCCGGGCATGACGATGGTGGAGCGGATGCCGAGCCGTGTGGCGTGGCAGGCCACCGCCTGGGCATGGTTGCCGGCGGACATGGCGATGACGCCGGCGCGGCGCTCCGCCTCGCCCAGCGACAGCAGCTTGTTCAGCGCGCCGCGCTCCTTGAAGGACGACGTGGCGTGCAGGTTCTCCAGCTTCACGTGCAGCCGGCATCCCGCCATGTCCCCCAGGCGGGGCGCCTCTACCGTGGGCGTCCGGGGCAGATGCCCCGCGATGCGCGCCGCGGCGGCGCGCACGTCCTCCAGAGTTATGGTCATTTGTTGGTTGTCCCGGTGTTGCGTGGTGTGAGTGTCAGCACCTCCGCCCCTGCCGAGACCAGCGTGCCACGGTCGCCGGCCAGACGCAACGCGCCGCCGTCGCGCCACATCTCCACCAGATCGCCCCAATGGCGGGACCAGATGTTGCCGGACTGGCCGGTGGCGATCACGAAGCGGGAATTGTCCAGGTCGGCCAGATCATAGACCGCGCGGAACCCGGCGCCATGGACATGGCGGAACGGATTCGTGGCGCTGCGGATGGTCGTCGAGCCGCGGTTGACGGTGAAAAAGTCGCCGTCGGTCTCCACCGACACATCCGCCATCCCGCCGATCAGCGGCAGGCGGCCCAGCATCCGGTGGGAGAGATCGGCCTTGTGGTCGTCGCCCCAGCGCCAGCTCTTCAGGCTGGAGCCGTGGCGCTCGGCCAGCGCCGGCATCGCGCTTTCCAGCGACCGGCCGATCATGTCGGCACAGCTTTCCTTCTGCGGGGTGGTGACGTCGTCGCACCAGTCCGGCCGGTCGTGAATGACACGGCGCAGCGCCTCCGGCCGCAGATCCCAGTAGGCGGCGAAGTCGGGACCCAACTCGTCGGCGAAGACCGCCCGCACCAGTTCCCGCAGCCACATGGTGAAGATCAGCGGCTCCGGCCGCTCGCGGTCCATCCGCCCGTCCCAGCCGCGCAGCAGCGCCGCCGCATCGCCGGCAAGGCCGGGAGGGGTCGGGTATTTCAGCAGTTCCGGCAGGAAATCGCGGGCGGGCAGCGAAACGATGTCCATCTGCTGGCGCGCCACATCCTCGACGGAATGGCGCCCGGCGCCCAGCATCTCGACGATGCGCCTGGCGCGCGACGGGTCCGGCCATTCGGTGGCGAGGCGGTAGGGATAGTCGCGCCCGACCACCGCGTTGTTGGCGTTGACGAACTGGCCCGACGGCGGGTTCACCGCCTGTGGCAGCGCGTAATAGGGCAGGAAGCCGGTCCAGTCATACTCGCCGGTCCAGCCCGGAACCGGCACGCGCCCGTCGCCCTTGCGGCGGATCGGCACCCGGCCGGGGGTGATGAAGCCGACCTCCCCGCTCACGTCGGCATAGACGACATTCTGCTGCGGGGCGACATGCAGGCGCAACGCGTCGCGCGCGGCTTCCGCCGTCGCGGCATGGTTCAGGCGGTACAGTGCCTCGGCGCTGGTGTCGTCGTCGGCAAGGCCTGGGAAGGACAGCGCCAGAACCGGGCCGGCGGAGCCGTCTGCCGGTGGGGCGTCTAGGTCGGAGATGACGGGTCCGTGGCGCGTGCCGCGCACGGTCAGCGTCTGCGGCGCCTCGTCGGCGACGGCGATGGTCTCGGCCCGCGTCTCGAAGGGCTCGCTGCCGTCGGGGGTCAGATAGCGGCTCGGGTCCCGCGGATCCGGTTTCTCGACGAACAGGTCCTGGGTGTCGCTGTGGGTGGTGGTGAAGCCCCAGGCGACCTTGCCGTTGTGGCCGAGGATGGTCAGCGGCACGCCCGGCACCGTCGCCCCGGCGCTGGTGAAGCCCGGCGTCACGATGCGGGCGAGATACCAGAGGATCGGCGCCTCCAGCCCCAGATGCGGGTCGTTGGCGAGGATCGGCTTGCCGGTGGTGGTGCGCGCACCGGTCAGCACCCATTCGTTGGAGGCGGTGTCGAAGCCCATCTGCGGCAAGGCCGCCAGGGTGCGGCGCACCATCTCCCGCATGTCCATGCCGCGCAGCTCGCCGGCCAGCGTGGTAGGGGCACCGGGGGTGTCGGACGGGAACAGGTCGTCGATCTGCTGCGGCGACAGACGCTCCATCACGCGGGAGCGGAACAGCTCGTCTCGGTAATTGGCGGACAGCTGCAGCGCCATCAGCTTGGCCCAGACCAGGCTGTCGGCGACGGTCCAGGGCTCCGGCGTGTGGCGCAGAAGCTGGAATTCGAGCGGCAGCGCTTCGGAGCGCGTCTCAAGATAGGCGTTCACGCCCTCGGCATAGGCGTCGAAGGCGGCGCGGGCGTCGGGCGACAGGGTGGCGGCCATCGCCTCGGCCGAACGGCGGACCCCCAGCGTGCGCATCAAACGGTCGGTGCGTAGCGCGAAGTCGCCGTACTTGACGCCGATCAGCTCGGCCAAGCGGCCGGCGCCGGCCCGGCGCATCGTCTCCATCTGCCACAGCCGGTCCTGGGCATGGGCATAGCCAAGCGCGCGGTAGGCGTCGCGCTCCGTCGCGGCGAAGATGTGGACGACGCCCCGGTCGTCGCGGACGATCTCCGCCGGGGCGCCGCTGCCGGGGATGGCGACGGTGCCGCTGGTCTGCGGCTGCTGCGCCCGCATCCACAGATAGGTGCCGAGCAGAGCCACCGGCGGCAGCAGCACCAGCAATCCTGCGACCGCGGCGACCTTGCCCCAGCGCCCGCGCGGCAGGCGGAAACGCGGACGGTTCGGCGGAGGCGCGGCATAGGGAGGCTGCGTGCCGTAGGCCGGCTGCCCGGCATAGGGCGGCACGGGCGGCGGCACGGGCTGCTGCGGATAGGGGGGCGGGGCGGGCGGATAGCTGCCGGGTGGGTAGCCGCCTGGGGGATAGCCGCCTGGGGGATAGCCGTTCGACGGATCGACCGGCTGCTGCGGCGCCTGCGGATAGGGGGTGCCGGGATAGGGCGCGCCCGGATATGGGACCGGCCCCTGCTGCGGCTGATGCGGCGGATAGCCGGCGGGGGGAGGCGCGGCAGGCGGAGGAGCGGGGCGGGACAGCGCCCGCGCCAGGGCGGCGCGGAGGTGGAAAGCGCAGGTCTCGCCGGCGCGGATCAGGGAACGGCGCAGCATCACGGTCCGTGGGAGAAAATGGGGCGGCGACGGGCGGGGGCCGCCGGAGGCTCGTTCGGGTGGCGGATGCTAGTTGCCGGCCGCCCGTGCGTCCAGGGCTGCATGGGTGGAGTGGAGCGCTTTTTCGGACCTGAACCTGCAGGCCGCCCCTCAGGCAGCCGACGTCAGGATTTCCCGCAGCATGGGGGCGGACACCGGCTTGTGGATCAGGCGGTGGCCGCTGCGCTGGACCTCGGCGATGCGGGCGGGGTCGGTGTCGCCGGTCAGCACCACGGCGGGAACGCGCACGCCGCAGACGCCGTAGATGTCGCGGATCGCCTCCACGCCGGTGCGGCCTTCGCGCAGGCGGTAATCGGCGACGATCATCGCCGGCTGCCGGCCCAGGTTCAGCAGCGATTCGATCGCCTCGTCGGCCGACACGGCGGCGACCACGTCGTATCCCCATTCCTCCAGCATCGCGCGCATGCTCAGCAGGATGATGGTGTCGTCGTCGACCACCACGATCAGGCCCTTCGCGCGCGCCGGCTCCACCGGCAGACGCACCGGCTTCGGGATCGGGCGCGGCACCGCCGCCGGCAGGTCGAGGAAGAAGCCGCTGCCCCGCTCGGGCGTTGAACGCACGGTCACCCCGTGCTCCAGCAGCCCGGCCAGCCGCCGCACGATCGCCAGCCCAAGGCCGAGGCCCTTGCGCCGGTCGCGCTCCGGGTTGGCAAGCTGGGTGAACTCCTGGAAGATGTCCTGGGTCTTGTCGGCGGGAATGCCGATGCCCTGGTCCAGCACCGCCAGCCGCAGCCCGCCGCCGCGATGCAGGCAGCCGAGCAGGATGTGGCCGCGTTCGGTGTAGCGGATCGCGTTCTCGATCAGGTTACGCAGGATGCGCTCCAGCAGGGCCGGATCGCTGCTGGTCCAGGCGGAGGTCGGGACATGGCGCAGCACCAGACCCGATTCCGCCGCGCGGATGCGGTATTCCTCCGCCAGACGGTCCAGCAGGGGGCCGAGCGCGAAATCGGTGACGCCGGGCTTCACCACCCCTGCATCCAGGCGCGAGACATCCAGCAGGCTGTCCAGCATCACCCGCAGGCCGGTCAGCGATTCGGTCATGCTGGCCAGCAGCGGGGCGGTCGGGTGGTCCTCCAGCTTGTCCGATAACGCGTGGGCGAAGAAGAACAGCGACTGCAGCGGTTGGCGCAGGTCGTGGCTGGCGGCGGCCAGGAACTTCGTCTTGGCGCGGTCTGCGCGCTGGGCGTCGTCGCGGGCGCGCAACGCCTCGATCCGCGCGGCTTCCGCCTCGTCGCGGGCGCGCAGGATCGCCTCCTCCGCCGCCTTGCGGGCGGTGATGTCGCGCATGATCCCGGTGTACATGCGCCGCTTGCCGACATGCCATTCGCCGACCGACAGGTCGAGCGGGAAGGTGGTTCCGTCCTTGCGCAGCCCTTCCACCTCGCGGCCGATGCCGACGATCCGCCGCTCTCCCGTGCGGTGGTAGCGGTCGAGATAGCCGTCATGGGCGGTGCGGTAGGGCTCCGGCATCAGCATCTTGACGTTGCGGCCGATCACCTCGTCGGCGCGGTAGCCGAAGGTCTTCTCCGCGGCATGGTTGAAGGACTGAACGGTGCCGCGGTCGTCGATCAGGATGATGGGATCGACCGCGGTGTCGACGATGGCGCGGTAGCGCGCCTCCTGCTCCGCCGAGCGGTCCGCCTGCTGCCGGCGGTCGAGCAGGGAGGACAGCAGGGCGAGGCACAGCAGCAACAGCGTCCCGAGCCCGGTCATGATGGCGAGAAGGGTGGAGGACAACGCGATTCCCTGGCCCGTGGCCGTCATCCCCGGTTGGTGTCCTGCCTGATGGGCGGGCGCCAGGGCCGGTCCGGCGGCGCTCAGCTCCGTCACCGGCTCCATGCCCGCCGCGGCCATGCCGGTATAATGCATCGTCACCACGCCCAGTCCCAGCAGGACGGCGCCGGCGGCGCGCTGCAGCGGGCGCCGGGTGCGGAAGGCCAGCCACAAGGCCGCGGTCGAGGCGACGATGGCGACGGCGACGGAGACGGCGACCAGAAGGAGGTCGTAGGACAGTTCCATGTCCATGCGCATGCCCGCCATTCCCACATAGTGCATGCCGACGATGCCGAGACCGGTGAGTGTTCCGGCAACGCCGAGGGTGAAGCGGTGCGGCCGGTTGCGGGCCACGGCGAACAGCCCGGCGCCCGATACGGCCACCGCCAGCAGGAAGGACAGCGCGGTCAGTCCGGCGTCGTAGCCGATCGGCACGTCGCTGCGGTAGGCCAGCATGCCGATGAAGTGCATCGACCAGATCCCGGCGCCCAGCGCCAGCGCCGCACCGGCCAGCCGCCGCACGTCGCCGCGGTCATTCCGTACATTGCCCTCGCCGATACGGGCATGATTCGCCAAATCCAGGGCGACGTAACCGCCGAAGACGGCGATGACGTAGGATAAGGCGACGAGCAGTGGGTCGTATTGGCCTGGCACGGGAGTCGTGGTGGGTTGTGCGGATCGATCGGGTTTGTAGCGATATCGTTTGCATATGTGCGGAGACAATTGGGTGGACAGTGCCAGTCCCTTCCTACGAACGAAAGGCTCGCCTTGGTGGTAGACTGCGACCTACGCCGTCCGGCGGGATATGACGGATGAACAGGCGCTCCCCCTCCGGGCAGCCACATGACCCTGATTCTCCCGAACGGTCGGCTCCTTCTCGCTCCCGTTCGGGCTCGTTGGCGGGCCGCCTGCTGCGTCCGGTGGGGACGCTGGCGGCGCTGGTGTACTTCCTTCTGGATGCGCTGGCCTACTGGGTGGTGCGGCCTGTCCTGCGCCGGATCGCACGACTTCCGGTCTTCGCACGCGTCGGCCGTCGGATCGGCGCCTGGATCGCCGGACTGGGGCCTTACCCGTCGCTGGTGCTCGTCATGGTGCCGCTCGCCCTGTTGGAGCCGGCGAAGCCCATCGGGGCGTGGCTGTTCGCTACCGGCCGGCCCTTGTCCGGCGCCGCCGTGATTGCCGGGGCGGAGCTGGTGAAGATCACCCTGGTGGAGCGGCTGTTCCACATCGCCAAGCCGAAACTGCTGACCATCGGCTGGTTCGCGCGGGGCTATGGGTGGGTGACCGCATGGCTGGCCTGGCTGAAGGAGACGGCTCCCGCCCGCGCCGCCCGCCGCCTGCTGCGCGGGCTGCGGCGAGTCGCGCGCCGGATATCCCTGATGGTGCGGCGGGCGGCGGGGCGGTGACGGATCAGCGGCCCGGCGGATCAGCCCAGCAGCGCCAGCACCAGCGCTCCGCCGACCAGCAGAACGCAGGCGCGGCGGTAGAGCGCCAGCGCGCGGCCGATGTCGGACGGGGTCGCGGCGGTGCGGCCGGCGCCGAGCCAGACATCCTCGATGCGGGTGGCGCCATAGACGCGCGGGCCGCCCAGCCGCAGGTCGAGCGCGCCGGCCATCGCCGCTTCCGGCCAGCCGGCGTTGGGGGAGCGGTGACGGTGGGCGTCCTGCCGCACGGACCGCCACGCCTGCCGCGGGTCGGCCCCCTCCATCATCCAGGCCGCCCCGACCAGCAGCAGGGCGGTCAGGCGGGAGCCCGGCAAATTGACCAGATCGTCCAGCCGCGCCGCCGCCCAGCCGAAGGCCTCGTGCCGCGGCGTGCGGTGGCCGATCATGCTGTCGGCGGTGTTGATCGCCTTGTAGAGCGCCAGTCCCGGCAGGCCACCCACCAGCAGCCAGAAGGCCGGCGCCACCACCCCGTCGGAGAAGTTCTCCGCAAGGCTTTCGATGGCGGCGCGGGCGACGGCCGGCTCGTCCAGCGTGGCGGGGTTGCGGCCGACGATCATCGACACCGCCTTGCGCGCGCCCTCCAGCCCGCCTGTGCGGAAGCCGTCGGCGACCGCCGCCACATGATCGTGCAGGCTGCGCTGGGCCAGCAGGGTGGAGGCGAGTGCCGCCTCGATCAGCCAGCCGAAGGGAAGCAGCCGGCAGGCCCAGGCCACCGCCACCGCCACGCCCCCCACCGTCAGCAGCAGCACCACCAGCGCCAGCACGCCGAATGCCTTGCGCCGGCCGAAACCGTCATCCTCGCGATTGAGTGCGCCATCAAGCTGCGCGATAAGCGCACCGATCCACACCACCGGGTGGCGGATGCGGGTATAGAGTGGGTCCGGATAGCCGGCCACCGCCTCGATGACGAGCGCGGCGGCGAGCAGGAAGGGATGAAGCGGCACGGGCGGGACGTTCCAGCGGATGGGGCGGCCGGCTGGCCGCGCGAGGGTGGGCGTGAAGGAGGCGCGATCATGGCCGAAGACAGCACGGTGACCAAGCCGCGCGTGGTGGGCGGTAGCGGCAGGCTGCTGCATGGCGGCGACCTGGACGGCGCCCGCGCCGCCTTCCCCGGGGCACCCGAACCCTGGATCGACCTGTCCACCGGCATCAACCCCTGGCCCTACCCGCTGCCGCCGGTGCCGCCGCAGGCCTGGACCCGGCTGCCCGGCCGGGCGGAGGAGGAGGCGTTGCGCGCCGCCGCCGCCGCCTGCTACGGCGCGCAATCGGCGGAACTGGTGGCTGCCGCGTCCGGTTCGCAGGCGCTGATCCAGCTGCTGCCGCGCCTGCTGCCGCCCGGCCGGGTCGCGGTTGTGGAGCCGACCTATGCCGAGCATGCCCGCTGCTGGACGCTGGCCGGCCATGAGGTGCGTGGGGTGAGGGGCACGGACATCCTGATCCCGGATGCCCCGGATGTCCTTGTCGTGGTCAACCCCAACAACCCGGATGGCCGACTCCTGGCGCCGGAGCGGCTGCTGGAGCTGGCGCAGGCGCAGGCGGCGCGCGGCGGCTGGCTGGTGGTGGACGAGGCCTTCGCCGACATGGAGCCGGAGCAGAGCGTCGCCCGTTTCGCCGGCCGGCCGGGGCTGGTGGTCCTGCGCTCCTTCGGGAAGTTTTTCGGGCTGGCGGGCCTGCGGCTGGGGATCGCGCTGGCGCCGGCCGGGCTGGCGGCGGCGTTGCGCGACGCCGTCGGCCCGTGGGCGGTGTCCGGCCCTGGCCTGTCCATCGCCACTGCGGCGCTCGGCGACCACGACTGGATCGCCGGGACGCGCGGCATGCTGGACGACGCGATGGCGCGGCTGCGCCGCCTGCTGTCCCGTGCCGGTCTGGCGGTGGTCGGCGGCACTGCGCTGTTCTGCCTCGTCGAAGATCGGCGGGCGCCTGGCCTCTATCGCGCGTTGGGGGAAGCCGGGATCCTCGTGCGCCGGTTCGAACGGCGGCCCGATTGGCTGCGCTTCGGGCTGCCTGGGCCGGAGGAGTCCTGGCAGCGGCTTAGCGTCGCACTCGACGGCCATGGGACCTGGGAGCAAGGCGGGGACAAGGTTGGGACGGTGCAACCAAGCAAAAGGTCAGCGCCTTGAACAATCGCCGAGAATTTTATATACTCAACTGTTTTTAGAAGTCTGACCGGAGCACTTCGACCCCTTGGGGCCGCGCCGGCATTGCAGGGAAATAAAATTCTATGGGACACTGTGTGCCATGCTGGTTTCGGAAAGCATGGCAATGATCTCCGACCGTGGCGTGCATGACATGCGGGGCTCCGCATGGTCGGCCTACGACCGTTTGCCGGTCGGGGTTTGCATCGTCACGGCATCGGGGATGATTCGCTACGCCAACCCGACGCTGCACGGGCTGCTCGGCTGCGAACCGGGCGGGCTGCCGGGGCGGAGCCTGTGCGAGTTCGATCTGGATCGCAGCCTGCCGCAGGCATGGCCGGCGCGGCTGGCCGACGGCGCCGTCCGCTGGGTGGCGGTGGCGGAAATGCCCCTTCCCGCGGACGCCGATGGTGAGGGTGCGGATGCGCTGCGGATGCTGACGGTGACGGATGTCGACGCCCTGTGCCGTCAGGAGAAGGTGTCCGGCGACGGCGTCCCCTCCCGCCCCGGCCCCGCCGGAATGCCGATGGTCGACGCCCTGCTGGAAGCGGCTCCGGTGCCGCTGTTCGTCAAGGATGCCGACGGCCAGTACATTGCGGTCAACGACGCCTTCGCGCGCCTCACCGGTATCAGCAGGGCGGACATGCTGCGGCGGACCACCTTTGCGCTGACGGGCCCGGACATGGCGAGGGAGCATGTCGGCCAGGACCGCGCAGTGATGGAGCGGGAGGGCAGCGTCCAGTACGAGGCGCCGGTCCGCACGGCGGAGGGCGCGATGCGCATGGTCAACCTGACCAAGGCCGCCTTCCGCGACCAGGCCGGCAATCCGATGGGCATCGTCGGCGCCATCCACGAACTGACGGAAACCCGACCGAACGAGGAGCGGCTGGAAGCGATCCTGGAGCAGAGCCCGATCGGCGTCTCCGTTTCCCGGCGCGACGACGGGCGGATCGTCTTCGTCAACACCCGCTTCGCCGAACTGATCGGCCTGCCGCGGGAAAAGCTGATCGGCAGCCGCGCCCGCGACTATTACCTGGACAGCCACCAGCGCCTGCGCGTGCTGGAACGTCTGCGCGGCGGCGGCGGGGTCACCAACATGGAGGTCCAGTTCAAGCGGGCCGACGGGTCGCCCTTCTGGACGCTGTTCACCGTGAACCAGGCGGTGATCCAGGGCGTGCCGGTCAATCTGGCCTGGATCTACGATTACACCGAACGCCGCAGCATGGAAGAGGCGCTGCGCGACATGGCATCGCGCGATCCGCTGACCGGCATCTACAATCGCCGCTCCTTCATGGAACTGGCCCGTTCCCAGCTGGCCCGCGCCCACCGCTTCCACGAACCGCTGTCGGTCTTCGTGCTGGACGTCGACCATTTCAAACGGATCAACGACACCTTCGGCCATGCCACCGGCGACGATGCGCTGCGCATGGTCGCCGCCGGCTGCCAGGCGATCCTGCGGGAATACGACCTGCTGGGCCGGCTGGGCGGGGAGGAGTTCGTGGTGGTCCTGCCCGGCGCCACCGCCGACGAAAGCCGCGTGGTGGCCGAGCGGGTGCGCCGCCACCTCGCCCGCATGCCGATCGAGGCACCGGACGGAACCTTCCGCCTGACCGCAAGCATCGGCATCGCCGGGCTGGAGGGCGCCACCGACACGCTGGAGCGGGCGATCCACCGCGCCGACCTCGCGCTCTATCGTGCAAAGCATCTGGGCCGCAACCGCGTGGCGGTGTTCGAGCCGGGAATGTAGGAGCCCGAGCCCGATTTCTATTCCCGGTCCAGATTGACGATCCCCACCACCCGGTTGCCGGTGCCGACGAAGGTCAGCTGGTCGAACCCGACCATGCGGGCCAGCGCGATGCCGCGGCCGTGGGTGGCGTGCGATTGGGAGGCATCGACCGACAGGTAGCGGTTGAAGTCGAAGCCCGGCCCCATATCGGTGACGGTGAAGATGACGCGGCTGTCGCTGCGCTCCACATGCAGGGTGGCGTACTTGTCGCGGTGCTCGGACGAGGCCAGCCGCGCTTCGATCTCGCGGGACAGCATGCCGCTGGCCTTCAGTCGGCCTTTCGCCTCGAACCCGATGCCGAGATTGCCGTGCTCCACCGCGTTGACCAGGATTTCCGACAGGCCGAAGGTCAGACTGTGCCCGGTGGAGGCGACCGACGACAGGGCGATGGCGAGGTTCTGCGCCTCCTGCGGGGTGCGGAAGCGGAAACGCGCGTCGCGCAGCAGCGCGATGGCGTCGGAGCGGGAGCGCAGGTCGCCTTGCAGGCTCTTCAGCCGGCCGGTCGTCTCCTCCGCCGCGCGGACGACGGAACGCAGCAGCGCGCCGTCATAGGGCTTGATCAGGTAATAGAACACCCCGGCGCGGATCGCCGCCGCGATCTCCGCGCTGCTGTCGGAGATGGTCTGCACGATGACGGGGATGCCGGCCAACTCCGGCATGCCCTTCATCCGTTCGTACAGCTCAAGCCCGTCCCCGTCGGAAAGGCGGCGGTCGAGCAGCACCACATGGATCGCCGCACCGTTGGCCGACAGGATTTCCCAGGCTTGCGCCATGGTCTCCGCCTCCAGTGTCCGGTAACCGATGCGGGACAGATATCCGGCGACGATGGCGCGGGTCATTTCCTCGTCGTCGACGACCAGAGCGGTGACGGCATCGGCCATGGTCGGCGTGGCTCCAGCGGTTCGCAACAGGGAGGGAAACAAAATCCGCGGCATTTTACTGAAATCGAGCCTATCGCACAATCACCGGCGGCATTGCGCCGCAGCATGATTCGCGATCCGTGTGAGGCGCGTTTCAGCCGACGGGTGCCTCCAGCGACGCCGCCGCCTGCTGGGCAGCCTTCAACTCCTCCGCGACGCGGATCCCGGCGGCGGGGGTCAGCGCGTCCTGGTCCCGGCGGCGGGCGGCGATGACCAGATGATGGGCGGTGGCGGCCAGCCGGTCGAAGCCGACATTGGCGGCGGAGCCCTTCAGGATGTGCGCCTCCCGCTCGATGCCGGCGCAGTCGCCGCGGTCGATGGCGCTGCGCAGCAGGTCGAGATGCATGGGGCTGTCGCTGAAGAAGGTTTCCAGCAGCAGGGCGAAGCCGTCCTTGCCCAGGGCGTCGCGCAGTTCCTCGATCTTCTCCGCGTTGGCGGTGGCCGGTTCCGGCTCGGCCGGCGGAGACGATGGCGGAGCGGCGGACTCGCCATCCTCTCCGCTGGCCGGCTTCACGAAGCGGGCGATGGTGTCCAGCAGCTTGCGGGCATTGATCGGCTTGGACAGATAGTCGTCCATGCCGGCTTCCAGGCAGATGGCGGCGTCGCCCTGCATGGCGTTGGCGGTCAGCGCCACGATGGGAATGCGCGTGGCCGGGCCGGACAGCCGGCGGATGCGCCGCGTCGCTTCCAGCCCGTCCATCACCGGCATCTGGACGTCCATCAGCACCAGGTCATAGGGGCGGGCGGATACCGCCTCCACCGCTTCCTCGCCGTTCGACACCGCCTCCGCGCTGTGGCCGGCACGGCGCAGCAGCGCCAGCGTCAGCTGCTGGTTGACCGGATTGTCCTCCGCCACCAGCACGCGGGCCCGCGGCTTGCCGTCGGGCGGAGCCGCCGGACCGGCCGGAGTCCGGGTGGGGAGGGTGACGACATTGCCGGTCCGCGTGGGTGCCGGCCAGTCCGGCGCCGGCTTCGCCTCTTTCGCCTCCGGCCCCGATTGCGGCTCCAGCAGGCGGGCGAGGCACTGGCAGAGCGTGCTGAAGCGGATCGGCTTCGGCAGATGGGTGTCGACCGGCGCCCGCTCCGGTTCCTGCCCCTCCAGCCTTTGGGAAGACGCCAGCGCCAGACGGATCCCGGCCAGCGCCGGATTGGCGCGGATGCGTTGCGCCACCTCCACCCCGGTCAGCCCCGGCATGCGGTGGTCGAGGATCGCGGCGTCGAACGGACGCCCCGCATGAGCGGCGGCGGCCAGCCGGTCCAGCGCCTGCTCGCCGTTCTCCGCGGTCTCGGTCACGATGCCGAAGCCGTCCAACTGCCGGGTCAGCAGGTCGCGGTTGACCGCGATGTCGTCGACCAGCAGCAGGCGGCGCCCGGCCCAGTTGCCGGCGGGAGTCGGGGGATGGGCGCTGCCGGCGCCGCGCTTCAGCGGGATCGACACCCAGAAGGTGCTGCCGGCGCCCGGCTGGCTCTCCACCCCGATGCGGCCGCCCATCAGCTCCACCAGCCGCTTGCAGATCGCCAGCCCCAGGCCGGTGCCGCCATGACGCCGTGCAGCGGACGAATCGACCTGGGTGAACATGGCGAACAGGCGGGGGCGTTCTTCCTCCGGGATGCCGATGCCGGTGTCGCGCACTTCGAACCGGATGCGGACGCCGTCCCCCGCCGGCTGGTCGGGATCGGCCGGCTCCTCGCTCAGCAGGATGGTGACGCTGCCGCTGTCGGTGAACTTCACCGCGTTGCCGGCGAGGTTCAGCAGGATCTGGCGCAACCGCCCGGCATCGCCCAGCAGGGTGCCGCGCAGGCCGGGCGGCACGAAGCTGGCCAGGTCCAGCCCCTTGGCCGCCGCGCGTGGCGCCAGGATTTCCGCCACACTTTCGACCATCGGCACCAGTTCGAACTCGCCGACCTCCAGATCCAGGCGGCCGGCATCGATCTTCGAGAAATCCAGGATGTCGTTGATGATGACCAGCAGCGATTCGGCGGAATCGCGAATGGTTTCGGCATAGGTGCGCTGCTCCGCCTCCATCGGCGTGTCGAGCAGCAGCCCCGCCATGCCGATCACCCCGTTCATCGGGGTGCGGATCTCGTGACTCATCGTCGCGAGGAATTCCATCTTGATGCGCTGCCCGTCCTCCGCCCGCTCCTTGGCGTCGCGCAGCGTGTGCTCCAGCCGCTTCTCTTCCGTCAGGTCGCGCAGGATTGCGGCGTAAAGCGGCCCGGCCGCGGTCTTCACCAGCGCCATGGAGTAGGCCAGCGGGAAGCTCTCTTCGCCGTCCGGCGTTGCCCGGAGCGCAACGGCTTCCCCGCGGATGGCGGTGTCCATCGGGCGGCGGCCGCGCGCGATCTCCGACAGGGCGCGGGCGGTGGCCTCGCGCTTGTCGGCCGGCAGCAGGTCCGTCACCGGCCGGCCGACCAGCCCGCCCGGCGCGCAGCGGAAGATGGCGTGGGCGGCCGGATTGGCGGCTTCGATCACCCCGTCGGGCCGGGCGGTGACGATGCCCTCGGCCGCGGTGTCGACGATGGCGGACAGGCGGGCGTTCGCCTCCTCCAACTCCTCGCCCTGGCGGCGCTGGGCGGCCAGCGACCGCGCCAGCAGCAGGCCGAACAGCCCCAACAGCAGGGTCATTCCCCCCGACAGCAGGGTCGCCATCCACAGATTGTCGCGCCAGTTCACAAGCACGGCGTCCTGCCGCACGCTGACCGTCAGCACCAGCGGCCAGACCGGTGTCGTCCGGTAGGCGACGATGCGCGTGTCGGGACCGGCGCCGACATCAGTGCCGGAATGGCGGAACACGCCGTATTCGGCTTGCGGCAGGCGCTCGCGGAACAGCGGCGTCGCGGCGAAGGAGCGGCCGATCTCCTCCCCCGCCTGCGGCTGGACGGTCAGCAGCGTGCCGTCATAGCGGTAGAGCGCGATGCGGTCGCCCACTCCGGCCGCGTCGCCGCCCTGGACCGCGCGGTACAGCCCCTGGAAATAGTCCGGGTTGACGGTGGCGACGACCACTGCCTGAAGCATGCCGTCGGCATCGCGGAGCGCGCGGCTCATCGGCAGAAGCCAGCGCCCGGACCGCTCGCCCCCCGCCGCGCGGTCCAGCAGGCCGCGCCCCGGCCGGGGATCGCCGATCACCAACGTGCGGCCCTGGCCGGCGGTCTGCAGGCGGAAGGCGTCCAGCTCCGTCAGGTAGGCGTCGCCGGGATGCGCGCCCTCGGTCGTGGCCAGGATGCGGCCGGTGCGGTCCAGCAGGGTCAGTCCCCGCAGGTGCGGCGACCGCCGCAGCCGGTCGGTCAGAAGCGCCGCCAGATCGGGACCGGGCCGGCCATCCTCGCCCGTCCAGCTGGCGTCGGCCAGGGAATCGACGATCGCCGACAGCGTGACGTCCACCGACTGTACCGTGCGGGTGGTCGACACCTCCAACGCGGCGGCGAGGCTGGCGAGATTGATCTCCGCGGTGTCGAGCGCCGCCTTGCGCGCGGCGATCAATTGCTGTCCCTGATTGACCAGCAGGGCGAAGACGGCCAGAAGGGCAAAGGCGATGATGCCGCCGCGCTTCTGGAAAAGACCCTTCAGATCCGCTTTTGCTGGGGGCGAGGACAGGGCTTGCGTTCCGGACGGTCAGGTGTGGTCGAACGGGTTGGGTCGGGCAGGCGTGGTCATCCGCACCTGGCCCGGTGCCTGGCCGACGTTGGCTCTCGCGACAATAGCAGCTACGCGGACCATACGCCAAGCACCCACTGCCGTTTGCAACCGATCGATGCTAAGATGCCGCTCCCGCCGCATGGCGTTGCGCGGCGATGATGAAGAACAGGGTCGAGTGGTTAACGAAAGGTGTGACATGGCGACGCGGATCCTTTGGGCTGTCTGCTGCACAATTCTGTTCCTTCTGGTTGCCGGCAACACTGCACCGGCAACTGCACAGGACGGGAGACTTCAGAAAATTGCGGCGCAGAAGCAACTTCGTGTCTGCTCTTGGCCTGATTACTACGCGATCTCGTTCCGGAATCCGCGGACCGGCGCGCTGGAGGGGCTGGACGCCGAACTGGCTCAGGCCTTCGCCGACGATCTCGGCGTGCAGCTGACGGTGGTGGAAAGCAGCTTTCCCCGCTTCATCGACGATCTGCTGGCCGACCGCTGCGATATCGGCATGTTCGCCATCGGCGCCACCCCGGCGCGGGCCCAGCGCGTGGCCTTCAGCCAGCCCTATCTGCGCAGCGGCATCTATGCGGTGACCACCCAGACCAACGACACCATCCGCCGCTGGGAGGATCTGGACCGCGGCGGCAATGTCGTGGCGGTGCAGAAGGACACCTATATGGACGGCTACGCCCGCAGCGCGATGAAGTCCGCCCGCATCGTCGCCGTCACCCGCCCGCAGGAGCGCGAGGAGGAGGTGCAGGCCGGCCGCGCTGACGCCTTCCTGACCGACTATCCCTATGGTCAGCGCATGCTGGCATTCCATCCCTGGGCGCGGCTGGTCGTGCCGGACATGCCGGTCCAGCCGACGCCCTACGCCTATGCGGTGGCGCCGGGCGACGCCGCGTGGCTGGAGCGGGTCAACGCCTTCGTCGCTGCCATCAAGGCCGACGGCCGGCTGGAGACCATCGCCGCCCGGTACAAGCTGACCCCCATCGTGGCGCGGGACTGAACCGCGCCATAAGAATGCGTCCCCGGGAACGATCCGGTTTAGGATATGTGGCGTGGTCCAGCATCGCACTGGGGAATCGTCGATGATCCTGATCGGACAGTATGACTCGCCCTTCGTTCGCCGCGTCGCCGTCGCCCTGCGGCTCTACGGCATGGCCTACGAGCACTGGCCCTGGTCGGTCTTCTCCGACGCGGCGGAGCTTGCGCGCTTCAACCCGTTGAAGCGCGTGCCGACGCTGGTGCTGGACGACGGGGAGGTGCTGATCGAGAGCGGCGCCATCCTCGACCATCTCGACGAGGCTGCCGGGCCGGACCGGGCGCTGATCGCCCGCCAGGGTGCGGAGCGGCGCCGGGCGCTGAAGCTCTGCGCGCTGTCGACCGGGCTGGCGGACAAGGCGGTCAGCCTCGTCTATGAACGGGTCCTGCACAAGGAACGCTCGGATGTGTGGGTGGAGCGCTGCACCGGCCAGATCGGCGCCGTCCTCGACGTTCTGGAGGCCGAGCGTGCCGCCGCGGCGGGACCCTGGTGGTTCGGCGAGCGGATCGGCCATGCCGACATCGCCGCGGGATGCGCCCTGCGCTTCGTCGGCGAAGCGCATGCCGCCGTCTTCGACCGTGCCCGTTGGCCGGCGCTTGCCGCGCATTCCGACGCCTGCGAGGCGATGGCGGAGTTCCAGGCGGTGGTGCAGCCCTTTTCGATCAGCGCCTGACCGTTAGGCGGGCTGCGGCGTCCGAAGCAAGGGGGCCACGGATTACACGGATTTGGACACGGATTTCACGGATGTCTTTTCATGGAGCGTCGACAGATTGCAGGCGCGCTGAATAGAAAAATCCGTGTAATCCTTGCTTGAATTCGTGAAATCCGTGTGAGTCTTGCTATCCAAGCCAAGCCCTTCGCAGGATCGCCGCGCCTTACCGGTGCCCGCTGATTTCCGCGTGCAGCGGCTTGGTGTCCTCGAATTTCTGCTGCTGTTCGGGGGTGGCGTCCTTCTGGTGCTTCTGCTTCCATTCGGAATAGGGCATGCCGTAGACGGCGATGCGGGCGTCCTCGTCGGACAGAGTGACGCCGCGCTCCTTGGCGGCCGCCGCATACCATTTGGACAGGCAGTTGCGGCAGAAGCCGGCGAGATTCATCAGGTCGATGTTCTGCACGTCGGTGCGCTTGCGCAGATGTTCGACTAGGCCGCGGAAGGCCGCGGCTTCCAGTTCGATGCGGGTCTGGTGGTCCAGATCGGCCATGGGGTCTCTACTCCTCCGGTGTTCTTGTTCTGTTAAGAGTGGGGTGGCCGGTGCAGCGTGACCATCCGGCCATGGGGATGAAAATCGCGCGAGCCGCCGCCGCCGGCGATGGTGCGGACCACCGCCTCGCGGTCGGTGGCGACGAAGCCGGCCAGCACGTCGACGCCGTAGTCGAACAGGCGCGGGGTCAGCGGCGTGCCGGGGCCGATCATCGCCACCCGCGCCCCGGCCGACACCCGCAGCAGGCGCGGCAGGGTGCGGTTGGCGAAGGCCGACGCGGTGACGGCCACCGCCTCCGCGCCCGGCAGAAGCCAGTCGCAGGCGGCCTCCGGATGCTCACCCTCCTGCGGGGTCATGTCGATCACCTGGGCGCGCGGCATCCGGCGGGCGACCTGCGGGAAGCCGCCGACCACCACCACCCGCCCCTCCACCGAAGCGAACAGGTCCAGCCCGTTGCCGGGGACGCCACCCACGTCGGGGCGGTTGTAATGGGCATTCAGCGCCGCCACGCCCACAGCGATCTCCAGCGGATCCCAGGACTGCGCGGCCATGGCGGCCAGATCGCGCAAGGACCGGCCGGCCCAGCGCCCTGGAGCGTCGTCCGCCGCGGGGGCCTGCCGGGCGGCGACGCCCAGCCCGTTCTCGGTTTCCACCAGGACCCACTTGTCGCCGGTGACGACGCGGCGGACCTCGGCATCGGCGACGCCCTGCACCAGATCCGGGTACATCCGCTGCGGCCCCCACCAGCGCCACAGCGCGTCGGCGGTCGGCGACAGCAGGTCGCAGAAGCCGCCGGTGGCGGTCTGCCATTCGTTGAGATAACGGCTGCCGACGCTGGTCAGCAGCGGGATGCCCTCCGCGATGGCCGTCAGCATCTCGTCCGACAGGCCGTCGCCATGCGACTCCAGCCCCGCGAACTTGTTGACCACCAGCAGGTCGACGTTCGAGGCGACCGCATCGCGGATGGCCTGGCTGGCTTCCGCCACGCCGGTCGGATCGACGCGGCAGGATTGCGATTCCCGGCCCAAACGCTGGGTGATGTCATAGGCGCGACCGGTCGCGACATCGACCAGCTCCATCCGCTCCGCGCAGTCGTCGCCCGGCCCGTGGTTGCGCTGGATCAGCCCGCCGACGCGGAAGCCGCGCCGCTTCAGCTCCGCCGTGAAGCCGTCCAGCAGCGCGTCGACGCCGTACGAACCGGGGCCGTGGATCACGGCGCCGGGACGCAGGGGCGGCGGGGAGGCGGGAGGAAGCGGCATCGGGGTGGAACCTTTCGCGGTACGGCGGGGAGGGGAAGAACGGATGCCTCAGCCGCCCCGGCGGATGCGGTAGACGAAGACGGTGTTGTGGACCTCGTCCGGCTGGGTCTCGTGCGACAGCAGCGCGTTGTCGGTCGTGTTGCAGAAATGCTTGAAATCGATGACGGAGGCCGGGTCGGTCGCCTGGACCACCAGCTCCTCCCCCGGTTCCATGCGGTCGAGCAGCGCCCGGGTGCGCAGGATGGGCAATGGGCAATGCAGCCCCTTCACGTCAAGCTCTCTCGCCGGCACCGCGCCCGCTCCACGATCGTTGAGGACGAAATCCTTACTCCGCCTGTGACTGTAGCCGGTTCGCGCCCGCTTCTCCAGACCCCGAGATTTTCCTCAAGCCGCGCTGTTGTACGGCCCAACGACGGGATTTCGACGAAAGGATTGCGGTCATGGCGAAGCGTCTTGACGACAAGGTGGTGGTCATCACGGGCGCGTCCAGCGGCATCGGCCGGGCGACCGCGCTGGAGTTCGCGCGTCAGGGCGCCGCGGTGATCCTGGCCGCCCGGCGGATGGCCGCCTTGCACGAGGTGGCCGAGGAATGCGTGGAGGCCGGCGGCCGGGCGATGGTGGTTCCGACCGACGTCACCGACCAGCGCGCCATGCAGCATCTGGCCGACCGCGCCGTCGAGGCCTTCGGCGGCATCGACATCTGGGTGAACAATGCCGGCGTCATCGCCTTCGGCCGCTTCGAGGACATCCCCGACGAGGTGTTCGAGCAGGTGGTGCGCACCGATTTCCTCGGCACCGTCCATGGCTGCCGCGCCGTGCTGCCCCATTTCCTCGACCGCGGCGAAGGCGTCATCATCAACACCGCGTCGATGGTGTCGAACATCGGCCAGCGCTATGCCACCCCCTACACCGCGGCGAAGTTCGCGGTGCGCGGCTTCTCCGAATCGCTGCGGCAGGAGTTGGTGGACGAGCCCGGCATCCATGTCTGCATGGTCATGCCGGCTTCCATCGACACGCCGCTGTGGCAGCATGCCGCCAACTACACCGGCCGGGCCATCAAGCCGCTGAACCCCATCCACCCGCCGGAGGAGGTCGCCGCCGCCATCCTGGCGCTGGCCCGCAACCCCCAGCGCGAGCAGTTCGTCGGTACCGAGGCCCGCATCGCCGCGGTCAGCAACGCCATGGCCCCGCAGCTGACCGAGCGGGCGCTCGCCCATACCATCGAGCGGGACATGTTCCAGAACCGCTCCGCTCCCGCCACGTCGGGCGGCGTGATGACCGCGATGCCCGAATATCAGGGCGCCAGCGGCGGCTGGATCGAACCGAAGCCGCCGCGCCGCCCCTTCTCCTGGACCAACCTGACCCTGTTCCTGCTGCCGGTCGTGCTTGCCAGCCGGCCGCTGGGCAACGGGCGGACGCGGCATGTCTGGTGAGGCCGCATCCGATCGTTGGGCAGCGCGCTTGATCCGATGTCCTTGATCCGGTGGCCGGGAGCCGTTATACGCTCGCCCCTTTTCCGGTGCGGCGGGTGGCCGCAGCGGTCATCCGGGCAGGAGGCGGGACATGACGGCGTGCGGACTCGATTTCGGCACCTCGAACACGACGCTCGGCGTGCAGGACGCCGGCGGCTTCCGGCTCCTCGCGCTGGACGGCGCGCGCACCACCCTGCCGACGGCGGTGTTCTTCGATTTCGAGCATGACCGGACCACCATCGGCCAGGAGGCCATCGACGCCTATGTGTCGGGGGTGGAAGGGCGGCTGATGCGCTCCATCAAGTCGATGCTCGGCACCGACCTGATCGACGCCGACACGGCGCTCCGCAAGGGCCGCATCAGCTTCCGCGCGGTGATCGGCACCTTCCTCGATCTGGTGAAGGCGCGGGCCGAGCAGGCGCTGGGCAGCGAGCTTGGGGGTGGCGAGTTGAGCGACGTGGTGGTCGGGCGCCCGGTCCATTTCGTCGACGGCGACCCGGCCGGCGACGCCGCGGCGGAGGAGACTCTGGGTCAGATCGCGCGGGCCGCCGGTTTCCGCAACGTCTCCTTCCAGTTCGAACCCATCGCCGCCGCGCTCGACTACGAGCAGCAGGTGGCGGGCGAGGAACTGGCGCTGATCGCCGACATCGGCGGCGGCACGTCGGACTTCTCGGTCGTGCGCATCGGGCCGGAGCGGCGCGGCAAGGCCGACCGGGCCGGCGATATCCTGGCCAATGACGGCATCCGCGTCGGCGGCACCGACTTCGACCGCGATCTCAGCCTCGCCACCGCGATGCCGGAACTTGGGCTGGGCAGCGCGATGAAGCGCGCCGGGCTGCTGGCGCCGCGCAGCATCTATTTCGATCTGGCGACCTGGTCGAAGATCAACTTCCTCTACACCGCCAAGGCGATGGCCGAGCTGGAACGCCTGCAGCGCGATTCCGCCGAGCCGGAGAAGATCGAGCGGCTGATCGGCATCGTCGAGCACCGGCAGGGCCACGCGCTGGCGATGGCGGTCGAGCGCACCAAGATCGCGTTGTCCGACCGCGAGGCGGCGGAGTTGGCGCTGGACTGGGGCGAGGGCGATCTGGCCCTGGCGGTGGACCGGGAGGCGCTCAACCGCGCCACCGGCTCGCTCGCCGCCCGCATCGGCTCGCGCATCCGCGACTGTCTGGCGGATGCGGGCGTCACCGCCGACCGCATCGATGCGGTGTTCCTGACCGGCGGTTCCACCCTGCTGCCGCAGGTGCGCGCAGCGATCCTGGCCGAGGCGCCGGACGCGCGGGTGGTGGAAGGCAACATCTTCGGCTCCGTCGGCCTGGGGCTGACGGTGGAGGCGTTGCGGCGGTACGGGTAAGGGGCGCCGGTCCGGCCCCTGCGGGGGGGCGGCCGAGGCTACCCCCGCGGGGGATCGTCCTGCCGGGCGTCACTTGCCCTTGGGTTGCTGCCTTTTGAAGTCCTCGTGGAATTGGTCGGCCATCTTGCGCAGCGAGCGTCCGATCGCGGCATATTCGTATTCGTTCAGATTGGCCAGCGACGCGCGGGCGGCCGGCTGTTGGGTGCCGAACCCCTTGCCCGGAAGCAGGACGATGCCGGTTTCCTCCGCGATGCGGAACAGCAGATCGTTCGGCTTGAAGGTCGCCTTGACCCAGGCCGCATAATCGGGACCGTACAGCTTCAGGGCGATGTTCTCCAGGTCAAGAAGCGTATAGTACGCCACTTCGTTCGGATCCGATTGCGTCGGCATGCCCAGTTCGCGATACAACGCGGCTTCACGCCGACGGATCACCTTCTTCAATTCGGCCTTGTAGCCGTCCTGTTCGTCCATCAGGGCGAAGAGGGAGAACAGCACCATCTGCACCTGCTGCGGCGTCGACAGGCCGGCAGTATGGTTCAGCGCCACAGTGCGGCTGTCGGCGACCAACCGGTCGAGGAAGCGCAGGCTGCGCACATCCGGCACCAGCGAACCGTAGCGGCGGTCGAGCATGGCCTTCCGCTCCTCCGGCAGAGCGGCGATCTCCTGGTCGCAGACATTCTGCTTATGGGTCGCAATCACGCCCAACCGCCATCCGGTCGCCCCGAAATACTTCGAGAAGGAATAGACCAGCATGGTGTTGAAGGGGCAGACGGCGAACAGCGACCGGAATTCATCGGCGAAGGTGCCATACACATCGTCGGTCAGGATGATCAGATCCTTCCGCTCGTTCTTCACGATGCCGGCAATCCGCTCGAGGCTGCGGTCGTCCATCCTGACCGAGGGGGGATTGCTGGGGTTGACGCAGAAGAACACCTTGACCGCCGGATCCTTCAACTTGTCCAGCTCGGCATCGGGGTACTGCCAGCCCTGCGCGGGATCGGCGTTGATGGCGACCTCCTGCAGCCCGTATTCGTCGAGTTCGGGGATTTCGATGTAAGGGGTGAAGACCGGCAGGCCGATGGCGACCTTGTCCCCCCGTTCGATCAGCCCGTTCTGCTTCATCGTATTGAAGATATAGGTCATCGCCGCGGTTCCGCCCTCGACCGCGAACAGATCGATGCTGCCGGGCGGCAGAAAGCCGCCGACCATCTCCTTCACCACATAGTGCCGGACGATATCCTCGCTGACCGACAGCATGCGCGGCGGAACCGGGTAGTTCGCCCCCAGGATTCCCTCCACCATCTCATGCAGGAAACCGGAGGCTGACAGGCCGAGCTGGTCGCGCACGTAGCTCAGCGCACGGCCGAGGAACACGACGCCGTTCTGATCCCGATGTTCCGAGATGTAGCGTTCGAATCGCCCCTCGATCCCCTCGATCCGCGGCAGGCCGCCGACACCGTTCGGCATGTAGGAAAAGGACAGCTCGGCTTCCGCGACGGCGAACAGGCCCAACCGGAAGAAAGCCCTGCGCGGCAGGGTCGCCAGGAAGTTCGGATTGCCGCGGCCCGCATTCAGCATCAGCCGGTTCTCGCTGCCGGAAGCAAGCTTGATCAGCTCGTCCTTCAGTTCGAAGGGGCTGAGCTTCTCGTAGCGGCTGTAATCGATCGAGCCCATGAGGGAATCTCCTCGTCCGGATTATACGAAGGCCACGACCAGCGGGCCCAGCAGGGTCAGGAAGACGTTCGCCAGCGCATAGGTGATGGCGAAAGGGACGGTCGGAATGGAATTGCCGGCCTTGTTGAGCACCTCGCCGAAGGCGGGGTTGGCGCTTCGCGCTCCGGAAAGCGCGCCTGCGAAGACGGCCACATTGTCGTAGCGCAGCAGGTAACGGCCGACGAGCAGGGTGACGATCAACGGAACGAGCGTCACCACCACGCCGACCAGGAAGATGCTCAAGCCGCTCTCGGCGACCGTGCTCACCGCCTGCCGGCCGGATTGCAGGCCGACCACGGCGACGAAGCCGGCAAGTCCCAGGTCACGCAGCAGCGTGGAGGCTTGCGTGGGCATGTTGCCGATGGTCAGGTTTCGGGTGCGATACCAGCCGAACAGCAGCCCGGCCAGCAGGGCGCCGCCGCCGCTGCCCAGCGTCAGCGGAATGTCGCCGAGGCGGATCACGGCCAAGCCGATGAGCAGGCCGAGCGCCAGCCCGAGACCGTGGTAGACGAAGTCCGTCTTGTCGCTTGGGATGATGTCCGTTCCCACCGTCTTCGCGACGCGCTGCACATCCTCTGCGGAGCCATAGAGCGTGGCGACGTCGCCGGCCTCGATCACGGTGTCGGGAGCGAGCGTCAGGGGCGTGCCGCTCCGCTTCACGCCGGTCACATAGACGCCATGATGCTGGATGTCCGCCGATACCTTGCGGATCTCCGCGACGGTGTGGTGAGCGTAGGCCGGGTTGGTGATGGCCACGTCCCGCTCCAGCATGATGAGATCCATGCCCTGCGAGGA
Source organism: Azospirillum sp. B21 (assembly GCF_008364825.1). Taxonomy (GTDB): domain Bacteria; phylum Pseudomonadota; class Alphaproteobacteria; order Azospirillales; family Azospirillaceae; genus Azospirillum. The sequence continues at coordinate 618,605 of NZ_VTTO01000002.1, forward strand.
CTGAAGCTCCGTTCCGAGAGTGCCGGCGAGATCGACCACCCCGGCACGCCTTCCCACCAGCAGAACGATATCCCCCGCCTGCAGCCGCAGATCGGGCTGCAAGCCGATCAGCGTGTTGTTGCGCTTCACGCGTTCGACGCTGACAGGGCTGTCGGCTGCCGCCGCTTCGATCTCCGCCACCGTCCGGCCCGCCGCCTGTTCGATCCGGTAGAGGCGTCCCACCAGGGCCGGCATCGCGTACTCCTCGCCATGCCCCAGAAGATGGGCGCCGGCCAGCATCGCCGTTTCCGCCTTGATGGCGTCGTCGCGGATGCTGCGCTTCATCAGCCAGGGGAGCAGATTGACGCAGACCAGGATGGGGCCGAACGATCCGAAGATGTAGGTGACGGCATAGCCGACCGCGACGTTGCTTTGGAGGCGCTGAACCTCTTCCGCGGGCAACCCGAGTTTGCCGATGGCCGAGCCGGCGGTGCCGATGATGGCCGACTGGGTCAATCCACCGGACGCGATGCCCGCAGCCAAGCCTTTGTCGAGACCCGTCAGGTGGGCCATGACGATGACCGTGATCAAGCCGCTGGCAGCGAGAATCATCGCCAGGACGATTTCGCGGATCGACTTCCGACCGAGAGATTGAAAGAACTTCGGCCCGCTTTCGAAGCCGACCGCATAGATGAACAAGGCGAACAGGACGGATTTGACGCCATTGTCGATCGATACGCCGATTTGACTGATCGCGACGGCGACCAACAGAGAACCGGCAACTCCGCCGAGCTGGAATTTACCGAACTGGAACTTTCCGATCCAATAGCCGCCGGCCAGCGAAAGAAATAACGCGATCTCTGGAGCTTGATTGATGATGGAGTGAATCCATGACATGGGATTTCCTTGCAGCAGGGTTTTATTCCCGCGCTTTGTCAGATGGATAGTGAAGGGAAGTGAAGACCAGCATTTCAATCCGGTCAAGGAAACACGCGTCAGATTATGATTTATAACTCGTAAGATTATGTTATCGACAAGGAATGCCCGTAAAAAGAATTATACTATCCGTACACATCGACGAGTCATCATTTTAAAAATTGGTGATACTTATAAATAAATGCCGTTCCGTATTTTCATTTGACGCTTTTGAATATTGCTTTTATAAGGTTGGGCATGGCTGTTGATCAAAGTCATAAGTGGACGATTTCCGCGGCATATGAGAGCCGGTCCGGGAAGACATCGAATTGAAGGATTGTGGCGCACGAACCGGCTTGGCGATGGGCCAACCGGTTCACTTGTCCGGCAAGGCGCCCTTGGCAGCCTGCTGCGGCGGAAACTATGGCCTTGTACGATGTCGGATGCGGCGTCGGGGGCACGGCAACAGCGGAGCACTCTCCGCAACCGTCCCCCCTTGGCCGCCAATCAACTCCCGGCCGGTTCGTGCACCGCCGTCACCGGGAGGAGGCCTTCCTCACTCCACCACGATGCGCGGCGCGGCGCGGCCGCCGGTGCCGCCGCCGATCTTCTCCCACAGGCGGGTGGCGATGCGGCGGTAGGACTGGGCGTGCTCGGACTCCGGCTGCGACACCACGATCGGCTGGCCCTGGTCGGAGGTCTCGCGGATCGACAGGTGCAGCGGGATCTCGCCCAGGAACTCCATGCCCAGATCGTCGGCCTCCTTGCGGGCGCCGCCGTGGCTGAAGATGTCGGTGCGGTGGCCGCAGTTGGGGCAGCAGAAATAGCTCATGTTCTCGATGATGCCCAACACCGGCACATCGACGCGGCGGAACATGTTAAGCCCCTTGCGGGCGTCCAGCAAGGCGATGTCCTGCGGGGTGGAGACGATCACCGCACCGGCCAGCGGCACCTGCTGGGCCATGGTCAGCTGGGCGTCGCCGGTGCCCGGCGGCATGTCCACCACCAGGATGTCGAGCGTGCCCCAGTTGACGTCGCGCAGCATCTGCTGCAGCGCGCTCATCACCATCGGCCCGCGCCAGATCATCGGAGTGTCCTCGGCCACCAGGAAGCCCATGGACATGACCTTGACGCCGTAATTCTCCATCGGCTCCAGGCGCTTGCCGTCGGGGCTGTTGGGGCGGCCGGCGATCCCCATCATGCGCGGCATCGACGGGCCGTAGATGTCGGCGTCGAGCAGCCCGACCTTCAGCCCGTTGGCGGCCAGCGCCAGCGCGAGGTTGGCCGAGGTGGTCGATTTGCCGACGCCGCCCTTGCCCGACGCCACCGCGACGATGGCCTTCACGCCAGGGACCAGCGGCTTCTGCGGGTCCCCCTGCGGCGCCCCTCCGTGCGAATGACCATGGGAGTGGCCGTGGGAGTGCCCGTGCCCGCCTTGCTGCGGTGCGGCCTGGGGAGCCGCCCGGTGGGCGGTCAGCACGGCGGTGACCGACAGGACGCCGGGCAGCGCGTCCACAGCCTTCTCGGCGGCGTGGCGCAGCGGCTCCGCCTGGGCGCCGCGCTTGGGGTCGACTTCGATGGAGAAGGCGACATGGCCGTCACGCACCACGAGGCCCGACAACATGCCCAGGCTGACGATGTCGCCGCCCCGGTCCGGGTCGACGACGGTCTTCAGCGCCTGCATGACTTGAGCTTCGCTGATCTGCGCCATGGTTGAAAACTCCGCTATCTTCCCGATATTGGCGGATATCCGTTGGTGGAATCCTTGCCGAAGGGTATGGGGGACTATAGGACCGACGGAGGACATCGGTAAAGGGAGGCGCGGGGCCATGCCGTTGCGCTTCCACATGATGGGACGAATCGCAAAGTAAGGGGGACTCACTCGGATGCCGTGGAACAATCAAGGTGGGGGCGGCGGCGGCGGCGGTCCCTGGGGTCCCCCGCCGGGCAACAACGGCCCGGGCAACCCGTGGGGCCGTCCCCAGGGCGGAGGAAACGGCGGCGGCGGCGGCGGCCCGCAGCCTCCCGACCTTGAGGATCTCCTGCGCCGGAGCCAGGACCGCCTGCGCCGCGCCATGCCCGGCGGCTTCGGCAGCGGGCGGGGCGTGGCCCTGGTCGTGGGCGTGCTCGCGCTGATCTGGCTCGCCAGCGGCATCTACCGCGTCGAGGCGGACGAGCAGGGCGTGGTCCTGCGCTTTGGCGAATGGACGCGCACCGAACAGCCCGGCCTGCGGTATCGCCTGCCGTCGCCGATCGAGACGGTGCTGCTGCCGAAGGTGACGCGCGTCAACCGGATCGAGGTCGGCTACCGCTCCTCGGCCGGCGGCGGGCGCAACGACCGCGACGTGCCGGACGAATCGCTGATGCTGACCGGCGACGAGAACATCGTCGACATCGATTTCACGGTGTTCTGGGTCATCAAGGACGCCGGCAACTTCCTGTTCAAGATCCGCGATCCGGAATCGACGGTGAAGAAGGCCGCCGAAAGCGCGATGCGCGAGGTCATCGGCCGCACCGACCTGCAGCCTGCCCTGACCGAGGCCCGCCAGCAGATCGAAACCTCGACCCGCCAGCTGCTCCAGGCCATGCTGGACGAATATCAGTCGGGCATCGAGATCACCCAGGTCCAGCTGCAGAAGGCCGATCCGCCGCAGCCGGTCATCGACGCCTTCAACGACGTGCAGCGCGCCCGTGCCGACCGCGAACGCGCCCGCAACGAGGCGGAAGCCTACCGCAACGACATCATTCCGCGCGCCCGCGGCGAGGCGGAACGTCTGGTGCAGGAGGCGTCGGCCTATCGCGAGCAGGTGGTCAGCCTGGCACAGGGTGACGCCGACCGCTTCCGCAAGGTGTACGAGGCCTATGCGCTGAACAAGGACGTCACCGCCCGGCGCATGTATCTGGAGACGATGGAGGAGATCTTCCGCGGCCGGAACAAGATCATCGTGGACGGGTCGGCGCAGAACGTCGTGCCGTACCTGCCGCTGAACCAGCTGGCCCCGAACGCCATCCCGGCCCCGCAGCAGGCGCCGCGCCAGGCTCCGCCGGCCAACTCCGGCGGCAACCAGGGCGGGCCGCGGCCCGGCACGCAGACGCAGCCCCAGCCGCTGTCGTCGCTGCCGCAGAACCCGCTGATGTCCGGCCAGTGAGGAGGATCGCATCATGAACCGCACCCTCGCCATCGCCGGCATCGGCATCGTCGCCCTCGGCATCATCGCCTCGTCGTCCCTGTTCACCGTCAACGAGGCCCAGCAGGCGCTGATCCTGCAGTTCGGCGAACCGCGCCGGGTGATCCAGGAACCGGGCCTGCAGGCCAAGATCCCCTTCATCCAGGAAGTCCGTCTTCTCGACCGCCGCGTGCTCGACCTCGATCCGCCGGTGGAGCAGGTGATTCTGGCCGACCAGAAGCGCCTGGACGTCGACGCCTTCGCCCGCTACCGCATCCAGGACCCGCTGCGCTTCTACCAGACCGCCGGGACCGAGGCGGTGGCCGAAACGCGCCTGAACTCCATCGTCAATTCGTCGCTGCGCCGCGTGCTCGGCAACGTCACGGTGCTGGCCGTCCTGTCGGACGAGCGCGCCCGCATCATGACCGACATCAAGGGGCAGGTGAACGACGAGGCCAAGCGCTTCGGCATCGAGATCGTCGACGTGCGCATCCGCCGCGCCGACCTGCCGGAGGAGACCAGCCAGTCGATCTTCGCCCGCATGCGGTCGGAGCGCGAACGCGAGGCGTCCGAGGCGCGCGCCCAGGGCCAGGAGCAGTCGCAGCAGATCAAGTCGCGCGCCGAACGCGAACGCACGGTGATCATCGCCGAGGCCCAGCGCGACGCGCAGATCCTGCGGGGCGAAGGCGACAACAGCGCGTTGAAGCTGATCGCCGAGGCGACGTCGCAGGACCCCGGCTTCTACGGCTTCTACCGCTCGCTGGAGGCGTACCGGAAGTCGCTGAACGGCAACGACACCACGATGGTGCTGTCGCCGAACGGCGAGTTCTTCCGCTACTTCAGCGGTCCGGGTCCGCAGGCGGGGGGCGCTCCGGCCGCCGCGCAAGCGGCTCCCCAGGCGGCTCCCCAGGCGGCTCCGCCTGCCGCTGCCGCCGCTCCGGCGCAGTAAGGCCGAAGGTCCGCATACGAACGGCAAGCGGCCGGATCGGGGTTTCCCCCGATCCGGCCGTTGCTTTGCCGGGTCCAAGGCGCGCGGCAGGTGTCGAAAGAAATCGGCGGGCCTGTGATTTCCGCTGGTGCCGACTGGACCGGCACGCCATCTTGCGGCCATACTCTTGGACCAACACATATATGGCCCAGAACTGGGCGGCCGCTCCCGTCCATGGAACCGGCCGGACGTCTGGTAGGGAGACCACGTTGATTCGCATACCCAAATTCGAACCCGCCGCGCGGGGTGCCGTGGCCGGGGCCCGGCCGCGTAAGGCGGGCGTCCGGCCGCTGGTCGCCGCCATCGTCTGGGGCATGACGTCGGTCATCGGCGGCGGCGCCGTCATCGGCGGCTTCGCCGGTGCCGCGCCGGCCCAGGCCCAGGCGGCGACGCCCAACCGCAACGCGCCCGGCAGCTTCGCCGATCTGGCGGAAAAGCTGCTGCCGGCGGTCGTCAACATCTCCACCAGCCAGAGCGCGCCGCAGCGTCCGCAGGGGCCGCGGCCGGAGATCCCGCAATTCCCGCCGGGCTCGCCCTTCGAGGATTTCTTCCGGGACTTCTTCGACCGTCAGCAGCAGCAGGACCAGCCGCAGCGCAAGGCGACTTCGCTGGGTTCCGGCTTCGTCATCGACGCCAAGAACGGCTATGTGGTCACCAACAACCACGTCGTTCAGGACGCCGACGAGATCACCGTCATCCTGCAGGACGACACCAACATCAAGGCGGAGCTGGTCGGCAAGGACAGCAAGACCGATCTTGCGCTGCTGAAGATCAAGACCAGCCATCCGCTGGTCGCCGTGCCCTTCGGCGACAGCGACGCCATGCGCGTCGGCGACTGGGTGCTGGCGATCGGCAACCCGTTCGGCCTGGGCGGTTCGGTCACCGCCGGCATCATCTCGGCGCGCCAGCGCAACATCGATGCCGGTCCCTACGACGATTTCCTGCAGACCGACGCCTCGATCAACCGTGGCAATTCCGGCGGCCCGATGTTCAACCTGAACGGCGAGGTCATCGGCATCAACACCGCCATCTTCTCGCCGTCGGGCGGGTCGGTCGGCATCGGCTTCGCCATCCCGTCCAACCTGGCCAAGCAGGTGGTGGCGCAGCTGAAGGAATACGGCAAGACCCGCCGCGGCTGGCTGGGCGTGCGCATCCAGGCGGTCACGCCGGAGATCGCCGAGAGCCTCGGCCTGCCCGGCCACAAGGGCGCGCTGGTCGCCTCCGTCACCCCGGACGGCCCGGCCGCCAAGGCCGGCATCCAGGCCGGTGACGTGGTGACGAAGTTCGACGGCAAGGAAATCGACGAAATGCGGCGCCTGCCGCGCGTCGTCGCCGAAACCTCCATCGATCGGGCCGTCCCGGTCGAGGTCTGGCGCAAGGGCAAGGCCCAGACCATGCAGGTCAAGGTCGGCGAACTGGAAGCCGCGGAGGAGCAGGGCCTGCTCACCGCCAATCCGGACGAGAAGCAGCAGCCGAAGGACAAGGCCCCGGCCCAGAAGCCGACCGAATCGCTCGGCATGAAGCTGACCGGCATCACCCCGGAACTGCGCCAGCAGTTCGAGATCAAGCCCGATCTGAAGGGCGTGGTCGTCACCGAGGTGGCCGGCAACTCCACCGCCGCGGAGAAGGGCCTGCGCGCCGGCGACGTCATCCTGGAAGTCGGGCAGGAAGAGGTCCGCAAGCCGGAGGACGTCACCGCCAAGGTCCAGAAGGCGAAAGAGCAGAGCAAGAAGTCCGTCCTGCTCCTGGTCGACCGCAAGGGCGACCTGCGCTTCGTGGCGATTCCGCTCAGCTGATCGGCTGCGGGCGAAGAACAGGGGCGTCGGCGGGAGACCGCCGGCGCCCTTTTCGTTTGTATGGGGGGAGTGGGGCTCCGCGCCCTCTACGTCCTGTCCAGCATCATCGCCACCGCGACCGTGCCGGCCAGCAGGGCGCAGAGGACGGCGACGATGGCGAGGCTGCGCAGAAACTGGCGGAACTCCCCCTGCTTCCAGGCGCTGCGACCCAGCAGTGCCAGATAGCCCGCCACCGCGGCGGCGATGATCTGCCAGCCCATTCCAGTCTCGACCTTGCTCAACAGGCCTATCCCCGCCATCGGGGCGGCGGCATGGAAAAACGCACGCGTGGCCGGTCCCGGTCAAGCCGTACGACCATGGCCGATTTGTTCCCTATATCGAATGGTGGGGGTCTCCATTCGGGTTATCTGTTCGCATCACCACCGCAGAAGCCGTGGCTTCAACTTCGTGTGAGAAAAATGCGGCATAGCTCGCTTGTGAGTCGCAGTCATACGCAAATAAGTGGTGGTTAACAAAACAGTTAATGCCTTTGAGAGCTGCAATGTTCGCTGCTGTGATATCTTTGGATCCAGAAATCTTGGGGAGGCTTTGCGCATATGTCCAATGCGTTCTTCTTTTAACTCCGGAGAGTGGTACCGTAGGACGCGACACGGGGGTAACCTCCCCCTAAATAACGGCCTGCCGAAGCTGTCTGGGGGTAATCGGCCAGTCGCCAATGCGTCGGGATCTTCCTTCGTGCAGCGGCCATCACCTGATGATGCTCGGTTCAAAATTGCGGGAGCGGACAATGGACACAGTGCGCGCTTTTCTCATCGACTCGAACAAGCTGTTTCGCGAGGGGCTGAAGCGCCTCCTTGATGATTCGCCCTTCCAGATCCAGGCGGAGGCGGGCAATCTGCGCGAGGCGCTGGGTTCGGTCGAAAACGGCCTGAAGCCGCAGCTCCTTCTCCTCGACCTGCAGAATGGCGGCGACGAGGAAGCGGAAGGGATGCGCCGCCTGCGCGCCCTGCTGCCGGACACCCGCATGGTCATCCTGACCAGCGACCTCTGCACCCGCCGCCTCGCCAATGCGCTGGAGGCCGGTGCCGACGGCTATCTGATGAAGGATCTGTCGTCCGACGCTCTCGCCCAGTCGCTGAAGCTGGTGATGATGGGCGAGAAGGTGTTCCCGACCCATCTGGCGGCTCTGCTGATCTCCGGCCGCGTCAACGGCAACGGCACCGAGATGCCGGTGTCGCGCAAGGGCCTGTCGCAGCGCGAGGTGCAGATCCTGCGCTGCCTGCTGAACGGCGACAGCAACAAGATGATCGCCAACCACCTGAACATCACGGAAGCCACCGTGAAGGTTCACCTGAAGAGCCTGCTGCGCAAGATCAACGCATCGAACCGCACCCAGGCCGCCATCTGGGCGCTGAACAACGGCATCGGCGGCGAACTGGCCGGGGCCGGCGCGGTCGCTGCCGCGGCGAACCAGTAACCCGCCTGTCCATTGCGCTCACCTGACCCTCCCCCGCCATCCCGGGGGAGGGTTCTTCCCGTTTGCTTTGCCTTTTACTTCGCGAACAGCTGCGACATGTCGGCGAAGGCCTTGAACTCCAGCGCATTGCCGGCGGGGTCGAGGAAGAACATGGTGGATTGTTCGCCCACCTGCCCCTTGAAGCGGGTGTAGGGCTCGATCACGAACTTCACCCCGGCCGCTTTCAGCTTTTCGGCCAGCGCGTCCCAATCGGCGGGCTGCAGCACGACGCCGAAATGCGGCACCGGCACGTCGTGGCCGTCCACCGGATTGCGGTGGGCCGGGGCGGCGTTGGGATCGCGCGGCTTCAGATGGGCGACGATCTGGTGTCCGAACAGGTCGAAGTCGATCCACTCGTCGCTGCTGCGCCCTTCCGGGCAACCGAGCACGGTGCCGTAGAAATGGCGGGCGGCGGCCAGATCGTCGACCGGGAAAGCGATGTGGAAGGGCGTCAGCGTCGTCATGAGGGGGAGTGACCTTTCGGGACCGGTTGGCAGTTGGCTGTTGGTGCGCCCAGCAGACCCGATCCCTCCGGACTTGACAAACGAGTTCTCGGGCGGAGATTTATGAGTTCAACTCATGAGTCGATTCGCCCCATGCCAGACCGCGTCCTGCCGTCGCTCAACGCCGTCCGCAGCTTCGTCGCGGTCGCCCGCCATCTCAGCTTCACCAAGGCGGCCGACGAACTGGCGGTGACCCAGGGCGCCGTCAGCCGCATGATGCAAACCCTTCAGGCCGATCTGGGCGTGGAGCTGATCCGCCGCGTCGGCCGCGGCATTGAACTGACGCCGACCGGCGCCGCCTTCTATGGCGAGGCGTCGGCAGCGCTCGACCGCATCGCGGCGGCGGCCAGGGCAGCCCGCGCGCAGGAGGGCGGGGTGCTGCGGGTCAGCGCACTGCCCACCCTGACCCAGCGCTGGCTGATCCCGCGGCTGAAGCGCTTTCAGGCGGAAAATCCCGACATCCAGGTCGAGGTCGGCATCGGCGAGCATCGCGTCGATTTCGCCAAGGAGCGGATCGACGTCGCCATCCGCTATGGCGTGGAGGACTGGCCGGGGGCGGAGATGGCGACGCTGATGCCGGAGACGATGGGCGTCTTCTGCGCGCCCTCGTTGCTGGAGCAGGGACCGCCGCTGCGCCGACCGGCCGATCTGGCGCATCACCGGCTGCTGCAGCACACCACCCGGCCCGATTCCTGGCGCGTCTATCTCTCTGCCTTCGGGCTGACCCTGCCGGAGGCAGCGCTCTCGCTGGCCTTCGAGCATTTCTTCATGATCATCGAAGCGGCGTCGGCCGGCATGGGGGTGGCGTTGCTGCCGGTCTTCCTGGTGGGCGACGATGTGGCGTCGGGCCGGCTGGTCCAGCCGATGCCCGAGACCCTGCGCCCGCGCGGCTGCTACCTGATCGCCCATGCGCCGGGGGCGGAGCGGGCGCGCCGCGTCCGCCGCTTCAAGGACTGGCTGCTGACCGAGGTGGAGTAGAGTCCTCCTGCTCCGATGCACCGGCCACCTCGTGCCGGTCCTCCGCCGTCGGGTTGCCGCACCCCCTCCCGGGACGGGTTGACCGCCTCGCCGCCGAAAGGCCCGAAGGCGGTGAGCAGATTCGGCGGTATCGGGCACTTCCCTTAAGCCGGGTCCGTCCGCTCCCAGGACGGAGTCGGCAGAGTCATGCCGTGGTTGCCGCGATAGGCCGCGACTTCCGGCGACGACCAGCCCGCCAGCAGGGCCGGGTCGAGCCGGTAGACCTCGACGCCCAGCGGGCGGCAGACCTCCAGCGGGTCGCGGGCGTCCGGCCCCCACAGCGGCACGCTGAGGTCGCCGCCGGGGCAGGTGGACAGGGCGCAGAGCAGGTCGATCTCGGCGAAGAATTCCAGGAAGTCGCCCTTCTTGGCCGGGCAGGCCTTCATGAAATACTTGTCCTCGGCATTCAGCCCGGTGACCTGGAAGACGTTCAGCACGTCATGCACGTCGAACTCGGTCAGGCCGAAGGGTGCGACGGCGCGGGTCAGGTTGGAATGGCAATGGTGGTGGAAATCCTCGCCCGTCAGCATGCGGTTGACATAAGGGTCGCAGCGCGTGCCCAGCAGGTCGTGGACCCGGCCGCCATACTCGTCGATGCCGTAATCGGCCAGCGTGTCGTGGGTGATCGTCGCCAGCGGTCGCAGATAGGGCAGGGTCGACCACAGCCGGTCGAAGGTACTGACATGCGCCTGCTGGAGTTGCCGCGTGCGCGAGGCCCAGAAGCGTTCGCGAGGGTTGTGGCGGTTCCAGATGTTCAGGTCGGCGACCTGCGGCCCCTCGACGGTGACGATGCGGAAGACATGGCCCGCCGGCACCGTCCAGGCACGGCCGGAGCGGATCGGCACCACGAACTGGTCCACCAGTTCTCGCCCTTCCGTCTGCGAGCCGATGCGCCCGTAGAAGGCGCGGTCGACGTCGAGCGCAGACCCTTTGCTGGCTTGGTAAGCGGCGGGATAGCTGGGCATCGCGGTCTCCTCGGGGCGTGATCGGGCCGGTCGGGCTGGAGGGCCGATCATGGCGAGCGAGGAGCACCGCGCGCAACAGCTGTTCGCACGGCTGCCATTCACAGGGCCGTCTCGCGCCGCCCTCAGGCCGCGGCGGCGGCCAGGACGCGGGTCTGGCGGGCGACCTTCTCGAAGGCGCGTTCCTCGATCTGGCGGATGCGCTCGCGGCTGACGCCGTAGCGGACCGACAGGTCTTCCAAGGTCAGCGGGCTGTCCGACAGGCGGCGGCAGGTCAGGATGTCGCGCTCGCGGTCGTTCAGCACGCCCATCGCCTCGTGCAGCAGGGCGCTGCGCTGGCGGGCCTCGCCGCGTTCGACCAGCGAGTCCTCCACCGACGGACGCTCGTCGGTCAGCAGATCCTGCCATTCGGCCGAATCGCCGTCGGCGCTCATCGGGGCGTTGAGCGAGGCCATGGGCGCCGACAGGCGGCGGTTCATGGCGACGACGTCATCCTCCGGCACCGACAGGTCGGTGGCGATGCGGGTGACGCTTTCGGGCTGCAGGTCGCCGTTGCCGTATTCGCCCAGCTTCCGCTTCAGGCGGCCCAGGCTGAAGAACAGCTTCTTCTGCGCGGCGGTGGTGCCGATCTTCACGAGGCTCCAGGACCGCAGGATGTAATCCTGGATCGAGGCCTTGATCCACCACATCGCGTAGGTGGACAGGCGGAAGCCGCGTTCCGGCTCGAATTTCTTGACGGCGGTCATCAGGCCGAGATTGCCCTCGGCGATCAGGTCGGACAGCGGCAGGCCGTAGCCGCGATAGCCGCCGGCGATCTTGACGACGAGACGGAGATGGCTGGTGACCAGCTTGTGCGCCGCATCGACGTCGCCATGCTCGGTCCAGGCCTTGGCCAGCATGTACTCGTCCTCGGCTGGCAGGACCGGGTAACGGTGCGTGTCGTTGATGTAGCGGGACAGCGATTCGCCGGAATCAGGCGAACGGAGGGCGATGGCGGTGCTCATGTCACATCCTCGTGCAAAGCGATATGACGGATGCAGGGCCCCCGAAATGGCGAGCCCAGGCCTCTCCGGCGGAGCAGGCAGGCATATAGTACAAAATCGGTGCTGAAAGTCAAGCTTGGCGGTCGGGTATCGGGCCGGGCGCAGCCGCCGATTGACCTTCCTCAGTGCAGGGCAAGCCGGAGCGTGGCAGGACTGAGCAGTCGCCGGGCACCATCGCGAGGGAACCGCACGCCATGAAAATCGCTGTCGGCACCAAGGACTTCGAGACCATCGCCACCCATGGCGGCCGCACCCGCCGCTTCCTGGTCTATGAGGCGGAGGCCGGGGGCGACCCGGTCGAGACCGGCCGGATCGAACTGGCGGAGGAGGAGGTCCTGCACCTCTGCGGCGACGGCCGGCCCCATCCGATCGACGCTGTGCGGGTGATCATCACCGGATCGTCCGGCGCCGGATTCGTCGCGCACATGAAACGCCGCGGCATCGAACCGGTGACGACGACGGAAACCGATCCGGTCCGGGCCATCCGCGGTTGGTTCGCCGGAACGCTGGCGCCGGCCCCCGAACCGGAGCACCCGCATGAGCATCATGATGGTGATGGGCACCGCCACTGAAAGCGGGCAGGCAGGAAGATCACACCGGGAAGCTGACGCTGGCAGTCGTGCCGGCGGCGTCGCTGTCGGTGGACAGCGTGTCGCCCAGCTGGCCGGCCAGAGCCTCGGCCAGCATCAGCCCGTCCTCGGCGGTGGTGTCGAAGCCGGCGGGCAGGGCGCGGCCGTTGTCCTCCACCGTCAGGCGGGCGCGGCCGCTGTCGCCCTGCTGGCGCACGGTGATGCGGATCCAGCCGTCGTCGGGGAAGGCGTGGTGCAGGCAGCTGGTCACCAGCTCCGCGATGATCAGGCCGAGCGGCATCGCCTCGTACAGGCCGATCTGGATCGGGTCGGAGTCGACCGTCACCGGTACACGGGACAGGGCGCCCGGCGTGCCTTCGCGCACCGCCTCGCACAGGGCGGTGACGTAGCGGCCGAGGTCGACATGGGTGCCGGCGCCGCTCTCGTGCAACTGGCGATAGAGGATCGCCAGCGCTTCGATGCGCACCATGGTTTGTTCGTAGGCGGCGCGGGCGTCGGGGTCGCGGATGCGGCCGGCCTGCAGCTTCAGCAGGCTGATCACCAACTGCAGGCTGTTCTTGGCGCGATGCTGGAGTTCCCGAAGCTCGGCTTCCAGCTCCTGGATGCGCGCCGTCAGCCGGTCGGCCGGGGACGCCCCCGACGCGACACCGTCGCCCGGCTGGTCCGGAGGAGAGTAGGCGGCCTGGGACCGCGGAAGCATCGGCATGGGAACGGACTCGGCTCGGTCATCACAGGTAAGCATCGTCGAAAACATTCGTCAATCTAAGCGCTTGTCCGTCAGGCCCCACCGGTTCTGAGGGAGTAACCCGCCGCGCCTAACCGTTAAGTCCGAGGCGTCATGACGGTCGTTCCGCAACCCGCCGGCCCCGGATGGGCATGCGGATGGGAGCGGGCGGGTGCCCGCCGAAAGATAGGTTGTATCCCTCGGTTGCACTGGCAAGAGTGGCCGCATGACGATGCGAAAGATGTTGGCCTGGGGCCTGCTGCTGACGGCCCTGTCGGGCGGCTGTGCCGCGGTGGTCGGGGCCGGTGGCGGCGCTCGCGAACCGGAAATTGTCACCGCCAGGCAGGTGCCGCTCGACCGCGGCCGGCCGGAGAAGGCGGCGGTCGGGCCGCTGCGGTTCCTGGGTGGGCTCGAGATCGTTGGCGGCGATCGCGTCGGCGGGCTGTCTGGCCTGTGGATCGACCCGGCCGGCGAGCGCTTCGTCGCCGTCGGCGACACCGGGCTGGTGGTGGACGGCCGGCTGTGGACCGACGCCGCCGGACGCTTGGCCGGGGTCGCCGAGGTCCGTGCCCGCCCGCTGCCGGTGGAGGAGGGAGTTTCCCGCCGCAAGCGCCGCACCGATGCGGAGGATCTGACGCGTCTGACCGACGGTAGCTGGCTGGTCTCGCTGGAGCGCGACCATCGCATCCTGCGCTATTCCGCCGGAGACCACGGACCGGAAGGGACGCCGACGCCGATCCCCTTGCCGCCGGAGGCGGAGGACGGTCCGGAGAATGGCGGACTGGAGGCGCTGACCCGCCTTCCCGACGGCCGGCTGCTGGTCCTGGAGGAGGGTGAGGACGATGGCCGGCAGGAGCGCCGCGCCTGGATTGCCGATATGGCCGTGCCGCGCAGTGCGGCGGACTGGCAGCCGCTCACCTACCGCGCAGCACCCCGCTACCGGCCGACCGGCATCGCTCCGCTGCCCGACGGCGGCGTTCTGGTGCTTGAACGGCGGGTGTCGCTTCTGGGCGGCTGGTCGTCGCGTCTGGTTCGGGTTGCGCCGCAACAGCTGATGGCCGGCGCCGTCATCGAGGGGGAGGAACTCGCCCGGCTGGAGTCGCCCCTGGTGAACGACAACTTCGAAGGCATCGCCACCCGTCCCGGACCGGCGGGGGAAACGCTGGTCTACCTGATCTCCGACGACAATTTCAGCTCGCTCCAACGCACCTATCTGCTGCAGTTCGCCCTGGATGGGCCGTCTTCCTGAAGGCTCAACCGTTTCCGACCAAAGTCGGACGAGGCGAAGCCTGCTGCGGGTTTGACAGCGCGGCAGCCTTGCGGCTAGCTGCTCCAGGTGTTTGCAAAGGAAACAATCATGGCGGCGAGCGATAAGCTGGGGGCGGGGCGGGCCGCTGCCTCACCGACGGTTCCGGCGATGACCCCGGGACTGAGGCGGGCGGCGCTGCTGACCCTGCTGGCCATGCTGGCCTTCGCCGCCAACTCCATTCTGTGCCGGCTGGCCCTGACCCGGACCGCCATCGATCCGGCCGGATTCACCCTGGTGCGGATCGCCGCCGGTGCCGCCAGCCTGTGGCTGATCGCCCGCGCGACCGGGCATGCGAAGCCCGGAGCGGGCAGCTGGCGCGGTGCGGCGGCCCTGCTGGCCTATGCGGCGGCCTTCTCCTTCGCCTATCTGAGCATGACCGCGGGAACCGGGGCGCTTCTGCTGTTCGGGGCGGTGCAGGCCACCATGATCCTAGTCGGACTCTACCGTGGCGAGCGGCTGGTGGCGCTGCAATGGGGCGGTCTGGCTCTGGCGCTCTGTGGGTTGGCGCTGCTGCTGGCGCCGGGGCTGTCGGCGCCCGACCCGCTGGGGGCGCTGCTGATGGTGGCGGCCGGTGCGGCCTGGGGCGTCTATTCGCTGCTGGGACGGGCCAGCCGCGATCCGATCGCCACCACCGCCGGCAATTTCCTGCGCGCCGTTCCGATGGCGGCGGCGTTGGCGCTGCTGTCGGCGCTGGCCGGGCCATTGTTTGGCGGCGGGCTGCGCTGGGATGGGGGCGGCCTTCTCTACGCCGTCCTGTCGGGAGCGCTGGCGTCGGGAGTGGGCTATGCGATCTGGTACGCCGCGCTGCCGGCCCTGACCGCCGCTCGCGCCGCCTCGGTGCAGTTGAGCGTCCCGGTCATCACCGCGCTGGCCGCGGTGCTGGCGCTGGGCGAGCGGATCACGCCGACGCTGGCGGTCTCCTCCGTCGCGGTGCTGGGCGGCATCGCGCTGGTGATCGTCGGAAAGCGGCGGGCTTAAGGGCAGTTTAACCCGCATCCTCACACGGCGACCGTCTGCGTCCGTTCCAGCGCCATGAGGTCGGCGGGACGGCTGCGCAGGCGTCCCGGCGGAAAGAGAACGGTGGCGGTGGTTCCGCGCCCCAGCACGCTGGACAGCACGAATCGCCCGTCCTGCATCTCCACCAGCGATTTGACCAGCGGCAGTCCCAGCCCGGTGCCGGCATAGCGCCGGGTGTGGGAGTTGTCGACCTGATGGAACGGCTCCATCACCTGTTCCAACTCGACGGTGGGGATGCCGATGCCGGTGTCGCTGATCCGCAGGCGCAGGCTGCGCGCCGCCCGATCCGCCTCCACCGCGATCCGGCCGCCGGGCGGCGTGAACTTCACGGCATTCGACAGCAGGTTCAGCAGGATCTGCCGCACCGCGCGGGCGTCGGCGTACAGGATGGGCAGGGGATCGTCCAGATTCGCCGTCAGGGTCACGCCCTTTTCGAGCGCCAGCGGCTCCATCTGGCGCAGGCACTCGCCGATCAGATCCTCCACCGCCAGTTCCTCCTGGTGCAGGACGTATTTGCCCGATTCGATCTTGGTGGTGTCGAGGATGTCGTTGATCAGGCTCAGCAGATGCTGGCCGGACCGGCGGATGTCGCCGACATACTCGGTCTGCTTGGGCGTCATGGCGCCGAAGATGCCGCTTTCCAGCGCCTCCGCGAAGCCGATCACCGCGTTCAGCGGGGTGCGCAGTTCGTGGCTCATGTTCGCCAGGAACTGCGTCTTGGCCCGGTTGGCGGCGTCGGAAACCTGCTTGGCGGCGATCAGTTCCGCCTCGATCCGGTGGCGGGCGGCGATGTCCTGGATCAGCCTGTGCTGGCTGTCGCGCAGCGCCCGCTCGCTGCCCTGCAGGTCGGCCATCGCCCGTTCGCGCCGCCCCGCCTCGCGCAGCAGGGCCAGCATCATCAGCCCGAGCACCAGCGTGCCGGCGAGGCCGGCGGCTGCCAGCATGACGGCTTTGGACCGCCAGGGGGCGAGCACCGCGTCGCGCGACGACGACACCGTCACCACCAGCGGCATTTCGGCCGAGGCGCGGTAGCTGAGGATACGCCGCGGCCCGTCGGCCGGGCTGTCCAGCAGTTCTGTGCCGACCGGCGCCTCCTTCAGCAGCCGGGCGAACAGCGGCAGATGGCGGGCCGACCGGCCGATGTAGGTCTCATGGTCGGGAAAGCGGGCCATCACCGGCCCGTCGGCATGATAGAGCGTCACCACGGCGTCGCCGGGAAGCGCCAGCGTCCGGTAGAGGCCGCGGAAGGCCGTCGGCTCCAACACCGCGACCACCACGCCGGCGAAGCGCCCGTCCGGGGCGTTCAGCCGCCGGCTCATGCCGATGAACCAGGTGCCGGAGGTGCGCCCCCGTGCCGGATTGCCGACGAAGACCGCGTCCGCTCCGCCGGCGACCAGCCCGTCGCGGTGGGCCATCAGGTAATCGCGGTCGGACAGATCTAGGGTGGCGGGGGTCAGCGTCTGGGTGTCGTGGACCAGCCTGCCGTCGGCGGCGACCACAAGCATCGCGCGGATCAGCGGCGACTGGCTGGCCTGACGGCGCAGCAGGGCATGCACGTCGGCATCGCCCTGCTCCCAGCTGTCGCCGCGGACGGCCAGCACCTCCGCCACGCCGGCCAGGATTTTCGATACGCCGGAAAAGCTGTCGGTCGCATGGCGCTCCAGCACCAGCGCCATCGCTCCGTTCTCTTCCCGTGCCCGTGTGACGGTCTCGCTGCGCTCATGCAGGAGGTCGTAGCCGATCATGGCATTGAAGCCGACGATCAGCGCCACACCGAAGGCGCCCATTCCCCCTTTGAGACGCGATATCAATCGACGGCCCGCCGTGTCCGGTCATGGATCGACCGATGCTACACCGCGAACCGCCATGCCGGAAGTCGCCTTTTCGTGGAAGAGGCTATGGATTTGTTCGCTTAAAGCCGGACGGTGGTGCTTGAGAAACGCTCTGCGGTCGAATGGCCGATGGAGTTCAACGCCATCGCCGCGCCCAGCGCGATCACCGCCGCGGCGGCAAAGCCGAGGATCATGGCCTTCATCTCTAGTCTCCCGTGTTTGGATTTGGCATGTTTGGATTCGGCGCATAAAAGCAAAGCGGCCCCGGCGGCGCAATCCGCGCTTTCCCGGAGTCGGGATCTCGAAATCGGGACTGCCGTCAGAGCTCGTCCGGATCCACCACCGAGAGCGAGATGACGTCGCTGTCGATCAGCACCTTGCCCGCATGCTCGAAATTCACGGTGATGCGGTTGCGGATGGCCGACTGCACCTGCCCCAGCCCCCAATCGGGCTGGTCCGGGTGGCGCACCCAGGCGCCGGGCACCAGCGAATCGTCCATGTCGCGTCCCATCCGTCAGTCTATTGTACATAGGAAATGCGACCGCCTGTGCGGCGGCGCCGTGAGAGTATAGAATCGCCGGCACCGCGCCGTCGCCGCTCCTTTTTCCACCGGAGACCGTCTCGTGACCGAATCGCCTTCCCAACCCGTCAGCGTCGACATCCGCGTCCTGGAACTGCTGGCGTCGAAGCTGTGCCACGATCTGGTTAGCCCGGTCGGTGCCATCCGCAATGGCCTGGAACTGATCGAGGAGATGCAGGAGGACGAGGATGGCGGCGGGGCCGGGGGCGGGTTGGCCGGCGGCTTCCTGGGCGAGGCGGTGAAGCTGATCGACCATTCCTCCGGTCAGGCGGACCGCCGGCTGCGGGTGTTCCGGCTGGCCTACGGAGTGGCCGGGCGCGACCAGAAGGGATTCGGCGACGCCCGCAACGCCGCCGCCGGCTATCTCGAGGGCGGCCGCACCCGGCTGGACTGGCCGGAACGGGTGCCGCACGACATGACGGCCCAGCGCCGCGGCGTGGTGAAGCTGGTGCTGAACCTCATCCTGCTGGCGGACGAGGCGCTGACCCATGGCGGACTCGTGTCCGTCGCGGCCGACGGCGACGAGACGGCCGGCCGCATCACCGTGACCGCCGCCGGTCGCCCCGGCACACTGAACCCGGACGCCGCCGCGGCCCTGGCCGGCACGGCGGCGTCCGATGCGCTCACGCCCCGCACCATCCACGCCTATCTCGCCGGACGGCTGGCGGAGAGCGACGGCTTCCGCATCGCCGCCGCCACCGAAAGCAGCGAGCGGCTGGTCTTCACCGCGGAGTGGTGAGATTCCCTAAAGCTGTTTGAAAATCCGCGTTTCCACCACGACCTGCTCCACCCCGCCGGTGGTCTGGTGGGACGTGGTGCGCAGCGTGACGGCCAGATTGTGGCGCGCGGCCTCCGCCAGAGCGGCGTTGAGCTTGTCCACGGCGTCGCGCACGGACTGGGCGAGTTGGGCGTCGGTCATCGATCCTCCCTGTGACAATCGGTCCCTTATCCTACCGGTGGAAGCTTCCGGAGGACTCCCTATCGGAAGAGGTAAGGTTCTCTTAATCAGTGTTTGACAGGCTCCCACCCTACCTGGACTGGAGCGCAACCGGCGGCCCTTAGATGCTGCCCGTTCGAGCCGCAGGCCGGCGCGGACCATAAACATTGGGCCTGGGGAATGCGACATGGATGATCTGCTGTCCGAGTTTCTGACGGAGACCAACGAAAACCTCTCGGTGCTCGACGTCGAGTTGGTGCGGTTGGAGCAGAATCCCAACAATCCGGAACTGCTGTCGAACATCTTCCGCCTCGTTCACACCATCAAGGGAACCTGCGGCTTCCTTGGCCTGCCCCGCCTGGAAAAGGTGGCGCACGCGTCGGAGAACGTGCTGGGCAAGTTCCGTGACGGCGAGCTGACGATCAATCCGGAAGCGGTTTCGCTGATCCTGCAGGCTCTGGACACCATCAAGAGCCTGCTGGCGGTTCTGGAAGCGACCGAGGCGGAACCGCCCGGCGACGACCTGCCGCTGATCGAGCGGCTGAACCTGTGCGCCGAGGGCAAGCTGGGCGGGCCATCTCCGGCCGCCGCCGCCGCCGCTCCGCCGCCGCCGCCGACCGCTCCCGCGGTCGCGGCATCGGACGACCGGCCGGCGACGCTGGACGAGCTGGAGGCGCTGTGGAACTCGATCCCGGGCCCCAACGACCCGCCGGCCGCCGCTCCCGCCGTTCCGGCGAGCACCGCGGTCGCCACCCGCGCGCCCGAGCCGGCCGAGGAGCCCGCCCCGTCGCAGGACCTCGTCGTTCCCGATGCCGAGCCGGCCGCCGCCAAGGTGCCGGCGCCGGTCGCCCCGATGGCCGGCGGTTCGGCCGGCGGCAATGCGGGCGGAGCCGATGCGGGCGCCGAGGCCGCGACCAAGGAATCGGCGGTCGCCGCCCAGACCATCCGTGTCAACGTCGACCTGCTCGAAAACCTGATGACCATGGTCTCGGAGCTGGTGCTGACCCGCAACCAGCTGCTGCAGATCCTGCGGTCGCAGAAGGAGAGCGAGTTCGCCGCCCCGCTGCAGCGCCTGAATCATGTGACGTCGGAGCTGCAGGAAGGCGTCATGAAGACGCGCATGCAGCCCATCGGCAACGCCTGGGCCAAGCTGCCGCGCCTGGTGCGCGATCTGGCGCATGAACTGAACAAGAAGATCGACCTCCAGATGCTCGGCGCCGACACCGAGCTGGACCGCCAGGTGCTGGAGCTGATCAAGGACCCGTTGACCCACATGGTGCGCAACAGCGCCGACCATGGCTTGGAGATCCCGGCGGAGCGCCTGAAGTCCGGCAAGTCGGAGACCGGCCGCATCACGCTGAACGCCTATCACGAAGGCGGCCACATCATCATCGAGATCCAGGACGACGGTAAGGGCCTTGCCATCGACCGGATCAAGCAGAAGGCGATCCAGAACGGGATGGCGTCGGAGATCGAGCTGGCCTCGATGACCGACCAGCAGATCATCCAGTTCATCATGAAGCCGGGCTTCTCCACCGCCGCCAAGGTGACCAACGTGTCGGGCCGCGGCGTCGGCATGGACGTGGTGAAGACCAACATCGAGAAGATCGGCGGCACGATCGAGATTAAGTCGGCCCAGGGCAAGGGGTCGACCTTCGTCATCAAGATCCCGCTGACGCTGGCCATCGTCTCGGCCCTGATCGTGGAATGCGCGGGCGAGCGCTTCGCCATCCCGCAGATCAGCGTGGTCGAGCTGGTGCGCGCCGCGGCCGACAGCGAGCACACGATCGAGCGCCTGAAGGGCACGCCGGTGCTGCGCCTGCGCAACCGCCTGCTGCCGCTGGTCTCGCTGCAGCAGCTGCTGCGGCTGGATGACAGCGAGGACGCGAAGAAGCCGGCGGACGAGACCTTCATCGTCGTCACCCAGGTCGGTACCTACACCTTCGGCATCATGGTCGACCGCGTGTTCGACACCGAGGAAATCGTGGTGAAGCCGGTGGCGCCGATCCTGCGCCACATCGAGATGTTCTCGGGCAACACCATCCTGGGCGACGGCTCGGTCATCATGATCCTGGACCCCAACGGCATCGCGTCGGCCACCGGCGAGATGGCCATGGGCGAGGCTGCGGGCAAGGAGACCACCGCGGTCCAGACCCAGCGCCAGGAGGACAAGATGGCGCTTCTGCTGTTCCGCGCCGGCGAGGGCGCGCCCAAGGCGGTGCCGCTGTCGCTGGTCGCCCGCCTGGAGGACGTCGATCTCGCCACTGTCGAGATGTCGAACGGCCTGCCGGTGGTCCAGTACCGCGGCAAGCTGATGCCTCTGGTGCCGATCGACCCGAACTTCTCCCTGGCCAACGAAGGCCGCCAGCCGGTCCTGGTCTTCGCCGACGGCGACCGCTCGATGGGCCTGATCGTCGACGAGATCGTCGACATCGTGGAGGAGAAGCTGAACGTCCAGCTGGCGGCGGAGCGTCCCGGCCTGATGGGGTCGGCCATCATCGCCGGCAAGGCGACCGAGGTGATCGACGCCGGCTTCTTCCTGACCCAGGCCTACAAGGACTGGTTCGGCTCCTCCGCCCAGGAGGGGTTCGAGGAGGAGAAGCTGCAGCGCGTGCTGCTGGTCGACGACAGCCCCTTCTTCCGCAACCTGCTGACGCCGCTGCTGTCGGTCGCCGGCTACGACGTGACGGCGGTGGAGAATGCCGGCGACGCGTTGGCGCTCTGCGAGGCGGGCGAGGATTTCGACGTCATCGTCTCCGACATTGAGATGCCGGGCATGAGCGGCTTCGACTTCGCCGAGGCGGTTCGCCACGGCAGCCGCTGGCAGGGCGTGCCGATGGTGGCACTGTCCAGCCATGCCAGCGCCCGTGACCTCGACCGCGGCCGGATCGCCGGCTTCAATGACTATGTCGCCAAGTTCGACCGTGACGCGCTGCTCTTCGCGCTGCAGCAGACGCTGACCGACCAGAAAGGTGCCGCATGAGCAACGCCAAGCTGCCGTCCACCGTCCGGAAGTCGAAGGGCGACGACATCGTCGTCTCCGGCAACCAGGACTATGTGACCATGACGATCGCCGACCAGATGTTCGGCATCCCGGTCCTTCAGGTGCAGGACGTGCTGGGCCATCAGCGGATCACCCGCATCCCGCTGGCCCCGCCGGAGGTCGCCGGATCGCTGAACCTGCGCGGCCGCATCGTCACCGCCATCGACGTCCGCCTGCGGCTCGGCCTGACGGGCCGGCCGAAGGACAAGCCCGGCATGTCGATCGTCGTCGACCTGCGCGGCGAACTGTACAGCCTGATGGTCGATTCGGTCGGCGAGGTGCTGAGCCTGACCAAGGAGGACTTCGAGCGGAACCCGGCGACGCTGGATCCGCGCTGGCGCGAGGTATCCACCGGAATTTATAGGCTGAACGGCCAGTTGATGGTTGTGCTGGACGTGCCTCGTCTGCTCAACTTCACAACCATCGAGACGGCCTGACGGCTTTCGGCGCCATCCCCAGGGGAGGGCGCCGTTCCCTCCGGCCGGTTTCTTCGCCGACGAACAGATGACCTGAGGCCCTGCCGCAATGAAATCCTGCCTGGTGGTCGACGACAGCCGCGTGGTCCGCAAGGTCGCACGCAAGATCCTTGAAGAGCTGAACTTCACCTGCACCGAGGCGGAGGACGGCAAACAGGCGATGGAGGCCTGCGCGGCACAGATGCCCGATGCCATCCTGCTGGACTGGAACATGCCGGTGATGACCGGCATCGAGTTCCTGCGCCGGCTGCGCAAGATGAGCGGGGGCGAACTGCCCAAGGTGGTCTTCTGCACCACCGAGAACGACCTCGCTCACATCCAGGAGGCGCTGTCCGCCGGGGCCAACGAATACATCATGAAGCCCTTCGACAGCGACATCATCCAGACCAAGTTCGTGCAAGTCGGCTTGCTGTGATCTCCTGCCCGTACCGGACATGACCGTCCGGCACACGGCCGCCGGCTCATGGGCCGGTCGGGACAGGCTCCCTGTCTGAACGCTGGACGAGCCGCGTTGAACCAGTCGAGTTGAAAGGCGAATCGCCGATATGTCGGACAGTTTTGGCAGAGGCCCCCTCACCACCGCGCGACCGGCCAATCCGGATCCCGTCCGGGTCATGGTGGTGGACGACTCGGCCGTCATCCGCGGCCTGCTGACCCGTGCGCTGGAAGGAGACCCGGACATCCGGGTCGTCACCTCGGTGGGCGACGGCCAGATGGCGGTGAATTCGCTGCAGCGCAATTCGATCGACGTCATCGTGCTGGACATCGAGATGCCGGTGATGGACGGGCTGACCGCCATCCCGAAGCTGCTTGCGGTGGCGCCGCAGGTGAAGATCATCATGGCCTCCACGCTGACGCTGCGCGGGGCCGACATCTCCATCCGCTGCCTGTCGGCGGGTGCGGCCGATTACATTCCGAAGCCGACCTCCACCCGCGAGATCGGCGGGGCGGAGAACTTCAAGCGCGAGCTGGTCGCCAAGGTCAAGGCGCTGGGCGCCGCGGCGAAGCGTGCCGGGTCGCGCACCCGCGGTGAAATCCGCCCGCTGACCCCGGCGGCTCCGGTCGGGCTGCTGAAGCGCGAGGTCGGGCCGATCACCACCCGACCGGCCCCGGCCGGCGCCATGGCGGTGAAGCCGGACGTGATCGCCATCGGCAGCTCCACCGGCGGCCCGCAGGCGCTGTTCGAAGTGCTGTCGCACCTGAAGGCCGGCGTCAGCCAGCCGATCCTGATCACCCAGCACATGCCGGCGACCTTCACCACCATCCTGGCCGAGCACATCACCCGCCAATGCGGGATCGATGCGCGCGAGGCCAAGGACGGCGAGCCGATCGTGCAGAACCGCTGCTACATCGCCCCCGGCGACTTCCACATGCTGGTGGCGCAGCGCGGCGGGGCCAACGTGATCACGCTCAGCAAGGATCCGCCGGAGAATTTCTGCCGCCCGGCCGTCGACCCGATGATGCGCTCGATCCTTAAGGCCTTCGGCGGCCGCAAGATCCTGGCCTGCATCCTGACCGGCATGGGGCAGGACGGGCTGAAGGGCTGCACCGACGTCGTCAACGGCGGCGGCATGCTGATCGCCCAGGACGAGGCGTCGAGCGTGGTCTGGGGCATGCCGGGTGCCGTGGCGCAAGCCGGCATCTGCAGCGCCATCCTGCCGCTCAAGGAAATCGGTCCCCACATCCGCAAGCTCGCTTCGAGGGCAGCATGAGAGTCGAAGATTTCGACATGTTCTCCACGCTGCTCAAGCAGCGTTCCGGCCTGGTCCTCACCCGCGACAAGGCCTACCTGCTCGAATCCCGGCTGATGCCGGTGGCGCGCAAGTGGAACATGAAGGGCCTGGAGGAGCTGGCGACCACCGTCCGCACCCGCAAGGACGAGGCGCTGCTCCGCGACATCACGGAGGCGATGACGACCAACGAGTCGTCCTTCTTCCGCGACCAGAAGCCTTTCGACCAGTTCAAGCAGCTGGTGCTGCCGAAGCTGATGGAGGCGCGGGCGGCCAAGCGCAGTCTGCGCATCTGGTCGGCCGCCTGTTCGTCGGGGCAGGAAGCCTATTCGCTGTCGATGATCCTCAACGACGAGGCGGCGAAGCTGGCCGGCTGGCGCATCGAGATCGTCGGTACCGACATCTCGGCGGAAATGGTGGAGCGGGCGAAGTCCGGCGTCTACACCCAGTTCGAGGTGCAGCGCGGCCTTCCCATCACCATGCTGGTCAAGCACTTCAAGCAGAACGGCGACAAGTGGCAGATCAGCCAGCAGCTGCGCCAGATGGTGTCGTTCCGTGAATGGAACCTGCTGGGCGATCTGTCGGCGCTGGGCCAGTTCGACATCGTCTTCTGCCGCAACGTGCTGATCTATTTCGACCAGCCGACGAAGGCGAAGGTGTTGGAGTCCATCTCCCGCCAGATGCCGCAGGACGGCGTCCTGTATCTGGGCGGTGCGGAAACGGTGCTGGGCATCACCGACAAGTTCAAGCCGGTGGAGGGCCAGCGCGGCCTGTACAGCCTGGGCGGCTTCTCTGCCGCCGGCGCCAAGGTGGCGTGAGGACCTTTTGAAGAGCGACGGGGGCGGGAGAGCCGCCCCCACTCGATCACTGTAGCTTCAAGCCGACGGCGTGATCGACTTGATAGGCCCGCGCGGGTTGCCGGACATCTCGGCGATCTTGCGGTCCTGCGCCTCGATGAAGGCGCGGATGGAGTTCTCGCGGTCGAACTGGTCGATGTCGGACGTCGGCACCTTGCGGTTCGAGGTGCGCGCACCGTCCTGGTAGATCACATCGAACAGTGCAAAGGCGTTTTCGACGGGTTGTTTCTTCTGACGGGCCATGGCCTGTCCTCCGTATAATCGCGGTCGGCCGTAAGATCGGCCTTACGGTCAAGCATTGTTGGTATCGGTCTTGGTCTCGGTGTCGGTCGAAACGGCGTCATCCTGCACGTCCGTATCGTCCTGCCCGGTCTGTTCGCCGTCGATCTGAGTGCCGGCACGGCGGGCGGCGACCTCTTCTTCGCGGCGCTGAAGCTTTTCCTGCTTCTTCTGTTCCTTGGCCCGGTTGCGCTCGGCCCGCTGCTGGTTGTAGTTCGGTTTGAAAGCCATAGCGGTTCTCCTCTGGGCAGAGCCCTGCGTCTGGGCAACAGGGACTTGTGCAACACGGAAAAAGGGCACCGGTTTCCCGATGCCCCTTTGTCCGCAGGTCGGCGGTCAGGCGGTCAGACCGCCTTCAGATTTTCCGCCGAGGTCTTGCCGCGCTTGGGATCGCGCTGCTCCTCGTAGGAAATCTTCTGGCCATCGACCAGGCTGCGCAGCCCGGCGCGTTCGACAGCGGAGATGTGAACGAACACATCCGGGCCGCCGCTTTCCGGCTGAATGAAACCGAAGCCCTTGGTGCTGTTGAACCATTTGACGGTGCCGACGGGCATGTCTGTCTCCCATAACGCGAAGGGCGCCGCACCACCGGTGCGGCGCATCAGACTGGATGTGGGATTGGCGGCCCCCGAATGCCCGCAAAGGCATGCTCGCATCGGCGAAAAAAGGGGGGCTGAGCGTGGGGGCGTTTGAACGTCCCGCAGTCCGTAGCAGAATGACCTGTCTGACATGGGAACGCCCGGTCCGACTTTCAAGGCGAAAGACGTCCGGGCGTTCGATTGTGAGAGCGACAATGCCGCTCCACCTTTTCAGATTCCGGTTTTCAGATGGCAGTCAGCCGGCCGCCTGCTGCTGCGGAACGCGCGGCGGCGGGGGATTCGCTTCCGAGATTTCCTCGTGCGGGTCGCGCAGCACGTAACCGCGGCCCCACACCGTTTCGATGTAGTTGTCGCCTTGGGTGGCTGCGGCCAGCTTCTTGCGCAGCTTGCAGACGAAGACGTCGATGATCTTCAGTTCCGGCTCGTCCATTCCGCCATAGAGATGGTTCAGGAACATTTCCTTGGTCAGCGTCGTGCCCTTGCGCAGGCTCAACAACTCCAGGATGCCGTATTCCTTGCCGGTCAGGTGCAGCGGCGACTGGTCGACCTCCACCGTGCGGGTGTCGAGGTTGACGGTCAGGCGGCCGGTGCGGATGATGCTGTCCGAATGGCCCTTCGACCGGCGGACGATGGCCTGGATGCGGGCGATCAGTTCGCGCTTGTCGAACGGTTTGGTCAGGTAATCGTCGGCGCCGAAGCCCAGGCCCTTGATCTTGTTGTCCATCTCGGTCAGGCCCGAGAGGATCAGGATCGGGGTGGTCACGCGCGCTGCGCGCAGGCGGCGAAGAACCTCGTACCCGTCGATGTCCGGCAGCATCAGGTCGAGAATGATGATGTCGTAGTCATAGAGTTTGCCGATCTCCAGCCCGTCCTCACCCAGGTCGGTAGAGTCGACGATGAATCCTTCCGTGTTCAGCATCAGCTCGATGCTTTTGGCGACGGAGGAATCGTCTTCAACCAGCAGAACCCTCATGGCGATATCCCGACGTTTGATGGCGCGCTTTCGCTACCCGACCCCCGAAATGGTCCCCGGTCCTTGATGACCGATTTCAACCATCCCGTTTACACAAGTTAACAGACGATTCAGCTTAACGCCAGTGCCAAGCGCTTACACAACGTTAATCCTTCCATCGCAAGATGCGATCATGGTGGTTAACGTCGCCTCCGTCCACAGAACTACCACTTAATAGGAGCGCGTCCCGTCTTGGGGGCGTCGGTATCCGACCCATGCCGTTTGATTTCGACCAGCTGATCCGCGACATCGACCAGATTCCAGACTGCAGCCGTTACGGCCGCGTCACCGCCGTGTCCGGCCTGATGGTCGAGGTCGGCGGGATCGAGAAGGAACTGTCGGTCGGCGGCCGCTGCATCGTGGAGACGCGCGACCGCCGGCAGGTCCCCTGCGAAGTGGTGGGATTCCGCCAGGGCCGGGCGCTGGCCATGCCCTTCGGCGCGCTGGACGGGGTGGGGCTGGGCTGCCGCGCGCTGGTGGCGGGCGATCAGGCGCAGATCTTCCCCACCGACGCCTGGCTCGGCCGCGTGGTCAACGCGCTGGGTCAACCGGTGGACGGCAAGGGACCGCTGCCCAAGGGGCCGCGCGCCACGCCGATCCGCAACAGCCCGCCCAACGCCCACGCCCGCGCCCGGGTGGGACAGAAGCTGGACCTTGGAATCCGCGCCATCAACGCCTTCCTGACCTGCTGCCTGGGTCAGCGCATGGGCATCTTCGCCGGATCCGGCGTCGGCAAATCCTCGGTGATGTCGATGCTGGCCCGCTTTTCCGGTGCCGAAATCGCGGTGATCGGGCTGATCGGCGAGCGTGGCCGCGAGCTTCAGGAGTTCATCACCGAGGATCTCGGCGAGCAGGGGCTCGCCCGCAGCATCGTCGTCTGCGCGACATCGGACGAGGCGCCGCTGATGCGCCGGCAGGCCGCCTACATGACGCTGGCGGTGGCCGAGCATTTCCGCGACGAGGGCCGCAATGTCCTGTGCATGATGGACAGCGTCACCCGCTTCGCCATGGCCCAGCGCGAGATCGGCCTGTCCGCCGGCGAACCGCCGACGACCAAGGGCTATCCGCCGACCGTTTTCGCCGAATTGCCGCGCCTGCTGGAGCGTGCAGGGCCGGGGCTGGTCGGCTCGGGCACCATCACCGGCCTGTTCACCGTGCTGGTGGACGGCGACGACCACAACGAACCCATCGCCGACGCCGTGCGCGGCATCCTGGACGGTCATATCGTGCTGGAGCGCCAGATCGGCGAGCGCGGGCGCTATCCCGCCATCAACATCCTGCGCAGCGTGTCGCGCACCATGCCCGGCTGCAACACGCCGAACGAGAACGAGCTGGTCGGCCATGCCCGGCGCCTGCTGTCGTCCTACGACAATATGGCCGAGATGATCCGGCTGGGCGCCTATCGCCGCGGCTCCGACCCGCAGGTGGACGAGGCGATCCACTTTCAGCCGGCGCTGGAGGCTTTCCTGAAGCAGGGCAAGCGCGAAGCCACCGATCTGGAGACCAGCTACGCCATGCTGGCTGAAATCTTTGGGGTGCAGTGGCCGCAATGAGCCTGAAGACGATCATCCGCCTGCAGAAGCTGCAACTGGACGAGAAGCGTCGCGTCCTGGCGGAACTCCACACGCTGGCCGACCGGCTGCGCAACGAGATCGAGAAGGTGAAGCAGGAGATCGCGCACGAACAGGACACCGTGCGCGACGATTTCTCCGTCTCCTTCACCTATTCCAACTTCGCCCAGGCGGCGCTGGAGCGAGGCCGCAAGCTCGGCGAATCGCTGGCCCAGGTGGAGGCGCAGATCGAGATCGCCACCGACGAGATGGCCGAAGCCTTCCAGGAGCTGAAGCGCTACGAACTGGCGGAGGAGGAGCGGCAGAAGCGCGAGCGCGACAAGCAGAAGCGCAAGGATGCCGCGATGCTGGACGAAACCGCTCTGGTCGGCTTCCGCCGCCGTCAGGCGGAGGAGGAGGCGGCCGGCGGGTGAGCGTCCCGCCGGCTGCGTCGAAACTCCTTACAGTTCCGCCACTTCGACCACGCCCGGCACCGCTTTCAGGGCCGAGCGGCTCTGCGCGGTGATGGTGTAGCTGCCGGGCAGTTCGATCTCGACCTCCTTCAGCGGGTCGATCTCCACCAGCACGTTGATCCGGCTCTTGCCGCGCGACAGCCGGTCCAGCGTGGCGCGCAGATGCTCGATCGGGGTGGGGTCGCGCAGCACCACGCGCAAACCGGCGCTGACCGAGGCGACGGCCTCCTCCAGCGGCTTGATCTCCTGGCAGGTCAGGCGGACCTCTTCACCGTTCAGCTGGGCGTCCACCGTCATCAGCACCGGGCGGCCGGGCTCCAGCAGGTCGCGGTTGACAGCCAGCACCTCGGAGAACAGCGTCACCTCATAGCCGCCGGTGGCGTCCGACAGTTCGACGAAGGCGAAGCGGTTGCCGGACTTGGCGGTCTTCTCCTTCTTCGAGACGACGATGCCGGCCATCTTGTAGCGGGTGGAGCCGCCCTTCGCGATGGCGGTCTGGAGTTCGGCCGAGCGCACCACCTTCATCCGGCCGAGCGGGCCGGAATAGGCGTCCAGCGGGTGGGCCGACAGGTAGAAGCCGATGGCGCCGAACTCGTGCTTCAGCTTCTCCAGCGGTTCCCAATCCTTGACCTTGGGCAGGTCGGGCTCCGGCAGACCGCCGCCCCCGCCGCCAAAGAGGTTGCCGATGCCGCTGTCGCGCTCCGCCGCCTCCGCCTGGGCGTAGCGGATGATGGTCTCGAGTGCGGCATGCACCTGGGCGCGGTTGGGGTTCAGCCCGTCGAAGGCACCGGCGCAGGCGAGATTTTCGAGCTGGCGCTTGTTGATGGTCTTCAAATCCAATCGGCGGGCGAAGTCGAACAGGCTTTTGAAGGGGCCGTTCTTCCGCCGCTCCTCCACCACCGCCTTCATGGCGGGCAGGCCGACGCCCTTGACCGCGGCAAGAGCGTAACGCACCGCCTTGGTGCCGTCGGGCAGCTGCTCCACCCCGAAGATGGAGTCGGACCGGTTGATGTCAGGCGTCAGCAGCTTGACGCGCAGGCGGGCGAGTTCCTGGCGGAAGACGTTCAGCTTGTCGGTGTTGCCGAGGTCGAGCGTCATCGACGCCGCCATGAACTCCACCGGATGGTTCGCCTTCAGATACGCCGTGTGATAGGCGACCAGCGCGTAGGCGGCGGCGTGCGACTTGTTGAAGCCGTAGCCGGCAAACTTCATCACCTGATCGAAGATCAGGCTGGCCAACTCCGCCTTCACGCCGCGCGCCTCTGCGCCGTCGCAGAAGATCTTGCGCTGGTTGTCCATCTCCTCCTTGATCTTCTTGCCCATGGCGCGGCGCAGAAGATCGGCGCCGCCCAGCGAATAGCCGGACAGCACCTGGGCGATCTGCATGACCTGTTCCTGGTAGATCATGATCCCGAAGGTCTCCTTCAGGATGCCTTCCAGGCTGTCATGCATGTAGTCGGCTTTTTCCTCGCCGTTCTTCACCCGGATGTATTTCGGGATGTTGTCCATCGGGCCGGGGCGGTAGAGCGACACCAGCGCGATGATGTCCTCCAGCCGGTTCGGCTTCAGCCGGCGCAGCACGTCGCGCATGCCCGAGCTTTCCAGCTGGAACACGCCGGTCGCCTCGGCGCGGCTGAGAAGCTGGTAGCTTTTCTCGTCGTCGAGCGGGACGGTGGTCAGGTCCGGCTTCTCGGGGATCAGGTCGACCGCCGTCTTCAGCACGGTCAGCGTCTTCAGGCCGAGGAAGTCGAACTTCACCAGACCGGCCTGTTCGACATACTTCATGTTGAACTGGGTGACGGGCATGTCCGAGCGCGGGTCTCGGTACAGCGGCACCAGCTCCTGCAAGGGCCGGTCGCCGATCACCACGCCGGCGGCGTGGGTCGAGGCGTGGCGGTAGAGGCCCTCCAGCTTCAGCGCGATGTCGATCAGATGGCGCACGGTATCGTCGCCGTCGCGCGCCTGCCGCAGCATCTCCTCGCTGTCCAGCGCCTGCTGCAGCGTCACCGGGTTGGCCGGGTTGTTCGGCACCATCTTGCAGATCTTGTCGACCTGCCCGTAGGGCATCTGCAGCACGCGGCCGACGTCGCGCAGCACGGCGCGCGCCTGCAGCTTACCGAAGGTGATGATCTGGGCGACGCGGTCGTAGCCGTACTTGTTCTGGACGTAGCGGATGACCTCTTCGCGGCGGTCCTGGCAGAAGTCGATGTCGAAGTCGGGCATCGACACGCGTTCGGGGTTCAGGAAGCGCTCGAACAGCAGGCCGAAGCGCAGCGGGTCGAGGTCGGTGATGGTCAGCGCCCAGGCGACGACGGAGCCGGCGCCCGAACCGCGGCCCGGCCCGACGGGGATGTCGTGGTTCTTCGCCCATTTGATGAAGTCCGACACGATCAGGAAGTAGCCGGGGAACTTCATCTTGACGATGACGTCCAGCTCGAACTCCAGCCGCTCGAAATAGGTCTTGCGGGTCTCCTCCCGCTGTTCCGGCGTCATCTCGGGCGTGAAGACGACCTTCTCCAGCCGCATCTCCAGGCCGGCGCGCGACTGGGCGCGCAGCTCGTCATCCTCGGTGCGGCCGCCTTCGCAGGCGAAGGGCGGCAGGATCGGCTTGATCGGCTTCAGCAGGTAGGAGCAGCGCCGGGCGATGGCCACCGTGTTGTCCACCGCCTCCGGCAGGTCGGCGAACAGCAGCCGCATCTCCTCCGCCGACTTGAAGCGGTGGTCGGGTGTCAGGCGGCGGCGGTCCTCCTGGCTGAGATAGGCGCCCTCGGCGATGCAGAGCAGCGCATCGTGCGCCTCGTACATGTCGGCGGTGGCGAAATAGCAGTCGTTGGTGGCGACCAGCGGCAGGTCATGGGCATAGGCGAGGTCGATCAGCGCCGGCTCGATGGCATTCTCGATGGCGGCGAAATGGCCGCGCCCGCCCTCGTGCCGCTGCAGCTCGACATAGAGGCGGTTGGGGAAGAGCCGCTTCAGCCGCTCCAGCACGTCGAGCGCCAGATCCTTCTGCCCCTCGTGCAGCAGCCGGCCGATGGAGCCGCCGGGGCCGCCGGTCAGCGCGATCAGCCCGGCGGACCGCCCCTCCAGCGCGTCGAGCGTCACCTGCGGGCCGGCCAGCGGGTCCGATTCGAGGAAGGCCTTGGACACCAGCGCCGTCAGGTTGCGGTAGCCCTCCTCGTTCTGGCAGAGCAGGACGATCTGGTCGGGGGTCGCCGCCGCCTTGCCGGGCAGGCCGGGCTTGGTCTGGGCCGGTCCGACGCGGGTGATGCCCAGAACGGTGCCGATGATCGGCTGAACGCCCGCATCGGACGCCGCCAGCGCGAACTCCAGCGCGCCGAACAGGTTGCCGGTGTCGGTGACCGCGACGGCCGGCATCTGCTGTTTCAGGCAGAGCTTGACCAGCTCCTTCACCTTGATCGCACCTTCCGACAGCGAATAGGCGGAATGGACGCGCAGGTGGATGAAGTCGGCGTGGGGCATGGCAACCAAGGGCTTGCTGCGACAGGGCCCCTGGTTCTAGCACAGGCGGGGCGGCCGCCGCGACGGTCGCCGGATGCATGCGAACGTGGTATGCAGATCGCCGCATCACGTTCAGGGATGGGGAGGACGCCGCGATGGATCGGCCGCACCTTGCACCCGTCGTCCGACTGCGGCCGGCCTTCATGAGCCGCCGCGCCGTCCGGGCGGCGACGCCTTTGGCCCTGCTGACCGGCCTCGTGCTGGCGCTTGCCGCCTGCGAGACGGTGCCGCCGCCTCCGGCCCCGCCGCCGCCCGCCGCCGGGCTGCCGGACGGACCGGCCAAGCCGTTCAGCGCCGGCAAGGGCTGGACCGTCACCATCCACACGCCCCCCGGCGGCAAGGCCTTTTGTGTTGCGGAGCGCGGTATTGCGGTCGGCCAGGACGCCGCTCCGCGCCTGACCTTCCGCACCGCCTCTACCGAATCGGGTTTTATCCTGTCGGGCTTTACCCCGTCGGACAGCGGCGCGACGGTGAAGCCCGGCGAGCGCTATGACCTGACGGCCAGCCTGGACCAGGGATCGCGGATGTCGCTGAGCGCCCGCGGCCTGCCCAACGGCAGCCTCTATGTCGCCATCCCGACCAAGAGCTACCTGGAGGAGCTGGAACCGCTGGCCCGAGCCCGCCGCGCCAGCTTCCGCAGCAGCGGTCTGGGCGATATCGGCGCGATGGTGCTGTCGGGGTCGTCGTGGGCGATCAACGCATCGGACGAATGCCGGATTTTGCATGCCGATCCCTGACGGGACCGCGCAGGTCAGCCCCGCGGCGGAGATGCCCAACCACCGATTGACCGCCCCGGCGGCGCCCGCTTAGCCTCCGCATCATGCGTGCTTCCCACATTCTGCTCGCGGTGGCGGTTGCCGCCGTCTGGGGCTTCAACTTCGTCGCGATCAAGGTCGGATTGCGCGATTTCCCGCCGCTGCTCTTCTCCTGCCTGCGCTTCGCGCTGGCGGCGCTGCCGATCCTGGTGCTGGGCTGGGGCAAGGGGCCGCCGGTGCCCTGGCGGTTCGTGATCGGAATCGGCGTGATGCTGGGCGTGGTGAAGTTCCCGCTGCTGTTCCTGGGAATCGACGTCGGCATGCCGGCGGGGCTCGCCTCGCTGGTCCTCCAGGCGCAGGCCTTCTTCACCGCGATCTTCGCCGCCCTAATGCTCGGCGACCGGCCGGGGCCGCGGCAGATCGGCGGCATGGTCGTCGCCTTTGCCGGCGTCGGGCTGATCGCGCTGGAGATGCCGGCGGGCGACTCGCTGCTCGGCCTTGCCCTGACGCTGGCGGCGGCGGCGGCGTGGGGCGTGTCGAACATCGTGATGAAGCGGGCCAAGGCGCCCGACCTGTTCAGCCTGATGGTCTGGGTCAGCCTGATCCCGCCGCTGCCGCTGCTGGCGATGTCGCTGGCGCTGGAGGGGCCGGAGCGCATCGTCCATGCCTTCACCACCTTGACGGTCGTCGGCGTCGGCTCGCTGGTCTATATTGCGGCGGCGGCCACCCTGTTCGGCTTCGCCGCCTGGGGCTTCCTGATGCGGCATTATCCGGCCAGTCTCGTCGCCCCCTTCTCGCTGCTCGTGCCCATCTTCGGCATGAGTTCCAGTGCGCTTCTGCTGGGCGAGACCTTCACCGCGGCCAAGCTGGCCGGCGGGCTGCTGGTCTTCGCCGGCCTTGCCCTGTCGGTGCTGAAGCTGCCCGGCGCCTTGCGGGCACGGGCCTGATCCGGCGTCTCGGCGGTTGCGGCCGTCAAGGTCCTATTAGCCTTGACGGTCTTGACGTAACGCTATGGCGTCCGGATCATTCCGGTTGATAAGTTAGACACTACACCATAGGCGTGCCTTGATCTCTTCCGACAGGATGGCGCAACCGGACGGCGGGCTGCCGAAGTCCCCGATCGGGCAGTGGCTGGCCCATCTGCGCGCCAGCCGGCCGCTGCGCCTCCTTTTGCTGATCGGCGGGCTGTCGGTCGCCGTTCTTCTGGCGGCGACGGTGCATTACATCGCCAGCATGCACGAGCGCGAGATAAAGGGGGCGGAGCGCGAGCTGTCGACCCTGAACCTGTCGCTGGCCGAACAGACGACCCGCGCGATGCAGAGCGTCGATCTGGTCCTGACCACCATCGTCGAGCAGATGAAGTCGGAGGGGATCGCCACGCCCGGCGACTATGTCCGCCGGATGGGCGGGCGCGACACCCACCAGATGCTGCGGGCGCGGATCTCCGGCCTGCCGCAGCTGGACGCGGTGACGATGATCGCGGCCGACGGGCACCTGATCAACTTCTCGCGCTATTACCCGATTCCGCCGGTCAATGTGGCCGACCGCGATTACTTCGCCTATCTGCGCGACCACGACACCGCGGAGCCCTTCATCAGCGAACCGGTGCAGAACCGCGGCAACGGCAGCTGGACCATCTATCTGGCCCGTCGCATCAGCGGGCCGGACGGCAGCTTCGTCGGCCTCGTGCTGGGCGCCATCGAGCTCAGCTATTTCGAACGGCTGTACAAGGCGTTGCAGCCCGACGGCGACGGCAGCATCAGCCTGTGGCGGCGCGACGGCATCCTGCTGGCCCGCTATCCGTTCCTGCCCGACATCGGCCGTCCGCTGGGCCAGCGCCTGTTCCTGGAGGTGCTGCAGAAGGCCCGGTCGGGTGTCTATCTCGCTCCCATCGGGCTGAATGACGGACCGCGGCTGGTGGCGACTCGGGCGCTGGCCGATTATCCGCTGGTCGTCAACGTCACCCGCAAGCTGGAGGCGGTGCTGAGCGAGTGGCGCATCCAGGCCTGGACCATCGGGGCCGCCGGCACCATCGGCGTCGCCGCGCTGCTGCTGTCCTTATGGGCGCTGGCCCGCCAGTTCAGCGCCTACGAGGCGGCGACGCAGGCGATGGACGCCGCCCGCCGCGCGGTGGAGGGGCGGGAACGGGCGGAGCACGCCCTGCGCCAGAGCCAGAAGATGGAGGCGATCGGCCAGCTGACCGGCGGGGTCGCCCATGATTTCAACAATCTGCTCCAGGCCATCGGCATCAACCTGCACGTCATCGACAGCCGCAGCGACGACGAGCGCATCTCCGGCCCGGCCCGGCTGGCGCTGCAGGCGGTGGAGCGGGGCGCCACCCTGACCCAGCATCTGCTGGCCTTCTCGCGCCGGCAGCAGCTTCGGCCGATCCCGGTCGACGTCGCCGGGCTGGTGGAGCGGGTCAGCCGCCTGCTCGGCCGCACGCTGGGCCAGTCGGTGCGGATCGAGGTGGAGGTCGCCCCCGGCCTCTGGGCGGCGATGATCGACCCGACCCAGCTGGAAATGGCCCTGCTGAACCTCGCGCTGAACGCTCGCGACGCCATGCCCGGCGGCGGCACCCTGTGGATCACGGCCGCCAACCGGACGGTCGCCGCCGATGCGGTGCCCAACCTCTCTGCCGGGGACTATGTGACGCTGCGGGTGTGCGACACCGGCACCGGCATGCCGGCCGAGGTCGCCGCCCGCGCCTTCGAACCCTTCTTCACCACCAAGGAGGTCGGGCGCGGCACCGGCCTCGGGCTCAGCATGGTGCACGGGCTGGCGACCCAGTCGGGGGGCGGGGTGGAGCTGGACAGCCGGCCGGGGCGTGGCACCACGGTGACGCTCTACCTGCCGCGCGCCCTGACGGAGCCGGCCGCCGCGCCGGCCGGGGGAACGGGAGCGGGGGAAACCGCCGCGACCGGAATCGGTAGCGGGGGCGATGTCGGTGCCGGGGCCGGCTGCGCCGTCCTGCTGGTGGATGACGAGGAACTGGTGCGCACCGCCACCGCCGAATATCTGGCGCAGGCCGGCTTCTCGGTGCGGGAGGCGGCCGATGCGTCGGCGGCGCTGTCCCTGCTCGACCACGGCTTCCGGCCGGACGTGATCGTCACCGACCACATGATGCCGGGAATGACCGGGCTGGACATGGCCCGCGCCCTGCGCGCCCGGCAGGATGCCACGCCGATCCTGATGGTCACCGGCTATGCCCAGGATCTGACGACCGCCGCCGCAGCCCAGGAAGTGGCGCTGACCGTTCTGTCCAAGCCGGTGGAACCGTCGCGGCTGGCCCGCTCCATCCGCCACATGGCGGCGGCCGAGGACTGAACGCCCGCTGGTGTCGAGGCCGGGCAAGGGGAGGGAACAGACGGGGATGTACCGCGTTGGAATGGGCATCCCACCCCCATCGTCCTCCGGAGCAGCCATGAACGCCCAATCCTCGATCCGCCATGCCTATGACAGCGTCTTCGAAGGCCACACCAACATGGGCATGGGCGAGCGCATCGTCTCGACCGGCCTCGGCCTCGCCGTCGCGGCGGGCGGCCTGCGCAAGGGCGCCAGCATTCCCGGCGCCATCATGGGGCTGGTCGGGGCCGCCCTGGTCGCCCGCGGCATGAGCGGTCACTGCCCGGTCAAGGAGCGCCTGTCCGGCGGCCATCAGGACGCGCTGGGCCATCACGGTTCCCGCGGCTCCTTCGACGGCGGTTCCGACAGCATGAGCCGGTCGCGGATGGCGGAGACCTACTGAGCAGAGTGACGGCCGCGCCTTGAACCGCGTCGCAATCCATTCACCGGCCGTCACAGTCCATTCACGGGGATGAGCGACGCCATTAACCCTGATGGTGAATTGTTGGGCAGACCAGCTACGGGGTGAAGACCGGGCGCTGCGGGTGTGACATCCTGCGGAACCCGGGCTGCAGCCCCCGACCTGTCGTCCCGCTCAGGAGATTCACCGCATGTGGTTTTCCGCTTTACGGTCCCGTTCCTCCATCGCGGCGGTGGCGGCGCTCTGCGTCGGCTCGGCCCTGGTCATGCCCCTGGTCCTGCCGGCGCCAGTCCTTGCCCAGAAGGCGCCCCAACAGGCTCCGGCAGTTGCCCCCACCACCACTTCGGCCCCGCCGTCGGTCCGCTACGACATCGGCTACGACATCTTCTATCCCGTCCGTTCGCAGAACGGGATGGTGGCCTCGGAGCACCGGCTGGCGACGGAGATCGGCGTCGACATCCTCCAGCGCGGCGGCAATGCGGTCGACGCGGCGGTCGCCGTCGGCTTCGCGCTGGCGGTGGTGCTGCCCAACGCCGGGAATGTCGGCGGCGGCGGATTCATGATCGTCCATGACGCGGCCAGCGGGAAGGACGTCGCCATCGACTTCCGCGAGATGGCGCCGGCCAAGGCCTTCCGCGACATGTATCTGGACGCGCAGGGCAAGGTCGTGCCCGACCGCTCGCTCTACACCCATCTGGCGGTGGGCATTCCCGGCACGGTCGCCGGGCTGGCCCACGCGCTGGAGAAATACGGCACGATGCCGCTGGCCGACGTGATGGCCCCGGCGATCAGGCTGGCGCGCGAGGGCTACACCGTCACCCCGCAGCTTGCCGGCCTGCTGGAGGTCGAACGCGACCATCTGGCCAAATGGGACGCCACCCGCGCCGTCTTCTTCAAGGGCGACCGCCCGCTGACCGCCGGGGAGACGCTTGCCAACCCCGACCTCGCCAACTCGCTGGAGATGATCGCCCGTCAGGGGCCGAAGGCCTTCTACGAGGGGGAAATCGCCGAGAAGATCGCGGCGGAGATGGCCAAACATGGCGGATACATCACCAAGGAGGATTTGAAGGCCTACAAGGTGGTGGAGCGCGAGCCGGTCAGCGGCAGCTACCGCGGCTATACGGTGAAGTCGATGCCGCCGCCCAGCTCCGGCGGGACGCACATCATCCAGATGCTGAACATGCTGGAGCGCTGGCCGCTGAAAGAGTACGGCCCGGCCAGTGCCCGGTCGATCCATCTGATGGCTGAGTCCATGAAGCTCGCCTATGCCGACCGCTCCGAATATCTGGGCGATCCCGACTTCACCAAGGTGCCGGTGAAGGGCCTGACCTCGCGCAAATATGCCGACGAGCTGGCGGCGAAGATCGATCCGGAAAAGGCGACCCCGGCCAGCAGCATCAAGCCCGGCAAGCCGGCGCCCTACGAGAGCGACCAGACCACCCATTATTCGGTGGCGGACAGCCGGGGCAACGTGGTCAGCACCACCTACACGCTGAACCTCAATTTCGGCAGCGGCATCGTTGCCGCCGGCACCGGCATCCTGCTGAACAACGAGATGGACGATTTCTCGGCCAAGCCGGGCGTGCCCAACGCCTTCGGGCTGATCGGCGGCGAGGCCAACGCCATCCAGCCCTTCAAGCGGCCGCTCAGCTCCATGTCGCCGACCATCGTGCTGAAGGACGGCAAGCCCTGGCTGGTCACAGGCAGCCCCGGTGGCAGCCGCATCATCACCACCACCATGGAAACGGTGATCGACCACATCGACTTCGGCATGAACCCGGCCGAGGCCGCCGCCCTGCCGCGCGTCCATCACCAGTGGACCCCCGACGAGCTGCGGGTGGAGAAGGGGCTCAGCCCCGACACGATCCGCCTGCTGGAACAGATGGGCCACAAGGTGGCGGTGAAGCCGACGATGGGCCGCACCCAGACCATCCAGCTGCGCGAGGACGGGCTGTACGGCTATTCCGACCCCCGCAACCCCGACGGCATGACGCTGGGTTATTGACGAGAGGGCTGCGGACGGCAGAATGGACGCCCGGCGCAAGCCGGGCGTTACAATTCCCGTGTACAAAGAAAAAGCGTCGTGCTTTGGTAACCTTTGATCCGCCGTGCCGGGGGGCACGGGGTCGCGAGGGCTCCGGCTCGTTCGGATAAGGCAACGGAACAGTTGGCTTAAGGCGGGCCGGTCGGTTAGCCTTTGCAGGAGTGAACCGGAGCATTTGCCGTGGACAAGGCCTTGGTCGAAAAGAACCGCGAGTGGACCTATCAGCGTGAGGGAAAGCAGCCCGTCACCATCCGGGTCGCCGATTTCGAGCGCGAGGGGAAGCGCATCGTCGCCTTCCTGGAACAGACCGACATCGCCAAGGCGGCCGGGTCGCCCCAGCCGGCCGTGAACGATTGGCCGGGCATCGCCGAAGCCTATGCGAAGGAACAGGGCGTCGCGCTCGGCGACATCTATTGGTACGAGCTGCACCCGCGCCGCTTCGCCAACGGCCGTCCCAACGTGTCGGAATACCGGCCGGGCACGGCCGAATGGCGGTTTGAGACCAGCATCCCGCTCGCCCGCGCCATCGTGGAGCAACTGGGCTTCGATCCCGACAACCTGCCGCTCGACATCTGACAAGTCCGATCGTCCCGCATACGTCCCCGCGCGCAGCCCCTGTGATGCGACGCGGGGTCGGTGTATGATGCCCTGTCGGGCATGTCGGCGGCGGGGCCGCCGGGGGTCGCGACCGGGAGACACATGATGAAGACGGTGCGGAGGGCGCTTGCCCTGGGTGCTGTGATGCTGGCGACCGCGGCTGCCGCTGCGGTGGCCGTGGTTCCCGGACCGGCGCAGGCGCGCACGTCGGTGTCGGTCGGCATCGGCTTCGGGCCGATCTTCCCGGGTTACGGCTATTACCAGCCCCACCGCTACTACGCGCCGCCTCCGCCGGTGGTGCAGTATTATGCGCCGCCGCCGGTGGTCTATGCGCCACCGCCTCCGGTGGTGCAGTATTACAACCCGCCTCCCGCCGCCATCGGCGTCGATCCGGCCGGCCCGATCTATTACTCGCGCAGTGGTCAGCAGTGCCGCGAATACCAGAGCCGCGCCATGGTCGGCGGCCGGTCGCAGCCGGTCTACGGCACCGCCTGCCTGCAGCCCGACGGTACCTGGCGTATTGTCAACTAGGGGCGCATCGTCAACTAAGGGCGCATCGTCACCTGAATGTGCCGCCGGTCGTCACGCATCCTCCGGGACGATCTCCGGCAGGTCGTCGGCATTCTCGCGGTGAATGGTGCAGACCTCGTCCCAGCGCGACAGGAAGGCGTCGAGCAGGGCGGGGTCGAAGTGGCGGCCGCGCTGCTCGATCATGAAGCTGCGCGCCTCCTCC
The DNA here is from genome assembly GCF_008364825.1 of Azospirillum sp. B21. Taxonomy (GTDB): domain Bacteria; phylum Pseudomonadota; class Alphaproteobacteria; order Azospirillales; family Azospirillaceae; genus Azospirillum. The sequence continues at coordinate 658,913 of NZ_VTTO01000002.1, forward strand.
AGCGTCCACGACCGCTTGTAGGGCCGGGTGGAGGTGAGGGCGTCGAACACGTCGGCGATGGCGACGATGCGGCCGGACAGCGGGATGGCGGTGCCGGCCAAGCCGTTGGGATAGCCGCTGCCGTCGAACTTCTCATGATGGCTGAGCGCGATCTCCGCCGCCAGCCGCAGCAGCGGGATGTCGCTGTTGGCCAGGATGCGGTGGCCTATGGTGGCGTGCTGGCGCATCACCGTCATCTCTTCCGGCGTCAGCCGCCCCGGTTTCAGCAGGATCATATCGGCGATGCCGATCTTGCCGATGTCGTGCATCGGCGCCGCCTTCTCCAATTCATGGGCATAGGCGCCGCCACAGCCCGCCGCTTCGGCGATGAGGCGCGAATAGAGCGCCATCCGCTCGATATGGGCGCCGGTTTCGGGATCGCGGTATTCGGCCGCACGCGACAGGCGGTTGACCAGTTCCTCCCCCTGCCGCTGGAGGGCGGCGGTCACCCGTTCCACCTCGTCGGCCAGCAGGGCGGCGCGGTCGCGCAGCAGGGCGCGGCTCTGGCGCAGGGCCAGCAGGTTGCGCAGGCGGGCCTGCACCTCCGGCACAATGATCGGCTTGGTCAGGAAATCGCTGCAGCCCTCGTCCAGTGCGCGCACCCGGATGTCCACCGCCGTGTTGGCTGTGATCATCACCACCGGAACAGTGTCCAGCCGCGAATCATCGCGGATGTGGCGCAGCAGCTCCATGCCGTCCATGTCCGGCATCATCTGGTCCAGCAGGATCAGGTCGGGCTCGTTCCCGCGCAGCCACTCCATGGCGTCGAGCGGGTTTTCCATGGCGATGGGCTCCGCATCGTCCAGACGGCGGACGATGGCGCCCATGATGAACAGGTTGGTGCGGTCGTCGTCGACGATCAGGATGTTCATCCGGCGGCACCCCCCTTGCGGGCGGCGATCAGCCGGCCGGCTTCCGCCAGCAGTGCCGACAGGTCGACCGGCTTTTCGAACGCCGCGTCGGCCCCCAGCAGGCGGGCCATTCCCGGCAACTCCATGCGCAGCCGCAGGCTGCCGCCGGTTACCGCGATCAATGGCGGGCGCGATGGTTGTTCCTTCAGCCGCAGGATCACCTCGTATCCGTCGGCCTCGGGCATGATGATGTCGGTCACGACCAGATCGACGGTCTGGCCGGCCAGGATCGCCAGGGCGGCGTTGCCGTTGTCGGCCTCGTGGACGGTGTAGCCGGCGCGTGTGAAGGCGATGCGGGTCATTCCGCGGAAGTCGGGATCATCGTCGACCAGCAGGATGGTGCCGGCCAGTGTGCCGGGCGTGGCCCGCAGCTCGTAAAGGGTCATGTCCATGGTCGCCGCTTCCGTCGTCCGCCTTGATGCCGGCGGGCTGCGCTGGATAGGATCGTTGAGCTCACCATAACCGGATGATACCCCGCGTGGAGGTTGAGTCTGGGATAGCAGGATCAGAAAATAGGATAGTGGGGATATTATCCCGCGGGCGGTAAGGAGTGGCTTCGCCGAAGCATGTTCCAATGTGACCGACGTGAAATATACGGAAGCCACGAAAACTTAAGATTTCGACCGGCATAAGGGGGAATGCTGATATAAAGAGTCGGGCGGGTGCCGAGGGTGTCGGAGGCTATTCGATGAAAATCTTGGTGGCAGACGACCATCCCCTGTTCCGGGATGCGCTTGAGCTGTCGGTCCGGCAGGCTTGGCCGGAGGCCGAGGTTGGCTGCATCGGTTCGCTGCTGGAACTGCCGGCGGTGCGGCAGCTTCCCGATGGCGCGCCTGCCATGGCTCTCCGCTACGACCTGATCGTGTTGGACTGGCGTATGCCGGGTGCCGAGGGAAGCAACCCGGTCAGCGTGCTGCGCCAAGCCGGGATTCAGGGGCCGGTCGCCGTGGTGACCGGGGCGGAGGATCCGGTGACCGCGCTGGAGGTGCTGCGCTGCGGTGCCGAAGCCTATCTGCCGAAGACCACGCCGCGCCGCGTCCTGGCGCAGGCCCTCCGGCTGGTGGCGGAGGGCGGCAGCTTCGTGCCGAAATGCGTGGCGCTCGACCTGATGCACATGACCGACCTGTCGCTCGACATCGACGAGGCGGACGAAGCCGAGGATCCCGTGGCGGAGGGGGAGGGAGCGCTGTCGTCCCCCCTGACCGACCGGGAACAGCAGGTGCTGTCCATGCTCGCCACCGGGGCGACCAACAAGGAGATCGGCCGGCATCTGAGCCTTCAGGAGGTGACGGTCAAGCTGCACACCCGCCGCATTCTGCGCAAGCTGGGTGCCCGCAACCGTACCGACGCCGTCCGCCGGGCCCAGCAGGCGGGACTGCTGTCGCGCAGCCTGGACGAGGCATCGCCCTGACCGGCGGAACCGCCTTGGGAGCGGGGCGGCCAGGGTGACGCATAGGGCTGATCCCAGCGGCGCTATCGCCACCCTTCTGGTATAGTCCCTCTCCATCCGGTCGCGTCTCCTGCCCCGCTCGCCGTCCGGTCCGCCACAAGGCGGGGGCGCAATCGCAAATGGCCGCACTCCCGAGTCGTCGATGAGCCCATCCGACCATTCCCTGCCACGGCCGGCCGTTCCGCCGGCCCCTGCACCTGCTGCCGGCCGAGACGCGTCCGGCAATGCCGCCGCGGCGCCGGCATTGGCCGCGCTGGCGGGTGCGGCGGTGCTGCTCCTGCCCGTGCTCGACCCGCTGAGCGGTGCTGCCCCCTGGGCGCTTCCCTTGGTTGCCGCCGTCACCGGCGCGGCAGCCGGGCTGGCGCTTTTCCGTGGCTGGGCGGCGCACCGCCGGCCGGCGGGACCGGTGCAGCAACGCCTGGCGTCCACCACACCGCCCACCGCTTCCCCGTCGGCCGAGCAAGGGAATGCACAGGCGAGAAGCGCCGCGGACGCCGCCCGGATCGCCGCGTTGGAGGGGGCGCTGCACGAGATGCGGCTCCGGATGTCGGCCGAACTGCGCGCCCAGCAGATGGCGGCGATGGACGCCCGTGCCGAACTGGCCTGCACCATCGTGCATGACCTCAACAACGCGCTGGGTGCCGTGGCCGGTTATGCCGATTTCCTCGCCGCCGACCTGCCGGCCGACTCGCCCCAGGCCGACTATGCCGAGAGAATTCTGAAGGCCGTTCAACGCGCCCGCCCGGAATTCCGCCGTCTGGTGACGGCGGCAAGGATGGAGCCGGCCGCCGTCGTCCAGGAGCGGGCAGGCAAGGTGCTGGACGAGACCGCAGGCCTTCTGCGCACCGCGTCGGCGATGCCGGCCTGCCTGGCGGTCCGGCACGACCCCGCCGCGCCCGACCCCCTCTGCGATGCCGGGATGCTGGCGCGGACGCTGGCCGGGCTTGCGGCGGAGATCGTGCTGGCGACCGGTGCAGGCACCGATTTGCGGTTCTGCCTGCGGGCCGGCTCTTCCGGCGTTCCCGGCGGCGTTCCCGGCGCCGTGCCTTGCGGAGGTTCCCGCTGGGAGGCTGCCGGTGGTGACCCGGATTCGGGAGAGGGCGAGGACGCGGCGGGCGCCGGCTGGCATGTGCGCCAGCTCCTGCAGCCGCGGGAAGGCCCGCACACCCTGTTCGAGCTGCGCGTCAACGGTGCGCCGCTGGCCGACGACCTCCTGTTCGCCCTGGTCGACCCGCTGCTGTCCGTCCGCACGCGCTACCGGCGCGGCCAGCCGGCGCGGGAGGATGGCGACTGGCCCACGGCCCTGTCGACGGCGCGGCGCCACGACGGCGGTCTCAGCCTGCTGACCCATCCTGTCGAAGGCACGGCCATCCGCCTCTACATTCCCGCCGTTTCACCTCCCCGGCCGGAGCCCGCGCCGGCAGCCCCCGCACCCCCATTGCGGCAGCGCAAGGCTCCGGTGCTCCAGGTTCTGGTGGTGGAGGCCGACCCGGCGTCGGGCGACCGGTTCCAGACCGGTCTGGAACGGCAGGGCTTCGAGGTGTCCGTCTGCGACGATCTGCGCGATGCGCTGGACGTGGTCGCCGAGGAGCCGGGCTTTTTCGATGCGGTGGTGATCGGGCCGGGCTTGAGCGCGTTGCCCGCAGGCATGGCTCTGGCTGGCCGTATCAAGGAATTGCGCGGCGATCTGCCCTGCGTGCTCTACGGCGGGGAAGCCCCGTGCGGACCTGCCGACCTCGTGCTGCCGACGCCGGTGGATCTGCCGCGGCTGGCGCGCGGGGTGGCGGCACTCGCCGCGGGCGGGCGGGACGGAGCCCCGGCCGGCGGAGAGCGCGGCTGATGGGGGAGCGGCTTCAGCAGCATGGCTTCATCGCCGCCGTCTGGGCGGCGACCCTGGTGATCGCAGCCGGCCTATGGGCGGCATCCCTGATGCTCGTCCATTACGACGATACGGAGGCCATCGCGCGGGCCGAGCGCGACGGCGGCAATCTTGCCCGCGTCGTGGCCGAACAGGCGAACAGAACCATCGCCGAGGCCGACCAGATCCTTCTGTTCCTGATCGACGACTTCCGCGAGCATGGCGATGTCTGGAGCCACGGCGTGTCGCGGATGCTGCGGCAGGCGGTGGAACGGTCGGCGATCCTGGTCCAGCTCGCGATCATCGACGAACATGGCGACCTTACCTACACCAGCGTGGAGGATGCCCCCGCCCGCGTCCATCTGGCCGACCGCGAGCATTTCCGGGTCCACGCCAACAATCCCAAGGCCGGCCTGTTCATCGGAAAGCCGGTGTTCGGCCGGGCGTCCGGCAAATGGTCGATCCAGCTGACACGCCGCATCGACCGCAAGGACGGCAGCTTCGCCGGCGTGCTGGTCGCGTCGATGGATCCCTTCTATTTCAGCCGCTCGCTGGAGGAGTTGGACGTCGGTCCGAACGGTGCCGTGGCGATCATCGGCACGGACGGCATCCTGCGCGCCCGTTCCCTGATGAACGACCGCATCATCGGCCGCGATGTGAGCGATTCGTCGACGCTGGCCATGGCGCGCCGCCAGCCCACCGGCTTCCTGCGCACCTCCAGCGTGATCGACGGCATTCTGCGCCTGCAATCCTACCGCACCCTGTCGGCTTATCCGCTGATCGTCACGGCCGCTTTCGACGAGGCGTCCTTCATGGCCGATACCCGGCGGCGGCAGCGGATCTACCTGCTGGGAGCGGCGGCCTGCAGCTTGGGGCTGTTCGGGCTGGCCCTGCTGGCGACGCGGCAGACGGCCCGGCTCACCGCGCTCGCCCGGCGCCTCGCGCAGAGCGAGGAGCGGTTCCGCGATCAGGCGGAGACGGCTTCCGACTGGTTCTGGGAGATGGATGCCGATCTGCGCTTTTCCGGCCTGGCCGGTCCGCTGGTCCCGCACATCGCCAACGGCACTCTGCCGATCGGCCTGCGGCGGGAGGACATCGCCCTGCGCGAGCCGGGGGATGCCGCCAAGTGGGAGGAGCATCGCCGCGTCGTGGAGCGGCGGGAGCCGTTCCGGAACTTCCGCTACCGGGTGATGACGGCGGCCGGGCCGCGTTATTTCAGCGTCAGCGGCCGGCCGATCTTCGACCGGCGCGGCGATTTCCGCGGCTATCGCGGCTCCGCCACCGACATCACCGAGCGGGAGACGGCCGCCAACCGGCTTGCCTCGAGCGAGGCGCGCTACCGCGCCATGTTCGAGGCGGTCGGCCAGCCGATCGTCACCATCGACGAACACGGCACCGTCGACGCCTTCAACCGGGCGGCGGAGCGGCTGTTCGGCTACCGGGCGGCGGAGGTGCTGGGGGGGCCGATGACCCGGCTGATGCCGGCCGCCGTCGGCGCGGTCCACGACGGACTGCTGGCCACATATCGCGACAGCGGCGGCGACACCCCGCGGTCGGAGGTGCAGGAGCTGACCGGGCGGCGCAAGGACGGCAGCGAGTTCCCGTTGGAGGCGTCGCTGGCCGGCTGGCGGGAAGGAGACCGCCGCTATGTCACCGGTGCGCTCCGCGACGTCACCGCCCAGCGCGAGATCGAGGCCAGCCTGCGCCGTGCCAAGGAGGCCGCGGATCAGGCCAACCGGGCCAAGGGCGAGTTCCTGGCCACCATGAGCCACGAGATTCGCACGCCGATGAACGGTGTTCTGGGCGCGCTCGCCCTGGTGGACGGCCCCAACCTGGACGAGGAGCAGCGCCAGCTCCTGGACGTCGCCAACCGGTCGGGCAAGGCGCTGCTGCAGATCATCGACGACATCCTCGATCTGTCCAAGCTGGAGGCCGGCAAGGCGGAGGTGGAGCCGGCGGATTTCGAACTGCGCGCCGTGATGCGCGACTGCATCGACCTGCTGGAACCGACGGCCGGCGGACGCGGCCTGATCCTGACGCGGGAGGTGGCTCCGGCGGTGCCGGACCGCGTGCGCGCAGATCTGCGGCGCATTCGGCAGGTGCTGGTCAATCTGGTCGGCAACGCGCTGAAATTCACCCAACGCGGCGGCGTCGCCGTGCGGGTCGGGCTGGAGGGGGAGGCCGTGCCGGGCCGTCCCTTCTTCCTGCGGTTCGAGGTGGCCGACACCGGCATCGGCATTCCGGAGGACGTGCAGCCGACCCTTTTCCGCCGCTTTACCCAAGGCGACAGCTCCACCACCCGGCGCTTCGGCGGAACCGGGCTGGGGCTGGCGATCAGCCGCGAACTGGTGACGCTGATGGGCGGGCGGATCGGCGTCGTCAGCTCCGAAGGCAAGGGCAGCACCTTCTGGTTCACCGTGCGCTGCGAACCCGCCGCCGACCCGAGCGACGGCGTCCCGACCGCGCCTTGCGCCCCGGAACCGGAGCCGCAGGGGGCGCCGCAGGGGACGCCGTCCGGCGGGTGGGGGACGGAGGAAACCTGCGGCCTGCGCGTGCTGGTGGCCGAGGACAACGAGATCAACCGCGACATCGTCGTCACCATGCTGCGCCGCGCCGGCCACCGGGTGACGGCGGTGGAGGACGGGCTGCAGGCCGTGCGGCTGGTGGAGGAGGATCGGTTCGATCTGGTCCTGATGGACGTGCAGATGCCGGTGATGGACGGTGTCACCGCCACCCGCCACATCCGTGCCATGCCGGGTCCGGCATCCCGCCTGCCCATCGTGGCGCTGACCGGCAACGTCATGCCGGGCCACCGCGCCGAGTATCTCGCCGCCGGCATGACCGCCTACCTGACCAAGCCCATCGTATCGGCCGACCTGTTCGAGATACTGGGCAGCGTGTCCAAATCCCGGACGGAGGAGCCACCCGGCACGGGCGCCGCCGGTCCTCAGCAGCCCTCATCGGACGCAGAAGCGAGGGAGACCGTCTCCGGGCCGGCGGGCCCATCGTCGGCTTCGGCTCCGGCTCCGGCGGATGCCGAACTGTGGCGGTCCGCACCGCTTCTCGACGCCGGGCAGGCGGAGTCCCTGCGTGCGGTGATCGGCGAAGAGACCTGGGCGAGGACGGTGAGCGCCTTCCGGCAGACGGTGGACGACAGCATCGCCGCGATCCGGGAAGCCAACCGGCTGGCCGGGCAGGGCGGTGCGGGAAATGCGCCCGGCAATTCCCCGGCCCATCTCCCCCGCATCGCCCACACGCTGAAGGGCACGGCAGCCAACATCGGTGCCGTGCGCTTGAGCCGTCTGGCCTCGCTGATGGAACAACGGCTGCAGTCGTCCGGCACCTGCCCACCCGGCGACCCGCTGTACGAGGCGCTTGGGGAGGTCGCGGTCGCCACCAAGGAGCTGCTGACGTCGCGCCTGCAGCCTGTGGAAAACGCTGAAAGTCGAAACGAGGTGGTTTGAGGCAACAGAAATTCTGCGGCTAGATTTTTTGTTGCTCAAAGGAAAAAATCAAATAACTCAGGAGTAATTGCTGCAGTCAAACACAGGGTTCGCCCGTTTTTGACTGTTTGCCGTGACGAAGGTGACGAAACGGTTTAGAGTGATTTTGCGTCGAAGGGCGCAAATCGTTTGTACTCTTAACGTACGAAGTGCCTGATCATGGTCGCTGCCGGCAACATTCTCCACGTCATTTCAATCCGGGCGAAGGTTGTGGCGGTCGCGGTGTTCGTGTTCGCCGCGGTCGGCTTGTCCTCGGTCCTCACCATGCGCGACATGGGACGGCAGACCGAGCATCTGTCCGATGTGCAGCGTGAAACCGGCGACGTGGTCGGCCGGATCATCCCCCTCGTGTCGCTGGTGGCGGAGATCCGGCATGACGTGGTGCAGACACAGCAATGGCTGACCGACCTGTCGGCCACGCGCGGTCTGGACGGTCTGGACGACGGCGGGGCGAAGGCGGCTGATTTCGCCCGCCGTTTCGGGGAGCACACCGCCAGGGCCGCCGATCTGGCGCGCGATCTGAAGCTTCCGCAGGTGGTCGCCGAGATCGAGAAGACCCGCACCGCCTTCGGTCCCTTCTATGAGACGGGCCAGCGCATGGCGAAGGCCTATGTCGCCGGCGGGCCGGCGGCCGGCAATCCGATGATGGGACAGTTCGACAGCGTTGCCGAGACGATGGGCGGCAGCCTGGAAGCGCTGGGCGCCAGTGTGGTCGCCGTCAGTTCCGACCGGCTGACGGAACTGACCGCCGGCATCGAGGAGGTGCGGGCGACGGCGGACGGGCTGCGCCTGACGCTGATCGGCGCCGGTGTGGCCATCCTGCTGATGGCGTCCGCCTGCGTGGTGTTCCTGGAGGTGGCGATGATCCGGCCGATGGAGCGGCTGAGGCGCGCCATGGTGGCGCTTGCCGGCGGCACGCTGGATGTGGAGATCGGGCTGACGGAACGCCGGGACGAGATCGGCCACATGGCCGACACCGTGCGGGTCTTCCAGCAGAGCGCGCAGGAGAACGCCCGGCTGCGCGCCGAGCAGGAGGAGACCCGCCGCCGTGGCGAGGAGGATCGGCGCCATGCGCTGGAGGCGATGGCGGAGAAGGTGGAGCAGGAGACCCGCGTCGCCGTCGACCATGTGGCGGAGCGCACCTCCCGCATGAGCACAAACGCCGGCGCGATGGCCGAATCGGCGGTGCAGGTCAGCGGCAATGCCCAGACCGTCGCGGCCGCGGCCCAGCAGGCGCTGAGCAACGCCGAAGCCGTCGCCGCCGCGACGGAGGAGCTGTCGGCCGCCATCGCCGACATCGGGATGCAGGTGTCCACCGCTGCCGAGGTCACCGGCCGGGCGGTGGACCGTGCCGGTCTCGCCCGCTCCACCATCGAACGGCTGTCGGCCTCGGTGGAGCGCATCGGCGCCGTCGCCCGGCTGATCGGCGACATCGCCAGCCAGACCAACCTTCTGGCGCTGAACGCCACCATCGAGGCGGCACGGGCCGGCGAGGCCGGGCGCGGCTTCGCCGTCGTCGCCAACGAGGTGAAGAACCTCGCCAGCCAGACCGCGCGCTCCACCGAGGAGATCGGTTCGCTGATCGCGGAGGTGGAGGCGGTGACGGCGTCGGCCGTCGGCGCGGTCGGCGAGGTGTCGGAGACCATCGACGAGGTGGCCGGCATCTCCTCCTCCATCGCCGCGGCGGTGGAGGAGCAGGCGGCGGCGACCCACGAGATCGCCCGCTCCGTCGGCCAGACCAGCGAGGCCGCGAAGGAGGTGTCGCTGCGCATCGGCCGCGTCTCCGCCGAGGCGAGCTCCACCCAGGACCGCGCCGGCGAGGTGCGGACCGTCGCCGTCGACGTGGCCGGCGGCATCGACGCCCTGCGCAACGTGCTGATCCGCGTCGTCCGCACCGCCACCACCGACGTCGACCGCCGCCAGCGCCCGCGCTTCGCCGTGTCGATCGACTGCACGGTCGAGAGCGCCGGCGCGCTGCCGGTCCGCGCCACCGTCGCCAACCTGTCGTCGGGCGGCGCCATGCTGACCGGCGCTCCCGACCGGCCGGCCGGTGCGCCGCTGGTCCTGCGCATCGACGGCGTCGCCCGGCCGCTCGCCGCCCGCATCAAGTCCAGCGAGCAGGGCCGCCTGCATGTGAAATTCGACCTGTCGGACGCCGATCAGGCTGCCTTCGACCGCGATGTCGAACGGTTGACCCACGGCCTGACGCCGCTGGAAGCGGTGGCGTGACGGGACGCTAGAGTCCGATGAAGGGCTGCATCAGCCGTCCCATCAGCCCGGTGAAGCGCAGCGGCGCGTCGGTCGCGATCAGGCAGATGCAGTCGCGGTGGCTGTCGGCGATGGGCTGGTGGTCGGTGTCGCCGTCCGCCTCGGCCAAGTCGCCGGGACCGTAGCGGCCGAGTTCATCGGCGAAATGGCCGCTCAGCACCACGGTCAGTTCCAGACCGCCATGGCCATGGTGGGGCAGGGCGGTGCCGGGGGCGATGCGCAGAAGCTGGGCGGCACCGCCCGCCGCGCTGCGCGGCATCAGTTCCACCCGCCGGACGCCGGGCGCCAGACGCTGCCATGCCAGCCTGTCCAGTTCGGTCGCCCGGGGCACATAGGGCCGCAGCGGTGCCGGAAGAGCCGTGCCGTCTCGCGGCCCCGGACGGGACGGCCGGCGGCTGCCCCACAGCGCGCCGGCCCGTCCGGCCTTGCACGGGTTGGCAGGGGCCTCCTCCAGATCCAGGCGGGCCAGCGTGGCGGACAGCGACAGGGTTTCGAGCGGTGCGGGCGGCAACTCCTCCAGCAGGGCGCCGCCCAGTGCCTCCACCTCCGCCAGGGCGGCGCGGCAGTCGGGGCAGTGGGCGAGATGGACGGCGACCGCCAGCGACAGCCCCTCCGCGAGGCTGCCGGCGCCATAGGCCACCAGCAGGGCGTCGCTGGGGTGGTGATTCGGCAGAAAGGCTTGCGGCACGGTCATCGGTCGTCGTCTCCCAACGCCTTGCGGATCTTGACCATGGCCAGACGCAGGCGCGATTTCACTGTGCCCAGCGGCACGTCCAGCCGTTCGGCGATCGCCGGGTGGGCGAGGTCGGCGAAGAAGGACAGTTGCACCACCTCCGCCTGTTCCGGCGTCAGCTCTGCCAATGCGCCGCGCAGGCGGCGGGCACGGCGGTCGCCGTCCAGCAATTCGTCGGCGCGGGGGCGGTCGTCCTCATGCTCCAGCAACTCGTCGTCCGACACCTCCGGGTGGCGTTCGCGGCGAAGCGCGTCGATGCGCAGGTTGCGTGCGATGGTGAAGACCCAGGTCGCCGCCTCCGCCTTCGCCGGGTCGTAGAGCGAGGCCTTCCGCCACACCGACAGCATGGTGTCCTGCGCCAGATCCTCCGCCCGCTGCGCCGGCATGCCCAGCTTCAGCATGTAGGCCTTCACCCGCGGGGCGAAGTGGCCGAACAGCCGGGCGAAGGCCGCCCGGTCGCCGGAGGCCACCGCGACCAGATCGTCCGACAGCCGTGCCGCCAGCGCATCGTCTGGAGACCGGGCTGGCGATGGCTGGGCAGCGAACGGCCGGGCTGGCCCGGTCCTGGTCTGGTCCGGGCCGGTGGCATGCGACAGCAGTGAGGCCAGCGGTGCGATCATGGCCAGGATACGCCAACGCTGCCGCTTCGGATCACCGCCCGTGAGACATTTGTCGGTGTGCGTTTCGTCCACTCGACCGGAGCGCCGGAAAGCGCGAGCGTGGCATGATCCAACCGCCGCCGAGCGCCGTATCTGGATCATTCGCGCCGGACCTACCCATTTCGGTTAGGGTCCGGTCCCGATCACGCCCAAGACCCCGAGAAGGGCCGTCCGCCATGCCGCTTTCCGAACCCGCCCTTCCGTCATCGGGTCCGCTCGACATCGCCGTGATCGGCGCCGGCATCGCCGGGCTGTCGGCGGCCTGGCTGCTGTCGAAGGCGCACCGCGTCACGCTCTACGAGAAGGAGGACCGGCCGGGCGGCCATGCCAACACGGTGGAGGCCGATGGTGCCGGCCCGGTCGATACCGGCTTCATCGTCTACAACGAGCCCTGCTATCCCAACCTTGTTGCGCTGTTCGACCGGCTGGGCGTGCGGACCCGCGCCACGGACATGAGCTTTGCCGCCTCGCTCGACGGCGGACGGGTGGAATATGCCGGCAGCTCGCTGGGCACGCTGTTCGCGCAGAAACGCAACCTGCTGCGCCCGCGTTTCTGGCGGATGCTGGCCGACCTGCTGCGCTTCTACCGCGAGGCGCCGGGCTTGCTGACCGACACCGCGGCGGAAACGCTGACGTTGGGCGACGTCCTGGACCGCGGCGGCTACTCCGACGCCTTCGTCCGCGACCATCTGCTGCCGATGGCCGCCGCCATCTGGTCGAGCCCGGCCGAGGCGATGCGCGATCATCCGGCCGCCGCCTTCATCCGCTTCTGCGACAACCATGGCCTGCTGAAGATCAAGGGCCGCCCGGTCTGGCGCACGGTGGAGGGCGGGAGCCGCAGCTATGTCGACCGCATCCTGGCCGACATGCCCGGCGCGCTGCGCCTGAACTGCGCGGTCGAGGGGATCGCCCGCGAGGAGGGGCGCGTCCTGGTGCGCGACCGCCGCGGCGCCGTCCGCGCCCATGACCATGTCGTGATCGCCACCCACGCCGATCAGGCGCTCGCCCTGCTGGAGGATGCGGGCGAGGAGGAGCGCCGGCTGCTGGGCGCCTTCGGCTACGAGCGCAATCTCGCGATCCTGCACACCGATGCCGCCCTGATGCCGAAACGCCGGGCCGTGTGGTCGAGCTGGAACTATCTCAGCCGGCAGAGCGATGGCGGCAAGGATGGGGACGCCGTCTGCGTCACCTATTGGATGAACCGGCTGCAGGGCTTCCTGCAGCGGGAGCGCGACCTGTTCGTCACGCTGAACCCGTCCCATCCTCCGCGCGAGGGCAGCATCCTGCGCAGCGTCCTCTACGACCACCCCATCTTCGGGATGGCGGCGCTTGCGGCGCAGAAGCGGCTGTGGACCCTTCAGGGCCAGCGGCGGACATGGTTCGCCGGCTCCTATTTCGGCGCCGGGTTCCACGAGGACGGCGTGCAGGCGGGACTGGCGGTGGCCGAGGCGCTGGGCGGCCTGCGCCGACCCTGGAGAGTGCCGAACGAGTCCGGCCGCATTCATCTTGGCCCGCACTCCGCTCCTGTCGCGCCCGTCGCCGGGAAGGAGGCGGCGTGATGGAGGGGCGGCGCTTCGCCTCCGGCCTCTATGTCGGCACGGTGATGCACCATCGGGTGAAGCCGGTGCGCCACCGCCTGTCCTACCGCGTGTTCAGCCTGCTGGCCGACCTGGACGAGCTTCCCCGGCTGGACCGTGAGCTGCGGCTGTTCGCCCACAACCGCTTCGGCCTGACCAGCTTCCACGACCGCGATTTCGGGCCGTTGGGCGAGAACGCCATCGCGTTAAAATCCTGGGCCGAGGCGCAGCTCGCGGCGGCCGGGATCGAGGCGGGCGGACCGGTGCGGCTGCTGTGCTTTCCGCGGGTGCTGGGCTTCGTCTTCAACCCGCTCTGCGTCTGGTTCTGCCATCGGCCCGACGGGACGCTCGCCGCCATCATCCATGAGGTCAGCAACACCTTCGGCCAGCGCCACGCCTATCTGATCCCGGCGGAGCGCGGAGCGGACGGGCTGGTGCGCCAGCGCTGCGACAAGCGGTTCTATGTCTCGCCCTTCATGGACATGGAGACCGCCTATCACTTCCGCATCCGCCCGCCATCGGGCGAGCAGGGGGAGCCGCTGTCCGTCTCGATCCGCCAGACCGACGCGGCGGGGCCGGTCCTGCATGCGTCGCTCGCCCTGCGGCGGGTGGAGCTGACCGACGGCGCCATCCTGCGCGCCTGGGCCCGGCACCCGCTGATGACCGCCAAGGTGGTCGCCGGCATCCATTGGGAGGCGCTGCATCTCTGGCGCAAGGGGCTGGCGATCCGCCCGCGCCCGCCCGCGCCTGCGCATCCGGTGACCGTCGTCGTCGGCACCCCCGCTTCGACCCGCTTCTGACCGTTCCCGAGAAGGCTTTCCCGTATGACCGATATCGCTGCGCCCGCGCTTCGCCGTCCCTCCCGGTGGCTGCGGCTGGTGACCGGACAGGATTTGTGGACCGGCGTGCTGCTGAGGATGGCCGCCCGCATCCGCGTCGGCGAATTGACCTTGCGCCTGCCGGACGGGCGGACGATGCGGCTCGGCGACGGGACGACCGGTCCCCGCGCCGATCTGGCCCTGCTCGACGGATCGGCGGCGCGGCGGCTGGTGCTGGGCGGTGGGATCGGCATGGCGGAGGCCTATGGCGACGGGCTGTGGCACAGCGGCGATTTGCCGGCGCTGATCAAGCTGGCGATCCGCAACGAGGCGGCGCTGAAGGGCGTGCTGAAGGGGACCTTGGCGGCGTCCGCGATCAACCGGCTGTTCCATCGCAGCCGCGCCAACTCCCGCCGCGGCAGCCGCCGCAACATCGCCTTCCATTACGACCTCGGCAACGAGTTCTATCGGCTGTGGCTCGACCCCGGTATGACCTATTCCTCCGCCCTGTACGGGGATGAGGGGCAGAGCCTGGAGGACGCTCAGGACGCCAAGATCCGTCGCGTCGCCGAGCTTCTGCAACTGCGCCCCGGCGCCCGGGTGCTGGAGATCGGCTGCGGCTGGGGCGGCATGGCCGAGCATCTGGCCGGCCGCTGCGGCGCCTCCGTCGTCGGGCTGACCCTGTCGGCGGAACAGCTGTCCTTCGCCCGCCGCCGCATGGCGGAGTCCGGACTGGCCGGCAAGGTGGACCTGCGGCTGATGGATTATCGCGATGCCGGCGGCAGCTTCGACCGCATCGTCTCCATCGAGATGATCGAGGCGGTGGGGGAGGAGCATTGGCCGCGCTATTTCGCCAGCCTGCGCGACCGGCTGCATCCCGGCGGAGCGGCGGTGGTGCAGGCGATCACCATCGACGATGCCCGATTCCCGCACTACCGCCGCAACTGCGATTTCATCCAGCGCCACATCTTCCCCGGCGGGCTGCTGCCCTGCCCGTCTGCCCTGCGAACCGAAGCGGAGCGGGCCGGGCTGGTGGTGGAGCATGTCGAGACCTTCGGCGCCTCCTATGCCCGCACCTGCGCCGAGTGGCGCCGCCGCTTCCATGAGGCCGCGCCGCGGATCGCAGCCATGGGATTCGATCCGCGGTTCCGCCGCCTGTGGGACTATTACCTCGCCTACTGCGAGGCGGGGTTCCGCGCCGGCACCATCGATGTCGGGCTCTGGCGCTTCCGCCGGCCCGGCTCCGCACCCTGAACGGGGAATTCCTGCCATGAAGGTCGAGGATTTTGCCGGGACGGGTCCGGAATTGCGGATCGAGCGCTATTTCGCCGGTCGCACCCACGCCTGGGGTCTGTTCGAGGACCGGTTCGGCACCTTGCGGCGCAGCTTCACCGTTGTCATCGACGGGCATTGGGATGGGCGGGAGCTGACGCTGGACGAACGGTTCGACTATGCCGACGGCGAGACCGACCGTCGGGTCTGGCGCATCGCCAGGACCGGGGAGGGGCGGTACGAAGGGCAGGCCGACGACGTGATCGGCAAGGCGGTCGGCCGGTCGGCCGGCAACGCGCTGAACTGGACCTACGAGATGGCGCTGAAGGTCGGCGGCGGCCGTTGGCGCGTGCGGTTCGACGACTGGATGTGGCTGCAGCCGGGCGACGCGCTGATCAACCGCGCCAACGTCTATCGCTGGGGGCTGTGGATCGGCACGGTCAGCCTGTTCTTCCTGCCCGAAGGGCGGATGATCCAGCCGGGCGCCGTCAGCGCGGCGGTGCCGCCCCCAGCCGCCGCCGAATGAGGCGCAGCGGAGCGCCCAGCAGCGGCAGGCGCAGATAGACATGCTCGCCGGAATCCCAATGGTCGACATGCTCGGCCACCCGGCCGTCGGGAGCCTGCCGCACCTCGCTGGTGCCGATGACGTCCATCCGGCCGATGCCGGTCACCGTCGCCTCGAACCGCCAGCGCAGGATCGCCAGATCATCGGCGGGCAGCCGATGCGTGACGGTGAAGCGCAGGTCCCGGCAGCCGTTCAGCGTGTGGAGCAGCGCTGCGCGCACCGCGTCGCGCCCATGGGCGTCGTTGAAGGGATCGCGGAAACGCACCTCCGGCACCGTCAGCGCGGTCAGCCGGTCGAGCGTATCGTGGCTCAGCGTTTCGAAGAAATCGGTCCAGGCGTCGAGCCCGCGGCTTTTCAATTCATCCGTCATGGTCCCCGCCATCATGCCCCCGTCACTTTGCGGACCAGCGGGAAGTAGGCCCGATAGGGCAGCAGGCGCGCCAGCTTCAGCTTGCGGGTGAAACGCCGGGGGAAGGCGATCTCGAAGCCGCCGCGCTCCAGCCCGTCGGCCAGTTCCCGCGCCGCGTCCTCCACCGGCATCAGGTCCGGCATGGCGAAGCCGTTGCGGGCGGTCAACGGCGTGTCGACGAAGCCGGGGCAGACCAGTTGGAGCCGGATGCCGGCGCGGTCGCAGTCGGGCTTCAGCGATTCGCACAGGTTGATGAGCGCCGCCTTGGTCGGGCCATAGGCCGCGGCGGTCGGCAGGCCGCGGTATCCGGCGACGGAAGCCACCACCGCCACATGCCCGCGGCCACGGGCGCGCATCCGCGGCAGCAGCGCCTCCAGCCCATGGACGACGCCCATATAGTTGACCTCCATCAGCCGGCGGGCGGTGTCGGCGGAGAAATCCTCCAGCGACATCGGCGTGTGGGTGCCGGCGTTCAGCACCGCGCGGTCGATCGGACCCAGCCAGCGTTCGATGGCGGCGACCGTGGCGGCGGTCGCCTTGCGGTCGGTGACGTCCAGAGGGAAGATCCGCATGCGCGCCGCCGACATTTGGGCGGTTGCGGCCAAGTCTTCGCCGTTGCGGGCGGACAGCGCCACCCGCTCTCCTGCGTTGGCGAGGTGGATCGCCAGAGCCCGGCCGATGCCGCTGCTGGCGCCGGTGATCCAGGTTAATGGCTTCCCGCCATTCGGATCGGCCTCTTCACCGTTTCCCTCTCCGTGCATGATGCGCTCCGCAGCTTTCCCCGCAGCCCCCTACGCAGCCATGGTCTTGGCGGATCACCCCATATCGGCCCTACCAGATACGGCGGGCCAACTGGTCGCCGCGCTGGGACAGGTCGCGCATCAGCGCTCGTGCCTCGTCCTCGCCGGTCCATTGGGCGACCGATTCGATGCCGTCCGGGCTGTCGGCGGCACCATCGCGACCGCCATCCCGGTCCTGCGGCATGCCGAAGACCTGTCCGGCTCGCGCCTCCACCACAGCGAAACGGCCATCGCAGGCGACCAGCCGGAAGCTGCCCTTTTCCTCCACAACCGAAACGCGGTCCATCGGCTTCCTCCTCGGGATGGTATCGACCGAGGGTTCAACCCGGAGCGGCGCCCGATTGTTGCGCGGTTCCGGTCTATTTCAGCCGGTCTCACCGATTGAATAGATCGCGATTTTCCCGCGACAGGGCAGCGGTTTGGTGGTACTGAGACTTAGTCGCAGAATCGAGACCGCACCGTTTTCAAGCCTTGAACAGTTCGCAAGGCAAACGGAACGGCAGTCGAGCTGTTTGAAATTCCCGCAAAAAATGACCCGATTGCGTGCGGCGGAGGTCGATTTTCCGTGCGAGTGCGACTCATTCGCATTATAACCGCGGTGGGGGCTTTGCTCTGGAGTGTCATCGGGTTTTTTGCATCGCGCGTGCCGGACACGCGTCGAGGGGAGTTGGACCGCCATGCCGACATCGTTTCGCCACCGTCCAGTTCTGGCTGCCGTCCTTGCCGGCGCCGGGACGCTGATGGCCGGCGCCGCCGCCCGCGCGCAGCAGGCTGCCGCACCCGCCGCCGCACCGGAAGCGGTACAAGGTGCGGTACAAGGTGCGGTACAAGGTGCGGTGCAGGGTACGGTTCCGGATGTGGCGCAGGGTGTGACGCAGGGCATGGCTCCCGCCGCCCAGGGTGCCGCGGACGCGGCCGCCGCGTTGGCCACTCTTCCACACGACCTGTCGCCCTGGGGCATGTTCATCGCCGCCAGCCCTGTCGTTCAGGCGGTGATGGTGGGTCTGGCGCTTGCCTCCGTCGTCACCTGGACCATCGCCATCGCCAAGGCGGTCGAGCTGTCCGCGGCCAAGCGCAAGGCGCGCGATGCCCTGGCGATGCTGGAAGAGGCGCGGTCGCTGTCCCAGGCGGCGGAGCGGGTCGGCTTCAGCCAGGGCACGGCGGCGGCGCTGGTCCGCGCGGTGATCGCCGAGACCCATCTGTCGGCCGACGCGCCGTCGCGCGACGGGCTGATGGACCGCGCCGCCTCGCGGCTGGAGCGGATCGAGGCGGCGGCCGGCCGGCGCATGGCGCGCGGCACCGGCATCCTCGCCACCATCGGCTCGACCGGCCCTTTCATCGGCCTGTTCGGCACGGTGTGGGGCATCATGACCAGCTTCATCGGCATCTCGAAGGCGCAGACCACCAACCTCGCCGTGGTGGCGCCGGGCATCGCCGAGGCGCTGCTGGCGACCGCCATCGGCCTCGTCGCCGCCATCCCGGCGGTGGTGGTCTACAACGCCTGCACCCGCGCCATCGGCGGGCACAAGGCCCAGCTGACCGACGCCTCGGCGGCGGTGCTGCGCCTGCTGAGCCGCGACATCGACCGCCATGCGCTGCCCCGGGCACAAGCCCATGCCTCGCAGGGCCACGGCAATTCCCGCGCGGCGGAGTAACGGCGATGGGTGCGCGCCTCGGCTCCAACAACGACGACGAGCTGACCGAGACTCATGAGATCAACGTCACGCCCTTCATCGACGTCGTTCTCGTCCTTCTGATCATCTTCATGGTGGCCGCACCGCTGGCCACGGTGGATGTGCCGGTGGACCTTCCGGCTTCGACGGCAACGCCGACACCGCGGCCGGACAAGCCGCTGTTCCTGACCATCCAGGCCGACAAGACCCTGTCGCTGGGCGAAACTCCGACCACCAAGGAATCGCTGGGTGCGGCGCTCGACGCCGCCACCCATGGCGACAAGAGCCAGCGCGTCTTCCTGCGCGCCGACAAGACGGTGGATTACGGCGCGCTGACGGAGGTGATGAACAGCCTGCGCGGCGCCGGCTATCTGAAGATCGGCCTCGTCGGCCTGGAAACGGCCCCCGCCCCATGAGTGCGGCGTCCGATTACGGTGCGGCGGACTGGTCCGCCGACGGCAGCGAGCGTCCGGCCCGCGGCGTGGCCCGCTGGGGCGGCAGCCTGTTGCTGGCGCTGGGCGTCCATGCCGCGGCCGGCGTCGCGATGGTGGCGTGGCATGTGCCGATCACGCCGTCGGAAGCGGACCCGCCGGCCGTTCTGCTGGAATTGGCCCCGCTGCCGGTCGCGCCGCCGGAACCTGCCCCGGCCATCGACATACCCCTGCCGGAGCCGATGCCCGAGCCGGTCATCGAACCGCTTCCCGAACCGCCGCCGCCGGAACCCGAACCGGTGGTCGAGGAACCGCCCCCGCCGCCGGAACCGCCGCCCGTGGTCGAGCCGGAGGTGGTGCTGCCCAAGCCGCCGCCCGAACCGCCGAAGCCCAAGCCCGAGGTGAAGAAGGAAGCGCCGAAGCCGAAGCCGGAGAGGCCGAAGCCGCCGCCCCGCCCGGTGGCCCAGCCGGTGCAGCAGGCGCAGCCCGCACCCGCCGCCGCCCCGCCGGCTCCGGCCGCGGCTCCCGTCCCGGCGGCCCCGGCGCCGTCGGCCGCACCCAGCCGCGCGATCCCGACCTGGCAGGGCCGCGTGCTCGGCCATCTGGAACGGCACAAGCGCTATCCGCGCTCCGCCCAGGCCCGCCGGCAGGAAGGGGTCGCCCAGGTCCGCTTCACCATCGACCGCGAGGGGCGCGTGCTGTCGGTCCAGCTCGACCGCAGTTCCGGCCATAGCGTGCTGGACGAAGAGACGGTGGAGATGGTCCGCCGCGCCTCCCCGCTGCCGGCCCCGCCGGACGAGATGGCGCAGGACCGCATCGAGCTGGTCGTTCCGGTCCAGTTCTTCATCCGATAGGGCACGTCCCTCCGTCACCCCTCAAAGCCATCCTGTCAAGGTCGTCGCCATGGCCAACGCCAGCAAGCCGCGCAGCCAGCGCCTGTGGTATCGCACGCTTCAGAACATCCACCTGTGGGTCGGCCTGATCCTCTGCCTGCCGCTGGTCCTTCTCGGCATCACCGGATCCATCCTGGTGGTGGAGGATGAGCTTCGTGGACTAACGGGCGACACGCCCGCACAGGCGATGGCCGAGGGGCCGCTACAGCCGGTGTCGGCGATCCTGGCCGCCGCCCGCGCCGCGGCGCCGGCCGGCACCCAGCCCGGCTTCCTGACCCTGCCCGACGAGCCGGGCCGCCCGGCGGTCGTCCGTCTGGTGGCGGCGCGCGGCGAGCGGGGCGGACAGCAAGGGGGACAGCCGGGCGCACCGCAAGGTTCGCCGCAAGGGTCGCCGCAAAGTGGCGCCCCTCAGGGCGGTCCTCCGCAGGGGCCGATGGGGATGCTCCGCATCGATCCGGTGTCGCTGGAGGTGGTCGGGGATGCCAATCCGGCCCAGGCGTCCGGCGGCTTCATGCGCACGGTTCACATCCTCCACGGCAATCTGCTGATCCGCGACCGCAGCGGGCGTGAGATCGTCGGCTGGCTCGGTGTGGCGATGCTGGTGCTGGGCGTCAGCGGTCTGGTGCTGTGGTGGCCGCGGCCCGGCCGCTGGAAAGCCGCTTTTACGGTAAAGGCCGGCGCCCGCGGCGTCCGCCTGCATCGCGACCTTCACGGCGCGGTCGGCATCTGGTCGCTGGTGGTCTTCATCGTCGTCACCTTCTCCGGCGTCTATCTCGCCTTCCCGCAGAGTCTGGGAGCGGGGGTGTCGTCGGTCCTGCCGGCCCGCGACCTGCGCGCCGCCGTGACGGTCCAGCCGGTGAAGGGCTCCACCCCCATCGACGTCGACCGCGCGGTCGCCCTGGCGCGGGAGGCGCTGCCGGGTGCCGAACTGCGTTCCGTCTCGCCGCCGGCACGGCCGGACCAGGCTTATCGCATCGGGCTTGCCCCGGCGGGACAGGCGCATGGCGCCCCGGCGGCGACGGTCTTCGTCGATCCCTGGAAGGCAAGCGTCGCCGAAATCCGCGATCCCGCCACCTACAGTGCCGGCGAGACCGTGATCGCATGGCAGCGTCCGCTGCATGCCGGCGAGGGGCTGGGACCGCTGTGGAAATGGGCGGTCTTCCTGTCCGGCGTCCTGCCGCCGCTGTTCGCCGTCACCGGCACGCTGATGTGGTGGCTGAAGCGCAAGGCCCGCCGGGCCAAGGACGCCGAGCGCGCGGCGGCCCTCGCCACCGCCGGGTGAGGATTGTTCAGGGGAGCGTCGGCGACGATGCTCCCCGCCCCTTACCGCCGCAGCGGCACCGCCCGCTTCACCAGCCGCCGGTCCATGTCCGCGGCGGTGACCGTGGGTTCGCCCTGGCTGCGCATGACGAAGGCGAAGGTGTCCATCACCCGGTCCAGCACGATCTCCAGGTCGTCCGGGCGGCGGCTGACCGACACCACCGCATAGCCGGCCGCGCGCGCCACCGCCGGGTCGCCGCGCAGTCCGCGCACGCCCCAGCCGGCCAGCGCGTTCTTGCAACGGAACAGCTCGGCGGCGAAGCCACCCGCCGACTGGGTGCGGCCGACCACATAGGCGGCGGCGACCGCCAGCGGCGCCAGCAGCCCGTCCCAATCCAGACAGTCTTCCCGGCTGACCCAGACGCCGCCGACCGAGCAGGCGGCGGCGCCGATCGCCTCGCCCAGCCCGGCGCGGAAGGCGCGTAGCGAGTCCACCGCGTCGGCCGCCGGCATCGGCTCCACCCGTCGTCCCTCCGGCATCAGCATCAGCCGGCCCGCCCATTCCGACGAGGGCGGCAGCTGTTCGGTCAGGCGCGCGAGCAGCGCCTCGCGGGCGGCGGCGAAGGGAACGACCTCGGACATCGGGGCCTGCGGCAATGGTGGGGGGAGGTGAGGGCGAGAAAAAGCCCGAGATGGCCCGAACTGTCAAGAGCAAGCCTGGGTGGCGGCAACCGATGGCTGCGCCGGTTATGCGTTGTCACAGTCAGACGGCGCGAAACCTGGCTTCTCCGGAAAAAATGCGCAGCTTTGCATTTTTCCGCTTGCCAGGATCCGCCAGCGCTTTTATAAGGCGGCCTCTGTTCCCGGTTAGCTCAGTTGGTAGAGCAGCGGACTGTTAATCCGCTTGTCGCTGGTTCGAGTCCAGCACCGGGAGCCATCGCGCGGGTGTAGCTCAGTTGGTTAGAGCGCCGGCCTGTCACGCCGGAGGCCGCGGGTTCAAGTCCCGTCACTCGCGCCATTCTCTCCTATATCTCTCCAATTCGATGTAGCGGATGATGGCGACTGCCCCACCGGGCGGCTTCGCGCTATCATGCGTTCTTCGCCGTGTTCACGATGCGGCCGAAAGCGCCGGTTCCCTGTTGTACGGAGTCCGCGCGCCGAACGGCCGCGCGCTTATGGGAACGCGAATTTCCGGGGAGGAACCGCTCATGCGTTTGTCAGGGAAAGTCGCCGTCGTCACCGGTGGCGGATCGGGCTTCGGCGAGGGCAT
Organism: Azospirillum sp. B21; assembly: GCF_008364825.1. GTDB lineage: Bacteria > Pseudomonadota > Alphaproteobacteria > Azospirillales > Azospirillaceae > Azospirillum. The sequence goes on from NZ_VTTO01000002.1 coordinate 681,302, forward strand.
CGCCCGACGCTTCGCCGCCGAAGGCGCCCGCGTCATCGTCGCGGACCTGGACGAGGCGGCGGCCGGCCGCGTCGCCGACAGCCTGGGTGAGACGGCGCTCGCCGTGCGCGCCGACGTCGCGGTGGGGGAGGATTACGAGGCGATCATCTCCACGGCGATCGGCGAGTTCGGGCGGCTCGACATCCTGGTCAACAATGCCGGCTACACCCACCGCTACGGCTCGATGCTGGACGTGGACGAGGCCACCTTCGACCGCATCTATGCGGTCAACGTGAAGTCGATCTATCACGGCGCCATCCACGCGGTGCCGGTGTTCCGCGCCCAGGGCGGCGGCGTCATCCTGAACATCGCCTCCACAGCCGGGCTGCGGCCGCGGCCGAACCTGACCTGGTACAACGGCTCCAAGGGGGCGGTCATCACCCTGACCAAGTCGATGGCGGCCGAACTGGCGCCCGACCGCATCCGCGTCTGCGCCATCGCCCCCGTGGCGGGCGAGACCGGCATGCTCCACCGCTTCATGGGGCAGGACACGCCGGAACGCCGCGAGCAATTCCTGCGCAGCATCCCGCTCGGCCGGCTGTCGACGCCCGACGACATCGCCAACTCCGCGCTCTACCTCTGTTCCGACGAGGCGGACTTCCTGACCGGCGTATGCCTGGAGGTCGATGGCGGGCGGTGCGTCTGAGGGAAGTTTCCACCCAGCCTCCCCCTCTCCCCCGCTCACGCGCAAACTTCGTTTGCGCTGACGCGACAGGCGGATCGAAGATCCGCCGAAAGCGGGGTGAGGGTCGGGGTGAGGGGGAGGCGCGGCGTGATTTTTGATAAATCCAGGGGTGCTTCCCCCTCACCCTAACCCTCTCCCCGGGGGGGAGAGGGGATTACCGCTGCATCGCGAGGTGTGTGTATTCTGCAATCGCTCAGCGGGGGAGGGTTGGCGTCAGGGCAAGTGGCGTTGACCGCCAACCCGCCGTCGGCCTGCTCCTCCGCCGCCGGTGCGTCCGCCATCACCTCCTCCTCAACCACCACCTCCTCCCGCTTCTCGTCGGGCAGCACGGCGTCGAGCAGGCGGGCGATGTCGTCGGTGGGCCGCAAGGCGCCATAGCCGGGGGCGTTGTAGTCCCAGTCATACTCGGCGAAGCCGCGGAAGCCGGCGATGGTTGGGTCGCTGGCCCAGGCCTTGCGCAGGGCTTGGCGGCGCAGCTCTCCCGGCACGTCGCGGCGCAGGAAGCCGGTGTAGTCGCTGGCGGCGTCCAGGCTGTCGAGCGGGGGCAGGTCCGACAGGTCCGGCGCCTCCTCCGCCGCCGGAGGGGAGGGCGCGATCTCCGCCGGAACCGCGGCCGGGGCGTCGTCCATCTGCTCCGGTCCTGCCGGCGCCTCCTCCGTCCGCGTCTCGCGCTTCAGCCGCGACCAGCGGCCGAGGAAGCCTTCATCCGTGCCTGTAGGATCAGCCATGCCGAGGCTGCTCCGTCCTGCGGTGCCGGGCCAGGGCTTCGGTGTCGGCGCGGTCGCGTTTGCGCTTGTGGAAGGGGCGTTCGACATAATGCCTGGCGACGAAGCCGTCCATCCACAGCAACAGGGGGATCGGCAAGGCCATCGGCTCGATCACGTCGTCGCCGGCCTCGGCATGGGTGTCGATCTCGCCGGGGTCCACGGTGACGGCCAGCAACCGCATCCCCGGCGCCGGACCGCCCGGCCGCAGGATGACGTAGGCGCAAGGATTGCCGCCGTCGAGGTTGTGCTTGTAGTTCTCCGCCTCGGTCGGGAACAGGGCGATCTCGGCGGTGCCGGCGTAGTGGCGAGTCCAGTCCGGCCCCTCCGCCACCACGCTCCAGTCCGGCCGGTCGGGTTCGGGCGGGACCAGAAGGACCGGTTGCCAGCGCGCTTCGATCCAAGGGTTATCGACGCGCCGCCGCTCCACCACGACGCCGACCGTCCGCCGTTCGGCGCGGTCGGGCGGGGAGGCCGGGTGAGTTGCGGGCAACGCGGACGAGGACGGGAACTCGGTGGCCATGGTCGGTGTTCCTGATGGGCTGGAGGCGGACTCCGTCCCCGCTACAACGCGCCGGCGGGCGATTGGTGCCGCCGGCTCGCCAAATGCCCCCGAACCTGAGGATGCGCCATGCGCAAGTTCGCCGCCGCCCTGCTGCTGTCCGGCCTTCTCGCCGGCCTGCCGCTCGCCGCCACGGCCCAGCAACCGGCCCAGCATGAACCGGCTCAGCAGCAACCGGCCCAGCCGGTCGAGTCCGGAGCGAAGGAGACGACCGGCGACGCGCTTGCCCGCGACGGCAATGTCCAGCAGAGCCAGGACCCGCTCCCCAGCGCGCAGGGCAACAAGCCGCCCAACCCGACCAGCTCCGCCGCCACCGGAAGCGGGGAACTGCAGCAGGCGCTCGCAGACGTCCGCCGGGCGCCGCCCGACCTGAACGGCACGCCGGTCCCGCGCCCGAACCAGTGGGCCAGCGAGCCCGACCAGCCCAACGAGCCGACACGCTCGCAGAATCCCTCCGACCTCACCAGCCAGGAAGTGAAGTAGCGCCGCCTATCCCGAAACCCGCCTACCCCGAGACCCGGCGGGCGCGGACGCGGATCAGGCCGCTGCCCTCCGGATCGGCGCGGTCCGGCTTCAGCATGGCGTCCAGCAGCCGGGCGTCGCCGGTCCAATAGGGCACGTACCACAGGCGGTCAGGGTCCATCACCAGCGCGCGCCGCGTCGCCGGATCATAGGCCCCCAGCGGCGCAATGTGGCCGAGGCCGATGTCGCCGGTCAGCGTCCCCTGGTCGAAGGCCAGCAGGATGATGTCGTCCGCGCTGCGTTCGTTCTCGGTCAGGATGCGGCGCAGCTCCGTCAGCGTGGCGGGCGAGGCGTCGCGCGGGCGCCAGACCTCCACCTCCGCGTCGATGCCGTAGGCGGAGAGGCTGCGGCGGACATAGCGTTCCAGATCGCCGAAGGAGATGCCCTCGCCGTCCTCGGCGGTGGCGGCGCGCCAATGGTCGTCGTCCAGGCGGTCGAGCAACTGCCGCCCGGTCACCAGCCGTTCCGACGCCTGCGCCGGCAGCCCGCGTAGCGCGTTCAGCATCATCGTCACGCTGGCCAGCGAACAGGAGGCGCTGGTCGTCTGCGGCACGTAATAGGGGCTGAGCGCCCAGTAATCCGGCGCCGGAGTGCTGCGCAGATGGTCGGCGGCGCGGGTGATCGGCACCGCGTCGGGGCCAAACTTCGGCTTCTGGTCCTCCTGCGCCCGGGCCGGCGCGGTGCCGGCGACGCACATCAGGAGGCCGGCCACCAGCGCCGCCACCATCCCGCCCGCTTTTCCTGCGGTCCTGTTCATCTGCGTCATCAAAAAACGGTCTCTGTCCGTCCGGTCTCGATCGGGAACGCGCCCCGCCTTCTTCCGCACGGGGGTGCGCGGTCCGCATATGGTGCGCGGCAAGGCTGGAGCCAAGCCGGGGCAATGCGCATGCCGGAAACACCGAAGGGCGGAGCCCATCCCGCCCGACACCGTCGGGCAGGGCAGGATCCGCCCACCACGGGGATCGGCGCAGCGAGGGATCAATCTCCGCTGCCGCCGTCCAGGATCATGCGATCAGACGCCGTCCCAGAACTGTTCCATTCCGGCCGCCGTCGTGCCGACGACGCCCATCTTCGACCAGGCGAGGTCGTGGATGCCCATCGCGAAGGCCGGCGAGGATGCCTGCAGCGAGTAGTCGCCCCAATAGGCGTTGGTGAACATCGGCTTGGCGATCACGTCGTGGTCGCCGTACTTCGGCACGTTGTAGACCAGGTTCTGGTCGATGACGAAGTCGTTGGCGCTCAGCAGTTCGACATAGTCGTCGAGCGGCAGGGTCCCCATCACCACGTTCTTGGTGATCGTGTTGTTGTGCGGGTCGCCGGCCGTGCCGTGCACCGGCTGCCATTCGATGCGGATGAAGTCTTCCTTGTTGCTGGCGATGACCGAGAAGTTGTTGGTCACCACGTTGTTGTCGCCGCCATGGATCTGCACCGAGGCCCAGTCGGCATCCTTGATGAAGTTGTCCCTGACGGTGACGCCGCCGGCCATGTCGTCCAGATAGATGCCGAAGCCCTTCTGACCGTACATCCATGCGTCCTGGGCGCTGGTGGCGAGGCCGTTGGCATGTTCGATCCGGTTGCCCTGGATGATCAGACCGGTGTTGGTGCTGGACCGGCCGAGGATCTCGATGGCGCCGCCGTCGGCGGTCTCCAGCCCGGTGTAGGAGATGTTGTTGTACTGGATGACGTTGTTGTGGTTGGCCGTGTTGGTGCTGCCGCCGTAATCCTTGAACGAGATGCCGTAGCGGGCGCTGTGGTCGATGTCGTTGTTGGAGATGACGTTGTTGTCGACGCCGGTTCCGAAGATGCCGGACACCGCCTTGCGCACTTCGCCGATGTTGCTAATGCTGTTGGCGTAGATGGTGTTGCCGTTGCTGCGGCCGTCCATCTCGATGCCGTTTTCCGCCAGATGGTTCAGCGTGTTGTGGGCGATCTGGTTGTTCGACGAGCCCGAGCTGAGCCGGATCGCCGTACCGACGTTCAGGAAGCTGTTGTCGCTGATGTGGTTGCCGTCGGCATTGTTCAGCAGCAGGGCGTCGCCGCCGGTGGTGGTGTTCTTGAAGGTCAGCCCGTCGATGGTGACGTCGCTGGCGCCGGTCAGCTTGATCAGCGTGCCGAGCCGCGGCACCTCCACGCCGGTGGACGCGAAGCCGGAGCTGGCGGCCTTGTACAGCAGCTTGCCGTCCGACGCGCGCCAGGCGAACTCGCCCGCCTGATCGACGTAAGAGGCGTTGTTCAGCAGCTTGTAGGTGGTGCCTTCCGCAAACGGCAGGGAGGCGCCGTTCTTCAGCTTGATGGTGCGGGTGGCGGCGTTGAAGCTGTCGATGCTGGTCAGCGTGTCGCCCAGCCGTTCGGCGTCCATCACCTGGATCATCGTGCCCGGCTGGATGTCGGCGGCGGTCACCTCGGTCCCGTGGGAGCGGATGTACCAGCCGCTGGGGCCGCCCGACGCCGCATCGGCGAACTTCCAGCCGCTGGTGACGTCGCCGGCGTCATAGGCGTACTTCTCGGCCAGATGCTGGCGCACGTCGCCGACGATCAGGTCCAGGTTGCTGGCGGTGGCGAGCTTGGCCGAATAGAGGCCGTTGCCCTCGCTGGTGAAGCCCTTCACCACCTCGCCGCCGCTCAGCACCGGCTTTTCGCCGGGATAGTTCTGGAAGCTGTGGCCGTTGTCGAGCGAGGTCAGCTCCAGCGTCTTGGTCAGGTGATAGGTGCCCTCGCGGACATAAGTGGTGTCGATGGTCGAGCTGGCCCGCATGGCGGCCTGCGCCTTTTCCAGCGACGCGAAGGGACCGTCGGTGCCGTCGGCGTTCGGGGCCGCCAGCTTGCCGGACCAGCTGTCCTTGCCGTTGGCCGCGACGTAGAAGGCCGGCTTGGTCGGCGGGGTCGGGACAGGGTTTTGCGGGACGGGGGTGTCGCCGAACATCTCGGCACCGGCCTTGATGTTGAGGGCGCCGCCCCAGTACAGGCCTTCCTGGCCTTTGACCACGTCTTTGCCGTCGACCGCACCCTTGTCATAGGTGACGATGCTGTCGGTGGCGGCGACGGTCTTGCCGTTGATGACCACCGACTTGACGAACAGGTTGCGGTCGACGCCGTTCACCGTAGCGTCGTTGTCGTACCAGACCTGGACCGTGTGGGCCTTGGTCGGATCGATGTCGGCGGTGAACTTGTAGCCCGTGGTGGTGGCCGACGCCTTGGCATCGCCGATCACCTGCCCGTCGACCAGCAGCTTGAAATGCGCCGCCTGTCCGCCGGCCGAGGTGCCGTAGGCGTTGACGACGATGTCGACCGGCTTGGTCGGGATCGGCGGCGGCGGCGGGACATAGGCGCCGCCGAAATACTCCTCAGGCACGCCGAAGGACAGGGCGCCGCCCCAGAACAGGCCCTCCTGGCCGGCGACCACGAACTTGCCGTCGACCGGCCCCTTGTCGTAGGAGGCCATCTCGGAGGTGGCGGCGATGGTCTTGCCGTCGATGTTGATCGACTTGACGTACAGGTTGCGGTCGACGCCGTTCACGGTCGCGTCATTGTCGTACCAGACCTGGATCTTGTGGGCCTCGTTGGGGTCCACCTTGGCGGTGAAGGTGTAGTCGGTGGCCGAGGTCGCGTTGACCCAGGCGTCGCCCACCACCTCGCCGTCGACCAGCAGCTTGAAGTGCGGGGCCTGGCCGCCGGCGCTGATGCCGTAGGCCTTCACCTTGATGGTCGTGGTCATGGTCGCAGTGTCGGGGCCGGTGTCGACCGGGGCCGTCGAGAACAGCGTGGCGGGCAGCGCGACGTTCAGCGCGCCCGGCCAGTACATCTCGCTCTGCCCGGCGATGACGTTCAGCCCGTCGATCTTGCCGGTGTCGTATTTCACCGAGGGATCGATGGCGAGGATGGTCTTGCCGTTGACCTCGAAGGACTTGACGAACAGGTTGCGGTCGACGCCGTTAACCGTGTCGTCGTTGTCGTAGATCAGTTGGAGGGCGTGGGCCTTGTCGGCCGGCACGTTGGCGGTGAAGACGTAGCGCGACTGGGAGGCGGAGGCGACGGTGGCGTCGCCGATGACCTTGCCATCGACAAGCAGTTGGAAATGCGGCCATTTCCCGCCGGCCACTGTGCCCCAGGCATTGACCGCGAAGGTGACCTGGATCGTGCCGTCGGTGTTGGTGGTAGCCATTTTGGAACTCCGCTTTTTGGGTATCGCCTTGTTCCGCAGGCTCGTCTGTTAGCCTTAATCGGGTACTAACACTTATGGTTAGGAAATTATGAATGAGGCGGTTTCCCGTGGCATGGATGAGACAAAAAACGGGCATCGCTCCTTGGTCATGATTCAGCCAAAAACGAAACTTCAGCCCTCCGGGAAAATCCGGAGCAACCGATCGGCAGATTTTTCCCAGGTAACTTGAGCTTGGCTGTTTATATTTGATGAAGGCGTTGCGGAATAAGCTCAAACGCCACGTTCTTGGCAGCCAGACTTGGCACGATGGGATCGCCATCCGCGGGAGGCACCGTGTTGGGCGAATGGAACCGAAAGGCCCGGAACTGCGTCTAGAACGAGCGTCCCGGCGACGCAGGATGCGGCATGCGGAGGCGGAGAGCGTGGACAGCGGAACGGACGGCGGGCATTGGGATGAGGGGGAACGGCAGGGCAGGGGGCGTATCGACCGCGTCAACCTCGCCCTCTGGCTGCTCGGCATCCTGGCCGGGGTGGCGGTTCTGTGGGTGCTGCAGGCGGCGGCCTCGATCCTGATCCCGGTCATCTCGGCCTTCTTCGTCGCCGTTGCCGTCGCCCCGATCAGCCGCTGGGTGCGCGAGCGGGTGCCGCGACGCCTGTCCTGGCTGGGGTTGGCCGCGTCGATGCTGCTGATCCTGGGCATCCTCGCCGCCTTCTTCGGCGGCATGGCGCTGGTGGCCCAGCGCGTGGCCGAGGATTTCCCGCAATATGCCGAGGCGCTGGGCAAGCTGTGGGCAAAGGTCAACCAGTGGATCCAGGGTGCAAAGGCCGATCTGGGGCCGGCAGCCGGGCAGGGGAGCGGCCAGCAGGCCGGGCAGGGCGGCGGCGAGGTGCCGGTCGACCCGATCACCGGCTTCGCCAAGGCGGCCCTGTCATCGGCCGGCCAGACCGCCTCCATTCTGGTGCTGACGGTGTTCCTCGCCCTGCTGATGCAGCTGGAGGCGCCGGTCTGGCGGGAGAAGATCGTCATGACGCTGGGCCGCGAGCGCTGCCAGACCGCTGTGGAGGCGGTGGCCGCCATCGCCCAGCAGTTCCGCCGCTATCTGGTGGTCAGCAGCGTGCTGGGGCTAATCACTGGTGCGCTCTATATCGGCTGGCTGTCGCTGTTCGGGGTCGATCTGGTCCTGCTGTGGGGCCTGCTGGCCTTCCTGCTGAACTATGTGCCGGTGGTGGGATCGGTGGTGGCCGGGGCGCTCCCGGTCCTGCTGACCGTGGCGACCAAGGACGCCGGCACCGCGACGGCGGTCGCCGCCGGCCTTCTGGTGATCGAGCAGGTGATGGGCAACTTCGTCGCGCCGCACATGCAGGGCAAGCAGCTGGCGATCTCGCCCCTGGTGGTGATGATCGCGCTTCTGCTGTGGAGCTGGCTATGGGGAGCCGCCGGCGCGCTGCTGGCCGCCCCGATGGCGGTCCTGATCGCCATCACCCTGAACCATGCCGACGCGCTGCGTCCCTTCGCCATCTTCATGAGCGACAAGAGCGACCGCGAACGCTTCGACGCCCACACGCGAGCGGAGTGACCCGGACCGGCGGGAGGGCGCCGGCCCCAAGGGCGCACCGAAAAACACATAACAATCATTATGAAAAATAGTGCGAAAAGCAGACTTAGCCATTAAAGCGTGTGCATTTTAGAATTTTTTACATCCTAAGTTTGAAAGATGTTTGGTCGCCACATTTTTTATGCGCGCATTCGGAAATTTATATTATTTTTCACGCGTATTCTTGTTGGTTATGCGCGCCTTGTGGTTGCCCCTTGTCGGTTTGCGGCCAAGAGCTTCGCAGGCACGGACGGCCTTCGAGACCTCCGACTTTCCGAGGTCGGCTCACCAAAAACCCATTTGAGAGAACCGATATGGAAAAAGCCCTTGTTCCGGCAGCCTTGAATAACGGTCTCTTCCCTGTCCTAACCCGGCCGCGGATCGAAGAGACGGCTGGAACGGGTGGCGGCGGATGGATGGCCGAGGCGCCCGCGGCCCTGCGCGCATTGCTGGACCCCAAGGACTGCGCCGATCAGGTGCTGTCCATATCCGGTGCTTATCGCGACCGCATGCGCAGGCTGACCGTCCTGCTCGACATGGCCTTGCGAGCGGTCGTCCGGAGGTATGGCGAGGATGAACGCATCCGTGCCATCTACGCCCTGCCGCCGGAACTGGACGACATCCTGCGCCGGGCTGCGCCGAGGCACTATCGGGTCGGCTGGTACCGGCCTGACGTGATCTTCGACCGCGAGGGCACGACACGGATCTGCGAGATCGGCGCCCGTTACTCCATGAACGGCTGGATGGTCAGCCGCGCATTGTCGAGCGGACACACCGATTTCTGGACGGATCTGTGCGCCCCCTACACGCCCGGCAGCACTCTGGCCCTGGTGCACCGGAAAGAGCCCGGCGGCGAGGTCGATTGCCTGTCGGACCATCTGCAGCGCACCGGTGTCCATTTCCTTTCCGTGAAGCCGGAGGAGATGGAACTGCGCGACGGGCGCCTGACGGCCCGCGGGACGGTGCTGGATCGCCTGATCCTGCAGATGGACCGCACCGAACTGCTTTGCTTCCAGCCCGCCGTTCTCGATCGGCTGATGGAGTCCGGCGACTATTTCAACGATGTCCGCACGCTGATCCTGGTGCATGACAAGCGCGTCCTTGCCGTGTTGTCCGATGGGTCGATCATGCGTGAGGCGATGCCCGGAGACCTGTATGCGGAGTTGCAGCCACACCTGATCCCGTCCTTCTGCATCGGTTCGGCCGACGAGGCGGAGCGATTCCTGGAGCAGGACGGCGATTGGATCGCCAAGCAGAACAGTGGCGGGCGCGGCATCGGCACGCTGGTGCGGTCGCGGTGCAGTGCCGATGAATGGGCCGGACTGATACGCGGCGACTGGCCGAGCCTGATGTTCCAGCCCTATCTCGATCAACTCGATTATGTAGAGGCCGAAACCGGACTGACCATTCACATGGTGGGCATGCTCCTGTGCCGCGACGACATATGCTATGGCAATGGCGTGTTTCGCGGGTCCGACGAGGCGGTGATCAACCTGCACCAGCAGCGCGGCAGGCTCTATCGCTGCGAACTGGTGCCATGAGCGGCAGGATCGCCGATTTTTCGTGGACGACCTGCACCGACGACCAGAAGGCAGGCTTGGTACAGGGAGGGACGCCGCCGCCCGGTCTTGCGACCGGACGGCGTTCGGAACCCTGCCTGTGGAACCCGCCTGACGATCAGGCGGCGTTCTCGCTCAGTACGCCGCGGCGGATCTGGTCGAGTTCGATGGACTCGAACAGGGCCTTGAAGTTGCCCTCGCCGAAGCCCTCGTTGCCGATGCGCTGGATGATCTCGAAGAAGATCGGGCCGATGACGTTCTGGGTGAAGATCTGCAGCAGCAGGCCCTGGCCCTCGGTCGGCGCGCCGTCGACCAGGATGCGGTTGGCGCGCAGGCGTTCCAGATCCTGGTTGTGGCCGGGCACGCGGGTGTCGATGCGCTCGTAATAGGTGTCGGGCGTGTCCTGGAACGGAGTGCCCAGGCCGCGCATCGTCTCCACCGTGTGGACGATGTCGTTGGTACCCAGCGCGACGTGCTGGATGCCTTCGCCCTTGTAGTCGCGTAGATATTCGACGATCTGCGACTTGTTGTCGGCGGATTCGTTGATCGGGATGCGGATCTTGCCGCAGGGGCTGGTCATCGCCTTCGAACGCAGGCCGGTCAGCTTGCCTTCGATGTCGAAATAGCGAATCTCGCGGAAGCCGAACAGGCGGGTGTAGAAGCCGGCCCACTCCTCCATCCGCCCGGTGTGGACGTTGTGGGTCAAATGGTCGATGTAGGTCAGGCCGGCGCCCTTCGGATGCTGGTCCACACCCGGCAGCGGCACGAAATCGACCTCATAGATGCTGCCGCGCTCGCCATAGCGGTCGACGAGATAGATCAGCGAATCGCCGATGCCCTTGATGGCGGGGATGTTCAGTTCCATCGCGCCGACCCGGTTCTCGACGCCCCAGGCGCCGAGGTCCACCGCGCGGCGGTAGGCGAAGGCGGCGTCGGCGACGCGAAAGGCGATGGCGCAGATCGACGGGCCGTGCTGGGCGGCGAAATTGCGCGGGAAGCCCGACGGCTCGGCATTGACGATGAAGTTCACGTCGCCCTGGCGGTAGAGCGTCACGTCCTTGGACCGGTGGCGGGCGATTGCCGAGAAACCCAGCTGCTCGAACAGGCGACCCAGCGCCACGGTGTCCGGCGCGGTGAATTCGATGAACTCGAATCCGTCGGTCTTCATCGGGTTTTCCCACATGTCGGCCATGATCGCCTCTCCCTTGGTTCGTTATGCGATCAGTATGCCGGACTGTTCGTGGAAATAGCTTTCAAAGTGGGGCGGACGCACCTATGATTTTGGCAGGATTTTTCGCTGAACGCCGCCTCACCGGAGAAATTTGCCGTTGCCTGCCGCCCTATCGGAAATCGACGTCAAAATCCTGATCGCCCTGCAGGAGGATTCGCGCCTGACCGTGCAGGAATTGGCCGACCGGGTCGGCACCTCCCCCTCTTCCTGCTGGCGCCGTTTGAGGTCGCTGGAGGAGACGGGGGTGATCCGCCGTTACACGGCGCTGGTCGATCCGAAGGCGGCGTCGGTGGGAGAGTGCGTGTTCGCCCATGTGACGCTCGACCATCATTCGGCCGAGACCGCCGCCGTCTTCATCGACGCGGTGCGCAAGCGGCCGGAGGTGCTGGAATGCTACGCCGTGTCGGGCGATGCCGACTATCTGCTGCGGGTCGCGGTGCGGGCGATCGCCGACTACAACCGCTTCCTGGAGGAGTTCGTCTTCCAGCTGCCCTTCCAGGTCCGCATCCGCTCCAACTTCGCCCTGAAGGAGATCAAGTTCGAGACGGCGCTGCCCTTGGGGGGCGCTTAGCAAAAATCCCCTCTCCCCGGGGGGAGAGGGAACTATCGCCCTACCCCGCCACCCTGCGCTTGGCCGACACGGCGGTCGCGGCGGTCGCGGGGTGCGGGCCGGCGATGCGGTCCAGCAGCAGGTCCAGGCCGGTGCGGCTGGTCTCGTAGGCGACCCGTGCGCGGGTCAGCGTCTGGGCGGACGCGACGGCGAGCGCTTCGCGGTCATCGGCCCAGGCCGCCAGGATCGGCAGCGCCGCCTTAACGAAGTCGGCATCCTGCGGCACCAGACCGTCCGCCGGGATGTCGGAACCGATGCAGCCGCGCTCATAGGCCAGGACCGGCACGCCGGCCGCCATCGCTTCGAACAGGACCAGCGGCTGCGCCTCGTTGCGGTAGCGGGTGGGGAAGACGAAGACGTCGATGTCGCGGTAGAAGGCCTCCTTGGCCTCGCCATGGACCGGGCCGTGATACTCGACCGCCCCGTCGAAGGCCATCAGGCCCGCGGCGATCATCGCATTGTCCTTCGGCTTCAGGCCGGGCCCAGCCAGCACCAGCTTGGCGTCCACCCCATCCAGCTGCAGGGCGCGCAGCAGGGCGAACATCGTGTCCAGCCCCTTCTCGCTGCACAGGTTCGACAGATGGCCGATGCGCAGAGGGCCGTCGCGCCGCGGACGCGGGGCAGCGTCGGGAACGGAGAAGATGGCGTTCGACATGGTCATGCAGCTGCGCGCCGCCGGATAGATCGACTGGAAGCGCATCTGCATCGCCGGGCACAACAGCACATGGGTGCAGTCGGCCCCGGCGATCCGCGTCAGCAGCCGCATCCGCCAGGTCGGTTTGCTGATGGTGGCGAAGGAGTGATGGTGCAGCACCCGCTCATAGCCGAACAGGCGCGCGGTGCCGGCGAGTGCGGCGGTGTAGAGCGCTCCCCATCCGGAATCCACCGGCATGTAGAAGCGCCGGTCGGGCTTGCCCACCCCGGCGGCCAGCCGGCCCATGGTCCCGAACACCCGCGCCATCTTGCGCAGGTGGTAAGCGGCGCCGCCACCGTTCCACCCCGGCGACAGGTCGGCCACCTCGACACGGCCGCGCCCCCGCATGCGGTCCCGGAGATGCTCCAGCACCAGAGCGGTCACCCGGCTCATCCCGTCCACCGGCGGCGGCAGCCGTCCCGAGACGACCACATGGGTGCGCGCGTTCCGTTCCATCGTCAACTCCCGGTCAGGGCCGCTCCGGCGGACCGGCCATGCTGGCCACCCTCCGGGTCGGCGGAATAGTCGGACGCATACTCCGTGTCCGCGCTGCGCTCCGCCTTCGGGCCGCCCAGCGCCACCACGGCCTTCTCCACCGACTGGGCGAAGAAGCTGGCATCGGCCAAGGCCTGGAAGGGCCGCCCGTTCAGGCTCAGACGGCGCCATTCATCCTCGTCCCCCGCGACCGACAGCATGTAGCGCGCCAGCCCCTCCGGGTTGTCCGGCTCCACGATGTGGCCGTTCAAACCGCTGCGGATCAGCACGTCGCGGGCGCCGCACTGATCGGACAGGATGGTCGGAACCCCCATGGCCAATGCCTCGTTCACCACCAGACCGAACTGCTCCTCCAAGGACGGCAGCAGCAGGCACAGTGTGGACCCCAACGTTTCGGCGATCCCCTTCTCCTGCAGGAAACCGCGGAAGATGATCGATCCGTCCAGCCCGCGCCGCGTCACCTCCGCCCGCAGATCCGCCTCCAGGGGACCGGATCCGCAGAGATGGAGCGGACGGGCGGCCGGACCGGCCAGCCGCCGGTAAATGTCGTAGGCTTCGACCGCCCGGAACAAGTTCTTCTTCGGGACGAAGCGCGCGATGATGGTGAAGTGGCGGTCGGCGAAGGGTACTCCGCCAGGGGCCGGCTCCATCCCGGACAGGCGCCGGATGCGGTCCAGGGACAGCGTGTCGTACCCGATATAAAGGCGGTCCTTGGGCAGTCCCAACAGTCGGAAGTAATCCACCGTGCGGTGGCTGCCGCCGATCCCCGCCTGATAGGGGGAGTAGAAGACGCTCTTGACCATCTCCCGCCACAGGATGCGCGGCTTGTCGTCGTATTTGGACGCGTTCATGTTGATGACCTTGCGCCCCGTCAGCCGCATGGTCAGGGCAAGCGCGAAGACGTCCGGATCCTCGTAATGGCACAGGAAGACGAAGCGCGCGTCGACGCGCCGGCATTCGCGCAGCAGGGCGCGGTAGACCGCGGCCTTCGACAGGTCGGCCTTCGACTGGCCGGGGAACAGGGTGATCTTGCGGAAATTCTGCCCCGTTCCGGTAGAATCCCAGGCGTAGGTGTGCGATTTCGACCCGACTTCCAGCCCGATCACGTCATAGACATGGCCCAGCCGGCGGCCGACCGCTTCCAGCCGATCCATATGGTAGGGGCCGAACATCTCCCAACTGAAGACCAGCGCGGGCTTCTTCATGCTGCCTCTCCCAACAGAAGACGGGCGTATCGGTCGAGGGCCACGGCGCGGGTGGCATTGGCCTCAACCCAGGCGCGGCCGCGGCGGCCCATCGCGGTTGCGCGGGCGGAGTCGGACAGCAGCGCCGCCACCGCCTCCGCCATTGCGCGCGGCTCCTCCGGCGGAGTGCACAGGAAGGCGCCGACCTGCGCTTCCAGCGTGGCGAGCGCCGACCCCGGCAGGCAGGTGCTGACGAAGGGCCGGCCGGCGGCGAGGATCGTCACCGCCTTGCCGGGCATGGCGAAGGCCGCCCCTTCGGGCCGCTGGGGCACGAGATGGACGTCGCCCTCCGCCATCGCTTCGTTCAGCTGGTCCTTGGGCGCCAGCGGCTGGAAGATCACGTTGCCGAGTCCCATGGCTCGGGCGCGCGACTTCAACTCCTCCTCCAGCCCGCCCTGGCCGCGCATCTTGATCCGCGCCTCCGGCATCAGCTCGGCGAGGTGCCCCGCCATGTCCAGCACCTGCTCCAGCCCCTGCTTGCGGGCGAAGGCGCCGCTGTAGAGCGCGGTCGGCGGCTGGTCGGGGCGCGGCAGCGGGTGGACCGCGTCGGCATCGACATGGGGCGGGATCACATGGATCGGCTTGGTGACGCCCAGTTCCTCCAGCACGCCACGCATCGGCTCCGACAGGACGACGATGGCATCGGCCCGGTTCAGCGCCGTGCGCTCCATGGCGCGGATCGCCTTGACCGCCGCCTTGCCGCCCATGCCGAGCGCACCGGCAAGCCCGGACTGGATGTCGTGGACGATGGCGACGTGGCGGCCGCCCGGCGTGGTCAGGCGGTCGGCGATGGCCACCGACAGGATCGACGGGCAGAGCGACAGCACCGCATCGTGCCGCCCGACCCGGCCGCGGGCGAGTGCGGCGGCGAAGCCGGCATGCAGCACGCCCTCATGGATCAGGCGGGCCTTCATGCCGCCGCCGGCCGGGGGGATGGTGGGCAGGCGCTCGATCAGCACCCCGTCCACCGTCTTGCTGTCCTGCGACCCGTCGGCGTAGCCGTCATAGACCTTGTTGCCGGGATAGTTGGGCCGCGCGGTCAGCACGGTCGTTTCGGCCCCGGCCGCCGCGAAAGCGGTGGCGAGGTCGGTCATCATCGGCGCGCTGCCGGCCGGCTCCGGCCAATAGCTCTGCGCCACCAGCAACAGCTCTTCCGGCACGGGCACGTCCGACAGGGAAAGCGAGCTGGACGGCCGGTCGGTGACCGGCTCCCGCAGATGGATGGAATCGTCCGGCATCGGGCTTTACTCCGCTGCCTGCTTGGAAGCTTGGCGACGGTCCGGAGCGGCGTTCTCCAGGAACCAGTCGTAGGTGCGGCGCAGCCCCTCCTCCAGCGACACCTTCGGGCGCCAGCCGGTGGCGAACAGGCGCGACACGTCCATCAGCTTGCGCGGGTGGCCGTCGGGCTTGCTCAAATCATGGGTCAGCGTGCCGGTGTAGCCGACGGTGTCGCGGATCAGCGCCGCAAGGTCGGCGATGGCGATGTCGTCGCCGGGGCCAACATTGATGATCTCCTCGCTGTCGTACCGGTCCATCAGGTGCAGGCAGGCGTCCGCCATGTCGTCGACATAGAGGAACTCGCGGCGCGGCGTGCCGGTGCCCCACAGCGTCACCGTCGGATCGCCCGCCAGCTTGGCGTCGTGGAAGCGGCGGATCATGCCCGGCAGGGCGTGCGAGGTCTCCGGATCGAAATGGTCGCCGGGGCCGTAGAGGTTGGACGGCATGGCGCAGATGGCGTTGAAGCCGTACTGGCGCCGGTAGGCCTGACACATGGTGATGCCGGCGATCTTGGCGACGGCGTAGGGCTTGTTGCTCGGCTCCATCGGGCCGGACAGCAGCGCCTCCTCCTTGATCGGCTGCTCGGCATGCTTCGGGTAGAGGCAGGAGGAGCCGAGGAACAGCAGTTTCTTCACGCCGGCGCGCCATGCGGCGTCGATGACGTTGTTCTGGATCAGCAGGTTGTCGCGGATGAAGTCGCCGCCGAAGCGGTCGTTGGCGAGGATGCCGCCCACCTTCGCCGCGGCCAGGATCACATGCTCGATCCCCTCGCGGTCGAAGAAGGCGCGCACCGCCGCCTGGTCGGTCAGGTCGAGCTGCGACCGGTCGCGGATCACGAGGTCGGTGTGCCCGGCCTCCGTCAGCCGCCGCAGAATGGCGGATCCGACGAGTCCCCGGTGGCCGGCGACGAAGATACGGCTGTTGCGGTCCATGCGGGCCGTCTCCTTAAGATCTTGTGCGAGCACTTGCCGCCGATTGCCCCCACCCCGACCCTCCCCCGCTGGGCGGGGGAGGGAGTAAGTGCTGATACGGCAGGGTGGCGGCAGTCCCTCCCCCGCCCAGCGGGGGAGGTTAGGTGGGGGTCTACCCCCCCGATCGACGCCCTACTCCGCCGCCTGCCCCATGCGCCCCAGATCCGCGCGTGCCCGCTCCGCATACCACTCGACCACGCCGGGCAGGCCGGCGGAGAGCGGGATGCGCGGGGTGAAGCCCAGCGCGGTCAGCTTGGCGATGTCGGGGCTGCGGCGGTCGGTGCCGCCGGGGGCGGCCGGGCCGGGCATCACCTGGGCCTCGCGGCCGAGGCAGGACACCGTCTGCCGGGCGAGGTCGGCGATGGTGACCTCCTCCGGGTTGCCGACATGGTAGATGCCGAGATGCTCGCCCTTGTCGACCACCGTCACGATGCCGTCGATGGCGTCGTCGATGTGGACGAAGGCGCGGGTCTGGCGGCCGTCGCCCTGGATTTGGAAAGGCACCGGCCCGCTGGGGTGGGAGGCGATCGCCTCCACCGCGCGGCGGGAGAATTCCGGCACCACATGCTCCCAGCCCATGTCGGGGCCGTAGACGTTGTGCGGACGGAAGATCGCCACGCGGTCGAAGCCGCTGCGGCCCCAGTTGATCGCCAGCAGCTCCGAGATCAGCTTGGAGCCGCCGTAGCTGTAGCGGGCGTTCAGCACGTCCGGCACCACCAGCGGCACATCCTCCGGCGTCGGCACCACCGGCGGGGTCTGGTAGGCCTCCGACGAGGAGGCGACGACGAGATCGCCCACCCCGTCGGCGCGACAGGCGTCCAGCACGTTCAGCATGCCGCGCACGCCGACGTCCAGGACCACTTCCGGCTTCTCGTAGAAATGCTTGGTGCCGTTGACGGCGGCCAGATGCAGCACGCCGTCGACGCCGCGCACCGCCCCGCGCACCGCGGCCGGGTCACGGATGTCGCCCTGGACGAACTCCACGTCGTCCAGCACGCCGGCCAGTCGCCCGGTATGCCCGCGCGAGTTGTCGTCCAGCACGCGGACGCGGTGGCCGTCACGGACCAGCCGCTGGACCAGCGCGGCGCCGATGAAGCCGCTGCCGCCGGTGACGAGATAGTGTTTCATGTCGATCAAATTCCTCTTCCCAAACCGCTTGGCAGGCCCGGATTGCGTCAGGCCACATGCGCGTAGCGGGCGGCGCCATGGCTGCCGAGCGCGACGTAGGCGGTGCCGTCCGGAAGGTCGACATCGCGGCTGTTGAAGTTGTTCCAGAAGTCGTAGATCACGCCCGGCCGGTCCATCCGCTGTGCCAGATCCGGCAGCGGCATGGAGGTGAAGACCGGATGGTTGTTCAGGATCACCGCCAGATTGGCGCCGGACACCGCCTCGGTCATGTTGGCCGCCGGCTCCAGCCCGAAGGAGCGGATGTCGTCCGGCCGCACCACCGCGTCGAAACCGCGCAGGCGGGCGGTGGGGAAGCGCTGGCGCAGCTCCTCCAGCACCGGCTTGGCCATGGTGCCGCGCAGGTCGTCGGTCGCCGGCCGGCCTTTGAAGGCGAGGCCCATCAGGCTGATGGTCGGCACCTCCGGGAAGCCCTGCATCGAATGGGCGAGCTTGCCGAGGAAGTCGGCGACCTCGACCGGCTGGCTTTCGTTGACCAGACGGCCGGCGGCGGTGATCGCCATCTCGACGCCGACCTCGCGCGCCGCCTCGATCAGGATGTGGGGGTCCTTCTCCAGGCAGGGGCCGCCGACCGGGCCGGGCAGCGGCAGGTTGGTGCGCGGGTAGCCCAGCTTGCCGGCACGGGCCACCTCGACCGCCGAGATCTCCATGGCGTTGCACAGCTTGGCGATCTCGTTGGAGAAGGCGAAGGTGACGTCCCGGTAGGTGTTGTCGACCAGCTTGATCAGCTCCGCCGTCTCCAGGGTGGAGACCTTGACGGTGGTCGGGGTCAGGAAGCCGAAGATCTGCGCCGCGCGGGTGGCGACGTCCAGGCTTTCCGCCCCGATGATCTGCGGCAGCTGGTTCAGTTCCAGCAGCGCTTGGCCTTCCAGCGTGCGTTCCGGGCAGAAGGCGATGTCGAACTGCTTGCCGGTGGCGCGCAGGATCGGCGCCACGACGTTTCGGGTGGTGCCCAGCTTCACGGTGGAGCGCAGGATGACCAGATCGCCGTCATGCAGGCAGCTGGCGACCTGACGGGTGGCCGCCTCGATCATGTCGGTGCGGACCCGGCCGTCCTTGCTGAGCGGCGTACCGACCGTGATGATGAAGACGCTGGCCTTACTGCAATCCTGCTGGTTGCGGCTGAAGGTGAAGCGGCCGCGCGCGATGACGTGGCGCAGCTTCTCCGTCAGGCCCGGCTCGTGGAAGTGCGGGTTGCCCTGACCGAGCTTGTCGAGCACGTCCTGCCGCACCTCGACCCCGTGCACCTGGAAGCCGGCGTCCGCCATCGCTACCGCCAGCGTCAGGCCGACATAGCCGAGCCCGAGGACGCAGACGTTACGATCGGAAAAAGTCTTGGGAAGCATCGTCGCTCCTGCCGTTTGCTGAGGCCCGCCACCGGCGGTGGGGCCTTGGAGTTTGGAGACGCCCCGACTGCCCTGCCCTGTCGCCAAGGATGCAGACGGAGAAACCTCGAAATTCGAAATTGTTTTCTTGTTGTGACTTCGCCGTGACGATGAAGTACCTCGTTACCGGCGTTGTGCAGCGCGAAGTGTTTCAGATATCGCCGTCCGATGGAAAGACCATGATTGCAGATCACGGCCGTATTAATGGTACTAACCCTCGCCGCGCCCTAATGAATGCTTGGAGGCACCAACAGAGACGTTCGAAAGTGGTGCAATAGGCACATTCCGTTTCCGCACCCGAAAGGCGATGGACGGCATTGCAAAATTGTCGGGTGCGATCACTGGAGCAGGCAGCCGGACTGTCATGCTTCACCTCCTTCACGCCGTGGCGCTGGTCAGCCGGCGCAGCCTTTTCGGGCGCACCAAGCCGGTCAGGACGGCCACCAGCGCATAGACCACGACCATCGCCGCGCTGCCGGCGACGAAATGCACCAGCGCCGGCATGCGGTCGAAGAACGGGGCGCCGACATGGGCCAGGACGAAGGCCGCTCCGATCGCCGCGCCGGCACACAGCATCGCCCGGGCGGTGATCCCGACATACAGTTCGCCCACTGCCCGACGGTGGATCCAGGCGATGGCGACGGTGGCAGCCAACTCCGCAGTGAAGGTCGCCATGGCGGCGCCCTCGATGCCATAGCGGGGAATCCACCAGATGTTCAGCAGGGCGTTCAGCGCGCCACCCGCAAGCATGGCGATCATGTAGCCGGTCTGCCGGTGCCAGACGAGCAGCGGGTTGCCCAGGATCATGTTGGCGTAGACCACCGCCGAGGCCAGCATCAGCAGCCGCAGCGCCAGCGTCGCCGGGGCGTAGGCGTCGCCGAACAGCGTGCCCAGGATGACCGGCGCCAAGGCGAAGCCCCCGGCGATGACCAGCCCGCCGACCGCCAGCATGACGCCGGCATAGGCGCGCATCCGGTCGCGCATCGGTCCGATCTCGCCATAGGACGCAGCCAATTGCGGCAGGAAGGCGTTCATCACGATGTTGCCGACCAGATTGGCAAGGGTCTGGATCTTCACCGCCGCGCTGTACCAGCCGACCTCGGTATGCGGAGCCAGGAAGCCCAGCATCACCACGTCCAGATGGGTGAAGATCGCCCAGGCGAAGACGCCGACCGCCATCGGCGTCGCCGCCGTCAGGATCTCGCGCCACACCTTCAGATCGATCCTCGGGCGCAGCGTGCCGAAATCTCGGCGGAAACGGCCGATCATGATCAGCGCGTTGACGGTGATGGAGCCGCCGGTGATGGCGGCTGCGGTGATGGCGTCCTCAGGTCCACGCACCAGGAGGAAGACGAGCAGCATGGAGCCGATGGATGTTCCGATCTCGCGCGTGGCGATCACCCCCATCTTCTCGGTCGCCTGGTAAACAAAGTCGAG
Source organism: Azospirillum sp. B21 (assembly GCF_008364825.1). Classification (GTDB taxonomy): domain Bacteria; phylum Pseudomonadota; class Alphaproteobacteria; order Azospirillales; family Azospirillaceae; genus Azospirillum. The sequence goes on from NZ_VTTO01000002.1 coordinate 701,720, forward strand.
CACCAGGGCGTTCCCGAGCAGCTGCACCGCCTGTACCAGAAGAACCGCCTTCACCTCCATCGGCTTGTCCAGCGACAGGATGAAGACCGCATAGATGGCACCCACCAGCAGGGCCAGGACGGTGCGCAGGGTCAGCACATGTTCCGACAATTCCGCCGCCTGGTCGCGGTCGCGCGCGATCTCGCGGATGGCGTAGGTGGACAGGCCCATGTTCACGAACAGGGCCGCATAGGCCATCAGCGACGTGCCGAACCCCAGAACGCCGAAGCTGTCCGGGCCCAGCACCCGCGCGGTCCAGGCGGCGGTGACCAGCCCGCTCGCCATCGTCGCCGCCTTCGCGGCGGCAAGGGCTCGGATGTTCCGGAAGATGCGGTGGCCAGCGGACATTCACAGGCTCTTCAGTGGTGGAAACGTCTTTTGAATCAAGGGGCAAAAAGCCCTCTCCCGCCCTGTGGGGCGGGAGAGGGGGGAGCCTTCCTCAGTTCGCGTAGTAGCGGCGGTAGCCGTGGTATCGGCCGCTGTCCGGGAACTCGTACTGGGCGTGTCGCCGGGTATCGACCTGACTGAACAGGACGCCCACCACCTCGCCGCCGGCCTCGACCACCTCCTTCAGGCCGGCCATGGCGGTGCCGCGCTTGGTCAGTCCCCAGCGGACGATGAAGACGGTCTGGTCGGCGAGCGCAGCCAGCAGCTTGCCTTCCGACACCGCCAGGACCGGCGGCGAATCCAGCACCACGCGGTCGTAGTTGACCGACAGGCGCGACAGCAGCTGGTGCATGCCGGACGAGCCCAGGGCATCCTGCGGCAGCGACGGGCCGTGACCGGCGGGGATGACGTGCAGGCCGGTGCGCGGATCGACCTGGATGACGTCCTCCAGCGCCGCGGTGCCGGCCAGCACCTCCGACAGGCCACGATTGTTGGCCATGCCCAGCATCTCGTGCAGGCTCTTCCGCCGCAGGTCGCAGTCGACCAGGATCGTCCGCTGGCCGGCATTGGCGCAGGTGCGGGCGAAGGCCGCGGCGACGGAGCTCTTGCCCTCGCCCGGAACCGACGAGCTGAACAGGATCACCCGGTGCCGCCCGTCGGGGTTGGCAAGCAGCAGCGAGGTGCGCAGGTTCTGCATCGATTCCGCGAAGGCGGAGACCGGCTTGTCGACCACATAGCTGGCGGGCGAGCCGCCGAAGCGCGGGATGCGCGGCACGATGCCCAGGCTGCGCACGCCGGTCGCCAGTTCGAACTGGTGCGGGCTGCGGAAACCGCCGTCGGCCCGTTCGCGCAGCATGGCCAGAAGCACGCCCAGCGTGCCCGACGCCACCAGCGCCAGAAGCACGATCAGCTTGCGGTTGGGCTGCGACGGGTCGAGCGGGATCGACGCCTCCGACACCACGCGGGCGTCGGGCTGGCGCATGTCGGTCTGCGCCGCGATCTGCTGCGACCGGGTCAGCAGCGCCTCGTACATCGACTGCGCGGTGGTGGCGTCGCGTTCCAGGGTGCGCAGGCCGACGGTCGCCTGCTGCTGTTCGTTCTGCTTGGCCTCGGCCTGATCGAGGCTGGTCTTCAGAGACTGCTCGCGGCCCTTCGCCAGCTCCACCTCGTTGCTGAGGTTGGAGACGATCTTGCCGACATCGGCCTTGATCTGGCCTTGCAGGTCGCGCAGCTGGCTCTGCAGGGCCTGCAGCATCGGGTGCTTGGCACCGTAGCGGTTGGTGGCGTCCGCGATCTGCCGCTGCAAATCGACCTCGCGTTCGCGCAGGGCCTGGATCAGCGGAGATCCCAGCACGTCGCCGACCGCCGAGGCGCCGCGCGGCGAATTGGCCATCGCGGTGACGTCGCGCAGCTTGGTCTCCGCCTCCTGCCGCTTGGTGCGGGCCAGGATATAGTCTGCGTTCAGCTGGCTCAGCTGCTGGCCGACCACGGTGCTCTCATTGACCGACGAGGTGGTCAGGCCATGCTGTGTCCGGTACTTCTCCACCGCGTCGCCGGTGGTCTGCGCTTCCCGGCGCAGGTCTGCCAGCCGCTCTTCCAGCCATTGGGTAGCGCGCTTGGACGCCTTGAACTTCTCGTCGAGCTGGTCGACCAGATAAAGGTCGGCCATGGTGTTGGCGATCAGGGAGGCCTTGCGCGGATCCTCGCTGTCGAAGCTGACGGCGATGACGTAGGAGCGGCCCTGCGGCCGGACCGACGTGTTGTCGAGCACCTCGTTGACCACCGATGTCAGATGGTTTCGCTCGATCTCCTCGGGCGACAGCGGCACGTCGCTGGTCTGCTTCCAGCTGTCGGGAATCCAATTGCGCGGGTTCAGCGCCGCTACCCAGCCGGGGGGCGGCGGCCGCAGCGAAGCGTTGAATTCCGGATCGTTCATCAGCTTCAGCTTCGCCACCACCTTCTCGGCGAAGGCGGGCGACTTCAGGATGGCGACCTCGCTCTGCAGGGAGCTGATGTCGGGCGTCATGTCGGAGACCACGCCCTCGAAATTGAGGACGGTGTTCTTGCGATGCTCGACCATGATCAGGGTCTCGGCCGTGTAGAGCGGCGTCATCCGGAACGCGGCGAGGACCGCCAATCCGGTGCCGACCACGATCACCGTGCCGATCAGCAGCTTGTGCCGCCGCAACAGCCCGGTGGTCCGGCGCACCGCGCTGGCGGCACTGGCCGACAGATCGTAGGAGATACCGGGAGAGACGGAACCGGGACCCCGCCGAGACTCAGGGGTATTGCGTCGGGGTTGTTCCTGAAGTTCCTGGGTGGCCAAGGGGGTCCTCCTCGCGTAACGACCGAATGCGCGGCCATAGGACCGTCCGTTAGCCCGATCCGCCGTTTCGGACAGTGGCTGCTGTCCGGCGGGCAGGCTCGGCGGTTCGTCCGATTGGCTGAAACGCAGTGTTAGTCCAGCCGTTGCATCGGCCATCCAGTGCATGCGGCGAGCAATGGGCGCGCAGTGGGTAGCCTTCCTGACCCTGTTGCAGTGCAGTATGGACCGCAGGGACGGGACGGGGGATAATAGGGGTTACTCGGAAGGACAGGTTCCATGACGAACGAACGAGCGGGCGAACGGACTGGCTGGGCTGCGCTGATCCCCACGCTCTTCCCCACGCTGGCCAGACTCGAACCGGACTCGGCAGCCTGCTTGGGCAACGCCGGCAGGCGGGTGAACGTTCCCCGCGGAACCGTTCTGTTCCGTGCCGGCGACCGTTGTCACACCTTCATGATGGTGCTGGACGGCGCGGTGCGGGTGCAGATGGCGTCGGAGACCGGGCGCGAGATCGTGCTGTACCGCGTCTCCCGCGGAGAGACCTGCATCGTCACCACCGCCTGCCTGCTGACCGACAACCCCTACAGCGCCGAAGCGGTGGCGGAGACCGACATCGACGCGGTGGCGCTGGCGGCCGGCCCCTTTCACGATCTGGTGGCCCGCTCCGCCGCCTTCCGCGACTTCGTCTTCGCGTCCTTCGGCAACCGGCTGACCGGCATGATGATGCTGATCGAGGAGGTCGCCTTCGGCCGCGTCGACCTGCGCATCGCCCGCTTCCTGGTGGACCGGCGCGACGATGCCGGGGGGCTGGACATCACGCATCAGGCGCTGGCCGTGGAACTGGGGACCGCGCGCGAAGTGGTGAGCCGCCAGTTGAAGGAGTTCGAACGCCGCGGGTTCGTGGCGCTGTCGCGCGGCCGGATCCAGGTGCTCGACCCGGTAGCGCTCGTGGCGCTGGCAGGACCTAGCATATGACATAAGTTTTACATTTAACGCTACGCATACGAACTTTACAGCTGTAAGGAGTATGAGAAATAGGATAGACTTAGTCATTTCCTGGACGGAGGTTTACGCCATGCCGTGCCGTCACGATACCCCCACCGTCTGCGCGATCCGGCAAATCCGCAACCACAGCCGCGAATGCCACAATCTGCCTGCCCGCGAAGTGCTGCTGCGGATCGAACGGCGGATGATTCAGTTTCTTGAAGAAGGCTCGGCTACGCCGTCGGGCCCACGGTCCGACCGGGACTGCGTTTCCAAGTGTGATTTCATCACAGACGGCAGGATGGCCCAGGCGTAGAGCGGTGGACATCACCGCAAATACACGACAGGTGCCGCCATGAATTGCCGCAACATGGGCCCGGTGGATCGCGCGCTGCGCGCCATCGTCGGGCTGATCCTGCTTTCGCTGACCGTCGTCGGGCCGCAGACCCTGTGGGGGCTGGTCGGGCTGGTGCCGCTGCTGACGGCCTTCGTCGGCTACTGTCCGGCCTACACGCTGCTGGGCGTCAAGACCTGCCGCACGGAAGACCGCACCGCCTGATGGGCGCATCCGCCGGACATGCGAACGGCCCGCCTTTCGTGGCGGGCCGTTCGCATTTTCTTCCGGAAATCCCCGCGCTCAGGCGCGCGGGGCGTGCTTGTTCAGGATGCGCTGCAGGGTGCGGCGGTGCATCTTCAGACGGCGCGCGGTCTCCGAGACGTTGCGGTCGCACTGTTCGAAGACGCGCTGGATATGCTCCCACCGCACGCGGTCGGCCGACATCGGGTTTTCCGGCGGCTGGGGCAGCGGACGGCCGTCGGCCAGCAGAGCCGATTCGACGGCGTCGGCATCGGCGGGCTTGGGCAGATAGTCGACCGCGCCGGCCTTCACGGCCGCGACCGCGGTGGCGATGTTGCCATAGCCGGTCAGCATGACGACGCGGGCGTCGGGGCGGGCGTCGCGCAGGGCCGACACCACGTCCAGCCCGTTGCCGTCGCCCAGCCGCAGGTCGACCACCGCGAAGGCGGGAGCGGATTCCTGCGCCACCTCGATGCCGAGTTGCACGCAATCGACCGCGACGACGTTGAAGCCGCGCTTTTCCATGGCGCGGGCCAGCCGCGTGCGGAAGGGGGCGTCGTCGTCGACGATCAGGAGGCTGCGGGTGACGTCGCCAGTGAATGTCAGTTTGACGGCATCGCCCGACAGCAGGTCATCGGTTGTTTTGAGGGTGTCCACCGTGAAACCTCATTTCTTGGCGTTGATGGTCTTCCAGCGCACGGAAATCCGCGCACCCGTTCCGCCCTGATTGGAGTACCCGCCGGCGGTCTGATCGGCGGGCGGAGTGCCGGCCGGCGGATTGTTGGTGTAGCGCACTGTCGCGCCGGTCTTTTCCAGCAGCGTCTGCGCGATGAAGATGCCCAGCCCCATATGCCCGCCGCCGGTCTGCCCCTTGTGTCCGGAGCGCTCGCCGCGCACGGACAGGTACGGCTCGCCGATCCGGCCCAGCAGATGGGGCGGGAAGCCCGGACCGTCGTCCATCACCGTGATGGTGACGCCACGGCCGTCCCAGGCGGCGGCGACCGTCACCTTGTGGCGGGCGAACTGGTGGGCGTTCTGGATGAAATTGCCGATGCCGTGGATGATCTCCGGGCTGCGGCGCAGGAAGGGTTCCTCCGCCTCGCCGACCGGGTGCGGTTCCACGACGAAGTCGATGTGGCCGAGTCGGTGTGGGGCGGCGGCAGCCTCGATCAGCGTAGTCAGCGGCAGCCGTTCGAACGGGTCGCCGCCGTCGGCCTCGGGCTTGCGCGCCAGATCGGCCAGGATCTCGCGGCAGCGCATCACCTGGCTCTGCAGAAGCTCGACATCCTCGCCATAGGGGCTGTCGGGCGGCAGGTCGCGCGCCAACTCCTTCGCCACCACGGCGATGGTGCCGAGCGGCGAGCCCAGCTCGTGCGCAGCGGCGGCGGCGAGCGCACCCAGCGCGCCGAGGCGCTGTTCGCGGGCAAGCGCCACCTGCGAGGCGGCGAGCGCATCGGCGAAGCGCCGCGCCTCGGCGGCGACGCGGAAGACATAGCCGGCGATGAAGACCGATGACACCGACAGCGACAGCCACACGCCGAAGGCATAGAGCGGCGCCATGGAACGCACCGGCTCCTCCCACGGCAGCGGGAAGTGCCAGAGGGCGAGCGCGGTCAGGCAGATCAGGTTCAGCCCGGTCAGCAGCACCGTGCTGTAGCGCGACAGGATGGCGGCCCCCACCGTCATCGGCGCCAGCAGCAGGATGGCGAAGGGGTTGCTCAATCCGCCGGTCAGATAGAGCAGCAGCGTCAGCTGCAGCATGTCGTAGCTGAGATACAGCGCCGCATCGCGGTCGGCCAGCCGCAGCCGGCCGCCCTGCTGGGCCATCGCCACCACGTTCAGCAGCGCCGACGCGCTGATCGCGGCCAGCACCGGCCCCAGCGGCAGCGGAAAGCCCAGGCCCAGGCTGACGAACCCGACCGCTGCCAGCTGCCCGATCACCGCGACCCAGCGGATCAGGATCAGCGTGCGCAACGTGATGCGGCCGTCGGGCTGCGCCCATTGCGGCGGTGCCGCGGCCGGAACCTGGGCGGGCAATACGCTGGCGAGCGTCACCATGATCCATACCCCCGGCATGCAAGCCCTTCGCCCGCATGCCCCTGGCGGTTGCGGCTCCCGCCGCCATATTCTGTGCCCATGACCGAGCGAACCATCCCACAGCATCCGCCCGCCATCCGGGTGGCCAGGCTGACCAAGCGCTTTCCCACGCCCGGCGGCGGGGAGGTGACGGCTGTCGACGCCATCGACTTCACCGTGCCGCGCGGCAGCGTGACCGGCCTTCTGGGCGGCAACGGCGCCGGCAAGACGACGACCATCTCGATGCTGCTGGGGCTTTTGCTGCCGACGGCCGGGACGGTGGAGATCCTGGGCGTCGACATGGCGCGCCATCGGCATGCCGTGCTTCCGCGCATGAACTTCTCCTCCCCCTACGTCGAGCTGCCCCATCGGCTGACGGTGCGGGAGAACCTTACCGTCTATGCCCACCTCTACGGTTTGACATGCGTCAAAAAGCGCGTCCGAGAATTGTCCGAGCATCTTGACCTGACGCGTTTTCTCGATCGGCCGTCCGGCGGGCTGTCGGCGGGGCAGAAAACCCGCGTCGCGCTGGCGAAAGCTCTGCTGAACGACCCGGAGCTTCTGCTGCTGGACGAGCCGACGGCATCGCTCGACCCCGACACCGCCGACTGGATCCGGACATATCTTGAGCGGTACCGCGCCCGCACCGGCGCCACCATCCTGCTCGCCTCCCACAACATGCTGGAGGTGGAGCGGCTGTGCGACAGCGTGCTGATGATGCGGCAGGGACGGATCGTCGACCGCGGCGCGCCGTCGGCCCTGCTCGCCCGCTATGGCCGCCAGACGCTGGAGGAGGTGTTCCTGGACATCGCCCGCGCGTCCGACGGCTCGACGCTCCTGACCGGGGAGGCCGCCGATGCCGCCGAATGACGCGATCGCTGCCCATCCCGTTCCGCGGGCCGACTTCTCGCTGCGCCGGGTCGGCGCCATGGTGCTGCGCTACTGGTATCTGCTGCGCGGGTCGTGGCCGCGCATCCTGGAACTGGCCTACTGGCCGACCATGCAGATGATCCTGTGGGGCTACATCAACCAGTTCATGGCCTCGTCCAGCGGCGGCGGCAGCGGCTGGGTGGCGCAGGGGGCCGGCGTGCTGGTCAGCGCCGTGCTGCTGTGGGACGTGCTGTTCCGCGGCCAGCTCGGCGTCTCCATCTCCTTCCTGGAAGAGATGTGGTCGCGCAACCTGGGCCATCTGTTCGTCAGCCCGCTCCGCCCCGGCGAATGGGTGACGGCGCTGATGACCATGAGCCTGCTGCGCACCCTGATCGGCGTTCTGCCGGCGGCGGCGCTGGCGATTCCCTTCTTCGGCTATTCGGTCTTCGCGCTCGGCCTGCCGCTCGCCGCCTTCTTCGCCAACCTGATCGTGCTGGGCTGGTCGCTGGGGCTGCTGATCGTGGCGCTGATCCTGCGCTACGGCATGGGGGCGGAGGGGCTGGCCTGGATCGTCGTCTTCATGCTGGCTCCGGTCAGCGCCGTCTATTACCCGGTTTCGGTCCTGCCGGCGTGGCTCCAACCGGTCTCGCTGGCCCTGCCGTCGGCCCATGTGTTCGAGGGCATGCGGGCGCTGGTGTTCGAGGGCGTCCTGCGCTGGGACCATCTGGCCTGGGCGGTCGGGCTGAACGCGCTCTACATGGCGGCCGGCGTGGGGGTGTTCCTGTACGCCTTCCGGCAGGCGCGGGTGCGCGGCGCGTTGCTGCAAACGGGCGAATGATCGGTAGAGTATATACCCACCGTCGTCAGCGATCCCGGAGACCGCCGCCATGACTGCCTCTGCCCCCCGCCCCGACCTGTTCGACCGGCTCGTCGCCGAGGCACGGCCGGACTGGTCGGCATATGTCGACCACGCCTTCGTGCGCGGGATGGGCGACGGCACGCTGCCGCTGGAGTGTTTCCGCCATTATCTGGTGCAGGATTACCTGTTCCTGATCCATTTCGCCCGTGCCTATGCGCTCGCCATCTACAAGGGCCGCGACCTGCGCGAGATGCGGGCGTCGCTGGGCGGGCTGAAGGCGATCCTAGACGTGGAGATGGACCTGCATGTCGGCCTGTGCGCCGACTGGGGCCTGTCGGCGACCGAGTTGGAACAGGCGGCGGAGGCGAAGGCGACGATGGCCTACACCCGCTATGTGCTGGAGACCGGCCTGCGCGGCGACCTGCTAGACCTGCATGTCGCGCTCAGCCCCTGCGTCATCGGCTATGCCGAGATCGGCCGGCGGCTGGCTGGGTTGCCCGGCGCGCTGAACGACGCCAATCCCTTCCGCGCCTGGATCTCGGAATATGCCGGCGAGGCTTATCAGGAGGTGGCGCGGGCGGCGCGGGAGAATTTGGACCGGCTGGCAGCCGACGGCATGACGGAGGCGCGCTTCCCGCGGCTGTTGACGGTGTTCCGACAGGCCTGCCGGCTGGAGGCGGATTTCTGGGAAATGGGGATGACGCTGGCTGGCTGAGGAAGGGTGCCTCAGCGCCCCCTCACCCCATCGTGTGCTCAAGCAGGATCTTCGCCCCCAGCCCGATCAGCACCACGCCGCCGGCCATTTCGGCCCAGCGCCCCAGATGCGCGCCGGCCGCGCGGCCGATCAGCACCCCGCCGAAGGCCACCGCGAAGGTCACGGCACCGATCAGCGCCGATGTCGTCACCATGTCCACATCGACCAGCGCCAAGCCAGCACCCACGGCCGCGGCGTCGATGCTGGTGGCGACGGCGGTGGTCAGCAGGGCCAGCCATTCGGCGCGCACGCTGCGCACCGGGCCGCAATCCTCGTCGCCCTCATCCTCACCGTCCATGATGGCATTGCGCAGCATCGCGCCGCCGACCGCCAGCAGCAGGCCGAAAGCGATCCAGTGATCGACCGATTCAACGAGGCTGGCGAAGGCGATGCCGACGCCCCAGCCGACCAGTGGCATCGCGAACTGGCAGGCGCCGAAAGCCGCACCCACGCGCACCGCCTCGGGCAGGCCGGCACGACGCGAGCAGGCGCCGCGGCCAAGGGCGGCGGCAAAGGAATCCATGGACAGGCTGAAGGCGAGCGCGAGGGACGTGGCGATCATGGCTATTCCCGGGCCAGACAACGCAGTGGAACCGGACGGACTCCGGCTGGCCGCGGAGATGTCCGATCCACTGGTCTCGCCGGGTCGGCCCGCTGGCCGCCGTGCGCGCCATGGCGGTAACGGCCGGAGGCCGGAACCATCCAAGTCTGTTGACGCGAACCCCGCGCGGTCCAAATGCCGGCGGGTGGCTACTCCCCAATGACGGCGGAAGTCCTACAGGGACTAGGGGCTTGGGTCAAGCGCCCGATTGCCGCAGGTGCGAATTGCGGCCGCGCAGGTAGGTGGCGGCCACCGAGCGGTCGTCGCCCAGCGTCACCTGAATGAACAGCTCCTCCTCCAGATCGCCGTCGACCGCCTTCATGCGATGTCGCATAGCCGGCGTGGCGGCGGGGTCGAGCACGACGAGGTCGGCCCAGCGTCCAGGCTCCAGGCTGCCGATCTCGTCGGCCATGCCCAACGCCTCGGCATTGCCGCGGGTCATCCAGTGCAGGGCCGACAGCGCCGGCAGGTTTCGGCGCCGCAACTGCAGAACCTTGTAGGCCTCCGCCGCGGTGCGCAGCATGGAATAGCTGGTGCCGCCGCCGACATCGGTGGCGATGGCGGTGCGCACCGGCCGCTCCGGCTTCGACAGGGCGTCGAGGTCGAACAGGCCGCTGCCGATGAACAGGTTGCTGGTCGGGCAGAAGACGGCGACCGACCCGCTTTCCGACAGCCGGCTCATCTCCGCCTCCGACAGATGGATGCAGTGGCCGAACAGCGAGGTCGGTCCCAGCAGCCCGAAACGGTCGTAGACGTCAGTGTAGTCGCGGGCACCGGGGAACAGGCGGCGCACCTCGGCGATCTCGTCGGTGTTCTCGGACAGGTGGGTCTGCATGTGGACGCCGGGATGCTCGCGCAGCAGCGCGCCCGCCGCCTCCAGCTGCGCCTCGGTCGAGGTGATGGCGAAGCGCGGGGTGACGGCATAGCGCTGCCGCCCCTTGCCGTGCCAGCGGCCGATGAGATCCTTGCCGTCGCGATAGCTGCTCTCCGCCGTGTCGGTCAGGGCAGGCGGGGCGTGGCGGTCCATCATCACCTTGCCGGCGATCAGCCCGGCGCCGCGCGATTCGGCCTCCGCGAACAGCGCGTCGACCGATTGCGGATGAACAGAGCCATAGACCACCGCCGTGGTCGTGCCATTGCGCAGAAGCTCGTCCATGAAGAAGGCGGCGTTGGCGGCGGCATGGGACGGATCGGCGAAGCGCTGCTCCTCGATGAAGGTGTATTTCTCCAGCCAGTCGAGCAGCTGCGCGCCGTATGAGGCGATGACCTGGGTCTGCGGGAAATGGATGTGGGTGTCGATGAAGCCCGGCAGCACCAGCTTGCCGCCGTGGTCGTCGACCGCCACCCCCTCCGGCACCCGGCCACGCAGATCGGCCCAGTCCCCGACCTCCAGAATCCGCCCGTCGGCCCCGACCAGCAGCAGCCCGTCCTCGTGATGGCGCACGGCATCGAAATCACCCGGCCCGGCAGGCGCACGGTGGAAGCTGAGCAGGCGTCCGCGGATGGCGGCGGAAACAGGGGAAACGATGGACTGGTCGGGCATGGGGTTCCGGTTCGATAAGAAAGCTATGAGAGCGGGTTACTTAATGTCCCCGGACCATGCCGCCAACACCGCGCGTTCCTGTGGCGTGATTCCGGTGATGTTGGCGGGGGGCATGGCGCTGCTGAAACCGGCCTGCAGGCGGATCTGCTCGGCATGGCGGCGGATGCCGTCGCCTTCCAGCACGACGCCACGCGGCGGGGTGGCGATGCCGTCCCACACCGGCTGGGCGGCGTGGCACATGCTGCAGCGGGTGGCGACAATCTCCTCGACCTGGGCATAGCCGACCTTCACCGGCGTTGCCGCGGCCGTGTCGCCGCTGGCAGGCCCCATGGTGCTGAGCCAGATGCAGCCCAGCATGCCGGCGGCGGCCACCCCCCAGGTCCACCAGGGCGTTGGCTTGCCGGCATGGCGGCTGTTGAAGAAATGGCGGATCGCCGTGCCAGCCACCAGCACCAGCGCCACCATCACCCAGTTGTAGCGGGTGGAGCTGACCAGCGGATAATGGTTGGACAGCATCAGGAAAACGACCGGCAGCGTCAGGTAGTTGTTGTGCAGCGACCGCTGCTTCGCCTGCTTTCCCAGCGACGGGTCCGGCGTCTCGCCGCGCAGCATGGCGGCCACCGTCTTGCGCTGGTTGGGGATGATCAGCATGAAGACGTTGCAGGCCATCATGGTTGCCATCAGCGCACCGACCTGCAGCATGGCGCCGCGCCCGCTGAAGATCTTCGTCAGACCCCAGGCGGTCGCCACCAGCAGCACGAAGCCGGCGACCGCGAGCGCCCCGTCGTTGCGGCCCAGCGGCGACTTGCACATCAGGTCATAAGCGACCCAGCCTACCACCAGCACCGCGACGCTGATCGCCACCGCCTGCCAGTGGCCCAGCACCATCACGTCCTGGTCGATCAGGAACAGGTCGGCGCCGCGGTAATACAGCACACACATCAGGAAGAAGCCGCTGAGCCACGTCGCGTAGGATTCCCACTTGAACCAGGTCAGCTCCTCCGGCAGCTGCGGCGGGGCGACCATGTATTTGGTCATGTGGTAGAAGCCGCCGCCGTGGATCTGCCACGCATCGCCCGCCGTCCCGGACGGCGCGCCTGCGCGCCTGCGCAGCGAGGCGTCGAGATGGATAAAGTAGAAGGACGATCCGATCCAGGCGATGGCGGTGATGACGTGCAGCCACCGCGCCAGGGCGTTGATCCACTCCCACAGGATGGGCTCCATCACGCGCGCGCTCCTTCCGGTCAGTGTCCGGGCCACTCAGGGTCCGGGGCTGGACTCTCCGGGTGGGAGTCTACGGCGAGTGTGCGGGTGCGGAAAACCTCGCTCCTGTCCCAACAGCTTCAAAAAATGGCGAAAGATGAAGGACCGGTCCGCGGAACGTCACCCTGCCAGTTCCGCCGGCACCGGAAGCTCCTCCCCCTCTTCGCGGCGGAGCATCCAGACCAGCCAGCGTTCGGTATGGATCAGGAGACGCCGGGTCTCGATGCTGTTGCAGCCGCGGCTGTGTTCACGCAGCAGGCGGATGGCGCGGTAGATGGCGGATTGTTGATTGGCGGCGCGTTCCGGCACGGCGGCTTTCCTGGTGGGCGGTGAAGTCGCCGACACATAGCGGACCGGTCCGCAACCAAAGCGTGATCTTTATTGGCCGCGGACCGGTTCCAGCAGCACCGGGCGGTCTCGGAATTGCGCGGGCCCGAAACAATAGCGCAAGTGGAATTAGCAGAAATTTCAAAAGCATGGCGGCAATCGCAACCCTGCCCGTGACAAGCGCCCATGTCACCGCCCTGCGCGCTCTTGTCCCTATCTGTTGCATTTATCCAATGTTATATCTTTTTGCCTAGGCCCAGTGTCTGGCCGCCGTCGTCATCACAGCCGTCCGTTTGCGCGCCTGCACTTCGCAAGGATAGAATCCCCATGACCAAGCGCCTGTCCGCCGGCCTCCTCGGGCTTTGTTCCGCCCTCCTCTGCGGCCTGACGGCGGCCATGCCGGTCCGGGCGGAGGAGCCGGCGTTGCGTATCGGCATCGCTCCGCACACCAGCGCCCGTGTCATCGTCGAACAGTATCAGCCGGTGCGCCGGGCGCTGGAGGAGGCGCTCGGCCGGTCGGTGGAGATCGTGACGGCGCCCGATTTCACCGCCTTCGCCCGTCGCGCGGTCGACCAGGAATACGACGTCGCCGTCACCACCGGCCATCAGGCGCAACTCCTGCGCAAGGACGCCGGCTATCTGCCGCTGCTGACCTACAAGTCCGACTTCCGCGCCGTGGTGGTGACGGCGGCCAATGGCCCCCACCGGACCGCGGACTCTCTGGCCGGAACCACCGTGCTGGGGCTCAGCCCGTCCTCGCTGGTGACGCTGTGGGGTCAGCGCTGGCTGGCCGACCGGACCCTGCCCAACATTCAGCTCCGCTATGTCAGCGCCGCCGACAGCGTGGCCCAACTGGTCCTGGCCGGCGATGCCTCGGCCGGCTTCATGTCGCTCGCCAACCGCGCCAAGCTGGCGCCGGAGGTGCAGGCCCAGCTCGCCACCATCGCCGAAAGCCCGCCCATGACCGGGCGCGCCTACATGCTGAACGGCAAGCAGGCGGCGCTGCTGGAGCCACTGCGCAAGGCCTTGTTCGCCTTCGGCGCGACGAATGAGGGAAAGACCTATTTCGACACCAACCAGCTGGGCGGCTACCGTCCGGTCACCGACGCGGAGTTGGAGGCGATGGAGCCGCTGGCCGACGAGGTGAGGCGCGTCCTGAAGGCCGGCAAATGATCCTGACCCGTCTGGCCCCCTGGAAGACCCTGCGCGGGCGCATGCTCGCCGCCGCCATGGCGGTCGAGGCGATCATGCTGACCCTGCTGGTCGCCAACAGCGTGCGCCTGCTCTATGGCAGCCTCGCCGAACAGGCCCGGCTGCATGCCGATCAGGTGGCCCCGGTGCTGAACGCCGCGCTGGTGGCGCCGCTGGCCCAGCGCGACTATGCGACCCTGCAGGCGGTCCTCAATGAAAGCCGATCCACCGGCGGGGTGCTTTATCTCGCCGTCAGCGACAGCAAGGGAAAGCTGGTGGCGATCAGCGGCTGGCCGCAGGACCGCAGGCTGCCCGATCCCGATCCGGCCCTGTCGCTGGACGGCAAGGACGGCGTCACCCGCTACGACGTGGCGGTGCCGGTGTCGCTGGCCGGGCAAAGGCTGGGAGCTGTGCAATTCGGACTGGACCTGCTGCACATCGTCCAGGCGCGCCGCGACCTGCTGATCCAGGGCATCGCCATCGCCCTGTCGGAGATCCTGCTGTCGGCCGGTCTGCTGGCCCTGCTGGGCCTGTGGCTGACCCGGCATCTGGCGGCGCTGGCGCGGGCCAGCGAACGGGTCGCCGCCGGCGACTACAGCCCGCCGGAGCTGGCGGAGGGCGACGACGACATCGGCCGGCTGGGCGCCGCCTTCAACACCATGTCGCACGCCATCAAGGAGCGCGTCGACCAGCTGACCGTGGCGCTGGACGAACAGGAGGCGCTCGCCCGCGACGTGGAGCAGGAACGCGCCCGCCTGTCCGCGCTGCTGTCGGCGATGGATTTCGGCGTACTGTTCGTTGGCGGCGACGGGCGCATCGCCTATGCCAATCCGGCCTTCTCCGCCCTGTTCGCGGTCGCCGGCGCGCCGGTCGGCCACCGACCGGACGAGACGCTGGCCACTGCCGGCAACGCCCCGCTGGACACCGACCACGCCCTGCTGTCGGCGGTGGTTGCCGACGAGCGGCGCGAGATGACGCTGACCGACGGGCGGATCGTCAGCTGGCACAATGTACCCGTGCGCAACGCCGCCGGGGTCGCCATCGGCAAGCTGTGGCTGTGCATCGATGTGACCGAGCCGCGCCGCGCCGCCGAACAGCTGCTCCAGGCCAAGGAGAAGGCGGAGGCCGCCAGCCGGTCGAAGACCGAATTCCTGGCGACCGTCAGCCATGAGCTGCGCACCCCGATGAACGGCGTGCTCGGCAACCTGACCCTGCTGGCCGACGGGCATCTGCCGGCGGAGGAGAAGCGGCTGGCCGACGTCGCCCGCCGGTCGGCCGAGACGCTGCTGCGGCTGCTGGACGACATCCTCGACCTGTCGAAGCTGGAGGCCCGCCGCATCGACCTGGAGGAGGCCGACTGCGCCCTGCCCCAGCTGATCGACGGCGTGCTGGAGGTGCTGCGCCCCAACGCCGCCGACAAGGGGCTGGAGCTGTCGGCCCGGCTGATGCCCTCGGTGCCGGAGGTGATCGTCACCGATCCGGCCCGCCTGCGCCAGATCCTGTTCAATCTGGTCGGCAACGCCGTGAAGTTCACCGAGGAGGGCCACATCGCCGTCCGCGTGCGCCGGCTGAACCGCGATCCCGACGACCTGATCGAATGCCGCCATCCGGACTCCTTCCTGCTGGAGTTCGAGGTGGAAGACACCGGCATCGGCATCGCGCCCGAATCGGTGCCCACGCTGTTCGACCGCTTCACCCAGGCCGACAGTTCCATCACCCGGCGCTATGGCGGGACCGGGCTGGGCCTGGCGATCTGCCGCGACCTGTGCCTGCTGATGGGCGGAAGCATCAAGGTCGACACCGCGCCCGGCCGGGGCAGCGTCTTCCGCTTCACCATCGTCGCCCGTCCCGGCGACCCGTCGGCCCTGCGCCGGGTCGATCCCTCACAATCGACGAGCGTCGGCGAGGCCGCGCGCGTCGCCGCATTGCCGCCGTTGCGCGTGCTGGCGGTCGACGACATCGAGGTCAACCGCGACATCGTCCGCGGCATCCTGGAGCGTGCCGGCCACAGCGTGGCGCTGGCCGCCGGCGGCGGGGAGGCGGTGCGCATGGTGCGCGAACAGCCTTTCGACCTCGTGCTGATGGACATCCAGATGCCGGGCATGGACGGGCTGACCGCCACCCGCCGGGTGCGCGAGCTTGCCGACCCCAAGGGACGGGTTCCCATCCTGGCGCTGACCGCCCACGCTTCCGGCAGCTCGCGGCCGGAATGCCTTTCGGCGGGAATGAACGGTTTCGTGACCAAGCCCTTGCGCCCGGCCGCCCTCTTCGCCGAGATGGCGTCGGTGCTGGGCAAGGCGGCGCCCGCCGCCCCACCGCACGGCTCCGCCCGCCAACCCACCCATCGACCCGCTGCCCCGGAGGCTGCCATGACCGACACGCAAGATGCCCCGGACGACGGCCCGGACATGGGCCTTCTGGACGAGGAGCAGGTCTCCCTTCTGCTGGAGGTGTTGACCGCCGAGGACTGGAGCGCCTCGCTGGACGGTTTCGCCGACAACGGCCGCAAGACCGTCGACGGCATGATCGCCCAGGCCCGTACCGGGGAGCCGCACAACCGCACGGCCCACACGCTGAAGGGCACCTCGCTGAACCTCGGCGCGGCGGCGCTCGGCCGGCTGGCCAAGGAGCTGGAACACGCTCCGTCCGCTGCGGTCCTGGCGCAGGAGGACCGGCTCTACGACCTGCTCGACCGTTCCCTGGCCGCACTGCGCACCCGTCGGCCCCAAAACGCCTGAAGGGGCGTCTGAACGGGTAACCGGGCAGCCGGACTTGCACCAACAGGCAGTCCCGCCCCCCACGTTCGGACAGGTATGCACGGCACAAAAGCCTTCCTGCGGCGTTGTCCATCCAGGACCACGACCAGAGAGGCGACATGAGCGAGCTTGCGGACGATCTCGACCGGCCCACCGGCCTGCGGACCGACAAGGTGCGCGCGACGGTGCGGGACCCCCTGACGGCAGCCGGCTTCCGGCCCATGGATCTGGGCGACGGCTGCCATGCCTGGTATCGGCGTTCTGACGACGGCAACCATGCGCTGATCTCGCACAACAACGCGCTCGACGGCGACCCGGCGGTCAGGGACTGGATCGTCGGCCAGTACGGCGAGCGCGGCGGCTTCGTCGAGGTCGGCGGCCTGCCGCTGTCCCGCGCATTGGAAGGGGCGGATGTCCTGCCGTCGCCGGTTCGGCCGGACGGGTCCGTGGTGGAAGCCCTCTATCCGTCCCTCCAACAGGCGCTTGATGATCTGGGGTGATAGTCCGGATGCAGCTTGCGGATGGCCCAATGGGCGATGACCAAGGTCAGGATGGACAAGCGTACGGCCGAACGGAAAAGCTCACGCCTGTTGCCGCATGGGACTTCGGTCCCCATGTGCGGCCTGACCATCGCCCAGACCAGCTGCGAGCCGCATGTCCATGGAAGCCGACCAGTCCAAGCCCTTGCGCATCCTGCTCGTCGAAGACGAGCCGCTGGTGGCCATGGCCATCGAGGATTCGCTGGAAGTCCAGAATGTCGGCGTCATCGGCCCGGCCGGCACGGTGGCCGAGGCGCTCGACCTGATCGCCAAGGGGGGGATCGACGCGGCCCTGCTCGACGTCTCGCTGCGCGGAGAGCGCGTCGACAGCGTCGCCGACGCGCTCTCCGCGCAGGGCATCCCCTTCGTCTTCACCACCGGCCATGGCGCCGCCGGCCTGCCGAAGGGCCATCAGGACCGCCCCGTCCTGACCAAGCCCTTCCGCGAGGTCGAGATGAACGACGCCATCGACCGCTATTTCCGCGGCGCCGCCTGAGTTCATCAGCCTCAACCTGGGCGACCATCACCCAGGGCGACCGTCAGCGCGCGGCGCCAGCAGGACCGGGGCATAGGCGACCAGATACAGGGTAAAGGCGGCGACCCAGCCGTAGCCCGACCATTGCAGCGCCGACCAAACCCAGTCCACCGGCAGCAGCGGCGAGACGGTGCGGGCGACCGCCGCGGCCGTCAGCAGCACATAGGCGGCGACCGTCACCCGCGTCACCACCAGCGGCCGCCCGGTGTGGCCCAGCGAGGCCCGGCTCATCACCGCCAGGATCAGCGTGGCGAAGGCGCCGACCGTCAGCGCATGCGTTCCCGCCGCGGCCGGCACGTCGGCAAGCGCGTGCAGCCCGCGCAGCAGCAGCGCCACCGGCACCCACAGATAGCCGACATGCAGGATCCACAGGATCGGCGAGCGCCAGGCCTTCCAGCCCTGCCAGCCGGCCAGCCGCGCGGTATGGGCCACGGCGGCGGCAAGCGCGATCAGCCCGGTGACCACCGACTCCGGCGCCGCCACCGTCGCCGGGATCAGCGCCAGCGTCAGGACGAGAGTTGCCCGCTCCACCAGCGGCCAGGACCGCACGCCAAGGCCGGCCCGGCCGAGCCCATTGCGGGTGAAGGCCGGCAGGATGCGCCCGCCGATCACCGTCACCATCATCAGCACGATGCCGAGGCCGAGCGCGAATCCGGCCTCCACGCCGCCGTCCAGCAGGCCCAGCCATTCCAGATGGATCAGCAGGTTGGCGGTGGTCAGCAGCCCGATCAGGATCAGGAAGGCGCTGTTGCGCCACTTGCCGGCAGCCACCAGCGGCCGGGCGAGCGCCACGCCCAGCCCCGGCAGGAAGGCGATGTCGATCACCGCCGCCACCGGTTCGGGCACGCCGGCCCAGGGGAAGACGGCGACGCGGCCGGCCATCCACACTGCTGCGAGCGCCATCAGCGGCGCGCCCGCCACCGCCTTGGTGCCGGTCCAGCTCGGCACGGCGGTCAGCAGGAAGCCGGCGACGGCGGCCACCACCATGCCGAACAGCATCTCGTGCGCATGCCAGGCGCTGGCGCCGACGGCATGCTGCGGCCATTCCCCGGTCGCCAGCACGCCCAACCAAGCGGCCAGCAGCCCGACGGCGGCCACGCCGCTGAACAGGAAGAAGAAGCGGAAACCATATTGGAACAGGATCGGGATCGCGGGGCCGTCGTCGCGGCCGGCAAGACTGGGTGAGGACATGAACGGGGACTCCCCAAAACGGGTGCTGCGGTGCAGGATTGACCGCCAGCGTGAGCCCGGAACCCCGTGCCTGCCTTGACGAAAATCAAACGCATTCGCAAGCTCGTCCCCCTTTCCTTTTTCCCCGCAGGTCCATGCCCCGTCCCGACAGCCTGTCCCTGCGTGAGGCCCGCCGCGTCGCCATCGCGGCGCAGGGCTTCGCCAACATTGTCCCCGAAGACGCTTCAACCGCCGCCGCGGTGGAGCCCCGCCATGCCCGGCGCATGATCGGCCGGCTGGGGCTGGTGCAGATCGACTCCGTCAATGTGCTGGTGCGCTCCCATTACCTGCCGCTCTTCTCGCGGCTGGGGCCGTACGAGGCGGCGCTGCTCGACCGGCTGGCCTATGGCGGCAAGCGGCGGGCGCTGTTCGAATATTGGGGCCACGAGGCGTCGCTGATCCCGGTGGAGCAGCAGCCGCTGTTCCGCTGGCGCATGGCGCGGGCCGAACGCGGCGAGGGCATCTATGGCGAGTTGGCCCGCTTCGCCGTCGAGCGCCGCCCCTACATCGACTCCGTCCTGGCGGAGGTCGCGGCGCGCGGACCGATGGGCGCTTCGGAACTCAGCGAGGCCGGGCGCGGAGCCGGCGGATGGTGGGGCTGGAGCGACGGCAAGCGGGCGCTGGAGTACCTGTTCTGGGCCGGCCTCGTCACCACCGCCGGGCGGCGTGGTTTCGAGCGGCTCTACGACCTGCCGGAGCGGGTGCTGCCCGCCGCCATCCTCGACACCCCGACGCCGGAGGAGGCCGAGGCCCAGCGCGCCCTGCTGCGCATCGCCGCCCGTGCCCATGGCGTGGCGACCGAACGTGATCTGCGCGACTATCACCGGCTGGAGGTCGCCGACGCCCGCCTGCGCATCGCCGAACTGGTGGAGGCCGGCGAGCTGCTGCCGGTGGCGGTGGAGGGCTGGGAGAGCATCGCCTACGTCACCCCCGACCTGCGGGTTCCGCGCAAGGCGCCGGCCCGCGCCCTGCTCTCCCCCTTCGATTCGCTGATCTGGGAACGGCAGCGCACCGAGCGCCTGTTCGGCGCCCGCATCCGGCTGGAGATCTACACCCCCGCCCACAAGCGGGAGCATGGCTATTACGTGCTGCCCTTCCTGATGGACGAGCGCATCGCCGCCCGCGTCGACCTGAAGTCGGACCGCAAGGCCTGCACCCTGCTGGTCCAGGCCGCCCACATCGAACCCCACGCCAGCCCCGAGGCCGTCGCCCCGCCCCTGGCGGCGGAACTGCGCCGGCTGGCCGGCTGGCTGGGGCTGGAGCGCGTGACGGTGGTCGGCGGCGGCGATCTGGCGCCGGATTTGGTGGCGGAGTTGCAGCAGGCGGATCCCTCTCCCGCCCCGGGAGAGGGCGATTGTCGCATCACTCCAGATGATCCAGCGGCAGCCGGGTCTCGAACTTGACTTCCTTCAGGGTCACGCTCGATTTGACGTGAGACACGGCGGGAATGGAGAAGATGCGTTCGCTGAGGAAGCGGCCGTAATCCTCGGTGGTCGGCACGACGATGCGCAGCAGATAGTCGGCGTCGCCGGTGACGGCGAAGCATTCCAGCACCTGCGGCATGCCGGCGATGGCGCTCTCGAACTGTTCGACCGCGTTCTCCTTGTGGCGTTCCAGCGTGACATGGGCGAAGACGCATTCGCCGAGCCCCAGCTTGCGCGGGTCGAGCTGGACCGTGTAGCGGCGGATGACGCCGATATCCTCCATCGACCGCACTCGGCGCCAGCAGGGGGAGGCCGACAGGCCGACGGTGTCGCCCAACTCCTGCATGGTCAGGCGGGCATTCTCCTGCAGGGCCGCCAGGATCCCCTTCTCATGCCGGTCGAGCTTGATCGTCGCCATTCCGTCTCTCTTCAATCCGCGCCAGAAACCATCATCTAGGGGAACATATGCCGGGTCTGCGGCGACTGCGAGTCCCCCCGGCGCAACCAATCGGCCCGTCCGGTGTTCTCCGGTTGGGCAGACGCAGGAGGATGGGTGTGTTCGACTGGATCGTCAGGATGGTGGAGCAGACCGGCTATCTCGGCGTGGCTCTGCTGATGTTCGCGGAGAACCTGTTTCCGCCCATTCCATCGGAACTGATCCTGCCGCTTGCCGGCTTCACCGCCGCACGCGGGGATATGAGCCTGCCCCTGGTGGTGGTCGCGGGCACGGCCGGCGCCCTGGTGGGTGCGTTGTTCTGGTACGCGATCGGCCGCTGGGTCGGCTGCCGCCGGCTGAAGCACTGGGCCGAACGCCATGGCCGCTGGCTGACCATCAGCCCCGACGAAGTGGACGAGGCCGCTTCCCATTTCCGCGAACATGGCGGACGAGCGGTGCTGATCGGCCGGATGATCCCGGCGGTGCGCACGCTGATTTCAATCCCCGCCGGCGTGTCGGAAATGGCGCTGGCGCCCTTCCTGCTCTACACCACCCTGGGCACCGCGATCTGGACGACCTTCCTCGCCACCGCCGGCTATCTGCTGGAGGACAGCTATCAGCAGGTGTCCGGCTGGCTGAACCCGGTGTCCAACATCGTCGTGGTGGGCATCGCCCTCTGGTACGTCTACCGGGTCGCCACCTTCGGCCGGCGGACGTCCAAGCAGCCGGCGGAATAGCGGGCTCCGTTTCCGCCCAGAGGAATTCCGCCAAGAGGAAAACTCCCCCGCCCCGGCTGGACGGCACCGCCGGCCGCATGTTCTCCCTGATTGGTCCGACCGCCAGCGGGAGCATCAGCCCATGACCTCCACCCCGACCGTCATCCTCGTCCACGGCGCCTTCGCCGATGGCTCCAGCTGGAGCCGGGTGATACCCCGCCTGCAAGCGGAAGGGCTGGCGGCGGTCGCGGTGCAGAACCCGCTGGTCTCGCTCGACGACGATGTCGCCCATGTCCAGCGCGCCATCGACCGGACGAAGGGGCCGGTGCTGCTGGTCGGCCATTCCTGGGGCGGGGCCGTCATCACCCAGATCGGCGATCAGGAGCGGGTGACGGGACTGGTCTATGTCGCCGCCTTCGCCCCCGATGCCGGACAATCGCCGAACGACACGCTGAAGCCCTTCCCGCCATCGGCAGGCCTGTCCGGCGTCTCGGTCGACAAGGGCCGTTTCCTGACCCTGACGCCGGAGGGCATGGCCCGTAACTTCGCCCAGGATCTGGCACCGGGGGAGGCCGCCCTGCTGGCCGCGACCCAGGGGCCGGTGGCAGCAGCCTGCTTCGCGACCAAGGTCACGACCGCCGCCTGGAAGGCCAAGCCCGCCTGGTACATCGTCGCCACCCAGGACCGCATGCTGCCGCCGGACTTCCTGCGCGCCACCGCCGCGCGCATCGGCGCCCGCACGGTGGAGGTCGAGAGCGGCCACGCCCCCCACCTGTCGCGCCCGGACGCCGTTGCGGCGGTGATCGTCGAGGCGGCGCGCGCGGCGGTCTAGGCTCTGTTCCGCAGCGCCCCCGGCGTGGTGCCGCGGCGGCGGCGCAGGCTGCGGGTCAGGGCGCTCTGGTCGGAGAAGCCCACCGCCAACGCCACGTCCGCCAACGGCAGTTCTCCGGCGCGCAGCAGCGCCTCCGCCCGGTCCAGCCGCAACTCCGCCAGCCTGCGCGCCGGAGTGGTGCCGGTCTGCGCCCGGAAGCGTTCGTGGAAGCGGCTGGGCGCCAGCCCGACCGCGGCGGCCAGTTCCGCCACCGTCAGCGGCTCCTCGCAGCGCTCCGCCATCAGGGCCAGGGCGCGCGCCACCGGATCGTCCGGCACGGCAGGCGCAGGACGGCGCGATTCCAGGGCGCGCAGCAGCAGCCCGGCCGCATGATGCGCCAGCACCGGGTCGAGCGGCCGGTCGGCCGCCTCCGCCGCCAGATAACGCACCAAGCCATCCAACGCCGTGTCGATGGAGAAGAAGGCGTCGCCGGCATGCGCTGCGGCTTCCGGCACCAGCCCGCCGGCCGGCACGTCCAGCACGACGAAACGATTGGTCCCGGCGCTGCGGAAGCTGTGCGTCACCCCGTCCGCCACCAGCACGCCGCACCCGTCGCCCACCCGCCCGCAAGTGCCGCCGACCTCCATGTCGAGGGTCCCGGCAATGGGCAGGACGATCTGGTGATGATCATGCGCGTGCCGCCGCTCGAACCCGTCGTAGCTGCGGGTGCTGACGCTCGGCCGATGCGGGGACGCCACGCCGTCGGACTCCTGGGGATCGGGTTGGAATAGCCATGCTACGCCGTCGGCTTCCAGGCGTACAGGCACACGTACGCGTCCTTCCGCCGGAGAACCGGTCAATTCCCGCCGGAGCCACGGTCAAGACAGCCTGCCGATCACCGGCTATGGTCGTCCGATTCACGTCAACCGACCGATCCCCATCATGCCCGCTCCGTCCGCCGCCGCCCGCCCCACCCTCCCCGACCGCCGGGCCGTCAACCGCGCCACGCTGGTCGGCTTCACCGCCATCCTGATGTGGGCGACACTGGCCCCGCTGGCGACGCTGGCCTCGATGGTGCCGCCGTTCCAGCTGGTGGCGACCTCCTTCCTGCTGGCCTTCCTGGTCGGAAGCGGCTGGACGATGCTGCGCGGCGACAACCCCTTGCGCTATTTCCGCCAGCCGCCCGCCGCCTGGGCACTGGGGGTGGGCGGGCTGTTCGGCTTCCACTTCCTCTATTTCATGGCCTTGCAGGCGGCCCCGCCGGTCGAGGCCAACCTGATCAACTACCTGTGGCCGCTGCTGATCGTGCTGTTCTCGGCATTGCTGCCGGGGGAGCGGCTGCGGGCGTGGCATGTCGGCGGCGCCGTCGCCGGGCTGGCGGGCACCGCGCTGCTGATCGCCCGCGGCGGAAGCGGCGGCCTGGAGGGCGGCCTCTCCATCGATCCGGCGCATCTGCCGGGCTATGCCGCGGCCCTGGGCAGCGCCGTCACCTGGGCCGGCTATTCGGTGCTGCGCCGCCGGCTGGGTCAGTTCGGCGAGGCGCCGACCGATGCCGTCAGCGCCTTCTGCCTTGCCACCGCGCTCCTGTCGCTGCTCTGCCATTTGGCGCTGGAGCAGACGGTGTGGCCGGAGACCGCCGCCGGCTGGGGGGCGATGCTGCTGCTGGGGCTGGGACCGGTGGGAGCGGCCTTCTTCGTCTGGGACCATGGCGTGCGCCACGGCGACATCCGGGCGCTGGGCGCGCTGTCCTATCTGGCGCCGCTGCTGTCGACCCTTCTGCTGGTCCTGTTCGGCCTCGCCCCCAATTCGGGCGTCATCTGGGTGTCCTGCGCCCTGATCGCCGGCGGCTCCCTGCTGGCCAGCAAGGACCTGCTGCGGCAGCAGCCCTCTTAGGCCTCCACCCCTTGAGCCGCGGCGGCGACGTCGTGGCGGGCGCGGTCGCCGGTCGTCAGGCCGTTGAAGTACCAGTTCAGCGCCACCGCCGTCAGGGTGCCCAGCAGGATGCCGCTGTGCAGCAGCGGCGACAGGAAGGACGGCATCTGCGAGAAGAACTTGTCCGACACCAGCGGAATCAGCCCGACGCCGACGCTGACCGCCACGACGATCAGGTTCTCGCGCCGGTTGGCGTAATCGACCTGCGACAGGATCCGCACGCCGGTCGCCGCCACCATGCCGAACATCACCAGCCCGGCGCCGCCCAGCACGAAGGCCGGCACCGACGCCACCACATGGGCCAGCTTCGGCAGCAGCCCCAGCAGAAGCAGGATCAGCCCGCCCGCCGCGCAGACCCAACGGCTGCGCACGCCCGTCACCCCGACCAGCCCAACATTCTGCGAGAAGGAGGTGTAGGGAAAGGTGTTGAAGACGCCGCCGATCAGCGTGCCCAGCCCGTCGGTGCGCAGGCCGCGAACCAGATCCTCCTGCGTGACCGGGCGGCCGACCATGTCGCCGACGGCCAGGAACATGCCGGTCGACTCGATCATCACCACGATCATCACCAGCGACATGGTCAGGATGGCGATGGGGTCGAAGACCGGCAGCCCGAATTGGAAGGGCTGGACCAGCGCCACCCACGGTGCTTCGGCCAAGCCGTTGAAATTGACCATGCCCAGCGCCATCGCCAGCACCATGCCGGCCACCAGCCCCAGCAGAACCGCGACGTTGCGGACGAATCCGCGGCCATGCTTCATCAGCGCCAGGATCGTCATCAGCACGAAGGCGGCAACCCCCAGGAAGGCCGGATCGCCGAAGCGCGGATTGCCCACCCCGCCGCCGGCCCAGCCCACCCCGACCCGCATCAGCGAGATGCCGATGATGGCGATGACGCTGCCGGTCACCACCGGCGGGAACAGCGGCAGCAGCCGGCCGACCAGCGGTGCCGCCACCATGGCGAAGATGCCGGACCCGATCACCGCGCCATAGATCCCCAAGAGCCCCAGCGACGGGTTGGCCGCCATCGCCACCATCGGCCCGACCGCGGCGAAGGTGACGCCCATCATGATCGGCAACCGGATGCCGAAGCGCCAGAACCCCACCGCCTGGATCAGCGTGACCACGCCGCAGGCGAACAGGTCGGCGTTGATCAGCATGGCGATCTGGTCCTTGGGCAGCTTCAGCGCCCCGCCGATGATCAGCGGCACCGCGATGGCCCCGGCATACATCACCAGCACATGCTGCAGCCCCAGCGCCAGCAGCCGCAAGGGCGGCAACACCTCGTCGACGGGATGGGCGGCTGTCTTGTCGGTGGCGCGTGTCTCGGTGGCGCGTGTCATGGCGCAAGCCTCGCTGTCCTGTTGTGCGGCATTGCGATGCATGGGCCGTGCCGCGTCGCTGGGCTGCGTCCAGCGTGGCGGACATCAAACGAGCCTGCACAAGAGGTGGGCATGTTGCGGTAGAGACTGCCCGTACAGATGGCAAATCCCGCGCGGTTTTTTGCCGCGCCGGGTGGAGGCGGCGATGATGGCTGCGATATTCTTTAACGATCCATGGGTACAGTCGCTGTCGCCTACCCCTTTCGCGCAACCCGAACAGAGCGTCGCGATGAGCAAGTCGATCGAGGGTGTATCCAACTGGATGCACATGTTCCGTTGGATCGTGAAGCTGATCCGCGACGAATACGGGGTGGACGAAGCTCTGTTGACCCGGAATGCGACGCTGGAGACCGACATCCAGCTGTCGATCGACCAGGTCGAGCAGGTTCTGGAATACATCTCCGAAAGCTTCGGCATCCGCTTCCCCGAAGGGACGCTGGACGAGCTGGTGAAGCTGGAGGAGCTTTGCCTGCTGGCGAGCTGGATCAAAGGCTATTACAAGCGCCCCGAATTCATCTCCGACGATTTCGAGACCCGCTGCCGCAGCATCAACGAGATTGCCGCCTGAAATGACCGACCCGACCTTTCCCTATCCGCCCGGCCCCTATCCGCGCAATTTCGTCTGGGGCGTCTCCACCTCCGCCTATCAGATCGAAGGGGCTGCGGCCGAGGACGGGCGCGGCGCCAGCATCTGGGACGTCCGCTGCCGCACCCAGGGCGGGGTGGTGAACGGCGACACCGGCGACGTCGCGTGCGACCATTACCACCGGATGCCGGAGGATGTGGCGCTGATGAAGGGGTTGGGCGTCGACGCCTACCGCTTCTCGGTGTCCTGGCCGCGGGTGCTGCCGCGCGGCAAGGGGGCGGTGAACGAGGCGGGGCTGGACTTCTACGACCGGCTGGTCGACCGGCTGCTGGAGGCGGGGATCGAGCCCTGGCTGTGCCTCTATCACTGGGACCTGCCGCAGGCCCTGCAGGATCTGGGCGGCTGGTCGGCCCGCGACTGCGCCGGCTGGTATGCCGACTACGCCGCGCTCTGCGCGCGGCGCTACGGCGACCGGGTGACGCGCTGGATCACCTTCAACGAATTCTCGGTCTTCACCCTGTTCGGCTATGCGATTCCGTGGGCGGCGCCGGGAATCGTCGACCGGGCGCAGCATCTGCGCGCCATCCACCACGTCAACCTCGCCCATGGCGCCGGGGTGGACGTGCTGCGCGATCTGGTGCCGGGCGCCTCCATCGGTGCGATCCACAACCGGCAGGTCGTGATCCCCGAGACCGACACGCCGGAAAACCGTGCCGCGGCGGCGCTGCTGGACGAGCATTGGAACCTCGTCTTCTGCGACCCGCAGATCCTCGGCCATTATCCGCCGCAGACGGCCGCCGCCATCGAGCCTTACGTGCAGGCCGGCGACATGGCGCGCATCGCCCGGCCGGTGGACTGGTTCGGGCTTAACCATTACGGCCCGATCTTCGCCAAAGCCGATCCGTCCCGGACCTGGGGTTACGGCTGGGGCGACGCGCCGCCCGATTCGCCGACCCACGGCGTCGGCTGGGCCATCTTCCCCGACGCTTTCCGGGACGAACTGCTGACCATCCAACGCCGCTACCGCCTGCCCATCGTGGTGACGGAGAACGGCTGCGGCGGCAGCGACACCGTCAGCCCCGACGGCGCCGTCCACGATCCCCACCGCATCAACTACCTGACCATCTACAACGCCGCGATGCGCGACGCGATGGCCCAGGGCGCCGACGTGCGCGGCTATTTCGTCTGGTCGCTGCTGGACAATTTCGAATGGGGCAGCGGCTATGGCCAACGCTTCGGCATCGTCCATGTCGACTTCCAGACCCTGGCCCGCACGCCGAAGGACTCGGCGCGCTGGTACACGGAGCTGATCCGGAAGGCGAAGTCTTAACGCCGCCGCACCTCCGCGTACACGCCCTCCGCCCCCTCCGGCACCTCCACCCGCGCGGTGCCGTCGCGCAGGAGCAGGCTGTGTCCTTCGGGAACCGGCAGAGCGTCCCCGCCATCGGGGGTGACGGTCACGGTTCCGGCAAGGGCGTGGACCAGAACCACATCGCCGCCGGCATCTTGGCCGGCCGGACCCGCCAGCAGGGTCAGGGTGCCGGTGGCCGACGCGCGGTCGAGCATCAGGTTCACGTCGCGGATCGGGCCGGCGGTCGGCTCGCACCACACCGTCGCCTCGCCGGGAAAGGCGAAGGCGGGGTCCAGGCGGCGCCGTTCGACCGGCGGGGCGCCGTCGACGGAAAGGCGCATGCCGTCGCCCTCCACCACGGCAATCAGGCGGTCATAGCCGGGAAAGGCTGAGAATGGACCGGGTTCGACGACATCGGCGATGCTGACCCGCCAGAGGAAGCGCCCATCGGAATTTGGGCCGGAAGTCGGGCCGGAGGTCGGCTCCACCGCCAGTTCGGTGGTGACGCCGCCGCCATTCTTCCAGGGAACGCGGCGGTGATCGGCGGGGCTCAGAAGGGTGACGGTGGGCAAGGTCAGGCTCCGGCGCGGATGAACTCCGCACCGTCATAGCACAGCCGGTGCCGATGCCTCAGGCGAAGAGGTTGAAGCTGCCCATCAGCTTCTGCGTTCCGGTCTGGCCGGTGGGAATCGAATTCAGGCTGCCGATGGCACTGTTCAGCCCATCCAGCGTCGCCTGCTGCCCGGTGGTCAGCGCAAGGCCGGTGTCTCCCTTGGCCGGCGCCTTGGCCACGGTGTCGTAGTCCTTGCTGTAGTTCCCCATCACCAGCTGCATGGCGTAGTTCTTGGGGTCCTTGTCCGACTGGCCCTTGTCGCGGGTGACGCGCAGGGTGTAGTCGCCCTTGTCGACCGTCAGATTGCCGGCCTGCAGCTTCTTGAAGGAGTCGTAATTGTCGCCGGACTTCGGGTCGCTGTCGGCCAATACCCGGCCCAGCCGGTTCATCAGCTGGACACGGACGCCGTCGTCGCCGACCTGACCCATGGTCATCTCACCCTTGGTGGTGACCTTGAACTTGTAGAAATCGACCTTGTCGTTCGCTGTCAGCGTGCTGGCGACGTTCAGGCGGGTGGCGTTCTTGGCGAGCACGCCGATGTCCGTGGCGCCGGCCGTGGTGGTCAGCGCCGATTTCTTGACCGTCTTGGAATATTCCTGGACATCGCCGACGGCCTGATTGCTCTGCGACTTCTTGATGGCCTCGACCGCGTTCTTGATCGACGCGTTGAGGCCGGACACCATAGAGCTGACGCTTGAGAGAGCATCATCCGCCATGATCCGTCATCCTTCTTCCGATCCGACCAACACGCCCAAACCCGGATGCCCAATTTTGAACGCCCGCATTTGAACGCCGCCGAGTAGTACCCATAAGGGTGAGGCCGGCTGCAGCCGCCACCCGGACACGTCTGCCCTAAGGGAGTATACGACAACAGCCGGCGGAACATAGGCAGGATTCGTGATTTTTTTGGTCCAAAGCTGGAATGCGGGGCCTGCACGCCACGGTCGGCGGCCCGACCCCGGCTCAGGATCGCGGCTTTCCCTCCATTTCCGGGTTCGGTGCGGACCGTGTGGCGGTCAGGCCGGCCGGCTGCGGGGCCGACTCGGAGCCGGCCGGTCCGGCGGGTTCGTTGGCCGGGGGGCAGTGCGGCGGCTGGGTGGGGCCGGTGACGACATCGAAATCGAACATGACAACCTCTCTTGCGGATGATGAGGCCGCCCGGATCGCCCGTGTTCGGATTCTGAGGATGTGCAGCCCGTCGAGGGCCGAGGTCACAAACACGAAAGCCGCCGCGGGTCGGTCCGGGCGGCTTCGGGAATAAGCGACAGATGCGCGTTCCTAGGCCGCCGGACGAAACCAGCGGCCAAAATATCGGGAGCGTCCGGAGGACGCGATGGAAAGCGCCTGTTGCATGACAGCGACCATAGCGCGCGGCCGCCGCCCTGCCAAGGGGCATTTTCGCCGATCAGCTTGCCTTGCGCTCGCCCACCGTGTCGGCGACATAGGCATCGCGCTGGCCCAGCGGCCGGGCGGGCCGGCCGTCCCGGTCGGTGGTGTCGCGGGCGGTCTGATGTTCGATTTCGGCGTTCAGCTCGGCCCCCAGCAGCACGACGTAGGAGGTCAGGTTGAACCACAGCAGCAGCACCACGACCGCGCCGACCGACCCGTAGGTCTCGTTGTAGCTGCCGAAATTCGACACATAGATGGAAAAGCCCAGCGATCCCAGCAGCCAGACCAGGGTCGCCGCCGCCGACCCCCAGGTGACCCAGCGCCATTGCGGCTCCCGCCGGTCGGGGGCATAGCGGTAGAAGACGGCAAGCCCCAGGATGATCGCCACCGCCAGGATCGGCCAGCGAGCGAGGCTGGCGATCCAGCCGATCGGCGTGTCCTGCAGCCCGATGATGTTGATCGCGGCCGGCACCGCGACGATCATCACCATGGCGACGATGACGAACAGCAGGCCGGCGACCGTCAGGCCCATCGACAGCAACGCCAGCTTGATGAAGCTCCGCGTCTCCTGCTCGCCATAGGCGATGTTGAGCGCCGTCACCAGCGAGTTGGTGCCGCGCGACGCGCTCCACAGGGTCAGCAGCAGGCCGAAGATCAGGCCGACCCCCAGCCCCTGCGAGGGGGCGGTCGCCACCTTGCGCGCCTGGTCGCTGACGATGGACAGGGCTTCCGGCGGCAGCAGACTGCCCATCTGGCTCAGCTGGTTCTCGATCATCACCGGGTCGGCGACGAGGCCGTAGATGGAGACCAGTGCCGCGATGGCCGGGAAGATCGCGAGCAGCCCGTAATAGGCCACGCCCGCCGCCAGCATCGAAACATTGTCCTTGCTCTGCTCGTCCCATACCCGCAGCAGGATGTCCTTCCATCCCTTCTTGGGAATGTCGGACGGGGTTTCCGCCGACCGCCCGCGCCCGTCCCGGCCTCCGCCGCGACGGTCATTGGCGGCGCGCCCGGCCGCATGGTGCCCGTTCGCACGGTTCCGGTGCTCGTAATAATGGCGGCGGCTCAACCCCAGCATGCTCCGCCCTCCTCAGACCACGGCTTCGCGCAGCGCGCCGACGCGATGACGGGCGGTTTCCACGGCATGGAACTGGGCGCCGATGACGACCTGCAGGTGATCGTCCGGCGCATCGCGCAGGGCATCGCGGAACAGGGCCAGCGTACCGTCCAGCCCGCTTTCCAGCCGGGCCAGCAGGTCGCCCCGCCCGGCCGTTCCGCCGACGCCCGCCACGACGCTGCGCGCGCTCGCCTCCGCCAGGCCATGCAGGGGCGACCAGATCCGGCCGCCGTCACCCGCGGTCTCGATCCAGCCGCCGCCGTTGCGCAGTTCGGCGTCCAGTTCCATGGCGCTGCGGTCGAGCTGGTCGGCCAGGGTTTCCAGGCGGGAGGACAAGGCCGGGTCGGCGATGGTCATGTCGGCGCGGCGGAAGGCATCAGAGCCGTCGCGGCAGGCGGCGATCAGGTCGGTCAGCAGATGCCGGCTGCGCGGGTCCAACTGTCGGCCGCGGGGATCGTAATCGTCGAATTCGGTGGTGGCCTCCGGGGTGCGGGCGACCGCCCAGGCGAGCCAGAGGGCGCCGACGCCCATCAGCGCCACGGGAATGGGGTTTGCGCGGACGGCGCGGGCGATCCGGCCGGACATGCCGTCGCCGCCGCCCTGGATAACGTCGCGCACCACCTGCACAACCCCGCCGGACATCTGGCCGGGCGACAGGCGGAATTCGATCTCGTCGATCACCGAGTCCATGCGGGCGCGGATCGACTCGATCTCGTGCTCGATATCTTCGGGCCGCCGGTTCTGCGTCGCTGTCGTGGCCCCGGCAGCGGCCTCGCGGTCGGAGGGAACCGACGCGGACGGAGCGGCGGGCGGAATGGCGTCGTTGTGGTTGGTCATGCCGGACGTCTCCTGTGGGGGCTGCCGGCTTGCAACACCAGGGGAAGACGATTGTTCCGGCCTGACCTGCACAGGAAAAGGGCCGAAAGGTCTTCCTCCCGGCCCCGTCCTTCAACACACGAATCCGCCGCC
Source organism: Azospirillum sp. B21 (assembly GCF_008364825.1). Classification (GTDB taxonomy): domain Bacteria; phylum Pseudomonadota; class Alphaproteobacteria; order Azospirillales; family Azospirillaceae; genus Azospirillum. Next base: position 733,300 of record NZ_VTTO01000002.1, read on the forward strand.
CGCGATCGGGCGAGCCGGACTCGGGCCAGCCGGACTCAGGCGAGCGTGACCAGCGCCACGCCACCCAGCCCGATGGCCGCGCCCAGGCCGCGCAGGACGAGCCCGCCCTTGCCTTCGCGGGCGAAACCGCGCAGCGACAGGGCCACGGCGACGCCGGCCCCATGCAGCAGGGCGGTGGCGAGCGCGAAGCCCAGGCCGTAGAGCAGCGGCTGCGCCGCCTCCGGCATCTCGGCCCCATGGGCATGGCCGTGGAACAGCGCGAACAGCGCGACCGCCGCCAGCGACACCGGCAGCGACAGGCGCGACTGCGCGGCGATCAAGGCGCCCAGGACGATGACCGAACCGGCGATCCCCAGCTCCACCGCCGGCAGGCCGATGCCGGCCATGCCCAGCAGGCCGCCGCCGAACATGGCGGTGACGAATGCCGCCGGCAGCGCCCACAACGCCGCACCGCCGCGCTGCGCCGCCCACAGCCCGACCGCCACCATGGCCAACAGATGATCCCAGCCGCCGACCGGATGCAGGAAGCCGTGGACGAAACCCGCATCATGGGCGCCGAAGGTGTGGGCGTCGGCAACCGCCGGCAGCACCAGCCCGGCCAGCAGGACGGCCGAGGCGAGGGGGAAACGTTTCATGGACAATCATCCTCTGATGTCGTGTCGCGCCCGCCACGACCCTCCCGCCCGACGCATGGGGAGCCGGGCTGCATGGCGCGGTTGGGGCGAAGTGTAGCAGAAAGCGTCATCTCGGCCATGCCCGAGACACCGGGTCGACCCGGCCGGATCTACGTATTTTGACGCAGGTCAATGAGTTGCACCCCGGTTCCGTCAGGATGGATCCGCCGCCGCCCCAGGACTTCGCCATGACCGCAGCCACATTTCCCGCAGAGGGATCGGTATCCGTCCGGCTGTGGCTCGACGGCAATACGGGCGGCAATACCATCGTCCGGGCAGAGGTCGCCGCCCGCCGCCCGCGCGCCGTCGCCGCCCTGGTCGGCCGCCGGGCGGAGGAGGCGGTGCGGCTGGCCCCCCTGCTGTTCAGCCTGTGCGGAACCGCGCAGGGGCTTGCCGTCGCCCGCGCCTGCGAAGCGGCGCTGAACATCGACGCGGGCGCGCAGGAAACCGCGAGGCGCCTGCTGACCGACGCGGAGGCGCTCGACAGCCACGGCTGGCAGGCGGTCGTCGAATGGCCGGCGCGCCTTGGCGCGCCTCCCCGGCCGGCTGCCCTGCGCACCCTGCGCCAAGCGGTGTCCGCGGTCATGCCGGCGCTCTATCCGGCCAAGGACGGGCTGCGGCCGGGCGGCGGCGTCCTTCGGCCCGATGAGGCTGCGCTGCGGGGCGCGCTGGACCGGATGAATGGCTGGCTGGAGGAGGAGGTCTTCGCCGGACCGGTGCCACGGGATGCCGACGAGCTCGCCCGCTGGGCCGGCCAGGGCGCCGGCGACGCGGCGCGTCTGGCCGCCCGGCTGCTGGACCCTGATCTGGCCGGCTGGGGAGCCGGCGGCGTGCCGCTGCTGAGCGAAAGCGGGCCGGACTGGTTCGCCGCGGCGCTGTCCGGCGATCCGGCCTTCGCCACACGGCCGCAGCATGAAGGCGGTCCGGCGCTGACCGGGCCGCTGGAACGTCAGGCGGCGCACCCGCTGGTGGTTTCGGTGACGGAGCGCTTCGGCGACGGGCTGGCCCGGTTGTTCGCGGCGCGGCTCGCCGATCTGGCGGAGCTGCCGCGGCGGATGGAGGCGGCCATCGCCGATCTGCGCCCGGCCGATCCGGCGACGGCGGCAGGTTCGGCGCCGGGCACGGGTTGCGGCGTGGCGGAGACGGCGCGCGGGCGGCTGGCCCATTGGCTGCGGCTGGACGAAGCGGGGCGGATCGCCGATGCCCGCATGGTGGCCCCGACCGACTGGAACTTCGCCGCGGACGGCCCGCTGGCGCGCGGACTGGCCGGCGCCGAGGTTCGCGGCCGCGACGATGCGGCGGAGCGGGCGCGGCTGCTGGTCGCGATGCTCGACCCCTGCGTCGCCTGCGGCATAGAGGTACACGAATGACGATCTCTTGCCGAAGCGGCCGGGCCGTCCGATGATGGGTTGCCGAACGGATGAAACGGTCGCTTTGCGGATCGAAGAGTGGGAGAGCGCGTGATGTGCACGGTTTGCGGTTGCGGAGAAGGCGAAACCCGGATCGACGGCAAGGCCACCGATGCGGAGCATGAGCATATCGGCCCGGACGGCAAGGTCTACCGACACCGCCATGATGGGGGGCACGGCCATGCCCACCACCATCACGACGACACCCACGAGCATGTCGCCCCCGACGGCACGGTGTTCCGCCACAGCCACACCGGGCACGGGCACCATGATCATGATCATGATCACGGGCACGACCATGGCCATGACCACGCGCATCACCACCACCGTCCCGACCGCCCCGACGCCATCGACGGCGGCGCCGCGCTGAACCAGCCGCGGCTGATCACCATCGAACGCGACATCCTGGCGAAGAACGATGGGCTGGCCGCCGTCAACCGCCGCCGTTTCGCGGAGCGCGGGGTGTTCGTGCTGAACCTGATGTCCAGCCCCGGTTCGGGCAAGACCACCCTGCTGACCCGCAGCCTGACCGACCTGAAGGGCCGCTTCCCGGTCGCGGTGATCGAGGGCGACCAGCAGACCAGCTTCGACGCCGACCGCATCCGCGCCACCGGCACCCCGGCGGTGCAGGTCAACACCGGCAAGGGCTGCCACCTCGACGCCTCCATGGTGGCGCAGGCCGCCGACAAGCTGGCCGCGGAGGGCGGATTCGCCGAGGACGGCGTGCTGTTCGTCGAGAATGTCGGCAATCTGGTCTGTCCCGCCGGCTTCGACCTGGGCGAGACCCACCGCGTCGTCGTCCTCTCGGTGACGGAGGGGGAGGACAAGCCCCTGAAATACCCGGACATGTTCGTCCGCGCCGACCTGCTGGTCGTCAACAAGATCGACCTGCTGCCCCATCTGACCTTCGATGTGGAGCGGATGATCGGCTACGCCCAGCGCCTGAACCCGTCGCTCGCGGTCATCCAGCTGTCGGCCACCACCGGCCAGGGGCTGGAGGAGTGGTACGACTGGATCGCCGACGGTCTGGCGGAAGCCCGCGCCTCCCACGCCGCTTCCGCCGCCGTCTGACCCGAAGGACCGCCGCCATGTGCCTTGCCGTTCCAGCCCTGGTCACCGCCCTGCTGCCCGACGACCGCGCCACCGTCAGCTTGGGCGGCGTCACCTCCACCTGCTCGCTGGAGCTGGTGGAAGGCGTCGCCGTCGGCGATCACGTGATCGTCCATGTCGGCTACGCCCTGTCCCGCCTGGATGCCGAGGAGGCCGAGCGAACGCTCGCTCTCTTGGCCGAGGTCGCGGACGCAGAAGCCAAAGGCGCCGAAGCCGCGGCCTGACCCGCGCACGTCATTCCCACACACCCGCCGACCACCCGGACCACCCGCCATGACCGACCGCCGCCTCTTCACCCGCAAGCTCGACATCGCCCGCGGGGCGGTGGACATGACCCACGGGTCGGGCGGCAAGGCGATGGCGCAGCTGGTGCGCGAGCTGTTCGCCGCCGCCTTCGCCAACCCGTATCTCGACCAGGGCAACGATCAGGCCGCCTTCGACGTGCCGGGCGGGCGCATGGTGATGACGACCGACGGCTTCGTCGTCTCGCCGCTGTTCTTCCCCGGCGGGGACATCGGCTCGCTGGCCGTCCACGGCACGGTGAACGACGTCGCCATGGCCGGCGCCGTGCCGCTGCACCTGACCGCGGGCTTCATCATCGAAGAGGGCTTCCCGCTCGCCGACCTGAAGCGGGTGGTCGACAGCATGGCCGCCGCGGCACGCGAGGCCGGGGTCGCCATCGTGTCCGGCGACACCAAGGTGGTGGAGCGCGGCAAGGGCGACGGCATCTTCATCACCACCACCGGCATCGGCATGGTGCCGCCGGGCGTCGCCCCCTCCGGCGACCGGGCGCGGCCGGGCGACGTCATCCTGGTCAGCGGCACCATGGGCGACCATGGCGTCGCCATCATGTCGACCCGCGACAATCTGGGCTTCGAGACGGCGATCCTGTCCGACAGCGCGGCGCTGAACGGTCTGGTGGCGGCGATGGTGGCGGCGGTGCCCGACGTGCATGTGCTGCGCGATCCCACCCGCGGCGGTCTGGCGACGACGCTGAACGAGATCGCCCACCAGTCTGGCGTCGGCATGCGGCTGCGCGAGGCCGAAATCCCCGTTCGGGCGGAGGTCACCGCGGCCTGCGAATTGTTGGGGCTGGATCCGCTCTACGCCGCCAACGAAGGTAAGCTGATCGCGATCTGCGCGGCGGAGGAGCGTGACCGGATGCTCGCCGCCATGCGCGACCACCCGCTGGGACGGGATGCCGCCTGCATCGGATGTGTGGTGGAGGACCCCCATCGGTTCGTTCAAATGGAGACCCGCTTCGGCGGCCGCCGGATCGTGGATTGGCTGACCGGAGAACAGCTTCCCCGGATCTGCTGACCCGTACCGGCGGGCTAACTCACCCTTTCCAAAAATCCTGTCCCTTCGGCAGGACCCCTTTCGCGCGCTGGCCGTTGCCTCTCTCGGATGGTCCTATGCTCTGACCAGAGACGTTCAGCGACGAGAGATTATTATGGCGTTGTCCAACATCGCTCTTTTGGGCGCACCCCGCCTGGACCCCGGCCGCATGGCCGGCACCCGGTCGGCGATGCAGGCGATGGACCGGCTTCCCGGTTGCCCTCCCCTGCACAGGCACCGGGTGAAGCGTGCCTTCGACATCGTCGGCTCGCTGGGGCTGCTCGCGCTGTTCGGACCGCTGATGCTGGTACTGGCCTGGATGGTGGCGCGCGACGGCGGTCCGGCGGTGTTCGGCCACCGGCGCGTCGGCGCCGATGGACGCTCCTTCACCTGCCTGAAGTTCCGCTCGATGGTGGTGAACTCCGCCGAGGTGCTGGAGCGGCTGCTCGCCACCGACGAGACGGCGCGCACCGAATGGCTGGCGACGCGCAAGCTGCGCAACGACCCGCGCATCACCCGGGTCGGCCGCTTCCTGCGCAAGTCGAGCCTGGACGAACTTCCGCAGCTGATCAATGTCCTGCGCGGTGATATGAGCCTGGTCGGCCCCCGCCCGATCATCGACGACGAGGTCCCCTATTACCGCGCCTGTTTCCCCTTTTACACCCGCTGCCGCCCCGGCCTGACCGGGCTGTGGCAGGTCAGCGGCCGCAGCGACGTCGATTACGTGCGCCGGGTCCAGCTCGACACTGCCTATGTGGTGGGGTGGAGCTTCTGGACCGACATCGGCATCATGCTGCGCACCGTGCGGGTGGTGGTGAAGGGCAGCGGCGCCTACTGACCATCCTCCTCCCACCCTCCGAAAGCACTCATCCCTTCACACCGGTCGCGCGTCCCATCGGGGCGCGCGACATTGCTGTTTGCGCACACCATTTCCGGTAGGGGAGCCCTGCAGCGGTCCCCGTTGCATGACACTCTTGCCGAATCCGGGGTGGACTTTGAGAATGGCGGAACGACGTGCTAGGGTCGGGCCAACCGGCGAAACCCTGGTATAAGTGAACGATGAGCGTAAGACCGCCGGCCGGACCGGCCAGTCAAGAGGGGCCTAGGATGGCGAAGCTGCTGGCTGCCTTGCTGCTGATGATGGTGGCGATCGGGCCCGCCTGCGCCGTGGCGCCGACCAGCCGTGCCGACACCGTTGCGGCGCTCGACCGATACCGCACCGATTTCGCGAAGATCCGCGGCTACGGTTCGCTGTCCGCCGCCGACCGCAACTATGTCCTCTTCTCCGACGCCATGCGCCGCGTCCTGACGGAGCATGTGAAGCCCTTCGATCCGCAGGTGCTGGTCGACAAGGCGGAAGACGGGCTGAAGAAGAAGAAGGCGGAGAACCCGCGCGCCAGCGACCGCATGCTGACCGAAGCGGCGCTGGACAGCATGCTGGGCTCGCTCGATCCCTATTCCAGCTTCCTCGACAGCGAACGCTACCGCTACCTGCGCGAACAGACGCAGGGCGAGTTCGGCGGCCTCGGCATCGAGGTGACGATGGACGAGGAAAGCGGCCTGATCAAGGTCGTGTCCCCCATCGACGGCTCGCCCGCCGCCCGCGCCGGCCTGCGCAGCGGCGACCTCATCGCCCGCATCGACGACGTGGCGGTCAAGGGGCTGAACCTGCACGACGCCGTCGCCCGCATGCGCGGCCCCGTCGGCAGTTCGGTCGCCCTGTCGATCCGCCGCCCGCCGGCGACCGACGCCAACACCCGCGTCTCGCTGACCCGCGCCATCGTCAAGATCCAGCCCGTCCGCTACCGGCTGGAGGGCAATGTCGCCTATGTCCGCATCGCCACCTTCAACCAGTCGACCTCCTCGGCGCTGGATGCGGCGGTGGAGGACATGCGCCGGCAGGCGAAGGGCCGGCTCACCGGCGCCGTCATCGACCTGCGCAACAATCCCGGCGGCCTGCTGGAGCAGGCGGTGCAGGTGGCCGACCGTTTCCTGGAGACGGTGGACATCGTCTCCGTCCGCGGCCGTGACCCGGAGGAATCCCGCTCCTACCGCGGCACCTCGGGCGACCTGCTGGCCGGGCTGCCGGTGGTGGTGCTGATCAACAGCGGCTCGGCGTCGGCTTCGGAGATCGTGGCCGGCGCCCTGCAGGACCATCACCGCGCGCTGCTGTTCGGCTCCCGCTCCTACGGCAAGGGGTCGGTGCAGACGATCTCCTCGCTCAGCGTCGACACCGGCATCCGCCTGACCACCGCCCGCTACTACCGCCCGTCGGGGGCGCTGGTGGACTGCTTCGGCGTGTCCCCGAACCTGGAGGTCAAGCCGACCCACGGCAGCACCGAGGAAACCCACCCCGACCCGGCGACCTGCGACGCCAACGCCCCGACCCCGCCCAAGCCGCAGGTCTGGATGGCGCAGGACATGTGCCCCGACGTGATGGACAAGGCCCCGCGCCCCGACGACGACCGCCCGCTGGAATGCGCCGTCTCCGCCATCCGCAACCGCCTGACCGGCACGCTGGCCGGCGGGGAGTGAGGGCAGTAGAGATCCCCTCTCCCCCCCGGGGAGAGGGTTAGGGTGAGGGGGAAGCGCGGCGAGGATCTTCAAAAGCCGAGCACTCTCCCGCTCCCCGAAAAACCCACACTCTGCATCCCCCTCACCCCGGCCCTCTCCCCGGGGGGGAGAGGGAGCCGTCCATCACCCGCGTTTCCACCGTCCAACCCGTCCCATGCGCCGCGATGGCGGCGACGGTGCCCGGCAGCACCCGGCGGTCGAACAGGCTCCAGTCGGCCGGAACCCCCACGTCCCGCCGCAGCCCCTCGCCGATCTCCAACAGGGCCGGCGGCGCACCCGGCGTCACCTCCACCGCGAACTTGTCGAGCGGCATCGACAGCCCGACGCCGGCCGCCTTGATGAAGGCCTCCTTCCGCGTCCAGGCCAGCAGGAAGCCCTCGTCCCTGCAGTCGGGCGGCAGCGCCTGCAGGGACGCGCGCTCGGTCGCGTGGAAGAAGCGGTCGGCGATGCCGTCGGCGCTTTCGATCGGGCGCAGCCGTTCGATGTCGACGCCGATCCGCCCCTCCGCCGCCACGGCGATGGCCAAACTGTCCTCGCTGTCGCTGAGGTTGAAGGACGGACCGCCGGGCAGCGCCGGCTTGCCGTGCGTGCCGTAATCGAAGACCAGCGCCGCCGGGTCGCGCCCCGTGCAGCGCCCCAGCAGCAGCCGCAGCAGCCCGCGGCGCAGCACGAAGCGGTCGGTCAGCCGTTCCATCAGAAAGCGGTCGGCACGCTCCACCTCGTCGGCGGACAGCAGGGCGCGCATCGCCCCTTTCTGCGCCGAAAGCTCTGCCAGATCGGCGAACCAGACGCGGACGACTCCGGGCCTCAGGACATAGTCGCCCGCACGCCCGCACGCCGGTGCGGTGATGCTCACGTCATGCATCGGACAGCGATCCTCCCTCCTAAATTAGCGTCCTGGCTCCGGCAGGGGTTTCGGGTATCATGCGCGCCTCTCGCATCCGCCCCTGCATCCGGACCAGGATCCCATGGTTGACACCGCCCTGCTTGCCCCGCACCTGACCAACGTTCTTCGCGACGCCTTCATCCCGGAGCTGCCCAATCATTACCGCGGCAAGGTGCGTGAAAACTACGACCTTCCGGATGGGCGGCGGATCCTCATCACCACCGACCGGCTGTCGGCCTTCGACCGCGCCCTGACCGCCATCCCTTTCAAGGGGCAGGTGCTGACACAGACCGCGCGCTTCTGGTTCGAGGCGACGAAGGACATCTGCGCCAACCACGTCCTGGAATACCCGGACCCCAACGTCGTGGTGGCGAAGCGGCTGACGATCATGCCGGTCGAGGTCGTGGTCCGCGACTACATGGCGGGCACCACCGGCACCTCGATCTGGTCGATGTACAAGCAGGGTCGGCGCGAGATGTACGGCCACATCTTCCCCGACGGTCTGCGCCAGAACCAGAAGCTGGGCACTCCCATCATCACGCCGACCACCAAGGCTTTCGACGCCGGCCATGACGAGGAGCTGACCGCGACCGAGATCGTGGAGCGCAACCTGCTGACCCGCGCCCAGTGGGACGAGGTGTCGGACAAGGCGCTGGCCCTGTTCGCCCGCGGCCAGAAGATGGCGGCGGAGCGCGGCCTGATCCTGGTCGACACCAAGTACGAATTCGGCTTCGACGAGGACGGCAACATCCTGCTGGCCGACGAGATCCACACCCCCGACAGCTCGCGCTACTGGTTCGCCGGCAGCTATCAGGAGCGGTTCGAGGCCGGCGAGAAGCCGGAAAGCTTCGACAAGGACTTCGTCCGCAACTGGGTCGTCGCCCGCTGCGATCCCTACACCCAGGACGTTCCGGAGATCCCCGCCGACGTGGTTCTGGAAGCCGCCCGCGTCTACATCGAGGCCGGCGAGACCATCACCGGCCGCCCGTTCGAGGTGCCGGCCACCGCCGTTCCGATCCTCGACCGCATCCGCGCCAACCTGGCACCCTACTTCACCAAGTAAGGGGCCGGGCTCCATGCGCGTCGCCATCCTCGATGACTACCAGGGGGTCGCGCGCGACCTCGCCGACTGGTCGCAGCTGCCGCCGGGGAGCGACCTGACGGTCTTCGACAAGCCGTTGGGCGATGAGACGGCGGTGGCGGCGGCGCTGGAGCCCTTCGACGTTCTGGTGATCATGCGGGAACGCACGCCGTTCCCCGCATCCCTGATCGGCCGGCTGCCGAAGCTGAAGCTGCTGGTCACCACCGGCGCCCGCAACAACGCCGTCGACCTCGCGGCCTGCGCCGCCCGCGGCATTCCCGTCTGCGGCACCCGCATGGTCGGCGCGCCGACGGCGGAACTGACCTGGGGCCTGATCCTGGCGCTGGCCAAGCGCATCCCGGCGGAGGAGCGGGCGCTGCGCGAGGGCCGCTGGCAGACCGGGCTGACCGGCGATCTGGCCGGCAAGCGGTTGGGCCTCGTCGGTCTCGGCAAGCTCGGCAGCAAGGTCGCCCAGGTCGGTCAGGCCTTCGGCATGGAGGTGGTGGCCTGGAGCTCCAACCTGACCGACGAGCGTGCCGCCGCGGCCGGCGTGACCCGTGTCGAAAAGCGCGAGCTGTTCGCCACCTCCGACGTGGTCAGCGTCCATCTGGTGCTGAGCGAGCGCACCCGCGGCGTGGTGGGTGCGGCGGAGATCGGCGCGATGAAGCCGACCGCCTTCCTCGTCAACACGTCGCGCGCCGGGCTGGTGGACGAGGCGGCGCTGGCCCATGCGCTGCGCCACGGCCATATCGGCGGCGCCGGCATCGACGTCTTCCCCATCGAGCCTCTGCCGAAAGACAGCCTTTGGCTTGACCTTCCCAACACAGTGCTGACGCCCCATCTGGGCTACGTGACGCGGGAGAATTACGCGGTGTTCTACCGCGACGCTCTGGAGGACATCCTGGCCTGGACGGCCGGTTCACCGGTGCGGCTGCTCTCTCCCGCCTGAACGGGAAACAGAGGCGGAGGGCACCGGTGAGCTGGCGGGACAGGGTTGGAGACGGCGTCCGGGGCGGCTTCTGGGCAAGGATGGGCCGGCACCAGCTGGGCATGCTGGTCGGCATGTCGGTGGTCGCCGGCCTGCTGTTCGGTTTCGTCGAACTGGCCGGCGAGGTGATGGAGGGCGAAACCAGCGCCTTCGACAAGCGCCTGCTTCTGGCCCTGCGCGACCCGCTGAACCCCGAACAGCCCGGCGGCCCCTGGTGGCTGGCGCGGGTGGCGCGCGACATCACCTCGCTCGGCAGCACCACCATCCTCACCATCGTCACCGTCGCCACGCTGGGCTTTCTGCTTCTGCTGCACAAGCGGGCGGCGGCGCTGCTGGTCCTGGTGTCGATCGGCGGCGGCGGGACGCTCAGCGCCCTGCTGAAGATGCTGTTCGACCGCGCCCGCCCCGATCTGGTGCCGCACGGCGATCAGGTGATCTCCGCCAGCTTCCCCAGCGGCCACGCCATGCAGTCGGCCGTGGTCTACCTGACGCTGGGCGCGCTGATGTCCCAATTCGTCGAGGGCCGGCGGACCAAGGCCTATCTGCTGACCTGGGCGATGCTGCTGACGCTCGTCATCGGGTCGAGCCGCGTCTATCTGGGCGTCCATTGGCCGACCGACGTGCTGGCCGGCTGGAGCGTCGGCGCCGCCTGGGCGGCCTTCTGCTGGATGATCGCCGAATGGCTGCAGCGGCGCGGCGCGGTGGAGCAGGACCGGCCGGAGGCAACGGCGGGGCGTTGAGAAACCGGCAACTGGCGGTGCGTCGCACAAAAGGGTTAACAAGCGGGTTGAATACGGACGCTTGCCCGCCGATAGTGTCGGCCCTAACCCTTTCGGATCAGGCCGCATCATGCCTCACGGCACCCTCGACCGCGAAACCCTCGAAGCCGTCGGCGTCCTTGCCCGCGCGGTGGAGCGCGAGCGGGTGCCCGGCGTCCTGGAATGCCGCCTGCTGGCGAACGCCCTGAAGCGTACGCTGGACAGCGGGCGGGAGCGCGAGTTGACCGAAGCATCGCGCGTCTTCCGAACGCTCGACACCGATCTGCGCGACCGCATCGTCGCCCGCGCGCGGGTGGAGGCGCAGCAGGCCCGTGCGGAAGCGAAGGGCAAGACCATCGACCGCGATGTGATGACCCAGGAAATCCCGGCCGTCACCCGCCGGGCGCCGGAACCGAAGGGACGCGAACCGAAAGCGCGTGCGGGCTCCAATTTCCTGGCGGCTCTCAACGGCCTGCGTCCGGCCACGACCAACGGCAGCCGCGGTGCCGCCCGTGACCGCCTGCGCGCCGCAGTCGATTCCCAGCGCCGAGTGGGACAGCGGGCGGAGCCGACGCTGGAGTGATCGAGAGGGGCGGCGGCTCAGGCCGACGCCCGTCTCCTGCACCCTTACCCCTGCCCCAGCGCGCAACGCGCGGCGGCCAAATCCCATGCCGCACAGCCGACGCTCTTGAACAGGCGCGGGCGTCCATCCGTCGCCCGGCCGTCCAGCGCATCGACCAGCGACTTCACCGTCGTCCAGTCCACGCCGGCTTGGATGAAGTCGCCGGCCTCGTGGCGGGCGCCGGCCGGATCGTCGACGAACAGCTCGCTGCCATGGACGGCGGTCGGGCCGAACTCCGCCATCTCCGGCTTGAAGGCACCGACACCGACCAGCAGGCGGTCCGGACGCGGCGTCTCGTCATAGATGGGCGCAAGGCTGGTGGTCAGCGCGATCACCACCTCGGCGGCCGGATCGACCGCGCCGCTCATCGGCCGCAGGTCCACACCCTGTCCGGCCTGCTTGGCGCAGAAGGCGGCGGCGCTGTCCAAGCTGCGGCTGTGAACGTCGACGCGGATGCCGGGAAACAGCGCAGCGAGCGCCGCGACATGGCCTGCCGACTGGGTGCCGGCGCCGAGCAGCGCCACATGGCGCGGGGCCGGAGCCAGCGTGCGGATCGCCAGCATCGACACGGCGGCGGTGCGGCGCGCGGTGACGGTCGGGCCGTCTAGGATCAACTGCGGCGCGCCGGTCAGGGCATCGAAGGCGCTGACCACGCCATGGATGGTCGGCAGCCCCTTGGCGCCGTTGCCGGGATTGACGTTCACCAGCTTGTGGATGGCGATGTCCGCCGCCGTGGCCGGCATCGACAGCAGCACGCCGCCATCCGGCAGCGGCAGCACCTGCCGTTCCGGGCTGGTGATGCGGCCGGCGGCGTAATCGCGGGCGGCTGCGGCCACCGCGTCGCACAGGGACGGGAAAGGAAGACGGGCGGCGGTCTGGTCGGCGGTGAGCACGGCGAGCAAAGACACGGGGAGCGGCTTCCTCTCTTATGAGTTGGAAAACGGTCAGGCGCGGGCGCGCTCGATCTCCACGCCGACGCTGGCGGCGTCGGGGAAGACATCCAGCTTCTCCACCCGCACCTTGGCCATCGTCACCCGCGCGTCGGCGAGGCAGCGCTCGGCGATGCGCTCCGCCAGCGTTTCCACCAGCGTGACGTGACCCTGGGTGACCACGCCCTTGACGATGGTCGCCATGTCCTCGCCGGTGACGCCGGGGGCGATCACCTCGAGGTCCAGGTTCAGGCGGATGCGCTGGGGCTTCGCCCGTTCATGGGCATAGACGCCGATCAGCGCGTCCATCACCAGATCGCGCACGAAACAACGGGTGGACAGCGCCGCCGGGGCCGAGCGCGGCACCGGGGCGGTGACGGTGGCGAAGAGCTTGTTCATGGACGAAAGCCCTAACACGGCGGCGCCACCGCTGCCAAGCAGCCGACCGGGACAACGCCCATGCCGGACGGACAGGTCTGGGGCGGACTCAGTGCATTTCCGAGCGGATGCGCTCGCGCAGCACGTCGATCGGACGCAGATCCTCGCCCTCCTCGTAATGCCAGAAGGTCCAGCCGTTGCAAGCCGGCAGCCCGGCCATGGCGGCACCCACCTGATGGATCGAACCGCGATGGTCCCCGCGCGGGCCGGAGCCGATCAGCGTGCCGTCGGCGCGCACGCGGGCGGCGACGCGGCGGCGCTGGTCGAACAGGGTCGAGCCGGGGCGGAGCAGCCCGCGTTCCACCACCCAGCCGAAGGGGATGCGCGGCGCGCTGCGCTTCGGCGGCGTGTCGAGAATCGCCGCCTCCGGCGCCTCCTCCACCGCGTCGATGCGGGCCTGGGCCGCCTTCACATAGGTGTCGTCGCGCTCCAGCCCGATCCATTTGCGGCCGAGCCGCTTGGCGACCGCGCCGGTGGTGCCGGTGCCGAAGAAGGGATCCAGCACCACGTCGCCGGGGCGGGACGACGACAGGATCACCCGGTACAGCAGCGATTCCGGCTTCTGCGTCGGATGGGTCTTCTTGCCGTCCTCGTCGCGCAGACGTTCGCCGCCGCTGCAGATCGGCAGCAGCCAGTCGCTGCGCATCTGAAGATCCTCGTTGAGGTTCTTCATCGCGTCGTAATTGAAGCGATAGCGCGCATCCTTGTCGCGGGCCGCCCAGATCATCGTCTCATGGGCGTTGGCGAAGCGGGTGCCGCGGAAGTTCGGCATCGGGTTGGTCTTGCGCCAGACGATATCGTTCAGAATCCAGAAGCCCAGATTCTGCAGCGTGGCGCCGACGCGGAAGATGTTGTGATAGCTGCCGATCACCCACAGCGAGCCTTCCGGCTTCAGGATGCGGCGGGCGGCCGTCATCCAGTCGCGGGTGAAGCGGTCGTAGGTCTCGAAATCATCGAACTTGTCCCACTCGTCATCCACCCCGGCGACGCGGGTGTGGTTCGGCCGCAGCAACTCGCCGCCCAACTGCAGGTTGTAGGGCGGATCGGCGAAGACGAGATCGACCGACGCGGGCGGCAGATCGTTCATGAGAGCGATGCAATCGCCGACCAGGATACGGTTTTCAGGGAGCATTTTACGACCGGCAAAGAACTGGGACTCGGCCGGACAATGAGTCGCGGCCGAGTCGCCGTCAACAGCTTTCTTTGCCAAGTGACGACGGCTCAGCCGCTTAGTGCCTTTTGCCGTTTCACTGGTGCAAAACTGACTCGGTGATGCGGCGTGACACCATGGCGGGCCAGCGCGTCCAGATGCTCGGGCGTCGGATAGCCGGCATTTCGATCCCATCCATAGTGTGGATACTGGGCCGACAACCGCAACATCTCGCTGTCGCGCGCCACTTTGGCGAGAATAGAGGCGGCGGCGATGGACTGGCTGCGGCTGTCGCCCTTGACGACCGCCACCCTCTCGCACGCGATATCCGGGGTGAATTTTCCATCAACCAGCGCCCCGTCGGGGGCCGGGCCCTGCAGCGCCAGATAGGCCCGCTTCATCGCCAGCAGCGTCGCCTTGTGGATGTTCAGTTCGTCGATCTCCGCCGCCGACGCTTCGGCAATGGCGAAGGCAAGCGCATGCGCCCGGATCGCCGGCTCGATCTCCTCGCGCAGGCGGCGGCTGACGGCCTTGCTGTCGTCGATCTGGGCGGCGATCTCCGGCGGCAGCCCTTCTGGCGGCAGCACGACGGCGGCGGCGACCACCGGGCCGCAGAGCGGGCCGCGCCCGACCTCGTCGATGCCGCAGACGCGGCGGCCGGGTCCGAAGCCGGCTTCCAGCGACAGGTCCGGACGTGCGCGGGGAACGGCGGCTTTGCGGGGCGCTTTGGCAGGCATCGGCGGACAGCCTTCCGGAAGGGGAGATAGGGCCGCTTGATAGCGGCAGCGGAATCCGGGCGCAAGGCCGCGGCCATTTGCGTCAACCAAGCTCTTGAGAAGCGGCGCACGGCTGCGCTATGGATGCGCCCCGCGAAGCCCACCCGCCCCTCCAGGACGGCGGCTCGCGACGCCGGACCACGCCATCACCCGAGAGCAGGCCATGACCGACACGACCCAGACCGCCGCCGAATGCCCCTGCCGCTCCGGCAAGCCGCTGGACGCCTGCTGCGGTCCCTATCTGGCCGGCATGCCCGCCCCGACGGCCGAAGCGCTGATGCGCTCGCGCTATTCCGCCTTCGCCACCGGCAACATCGACTATCTGCACGACACGCTGCTGCCCAGCACCCGCGACGACTTCAACCGTGAAGAAATCGAGACCTGGGCCAAGAACAGCGTCTGGACCGGCGTGGAAATCCGCTCCACCGAGGCCGGCCAGCCCGGCGACAGCGAAGGCATCGTGGAGTTCGTCGCCCGTTTCAGCATGAACGGCAAGCCGATGACCCATCACGAGACCAGCCGCTTCACCCACCAGGACGGCCGCTGGTTCTATGTGGACGGACAGCTGGGCGCCCGCCCGCGCAGCGGCCCGAAGGTCGGCCGCAACGACCCCTGCCCCTGCGGCAGCGGCAAGAAGTACAAGAAGTGCCACGGCGCCTGAGCCTGCACGCCTGACGGTCGGCCCCTGAGTCGCGGTTGAATCGGCACGCTGCACCTGCACAATTTCGGCGAAATCACCCCGCCCCGCCCACCAGACGGGCGGCGGCGGTGCTTTTGTTGTGCGCGTGGGGTCGAATCGCGCAATGACGATTGAATTATGGGTCGGAACCGATCATCCTTCGATGGCCCTGTTCCGGGTCTCCCTCTTTGGTGCCTTACCGGGATGGGGTTTAACACGACAGATGAGACGATACTGATGTTCGACCGTCCGCAGCGCTCTTCCTTCCGCGCTCCTGAAATCACCCAGCGCGACATCCGCGCCACCGTCAAGTGGTTCAACGCCACCAAGGGCTTCGGCTTCGTCACCCCCGACGACGGTTCGCCCGATGCCTTCCTGCATTCCACGGTTCTGCAGTTCTGCGGACACGACAGCCTTCCCGAAGGCGCGACCATCACCTGCGATCTGTCGCGCGGCCCGAAGGGCCCGCAGGTCGCCACCATCCACGCGGTCGACACCTCGACCGCCGCTCCGAGCCGTCCGCGCGCCCCGCGCGAGCGTGACAGCTGGGGCAACGACGGCGGCTACGGCGGCGGCAACAGCTACGGCGGCGGCAGCCGCGGCGGCTACGGCGCCGACAGCTACGGCGATTCGGACAGCGGCGAGCTGGTCGACGGCACGGTGAAGTGGTTCAACGTGTCGAAGGGCTTCGGCTTCATCGCCCCGTCCACCGGCGGCAAGGACATCTTCGTGCACATCCGTGCACTGGAGCGGTCGGGCATCAGCGGCCTGGACGACGGTGCGCAGGTCCGCGTCACCATCCGCCAGGGCGCCAAGGGCCCCGAGGCTCAGCGCATCGAGATGGCCTGATCTCTCATCGGTCGTTGTGATGTGAAAAAGCCCCCGCTCCATTGGAGCGGGGGCTTTTTCATTTCACCATGACTCCAGCACCGAACTTCGCTGGACTACGCCGAAGCCCGATACAGCAGGTTTATCAATAA
>NZ_VTTO01000030.1 GCF_008364825.1 Azospirillum sp. B21
GCGGTGGCGACATTGCCGCCGTTCGCCATCTGATTGGCGAAGTCGCTGACCTGCCAGCCTGCTTGCTGAACGACGCCATTCAGACGCCTGGTGCTGGCGGCTGCGCTCTCCTGCGCCACAACGGCGGCGCGTGTGGCCGCAATACCTGCGGCTATCGCCTGTGCCGACTGCTGGGAGGCCACGCTGGTGCGGCCATAAGCCTGGGCGAGCATGCCCTGGATGCGGACAGCCTCCTCGGCCGACCGGTGGCCGTGCTGGACCTGCACGTCGACCGCCTCCAGAGCCCCTTCCAGCGTCTTGTAGCTGCGGCGCAGGCGCTCGACAGATTGGGCATCCTGCTCCCGCTGCTGGTAGGCCTGCCGCTGCTCCTGGGTCAGCGCTGTATAGCCGCCCGCCAGCTTGCCCGTGCTTGCGGTCAGCTGTTCCAGTTCCTGCCGGACATTGTCGACCTTCGTCTTGCCAAGCTGGTCGACCTGCTGGGTAATGCCCTCCAGGTCGCGCTTTGCCTGCGCGACATCCGCCTCCACGCTGAAGCGGGCGGTCACGTTCCGTCCGGCCATGGTGTCACCGTTCCTGTTGGAGGAGTTCCGCCTCGGCCGCGCTCATGATCTCGAAGGCGTCGAGCATGATGGCGGCCTGATCGCCGTAGCCGCCGGCTTCCGGCAGATGGCCGGCGGCGGGGATGATGCCGGCGGCCATGCCGCCGATCCGCCCTGGGTGGGGGCGGTAGGCGCGCCAGTAGCGCACCATCTCAAGATCCCCGTCGGTCAGGCCGAGGCGGGGATTTCGCTCGTGGCGCTCTCCGTAGAGGAGCCACGCGGAGCCGTCAGGTGCTTCTGCGCCGTCCGGGAAGGCCTCGGGCTGGAGGCTGACCGCGACGGCGATGCGGAGTTTTTTTCCAGCGCCTTGGTCGGGCGCATCAGGTTCATCGCCTTGAAGCCGATCGCCTGCATCTCGCCCTCTTCCAGGGCGGCCAGCGTCTCGTCGGTGGTGAGATTGCCACGCCGCGCGAAGGGGGCGTCGACGTTCTCCCAGCCGAGCAGGAAGTGCCGGCAGGCCACGATGGGCGCGACCGACAGATAGAACTCCTGATCACCCTCAAGCGCGGCAAAGCGCCCGCCCAGCGCTCGGGCAACACGGGTGATGCCGGGCCAACGGTCGCGGACCTCAGGGGCGGCGTCGGCAGGCCGACCGGCCGCCTCGACCTCATCAACGATGGCCAGCAGCTCCGTCAGGTTCACCGGGGCGACCGCCTCCAGGTCCTCACGCAGCGCGGCGTAGAGGGTGGCGTCGCCGGCATAGGTGGCGCCAGTGGCCGTCAGGTCGCGGCGGAAGGCGGCGCGCTGCAGGTGGCTGGCGACAGCCAGCAGATAGACCGGCTGCGGCGCCGCGTCGATCTCGTCCTGCACCTTGCCGATCTGACGCCCCAGCGCCTCGCGCTGTTCGTCGGTGGTTGCCTCGTCGAGGCGAGCTTGCAGCCAGTTCAGCAGTTCAACGCGCGGGGTGAAGCGGACCACGTCCTTGGCGGAGATAGGGAGCATGGAAGTCATCCTCTGTCGGGGAGGGTTAGGTGCGGGCGGAGCCGACATCTCCGCCCGCGTGGGCGCACGAAAGCGCCCCGTCGGCCGAAGCCGACAGGCTTTCCCGGTGCCGGCCGGGGTCTCGGGTGTCAGTGAATGCAGATAAAGGCGCCAGCGTCCTGACCGGTGCAGGCGAACTGGTGCGTGTTGGTCAGCAGCCCGTTGCGGTCACCCGGCTGCAGGTTGGTGTAGAAGGCCGCCGGGATGGTCAGGCCGACGCGGTTGCCGGCCGCCTGACCATAGCTGGCGTGGATGATCTGCTGGGTTCCGGCCCGCAGCGCCGCCATGCTGTCGCGGGTGGCGATCAGCGTCTCCAGCGGGTCGCAGCTGCCGGTCATGTTGCGGGCGGTGATGATGGAGGGGTCGAAGCCCTCGGCCGCGTTCGGGTTGTCGGGGTTCGTCATCTGGTTGCCGAACTCGACCGACAGCGACGCCATGGCCGAGACCACGCGGTTGACCAGGGCCTTGCCACCCTTCCACACCGGCGGGCGGGTGGCGTCGTAGACCAGACCGCCCGGCACCGCCGCATCCGTCTTGCTGACGAACATGCCTGTGAAGGTGAAGCTGATCCTGCCCACGTTGCCGCTGGTCAGGCGCAGCGTCGCGTTGCCGCGGCAGCCCGCCACCTTGTAGAGCACCCCGTCCTGGTAGAGGTAGAAGGTCAGGGACGGGATGGAGACCGAGGCCGGCTTGTAGAGCACGTTCACCGGCACCTGATAGCTGGTGCCGGTCGACAGCGCCGTGCCGAACTGGTCGGCGAGCGTTGCCACCTTGCCGGCGCTGTAGTCCGCCACGAAGGAGGTGGCGCCGGCCGCTGGGTTGCCGGTCAGCAGCAGCGGCATGCCGCGGTAGGCCTGGGCGGTTCCGCTGGCGCCGGCGCCGAGCGTCAGGCTGGTGGTGGTACCGGCGGTGGCGGCCTCGACCGCAACGGGCACGGCGGTGGAGGTGATGGTCTCCGCCCAGCCGCAGGCCTTCAGCAGCTTGCCCCATTCCGGGGCGGTACCGGCGACGCCCGAGCCCTTCAGCAGGACGTCGAAAGTCAGCTGCACCGTCATGCCGCCGGTGATCGGACCGCGGCCGTCCAGGCTGCCGGTCACCTCGTTGGTCTGCACGGTGTTCGGGTTGAAGCTGATCTGCGGGTTCTCGACCAGCACAGCATCGGTGCCGGCCACCGGCGAGGCATCGACGCCTTCGGTGGTCTCGATCTTCGCCAGCAGGGCGGCATTGCGGGAGCGCAGGGCCATGGCGGGAACTCCTTACTCGGCCACGGGCGCGGTCGGCGCCTCGCTGGCGGGCCGACGGCCCTTGGTGATGGTCGCCGGAGAAGCGGCGGCTTCGGCGGCCTTACGCTCTTCCTCGGTCAGGTTGACGAGCTGGTCGCCGTCGCGAAGCTCGAAGCTATGAGCAGGCGTCGGCGCCACCGCCGCCTCCCGATGGGACGGAATGTCCATGAGTGCTCTCCGGATGGGTGGAAGGTCAGGGGGCGAAGGCGTAGGGGTTGCCGGGCCGGGTCCAGTATTCGACGTCATAGGCGGCGAAGATGTCGCCCACGCCGCCGATCCCGTCCCCGTCAGCCGCGCCTTGATCGGCATCGGCAAGGTTCACGTCCACCGCCACGCCCCCTAGGGTCGGGTCGGCTTCCACGGCGCGCTGCAGGGCGGCCCACATATCGGAAAGGGCTTGGTCCAGGGCCTCGTCCGTGCCGGCCTTCAGCATGGCAGTGACCGTGATCCGCTCGATGTTGCGGGTCACTGCGGCGCTTGATTGCTCCGACGCGGCCGGACCGGACCGCATCACCAAGGCCGGCAGTTGGTCGGCGTCATCGTCCTCAGACAGCGGCTTGCGGCGCGCCCGGTAGACCTTGATCGTGCCGGGGACGTTCTCCGCCGCGACGGTGCCGAGCATCGTCAGGAAGGCGGACAGCACCTGCTCGCGAACGGATGTTGGCATCAGCGCAACTCCAGGCGCCAGAGCAGCCGATCGGCGTCCGGCCGGCTGGCCTTCTGGATCGTGTAGGTCTTCCCGCCGACAGTCAGGCTTCCGCCCTCCTTCATCACCGGGATCTCGGAGACCTGAACCTCTGCGAT
The DNA here is from genome assembly GCF_008364825.1 of Azospirillum sp. B21. Lineage (GTDB taxonomy): Bacteria > Pseudomonadota > Alphaproteobacteria > Azospirillales > Azospirillaceae > Azospirillum. The sequence goes on from NZ_VTTO01000030.1 coordinate 3,668, forward strand.
CCGGCTGATGGCGGTCACCTCCGCGTCGCCCCCGCGCCAATCCGTGTCCGGCTGGCGGAAGATGGCGCGACAGGGGGCGGCGGAAGACCCGCCGGGGGCGGTGTAGGCGGCGTCCGACGCCATGTTCGGGTCAGCGAACAGGACGCCGAACATGGCGTCGAAGACGCTCACGGTTACACCGTCCCGTTCAGGCGGACGTTGCCGGTGGCCGACGGGTTGGCTGCCGCCGCCATGGCGCAGCCAATCAGCGTGTTGCCGGTCGCCGTGGCGGTGACAACCTTGTTGGTATTGTCCCAGTAGACCTTCGCGCCGACGGTCCAGGCCTCCGCGCTGTTCTTGGCGAGCGTGTAAACGCCCTCGGTGCAGAGGTCGACATCGGCGCCGCTGGCAACGGTCGTGGAGGCGACGCCGAACAGGGCGCCAACCAGGCAGCCGGCGCCGCTGACCACGTCATAGGGGGCGGCGACGGTCACCGTCTTGCCGGGCTGAATGAAATTCTTCATCGCTGGTTCTCCAGAAACGGCGAAGGCGCCGCAGCAGGCGCCTTCATGCCGTCATTGTGGGGTGGTGGTTCAGTTGCCGGCGTTGCGGTATCCGCCCCGGTAGTCGACCGCGCCGCAGCCGAAGTCCAGGGTGATGCGCAGCGCCACGCCGTCGGTCCGGAAGCCCTCTTCGGTCATGAAGCGGGGGCCGGGGTTGCCTGCCAGATAGCCGTAGATGAACACCTCGGCGACGGCGGGATCGGCGAACAGCCACCAAGCGTTGCCGGTGATATTGGCGTCGGCCACGGTGGAGAGGCGCCCGGAGAACGGATTGACGTTGCCGGCCTGCTGCGGCTGGATCGCGGCGACCAGCTGCTCCGCCTCGGTCTCCTTGTCCGGACCGCACAGGATCACGGACGGGGTGATGTTCAGCTTCAGGCCGTCCATGCTGGTCTGCTTGCGCATGGCCGCCCGGCCAGCACCGATCGCCGCGACATCGATGGCGGTCCCGGCGCCGGCAAGGTTGCCGTGGCCCGCGTGGAACACGGCCTTGTTGTCCGACAGGGTCGGACCGGCGCCGCTGTTCTTCAGCATCATGGCGTAGAAGGTCGCGTTTTCGAAATCGGCCACGCGGCGCGACGCCATGCCGACCAGATCGGCGAAGGCCATCAGGTCGTCGTTCACCAGCACGCGGCGGCTGATGTTGACGATGCGGCCGAAGCTGGACAGCGTCACCTGCTCGCGGCCTTCGGAGATGGTGCCGTCCTTGATTTCGCCCGTCTCGCCATACTCCAGCAGCGGCGGGAAGTCGCCGGCCTGCAGGAACTTGTGCGGCTTGAAGTCATTGAAATCGCGCCGCTTGGCGAGGCGCCGATAGGTCGGCTCCGCCTGCTGGTAGGACTGACGCAGCACCTTGTTCGCGGCGGCCTCCAGCAGCAGCGGGAAGTCCGACGTGCTGTGCATGGCACGGCGCAGGATTTCGTCCGGGTTCCGCGAGCGGATGCCGCACAGGTCGGCCGCCATCTCCAGCATGCGGACGTCCATGTACTGGCGGGCGCGCTCGTTCTCGGGGGTCGAGTAGGTCGCGCGGGCAACAATGGCGTCCGCCATGGCCGAGCGGACTGCCGCCGGATCGTCATGGGAAATGCCGACGCGGATGGAGGAGGTGGGCGCCTGCTCCGAGCGGGCAGCCAGGGCAGCCAGAGCGGCGGTGTTGACGGCCTCGGCGGTGGAGCCGCCGTCCACATGGGTGCGGATGAAATCGGCGCCCAGGGCGTGACGCTGCGCCACGTCGTTGACATGGGCGATGCGGGCGCGCTCGGCCGCGATGGCGGCGCTCACCGCGGCGGCATCGGCGCCAACGGCACGGGTGTTGTCAACGGGCAGCTCGGTGCCCGGCTCGTGCTGGACGGTGTCCGGCATGGTGCTCTCCTGGGTGGCGGGCTTTGCCCGGTTGATGAACTCGCAAGGGGTGGACAGATCGGCGGAGCGGGTGCCCGCCCCGGCATCGGCGCCGATCGGCACCATGGACAGCTCCATCGGCTGCCAATCGATGGCGCGGTAGGTCGGCAAGGCGCCTTCCTCCTGCGTCACCTCGAACTTCCGCACGGCGTAGCCGACGGAAACGTTTCGGATGATCCCGGTTCGAACGTCGTTCCAGAACGGCTCGACGTCGGGGCGTTCCGAGAAGCGCACCAGGGCGGTGCCTTGATTGCCGTCCACTGCGGCCCGCTCGACCACGCCGATGACCTGGCTGAGGTCATACTGGCCGTGGGCGTTCAGCAGCGGCGCGCCGCTGTTGAGCCGGGTCAGGTCGCAGTGCTCGGGATCGAGCGACAGCACTTCCATGAAGCGCTCGCCCGTCCGGTAGTTGACGCGCGGCACTCCGGCACCGGTCGACCAGACCAGTTCGACGGTGCGCGCGCTCTCATCAACGGTTCGGACCGCTGCAGCGCGCGTCTGCATCGGAAGGTCCTGGATCAGGCTATCAGGCATTCGAAGGGTCTCCCTGCTGCGCTCCGCCGGCCTTCGTCACCTTGCGGGGGTCGGTGTCCAGAACGACGCCTGCGTCATCCATCGCGGCGTTGATCCGGGCGATGTCGGCGAGCTGCTGCTTGGGGTCATAGCCCCACCGGGCAACGAACTGGTCCCAGGTGTAGCGGCCCGTGCGGACGGCCAGAATGTCGGCGGTCATGTCCTTGACCGGGTCGATCGGCTCATGAGCCGGCGGGCTCCACTCGACCGGGTATTCGCCGGCCGGCAGACTGCCGGACAGGATCGCGGTCTCAATGAACCGGCGCCAGACGGGCGCGCAGAACATCGGGATGAGCATCTGCCACTGCGCCTGCTCGACCAGCCGACGGAACTCCACCTTCCCCGCCCGCAGGCTGGAGTAGTTAGCCTGCCGCAGGTCCCCGGTCATCTGGTCGTAGGTCACCCCGGTGCCGACCGCCATGGCCATCAGCGCGTGGAGCGTGAAGGGGTCGAAGCTGGGCGATGCAGTCGGGTTCAGGAACTCGACGCTCTCGCCCGGCCGAAGATACGGGACCATGCCCGGCTCCATGCCCTCCACCCGCCTGCCGTCCTCCGTCTCGCTGGTGACGCCGATCGGGTTCTGCCCGCCGTCGTCGGCCTGCGTCACGACCATCCCGATGCAGGCTTCCATCCTGGCCCGGACGATGGCCGCCTCGTGGAAGTCGTCCAAGTCGCGCGCCTTCAGCAGCACCGGGGCGAACCACGGCACGCCACGAACCTGCCCGGTCCGCAGCTTGCGATAGACGTGCATCACCTCCGAGGCGTCCACCACGTTGCTGGACAGGCCCTGCGCCGTGAGGCTGTAGGGATCTCCGGGATGGGAGTTGAACAGCCAGTAGCCCGTCCGCCGGTCCAGCGGGTCGAACTCTACGCCCTGGATGGTGCGGCGCCCGGTCAACGCGCTGTCGCGCGAGGCGTCAAGATAGTCGCCCTCCAGGACCTGCACCTGATAGGGAACCGGCAGGCGGTCTTCCGGCCGGCGGTTGCGGTGCCGCGCCAGCACCTCGCCGCCCTCCACGACGGTCCGCATGACGAGGGCCTGCAGGCCGGCAAAGTCCAACTGGCCTTCGGCATCGCACTGGGCAGACCAGCGCTGGAACAGCGCGTCAACGCGCCTGTCCAGCGCGTCATCGCCGGCCCGGCTTTGCGGCATGATGCCGGTCCCGACCACGTTGGCGGCCCAAATGTCCACCACACGGGCTGCATAGGGGTTGTTGCGCACCAGATCGCGCGAGCGGGAGCGCAGGCGCGCCAGGGCGGGGCCGATCTCAGCATTTGCGGAGGTGCCGGAGGTGTTCCAGCCATCCGTCCGCCGGCCGGTGACGGCGCCTTCATAGCTGCGCGTCATCAGCCCCATGGCGACGCGCGCACGTGCCCGCTTCGCGCCGGCCTCCGGGGAGAGCCAGCCGATAGCCTTGTCCAGGATGTTCATGGGTTCAGCCCCGAGAGAACTTGGTTACGCTGGTCCGGGTCGTGGCCCGCGCCGGCTGGAGCGGGTTCGGCACGCCAAGTGCCGTTGCCGTGGTGGCGATCGCCGTCTCCAGGTCCCGCATGGAGCGATAGTCCACCCGCTTGCCGTCGATGGTGACGCTGGTCGTGCCGGCGGCCCATGCGTTGACCAGGGTGTTCAGGTGCGTCTGCGTCAGTGCCATGCTCTATCGCCTTCCCCATCCGCCGCCGCGCCCGGCAAGCCAGCCGCCGCCGGGTTGCCGCCGCTCTTCCCGCTTGGCCGGCTCCTGTTCGGCAGCCGGCGCAGGTGCTCCTGTCGCCCTTGCCTGCGGCGGCTCCACCTTCACCGGCACAGCAAGCGCCCTCCGGAGGTCAGCCCATCGCGCCGCAGTCCAGCGCTCAACCCCCATGGCCACGATGCAGGCCCGGGCGTATTTCCAGCCATCCAGCGCCTCGGTGGCGTGGACCTGCTTCCACTCGCCGCGCGCCTCAACCCACTGATCGCCGACCAGCTGCTTGCACACCTCTTCGGTGGCCGCCTTGCTGAGGTGGACATAGCCGGCCGGGAACCCGGCGCCGCCGGCAGCCTCCTCGTCGGTGGGCGGCTGCAGGCTCAGCTTGCCGTACAGCTCCAAGGTCAGGACGTGGCCGCCGACCATGCCGAGCTGAAGGCCCCGCTTGCGCCGCCCTCCCTTCGCATTGGCTTCGCGCACGCTGGACCAAGCAAAGGACGGCGCCCCGATCGTGGTCGCGCCTTTCACGGGGATGACCAAGCCCGGATGCCTCTTCGCCCATGCCTCCACCTGGGTGGTGGCAAAGCCCGTGTCGGCTCCGACCTTCGACAGCCGCATATCCACCCCTGACGGGTGGCGCCAGGCGCCCTGGATGACGCGGGACGCTTCGTCCCACACCGCCGCGTCGTAGGGGTTGCCGGGGATCACGATGTGATCCACCAGCCAGCATTGGAGGTCCTGCCCCCATGCCCAGACGAACAGTTCGATGCGGCCGGGGCTCTTCTGCACGTCGAGGCCGGCGGCCAGCACCAGCCCGCCGTCCGGAACCCCCTGATAGTCCTCCCGGCGATCGTAGAGTTGGCGCCATGCCGGCGCTTCGCCCTTCACCTCGTAGGTTTCGGCCAGCACCTGATTGACAAAGACCCGGAGCTTGTTCGGATCCTTCTTGGCCCGGACGAACTCCTTGGCGATCTCCACCCACGCGGCACCGGCAAACTGAGAGTAGGCGGCCCAGATGTGGAACGACCGGTGCGGCCAGTTTTGCGGAGCATGCGCCCGCCACTCGCCGCGCTCGTCCATCTCGGCCTTGTGCTCTTCCTCGATGACGCAGCCGTTGACGCAGACATACCAAGCCCTGGTCGGCGCCTCCTTCGGCTCGTAGCGGATGCCCGCACCGGTGCCGTCGCCGAACACGAGGATCTGCATCTCGCTGCAGTGAGGACAGGGGACGTACCGGTATTCCTGTGTCCCCTGCTCAAACAGGGCGTCGATCTTGGAGAAGCCCTTGATCGTCGGCGTAGAGCCGGCGGCCTTCAGCGGGTCGTCGCTCGTCAGGCAGCGCTTGAAGGCCAGCTCCACCTGATCGCCTTCGACGCCTGCCGTCGGCGGGTAGCCGTCCGGCTCCTCCAGGATGACCTTGTCCGCGGTGATGCGGCGGAACTCCTTCGGGCTGTTCGCCCCCTTGATCTTGATCCAGCCGCCGGGGAAGCGCTTGGACCGGATTGTGTTGCTGCTGTTTCGCGTCTTGGTCGAGAACAGGCGCCGCACAGCCGGCCAGAGGATCAGCTTGGACACGTCGTCCTTGGCGAAGTCCTCCGCATCGTCCACCGTCGGCTGGTAGACCAGCACACGGCTGGGCGACTGGTCGGCGCAGTAGGCGATGTAGTTCTTCACGATCTGCGAATAGCCGATGCGGCTGGACTTCTTCGCCGTGATCTGCCGCACGCCCGGCTCGGTGAAGGCGTCCATCATGTCGACCTGGAAGGGGAACGGGCGGTAGCGCGTACCATCCTCCAGCCGGGCATTCTTCAGGGACCATTCCGACAGCGTCATGCGCCGGCGGGGCTTGAGTGCCAGAAGCCACCGGCCGACATGCTCAGCCAGCAGAGAACCGCGGACGCGGACGACGTCATTCTGCGCCATCGTCTTCCTCGTCTTCGTCTCCGCCGCCCATTTCCTCGGCGATCCGGGCCGTGCTCAGCTCGTCCAGCGCATCTTCCAGTTCCGTGGCGATGCGATCCTTCAGGCGGCTGTCGCCCTTGGCCACCTTCGCGGGGATGCGGTTCAGCTTCGCCTTGACCATCTCGATGACGGACACCACGGCAGCGGTGTAATCGGCGATCGGCACCAGTTCGCCCCGCTTCTCAGCGTTGCGCATGGCGTAGTTGTCGGCCTGCTCCTTCGCCAGCCGCGCTTTCTCGGCGACGAGGTCCAGGCCTTCCGCTTCAGCGTCGTCCGATGCCCGGCCCGCCGCCCGCTCACGCAGGTGCCGGATGTAGGCCACCCGGCAGGCGTCCAAATCCATCTGGCTGCGCGCGTCAGCGTTGAAAATCCCACGCTTCTTCAGGTCTCGGACGGTGCGATCCGTGATGTCGAGGTGTTCGGCGACTTCAGCTTGGTTTGCCACCGCCCCCTCCCATCCTCATGCCCAGGGGGAAGCGGAACCCCCTTGGCGAATTTTCGAACCTAGACAGAGATCGGACTTGTCCCACCCGCTATGGGGGAGCGGCCGGAAGGACCCGCCCATACCCCCCCCCTTTCCCTGCCCCATCCTCATGGGAGGCCCCGCCCTGCCCCTCAGGCGCCCGGTGGCGCGGGTCTCGCCCGTCGGTCGAAGGTCGGGCGCCTCGGGCAGGCGCGCCCATCAGCGGGCGACCTGCGGACTGGCCGCGCTCAGTCCCCCTTGACCGCGTCGGCGATCATCGCGGGGAAGCGGGCCTGCCACTCCCTCACCACGGCATCGAGGTCGAGCCGCTTACGGATCGTGGCCTCGCGCACCAGGACGAACATCAGGACCAGCTTGGCTTCGCGCCCTTGGGAGGTGCGGCCACTTGTGGCGCGCCGCACGCCTCCTGATTTGCCGGAGACCACGTCGGCGAACAGCAGGACGGACTTGCCCGCGGCGATGGAGCGCAGCGGGCCAAACCGCTCCGCCACCTCGTCAGGAGTGAGGAAGCGCCCGCGCGATCCCTTCGGGCAGTTCTTGGTCGGGATGGCGAGCCACCCCCGCTTCGATCGGATCGTCGCGCCCTCGTTGAAGGCGTCGATGATGCCTTCCCACTTTGCCGCCGACGGCGCACGCCCTCGGACGTACACCTCAGCAGCAGGATGAAGGCTGGCCCGGTTGCCGCCAGGGTAGGCGCTGTAGCCGAGCGCCCGGCCGAGGTTGCCGAGACCGGCGGACCGCATGGCGCCCCGCATCTCCTCGCGCATAGTCTCGGCAGCATGCTCGGTCACATCGGTGAGGCGGCGGGCTGCGTCTTCCGTGAACTCATCCAGCAGCCCCTTGAAGCTGCCGGTGATGGTGACGCTGGCGCGCATAGCTCACCCCACCGGCTGCGGCACGTCGACCGTCCAGCCATCCATCGCGCCCACGGCGATGCGCCCATCAGGCACGTCGCCCATCAGCGGACGGACGAAGCGGGAGGCGTCGGCGTACCCTTCGGCGATGGCTTGCCGCTCGAAGACGTCTGCCGTCTCGGCGATGGCCTGGGATAGAGGCTTAGGCGTGTCCGTCATCATCCATCTCCACGAACAGCGTGACGACGCCCAGCAGGGCGATGGTGACGCCGATCCACCAGCAGGCATCGGCGAGCGCCGCATAGGTCACGTCACGCCTCCACCCGCTGGCTCGCCAACACCACGCCGGTCAGGCCGCGCACCTCTTCGGCGATAGCCCGGACCTCCTGGCTCACAGCCTCGATCTGCTGGGCGATGGTCGCCATGCTGGCCGCTGTCTCGACCTGGGACTGCGCGGTCAGGCGCAGCGCCTCCACCACGGTCGCGGCGTCAGGGCCGGGGATCGGTCGGCGCGACCAAATCCACATGCAGGCTACACAGCCCAGCACCAGCAGCGCTGTGATCTGGGCCGCAGGAGATAGGCCGGCGATGCGGGCTAAGGCATCCCCGACATCGGGGATCGGTAGGGTTTCCATGAGTGATCCCCGAAAACGCGGAAACCCCGCGCGGCGGGTGCCGGCGGGGTTCTTCATGGGCGCGCTTCGCGCCTGAAACTGTCAATACACCCGAGATTACTAACAAATCGTAAACGCATAGGGGGTAGAGCGTGAATATCGGCGGTCGCGGGATGGCCATCGGGGGTCATATAACCCCCACCACCTCCCACGACGTGAGCGACGCGCGCGAGAGTTGTTTCGCTACCGCCTCCATCGCGGCTTCGAACCGGTCGGCGATGGCGTGTCCGTGGTCCCACATGCCGATGCTCGGCCAATAGTCGAGCGGGCAGTACAGCACCTCCACGCTCTCGGCCTTGTGTCCCACCACCTCGCGCCGGCCACGCCCGCGGAACTCCCGGATCGGCGTCACCACCGCGACGCGCTCGGCGACCTCCAGGCGGTAGGCGATCACGTCACCGGTCGGCGGGTAGACGGCCTGTCCGCGGCGGCTGTCACTGTCGGCGAGGTGTGGCATCGGCTGCGGCTGGACCGTCGGCCGACCCGGCGGGCATCCGATCTTGGCGTGTTCGATGACCAAGAGGCGATCATCCTCCGGCAGCGTCAGCAGCGCACGGGTCACCGGGCTCAGGTCCGGGTGGCTCTCCTCGGTCAGGCTCTTGTGCCGGCCGCCGTCGACCCAGCAGCCAAGCTCCTTCCACCGGAGCATATCCGCGACACCGTCGGTCGACCACGAGCAGGACGCATCACTCCAGCCGGCCGCCTCACCGATGCAGTTCCAATAGCGGATTGCCCAGACGACCATGTCCCAGGCGGTGCCGGAGCGGGTGCGGGCGGTAACAGTCACCGGCGGACGGGCGGCGAAGGTGGCGGGTGCCGGCATTGCGGTCATTGGCGGGCCTCCTCGAATGCATGCACCGCCGATCCGATGGTGCGCCCAACATCGGCCGGCGTGATGGTGATGGCCGCATAGACAGCCGCGCCGATGATGGACAGGGCGAGCGCGGCGACGAATGCGAACCACAGCTTGAAGAACAGGGGGATGCCGTGGCGGCGGTGCGGGTCGTAACGGTTCACGCTTCGGCTCCTTCGGTGAAAATCGGCTCGTGGTCGCCGGGCCGGTTGACGAGCGTCGACGCGCCGTCCGCCTCGAAGGCGTACTCGATCCGGCCCAGGTATTTCTGATTGTCCAGCAGGTACGAGACCGTGCCGGGGTGCCACCGACCACCGCGCTTGGTCCGCCGGCCTTCCGCCGTCAGCGTGTCGGCGATGGCTTGCAGCGTCGCGCCCGTGTCGCGCAGTTCGCGCGCCCGGCGCACGGTGGCGGCTTCGTCGTCGTCAATCTCCAGCCCGCCCGACATGTCGCGGCGATAGCCCAGCGGTGCGGCGCCGCCGGCAAAGCCGCCCTCGTTGGCCTTGGCCTTCCGGCCGCCGATGGTGCGCTCCAGGATCGCCTTGCGCTCCATCCCCGCCATGCCGGCCAGCACGCCGAAGACCATCTCACCCATCGGGGTGGCGGTGTCGATTGGCTCGGTGACGGATCGGATCTGAATGCCGGCGGAGCGCAGTTCATCCACCGCGGTGACGGCGTAGATCATGTGGCGGGCCAGCCGGTCGAACTTCCACAGCAGCACGCTGGCGCGGCGCTCCTTGGCGAGCGCGACGACGCGGCCGAACCCCGCCCGCTCCATCGGCCGGCTGGCTCCGGACACGCCGCGGTCGGCGATGACATCGACCAGCTCGTAGCCCTGGCTCTCGGCGAATGCCCGGATCGCCCGTTCCTGCACGTCGATGCCGAACCCGCTCTCGGCCTGCTCCTCGGTCGACACCCGGACGTAGCCGATGGCGCGTTGCGCCGCCTCCTTCCGGGCCTCCGTCTTGGCGCTGGACCGGGCCATTTTCTTGGCCGCGCGCCGGCTGATGGCGGGTGCCACGCTCGAAAGGATAGCAGCGCCGGAATTTATAAATTCTCGGCAGAATTTATAAACCCGTACAGATGCCGTACAGAAGCCGTACAATACAGAGGCCAGAGAAACACCCTTGGAGCCGTTGAAATGCCTCAGGATAGCGACTTCCCGGAACGCATCGACATTCGCCTTCGTGCTGGAACCAAGGCGAAGATTGCCGCCGCCAGCGAAAAGGACGGCATGAACGTCACGAACTGGCTGCGCCTCGCCATTGCGAACGCGCTGCGAGCGAGCGGCCGAAAGGGCGAAGGCTGAGCCGGTCATGCGGTCCCTCCGTGACCGACTGACGCCACCTGCGGATGCCAGCGGGCCATGAACTCGTCCCCCATCACCTCCCGCATCAGCTTGCGGTCGATGGGGCAGCGCGGGTTGTCCGGGCGCGGCTCGCCGGGCCAGAACCATTCGCCCTTGTCGCGGAAGGTCTTCAGCCGCTGGCGCAGGGTGGATTGCATGTCCACGACGATGTGCTCGGCCGGGCCGGTGTCGCGGCGGTGCTGCGGCGATGCGGCGCGCGGCGCGGGCTGCTTTCCGGCGCACACGAACTCGGCAACGCGGTCGGTCAGACTGTCACCGAACGCCAACAGGCTCTGCGGCGGCGTCGGCTTGGCCCAGGTCGCGAACCCGCGGTCGATGACCTCGTTCAGCAGATCGACGGTGCCGCCGGCATCGATGTGCTGCTGGGCCTGCGTCGTGATCGTGGTCAGGGGGGCAGGCAGGCGGCTGGTGTTCGGCCAGTGCTTTTCCCGCTGTTCGAGGAAATGCCGAGCGACCGCCGCCGCCATCGGCCGATCCGCCGGCTTGGGCTCGCCGGCCGGACGCGACGTTTCAGCAGGTGGCGGTATAGGTTCCTTCTTCTCTCCTACTCCTACTCCTACTCCTAGGGGAACCGCTCCCCCAGCGCTTCCCCCTGAGTTCCCCACTGCTTCCCCACCGCTCCCATCCACGTCATCCACTGAACCGGTGTCGGTGGGGGAGAAAGCCACCCACCCGTAGAGCGATTTCGGAAGCGGTTGCGGATAGGTGGGCTTCTTCGGCTTCTGGTATTTGCAAAAGTTCCGGATCGCCCCGAACTGGCGCTCGCCGACGGTGAAGGGGGCGATGAACCGCGCCTTCTCCAACTCCGCCAGCAGGTCGGAGACGTTGACGGCATCGGCCGGCATGATGCGCGCCTTGATTGTGCCGGGCTTCCACTCGAAGACGCCGCGGTCATCGGCTTCGCACCACAACCCCTTGATGAGTTCGCGCGCCGCAAAGGAGAGGCCCATGTACGCCTCGTCCGTGAAAATTCCAGGATGGATGGACCGGATGCGAGCCATGGTCAGGCCCCCTCAGTTTCGGTGAAGATCGGCGAAGGCGCTGGACGCGCCATCGTATTGCAGGGAGGTCGTGCCAACAGGCCCCATGCGCTGCTTGGCGACGATGACATCGGCGATGTTCCGGCAGGCGGCGATGGACTGTTGCCACCGCTCGTACCGGGAGTTGTATTTCGTGTCGTCCTCATCGGGCCGGCGCATCGGCTCGGTGCGGCTCAGGTAATACTCGTCCCGATAGAGGAACATGACCGTATCGGCGTCCTGTTCGATGGAGCCGGACTGGCGAAGGTCGGAGAGCGTCGGCCGCTTGTCCTCGCGCTGCTCGACCTGCCGGGAAAGCTGGCAGAGCAGTAGAACGGGCACGTCAAGCGTGGTGGCTACACCCTTCATCTCGCGGGTGATCTCGGTGATGACGGCGGTCTCGCCCTGGCTGCGGAAGCCGTCCGGGGCGCCCATGATGTTGAGGTGGTCGACCACGATCAGGCCGAGCCCATGGCGCTGCTGGAGGCGGCGGGCGCGGCGCAGGATGTGGGCGGGCGTGACGCGGGCCGTGCTGTCGATCCACAGCGGGAGTTCCGGAACCGACGAGGCGAACCGGGAGAAGGCGCGCTCGTCGATCTGGCCGCGGCGCTGCTCGTCGGCAGGAATGCCGGTGGCGCGGGCGAGGAAGCGGGCGCCCAGCTGGCGCGCGACCATCTCCTGCGAGAACATCAGCGTCGGCGCGCCGCCCATCTCGCCCCGCGCCTTGGCGTTCGCGGCGTTGACCGCGATGTTGAAGGCGAGGTCCGACTTGCCCATCGAGGGGCGGGCGCCAAGGATGATCAGCTCGCCCGGCTGGAGGCCGCCAAGGCGGCTGTCGAGATCCATCAGGCCGGTGGTGACGCCAGTCAGCGCCGTACCGGCCCGGTATGCCGTCTCCGCCGCGTCGATGGCCTGGGTGACGGCGTCGCGGATCGAGACCAGCGCCTGCGCCCGCGGCGCTTCGTCGTCCAGGCGGAGCAGCGCGGACTCATGGCCGTCGATGACATCGGCACTCGTCCGGCTCACCGACATGTCCTGCGCGTCGGCGACCAGCTGGAGGCCAAGCTCGATGCAGCGGCGGCGCTGGTAGAGATCGAGCAGCGCCTTGGCGTAGCCCTTCACGTCGCCGCCGGCCATGCTCTCGTAGAGGCTGGCGATGTAGGCATCGACGCCGCCCGGCGTGCCGGCCGCGTCCGGATCGTTGCGCAGGTAGCCGTGCAGCGTCGTCGGGTTCGCCTCCGCACCCCGGCTCACCAGCGCCACGATGGCATCATAGATGCGGCCGTGGAACTGGTCGTAGAAGTGCTCGGGCCGAACGATGTCCGCCACAAGCTGGACGCGCTCGTTGTTGGCCAGCAATTCACCGAGAAGCGCCTGCTCGGCCTTCTCGTTGCGCGGCATGGTGATGTCGGCGGGGTTCACTCTGCAGCCTCCTGGCTGGCGCCATCCTGCGGAGCGGACGCGAGTTCGGTCTGGCGCTGATGGATGTCCATCAGCAGCCGGATCGCGCGGGGCTGGCCGCGGAATTGATGCTCGACCACGCGGCGGATGGCGTGGAGGTAGCTGGCGCGGTTGATGTGGGTGGGTTCGCGGTCGAACCGGGCCCCGGCCTCGCCCATGGCGAAGCCGAGCGCCTTGAATTCGTCGGAGAGCGGAAGGAGGCTCATGGCCGGTCCTCCCGAACGATGCGGTCGCGGATGGCGGTCAGGCGGTCGATGCTGGCCTGCACCTGCTCGGCCGTCGGATGCGGCGGCAGGGCGTCCAAATCCATTGAGACGCCGTTTATCAGCTGTTGGACGGACTTCGGGCCGATCCAGCGGCGGGTCGATGGGGCGCGAGGAACCGTCTTCATTGGCGTTACTCCGCGGCCAACAGGCCATCGGCGCGCGGGCCGCGGCGATACAGCGGACCCATCTTCTTCCGTCCGGCCGGGATGACCGCTTCCACGGATCCCGGCTCAACGATCAGCAGGCAGGCGATGGCGTTGCTGGCGATCCAGTTCGGACGGCCAGCCTTGGCGGCGACCGATGCCACATCCGCCGGGTCATGACCGGCGGCGGGCAACGCAGACAGGATGGCGCGAGCGTCGGGGTTCATCGCCCGTCACCCATTGCCGCTTCGGCCGCGTCCACGAGCCGCTCCGGCGACCCGTAGAGCATGACGCGGTTGGGGCTCTTCGACTTGGCGGCAGCTTCGGCGTCCTGAGCGGCGATTAGCAAGAGCTCGGACGCCGTCCGCGCCCGGCGGACATGCTTGGGGGCGAAGGCGTATACCCCCCCCAGCGTCTCCAGCCGAGCGTCGGCCTCGCTCCGCTCCGACATCGGCCGCTCGACGTCCGTCACGGCCTGCTTGTAGGCGTGCCGGCGCAGGTCGGTTTCCGCCGTCCGAATGATGGCGCTCAAGGGAAGGTCGAAAGCCCGCGTCCCGTAGCGGGTCAGCATCATGGTCGTGCTCATGCGTCCTCCTTCGGGAATTCCACGACGACCCGCCCGCCGAGCGCGGCGGCCCACTGAAACAGGGCCTCCACGTCGGGGAGCATCGAGCCGTTCTCGTAGCGGGAGAGGGTCGTCTGCGTCCGGCCCATCGACCGAGCGACTTCGTTCTGTGTCCGGCCCTGGCGGGCGCGCTCGCGGCACAAAATATTCGTGACACGCATAAGGTCCGTGCCCGCGCTCATGACCGCACCCCGTTCTTCCAGGCATTTGCCCGGGTACGGGTGGCGCGCTTCGCCGCGCTGTTGCCGCCCCGGTTGGTGCGGGCCTTGGCCGCCTCGGTGGCGATGCCCATGGCGCGGCGCTCGTACTCGACGATCATTTCAGGGGTGACGCGACAGACGGCGGCGCCCTTGGCGATGGCGGCCTCCACCATGCCGGCCAGATCGAGCGCACCTTGCCGGGCACGGGTGTTGATGGTGCGGATCGGGAAGCCCTGCAGGTCGGTTCCAGCCATCACGCAGCCCTCCGCCAGGAGAAGCGACGCCGACGCGGGCTTTCCGCGCGGTCGGCTCCATGGAACGCGGCCTTCCAGAACCCCTCGCCGAAGTGACAGGCCAGAGCGACCAGATCGGTCAGGGTCCAACGGGCGTTGCCGTTCAGCTTGTCCTGCGCCTGCCTCTGCGACAGCCGGAGGATTTCAGCCAGCGAGCGGGACGGCTTCACCGGCGGCAGGCGCCGGCGGACGGCGCGCGTGATGTTGCACAGGACGATCTTCAGGCCGGAAATACCGCGCAGAATTGCGGCTTTCCCGATCCGACGACGGGTTACCTCGGGCGAGGCTGTCGGCGCAGAGTGCTCGCCATGAGAAACACTTCTGAACAGCATCGGTCAGCCCCCCGTCCGGATATTCTGGTGCTGGTGGCGACCGTCACCGCGACCCTGGAACTCCTGGGCCAGATGACCGGCAAGGAACCGGAGGCCGAGGGCCTGATCCGCGTTGTCCGCGAAACCTTCGGAGGCTGACCGATGACCACCGATCGATGCCCCGCCGGCGGGTTGGAGCGCGCCGACTGGATGCGCCGAGAGGCTGCGGAATGGGACGATGCTGGACAGCCTGACCGCGCCGCCTACTGCCGCCGGGTCGCTGCCCAGATCGAACAGACCGAATTCGCGCGCCGCCCGCTGTGTGCCCTGATGGGTCAGCCCAGTTGATGCGCGAAGGTGGAGGGCGTCTGCGCCGATTGCGTCGTGGACGCGGGCGCAACTGATGGGGTATTTATCGTGCCTGAAGCGCATATCTTGATCCTCTGTGACGAGAAGCCGGCCAACGTTGGGAAGCGGGGCCGGCTTTTTCGTGGGTGGGGGTTAGCTGTCCGCCCTGAAGCGGCGGACGGGGGAAAGGGCCGCCGTGGTCTGGTTGACCTCGGCGAACATCCGAGCCGCAGCGCCGATGCTCCGGCTGCTGGCGACCGACTGGCGCAGGCTGTCCCGGAGCGCCGCAGAGCAGGCGTCCAGGCAGTTGTCGCAGGCGGACCAGTAGGTGCCGGGCGCAGCAACCGCGCGCAGCTCCACGGCCAGACCGCACGGGCAGCGGCAGGGCTTCACGACGCCCTCGCCTCGGCGGGGGCGCGGCGGGGGCGGCGACGGGGGGGCGCAATGCCATCGACTTCGGGCGGGGCCTCGAAGAACAGCTTGTCGTCCCAGCGCCGCTTCAGGGAGCGCGCAAAATTCCTGACCCGCTCCATGTCGTCGCGCGACGGCTCCAGCTCGCCGCGCTCCCACCGGCTGACGGTCGCTTGGTCGCGCCCGGTGATCTCAGCCATAGCTTTCTGCGAGATCTTGAGGACGGACGTCCGGATATGATGCATGGGGTTCATATGCACGATGATATGCACATATGCATCACGCCGCAACAAGAAAATGCGCGCGTGCATTTGCCATCATGCATGCGCGGGGCTATGCATGGGCGCATGGCAGACATCGCCCAAAAGATCAAAGTGCTGCGCCGGCAGAAGGGCCTCAACCAGAGGGCCTTCGGGGAGCTATTGGGCGTCGATCAGGCGACCATCTCCCGCTGGGAGAATGGCGGGAACTACACCCACGAGAACCTTGTCGCCCTGGCGCAGCTTGCCGGGGTGACGGTCGATGAGTTCGAAAACGGCGCTGCGGCTGAGGCTGATGAGCCCCAGCCAGAGCCGTCGCTGCTGGATGACCTGGAGATCATCGGCGAGCATGATCCGGACGAGCGGGCGAACTATGAGGCGATGATCCGCCGCCGGGCCGCCGCCGTGCGCGCAAGGCGTTCGCGCGCTTCCGAATAAGCTGGCGCAGTTCGGCTTGATCCTGAGCGGGCAGGCTGTCGAAGTCTGCCATCAAATCCCCTGCCCCGTCGTCACCCACCATCCGCTCCATTGTCATCACAAGCACCAAGATTAGAACAAATAGGAAACTCGTCCGCAACCCGAAGAGTTGCGTCCTAACCGCGCAGGTTACGCTTTTCTGAAAAGTCAAGCGTATGCGTCGCGGCGCAAGAATGCGCCACGCACAGATCGCCTGTCAGGGAATACCCGGATATGAGTCTTGTCGCGCACTGGGCTCACCTCATGCTAAACCGACCGCGCCCCGGAGGTGCGGCGGCAAGTGGCGTGTTGCGTCATGCGCAGACGCGCACGACACGACCCTGCGAGGTGAAGCTCTGAGGCGGCCGGTGAGGGTGGAGTGCATACCCCCAAGCTGGCCGCCTTCCGCTCGTGGGCGCGGCGGAAGCGGCACTATACCGAATGGGGTTATCCGAAGGTAGCGCCGCGCCGTGACAACTTGCGACGTGCGATTGCATAGGCGGGTATGCGGCAGACGCTAAACCGTTGAGCGGCAACGGGGCTTCTGTTTCAGCGTCGTAATTGTCGCACCCAGGCACAAGAAAGCCCGCCGGCCGGGTGGCGGGCGGGCTGTCGTAGTGGCGCGGGCTGGTCAATCTTCGTCGGCTGGCGGAAGGGCGAAGCGCAGACGGTCCTTGTATGTCCGCAGTTCTTTCGCAGCGGCGGCATCAGCGTCGCGGCGAGAGACGGAGCTATAGGCCGTCATGACAGTGTAGCCGTTGAACAGCAGAAGGTTCTGCAACTCGCTTTCCCACTTGGCGATGGTCATTTTCTCGCCATTCAGGATGCGGCTCTCGATGAGCAACCAGAGCTGCTCATAGATGTTCTCAAGCTTCCGGAATTCCTTTTCGTTCAAGTAGTTCTTCCCGGTGGCGACGTCGGCGGTCTTGATCGCGTGAGGATCCCCGGAGTACGCCAGCATCCCGGCATACGGCTTGGTTCCGTCTGCGTTTTTTACCACCAACTCCGTGGCGGTATGCCCGCTGACAGCGTAGTGGAACTTGTCTTGGATCGCCGCGAAGAAGCCGGCGAGGCGCTTCGGGAAGTTCGCCTTGACGAATTCGTAATCCGATGAGGTTTCTTTGATGGCATCCAGGATGCGCTTGTAAAGGGCCTTGTCCTCGGTCCGCAGCTTGCGCAAGCGACTGATAAGGGCCTCGCGAGCGTCCTCATCGGTCTCGATCCGCTTCTCGTCGATGGCGAAGCCACGCGAGAAGTAGCTGCTTAGCGCGGAATAACACTCGCGCTTGTACATTAGGAGTCGATCCTTGACCCCTTCGCTCACAGCATTGTCGCTGATCCCGAACAGCCAACCATTCAGGTACTCCAGCGGCAGGCAAGCCATCTCCTGCGCCCCGCCCTTGGAAGGCATGGTCAAATTGACCATCCCTTCGTTGAGGACGGGATCCCGCTTAACCCTCTTGTGCTGAGAACTCCAGTCGATCCCGAGATTATCGCAAATCGGCTTCAACGGGACATACGGCCGGCCTTCGTGATGGACGATAGGAACCTTCTGGTCGTGGAAGTCGACAACGACAAGCTGGGCGTGAAAATCATACTGGTCCGACATGGCTGCTCCTGGGACTCGTTTCGCGAGCGCGGAACCGTCTTGACGCCTGCCGGGAGACTGTTGCAGTCTCGGCCTTGACATGGTTGGCATCGAGGCGGCCCCGCTTTCGACCCATCCACCAGAAGAGCCGGGATCGCCGCCCCGGCTCTTCGCGTTTGTGTCGAATGCTGGATTTTCGCGCAAAGGGGTTAGTCGGTCAACCGCCGCCGGTCGCCATGCGCCGCGTTGACGCCCTCACCCCTCCCCCAACCTGTTCATCACCCGCGCCAGGATGTCGGCTATCGCGCCCACCGCTTCCGCCGGCACATCCGGCCGCTGGTCGATGATCTCCACCATTCCGCCCATGGCCTGGCGCAGCGCATCCGCTGGGCTGTCGGTCATCTGGACGCGCTCCAGGATCAGCTGCTCGACCAGCAGCTCCAGGGCGGCGACGCGGGCGGGGAGGTTGTCGGTCATTGCCGGCGCATCCCCGACAGGACCGTGTAGTCGATCTTGCTGTTCGTGGCGGCGTGGATGACCAGCCGGGCGCCTCGGAAGGAGATCTCTTCGTCGGCCTTGGCGAGTGTGTATTTCAGATCCTGCTGAAAGGCTGGGCGGATCATGTTCTCCGCGAATTCGCGGTAGGTGATGTTGACGACGTTCCCTGAGATGCCTTCGTACAGGAGTTCAACCTTGAACCCGCCCGGCTGCGCGATCTCGGTCGCGCGATACGCGACGGGCTGGGTTTGCGCGACGCCCCAGCTTATGCCGGTGTGGTCGACTTGATCGAAGCGCCCGTCGCCCTTCGAGTCACGAAGACAGGCGTTGGCCCCAGGAACTCCCATGAGATTGTAGGCCGCGAAGTACGTCGTGCAGAACCATTTCTGGTCGCGCAGCGAGATCTCCATCAGCGGCGTCCCTGCCGGAATGCGCATCGTCCACTCGGCGGATCGCGCCTCCACCGAGCCATCCGGAACGACTCCTGCCCGGTAGAAATAATCGAACTCGGCGAGGATCGGATCGCCGACGCCTGCGGTCGCTCGCTGCCCGATCACCGCGGTCGATCCCTTTTTCGCCTGCGGCATTGGCACTGATACCGATGTGCAGCCGGCGACCAGAACCGCCGCAGCTAACGCACCGCACATAACAGCCCTTCGCATTCGCTCCCCCCAATCGAAGCGCGAGCCATACCCATTTCGCGCAACCGCATTATGGCAGGGGCTTGAGTGCGATCCACGCATAAAGGCGAACATTTTTGATGCGCACATGCATTTTGTGCTTGCGAGCATGATGCATATGCGCATAACATTCCCCTCACCAGCCGCCCAGCCATTCCCCGCGGCTGGCACCACTGCCGCCGGGCCTGCGAATGGGTCCGGCGGGTTTTCTGGAGAGGGACGCCGTGAAGCGCGAAGACTTTCTCAACCACGTCGGCGATCCCGCGGAACTGCGGGCCAAGGCCGGGCGGATCGAAGCGGGCGCCCTGGAGCTCTGGCGCACGGTCAGCGGCCAGCTTTTCACCAAGGCCGGCAAGCAGAAGCCAAACCCGCCATGGGATGCAGTGGTAACGCAGCGTCAGGTCAACGAGATGCGCGCGGAGGCCGGCAAGCTGACCGAACGCGCCCATCAGATCGAGAAGCTCCGCTCCGACCCCTGGAGCCACATCAGCCCTTGGGCGCTGCGCCAGGAAGGCCTGCACGAAGTCGCTGAGCGAGTTGAAGCGGCCCACGCCGAATACATCCGCTCCGCCGAAGCCGCCTAACCCCGCCGCCCGGCACTGCCGGGCGCTTTCCTGAGCCGCTGCGTGGCGGCTGAGGCAAGCTGAATGGAGATGCAGAAATGCTGATGACCGAACGGAGGGCTGCGGACAGCGCGCAACTCCCCTGGAGACAGACATGAGCACGCAACACACCCCCGGCCCCTGGCACGTCGTCAACATGCGCGGTTGGGGCGGCCTTTGCATCGGTCGCCGCCCGCAGGACGAAGCCGACAAGACCGCCGGTGACGCGCCGATTGCCAAGGTGATCGAGAAGGCGCCGCACTGGCAGGGCACCTTCCCGGCGGAGGCAAACGCCCGCCTGATCGCCGCCGCGCCGGACCTGCTGGGGGCGCTGCATGATGCCGTCCGCCTTCTGCGCGCCGCCGGCTTCACGATGGAAGGCACGGCGACCAGCCGCATCATGTCCGCCATCGCCAAGGCGGAGGGCTGACCGATGCGCCACTCCCGCACCCACCTGGAGCGCGCCGTCGAGGCCTTCAACGCCGACACCCCGCCCGGGACCCCCGTCACCGTCCGGACCTTCCTCGGCCGCCGCATCACCACCCGCACCGCCAGCAAGGCGTCGCTGACCGGCGACCGCCCCGGCGTCTGGCTCATGGGCGTCCGTGAGCGCTGCGACCTCAGCCGCGTGGTTCCGGCATGAAGCGCCTGCTGAGCGACCTCGCCCACTCCGCCCTGTTCGGGCTCGGCCTGATCGTTGGCGGCGGCCTGTTCCTTCTCGCCTTGGGAGCCTGACATGAAATGGATCTCCACATCCCTACCCCTCAGCTTCGGCGGGGAAGACGGCGGCGAGGACTTCGCCGTCCGGTTCAGCGGCATCTACCACGGGCCATGCCGCGGTCGCCGTGAGGGTGGCGTGCAGATCGAGCCCGACGAGCCCGAGAGCTTCGAGGTCTACATGGTCCAGATCGAGATCGGCGGACCGTCCGGTGACGGCTGGATCAGCTTCCCGAACGTCCTGCTGACCGACCGGCTGGAGGCGCAGCTGCAGCGCATCGGCATCGAGGAGGAGCGGGCCGACCGCGAGCATGCGGCGGAGATGCGCGCCGAGATGGCGGCCGAGGATCGGCGCGAATGGGCGCGGTCCGGCGGACATGGATTTGGCATCGCGGCGGAGTGAGCCGCTTCCCCCACACCCCCAAGGACAAGAAACCATCATGACCACCGACACCATCGAACAGCCGTCCACCGCCGTTGCCACCCTGGACATGGCGGCCCTCGTCCCCACCCAGGTCTTCGCCCCCGGCGGCGTCGACACGATCTTGGAGAGGCTGGAGGCCGAAGTTCGCGCCTCCGCCAAGGATCTCGACATCAGCACGCCGAAGGGCCGCAAGGAAGTCGCGTCGCTGGCCTACAAGGTCGCCCGCTCCAAGACTGCCCTGGACGACATGGGCGCAAAGCTCACCGAAGAGACCCGCGCCTTCATCAATGCGGTCAATGCGGATCGGAAAAAGGCGCGCGACCGGCTGGACGCGCTGAAGGACGAGGTGCGCAAGCCGCTGGACGATTTCGAGGCAGCGGAAGCGGCGCGGATCAAGGCGCATGAGGATGGGATTGCCGCCCTAATCGCCCTGAGCATGTTCGGCGTGCCGCCGGATACCGACGCCATCGCTGCCCGGCTGGAGGAGGCGCAGGCCGCCGACACCAGCGGGTTCCGGGAGTTCACGAAGCGCGCCGAAGACGCCAAGGCCGGGGCGGTCGCCAAGCTGGAGGCGATACTGGAGGAGAGCCGGAAGCGTGACGCCGAGCGCGCCGAACTGGAGCGCCTGCGCAAGGAAGCGGCCGAGCGCGCCGCCCGCGAAGAAGCCGAGCGGATCGAGCGCGAGAAGCAGGAAGCCGCCGCCCGCGCTGCCGAGGAAGCCCGGATCGCGGCGGAGGAGAAGGCCCGCCGGGAAGCCGAGGAAGCCGAACGCCGCGCTGCTGCCGAACGCGAGCGGATCGAGCGGGAAGCCCGCGAGAAGGCCGAGGCCGCCGAGCGCGAGCGCCAGCGGGTTGAGCGGGAGCGGGCCGAGGCTGAGGAGCGTGCCGCTCAGGCGGAACGTGACCGGCAGGCGGCCGAGCGGCGCGCCAAAGAGGCGGAGGAGAAGGCGGAGCGCGACCGCATCGAAGCCGCGCGCCGGGCGGAGAAGGAGCGCAAGGCCGCCGACGAACGCGCCCAACGTCAGGCTGAGGAAGCCGCCCGCCTGGAGCGTGAGCGTATCGAGCAGGCCAGCCGCGCCGCGGAAGAGGCTGCCCGCCAGCGTGAGGCGGACAAGGCGCACCGCGCCAGCATCAACCGCGCCGCCCTGGACGCCTTCGTTGCTGCCGGCCTGTCGGAAGGCGCCGCCCGGACCGCGGTGGAAGCCATCGCCAAGGGCAACGTGCCGAACGTCCGCATCTCCTACTGAGGATCCGACGATGAACGCGATCAACCGGACCCACATCATCCACCATGCCGATCTGGTCCAGGGCACGGACGAGTGGCTGGCCGCGCGCTGCGGCCTGCTGACCGCCAGTGAGATGAAGCTGATCATCACCCCGACGCTCAAGATCGCCAGCAACGAGAAGGAGCGCGCCCACCTGTACGAGCTGCTCGCCCAGCGCGCGACCAAGCACGTCGAGCCGCATTACATCGGCGACGACATGATCCGCGGATGGGACGACGAGATCGCCGCCCGCGCCCTCTACGCCGAGAAGTTCGCGCCGGTGGAGGAGGTGGGCTTCATCACGAACGACCGGTGGGGCTTCACGATCGGCTATTCGCCGGACGGCCTGGTCGGGGACGACGGGCTTATCGAGGTCAAGAGCCGCCGGCAGAAGTTCCAGGCTGAGACCATCGTGAACGGCGCCATCCCGGCTGATTACCTGATCCAGGTCCAGACGGGATTGATGGTGGCGGAGCGGAAGTGGCTGGACTTCATCAGCTACTGCGGCGGGATGCCGATGTTCGTCGTCCGCGCCTATCCCGATCCCGAAATCCAGACCGCCATCATCGAGGCCGCATCGGCGTTCGAGAAGCGGCTTTCGGCCGCGCTGGAGCAGTACCGCCACGCCGCCGCCCGCATGCCGATGACCGAGCGGCGGGTTGAGATGGAGATCCGCATATGATCGACATCCGTAAGACGATTGCGCCCAAGTCGGACCAGATGAACGCGGACGACCTGATCGGCGGAGCGCGCACGATCCGGGTGACGCGGGTGTCCCTTCTGGCCGCCGCGGACCAGCCAATCGCCATCAACTTCGAAGGCGACGACGGCAAGCCCTACAAGCCGTGCAAGTCCATGCGGCGCGTGCTGGTCAGCCTGTGGGGGGCGGATGGAGCCGCCTACGCTGGCCGGGCGATGACGCTCTACCGGGACGAGAGCGTGGCGTTCGGCGGCGTGCAGGTCGGCGGGATCCGTATCTCGCACATGAGCCACATCGACGGGCCGAAGAAGCTGGTGCTGACCGCCACGCGCGCCACCCGGAAGCCGTTCGTCGTTCAGCCGCTGGAGGCGTCCGACGCCGGGCCGGGCTTCGATCTGGACGCCATTGCCGCCGAGGCGGAAGAAGCCGTCGAGCGCGGCACCGATGCCTACGCCGCGTTCTGGGGGCGCCTGTCGAAGGACCAGAAGCGCGCCCTGCTTCCCGACCACGAGGACCGCAAGCGCCGCGCCGCCATGGCGGACATGCCGGCAGACGAGGACGACGGCTTCCCAGGCGACGTGCCATGAGCCGGCCGACCTCCCGCCTGATCCGCGCTGCCCGCCGCCACGCCGCACAGCACCGGTTCGATCACCTGACCCTGGAGGCGCCCGCCGGCGCTTCCGACGACACGCCCGACGAGCGCGTGCCGGCCCTGGAAGCGGCGCTCGCGCGGATGGAAGACGACGCGCACCGGGCTGGGTTGGGCGCCTGAACGACACCAGAGGGGCGCGCCAGCCCCTCCACCACAGACGCGCGCGAATAGCGCAGGAGAACACCATGAAGTCCGCTTCCCGCGCCCTCGAAAAGGCCGCCCCCAAACGAAAGACCCTTGCCGCCGATCTGCTGGCCGAAGGCAAGTGGAATGACGCCCTCTGCGCCCTCTCTCACGTCTACGAGCAGGATGGCGACCTGATGCGCTGCCGCTGCTGTGGTCGCGCGATCCACGTCAGCTATGAGGAGCCGCTGCACCACGGCATCACCAAAGCCAGTGGGATCAACTGCCCGTACCAGGGCGATGCGAACCCCTGGACGATCCTGCTGACCGCCGCCGCTGGTCGTCGCGCCCAGAACTCCGCCACCCCCGCCTGAGAGGACCCCGCCATGACCGCCGACACCACGACCGCCTTACTGCCCTGCCCCATGTGCGACACGCCGACCAGCTTCGGCCGCGTCACCTACGACCCCTGCACCGTCCGTGAGCAAGAATGGACGCAAGACACTTTCCATTACGTCAACTGCCCGGCGTGCGGCGTGAAAAACCACGGCGTTGTCGGCTTCAAGACGCAGGAGGAAGCCGCCGCCGCCTGGAACCGTCGCGCCGCCCCCGCCTCCCCGTCCGCCGCGCAGCCAGACGCCCTGAAGGACGAGCGCGACCTGTCCAAGGCGCTGATGGACCTGCTGAAGGAAATGCACGAAGCGCCGACGATGACCGCCGGGTACGAGGTGCTCGCCGACTTCACGGCGCAGGCCGGGCTTGGCGTGCCGGTGCCGCTGCGGAGCGCGCAGCCCGACGCCGAAGAGCGCGGGGTGAGCGACCTCCCGCCGGGTCTGGTACTGGTGGCGACGCCGTACCGCAACGCCCCTGACAAATGGATGCTGATTGAGTTGACCGCGCCGGGCCGCGCGAAGGTCATCACGGGCGGATGCATCGAAACCGAAGCGGAAGGCATCGCCCACGCCCACAACTTCGCCGGTGAATACGCCGCCCGCGCTTCCGCTCCGGAGGTGGAGGGCGATTGGAAGCCGATTAGCGAGGCCCCGCAGAACGGCATGATTGACGTTCGGTCAACCTGCACGTACCGCTGGCGGGCATATCGGCCGGGATCGCCGCAGCTCCGACGCGGCATCAAGGGGCGGTGGCAGCGGGCGACCGATTACGGATGGGAGAACGCCAATCTGCCCGAGAATGGCGAGTGGAAGCCGGTCGAGATCACGCGCGGCGCCGCCATCCGCTCCGCCGGGGAGGGCAAGTAAATGGCTGAGAGGCAATGCGCATACTGCAAATGGTACACGCCGGAGAGTGAGGGGGTGGGTCGTTGCTCGGTCACGCTTCCAAGCTGGCTTCCCGCAAATCTCGATAAGCGGACGGTGAGCGATCAGGACGGATGCGACATCGGCGTCTGCGGTCGCACCTTCCCCGCCCGCTTCCATCCCAAGGAGCCCGCCCGATGACCGCCCCGACCACCACCGCGACCACCACCGCGACGCCGGAAGAACTGGCGGCCAAGCTGGATCACGGCGCTGAAATCCTTGGACACGGCACGGGCGCCCTGATGCGCGACTCCGCCCACGTCCTCCGTGCTCAAAAGCTCCACACCGACCGAGTAGACGCCAAGCTGGTGGAGCAGGAACGGCAGATCGAGGCCCAGCGGGCGGAGGTCGAGCGGCTGACGATGGCAGAGGCTGACCGTGATGCCGTCCTCCAAGCGCTCGGCTATAAGCCTGGACCGCTGGGCAATGATACGCGCCGCGAAGTCATCCTGATGGACGCCACCGAATTGCGGCCGGAGATGGTCAAGGCGCGCGAGAAGGCGGTCTTCGAGGAGTCGTCAGCGTCGCTTTACCGCGACATGCTCGACGAACTGGAGCGCTCTCTCGCGGCCGGCGGCGCGTTGTTGAAGGTGTGGGCCGCGCGCAAGGAGGCCGAGACCCGCGCCACCACCGCAGAGGCCGCGCTTGCCGACCTGATCGCGCTTACCGGCCAGACAGACGCCGCCAAGGCCGTGGCTGTCGTGGCGACGATGCTGGCCGGCGCTGACCATGGCTCCTACGGGTCAGTAGTCAGGGAGTACGCGGAGTGCAAGGCCGCGCTTGCCGCTGTGACGGCAGAGCGGGACAGGATGCGGGAGGCGCCTCGCTACATGGACGAGATTGAGGCCGGCAGGGTCGCTTGGTCGTGGATTGAGGACATCGTCCGCCGTGACGGCCTGAAAGCGCCGCACACGACAATCAAAACGGACCGGTTGAAGGGCGACGGCGGCACGGTCGAGCTATGGCACAAAGACCGGCTCGTGGCCGTCGCTCTGGTTCTGCGAGACTGCTGGAATTGGTCAGTGCTGGCCCGCATGGAGTTCTCTGGCCGCGAGGAGCCGAGCAGCGCCGCCCTGTCGGCGAAGGAGGCGACCGATGAGCGCTGACCTGACCAAACCGACATGCACCTTCTGCGGCAAGGTAATTCGAGGTCACGCCATGCAGTGCAATGGTCCCGGAAACTTTGCCCACAATGCTTGCTTCGACAAGGCCGCCGCGCCGAAGGGCGTTGAGTATTACCGGAAGCTCATCACCGGCGAAATCACTTGGACCGGCGCTCCCGCGGCATACCCAATCCCCGCCCGCTTGACGAATGAGCAGCGCCGCCGGTTCCGCCGTGACTTGCGGCTCTGCGGCCTGCCAACCGATGAAGCCCGCGCCGAGACAGACGCCGCCTATCACGATCGATACCGGAAAGCCATGGAGAAGCGCCGCAATGCCGCCTAACCTGTTGGAGCGCGCCCGCTCTGCCGTGACGGTGGAGGAGGAGTGCGACGCGGTGCGCGATTTTGTGTGCCAGCGGGTCGATGACGCCGCGCGGGCCATGCCGCTGATCGACATCATCGTGGCCGTCCGCGCAGGCCGCCTGCCCCGCGCCGTCCTGCTTGGCGTCGTCGCCGCGCTGGTGCCGGAGGGGATGGCATGGGGCGTCAACGGCCCGTTCACCCACGCTGACGGCGCGACGCATTGGGAGGCGTACTGCCGCGCGCTGGACTGGCTCTCCGGCCCCACCCCCGCCCTTGCCCTTCTCATCGCCATCAGGGAGGCCAGCAATGCAGACTGACACCATATGGCAGCGCCACGACCTGACGCCATTCGAGGCAGGGGAAGAAGCGCGGCGAAACGGGGAGCCATCGCCAGGGCCTGCAGGGCCTCAGTCATCATGGTCTGAACGGTTGTTCTGCAGAGGCTGGTGGAGCGCTGACAGAGCCA
This sequence comes from Azospirillum sp. B21, assembly GCF_008364825.1. Classification (GTDB taxonomy): domain Bacteria; phylum Pseudomonadota; class Alphaproteobacteria; order Azospirillales; family Azospirillaceae; genus Azospirillum. Next base: position 30,351 of record NZ_VTTO01000030.1, read on the forward strand.
TGCCGGCCGCGCAGGAGGGGGAGAAGGCGAATGGGTGATAAGCTGCTGACCCTGGAAGAGTGGGCGGAGGCGGTCTATGGGAAGCACCGGCCCAACCTCGACACACTGCGCAGATGGGCGCGACAGGCCCGCATCTATCCGCTGCCGGAGAAGCATGGGCGCACGTACTTTGTGATCCCGACCGCTCGTCACATCGACCCGAATAAGCCTATCGTCACCCCGAAGAAGAGGGCGCCGAGCGGCCCGTTGGTGGAGAGGATCCGTGGGAAGACGGCGTAGCACGAAGACCAAGGGGCTCCCGCCGAACCTCTACGAGCGCGCCGGCTACTTCGCATGGCGCGACCCGCGGGACAGCAAGGAGTACGGGCTAGGCCGCGACCGGCGCGCGGCCATCAGCCAAGCGATTGAGGCCAACCACGAGGTGGAGGGCACACGCGGCAAGCGCTCGCTGGTTGACCGGCTGATCACCGGCAAAGACAACAGCATGGGCGCGTGGTGCGACAATTACCTGAAGGTGCTCGAAGCTCGCGGCTTGGCCGCCAACAGCATGAAGGTGTTCCGCTCGCGCCTGAGTACCGTCCGTGCTCGCTGGGCGGATCATCGCATAGACGCCATCACCACCCGTGACGTGGCGGAGTTCATCGACCAGTGGGACGCGCGGGGCAAAAAGCGCATGGCTGCGGCGATGCGCTCGTTTTTGCTGGACGTGTTCAAGGCCGCGCAGGCAAAGGGGTGGGTGCTGAGCAACCCGGTCGCACCGACCCGCACGCCAACGGTCGAGGTGAAGCGCGCCCGCCTGACGCTTGAAGACTTCCGCAAAATCCACGCCGCCGCCCTAGCGCATCACCCGGCATGGGTGGCGCGGGCGATGGAATTGGCGTTGGTGACCGGGCAACGGCGCGAGGACATCGGCAGGATGGGGCCAAAGGACGTGCGCGACGGAAAGCTGTGGGTTGAACAGGGGAAGACGAAAGCCAAGGTCTGCATCCCGCTCGCACTGCGGCTGGAAGCGGTCGGCTGGACGGTCGGCGAAGTCATCGCCCGGTGTCAGGACAATGTGCTCAGCCGCCATTTCATCCACCACGCCACGACATGGGGGTCCGGGCGCGCCGGGGCAAAGGTGCCGCTGAACGCAATCACCAACGCCTTCGCTGACGCGCGCGAGCAATCCGGCATCACATGGGAGAGGGGCAAGACCCCGCCGACCTTCCATGAACTGCGCTCGCTGGCCGCCCGGCTGTACGCCGAGCAGGGCGCGGATGCGCAGGCCCTTCTCGGACACAAATCGCCAGAAATGACGGCGACATACCGCGACAGCCGGGGAACGGAGTGGGTCGAGGTGAAGGCCGGATAGGGAACGCGCTGTCGGAAGAATTTCGGGAATTTTCTGGATCGAGGCGAATTTCCCTTATATTTCAATGCCATTTTCCAGCGCCATATACGGCTTCTGTAGTTGCCGCGCGCTGCGGGAACCAAGCAATTTCAAAGCGTTACAGGCATGCCCTTATGGCCGCGGACGCGAAAACACGCGCTCCCGCGCCTATGCATATCAGACACTTGCGAGCAAATATCGGATGGTATTCTGGCTGACGGCATGAGCGGAGAGCGAGCGTGAGCACGAAGGAATTCCGATGTCTCGGCGACTGGAACCGCCACGGCGACACCGTAGCGGTGAGGTGCCGATCCTGCGGGCATCAGGTGGAGCTTGACCCGGCGCGGCTGCTGATGCGCTTTGGGTATGGCCGGCATCCCCGCGATCTGCCGTGGCGCTGCGCCTCGTGCGGGTCTAAGAACGTGGCCGTCGGAATTGATGCAAGGCTTGGACGGTAATGGCTGACCACAACAATGCGCCTGGGCCGAACCTCTCGGACCGCATCTGCCCCGTCTGCGGCGGCAGGAATGCATTCTTCGGCTTCGGGCCGCCGGGATCCGAAGTGGGGGTCCGCTGGTACTGCGGCCGGCACCGGGCCAATGGTCAGCGTTGGTGGGGCGGCATGCGGGGGGAGAAGTCGGCGGACCAAGCGGCGTTCTGACGCTCGGCCCGCCATCTGCGTTGTGACGAGCCCAACGCAGGTCACATCCCCAGCAGCACCGGCACCATCTGCTGGAGCGCGTCGATCAGCGACGCATCCCCCACGAGGTAAGCCCCCGCGATGGCGACCGCGGCGACCAAGGTCATCACCAGCTTGCGCTTGCCGGCCAACTGGCCGCCCTTGAGAACGTCGTTCAGGTCCATGTGCTTTGCCCCTCCTTCGGGCATGAGGCCGCCGGAAGGTATGTGCGTCATGCACATACCTTGGGCTCGGCGGCGTGTGGACTGTTGCGATGGCTAAGGGGGGTGACAGATTGTCCCCTCCCTTCCTGCAACCTCTGATGCTGAGTTCCTCTACGGGCCGGATCGTACCCTCAGCCCTTGGAAATGCTGGGCCGTTGACTGATTTCCTCCGAGTTCAGCAAGCATGCAAATCGGGGGTCAGCGCAACCGGCGGTGCACGATCACTTTGTCGCGGTCAGGCGTCCATGAACTCGGCCAACCGGTTGAGCCACCCGGCGGCGTTCAGCGCGTCGTCCTCGACCCGGCCCCGCTTCCGGGCATCCCCGGTGATGATCTGCCCGTAGAACCGCATCCGCTGAGCGAAGACCGAGCGCCACAGCCCGGCAGCGTCGCCGCTGTTGACGGCGGCTAGCGTCTTGGGCCCGACGGCGCCGTCCACCCTCAGGAGCGGTCGGCCAGCCAGATCGTTGACCGCCTCCTGCAGCCACGTGCCGGCGCGGGCCGGGCCATGGTTCACGCCGCTGTCGATCACCAGGGCACGGAGCGCGTCGTCGGCGATGTCGGCGAAACCCGGCTCCTCGATGTAACGGGCGCGGTAGATCGCCCGTACCTCCGCTTCGTCCAGGGCGGCGACATCTGCCGCCGTGACCGGGCGCTTCCTCCAGCTCGTCAGCGTCGCCAGGGTGATGCCGCCCTTCGTCGGGCCGCCGCGGTCGGACGGCCGGTCGGTGTAGCGAGGCCAGCCCTCCCGGCGGAGGATGGTGTCAATGATGGCATCAGTCGTGAGCGTCACCATGGTTCAGATCTCCGGGCATAAAAAAGGCCGCGCGAGGCGGCCGGGTCGGTCGGGGCTGGAGTGTTGTCGCGGGATCAGGGCGACGGGTAGACCGCGCTGTCCCGCGCTGCCTGGATCGCGTCCAGGGAGCCGGCCGCGCTGATAGCCTCATTGACGCGCTCGCGCTCGCGCTCGATCTGCCGGCCGACGGTCTCCCAGGCGAAGGTGACAGCCTCCCACTCCGCCAGCACATCAGCGACGGAGACGGCGCGCAGATCGGCCCGGTCACCGGCCCACGGGTAGGGCGTTGCGTCAGCGTCATCCGGCCGTCCGGCGGCGACCCACCGCTGCATCTCCGCCTGCTTGGCGGCGTAGGTAGTGGCCTGACCCGGCACAGCGGTCAGGTAGGCTTCGCGCGCCCGCCCGGCGGCCTGGTTGTTGGCTGAGATCGCAGCGTTCTGGGCGGCGAGCAGAGCGGCGGCGATTTCTTCCGGGGGGATCGGCTCCACATCCCAGGTCCGCAGGGTGTGGCCGTCTTCCTCCGTGTCGGTGTAGGTGGCGGCCTTGCGGTGCGTCCGGCCGTCAAAAGCCGGGATCGTTTCGATGATCATTGAGCACCTCCTTAAGTGATCTGACCAAAGCCAGTCGGCGCGGAGTACGACCACTGGTCATAGCTAAAGCGCGCAGTGTACGTCGCGTTTGCTGGTGCAAGTGTCGGATATAGTGACCCTGATAGCCCGGTAAACGCGGGGTTTGCTCCGCTCGCGGGATTTCCTGAGCCATACCAAGTGCCGTTCGCTCCAAACCAGATCGCACCAGCACTCACATCAACTGCAAACATAAGAACTTGCCCTGCGCTTTGGGCAGAGCCCAGCGAAGTTGGTGCGCCGCTATAATATTTGCTGCCTCCCTCAGTAAAAGCCCAAGAACTTGTGTCGGTTCCTGGCGTTGTCGAAATTGCATGCGACATATTTGATACGCCAAGCTGACATGCCCCGGATATGGCATTGATGTATACTTCCCAATATCTTTTGCCAAAAATCTGACTAGTAGCCCTTGCCTGCCCGCCTTGCAGTGTAAGGTTTGCGTTTGAGAGAGTTCCGCCCGACTTGTCGGTAGGGCTCAACGTCGCTTTGCTCCTCGCATCGGACGCGAGAGCACGGTATGTCGTCCCGTCGCCAATCAAAAAAGCCCACGTTCCAGGCGTTAGCTGCGGCGTCACCCCATCGGCTGACACAGACACAGTCCCAGAGCCGGAATTGTGGACAACAACGGTGAAGCCGCTGCTAACCGTCGATGCAGTTGGAAAGGTGATCGTGAATGTGCCGTTGCAGTCGATCAACTTGCCAGCGTCAGCGGCAGTGACGGTGTATGCCCCGGTCTTCGTCAGCGTCTGGAAACTGACGCCGCCACCAGCGCCGCCGAGAAGCTGGAAGGCGGTGCCGTCGTATTGCGCCCACACATTCGTGCTGGCCGGCAGATCGCCCGCCGACAGCGCTGATCCGTTCTTCTGGATCGCCTTGGCCCCGAGGCCGTCAACGTTCATCGTCGCGGCGCCGCTGTTCGCCGACGCTCCCGTCTTCAGCCCGACGATCTGGTTGACCATGAGTCCGGTGAGGCTCTTCCCGGTCGAGACTGTGAGCGCATTGGCCGTGCCGCTGGCCGTTCCGCAGAACAGCGATCCAGCTTCGACGAACTGCGCATGTGCCGGCGACATAAGCCCAGCGCGCATGGGGCTTGCGATTGGATAGGTCACAGCATGAACCTCCGGCGCGGGTTGTTCACTTCGGAAAGCGTGTAGGGCTCAGCAGCGGCGACGATGGCCTCCCATTCGACAGGATCGGCGCCGATGCGCGGGCCGCGCAGATTGGCGTGCCACCGCTCGTCCACGACTGCTGGCTCCGTCACCTCCCCCGTCTCGGGATCGGTCACAGGGGCCGTCAGAGCGAGCGGGCCGATAGGGTCCAGGTCGCACACCGGGCCGGCGGTCAGCCAGCACGGAGCGCCGGCCTCGTCGGCGCCCCGCAGCATCGGCAGGGCTTCAATCAGCGCGGCCTCGTCATCCGCGCGCAGTCTCAGGACAGGCATGGTCAACCTCACGCGGTAAGCAGTTGCAGGGTGGAGTTGGACAGGCGCCGCGGGAAAAGCGTGATGCGGCGGATGGTTCCGTTGAGGTAGTTGAATGAACCCCATGGCGCTTTGCCGATGTGAAGAGACGTGATTGAAGGGATAGACCCGCCGGTATCCGTAGCAGCTGCCCCGCCGTTTACAGAGAAGCCAAAGTCGTTTGTCTTCCACGAAAACGCCATTTTGTTCATTGTTGTTTGCGTGACATTCGCAGCAAGACTGGCCTGCGAAGCCCCGCCGACATTTACATTGGCAGAAATCTGCGCAGTTCCGCTGTTCATGATGTACATCGAATTACCGAACGACCCGCCGTCAAAGCCTACAATCATGGTGTCAGGCACGGCAGCCAGGGCCATCGCCTCCACACAGATCGTCCCCTCATTGGGGTTCCACCCCGGCACAGAGGACAGCAGTAGGGTGTTGACGTCTGCGGCGCGGGTGAAGGGGGAGGAGGTGGTGGGGATGGGCGAAGTTGGGAACGAGCCCGCCTCAAACTGACCATGCCAGACATAGACGCCCCGCCCCGCCGTGCCGGCGTAGCTGACCGAAGAGCCAGACACCAGATGCAGCCAACAGCGCGGCGTAAACGCCCCTGTACCGACGCTATTTGCTACCCAGCAAAGATAGAAGCCGTTGCCAAGCTTGATGATGCCGCAAGCCGATGCATCAGTAATCCCGTTGGCGTTGCAAGACGATACCGCGCCCGCTGACAGGTCGAACAGCATGCCTTTGGTGTTCGCGCCTTTATCCATCAGCGAGACAATGACCCTAGTCACCTCTGCCGCTTTTAGAATGAAATACGAGCATAGAGTGGCGTTGTCAGCCAACCCGGAAACCGCCTCGTAGGCGCTGTGTGCGCCCGTGCTGGCGTCTTCGGAAAGCTTGCCTGCGGTCGTGGTGCCGCTTGGCCCAGCCGCCACGTTGTCGGATGCGGTGGCGCCCGTCTTTGACCACACAGCATTGCTCAGCGACTGCGAGTAGGTCAGCAGGTTCGTCCGGCTTTCCTCCACCAGCAAACCGCGCGCCGACCCGGTGACCGGGTCGAAGTCGATTGGCGCTGTACCGGCTGGCACGAAGGTCAGCAGGCCGGACGGACCCGTCACCCACTTGCCGCTTGAGCCGGTGATGACGCCCGAAGGGACGGCGTTCGGACCGCTGAACACGAAGTCTAGGCAAGGGTCGATGCCGGCGATTTCGTTGGGCTGCTTGACCTGGACGATGCCGGCGGCAGACGCTGCCGATGCAGCGGCGGCGGACGAATACCCCTGCGACTGCTGAGCGTAGGCAAGAGCCTGCGCGACGCCGCTGGTGTTGTCGCTGATGAGCGACTGCATGAAGGCGGAGAACTCGCTGAAGTAGTCCTGCCCCTTGCGCGCCAGCAGCGCGTTGAGAAGATCGGTCGTGCTCATCAGGCAACAAGCTCCCTCACCGCGACCGAGGTCGCGAAGCGTTGGAAATAGGGGTTTGAGACTGGCCCATTCTCGATGGGGATGCCGTAGATGCTGGTCCGGTACTGCGTCGGCAGGTCTGCGCCGGGGAACAGGACGACCAGCACGTCGCGGCTCTTGCCGACGATGCGCTTCAGGTCGTCCAGAGCGGACAGGGCCTCGGTCTGCGGCACATTCTCCAGAGACAGCCGCAGCACCCGGTACTTCTGGCGCCGGATGACGAAGAACGAGGCTTCCGTCTCCACCAGTTCCGACGGGTCGGCCCACTCGCTCGACCAGCCGTAGCTGAAGTTCACCTCGGGCTGGTAGCCGATCCCGGTGAAGATGCGGCCGACCTGGATGTTGCCGGAGGCGGCCGACGATGTGAAGGTGTAGCGGACATACCGGGCGGCCAGCGTCCCGCCGAAGTCGAACATGTTGAAGGGCCGGTAATCGGCGAAGCTGGACAGGGTTGGATAGCCGCCGAGCGACACTCCGAACCTATCGGATCCGAAACCGGAGACCGGCGGCCATGCCTCGATGGTCTGGTCGTAGAGCTTGGTCGAGAAGTCAGCCACATCGGCCACCTCGCACCGGATCGTACCCACGGCGCTGAGGTTGTGAGCCACCACCGCTCCGTGGGTCATGTCGACCGATGAGCCATGGTCGAAGGTCAGGCTCTCCGACGTGTAGCCGGTCGCCCGCCAGACCCGGCCCGGCCGCGGGTCCTGCACCCGGTTCGCCGGCAGTGCCTCCGACGATGCCGTCACCGTCGCCGTATCGGCCTTGTTCCAGTAGAGGATGATCGCGTTGTTGACTGCCATGTCACCCCCATAGGGTCAGGGTCACGCGACCGCTGTCGCGCGTGTTCTCTTCGATGCCGATGACGCGGTAGGCTTGGTCGATGACGTGCAGCGCGGACGAAATCCACACCTGACCCCCAAGCTCGATGCTGAAGGGCTGCGTCTCGATCCGGAGCGTCAGAACCTCCCGCCGGGTGCTGTAGAGGCCGGAGAGGCGGGCTGCCTCCGTCTGCGCGTCGGCGACGGTCAGCAGGCAGGTTTCCACCTCCAGCGGCTTACTGAGGGGGTGGAGCGTCTGAACTGCCGCAACGTCGACCGGGGTGGTTGACCGGTATTCCTCAGCGAAGAAGGCCCGCATTGCCGCTGTGGCCGCGCCGGCAAGGTCGCTTTCCTGCAGCGCCCCGACCCAGGATCGGGCGGCCTTGACGATCAGCCGATAGGGCGGGATCGCCTCCGGATTGACCGTCAGCGCCCCCTTCTCCAAGTCGGCGTCCTCCAGGTAGAGGGCGAGCGCGCTGTCCGAGGATGATGTTGCCGTCGGCGCCTCCAGCCGGCCCACCACCACCTTGCCGTTGGAGCCGGTGTAGAAGCCGCCCACGCTGCCGATCAGCGCATCCAGCACCTCCGTGCCGGTTGCCCGCTCAGCGGCGTAATAGCCCACCGTGGCGCTGTTCTTGGTATTCAGGGCCGCGAAGGACGTATCGTCGATCTGGCCGGAGGCAAAGCCCAGCCGGCCGGTCAGCAGCGCCTTGCAGATGTCCGCCGCTGTGGTGGCGTTGGAGCCGAAGGCGCCCCGACAATCCACCGTGATCTGCCGGGCTGGGGTGGAGCCCAATCGGAGCCGACCGTTGGCGAGGTCGGCATAGTAGTTGCCGGCCGGCGGCGGGTTGCTGGCGGAGGCCGTCAGCGGCACGCCACCATCGTAGACCGCCTGGACGGAGTGCAGGCCGGTGAGCGGCGACAGGTCGTACCAGAGGTTCGCCGTGTCGACCGGCACCGGGGCGGCGCGCAGAACCTGCCCCAGGACGGTGGGCTTCACCTTGCCCTTGAGGTCCGTCCCGCCGTTGAAGCCGCCGGAGCCGTCGTAGGTCGTGCTCTCGATGTCCTTGTCGATCTGCGTTTGCAGGTCGGACAGCGGGACCTGAACCGAGCCCAGCCCAAAGGAGTTCTCCCCGGTGCATTGCCCGTCCCACAGGACGCTGTAGGCGGCATAAGAGGTGGAGCCGCGGGGGCCTTGCAGGACACGGGCTTGCGCCCCGTCCCACCCCCACGCCTTCCACAGCGGGTAGTTCGCCGCCTTCCAGTCGCTGTCCACGGCGATTTCGATGCCGTTGCCGTAGGCCGGCAGGGACTTCCCCCCGATCCGGCCGTCGGCGAACATCTCCCGCTTCACCACCAGAGCGACCTGAACCCGGCCGTCATATTCCCGGTTGGGGGCAGTCGGGTCGTTGGCGGCCAGGGCGATGTCGCGGGTGGAGAGGTAGAGGGGGTGGAGCGCCCCCATGCTGTCGCGCGGGAACAACTCCACCAGGTACTGCAGGTCCTGGGAGACGCTGAGGGTCGTGACCATGGCTTATTGTCCGTAGGTGCCGGTTCGGCGCGGGCGCGCGTCTCGGTCTGCCGCCTCTGTCCGGAGCTTGGACAGTTCGGCCGCTTGCTTCTTGTTCACGGTCTTCAGTTCGCTGTTTTCGTAGACGAGCGCCTTGAGCAGGTCGACGGCATCGTCCAGGCGGCGCTCCATGCCCCTGAAGTCCACCGTCACACCGCCGGAGCCGCCAGACTGCCCCCGGAACGGCACGACGTTGCCGCCCCACCGGTCGTTCGCCGCGCCCCAGGACCGGGCGATGTCCATGCTGACGGAGTGCGGGTAGACCCGCTCGCCGCCCGCCATCTGGACAAGCTCCCTGCCCTGCTCGCCCACCCAGGCCATGCCCGGAGGGGCGCTGTCGGTTCCGGTGGCGAAGCCCGGAATGGAGCGCGTCCCGGCCAGCACCTCGCCGATGCCGTAGGCCTTGAACCAAGCGGCCAAGTTGAACGACGGATCGTTCGCCCGCGCCGCCTGGATGTCGCTGAACCCGCCGAACGCTGCCTCAATCTGAGCGTTCGTGTAGGACTCAAGGACAGCCCGCTTAACCTGCGCCTGCGTCCCGCCGTCCTGCGTGGTGGACCACTTCAGGATTTCGGACGAGTTGCCGCTGTTGATGCCCTTCAGGATCGCAGCAATGTCGCTGGGGACGACTTGCAACGCCTTCAACATGTCCTCTTGCACGCTGAGCTGCTTGTTCAGCGTCGCCAGAGACTTCGTTGCCTCCTTCGCCTGGATGGAGGCGACCGTTTCGACATCGCCAAGGCTGTCTTGGACGCCCTGGAATATCTCAGCGTAGCCTTCACTGCTGGCGTAGTAGGCCTTGGCCTGATCCAGATAGGTCTTGGCAAGGTCGTTGACCTTCCCCGCGGCGTCGATGTCGCCTTCCTGCGCTGCCGTTATGGCCTTGCTGTAGGCCTGGAAGGCCGCGTCAAGTTTCTGTTCCGGCGACAGCGGGGACATGTCGCTGGTTAGCAGAGATGCCCTGTATGCCGAGATGGATTGCGCCGTCTTCGACCACTGAGACTGCGCTTCCTTTGCTGTGGCGATCTGCTCCTTGAGAAGGTCAATTTCGGCGCTGACGTTATCCTGTCGGATTTTCGCGAACTGCGTTTCGAACTGCACCCCGCTTTGCATCTGCTTGGCGAGGTTGCCGATGTCGCCGCCGAACGTGGCGACCACGTCCGAAAGCTGATCGTCACGCAGCGTGCGGAGAAGCTCCGTCAGGCTGACGTTGAACAAGTCCTGAGCCCGGTTGACCGGCTCGCCTACCGCCAGAAGCGAGCGGGCGTTGCCGTCCAGCGTCTTGATGAAGCCCTGGATCGTGTTGATGTAGCCACGCCCCCCGGTCTCCCGGATTTGCTGGTCAAGCGATCCGCGGAGGTCCGCCGCCATGCGAGCCGTCGTCTCCTTCTCGATGGCGTTTACCGTCGCCACGATGGCCGGATTGAGCCGTTCGGCCGCCTCCCGCATCGCCTGGAACTGGCCCTTCATGCTGGCAACCGCGGTCTCCACCTCCGTGTAGGCGACCGGGTTGCGCAGCGTGTCGAGGTAGGACACGAGTTGATCGGAGGCCAGTTGGACATAGGCCTTGTCGATCCCGAGCTTTTTGGCCCGCTCCAGTTCTTCGAACATGGGCGCAAGGCTTTCGGCCGTCGTCTCCTTGGCCGACTTCGTGACGCCGTTCAGAGACTTGTCGAACTCCCGCAACGCCGTGTTGCCGGCGTCGATTGAGGCGCCCAACGCCACGTCCTTCCCGAACTCCTCCGCGTCCTTGTTGGTCGAGTTCCGAAGCGCCGCAAGGGTGTTCGTCCCGCCACCGACAAGGCCGCCCTGGTCCAGTAGCGCGTACCGGACCATGCCCGCGAAGTCGTCGCCGAACTTCTTGTAATCGACAGAACCGGCGATGTAATAGCCGTCCTTGGCAGTCTGTCCGAACCCGAAGTTCTTTGCCAGAGTGCCGCCTCCGGCCGCCGCCGTAGTGAAGATGGACGAGATGTACTGCCCGAGCGCCCGCCCGGCTTCCGCGTCTCCTTCGTTGTCCGTCAGGATGTTGCCGTAGGTGGCCGACCGGCCGCCGCTGTTGATGGTGACGTCCGCCGACGCCGTCTTTCCAACGGACGGCTTCTGTGTGCCGATCAGGCCGCCCAACCCACCGCCGGCACCGCCGATAATCGCGCCGAGCACCGTCCCGACGCCGGGGAAGAGGAACGTCCCCGCCAAAGCACCAGCCGCCGCACCGCCACCGGCACCGACCAAAGCGCCCATGCCCTTGTTCTGGACGTTCAGAAGCGAAGGCAGCATGGACCCGACGCCGAAGCCGATGCCAGCGGCCCCGAGGTATGCGGACAGACCAGTTCCAGCGGCAACGCCGCCAGCCGCGCCTCCCGACGATCCAGCCGTAACCGTTGGCGCTGCCGTAACGGCCAAACCAGGGTTTGCCGCCTGAAGCATGGCCGTCTGCGAGGCCAGGACGCTCGCTGAAGGCGTAAGAACCGTCTGCCCGGCAAGCATCGTCGCCGGGGCGCCGATGCCCAGTGCCGAATAGCCAAAGCTATCGATTGCCCCGGTTATGCCGCTGGTCCACGACGACGGCATAAACTTCGACCCGAGCGACAGCATGTTGCCCATGCCGCCGCCGTTCTGGTTGGCCGCAGAGCCGCCCGGAGACTGGATGCCGAACAGCGAGGGCATGGAGCCGACCAGCTGCATGGTGATCGGCAGGACGATGTTCTGGTTCAGCATCTCCACGGCCAGGCGCTTCGCCCAGTTCTTGAAGAAGTCCAGAGCGTCTCCGGCCTTGGCCTCGCCAGTGATCTGGTCCCACAGGTTCTCAGAGATGTCCTTGCCGATGTCGGTGGCGACGCGGGCAACGTCCTGCTGGTATTTCTCCAGTTCTCGGACCGCTTCCTCGTCAGCCTTGGCCTTGGCCTTGCGAGCCTCGGTGCTGTCGTAAAGGGCGCCGGCTTCCTGCTTGACTTTCGACAGGTAGGCGTCCATTTCGGCGCCCGACAACTTGCCGCGGTACTGAAGCTCGAACTCCAACGCCTTGTTGGATACGAAGCGTTCCCGCTCCGACTGCGAAAGCGCCGCAGCCTCACCCTTCAGCCGGTCAACATACTTGTCGGCCTGATCGATGGTCTTCTGGCGCTGCTCGGCGCGGCGTTCGGCCTCCGCGGCATCCTGCTCGGCCGCTCTGGTCGCCTCCTCCTGCGCCTTCTTCTGGTCCTCCAGCTGGTCGATCTGCTCCTGCCGAGCGACCGCCTGATTGATCAGCGACTGCGTGCCCGCATCGATCTGCGTCCGCCCCGCGGCATGCGCCTTGGACAAGGCCTCCATCTCCAGCTTGGCGCGCAGCTTGGCCGCGCTCGACTTGTCGAACGTCGACACCTCGACGCCAAGCTCAGTGATCTGCTCCCGCAGCCCTTCGCGGTATTCCTCGATGGCGTTCCGCGCGTCGCGGAGCTTGCTGTTGCCCTGCTCCGTCCGTACCCGCGTCTCCCGCGCGCCGTCGTTGTACTGACCCAAGGTTCCGCGCAGGACTTCAATCTCCTGGCGCAACTCCTTCACCTTGTCCGCCTTGAACAGGTAGACCATGGCGGCGCCGCTTGCTGCCGCCGCATCCGACGTGCTGAGCAGCCCGGCCTCGATCGACTTCAGTTCCGCCTCAGCGACTGATAGACGCTTCTGCGCCGCGTCCACCGCCGAGCGGCTTTCTGCCTCGAGGGCGGCGCGTGCGCCATTGGAGGCATCACGCAGCCCCTCCGACGCCTTCTTCGCGAACTCCAAGGCCTTCGCGTAGTCGTTGAAAGAGGTGGTGGTATCAACCGCCGTGCCGCCCGCCTTCTGCAGAGCGCCAATCATCACGCCGCCGACATTCACCACCGCACCCAGCGCAGCGCCGAGCGGGCCGAGCGAGCCCAGCAGCTGACCGAGCTGCATGCCGGCCGCGGTGGCGACATTGCCGCCGTTCGCCATCTGATTGGCGAAGTCGCTGACCTGCCAGCCTGCTTGCTGAACGACGCC
>NZ_VTTO01000031.1:0-38071 GCF_008364825.1 Azospirillum sp. B21
GGGCGTTGTCGACGCCGGTGATGGTGTTGACGGCGGCACGGGACTCGCTGGTGCTGTCCATGCTCATGCCGTTGCCGGCGATCAGGTTCTTGCCGCCGTAACCGCTGTCGGCGGCCAGCTTGTCGATCTGCCCGCGCAGCGTGTTGAACTGGGCGGCCAGCGACTTGCGGGTGGCCACGGAGGCGGCGTCGTTACCCAGTGCGGCGTAGGCCGCGGTGGTCAGGCCCTTGGCCTGGTCGACCATGGAATCGATCGAGCTCAGGCCCTTGTCGGCGGCCTGGATGGTGCTGATCGACTGGCCCATCGCGTCCTTCAGCGACGTCAGGTCGCCGGCGCGCTGGTTCAGGCCCTTGGCCGAGAAGAAGGCGGTCGGGCCGTCGAGGGCGGTGTTGACCTTGTTGCCCGTCGACAGGATGTTCTGCTTCTTGTTGATCTGTTCCTGCGTGCTCTGCAGCTGCAGCAGGTTGGTCCGCATGGAAGCGGAGAGGGTAACGTTGCCAGCCATGGTAGCCACTCCTTTGGAGGATCGATGTCCGGCGGCACCCCTCTTTGGAAGCGCCGATTACCGGAAGGGGACTAATTCCCCCTGCCAAAGGGGTAGGCAAGAAGCGGGCCAGTTCAAATTTGCCGGGTTTCCTTGGCAATCCGTACCGGTGGGCAGAAAAGCACCCGGCAAAATTTGCCGGTCTCTCGGCAGATTCTGCCGGTCAGGCGGCAGGGCTTGCCGGGGCGGCAGATTCTGCCGGGTATTTCCTGCCGGGCAGGACAACCGTTTCGCACATCGCGAACGGCCCGACGGCGATTGCGGCACTGCCCCAGGACCAGCCGACGCCGAAGCCCGACAGCAGCAGCCGGCACCTCCCGGCCGCAAGTGGCGCCGCAAGCGCGCCGGCGATCGCCAGCGGGATGGAGGCGGAACTGGTGTTGCCGACCTCCCGCAACGCCACGACCGTGCGCTCCGCCGCCACGCCCATTTTCTGGCCGAGATGGCGGATCATCTGGGCGTTGGCCTGATGCAGGACGAGGTGGTCGACCATTTCCATCGTCCAGCCGGCGGTAGCGAGCACAGCCCGCAAGCTGCCGGGCACTTCGCGCAGGGTGAAGGCGAAGACCTGGGTTCCATCCATGAACAGGCGCGCCGGCCGATCGGGATGACGCATCGCCCCGCCCTCCGCCGTCAGGTAGGGAGCGCCGGCACCATCGCTGCCGAGGTCGAAAGCCATCGGCGCCGCGGCGCCGTCCAACTCCAGGGCGGTCGCGGCGGCGGCGTCGCCGAACAGCGGCGCCACCGCACGGTCGTCCGGATCGACCAGATGGGACGTGGTATCGCCGACCAGCAGAAGCGCCCGCCGCCCGACGGCCTTCAGCAGCCCCGCCGCGGTCCACAGCCCATAGACGAAGCCGGAGCAGCCATGGGTGATGTCCAGCACGGCGGCACCCTTCCGCAGCCCCAGCCGCCGATGCAGGAGCGACGCCGTGCCGGGAAGCGTATGATCGTGGGTCTGGGTCACCAGAACCAGCAGATCGATGCTGCCGGGTTCCCAACCCAGCCCGTCGAGCAGACGGCGCGCCGCGGCTTCCGCCAAGTCGCTGGTGCATTGGCCGGGGGCGGCGATCCGCCGCTCCTCGATGCCGGTGGCGGCGGCGATCCGGCGCGCCGCATCCTCGCCGAAGCGGCGCGCCAGGTCGTCGACCGTCTCGCGCCCTTCCGGCACGCAGCCGACGATGCCGCGCACGCACACCCCGTCGATCCGGCTGGCGACCATCTCCGCCTCCCCCTGTTCACATGCGGCCTGGACCGGCGCTGCCTCAGCAGGTGATGCCACCGTCCACCGTAAGGGTCTGTCCCGTGATGAAACCGCCGCCGTCGCCCAGCAGGAAGCGGACCAGCGGCACCACGTCCGCCGCGGTGCCGAGCCGGCCCAGCGGCGTGCGGCGCACGATCTGGTCGCGCTGCCCGTCGGACAGGGTGCCCGACATTTCGGTGTCGAGATAGCCCGGCGCCACCGAATTGACGGTGATCGCCCGCCGCCCGACCTCGCGCGCCAGCGCCCGCGTCAGGCCGTCGAGGCCGGCCTTCGACGCCGAATAGGCCGCCAGCCCGACATAGCCGCGCTGCCCGATGATGGAGGAGATGTTGACGATGCGGCCCCCCTTGGGACCGGTGCCGCGTTCCACCAGCTTGGCGCGCAGGAAGGCGCGGGCGGCCTGCAGCGCTCCGGTCAGGTTGGTCTGGATCACCGCCTCGGCATCCACTTCCGGGAAGGTCGCCAACACGCCTTCACGCGCGATCCCGGCATTGTTGACCAGCCCCCACAGCGGCGAACCGCCGCCCCAGGCGACGGCGGCGTCGAAGAAGGCGCGCACCTCGTCGCCCTCGCCGATGCGGCAGGACTGCCAGAACAGCTCGGGGCCGGCCAGCCGCTCCAGCGCTGCGGAGGACGAACGGCTGCAGGTAGACACCCGGTAGCCGTCGGCCAGCAGCGCCTCCACCAGCGCAAGGCCGAGGCCGCGGCTGCCCCCGGTGACGACGACGTGACGCTTCGGCTCTACGGCTGCGGCTGCGGCGGCTGCGGGCGGGGTCATGCGGCTCCCTTTCGGCTCTTCTTGCCCGCCGCACTCAGCGGGATATGGTGGGCGAAGGTCAGGGCGCGCGGGCGGGCAGCCGGCGGCAGGTCGGTGGTCGCCGTGCGCAAGGCGGCACGCAAAACCTCCACGTCGACATCCGGCGCCGGCACGATGGTGGCGGTCAGAAGATGGCCGGTGATCGGGCTCGGCACCGCCGACACGGCGGCATCGGCCACCCCGCCCACCGCCAGCAACCGCCTCTCCACCGCCTCCGGCGAGACCTTCACCCCACCGACATTGACCAGCCCATCGAGCCGGCCGACGAACAGCACGCGGTCGTCCTGCCGCTCCACCAGATCGCCGGTGGTCAGCCAGCCTTCCGCATCGGCGATGCCCGGTGCCGCACGCGGACTGCGCACCTCCAGCACGCCATCCGCGATGCGCAGGGCAAGCCCGTCCGGCGCCTCGTCCAGCCACGCCGCCGGGAATCCGGCGCGGCCGTCGGCGACGGCGAACAGCGCCCCCGCCTCGGTCGACGCGTAGATGTGGCGCAGACGCGCGCCGGGAAAGCGTTCCGCCAACCGGTCGAGCAGCGGCTGGTCCGCCGCCTCCCCGCCCAACGTCACCGCCCGGAGCGGCAATTCGGCCTCGCCCAGCGCCATCAGGAAGGCGCGCCAGAAGCTTGGCGTACCGCTGACATGGGTCACGGCATGGCGCCGCGCCGCCGCCGCCAGACCGGCGATGCCGCCACCGCCGGAAACGGCTCCGGGCAGGGCGATCAGCAGCGACCCGGCCGCCGCCGCGGTCAGCATCACCTGAAGCCCGGCGAAGGCGCCCGGATCATAGGTCAGCAGCCAGCGCGCCCCCTCCTCCGCCACGCCGCGCAGACGGCCGCGCAGCCGGTCGAAGTCGTGGCACAGGCGTTTGGGCGCCCCGGTGGTCCCGGAGCTTTCCAGCGTGACGGAAAAACCCTGCCCCGGCTGCCACCCATCGGGATCCGCCGCACCGCGGGCCAGCAACAGCCCCTGCCCCGCAGCCTCGGCGGCGGCCAGTGCAGCCAGCACGCGCGACGGCCGGTCGGCCTGCACCACGCCGCCCGTCGGAACCGCCAATCCGGCAAGCTCCGGCCAGCCGAACAGGCCTTCCCCTTCGATCAGGCGGAAGTCCGGATGGATCCAGGCGGGGCGGCGCCCGGTCATGCCGGAACGGTGTAGAGGGCCGCCAACTCGCCGACCGTGGTGAACTGGCGGAAGCCTTCGCGGAAGGGATCCTGGCCGGTCCGCTGCTCCAGCACCACCAGCAGCGTCGCAAGGTCGAGGGAGTCGATGGGCAGGCCGCCATCCAGGAAGCGGCTGTCGGCGGTCAGCGGCGGCAGCACCTCCCCCTTGTCGGCGGCGATGCGGCCGAGTTCCTCGGCGATCAGGGCAAAGATGGGGGCAGGATGATTGGTCATGGAATCGTCAGCTCTGGCTGGGGGCATCGTCGCAGCCGTCCAGGAAGGCCCGGATCGCGGCGGTCACCGGGCTGGCGGCTTCGATATGCGGCAGGTGTCCGGCGGTGTCGAAGACCCGGAACGGGGCGCCCGACGGCAGCCGGTCGGCGGGCGGCGGCGGGATGATCCCGTCGGTGCGGCCCCACAGAACCTGGATCGGCATCGGGTAGGCGCTCCAATCCACCGGCGGGCCGCCGTCGGCATGGGCGGCGAAGGAGACGTCGATGATCCGCTCCAGCCCCGCCCGGCGGACCGGGTCGGCGCCCTGCGCGTGCAGCACCTCGCCGAAGCGCGGGATCAGCGGCGACGGGCCGGCGAACAGACGCGCCGCACAGTCCCGCCCCTCTGCCACGTCGGCCGGCGCGATGGCCCGCCTGAGAAAGTCGAGGTCGAAGGGCGTGCCCAATCCGGCACTGGACAGCAGGGTCAGGCTCGCCACCCGGTCCGGCGCGAGCAGGGCCAATTCGCGCCCCACGTAACCGCCCATCGAATGGCCGATCACATGCACCCGCGCCAATTCCAGCGCGTCGAGGAATTCGACCAGCCAGGGGGCGAAGTCGGAAACACGGCCGCTGCCCACGTCGGGGGTGGAGCCGCCATGGCCCGGCAGGTCCACCGCAACCGCACGCCGCCGGGACGACAGGGCCGACAGGTTGAACTGCCAGGTCAGGCGGTCGCCGCCGAAGCCGTGCAGAAGCAGGACGGGCACGCCGCCGCTGCCGACCGACAGGTAGGCCGCCGGACCGCCGGCGACGGTGGCGACACCGGCGCGCAGGCGGCTGCCTTCCGAAACGGGCTTGGAAACAGGCCGGGGCACCGGTCAGGCCGCGACCGGGGCACCCGCCAGGGCCAGCAGGTCGGCGACGGTCTTGGCCTTGGCCAGCTTCTCGCCCTCCACCACCACGCCGGTCTTCTCGTCGACGAGCGCGATGAAGCTGATGACGGCCAGAGAGTCCCAGGCCTCCAGCGATTCCAGGGCCTCGTCGCCGGTCAGCGTGCCGGGATCCAGTTCAAGCATCTCGTCAAGAGCGAGCAGGAAGTCTTTGCGATCCATGGGCTGATCTCCTTGATGGGCCTCGTGAAGCCGACCGGTGGGATCCGATCGACCGTCCCGTTTTCTGAACGGGCGTGTCTCGTCAGTGCAGCGTCTTTTGCCGGACCGAACGATTGATGTCCATCCAATCGGGGTGGTCGCGAAGCAGTTGGCAACAATCCTGCCAGCCGAAGGAGGGATCGGAGGGCAGCAGAGCCTCGATCAGGCGGCGCACCAGCTCGTAGTCGGCCGGTTCGTCCACGCACCAGCGCTGATCTGGCGGTTCGACCGGTTCGAGCGGCACCAGCGCGGTCCCCAGCCGGAAACGCTCCGGACGGCGGTAGATATAGGGGGTGACATGCTCCCGCTCGGCCGGATCGGTGGCGTTTACCGCCGCCTCGTCCAGCAGGCGGCGCGGGAAGATCTCCGCATCCAGCCCGCGCGGATACCGTGTGCTGTCGATCGACAGATAGTCCAGCGACGGATCGTCGCGGAAGGCGGCGATGAGGCGGCCGACGAGTGCCGGATCGATCAGCGGACAGTCGGCGGTGACTCGCACCACCAGATCCGCCGCCGCGAGGGCCGCCGCACCGGCGAATCGGCCGAGCACATCCTGCTCGTCGCCCCGGAAGACCTGGATGCCCAGGCTTTCGGCACATGCCACGACCGGGTCGTCGGTGGCGTTCACCGTCGTCGCCAGCACCACGGCATCCAGGCCGGGCGTGCGGGACAGCCGGTCCAGATGGTGGGCAAGCAGCGGCCGGCCGGCGGCCGGCATCAGCACCTTCCCCGGCAGGCGGGTGGAGGTCATGCGCGCCTGCGATATGGCGACGACGCGCGGCTTATCCATGTGGGTCCTCCCCTCGCGGCGCCAGCATGTCCCAGCCCAGCGGTTCCCCCCGATGCAAGGAGCGGGCGGCACGCCGTCCCAGCACGTCGGGCAGGTGTTTCGGCGCCATGCCGAAGCCGGGGCGGATGGAGCGGACATTGGCGGGGGTCAGCGGCTCCCCTGCCTCGACATCGGCGACGACATAGAGCGAGCGGCGATAGTCGCGCCCGCCGGCCTCGCTGGGCTTCACCGTGTAGTCGACCCGGCCCATGGCGGCGGTCGCCGTCCGCACGGCCTCGGCCATCGCCTTGAACTCCGCCGGCTCAAGGGAAAAGGCGCTGTCGACACCGCCGTCGGCGCGCGACAGGGTGAAGTGCTTTTCAATCACCGTGGCGCCCATCACAGCGGCGGCGACCGGCACGGCGATGCCCTGGCTGTGGTCCGACAGGCCGGCGGCGATGCCGCCGAAACTCTCCGCCAGATGCGGGATCGTCCAGAGATTGCAGTCCTCCGGCGGCGTGGGATAGCCGCTGACGCAATGCAGCAGGGCCAGCGGCACGTCGCCGGCCGCCGTCACCGCCTCCTCGATCTCGCCCAGCGTCGCAAGGCCGGTGGACATGATCAGCGGCTTGCCCGACCGCGCGGCGCGGCGGATCAGCGGCAAATCGATCAGCTCGAAGGACGCGATCTTGAAGGCCGGAGCGTCCAATTCCTCCAGAAGTTCGACGGCCGTCTCGTCGAAGGGGGAGCTGAAGATGGTCAGCCCCAGCTCCCGCGCCCGTTCGCACAGCGGGGCATGCCACTCCCACGGGGTGTGCGCCTCGCGGTAGAGGTCGTGCAGGGTCCGTCCGCCCCACAGCCCGCCCTCCAGCCGGAAGCCGGGACCGTCATGGGCGATGGTGATGGTGTCGGCGGTGTAGGTCTGCAGCTTGACCGCATCAGCCCCCGCCTCCTTCGCGGCCTCCACCAGCGCCAGGGCACGGCCCAGGTCGCCGTTGTGGTTGCCCGACATCTCCGCGATCAGATAGGGCGGATGACCTCGCCCTATCGGCCGGCCGGCGATGGCCATCGGGGAACGGGCTTTGGGGGGATGGGCGGAGGCGGCGTTCGGCACGGGTCGACTTTCCAACGGGATGCAGGCGACTGAATCAGTCTTCCACGAAAATGTGAAGGAAGGTTAATTCCGGCCAGCGGCGGACATGCCTTCCAGTGTGTACCGATCCCGCGACCGGCGATGCAAGCGGGCTTTGCCGGAATGCGAGAGCACCCGCCTCATTGTGCGGCGCAGCAGAAGACGTTGCGCCGCAAGCGGAAATGCGACACACTCGCTAAAGACCACAATTAAATAATGGATGTTCCCATGGCTGGTTTCGACAGCGCCGCCGGCCCGGCCGGCGTGGTGACCGGACTGATCGAGAAGGCGGCGGCGGAGTTGGACGCGATGTCCGATGCGGCGGGCGAGATCGCTCCGGAGGTCGGCGATCTCACCGGCATTCTGGTGGAGGCGCAGCGCGTCGCCGACCGCGCCGCACTGGAACTGCGCCGGCTGGCCCGGAAGGTGCCGCGCGCGACGGCCTGATGCCGCGCGCCGCCTGCCTACAGCTTCAGACCGGCAACCCCATCCAGGATCGCCCCCTCGGCCAGCGATCGGCGCTCCAGCTTGGCGCCGAACAGCTTGGCCCCAGTCAGGTCGGTGCGGGTGAGGTCGCAGCCGCGCAGGTTGGCGAAGGACAGATCGGCGTTGCCCAGATTGACCGAACGCAGGCAGGCGCCGCTGAGGTCGGCGTAGCGCAGCTTGGCCCCCGACAGGTCGGCGGGGCGGGAGCGCTGCTCGTCGAACACCAGAGGCCGCAGGTTGACGTTGCGCAGGTTGGCGTTGTTCAGCTTCGCATGGCGCAGGCTGATGCCGCGCAGGTCGCCGTCGGCAAGGCTGGCGCCGCGCAGGTCCGATCTGTCCAGCACCGCCGCCTGCAACTGAACGCCCGACAGGTCCAGGCCGTAGAGCGTCGCCCCCTGCGCCCGCAGCATCGTCAGGCACATATGGGCCAGCGATGGCGCGTGGCGCAGGTCGAAGCCCGACAGGTCCAGCATCGTTCCCTGCGCCCCGCTCGATCCGACCCAGGCCATATGGTCGGCCAGCAGTTCCTCCAGGGTCCGCCCCAGCTCCGCCACCACGCGGCCGACGGGCTTGTCGGTCAGCGCCTCCTCCACGTCGGCGTCGGTCAGGTCGGTCATCACCATGGTGGCGCCGGTCAGCACCGCCCCGCGCAGGCAGGCGCCGCGCAGGTCGGCGCCGGACAGGTCGGCGCCCTCCATGTTGGAACCGGTGAAGTTGGCGCCGCGCATGGTGGCCCGCACCAGCTTGCAGCCGCGCATCACCGCATCGGAAAAGTCGGTGTGGATCGCCATGACGCCCGACATCCGGGCGTTGGTCAGGTTGGCGCCGGACAGGTCGGCGCCGTCGGCCTCCGCCGGGTTGGTGTCGATTTGCACCATGTGCAGATGGCCGGACCGGTCTTTCTCGGCCAGGGAACCGTCGCGCAGATCCGCCTCGAACAGGTTGGCGCCGACCAGGATGGCGCCGCGCAGGCAGGCGCCGCGCAGATCGGCCTTGATCAGGCTGGCACCGTCGAAATTCGCCTGCCGCAGGTCGGCGACGAAGAAGGAGGCGCAATCCAGCCGCGCCCCCGCCAGATTGGCGCCGCGCAGGCCGGCCCCGACGAAATCCGCATGGGCAAGGTCCCGGCCCGACAGATCGAGCCCGGACAGATCGCAGAAGGACAGGTTGGCGCGCGCACCGCCAATCCGGGCATTGCGGAACATCTCGTGCCGCCGCACCGCCTGGTCGAGCTGCGTCTGGTCGAGACGCTTGAGCGTGCGATTCTGCACCATGGCCCCATGAACTCCCTTTCCGGCACCAGTCTGGCAGCATCCGGCTTCAGAAAGGGTTAATTCAGGCCGCCGACTGGTCTTCCAGCGTCTGTTCGCCACTGTCGGCCGAACGGCCGGCCGGCCGTTCGGACAGGATTGCGGCGATGGCGTCGCGCAAATCGTCCGGCGTCACCGGCTTATGCAGCAGGCGGCAGCCGGTCGCCACCGCGTCGCGGATGCGCTCCGGCGCGGTATCGCCGGTCAGGATCAGTCCCGGCACGGCACGACCCAGCCGTTCGCCGACCTTCGTCACCGTCTGGACCCCGGTGAACCGGCCGGGAAGGCGGAAGTCGCTGACGATCATGTCCGGATCAGGCCTATCGGGCACCTCCCCGGCACCTCCCGCGAACAAGGATAGCGCCGCCTCGCCGTCGACCGCGTCGATCACGCGGTGCCCCCAGCTTTCCAGCAGCAGGCGCACGGCGTCGCGCTGAACCGGGTCATCCTCCACCACCAGGATCAGCCGGTCGCCGGTTTCGGCCGGTGCGGCATCCTGCACCGTCATCGGCGCCTGCAGCCGCTCGGTTCCCACCACCGGCACATTGACGGCGAAGACCGAACCGCGTCCGGGAAGCGACCGCACCTCCACCGCATGGCCCAGCAGCGCCGCCTTGCGCCGCACCTTGGCGAGGCCGAGGCCGAGCCCCTGCCGGCGGTCGCGCTCGGGATTGCCGAGTTGCACGAAGTCTTCGAAGATGTTGTCCAGCTGTTCGGCCGGAATGCCGGCACCGGTGTCCCACACCTCGATGCGCAGCCAGCGCCCCCGATGCCGGCAACCGATGGTGACCCGCCCGGCGTCGGTGAAGCGGATGGCGTTGCGAACCAGATCGCCCAGCATGCGGGTCAGCAGCGTCCGGTCGGTGCGGATCACCATCCGGGCCGGGATCGCGCGCAGCACCAACCCCTTTTCCGCCGCCATCCCGCGGAACTCGTTCACCAGATCCTCGAGCACGGCAGACACCGGCACGTCGGCCAGCTGCGGCCGCACCACGCCGGCATCGAGCGTCGCCACCTCCAGCAAGGCATGCAGCAGCTTTTCCCCGGCATCCAGCGCCTCGCCCATCTTCTCGGCGATTTCTCGGTCGCGGGGTTCGGCCAAGCGCTCCATCAGAATATGATGAAACAGCCGTAACGCCTGGAAAGGCTGGCGCAAATCATGATTGGCCGCGGACAGGAAGCGGCCTTTGGCCTGATTAGCCCGCTCCTTCTCCTCCAGCGCCCGGCTCAACTTCAGATTGGCGGAGCTGAGGGCGGCAGTGCGGTCCTCCACGCGCTGCTCGAGCTGCACGTTCGCCAGTTCCAGTTGGGCGTTCGCCTCGGTCAGCGCATGGCGGGCGGCGGCCTCGCGCCGCAGACTGGCCACTCCCAGCAGCGACAGTCCGGCAAGCGCCGCGACACCGGCGACGATCACCATCAGACCGCGCTCCATCCGGGTGTACCAGGGGACCAGCACCGCCGACCGCGGCATCGCCACCGCCGACAGGACCGGCAGGCGTGTCATCCGCTTCAGGCCGAGGACCGACCGCTCCCCGCCGACCGTCCACTCCGCCTCCACCCGCTCCGCACCCGGCTCCAGCCGCGGTAATATGCCAAGCGATCCGGCCGCCTCGCCGGCGAGCCGCACGCCGTCCGGACGGTACAGCCCGACCAAGCGCTGCGTGTCGTCGGCAAAGGCGTTCAGCACCGGAGTCAGGGCCGATACCGGCACCGCGACCAGCAGGGCGCCGTCGAGAGCGCCCGTCGCGCCGTGGATGCGGCGGGCGAGAAGAATGGAGGGCTGTCCGGCCATGTGACCGGCCGCCGACTGGATCGCATGTTCCTCATCCGGCGGCAGGGGACGGACCAGCAGGGACAGGCCGTCGGCGGTCTCGGGCTCCGCAAAGGCCACGGAGTGGCCGAACTGCACCGACCCATCGGCACCGATCAGGGTCATGCGGCCGAACCGCTCGACCGCCATCGCTTCGGCAAGGCTGCGCTCGGCCCAGGCCCCGATGCCGCGGCCATCCATGCGGCCGGCGACGCGCTCCAGCAGGTTGACGCTCGATTCCAGCACGCCGCGCGCATGGCTGTCGAACAGGACCGCGGCCTGCCGTGCGTCCTGCTCGGACCGTTCCAGCGTATCCTGATAATCGAGCACCGTCACGGCGGCCCAGGACGCGGTTCCCAGCAGGGCCAGCGTCGTGCACAGGACGGTCAGCAGCGCACGGGGGGAAGAGGCGATCCGGCGTAGAAGCGTGGAGGAGCGCCGCTGGCCGTCGGCGGCACCGTCGGGTGATGGCATGCGGATGTCGGACATGCGATGTGAGGATCCGGCCTGATCAGGCCGGCGCCGGCAGGACCGGCGGAACCTGCCGGCACCCCATCAACGGCTTCGGGTGCATAAGGGTCATCAGGGAGCGGTCCTCGACAATGGCGTTGGCAGGCGGCGAGCCGGCTGGCATGGACAATCAATGGTTCAGCTGAAGAAAACCGATCCCGACAAGGTGAAGCTTACGATCTCCCGAATGTTCGACCGCCAATCCGGCAAAGCATTATCCAATGGGCGAATGCCTTCGGAACAACAGCTTAGCTCTACCGGACCAGGGAACAATATCACACGAAGAAATGCAGTGCGATCCACCTTGGCGACTATGACCATCATCATAATCGATGCATCCATTGGGTGAATGAGCAACCGCTCCGGTTTTGTCTTCCGGGCAAGTTCAAAAGGTTCATAGGGGGAAAAACAAAAGAAAGCCGCACGCGCTGGATGCGCGGCGGCTTCATACATGGGAAGGTCGTGTCGGTTGAGACGACGAGAACCGGGACGATCATAGGTCCGCGCAGCAGCCGATCCGCACCGTTGCGGCTCAGGGCGGCGGAGCGCTGGTGGCGGTTTCACCGCGCACGATCAGGATCAATCCGTCGTCGGCCGCCTCAAGCTCCTTCCCGGCGTCGCGGGGAATGGGAACCTTCTGGCGGCGACAGAACAGCAGAAGCAGCGCCAGCGTCTTGCTGGGCGTGAAGACGACCTCCCGCGACCTGGAGGCGCCGCTCTGCTGGATTTGTACCGACAGTCCGCCGTCGGGCTTGGGCGCCACCGAAGTGACGACGCCCAGCGGCAGGTCCGTCTGGTTGGGGGCCTTCTGATACCAGGCGATGGCTTTCTTCAGGGCGGAATTTGAGAAGAACAGTTCACGCGTCTCGACGATCATTCCATCCCTGACCAAACACTCAGGCCCGGCCGCCCTCCAGTCCCGGATTCAGCCGGAACGTGATCGCGCGCCCCAGTTTGGATTCCCGCAGAAGGATCTGCTTGGTTTCCAGCAGCTTGATGGCCCGGTTCACATTGGGCCGCTGCATGCCCAGCGCATCAGCCAGTTCGGACTGAAGCACCGGAACGGAGCGATCGAAATGGAGCCTCCGGCTCAGATAAGTGAACACACGAAGCGCCTCCAGAGTGATCTCTCGGTCGGTCGACACAGCTCTGGAGATGACGTCATGATGATGCAGCATCGTGGCCTCGGTACGCAAGGTTGTCAGGTTGCTGGTGCGATAATCGGAAAGCGTGGGCGTGCCCCGCAGGCCCGCTGTGCGGTGCGAGGAGAGCTGCGTTCCGGCATCCGGTTCCGCCATCGTCCCTTTTCCTTCCGCAGGGGCCGGCCGGGCCGGCAATTTCAACGTTGGTGACCGTACCGCACGATTATTGTCCGCGTATGTCGCCATGATTTCGCGGCTGACATAATTGGTGTCTCCGGAAGCAATCATGAAATCGGACTGAAACCGACCCGCCCCGGCCACGCTCCAGCCATATCGCTGCGACGATCCGCCGCGGGAACCCGCGGATCGCGGACCCGTTTCAAACCGGATGCCCGCCGAAGCAAGGGAGACCCGCCATGCACCGACTGATCCTGCTGCGCCATGGCCAGAGCGTATGGAATGCGGAAGACCGCTTCACCGGATGGACCGACGTCGGGCTGACCGACCGCGGCATCGCGGAAACCCGTCAGGCGGCGGAATTGCTGAAGGCCGCCGGCATCGATGTCGACGTCGCCTTCACCTCGGTGCTGAGCCGCGCCATCGAGACGCTGCACCTCGTCCTGCGCGACATGGACCGGCTGTGGCTGCCCGTGCACAAGCACTGGCGCCTGAACGAACGGCATTACGGCGCGTTGCAGGGTTTGAACAAAGCGGAGACGGCGGAACGCCACGGGGCGGAGCAGGTGTTCCAGTGGCGGCGCAGCTGGGACATCCCGCCACCGCCGATCGAACCTGACGATCCGCGCTCCGCCGTCACCGACCGCCGATATGCCGGCCTGGCGCGGTCGAACCTGCCGCGCGGCGAAAGCCTGAAGGACACCACCGCCCGCGTCGTCCCCTTCTGGACCGAGGCGATCAGCCCGGCGCTGCGGTTGGGCGCCCGCGTCCTGGTATCGGCGCACGGCAACAGCCTGCGCGGGCTGGTCAAGCATCTGGACAACGTCGCCGACCACGACATCCCGCTGTTCGAGATCCCCACCAGCCGCCCCCTGGTCTATGAACTGGGCGCCGACCTGACACCGCTACGCCGCTATTTCCTGGGCGAGAACGGGGCGGTGGAGGAAATCACTTGGCCGAAGCATGAAACGGGTCGGGACAGCAGCGCGGCGGCGTAATCCCCCTCTCCCCCTGGGGAGAGGGTCGGGGTGAGGGGGATGCACAGGATGGATTCTTGATGGAGAGCCGCCGCGCGCGCCCCTCACCCTAACCCTCTCCCCGGGGGGGAGAGGGGACTCCGCTTCGTCGCTTGGGAGCGCCACGGCCGGTTCGGGGAGAAGCACCCCGCCCGCCGTCGCGGCCACCGTCCTTCCCGACCGGATGATGGAAATGGTGCTGGTGACCGGGGGCCTTCTCGCCGTTGCCGCGCGCCGGCCCGCCACGATGGCCGCCGCGGCGTTCCTCGACGCGGCTGCTGTAGCAGTTGTCGCAAACGCGGAACCGGTGGTTTGCTTTCAGCCGCGTGCCGCAGACTGGGCAGGCGCGGGCGAGCGAGCGCTCGGCGAGCGTCCGCTCGATGAAGGCGTTCAGGTGCGCCCGGCGCTCCTGGCACAGATCCATCTCGGGATAGGCGTCGGGGAAGCGGTAGGCCAGCCAGGCATAGGCGGTCAGCTCCTTCACCGCGCGCTCGGCCTTCTCCAGCTCCACATCGGTGCCGACGCTGTGGCGGAACCGCTCGGCCGCGTCGGGCGCGGCGTTGGGGATGCCCTTGCCCTGGTTGACCGCCCAGCCGCCCAGAAGGCGGAGGTTGTTCTGGTCGCGCGTGTCGATCGGGCAGCGGGCCAGCATGTCGCGCTGCGCCAGCGGCAGCTTGGCGCGATCGACCGCGGATGCCGCCTGGATGCGCTGCTCCAGGTCGGTCATGCGGAAGGTCTGGTTGGCGCGCAGCAGCTCCTGACCCGCGGTGCGCAGCACCTTGGCAAGGCTGTCGGTGTCCAGCTCCTGCGCGATGGCCTCGACATGGCTGAGGTTCGGCGAAATCCACGAGCGCGGATCTTCCGGCGGCACCGGCGGCGAGGTCAGCGCCCGGCGCACCGGGTTGATGTTCTCGCCGTCCAGAACGGCGACGCGGCCTTCCTCATGCATGCCGAAGCGGCCGGCGCGCCCGCCGATCTGGCGGATCTCCGACGCGGTCAGCTCGCGTTCCTCGCGCCCGTCATATTTGCGGGTGGTGGACAGCACGACGCGGGCGACCGGCAGGTTCAACCCCATGCCGATGGCGTCGGTCGCAACCAGCACGTCGGCGGTGCCCTCGCGGAAGCGGCGCGCCTCGGCCCGGCGGACTTCCGGCGACAGGGCGCCGTAGATCACCGCGACATTGTGGTTGCGGCCCAGCAGGTCGTGGCGGAGCGCCATGACGTCCTTGCGCGAGAAGGCGATCAGCGCGTCGCCGGACTTCACCTCCTCCAGCTTCACCCGCTCCTCCTGGACGCGCAGCGGCGACTTGCGGGTGAACTCGACGACCTCCAGCTCCTCGCCCATCGCGTCGGCCAGACGCTTGACGTAGGGGATGGCATCGGCGGAGCCGGTCATCAGGATCTCCGGCGCCGCAACGCCGGCCACCGCCTGGGTCCAGGCCCAGCCGCGGTCGGGATCGCCGATCATCTGGATCTCGTCGATGACACAAGCGCCCCAGACCTTGCTGGTGTTCACCATCTCGATGGTGGAGGAGGTGAAGGCGGCCCCCGGCCGCACGTCGCGCTCCTCGCCGGTCACCAGGCTGCAGGGCCGGCCGCGCGTCTCCAGCGCCTCCTGCCCTTCCAGCGCCAGCAGGCGCAGGGGCGCCAGATAGCAGCCGCTCTCCGCCTCGGCCAGCCGGTCCATCGCCGCGTGGGTCTTGCCCGAATTGGTCGGACCGACATACAGCCGCAGCTTGCGGATCATCGCGCGGGCGGTGGTGAAGCTGTCGAGATAGACGCCCATGCCGGACGCATTCTCCAGCCGCTCCCGCCGCACCTTCAGGCCGGCGCGGGATGCTGCGGTGGAGAAGGCCTCCTCCATCGCATCCAGCAGGGTCTGCAGGCGCGGGATCCGGCCGCCGAAGCCGACGACGCGGCCCAGCTCGTCGGCGAAGCCCTTCGGCCGCCAGGATTCGCCGAAGCCCGACGCCCGCTGCGCCATCGACGCGAACCAGCCGTCGACGCGGTCCCTCGCCTTGGCGATGGCGGGGGAGGACAGGCAGGCGCCCTTCACCCGCTTGCCCAGCGCCTTGGCCTGCGGCCGGCCGAACCCCTCGTCTGTGGTCAGCAGGCCCCACAGGTCGGCCTCGATGTCCGGCAGGGGGCCGAGCGCCACCTTGAAGCGCAGCTTCAGTTTCCGGTCGGTGCCGGGGATCTGGACGAGGTGGTTAACCGCGACCGACCAGCGCGCCGGGGTGCTGTCCGCGTCCACTTCGATCCCGTCGCCGCGCACAACGGCGGCCACCGCGCGCAGAGCGACGCGGCGGTCGAATTCATCGGCAGTGCCGGGAGTACGGCCCGAGCGGGCGTTGTCGGAAGTGTCGTCGGTCATGATCGTCTTTTCTTGGAATTGCCCCGGTCATGCAAGCGCTTCGGCCGGGCATATCGGCCGGGCGGCCAGTCCGGCAGGGCGGGGATGGCCCTGCCCCAGACAACAGCCATAGAGCGCCAGGGTCTCTCTTTATGGCCGGGGTCTCTCTTTATGGGTCTGACCGGCCGATTCGGCAAGCCGAATCCCCCGAAGGGAGCAAGCCCGGGCTAATTCGAATCCGTCGCCGTTTCGCCGATCTCGCCCGTGCGAAAAGGGGGGAGCACCGGCCACATAGAGCCTCGCAGGTTTGGTGGTCCGCCCCCAACGGGTTAGCCGCCGCTCACCGGCAAACCGGTTGGCCGGATCGACAACAAGATCCGGCGTGAAACGATCAACGCTTTGCTCTGATTAATTTTCATTGGGAGATGCGCATGCCGAATCCTCGTGAGGTCCTGGAACTGATCGAGCGCATGCGGTGCATTTCGAACGACGGCGAGCGCCGGGCCCTGGTCGATCGGCTGGGAGCGGCGGACCGTCCGACGGTGCTGTCCTTCCTGAACGCGCACGGGCTGAACGTCTGCATGGGGTCGGACGAGGCGTTGGCCGCGTTCGGCGCCTCGGACGTCCTGCTGCGCGACGGGATCGGGCTGCAAGCGGTCATGCCGGTGCTGGGCATGCCGGCCGGCCTGAACATGAACGGCACCGACTTCATCCCGCTGCTGCTGAAATCGCTCACCCCCCGCACCGTCGCGATCTACGGCACCGCCACCCCGTGGCTGGACCGCGCCCGCGTCGTGCTGGAGGCGTCCACGCCGCACCGCTATGCCGACCTGCAGCACGGCTTCCACCCGGTGGAGCATTACATCGCCCAGGCGCGGTCCACCCGCCCCGACGTGATCCTTCTCGCCATGGGCATGCCCAGGCAGGAACAGGTCGCGGCGGAGCTGAAGCGCGCGCTGGACCACCCGGTGCTGATCGTCAACGGCGGCGCCATCGTCGATTTCCTGGCGGGCCGCTTCAAGCGCGCCCCGGAGGCGGTCCAGCGTTCCGGCCTGGAATGGGCCTTCCGGCTGGCGCAGGAGCCGCGCCGCCTGTTCCGCCGCTATTGCATCGGTGCCTTCGGCTTCGCCTGGAGCACCCTTCGCCTTCGTCGTGCCGCATCCCTCCGCACCCGCGAAACGGGCGCCGCAGCGCCCGATCCAACCCGGATCCCTCCGTCACCGATCCGGCGGTCGCCCATCCAGAAGGAGCTTTGAGACGTGGAAAATCTTCCCCAGATCAATAACGGAGGCCATGGCGGCCCGCCGGCTCCGGCGTGGCCCACCCAGGTCGGCCACCATGTGCCGCGCGAGTTCGACGGCCCCGCTCCGGCCATGGGCCCCGACTTCCGGTTCATCCTGCGGGTGCTGGCGGCGCACAAGACGCTGATCGTCGTCATCGTGCTGGCGCTGACGGCCCTGTCGGCCTTCGCCGTCTCGCTGATGAAGGACAAGTACACCTCCGAAGCCCTTCTGCTGGTCGACAACCGTCAGGTCCGCGTCGTCCGGGCGGAAGACCAGGCGCTGAACGCCATCACGCCGGAAGACGGCGCGATCCTCAGCGAGATCGAAATCCTGAAGTCCACCGCCGTGCTGAGCCAGGCCGTCGCCGACCTGAAGCTGGCGACGAACCAGGAGTTCAACCCGCCGGTCCAGGCCGACGAGACGAAGCCCTTCGTCGAGCGCGCCACCGCCTGGACGCGCGAGCAGGCCCATGCCGTGTTCGGCCCCGAATTGCCGGGCGTCGTCCAGGCGGTGCTGGCCCACGGCGACGACATGACCAAGGACACCCAGCTGCGCGAGACGCGCGCCGCCGACAGCATCGACGGCGTCCTCGACCGCGTCCGCCGCAACCTGGAAGTCGGCGTCGTCGGCCGGTCGCGCGTGATCCAGGTCCGCTACACCGCCCGCGAACCGGAAATCGCCCAGAAGGTGGTGGACACCGTCGTCCGCCGCTACATGGAAACCCGCCAGCAGATGGACCGCGACCTGTCCACCAGCGCCGTCGCCTGGCTGGAAGACCGCATCGCCACCTTGCGCAAGGAGGTTGCGGAGGCAGACACCAAGGTCGACGCCGTCCGCTTCAAGGCCGGTCTGGTCAAGAACGGCACCAACGGCCTGATGGCCACCACCGAGCTTGAACAGGCCCGCCTGCGCCTTGCCGAGGCCGCGGCTCTCCGCGCCCGCGCCGTCGCCCAGGCCCAGACGCTGGAACGCAGCGCCGGCAACGGCGGCAGCCTCGCCTCCCCGGTCGTGGCGCAGCTGCGCGCCACCGTCGCCTCCATCTCCACCGAATTGGCCCAGCTGTCTCGTCAGTATGGTCCGAAGCACCCGCGCATCCAGGAACTGCAGGCCCGCCTGAACGAGGCCAACTCCTCGCTGCAGCAGGAGGTCCGCCACGAGATCGCCGGCGTCCGCGAGGCGGCCAACGTCGCCGTCGAGCAGGAAAACGCCCTGAAGAGCATGATCGCCAAGCTGGAATCCGGCTATCAGACCATGGCCGTGGAAGCGGTGCCGCTGCGCACGCTGGAGGCCGAGGCCCAGGCCAAGCGCCAGCTGCTGGACAGCCTGCTCGGCCGTCTGGAAGAGGTGCAGGCCCAGCAGGACAACCGCGCCTTCCCGACCGCCGTCAAGCTGGTGTCGGCGCCGCAGGTCCCGCATGAGCCGTCGGGTCCGTTCCGCGTGCTTCTGCTGCTGGCCGGCTTCGTCGCCTCGCTCGCCGTCGCCATCTTCATCGTCTTCGGCATCGAACTGTTCCAGCGCCGCATCCGCACCCCGGACGCCGTCCGCCGCATCCTGGGCGTCGGAACGGTCCACATCGTCCCGCATCACTCCACCCGCGGCACCCGCGGCCGTCTGGACCAGATCTTCCAGAACCATCCCTTCTCGCTGTTCTCGGAATCGATGCGCGCCCTGTTCCGCAACCACCTGTCGGATCTGGGTCCGGTCGGCTCGATCGCCGTCACCTCGGCCCGCCCGCAGGACGGCAAGACCTCGATGAGCCTCGCCGTCGCCCAGGTCGCGGCCCAGGCCGGCCGCCGGGTGGTGGTGGTCGACACCGACTTCCGCCGCTCGCGCATCGACGGTCTGTTCAACCTGTCGGCCAAGAAGGGCCTGTCGGACTGGATCGCCGGTACCGCCACCCTCGACGAGATCGTGCACAGCAGCGAAGAGGCGCCCTATGCCATGATCCCGGCCGGCCGCCTGATGCCGGAGACGCTGGACCGCTTCAACGTCGACGGCCTGATCCACCTGATGGCCGGCCTGTCGCCGCACTTCGACCTGGTGGTGTTCGACACCGCCCCGGCACTGGCCGTGTCGGATGCCCGCATCGTCTGCGGCGCCGCCTCCAAGGTGCTGTTCGTCAGCCGCTGGGGCCACACCACGGCCAGCGACCTGCAGGCGGTCGCCGACCTGGGTCCGATCGACCACTCCAAGTTCGTCGCGGTGATGACCGACGTGAACCTGAAGAAGGCGGCGTCGCGCGGCTACCAGGGTCCCTACAACAGCTACATGGCGACCCGGAAATACTACGGCGACACCACGCTGCGGACCGCTCCGTAAGCGGCCCGTAGAGCGGGTGACCTGAAGCTCCTTCGACCCCGAGGCCCTTTTCCTCCGGACGCTGCGGCGCCCGGAGGGAGGGGCCTCTTCATTACCGGCTACCGCGACCAGAGGAGAAGCCCCTCCCCATGATCACGTTTCCGAAGCCCAGCCTTCCCAAATGGCGCCCGTCGCGGCGCGAGCTGCTGTGGACCGCCGCCGCCGGCGCCGTGCTGGCCAGCTGCCGCGGCGCCTCCGGCCCGACGCCGGCCGAGGCCGCGTCGTCCCATGCCGCCGGGGCTGCGGAGCCGGCGGTGACCTTGCGCGACGCCTGCCGGGCGCTGGGCATCCGCCACGGCGCGGCGCGCGACCACTACATCGACCCGGAAGATCCGATGCTTGACCGGCTGATGGCGCGGGAATGCGACGTCGTCACACCGGAAAACGGCGGCAAATGGGGTGTCTTCCAGCACACCGAAGGCAATTACGACTGGCGCCGCTTCGATGCGGCGGTGGAGCTGGCGCGGTCGATCGGCGCCACGCCGAACTGGCACACGATCATCTGGCAGCATATGGGCATGCCGCCCTACATGAAGCTTCCGGCGGCCCGGCAGGCGGAACTGGGCATTTCGGAAGGCGCCTATTTCTCGCCCGAAGGCACGCTCAGCGCCGAGAATGTCTGGCCGCGCTTCACCGGCGTGGTCGAGGCGGTGCGCCAGCGCTACGGCGACATCTTCTACCGCATCGACGTCGCCAACGAAGTCTTCTTCTGGGAAACGGTGGAGAGCCACCCGCGCCAGCAGGACCGCTACGGATTCCGCCGCGGCATGTGGTGGGTGGCGGCCGGCGGCGAGGAAAAGGGGCCGGAATGGCTCGACCCCTTCTTCCACCATGTTCACAAGGCCTTCCCCAAGGCGAAGCTGGTGCTGAACGAGTTCGGCATCGAGATCGACGAGGGCTGGCAGCAGCGCAAGCGCGCCTATCTGCTGGACTGGCTGACCGGGGCGGTGAAGCGCGGCGTGCCGATCCACGGCATCGGGCTGCAGAGCCACCTGATCGGCGGCAAGCCCTATGACAGCGCCGGCATGCGCAAGTTCCTGCGCGCGGTCGACAAGCTGGGCCTGACCGTCCATCTGACGGAGATGGACGTCGACGAGACCCGCCTGCCCCGTTCCTGGTCGCGGGCGGAGAAGGACCGGGCGATGGCCCTGCTGGCCCGCAACTATCTGGCCGACGTGCTGGACAATGCCCGGCTGGAGGAGCTGTGCTGGTGGCACCTGCGCTCCGACCTGAACTTCATCGCCAGGGAACATGCGGAGCTGAAGCCGCACCCCTCCCCCTATGATGCGAATTCCCGGCCGTTGCCGCTCTATGCGGCGGTGGTGGACACGCTGCAGGACAAGGCGCGGACCGGCAAGGCACGGTCGGGCTGAGGCGCCCGCGACCTGAAACGGCGCATGTATCGGCAGTGGTACGCCCTTCTTGGAATCCACCCCCTCCGATAGGCCCGCGATCCTGCCCCTTCGCGTGCGAGCGTCCGGTTGCGCTCCCGTTTAGAGTCCCTCGAAGCGTCCGGCACCCCCCTGAACGAGAGGTCGATCGTGCAGAACACAGCCGACACATTGCCGATGGATCGCCTGCCCGCCGACCAAGCGGGCGGAGACGCCCTCGTCGAGCGCTACCGGCGGAAGTTCCACCTCTCGCCGACCTATCCGCTGACGGCGGAGATGGTTCATCGGCACTGGGATCTGGAGCGGCGTCTTGCCCGGGAGTTGCTGCAGACCAAGCCCGAAGAGCGCTGGGACGCCTTCGAGCAGGCCTACACCACGCTCTACAGCAGCTGCCCCTGGCTGAACGAGGCGGAGGACGACGCCCACACCCGCAACGACGACTTGGACTTCCGCCATTTCCTGACCCTGCTCGGCGGGCCGCAGGACGTGTACGAGGTGGGCTCGGGCAAGGCGCGGCTCCTGCGCTATCTCGCCCGCCATGGCTACCGCTGTGTCGCGACCGAGGTGACGCGCGAACGCGGCGCCAGCTGGATCGAGCAGGATTCCAACATCACCTGGAAGAACAGCGACGGCGTGCATCTGGCCCGGTTCGAGCCGGCCGACCGCTATGACAGCGTGATCTCCACCCATGTGGTCGAGCACATGCATCCCGACGACGTCGTCACCCACATGGCGAATGTCCGGACCATCCTGAAGCCGGGCGGAAAATACGTCCTGAGCATGCCGCACAAATACACCGGTCCGGCCGACCTGTCGGAGGTGTTCGGTTTGCACGAGCCGGTCTGCATGCATCTGCGCGAATACCGCTGGGACGAGACGGCGGCGATGCTGCGCGAGGCCGGCTTCGAGCGCGTCGAAGCGGTCTATGTCGTTCCGATGGCCGTGCGCCGCCGGCTGAACCTGCATTTCGCCAGCCGCGCCTATTTCGGCTATGTGCGGCTGGTTGAGGCATTTTTGGGACGGCTGCCGTTAACCCTTAATCGCAAGCTCGGAAGGGTTGGTCAGCTCTTTATGTTCCGGCCGGAGGTGTTCGTGGTGGCTCACAAGCCCAGGTAACTCCTTTCCGCGCATTGCTAAAGCACTGAAAAATAAAGCATCAGGGACACGATCTACCCCTTTGTTGCAGCAATGCATCGACAAAGGGGTTTTTCGTGTCCCTTTCTTTTCACAGGCGACAGTGGCATTAGAGCCGCATTTCCCTAAAATTTGAAATAGCTCGTTAACCTTTTCCGGCCAGTCTGGGCTCCAGCGAAAACACGGAAAAGAGGATTACTTCCAATGGCAACGAACCCCGTCGATATGACTTTCGTCGTCAATGCCTCGGGTGTGGCTGCCGGAGGAGTCTGGCCGCACTTCAAGTTCCTCGTCGACGGCGTCTCCGTCGGCCAGGCCACGGTCAATTCCACCAGCGCGGGTAAGTACAGCTTCACCACCAAGGTGGCGCCGGACGCCGCGCACAAGGTTCAGGTCGTGTACGACAACGACTGGCTGTCGACCGACAAGGCCGGCATGTACCGCGATCTGATCGTCAAGTCGATCGAAGTCAACGGCAAGACCATCGCTTCCAACAGCTCGACGGTCTCCTACGCCGCTGAGGGCCAGGGCACCCTGTCCGGCCGCGAAGTTCTGTCCTGGAGCGGCTCGCTCGACTTCAACATGTCCAAGGACGTGTTCGCCGGCGCCGCCGGGACCCCGACCACCCCCACCACCCCGACCACCCCGACCACCGGCGGCACGCCGATCGTCGTGAACGCCTACGGCAATGCGGCCGGCGGCGTGAACGCCCACTTCAAGGTCCTGGTCGACGGCAAGGTGATCGGTGAGGCCACCGCCGGCACCGCCGCGAAGGACTTCACCTTCAACGCCAACGTCAGCGCCGACGTGGCCCACAAGGTCCAGATCCAGTACGACAACGACGGCGTGGTCAACGGCGCCGACCGCAACCTGTACGTCAACAAGATCACCATCGGCGGCCACGCCGTCGCCCCGACCGACAGCATCGTGTCGATCGACAAGGGCGCGCTGGACGGCAAGGACGTCATCGCCGGCCAGAAGTCCATGTGGTGGAACAGCACCATGGAAGTGAAGGCCGACAAGTCCTGGTTCGCCGGCGCCACCACGCCGACGCCGACCCCGTCCAACCCGTCGCAGCCGAGCCTGTCGGTCAACGACGTGTCGGTGGCCGAGCCGACCGGCAGCACCTCCTCCGGCGGCATCCAGGGCTTCCTGAGCACCAAGGGCAACCAGATCGTCGACGAGGCCGGCAACACCGTCCGCCTCACCGGCATCAACTGGTTCGGCGGCGAGGGCTACAACTACGTGCCCGCCGGCCTGTGGGCCGACAGCTACCAGGGCCACCTGGAGAAGATGAAGTCGGTCGGCTTCAACACCATCCGCCTGACCATGTCGGACGAGATGTTCACCAGCTCGGCCGTGACCAACGGCATCGACTATTCGAAGAACCCGGATCTGGTCGGCCTGACCCGTCTGCAGGTCTATGACAAGGTCATCGACCATGCCGGCAAGCTCGGCATGAAGGTGATCCTCGACCACCACCGCAACGACGGCGGCGCCGGCACCAACGAGCATGGGCTGTGGTACAGCAGCCGCTTCCCGGAATCGAAGATGATCGAAAACTGGAAGATGCTGGCCAAGCATTATGCCGGGAACGAGACCGTCATCGGCGCCGACCTGCACAACGAGCCGAGCGTCACGGCCACCTGGGGCGGCAGCGCCGCCACCGACTGGGCCTCGGCCGCCGAGCGCATCGGCAATGCCATCCAGACCGTGAACAAGGACTGGCTGCTGTTCGTCGAAGGCACGGAATGGAGCAGCACGCTGGCCGGTGCGCAGTCCCGCCCGATCCATTTCGACACCCCCAACAAGCTCGTCTACTCGCCGCATGCCTACGGCCACAGCGTCGGCAACTTCAGCTGGCTGAACGACCCGGCCTATCCGAACAACCTGCCGGCCCAGTACGACAAGATGTGGGGCTACCTGTACAAGAACGACACCGCGCCGATCCTGCTCGGCGAATGGGGTGGCCTGTTCAACAGCTCGGCCGAGCAGACCTGGGCCCGGACCATGGGCAAGTACCTGAACGGCGACTGGAACCTGGACGGCAAGAGCGACATCGCCGCTGGCGACAAGGGCATGAGCTGGACCTTCTGGGCCTGGACGCCGGAATCGGGTGACGTGGGCGGCATCCTGATGGACGACTACAAGACCATCAACCAGTCCAAGATCAACCTGATCAAGCCGGCGATGGAAGGCGCGATCTTCGACACCGCCGGCGGCTCCAGCACCCCGAACACGGCCAACGCCACCTTCACGGTGAAGCTGTCGGCGGCCTCCGGCACCCCGGTGACGGTGGATTACGCCACGGTCGACGGGACGGCCAAGGCCGGTTCGGACTACACCGCCACCAGCGGCAAGCTGACCTTCGCCGCCGGCGAGACCACCAAGACCGTCACGGTCAAGGTGCTGAGCGACAGCGTGACGGAAGGCAACGAGACCTTCAGCCTGAAGATCTCCAACGCGACCGCCGCGACCATCGCCGACGCCACCGGCACCGGCACGATCACCTCGGCCGCCGCCAAGGCCGCCGCCGCGTCGCTGGGCTCGGCCGACCTGCTGGCCCACACGATGACCACCACCGCCGGCACGGCCGCCGCCGACCTGCCGACGGCCTCGATCGCCAGCATCGACAGCACGGCCACCGACCTGTCGCACGCCGCCTACGACACCGGCTACCACGGCATGGAGTGGCACGACCCGCTGGCGTACGCCGCCTAAGGGTCTGTCCTTACTGACATCCTACGTGACGGGAAAGGGCCGGCAGCATGGCTGCCGGCCCTTTTTCCGTTCCGCGGTCCGCAGGCGTCAGCCAAGGACTGGGGAGGCGGCGGCGGTCGACGCCATGGCGGACGGGCCGCCGACCGGTGCCGGATGCGGGATGTCGGGGATGGTGACCTCCGCCACCGCCTTTCCCGGATTGCCGGCGACGACGGTGCGGCGCGGCATCGGCTTGGTGACGACGGAGGACGCGGCGACGATGCATTCGTCGCCGATGGACACGCCGATCACCACCGCATGCGGCCCGACCCAGACGCCGTCGCCCAGTTCCGGATAATGGGTCACCCGCCCGCCGGGAAGCAGGTCGTCCTTCTGGCCGAGCGTGACGCCATGGAACAGGGTGACATTGGCGCCGATGCGGGCGTTGGCGTTCACCACCAGCCCCCAGCCGTGCAGGATGCGCAGGCCGGGGCCGACCTCGGTCTCCCACGGTAGGTCCATGGCGGCGGAATGCTGGGTCCAGCGGTGCAGCAGCCGGCAGGCGGCCAGCAGCGGCTTGCGCAACGGACCCGCCATCCGGTTCGCCGCCTGGCAGCTGCGCAGGGTGAAGGTCACCCGGAACATGCGGTTGCCGGCCAGCAGTTTCAGCACCGCCCCAAGGCCGGAGCCGCCGCCGTAGCGGACGGCATCCGCCGCGAGGGTCTGCCGATAGGTGTAGCGGGGAGCGTCCTGCATCGCGGTGTGATCCTCCCGGGGGTCAATCATTGTCACGCCGCCTGCGGACGGCGAAGAAACCGGCCGGCCATGCGGAACAGCATCGCGCGGTCGGTCTTGCCGAAGCTCGGCCCGAACAGGGCGACGATGGCGAACAGCATGGTCAGGCCGACCTTGGCGGCGGTGTAGGTCGGGTTCACCTCGAAGCCGAACAGGGCCAGCCCGGCCAGATAGGCGACGGCGCCGGGCGCCAAAATGCCCAGGATGCGGAGCACACTCAGCGGCGGCTCCTTCGGGCTGAGGCGGCGGCACAGCGCCTCGGTGGCGACCAGCATCACCAGCTCGCGCCCCAGCACGCCGATGGCACCGCCCATCAGGCCGAGCGGCCCCAGGGTGATCGCCATGATCAGCACGCCGACCGCCAGCCCGCCCAGCGAGATCGCCGGCAGCACGCCGACCTTCTTGGTCTTCACCAGCCCGACCTCTGCATGCATGCGCACCCCGTGCACCACATAGGCCAGCACCAGCAGCGGCATGCAGGGCAGCACCGTGTCGTACTCGCTGGACGCGATCAGCCACAGCACCTCCGGCGCGGTCAGCGCCATGCCCAGCGCCGCGGCCGACAGCAGGACGACGAACAGGTAGAAGACGAATTCCGACTGCTCCCGGCCGGCGGTATTCTCCTGCGCCTCGATCCGGCTGACCGACCAGATCTGCAGGAAGGACGCAGTCAGGAACATGTAGAGCATGGTGGCGAGCCGCAGCCCGAAGGAGAGCACGCCGACCGCCGCCACGCCCATCAGCAGGTTGACCAGATAGCGCATGGCGAACTGGTTGCCCATGTCCAGCATGGTCTGCGGCATGAAGGGCAGGCCCAGCACCGCCACCCGCTTCAGCAGCCCGAAGGAGAAGCCGAGCCCGTTCGCCGCCAGGATCGCCACGGTCAGCCCGACGCCCAGCCCGACGAAGGTGATGGCGTTGGCAAGGAAGATGCCGGTGACGCCCAGGTCCATCCACAGCAGGAAGCTGAGGTTGAGGCCGATCAGCCCGACCGCCTTGCCGACGGAGATCAGCAGGCAGGTGCCCGACCGCTTGTGGACCCGGTAATAGGCGAGCGCCAGCTCGAACACCGCGCTGAAGGCGATGCCGGCGAAGGCGAAGGCGATGATCGGTCCCTGGTCCCGGCTGCCGAACAGCAGCTCGCTGGCGCCCCAGCCGGCCGGCAGAGCCACCGCCAGCAGGCCCAGCGAGGCGGCCCACAAGCCAATCATCGTCGTGCTGACAACGCGGGACCGGCCGCGCTCGTCCGGATGTTCGAAATAGACGACGGTAAAGGCGTTGATCATTCCGATCATCAGCATGACGGCGACGATGTCGCCCACGACGCTGATCAGGGCGTAGACGCCGAACTCCGCCGGTGACAGGACCTTGGCATAGAGCGGCAGCAGAAGCAGTCCCGCGGCGCGGTTGACCACATTCGCCACCATGAACATCCAGCCATGCTTGATGATGGTGCCAGCTTCGAGAGCCATCCGGTTTCCTTCGCCCCCTGTTACCCACCGTCCCTCCCCCGCCCCGCTCGCCCCGGTTCCACTCGGGATGGGGCGCGCGGCGTCCGGTGCATCACACAGGCGCACAACGGGAATGGAGCGCGGGAAAGGACCGCGCCAAATCTCGGCGGCGGTCCGGAAAGCGTCAATTCGGCCTTGAAGCGACGGCGGCACTCTTCGGTGCTAGTCACCACGGCTTCGGTCAGCGGACCTGCCAGAGGAACCGGACCTCCGGATTAGGCATTCCGGCGGACTGGCACGCTGCCTCCTACGCCCTGCAACAGGCAAGGGTGCGTTCGCGCCGCGCCCTCGCTCGGAATCGTTGATCATCCTCCATAGGAAAAGCCGGGTGGACACCCCTCCCCGCAAGTTTGGAGATCGCCCCCTTCCGCGCCCCCGTTATCCGACCGGTCGAGGGAGGCTGCGGCCCGTTTCTACCCACAATTCGCGGTGAGTTCAGGTGTCGACAGGGGTGCGGCACCACCTTGCCCTTACCCCGAAACGCTATCCCCGCCGGGCGCTGCATCCAAAAGTATCCCCATTAATATTCGGCTGTGCGCACCCTTTGAAACTCCGGTGGTATCGCGGACGCGAAATCAACGTCCGTATGCACTGTTGCTGCCTGCGCCTCCTCATCCTAATTCGTCCTCAACGAACCGCGGATCGGCTGACAAAAATCATGAAAGAGCGATCTTTACACAAATGCGCCGCTGCAGACTTCGCGGCGCAGCAAAGTAAAGACGGGCCGTTTCCCAAGAGACGCTGATGACGAGCGACCACCCGCACGAATGGCCGTGCGGTGGCTGGCATTCCCTTCAACCACGGGACCTGCGATGAGCAAACTGGACCCAGAAGCGGTCATCGATCTGACCTCGGCTAAGAAGGCGACGTTCCCGACGATCGCCCCCGGGCTGTTGCTGGCACTCTCCGATGGCCTCGTTCTCGCCTTGGTGGGTTGGACGCTCAACCATTTCCTCGGCACCGACCCGCTGATCGATCCGGTGGAGGCCGCCGCCTGGCAGCGGTCGCTGGTCACCGGCCTCATGCTGGTGCCGCTGGTGAAGTCGGTGTTCGGCATCTACACCCTCGGTCGGTTCGACTACATGGAACGGACGAGGCGGACTTTTCAGGCCGCCTTCCTGTGCTGCGCCGTCCTAGCCGTCCCCTTCATCGTGATGGAAGGCTTCCGCTCCTTCTTCGTGGAGGCGCTGTCGATCGCGCTGCTCGGCTTCGCCGTCACCTATGTGGCGGACCTGCTGCTGATCCAGGGGCTGCTGTCCAGCGCGCTGGACTGGCGCACGCCGGTGATGATCGTCGGCGCCGGCCCGCAAGGTGCCGCCATCGCCGAGAAGCTGCAGCGCCTGCCCTGGCTCGGGATGCGTCCGGTCGGCTTCGTCGACGACGACGACAGCCTGTGGCAGACCCGCGTCGCCGGCCTGCCGGTGATGGGTCCGGTCGAACTGCTGGCCAAGTCGCCCGCCGTCGCCCGCCAGGCCAGTGCCGCCATCGTCGCCGACATGGGACGCCACGGCAGCGACCTGACCGGTCTGGTGCGCACCCTGCCCTTCCGCCAGGTCTATTGCGTGCTGGGCGAGGGCAACGTCAGCGCCGTCGACGCGACCTACCACAACCTGCACGGCTCGCTGGCCCTGCGCGTCAGCGTCCGCCCGCCGACCGGCTACCTGCGCATCCGCCGCGCCATGGACATCGTGCTGTCGGCGATCCTGCTGGTCGTGGTGGCGCCGCTGATGCTGGGCCTCGCCGTCGCCATCAAGCTGGACAGCCCCGGCCCGGTGATGTTCCGCCAGAAGCGCTGGGCCGGCGGCAAGCAGACCTTCGACCTGCTGAAGTTCCGCTCCATGCATGTCGATGCCGAGGAACAGCTGCAGCAGCTGCTGGAGAACGACCCGGTCGCCCGCGAAGAGTACATGACCTACCACAAGCTGACGGTCGATCCGCGCATCACCCCGCTCGGCCGCTTCCTGCGCAAGACCTCGCTCGACGAGCTGCCGCAGCTGTGGAACATCCTGATGGGCGACATGAGCCTGATCGGCCCGCGTGCCTACATGCCGAAGGAGCTGCCGGAGGTGGGTGACTCCGCCGCGGTGATCGGCACCGTCCGTCCGGGCCTGACCGGATACTGGCAGGTGTCCGGCCGCCACCGCACCACCTTCCAGGAACGCGTGTCGATGGATGTCTTCTATGTCCGCAACTGCGGCCTGCTGTTCGACTTCTTCATCCTCTGCAAGACCGCGGTGATGGTGCTGAAGGGCGACGGTTCGTAAAGCCGCCGCCATCCCGGACCGAATGCCAGCCAGACCCCCGCGCCACCCGTGCGGGGGTCTTTTTTCGTCCACGCCCCGGCCGTTCCGGAAAATGCTTAGGGACCATTCCCTTTTTCGGGCGGTAAAGCGAGCGGAAAACGCGATTCCGGCTACCCCTTTCGGGCGCGGCCTCCTTCGGTCTAATGCCACCGCCCGGCTACGAGATGGGGGGTGGCAACCGCATCTTCAGTGCTGCAAAGCCGAACACGGTACGGCAGCCTAAGGGAAAGCCGATGAAAATCCTCGATTTTCTGGAAAAAAGCATCGCCGTCATCGGCATCATCGCCTTCGGGGGCTCGGTGCTTCCGCTGATGCTGACCGGCGGCGACCCGCTGGCCGGCGACCTGGATTCCGCCGGCGTCACGATGTTCTACGGCGGCATCTATGTCCTGCTGCTTGGCGCGATCGCGCTGAGGCCGGCGATCGCCTTCCAGATTCCCTTCGCCAGCCCGGCACTGACGGCGATGATCGCCTTCGCCTTCCTGACCGCATTGTGGTCGCTGTTCCCGGACGTGACGCTGCGCCGGTCGATCGCCTTCCTGTTCACCACGGTGTTCGGCATCTGGCTCGGCCTGCGGTTCCGCTTCCCCGAGATCATGCGGCTGATCGTGGTCGGGCTGTCGGTGCTGATGTTCGTCTCCTTCTTCATGATCTTCGCGATGCCGGAGATCGGGCTGGACAGCGCCCAGCATGTCGGCGCCTGGAAGGGCGTGTTCTTCCAGAAGAACGTGACCGGCCGCATGATGGTCTGGCTGATCCTGGCCCTGGTCTGGCTGGACTGGCAGAAGGAGCAGAGCCGCTGGGTCACCCGGCCGCTGATGATCCTGGCCATGCTGCTGATCGTCATGAGCCGGTCGGGCACCGGCCTGATCACCTCCATCCTGGTGTCGGTGGCGCTGCTGTCCACCACCATGCTGCGCGGCAGCATCCGCAACTTCGCCCCCACCATGGCGCTGCTGCTGGCCCTGCTCGTCATCATGGTCACGGCGGGCGCCACCTTCTGGTACGACGTGCTCTACGCTCTGGGCCGCGATCCCACCCTGACCGGACGCACCGTCCTGTGGGAGCACATCGTCCATTCCGTCGGCGAGCGTCCGCTGCAGGGTTACGGCTATGCCGCCTACTGGTTCGGCTTCAACGGTCCGGGGTCCAGCTTCACCCGCGACTGGGGCATCACGTCGGCCCACAGCGGTTGGCTGGAGCTGACGCTCGATCTTGGGCTGGTGGGCGTGGCACTGGTGCTGGTGTTGCTCTGCCGCCTGCTGTTCCAGGGCTTCTTCGCCGCCCGCTACGGCAACAGCCGGCCCGAGGCCGCCTGGACCTTCGCCGTCGGCTGCGCCCTGCTGGCGGTGTCGGTGTCGGAGAGCGTGTTCGCCGAGCGCCATTCCATGAATTGGGTGATCGCCACCATCGCCGTCGTCCGTCTGGTTCAGCAGAGCCGTTGGCAGCGGCTGCTGAACGACCGCGCCGCGGAACAGGCCCGGCTGCGCCGGCATGCCTCGGCCGGGATGAACCCCTCGGGCATGGGGCCGGCCTACGCCACCCAGAGCCGGGGGCTTTAGCCGCCGCATCCGGCCTGCACAGGGCCCAAGTCACCAGCGACCTTTCCCATTTTCCTTCGACCGAAGGCAGACCCATGAGCCAGAACAACGAGCCGGCAAGCTTCAACCGTCCGGCAACCGGCAAGCAAGGGGCCGGCAAGCAAGGGCCCGGCGAACAGGCGGGCAACGATGAGGCGGCGCCCAACGAGCAGGTCACCGTCGTCATCCCCACGCGCAACCGTCCGGACATGGTGATGCGGGCGGTGCGCAGCGCGCTCGACCAGACCTACCGCGATCTGGACGTGATCGTGGTGATCGACGGCCCGGATCCCGCCACCGCCTCCCATCTGGCGACGCTGGCCGATCCGCGGCTGACCGTGATGGAACTCGAGACCAACCACGGTGCGGCGGA
The DNA here is from genome assembly GCF_008364825.1 of Azospirillum sp. B21. Classification (GTDB taxonomy): domain Bacteria; phylum Pseudomonadota; class Alphaproteobacteria; order Azospirillales; family Azospirillaceae; genus Azospirillum. The sequence continues at coordinate 31,287 of NZ_VTTO01000031.1, forward strand.
GGCCCGCAACATCGGGGTGCGCGCCGCGCGTGGCGACTGGATCGCCTTCCTCGACGACGACGACCATTGGATGCCGGAGAAGGTGGAACTGCAGATGGCGGCCCGCCCGGCCGACGTCCGCTTCCCCATCATCAGCTGCCGCTGTCAGGTGGTGACCGCCCGCGGCACCTTCGCCTGGCCGCGCCGGCTGTCGACGCCGGCCGACGCCATCGGCGACTACCTGTTCGTCCGCCGCGGCCTGTTCAAGGGCGAGACCTTCGCCCCCACCACGACCCTGCTGACGCCCAAGGCGCTGCTGCTGCGCAACCCCGTTCCCAAGTCCCGTTTCGACGATTGGGAATGGCTGATCACCTGCGGCCGGATCGACGGCGTGGCGCTGATCCATATCCCCGACGTGATGGCCGTCCATTACACCGAGGAGAACAACCGGGTCACGCTGTCGACCTGCCACAACATCAACCACGCGCTGGAATGGGCGGAGGAGATGCGCAACCACCTCTCCCCGCGCGCCTATGCCAGCCTTCTCCTCCAGGCGACCGGCGGCGAGCAGGCGGCACGCACTGCAGGCACCCGCTGGCGGATCCTGAATTCCGCCTTACGCGACGGGCAGCCGACGCCGATGGCGCTCGCCACCTTCACCATGCACTCGCTGATGCCCGTCGGATTGCGACGCCGGCTGCGCCAAGCGCTGTTCTCCGCGTCCGACGCCGCCTGAGCCCGAAACAAGGACCCTGACGCCTATGGACAGCATCAACGACAGCCGTGCCCCCAGCCGTCAGCCGGAAACGGCCAAGCGCACCGTGGTCGTCTTCGCGACGCCGGGCGCGCTGGACGGCGGCGGCGGCATCGGCCGCATGACGGGCTATGTGGTCGACCAGTTCGACAAGACGGGGACGACCCAATCGATCATCCTCGACACCCGCGGCACCGGGAGCGTTCTGCTGTCACCCTTCTACCTCGGCTTAACCCTGGCGCGGATGGCCTGGATCCTGGCCCGCCGCCGGGCATCGGTCGTGCACATCAACGTGTCGGAGCGCGCCAGCTTCCTGCGCAAGGCGGCGGTGCAGGCGGTGGCCGGGCTGCTGTCCTGCCCCACCGTCGTCCATCTGCACGGCGCATCCTTCGTCGAATATTTCGAAGGCGGCGTCTTCGCCCGCGCGATCAGCCGCTGGCTGTTCAACCGCTGCGGCCGGGTCGTCGTGCTGGGCGACAACTGGCGCGACTATCTGGTCCAGTCGGTCCGCACCGATCCCCGCAAGATCCGGGTGCTCTACAACGCCGTTCCCGATGTCGGCGCCGATCTCGGCACCCGTCCGCCACCCGAACCGGGGGCCGTCCTGTCCCTGCTGGTGCTGGCCAACCTGTCGGAACGCAAGGGCATCGGCACCCTGCTGCGCGCCTGCGCCCTGCTGAAGGAGCGCGGCCAGCCCTTCCGGGTCACCATCGGCGGCGGCGGCGACGTGGACGGCTACCGCGCCATGGCCGCGGAACTGGGGGTGGCGGAGGAGTGCAGCTTCCTCGGCTGGATCGGCCGGGAGGAGGCGCACGCCCACATCCGCTCCCACGACATGCTTCTGCTGCCCTCGACCCATGAAGGCCTGCCGATGGTGATCCTCGAGGCGCTGTCGGCGCAGCTGCCGGTGATCACCACCCCGGTCGGCTCGATCCCGGAGGTGCTGGCCGATGGCGAGACCGCGCGGATCATCCCGGTCAACGACGCCGCCGCCCTGGCCGGCGCGATCATGGAGGTCGGCAGCGACTCGGCGCTCTACAGCCGCCTGGCGGAGCAGGGACGCCGGCTGTTCCTGAAGCAGTTCGTGATCGACGCCTATGCCAAGTCCCTTTTGGCCATCTACCAGGAGCTGGACCGCAGCGGAACCGAGCTGTCGGGGGAGTTGGACAAGCTGGCCGGATCGGCCGCCGCGGCCTCCAAGCGGCGGTGACGGCAAGCGGCTGCCGACTCGATGATCGGGGTAGGAAACAATCAGGAAGCGTATAACCGGAATGGAGATTGAACATGCACAGGTTGGGTAACCATACCGGCAGGCCAACCCGTTCGGTCGCTCCACAGCGTGCGGGTGCGGCATCGCGTAAACTTGCACCTGCACGTCGCCCGGCCCCCGGCCGCGGAACGTTCCAACCGGCGGCAGCCGACCGGCCGCACCACAGTTTGCAGTCCCCCGGCGCCTGACCGACAGGCAAAAGGGATAGAGGCCGAAAACAAAACAAGCCCGCCGCTGCCGTCGAAGGACGGGCGTCAAACGGCAAAATGCCGGGACGCGAAAGAGGAAAGGCGGGCCGGGAAAGGATCAGGAGTGGACATGATTTACATCGTCTCCCCCGGCGGCACCCAGGAGAAAGGCGGAATGGGCCGTGTGGTCGACAACTTCACCACCGATCTCCGGCAGAATTGCCCGGACGTGAAGTTCGAAGTGGTCGACAGCTACGGTCCGGGCAAATTCCACCTGATGCCCCTCTACTTCGCACGGGCCACCGCCCGCCTCGCCGGCTGCTTCGTCGCCGGAAAAGCCGACCTCGTCCACATCCACATGGCGGAATATGGCAGTGTCCTGCGCAAGGGCATCCTGATCGCCATGGCCCGCACCTTCGGCGTGCCGGTCGTCCTGCACCTGCATGGCGGGCGTTTCCCGAAGCACTTCAAGGACTCCAGCCCGATCATGCGCTGGGCGATCCGCCGCATGATGGCGATGACCAGCGAGATCGTCGTGCTGGGCGAATTCTGGCGCGACTGGGTGGCCGAGGCCTTCGGGCCGGAGGCGCGCCAGCGCACCACCCTGCTGCACAACGCCGTTCCCGGCCCGGCGAAGCCCCCGGTCCGCGACGATGCGGAGGAAGGCTTCGCCGGTCCGGTGCGCCTGCTGTTCCTCGGTCGGCTGATCAAGCTGAAGGGCATCGACGTCCTGCTGAACGCGCTGGCATCCCCCGCCTGCCGCGACCGCAACTGGCAGGTCACCATCGCCGGCGACGGCGATCTGGAGACCTACCGCAGCCTCGCGACGGAGCTGGGCATCGCCGACCGCGTGACCTTCACCGGCTGGCTCGATCAGACCGGCTGCCGGCGCGAGCTGGCCAACGCCCATGTGCTGGTCCAGCCGTCGATGTTCGAAGGTCTGCCGATGTCGGTGCTGGAGGCGATGGCGGAAGGCCTGACCATCGTCGCCACCCCGGTCGGCAGCGTTCCCGACGCCATCGCCGACGGCGAGACCGGGCTGCTGGTGCCGCCGGGCGACGTCGCCGCGCTGGCCGACACGCTGGCCCGGGTGATCGACGACCGCACCCTGCGCCGCAACCTCGGTGCCGGCGCACGCGCCCGGTGGGAGCGCCAGTTCGACGTCGCGGTGTTCCGCGAACGGCTGCTGGAGATCTACCGCCGCAACGCCCGCGGCAGCCTGAGCACGACACCCGCCGTCCCGGCCGGGCCTGTGCCGGCCTCCGGGCCGACCGGCCATTCCAAAAGCACGACCGGCTGAAGCAACGAGACCAGCCCTACCCCCGGTCCCGGCACGGACCGGGGGCATCGACAAGAAGGAGGGTAAGCACCATGAAGAACGCCATCGCCAATCTGGTGCGCTGGTCGGGGTTCGGTGCGATGCAGCGGTTCCTGAAGGCGCGCCACGGCGTCACCATCGTCGTCTACCACGACCCGACTCCGGAGGTGCTGCGCGAGCACATGCGGTGGTATTCGAAGCACTATGGCTTCACCACCCTGGACGCGGTGGCGACCGCGATGGAAACCGGCAGGTGGGACAAGCTGCCCGCCTATCCGCTGGTGATCACCTTCGACGACGGTCATCGGAACAACACGGAACTGGCGCCGGTGTTCCGCGAATTCGACCTGCGTCCGACGATCTATCTCTGCAGCCAGATCGTCGGCACCGCCCGCCCCTACTGGTGGAAGACCCCCGCCGCCGACGGAATCGGGGTGGAACGGCTGAAGCGGGTCCCCGATCCCGAACGCCGCCGCCTGCTGGCCGAGGCCGGCAACGACCCCGACCGCGACGGCGCCGACCGCCAGGCGATGACCTGGGACGAGATCGCGCGGATGACCGACGTCGCCGATTACGGCGCCCACACCCGCACCCACCCCATCCTGCTGCAATGCGACGACGGCCGCTGCGCTGATGAGATCGCGCTGTGCCGCACCGAGCTGGAAGAGGCGCTGGGCCGGCCCTGCCGTCACTTCGCCTTCCCCAACGGCGATTTCAGCGACCGCGAGGTGGAGGAGATCCGCCGCGCCGGCTACCGCACGGCACGCACCATCGATCCCGGTTGGAACGACGCCTCCACCGATCCCTTGCGGCTGAAGGCCTTCCCGGTGTCCGATGACGCGACGGTGGAATGGCTCAGCGTGCAGCTGACCGGCATTCCGGCATGGCTGCGCAAGCGCAAGGGCGGCACCGGCGGCTCCGAGGCCGGAGAGGTCATGTCCGGATGGTCGGGGCCGATGGCGAAGCCCAAGTCTGCAGGCGTATGACCGCCAATTACTTTCGCACGCCAAAGGTCAGGACACCGTCATCTAGCCCTATAACCAGACAACAGAGTGGCTAACCACAGACTTCAAGGCACTCCTATCCTTTGATCCCTCGCAAAGCAGCGCGATCGTCACAATAAAATTGCATATCACGCCGATGCGAAATCGAAGGCCGGAACGACGATAGGGACAGCAGGCAGGGGGTCAGCCGGAACCCGCCCCCGGACAGTCCCGACGAAGCCCCAGGACCCGGTTTCGACCGAACCCTCTTTGCCACAGAACCCCTTTTGCGACGCAACCCAAGTCGACCGAACCCAGCAGGAGTTTTCAGAGACATGCGGACCGCCACCCTGACCGACACGACCCTGACCGCTCCCGCCCTGCCGGAAATCCGCGCGTTCATCGTGGAGAACTTCCTGCTCGGCAAGGACTCCGGCTTCGACAACAGCGAATCCCTGCTGGAGTCGGGGATCATCGACAGCACGGGCATCATGCACGTCGTCGCCTTCCTGGAAGAGCGCTTCGGCATTGCCGTCGATGACGACGACATGATCGCCGACAACCTGGAATCCGTGGACCGCATCGCCGCCTTCGTCGGCCGCAAGCAGGAACTCCGCAACGCCGCCTGATCTCACGGGAACGACGGCGGAAGCGGCCCAAGCGGATATGGCCGAGACGGGCGCGGCCAAGAAGACGGGCAAAGGCAAGAAGGACATCCTCCCATGGCCCATCTGGTTCACCAGTTCCTCACCGACACGGCCCGGCGCGATCCCCATCGCACCGCGCTGATCGCCGGGGATGCCCGCCGCAGCTTCGCCGAGCTGGATCGTGAAAGCGACGCCGTCGCCTGCGCGCTCCAGTCGGCGGGGATCGCCCGCGGCGACCGCGTCGCGGTGATGCTGGAGAACTCCATCGAGTATGTCGCCGGCCTGTTCGCCACCCTCAAGGCCGGCGGCGTCTTCGTCCCCGTCAATCCGTCCACCAAGGCCGACAAGCTGACCTACCTGCTGGCCGATGCCGGCGTCCGGGTCCTGATCGCACCGGCGGCGCTGGCCCGGCAGGTCCTGCCGGCGCTGGAGGCGGTGGAAACGCCGCCGGCCGTCCTGTGGATCGGCGCCGGTCTGCCCGACGGCGCTACCGGCCTGCTCTACGCCGACGCGCTGGCGGCCCCGCAGCGGCAGCCGGTCGATCCTGGTCTGATCGACCAGGATCTGGCGGCGATCATGTACACCTCCGGCACCACCGGGCGGCCGAAGGGCGTGATGCTGACCCATGCCAACTACGTCAACACCAGTTGGGCGATCTCGACATATCTGGAGAACACGCCCGACGACGTGGTGATGTGCGTCCTGCCGCTGACCTTCGGCTATGGCCTGTCCCAGGTGATGACCGGCGTCCGCGTCGGCTTCACCCTGGTGCTGGAGCGTTCCTTTGCCTTCCCGATGGAAACGCTGAAGCGCATGGTCCAGCATCGGGTCACCGGCCTGCCCGGCGTTCCGACGGTCTTCTCCACCCTGCTGGGTCTGGACGCGGCCAGGACCGCCGATCTCGGCAGCCTGCGCTATCTGACCAACGCCGCCGCTCCGCTGCCGGCCGCCCATCTCCGCCGTCTGCGCGAACGGTTTCCGCAAGCCCTCTTCCATTCCATGTACGGCATGACAGAGTGCTGCACCCGCATCAGCACGCTCAGCCCCGCCGAACTGGACGCGAAGCCGGCCTCCGTCGGCCGCGCCATCCCCAATTGCGAGGCCTTCGTTGCCGACGAGGAGGGCAACCGCCTTCCTCCCGGTCAAGTGGGTGAACTGGTCGTGCGCGGCGCCAACGTGATGCGCGGCTACTGGAACCGGCCGGAGGAGACCGCTCGCCGCCTGCGCCGCGGTCCCCAGGGCGAGACGCTGCTGTTCACCGGCGACCTCTTCACCCAGGACGCCGAAGGGCACCTGTACTTCGTCAGCCGCAAGGACGACGTGTTCAAGTGCCGCGGCGAGAAGGTCAGCCCCCGGGAAGTCGAGAACGCACTGTACGAGTTGGACGGCGTTCTGGAGGCCTGCGTGATCGGCGTCCCGGACGATGCCGACGGCTTGGCGGTCAAAGCCTTCCTCGTCCCGCGCGACGGTGCGGCGCTGTCGGAAGCGGCGATCCGCCAGCACTGCCGCGGCCGGCTGGAAAGCCACCTCGTGCCGAAATTCATCGAGTTCCGCGACAGCCTGCCGAAGACCGACTCCGGCAAGATCAGGCGGGCGGAGCTGGTGGGGGAGGTACAGGCACAGGCCCCCACCCTAACCCTCCCCCG
>NZ_VTTO01000031.1:38171-42662 GCF_008364825.1 Azospirillum sp. B21
CCCTCCCCCGAACCCCAACACAGAACACCACCAACAACACCCACCCCAGGACAGAGAGCACGCTCATGTGTGGTGTCGCCGGAGTTCTCGCAGGATCGCATGCCGAACCGCCCGGTCTGGACGAGCTGAAGCGCATGATCGCCATGCTGGGCCACCGCGGCCCGGACGGCTACGGCTTCTACCGTGACGACCGGATCGGGCTTGCCCATGCGCGGCTCAGCATCGTCGGCCTCGCCGGCGGCTTCCAGCCGATCCACAACGAGGACCGCACCCTCTGGATCAGCTTCAACGGCGAGATCTTCAACCACGTCGAACTGCGCCGGGATCTGGAAGCGCGCGGCCACCGCTTCTACACCCAAACCGACACCGAGGTGATCGTCCACGCCTTCGAGGAATACGGCCCCGCCACCTGGGCCAAGCTGAACGGCCAGTTCGCCATCTGCCTGTGGGACACCAAGCGGCGCGAGCTGTGGCTGGTCCGCGACCGGCTGGGCATCCTGCCGCTGTTCTATGCCCGTCGCGGCGATCATCTGGTCTTCGCGTCGGAGGCCAAGGCGCTGTTCGGCGGCGGCCGGGTGACGCCCGCCTTCGACCCGGCCCGCCTCGCCCAGGTCTTCACCCACTGGAGCACCGCGCCGCACGGCAGTGTCTTCGCCGGGGTGGAGAGCGTGCCGGCGGCCACCGCCATCCGCATCGACTCCACGCTCGCCCTGCATGTCGACCGCTACTGGCAGCCCGATTTCGCCACCGATCCGTCGCTCGCCACCCTGTCGTTGGACGAGGCGGCCGACCGGCTGGAGGAAAAGCTGCTCGACGCCATCCGCCTGCGGCTGCGCGCCGACGTGCCGGTCGGCGTCTATATCAGCGGCGGGCTCGACAGCTCGGTGATCGCGGCGCTGGCCCGCAAGCTCGACACCACCCACATGCACAGCTTCGGCGTCCGCTTCACCGACGCCGGCTTCGACGAGACGCCGCAGCAGCGGCTGGTCGCCGGCCAGGTCGGGACCGAGCACCACGACATCCTCTGCAGCCCGCAGGACATCCAGGCGGCTCTGCCCGACGTCATCCGCCACGGCGAGACGCCGCTGGTCCGCACCGCCCCCGCCCCGCTGTTCCTGCTGTCGCGTCTGGTGCGCGAGAGCGGCATCCGCGTCGTGCTGTCCGGCGAGGGTGCCGACGAGTGGCTGGCCGGCTACGACATCTTCAAGGAGGACAAGGTTCGCCGCTTCTGGGCGCGCCAGCCCGACAGCAAGGCGCGGCCGAAGCTGCTGGGCCGCATCCATCCCTTCGCCGCCGTCAACGGCCAGAAGGACAGCCCGTTGTGGCAGGCCTTCTTCAAGCGCGGGATGATGGATACGGAGGAGACCTTCTACGCCCACCGCACCCGCTGGCGGAACACCGCCTGGTCGCAGCGCCTGTTGTCCGCTGACGTCCAGGCCACGGCCGACGATGCCGCCTTCGAAGCGCATGTCGCGGCCCATCTGCCGGACGGCTGGTCGCGCTGGTCGCCGCTCGCCCGCAGCCAGTGGGCGGAGATATCCTCCTTCATGACCCCCTATCTGCTGTCGGCCCAGGGCGACCGCGTTGCCATGGCCAACAGCATCGAGGTCCGCTATCCCTTCCTCGACCCGGCGGTCGACGACCTCTGCGCCGCCCTGCCGGATCGGGTGAAGATGCTGGGGCTGCGCGACAAGCTGGCGCTGCGCCGGCTGGCCGCCCGCCATCTGCCGGCCGAGATCTTCCAGCGGCCGAAGCGCCCCTACCGCGCGCCGATGACCACCGCCCTGTTCGGCGACGGCGCCCCGGACTATGTCCGCGATCTGCTGTCGCCGGACGCGCTCGCCCGCTACGGCCTGACCGACGCCGACGCCGTATCCGCCCTGGCCGACAAGGCCCACCGCCAGAACGGCCGCATGGCCGGCGAGCGGGAGGAGATGGCGCTGGTCGGCACGCTGACCCTGCAGATATTGGCGCATTACGTCCACGACGAGCTTCCCCAGCGCATCCGCGACCAGCGCGATGCCCTGGATCTTGCGGATATCCACGTGTTGGAAGACCGGGCCGGCAACGCCCGGACCGCCACGCCACAGCCCACCGCGGCCTGACCGCCGCGATACACTTCTGACCGACGATGCATCAACCCCCATCGGGAACCGTGACCATGCTGAACGCCCTTTCCTCGTTCGACTCCAAGGCCCTCGATCTGGATTGCGCGGCCGCGGCGCGCGAGATCGAAGACGCCATCCAACGCATCGTCGCCCATGATCTGCGCCGCCAGGGCATCGTGCTCGGCGTGTCCGGCGGGATCGACAGCTCGGTCTGTGCAACGCTCGCCGTCCGCGCCCTGGGACCGGAGCGCGTGCTGTGCATCCTGATGCCGGAAAAGGAGAACTCGCCGAAGAGCACCCGCCTCGGCACCTTGCTCTGCGAGCATCTCGGCGTCACGCCCGTCATGGAGAACATCACCGGTCCGCTGGAGGCGCTGGGCTGCTACGAGCGGCGCGACAACGCCATCCGCCGGCTGTTCCCTGAATTCGGTCCGGGCTGGAAGCAGAAGATCGGCTTGGCCGGCAACCTGCTGGACGCCGACCGTGTCAACTATTTCACCCTGACCGTCGAATCGCCGGAGGGGGAGCGCCAGACCAGCCGCATGCCGGTCGATGTCTATCTCGACGTCGTCGCCGCCACCAACCTGAAGCAGCGCATCCGCAAGACGGTCGAATACACCCATGCCGACCGCCTGAACTACGCCGTGCTCGGCACGCCGAACCGGCTGGAATATGAGCTGGGCTTCTTCGTGCGCGGCGGCGACGGTCTGGCCGACCTGAAGCCGATCGCCCACCTCTATAAGTCCCAGGTCTACCAGATGGCGGCCTATCTCGGCCTGCCGGCGGAAATCCAGGGCCAGTCGCCCAGCACCGACACCTATACCCTGCCGCAGTCGCAGGAGGAGTTCTACTACGCCCTGCCCTACGACAAGCTCGACCTTGCGCTCTGCGCCTACGGCCGCGGCGCCACGGAAGAGGAAGCGGCGGCTGCCCTGGACCTGACGGTGCCGCAGGTCCGGCGGGTCTACAAGGACATCACCGCGAAGCGCCGGACCTCCGCCCGCATCCTGCGCGATGCCCATCTGGTGCAGCCGGTGTCGGTTGGGGATGAGGCATGAGCGTCATCGACTGGAAACAGCGTGGCGTCGGACGGTACGAGCCGGATGACCGTACCGCCCTCGACGCCTTCCAGCGGGCGCATTTCGGCGCCGAGGCCATCCAGCTGTGTCCCGACCACTTCCACTGGCTGTTCGAAGAGCCGCCGGAACGGGAGCATGAGGGACCGCAGCTCTGGCTGTGCAAGCGAAACGGTGCCGTCGTCGGCCAGCAGGGCGGCATTCCGTTCGCCCTGAAGGTCGGCGACCGCAACCGCAGGGCCTCCTGGGCGATCGACCTGATGGTCGCCCCGGAATGGCGCCTGCGCGGCGTCGGTCCCGCCCTGTCGGAAACCCATTCCAGCGCCAGCGACCTCGCGGTGTCGCTGTCGATGACGGAGGCCGCCTACAAGTCCTACAAGCGGGCGGGCTGGCTCGACCTCGGCAATGTGCCGACTTACCTGCGGGTGATCGACCCGTTGCGCTGCCTGCGCGTCAGCCCCTATGGCGGCGGGCTGGCCAAGCTGGTCGCCCGGATCGGCAAGCCGGCGCTCGCCACCGCGTCGATGGGCTACGGGCTGTCGGCCAAGCTGCTCGGCGTCAGGCTGGTGGAGATCGACCGCTTCGACTACCGGGTCGACGATCTATGGGAGGCCGCCTCGCCGCAGCATCCCGTGATCGCCCGGCGCGACTGGGCCTTCCTGAACTGGCGTTTCGACACCACGCCGCAGGCCGACCGCTTCCGCCGCTTCTACGTCATGCGCGGCGAGACCGTGCTGGCCTATGTCGTGCTGCGCGTCGATCATTGGAAGGGGGAGCCGGTCGGGGTGATCTGCGACTATCTGGCCCGGCCGGGCTGGCTGGTGGCGGCCTTCTCGCTGATGACCGAATTGGCGCGCAGGCAGGGGATGGTCGCGCTGATGTGCCGGACGCTGAACGCCCAGGCGGCGCGGCCGCTGTCGATGATGGGCTTCCTGTGCCTGAAGAACGGCCTGCATACGCCGACCCGCATGATGGTGCGGCCGGCGCTGGACCAGCCGGAGCTTGCCGGGCCGACGGGCGATCCGAAGAACTGGTTCGTCACCGTCGCCGACAGCGACATGGGGTTCAAGGGTCTGGGCGAGTAGAGACCGTCGGAACTCCAAACGCGAAAAAGCCGCCTTCCCATAAGGGAGGCGGCTTTTTCGCTGTTCGCGTTAAAATCGAGTTTCAAGTGACGGGATGCGTCTTCGATGACGTCCATGGAGCGGCTTACCGCTGTGCATGGCGCTCGGTGAGATCAAGCCGATCGAGCGATTAGTAAGGCTTAGCTTCAGACATTGCTGTCCGTCCACATGCCTCCTATCGAC
>NZ_VTTO01000032.1 GCF_008364825.1 Azospirillum sp. B21
GCGCCAATGGTACTGCGTCTTAAGACGTGGGAGAGTAGGTCGCCGCCAGGTCACTCAGGCTCAAGAGACGTCAAACCAAAGCATATACGCTGGCATCTTCGCACATATTGGAAACGCCCCGGCTCTCATCAGCCGGGGCGTTTTGCTGTTGGCCCTTTTTGTCGTTGGCTTACCGGCGTTGGCGCAACTGCCGTACCGCCAGCGCTTCGGGAACGCTGCCGGGTGTCGCGGGGTTACCTCCGGGCGACACCAACATACGGACGTTCGATGACCTTGCAGCAGTTCATGGCCTTTGCGTTGGTGGGCATCGTGGTGGCGATGTTGGTCTGGAACAAGCTGCGTTTCGACGTGGTGGCGGTGCTGGCCCTGCTGGCCGGCGTATTCCTGGGGCTGATTCCGGCGAAGGATGCATTTTCCGGGTTTGCCGACGACATCGTCATCATCATCGCCTCCGCTCTCATCGTCAGCGCCGGGATCGCCCGATCAGGCGTGATCGATGCGCTGGTGCGCCCGGTGGCAGCAAAGTTGAACACGCCGACGCGCCAGATCGCCTTCCTGTCCGGATCGGTGGCCTTCATGTCGGCGCTGATGAAGAACATCGGCGCGCTCGCCATTTTCCTGCCGATCACCATGCAGTTGGCGCGGCGGCACCGCACCGGCGCACATCGTGTGCTGATGCCGATGGCGTTCGCCTCCCTGATGGGGGGGCTGATGACGCTGGTCGGCACCTCGCCCAACATCATCGTGTCCCGCGTGCGGGAGGAAATTCTCGGCAAGCCCTTCGCCATGTTCGATTACCTGCCGGTCGGCCTTGGGATCACATTGGCCGGGTTGGCCTTCCTGATGGTCGGCTGGCGCCTGCTGCCCCAGGACCGCAGCGGCGCCCGGTCGGCGGAAGAGACCTTTGCGGTCGAGAACTACGCTAGCGAGATGAGGCTGCCGGCGGCATCGGCCTTCGTCGGCCGCACCGTCCGCGACATCGAAGCCCTGGCGGAGGGAGAGGCGCAGGTGATCGGCCTGATCCGCGAGCGGTTCCGCCGCTATGTTCCCGACAAGCACTGGGTTTTGCTGGCCGACGACATTTTGGTGCTGGAGGGCGATGCGCCGGCCCTGCAGCGTCTGGTCCAGGCGGCGTCTCTGGAACCGCTGGGCGTGTTGGAGGGAGTGGATGGCGAACTGCTGGCGGTCGAGGCGGTGGTCACGCCCGACTCGCCGCTTGCCGGCCATTCCGATCGCCGTCTCGATCTGCGGCGGCGTTTCGGCCTCAGCCTGCTTGCAGTGAGCCGCGCCGGCGAGCGGATTGCCCAGCGCCTGCACCATGTTGTGTTCCGAGAGGGTGACCTGCTGCTGCTCCAGGTGCCGGCGGAGCGCTATCCCGACGCTCTTGCCGATGCCAACCTGATCCCGCTGGCGGAGCGCCGCCTGCAACTCGGCCGGCGCCGGCCGATGTGGGTGCCGGTCGGGATCGTCATCATCACCATGCTGGTCGTCGGCTTCCATTTGGCCCCGCTGGCGGTCACCTTCCTGGCGGCGGCAACGGCGATGATCGTCACCGGGGTGCTCAGCGTCGAGGATGCCTATCACGCGGTGGAGTGGCCGATCATCATCCTGCTGGCCGCGCTGATCCCGGTCAGCGGCACGCTGGAGAGCACCGGGGCGACCCAGGTGATTTCCACCCTGCTGGCCGATGCCGCACGCGGCCTGCCGGCGGTAGCCTGCGTCACGCTGGTCATGGCGGCGGCGATGGCGGTCACGCCCTTCCTCAACAATGCGGCGACCGTGTTGGTCATGGCGCCCATCGGTGCCGGGGTGGCCCAGCAATTGGGCCTCAGCCCCGACCCGTTCCTGATGGCTGTCGCCGTCGGTGCCGGCAGCGATTTCCTGACTCCCATCGGCCATCAATGCAACACGCTGGTGATGGGCCCCGGCGGTTACCGGTTCAGCGACTATCCCCGGCTGGGTTTGCCGTTGTCGCTGCTCATCCTGACGCTTGGCACCTGGCTGATCGTGATGGTCTGGCCGCTCGGGGGGTGAGGAAGGAACAACGGCTCCCGACCGGATGTTGCCAATCGCCGCCCGCCCCATCGCCGCATCCCGTTGCCAACTGGCGGGCCCGACCAATGAGGAACACGACCGTGCTGGTTTCCGAGATCATGGCGAAAGCGCTGGAGTTCATCGCCCCCGACGCCACCGTACAGGAGGCTGCGACGCTGATGGGCGAACTGGATGTCGGTGCGCTGCCGGTCGGGTCGGCCGAGGATCTGCTGGGCATCCTGACCGACCGCGACATCCTGTTCCGGGTGGTGGCGGAGGGTGGCGACAGCACGCGGGTGCGGGTGCGCGAGGTGATGTCCAGTTCCGTCTTCAGCTGCCGCGACACCGACACGCTGGCCACGGCCATGGACATCATGGGCGCCTACCATGTGCGGCGCCTGCCGGTCCTGGACGAGGCGAAGCAGGTCGTCGGCTGGCTGACGCTGAGCGACGTGTCGCGCCGGCTTCTGCTGGAAACCGACACGATCCGCAACGCGCTGGGCGAACTCAGCGCCAGCGGGCAGGACGTCTGACGGCAGGACGTCTGATGGGGGCGGCTACAGCCGCAGACCCATCTGCCGGTTCAGCCGCACCACCAGATCGGCGGGCAGGCCGAGGCGCTGGGCGAGGTAGCGCAGGTAGGAGCGGTTGATCGGCGCGTTTTTGTCGACCGCCGCCAGAGAGACCGCATAGAAGCGGGCGGCCAGGCGCGGGTTGTCGACCTGCCGGACCAACTCCTCCAGGCATTGCGGTTCTTCCAACGAACTCTCAAGCGCGCGCCGATCCTCTTCGTCGAGGGGACTGCTGCGCAGCTTGCCCCTGATCCGGCCGAGTTCCATGCCGTCCATCTTGCCGTTCGCGTGGGCCGCGGCGGCCATGGCGCGGACCAGCAGGCGGGCCTCCTCCGGACTGGCGGTTGCAAGATCCGCGGGCGCGCGGTCGTGCAACTGGTGGCGGTTGCGCAGATGGGCGTCCAGGATCTGCCGGGCCAGCATCTCGTGCAGCACCGGCTGATGACCGAGTCGCGACCCCAGCGGGTTGGAGTCCGCTTCCGGCTCGCCAGTGGGAATGGCGGTCGGAATGCCGGTCGGAATGGGGGGCGGTGAATCCGGCGAGCCGCCGAACAGGCGCTTCAGCAGGCCGGGCTTCTGAAGATCCGTCATCAGGGGGTTCCCCCAGCGGTCCCGGCCAGCCGTTGCATCGCGCTGTCGATCTGCGTCAGCAGGCGGGAGAAGTCGACGGGCTTGGGGTGGTAATCGTCGCAGCCCGCCTGCAGAGTCTTCTCGCGGTCGCCGGACATGGCGTGCGCGGTCAGGGCGATGATCGGGATGGCGGCCGTCTCACCGCCCGCCTTCAGTTCGCGGGCGGCGGTCCAGCCGTCGATGACCGGCAGGTTCATATCGAGCAGGATCACGTCCGGCCGTTCGCTGCGCGCCATTTCCACCCCCTGGCGCCCGTCGAAGGCGAGCACCACGTCGAACCCCCGCCGCTTCAGCCGGCGGGACAGGAAGTCCCAGATTTCCTCATGGTCTTCGACCAGCAGAAGCTTAGCCATCGGTTCCTCCCGTTCCCGTCGTCGCGCCTGTGGCATCGTCGGCCTTGCCGGAGGCCGGCCGCAGGCGAGCGATCGCGTCCTTCAACTCTTCGATCATCTCTTCCGATCCGTCCTCCGTCATCGGGATGATGTCGCGGACACGGCCGCGCAGCTCCTCGGCCTCGTCGCGGCCGATCGCCTGGGGGGCCATGACGATGACGGGGATGCCGCTCCAGTCCGGCTTGCGGCTCAGCGCCTTGAGGAAAGCGAAGCCGTCGAGGCCGTTCATGAAGGGGTCCAGCAGGATCACGGTCGGCCGGACGGCGGCAAGCTGGCGGAACGCCTCCTCCTCCGTCTCGGCCTCCCGGACATCCCAGCCGTCGCGGCCCAGCTCCGCCCCCAGGAGGGCGCGGGTCTCGTCAGCCTCCATCAGCACAAGCGCGGTACCCGGAGCCTGTCCGCTGAGTCCGCTCAGCACGCGGTGCAGGCGCTGCCAGTCCACCGGTTTGGTGAAATAGTCGGCGGCGCCCAGCGACAGGGCCAGTCCCTTTTCCCGGCGGGAAGAGATGATGATGACGGGGATGTCGGCCAGATCGGGCTCCGCCTTCAGCAGCGACAGCACCGACCAGCCGTCGGTCCGCGGCATCATCACGTCCAGCAGGATGGCGCGCGGGCGGATTTGCCGGGCGATCGACAGGCCGGTCTGGCCGTCCGCCGCCAGCGCCACGCCGAAGCCCTCGCGGTGCAGGAAGCGGGCAAGCAGTTCGCGCATCGCCTGCTCGTCGTCGATGATCAGGATCGTCTCGCGGGCGGACGACGCGGATGCGGTCTGGTCGGCCGTGACCGGTGAAGGATTGGAGTGGCGGTGCGTCTGGCCCTGCCGCAGGTCGGTGGGCAGTCGCAGGATGAAGCTGGTGCCCTTGCCGGAAGCGGTTTCGACCGCGATCTCGCCACCCAGCATCTCCGCGAAGGCCTTGGTGATCGCCAGCCCCAGCCCGGTCCCGCCGAAGCGGCGCGTGGTGGAGCTGTCGGCCTGCATGAAGCGTTCGAACAGCCGGCGGACCTGCTCCGGCGACATGCCGATGCCGGTATCGGTGACGCGGAAGATCACCATGTCCTCCGCCGCAATGTCCCCGGCTGTAATGTCCCCCGATGCCGCGCCGGTGCCCGCCGCGGCGCGCTCGACCGACAGGGTGACGGTGCCGTTCTCGGTGAATTTGGCGGCATTGCTCAGCAGGTTGAACAGGCACTGCCGAACCTTCACCACGTCGGTGTGCATGCGTCCCACCCCGTCCGCCACCTGAACCGCCAGCCGGTTGCCCTTCTTCGACACCAGGGCTTCGACCGTCGCGGCGACCTCGCGGGTCAACTCGGAGATATCGGCGTCCTCGCCATGCACCTCCATCTTGCCGGCCTCGATCTTCGAGATGTCGAGGACGCCGTTGATGAGGTTCAGCAAGTGGCGGGCGTTGGCCTCGATCTTCTCAAGGTCGGGCAGCATGCTGTCGACGCCGAGGTCCGACAGTTCCTCCTCCAGCATCTCGGTGTAGCCGATGACGGCGCTGAGCGGCGTGCGCAGCTCATGGCTCATGTTGGCGATGAACAGGCTCTTGGCCCGGTTGGCCTCCTCCGCGGCGAGGCGGGCGGCCTCCAGCTCCTCCTCCGCCCGCTTGCGGGTGCTGATGTCCTGCATGGCACCGATCATGCGCAGCGGCTGTCCGATGGCGTTGCGCAGGACGAAGCCGCGGTCGAGGATGCTGGCATAGCTGCCGTCGGCGCGGCGGAAGCGGTATTCGTCGTTCCAACGGGTGCCGCCGCCGTCGATCACCGCATGGATGCCGGTCACCACATGGTCCTGGTCGTCGGGGTGGATGTGGTCCATCCACCAGGCGGCGGCGGTCTCTGTGACGTCCTCGCCATAACCGAACAGGGTGCGTACCGCCTCGTTCCAGTGGATGCGGTCCGACGACAGGTTCCAGTCCCAGATGGCGTCGTTGGTCGCCCGCGCCGCCAGCCGGTAACGCTCCTCCGTCTCGCGCAACGCCTCCTCGGCGCGGCGGCGGGTGGTGATGTCGGTGTGCACGCCGACCCATTCCTGCACGGCGCCGTTGCCGTCCAGCAGCGGGACGGCGCGGACCAGCATGTCGCGGTAGACGCCGTCGTGGCGGCGCAGCCGGTGTTCGGCCTTGTAGATTGTCCGTCCCGTCCGCGCCGCGCGCCAGGCCTCCGCCGTGTGTGGGCGGTCGTCGGGGTGGATGGCGTCGATCCAGCCGGTGCCCTTCAACTGGTCGAAACTCTGGCCGGTGAAGGCGCTCCAACTCGGCTGCGGAGCGGTGAAGCGCCCAGTCTCCGACGTGCTCCAGACGATGGCGGCGGTGGCCTCCACCAGCGAGCGGAACCGTTCCTCGCTGACGCGCAGACGGTCCTCAGCCAGCCTGCGGTCGGTGATGTCCCAGGTGACGCCGATCAGGCTCAGGCTGCGTTCGGGCGTGCTGTCGGTTACGATGCCGCGCGCCACCGCCCAGCGGACCTCGCCCGAGGGCAGGAGGATGCGGAACTCGGCATCATACTCGCCGCGTTCCCGCCGGGCGGTCTCGATGATCTGCCGGATGTGGGGCTGGTCGTCGGGGTGCACGCGGCCGGTCACGTCCGATCCGCAGAGCGGGCGGTCGGGCGGGAACTCCGCGGTGAAGTCGAAGATCTCGCGCAGGCGGGCGTCGGCCTCGATGCGGTCCTCGTCCAGGTTCCACGACCATGCGCCGATCCGCGCTGCATTGAGCGCCAGTTGCAGCCGCCGCTCCGCCTCCATCACGCGGGCTTCGGCCCGGCGCTGCTCGGTCACGTCGGTGTTGGTGCCCAGCCAGCGCAGAATGCGCCCATCGGGACTGCGGACCGGTACGGCGCGGGACAGGAACCAGCGGTATTCGCCGTCGTGCCTGCGCAGCGGGAAGGTGTCCTCCCACGGCTCCTCCGCCCGGATGGCGCGGAAGAAGCCATCGGAGGCGCGGTCGACATGGTCCGGGTGGTGGACAATGCGCCAGTTCCAACCCTCTGTCTCGCCCGGCTTGGTGCCGGTGAAATCGTACCAGCGCTGATTGTACCAATAGATCGCGCCGCCGGCATCGGCCATCCAGGTCAGCTGCGGGATCAGGTCGGCGAGGCTGCGGAACTGTTCCTCGTTCTCGCGCAGCAGAGCTTCCGTCCGCTGGCGCTCCGCCGCGTCGCGGGCGCGGTCTATGGCCCCGCCCAGCAGGTTGGCGAAGCCCTGGAGGAAGGCGGCGTCGGCAGCGTCGAAGCGCCCCTCCTGCCGGCTGTCGACCTCCAGCACGCCGAAGGGTTCGCCTTCGCCGCGGATGATCACGTTGATGGCGCTTTTCACCCCATGTTCGGCCAGGAGCGCCGGGAGTCGGAAGCGCGATTCGGTGCCGAGATCGTTGGAGATGACGGGCTCGCCGGTCTTCAGCGCGTAGCCGGCAGGGGAGGCGAGGTCGGCCCCAACCGTCCGGCTTCCGACGACGCCGGGGTGCCAGCCGACGCCCGCGCGGACCAGCAGGCGGTCTCCCACCGTCCCGTCGCCAACACTGTCCCGCACCCATTCCAGGGCCTTGCACAACTCCGTTCCCAGCCCTTCGGCACACAGGCGCGTGGCTTCCTGCAGCAGCGTGTCGATGTCCGTGCTCTTCAGGGCGGCCATGCCGAAGCGGGCCAGCAGATCGTGCTGCCTTTCCCTACGGGCCAGATTCTCGGCGAGCAGGCCGGCATCGGACCTGTCTTGCGGGGGTGTTCCGGTGAGGGAAATCGGAGCGGAGGGCATGAACCGTGGCGGCCGGGGAAGGGTACGCAGACAAGAACAGCGCTCCGCGCCATTCGTTCGCAACGGCGTGATGGGTACCGCTCCCGCCCCCCGATGGAGACGGCGGCCGATGTCCCGATGGAGCGGACCGGTACTCCCCCTTTGCGATACGACCAGTGAACGCATGCGCAATCGGCGGACGGGCCTGTTGAGGAAAGCGGGGTGGCCGCTCGTGGCCCCTTCATCACCGATCTGCGTCACCGATCCGCCAAGCCCGTCACCTGTTCCGGAGTGTTCATCCCATGGCCCGTGTCACCGTCGAGGATTGTGTCCTTCTGGTCCCCAACCGCTTCGATCTGGTCATGGTGGCGGCGCAGCGCGCCCGTCAGATCGCCAGCGGGGCGCCGCTGGCGATCGACCGCGACAACGACAAGAACCCGGTGGTCGCCCTGCGCGAGATCGCGGAGGAGAAGCTGTCGCTGCCCGATCTGCGCGACACCCTGATCCGCGGCCATCAGAAGTCGGTGGAGGCCGACGAGCCGGAAGAGGAGATCGTCGACCTGATGGCGGACGAAAACACCTGGATGCACACCACCGACAACTCGCTTGCCGACGACGACTCCATGAGCGACGCGGAGGAGGACATCACCGAGGATGACGATATCGCCTCAGAAATGGACCGCAATCCCGGTGCGGCTTTCGGCATGACCGAGGATGACGTGGTCGGCAACGATGCCGACGGCGATGTCGGGCCATAAGCGCGGAGCACGAGCCATGACGGTGTCCATTCAGGGAGAGAGGTGACCGGATGAGGAGGCTTTTCACCACCGGCCTGTCCGCGATGGCCCTGTCCGCCGTCGCATTATCGGCTGTGGCGGTCGGCGCCGGAATCTTGGGGAAGCGGGGGCAGCGTCAGGCGGCGAGCCGGGCATTTCCCGCATCGCCCGCTCCCCCCGCCGAGGCGCTGGACCGGGCGATGCGGGATGTCGTCGCCTATGGTCTGCTGCCGGCGGGGGCGCTCGCCGGGTTCGCGGACTGGCTGGTCCACCGCAGGATGGACATCCAGCACACGGCCGGGGCCAAGGAATCGCTGATGCACATCGCGATGTCGGGACAGGCGGCGATGCCCGGCCTGGCGCTGCTTCTGCTGGAGACCAATCCGCGCAGTCTGGCGCTGATGGTCGCCGGCCTGCTGTCGCACGAGGCGACGATGATGGCGGATCTGCGCTACGCCATCACGCGGCGGCCGGTCCCCCCGGTCGAGCAGAAGATGCACGGCATCCAGAACATGGTCCCCGCCGTGCCCCTTGCCATGGCCGCCGCCAGCTACCTCGCGCGACACCGCGAGGGGATGGAGCCGGAGCCGGCGCTTCGTTTCCGCCGCGACATTCCTCCCGCCCATCTGGCCGTCATCGCCGCCGCCATGCTGCTGGACGGCGCCGCCTATGCGGTCGAACTCGCCGAAGGGCTGCGGGAGAATGGCGGACGGCTGGTGCCGGACCGGCGGGAGAGGCCGGTCAGGGCGGTTGCGGCTCAGGATTCGTGAGACCTCTCCCCCCGGCCTTCCATGCCGTTTCATGCAGGCCGCCTTACCGGCTGGCACGCACCGCCGACAGCAGGCGCGGAATGTGGCGCGCGAGGCCGATGGCGATGCCGGCACCGTGGAGCATCGCGGTCGACAGCAGGAAGCCCAGGCTGTAGAGGACCGGATCGGCGGCCTGCGGCATCTCGGCGCCGTGAGCGTGGCCGTGCAGGACGGCGAAGGCACCGACCAACAGCATTCCGGCCGCCACCGGAACCCGCTTGTTCAGCAGCACGAGCAAACCCAGCACCGCGACTGAGGCGGCGATCCCGGCCTCCACCCCCGGCAATTCGATACCGGACATGCCGAGCAGTGCGCCTCCCGCCAGCATGGCGATGAAGGACGCCGGCAGCAGCCAGATCGCCCGGCCGCCATTCTGCGCCGCCCAGATGCCGACGGCTACCATGGCCAGCAGATGGTCGATTCCGTTCAGCGGGTGGAGCAGCCCTTCCTGGAACATCGCGTGTCCGGCGTGGCCGGTGTGGGCAACCGCCGGAAAGGCGAGCGCCGCCGTCAGAAGGCCGGCAAGGCCGGCGGAAAGCAACCTGTTCATTGCAAACGATCTCCTGTGAATGCCGGTTGTTCTGTGCCGGCCGTTCTCTGCCTGCTGTGCTCTCTTGCCGGGATCAGCCGATCAGGGAGGCCTTCAGATGGCCCCGTCCGTCCTCCGCCTCGTCCAACTGGCGAAGCATATCGAGGGTGGTCAGCGCATCGGCCTCGGTGATCCGCGATAGGGCGAAGCCGAGATGGACCAGCACCCAGTCGCCGACCCAGGCGGCCGGCGGCTCATTGGGGTTGGCGAGACAGGAGAGGTTCACCTCCCGCTCCTCGCCCAGCATGTCGGCCAGGACGGTCATCCGTCCGGCATCGGCGACGGCGAGGATCCGGGCCGGGACACCAAGGCACATGGCGAGGCTCCTTCATCGCAGCGTTCAGGCCACTTCCAGTTCGACAAGGGTCAGGTCGTCACCGCCGCGTGGGCTGAGGCGCTGGCCGCCGCAGGTGGGGCAGGAGGCGAGCCGTGACGGCACCTCCCGTTCGCAAGCGCAGTCGTCGCACCAGACGAGACCCGGTGGCTGGACGATGTCGACCGCCGCCCCATCGGCCAGCGTGTCGCGACGGACCACGTCGAAGGCGAAGCGCAGGGCGTCCGGATCGACGCAGGCGAATTGCCCCACCGCCAGCCGGATGCGGGTCACGCGCCGGAAGGCGTGCCGACGGGATTCCTCCTGCAGCAAATCCAGTAGCCGTTCGCACAATGAAAGCTCATGCATCTTCCGTCTCCACCTCGTGCAAAATATCACCACAGACAAAGTGTGGCAAACCGTAAAACAGAATCTGTACATGAAAGTTCATTATCGTATCTGGACGATAAGTGTATTCTATCGACCGATAAGCCAACTTTATTTAGAGAACACCTGTTAAATATTGACGGTGAGCCGTAATGCCGCATGTCGTTCCGCCGCGCACCGGCGCAAGATCGTGGGGCGAGCGCCGGCCCGACCATGGCGTCGGGACCAATGCTCCAGCTTCGGCGTTATAACGGTACGCTGTGGCGGACCGTTCGGCCGGCGCTCGTCCTCACCCCGCCTTTCATCGCAGCCAGGGGCTCTGCCACATCATGAATCATGCAACCGCCTGCGCGGCCCCGACCCCCGCGCCGCTTTCCCTGGCGCAGCCGCTTTCGCGGCAGGGCGTCCGGCTGGTGCCGGCGACCGTCTGCACCGGATCGGACACCGATGACCGCGAAGAGAAGATCATCGACGAGGTGCCGGTCGGGCTGGTCTATGCCGGCGACCTGTTCGCCGTCATGTTGGCGACCCCGACCGACCTGGAGGACTTCGCCACCGGTTTCTCGCTCAGCGAGGGGATCGTCGGCAGTGCCGACGAACTGGCGATCACCGCAATCGACGAACTGACGGACGGCGTGCGCCTGCGCATGGAGCTGCCGGTGGAGAGGCTTGCGGCCCTTCTGCGGCGCAAGCGCAACCTGATGGGCGGATCCGGCTGCGGCCGTTGCGGCACCGACAGCTTCGCGGAAACGCTGCGGCCTCTCGACCCCGTCCGCTCCACCGCCCGCATCGCGCCCGATGCGATCCGCCGCGCCGTGGCGGCTTTGCCGTCGGGGCAGACCTTGAACCGGCAGACCGGCGCCGTCCATGCCGCCGGATTTGCCCTTCCCGACGGGCAACTGGTCGCCGTTCGCGAGGATGTCGGGCGGCACAATGCGCTCGATAAGCTGATCGGCGCGCTGGCCCGCGCCGGCATCGACCCGACCGGCGGTTTCGTCGTGGTGTCGAGCCGCTGTTCCTTCGAGATGGTCCACAAGACCGCCGCGGCCGGCATCCCGCTGATCGCCGCCATCTCCGCCCCGACATCGCTCTGCGTCGGCTTTGCCGAGACGGTCGGGGTGGGTGTGGTCGCCTATGTGCGCGACGGCCGTTTCACCGTCTACGCGGTGCCCTCCCGCGTCGCCACGCTCGCATGAGCGTCAAACCCCGCGGGCCGGTTCATCGCCGGCCCGCAGGAGTATCCTGATCAGTGTGTCGCGGCAGGCCGCCCCATCACCGGCATCGCCTTGCGCGACGGCAGCGGGGTCAGGCCGCCCAGCCCCTTGCGGTAGATCAGCCAATAGACGCCGCCGACGAACACCGACCCTCCGACGATGTTGCCCAGCGTGGCGAACAGCAGGTTGTGCAGGATGCCGCCCGCCGTGATCATCGAAACGTCCATTCCCGCCGGCACATGGCCCGTCAGCTTCAGCACATAGGCCAGCGGCAGGAAATACAGGTTGGCGATGCAGTGCTCGAACCCGGCGGCGACGAAGGCGGCGACCGGCAAGGTCAGCGCCACGATCTTGTCGGTCACCGTCCGGCCGGCATAGGCGAGCCAGACCGCCAGGCAGACCAGCAGGTTGCACATGATGCCCTTGAAGAAGATCGTCACCGCGTCGGGCGCGATCTTGCCGATGGCGAGCTTCAGGACGGCGCCGCCGACCGCACCGTTGTTCATCTCGGTGTGATGCGACATGAAGATCAGGAAGACAAGGCCGAGCGCGCCGACCGCGTTGCCGATCCAGATCGTCGCCCAGTTGCGCAGGACCTGCGCCGTGCTGATCTGACCGTTCGCCCGTGCCATCACGATCAGGCAGTTGCCGGTGAACAGCTCCGCCCCGCCGACCATGACCAGCGACAGGCCGAGCGAGAAGACCAGCCCGCCCAACACCCGCTGAACCGCGAAGCTGAGGGCCGGATCGGCCAGCACGATGACGAAGAACATGCCGCCCAGCCCGATGCCG
The DNA here is from genome assembly GCF_008364825.1 of Azospirillum sp. B21. GTDB lineage: Bacteria > Pseudomonadota > Alphaproteobacteria > Azospirillales > Azospirillaceae > Azospirillum. The sequence continues at coordinate 12,242 of NZ_VTTO01000032.1, forward strand.
CCGCCGGCGACCACCGCCAGCATGAAGCTGGGCAGGAAGGGCATCGTCGCCTTCTTCACGCCGAGCTTTTCCACCTTGTCCTGAATCTCGGCGGGCGAATAGGCGTCCATGCCGAGCACCATCGAGTCTTTGGATGCAGGATCCGTTGCCATGACGGGGTCCTCCGCTTGTGTGGAGTTGTTCCGGACACGGTCTGTCCCGGCACCTGCCGACGGATATGCAAGGGCTCGTCGGCCAGGGGGAGGGGCGACCGGCAATTCAGAGCCGATCGGTGACGCCGTCGGCGTCTTTGTCATTGCCCGGAGCGCTGCGAAAAAGGACGTGGTGAGCGCTCCGGGGTACTGGTGTCAGCCCACCGTCTCGTAAACCTCGAAGCCCTCGCCGCGGACGAGCCGGTCGTGGACGGCCTCCACGGAATGGCGGACGGTGCTGGTCACGGGCGCGAAGAAGCTGGTGTCCTGCGGCTGGATGCCCAGGAACAGGATCTCCGGCACGGTCTCCCGCAGGCTGTCGATCAGGAAGTTCAGCGGGATGGCGTGGGTGGTGACCATGAACTGCTCGGCGACGCTGTCCTGCCCGATCAGGCGCACCGCGCCCGGCGGCAGTTCCATGTCGGCGGCATCGACGATCAGCACCCGCTGCGGCGCCAGAGAGCGGATGTGGTGGGTGTGGTTTTCCGGGACATCCTCCCCGTCCACCACGGTCCAGCCGGGGGCCGGCTGCTCGTCGAGCAGTTGGGCCAGCAGCGGGCCGGCCCCGTCGTCGCCGCGCAGGACATTCCCAACCGTGAATACGACATCGGTCATGACAGCCGTCTCCCCATCAGATAGATCGCGGGTTCTCGCCGGATGGCGTCCAGCGCGGTACGCAGCCGGTCCAGCCACGCCGCCACGTCGGGCGGGGCGGTCGGCAGCACCGCCTCGATGGCCGCCATCAGCGGCCGGGTGTGGGTGCTGTCCACCGTGATCTCGCCGAAGCGCAGCAGGCCGGACAGCTTGCGGTGTGCCTCCTCATTGTCCTTCAGCGTTTCCAGAACGCGGTCGAACACCGCGGTGGTGCAGCGGAAGGCCGGCTTGAAGCAGTCGAACACGCCGATGTGATGCCCGATGGCCAGCGAATAATAGACCACCTGCTTGGCATCTTCGGGAATGTCCTCCTTCCGCTCCAGCACCTTGGCGTTCAGCTGGTAGAACACCACCTCCGGCGCAGCTCCCCGGCCGGCCCGCAGGCCGGGGAGGGAGCCGGGATCGGCTTGTGCGAGGGTGCTCATGCCGTTTCTCCTCGGATGGCCTGCTGCACGACATCGACCAGCCGGCCGATGATCTCGGCACGGCGCGGGTCGCGTTCCTCGGCGACCGCCTCCACCATGCATTCGGACAGGCTGAAGGAGCCGGGCGTGCGCGCATGCCCCTCCAGCAGGGCCATGAACTCCTCGGCGATGGCGCGGCCCTGGCGGTAGCCGGCCATCCGCCGGGCTTCCCGTTCCAGCCGGACCCGCAGCGCATAGGGGATGTCGGGGTGGGGCAGGGCGGCGGTCTCGCCGGCGGCCTCGACATGGGTCTCGGCCTTCAGCTTCTGCTCCAGCAGGCCCAGCGCCACGGCGAAGCCGTGGATGGTCGCGGCCGGCGTCGGCGGGCAGCCGGGGATGTAGACGTCCACCGGCACGATGTTGTCGGTGCCGCCCCACACGCAATAGAGGTCGTGAAAGATGCCGCCGGTACAGCCGCAGGCGCCGTAGGAGACGACGATCTTCGGATCGGGCGCCGCCTCGTAGGCGCGCAGCGCCGGCATCCGCATGGAGCGGGTCACCGCCCCGGTGAACAGCAGGATGTCGGCATGGCGGGGCGAGGCCACCACCTTGATGCCGAAGCGCTCCGCGTCGAACACCGGGGTGATGGACGAGAAGATCTCGATCTCGCAGCCGTTGCAGCCGCCGCAATCGACACGATAGACGTAGGCGGAGCGCTGGATGTTCTTCAGTAACGCCTTTTTCATCGTGGCGATCTGCTCGCTGGTGGAGACCGGCGACATCTCCGCCACCAGGGTCTTGGGGTCTACGGGGATGTTCATGGCGTGGTCTCCGGTTCCTGAGTCATCTGCCGGCCGATTCCCATGCCGGCGATGTGATGGACGTCCTGGGCGCGCTTGCAGGCCGGGCAGGTCGAGACGGTCAGGCGCAGGCGGTCGGCCTCCTCCGCACTGCGGGCCGACTGGCTCAGCAGGCGGGCGACGTAATCGACCTCCTTGGCCGGGGCGAAGGGCTTGCCGCAGCAGGCGCAGTCGGCCAGCGAGAACACCGCCTTGCGCGTCAGGTCGGCCTTGCTGCCGACCGCCAACTCGAAATCGTCGGACAGGCGGATGGCGCTGGTCGGGCAGGATTCCTCGCAGCGGCCGCAGAAGACGCAACGCCCGTAATTGATCGACCAGATGCGGGTGCCGGCTGCGGTGTCGGTCTCCATTTGGATGGCATTGGCCGGACAGGCGACGGTGCAGGCTGCACAGGCGATGCAGTCCTCCGCCCTGTGTTCCGGCTTGCCGCGGAAGTCCTTGCAGACCGTCATGGGAGCGAAGGGGTACTTGACCGTCGCCTCGCCCGTGCGGAAGATTTCCTTGAGTAGCTTGAGCATGTCCCGCCCCCGTCACTTCAGCGGTGAATCCGTGCGTTCGCGGCAGTAGCGCTCCATCTCCTTGTAGGCGATGGTCTTGGAGCGCTTCTTGCGAACGTCGACGACGGTCACGCGGTCGGTGCAGGAATAGCAGGGGTCGATGCTGCCCACGATCAGCGGGGCGTCCGACACCGTATTGCCGCGCAGCATGTAGCGCAGCACCGGCCAGTTGTTGTAGGTCGAGGCGCGGCAGCGCCAGCGGTAGAGCTTCTGGTTGTCGCCGGTCATCGACCAGTGGATGTCCTCGCCGCGCGGCGCCTCGGTGAAGCCGAGCGCGAATTTGTGCGGGACATAGGTGAAATCCTCGGTCAGCACCGGGCCGGCGGGGGCCTTGTCCAGCAGCTGTTCGATGATCCACAGGCTGTCGAAGAACTCGGCCACCCGCACCAGCGTGCGGGACAGCACGTCGCAGCCCTGCTCGACATGGACCGGCATGTCGAGCAGCCTGTAGCCGCCGAAGGCATGGTCGGCGCGGGTGTCGCGGCGGTGGCCGCTGCCGCGCACCACCGGCCCGACCGGGCTGTAGTCGCGGGCGATCTGCGGGTCGAGCCGTCCGACGCCCTTGACACGGCCGCTGACATTGGCGGTGGACAGCAGCACGTCGACCAGCCGGGTCACGTCGTCGCGCAGCTCGGCCACCAGTTCGCGGGTCCTGGCCTGCTGGTCGCCCAATATGTCGCGGCGCACGCCGCCGATCAGGTTCAGCGCATAGGTCTTGCGGGCGCCGGTCAGCAGCTCCGCCAGCGTCATCGCCTTCTCGCGCACGCGGAAGAACTGCATGAAGCCGGTGTCGAAGCCGATGAAATGGCAGACGAGGCCGAGGTTCAGCAGATGGCTGTGCATCCGCTCCGTCTCCAGCAGGATGGAGCGGATGGCCTGCGCACGCGGCGGCACCTTGATGCCCAGCGCATTCTCCACCGAGCTGGCATAGGCGACGCTGTGGGCGTAGCCGCAGATGCCGCAGACGCGGTCGGCAAGGAAGGTGACGTCATTGTAGCCCATCCGCGTCTCGGCCACCTTCTCCATGCCGCGGTGGACGTAGAACATGCGGTAATCGGCATCGATGATGTCTTCGCCATCGACGAACAGGCGGAAATGGCCGGGCTCGTCGGAGGTGATGTGCAGCGGCCCCAGCGGGACGACGCGGGTCTCCTGCTTGGCCTCGTTGATGAACTGGTAGGTCTCGTCGTCGCTGGTCGGCGCCGGCCGCAGCCGGTAGTCCATCGAATCCTTGCGCAGCGGATACAGCTCGTCCGGCCAGTCGTCGGGCAGGACGAGGCGGCGTTCGTCCGGCAGCCCGACCGGACGCAGGCCGAACATGTCGCGCACCTCGCGCTCGCCCCAGACGCAGGCGGGAACCCGCGGGGTGACGGAGGGGTATTCCAGTGTGTCGGCCGGCACCTCGCAGCGCACCACCACATGGCACTTGTCGCCGCCCTCCATGGACAGGACATAGTAGACGGCGTAGGCGCCGTTCAGCGGCCGTTCGTCGTTGCCGACGACCACCGACAGCCAGCCGCCATGGTCGTAATAGAGGCTGGCGACGACATCGGGCAGCGAGACGGGCTTGACCGTGATGGTGACCTGGGCCTCGGTCTGCCAGGATTCATCCAGGATCGCATGGGGCAGGCTCTCGCGCAGGGAGGCGATATAGCCGCTCCCGACCCGTTCCGGAGTGATCAGGTTCATTTGGAAATCTCCGTCTGCGAGAGGCTGCCGGTCACCAGTTGCCCGCCGGCGCGGGCCGTGTCGTATGTCTGCCTGTCGTATGTCTGCCAGGGCGCGGCCACCACCGGGCGGCTGTCGCCGTTCATCACCACCGCGGTCGCCTGCTGGACGAGGTTGGACAGCGGCTGCGGCACGGCGAAGCCCAGCGTCAGCACCAGCACCGCCAGCACGCCCAGCGGGGCCAACGCCTTCCAACCCACGTCACCTTTCGGCATCGTCTCCGGGCTCTTGCCCAGCACGCTGTCGGCGACGATCTTCACCAGACCGGCGATGGTGATGCAGAGGAACAACGCGCACAGCGCCATCACCCAGCCGTAGCCTTCGTTCAGCCCCGCCATGAAGACCATGAATTCGCTGACGAAGATGTTGAAGGGCGGGAAGCCGGCCAGCGCCAGGGCGCAGCCCATCATCAAGAGGCCGGTGGCGGGCGCCACCCGCAGCACGCCCTTCACCGCCCGCAGGTCGCGGGTGCCGTACTTCATCAGGACGTTGCCGGCGCTGCAGAAGAACAGGGCCTTGGTGACGCTGTGGTTGATGGCGTGCAGCAGCGCGGCGGCAATGCCCAGCGGCCCGCCGACGCCGAGCGCCACGACGATCAGCCCGACATTCTCGATGCTGGAATAGGCCAGCTTGCGCTTCAGATCCTGCTGCACGAAGAACAGCAGCGACGAGACGCCGACCGACAGGACGCCCAGCGTCAGCAGCAGCATCTGCGGGAAGCCGGTGCCGACCGTGCCGACGGTGATGACGTAGAAGCGGATGACGATCAACAGGGCGCATTTCAGCAGCACGCCCGACAGCAGGCCCGACACCGGGCTTGGCGCCTCGGAATGGGCGTCGGGCAGCCAGGCATGCATCGGGAAGATGCCGGCCTTGGTGCCGAAGCCGATCAGGGCGAAGACGAAGGCCAGCTTGACCAGCATCGGGTCCAGTTCGGCGGCATGGCCGACCAGGGCCGTCCACAGCACCGCCTGATGCGGGTCGGCCAGCACGTCGGCGGCGTTGGAGAAGACCAGCACCGTGCCGTAGAGACCGAAGGCGACGCCGACCGTGCAGATGATGACGTATTTCCAGGCGGCTTCCAGCGAGGATTTCTGCCCGTAGAGCCCGACCAGGAAGGCGGATCCCAGCGTCGTCGCCTCGATGGCCGCCCACATCATGATGATGTTGTTGGCGGTGACCGCCAGCAGCATGGTGAACAGGAACAGGCTGAAGAAGCCGTAGTAGATCCGGACCTTGCCCGCGTCGATCATGCCGGCTTCGAGGTCGTGGCGGATGTAGGCGATGGAATAAAGGCCGGTCAGCAGCCCGACCACGCCGATCAGCATCATGAAGACCGCGCCGAGCGCATCGACGAACAGCCAGTCGCCGAAGGCGGAGATCGCGCCGCTGGACAGCACTTGGATCAGCGCCGCGATGCTCAGCAGGAAGACGTAGCCGACGGAACCCAGATGGATGCGCTCCAGCAGCGTCACGCTGCCCTGGTCGGTCGCCAGCGACTCGGGCAGGGAGTCCCGGAACCAGGGCAGGGTCAGCAGGAACAGCGCCACCGCCAGCGGACCGATCAGGAGAAGTGGGGGAAGGATCGAGGGTACCATGGCGGTCATCCCTTCAGGCTCGTGAGCTGGCGCGCGTCGAGCGTGTGCAGCGTGTCGAAGATCCGCGATCCCAGCGCCGCCATCACCACCACCGCGAAGATGGCGTCGGTGGCGATGCCGATCTCCACCAGCTCCGGCGCGTTGGGGGCCAGCAGGGCCAGGGTCAGGTGCGACCCGTTCTCCATCAGGCAATAGCCGAACACCTGCTTCAGGATGTTCCGCTGCGCCACGATGCAGGCGAGCCCGATGAAGAAGAGGGCGAGCGACACCGCCAGCGCCGGCTTGATGGCGTCGGCCGCCGGCAGCGTCACCTTGGACGCGACGCCGAAGCAGAGGATGACGGCGACCGCCGCGCCGACGATGGACAGCGCCGTCGGCATCACCGCGCCGGAGCCGATGGCCGGGTCGCTCAACCGGCGGAAGGCGCGGTACATGATCGCCGGGACCAGGATCACCTTGGTCAGCAGCGCGGTGAAGGACCAGAGATACAGCTCGCCCGACCCGGTGGTCCCCGCCAGCGCCACGAACAGCATCACCAGGATGAAGCTCTGCAGCGCATAAAAGCGGGCGGAGTTGGCCGGATTGCCGGCGAGCGTGACCAGAAGGGAGCTGACGATCAGCAGGCCCGACAGGCCGTTGACGATGAGAAATCCGTTCATGACCGTTCCCTCCCTCAGCCGAGCCACGAGGCGGCGATGGAGCTTGAGACCACCGTCATCGCCACCAGGGCCACCAGCACGAATTTCATGCCGGCCGGCAGCGGTGCTGCCGCGGCCATGGTGGTGGACGGCTTGCCGGGCACCGAATGGCCGAGCCATTTCAGGAACCAGGCGAAGGAGCCAACCGATTCCGCCAGCGCGATGACGACCAGCAGCATCAGCGCCCAGTGGTGCGCCCCGACCTCGAACCCGCCGGCGAAGATGGCGAACTTGCTGAAGAAGCCGTTGAAGGGCGGCACCCCGGTGATCGCCAGGGCGGCGCAGACGAAGGCGACGCCCAGCAGCGGCGACTTGGTGACGATGCCGCGCAGCGACGGCAGCAGCCGGGTGCCGGCGGTGTAGCTCAGCGCACCGGCGACCAGGAAGAACAGCGTCTTGGCGAAGGCATGGTTGAAGATGTGGGCGATGGCGCCCTTGAAGGCGAGATCGGAGCCGAAGACCGACAGCGACAGCGCCAAGAGGATGTAGGCCAGCTGCGTGATGGTCGAATAGGCGAGCAGACGCTTCAGGTCGACCTGCGGCAGATACATGAAGAAGCCGTAGACCAGCGTCAGCACCGCCATGATCGACCCGACCCAGCCGACGATCTCCGGCGCGCCCCCCGACGACATCAGCCCGCGGGCGAAGATGTAGACGCCGACCTTTACCATGGACGCCGCATGCAGGTAGGCGCTGACCGGGGTCGGGGCCTCCATGGCGTCGGGCAGCCACATGTGGAAGGGCAGCTGGGCCGATTTGCCCCAGGCCGCGAACAGGATCGCCAGCAGCACGACCGCCTTCATCCCCGGCGCCAGATCGGCGATGGCGGTGAGCGCGAAGGTGCCGGTGGACAGGAACAGCAGCGCCGCCGCGACATAGAGGCCGAGCGAGGCGACATGGGTGACCAGCAGCGCCTTTGCCGCGGAGCGCAACGCCTTGGGCGACTCGTAGTAGCCGATCAATGCCCAGGAGCAGGCGCCTGTCAGCTCGAAGAAGGCGAGCTGGCCGACGACGGTGGAGCTGAAGACCAGTCCGGTCATGGCGCCGATGAACACCAGCAGGAAGGCATAGAAGCGCCGCCGGCCGATGTCGGGATGCTCGCGGTTTCCGGCATTCAGGTAGGCGGCGGAATAGACCGCCACCAGCAGGCCGATGGCGATCACCGCCAGCGCGATCAGCACGCTGACGCTGTCCACCACCAGCCCGAGGATCGAGACCGATCCGAAGGAGATCAGCTCATAGGTGCCGCCGACCTTGCCGTCGCCGAGCAGCGACATGGCGAGGATGGCGATCACCGCGACGGTGGCGGCGGCGAAGCCCTGGCACAGCCATTTGGCCGATGCCCGTTCCGATGCCGCAATCGCCGCCGCACCGCCGAAGGGGACGAGGATGGCGGCCAGCGCCAGCAGCCCGAGCGGTTCCGTGGGGAGTGTTATCATGATGCTGCCCCTCGCCGGCTCACAGGCCGACCAGATAGAAGACGAAGGCGAGCGAGGCGGCGCCGACCCCGACCCAGCTGTGCTGGGGGGTCAGGCGGAAGCGGACGCGCGCGACGCTGTTCTCGACCACGCCGACGGCGGCGAAGATCAGGACCAGCTTGATGGCGAAGGCGACCAGCCCGAACAGCAGCCCGAAGAAGGTCATCTCGGGCGCGCTGCCGAAGGGCAGGAAGACGCCGATGAACCAGGCGACGACGACCGCCTGCTTCAGCGACATCGCCCACTTGATCAGCGCCAGCGAAGGACCGGAATATTCGGTCAGCGGGCCTTCCTGCAGTTCCTGCTCCGCCTCCGCCATGTCGTAGGGCAGCTTGCCCAGCTCGATGTAGATGGCGTAGGCGAAGGACAGGGCGGCGATCACCGTCGCGGTGGCCGAGCGGACATGGCCGTCGGCGATGGCTGTGCCGATGGCGCCGAGGTTGGTCGAGCCGGCCAGCAGCGCCGCCACGAACAGCGACAGCATCATCACCGGCTCCACCAGCACGCCCATGGTCAGCTCGCGGCTGCCGCCGATGCCGGAGAAGGAGCTGCCGCTGTCGATGCCGGACAGCGAGAAGAAGAAGCGGGCGAGCGCGAACAGGTAGATGACCGTGATCAGGTCGCCGATGGGCGCCACCGGCGTGAAGCGGGTCAGCATCGGGATGCCCATGGCGATGACCAGCACCGTCGTCAGCATCACCGCCGGCATGGCGCGGAAGGCGAAGCCGCTGTTGGGCGGGGTCAGGTCCTGGCGGGTCAGCAGCTTGGCGATGTCGCGATAGTCCTGCAGCAGGCCCGGCCCGTGGCGGGTGTGCAGCTTTGCCCGGACCATGCGCGACAGTCCGGAGACCAGCGGTGCCGCGGCGAGCAGGAGGAGCGCCTGGAACAGTCCCAGGATGAAGTGCGAGAAGGTCAGCATGGCGTCCTCCCGTCAGACGGCCAGCGCCAGCAGCGCGATCAGTGCTGCGACGATGTAGAGGCAGTAGATCCGGAAATCGCCGGCCTGGATGACCTGCAGCCACTTGCCGCTGGCATCGACCGCGCCGGTGATCGGGGCGATGACGCTCCGGTCGGCGAGCGGTTCGGTGCGCCGCGCCAGCGTGACCACCCGTTCGAAGCCATGGGCGATGCCGGTCCAGCGCCCGGAGATCGAGCGGCGCATGGTATAGAGCGGGGCGAAGAACATGCGGATCGGCTGGGCGAAGCTGCCGGCGGTGGCGGGCATGTGATGGTCCGGCAGGTAACCGGCCGCCCAGGGCGCCGCCGCCTTGCGGTCGCCGCCGCGCTTGGCCGCGAAGGCGGCCTTCAGCGCGATGGGCAGGAAGGCCATGGCAATCAGCAGGATGGCGATCAGCGGAGTGGACAGCGTTGCCTGCTGGGCGTCGCCCGGCAGCAGGGTGGTGCCGACCGCCAGCGTCACCGGGGCGGTGCCGATGGTCGCCGCGGCGATGCGGCCCATCACCGGCGCCACCAGCGGGGCCAGCAGGCCGAGCGCCACGCAGGCGACGGCCAGCACCGCCATGCCGGCGACCATCGCGGCCGGCGCCTCGCGCGCCTCCTCCGCATGGCGGCTGCGCGGCGCGCCGGCGAACATGATGCCGTAAGCCTTGACGAAGCACATCACCGCCAGCGCGCCGGTCAGCGCCAGCATGACGGCGGCGATGGGGGCGGCGAACTTCACCAGCGGGGTGCCGTCCAGCGCCGCGGCGAACAGCGCTTGGTAGGTGTACCATTCCGACACGAAGCCGTTCAGCGGCGGGATCGCCGAGATGGCCAGCGCGCCGACCAGGAAGGACAGGGCGGTCCAGGGCATGGTCCGGGCCAGCCCGCCCATCTCCTCCATGTCCTTGGTGTGCATGCGGAAGATGGCGGAGCCGGCACCGAGGAACAGCAGGCCCTTGAACACCGCATGGTTCAGCAGGTGATAGAGCCCGGCCATCAGCCCCAGCACCGCCAGCACCGGCTGGTGCAGCGCCATGCCGATCATGCCGGTGCCCACACCCAGCAGGATGATTCCGATATTCTCGACCGAGTGGTAGGCCAGCAGCTTCTTGATGTCGTGCTCTGCCAGCGCATAGACGACGCCCAACACCGAGGATACGGCACCGAAGGCCAGCACCAGCAGGCCCCAGCCCAGCATCGCCGGCCCGGCGCTGGCGCCCAGCAGGTCGATGCCGACCTTGACGATGCCGAAGACGCCGATCTTGATCATCACGCCCGACATCAGCGCCGAGGCGTGCGACGGGGCGGCCGGATGGGCGCGCGGCAGCCAGATGTGCAGCGGGATCATGCCGGCCTTGGCGCCGAAGCCGGCGAAGGCCAGCAGGAAGGCGACGCTGTCCAGCGGGGACGGCAGCGGGTGGGCGCGGAAGGCGGCGAAGTCGAAGCTGCCGGCCCGGTTCGCCATCAGGAAGAAGGCGGCCATGATCAGCACAGAGCCGCCATGGGCGACCAGGAAATAGAGGAAGCCGGCGCCCACCGCCTCGTCATCCTGGTCGAAGATGACCAGGAAATAGGAGGCCAGCGACATCATCTCGAAGAAGATGAGGAACCAGAAGGCGTTGTCGGCCGCCACCACCAGCATCATCGACGCGATGAAGGCGTTCATGAAGAAGCCCATCGCCCCGATGCCGCGCCCGGCATATTCGCGCACATAGGCGAAGCCGTAGATCCAGGCGACCAGCGACAGCAGCGAGATGACCGCGATCATCAGCCCCGCCAGCGGGTCGAGCCGCAGGACGAAATGGGCGAAGGGGTAGGGGCCGGCGGCGTCCAGCACGGCCGGCTGGCCCGCGCCGATGGCCGTCAACCCCGAAGCCAGCCCGGCGAGTGCCGCGGCGATGCCGACGCCGCTGCCGCCGAGACGGATGTCCCCCTCCCGATGCTTCAGGAGGAGGCAGAGGATGGCGCCGCCGCAGGACAGCAGCAGCGACATGATGAGCAGGGAGAGTGGAATCATGGGTCCAGCCCCTCCAGCGAGGCGAGCGGCGTTTCGGGACTGACCGGTGCCGTCGCGGCCAGGGTGCGCTTGACGGCGGCAGCCTGACGGGTGGCCTCGGCGTCTGCCGCATAGAGGGCGGCGGTCGGGCACACGCGCACGCAGGCCGGCCCGTCGTCGGAAAAGGCGCAGAGGTCGCATTTCACCGCCACGCTGCGCACGCCGATGTCCCAGGCCAGCAGCGGATCGAGCGCCGCCGAATGGCTGGGCGTTGCGGTGGCAATGCCGGCGACCCCGGCGATGCCGGTGCCGCTGGGCGTGATGGCGCCGAACGGGCAGGCCAGCGCGCACATCTTGCAGCCGATGCAGGCCTGCTCATCCAGCAGGATGCTGTCGGCGGCATGGGTGATGGCGTTGACCGGGCAGACGCGGGCACAGGGCGCGTCCTCGCACTGGTGGCAGAGGACGGGGCCGGTGTCGTCGCCGATCCGCATGACGGTCAGCCGGGGATGCGACTGCAGCCCCTGTTTTTTATGTGCCTCGGTGCAGGCCGCCATGCAGGTGTTGCACCCGATGCATTTTCTCGGTTCCGCGATAACGAAGCGATTCATGTCCAGACCTCCGGCTTCCCGGGCGGGTGCGTCGACTCGGCCTGATCGGGAATGGGAAGACTCCCGATAAAAAATCCTGATCGGCCAATAAGAAGACAGTATTGGCTCGCGCACGCCCCCGTCGCCGCCTGTTGTTGCAGGCGGTGCGGCAGAAGGAGAGCCATCTGTTGCGAATCTTTGTCAAATCGCGGTCTTGGTGTGGACCGCCATCGACTTCGCTACGCTATTCCCCTGAATGACGCGATGTCAACTAGACACATAAAAAAAGTGGGTATAAGGTGCGCGACACAAAGACAGGAAGTCATCGGTCGGCTTGATTGCCGAATGGCTTGCCAGAAACTCCGATAAGGAAGAAGAGATACTCGATAGGATCGGCTTATCGGCGTCGATTACTTTTAAAGATCGGGCGATAAGCGATTTCAATCGGACGTGAAGCCACCGGTGCCCACAGCGGCGAACCGGCGCGTAACGCCAGGGAACAGTGAAGCGATGCCGGGGCGGAGCCGTCCGACGGCCCCCTCCGGCTGCAAACAAGGACGACGGGAATGAACAGATTCGTCACTGCAAACCCAAGCAAGTGCATCGGTTGCCGGACATGCGAGGTCGCCTGTGCGCTTGCCCATTCCGATGGTGCCGGCGTCGAAGGACTGGCGCCGGAAACCTTCAAGCCGCGAATCCGCATGGTGAAGACGGCCAACGTCAGCACCGCGGTGATGTGCCACCATTGCGAGGACGCGCCCTGCGTCAACGCCTGCCCGAACAACGCCATCGTCTATCGCCAGCACAGCGTGCAGGTGGAGCAGGAGCGCTGCCTGGGCTGCAAGAACTGCGTGCTGGCCTGCCCGTTCGGCGCCATGGACGTGGTGACGGTGCCGGCGGTCCGGCAATTCGCCGGCATGACGCTCAGCCTGGGCGTCAAGGCGCAGGCGCACAAATGCGACCTGTGCGTCGGCCGCGACGCCGGCCCGGCCTGCGTGTCGGTCTGCCCGACCAGCGCCCTGACCTTGATGGACCGGGACGCGATGGACGAGACCCTGCGCCGCCGGCGCGAGCGCGCCGCCCTGGAAGCCGCCGAAGTCGCGGCCTGACCCCCCATCACTGCGGCTGAAGCACAGCCGGCGCAATCGAGCGAATATCGAGGTCGAGATGGAAAAGCATATGGCGGTCTGCCCCTACTGCGGTACGGGCTGCAAACTGAATCTGCTGGTCGAGGGCGGGAAGGTCGTCGGTGCCGAACCCCTCAACGGCGTCACCAATGAAGGAGAACTCTGCCTCAAGGGCTATTTCGGATACGACTTCATCAACGACACCAAGATCCTGACGCCGCGCCTGCGCAATCCGATGCTGCGCCGCTCGCGCGATGCCGCGTTCGAGGCGGTGTCGTGGGACGAGGCGATCGACTATGCGGCGAAGAAGCTGGGCGAGATCAAGGCCAAGTACGGTCCCGATTCGATCATGACCACCGGCTCGTCGCGCGGAACCGGCAACGAGACCAACTATGTGATGCAGAAATTCACCCGCGCGGTCCTCGGCACCAACAACGTCGACAACTGCGCGCGCGTCTGCCACGGCCCGTCGGTCGCCGGATTGCAGGTGACGCTGGGCAACGGCGCGATGAGCAACTCGATCCCCGAGATCGAGCACACCAAATGCGTCCTGGTCTTCGGCTACAACGTCGCCGACAGCCATCCGGTGATCGCCAAGCGCATCATCAAGGCCAAGGAACGCGGCGCCAAGATCATCGTCTGCGATCCGCGCAAGATCGAGACGGCGCGTCTGGCCGACCTATGGCTGCCGTTGAACAACGGCTCCAACATGGCGCTGGTCAACGCCTTCGCCAATGTTCTTATCAATGAAGGGCTCTACAACAAGGAGTATGTCGCCAACTACACGGAGGGCTTCGACGAGTACAAGAAGATCGTCGACAAATACACTCCCGAATACGCCGCGGCGATCACCGGCCTGCCCGCCGAAGACATCCGCGAAGCGATGCGCATCTATGCGGCCGCTCCCTCCGCCACCATCCTGTGGGGCATGGGCGTCACCCAATGGGGCCAGGGCGTCGATGTGGTGAAGGGGCTGTCGGGGCTGGCGCTGCTGACCGGCAATCTCGGGCGTCCGAATGTCGGCGTCGGCCCGGTGCGCGGCCAGAACAACGTGCAGGGCAGCTGCGACATGGGCGTGCTGCCGACCGAGTTCCCCGGCTACCAGAAGGTCACCGACCCGGAAATCCGAGCGAAATTCGCCAAGGCCTGGGGTGTCGAGTCGCTGCCCGACCAGATCGGCTACCGCCTGACCGACGTGCCGCATCTGGCGGAGACCGGCAAGCTGAAGGCCATGTACATCATGGGCGAGGACCCGGCCCAGACCGAGCCGGACCTGGCGCTGGTGCGCAAGGGCTTCGAGGCGATGGAATTCGTCATCGTCCAGGACATCTTCATGACGAAGACGGCGATGTTCGCCGACCTGATCCTGCCGGCCACCTCCTGGGGCGAGCATGAGGGCGTGTTCAGCGCCGCCGACCGCAGCTTCCAGCGCTTCACCAAGGCGGTGGACGCCAAGGGCGACGTAAAGCACGACTGGGAGATCATCAGCCTGCTCGCCACCGCCATGGGCTATCCCATGCACTACAACAACACCAAGGAGATTTGGGACGAACTGCGCGAGCTCTGCCCGATCTTCTACGGCGTGACCTACGAGAAGATGGAAGGGTTGGGTGCGGTTCCGTGGCCCTGCCGCGACCTCGATTCGCCGGGTTCCAAGTATCTGTACGAGGGCAACGTCTTCCAGCGGCCGGGCGGCAAGGGTCTGCTGTTCGCCACCGAATGGCGTCCGCCGAAGGACCAGCTGACCGAGGAGTTCCCGCTGATCCTCTGCACGGTGCGCGAGGTCGGCCATTACTCCTGCCGCTCGATGACCGGCAACTGCGCCGCCCTGCAGACGCTGGCCGACGAGCCCGGCTATGTCACCATCAACCCGAAGGACGCCAAGGCGCTGGGCATCCGCGACCAGGAACTGGTCTGGGTGTCGTCGCGCCGCGGCAAGGTGATCAGCCGCGCCAGCGTTACCGACCGCACCAACAAGGGGGCCGTCTACATGACCTACCAGTGGTGGATCGGCGCCTGCAACGAGCTGACCATCCACGCCGTCGATCCCATCGCCAAGACGCCGGAATACAAATACGCCGCCGTCCGGGTCGAGGCGATCGCCGATCAGGTCTGGGCCGAGAATTACGTCCAGCAGGAATACGCGAAGCTGAAGGGCGGCCTCAGCAACGCGGTGACCCGTGCGACGAAGAAGGCCCCCGCCTACGCGTGATGTTTCGTGGCGCCCACCTCACTCCCTCTCCCCCTTGGGGAGAGGGGCGGGGTGAGGGGGATGCATCGCATGGATTGTCGGGAATCCGCGCCGTGCCACCCCCTCACCCTAACCCTCTCCCCGGGGGGGAGAGGGGATCCTTCCCGGTGCCCGAGGACCCAATCCCATGCATGAGATCGCCCTTTGCCAATCCCTGCTGGAACAGGCGATGAAGGCGCGGGAGGCCAATCCGTTCAACAGGGTGGTGCGCGTCAGCCTGTCGGTTGGCCAATCCAGCCGGGTGCAGCCCGACGCCCTGCGCCACGCCTTCGACCTGCTCAGCCGCGACACCTTCCTGGAGGGGGCGGAGCTGCGGATCGACCGGCCTCCGGGGGAGGGGTTCCGATTGGTCGAGATGGAGGTGTCGTGAACGTGACTCTTCGTGCGCCTATGATGCGTCGCATTGCCGCTGCGGCAGCCCGCGCGGAGACGTGAGCACGTGACTCGTATCAATGATGTTGCTCGGGTCGTGATTGAAAAGTTCCCGATCCACGCTGCGCCTGACGTGGTTGAAGGAGCCCCGGCATGCAGGAAAAGCTGGAATTTCTGATCGCGCTGGCCACCGAGAAGCACTTCGGCCGCGCGGCGCAGGTCTGCGGGGTCTCGCAGCCCAACCTATCGGCAGCGATCAAGCAGCTGGAATCGACCATGGGCGTGCCCCTGGTCGACCGCGGCGCACGTTTCATCGGCTTCACTCCGGAAGGGGAGCGGGTGCTGGAATGGGCGCGGCGCATCGTCGGCGACTACAAGGCGATGCGCGCCGACGTGGAGACGATGAAGCAGGGGCTGACCGGCACGCTGCGGCTGGTGGTGGTGCCGACGGCACTGCCCATGGTCCAGCGGCTGACCGCCACAGTCTGGTCGATGCATCCCGGCATCAAGATCACCATCGCCTCCCACAGCTCTACCGAGATCCTGTCGCGGCTGGAGAATCTGGAGGCGGAGGCCGGCATCACCTATCTCGACAACGAACCGCTCGGCAATGTGGACGAGGTGCCGCTCTATCACGAGCGCTATCATCTGATCACCTCGGCGGGCGGCGCGTTCGGCACGCGCGACAGCATCACCTGGGAGGAGGCGGCGACCGTGCCGCTCTGCCTGCTGAACGCCAACATGCAGAACCGCCGCATCATCGACCGCGCCTTTGCCGAGGCGGGTGTACATGCCGAACCGATGCTGGAATCCAACTCCATCGTCGTGCTGACCAACCATCTCTGCACCGGCATGTGGTCGACGATCATGCCGCGGATCATGGCGGACTCGCTGCTGCTGCCCCCGACCATCCGTGCCATCCCCATCGTGGCGCCGGAGCTGTCCACCCTGATCGGCCTTGTGGTCGCCCGCCGCGATCCGCAGCCGCCGCTGACGGCGGCGCTGATCGCCGACGCGCGCCGGCTCGCCCCGGAATTGGCGATGGTGGCCTGATCACAGGGCAGCTTTGTCAACTGGTCATACCACTTGACGATTTGTCGCGCCCCTGTGTTGCGTTGCAGCATGCTAAGGAATCGGACGGGAGACGCGCCGGGATCGGCCCGTCCACGCCTCCCCCGAGGAGTGCTTTTTCCAATGAATACCGATACTAAGTCGCACCGGTGGTCAGTCGCCCCGGCGCAGCGCGCGCTCGACCACGAACCGCTCGGAACCGACATCCATGCCGCTTTTGCCAAGGTGGTCGCTCGCCTGCACAGCGAAGCGGACGCCTTTGCACGGCGCATGGCCGATGTGGGCAGCGTCGAGCTGGTGGAGCGTGACGGTGGGGCGCAGCTGCTCTACCGCGCCCATCATGGCGAAGACCACGGCGAGGGGCTGCACCGGCTGGTCGGCAGCTTCGACCTGCATCTGACCCATGACGGCAAGGCGGCCATCCACATGCGCATCCGCGGCGATCTGCCGCCGGCCGAGGTTCTGGACTTCGACCGCGTGACGGCCGACCATCTCCGGACCCGGCTGCATGCGTTCGAGATGGGTTGCCGCCGCCTGCCGATGGCGCGCGCCGCCTGACCGGACCGGTGATCTGCAGCTGAATAGCCGCAGCGAAGCCCCCGCAGCGGACCATTGGCGCACTGTCGCCGACTGGGCGGGCAATGCCAAGTCGCCGCCCGCCCGCGGCACGGAGGAGACCAGATGTCTGACAACAACAATGAACTGATCACCGCGGCGCTGCGCCATGCGGCGGCCCTGCATGACGGCACCTTCCGCCCCGACCGGGCGCGGACGCCCTTCGTCTCGCATCTGTCGGAAACCGCCGAACTGGTGGCCCAGGCCAGCGGCACGCCGGCGGAGATCGCCGCCGCCTGGCTCCACGACGCGGTCGAGGATGGGCTGACCACCATCGCCGAACTGGCCGACCGCTTCGGCCCGGAGGTCGCCGACCTCGTGGCCGCCGTCAGCGACGCGCCCGAGGATGTTGGCCGGGCGATTGCCGAGCGCAAGGCGATCCAGGCCGCCCGCCTCGCCGCCGCGCCCGACGGGGCCAAGCGCATCAAGCTGGCCGAGCAGATCTCGATCCTCAAGGCGCTGGCGGTGGAGCGCCCGCTGTCCTGGAGCGTCGAGCGTGCGGACGCCTATGTCGAAGGCTCCCGCCTTGTCGCGGATGCCTGCGCCGCCGCCAGCCCGCTGCTGGCCGAACGCTACGCCGCCGCCTTGGCCGGTGCCTCCCGCTGACCGGGGGCCGGGCGTTTACGACAGGCCGTATTTCCTGATCTTGTCGTGCAGCGTGGTCTTTGCGATCTGCAACTCCTCCGCTGCACGGGCAAGGCTGTGGCCGGTGCGGCGCAGCGTATCGGCGATCAGCGCGCGTTCGAAGGCCTCGACCGCCTCGGCCAGCGGCCGGGCGGTCGCGGGGTGGGCTGAGGCAAAAGGCGGGAAGCCCTGTTCGATGCCCAGCACGCAGCGGTCGGCGACATTGTGCAGTTCCCGCACATTGCCGGGCCAGTCATAGGCCATCAGCCGGCGCATTCGCTCCGCATCCGGCGACGGCACCGGGCGGCCATGGCGGGCGGCGGCCTGCTGGATGAACTGCTCGAACAGCAGCGGGATGTCCTCGCGCCGTTCGCGCAGCGGCGGCAGCGGCAGGTTGGCGACGTTCAGCCGGTAATAGAGGTCGGCGCGGAACTGCCCGCGGTCGGCCAACTCGCGCAGGTCCACCTTGGTGGCGGCGATCACCCGGCAGTCGACATGGACCGGCGTGTTGGAGCCCAGCCGTTCCAGCGTGCGTTCCTGAAGGACGCGCAGGAACTTGATCTGCACCGCCGTCGGCATGCTCTCGATCTCGTCGAGAAACAGCGTGCCGCCGTTGGCATGCTCCACCTTGCCGATCCGCCTTTTGCCGGCCCCGGTGAAGGCCCCGGCCTCATGCCCGAAAATCTCGCTGTCGATCAGGCTTTCCGGCAGGCCGCCGCAATTGATGGCGACGAAGTTGCTGGCGCGGCGCGGGCTGGCGTCGTGCAGGCAGCGGGCCGCCAGTTCCTTCCCTGACCCTGTCTCGCCATGGATCAGCACGTCGGCGGCGGAAGTCGCGAGTTCGCCGATCAGCCGGCGCACCCGCTCCATCTGCGGCGATCCGCCGACCAGCCGCGCTTCGATGCTGTCGCGGTTCTGCAGCCGGGCGCGCAATTCGCGCACCTCCAGCGTCAGCCGCCGCTTCTCCAGCGCGCGGCGCACCACCTCGACCAGATAGTCGGGAGAGAAGGGCTTCTCGATGAAGTCGTGGGCGCCCAGTTTCATCGCCTGCACCGCCATCGACACGTCGCCATGGCCGGTCATCAGCACCACCGGCAAATCCGGATCGGTGCCGAGCAGCGTCGAGAGCAGTTCCATGCCATCCATGCCCGGCAGGCGGATGTCGGTGACGACCACGCCGGGAAAGCCTTCCGCCACCAGCCGCCGCGCCTTCTCCGCGCTGTCCACCGCCTCGGTCGGAATGTCCTCCAGCTCCAGCGCCTGTTGGCAGCCGAGGCTGACGTTCGGGTCGTCCTCGACGATAAGAACCTTCAGGGCGGCGGAGGAAGTGTCGGGCATGCGAGGTCTTCGGCGAGGATGGTGGTCGGGTCGGCGGGCAGGTCGGCGGCGGGAAGGTCGATGGTGAAGACCGCGCCGCCATCCGCACCATTCGCCCCGGTCAGGGCGCCGTCGAAGTCACGCACGATCCCGGCGGAGATGGCAAGCCCCAAGCCGAGCCCGCCGCTGCCCTCCCGCGCGCCGTCCTTCGCCGCTTCCTTGGTGGTGAAGAAGGGCTCGAACAGGCGGGGCAGGACGTCTTCGGACAGGCCGTGGCCGTTATCCGCCACCTGGATGCGTGTCCGGCCGTCCTCCGTCCGCGCGGTAAGAGTCATTTTGCCGCCCGTCCGCCCGGCAAGCGCATCGAGGCCGTTGGCGACCAGATTGACCAACACCTGCTCCAGCCGGTTGGGATCGCACAGCGCAGCCACGTCCTCCGGCACGTCGACCGTCACGGCGATGTCGGATCGCCGCAGCCGTTGCTCAAGCAGGAACAGCGCGTTGTCGATGGGCCGCCGCACCGCCACCGGGCGGGGGGCGCCCGAGGATTTGCGGGCGAAGGATTTCAGTTGGCTGGTCAGGGCACCCATGGCGTCCACCAGCTGGGCGATGCGCTCCAGATTGCTCTTTGCCGCGTCGAGGTTGCCGCGCTGGAGGAACTTGACCGTGTTGCCGGACAGGGTGCGCAGGGCTGCCAGCGGCTGGTTCAGCTCATGCGCCAGCCCGGCGGACAGCTGGCCGATCACCGCCAGCTTGCCGGCATGCACAAGCTCGTCCTGCGCGGCGCGCAGGTTGCGGGTGCGCTCTTCCACCTTGCGTTCCAAGTCGCGCAGATGGCCGCGGCGCTGCACCCACATCAGCAGCAGGATGCCGAGGAAGGCACTGCCGACCGCCGCCAGCGCCGCGCGGGTCCAGGCCATGCCGGTGATCTGCGAGACCGGCGACAGGACGGTCATCGTCCATCCCGTGCCGTGCAGCGGTGCCGTCTGGGCCAGGAAGCTGCCGCTGACGGGGAAGACCGCCGTTTCCGCCTCCCCGTCGGCCGGGCGGGCGAGTTGCACCAACTCCGCATCCGGGGCGATCCGGTCCAGCGGCGTCAGGCCAAGCGGCGGCAGTGGACGGG
The DNA here is from genome assembly GCF_008364825.1 of Azospirillum sp. B21. GTDB lineage: Bacteria > Pseudomonadota > Alphaproteobacteria > Azospirillales > Azospirillaceae > Azospirillum. Next base: position 32,438 of record NZ_VTTO01000032.1, read on the forward strand.
CGTTGTATTGCAGGGTGCGGTCGAACTGCCGGCGCGTCGGCTCGTCCATCGCCCGCAGGGTGGTAAATTTCCAGGAGGGGACCGAGGCGAGGATGACCACACCGTTCTCGTCGCTGACGAGGACCGGTGCCTCCACCGTCGACCAGGACTGCTCCAACTGCTCCAGGCTGACCTTCACCACCGCCACGCCGACGATGGCGCCATCCTCCGCCAGTGGCGAGGACAGATAATAGCCTGCTTCCCCCCGCGTGGTGCCGACGCCGAACAGGCGGCCCTGGCGACCGGCGGCAGCCTCGATGAAATAGGGGCGGTAGGACAGATCCTCGCCGATGAAGCTGTCGGGGCGGTTCCAGTTGCTGGCGGCCACCACCCGGCCCTGGCGGTTCAGCACATAGATCGACAGGGTGCCGGCCCGCTCGTTCAGCCGCTCCAGATAGCGGTTCAGCCCCCAGGCCAGCGGCGCCCGCCCGGTCACGAGGTCGAGAACGTCGCGCTCCAGCCCCAGCGTGGCCGGGAAATAGGCGTATTTGTCGATCTCCCGTTCCAGGCTCTCGGCATAGAGGTCGAGCCGGTGGCGACCGGTCTCCTGCAGGGCGGCCAGCCCCATCCCCTCGCTGATGCGGAACCCCGCCAGCCCGGCGAGCAGGGCCAGCCCAGCCAGGACCGGCAGGAGAAGACCTATGGTGCGGACGCGGCGTGTGATCTGCATGAAAAAGGCGGGCAGGGACAGGAAAGGGGACCGCCGCATCATAGCAGAAGCCCCCCTTCCATTGCCCGCCTGCCTTGAGGACCGGGTCGTCCCGCTTACTCCGCCGCGGCCGGGGCGGGCAGGGGCGCGTCGACCTCCTCTTCGTCCTCCTCGCCGATGGCGCCCTCCCACTTGGCGACGACCGTGGTGGCGATGGCGTTGCCCAGCACGTTGGTGGCGGTGCGGCCCATGTCGAGGAAGTGGTCGATGCCCATGATCAGCAGCACGCCGGCCTCCGGCAGGTTGAACATCGGCAGCACGGCGGCGACCACGACCAGCGACGACCGCGGCACGCCGGCGATGCCCTTGCTCGACACCATCAGCACCAGAAGCATGACGATCTGCTGTTCCAGCGTCAGCGGGATGCCATAGGCCTGGGCGATGAACAGCGCCGCGAAGGTCGTGTAGATCATCGAGCCGTCGAGGTTGAAGGAATAGCCGAGCGGCAGGACGAAGCCGGTCACCCGCTCCTTCACGCCGAACTCTTTCAGCCCTTCCATCACGCGCGGATAGGCGGATTCGCTGGAGGCGGTGGAGAAGCCCAGCAGCATCGGCTGGCGCATGGTCTTCACCAGACGGAACACGTCGCCCTTCAGCACGACGAAGCCGGCGAAGATCAGCGTCGCCCACAGCACCGCCAGCGTCAGGTAGAAGCTGCCCATGAACTTGCCGTAGACCGCCAGCACGCCCAGCCCCTGCGTCGTCACCACGTTGGCGACGGCGGCGAAGACGCCGATGGGGGCAAAGCGCATGACATAGTCGGTGACCTTCAGCATCACCGGCACGACCTCTTCGATCGAGCGGGCGAGCAGGCCGGCCTTGGTGTCGCGCAGCTGGCCGATGGCGAGGCCGACGAAGATCGAGAAGATCAGGATCTGCAGGATCTCGTTGTTCGCCATCGCCTCGAAGAAGTTGCGCGGGAAGACGTGGGTCAGGAAATCCTTCAGGTTCAGGGCCGAGGTCTTCAGCCCGGCGCTGGCCGCGGCATCGGGCAGCGGCACGCCGACATTGGCGCCCGGCTGCAGCAGGTTGGCGAAGACCAGCCCGATGAACAGCGAGGCGAAGGAAGCCATCAGGAACCAGCCGACCGCCTTGCCGCCGATGCGCCCGACGGTGCGGGCGTCGCTCATGCCGGCCAGGCCCGCGACCAGGGTGGAGAAGATGAGGGGCGCGATGATCATCTTGATCAGGCGCAGGAAGATGTCCGTCACCATCGCGAAATAGCTGGCGATGGTCTTGGCGGCGGCCGGGTCGAACATTCTGTTGCAGACATAGCCGGTGACGATGCCCAGCAGCATGGCGACGATGATCAGCGTCGTCTGTTTGTTCATGGTCCTACTACCTCACCTTTCCCGCCCGCCTCATGCGCCGGCCGGGGTAACGGTCGATTGGGTACCGGCTTTCCAAGCCCCTCACGGGACCGGAATGGGGGCCGGGTGGCGGAACGGTCAGCCGGTGATGATCGGGAAATTCTCGACAGCGCGCGGAGTTCGGCCGCCATGACAGGCGTCGGCCGTAGCCTCGCGGTCGCCCGGCAGGTCGTGTTCGGTGCGCGTCGTGGCAGGCATCGGACGCTTCGCTCCCCTGATCTGATGAGTCGGCCCCGCCTGCGCGGGACGCGACCCATAAGGAGCAACCGGCGTGCCACTGGCCGGCGGGGGCGATCAGCCGGCTAAGCTATTGGAACTATGAGGCTCCATCGTTGGTCAGAGCCGCCGCCGTTCGGATTTCCGAACACGGCCTGTGTCTGGTGTTCGGAAATCCGGATGTGGCCGGGCAGGAGTAGAAAGGCGAGGAGCAAAGGGCCGGGCTCAAAGTTCCAGGAAGGGGCGGAAGCCGCCGTAGATCATCCGTTTGCCGTCGAAGGGCATCTCGCTCATGTCCTTCGGCATGCGGGGATCGGCCATGACCTTTGCGTTGATCGTGTCGCGGTCCTCGCGCGACTTGTAGACGATCCAGGAGAAAACGACGATTTCCTCCTCGGTCGCCTGCACCGCGCGCGGGAAGGATGTCAGCTCTCCATAAGGCACATCGTCGCCGACGCACTCGACGAAGGCGAGTGCGCCATGGTCCATCCAGACAGCTCCGGCCTTGCGGGCCATCTCCTTGTAAGCATCGAGCTTCTGTTTCGGCACGGCCAGGACGAATCCATCGACATAGGACATGATCGTCTCCTCTGTTGCAGCGTGACCATGGGCAGGATGACTGGTGAAGGGCGGGGCGAATCCGCATTCGCGCTTCGGGGACAGGCTTCCGTCCAGCCTCGGCGATAGCGGATGACTGGTCTGCCGCCAATCCGATTGCGTATTGCAATCAGTTGCCATTAGGCCAGACCGATCCTATTTTGCAAGCGGTTTTCGGAGGAGTTCGCGATGGAGGACAGGCACCGTTCAGGCTGTCCGATCAATCTGACGCTGGAGGTGCTGGGCGACCGCTGGAGCCTGATCGTCATCCGCGACATCATGTTCGGGAATCGCCGGCATTATCGGGAGTTGCTGGGCCGGTCGCATGAGCGGATCGCCTCCAACATCCTGTCCGACCGGCTGAAACGCCTGATGGACGCCGGGTTGCTGACGAGGCGGGACGATCCATCCCATCAGCAGAAGGCGATCTACAGCCTGACGGAAGCGGCGATTCAGCTTCTGCCGCTGCTTGTGCATATGGGAGCCTGGGGCCGCCGGCATCGGCCGGTGACCCCGGAACTCGCCATCCGCGCCCGACTGCTGGAAGAGGGCGGGCCGCCGTTGTGGGAGGCTTTCATGGACGAACTGCGCAGCCTGCATCTGGGGGCGCCGGTCAAAGGGCCTTCGGTCCTCGCCGGGCTCCAGGCTGCGTATGAGAAAGTCGCCGCGGAACAGGGCATCCCGACCCTGTAAGCGGCCAAAGCCCCGAAAGGCTATGGGCGCGTCGGATTCACTCCCTCACCACATAGGTGAAGTAGCGGATCACGCCGTTCGCGTCGGTCTCCCGGTACAGCCCCTGGATTTCGTTGTCGAAGCCGGGGAAGCGGTTGGCGCTCTCCTGGAAGACCTTCAGATAGTCGATCATCGGCTTGGCCCGTGCGTCCAGCCGTTCGCCCGGTACGATGGTGGCAATGCCCGGCGGATAGACCACCCACAGCGTGGTGGCGATGCGGCCGGCGATTTCGTCGATGGGCAGGTAATCCACGTCGTTGCGCACCAGATGGCGCGTCGCCTCGCGCGGGGGCATCGCCATGGTCGGCAGATGCTCCGGCCGGAAGATGGCGCGCTGCAGGGCGCTGGTGTTCTTCTCGCGGTAGAAGGCATGCATCTCCGCGCACAGGTCGCGCAGGCGCCGGCCCAGGTAATGGGCGCGCCGCTTGGCGACGAATTCGGGGATGACATCCTCCAGCGGGGCGTTGTCGTCGTGCAGCCGCTTGAAGGCGACCAGACCGCTCAGCAGGGTGCCGGCCTTGCTCGATTCCACCCCCGGCGTCAGCAGGAACAGCAGGGAATTGAGGTCGTTCTTCTCCGGAACGATGCGGTTCTCGCGCAGATACTGCGCCACCACCGGGGCCGGGATGCCGTGATCGCCATAGGCGCCGCTGTGGCGGTCGAAACCGGGGGTCAGCAGCGTCAGCTTGTTGGGGTCGGTCATGGCATAGCCCGGCTCCACATGCTGGAAGCCATGCCAGTCGGCGCCGGGGGCGAACTCCCAATGCCGCACGTCGGTCGCCAGCTCGTCGGTCGGCACCTCCTCCCACGCGGTCTCGGTGCCGTTGCGGGTGACGCGGTCCGGCACGAAGGGGTCGAAGAACCAGCGCTTGGCCGGATCGCTCTCGCGCTCCTCGAACTCGCGGCGGATGGCGCGGATCTTCTTGCGCAGCTCGATGCCCAGCCGGATCGTGTCATCCCACAGGATCTCGCCCGACCGCCCCTTCATCATCTGCGCCCCGACGTCCAGCGAGGCGAACAGCGGGTAGAAGGGCGAGGTCGAGGCGTGCAGCAGGAAGGTCTCGTTGAAGCGGCGATGCTCCACCCGGCGGCGCTGCCCCTTGATGTGGTTGTCCTTCACATGGATCTGCGAAGCCTGGGAGAAGCTGGCCAACTGCTTGTGGGTGGACTGGGTGGCGATGATGCCGGGATGGCCGTCGTGCAGCCCCTCCAGCCCCATGGCGAAATGGCCCTTGAACAGCGGGTGGAACTTCAGGAATCCGGCCCAGGCCTCGTCGAACAGGATGTAGTCGCAGAGCTTGCCGATCCGCTCCAGCATCATCTGGGCGTTGTAGATGGTGCCGTCGTAGCTGCATTGCTGGATCACCGCGGCGCGGAAGGGGCGCTCGCGCTTCCAGGCATCGGGGTCCTTGACCAGCGGGTTGCGGCGGATGCGCTCGCGGATCGTCTCCTCGTCCAGCGCCCGCGGGTCGATCGGGCCGATCAGGCCGTGGGCGTTGCGCTCGGTCTCCAGGAAGACCGGGATGCCGCCGCCCAGGAACAGGCTGCCGTGATGGGCCGCCTTGTGGTTGTTGCGGTCGAACAGCACGAGGTCGTCTTCCGCCACCAGCGCCGACAGCACGATCTTGTTCGATGCCGAGGTGCCGTTCAGCACGAAGTAGGTGCGCTCCGCCCCGAAGATGCGGGCAGCCTCCTTCTGCGCCTGCAGGGCCGGTCCCTCATGGACCAGTAGGTCGCCCATCTCCAGCACCGAATTGTCGATGTCGTCGCGGAACACCGCCTCGCCCAGATGTTCGACGAAGATGCGGCCGATCGGGCTGCGGCTGTAGAAGATGCCGCCATTGTGGCCGGGACAGGTCCAGAGCTGGTTGCCCTCTTCCGCGTAATCGACCAGCGCACCGAAGAAGGGGGTCTTCAGCGTGTCGGCATATTGCTTCAGTCGGCTGACCAGATTCTTGGCGATGAATTCCGGCGTCTCTTCCGCCAGGAAGATATAGCCGTCGACCTGATTCAGCACGTCGACCGGAATGTTCTCCAGCCGCTGGCGGCGGACCAGCAGGATGATCGGCATTTCCAGCCCGCGCTGGCGGGCAAAGGCGATCAGCGAGGCCTGCTTGCCGTCGGCGCCGCGCTTGCCCCAGTCGACGATCATGCAGCCGATGGCGGCGTCGGTGCGGATGGCGAGTTCGGCGTCCTCGACCCGGCGGGCGCGGACCACCTCGAAGCCCATCCGCTCCACTTCCGACAGGATCTGCTGAAGCCGCATGCCCTCCAACTCGTCCACCTCGAAGGCGGGGGCGCAGACCAGGAAGTTGAAGCGGCGGAAGAAATCCATGCGATGGGTCTCCGGAAGGGCAGGGAGGAGAATGAAAGAAAATGCGGATGGGGCCGGCGAGGGCGATTATTCCGCCGCCGCCCAGGTGCCGCGATAGTCGTGCGGCGGCTCACGGTCGGCGGCCCCCAGGGCGCGCTGAAGGAAGACGCTGTCGGTCCAGCGCCCGAACTTGAAGCCGACGTTGCGCAGGATGCCGGCCTGGACGAAGCCGCAGGCCTCATGCAGCCGCAGCGACGGGACATTGGCGCTGTCCACCACGGCGATCATCTGGCGGCAGCCGGCAGCGGTGCAGGCCTCGATCAGCGCCGGCAGCAGAAGCCGGCCGATGCCGCGGCCCTGATGATCCTTGTGGACGTAGATCGAGTGCTCAACGGTGTAGCGGTAGGCCGGCCGCTTGCGGAAAGGGGCGGCATAGGCATAGCCGACGACCAGCCCATTAAAATCCGCGACCAGATGCGGCAGCCGGCGCTTCAGCATCGCCTTACGGCGGCGCTTCAGTTCTTCCGGATGTGGGGGCTCGATGTCGTAGGGCCCGAGTCCCCGCTGGATGTGGTAGCTGTAGATGTCCAGCATCGCCGGCACATCCGTCTCCGCCGAATTGCGGATGCGCACGGACGACGGGCCCGGCGCCGCGACGGGGAAGGCACCGGTCTGATCGTTGGCCGGATTGGCGTTCGGTGTGGACATGTCGTACACGGGAGCTTCCCCTGGCAAGCAGCGTCGGCACGACCCCGCGCCCGCGCGCAAAGCTACAGCAGATCCATGACAGACGTATGACGTTCGGCGGTTTGGCCGGCTACTCTCCCAGACGCGATTTCCAGTCTTCGACCCTGCCGCTCTCCACCCGCCGCCGGGCCAGATCGCGCCAGCCGGGGGCGAGCGGCTCCAACTCCGCAATGCCTGCCAGCGTCCGGACGTCGCCGGTGTCGTGATAGAAGGCACGCAGGATGCGGGCCAGCGGCCAGTCGGGCAGGCGACGCTCGACCAGCACGACGCTGTCGCCGGCCGTGGCCATGCCCGGTTCCAGCACCCGATAATACCAGCCGGTCCGACCGGTGGCCTGCACCCGGCGCGCCATGTCCGTCACGCCGAACCGGTGGTTCAGCTTCCAGCAGGGCTGGCGGCCCTGGCTGACCTGCAGCGTCGCCGTTCCGATGCGGAACACGTCACCGACGCAGACCTCGTTCTCGGTCAGCCCCAGCGTCGACAGGTTCTCGCCGAAGGCCCCGACCGTCTCCAGCAAGGGAGCGGGCGAGGGCAGGTCGGCCCGCCATGCCGCGTAATGGTCGAACGGATAATGGTGCACGGCCTTGTCCGGGCCGCCGTGATTGCGGAGATCGGCCTGCTCGTCGCCGGCAAGCCCGGCCGGCCCGATGGCGAGTGTGACGTCGACCGGTTGTTTGCCGATGGCGCTGAGCGCTCCCGGCTTGCCGAACGGGACAGCCTTGCCGATCAGAACGGCCTTCAGCGTTGCGGTCGCGGCATTAATCGTCACGGGCGTCTCCGGTCTCATCGTCTCGCCGTTCCGGCGCTTCGCAGCCTCTTCCTTAACAGCTTCGGGATTCGAGCGTGAAGGCTGCCCTACGGTGCCAACGGTCATGGCTCGTCTGCGTCGGCGGCAGGGAGCGGAGTTGCACTTCAGAATAGAACCTACCCGCCCACAAGAGCTTGTTGCAACCGGATAGAAATGTCAGTGGTTTGCGCAAAGTAGGAATGTCAGTAGGTCAGGCTTAGGCTTGACGGTGT
>NZ_VTTO01000033.1 GCF_008364825.1 Azospirillum sp. B21
GGCAAATGCGGAAGGCAAGACAAAAGGACGCGGCACCGGGCCGCGTCGAAAGCCTGTCTGCACGTGGGGGCGGCGCGGCACGCAGCGGCTTCGCCGCCGTGCTGCTTGTGGCGCGTGGCCCGCGTCGATATGGGCTTGTCCGCGTGCTTCGCACGACGGACTACGCCCCAGCTTTCAGGGAGAGAAGTCATGATCAACCGCCGCGACGACGATTTCCGCATCCGCCCCAGCGCTCCAAAAAACCGCGGCCAGGGCTTCGTTTCCAAGGTGCTCCAGCAGGCCGGCAAGGCCAGTGGCGGCAAGTCCTCGGTGCGCCGTCCGGCATCGGCCATCGGCGGCAAGGCCACCGGCCAGCGGCCCGGCTCACGCCTGGGGCGCGGCCATACGGCGGCGCGGTTTGCGGGCGCGAAGCTCACGCCCATGTCGCGGCGTGTGACTATCAAAACCTTGCTGGTCAACCAGCAGCGGGCCAGCCCGCAATCGCTCGCCAAGCACCTGCGCTACATCGAGCGCGATGGTGTGGGCCGTGATGGCGAGCCAGGCCGGGCCTATGGGCCGCAGACCGACGAAGCCGATCTGGATGCTTTCAAGGAACGCTGCGCCGACGACCGGCACCATTTCCGCTTCATCGTCTCGCCCGAGGACGGGGCCGAACTGGACGACCTGCGCACCTACACGCGGCATCTGATGAACCGCATGGAAGCTGACTTGGGCACGCGGCTGGATTGGGTGGCGGTGGATCACTGGAACACCGACAACCCCCACACGCATTTGATCGTGCGCGGGCGCGACGACACCGGCAAAGACCTCATCATCGCCGGCGACTACATCGCTGATGGATTCCGCCATCGTGCCGCTGAACTGGCGACCGAATGGCTGGGGCCGCGCACCGAACTGGAGATCCAGCAGACCTTGCAACGCGAGGTGGAGCAGGAGCGGTGGACGAGCCTGGATCGCACGCTGCAACGCGAGGCCGGCGAAGACGGCCGGGTGCAGATCGAACGCTTCAACGAACCGAAGCTGCAACGCCAACGCCTGCTGCTGATCGGCCGCCTGCAACGCTTGCAGCGCCTGGGACTGGCCGACGAGGCGCAGCCGGGCACCTGGGCCGTCCATGCCGATGCCGAGAAGACCTTGCGCGCCCTGGGCGAGCGTGGCGACATCATCCGCACCATGCAGCGTGCCATGCGCGGCGAGCCGCGCGAACTGGCGGTGTTCGAGCCGGGCGACGATAGCCGAACCATTCTCGGCCGCGTGGCCGCGAAGGGGCTGGCCGACGAGCTGCGCGACCGCGGCTATCTGGTCATCGACGGGGTGGACGGCAAGGCCCACTACGTCGCGCTCAACACCCGCGACGAGCTGGCGAACTATCCCACCGGCGCCGTGGTGGAGGTGAAGGGATCGGCCGACGTGCGCGCGGCTGACAAGAACATCGCCGTGCTGGCGAGCGATGGCCTGTACCGCACCGACCACCACCTTGCTATCGCGCAGGGCCAGGCCGTACCGGGCCGCGATCCGCAGGAAGTCGTCGCGGCCCACGTCCGGCGCTTGGAAGCCCTGCGCCGGGCAGGCATCGTGGAGCGCGTGGCCGAAGGGCTATGGAAGGTGCCGGGCGACCTGCCCGATCAGGGCCGTCGCTACGACGCGCAGCGCCTGGGCGGCGTGGCCGTGGAGCTGAAATCGCACCTGCCCATCGAGCGGCAGGCCCGCGTGATCGGGGCCACCTGGCTTGACCAGCAGTTGATCGGCGGTGGCTCTGGCCTGGGCGACCTGGGCTTTGGCGGCGAGGCCAAGCAGGCAATGCAACAGCGCACCGACTTCCTGGCCGAACAGGGGCTGGCCGAGCGGCGCGGCCAACGCGTCATCCTGGCGCGCAATCTGCTGGCAATGCTGCGCAGCCGGGATGTAGCGCATGCCGCGAAGGACTTGGCCGCCGAAACTGGCCTGGAGCACCGGCCCGTGGCCGATGGCCAGCGCGTGGCGGGTATCTACCGCCGCAGCGTCATGCTGGCCAGCGGGCGCTACGCCATGCTCGATGATGGCATGGGGTTCAGCCTGGTGCCATGGAGGCCTGTCATCGAACAACGACTCGGTATGCCGATTTCTGCGCAGGTACATGACGGCCGCGTATCCTGGCAAATCCGACGGCAACAGGGCTTATCTGTTATCTGAAGCCAGCAGCATATCGAGCACCCACTGCAAGGATGCGTCTACAAGCGTTCTCGATGTTGACGACCGGAATGCGCCCGATGCCCATGCCGCGCAGCGCCACCTGTCCGGGGATCAGCACCTGGTCGGCCATGACACCAGCAGCGGCGTTGCCCATGTCGGCGGCCTGCAGCTGGGACGGGGTGATGCCTGCATCGGCAATGGCTTCGCCAATCGCCTCGGCGGCGAGCGATTTGAGACCGCAGTCAATGTGCTTGCCGAAACGGGTCATGCCCGTGCCAGCGACGAAGACGGGCTGCATGGAAAGCGTCTAAGACTGGGCGGATGAGGAATTTGCACGCCTGCGCCAGAGGCTGGTGATCCAGCCGCTCAAGCCATTAGGGGCCAGGAAGACCACCGCGAGCAGTGCGAAGCCGAAGATCATCCACGGCGCGGATTGCGACACGCTCTCGGCCAGGTTGGGCGTGAGCACGATGAAGGCAGCCCCCAGGAAGGCGCCCCACAGGCTGCGCACCCCGCCCACGAAGCTGCCCACCAGCAGGGACACCGAGAGCAGGAAGGGAAAGTTCTCGGGCGCGACGAACTGGCCCGCCACCACGCTCAGGGCACCGGCCAGGCCGGTGAACGCCGCGCTGAGGCCGAACATCTGCGTGCGCAGGGCGGTGATGTCGAGTCCGCCCGCCGCCGCCGCGAGCGGCTGGTCGCGCGAGGCGTCCACCAGGCGGCCGAACTGCGAGCCGAGAATCCGCCGCGCCAGCAGGAAGGCGCAGAGCGCGCAGGCCGCAACGCAGGCCATGATGGCCCAGTCCGCCCGGTCGGCCAGCACCCCTGGGAACACAGGTTTTTCCAGGACGATCCCCGCCACGCCACCGGTCAGCCACTCGATCTTTTTCCACTTGAGCGCCTGCGGTGTCACCACCGCCACCGCGAAGGTGGACAGCGCCAGATAAAGCATGGGCAGCCGCAGCGCCGGGAAGCCGAAGAGGAAACCCGCCACGAAGCACAACAGCGCCGCCACCGGCACGCCCACGTAGAACGGCCAGCCCAGGTGATGCGAGAGCACCGCCGCGGTATAGGCACCGATGGCGAAGAAGGCGCTGTGGCCGAGCGAGATCTGGCCCGTGTAGCCGGTGAGCAGGTTCAGGCCCATGATGGCGATGCCATAGATCAGCACCTGCGTCATCACGTACAACGGATAACTTTGCCAACTAAAGGACCAGGCCAGCAGCGCGAGCCCGACCACCGAGGCCGTCCAGCGCAACCAGGTGGGCGATGCCACCGGGCGGATGTTGAGTGGGGCGCTCATGGTACTCATGCTCACACCCTCACCTGGGCCGTCTTGCCGAAGATACCGGCGGGCCGCAAGACCAGCATCGCGATGATCAACAGCATGATGCAGGTCAGTTTCAGGTCGTTGCCGACCACGTAGGCGCCCAGCAGGTTCTCCAGTACCCCGACGGCGAAGCCCCCGGCCACGGCGCCCACAGGGCTGGCGATGCCGCCCAGCAGCGCGCCCGCCAGTGCGTAGATCAGCGGCCCCATCATCATCGACGGCTCCAGGAACACGATGGGCGCGGCCATCAGCCCCGCCACGGCACCGGCCACCGCTGCAAGACCCCAGCCCACGGCCAGCACCTTGTTGGTGCTGATGCCCGACAGTTCCGCCGACGGCGCGTTCACCGCCACCGCACGCATCGCCAGGCCGAACCGGGTGAAGCGGAAGAACGCGAATACCGCCGCCAGTTCGGCCAGGGTGACGAGCAGAACGCCGACCTCGTGGGCCGACAGATAGGGTTCGGCACGGCTGAGGACTCCACCGAACGGCGTGGCGAACTCCAGCATCTCATGCCCGAACAGCCAGCCGACCAGGCTGTTCAAGATGATGAGCAGCGCGATGCTGGCCGCCACGACCGAGAGCACCGGCTTGTGCCGCAGGGGCTGGAAGATGACCCGCTCCAGCGCCAGCCCGAGCAGGAAGGAACCCACGACCACAACGGCGAAGGCCACCCACCATGATGCGCCCGCCTGAACCAACGCCCAGCTCATATAGGTGGAGAACATCGCCAGTTCGCCCTGCGCGAAGTTGACGGACGAAGTGCAGCGATAGATGAGCACGAGCGCGATGGCGAGGCTGGCATAGATGCCGCCCGCCGCCAGGCCCGAAGCTATCTGGTGAAGGAATGCTTGCATGGTGATGAACCTCTTTTTGATCAGTGGCCGAGGTAGCTGCGGCGCACGGCGTCGTCTTCGCGCAGCTCGGCTGCGGTGCCCTGGGCAGTGACGCGCCCGCTTTCGAGCACATAGGCCCGGTTGACTAGGTTCAGCGCGACCTGGGCGTTCTGCTCCACGATGAGCGCCGTGAGGTGCTCGGTTTCGCGCAACTGGTGCAGGAGTTCGTAGATCTCCTGCGTCACGCGCGGCGCGATGCCGAACGAAGGCTCGTCCAGCAGCAGCATCTTGGGGCGCATCATCAGCGCGCGCGCGATGGCCAGCATCTGCTGCTCGCCGCCGCTGAGCGTGCCCGCCGCTTGCTTCGCGCGGCTGGACAGCTTGGGAAACAGCGTCTGCATCCGGGCGATGTCCTGCTCGATGCCGTCCTTGTCGCGGCGGTGGATGGCGCCCACGCGCAGGTTCTCCAGCACCGTCAGGTCGCCAAAGGTGCCGCGCCCTTCGGGCACGTGGGCGATGCCCAGCGAGGCGATGGCGGGCGCGGCCATGTCGATGATGTCCTGGCCCTCGAAGCGCAGCGTGCCCTTGGCAGTCACCTGCTGGTGGCTGATGGCGCGCAGGATGGAGGTCTTGCCCGCGCCGTTGGCGCCGAGCAGCGCCACCATCTCGCCGGCCTGCACGTGCAGGTCGATGCCATGCACCACCGCCGTTCGGCCGTAGGCCACCGCGAGGTTGCGGATTTCAAGCCGTTGGGTCACAGCACACCTCCCAGATAGGCATCGAGCACGGCGTCGTTGTTGGCCACTTCCTCGGGCGAGCCCTGGGCGAGCTTGCGGCCAAAGCTCAGTACCGCGAGGTCGGAGCAGGTCTTCATCACGAAGCGCATGTTGTGCTCCACGACCACCATGGTCAGCTTCAATTCCTCGTGCAGGCGCAGCAGCACGTCGCGCAGTTCATCGACCTCGCCAGCGGTGAGGCCAGCGGCGGGCTCGTCGAGCAGCAGCAGCTTGGGCCGCGTCACCAGCGCCCGCGCGATTTCCACGCGGTGCTGGATGCCCACTGGCAGTTCCGCCACGCCCCGGTCGGCATAGTCAGACAGCCGCAGCGTGGCCAGGGCCGCGTCAGCCGAGTGCGCGATTTCTTCCTCGGCGGCACGGACGGCGCGCGAGCGCAGCGCGGCACCCAGCATCGACACCGGCAGCCGCGCGTGCGCACCCACCATCACGTTTTCGCGCACCGTGAGCGAGGGGTAGAGCGCCACGTTCTGGAAGGTGCGGCTCAGACCCAGCCGTGCCACGCCGTGGCGCGGCAGGCGCGTCAACTCGGCCTGGCCGAAGCGCACGCTGCCGTGGGTGGGCCGGTACAGGCCGCTGATGCAGTTGAAGCAGGTCGTCTTGCCAGCGCCGTTCGGCCCGATCAGGCCGAAGATGCAGCCCTCGGGCACGTCCATCGAGAAGGCGTCCAGCGCGACGACACCGCCGAAGCGGATCGTCAGGTCGCGTACGGAAAGAATGGGTTCCATCGCTGCGCTCGCCCCGTCAGGACGGCATCACCTTCCAGCTCGTGCCGTCGAACTGCTGGATGCGCATGTCCGGTATCGGGTGAGGGCGGGCGTCGCTGGTCTTGACACGCAGGCCCGGCAGCATCATGGGCAAATCCATGTCCAGGCGGCGCGACTGCCGCATGATGTTCTCGCGCGAGAGGTCGTTGCCGCACTGCTTGAGCAACTGCACTGTCACTTGCCCAAGGCAGGCACCGAGCACGGTGAGGTATTCCTTGGCCGCGCCTTTGTTGTATTTGTCCATGAAGGCATGCCAGGCCAGGACACCAGGGTCGTTCTTCCAGGTCGGATCGCTCGGATCCTTGAGGAACGCGGCGCTCATGATGCCCTTGACCTTGTCCAGCCCCACCGGAGTCAGCACCGCGGGCACCGAAGATGCGCTCGGGTTGATGTAGATGGCCGGGCGCCAGCCGATGTCGTGGGTCTTGCGCAGCGACTGGAGGGTGGCTTTGGGCGAACCCCACGCCACCAGCACGTCCGCGCCCGAGGCATGCATGGAGACGATCTGCGAGTCCACCGTCGGATCCGACACCTCATGCGACTCTTCGCTGATGAGCTTCTTCCCGGCGGCAGCCAGAACCTCCTTCACGCCACGCAGCACATCCTTGCCGGCGTCGTCGTTCTGGTAGAACATGGCGATCTTCGCGTTGGGCCGCGTCTGCAGGATGTGCCTGGCCAGGATGCGCCCTTCGTCGGTGTACAGGGGCAGCCAGCCCATGCTCCAGGGGAACTTAGCCGCATCATCCAGCCACGTGGCGGAGCCGGACGAAACGAAGAGTTGCGGTACTTTGGCGTTGTTGAGATAGCTGCGCGACGCCAGCCCAGTGGACGAGCCTATCTGCGCCGCGAGAAAAGCCACCTGATCGCGCTCCACCAGGCGGCGCGATTGCTCCAGGGTTTTCGGCGGGCTGTAGCCATCGTCGGCCAGCACCAGCTTGAGCTGGCGCCCATTCACGCCGCCCTCGGCGTTGACCAGGTCAAACCATGCAGACATGGTCTTGCCGACGATGCCATAGCCTGCGGCCGGGCCGCTGAGCGGTCCGGTCGAGCCGATCTTGATCTCGCGATCCGTCACGCCCGGGGTGCCCGCGCCCTGCGCGCGGACCAGGCCAGAAACGCCGGTCAGCATGGCGCCGGAAAGCATGGTGATGAATTGTCTTTTTTGCATGGTGTCTCCTGTGGTGGTGGTGAGATGAATGGATGGATGGGTGAACCCTGGCCTGCGGCATCAGGCCGCCTTCCCTTGCAAGCGCAGCACGGCTTCGCGGATCAGCGGCATGCGGTCGTTGCCGAAATACATGTCCGTCTTGTCCACGAAGATGGTCGGTGAGCCAAAGCCGCCGCGCGCGACCACCTCATCGGTGTTGGCCCTGAGCTGGTCTTTGATCGCCTGCTCGCCGATGCCTGCAAAGAATTGGGCGGGCTCGATGCCAACGCGCTGGCACACCTGCGCCAGCACCGCGTCCTGCGAGATGTCCTGGTCGTCGCCCCAATAGGCTTCAAATATGGCGCGGGCAAACGGCGCCATGTCGTTGCCGAGCCAGATGCAGCCGCGCATCGCCTTCACGCTGTTGACGGGAAACACCGTCGGCGGCATCTTGATCGCAAGCCCCGTCGAGCGGGCCCAATCCGCTAGGTCCTTTTTCAGGTAGCGGGCCTTCTGCGGCACCGGCGTCTCGCGCGAGGCATAGACGGTGGGATTGATGGTGTTGAAGATGCCGCCGACCAGGATCGGCCGCCATGTGATCTCAACGTCAAGCTCCTTGGCGAGCGGCTGGATGTTATGAAAGGCGAGATAAGTCCAGGGGCTGGAGCAGTCGAAGAAGAATTCGATCATGGTGTTTCCTGTGTTTTTGGGGCGTCACTGGATTCCGGAATCGCGCTACTCGCGCCCCGGAATGGCGCTCCGTTCCGCCAGCTCCCTGGCCTTGTGGCCGAACATGTTCTTTCTCGCTTCGTCGTCCAGCGGCTCTTGCTCGAATTTGCCGACCGCCAGCCCCGCTTGCACCTGGGGCCGGCCGCGCACGCTGGCGTACCAGCGCTTGAGGTGGGGAAAGTCGTCGAGCGTGAAGCCTTGGGCCTTGTGGGTCATGGTCCAGGGAAAGCAAGCGATGTCGGCGATGCCGTACTCGGTGCCAGCGACATAGGCGCCGGTCTTGCCGAGCTGGGTATCGAGCACGCGATACAGCCGTGCCGCTTCGTCGCGGTAACGCTCAATCGCGTAGGCGATCTTTTCCTGCGCATACAGCGCAAAGTGACCATGCTGGCCGAGCATGGGCCCCAGTCCGCTCACCTGCCACATCACCCATTGCATGGTTTGGGTGAAGCCGCGCAGATCCGTGGGCAGGAAGCGGTTGGTTTTCTGGGCCAGATAGACCAGGATGGCGCCGGTCTCGAACACCGAAAGCGGGCCGCCGCCGTCGAGCGGCGCATGGTCCACTATGGCCGGAATGCGGTTGTTCGGGCTGATCGCCAGAAATTCCGGCCTGAATTGCTCGCCAGCGCGGATGTTGACCGGAGTCACCGTATAGGGAAGTCCGAGTTCCTCCAGCAGGATGGAGATCTTCCAGCCGTTGGGTGTCGGTGCGTAATGCAGGTCAATCATGGCGAATGACGCTCCTGCCGAGCTGCGGATCGACATCACGCCATGACTTGCAGGCACCCGTGGCCGACCCCCTGACATTCCAGGCTCCCGTTGCGTGGCTTTCTCGGGTTGACGACATCATGCGCAGCTCTTCGAGGGTTCAAGGCGTCAGCGCGGCGCCATGCGGAGGGCCCCATCCACGCGGATGGACTCAGCGTTCATGTAGCCGCAAGTGACCAGAAACTCGACGGCCTGCGCGAATTCATCGGGGTCGCCCAAACGCTTGGGAAAGGGCACGCTGGCCGCCAGCGCCTGCTTGACGTTGTCCGGCAGGGCCAGCAGCAAGGGGGTGCCGAAGATCCCCGGCAGGATGGTGTTGACGCGAACGCCTTCGTCCATCAGGTCGCGTGCGATCGGCAAGGTCATGCCCATGACGGCGGCCTTGCTGGCGGCATAGCTGGCCTGGCCGACCTGGCCGTCCACCGCAGCGGCCGAAGCGGTGTTGACCACGACGCCGCGGTCGCCGTCGGCCAGCGGTTCCAGCGCCAGCATGCCCGCCGTCGATTTGGCAATGCAGCGGAACGTGCCCACCAGGTTGATCTGCACGATGCGGTTGAAGCGATCCACCGCACTCGGGCGGATCTCGCCCGTTTTCCGGTCGCGACTGACGGTCTTGACGGCGTCGGCCGTGCCGGCGCAGTTGACCAGAATGCGTTCCTGCCCGATCGCGGCACGGGCTTTGGCGAAGGCCGCGTCCACCTGCTCCTCGGACGTCACGTCCACGTTGCAGTAAACACCGCCAAGCTCGCTGGCCAACGCCTGGCCGACGGCTTCGTTCATGTCGAAGATGGCGACCTTGACGCCATGGCTGGCCAAACGCCGGGCCGTGGCGGCCCCCAGGCCGGAAGCCCCCCCGGTGATGACGGCAGAAATGTCGGAATTGAGTTGCATGGTTTTTCCTTGAAGATGACAGACAGGCGTTATTGGCCGGTGAATTTGGGGGTGCGCTTGCCCAGGAATGCCGCTTGCCCTTCGAGGTTGTCGGCCGAACGCAAAGCGACAACGAAATTGCGCTTCTCATGCTCCAGGCCCTGCGCGAGCGGGGTTTCAAAGCTGGCCAGGGCCGCATCTTTCGCCAGCGCCACGGCCAGCGGCGAATTGGCCGCAATCCGGCAGGCCATCGCCAGCGCCGTCGGCAGGGCCTGGCCATCAGCCGTCACTTCGGCGACGATGCCAACGTCGCATGCCTTGCGGGCGTCCATGAAATCGCCGGTCAGCAGCAGCGCCATGGCCTTGGACTTGCCGATGGCGTGAACCAGGCGCTGGGTGCCGCCGGCACCGGGAATGGCGCCCAGCTTGACTTCCGGCACGCCGAACTTGGCGGACTCGCCAGCAATCACGATGTCGCAGGCCAGCGCCAGTTCCATGCCGCCGCCCAGCGCGACCTTTTCCACCGCCGCGATGACGGGCTTGGGGAAGCGCCCCAGCGCCGCAAAAAAGTCCCAGCCCGTTGCCGAGCGGTCGCCCAGCAGCGGCGCGGCACGCAGCACTTCAAAGGCCGTGATGTCGGCGCCCGCGCAAAACACGTCCTCGGCGCCGGTGATGATGACGGCTCGCACGGCATCGTCGTCGCGCAGTTGCGCAAGCTGCGCGCGCAGGCCATCGAATACCGCGCGGTTCAGGCTGTTCTTCGCACGCGGGCGGTTGATGGTCAGGGTGACGACGGCGCCGTCACGGCTCACGAGCACTTCACTGGCTTCGCTCATGGTGGCCCCGCTCATGCAAGCCGCTCGATGATGGTGGTGTTGGCCGTGCCCGAAGCCTCGCAGATGGTCTGCAGGCCATAGCGGCCGCCCCGGCGCTCCAGTTCATACAGCAGGTCGGTGAGCATGCGCGCGCCGGTGGAGCCCAGCGGATGGCCGATGGCCATCGAGCCGCCATTGACGTTGAGGCGGTCGTCCGGGATGCCGAACTCCTGCTGGAACATCAGCGGTACGCCGCCGAAAGCCTCGTTGACCTCGAACAGGTCGATGTCGTTGATGGTCAGGCCCGATTCCTTCAGTGCCTTGCGGGTGGAGTCGAGCACGGCGGTGAACTGGATCACCGGGTCGGCGGCGGCCACTGCCGTGCTGACGAAGCGCGCACGCGGCTTCAGGCCATGCTTCTTGGCATAGGCGCGGCTGGCGATCAGCAGCGCGGCGGCACCATCGCTGACCTGCGACGAGTTGCCGGCGGTGGTGGTGCCGTTGGCGGCAAACACGGCTTTCAGCGTGGCCATCTTTTCGGGGTCGGGGTTGGCGCGCACGCCCTCGTCGGCGGCGACGACCGGACTGTTCGGGTCGGCCGGGTCCTCGGTCAGATGCACCAGTTGGTCCTTGATGCGACCGGCCTGAATCGCCTCGGTGGCGCGCTTATGGCTCCGCACTGCGGAGGCATCCAGGGTTTCACGCGTGAGGCCGAAGCGCGTGTTCAGCAACTCCGACGAAACGCCTTGCGGTATCAGCGGGTTGTCCTGGTAGCGCGCCAGTTCGCGCGGGCTGTATTGCGAACCGAGCGGCGCGCCGGGCTTGAACGACGGCGGCAGTGGCGCCTGCGACATCGACTCCACCCCCCCGCCGATGGCCAACTGGTAGGCACCCGCCTGGATGCCATGCACGGCAAAACTCACCGCCTGCTGGCCCGAGCCGCATTGCCGATCGACCGTCACCGCCGGCACGGATTCGGGCAGCCCCGCCGCCAATACGGCATGTCGGCCCAGGTTGCCGTGCTGCTGGTCCCACTGCAGCACGCAGCCGATGATCACGTCGTCCAGATCGGCGGGGTTGACGCCGGACCGCTCGACCAACTGGCGCAGCGTCTCGGCCATCAGATCGACGGGATGCCACTTGTGCAGGCGCCCGCCGCGCTTGCCCACGGGGGTGCGCAGCGCACCGACGATAACGGGTTCATGGTCATTCATCTGGTTCTCCTGTGTAAGAAACTGGGTGTCACGCAAAGTGGCGTTCAGGCGGCGTAGCGCTCTGCCTGCTCGACGCGGATGCGCTTCTTGTCGATCTTGCCGACGCTGGTCTTGGGGATGGTCTCGACGAACAGGATCTGATCCGGCAACTGCCACTTTGCGAAGGCGCTGGTCAGGTGTTCCTGCAATTGCTCCTGGGTCGCCTGCTGGCCGGGCCTCAGCACCACCAGGGCCAGCGGCCGCTCCTGCCACTTCGGATGCGGAACCCCGACCACCGCGGCGTCGCGCACGGCCGGGTGGCCCATGAGCAGGTTTTCCATGTCGATGGAAGAGATCCATTCGCCACCGCTCTTGATCACGTCCTTGATGCGGTCGGTAACCTTGAGGTAGCCGTTCTCGTCCACCGTGCCGACATCGCCCGAGCGCCACCAGCCGCCCTCCAGGAAGCGATCGCCCGAATCGGGCATGTCGTGGTAACTGGTCGTGATCCAGGGGCCGCGCAGGCAAATCTCGCCGGCCGACTGGCCGTCGTGCGGCAGATCCTGGTCGTTGGCATCGAGGATGCGGATGTCCACGCCGGTCAGGACCAGGCCCTGCTTGCGCTTGAGATTCCACCGCTCGTCCTGAGTCAAGCGCTTCCTCAACGTGGGCTTGAGGCGGTTGACGGTCACCAGCGTCGTGGCTTCGGTGGCGCCGTAGCCGTGCACCACCTCGGCACCCGTGAGTTCGTGGAAGCCGATCATCATCGACAGCGGCGGCTCGCTCGCGCCGGACAGCATGCGCATGCGGCTGAAGTCCGGCTTGACCGGCAGCGTCTCGATGTACTGCAGCATCGGTTGGAAGATGGCCGGTGCGCCGTTGGTGATGGTCACGCCCTCGGCAATCATGGTGTCGACCAGCGGCTTGGTGTCCTCGGCAGCGTAGCGTCCCGGCAGCACGATCTTGTCGGCCAGCAGCGTGGCGGCCTGTGGTAAGCCCCAGCACTGCCCGTGGAACATGGGCGTGATGAGCATGACGCAGTCGTCCAGCGTCATGCCCATGTTGGTGGCCATGCCCGTGGAGTGCAGGTAGATGCCGCGGTGCGAGTAGTACACGCCCTTGGGTTTGCCCGTGGTGCCGGTGGTGTAGCAGGCGCTGTAAGCCGAGGTTTCGTCGATCTCGGGCCAGTCGATCTTGGCATCAGCAGCGGCCAGCAGGTCTTCGTAGTGCAGCAGCGGTTTCAGCGTGGTCTTGATCTGGTCCAGCGGCTTGTCGGTCATCACGATCCAGCCCTTGATCTGGGGCGAGTTCGCTGCGACGGATTCGGCGATCGGCAGCAAGGACTCGTCCACGCAAACGTAAGACACCTTGCTGTGGCCGACCACGTAGCCCAGGTCCTCGGCGCCCAGGCGCAGATTCATCTGCAGCATGACCGCGCCCAGGCCGGGGATGGACCAGTACAGCTCGAAGTGGCGCCGGCTGTTCCAGTCCAGCACACCGACGCGGTCGCCCGGCTCGACACCGAGCGCGCGCAGCGCATTGGCGCTGCGGCAGACGCGCGCGTAGCAGTCGGCATAGGTGTAGCGATCCCAGCCGCCATCGGGTGTGCGGTAGACGATCTCCTGGTCCCCGTGGGTGCGCGCGGCGTGCCGGATCAGCGTCGTGGTGTTGAGCTGGCGTTCGTTGCCCGTGGTGGACGGGCAGCCGCGGATGGGCTGGGTGGTGCTGGTCATTTTCTGGTCTCCTAAGTAATTGCGTTGAGTGCCTGGAACCGTGGGGCCGGGGCCGCCTCGATGGCGCCGGAGGGGGTGGTCTGGTAGATACCCCGTGCCGCGTTGTGCGGATGCCGCGCCGCCTCGGCCAGGCTGAGCACGGGCGCGAAGCAGGCGTCGCTGCCTTCGAGCAACGCGCACCAGTGCGCCCTGGGTTGGCTGCGGATGAGGGCCGCAATGCGCTCCTTCAGCGCTGGCCACGTCGTCGTGTCGTACTGGTCGGCAGGGTTCACGTCCGTCAGGCCCAGCTTCGACAGCAGCAGTGCGTGGAACGCGGGCTCCACCACCGCGAGGCTGATGAAGCCGCCGTCGGCACAGGCGTACACGTCATAGAACGGCGAATCGTGAAACGGGCTCGGCTTCGTGCCGTCGATCTGCCCATTGGCGCGAATCCAATGCACCAGCGTGCCCATCATGGCCACGATGTCGATGATGGCGGCATCCACGACCCGGCCGCGGCCACTGCCCCTACCGTTACCGCGCGCATCGACCAGCGCGCAGGCGACACCGAAGGCCATGCCCAGCGCCCCGGCCGCGTCCCCGAGCACCGAGGGCGGCACGATGGGCATCTGCCCCTTGCGGGCCGACAGCGACAGCAGGCCCGTCAGCGCCACGTAGTTCAGGTCGTGGCCAGCGGCCCGGGAGAGCGGGCCGTCCTGGCCCCAGCCCGTCATCCGGCCATAGACCAGCTTGGGGTTGCGCGCCGCGCATTCGGCGGGGCCGAACCCCAGCCGTTCCATCACGCCGGGGCGAAAGCCTTCGATCAGAACGTCGGACTGGCCGATCAGATCCAGGGCGCGCGCCTTGCCGCCGGGCGACTTCAGGTCGGTGATCTCGACCGTCTTGCCCCGGTGCAGCGGGTTGGCCGCCGCCCCGCCCAGCGGCTGCGCCCCGGCGGCCTGCTCGGCCCGTGTCAGCGCAATCACCTCGGCACCCATGTCGGCCAGCATCATGGCGGCCAGCGGGCCCGGCCCGATCCCTTCGAACTCCACCACACGGACGCCGTGCAGTGGCTTTTGCAGCATGTGCGAGGCGTTCACAGCTTCCTCGCAATCAGTTCTTTCATGACCTCGTTCGCGCCGCCGTAGATCTTCTGCACGCGCGAGGTGGTGTACATGCGCGCGATCGGGTATTCGTACATGTAGCCGTAGCCGCCGAACATCTGCAGGCACTCGTCCACCACGCGGCACTGCTGCTCGCTGCACCACCACTTGGCCATGTACGCGGCTTCGGCGTCGAGCTTTCCGTCCAGCAGCCGCTGGATGCAGTCGTTGACGAAGGTGCGCACCACGTGAGCGGTGGTGGCGATCTCGGCCAGCTTGTGGCGCGTGGTCTGCATCTCGAACAGCGGTGCGCCGAAAATCTTGCGCTCCTTCGTGTATTCGACGGTGAGTTCCAGGGCCCGGTCGATGATGGCCGCCGCAGGCACGGCGATGGTCATGCGTTCGTAGGGCAACTGGCCCATCAACTGCTTGAAACCAAGCCCTTCGACGCCCCCCAGGACTTGATCGACCGGCACGCGCACCCCGTCGAAGAAGAGTTCGGCGGTGTCCGACGCATGCAGGCCGATCTTGTCGAGCAGGCGGCCCACGCGGAACCCTGGCAGGTTCTCGGTCTCCACCACGATCAGCGAAAGGCCTCGGCTGCCCGCCTCGCCGGTGCGTGCGACCACAATCAGCAGATTGCAGGTGTAGCCGTTGGTGATGAAGGTCTTGGCACCGTCGATCACGTAGTGGTCGCCATCACGGCGCGCGCGGGTGGCGATGGCCTTGAGGTCCGTCCCGCAGCCGGGTTCGGTCATCGCAATGCCGAGCAGCATCTCGCCGCTGCTCAGCTTGGGCAGCCAGCGCTGCTTCTGCTCCTCGGTGCCGTAGTCCATGATGTAGTGCGCAGCGATGCTGTTCACCTGGACGTTGTTGGGCATTTCCGCTCTGGTCAACTCATCCTGTACCACCAGCTGGTAGGCAATGCTGGCCCCGGTGCCGCCGTAGGCTTCGGGCATTTCGGGCAGCATGAACCCCATCTCGCCGAAGGGCCGCCAGGTCTCGCGCGGGACGTAGCCCTGTTCGCGCCAAGCGGGCAGGTGCGGAGCCATCTCGGCGGCGATGTAGCGGCGCACCTGGTCGCGAAAGGTCTCGATGTCGCTGTCCATCCAGGGTTGACGGTGCAATTGCGGCAGCATGGGAGCGCTCCTCAGAAGGTTTGTACGATGAAGGTTTGAAAACTTGGCCAGCGATGCGGCCCCGGGTCATGCCCGCATACCCACAACGGGGCGGGCGAAGCGTCGAATCTCTGCGTTCTCAGTCTGTCCAGGGCATATGGTCGGCATTCAGCCCGTGCGCGTCTTGCCCGCCAGTGCATGGCAAGTTGACTTTGCGTGTGCAAGGGAAAGCCCGGCTGACTCGACCGGGCCGATGGCGGAGCCGTGAGCAGTCATGCCGCGTGCATCGCTGGGCGACACTCCAAAGCGTTGTTTGAATGCGCGGCAGAAATGGCTG
Organism: Azospirillum sp. B21; assembly: GCF_008364825.1. Classification (GTDB taxonomy): domain Bacteria; phylum Pseudomonadota; class Alphaproteobacteria; order Azospirillales; family Azospirillaceae; genus Azospirillum. The sequence continues at coordinate 15,692 of NZ_VTTO01000033.1, forward strand.
GTGGAGTTGAAGCCCCAGTGAAAGGCGATCGCCGAGACCTGCAGATGCCGGCAGACCGGGTCAACGAGTGTCCGCCAGCACGCTTGCAATCGGCTTTCCAGGATGTGGCCGACCACCGTGGTATCGCCCTGCGCAAACAGCGCATGAAGGTAACGCAGTGAAATACCGTGCGCCGCGGCGATGCGTGCCGGACTCAGGTCATCCTCTTGAAAATGCTGGGCGATGTAGGCAAGTACTCGTTCGCGCAACGCGGCCATGGCCGTGAATCGAGTGGCGCTCTCCGGCTCTGGCAGCGCAATGTCCAGAAGCCCGATCACCGTGCGGCAAAGGGCGACGTGGGCGGAGGGCGGCACGGCGCCGATCTCCTTTGCCAACCCCATCAGGTGTTGGCTGAGCAGTGAGCCCACGCCTGTGTGACTGTCAATGCGGCAGGCTGCGGGCGGCTGCTTGCGGCCCGGTAGATGCTCGCGCATGAGCTGCCAGGGAATCATCAACGACACGCTGTGGGTTCGTTCCAGCACCTCATAGTCTTGCCGCTGATCGGTACGCCAGAGGAACATGTCGCCCTCGCAGATTGGCGTGTCCCACTGCTGCAACTGTACTCGGCCGCTCAGGTTCAGCTGCAGCCCCAGGCAGAACTCATCGTCGAATGACGAATGTCCAGGAGGAGACTGCTCGACGCAAGCACCGGTCACGGTGCATACCAAGGAGGCTCCGGCGAGTTCGTGTCGCCGCAACTTCGCCTGGAATGCAGCAGGCTTCGCCGGGGAGGAAAGACTCCAGCGCTGGAAGGAGTCCTTGAGGATCGCTTCCGTCGCATCTATCCTGCCCTCGATGGGCGCATGGTCGATGGACCATTCCATGGGTGACTGTTGCAGCACTTGTCGTCTCCTGAATCTGCCCCCAGACGCCGCAGCCCATCGGGACCGGAGCGTCGACACCGTGGCGTGCTTTCGTGCGGCGCTCAGGGTACCCAAGGCATACAGGCAATCGTAGGCAGCGGTGCTTGGCGCGGCAATGACGGATGGTCTCGATCAACTGACAAGGCACCTCTTTCGACGGATGGGGGAGCGAGGCAACCCCGCAGCCGAGCGGCCCTGCGCTAACCTCCCGGCATCGACGGCGAACTGAAGATGCAAGGAGACGATGATGGATCTGGGTGCAATGCTGGCAGGCAAGCGGGTGCTGGTCACGGGGGCCTCGTCGGGCCTGGGCGAGAACTTCGCTCGGCTGGCTGCTGGTTGCAAGGCCAAGGTAGTGATTGGGGCGCGGCGCAAGGCGCGGCTCGACAAACTCGCCCAGGAACTCGAAAAGCTCGGTTCGCCTCAGGTCACGGTGCTGGAAATGGATGTGGCTTCCGAGCAGTCCATCGACGACGCCTTCGCCGAGATAGACGCCTCGGGCACCATCCTCGACGTGGTGGTTAACAACGCCGGGGCTTCCAACGACGCCTTGTCGCTCACGCTGCCTGCGTCCGACTTCGACTCGCTGATGGAGACCAACGTGCGCGGCGTGTGGCTGGTGGCCGCGCGTGCCGCGCAGCGCTGGGTGGATGCGGGGCGGGGAGGCTCAGTCATCAACATCGCATCGATCCTGGGCGAACGCGTGATGCCGGGCGCCATGCTGTATGCCACGTCCAAGGCTGCAGTCGTGCACATGACCAAGAGCCTGGCGCTCGAATGGGCGCGCCACGGCATTCGCGTCAATGCCATCGAGCCGGGCTACATCGACACCGAGATGACCGATGCCATGTGGGATACCGACCATGGCAAGGCGCTTATCAAGCGCATCCCGATGCGCCGCCTGGGTAAGCCGGAGGAGCTCAACGGTCTGTTCCTGCTGTTCGCGACCGAGGCCGGGTCGTGGATGACCGGCGCCTGCGTGCCAGTGGATGGCGGGCATCTGTGCTCGTCGCTTTGAGTGCGACCGCGTCGAAGCAGCGCTACGTTTTTTGGGTGCGCGAACGATAGACGCCTGGCGTGCTGCCGGTCCATGACTTGAAGGCCCGCTGGAAGGCGGTGCCGTCGGCGAACCCCAACTCGGCGGCGATGGCGCTCAGCGCGGCATCGGTGCTGGTCAACCGAACGATCGCCATGTCGCGCCGTAACTCGTCCTTCAGCACCTGAAAGGACTTGCCCTCCACGGCCAGATGCCGCTGCAGTGCGCTGACCGACATGTGCAAGCGCTGCGCGGCGACAGTCAGATCGGGCCACTCCGGGCACGCTTGCTGCAATAGCGCGCGCACCCGCGCGCTGGCTGTCCGCTCGATTAGACGCGGGCCGATCAGGTTGCCCGGTGTGGCACGCAAAAAGGTCTGGAGCGCGGCGGTGTCACGGCGCATCGGCTGCGTGAATGCGGATGCCTCGAACCAGACCGCCGACCGCGCCTGCCCGAACCGCAACGTGCCCGAGAAGATTTGGGCATAGTCTGCGGCACGCGGCGGTGGCTCGAAGGCAAAATCGAGCCCTCTGGGCACCAGTCGGCCGCCGTGCAGCCATACCAGCAGACGCCAGAAAACGCGCAACAGCAGCCCGTGCAGGAAGTCTGAATGTTTGCCCAGGGCGTGGCGCACGTCCAGAGCAGCACCCTTGAGCAAGCCATCAGAGACGGGCACAAGCGCCACGTCGTCCTGCAGCAGGGCGAAGGATGCACTCACGCGCTGCAAGGCGGCTGCCAGCGTCTTGGCCCCGAGCGTAGAGCGAGCCATCAGCGCAAAGCTGCCGCAGCGCAACGGCCGACCGTGTAGATGGCCTAGGCATTCGTCGTCCAAGCTGTTCTTCACGGCACTGAAGAGTGCGATGTATTGCTCTATGGTCACACGCGACTGCTCCAGATGCAGCAGCGACTCGGCGATGCGGGCCTGCGCCAGAACGCCATCCAGCCAGGACTCGGTGGCCAGTCCTTTGCTGCGCGCGCCGTCGAGCAGGCCATGCACGGCAAAAACAGGAACAGTGACGACGGGTTTCAACATGGTCAAAGGGAGCAACGATAGCTGGCGCTGAATCCGAAATTACACCAAGAAAACGGCCCGCTAACGATGTAGCGTCCGGCTGCGGTCAACCGGATTTTGCCTTGTGCATACAAAGTCAACTCGCCATGCACTGGCGGGCAAGACGCGTATGTGCCGAGTGCCCAGAATACCGCTTGGTAGCACACCCAGGGACGACCCGTGGACGTTCGGCATCGATGCATTCGCATGAATGCTTCTTCGGCAACGGCATGTCGGTGTGCTCACCCGAATAGCCCAGCAACCAGGAGAGAGTGAATGTCTGTCTGCGCCGTGCCTTTGCGCAACATGCTGATTGATGCGGTGATGCGCGAACGTCGTTCCGTGCGCGCCTTTCTGCCGACCCCGGTGTCGCAAGAAGCGGTGGCCCAGATTCTGTCGGTGGCAGCCAGCGCGCCCAGTGGCACCAACACCCAGCCGTGGCATGTCATTGCCGTGGCGGGCGAGGCGAGGAAGCGCCTATGCGACCGTGTATTGCACGCCTTTCACCATGAAGAGGGAGAGCACCAGTCCGAATACGACATCTACCCGGCCGAGTTCTTCGAGCCCTACCTGACCAGGCGGCGTCGGTGCGGTTTCGCTCTTTATGCCGCAGTCGGAATCTCCAAGGGAGATACGGATGCCATGCGCGCTCAACATGCACGCAACTTTGCCTTCTTCGATGCGCCGGTCGGTTTGATCTTCACCTTGGACCGGCGCATGGTGCAGAGCAGTTGGGTGGACTACGGGATGTTCTTACAGAACATCATGCTGGCGGCCCGCGCACGAGGCCTGGATACCTGTTCGCAGATGGCGTGGACCCTTTACCCGCGCCTTCTGGCTGAAGCCCTGCAAATCCCGGACGGGCAGATGGTCCTGTGCGGCATGGCACTGGGCTATGCCGACCCGGCGGCCGTGGTGAACCGCGTGCGCACCGAGCGTGAGCCGGTCGAGAACTTCACACGCTTCAGCGGCTTCTAGAAATCTTGTCATACCAACTAATCGCGTCGTAAGCCGCCTGAGAAATTCAGCCGCCCTGAAGCGGTTGATCGACCGGGCCTTGTCCTGGTGGGTAGGGTCATGCATGGATGTATGCCCTATGGGGCAGACGGGTTGAACCCACAAAGAGGAGTAAGCAATGTCTACCTACGCCGCGCCCTTGCGCGACATGCTGTTCACGATGAAGGAAGTCGGAGGCCTGGATGCGATCTGTGCCCAGCCGGGCCATGAAGAAACCACGCCCGACCTGGTCGAGGCCATCCTGCAGGAGGCTGCCCACTACGCCACCGGCGTGCTTGATCCGCTGAACCGCACCGGCGACGTGCAGGGCGCGCGCTGGCACGACGGCCAGGTCACGCCAGCCGATGGCTTTCGCGAAGCCTGGGCCAGCTTCTGCGAGAACGGCTGGAACGGCATGCCCGCTGCCACCGAATGGGGCGGCCAGGGCCTGCCCACGCTGGTGTCCACAGCCGTGCTGGAGATGTGGAAGTCGTCCAACCTCGCGTTCAGCCTGTGCCAGATGCTCACGCTGGGCGCGGTGGAAGCCATTGCGCACCATGGCAGCGACGCACTCAAGCGCCGCTTCCTGGAGCCCATGGTCGCGGGCCGCTGGACCGGCACCATGAACCTCACCGAGCCCCAAGCAGGCTCCGACTTGGCCGCGCTGCGCAGTCGCGCCGTGCCCGAAGGCGACCATTACCGCGTCAGCGGAAACAAGATCTTCATCACCTGGGGCGAGCACGACATGGCCGAGAACATCGTCCACCTCGTGCTGGCGCGCCTGCCCGATGCACCGCCCGGCGTGAAAGGCATCTCGCTGTTCCTGTGCCCGAAGTACCTGGTCAACGACGACGGCTCCCTGGGCGAACGCAACGACCTGGCCTGCACCTCCATCGAGCACAAGATGGGCATCCACGGCAGCCCCACGGCGTCGATGAGCTTTGGCGACTGCGGGGGCGCGATCGGCTACCTGGTCGGCGAGCCGAACCAGGGGCTGGCCTGCATGTTCACGATGATGAACCATGCGCGGCTGAACGTCGGCCTTGAAGGCGTGGGCATCGCCGAGCGCGCCTACCAGCGCGCACGCGCCTACGCGCTGGAGCGGGTGCAGGGCAAGCCACTGCTCAGCGGCAGCACCACCATCGCCGGCCACCCGGACGTGCGGCGCATGCTGATGGACATGAAGGCCCGCACCGAGGCCATGCGCGCATTGGCCTATTTCTGCGCCGGCCAGATGGACCGCGCCGCAGGCCACGCCGACGCGCAAGAGCGCGAGCAGGCGCTGGCCCTGGTCGGCCTGCTGATCCCGGTGGTCAAGGGCTGGTGCACCGACAGCGCACAGGGCATCACGTCCGATGGTGTGCAGGTGCATGGCGGCATGGGTTACGTCGAGGAAACCGGCGCCTCACAGCACTTGCGCGACGCGCGCATCACGACCATCTACGAAGGCACGACGGGCATCCAGGCCAACGACCTGATTGGCCGCAAGCTGGCGCGCGAGGGCGGGCGCACGCTGAAGGCACTGCTGGGCCGCATCGACGGCGATGCGCGCCGGTTGGCCGAGATGCCCGATGCCGCGCTGGCGCAGATCGGCGGCGTGTTAGCGGCTTCGGCGCGTGCGCTGGGGGACGCGGCCGACTGGCTGCTGGCCCACGACGACCAACCCGCGCAGTGCGCGGCGGGCGCCGTGCCCTTCTTGCGGCTGGCGGGCACGGTGATCGGCGGCTGGCTGTCGGCGCGCATGGCCGAAGCCGCCACTGCGCAACTCGCGGCGAGATCTGGCGATGCGGGCTTTCTCGGCGCCAAGCGTGCCACGGCCAGCCACTACGCAGCGCATGTCCTAGTGCAGGCGCCGATGTTGCGCGACATCGTCACGGGCGGCGCCGCCAGCACGCTGGCCCTGGCGGATGATCAACTCTGAATGATCCTGAAAGGAAACCCTCCCATGAAAATCCTGGTTCCCGTCAAGCGGGTGGTTGACTACAACGTCAAGGTCCGCGTCCAGAGCGATGGCAGCGGCGTGGACATCGCCAATGTCAAAATGAGCATGAACCCCTTCGACGAGATTGCCGTCGAAGAGGCTGTGCGGCTCAAGGAGAAAGGCGCGGCAACGGAGATCGTCGCCGTCTCGTGCGGCGTGTCCCAATGCCAGGAGACGCTGCGCACCGCCATGGCCATCGGTGCCGACCGCGGCATCCTGGTCGAGACCAATGAAGAACTGCAGCCGCTGGCCGTGGCTAAGCTGCTCAAGGCCCTGATCGACAATGAACAGCCCGGCCTCGTGATCCTGGGCAAGCAGGCCATCGACGACGACTGCAACCAGACCGGCCAGATGCTGGCGGCGCTGGCCGACCTGCCGCAAGCCACCTTCGCCTCCAAGGTCGAGATCGCCGGCGACAAGGCAGCCGTGACCCGCGAAGTGGACGGCGGCCTGGAAACCCTCAGCCTTACGCTGCCCGCCGTCATCACCGCCGACCTGCGCCTGAACGAGCCGCGCTACGTCACGCTGCCCAACATCATGAAGGCCAAGAAAAAGCCGCTGGACACCGTCAAGCCCGAAGACCTCGGCGTGGACGTGGCCCCGCGCCTGAAGACCTTGAAGGTCAGCGAACCCGCCAAGCGCGGCGCCGGCGTGAAGGTGGCCGACGTGGCCGCCCTGGTCGAGAAACTCAAGAACGAAGCGAAGGTGATCTGACATGACCGTACTCGTAATCGCTGAACACGACAACGCGACCATCAAGGGCGCGACGCTCAACACCGTGACGGCCGCCGCAGCCTGCGGCGGCGACGTGCACGTGCTGGTGGCCGGCCACAACGCCGGCGCTGCCGCACAGCAAGCCAGCCAGATCGCCGGCGTTGCCAAGGTCATCCACGCCGACGGCGCCAGCCTGGCCCACGGCCTCGCCGAGAACGTGGCCGCCCAGGTGCTGGCACTCCATGGCAGTGGTGCCGGCAACTACAGCCACATCCTGTTCCCCGCCACCGCCAGCGGCAAGAACGTGGCCCCGCGCGTGGCTGCCAAGCTCGACGTCGCCCAGATCAGCGACATCACCAAGGTCATCTCCGCCGATACCTTCGAGCGCCCCATCTACGCCGGCAACGCCATCGCCACCGTGCAGTCTGCTGATGCCGTGAAGGTCATCACCGTGCGCACCACCGGCTTTGACGCCGCCGCCGCCACGGGTGGCAGCGCCGCTGTCGAAACCGCTGCTGCGGCCGCCGACGCTGGCAAGAGCAGCTACGTGGGCAGCGAGATCGCCAAGAGCGACCGCCCCGAACTCACCGCCGCCAAGATCATCGTGTCTGGTGGCCGTGCGCTGGGCAGCAAGGAAAAGTTCGACGAAGTCATCACCCCCCTGGCCGACAAGCTGGGCGCTGCCATCGGCGCCAGCCGTGCTGCCGTGGATGCGGGCTACGCCCCCAACGACCTGCAAGTGGGCCAGACGGGCAAGATCGTCGCGCCGCAGTTGTACATTGCCGCCGGCATCTCGGGCGCCATCCAGCACCTGGCCGGCATGAAGGACTCCAAGGTGATCGTGGCGATCAACAAGGACCCCGAGGCCCCGATCTTCAGCGTGGCCGACTACGGGCTGGAGGCGGACCTTTTCGCAGTTGTGCCGGAATTCGTCAAGGCCTTTTAAATTGGATGAGATACACCATGGAGCTTCGGCATTTACGTTGCTTTATAGCGGTGGCCGAAGAACTTCACTTCGGCCGCGCAGCGGAAAAGCTGCACATCGATCAGTCCCCTTTGTCGCGCACCATCAAGGAGATAGAGGAAGAGCTCGGGGCGCAACTGTTCACGCGAACCACGCGAAGCACCCGCCTGACCTTTGCCGGAATGGCATTCCTGGAGCGGGTGCCGCGAATCTTCGAAGCTCTGAAACAGGCGTGTGACGGCGTCAAGTCCGCCGCCAGTGGGTTTCAGCGACAGTTGCGCATCGCTTTGTCCGATGGCATCACGCCCTCGCGAATGCCGACGCTGCTGGCACAGTGCCGAGCGGAAGATCCAGAGATTGATGTTCGGCTATTTGAGGTGCCGTTGGATCAACAGATCAAGGGTCTGCACGATGACCTGTATGACGTCGGCTTTTCGATGGCCGAAGAGGTGGGCGACGGCATTGTGGTCAGGCCTGCATGGGAAGACGAACTGATGGTGGCGGTCCCAGCTCGCCATCCTGTTCTGGCCCACAAGCACGTGCCGTTGGAAGAAGTGTTGCGCTATCCGCTGGCGCTATGCGATCCGGCGATATGCGAAGGCCATGCACGCCAAGTTGATCGCGTTTTGCAGCGCTACGAGCAACAGCCACTGATCGCCCAGCGCGTGGCGTCCTATGAGGTGATGATGACCTTGGTCTCAGCCGGATTGGCGCTCGGTTTGGCGGGCGCCGCGCACATTGCATCCGGCCGTGGGCCAGGTGTTGTGGCCCGGCGCTTGGCGGGCAAGCCGCAGATGCTGGCCACGTATCTGCTGCACCGTGACGTGGAGCCCTCCGAAATGCTGGCCCGGTTCATCGAACGAGTGGCCTCCATTGATTCGGCGGATGGCTCCAGCGCCGCCGAGGACTCCTGATCCACCTGCTGAAAGGACCCAAGCCATGACCCGATTCCTGCCGCTGCTGATGGTTGCCGCACTGACGGGCTGTGGACCATCCCAACCGACGGAAACCGTGGACTTCCTCGTTGCCCATCCCGAGCGCCTCAAAGAAGTCCAGCGCCTGTGCAAGGAAGACCGCGCGAAGGCAGGAGAAGAACTCTGCCGCCGTGCGGCCGAAGCCGCCAACCGGCGTTTCTTCGGCGATCGGCCGGAACAGCAATCCAAATAGCGCCCCGCGCCGTCGCCTGGCCGCGACAGAGTTCTTGCTGTTACCTCATCACGCCGCAGCGCGCTCGCGCATGCGGCATTTTTATTGCCTTCGCCACAGCAAGAAGTCTGGCCATTTTGGCCTGAATCCCCGCTATAACGGTCTTTGACCGACCTGCACGCTCGCCTTGATCCTCGGCACTACGGCATGTCCCTGTGCCGTAGCGGGAGGTTGGCCAATGCAAGGAACGAACGTGCTGTTCGGTCAGATTGCCGTTGTCTTCGGCATCGTGATCGCTGGCGTATGGAGCGCCACGCAATGGACAGCAGCGGCGCTGGGCTACCAGCTACGCCTGGGTTCGCCCTGGTTCGATTTCCTCGGCACGCCGGTCTATCACCCCTGGCGCCTGTTCGAGTGGTGGTTCTTCTTCGACGCCTACGCGCCGCATGTATTCGACGTGGGCGGTGCCATTGCCGCAGGCAGCGGCCTGATCGCGGTGGTGGTTGCCATCGGCATGTCGATCTGGCGCTCGCGCCAGTCCAAGCTGGTCACGACCTACGGCACGGCGCGCTGGGCCAACGCGGAGGACATTCACAAGGCGGGCCTTGACCAGCCTGCAGGCGTGTTCCTCGGCCTGCATCGGCAGCAGTACCTGCGGCACGAGGGCCCGGAACATGTCCTGACCTTCGCGCCCACGCGCTCAGGCAAGGGCGTGGGCCTGGTGGTGCCAACGCTTCTTTCTTGGCCAGCGTCTGCCGTCATCCACGACATCAAGGGCGAGAACTGGAGCATCACCGCAGGTTGGCGTTCGCGCTTCTCGCATTGCCTGCTGTTCAATCCGACGGACAGCAAGTCGGCGGCCTACAACCCGCTGCTGGAAGTCCGGCGCGGCGCGCATGAGGTGCGCGACGTGCAGAACATCGCGGACATCCTGGTCGATCCCGATGGCGCGCTGGAGAAGCGCAACCACTGGGAGAAGACTTCGCACGCATTGCTGGTCGGGGCCATTCTGCATGTGCTCTACGCGGGCGAAGACAAGACGCTGCGCGGTGTCGCCAACTTCCTCAGCGACCCGGCTTGTCCCTTTGAGCTGACGCTGCATCGGATGATGACCACATCGCATCTCGGCGATGGCCCGCATCCGGTCGTTTCCTCGGCGGCGCGCGAAGTGCTCAACAAATCGGACAACGAACGCTCGGGCGTGTTGTCCACGGCCATGTCGTTCCTCGGCCTCTACCGCGACCCGACGGTGGCCGAAGTCACCTCGCGCTGCGACTGGCGCATTGCCGACCTGATCGCGGCCGAGCATCCGGGGTCGCTGTACCTGGTGGTGCCGCCTTCGGACATTTCGCGGACGAAGCCGCTGATCCGCCTGATCCTCAACCAGATCGGCCGGCGCCTCACCGAATCACTCGATGGCAGCGACGGCATCGAGCGTCGTCACAAGCTGCTGCTGATGCTCGATGAGTTTCCGGCACTCGGACGCCTCGACTTCTTCGAGACGGCGTTGGCCTTCATGGCTGGCTATGGCATCCGCAGCTTCCTCATCGCGCAGTCGCTCAACCAGATCGACAAAGCCTACGGCCAGAACCATTCGATCCTGGACAACTGCCATGTGCGCGTGACGTTCGCCACCAACGATGAGCGCACCGCCAAACGGATCTCCGAGACGCTCGGCACTGCGACCGAGCTGCGCGCGCAGCGCAACTACGCGGGCCACCGGCTCGCGCCGTGGCTCGGGCACTTGATGGTGTCGCGCCAGGAAACCGCGCGCCCGCTGTTGACGCCGGGCGAAGTCATGCAGCTTCCGCCCGACGAAGCAGTGGTGATGGTGTCCAGCGTGGCGCCGATCAAGGCCAAGAAGCTGCGCTACTACGCGGACAGCAATTTCAAGCGGCGCGTGTTGCCGCCGCCCGCGCTGGCGAGCGAGCGATACGCCGACGCGCCGCCATCGCGTCCCGACGACTGGAGCGGACTGGCGATTCCCGCCGCACCGGCCGCGGCGTCCGCTGATGGCCTGGAGAACTTGGGTTCGACCGACGACGGTGGTCCGCGCCGTCAGCCCGAGCTTTCCGAAACCGTCGCCTACGACCCCGAGCAGGCCGCACCCGTGGCCGACCTTGGCCTGCTCGATGACGACGACATGCCGCTTCCCCTCCCGCGCCGGTTCGATCCGGCCCTGCAACGCACGGCCCGGCTGGCTTCCCTCGACCCTGACGACGGAATCGACCTATGACCCAGCACCGCCTCAATGTGTTCATTCAGCCGGAGCACAGCAAACGGCTCGACGAACTGGCCGCCACCAAAGGCGTATCGAAGTCCAGCATCGTCGCGGCGGCACTCGCATCGTGGCTGTCGCCCGATGCCGCCGACCAGCGGGAGGCGGCCATTGCCAAACGGTTGGATCGGCTGTCGCGCCACGCCGAGCGCATGGAGCGCGACCAGAACATTCAGATCGAGACGCTGGCGCTGTTCATCCGCTACTTCCTCACGGTCAGCACACCCGTGCCCGAAGCACATCAGGACGCCGCTCGCGCCCAGGGCAAGGCCCGCTTCGAGCAGTTCGTGGAGCAGTTGGGCCGCCACCTGCTGCGTGGGCGCAGTCTGGTGCGCGACGTGGTGGAGGAACTGCATCCCGACCCTTCGCGCATGGGTGAAGTGCAGGAGCGTACGTCATGAGTACCACGCCTTCTTCCTTCACCGCCGTTTCGCTAGATCGCCGCATCCAGATGTTGCGCACAGCGATGGGGCCGCTGATCGCCGCTGCGCTCGAAGACCCGGACGTGGTGGAAATCATGCTCAACCCCGACCGGACGCTCTGGGTGGATCGGCTTTCCACGGGCCGCGCGCCGATGGGCGTGGAGCTGTCCGAAGCGGACGGTGAACGCATTATTCGGCTCGTGGCGGCCCATGTCGGTGCCGAGGTGCATCGGGGCCAGCCGCTGTTGACGGCGGAGCTGCCCGAGACGGGCGAACGCTTCGAGGGCATCTTGCCGCCGGCCGCGCCGGGGCCTGCCTTCGCACTGCGCAAGCGCGCCTTTGGCGTGATCCCGCTGTCGCGCTACATCGAGGATGGAATGATGACCGCCGCGCAGGCGGGCTTGCTGGTGCGTGCAGTGCGCGAGCGCAAGAACATTCTGATCGCAGGTGGCACTAGCACCGGCAAGACCACGCTCGCCAATGCCTTGCTTTCCGAGATCGCCGCCACCGGCGACCGCGTGCTGGTGCTCGAAGACACGGTGGAGCTGCAATGCGCGGCCCGCGACCACGTGCCGCTGCGCACACGCGCGGGCGTGGTGTCCATGACCGAGCTGGTGCGCTCGTCCATGCGCCTTCGGCCGGATCGCGTGATCGTCGGCGAAGTGCGCGGCGCCGAGGCGCTGGATCTCATCAAGGTGTGGGGCACCGGCCATCCGGGCGGCATCGCCACGATCCACGCCGGCTCCGCGCTGGGCGCACTGCTGCGCCTGGAGCAACTGATTCTCGAAGTGGCGGTGAACCCGCCCCGTGCGCTGATCGCGGAAGCGGTCAACGTGGTCATCCACATCGCCGGGCGCGGACGCAAGCGCCGCATCGAGAGCATCGCTCGCGTCGTCGGCTTCGATGGCGTTGGGTATCACCTGGCGGACGCGCTGGAGGCTCCATTCCCGGAGTTGCTGCCGCAGTCCGACTTTTCCCCCCCTGTCCCCTGACCACTCTGGAGAACTGCCATGACGCAGATGATCGTTCCTGCTTTCCGTTTTTCCGCGTATCCGCTTCCTCGGCCACCGCGGCTGGATAGCCTGGCTCGCCCGGCCATGCAGGGCTTGATGCTCGCGGCGCTGATGCTGCTGCTTGCGGGCGCGGCTCAGGCCGCCGGTTCGTCGATGCCGTGGGAAGGCCCGCTGCAATCCATCCTGGAGTCGATCCAGGGACCTGTGGCCCGGATCATCGCGGTCATCATCATCATTGCCACGGGCCTGGCGCTGGCCTTCGGCGATACCTCGGGCGGCTTCCGCAAGCTGATCCAGATCGTCTTTGGCCTATCGATCGCGTTCGCGGCTTCGAGCTTCTTCCTGTCGTTCTTCAGCTTCTCCGGTGGGGCCGTCGTATGAACGGCCCGCACGATGGGATGCCTGGCTTCGAGGTGCCGCTGCATCGGTCTTTGACCGAGCCGATTCTGATGGGCGGTGCCCCGCGCACCGTGGCCATCACCAACGGCACCTTGGCCGCTGCCGTGGGCCTGGGCTTGCAGATGTGGATTCCGGGCGTGGTGCTCTGGATCGTCGGCCATGCGCTGGCGGTCTGGGGCGCTCGTGTCGATCCGCAGTTCATGCAGGTCTTCGCCCGCCACATCAAGCACCGGCCGCTGCTGGACGTGTGAGGTGATGCCATGCTGAACCTTGCCGAATACCGCCAGCGGCCCGCGCTGCTGGCCGACTGGCTACCCTGGGCCGGGCTGATCGCGCCCGGAGTCGTGCTGAACAAGGATGGCTCCTTCCAGCGCACTGCGCGCTTTCGGGGGCCAGACCTCGACAGCGCGACACAGGGCGAACTGATTTCCACGTCGGCGAGGCTGAACAACGCGCTGCGCCGGCTCGGTTCGGGCTGGGCGCTGTTCATCGAGGCCGAACGGCGAGCTGCTGCCGGCTACCCACACTCGGACTTCCCGGAGCCCTTGTCCTGGCTGGTCGATGAAGAACGCCGCGCCGCATTTGAGGACTCGGGCAACCACTTCGAGAGCGGCTACCACCTGACATTGGTGTACCTGCCGCCGGAGGAAGCCCGCGCTCGTGCGGCCGGAATGCTGTACGAGAACCGTCCGACCGAGGGAGTGGACTGGCGTGAGCGCCTGACCGCCTTCGTCGCGGAGACGGATCGGATTTTCGACCTGCTCGATGGCGTGATGCCGGAGATTGCGTGGCTCGATGACAGCCAGACGCTGACCTACCTGCACTCGACCATTTCCCCACGGCGATACCGCGTGGGCGTGCCGGAAGTGCCATTCCACCTCGACGCGCTGCTGGCCGACGCGCCGCTGATCGGTGGTCTGGCGCCGATGCTGGGCGACCAGCACCTGCGCGTGGCGACGGTGCGGGGCTTCCCCACCTCGACCTGGCCGGGGATTCTGGACGACCTCAACCGCCTCAGCTTTGGCTATCGCTGGTCAACCCGGTTCCTTTGCATGGACAAAGCCGATGCGGAAAGAGAGCTTTCTCGCCTGCGCCGCCAATGGTTCGCCAAGCGCAAGAACGTCATCGCGCTATTGCGCGAAACCATCTTCCAGCAGGAATCCCCGCTGGTCGATACCGACGCTAGCAACAAATCGGCCGATGCCGATGCTGCCTTGCAGGAGCTGGGCAGCGACCAGGTGGCCTTTGGCTACCTGACGGCAACCGTCATCGTCATGGACGCGGATGCCGCCGTGGCCGACGAGAAGCTGCGCATGGTGGAGCGTGTCATCCAGGGGCGCGGCTTCGTCACCATTCCCGAAACGCTTAATGCGGTGGATGCGTGGTTGTCATCGATTCCGGGTCATGCCTACGCCAATGTCCGCCAGCCCATCGTCTCGACGCTGAACCTGGCGCATCTGGTGCCGGTGTCCGCCGTATGGGCCGGGCCAGAGAAGAACGCGCATCTCGACGGCCCGCCGCTGATCGTGACCCGCACCGAGGGCGCGACGCCGTTCCGGCTGGTCACGCACATCGGCGATGTGGGCCACACGCTGGTGGCCGGCCCCACGGGCATGGGCAAATCGGTGCTGCTCGCCACCTTGGCGATGCAGTTCCGTCGTTATCGCGGATCGCGCGTCTTCGCCTTCGACATGGGGCGCTCGATGCGCGCCACCATCCTGGGCCTGGGCGGTGAGCACTACGACCTCGGGATGGATGGCGAGATCGCCTTCCAGCCCTTGGCCCGTATCGACCGCGAGGGCTACCGCACTTGGGCGGCCGAATGGATCGAAGGCCGGCTACGGCATGAAGGCGTCGCGGTTGGCCCTGACGAGAAGGCAGCGATCTGGTCGGCGCTCGGCAGTCTCGCCGGTGCGCCCGTGGAGCAGCGCACGATGACAGGGCTTTCCGTCCTGCTGCAATCGAACGCACTGCGGCAGGCCCTCGCGCCCTATGTGCTCGGCGGCGCGCACGGCAAGCTGCTGGATGCCGACCATGACCGGCTGGGCATGGCCGACGTGCAGTGCTTCGAGATGGAGGAGCTGATGCACAGCAAGGCCGCCGTCATGGCGGTGCTGCATTACCTCTTTGCGCGCTTCGACGAACGCTTTGACGGCGCCCCCACGCTGCTGATCCTCGACGAGGCGTGGCTGTTCCTTGACGATCCGGTGTTTGCGGCGCGCATCCGCCAGTGGCTCAAGACGCTGCGCAAGAAGAACGTCAGCGTCATCTTCGCCACGCAGAGCCTCGCCGACATCAAGGATTCGAGCATCGCGCCGGCCATCATCGAGAGCTGCGCAAGCCGCATCTTCCTGCCGAACCCGCAGGCGACCGAGCCGCAGATTCGCACGATCTACGAAGGCTTCGGCCTCAACAGCCGCCAGATCGAGATTGTCGCCACCGCGCAGCCCAAGCGCGACTACTACTACCAATCGCGTCTCGGCAATCGCCTGTTTGACCTCGACCTGGGCGCCGCGACGCTGGCCTTCGCGGGTGCTTCCACGCCGCAAGACCAGCGCGACATCGACGCGGTGCTTGCCGCTGCGCATTCCGATTCCTCTCCCTTCGCAGCCGCGTGGCTGCGCCACCGTGGCCTGCATTGGGCCGCCGACCTGCTGTCCTCGTTCCTGTCCACCCACCCCCAGGAGAACCCATCATGAAAAAGCGTCTTCTCGCCGCCGCCGTCGCGGCCATGCTTTGCACCGCTACCGCCGTGCAGGCGCAATGGGTCGTGATCGACCCCACGAACCTCGTGCAGAACACGCTGACCGCGATCCGCACGCTGGAGCAGATCAACAACCAGATCAAGCAGCTCCAGAACGAGGCGCAGATGCTCATCAACCAGGCGCGCAACCTGGCCAGCCTGCCGTCCAGCGTGGTGGGCCAGTTGCGCGCCAATCTGGCGACCACCCAGCGGCTGATCGCGCAAGCCAAGGGCCTGGCCTATGACGTGACGAATCTGGATCGGGAGTTCCAGCGCCTGTATCCCGAGCAATACGCCGCCACCGTGAGCGGCGACCAGATGTACCGCGATACGCAGGAACGCTGGAAGAACACGCTCAATGGTTTGCAGACCACCATGCAGATGCAGGCCCAGGCCTCACAGAACCTGAGCGACGACGAAGGCGTGCTGGCCGACCTCGTGGGCAAGAGCCAATCGGCAGTGGGTGCCTTGCAGGCGATGCAGGCCATGAACCAGCTCTTGGCCCTGCAAGCCAAGCAGTCCATCCAGACGCAGCGCCTGAGCATCACCCAGGATCGCGCTGCGTCGCTGGAACTGGCACGGCAGGCCGCTGCTGTGGAGCGTGGCCGCGAGGTGAATCGGCGCTTCCTGGGCGAAGGCACGCCGTACACACCGCAGTCCGTCGATTTCTACGGCCGGTGACGGGTGCTGTCATGACCCGCGTGCCTGCTCTCTGCGGTTTCGTGCTCCTGCTGGCCGGCTGCGGCCAGCAGGAGGGGCCTTCGGTCGATGCGCTCTCGGCAGATCCGTCGCGGCTGCACTTGCTCAAGGAGCAATGCCGCGCGGGCCAGCTCGACGACGCGTCTTGCGCGCAGGTGGCCCAGGCCGATTTGCGCCGCTTTCTCTCCGGCAAGACCGGGCCAGATGAGTACCAGACGCTGGCCGATCTGCCGCCGATTCCGCCCAGCTTCGATGAACCCGCAGAGGACAGCAATGCGGTGGCCACGGCCTCGCCTGTGCAGGAGGACTCGCCATGAATGACATTTCGGTCATCGACCATTTTCTCGATGTCTTTTCGCGCTACATCGACTCGGGCTTCGGCCTGCTGCACGGCGAGGTCGCATTCCTCACGGCCACGCTGATCGTCATCGACATGACGCTCGCCGGGCTGTTCTGGGCGATGGGGCACGCGACCGGCCAGGGCGAGGACGTGATTGCCAAGCTGATCCGCAAGGTGCTGTACGTCGGTGCCTTCGCCTACATCATCGGCAACTTCAACATGCTGGCCGGTGTCCTGTTCCGCTCCTTCGCGGGTCTTGGCCTGACAGCCAGCGGCTCGACCTTGAGCATGGGCAACTTCTTGCAACCAGGTCGATTGGCCAAGGCCGGCATCGACACAGCGGCGCCGATCCTCGACCAGATCAGGGAGATGGCGGGCTTCCCCGAGGTGTTCATCCACATCGCGCCCATCGTCGTGCTGTTCCTCGCGTGGCTGGTGGTTATCGTTAGCTTCTTCGTGCTGGCGGTGCAGCTCTTCGTCACCCTGATCGAGTTCAAACTGACCACGCTGGCGGGCTTCGTGCTGGTGCCGTTTGCCCTCTGGAACAAGACAGCGTTTATGGCCGAGAAGGTGCTGGGCAACGTGGTGTCCTCGGGCATCAAGGTGCTGGTGCTCGCCGTCATCGTGGGTATCGGCTCGGGGCTATTCGCCGAATTCAGGATACCGCCCGGTTCCGAGCCGTCCATCGACCAGGCGCTGGTCATCATGCTGGCCTCGTTGTCCCTGCTGGCCCTGGGCATCTTTGGGCCGGGCATTGCGACAGGCTTGGTGTCCGGTGGGCCACAGCTCGGCGCGGGCGCGATGGCCGGTGCTGCCATCGGCGCAGCCGGAACCGCCGTGGCGGTCGGTGCCGCGGCTACCGGCGTCGGAAGCGCAGTGGCGGCCGGGGCACGCATGGCACCCGCCGCCGCCCGCTCGATGGCATCGACCGCCAGCAGCGCCAAGTCGGCGTACCAGGCGGGCTCCACTTCGGCCGGTGGCGGCCTGAAGGGTGCCGCCGCCGGCGTGGGCAATGTTGCCAAGACCGGCGCGCAGGCGGCCGGGCAGAAAGTCGCCGATGGGGCGCGGTCGATGAAGGAGCGCATGGCGGCGGCCTTTCGGCCCGATGACGCCGGATCGGCGTCGGGGGGCGGCGCCGCACAGGCCGCAAGCGAGGCTCCCGCCACAGCCCCATCCACCGAGCAACCCGCCTGGGCCAAGCGCCTGCACCGCAGGCAGCAACTCACCCATGCCGCGACGACCGCCGCCCACACGCTGCGCGGCGGCGACGGCGGCAGCTCCAGCCAGGGGCCAAGCCTGCGTGATTCCGATTCCTGATCTTGAAGGAGAACTTCCATGCGATTCAAAAGACCGCAGGTGCGCTATGCCAACACACCGCAGCCTGCTACCCCGTACCAATCCGCTGCCCAGGCCTGGGACGAGCGCATCGGCTCGGCCCGCGCACAGGCGAAGAACTGGCGGCTCATGGCCTTCGGCTGCCTCACTTTGGCCGTACTGATGGCCGGTGGCCTGGTCTGGCGTTCCGCGCAGTCCATCGTCACCCCCTACGTCATCGAGGTGGACAACTCGGGTCAGGTGCGCGCTGTCGGCGAAGCGGCCACGCCGTACCGGCCCAGCGATGCGCAGATTGCTTACCACCTCGGCCGCTTCATCGGTCTGGTGCGCTCGCTGTCCATCGACCCCATCGTGGTGCGGCAGAACTGGCTCGATGCCTATGACTACACGACCGACAAGGGCGCCGTGGTGCTCAACGAGTACGCCCGCGTGAACGATCCGTTCGCGCGCATTGGCAAGGAGTCGGTGACGGTGCAGGTCAGCAGCGTGACTCGCGCGAGCGATACGTCGTTCAACGTGCGCTGGACGGAGACCCGTTTCGTCAACGGTGCGCTGGACCGCACCGAACGCTGGAACGCTGTCGTGTCCATCGTGCAGCAGACGCCGCGCACCGAGCAGCGTGTGCGCAAGAACCCCCTGGGCATCTACGTCAACGGGCTGTCGTGGAGCCGCGAACTGGAAGCTAACGAAGGAGCAAAACCATGAATGATCTTTTCCGTAAATCCGTCTTGCCGATCATGCTGCTTGCCCTCGCGGGCTGCGCCACGCAGGGCAAGCCGCCGCCGTCCATTTCGCTCGACGAGCCGGTACAGGCGCAGCCGCTACCGGAGCCGCCTGCGCCGGTGGAGGTGGTGGCCATGCCGCAAGTGCTGCCGATGCCGGCTCAGATGAAGCCTGTGCCGGATGCCAAGCCCGCAGCAGAACCTGCCGATGAAACCGTGCGTGTGTCCCGCGCCAACGCCGAGGCGCGTATCGCGCCCACGCGCGAGGGGTACGTCAACGCGATTCAGGTGTGGCCTTTCACCGATGGCGCGCTGTATCAGGTCTATGCGGCCGTGGGTCGCGTGACGGTGATCGCGCTCCAGCCCGGTGAGGAACTGGTAACGGTGGCCGCCGGCGATACCGTGCGCTGGATCGTGGGCGATACATCGAGCGGCAGCGGCGATGCGCTGCGCGTCAATGTGATGGTCAAGCCGATCCGCTCGGGCCTCAAGACCAATCTGGTCATCACGACCAGCCGGCGCACGTACCTGATTGAACTGACTTCGACTGAGAAGACGTGGATGGCGTCGGTGTCCTGGGAGTATCCGAAGGACAAGATGCTGGCCTTGCAGCGCCAGGCGCAGGCGGCCAGCGCCGCCGCGCCGGTCGATGCTGGCCTGTCGCTGGAGAAGATCCGCTTTCGCTATGCGGTCAGTGGCAGCAATCCGCCGTGGAAGCCGCTGCGCGCTTTCGACGATGGCGAGAAGGTCTACATCCAGTTCCCGCCGGGCATCGCGCAGGGCGAGCTGCCGCCGCTGTTCGTGATCGGCGCGCAGGGCGATGGGCAACTGGTGAACTACCGATTCCGTGCGCCGTACTACATCGTGGATCGCCTGTTCGGTGCGGCCGAACTGCGCCTGGGCGGAGACAAGGGCGATGTGGTGCGGATCGAGCGCACCGATGGCGTTTCCGGTGGCACGCGGAGGAACTGACCATGAGCCAGGACGACACTCGCGATCTTGGCACGCCACAGGCGGGCAAGGTCGCGCCCGAGGCGGTGGCGCTGCGCGCCCAGCCGCGCCCGGTCACACGTCTGAATCGGCGCACCTTGGCCATGCTCACGGGCGGCCTGTCGGTCGCCGTGCTAGGGGCCACGATCTGGTCATTGCAGCCACATCGGCGCGGCGCAGGCGAGCAGACCGAGCTTTACAACGTGGATCGAGTCTCGAAGTCCGAGGGGCTGGATGGCCTGCCTTCGGATTACTCCAAGCTGCCGAAGGTGCCGGAGCTGGGGCCGCCGCTGCCGGGCGATCTCGGCCCTGCCATCGTGAAGGCGCAGCAGCCGGTGACACCCACGTATGCGCCACCGGGCCACGACCCGGAGGACGCTCGGCGCAAGGAAGCCGAAGCGGCAGCGGCTTCCTCGGTGTTCTTCCGTTCTGGTACGCCCGGCAAGACCGCAGCGCCAGCGAATGCGCAAGCGGCTGGCCCGGCATCGACCTTGGCGGGCTTCGACCCGCTGGCCGCTGGGCCGGCCTCGACGGCTGCCCTGCCTGCCGACCCGACCGCCGTGCAGAACCGGCAAGACCAGAAAGAGGCTTTCCTGAAAGGCGGTTCTACGGAAACCCGCAATTCCGGCAATCTGCAAATGCCGACCTCGCCGTACCAGGTGATGGCCGGGACGGTGATCGCCGGGGCGCTGGTGACAGGCATCAAGTCTGACCTGCCGGGCGACGTGATTGGCACGGTGACGGAGTCGGTCTACGACTCGGCCACCGGCAAGTTTCTGTTGATCCCTCAGGGCTCGCGCCTCATGGGCAAGTACAACAGCCAGGTGAGCTATGGGCAGAGCCGCGTGCAGTTGGTGTGGAACCGCATCATCTTGCCGGACACGTCTTCGCTGAAGCTCGACAACCTCGCGGGCACCGACCCGGCCGGCTACTCCGGCCTGGAGGATGGCGTCGATTGGCACTGGGATCGCGTCTTTGCCGGTGCGGCGCTGACGACACTGCTGGGCGTGGGCGCGGAGCTGGCCGCGCCGGAGAACCGGCAGAACGGCAACCGCATCGTGATTGCCGGGCGCGACAGCGCGCAGGACAGCATCAATCAGGTCGGCCAGGAGATGACCCGGCGCAACATGAACATTCAGCCGACCTTGACGGGGCGGCCGGGCCTGCCGGTGCGGATCATCGTCAACCGTGACCTGATGCTGCGACCGTACCAGCCGCTTTTCGTCCAGAGAGGAGCGGCGAAATGAACACCTCCAAGAAATTGCGGCTTGGGCCGCTACCCAAGACCGAGAGCACGAAGCTCACGTTTTTGTGCCCGGTCAGCCTAAAAGCTGATCTCGACCGCTATGCCGTGGCGCACTCGCAGGCGTATGGCGAGGCAGTCGATGCCACTACGTTGATTCCTCTTATGCTGGAGGCGTTCATGGCCGGCGACCGGGGATTCAGGAAGGGTGGCGGGAGCAAGGCCATACCCTGAAGTAGGGTTGACGATGTGGACGCATCCGCTACCCCTTCACGATGAAAGCGCAGTCCACTGACTGCGCTTTCGCTTTTGACGGGGCTTGCGGCAGGGCGAGACTATGATGGTGCGATCTTGCCCGCCGCGGCGCCCCCACGCTTACCGCCGCGAAGCGCCTATGCAGCACCTAGCTCGAAAAGCAGCAAGAGCACTCAGCGGCTGAAATCTAGCCTAACCTATTGCCCTGTAAGAGCTTTTTCCCCACTGCATGTCTGAATGAAGGACTTGACAGCGGACATTTTTCATG
>NZ_VTTO01000034.1 GCF_008364825.1 Azospirillum sp. B21
ATCAGCGAGATCGCCATCGTGCTGCCGGCCGAGCCGAGGGTGACGACGTCGTTGCCGGCCGTACCGGTCAGCGTCTCCAGCGCCGAGACGAAGGTGGTGTTGCCACCGGCGCCCAGGGTGATGACGTCGGAGCCCGCGCCGCCGGTGATCGTCTCGAACAGACGAACCTCAGCGGTGTTGCCGGTGTCGCCCAGGGTCAGGACGTCGGTGCCGGCGGCGCCGATCAGCGTCTCGATGCCGCGGAGCAGCAGCGTGTTGCCGGCCGTGCCGAAGGTGACGACGTCGGTGCCCGTGCCGCCGATCAGGATGTCGATGCCCGAGACGGAGACGGTGTTGCCGGCAGTGCCGAGGAACACCAGTTCCGAACCCGTGCCGCCGATGATGGTCTCCAGACCGCTGGCCAGCAGGGTCGCGCCGGACGAGGCGATGGTGACGACGTCAACGCCGGCACCCAGACCCGTCAGGGTTTCCAGAGCAGAAACCAGCAGGGTGTTGCCGCTGGTCAGGATGACGGCGTCGGTGGCGGCACCACCGGTCAGCGTCTCCAGGCCCGAGGCCAGCAGGGTGTTGCCGGTGTCGCCGAGGGTGACGACGTCGGAACCGGCCAGGCCGGTCAGGGTTTCGATGCCGCGCAGGAGGACCGTGTTACCGGTGGTCTCCAGGGTGACGACGTCGGTGCCCGCACCGCCGACCAGGATCTCCAAGCCCGAAACCAGCAGGGTGTTGCCGGCCGCGCCCAGGAAGACCAGGTCCGAACCCGTGCCGCCCGTGATCGTCTCCAGGCTCGAAGCCAGCAGCGTGCCGCCGACGGAGCCCAGGGTGACGACATCGTTGCCCGCACCGCCGGACAGGGTCTCGAGCAGCGACACCAGGATGGTGTTGCCGGTCGTGGCCAGCGAGATGACGTCGGTGCCGACCTGGCCGGTCAGCGTCTCGACGCCGATCACACGCATGGTGTTGCCGGCGACCGAACCGATGGTGACAACGTCGTTGCCAGCCTGGCCGGTCAGCGTCTCGACCAGCGAGACGAACATGGTGTTGCCACCGGTGCCCAGGGTGATGACGTCGGAGCCCGCGCCGCCGGTGACCGTCTCGAACAGACGAACCTCAGCGGTGTTGCCCGTGTCGCCCAGGGTCAGGACGTCGGTGCCGGCGGCGCCGATCAGCGTCTCGATGCCGCGGAGCAGCAGCGTGTTGCCGGCCGTGCCGAAGGTGACGACGTCGGTGCCCGTGCCGCCGATCAGGATGTCGACGCCCGAGACGGAGACGGTGTTGCCGGCCGTGCCGAGGAACACCAGTTCCGAGCCCGTGCCGCCGATGATGGTCTCCAGACCGCTGGCCAGCAGGGTCGCGCCGGACGAGCCGATGGTGACGACATCGACGCCGGCACCCAGGCCGGTCAGGGTCTCGATCGCCGAAACCAGCAAGGTGCTGCCGCTGGTCAGGGAGATGACGTCGGTGCCGGCACCGCCGACCAGGGTCTCGAGAGCCGAGACCACCATGGTGGTGCCGGTGTCGCCGATGGTGACGACGTCGGTGCCGCCCTGGCCGGTCAGGACCTCAAGGCCGCGGACCAGGACGGTGTTGCCGGCCGTGCCCAGGGTGACCGTGTCGCTGCCCGTGCCGCCGACCAGGATCTCCAGGCCCGAAGCGAGCAGAGCGCCGCCGGCGGTGCCGATGAAGACCAGGTCCGACCCCGTGCCGCCGACGATGGTGTCGATACGGCTGGCCAGCAGGGTGTTGCCCGCCGAACCCAGCGTGACGACGTCGGCGCCGGCGCCGCCGTTCAGCGTCTCCAGAGCCGAGATGAACAGGGTGTTGCCGGCCGTGCCGAGGGCGACCACGTCGGTGCCCGCACCGCCCGTGATGGTGTCCAGCAGCGTGGCGAACAGGGTGTTGCCGGCCGAGCCGAGGGTGACGACGTCGGAAACCGTGCTGCCGGTCAGCGTCTCGATCGCCGAAACCAGCAGGGTGCTGCCGGCGGTCAGCGTGATGACATCGCTGGCGGAACCGCCGACCAGCGTCTCCAGCAGCGAGACGGTGGTGGTGTTGCCGGTGTCGCCCAGCGTGACGACGTCGGAACCGGCGGCGCCCGCCAAGGTCTCGATGCCGCGCAGCAGGATCGTGTTGCCGGTCGTGCTGCCGAGCGTGACGACGTCGTTGCCCGTGCCGCCGACCAGGATCTCGACCGCCGAGACGGTCGTGGTGTTGCCGGTCGTGGCCAGGAAGACCAGATCCGAAGCCGCACCGCCGGTGACGGTCTCCAGCCCGGAGATCGTGATGGTGTTGCCGCCCGCAGCCAGCGAAACGACGTCGACGCCGGCGCCCAGACCGGTCAGCGTCTCGACCGCGGAGACCAGCAGGGTGTTGCCGGCGGTCAGCGTGACGATGTCGGTGGCGGTGCCGCCGGTCAGCGTCTCGATGCCGCTGACGGTCACCGTGTTGACGGTGTCACCCAGCGTCACGGCGTCGGTGCCGCCCTGGCCGGTGATCGTCTCGACACCGCGGACCAGGAAGGTGGCGCCGGTGGTGGCGATGGTGACGACGTCGGTGCCCGTACCACCGACCAGAACCTCGATCGCCGAGACGGTCGTGGTGTTGCCGGTCGTGGCCAGGAAGACCAGATCCGAAGCCGCACTGCCGGTGACGGTCTCCAGCCCGGAGATCGTGATGGTGTTGCCGCCCGCAGCCAGCGAAACGACGTCGACGCCGGCGCCCAGACCGGTCAGCGTCTCGACCGCGGAGACCAGCAGGGTGTTGCCGGCGGTCAGCGTGACGATGTCGGTGGCGGTGCCGCCGGTCAGCGTCTCGATGCCGCTGACGGTCACCGTGTTGACGGTGTCACCCAGCGTCACGGCGTCGGTGCCGCCCTGGCCGGTGATCGTCTCGACACCGCGGACCAGGAAGGTGGCGCCGGTGGTGGCGATGGTGACGACGTCGGTGCCCGTGCCGCCGACCAGGGTCTCGACCGCCGAGACGGTCGTGGTGTTGCCGGCCGTGCCGAGGAAGACGAGGTCCGACCCGCTGCCGCCGGCGATGGTCTCCAGCCCGGAGATCGTGATGGTGTTGCCGCCCGCGGCCAGCGTGATGACGTCGGTGCCGACGCCCAGACCGGTCAGCGTCTCGACCGCGGAGACCAGCAGGGTATTGCCAGCGGTCAGCGTGACGACGTCGGTGCCGGCGGCGCCGGCGATCGCCTCGATCGCACTCACCTGGATGGTGTTGCCGGCCGTGCCCAGCGTGATGACGTCGGAGCCGCCCTGGCCGGTGATCGTCTCGACCGCCCGGACCAGCAGCGTCCCGCCGGCCGTGCCGAGGGTGACGATGTCGGTGCCCGCACCGCCGATCAGCGTGTCGATCGCAGTGACTTCGACAGTGCTGCCGCCCGTGCCCAGCGTGACGACGTCGGTGCCGCTCTGACCGATGATCGTCTCGACCGCCAGAACAGACAGCGTGTTGCCCGAGGTGCCGAGGCCGATGATGTCGCTGAAGGACGATCCGATCACCGTCTCAACCGCCGAGACCAGCATGCTGGCGCCGGCCGTGCCGCTGAGAATGACGACGTCGGTGCCGGCATCGCCGGCCAGCCCCTCAAGCAGGCTGACCGAAACAGTGTTGCCGCCCGTGCCGAGGACGACGAAGTCAGAGCCGGTGCCGCCGATTATCGTCTCGAGCCGGGAGGTGGCAATGGTACCGCCGGCCGTGCCGAGGGTGACGACGTCGATGCCGGCGGCGCCGGTGATCGTCTCGAGCAGGCTGACCGAAAGGGTGTTGCCCGCCGTGCCGAGGGTGACAACGTCGCTGCCCGAGCTGCCGGTGATCGTCTCGATCAGGGACACCAGCATCGTCGCGCCAGAAGTGGTCAGCTCGATCACGTCCGTGGCGGAGCTGCCCACCAGGGTTTCCAGCAAAGAAACCTGCAGGGTGGAACCGGCGGTCAGCGTGATGAAATCGGTGCCGGTGCTGCCAATCAGAGTCTCCAACGCCGAGATCGACACCGTATTACCGGCGGTCTGCAGCGTGATGACATCCGTACCCGTGCTACCGAGGATGGTCGAAAACTGCCCTACTGATAGGATCGAACCCGTAGTTATTTCCAGAAAGTTTGTTCCAGCCATACTATTCCCCTTCAGGTTTGGTTCGCCGGCGGATGAACCATCTTTAAGGCACGCCTCACGCTGAGCTGACGGCAAGCAGAGTCAGTCCTGGCGCGAGCTAACACACCGTGCCCTTGTTATCCGAAGGAATGGACCCATGGCAACGCGTTTCTACCGAAGTGGGTAGGGCGGCGCTGCCGACTGGTGAGCAGGTCACACGCGAATGGATCCACCATCCCATGACACCCCCCCATAAGTCTTTGCGAAATCTTCCGGAATTGCCGCTATGGCTGTTCGGCAACAGGCCGGTCGGAAGTTGGGGGTACCTACGGATCCAGAAGCCCTGCCGTGGCCTTTCCAGGGGTTGCAGACAGCCGCACGGTCGAATCGAATCGACGATGACCAGCATTTGCACAGCGTTCCCGCCCGGCGTCACTTCGACAGCCGTGGCTTGGCTTGAGCCTGACCAGTCATCGAAGTTACAATTTCATAACATGGACAGTATTGCCGTCGTCTCTGCGCCACGGATGCATTCGCGATCAGGATGCGCTTGGAGAATTCCGGAACACCCGTTATTCCCTTCCCGCGGCCCGCCACCCGCCCGCCACCGGATGGAAAGCGGAGGGGCAAGGCCGGACCGGCGGGCTGCGGGCCCGGTGCCGCAGGATCTATCGAGGACGACCGAGCAAGCATGGCGACCATTCAGGAGGCGCTCGCCGCGGCGGTGCGGCATCACCAAAGCGGCCAGCTCGCCGCCGCGGCCCGGATCTACCGCCGCATCATCGAGATCGCGCCCGACCAGACCGACGCCCTGCACCTGCTGGGGCTCGTCGTCCGGCGCGCGGGCCAGGCCGGCGGCGCACTGCGCCTGCTGAGCCGCGCGTTGCGCCTCGACCCCGCCATGGCCGAGCCGCGCCTCAATCTGGGCAACATGCTGCGCGACCACGGGCATGGCGCGGCAGCGGCCGCCTACCGCAGCGCCATCGCCCTGCGGCCGGAACTGGCCGCCGCCTATGAGAACCTGGGCGGGCTGCACCGCGGGCAGGGACGCTCCGCGGAGGCCGAACGCGCCTGCCGCCGCGCCATCCGCCTCAACCCCATGGCGGCGGAAGGCCACAACGGGTTGGCAAACGTCCTGCAGGAGCGCGATGAGCTGGACGGCGCCGTCGCCGCCTATCGCCGCGGACTGGCCATCGATCCCGCCCACACCGCCGCCTGCAACAACATGGGCATCGCGCTGCGCGGGCTGCACCGGACGGCCGAGGCGACGGCCTGCCACCGGCGCGCTGTGAGGCTCGACCCGCATTTCGCCGCCGGCCACACCAGTCTCGGCCTCGCCCTGCAGGAGCAGGGACGCCTGGAAGAGGCGGCGCGCGCCCATGCCCGCGCCGTCGCCGTCGATCCGGCCTTTGCCGGCGGCCATGCCAATCATGGCAACGCCCGGCTGAACCAGAACCGGCTGGACGAGGCGGTCGCCGGCTTCCGCCGCGCCGTCGCCATCGACCCGGCCGGCCCGGACGCCCGCCGCAACCTGGGCATGGCCCTGCTGGTCGCCGGCCGCTTCGAAGAAGGCTGGCGCGAATACGAGTGGCGGCTGCGCTGCAAGGACGCCCCCACCCACGCCGCCATGCCCAAACCGCGCTGGAGGGGCGAACCGCTGGACGGCCGCCGCATCCTGCTGCACGGCGAACAGGGGCTAGGCGACGCCCTGCAGTTCTGCCGCTATGCCCCCCTGGTGGCGGCGCGCGGCGGCCGGGTGATCCTGGGCCTGCCGGCACCGCTGGAGCGGGTGATGGCCGGGCTGCCCGGCGTGGAGCGCTTCGTCAGCGGCCAGCTTCCCACCGACGCCTTCGACCTGCATCTGCCGATGCTGAGCCTGGGCGAGGTGTTCGGGACACAGATGGACACCATCCCGCACCGCGTGCCCTATCTGACGGCGGAGCCCGATCTGGTGGCGCGCTGGGGCGAGCGGCTGAAGGGCCTGCGCGGGCTGAAGGTCGGCATCGTCTGGGCCGGATCGCCGACCCACGGCAACGACAAGAACCGCTCCATCGGGCTGGCCCCCTTCGCCCGGCTGGCCGCCATCCCCGGCGTCAGCCTCGTCTCCATCCAGAAGGGCCCGACCGAGGGGCAGGCGGCCGACCCGCCCGGCGGCTTCCCCCTGCTGAACCTGTCGCCCGACATCAGGGATTTCGCCGACACCGCCGCCATCATGGCCAACCTCGATCTGGTGGTCTGCGTCGACACCTCCGTCGCCCATCTCGCCGGCGCCCTCGGCGTCCCGGTCTGGGTGCTGGTGCCCTTCGCGCCCGACTGGCGCTGGATGCTCGACCGCGAGGACAGCCCCTGGTATCCCACCATGCGCCTGTTCCGCCAGGACCGCCCAGGATCCTGGGACGACGCCATCGACCGCCTGGAGCACGCCTTGCGCAACCGTGCGGCCCAATCCACCCACACTCGGACAGGACCTTCCGACATGCCGATCCTGGCGCCCGTTTCCTGGGGCGAACTGCTGGACAAGATCACCATCCTCGACATCAAGGCGGAGCGCATTGCCGACGCCGACAAGCTGGCCAATGTCCGGCGCGAGCGCGAGGCGCTGGTCGCCGTGGCGGCGCAGGCCGACACCAAGCGGCCGGAGGTCGCGGCGCTGATCGACGAACTGCGCGCGGTCAACACCACCCTGTGGGAGGTCGAGGACGAGATCCGCGACTGCGAGCGCGCCAAGGATTTCGGCCCGCGCTTCGTCGAGCTGGCCCGGCAGGTCTACCACACCAACGACCGCCGCGCGGCGCTGAAGCGCGACCTGAACCGGCTGCTCGGCTCCGAGCTGGTCGAGGAAAAATCCTACCAGGCCTATTGAGGCCGGACAGCCCTCCCCCCCTCCAACCGAAGGGTCCTGCTCCATGACCGCCGAAACCGCAACCGGGACCGCCGGCCTCCCGACCGACCGAAGCGCCCCGGAGCACCGTGCCCTGGAACAGCGTCTGTCGCAGGTTCTGGAGCTGTGCCGGTCCGGCCGGCCGGAGGAGGCAGAGGGACCCTACCGCGAGCTTTGCGGCACACCGCCGGGCGATGCGGCCGGGCTGCTGTCGCTGGCCGAAGCCGCCCGCATCCTGGGCCGGCCGGCCGACACCGTGGCCTGGGCGCAGGCCGCGGTGCGGGCGCAGCCGGACAGCGCCGACGGCTGGGGCGTGCTGGCGATCGCGCTCGTCGCCGCCGGCCGCGCCGACGAGGGGTTCGCGGCGGCTGCCGAGGCGCTGCGCCGGACAGGGACCGGGGCGGCCGATATCCAGGCGGCTGATATCCAGGCGGCGGTCCAGGCTCACCGCGCCCAGGCACTCGCCCGGCTGCGCCGCGGCCAGCTGGCCGAGGCGGCGGCGACCTGCGACGAGGCGCTGCGCCTGGCCGGCGCCGTCGCCCAAGCCCCCCAGGCGCTGCGTCAGGCACAGGCCGAGACGCTGGGCACCCTGGCGCTGGTCCGCATGCTGGAGGGTCGGGCCGAGGAGGCCGAGGCGCTGTTCCGCCGGGCGCTCTCCCACCGTCCGATCCTGCCGGAGATCCTGGGCAACCATGCCTCGCTGCTGGCCCGGCTGGGCCGCGACGAGGAGGCGCTGGAGCAGGCCGAACAGGCGGTGGCGCTACGCCCGCGGCTGGCGGGAACCCTGCACCTGATCGGCACCCTGCACCACCGCGCCGGCCAGCCGGAATCGGCCATCGCCGCCTTCCACCGGGTGCTGGCGGCCGATCCCGGCCATCTCGACGCCCGGCTGCGGCTGGCCGACAGTCTGCGCGTCGCTGGTCATTGGGAGGAGGCGGCGACCGTCTGCCGTGACGGGCTGGCCCGCATCGCCAACCCGGACGATCCCGCCCGGACGCCGCTGCTGGCCAATCTGGGCGCCGCCCTGCAGACCGGCGGCGACGCTACAGGCGCGCTGGAGGCCTACCGCGAAGCCCTGCGCCTCGCCCCCGACCTGCCGGAAATCCACAACAACCTCGCCCGCCTGCACCAGGAAACCGGCAATCCCGACGCCGCCATCGAGGAGCTGCGCCGCGCCACGGCCGGCCGGCCGACCAACCAGCCGCTTCCCCTGCCGCTGCGCCGCGCCCTGCTGTCGCTGCTGATCGCCGCCGGCCGCAGCGCCGAGGCCGAGGCCGAGGCCTTCGGCATCGCCCGCACCGCCCCGGAGGACGCCGAGCTGTGCTTCGGCATCGCAGCATTGTTCCTGCAAGGCGGCTGGCGCGATCAGGCCCTGCCCTATGTGCGCAAGGCGATCCGTCTCGCCCCCGATGTGCCGCGCAACTGGATCGCCTTCGCCGAGGCGCTGCGCGACGCCACGCCCGCGGAGCCTGATGAGGGCCTGCGTGCCGACCTGCTGGCGGCACTCGGCCGGCCGGAGGTGGAGGGGAGCGGGCTGTCGCGTGCCATCGCCGGCGTGCTGATGGCGTCGCCCATCCTGCGCCATCTCGCCGCCCTGCCGGAGGATGGCGGGTCCGCCCTGGACGAGGCCAGCCGCACGCTGCTGGCCGACGGCTCGCTGGCCGGACTGGCGGAGGATGCGCTGCTGCTGGGCCATCTGCGCGCCGCCCCGGTCTGCGATCCTGCCCTGGAGCGGGCGCTGACCCGGCTGCGCCGGGTGCTGCTGCTGGCGCTGACCGGACCCGGCCTGCCCGACCGGCCGGCTTGGCGCGCCCTGTGCGCCGCCATCGCCGAACAGTGCTTCCTCAACGAATATGTCTTCGCCGAGAGCGACGGCGAATTCCAGGTGCTGGCGGTGCTGGTCCGCGCGGCCGAGGCGGCGCTGGACCGCGGCGAGCAGCCTCCGGCGGTGCTGATCGCCTTGTTCGGCGCCTACCGGCCGCTCTACCGCTGGGAGCGGGCCGACGGCCTGCAGGCCCTGACCTGGCCCGAGGAGATCGCCCGGCTGCTGAACCGCCAGGTCGCCGAGCCGCTGGCAGAGGCGGCGATCCAGGCCGAGTTGCCGGCGCTGACCCAGATCAGCCATCCGGTGTCGGTCGGCGTGCGCGCCCAGTACGAGGAGAACCCCTATCCGCGCTGGATGAGCACCGGCCTGCTGCCGGAGCCGGTGCCGCTGCCCGGCTTCCTGCACGCCCTGTTCCCGCACGCCGCCCTGCCGGCCTCCCCCGCCTGGCCCTCCACTTGGGACGCGCCGGGCTGGGAAGCGCCGGAGGTGCTGGTCGCCGGCTGCGGCACCGGGCGCGAGGCGGTATGGGCCGCCTCCACCCTGAAGAACGCGCGGGTGCTGGCGGTCGACCTCAGCCGCCGCAGCCTCGCCTACGCCACCCGGCAGAGCCGGCGGCTGGGCCTGAAGAACATCGAGTTCGCCCAGGCCGACCTGCTGGAACTGGGGACGCTGGGCCGCCGCTTCGACGTGGTGCACAGCGTCGGCGTGCTGCACCACATCGAGGACCCGATGGCGGGCCTGCGCGTTCTGCGCGGGCTGTTGCGCCCGCATGGCGTGATGGAGGTGGGGTTCTACAGCGCCGCCGCCCGCCGGCCGATCCTGTCCGCCCGCGCCTTCATCGCCGAGCGCGGCCACCCGCCGACGCTGGACGGCATCCGCCGCGTCCGCCGCGACATCCTGGGTCTGCCGGACGGCCATCCGGCGCGCGCCGTCGCCCATTCCCCGGACTTCTACGGCACCAGCGCCTGCCGCGACCTGCTGATGCATGTCCACGAGCTGCACGTCACCCTGCCCTGGCTGGCCGACGCGCTTGCCGCGCTGGACCTGGAGTTCCTGGGCTTCCGGCTGGCCGACCCCGCCGTGGCCGCCCTCTACCGCAAGCGCTTCCCCGAGGATCCGGCGATGACCTCGCTCGCCCGCTGGGACCGGCTGGAGGCCGAGCATCCGATGATCTTCGGCGGGCTGTACCAGGCCTGGGTGCGGGCGCGGGTGTGAGGATAGATTCGCACACCCGTTGGCTCTTCGTTTCCGCTAGCATTCATTCACTCTCACGACCGTAAATCAGGGAAAGTGGCTTTGCGTCTCATCACTATGTCAGTCTGGGGCTCTTCGCGGATGTACTGGGAAGGGGCTCTGATCAACAGCCGGATCTACAAGGAGGTCTACCCGGGCTGGACGCTGCGCATCTATACCGACGAGCGGAATGAGTTCACGCGTGAACTGGTCGAGAATGGCGCGCAGGTTTGCCTGATGCGAAATCCAGGCGGGATTTTCGGCATGTTCTGGCGCTTCATTCCGGCATCCGACGAGGGCTTGGACGCTCTGATCGTCCGAGATGCCGACAGCCGGTTGAACGTCCGGGAAGCGGCCGCGGTGGAGGCTTGGCTGGCATCCGGAAAGGGAGCCCACGTAATGCGTGACCATCCGCACCACCTGAACTGGCCGATGCTGGGCGGCATGTGGGGCATCCGCGGCGGCGTGATCCCGGATATGAAAGAGCGGATCCTGGCTTGGAACCGTTGGGAAAAGAAGCTGGACGACATGCACTTCCTGGCGGAGTCCGTCTGGCCAGTCATTCAGCATGATTGTCTTCAGCACGTTCGGGGAACATCCCCTTTTGGCGGCGAGCCATTTCCACCGCACCCCCCCTGTTCCTGCGACTACATTGGGCAGGTTTATTACGAGGGTAGCGTAAAGGATGAAACGCGCTAGTCGTCAGGTTGCGACACCTCCCTGGTACTGAAAACCGGGGCCAAGGATCGGCTCGGCTGGATCATCGAAGTCATCAAGCACTGGTGGACAGGTCTTCAGGACTTTTGGCTCGCCCCTGGCCGGCAACCTCCGGAAACTCCCAAGGGGTCATTTGTGATTAGACCATTGAGCGGACCTTCGGATGGATGACCCGCTGGAGACGTCTGGTTCGCGACTATGGAAGCGCGCATCGACGTCTCCGGCGGCATGATACAACTCGCCATGGCAAGCCCGCCACTCCGACGTGTCTGCCATTGAAACGGCTTTCAAACGGACTCTCCGCGGTTCCGTCAGGCGCCCTGTATCAACGGCTGCCGATCCGTGCGCCGGGCTCTCATTCCCCAACCTGAAGGGGTGCGGACAAAAGTATTCACGGTATTGCCGGTGGCAAAATCCATTAGGAACGTCAGAAGCGCACGGACTCTGTGAGCGTAAAGGTGGTTTGAAGTCACAAATTTGTGGCGCTCCATCACCCCTTCGTTTCCACCCTGATCGAAAGCGGCGATTGCTTTGCCCACAGCTTCGTCGATGGCTTCGACGCCTTGGCTCACATCATAACGGATCACACCGAGACGCTCTGCGGTCTCGACGTCGATGACATGGTCAAACGCAGGCAGATGATCCGGAACGATCACCGTATGCCCCCACATCAGGCCATCAAAGAACCGGATGGACAGGTCCATGTTCAGGGGAACAACTATCGATGACTTGAATGAAAACCACCTAATTGCCTTTTCCATCTCAGTTATATTTTTATAATATTTCTGCTCTCTATCCGATGATTTTGTGTAAAAACAAACGGTCTCAGAAGAATCTCTAACCACTTCATTCAAATATTTTGTTCTGGCCGCAGGCTCGTACAGAAAATATGGCGCAACTGCCTTCGATATTCTCGGGAATTTCTCAAACATCCTCATGACATCATCCACAATTTTAACCGGAATATTTCTGTAGCAGGCTGGAAGTATTGGAGCTGCGATAGAGTGCTCGTTGAGCAGATAATCTTCGTGTCCAGCCCCGTAGTGAGAACTGAAGTATATATCACCTTCTGCAACAGATTTTTTATTTGCTTGGTGAGCAACGTGGTTATCATGAAGCCAAAAACACAAAACTCCCATGAATCCACGTCTTTCAAGATATTCCCTTATTCCCTCGACATCCTCACCTCCGATGTTCATGATAATAACATCAGCTTCCGAAAATTTTTCTGATAGAATTATTTTTCCAGATATGTTCCAGTCATCAGTTTCGAAGTCATGCCAAATCCCTCCCGGCGCGCCAGTCAGCCCTCCCACACCTCTCAGGGACATGATGCTGATCCGGTCTTTCAAGAGCACCGCTCTGACCTTCTCGTGTATTTCAGAAAATCGATCACTCGGCGCATCCGAAGGAAGCATCACCAATACGACCTCTTTGTATGGATTGTTTCACAAGTGCAAAAGCGGATCGCGCCCGCTGTCACTCGGGACGTGCCTGGACTCACAGTGCCGCAGCTCTCCACCTCATTCACCCGCCTCACCGCCACCACTCATGATCGTCGGCGAT
This sequence comes from Azospirillum sp. B21, assembly GCF_008364825.1. Taxonomy (GTDB): domain Bacteria; phylum Pseudomonadota; class Alphaproteobacteria; order Azospirillales; family Azospirillaceae; genus Azospirillum. The sequence continues at coordinate 12,320 of NZ_VTTO01000034.1, forward strand.
CTCGGGATCTGGGATGTGGATGTCGCTGCCCGGCGGCAGGGCGAGGAGGTTGACCGCGCCGATCCCGTCGAACACGTCGTTGGGGTTGCCGGCGAAATTGTCCGGACGGAACAGACGCGCCGTGTGCCACCACACCCGGTAGCCCATCGAGCGGATCAGCCCGATCAAAGCGGGGGAGCGGTCGCGCCGGTCGTTCTCCACATACAGCACCGGGCGGTGGCGCGCGATCAGCCCGGACGCCCCACGCAACACCTCGGCCTCCATGCCCTCAACGTCGGCCTTGAGCAGCCGGCAGGACGGCAGGTTCAGGCTGTCCAGCGTCACCAGCGAAACCGCCTCGCCACGGTCCCAGCCGCCGAGGCCGAGGGCACCGAAATTGTTGGAGCGGTGCGGGTCCAGCACCGGGACCCGGATGGACCCGGCCTCGCTCCCCACCGCCATGCGCCGAGACCGCACATTGGTGACGCCGTTCAGAGCCAGATTGGCGGACAGCAGGTTGAACAGCATCTCCTGCGGTTCGAAGGCGACGACGGAGCCGGACGGACCGACCATGCGGGCCAGCGGCAGGGTCTGGGCGCCGATGTTGGCCCCGACCTCCACCGCCACGTCGCCGGGACGCAGGACCGAGCGGAACACCGCCACCTCATGTTCGGCATATTCGCCGTATAGGTCGAGCGAGCGGCCGACATACTGGTCGTTGCGGTTGTAGACCATCAGCCCATGGCGGCAGGACCGCATGCGGTTGAAGCCGCCTTCCAGATCCACAGGCCCGCCGATCATCCGCCCACCCTCGTCCTGTCCGATCCGGACAACATGGCCCCTCGGGAATTGCTGTAATCCAAAGCCGGAACCGGAAGCCACGACTTTCCGCCCGCGCGGCTCATCATCGCATCCCCGGCATTTCGCCATGGCACGCGGCTGGGCGAGACGCTACACCTAGCCTCCGTCGCCACCTTCGGCAGTCCCTTCGGGAGAGCAGCCCCATGTGCGGTTTCGCCGGCTTCGCCGGACCCGGCGGCGAGCGCGACCTCGCCGTCATGACCAGCATCATCCGCCACCGCGGCCCCGACGACGACGGCGTCCATATCGACACCAGCGGCGCCTTGGCCGTCCATCTGGGCTTCCGCCGCCTCGCCATCATCGACATCGAGGGCGGCCACCAGCCGATGGCGACGGCCGACGGCGACCTCGTCATCGTCTACAACGGCGAGATCTACAACGCGCCCGAACTGCGCCGCGCGCTGGAGCAGGCCGGCCACCGGTTCGTCACCGACCATTCCGACACCGAGGTGCTGCTGCACGGCTACCGGGAATGGGGCCTGGACATGCTGGAGCGGCTGAACGGCATGTTCGCCTTCTGCCTCTACGACCGGCGCCAGGGCCGGCTGGTGTTCGGCCGCGACCGCTTCGGCAAGAAGCCGCTGTTCTATGCCGAGACCGCCGACGGGCTGGTCTTCGCGTCGGAGGCCACCGCCGTCCTGTCGCACCCGTCGGTGCCGGACGCGCTCGACCGCACCGCGCTGGTCAAGTATTTCGCCTACGGCTTCATCCCGGCGCCGCTGACCGCCCATGCCGCGGTGCGCAAGCTGCCGGGCGGCTGCAGCATGGTCTACGACCTGACCAGCCGCCGGCTGTCGGTCAGCCGGTACTGGGAATACCGGATGGTGGTGGACGACCAGCCGCCGGGCGGTCCCGATGAGTGGGCGGAGGAACTGCGCGAGTTGCTGGACCGCGCGGTGGAACGCCGGATGCTGAGCGACGTGCCGGTCGGCTTCTTCCTGTCCGGCGGCATCGACAGCGCCGCCATCGTGGCGCTCGCAGCCCGGCACCGCGATCCGGCCACCATGAAGACCTTCACCATCGGCTTCGACGAGCCGAGCTTCGACGAGAGCGGCTATGCGGCCGACGCCGCGCGCCATTACGGCACCGACCATGCCTGCCGCACGCTGAACCTCGACACCGCGGCGGGGATGCTGCCGGAACTGCTGGGCCGGCTGGACGACCCGATCGCCGATCCGTCGATCCTGCCGACGCATCTGCTGTCGCGCTTCGCCCGCGAACGGGTGACGGTGGCGCTGACCGGCGACGGCGGCGACGAGCTGTTCGCGGGCTACGACACCTTCGACGCGCTGCGCACGGCGCGGCTCTACCACCATGCCGTCCCCCGCCCGCTGCACCGGCTGGCCGAGGCGGTGGCCCACCGGCTGCCGCGGTCGGACCGCAACATGAGCTTCGACTTCAAGCTGCGCCGGGCGTTGCGCGGGCTGGGGCACCGGCCGGCGCACTGGATGCCGGCCTGGCTGGGTCCGGCGTCGGTGGAGGAGGTGTCGCGGCTGTTCGGCACCAGCCTGACCGCCGACGAGCTGTATGACGAGGCCGACGCCCTGTGGCGGTCGGGCGCCAGCCGGCACGACGTCGACCGCTCCATCGAGTTCTACGGCCGCTTCTATCTGGGCGAGAATTTGCTGATCAAGGCCGACCGCGCCAGCATGTTCTGTTCGCTGGAGACGCGCTCGCCCTTCCTAGACCGCGACCTCGTCGCCTTCGTCAGCCGCCTGCCGGCCGGCGTGAAGCTGCAGCCGAACGGCATTCGGGGTGGCACGCGGAAATGGATCCTGAAGAAGGCGATGGCGCCGCTGCTGCCGCCGGCGATCCTGTCGCGGCCCAAGAAGGGCTTCGGCATCCCCTTGAGCCGCTGGCTGCGCCACCTGCCCCAGCCGCCGATGGAGACCGCGGCGCGCATCGGGGTGGACGGCGCCTGGCTGGCGGCACGCTGGGACGAGCACCGCAGCGGACAGGCCGACCACCGCGGCCTGCTGTGGGCCTGGACCGCGCTCGCCACCGCGCTGGACCGCCCGGCCAAGACCCCGGCACCGACCCCGATGGAAAACGCCGTATGAGCCTAGACAGTCTGGATCGTCCGTTCCTCCGGACGCGCGGGGGCGCGGACATGCACGATGCTGCCCGCTCCGATGTGCCCGCCGGCCGCGCGTCGTCGCCCGCCCGCATCCTGGTCGGGCTGCTGCTGGGGCTGGGGGGGCTGATCGTCGCCTACCAGTTCGGCATGAACATGCATGCCAGCACCGGCCTGCCCTATTGGGACGACTGGGGCTATTTCTTCGGCACCGCCCAGGGCGTGCAGCAGCCGCTGACCGTCCATTCGATCTTCGCCAAGGACAGCGACCATGTCGCGCCCTTCTTCAAGCTGCTGACCCACGGGCTGTGGCAGGCCATCGGCGTCGATTTCCTCGCCTTCCGGCTGGTCGGCTGGCTGGCCTTCGCCGCCATGCTCGCCGCTTACGCCCTGGTTCTGCTGCGGGACTGCGTGCGGTCGGCCTGGGATGCGGTGCCGGTGGCGGCGGCCGGGCTGTTCCTGACCGGCACGCTAAACAACGAGTATTTCTATTACCAGCACATGGGGCTGGCCCAGCCGATCTTCTTCACCTGCCTGTTCCTGTTCCTGCACACGCTGGCCCGCGGGCGGCTGGTGCCGGCGATGCTGTTCCTGCTGGCCTTCGGCTCCACCGGGGTGTTCGGCGCCAGCTATGCCCTTGGAGTGGCGGGGGCCGGAGCGGTGCTGACTCTGCGTCAGGGGGGGAGTTGGCGCGACCGTTTGGATGGCCGGATGCTGGTGGCCGTCGGCGGCGGGCTGCTGCTGACCGCGGCGATGCTGTGGATGACCTTCAGCGGCTCCTACGCCAACCACACCGGCCAGCCGCTGGTGCTGCCCTGGCACAGCGGCTTCTGGGCCTTCCTGCTGGGTGCCTTCGCCACCGCCGCCGGGCTGCCGGTGGAGGCGGTGGGTGCGCCGCTGTCGCTGGCGGCGGGGGCGGCGGCCCTGGCGCTCTGCCTCATTCCGGCGGCGGGCCTGCTGCTGGGCCGCGCCGGGCGGGAGAACCGCAACGCCGCGCTTGCCATTTCCGGGCTGATCGCCGGGGCGGTGATCGTCACCATGACCACGGCGCTGGGCCGGGCCGGGCTATGCGGCGAGGGCATCGCCAACGCCATGCGCTGCGGCACCATCCCGCGTTACGCCTATCCGGTGCTGCTGGCCTTCCCCGCCGCGGTCGCCGGCTGGACGCTGCTGCTCGGCCGCCGGACGGGGGTGGGGGCTGGAGTTGGGACCATCGCCGGTGTGGTGCTGGTGGCGGCGCTCGCCGTCGGCCACGGTGCGGGTACGGACGCCTTCTGGCGGCATTGGAGCGTCGACGGCCTCAACCGCATGGTGGCGGAGCGCGATGCCGCGGCCGAGCGCTGCGTCGCCACCCACCTGCAATCGATCCATACGCCCGCCGGAATGGACTGGAGCCGGCCGCTGGTCTGCCCCTCCGCCTCGCCGCGCAACATCGCGCCCTTCCTCCAGGCCGCCTACGACCTGAAGGCCGGCTTCGTGCAGTCGATCCTGGCCGATACGGCGAGCCGGCCGGAGCGGGCGACGCTGGCGACGCTGCTGCAGGCCGGACAATTGGACGAGGCGTCGGCACGGCTGCGGCTGGACGTGCCGCCGCGCGACGGCGGACTGCACGGGTCGCTCGACCGCTTCGTGCGGCTTCCCTCCGGCTCGCTGGCGGCACTCGGCTGGGCGGTCGATGCGGCGGTGCCGGCGCCGGCCGCCTTCGTCCTGCTGGGGGTGGGCGACCGCATCGTGGCGACATCCCCGACCGGCGGCGCGCGGCCCGACGTCGCCGCCGTGCTGAAGGACGGGCGGATGACCGACAGCGGCTTCAGCCTGCCCGTTCCGCCCGACCTGACCGGCCAGCGGGTGCGGCTGTTCGTGCTGGGCCATGACGGCGGGCTGAAGGAGCTGACGCCCCCCGGCGGGGCGGCGGCGACGCCCTGACAAACAGAAGGCCCCGCACCGGGAACGGTACGGGGCCTTTTCCTTGCCCTGTCTTTATCCTATGGGGATCGTCAGTCCCGGATGCTGCGGTCCGGGGGCGGCGGCTCGTCGAAGTTCAGCATGGTCTTGATGGAATAGTGGCTCTTGCCCTGGCTCTCGAAATAGATGCGGACCAGAAGCTCGGCCAGCAGCCCCATCAGGATGCACATCACGCCGGTGACCAGCCCCATCGTCACCAGGAGCGGCAGCGGCGTCAGGATGAAGGAGATGCCGTCGACCAGCTTCAGGTAGATGGCATAGATGCCGGCCAGCACCGACAGCCCCATGAACATCAGGCCGGCGAAGCCGAAGATGTAGATCGGCTTGGTCTCGTACTGGGTCAGGAACTTCACGACGACGAGGTCGAGCACGACCTTCAGCACCCGCTCCAGCCCGTATTTGGATTGGCCGTGGCGGCGCGGGTGGTGGCGCACCGGCATCTCGGTCAGCTTCGCCCCCTGCCAGCGGGCGTAGATCGGCACGAAGCGGTGCATCTCGCCGTAGAGCCGGTAGCCCTGCAGCATCTGGCGCCGGTAGGCCTTCAGCGTGCAGCCGTAATCGTTCAGCTTCACGCCGGAGATGGTGGAGATCAGCTTGTTGGCCATCTTGCTCGGCAGCGTGCGCAGCAGGAAGCCGTCCTGCCGGTCGGCGCGCCAGCCCGACACCACGTCGTACCCCTCGTCCAGCTTGGCGAGCAGCCCGCCGATGTCCTGCGGGTCGTTCTGCAGGTCACCGTCCATCGGCACGATGACGTCGCCGCGGGCATGGTCGATGCCGGCCATCATCGCCGCGGTTTGGCCGACGTTGCGGCGGAAATTGATGACGCGGATGCGGCGGTCGGACGCCACGCGCTGCAGCTCCGCTTCCGTCCCGTCGGTGGAGCCGTCATTGACGAAGATGACCTCGAAGCTGCGCCCCAGCCCGTCGAGCGCCGGGATCAGCCGGCCACACAAGGGGGCGATATTGTCCTCCTCGTTATAGACCGGGATCAGGACCGAGACGGAAACCGTGCCGGTGTCCGTGGCGGCGGATCCGGGGGTAAGCAGGAGGGTCATCGAACGGGTCCGGAGGCTGCGGAGTCATCTATGGAGGCGATGCCGGGCCATGGTATGGCCGCTGGGTCCGGCAAGCGCAACGGATAATTGGGTCGCGAACCGGGCATGGGCACCCGATCGGGGGCCATGGCATGCGGCACCGCCACTTTCCTTGCAATGTCCTGCCAAGCCCCATGCACTGTGGGATGACGTGCGGGCAAAGGGCGGGGCAACACGAGCAGCCGGGCGGATGCCCGTCGACGGCCGTCTGCCGGTCGTCCGTTCAGCCCGACATGCTCCTCGACCGGAACCGGTTCGCATCCGATGAAACTCTCCCTCGTCATCCCATGCACCCACCAGGACGTGGTCCTGGTTCCGGATCTGCTGGAAGCCTATGCGAACGGCACCGAACTGCCGGACTAGGTCATCGTATCGGTCGGCAACGCGCACATGGCGGACGAGGCCGTCCTGGCGCGGATCGCCCCCATCGGCGTCACCCGGTTCCCCGAAATCCTCATCCTCAAGCACAACCGGCGCATGTTCAACGGGCTGAACCGCTAGGCGGCCTCGGAACGCGCGCTCCATGAGCTGATCTGCTACCAGGACGCCGACGATATCCCGCATCCGCAGCGCATCCAGATCGTCAAGCGCCTGTTCCAGCGGTACGACATCATGCATCTGAACCACACCTGCTGCCTGGAAGGGTAGCAGTTTCACCAGGTTCACGGCGCCCTCCAGTTCATGATCCGGCACCAGAAGGCCGGCTGCGCGACTGCGTGCAGGTGCAGCAGTGCTACGGCGCCTTCACCGAACGCCCCGTCCATGCCGGGCAGCCAGTGATCCGGAGGGAGGTGCTGAAACAGATGCGCTGGAAGGACTGGGCGGAACTCGCCTTCGGCATCGCCGAGGATTACGAGTTCAACATGGAATGCGCCTATGTCTGGCGCAAATCGATGATCGTCGACATCCCGCTGATCCGCTACACCCCCTTTGCAGGCCGTGAGACGGTGGAGGAGATGCTGGGACTCGTCCCGGACGGCGCGTCCTCCACAATCCCCTCCCCCGTGTCCCAGCCCTGAACGGGACGGCCAGCATTCGTCCAGTGTCTGGAGAATAAGGGCGCGGAGACCCGCCTCATGGTGGCTGGCAACACTTCCCAAAAGTTCGGCAGGCACGCTCCCGTCTGAGCCAAGCGGTCACCATGAACACGCCGGGGAAACGCCCTCTTCAGTGTGTCTCGGGCTGAAGCGGAGGCGACAGGAGTATGTTCAAAGGGAACCGCCGATCCTCAACAATTCATCGCTATCCCAAGGCGCATAAACACTTATATAGGCCAGAGAAGGATCCTTGATGAGTTCCTCGGGAAGGCAGAGGGCGTCGACAAGATCCGATCGGACGCAGATCACGTTTCCGGTGTGGCAAACCACCGTATATCCTTTTTCCTTCGCAAGATCCGCCACCGCCATGAAGCTTGAGCCAGATGTTTCTCCGCCATGGACATATCGTATGGGAGGCGGGAAGGAGCTGTTCACCTCGATGACCACAATTTTCGGCGAATATTGCTTGACGGACGCCCAGACCTGATAATCGCAACTGTCGATGTCAATACTCAGAATATCGAAGTCTTTCGGAATGTCGGTCTTGCCAAGAATATCATCAAGCCGTTTTCCCTGAATATCTGGAGAGACAAAAGCAAGTACAGGCATAACTTTTTGGCCGGGAAGCTTTGAGCAAGTGGTCACGAGGTCCTTGTATTTTTCAGCATCTCCTTCAATGTAAACTCCGCTCCATCCGGCCTCCGCCAGAGAATATGTGTTGCTGAGATGTATACCATCCCAGGCTCCGAACTCACAGAAACTCCCTGAGGATATCCGCAGCCTCAGAAGAATTTCGGCGATGATGCCGTCTTCTCCATTTTGGCTATATTTATTTCTCTTATAACGAATGAGCGGAGATTTTGCCTCATGCAGAGCCCGCTTATCCTTGGCAATGTTTAATATTCTTCTCGCCTCATCGCACCGGGGATGCGCAGAGATGATGTTTTCGCACATCGCTGTGGCAACGTCATACCGCCCGACAGCAATGGCGCCATTGGCGATCTTCACTGCATCATCCAATGTGATTTGGTTCATTCTTTCCAGTCCTTTCCAATCGGAAATCTCGACATCCCTTGTCCGGTGTAACCGCAAAGGATCATGATCCTATCCTTAACCCCTGAACGGCCGATCATTCCGGCGAGCGGCCGGCAGCCCCTTCCATACCGGCCCGCCGCTCCCGCAAAACCGTCAGGTCGATGACGGCGCCCAGCAGGGCCACCATCACCTGGAAGGCGAGGATGCCGAAACCCAGCGCCAGCGACTGGGCATGCGGGACGCCCACCAGATCGAGCAGGCCGACCAGCGACGCCTCGCGCAGACCGATGCCGGCGAGGGTGACCGGCATCAGCACGATCACCGACATCAGCCCGATCACGGCGCACCAGACCGAAAAGGGCTGGTCGATGCCGACCGCCAGCCCCAGGATTTGGCTGCCGGCGACCGCCGCAAGCTGGACCGCGATCCCGCCGGCAACCGACAGCGCCGCCCGCCTCGGCCGGCGCGTCTGGTCCCGCCATGCCTCCAGGAAGCGGCGCAGCGGCCCGAGCAGCCAGGCCTCGCGCTTTGCCCCGGCCCGCCAGCCGAGCAGAGCCAGCAGAAGGCCGCGCGCCGGTGCCCAGGCCAGAAGTCCGGTCGCCGCGACCAGCCCCGCCAGCACCAGTCCGACCGCGGCCAGCAGCCCGTCGCCAAAGCGCGCCGACTGCGCCATCAGTCCGCCGCCGGTCAGCAGCAGCAGCCCGGCGATCCCCGTCACCTTGTCGAAGGCGACGGCCGAGACGATGCGGCCGCCGTCCTCCCGGCCCTGCCTTTCATCCCGGCTGAGCCGGTAGGCCTTCATCGCCTCTCCCGCCAGCTGGCCCGGCAGGACCAGCGCGTAGAGCTGCGCCACCAGCGTGTAGGCGAGCAGCCGCCCCGCCCGGTGGTCCGGCAGCAGCACCCGCAGCTTCAGCGCGTTCAGCACATGCATCAGGAAGAACAGCAGGGCGGCGAGCGCCATCAGCCCCGGCGACGCCACCGCCAGCACCCGCCAGACCTCTGCCACATCGACCCGCCACAGCAGCAGGGCGACCAGCAGCGCGCTGACCAGGGCTTTCAGGCGGGGACGCATCTAAGGGTGCCTTTTCATGAAGTCATGAAGTGATATGAGGGGATTATTTGAGGAGGTGTCGCGGAATCCCCCTCCCTAACCCTCCCCCGCTCACGCGGGAGAGGGGACCGCCGCCGCTTCGCAGAAAGCACCCTCTCCCGTGATCGGATCGGCCTTCGGCCGGCCGAGGGTGAGGAGAGGGCTTTGGGGAGGGGGCACCGCCCCTGCACTCACGACCCCGGCCGGCGGGCCAGCACGTAGATGTAATCGCCGTGCGACCAGGAGTTCAGGCGGAAGATGTGGTACAGCGCCTCGGCGAGGAAGCGGCGGCCGGGGCCGTAGTCGCCTTCCGTGCCCTGGCCGCTGGCGGCGCCCAGAACGTTGCGGTAGAGCGGCGAGAAGAAGGGGAAGCCCCATTCCACCACCCGCTCGATCTCCAGCCCGACCGACTTGATCTTGGCCTGCAGCTCGCCACGGGCATAGTTGCGGTGGTGGCCGACGGTGCGCTCGAAATCGCGCATCCGCCCCTGCAGGGTGGAGACCAGCAGGTAGCGGCCGGTCATGGCGGCGAGGTTGCGCAGGGCGGCGACATCGTCCTCGATATGCTCGACCACGTCGGTGCAGACCACCAGATCGAAGCGGCGGTCGAGATGGCCGGCGGCGACGTCGAGCAGGCCGAACTCGGCGTTCGGGGCGCGGCGGCGGGCGACGTCGATGGCCTTGGCAGCGAAGTCGAGGCCGGTGTAGCTGGCCTGCGGCTTCAGCGGCATCAGCGTGGCAAGCAGCGAGCCCTGGCCGCAGCCGACGTCAGCCAAGCTGTCGTAGTTCAGCGGGCGCACCATCTCGGTGACGATGCGGCGCAGATGCCGGCCGGTCGGGCCGTATTTGCGCATGTCGTTCCAGCGCCGCTCCCAGCTGTCGTCGTAATCGACACCGCCGGGATGATCGGCCGCGGCGGCTGGCAAGGGGGCGGCGAGGGGAGTGTTGGCGGACTTGAATGCGTCGTCGCTCATGCGGGCCTCCGGCGCAGGATGAATTCGTTGCAGCCCGTCGGCACGCGCGGCGGACGGACCTCCAGCATGTCGAAGCCGAGCGCGTCCATCCGCGCCCGCACCTCGTCGGCACTGGCATATTCATAGGGATAGCCGCCGAGCCAGTCGGTGACATCCACCCAGAACTCCATGCCGCGCTCCTTGCGCAGCGGGTTGGAGCCGGTGATCGCCCAGGTCGCCAGGAACATCAGCGAGCCCAGCGTCCAGTCCCAGACTTTCCGAAGGAAGCCCGGCGACAGATTGTAGACGATCTTGATCAGGGTCCAGATCGGCGAGGTCCAGTGGCGGTTGTAGAGCGCCAGCACGAAGGTGCCGCCCGGCGCCACCAGCGGGGCCACCGTCTCGATCGCCGGCCACATGGAGCCGGTGTGGTGCAGCGAGCCCCAGGCATAGACCACGTCGAAGCGGCCGAGCGAGCCGGCGAAGCCGCTGTCGAGCGCAGATCCCCGGCGGAACTCGATGCGGTCCGCCAGTTCGGGCGCGAAGCGGCCCAGGTTGCGGCGCGCCACCTCGACGCCCGTGGGGTTGACGTCGAAGCCGAGAGCGCGGGCGACGCCCAGCTTGCCGGCGGCGATGGTGAACAGGCCGGAGCCGGAGCCGACGTCGCAGAAGCTGGCGTCCTTCAGCCGGTCGGTCCCGACCAGCCCCTTCAGGCTGTCGATGGCCGCCACCAGCCGCGGCTCGTCCAGCACGGTGCGCGAGTAATGGTCCCAGTTCTCGCCGAAATCGAAGGCCAGGGCGGATGTCCCGGCCGGGGTGCCGCCCCCGCCTTCCGCCGTCTTCACCGGTTCCGCCACGCTGTCCGATCCCTTGCTGTCCGAGCCCACTCTGCCGCGCCGCCATACGCTCCCGAAAGCCGCCGGATGTCAACAGCACGTCTAGCGGCGTGTATCCTTGGAAGGGCGGAGATCGGTGGGCAAGATGAACACGGATGTCACGGATTTCGACACGGATTTCACGGATGTGGCGTTGCGAAGCAGCCGCTCCGGAAAAAGGCAGGCACATCGCCAGGATCAGAAAAATCCGTGAAATCCGTGTTCAAATCCGTGACATCCGTGGAGATGTTGCCAGACACCCCTGCACTTCGCGCGGAAGCCAGACCGCCTCACTCCGCCTGCGCCGGCCGGACCCGTCCTGCCGCGGTGCGCCCGGCGAGCGCCAGGTCGCGGTAGGCGGTGGCGACGGCGCTCCAGGAGAAATGCTCGACCACCCGGCGGCGGCCGCCCTCGCCCAGGCGGCGGCGCAGGGCAGGGTCTTCGGCCAGACGGGCGAGTGCCGCGGCGAGCGCGGGCGTGTCGTCGGCGTCCAGCATCAGGCCGGTTTCCTCCTCCACCACCAGATCGCGGTTGCCGGCGATGCGGGTCGCCACCACGGGCAGGCCGGCGGCCATCGCTTCCAGCACCACGTTGGGCATGCCCTCGTCGCGGGACGGGAAGACGAAGGCGTCGGCGGCGCGGTAGGCGGCGGGCAACTCGTCGCGCCCCAGCCAGCCGAGAAACCGGACGCGCTCCGACAGGTCGAGCCGGGCGGCCTGGGCCTCCAGCTCCGGCCGGGCGGGGCCGTCGCCGACGATGGTCAGGTCGATGCCGCCGCGCATCTCCGGCGGCAGGGAGGCGAGCGCCTCGAACAGCACGTCCAGCCCCTTCTGCCGCACCACCCGGCCGACGAACAGCAGCGACAGGCGGTCGCCGGCATCCCTGGCATCGGCGGGCGAGAAGCGGGCGGCATCGACGCCGTTGGGGATGATGGCGATCGGCTGGTCCGGGGCGAAGCGGCGGGCGAGCTCGGCCAGCCCCTCGCTGTTGGCGACGACGGCGGAGGACCGGCGCCACAGCCAGCCGATCACCGGCCCGGCCAGCCGGTGGTAGAGCGAGATGCCGTCATACTGGAAGCCAGGCACGTCGCCGCCGCGCAGGCTGACGACATAGGGCACGCCGGACAGCGCCTTCACCATCCAGGCCGCCGGGCCGCAGGGCAGGCCGAAATAGGCGATGGTGGCGTCCGGGCGCCAGCGTGCGGCGATCCACGGCGCCATCACCAGCGAACTGGCGAGGAAGGCCAGCATTTCCACCACCGAGCTGCGGTCGCGGCGGCGGCGCAGGGTGGGGATGCGGCGGATCTCCACCCCGTCGGGCCGGTGCTCCACCCGCGGCAGATCGCCGAAGGCGGAGGTCAGCACCAGCACCTGTTCGCCCAAGGCGGTCAGTTCGCGGGCGGTGTTGTCGGTGGCGTTGGCCGCCCCGCCGCCCAGCGGCGGAAATTCGTAATTGATCAGCAGAAGCCGCGCCATGCCGTCCGCCACACTCCCCGTTCGACGAGCGCCATTGATGGGCGGTGAGCGGCGGCGATGCAAGCGGACAACCCGCCTCACCTCCCTCCGGCCGGCGCCCGTCCTTTGCAGCACCGGCCATCTCTGCTACTGATCCCGCCGGTTCCCGATACGATCGGAGCCCAGTTCCTCAACCGGGGCGACGCGGTATTTCATGGACATCCAGCAAGCCTTCGCCTCCGCGCTCGGGTTCCAGCAGAGCGGCAAGGCCGATGAGGCCGCCCGGCTGTATGGCGAGATCGTCGCCGCCGATCCCCTATTCGCCCCTGCCGTCAACAATCTGGGGCTGCTGCGTGCGGACGCCGGCCGCGACGCGGAGGCGGAGGCGCTGTTCCGCCGCGCCCTGAGCCTGGCGCCGGACTCGCTGAATGGCTGGACCAACCTGGGCGGGCTGCTGGTCCGGCTCGGCCGGCCGGAAGAGGCGGTGCGCGCCTACCGCGCGTCGGTCCGGCTGAAGCCCGGCCAGCCGGCCCTGCTCAACGAGATGGGGATCCAGTTGGAGCGGCTGAAACGCGCCGACGAGGCGCGCGAGGCCTTCGCCCGCGCCGAAGCCCTGGCGCCCGACGATGCGGAGATCGCCAACAACCACGGCGCCATGCTGCGGATGGCCCATCGGCTGGACGAGGCGGCGGCACGTTTCCGCCGTGCCATCGCGCTGAACCCTCAGCACAGCGGGGCCTACAGCAACCTGGGATCCACGGTGAAGGACAAGGGCGCCTTCTGGGAGGCGCTGCTTGCCTTCCGGCGGGCCACCCGGCTGGCCCCCGACTTCGCCGGCGCCCATTGGAACGAGTCCCTGGTCCGGCTGCTGCTGGGCGACTTCGTCCAGGGCTGGCGGGGCTATGAATGGCGCTGGAAGCATGGCCGTTTGCCCTCGCCGCAGCGCAGCTTCGTCCAGCCGCGCTGGGACGGGTCGCCGCTGAAGGGCCGGCGGCTTCTGGTCTATTGGGAGCAGGGCTTCGGCGACGTGCTGCAGTTCGTCCGCTATCTGCCGCTGCTGGCGCAAGTGGCCGGCGGGACGACCGGCGGACAGCCGGTCTATCTGGAATGCCAGCGGGCGCTGCTGCCGCTGCTGCGCCGCCTGCCCGGCACCATCGCGGTGGACACCGGCGGGCCGCTGCCCGACTTCGACGTGCAGATCCCGGTGCTGAGCCTGCCGGCCCTGTTCGGCACCCGGCTGGAAACCGTGCCGGCCCGCGTGCCCTATCTGACGGCTGAGCCCGATCTGGTGGCGCGCTGGGGCGAGCGGCTGAAGGAACTGGGTGGCCTGAAGGTCGGCATCGTCTGGGCCGGATCGCCGACCCACGGCAACGACAAGAACCGCTCCATCGGCCTCGCTCCCTTCGCCCGGCTGGCCGCCATCCCCGGCGTCAGCCTCGTCTCCATCCAGAAGGGCCCGACCGAGGGGCAGGCCGCCGACCCGCCCGGCGGCTTCCCCCTGCTGAACCTGTCGCCCGACATCAGGGACTTCGCCGACACCGCCGCCATCATGGCCGGCCTCGATCTGGTGGTCTGCGTCGACACCTCCGTCGCCCATCTCGCCGGTGCGCTCGGCGTCCCGGTCTGGGTGATGGTCCCCTTCGCCCCGGACTGGCGCTGGATGCTCGACCGCGAGGACAGCCCCTGGTATCCCACCATGCGCCTGTTCCGCCAGGACCGCCCAGGATCCTGGGACGACGCCATCGTCCGCCTCGAACACGCGCTCCGCAGCCGCGCCGCGGGATAAGGATCAAAGGGGAGCGTAGGGGCCGTCGCGGTGGACCATCACCAGATCGACCTGCCACATCCGCTCGTCGCCGGGACGGTAGAGGGGATCGACGATGTCCCAGACCTGGAAGCCATGGGCCGCCATGGCGTCGACGATGGGAAGCAGGCGGGCATCGCCGCCAGCCACGGTGGCCTCGATCGCGAAGACGGCGTCCGGCCGCATCAGGGCGGCGGCACCGGCCAGCACCTCCAGTTCCAGCCCGTCGACGTCGATCTTCACCAGCATCGGTCCGGCATAGCCGCGCTCGGCGCACAGGCTGTCGAGCGAGACGGCGGGCACCATGCGCCGGCCGGGCAGGCTATCCGCCGGCTCCGCCCCTTCCGGAACGACGGAGGAATAGAGCCGGTCGTCGGATACCGCCAGCGGAACCGTTCCGTCCCGGCGGGCGGCCGCGGCGATGCGGTACTCGGCGCTGGGCAGTCGGGCGCAAAGCTGCTGCAGGGCCGGTTCGTTCTCGGCCACCGGTTCGATCAGCACATGATGCGCGTCGGGAAAGACCTCGTAGAGCGGCGGGGTGCCGGTCTGGGCGCCGACATCGATCACCGTGGCGGGGAGGAAGCCCCGGCTGCGCAGCAGCGACAGCGTCTTGTGCTTGCTCTGGCGGACCATCGTCCGCTGGGAGAGGATCAGCCCCAGCAGCGTCGCCGCCATCGGGTCCCCCGGGCTGACGCGCAGGATGGCGCGGTAGAATTCCTCCGCCCGTTCCAGGTCGCCGGAAAGATGGACGTCAAAGGCGATCTTCAGGCCGTCGGCAATGCTCACGACTTCTTCGGTCCCCACACCGGCTGCCGCGGGCGCGTCGCCGTTCCTGCAGGAAACCGCAAGCAGCGCTGGAATGCGGCTGATCATAAAAGTGCCGCGCCGGACGGACCGGCGCGGCACAGTTTTGGCTGGAACCCTTTCCCGGGTCCATAGCAACAGTTGATGATATCTACCCATTTGTTCAAGCGCCTTCTTCCGGAACGGCCATGTTTCCGCTTCGACGGCCACGCATTTTCCACAAGGTGGAGCCGATAACGTCTTTCAGGGCTCCACCCCAACGCGAAAGCGGCCATCCATGGGATCGTCGGCTGCGACTCGGGATGCCTGACGGGGCGGTCCGGTTGACGGCGGGAGGCACCGCTTGCCAGGGATGGGGATGCCATGGGATGAAGCGCCGCTCTCCATTTGCCGACCGGTCCGCCCATGCGCCTTCCCGACAACGCCACCCTTCAGGCCGCACTCGACGCCGAACGGACGGGGGACCGCGAAACCGCCCTGAGGCTCTGCCGCGGGCTGGTGGAGCGGGCACCCGCCGGCCCGCAGGCCCCGGCCGCGCATGACGCGCTCGGCCGGCTGCTGGTGGGCCACGACATGGCCGCCGCTGCCGGCCATGCGCTCGCCGCCTGGAGGCTGACGCCCGCCGACCCGACCCGCCGCTCCAACCTGTGGCAGTTGCTGACCCATCTGGGCGAAGCGGGCGATGTGGCCCGCTTCCAGGGCCGCGAGGATTGCGTCGGGCTGGTAGCGCTGGGCAACGCGCTGCGCCGCGACGGTCAGGCGTTGCGCGCCGAACGCGCCTACCGCCGGGCGCTGGAGCTTTATCCGGAGGTCTCCTTCACCCTCAGCCGGCTGGCCTGCCTGTGCGCCGAACAGCAGCGGCTGGAGGAGGCCGACGCGCTCTTCCTTCAGGCGGCCGAACGCCATGGCGGACGCGACGTCGTCACCCGCACCGCCCCGGCCTTCCTCCAGTCCCTGCGCGAGGCGCCTCCGCCCGCCGGCATCCGCGCCACCATTCAGGAAGGCGCCGGGGCAGCATCCCGGCCGCTGGTGGTCTATGCCTGCTGCGACGCCGTCTATGCGCGCAAGTTCCTGCCGACCATGGTGCGGTCCATCGCCGAGGACAGCGGGCTCGACTGCGCCATCGCCCTGCATCTGGTCAATCCCGACCCGGAGGCCGAGGCGACGGTGGCCGCCCTGGCCGCCGCCCATGGCGCCGACCGCTTCATCATCCTGCGCGAGACCATCGATCTGTCGCCGCTGGGCGACAATGCCAAGACCTATTACGCCTGCAGCCGCTTCCTGGTGCTGCCCGACCTGCTGATCCGCTGGCAGCGGCCGGTGCTGATGCTGGATGTCGACCTGCTGGCGATCCGCGACCTGAACCCGCTGCTGGCGACCTCCGTCCGGTCGGATCTCGGCATGATGAGCCATGCGCTGAAGCGGCTGGACATCTGGAGCCTGCTCTACGCCGACGTGCTGCACATCCGGCCGACCACGGGAGCGCTGCGTTTCCTCGACCTGACCCGGCGCTACATCCGTCATTTCCTCGACCGCGGCCTGCCCGTCTGGTTCCTCGACCAGGCGGCGCTCGCCGCCGTGCATCTGGCCGGCTTCACGACGGAGGCCGCCCCGCGCCTGACGATCTATCCGGCCGACATCCACAGCAGCACGGTGATGGTCGACGGCGAGGGGCGCTATTGGACCGACGACAGCGCCTATTTCTATTCGGTCCGCGCCACCGGCGGCGGCCAGCATGCGGTGCACCGGCTGAAGCGCCGCGCCGGCACCACCGCCGACGTGAAGCAGGGCTGAAGCAGGGCTGTGGCAGGACCGAAGCCGGGCCGGGCGGCACCGGCAGGCGGGTGACGGGCGCACAGGATGGCAGGTCATGATTTCATGAATCATGATTTCATGCTTCTTCTTCATGACGTGAAACCACTTCCATCTTTCCTGTTCTTGCGTGTAAATCCGCGAAGCTCCCGCTCGGGTCAGCCCGCTTTCCATCCCCTGCTACCGGGAACCACCGCATGGCTCGGATCATCAGTTTCGCCTCCACCAAGGGCGGCGTCGGCAAGACCAGTCTGGTCATGGCGCTCACCTCCGAACTGCGCCGGCGCGAGGCGAGCGTGCTTCTGCTCGACTGCGACCCCAACCGGCATCTGGCCGAATGGGCGCGGCGGCGCAACGATGCCGGCGTGCGGGTGCTGGACGAGATCACGGAATCGAACGTCCGCCAGACGGTGCAGGAGAATGCGCCGAGCTTCGACTACACGCTGATCGACCTTGCCGGCTTCGGCAACCTGACCATGCTCTACGCCTTCTCGGTCAGCGACGGGGTGCTGATCCCGACCCAGCAGTCCTTCATGGACGTGAAGGAGACGGTGCGCACCTTCAAGGTGGTGGCGGATTCCGTGGGCGTGCTGAAACACACGCCGGCCTCCAGCGTGGTGATCGTCCGCACCCAGGCGGCCATCGAATCCCGCGTCGACCGCCATGCCCGCGGCCTGCTGGACGAGCATGGCGTCCCGGCCTTCCGCACCGAACTGATCGAGCGCTCTCTCCTGAAGGAGATGACCTACACCGGCCACGGACCGGGCGAGGTCAACCCCGACAGCAACGCCGACCTGAACGTCCGTTCCCTGACCGACGAGTTCGTCGCCTTCCTGGAAGCCTCCCCGGCCAACCCGCTGATCCCGCGGGGGTGAGGCGGCAGGGACACCCCCGCCGGGCTTCAGGGACACTGGACCACGGAAGCTGATGAAATCAGGCCATGGTATTGCTTCATGATTTCATGAAGTGATTTTTCTGAGTTGCCGGCTGGCGCCGACGGAGGACGCCTGACGCCCGCTTATGTCCGAGGATCGGCCCCAGCGGCGGAACGCCATGCCTCCACCGGGCCCCGATCGATGCCGGGTATACTCAGCACTTCCCCGGCCAGGAACTCCACCAGCAGCCTGACCCGGGCAATGTCCGCCCGTTCCGGCACGATGAGCATGTTGAGAGACACTGGCGGCGGAGCATAGTCCGGCAGGACCGGTTCGAGCCACCCTTCGGAAAGCAGGTCGTCAACCAGCCAGAGGTGCGCCGGGCCGATGCCGCGGCCGGCAAGATAGGCCTCCCGCGCGGCAAGCCCGTGATCGACCCGAAGCCTTCCATCGAAGGGGACGAGGTGGGTTTCGCCGTCCGGCCCCTCCAGCGTGAGCATGTCGCTTCCGGCGACATTCGACATCCGAACGCCTTCGAGGCCGGCGAGATCCCCGGGCGTCGCCGGCCGTCCATGCCGCGCCAGATAGTCCGGCGAGCCGACGAGGATGCGCCGGCTCGTGCCGAGAGTCCGCAACCTCATGGAACTGTCGGCAAGCGGTCCGAGACGAACGGCAATGTCCACGCCTTCGCGCACCAGATCGACCCGCTCGTCCGTCAGACTGAGATCAACGGTGATCCGGGGATGGCGATCCTGAAAGGCAAAGATCAGCCGGCTGATGTGCCGGACCCCGAGCGCCGCCGTACAGGATATGCGGACCGTGCCCACCGATGTGCCGCGTGCGTTGCGCACTTCGTCGCCGGCCTGTTCGACGAGGCGCAAAATCTGGATGGCGTTGGCGTAGTAGCGGCGGCCTTCCTCCGTCAGCATGACACGTCGCGTCGTGCGGCTGAGCAGCGCCACGCCCAAGGCATCCTCAAGCTCGCGCAGATGCCGGGTGACGCTCGACTGTCCGGTGTTGGTCTCCCGCGCGACGGCCGAGAGGTTCCCCCGCTCCGCAACGCGGACGAAGGTGCGCATGCGTTCGAGTGTTATGTCCGATTTATCCATTTTCCGGCATTATCATATCCGTAACCCGCCTGTACCGGAACAATAGGCCGGCGCCTAGCTTGGGAGAAAGCCCTCCCCCGACAAGCAGGTGTCCGCCATGAACGTGCTCATCGTCTATGCCCATCCGGAACCCCGATCCCTCAACGCCTCCCTGCGCGATGTCGCCGTCGGGGAACTGAAGGCGCAAGGTCATTCGGTCGAGCTGTCGGACCTCTACGCCATGGGCTGGAAGGCCCAGGTGGATCGCACCGACTTTCCCACACTCGATCCCGACACGCGCCTCCGGGTCGCCGCGGCATCCAGCGATGCTTTCGCCGCCGATGCCCTAACGGACGACGTGAAGGCCGAGCAGGAGAAGCTGCTGCGGGCCGATGCGCTGATCCTTCAATTTCCGCTCTGGTGGTTCACCATGCCGGCGATCCTCAAGGGCTGGATCGACCGCGTCTATGCGTACGGCTTCGCCTATGGTGTCGGCGAGCACAGCGACCACCGATGGGGCGACCGCTATGGGGAAGGCACGCTCGGCGGCAAGCGTGCCATGCTGGTCGTCACGACGGGCGGCTGGGAACAGCATTACTCGCCGCGCGGCATCAATGGCCCGATCGACGATCTTCTGTTCCCGATCAATCACGGCATCCTGCACTATCCCGGCTACGATGTGCTGCCACCCTTCGTCATCTACAGGGTGGACCGCCTCGACGAAGCCGGTTTCGAGCAGGCGGCCGAGCACTTGCGCGAGCGGATGCGGACCCTCGAAACCACCCGGCCGATCTCGTTCCGTCGGCAGAATGGCGGCGATTACCTGATCCCCAGCCTGGAGCTTCGCGCCGGACTGGAGGCGGCCGGCGTTTCCGGCTTTTCCCTGCATCTGAAATGAAGGCCGTCGAGAGAAACCACCCGGCTGTCGACAGTATCGGCAAACGCCCGGTCGGCTGAATTCCGCTTCAGGTCACCGGCCCATTGCGTGATATCCAGCCCCGCCGCCCGCCGGCATCCTTTGGAGAGCGCAACTGCCCGTCCGGCACAGGCCACCAGGGACCACCAGCGGCCCGGCGCTCGGACGGGCAGGGGTCAAGGCCGATTTCAGGTCAAGATGTCATGTCATGATTCATAAGCATGAGGATATGACAGGGTAGGAAATCATCAGAGCATGGATCAGGGCAAAACCTGTTCACTCCGTCGATGCGGTTTCACCGCTTGGCGCACCGAAGCCAATGGCACGGAGGCGATACCGAAGGAGCAACCATTTATCATTTCATGATTTCTAGAAGTTCCTGCCTCTTGTGCGGGAAAGGCGCCGATTATGATCGGTCCTTCGCCTGGTCGAAAGCGCAGGCAGTGCAGCAGCCGCGATGCGAGGCCATCTTCTTCGGGACAGGAGCGACAGGAATGATGATGCCGCCGACAGCGGGCGGCCAGGGGAGGCAATCTGGAGCGCACCTACCCCGACCTTGGTGAAGGTTGCATCCACAGCATTTCATGACCTGTCTTCATGTTAGCGTTTCATGCTCTGGCGCCGGCTCCGATCCGGCATCGCTCATCCAACCGTCTGCAGCAACGCCCTCTGCCATACCCGCAATCCGGCATCGACCACGCTTCCGTCCGCATGAGAAGGGTGGGGCGAACTCCACCGCCACATCGAATGCCGGTCCTGCCGCTCGCAGAAAGCGGTTCCAGGTCAACGCTGTTTTGCGTTTTCATATTTCATGTCTTTTTATGATGACATGTTTCATTGATCTCGCCCCCCTGTGTTTCCCGCGCCACGCCGGCCGGCTTTCCGTCGCGGCGCGCTTCGCCCCCGCCACATGCCGCGAAGACAGGACACCAAGTCATGATATTGCTTCATGGCTTATCCGGCCGGCTCCGCCGCCGGCAATGTCCTGACCGGAGTGCCCATGTCGACCGACAGCCCCGCCAAGCCTCCCCTGAAGCCTGCCGCCAAGCCGGCCCGTCCGCCGCTGGGCGGGATCGGGATCGGCGGGCTGGGGGCGGACGATGTCGACCCGATCCGCCAGTATGGATTGAGCAAGGGCTTCCTGCCGACCGAGACGGAGCCGACCGCGGCGCCCGCCCCCTCTCATCCGCAAGCACCCACTCCCCAGCCGGCGCCCGCCCCCGCCCCCACCATCGTCCGTCCGGCGCCGACCCGGCCGTGGCAGGCGATGCTGCCGGACTATCTGGTGGAGGAGCTGCGCCAAGCCGCCGCACGCGAAGGCACCGCCCAGAAGGTGATCGTCCTGAAGGCCTTGCGGCAGGCCGGCTTCCGGATCGACGACATCGATCTGCAGGACCTGCGGCGGCGCTGAGGCTCCCGGCCCGACACATAATGCACACAGGCGTGACCGAAGGGACGGTTTGACTCTCCAGGAGTAGCCGTCTATGCCCTGCACACGCTCCAGACCGACTGCCGACCACCAGCGACGACGAGATGAAGGCAAACATCACCCAGGCCGCCCCGGCGCCGTCCCCTGCGGCGGCCTCGCCCCTTCAGGCCTCGCCCCGTCCGGTATCGTCCGTCCCGGCACCTGCCCAGGCGGCCGCTCCCAAGGCGGCACCCCAACCATCCGCCCAGGCCGCCTCCCACGGCCTCAGCATCGACATGCTGGAACGGATGCTGGAGCAGCAGCCCAACGACCCCAACGTGTGGAGCGCGCTCGGCGCCCTGCTGCGGCAGGCCGGCAAGCCGGAACCGGCGATCGCCTGCCAGCGGCGCGCGCTGGAGATCGACCAGCGTCATGTCGGCGCCTGGACCAATCTGGGCAACGTGCTGGGCGACGTGGAGCGCTATGAAGAGGCAATCGCCGCACAGGAGCATGCGGTGGTGCTGTCGGGCGGCAGCGCCAACCTGCTGTCCAATCTGGTGGTGGCGCTGCGCCACGGCTGCCGGTTCGACCGCGCGCTGGAGATCCTGGACGTCGCCCTGCGCGCGCGGCCCGGCGACCCGGGCCTGCTGTGGGACCGCGCGCTGACGCTGCTGCAGGTCGGCCGCTATGCCGAAGGCTTCCGCGACTACGACTCCCGCCTGTCGCTGCCCAGCTACCAGAACCGCATCGCGGAAGGCCCGATGTGGGATGGACGGCCGCTCAACGGCAAGACCATCCTGCTGACCACCGAACAGGGCTTCGGCGACGTGCTGCTGACCGCGCGCTATGTGCCGCTGGTCAAGGCGCGGGGCGGCCGGGTCCTGCTGGAATGCCATCCGGAGCTGCAGCGCCTGCTGTCCGGGCTGGAGGGGATCGACGGCTTCGTGCGCGCCGGCACCGCCTATCCGGCCTACGACGTCCATTGCCCGCTGATGAGCCTGCCGCACCGGCTGGGCACGACCATCGACACGGTGCCGCCGCCCACCCGCCTGACCGTCCCGGCCGAAGCGCGCGAGAAGGCCGCCCGGCTGGTGCCCGGCCATGACGGCACGATCAAGGTCGGCATCATCTGGTCCGGCCGTGTCACCTTCAAGGACAACGCACGGCGCGCCACCACGCTCAGCCGGTTCCTGCGTTTCCTCGACGTGCCGAAGGTGCGGCTCTACAGCATCCAGAAAGGGCCGCCGGAGGCGGAGCTGGAGACGCTCGGCACCTCCACCCTGATCACGCCGCTGGGCCCGCACTTCAATGATTTCGCCGACACCGCGGCGGTGCTGGAACGGCTCGATCTGGTGATCATGACCGACAGCTCGGTCGCGCATCTGGCCGGCTCGCTCGGCCGTCCGGTGTGGAACCTGCTGCAGTTCATGCCCTACTGGGTCTATGGCGACGGCAAGACAGGGGGGGGCGACACCACCCCCTGGTACCCGTCGATGCGCCTGTTCCGCCAGACCACGCCCGGCGACTGGGACAGCGTGTTCGCCGCCGCCGAACAGGCCCTGCGTCAGGTGGTGGCGCTCCGGACCTGAGTGGCGGAGCTACGGGCGCAGACGACAAGGGGGGAGCGGCATCGCTCGGCCTAGTGGTCTGCAAGGCGGCGGCGGACACGGGCGATGGCGCGGTCGGTGTCGGCAATCAGGGCATCGAGTGCGCCGTAGTCGATCTCCAGGCGCTCCACACGCTCCGGGCGGGCAGGCGGCCCGGGGGCAGGCTGCAGCTCGGGCGCACTCACCGGCTCGGACTCCACGCTCCTGGGCGGCCGGCCGCGCCGGTGCCCGTAGCGGCGCGGCCCGGCGGTCTCGCTGCGGATGCCGGCGTGACCGGGCAGGCCGTAAAGACGGTGGGAACCGCGTCCGGTCACCTCCACCGCCGCTCCACAGTCGACCAGCTCCGCCAGCATCACCCCGGCGCCGCGCAACGAGCAGCCGAGCAGGGCGGCGAGACGGACGGGACCCAACAGCGGTGCGGCGGCGAGCAGGTCGACGGCGGCCGGCAGGCGGCTGGTGGACCGACGGGGACCAAGGGCGGCGCGGGCAGCCCGCCAAGCCTGCTCGAGGCGGCGCAGCGTGAGAACTCCCTCCTCCGCCTCGCGTTCCAGGCTGCGGGCAAAGGCCAGCAACCACCCCTCCTCGTCCATCGGGCTGTCCGGGTGCAGCGTGTCGGCACCGGCCAGGATGGGGAGCAGGGTGCGGGTCATGCCGGTGGCCTGCAGCGCCGCCGGCAAGGCGGCGCGCACCGCTCCGCGGGGTCGATCGTCGGCGATCCAACCCCGCATCGCCCGGGCGAGCATCGGCAGCCGGGCGCCGGGGGAAGGCCGGGTGTCGCTTTCTCCTGAGAATTTTCACGCGGCTTGACCAAGATCGTATCGACGGATCAAGGGCTTCTATGCAAAGC
>NZ_VTTO01000035.1 GCF_008364825.1 Azospirillum sp. B21
ACGCGCTCACTCGGCCATCGGATACATCACCCCCGAACAGGCCGAGCTAAAATCTGCGTGAACCCGTGTCCACCGAAGCAGGGAAAGATCAGGTTTCCCCCACACCTTCGTCCCACATCCGCAGGCATAGGCGACCTTGTCCTTCTTCGCGGCGCCGGCCTTCCGGACGTCGGACTTCCAGGCGATGGCGATGCCGTCCGCCAGCAGTTTGGCTGCCTCACGGTCGAAGGGTCCGTCCGTGACGATGACGTGCGTCATCCTCTGTCCCGTTTCCTTACCGCCCGGCGCGCCCGTGTCACTCGGGTGCAGGCCGACGGCCTTCATCTTGGCCGCCCATTCCGCGTTATGATAGCCGCCGCGCGAGCGCTTCCCGAACTCCTCTTGCCACAGATGGACCATCTCATGGACCAAAGTGGAGAGGATCTCGGCCTGGACGCGGTCGAACACATCCGGGTTCAAGGCGATCTCGTGCCGCCGCTCGCCAGATGCCGCCAAGCTCTCGAAGCGTTCGGGGGAAAAGTAGCCCTTAAAGCGCTTGCTGCGCTGGAAGGTGATGAGCACCTGGGGCAACGTTCCGTCGAACAGCGTCGCGTTGAAGTGGTCGAAGGCGCGCTGGAGAGCGGCGTACTGCTCGGCGGTGATGGCGGTCATGCCTGATCTCGTTTGTATCGTACGCTACAGGGCCCGATCTGACTGCCAAAAGCTGCCATGTACGGGTCCGGCTGAATCGTCTGGCGCCGGGGCTTGTGGCTCATGGCGCGCTCGGGACGATCTGTGGGCGTAGCAGCCGCTGGAGTGCGGCTCCGCCGCGCCAGATCACCCGCTCTTGGTGCGGGGAAGCGCCGGCCGACGGACGACCACGCGCACGGAGTCGCTGTACAGGGCCGTGAACAGGCGGCGCAGAGCGGTCCCGATGCCGGCGCGCTCCGCGGCGGCCTGCACTGTCGCCAATCCGCCGGAGGCGGACGCGGCGAGCACCATCATGTCCGCACAGGCGCTCAAGTGGACGGCGTTGTAGTCGGCGAGCTGCACCGCATGGCGCTTGCGGCGGTTCTCGAAGAAGTCTTCGACCTGCGCCCGCTCGTCGGCGGTCAGGCATGCCGACACCCGCGGCGGGAGCATGGTCGCCGAAGCGGGCAAACGGGCGACCACGGTCTGCGCACCGCGGCCCCTTTCCGGGCTGTAGACCGTGCGGATCAACTGGATCGTCTGGCGGCGCGGGCCGTTGCGAAGGCGGATCATCATGAGGGAATTCCGAGGGCCTGTTGGTGTTGCCCCCAAATCTTGTCCGGCGTTTTGACCGGTCAATCCAGTTTGCGTCCGAACCGCATCGGCGATGGCACACGCGGACGGGAGTGATTGTCGCGGCGCCAGTCGGACCTATCCGAGGCGAGGTCATCCGGGCTTGTCGAGCGTCTTCGGGATACCTCGGGCGGCGAGGGCTTCGTTGAGCAGGAGTTCGACGACCGTGTACTCGGGCAGGCTGATGTCGTGGGACACCAGCCCGATCCGATTCAGCAGAAGCTGTGGCAGGCGGTATGAGCGGAGCACCTTGGGTGGGGTCTTCCGCTTCGGCTGCGAACGCTTCTTGGCCGGCTTGACAGGGAGGTTGTTTGCCCAGGCTTCGGCTGCTTCCGCATCCTCGTTCGGCTCAGTGATGGTTGGCACGGCCTTCGTGGTCGGCGTCTTGATGCGCATGGCTGGTCTTTCGCGTATACGTGTGCTGACGTCGGTTTACGATCGTGTTCAGGCGCATACCCTGGCTGACGCCCGAACACGCTCGAAGAGGGCTCCGGTCAGCGCCTCGAGATCCTCGATCGCACCGTTGTCCCGGGGCTTCGCCTCGACGACGCCCTTGCCGTCAGCCGCTGTCCGGAACCAGGCGCTGCGCTTGCGAATGGGGGTATCGAGAAACTCCACGCCATTAAGGTCGGCGAGCATCCGGGCGACGTCCCGGCTCTCGGCGCCACGGAGGTCCGCCATGCTCAGGACCGCGAAGGCCTGGAGACGTTGGTTGTACGCCCTCGCCTGTGCGATCAGGTCAACCATCTGCTGCAGGGCCCAGACGTCGTAAGCGCGCGGGCCGAGCGGGATGAGCACGGCATCCGAGATCAGGAGCGCGAGACGCAGGGTCGCCGTGTCGCGGCCGCCGGCGTCGATGATGGTCAGCGCGTGGTCGGCGGCGATGCGCCTGGCATGGACCTTCAGGGCCTCGGCGTTGAGGATCGACACGCAGGTGAAGAGCGGATCGCCGAGCGTCTCGGCGCGCATGTTGGCGAAGGTCGCGGCCGACTGCTGCGCATCGGTGTCGATGAGAGCGGTCTTTGCGAAGCGTCGGATCGCTGCCCAGACCGCGAGATTGGTAGCCAGCGTCGTTTTGCCGACACCGCCCTTGATGTTGCCGACCGTGATCGTGACGGGGGCGGGCAGGAACGTCGGATCGTGGAGTTTCAGAATCGGAAGCTGCGCCATTGCGTCCTCGCGCATTGCTTGGCTGAGCCCCCTCAGAGCGGAAGGATACCGAGTCCGACCGTCAGCGCAAGCGGTCGCTCACTGTCATGCGTATACGCTTGCTGACCGATGCTGCACGCCGATGCGGGGCTTGCGAGATCTGACGTCTCCCGACCCTATGGCGGCGGGCCGCCGAAGGCTGGCCAGACTCCACGAACACCTGCCGGGTCGGCCGGTGAGGGTGGAACGCCTGTGCCCGAGCGCCTCAGGACACAGCCGGGTAAGCGGAACGGTGGTGGCAGCGTTCGTTCTTACGGCGGACATGGGAGAAACCCGGGATGCGGTCTCCGTCACCGACCGTCCGGACATCGTGTGGAAGGGAACCGGGCATTTCGGCTGGTCGTGGCCGGCGCGTGAGATTCCTGAGAAGGCTGCCTTGCCTCCACCAGCACCTTGGAAAGATCGGCAAGGATGGCGGACCAGGACGGCAGAATACCCTGCTCGGACAATGGCTTGGCGCCGGAGCCAGGATCGGCGAAGACATCGGCAACATCTTGGCGCCGGTCGCGGATTCCCACTTTGCAGGCAATGGGTTAGCTGACGGGATGATCGGCAGAAGATGACCGTGATGAGGACGGCCAAGCCGGATCGACCCAGCCGTTACCCTGAGATACCCGGAGGACCGTTCAGGCCTACCAAGTCAGCATCGGCATGTTGCGTCGTGCCCGCCCCGTCCAAGGCACCCCGTAACCCTGTACAAGTCACCCCGTCGGCGGCTGGCTCTCCGCACACGCGATCCCGTAACCCCGTACTTCTCACCCCGACATCCCGTCTCCGTCCAGGGTTGGTGCGGGGTTCCGCCTCTCCGGAATCTTAGAACAGAATATGCTTGAACAGGGGATCGAAGTTCCCGCCCCAGGGGGCGCGATCCGGCACGCCGTACCGATGATCCGTTCCGCTCGTGTGCCCTACATTGAGGCTCTGGATGACGATTGCAGCCTCGCACGCCTCTGATCAACTCAGCGGGAAGCAACAGGCGCCTCCTCATCCGTCCGGTCGGCGGAACCGCAGGCATGAGAACGGACGGCGAAACGGACAGGTATCCGGTGGTGCTCCGGCTTCGTTCCCGAACTGGAGGTCTGCACGGCTGTCAGGGGCCGTGTCTCCCGCGGTAGCCGTTGCGCGGCGGGGACACCCAGTCGCGCGGCGGTTCCTTGGGTTCATAGACCTCCACCAGGAGCGGGTGGCAGACCTCGGCGTCGCTCGAATGCTCAGCGCTGCAATCGCCGCCGGGGCAGGCCGACAGGGCACCGAGCAGGTCGATCTCGGCGAAAAATTTCAGGAAGTCACCAGGGCACACCGGGCTCGCCTTCATAAAGTACTGGCCGGTGTCGCGGGTGAACCCCGTGCACATAAAGACGTTCAGCAAGTCGTGCACCGTCGGCTCGACGTCATCGCGCGGGCGCTGCAGATGGTCGGCCAGCGCGCGGGTCAGGTTGGAGTGGCAGCAATGGTGATAGTCGGCATCGGCGAGCAGGCGTGCGTGTAGGGATCGCAGCGCCCCCCGATGACTTCGTGCACCGACCCGCCATACGCATCGAACCCGTACCAGTCGAGCGTGTCCTCGGTGATGGTGGCCATGGGCCGCAGGTGCGGCAGCGCGGACCACAGCCGGTCGCCGGTGGACAGGTGCGTGCCGTGCAGCGCCCGCGTTTTGCCGGAGAAGAAACGTTCGCCGGGATCGTGCGCCGCCCACAGGTTGAGGTCGCCGACCTGCGGCCCCTCGACGCTGACGATGCGGAAGAACCATTCGGCCGGCACCTCGAAGCACCGGGCCTCCCGCGATGGGACGCGCACTTCGCCGGCCTTCCGCCAGCTATCCCGGGCTGCGCGATAGGTGGCGACGTCGGCCGGGGGCAGGCCGTCCACCGGGTAGCAGATCACCGGCGCCACGTTTCGACGCGCGTCTGCATCGGGCGGGGCGGGGTGTTCTGGACGGTTTGATTTCATGGGGCTCTTCCGGTGCTGATGGGCTTGAATGAGAGGAGGGCACCGTTTCAACCGATGCGAGCCACATCTCGTCGACAATGAAGCCCAGAGCTGGTGTAGAGAAAGTGGGCACGCTCATAGGTGGTATCAGGGGCCGCTTGCTGCGAACAGCGGAAGGTCTTTGGCCGCATTCGTTGCTGCATCGGTCCCGGACCAGGGCGTCGGCCGGGGATGGGACTTGCATGGTCCAACGGCGAGGGGCGGCTCTGCGCATACGCGCTGTGGGCGATCTGCAATCGAACAGCGCGAACGACCAATCTTTTCGCATGCTGACACGCCATCGCGGTGCGCTGGCAGCGAAGCCCGCGTGGCGCGGGTGGTACACTCGTCTTCGGGGGCTTGGTCTGGAGCGTGGCGATGAACGGCGAAACGGCGATCCGACAGCACCTCACTCTGCTTGCCTCTTCGAACGCGCCGGCGCGGCGGCGACCTGCTCTGCCCTGCGCGGCCACTCACTTGCTTGCCTACGGCCGCTCTTGGGAACCCGCGGCGTTGCCGGGCGGCATCCGCCGGGGCGAACCGAAGGCGTGCTACCAAAACGCGTTCCGGCTGGCTACGGAGTGCCCGGGCCGCTTCCTCTACGCGGAAGGATACGCGCTGGACCCGGACTATAAAATTCCGATGCCGCATGCGTGGTGTGTCACGGAGGCCGGCACTGTCCTCGACCCGACCTGGGCGGACGCGGAACGGGCGCGCTATTTCGGGGTTGCCTTCGACGCAGTGACGACCTTCCGGGTGCATGAGGCCACCGGGAGTTACGGGGTGTTGGAGCACCCGAACTGGAGGGTTGCCGCATCGATCCTGCTCGGGCCGTGACCGGCGCGTTGAGCACGGCACGCGGCACGTCGGCGGCGGTCTCCACGCCGACCGGCCCACGCATCCAGCGCCAAGGCACCGATGACGACGACCTTCCATGAGGCATGACGAACCCGGCTCCGCCGTCCGTCAGATTCTTCACAAAATCCGCGGCGCGACCCGTTGTCTGCGCGAAACCGGACCATATTCGCCGCCACCGATCCTTCACCCGATGCGGAGCCGACCGTGAAGCTGTCTCTTACCCCGACCGACCTCGACGCTCTCGAGACCACTGTCCAGATCCTCCTGCCCGATGTCTTTTCCGCCCAGGCGTCAGTAGTTGTCGCAGAAGGACTCGGCTTCGACATGGCTGGGAGCCTGCGCGCTGCCTTGACCAGCACCACGAAGAGCTCGTTGGTCTGCCGGATCTCCACCAAGTGTGCCCACAGTCTGCGCAGACTGTCTCCACCGCGTCCTTCCGGCGCCTGTGCTTGGGTGCCGCGACGGAAAGAGCGTGGGCCTTGCCCTCGGCGTCCAAGCGCGCCGTCGCGCGGTAGCCCGCTGGCGTGACCAGCCGCTCCTCGCGGAGCGACCAAATCCGGTGCGGCTGGTCGTCTGGCCAGATCTCCACCGGTTCGGCCTTGTGGCGGCACTGCGCGTACCACCACACAGTCAGCTCCGTCCCGGTCAGCCTGTCCTTCGACGCCAGCGACAGGCGGTGCCCCTCGGCCCACGGGGCCGGGTCGACGTCGAAGCCGAGCCGCTCAAACCCGGCCAGCAGGGCGATCAGGTCCGGCAGGAGGTATGTGCCCTGGCCGGACACCGAGGACGAGCGGCTCCGAGGGCGGTGGAACAGGGTGGTGACTGGGACTCGGAAGAGGGCGGCGACCGCCCGGTTGTCCACCCGCCAGAGCCTGTCGTCAAAGTCGGCGAGCAGATCCTCGACGTCGACGGCGTCAAGCCAGCCTTCTGAGAACGCCTAGTCCTTCCAGCGCCCGATGGCTGCGACCTTCGGTGCTTTCCGCGGCTGCTTCAGCCTTGAGTAAAGGTCGTTGGCGAGTTCAGACTTGGTGGTTTCCATCGGCTTCTCTCGGCGCGCCGATCGGGGAGGCCGCGGCGGCATGGGTTCTCCTCAAAGTAGAAGAATATTGGATTCGATTGCTCCCCTGGCGTCAAGGGCGGACGCTGGGCGTTGATGGGCTCTCGGAATAGTAGCGTTTCCGGAAGTGGTGTAACCCAGCCCTGGTGGGCACACGCCTGTGCGGCCCGGATGGCCAAGGCGAGAATGACACCGTTGGTCTCCTCTCGGCGCAGATAGCCCTCGTACTGGATATGCTCCGCCGCGGTGAGCAGAGTGGGATCAACGGTTGCCGCTCCGATGGCGACGCGGATCTGGCGCATCGACTTGCGCACAGCATCCAGGAAGGCGTGGCTGGCGTTTTCCATTAGGTGCCAGCGGTCAGCGACCTGGATGGCGTGCGGTAGAGCCTTCAAGATCGCTTGAGGGTAGGCGCCACTACGGTCGCGCGCCACGATGGCGACCTGCTGCTGGTCCGACAGCCACTCTTCCGTGGTCGCCGGCTCGCGGTTGGGCAGGAGCGCGATCGTGCGGTGGCGATCAAGATCGCAGATGAGCGTTCGGTAGCGTTGGTTGCGCCACCAAGCCCAATCGTCGATTCCAATAGTTGATGGCGGCGGGAAAACAGGAGGATTGTGCCGTAGCATGGCCCGCAGAGGCGTGTCCTTAGTGATCGGCACCATCAGGCGTTTCCCCAGCCGGGCCGCGGGGCGTCCACCGAGGGCGAGACCGAGATGATAGACGGGATCGTCGAGCCGCGCCGTTCGCCGGGCCCATGGTTTCAGAACATCCGGATCAAAGCGCTCAGCGAAAATCCGTCGACGACAGGTTGGGACATCGCAATGGAAGCGCCGCGCCTGAAGGTGCAGCCGGACGTTACGGCCCGAGAGTGGCAGGTCGAAAAGGAGGCGCTGGTATCGGCTGTGCATCCGAAACGAGTGTTCACCACAGACCGGGCAAGGACTGAACGCGGCAGCGGAGCGCACCGTGATCTGAACTGCAAGGCTGCTGTCTGCCGTCTCGACGATCACGAAGCCGGGTGGCACGCATCCCGTACAGCGAAGCGACTGAGCCATGATGCTGATCCTGCTGACGAAGCCAGAACGGACAACAATCTGGCACCATCAAAACTGCGACAGAGCCCTTATTCCATGCCGATTTACAGTCCTGATCTGGCACGTGCTGACCAAGCAGGCCGACTACCACTGGGCTCGGCCCGCTTTGCAGGCAGCCAAGCGGCGGGCTTTGCAACTGCTGGCGGGTCAGCCGATACAGAGGGGGCGACAACGTGGCATGGCGTGCGCCTACAATCTGAAAAGTATTTGAGATCAGGAACGGCGTGCGGTCGAAACGGCCGAGCGGGCTTATGAGCTGCGGCTGACCAACTGGCGATCAAAGCCCCTCGCTTATCGCCTGGAGCCCTGATCAGCGCCGCACGCCCTTCACAGCCCTCGAATTATGACCTGCCGCCGGCGGGCGCCCTCAAGCCCGCGCCAAAGGCGCACCGCTGCGCGGCTGGCGGGCTTGACCGCGCCGCTGCGGCAGGCTGCTTTGCTCCGCCATGCCGTAAAGGGATCCCTCCGCCTGCTTGGAGATCATCTCGGAGCTCTGAGGGATGATGGAAATGCACCGACGAAGCATGCCTCCCTCCTTTGCGAGCTTGTCTATTTCATCCGTAAAGTAATAGCAGGGGCGTTGGTAGCTTTATCAAATGTAACTCAAAAAGTTTCATTACCCGTACAGCATCTTCGACTGGATATCTTCGGTTTTAGCGGGCGGTGCGATTGCGGTTTGGTGATAAGTTCCGCTACTATCGGCAGTACCGACACACCGCCCAGAGCACGATCTCACCTCCGAAGTGGCGTCCCTTGAAGTCCGACACGGCTTGGCTCCAGCCATTCCGCCGCGTGCCGGCCAACTTTGCAACAGAGCCGTCCCGATGCACCCTGCTCCTCCCGCATGTGCCGCCATCGGCCCGGGCCATTTACCGTCGCCGCCGAGCGGGGATCCCGAGTTGCGCAGCCATGAGGACAAGGTCGGGCAATGACCGGGCGCCCATCTTCTCCATCACGTGGCGCTTGTGCACCTTTGCCGTTATTTCCGAAAGGCCAAGTTCCCCGGCGATCTGCTTGTTCATCAGACCGCCGATGGCGCAGGTCATGACCTCGCGCTCGCGGTCGGTGAGGGTCCCATAGCGGTCGGCAAGCTCGCGATGGGCCCGGTTCACGTCCAGGGCCGCGGTGTCGGCCTCGATGGCCCGGCAGATGGCCTCCAACAGCACCTCGTCCTCGACCGGTTTGGTCAGGAACTCGATCGCGCCGCCACGTATGGCGCGCACGGTCATGGGAATCGTGCCGTAGCCGGTTAGGAAGATGATCGGAACGGTGCTGCCGGCACCCCGCAACGCCTCCTGCACGGCCAGCCCGTTCTGCCCCGCCAGCCGCACGTCGAGCAGCACGCAGCTCGGACGGCGGGCAAGCGTCTTTTCGGCGAGATCATCGGCATCGGGATGTTCGACGGCAGTCAGGCCGGCCGTTTCGCAGAGCCTCTTCAGGGCTCTGCGCAGCGCCGGATCGTCATCGACGATATGGACGACTGGTTTCATGTTAGACAGTAAATCATGAACCATGCCGCGAACTGAACCTCGAAAGGCACATCTCAAGGATAGCCGCGTCGAACGGCTTGGTGAGATAGGTCGATGCTCCCGAGTCCAGCGCCCGCTGCCGGATTGCCTCGTTCGGATAGGCGGTCATGGCGATGAGGGGAAGCGAGGGATGCCGCTCGGAGAGGGCCTGGATCATCTCGATGCCGGTGACCCCGGGCATCTGGAGATCGGCAAGCACGCAGAACAGTTCCGCCGCCGCACCGTAGGACAGCATGGACTCCGCGCTGTCGAACAACAGCACCTCGTACCCGATGGACAGGACGAGCCTTCGCAGCGCAGCCCGGATGAAGGGATCGTCGTCGACGATCGCCACGACGTCTCGCGTCCGTCCGGCATCAGCCATGGGCGATCGGCAGGGTGAAATGAAAGGCGGCCCCGCCTCCCGGAACCTGGTCCACCCAGATGTCCCCGCCATGCGCATCGAGGCAGTTGCGGCATATGGCCAGCCCCATGCCCATGCCGCCCGGTTTGGTCGAATGGAATGGCTCGAAGATCTGCGCGCGCCGGTCCGGCGCCACTCCCGGCCCGGTGTCGGTCACGTCGACCGTCAGGGACGATTGGGCGACGCGAAGGGTCACGGTGATGTCCCGCCGGCCCGGCCAGTCCCCCATGGCTTGCGCGGCGTTCAGCATCAGGTTCACGAACACCTGCTGGATCTGCACCGGATCGGCCAAGGCGAGCGGAAGATCGTCGGGTGCAGCGAGGTGCACGACCGCGCCGTGGGAGCGCAGGTCCGTTTCCACCAGCAGATTGGCGTTGCGGGCCACCTGGACGATATCGACCGGAGCGAAGGATCCGGGGGATTTGCTGAAGTGGGAGGTGATGCGCGCCACGACGTCACGGGCGCGCGCGGCCTGGGTGACGACGTCCTGCAGGGCCGCCGCCGCTTCCGTGATGTCCATCGGGGTTGCCCGGAGCAGGCGTTGCGCTGCCTGGGCGTTCGCCAGGATCGCCGCCAGCGGTGAGTTGACCTCGTGCGCGACCGAGGCGCTGAAGGCATTGGCCGTTGAAATCCGGGAGGTCTTGGCGGCGTCGGCCTGAGCGGCGACAAGCCGCGCCTGCGCCTTCTTGTAGGCGGTGATGTCGACGGAGGTCACGACGATGTTCGAAAAACCGGCAAGATCGCGCGGCAGCATGGCGGTGAAGAGCGTGTCGATCTCGACGCCCTCGGTGGTCGTCAGATGGGCCTCGGAGCGAAAGAAGCGGTCGCCGCGGCTGAAAGCCACCAGCCACTGCACAAAGGTCTGATCGGTTTCGGGAAGCAGCCGGTCGAGCGGGCCGATGTAGACGTCCTTTCCGGGTGCGCCGGTCTCCTCCAGCGTGAAGGCATTGACGTCACGGATCATCACGCGCGCCTTCAGCGCCCGGAGTTCATCCGGCCGGTTGGCGAAGTGGCTCTCCAGATCCCGGACCCCCGCCTGGCGCAGCGCCATGACTGCCTCGGCGACGGCCGTCCAGTCCTCTCGCCACATGGAGATGCCGGCGCGCTCGAAAATCTCTCCATACTGCCGCCGGCAATGCAGGGTCTCCCGCTTCAACCTCATCATGGACAGGATGGCCAGAACCGCGGTCAGGAGCGCCGCCGCTCCCGTCGCAAGCGCCACGTCTCGCCGCTCGGAAAATTGAGAGGCCGAAATCGCCGCCAGGATCGTCGGGGCGAAGACCAGCAGGGCGGAAACGGCGAGGTCGCGCACGGTGATCGGCCATCGGCGCGGCGCCGTGGCGGTCATCCACGCCGGCAGCCCGTCGGGATCGGGCAGCGCCCCGGCCGAGGTCTCGGCAAGGCTTGGCCATCTGGAAAAGACTTGCCGCATTCACCTCGCCTCCGGATGAGAAGCTGTAGCAGCCTGGCGCCGCCACGTCTGCGATACGCCTGTATAGTGGCCGGGGGCTGCGGGCGATTCCATAGTGCTCCAATGAACCTGCACGCGCACGGCACCTTCAAATTTCCCAACGCCGGCTTGGCAGCCACATCGCTCGGCCGTGGCTGGAACGGCGTCGCCGCCGAGTTGCGCTCGCACCCGGCCGGCGATTTGCCCGCGATCGTGCCGACCCAGATGGAGATCACGCTGGCCACGCGCCGCAGTCCGGGCGCCTTCGTCATGCGCAAGGGGGCCGGCGTTCGCCAGCGCTCGGCTGTGGAGGAAGGCACCATCTGGCTGTGCCCGGTCGGCGTCGGCGAGGACGAAATCAGCATCTCCGCACCGCTCGACGAAATCCTGCACATCTACCTGCCGGCCGACCGCTTCGACGGGCTCGCCGCCCTCTATGGCGACGCCCGCATCCGTGCGGACGCGATCAGATATCTCGCGGACCTGCGCGATCCGCTCATCCGGCAAATCGGCTTGTCGATCCGGGCGGAACTGCTGCAGGAAACCTCCGCCGGCCGGATGATGGTCGAATCCGCCGCGCTGGCGCTGGCCGCCCGCGTCGCCCACGCTTACGCCCACGACCGCCCGGAACCCTCGCAGACCCCACAGGAAGCGGATTGTCCGAAGCGGATCTCACGTGTGATCGACTTCATCCGAGACAATCTGGAACGCGACATCTCGGTCGGCGAACTCGCCACGGTCGCCTGTCTGAGCCCCTTCCACTTCGCACGCATGTTCAAGCGGCTGACGGGCAAGACACCCCACGGCTTCGTCAGCGCCGAACGCTTTGCGCTGGCGCGGAAACTGCTCGGCGATCCCGATATGCCGCTTGTGACGGTGGCCCATCGGTCCGGCTTCTCGACCCAGGCGGCGTTCGGCACGGCCTTCAAGCGGGCGATGGGCTGCACGCCCGGAGCCTATCGCCGTCGCCTTTCCTGAAGACGTCAAGGCGACAACCCCGCGAAAAACCTCCGCAGCTTCACGAAAGACCGGGGAGGAAAAAAGGGCGACAGTGCCTATCAAATGCAGCCTGCCGTCGCAGGCTGCCCACGTCACCGACCGTTCCGCCGATCAGCCCTGCAGAACCTTCCGATGAGGACCGCCGCATGGAAGAGGAACTGGAATTCGGCCCCTTCAGGGTCATACCGTCCCGGCGCATGCTGCTGCATGACGGGCAGGTGGTGCCACTCGGCAGCAGGGCAATCGACATCCTGGTTCATCTGATCGCCCACGCAGGCGAGGTTCGCACGAACAGAGAGATCGTGAAGCATGTCTGGCCCGACACCGTCGTCGATGAGGCCAATCTCCGGGTGCATGTTTCGGGCATCCGGCGGGCATTGAACGACACCCAGCGCCACCCCCGGTTCATCGCCAACATTCCCGGCAGGGGCTATGCGTTCATCGCGCCGGTGACCAGGCGGCGTGCGCCCGACGAACCCGGGGAGGCCGGCGACCCCGCGCCCCGCCCCTTCACGACGGATCCCGGCACGGGGCGGGTTTTCGGGCGGGAGAGCGTGGTCGAGACGATCTCCGCCCATCTCTGCCGCTCCCGCCTGCTCACCATCGTCGGACCGGGAGGCATAGGCAAGACAACGGTCGCACGCGCGGTCGTCGCGCGCGCTCCCTCGGATCTCCACATCGTCTGGGTCGATCTTTCCTCGGTGGGCGGCGGGGGCCTCGTGCCGACCGTGGTGGCGTCGGCGCTCGGCATCCTTTCGCGAACCGACAACATTCTGCGCGAGATCGCCGCTCACCTGCGCACGCGCCCCGCTCTGCTCATCCTGGACAGCTGCGAGCATCTGGTGGGCAGTGTCGCGTCGTTCGCAGAGTGCCTGCTGGCCGAGACCCGAGATCTGCGCATTCTTGCGACCAGTCGCGAACCATTGAGGGCCGCCGGGGAGCGTGTCCACCGCATTCCGCCGCTGGAGCTTCCGGCGGCGGCGCTGACCGCGAGCGCGGCGATGGGTTCGCCCGCAGTTCAGCTCTTCGTGGAGCGCGCGGACGCCTGCCTCGGGCAGTACGAACTGACCGATGAAGACGCGCCCCATGTCTGCGACATCTGTGAGAAGCTCGACGGCATCGCGCTCGCCATCGAACTGGCGGCCGGTCGCCTGGAGACGATCGGCGTCAAGGCTTTGGCCCGATCCTTGTCCGATTGCTTTCGATTGCTGACCCGCGGCCGCCGGACCGCGCTGCCCCGCCATCAGACGCTGAGGGCGACACTCGACTGGAGCTATATGCTGCTGCCCGAGCCGGAACAGTCCGCCCTAGGTGAATTGTCGGTCTTCCGCGGCCGGTTCGGCGAAGAGGCGGCGGCGGCCGTCATTTCCGGCGGAAACGCAGAAGCTCTCCTCGCCGCGCTCGTGGCGAAATCGCTCGTCGTGGCGGATGCCTCCTCCGGCCCGACGGCCTATCGGCTCCTCGACACCACCAGGCTTTATGCATCGGAAAAGCTCGCCGAGACCGGTGATGCCGAAACCGTCGCGGCGAGATTGGCCGAGTATCTGCGAGCGACCTTGGAAAGCGCGGACCGCGAACTGATGTCGGTACCGGTGGCCGACTGGACGCGCAACCATGCCCAACACACGGACGATCTGCGCGCCGCGCTGGAATGGGCCTTCGCCGAACGGAGCGACCCACTGCTGGGCGTGCGGCTCACCGTTGCCGCGCTGCCCTTCTTCTACCGGCTTTCGCTGCTCGACGAATGCCTGGCCTGGGTCAGGCGTGCAATCGACTACCTGGATGCCCGTCCTGGCCTGGACGAGCAGAACCGCATGAAGCTGTATGCAGCCCTCGGCTGGCCCCGGATCTGTCCGGCGGGCGCATCGGAACATGGTGTCGCTGCGTGGTCCAAGGCCTTGCGGATCGCCGAGGATATCGGCGACGTCGATCACCAGCTCCGGGCGATCTGGGCACTTTGGGTCGATGCGATCAACCGCGCCGAACCGCGGCTCGGATTGACGTTCACGGATCGCTTCCGCGCTCTCGCCCCGTCCTCGCCCGATCCGGCCGATGTGGTCATCGGCAAAAGGCTCTATGGCGCTACCCTGCACTGGCTTGGCCGCCACGCCGAAGCCCGGGATCACCTTCTGCAGATGCTTGGCGAATACGCGGCACTGCCGGCGAGCTGCCATTCCGTGCGCTTCCAGTTCGACCAGACCGTTACGGCCCGCATCGCTCTGGCTCGTTCGAATTGGCTTTTGGGCGAAGAAGAACAGGCCTTGCGTGAGGTGGAGGATGTATTGGCATATGCCGAGGACATCCAGCACGATCTCTCTCTCAGCAATGCCCTGGCGGAAGCGGCCTGCCCGATCGCGCTGCTCGCGGGATGCGATGATCTTGCGATCCACTATGTGGCGCTTCTCAAGGACCATACGAAGGCCCTGTCGCTCGACGTATGGAATTGCTACGCCGCCTGCTTCGAGGCCGAGATCGCGCTCCGGAAGGGGCGTCCCGACGACTGCGCGCATCTGCTGCACGTGAACCTGCCGATTCTCCGCAACAGCGGCTTCACATTGTTCCAGACGATCTTTCAATCCGTCGCGGCACGCGCACTCCGTGACATGGGCAAGCATGCGGACGCGCTGAGGGTGATCGATTCCGCGATGGCACATTGCGCATCCTCGGGAGAGCGCTGGTGCCTTGCCGAACTCCATCGCGTGAAAGGCACGATCCTTCTCGCCTACGGCCTGCCCGACGCGAGGGACAGGGCGGGTGAAAGCTATCGGCAAGCGCTTGTCGAGGCGCGTCGGGATGGCGCCGTCGCATGGGAGCGTCGCGTGAATGCCGATCTGCAGGCGCTGCCCCTGTCCTGCCGGATGCCGGAGGAAGGCCGGGTCAGGGTGATCTCCTCCGCAGGACCCGGTCGGCTTTCGGAGCCTTCAGGTCTGAAGAGGAGGGAATTGCCCAGGATGAACAACCGGTCTCAGGCCCTCTGTCTGGCCCCATGTTCACCAGCGGAAGGCCCTTCGCGGGCTCGGCAGCAAGGGCGGGTTCGCTGACCTCAGACATCGTCCAACCCGGACAGCCACTGCGTGATCATCCTGCCGGCCGCCTCGTGCAGAGCCGGACCGATGGTGTGGGCATCCCGTCGAAGGGCGGCCGGGTCGATTCCCGCGGCGGCCAGTTCGGCGGCATGACCGACGAGCCAGCGTTCGAACCCGTGGCCGCAGTCCGCCTCGGCGTGGAACTGGAGCGCGAGAACCTCTCTTCCAATGGCAAAGGCCTGTTGCTCGACGGCATCGCTGGAGGCGAGGTTCGTCGCGCCCGCGGAAAGCGAATAGGTGTCGCCATGCCAATGGAGAACCGGCGTTCCCTCCAGATGGCGCAGCGGGCTTTTCCGCCCGGCAGGGGTAAGGGAAACGGGCTTGAAGCCGATCTCCTTGATACCCGAAGGAAAGACGCGTGCACCGGCGGCAGCGGCGATCAACTGCGCGCCCAGGCAGACGCCGAGCAATGGCCGCCGGGCCGCGAGCCTCGCGGCGATGAATGCCTGTTCCCGGGCCAGGAACGGATAGACCGCCTCCTCGTAGACCCCTATGGGGCCCCCCAGGACGACGAGCAGATCCGGATCCTGGAGATGGTCCGGCGGAAAGTTCGCATCTCCGACGTCGGCATAGCGAATCTCGTAATCCGCCTGCCTGAAGGGCAGGGCGAAGGTTCCGAGATCCTCGAAATGGACGTGCCGAAGCACGAGGGCTGTCTTGGGCATGAATTATCTCTCCTCCGGCATCGATGACACGGACGCCGGCTCCGGAATCGGCACGGCTTGCTGTGGAGAGAGCCGGCGCGATTGCACTTCCGGTGGGAATGCGGATATTGGAGCTGCTCTCCTCTCTCCATTTGCCTGGAGGAAGAAGCATGCCGGTCCGCCGATGGCAGTCGGCGGACCGGCGCCCCTCGTCACTTGCCGGTGGCGACCTTGCCGGGAAGGCTGAGATTGCCCGACGCCACCTTGA
This sequence comes from Azospirillum sp. B21, assembly GCF_008364825.1. Lineage (GTDB taxonomy): Bacteria > Pseudomonadota > Alphaproteobacteria > Azospirillales > Azospirillaceae > Azospirillum. The sequence goes on from NZ_VTTO01000035.1 coordinate 15,868, forward strand.
ACACGTTGTCGACGCAGAGCAGCGGCGAATGCAGGTTGCCGTTCACCTTGAGCCCGGCCGTGACGCCGTCGAACGACGCCCCACCGATGCCGCCGAGCAGGGACAGCGGGATCGAAACCTCGACCGCATCACCCTTGAACATCGTCGGGTAGTCCGGACTGTCGATCAGCAGCGGGACCTTCGGCCAGGTGGGCGGAACCTTGGGCTTTTGACCATTAGGAATATCGGTCACCTTCAGTCCGCCCTTGCACGCCTTGTCTTCGTTCAGGACGACCCAGTGCGGGTGCCAGACGTCGCGGTTGCGTCCGCCATAGGCGGCGTCGTCGAAATCCGGATGGAAGGTGACGGCAAGGGCGACGATGCCCTGATCCCGTTCGAAGCCGATTTCGCCGCTGTTCAGCGAGGTCGGCCAGACATAGGCGTAGACATCCGAACCTTCGAACTTGCCCGTGGCAGCCGGCTTGTCGGATCCGGCGGTGCCGCGCACGCGCGTCGTGAAGATGGCCTTGTCCTTCTTCGTGACGACGACGGTTTCGATGATATCGAACGACGCCGTCACTGCTTCGACGGGCTTGGCTTCGATCGGGTGGGAGTGAGCCGCACCGACCCACAAGGATAGCGTTCCGGCGGCGAGCGCCCCGGTCAAGAGCTTTGCGAACATGCTTATGCTTCCTTCCGTCTCTTTTGCCTGGAGGTTCGAGCTATCCTTTGTGAAAGGCGCCCCAAGTGGCAGCTTGGAGCGAAGGATCAGCCATGGAGTGGTCGCGGCACTCGATGCGGAGGTCCCGCTGGCCGAATGCCGCGTTCACGAAGGCGCAATGATGCGGCTTCGCCGCACCGGCGTGGGCATAGGGCCGGAAATGGCGGCAGCTCACGCACATGCGCTGGATGGGGATGGCGCCGGCGTCCTGCAGCCGCTTGATCATCGTGACCAGGGTCATCAGAAGATGCTCCTTGTCCGAATCCGAAAGCTTACCCGCAGCCTGCTCCAGGGCGCCGGGCGCCGGATCGCCGGTCATGACCGCCGCGCTGCCCGCTTCGGTCAGGCAGACATCGACGGCACGCTTGTCGACGGTCGAGGCATGCTTGACGACCAGGGACTTGCGCTCCAGTGCGGCGATGGACTCCGTCGCGGTCGGTTGCGAGACGCCGAGCTGGAAGGCGATGTCCCTGACGGCCGCACCTTCGGCCCGGCCCATCAGATACTCAAGGATCGCATGCTGCGTCGGATTGAGCCCGGCGGCCCTGGCGCGGACCCAGTCCTCTGAGCGAAGGACCGAGTCCAGCCGCGAAAGGCCCTCGCGGATGCGATGTTCGATCGGTGTCGGGGTTTTCGGCGTCTCCATGGCTCAACCATATACATAGGAATCCTATATATCAAGCGGGTGCTGAGCCGGATATCGGATGACTGCCATGCGCGGGCCGGATCAGCGGGCGCCGGTTCAGACCGTGTATCTGACAGCGGGCTGCTTCAATGACAGGTAAGGGGCCAGTCCCAGCCGGGCGTTTTCCAGGTCGGACCACAGTTGAATATCGGCCAGCGACGGAATGGTGACGACCTCGCCGCGGTCGAAGCCGACGAGCGCCGCATCGACCATGTCGCCGGCTTCCATGATCATCTCCGGCGGTATCGCCGCGATGTCGACGCCCGCGCGTTCGAACAGCTCGGTCCGCGTAAAACCCGGAAGCACCGCCTGCACCTGCACGCCGTACGGCTTCAACTCCGCGGAGATCGCCTGGGTGAATGCGAGAACGAACGCCTTGCTGGCACAGTAGCTCGCATTGAACCGCTCGGGCATGAGGGCGACAACCGAGGCGATGTTGATGATCGCCCCCCGCCGTCGTTTCGCAAACGCCTGGGCAGCGGTCACAGCGAGGCTGTGCAGGACGTCGACATTGAGGTGGAGCATGCTGTCGAGCCCGCCCGGCTCGGACTCGAACAGCGGCGCCTTCGGTGCGATGCCGGCGCAGTTGACCAGGAGCGTAAGCCCGTCGTCCTCCCGCAGCATCGTCAGCACCCGCTTGCGGTCGCCGTCGCTGGTCAGGTCGGCGGCCAAAGGGGTGACCGCGACGCCATGCTCCGTCATCAACCGTTCCGCGAGAGCGGCCAAACGGCCGTGGTCGCGGGCGACGACCACTAGGTCGTAGCCGCGCCGTGCGAGCCGTTCCGCATAGACGGCACCGATGCCGGACGAAGCTCCGGTGATGATTGCCTTTCCCATCGTCATTGCTTTCTCCGATTCCATCGCCGACATGGCGGTGTGTGCAATCGCTGCCGCCACGCCCGCGCCATAGGCCGGGTCGGCGATGCTGCAATTCTCGATGTGGCGCCGCTGGATATGGGGGGCGGCACCTGCTATCGACCGGGCGGTGTTCTCGAACAGGGCTTGGCGTTGCAACGGCCCCATCAGTCGGAACAGGTTGCCCGGCTGCTCCCAATGGTCCTCGGCGGTCCGGTGGTCCCAATGGGCCGCCATCCCCTCCAACGGCAGGGGCGGCTCCCCGGCGTTCGGATGCCCCGCCCATTCGCCGCCGCTGTTGGGAGCGTAGGACGGCGTGGCACCCAGATTCCCGTCGGTGCGCATGGCGCCGTCGCGATGGTAGCTGTGGAAGGGGCATTTCGGCGCGTTGACGGGGATTTGGCTGAAATTCACCCCCAGCCGGTAGCGTTGGGCGTCGCCATAGGAGAACAGCCGGGCCTGCAGCATGCGGTCGGGGGAAAAGCCGATGCCGGGCACGATATTGGCGGGGGAGAAGGCCGCCTGCTCCACCTCGGCGAAGACATTCTCCGGGTTGCGGTTGAGTTCCAGCACACCGACTTCGATCAGGGGATGGTCGCCTTGCGGCCAGACCTTGGTGAGGTCGAACGGATCGTGGCGGTGGGACGCGGCCTGGGATTCCGTCATCACCTGGATGGCCAGGGTCCAGCGTGGAAAGTTCCCGGCCTCGATGCTGTCGAACAGGTCGCGCTGATGGGTTTCGCGGTCCTTGCCGATGGCGGCCTCGGCCTCCGCATCGGTCAAATTCTCGATGCCCTGCCGGCTGCGGAAATGGAACTTCACCCACACCCGCTCATGGGCGGCGTTGATCATGCTGAAGGTGTGGCTGCCGAAACCATGCATGTGTCGATAGGACCGGGGGATGCCACGGTCGGACATGACGATGGTCACCTGATGCAGCGCCTCCGGCAGCAGGGTCCAGAAATCCCAGTTGTTGCCGGCGTTGCGCATGCCGGTGCGCGGATCGCGCTTGACGGCATGGTTCAGGTCGGGAAAGCGCAACGGGTCGCGGAAGAAGAAGATGGGCGTGTTGTTGCCGACGATGTCCCAGTTGCCCTCCTCGGTATAGAACTTCACGGCGAAACCACGGATGTCGCGCTCCGCGTCGGCCGCCCCGCGCTCTCCCGCCACCGTGGAGAAGCGAAGGAAGACGGGGGTTCGTTTCCCGATTTCGGCGAATAGCCTCGCCTTGGTGTAGCGGGTGATGTCGTGCGTCACCGTGAAGGTGCCGTAGGCGCCGGAGCCTTTGGCATGCATGCGCCGTTCCGGGATCACCTCCCGGTCGAAATGGGCCAGCTTCTCGAGCAGCCAGATGTCCTGCAGCAGCGCAGGCCCGCGGCGCCCTGCGGTCAGGATGTTCAGGTTGTCGGCGACCGGGGCGCCGTTGGCACGGGTCAGAAACGGCTTGGTCATGACGCTCGCTCCGTGTGACTGGCTTGGGGTTGCGGGTTTGTTGGGGAGATGCCGGTCTTCCGTTCACCGCCTGCGGCGGTCAGGACAGCGCGACGCAGCGATAGGCGGCGCCATGCCGTTCGGCGATTGCGAAGCCGGAGCTGGTCCAGTGATAGCCGAGCATGCGCAGCTTCTCCGCCGCCGCCCGCTCGATCAGACGGCTGCGCGTGGCGATGCCCTGCTCCTGGTCGGTGTCGAAGCCGAAGCGCCAGCGCGGATGTTCGAAGGACGCGACGACGTTCGTGATGGCGTCGCCGGTGATCAGCAGGCCGTCGTCGCCGGCCAGTTCCAGGGAAATATGGCCCGGTGTGTGGCCCGGTGTAGCGAGAACACGGATGCCGGACACCAGCTCGTCCCCGTCACGCAGGCGGACCAGCCGCCCGGCCACGGCCCCCAGGTCGCGGCGGGCGCCCGGCACGAAACCGCTCAAGCCGGGATAACGCGCGGCCGGATCCTGTTCCACCCAGAAATCCCACTCGGCCGCTGCCACGTGATAGGCGGCGTTGGGGAAGGACAGCGTCCCGTCCGGCCGCAGGATGCCGCCCGCATGGTCGGGATGGGCGTGGGTCAGCACGACATGGGTGACGGCGTCGGGAGCGATGCCGGCGGCCAGCAGATTGTCCCGCAGCCGTCCGGCCGTGGCCTGGAACTTGTCCCCCGATCCGGTGTCGACGAGGATCAGCGCCTCGCCGGTCCGGATCAGGGGGATGTTGACGGGAATGTCGGCCATTCCCTGCCGTCCGCCCAGCCGCCGGATGATGTCGGCCCTCTCGGCCGTCGTGGCATCCGGCGCTATGACGGTATCGGGCAGGGTGATGAAGCCGTCGCTGAAGACGTCGATCTGGAATCTGCCGTGTCCGAACCGTCGCGGCGGGGCGGCCATGGCCTGCCCGGCGATCGTCGTGCCGGCCGCGGCCAGTGCGGCGGCCCCGGCAAGGAAAGACCGCCGCGGGACGGTGAACGGTACGGGTCGCTGGACCCGATGGACCATGGCTGCCTCCGCCGGTTCATGATGGATGGGCGCCGGGTGGATCAATCCCGGATGAAGGCCAGCAGGTCGGCGTTGATCACGTCCGCGCGCGTGGTGGCCATGCCGTGATCGAAGCCCTCGTAAATCTTCAAGCTGCCATGTTTCAGCAGCTTGATGCCGAGGATCGCCGAGTCCGCGATGGGCACGATCTGGTCATCGTCGCCGTGCATCAGGAACACGGGCACGTCGATCGTCTTCAGATCCTCCGTGAAGTCGGTCTCGGAGAAGGCCTTGATGCAGTCGTACTGGGCCTTGATCCCTCCCATCATTCCCTGGCGCCACCAGTTGTCGATCACGCCCTGCGACACCGCTGCGCCGGGCCGGTTGAAGCCGTAGAAGGGGCCGGCCGGAACGTCGCGATAGAATTGCGCACGGTTCGCGGCCACCTGGGCGCGGAAGCCGTCGAACACGTCGAGCGGAAGACCGCCGGGGTTCCGGTCGGACTTCACCATCACCGGCGGCACGGCGCCGATCAGCACGGCCTTCTTCACACGTCCGGGCTCCGCCCGCGCCACATAGCGGGCGACCTCGCCTCCGCCCGTGGAGTGGCCGACATGGATCGCCCCCTTCAACTCCAGCGCGGCGGCCAACGCCTTCACGTCCTCGGCATAGGTGTCCATTTCGTTGCCGGTGGCCGTCTGGGTGGAGCGGCCGTGGCCGCGCCGGTCATGCGCGACGACCCGGTAGCCCTTCGACAGGAAGAACAGCATCTGGCTGTCCCAGTCGTCAGCCGACAGAGGCCAGCCGTGATGGAAGACGATGGCCTGCGCCTCGCGCGGTCCCCAGTCCTTGTAGAAGATCTCGGCGCCGTCCTTGGTCTTGATCGTACCCATGATGTGGTCTCCTGCGTGAGAGGTCCCGGCGATGGCCGGTCCGATGGGGGGGAGGGCCGCCGCGACGAGACCGGCGGCGGTCAGGATGGCGCCGCCCGCCAGGACGTCGCGGCGGGTGGCGCCGCAGGTGGCGCAAGTCAGGATGCATTTCATGATGCGGACTCCTGCGGGCGCTCAGGCTGCGACGGCAGCCTTGCCGAGAAACTCGTCCGTGGACGGCAGCGTGGCGTAAGCGAAGCCGAGAGCCGCCATGAAGGCGGCGTGGACGTGGGCCGCCGGAACGGTGATGCCATCGAAAGCTAGGTCGCGTGACGCGCAGGCATCGTGGACGACCGTCGCCTTGTATCCGAAATCGACCGCGGCGCGGGTGCAGGCGTCCACGCACATGTGGCTCATGGCGCCGCAGATGACGACCTCGTCCACACCCCAGCCGTCCAGCAGGACCTTCAATTCGGTGTCGCGGAAGGAATTGATCTGGTGCTTCAGCACCACCGGCTCCCCCGGCCGGCTGGCGACGACCGGATGAATCTCCGCTCCTTTGGAGCCGGGAACGAAGAACGGCGCCTCGGTCGTGGCAAACTCATGCCGAATGTGCACGACCGGCTCCTTCTCTGCACGGAAAGCGGCAATTAGCCGGACGGCGTTGGCGGCGGCAGCTTCGACGCCGCTCAAGCTCCATTTCCCACCAGGGAAGTAGTCGTTCTGCAGATCGATGACGACAAGGGCACGCTTGGCCATTTCCCAATCCTCCAGGCTAGTGGCGTAAATGCCTGGGACGATCATGACTCGGCAGCGGCGGTCAGCCCTGTTAAGCGTTGTAAATGGAGGTAGAATGTTGCAACGAGAGCTGGCGTGTTGCATGGATGATGGCGGTGTCGGAGGTCGGGCTCCCGTCGCCGTTTCGGTTACCCACTGGCCACACAAGGCCAATTCCGCCCGCTGCCATCATATCCCGCAGTCGAGCTGTGCGAACAGCTACTGCCGGCTCAGCCCGAGGCGGCGCTGGGGCCGCGTGTTGAGATCCTCCGGCGCGCGGCCGATCGCGCCGTTGGCGTCGGCCAGCGAGAAGAACGGCACGTTGCGCAGCCGGCCGAGGATAAAGTATTGGGCGACGCGCACGCCGGCCTCGACCTTGGCCTTGTCGCGTGGCCGGCGCGGGCGGGCCGGCAGAATGCCGACGCCGTAGGCCTGGGCCATGTGGGCGTAGGTGCGGTTGAGCTCCGGGTCGTAGAAGGACACCTTGAGGACGCCGCTCTTCAGGTTGTCCGGCACGATCAGGCGCGGGCAGCCCTGAAACGCTTCTAGCATGCGGACATGCGCACCAATCCAGTCGGGCAGGGTCTGCGTCCAGGTCGCCTCGGCGTAGGTGCAGTTGGAGGCGCCCAACACGGCGATGAAGAGCTGGGCGGGGCGTATGGCGCCGGTAACCGGATCGCGGATGGGCAGCGTCTTGCCGGAGTGATCGACGAAGACCTTGCCGCCGGCCAGGTGGGTTTGCCGCATGCTGGGGGCGAGGCGCGTCTCGAACGCCCGGTACAGCTCGCAGAAGCGGCTGTAGGCGTAACCCTCGGGCTGGGTGGCGCGGTACTCCTCCCACAGGATCATGAGCGTGGCGCCCGGCCGCCTGAGCTCACGGTGCATGGCCACCCAGTTGGGTTCCGGGCGCCGCCGCGTACCGGGGCGAATGTTCGGGCGGGCGAACAGCCGCTCCTCCAGATCAGCGTCGCTGAGGTAGAGGGGCAGCGGCCAGGACAGGCCGGCGGCGCGGGCGCGCTCCAGGTACTCCGCCGCGGTGCTGCGCGCGACACCGAGGTGGGCTGCGATCTGACGATCGCTGCTCGGCAGCAGGCTGCCGAACTTCAGACGAAACAATTCACGGACCTGCCGCATGGAAACCCTCAAGGCTGGCATCCGCTCCTCCTGTCGGTTGGATCAGGAGGCGGTGCTTGGTGGAAGCTCGCCATGCGGGGAAGACGCCATGATCGTGCCGAGGATGCCGCCGGCCACCTTCACGGTGAAAGAGTGGCCGGGTTCATCTTGGAACGGTGGCCGCTTTCAAATCGGAAGGTCGGCCGGCTTGCGATCGGAACACTGGCCGCTTTGGCGTCGGAATAGGTGGCCGCTTTCCGTTGGAATCTGCACTCTGAGGGGATCGACCACCGCCGGGCGCGCACCCTCTCGCTCAGCTTGGCGTGGAGCGCATGAACCGGAGGAGGCCGGGACGGGAGCGGCCAGTTAGAGCCGATGAGGACGCCCAGGGTGAGGCCTGCCGTCGGCCTCGCCGCCGCTCAGCCCGGGGCGGGCACCAAGGCCATGCACTGCGAAGGCATCAGCGTTCGCAGTGCATTGGCACCCCGGAATCCCTGCTGCCTCAAACATTTAGGTGGAAGACGCGTTGCATGGCGCTTCCGCATCGGCTTGATGCGTCGGTGCACTCCGTCCAAGGCACCCCGTACCCCCGTAAAAGTCACCCCGTCGGTCGCTGTCCCTCCGCACACGTGATCCCGTAACCCCGTACTTTTCACCCCGACACCCCGTCTCCGTCCAGGGTTGGTGCGGGGTTCCGGCTCTCCGGAATCTTAGAACAGAGTATTCTTGAACAGGGGAACGAAGTTCCCGCCCAGGGTGGGCGATCCGGCGGTTTCGCCACCCGGCAGGCCGTACAGGCGGTGGTTGACGCTGCCGGTCACCTCGACGGCAACGCCGCAGGCTACCAGATCCTCCAGCATCAGCCCGGCGCCGCGGACGCTGCAGCCGACCAGGACGGCCAAGCTGGCGCGAAAGCTGTCGGAATTGACATGGAAGCAGTGGAGGGCGCTCTGTCCCACGACCTTGGGAGTAAGGCTGCGGACATCGGCTTGACCGAGTAGAGGTGGCGTTGGTCGTCGGCTGGAATTTGGAGAGAGAGCCTCGCCTAATAGGTCAGGTCCGAACTGTCGGAGATGATGCGCGAGGTACCCGAAGGATCGCCTTACGCCGCCTTCGGACCTGCTGGTGCTGAAGAGTAGGGTCCGGCGGCCCTGCGTCGATCACCACCACCGACAGCAGTTCGCGCGCACTGCCCGTCAGCCGATTCACGAGCGCCGTCTTCAGGTCTCCCGCCGATGCCGGGGGCGGCGAGCCGTCACGTGGGGACGTGAGGTCAACCGTCGGGCCGAACCAGAACACAAGATACACGCCACGTCCGCCCGCCAGCGGATCGGCCGTGTAGAGCCGCTGCAACTGCCCTTCCGCCGCCGTCCACAGCGCATCGTGCATTTGCAGTTTGATCTCAACGGGTAACACGAGGGTGCCGGCGGTCACGTCGATGTCGGCGCGCTTGCTCCCGGCGTAATAGCCCTCCGGCTTCGCCACCGCGCCGTGGCGGATGAGGCGGGGCTTCAGCAGGCCGAGCAGGGCATTGCGGCAGATGTTCTCCACCTTGGGTCTGACGTGCTTCTCCACCTCGGTGTTCCAGAAGGTTTTCCAGCCGTCGCCGGAGCCGGTGCGGATTTCCCCGGCGATGTCCTCCAGATGCTGGACAACGAGCGCCTGCAAGTCCGCGGCGTTGGCCGGCGGCCCGCCGTCGAGCGCCGCCACCACCTGCGCGACGTCGGCGTGTTGGAACAAGGCTTCGCGGCGGACCCGCAGCTGCCGTGCCGCGGCATGGGCGAAGGCGTCATGCCAGGAGGGCTGCCGGGGATCGTCGCGCCAAGCGGCGAGGACGTTGGCCGCGTCTGTTGAGGGGTCGGCGGCGAGATGGTCGATGCAGGCGCGGATGAGGCGTGCGAACTCGGACGCTCCGCGAACCCGGCGCCCGTTCTCGATGCTGTACGCAGCGTCCCCGAAACGTGGGGCCAGCGACCGGATCAGCACCATGGCCTGCTGGGTGGAAAAGCTCCACCCCTCGGCGCGGCCACCCAGGGCCAACAGCAGGACAGGGGCGATGACGTCCCAGCTCATGTCCTCCCACCGGGACAGCCGGTCTTCGAAATCGGAGGCGAAGCGGTCCGGTGCGAGATGGAAGGCCAGGGCGCTCCACAGCAGGAGCCGCTCGTCGTCCGGATCGTCGCCGGCAAGGTGGTGAACGGCGAGGTCCAGCAGGGCTTCGCGGTCGCCATGCCACAAGGCGGCGTTCAGCAGGCCGTCCACCGCCCGGACTGAAGCTTTCGGAAAGTCCCGCAGTAAGGCCACCGCCATGCCGCCGGCGATGTGTCCAAGGGGCTCCCGCCCCTTCAGTCCGAACAGCCCAGGGGGACACTGCAAGCTCCGCTCAAGACAGATGCGCCAGAACGCCGCCAGGCTTCGCGAGGCCAACTCGGAACGCTCGGCCAGAATCCATTGGATCCACGGTTCGGAGTACTGATCCTCGGTCACGGAACCGCATAACGCCGCTTCCAAGGTGCGATCCGGCAGACCCAGAACGGCTTCCTTTCCCTCTGTCGCCAAAATCTCCATGCCGACCAGGAGCGGGAGCACTGCGAAGTGACGGCGATCCGTCACGGTCGTGTCGGCAAGTTCGTTCGGGCTCGGCAGATCGTCACGGAGCACAATGTTCCGGAAGCCGGCCATGATCGCAATGGCTGCCTCATCTCCGACATCTTCGGCGATGCGCGTGCGGAAGGCGTTCAGCTTTTCGCCCTCCAGCCCGGTGAGTGACCCGAACCCCGCAGCCCAGTCGAGCGTATCGAAAGCGGCTCCGCTCCGGATTTCCTCGAGATGCGGGGCCAGTTCGGCAGCGCCCTCGGCTTGATGAAGCTGCTTGGCATCGCGCAAGCGGCGGGAGAGCGCGATATGCTCGGAATGCGGCTCATGCACACGCGTCGTAAGGGCCGCGGCGAGTGCCGGTTCTAGGTCCGGCCGTTCGTCGGGAAGCGCCGACAACTCGTCGAGCGTCACCTCACAACCATCGCCGACGCGACCACCGGCCGTACGAACGGCCAAGTCGAGCAGGAACGCGGCCCCTTCCGGCCCGCTTGCCTCCCTTGCCCAGGACACCAGATCAAAGGAAAAACCAGGAGGAAGTGGCGTGTTGAGGATGCGCTCCTGAAAGCCCCAGTAACCGCGCCAGTAATTGTCGTGTGTCTCCGACAGCCACGTCCGGAACATCGCCCGAACCATGGCGGGTTCCGCGAGATGTGCTTGTAGCCGTTTGGCATCGGGTAGCCGAATGGTCTGATGCCGATCGTCCAGCCCGGCGGCAAGCCAGCGGTACAGGCGCTCCGGGGTGGCGTCTTCCGGCACTTCGCGAAGGATGCGCTCCAGAAGTCCGATCACCAGCCAGGAATGATCGAATTGCGCGCGCATGTCGTGGGGAGCCCCGCGCGAGGCCAGTGCGTCGGCCAGGGGCACCAGCTGGTCCCGTGGCGTTCGCCGGACGATGCCGTGGCGCAGGTCCGTGCTGTAGTGTCCGATATACTCCCGTACACGCCTTCCCGTCAGGTAGCCGACAAGCTGATCCGGTGTCAGCAGCCCCGGATATAGGCGCCGCAGCAGGGAGGCCCGGATGTCCTGCCGCCGATCCGCCACGGTACCGTCATGCACCGCGTCCAGTAGGGCTAGCAGATCGTCCTGACGATCCAGACAGGCGCGGGAGAACGCGTCGATCGCGTGAGAACGGAAGGCATCGCTGACACCGTCGTTGCGTGCGACGGCAAGCAGATCATCCCCGAGTTCCGGCCGCGGCGGCCCATTCTCGACGATGTCCAACACGGTTGCGAGCAGATGCGGTTTGCCCGTCTCGCAAAGTGCATCGCGGAAATCCGGCACGAGCTCTGGGCAGGACAAGCCGCCGAAGGGGGCACCCATGCCCGACCAGCCCGGCGTCCGCTCCTGCGCCCGGAACCACGGGTCCTGATCCGCCAGCGTCCGCAGATGGCGAAATGCCGAGTGCTTGGCCTCCACCCTCCAAGACGCGGCGTCGCCGTACAGGATGGCCCCCAGTGGATCGCGGCTGAGAAGGTGCTCGGCATGCTCAGGCATCAGGGCGACCAGCCAGGCATAGACGCCGCGCAGGTCGGACAGCGTACCGCCGTCCCAACCGGTGATCAGCGCCAGCACGCGGCCGAGCGGCAGGCCCGCCGCCCGCATCCGGTCGCGCAGGTGGCGGGCGGCCATGTACTCCGCGATCATGCGGTGGCGCGGCACCACCCGCCGGTCCTCGACCGGTGAGAACGGCCGCCGCCGTGCCGCCGCGGACAAGGCCGGAACATCGCCGCCAAGGGACTGGATCGCGGTGAACTCGGCATCGGCTTGGTTGGGGTGGAGCGCGAAGCCCATCAGGTTGGCGAGCAGCGCCACGACGGAAAGCCAATCGGCCGCCGCGGACAGCGCCGGGTCGGACACGGAATCGCCCACCACCTCGGCATGCTCGTCGTTCAGTTCCGTCAGCAGCTGGGCTCGGGCGCTTTCGAACAGGGCGGTGCGGGTGGCGGGCCAGCCGCCGTCACCGACATGGGCCTCCAGCAACAGGCCGAGCAGTTCGGGATTGAGCAGCCAGGGGTCCAGGTTGCGCGCCCTGGCTCCGGCGATGAAGGCCCTGGCCCCGGCGTCGTCCAACCGCGCTGCCGCGATGACGACGGCATCCTCGAACTTGAGCGGCAGCAGCTCCAGGACCACCGGCTCCCTGCCGAGCTGCGACAGCATGCGGGTATCGCTGCCGCCGTACCAGTCGGCGGTGCGACAGGACAGCCGGACCTTCGGGCTGCCGAGTTCCTCCAGCTTGCCGAGGATGTGGTCCATCACGCTGCGCCCGCCGCCGGTGCGCGCCCGGTGCTCGTCAAGACCGTCCAGGTACAGCGTGCGGCCCTGCATCGCCGATGCCGGCCGGCTCAGGAAGCGGCCGACCGGCATCACCTCCGCATCCGCCTCAACCGTCGCGGCCCGGTTGAACTCGGTGGTCTTGCCGAGCCCCGGCTCGCCCAGCAGCACGACGAGGCGGTTGTCCAGGAAGTCCGCGAACACCCCCTCGCGCGGCTGGCCGTCTTCGGATGCGGGCAGAACCTGCCGGAGGCGGCGCGTCACGAGGACAGGACATTGCGTCGGTGAACGTCGGACGAAGGTCGGCATGGAAAATGGCGATCTGATTAGCCGGAAGGGGGGAGCTATGGTCACAGTTTCGGGTGTTTGACCCGTCCCGGTCAATCCCGGCGTCGGAGCATTCCGTACGGCGCGCGGGTTCGTGAAGTCCAGCTCTCCACGGTTGCGTAATGGTCAAGGCCACGCTACTTTTCGTCCGATCATTGCCGAACTGGACGATTTCATGCTGGATACCGCAGACGTCCGCAGCCTGCATCTCCATTCCCTGGACAGTCTGCTGCCCGATCTGGTCAGCGGCCGGCTGGTTGGGTTGGACGCGGACGCTTGCTGCAGTTCTTCGGCAGGATCTTCGCTCGTAGCCCTTCTAAGCCGTTGTCCCGGCCATAGTCACGGACAAGGCAGATGAGCAAGGAGCGGTTTGTCTCGCCTCTTTTGTCTGAGGCTCGGCGCCAGCCTACCCGGCGCAACCCTCGTTGATGACCGAACGTGAGACGAGCCAACTTCAGGTCAGCAGGGTCATGGGGGCTAGTGTTGTCAGAACCGGCCGCGAGGTCTTCAGCCGGCGGAGCCATCATACACGTGGCAAAGCCCAGCTTTCGCTTCATTCCCTGAACTTTTTGTGCGATCTTCAAGGTGCGCGTGGGTCGAAAGCCTGGGCGCAGCGGCGGGAGCCGCGATGATCCTCGGCAAGGAGCAAGCCCATGACGACCAGTTTCTATTCCCATATTTTTTCGTGCCTTTACGACGAGCCCGCACCGATTGGCCGGCTCGGGCGCGGGGTCCACCATTCGGTGTTCCGCTCGGTGCAGTGGCGCGACATCGGTGGCGCCCCCCTGGAGAAAGGCCGCATCCACGACTTCGCGATCATCTGGGATGAGGATCACGACACGCGCGTGATACGCATAGCCGAACGGCTGCACTTGGCCGGGCTCCTCTGGCCGATCGTGTTCATCGGCGAGCGCAAGGGCGTATTGACGATCCTCTTCGCCGCCATGGCGGGGCCGCTGCGGGACCGGGACAACGATCACCTCGCGCAGATCCAGGCAATCTCCGAGGATGCCGGCGACGACAGCTGGACCTGCCACACGGGCTGGTTTCGCCGCGCCGAGGTATTGGAGGAGGGCACGCCCTATACGGGCGGAGGCATCATCGACGATGAAGACTGGCGGGTGGTGAACTACCTAAACGGCATCGATGCGCTCTGGGAGCTCGGCGAAAAAGGCGGAGCGGCCGCATAGGCGAAACAGGGGGATGACCTTCGATCTGACCAAATTGGGCTGGAAGGCGTTTCAGGATCTCGCCGCGGCGGTCGCGGCCGAGATCCTGAAACGCCCGGTGCAAACCTTCTTGGGGTCGAATGATGGGGGCCGGGACGGAGCGTTTCTTGGGACATGGACTGGGGATGACGGTCAGCCGGTCAAGTCGACGCTCCAGTGCAAGTTCATGGGGAAGCCCGGCGCCAACCTGACGCTGGCCAACCTGAAGAACGAACTGCCGAAGGCGGAGCAACTCGCCAAGGACGGGCTCGCCGAGGATTATGTGATCCTCACCAACGCTGGCGTCTCGGGTGAGGCGGACAAGGAGATTTGCGCCGCGTTCGAGGCGGTGGGCGTGAAGCGATGCTTGGTCTTCGGCGGCTCGTGGATCGAGCAGCAACTCGAGGAGAGCGTGCGCCTGCGTATGTTGGTACCCCGGATCTACGGGATCGGCGACCTTTCCCACATCATCACCGACCATGCCTACAAGCAGGCCAAGGCCATCCTCGACAATATGGGATCCGATCTCAGCTGCTTCGTGCCGACCGACGCCTATCGGGACGCGGTCAAGGCGCTCCAAGAGCATCGCTTCGTCATCCTGCTTGGTGATCCGGCCTCTGGCAAATCGACAATCGCGGCGATCCTGGCGCTGGGCGCGCTCGACGATGGCTGCATCGGCGCCGTAAAGATCAACGCGCCCGATCAGCTGCACTTCTGGCATCCCGGCGAAAAGCAGTTGCTGTGGGTCGACGACGCCTTCGGGCCCAATCACTTCGACGTCGACCGAATGAGCCGGTGGAATGCCGAACTCGGCACGCTGCGCGCGGCGATTGAGGGCGGCGCCCGCATCATTTTTACGTCCCGCAACTATATTTGGAAGGCGGCCCGGCCTCACCTCAAGCTGAGCGCGTTCCCCTTGTTCAAGGAGAGTCAAGTCGTCGTAAATGTCCAAGAGCTGAGCGGGAATGAACGCGCGCAGATGCTCTACAACCATGTCCGCCGGGTCCATCCCCAGGCGATGCGCCAGCGGCTAAAGCCGTTTCTGCCCGCTGTCGCCGCCAACAAGGCATTTCTGCCCGAAACCGCACGGCGGCTCGGTGATCCGCTGTTCATCAGCAAGCTGAAGCTCAGCGCGGGGCGGTTGAAGGAGCTTGTCGAGCAGCCGGTCGAGTTCCTGACCGAGGTACTCGAACAGCTTGATGCGCCGTCGCTCGGCGCCGTCGCGCTGATTTTCCTCAACTCGGAAAGCGGCGTGCCATCGCCGATCGGGCAGCACCCGGCGCTCGACATGGTCACGCGGCTATTGGGCGTACAGCCGGCCGCCGTCGCCAAGGCGATCGAGCATTTGAATGACAGCCTCACGCGGCGCTTTGCCGCTGAAGACGGTGATCGCTGGGTGTTTCGGCATCCGACCGTGACCGATGCGTTCGCCGAGATCGTCGCCCGCTCCCCTGAGCTGATCGAGCTCTATGTGCATGGCGCCAAGGTCGATAGGCTTGTCCGCGAAGTCGTATGCGCACCGTTGACAACTCAGCACGCCCATGTCCGCGTCCCGGCCTCGCTGTTTCCGGTACTGTTAGGGCGGTTTCAGGATCGTTCGCTCGACGAGAGTTTCAAGTCGTTCCTCGGCGCCCGCGCGGGTAGCAGCTTTCTCGGCAAGATCGTCGCTGCGCGGCCAGACGTTCTCGAATGGGCCGCAACGACGAACACCGACGACCTGTCGCCGGGCAGCCTGTTGCTCCTGGCGGCCCTCAACTCTTACGGCTTCTTGCCCGAAGCGGCCCGAAAGCGGATTGTCGAACATATGGACGATAACGCGATCACTTACATGCAGAGCAAGGTGTTTGCGAACAACATCTATCGCCAGATCTTCACCGATGAGGAGTTTAACGACCTCGCCACGCGCTTCCGCGAAGAATGGCTGAATGATATCGAGAACCTGCTGAACGAGCTGCGCTACCGCTTCTCCTCGGACAACGAACTTAGCCTCTATGAGGAATTCAAAGACAGTATGGAAAAGGCTGAGCCATTCTTCTTCCCGGATGGGCGTCCGGAGCCGCTCGACACCTTCTATCTCGAAATTAGCGCCCATATCAGCACGCTTGAGAAGGATGCGCCCTCTTCAGAACCTTCTTCTTGGTCAGCTCAGGTGACAACGGCGGCGAGCATCTCCGCAACGTCGGTTGCTGAGGATAGCAGCACGATCTTCGATGACGTCGATGATTAAGGTCAGCGCGTAGAAGCTGTGGCAGCATGGCTTGAACAGCGGCTTCTGGTGCCGAGGCTATGCGCGGGCAAAGAAAGAGATTGGGCGGAATGCCGACCGATCGGTTCGCGATGAGTTCCCCGGTTTTTCAATATCATCGGATCAGTCG
This sequence comes from Azospirillum sp. B21, assembly GCF_008364825.1. Taxonomy (GTDB): domain Bacteria; phylum Pseudomonadota; class Alphaproteobacteria; order Azospirillales; family Azospirillaceae; genus Azospirillum. Next base: position 32,110 of record NZ_VTTO01000035.1, read on the forward strand.
CGTCCATTGCGACCTTCGTAGCGATCCTCCCAGCGGCGGCAAGAGATGATCGTCTATGGCCATCCCGCCGCTTCGATCCAACTGGCGCGTGGCCTGATGGAATCCTCCCGCGCTACCGCTTCTTCAGAATTGCCTGGATGCGCTCGACGACCCGGTTGGTGTCGGCGAGCAAGGCGTCCAGCGCGGCGTAGTCGACCTCCAGGCGGTCAAGGCGGGCGGGCACCGCTGGTGCGGGCGGGGGCTCTTCCACCATCGCCAGCGGCTCCGGCACGACGAGCTTCGGCGGCCGTCCCCGCCGCTGTCCGTAGCGGCGCGGCCCGGCGGTCTCGCCGCGGATACCGTCAGTGCCGGGCAGGCCGTACAGGCGGTGGCTGCCGCGGCTGGTCACCTCCACGGCGACCCCGCAGGCCACCAATTCCTCCAGCATCAGCCCGGCGCCGCGGACGCTGCAGCCGAGCAGGCTGGCCAGCCGGGCCGGTCCGAGCAACGGCGTGGCGGCGAGCAGATCGACGGCGGCCGGTAGGCGGCTGTTCGAGCGGCGCGGCCCAATGCCGGCGCGGGCAGCGCGCCAGGCGTGCTCGAGCCGGCGCAGGATGGTGAGGCCATCCTCGGCCTCGCGCTCCAGACTGCGGGCGAAGGCCAGCACCCAGCCGTCCGGGTCCAGCGGGCTGTCCGGGTGCAGGGTGTTGGCGCCGGCGAGGATGGGCAGTAGTCTGCGGGTCACGCCGGTGGCCTGCAGCGCCGCCGGCAGGGCGGCGCGCACCGCGCCGCGCGGGCGGTTGGCGGCGATCCACGCCCGCATCGCCCGGGCGAGCGCCGGCAGGCGGGCCCCGGGGACGGCCTGCGTCAACGCCCACAGCGCGTCCTCGGCGAGGCGCCGGTGCTCGGGGGCGTCGGTGGTCTCGTCGAGCTCGCGCGCCGGGCGGGGATCGCCGGCGGCGAGCATCAGGCCGTAGAGACGGAGGGCGTGACTCAGCGCATTGAGGTCGGCGCCGCGTTCGTGCTGGTGTCGCTTTCTCCTGAGAATTTTCACGCGGCTTGACCAAGATCGTATCGACGGATCAAGGGCTTCTATGCAAAGC
>NZ_VTTO01000036.1 GCF_008364825.1 Azospirillum sp. B21
CAGTCCCTGCTCGCAGCATAAGTTCTATTTTCGTTCCTACATCCCGGACAATCTGATCACTTTCGTGTAGTGACCCCAGAAGCGGCGGAACTGTTGAACGAGACGTCGCTGGAGGAATGGCTGGAAAGCTTGCCGGCGATGAACGCGGACGACTGAGCGACGCCTTGTCAGTGGGGTTCGAGTAGCAGCGGACACTGTTGGCGAATTCCATGGTGTGCCGTCCTGCTGAGCGGCCCGTCCACCGGCTGCTTCCGCCGCTGACCGGACGCTACGCAGTCCTGCCTGGGGCGCCTTGGGAACGGGGCGCCCCAGCGCATCGTGCGGCGGCGACGGATGCCCAGGAAGCCCAATGCTCACGTCCAGCGACACCGCCTCCCTGCCACCGCCCACGCTCAGATCCGCAAAGGACGCGACTTCCTGAGCTCGATGGAGGCCGCCACCTGGGTGGTGCACCGCTACGGTGCTGGTCCCGATTATCCTGTCTTCCTGATGTAAAGGTCCGGCCACTCACTTCGTATATCAGCGAGTTGCTGTCGCGCATCGTTAGTGGCCCAACGCACCACCTTGCTGTGATAACTCCGGTCCTCGACGATCACGCGGTCATGGCCATACGGGTTGTCTGCGTCAGCGTAAATGTAGATGCAATCCGCAAGGCACGCACTTCCAATTTCCACGTCGCGGAAGTAGACCTTCGCGTTCATTTGGGTGAGCATGGCTCGACCTTCAGTAACCATTTCAGTCACATCTTGACCAAGCGCCAACGGGTCTACAAATTTCGGCTCATATTCCCTCCAGACAACGGTAAAGTTCTTGGTACTAAACTTGCGCGTATTTTCGTACATGATGTCTGATCCTCTAAATTCAATCAAGGGGGGCATTTCGAGGATTGTATCAGATGCAGAGCGGATAGGCAGGCAGGGCCGTGAAGGGATGCCCAAGGATGAGCTCGTGCGCCACCGTGGCGAGCCTGTCTCCTCGATGGGACTCCAGCAAACTGGTGCTTCGCCCCTCTGAAAAATCATGATCGGGGGCCGGACCACTATGCAAAAGCTCGCAGCACTATGCTCAAATATGCTCCTCGGCGCACACCGAGAGGACCAGGACGGCAGAGGCGAACACCCTTCCATTCTGAGAAAGAAAAGCTGTGCATATCGAAACTCTTCCCGCCGACCAGCTCACCTACAGCGTCCGCATGTTTTGTGCCGCTGTCGGTATTTCCCCCCGAACCTTCTACGTCATGCAACAGCGCGGCGACGGTCCGCCTGTTGTCCGCGTTGGCCGCCGAACGCTGATCCGCAAGGCCGCCGCTGAGGCGTGGCTGGCTGGCCAGGAGTGCCGGTGATGTCCGACGCCTCCATGAATGCCGCCATCATCATTGATCGAGCCACCCGCTCCTGCTGGATCCGGATGGTGATGTCTCATCCGAAAATCACCGTCGCTGCGATAGGGTCGGCTTGGCACATCGACGACCTGTATAACCCCAAGAAGGGTGCGGCGTGGCCCAGCTACGAGACGCTTGCCGTGCGCATCAACAAGACGCGGACGACCGCCATCAACAGCGTCAAGCTCCTGATGTCTCTGGGCTTCATCGAGCGCATCTCGCATGGCGGCCGCCGAGGCTCCAACCAGTACCGCCCTTGCTACGAGCTGGCTAGCGCCTCGCGCGATACAGTCAACTCCACGCAACAAAGTGGTCAAGCGGACTTGACTGCTGTGGTCAATCCGGCTGGACGCTACCCTTCTTATGACCCCGACCATAAAGGGAGGGGGAGTAAGAAGGGGGCAACGCCGGATGCGGCGGATGCTGCGCTTGGTGCTCCGCCTCCGCCGCATCCAGCGCCGTCAGCTGCAGGTGCCGACGACAAGGGGGTTTGGGTAGCAGCGGAACAGAAAGTCCGATTGGCGACACCAGCTCCGACGTTTTCCAGATAACCGTTCGCCGATCTGCGGCTTTAGCCTGCGTCTGGAACTTGAGCAGAGAGCCGGCGACCAGACCGCGCTCAACACACGATGGCCCGGCGGCCCTATTATCACACCGCCGGCCGGCGGGCGAGCAGCAGACCCAGGCCGAGCGCGATCATAGCCGCGCCCGATGCTTCGCGTAGCCGGCAGACCAGGCGAGGCCGCCCCCCAATACCCGAACGCACATTGCCGGCTGCGAAGGCTACAAGCACATCGGCGAGTGTGTTGAGCAAAACCGAAACCACGCCCAGCACGGCGAATTGTAGAGCCACGTCGCCCACTGCGGGATCCACGAACTGCGGCACAAAGGCAAGGAAGAACGCGGCCGTCTTGGGGTTCAGCGCCTCCACCAGCACGCCCTCCCGAAAGGCACGCCGCACACCAACTGCCGGTGCGCCAGCCTGTTCGGCCGCCGCGGCGAGGGCGTCTTTGCGGGCTGCCAGAATGGTGCGCAACCCGAGCCAAGCGAGGTAGGCCGCGCCAAGCAACTTCAGCGCCGTGAACAGTTCGGCACTGGCAAGCACGAGGGCAGAGACACCCAGGGCGCCGGCGAGCACATGGACCAAGCCGCCCAAGCCAGTACCGAAACTGGAGGCAATGCCCTCGGCTCGGCCGCCAGCAAGCGTGCGGGCGGCGACGTAGAAGATGCCTGGCCCCGGCGTAACCGCAAGCAACAGAGCGGCGGCGAAGAACAAAGCGAACTGGCTCACATCGGGCACGGGGCACCTCCGTCCAAGAACACGTAAGGCATTAAACATCCTGCTAACATTGGGAAACGGCCGTTCGCGACCCGATGCGGGCGGCGCAACCCGATGTCATCTTGGGATAAGAGCGGCGGCTTGGCGTTCCCGAGTGTCACCACTCCTGGAGAGCCCTTCCTTCACGTTCGCCCTGTCCTCCACGTTACGGTTCTGGCTCATCTTCCGCTTGGCGTCGATCCGGGTGATGGGCAACCGCACGCCGACGATGCCCCGCAACTGCGCTTGGATGAAGTCAGATGGAGCATCGCTGACGGCCCAGGGCCGAGGGCGCGATGCCTCGTGGAGGTCGGTCAGGCGCGTGACGACATCAAGCAGCCGTTCGGCATCGTCGAAGAATTCGACCGGGCCGTAGGCGTGGACCGTCACGTAGTTCCACGTCGGAACGACCTTTCCGTCCCGGCTCTTGCCCTCGTACCAGGAGGGGGTGACGTAGGCATCTGGCCCCATAAAGATCGCCAGGGCCTCCCCCATCGGCGCCTCCCTCCACTGGGGATTCGCCTTCGCCACATGCCCGTAGAGCGTGCCCATGTCCCCTTCATCAGCGTTGAGGAACAAGGGCAGCGGCGTGCACACCATTCCGTCGGCCATCGCCGTGACCAGATTGGCGAGCCCGGCGGCTCGCATCGTCTCATGGATGAACGGCAGGTCGGTCTCGCGGAACGCAGGGGGGATATACATTTGGGCCTCCTTGTCAGGGTGGAGTTTCCCCGAAAACTGGCACACACTGAATAGCCAGTTTTCATCTTTCTGATTGGTCCAGTTAATGCTCGCAATCCCGCAGTCGGATGGGGCCAAGACCGTCACCGCCCGGATAAGCGATACGATCAAGGCCCAAATCGCCGAAGGCGTTTATCCCCCCGGCTCGCGCCTCCCGTCGTCGCGGGCTCTCGCCGCCGACCTGGGCGTGTCCCGCACGACCGTGACGGCCGCGTATGAACAGCTCGCCGCCGAGGGGTACCTGGAAGCAAGGCAGGGCGCCAGGCCGCAGGTCCCGAGTGGCTTGAGAATGGACCTGCCAGTGATGAGGCAGGGCGTCCAGGCGCCTCCAACCCGCCTTTCAGAGTTCGGTCAGCGGGTGGTCGGCCTTCCCATGCACCGTCGGCCCGAAACCGACACACCCGTTGCCGACTTCCGCTATGGCGATCTCGCCGCGTCGGATTTCCCCACGCTCACCTGGAAGCGGGCGGTCGATGCTGCCATCCTGCGCCGTCCGTCCCGCCTCCAGTACGGCGACCCGTCCGGCTCGCCCGAACTTCGCTCGGCCTTGCAAGGCTATCTCTGGCGGGCGCGAGGGCTGCGCTGCGATCCCGAGCAGATCATCGTAGTGAACGGGTCGCAGCAAGGTCTCGACCTGTGTGTGCGGTTGCTGCTCAATCCCGGGGAGCCGGCGGTCATCGAGAACCCGTGCTATGCGGCGGCGCGAGACATCCTCCTGGCCACGGGCGCCCGGCTGATTCCTCGGGCGGTGGACCGGGAAGGCATGCGCACGGATCAACTCCCACCCGCCCGTCTGGCTTACGTGACACCGTCCCACCAGTTCCCGCTCGGCAGCGTCATGTCCGTCAGTCGCCGGCAGGACCTGCTGGCATGGGCACGGAACTGCGGGGCTTATGTCATTGAAGACGACTACGACGGCGAATATCGTTTCGACGTCGCCCCCATTCCCACCCTGCAGACCTTAGAGGGAGCCAGGAACGTCATCTATCTCGGGACGGTCTCGAAGACACTCTCGCCCGCCTTGCGGCTCGGCTATCTGGTGGTTCCACAGGCGTTGAGCCAAGCCTTCCGCGCGGCGAAGCGGCTGGCGGATCGGCACACGCCGAGCCTGGAACAGGACGCCCTGGCGGAGTTGCTCACCAGTGGCGCCTACGAACGGCATGTGCGACGGGTGCGCAGGCGCAATGGGGAGCGGCGAACCGCTCTCCTGACTGCGTTGCAGAAGAGTCAACTCCGCGATGAGGTCAGGATTGTTGGCGCGGAGGCAGGTCTGCATGTCGTTGCTTGGCTCACGCGGTTTCCAATGGACCAGGAGACCATGCTCGTCTCCGCGGCACGAGCGGCGGGGGTAGGCGTGTATCCCATCACACCGCTCTATGACCCATCATCCATCTCCGATCGTCCGGACCACCCCGGTCTCGTGATGGGGTATGCGAGCCTGGATGATCGTGACATCACGCGCGGGATCGAGCACCTAAGCGCCGTGCTCAAGGCCGTTGCCGCTCGGCCTCCGTCGTAGCGACAAGCGGTGACGTGAACGGGTGCTCAGCCGATACGGAGTTCCGTTGCTACTTACTGCTCCGATCGGACTTCCTGTTCTTTTACTACTTGGCCCCAATGCCCAAGGTCACCGCGACGTAGCTGGTGGGCGCGATGGACCCGGAGGACGAGGACGTCCTTTGCTGCATTGCCGAACTGGCCCGAACGAACGGAATGCGCGAAACTGACCGATATGCGGGCAATCCGGAACAGTTACGTTGGCGGTCGCTGGAAAATCTACGGCTTGGCTTGCACTGCTTCGCTTCTCCCGTCGGCGGCATTCCGTCGGCAAACACCTGTTTTCCGACAGGCTTCCCCACCTCGCCGCTGATCGGCTCACCGGCTCCGCTTTCCTGTACGGCAATCCCCGTCGGAATGATAGGCTGTACGGAAATCACCGCAGAGAGGTTTTCCGTACATGCTGGTCGGCTACATGCGCGTCTCGTCCGACAGCGACCGGCAAAGCACGGCCTTGCAGCGCGATGCCCTGATCGCCGCCGGCATCGATGCACGTCACCTGTTCGAGGACAAGGCGTCGGGAGCGCGCGATGACCGCCCCGGCCTCAAAGCATGCCTCGCCTTCCTGAAGCCCGGCGACACGCTGGTGGTGTGGAAGCTCGACCGTCTCGGCCGTTCGCTGCCCCACCTGCTCGACATCGTGACTGGCTTGCGCAACGGCAACGTCGCGTTCCGGTCGTTGACGGAGGGCATGGACACGAACACACCGCATGGGGAGCTTCTGTTCCATATCTTCGGGGCGCTTGCCCAGTATGAGCGTGCCTTGACCCGGGAGCGAGTACAAGCCGGACTTGTAGCAGCACGACGGCGCGGCCGGAATGGTGGTCGCCCCCTCGCCATTGAACCTGAAAAACTGGACGCGGTCGTTGCCGCCCTTGATAACGGCGCGAGCAAAGCGGCGGTTTGCCGTACCTTCGGTATCGCCCGGAGCACGCTCATCGACACGTTGGCCCGCGCTGGTTGGACCGGCCCCGGCTCGCCTCGGTGATCCTGGAATGCCGGTCAGCTTCCTAACGCCCGAGCAGGAGCGGCGGTACGGCCGTTTCAACGGTGTCCCGGCCCGGGAGCAGCTCGATCGCCATTTCCATCTCGACGACGCCGATCTGGCGATGATCGGGCGACGGCGATGGGATCACATGCGCCTCGGCTTCGCCGTGCAGCTCGGTACGGTGCGCTTCCTTGGCACCTTTCTCGCCGACCCGACCGAGGTGCCGGCGGAGGTGGCTGCCACCCTGGCGCGACAAATCGGCATCCCCGACCCGGCATGCCTTGGCCGCTATCGCGACGGAAAGGCCCGCTGGCACCACGCGGCCGAAATCCGACACGCCTACGGCTATCGCGAGTTCGCTGAGCCGGCCGCGCAATGGCGCCTCCAGCGGTGGCTCTACGCGCTGTGCTGGACGGGGACAGACCGGCCGACGGCCCTGTTCGACCAGGCGACGGCTTGGCTGGTAACGCACAAGGTGCTGCTGCCAGGGGCGAGCGTGCTCGAACGGACCGTCGCGCGGGTGCGGTCCCGTGCCAACAGCCGCCTGTGGCGCCTGCTGGCGGCTCGGATCACGCCCGAGCAGAAGGCGCGTCTCGACGCTCTGCTGGCGGTGCCGGAGGGTGGGCGACAGAGCCCGATGGACCGGCTCCGCTCGGGACCGACCCTGCAAAGCACCAACGAATTGGTGCGCGCGATTGAGCGCCTCGACGAGGTGCGGCACCTCGTGGCTGGTCTACCGCTCACCAGCCATCTGCCGAAAGTCCGCATCATGTCTTTGGCGCGGTTCGCCGGCGTCGCCAAGGCCCAGGCGGTCGCCCGGTTGCCGGACGAGCGCCGCGCTGCCACCCTGCTGGCGTTCATTCGGACGCTGGAGGCGAGCGCGCAGGACGATGTGCTCGACCTCTTCGACCTGCTCGTCACCCGGATGTTCGTCGATGCCGTCCGTAAGGGCCGGGAGGCGCGGTTGCGCAGCCTGGGCGACCTTGACGCCGCCGCCCGCATCCTGAGCAGGGTCTGTGCTTTGGTGCTCGACGGTGATGTTGGCGACAGTGATCTGCGAACCGCCGTTTTCGGGGCTGTGCCGCAAGCCGCCCTGGAAGCCGCCGTGGCTCAAGTGAACAGCCTGACCAAGCCGCCGGAAGATCCCTATCTCGACGAACTGATGGCGCAGCACCGCCGCATCCGGCGCTTCCTGCCGCACTTCGTGCGTGTGGTCGGCTTGGGCGCCATGCCGACTGGCCGGCCTGTGCTGAAGGCTCTGCACCACCTCCAGACGATTGGGGAGGGCAGTGCACGCGGCGCACCATGGCCTACGGAGTTCGTGCCGAAGTCCTGGGAACGCCGGGTGATCCGGAACGGCGTCCTTGACCGGCGCGCCTGGATCCTGTGTCTGGTCGATCGGCTGCGCGGCGCGCTACGCCGCCGCGACGTGTTCGCGACGCCAAGTCTGCGCTTTGCCGACCCCCGCATTGGCTTGCTCGACGGTGCCGCTTGGGAAGCCGCTCGGCCAACCGTCTGCCGCACGCTGGGGAAATCCCAGAACGCGGGCCAAGAGATCGGCCAATTGACCGAACGGCTCGATCAGGCGTTCCGATCTGTCGCCGGCAACCTGCCGGAGAATGCCGGCGTCCGATTGGAACAGAATGGCGCCGACGAGGACCTGGTGTTGACCGGGCTCGACCGCCTCGACGAGCCGGCAAGCCTCGTCGCCCTGCGGAACGCCGTGACGGCGCGCCTGCCACGCGTCGATTTGCCGGAGTTGCTGCTGGAAATCGATGCCCGCACCGGGTTCGCCGGTGCGTTCACCCACGCCAGCGAAGCCGAGGCGCGGGCACGGAACCTGGAGACCTCGCTGTGCGCCGTGCTGCTGGCCGAAGCGTGCAACACCGGTCTGGAGCCGCTGGCGCGCCCGGACCTGCCGGCGCTCCGGCGGCCGCGCCTGAGTTGGGTCCGGCAGAACTACTTGCGTGCCGAAACCCTGACCCAGGCCAACACCCGGCTCGTCGCCGCCCAGAATGGCATCGATCTGGCGCGGCGGTGGGGCGGCGGTGATGTCGCCTCCGCCGACGGGCTGCGCTTCGTGGTGCCGGTGCGCACCATCCACGCCGGCCCCAACCCGAAGTACTTCGGCTCCGAGCGCGGCGTCACCTACTATAACCTCGTCTCCGACCAATTCACCGGCCTGAACGCCATCACCGTTCCCGGCACCCTGCGCGACAGCCTGGTGCTGCTGAGCGTCGTACTGGAACAGGAGACAGAGTTGGAGCCGACCGAGATCATGACCGACACCGGCGCCTACACGGACGTGATCTTCGGCATCTTCTGGCTGCTCGGCTACCAGTTCAGCCCGCGGATCGCCGATGTCGGTGGCGCCCGATTCTGGCGGGCCGATCCGGCGGCCGACTACGGCCCCCTCGATACGTTGGCCGCGCACAAGGTGCGGACGGGCCTCATCGCCGAGCATTGGGATGATCTGCTGCGCCTGGCCGGTTCCCTCAAGCTGGGCCTCGTACAAGCCGGCGGGTTGATGCGAACGCTCCAGACGAACGACCGGCCGACCCGGCTGGCCCGGGCGCTGGAGGAACTGGGCCGCATCGTCAAGACGCTCTACCTGTTGGCCTACATCGACGACGAAGCCTACCGCCGCCGCATCCTCACTCAGCTCAACCGTGGTGAGGGCCGCCACCAGCTCGCCCGCGTCGTCTTTCACGGCAAGCGGGGCGAACTGCGACAGCGCTACCGGGAAGGCCAGGAGGATCAGCTTGGCGCCCTCGGTCTGGTTGTCAACGCCATCATCCTATGGAACACGATCTACATGGATGCTGCGCTCGGCCAATTGCGGATGGAAGGCTTCGATGTTCGTGACGAGGATGTGGCCCGCCTGTCACCGCTTGCCCATGAGCACATCAACGTGCTCGGCCGTTACGCCTTCACCCTTCCGGAGCAGGTGGCTCGGGGTGAACTGCGGCCACTGCGCAGTCCGGTAGCCTTGGCCTATGAGGACGCCTGAATCGGACTTTCTGTTCCGCTGCTACTCGGACCCCACAAGCTAGAAACTGCCTTCGAGGCTTTCTGGCAGGCGTATCCAAAGCAGGAGGACCGGCACCTCGCTCATCAGGAGTTCCGTCGAGTTGTCGTCGGCGGCGAGGCGTCGCTGGAGGCGCTGGTGGACGGCGCTGCCCGGTACGCCACCGCCATGAAGGACAGCCGCAAGGAGGATCGGTGGATCGCCAAACCGCACAACTGGCTTGCCAGGCAGCAATGGAAAGACACCTGGGTGATTCCGGCACCGAAGCCGGTACGCAAGGGCCAAGTGGTGCAAGTGTCGGCTGACAAGCCCAACCGACCTCTGCCGCAGGCGAAGCGTCTGCCGGCAACATCGCAGCACAGCGCCAGCAAGCCGTCGGTCAAGGCGCAGCCGGTAGATCGGGTGTCGGTGAATGCCTCGAACACCAAGGCGCCCCAGACGCGCAAGACGGTCCTCAGCAAGCCCGGCAGGAAGGCCCGCATGCCGACCTTCGTTGTGGGCCAGCTGGTGCACTCAAGACGCTATCAGCATGGCGCCGGCGTTGTCGTTGGCGTCACGGAAGCCGGTGTCGTCGTCAAGTTCAGCTACCGCGAGATCACGGTAGAGCCAGACACCCTCAATCGGGTTGAGCGTGATCAGGAGAGAGAGCGGTATGGCGCCTCCATCAGGGAAGCGCGTGAACGCCGTGGCCTCAGCCTCAAGGAACTCGCCGGTTCGGTGAAAGGTCTTTCCGTAACGGACCTTTACGCGTTCGAACTGGGGGCGAAGTGGCCGCTTCAACGCATACAGCGCAAGTTGGAGGCGGCATTGGCTGACGATCCCGCTGTGCTCGCTGTCACGCAAGACCAGGCGGCGAAGCCGGCGCCTGCCGCAGCCATAAAGATCACCGCCGGACCTCTTGGCCCTGAGTTCTGAGCTTTGCCGGCCTCTATTGCATCAGAATCCCCTCATATCAGGAACGGAGCAGGCGATGGCCACCATCGACACGCGCTTTAAACCAGGCCGCTCGGGCAATCCCGGCGGCCGCCCCAAGGCAGAGTTCCGGGTGCGGGAGCTGGCCCAGGAGAACACCGTCGAGGCGGTGGAGACGCTGGTGGAGGTGATGCGGACTGGTCGACCTGGTGAGCGCCTGGCCGCTGCCGTAGCACTCCTCGATCGGGGGTGGGGTCGGCCGGCACAGGCGGTCGAGGTCGCATCCACTGCGAAGCTGTCCCTGGTGGAGCTGCTGGGGTCCGAGTAGCAGCGGAACCGGAAACCTAGGTAAGCCCCCCGCGCGTCTCGATAGGGTCTACACCGGCTCTGTGGGCCGTCTTGGAACGCCGAATAGAACCCTATCGAGGCGCGGAAAGCGTCTCAGCATCTCGCCTTACTGGAGTCTACCCCATCAAGAGGTTCAGGAGGCCGGCCTCCTCCGCAAAACGGGCACCGGCGCAGATGGTGGTCGCAACTATTCGCGCCGTAATGCCTGTTACAGCCGCTGCATTCCAATTCCCAAATGTGAGCGAAACGATGTGTCGTACTACGCAGGCGGGTTCTCCGAATAACCCGCTGCTCAAAGCGCGGCGGTCGTCTTCTGGCCATGATCACACCTTTCTCCGGGCAACAAAAAAGCCGCGCGGCGTGAACACCGGCGGCTGACCCTTCGAGCAAGGCACGCACCGGATGGGCTGTCAAGACGTGGCTCCGCGCTCCGATAGGGGGTTTACCTAGGTTTCCGGTTCCGCTGCTACTCGGACCCCCTGCTGGCCAGCATCGCCAGCACGGGCACAGGTGGTGTCGAACTGACCGACAACATCGCCGAGCACCCCTTGGTCAGCGGGTCCCATATCGGGCTGGCGGACTCCTACCCACCCCATTGATTGCCAAGCCCACCCTGAGGCGGCTGGGATGCCGCTGGATGCGTTCTGGCGGTCCTCCTAAGCTTGACAGCAGACGAGGCGCAGAACGCATCCAGTGACCTCCTGGCGGGCCTATGCGGCATGCATACATCGGCCTTGCCGATTTGTTGGTGGGGGTCGAGGAACGACAAGGCGACTTTTCCACCGCCTAAGGGGGAGAGACAGGAGAGAGAGGGATATTTTATCCCTCTTGATATGGGGTGGCTCTACAGCCACCCTGAGGTGGCTGTAGAGCCACCCATCAACGATCAGTCCACAGGATGCCGGGACGATGGCGCCGAAGGTCGCGCGGATCAGGCCAAAGAGGCACAGCGATGTGGCCGACGCGGCACAGCTTGTACTTGGACTGCCGAGTCTCGATGATATGACTCGGCGTGCGATTCACAACGCCGTAGAGGTCTTTCAACCCTCGGAACCGTGGCTCTTCACGATGATCAGCACTCAGCAGATGCGCGCCGTCGTCAAAGCCATCGGCGATGGGCCGCGCCCACTCGACACGCTCAAGGTCTGGAACGTCGCGCTCACTTACGTTGAGCGTAATACCGGCGAGATCATGGCTTCTGGAAAGCAGATGGCGGCTGATGCCGGCATCGGCTCCAAGGAGGTCAGCAAGGCGCTGACGCGTCTGTGTGAGATCGGTGCTGTGCAGCGGATCAAGGCCGGCAAGTACACGGTGAACCCGCATTGCGCCTGGAATGGCCAGGCGGACGCGCGTGAGAGCAAGGCCCAGCACATCGAGCCGGTGCAGGCACCGCTCCCTTTTAGCGTAATCGACGGAGGCAAGATCTAACCCTGCGTCAGTCAGTCAGTCAGTCAGTCTTTTGCATGCAGGACGCCTTCTGCAACCCCACGGGGTGATTGCGCCGCAGCCTCCAAACCCTTATCAATCTGGAAAATTGAGGTAATTCTAGAGCGAGCAACCCGTGGCCATCAAGAAGAGCGACATCTACCGATCCCTTTGGGAAAGCTGCGATCAGCTCCGGGGTGGCATGGATGCCTCGCTTTACAAGGACTACATCCTCACCCTGCTCTTCGTGAAATACGTGTCCGACCGTGCTGGTCAGCCCGACGCGTTGATCGAGGTGCCGCCGGGGGCCTCCTTCTCCGACATGAAGGCCCTGCGCGGCTCCAAGAACATCGGCGAAGGGATGGATACGATCATTGCCCGTATTGCGGAAGAGAACGACCTCAGCGGCGTGATCGATCGAGCCTTCTTCAACGACCCTGAGAAATTCGGTCGTGGCCCGAAGATGGTGAAAACGCTGACCTCGCTGATTAACATCTTCAACCGGGAAGAGCTGAATTTCTCAAAGAACAGGGCTGGCGGCGACGACATCCTGGGCGATGCCTATGAATACCTGATGCGAAATTTCGCGACCGAGGCGGGCAAGTCCAAAGGTCAATTCTACACTCCGGCCGAGGTGTCGCGCGTCGTGGCGGCTGTCGCAGGCGTCAGCCGGGCCAACAGTCCGCGTCAGACGGTCTACGACCCGACCTGTGGCTCCGGCTCCTTGTTGATCAAGGCCGCCGAGACCGCCCGCGTGCCGATCACCATCTTCGGCCAGGAGATGGACATCGCCACCCGTGGCCTCGCCCGTATGAACATGATCATGCACAACCGCGCGACTGCCGAGATCGCGCAGGGCGACGTCATCGCCGAACCGCATTTCCTGGCCGACACGCATACTCTTCAGACCTTCGACTTCGTCGTCGCCAATCCGCCCTTCTCGGCCAAAGCCTGGGCTGCGGGCCTGACCGACGAAACAGAATACGGCCGCTTCGTCGATGGCGACCCGCCCGCCAAGAACGGCGATTTCGCCTTTCTGCTGCACATCCTCGCCTCGATGAAGGCCACCGGGTCGGGCGCGGTCATTCTGCCGCACGGCGTCCTGTTCCGCGGCAACGCCGAGGCCAAGCTGCGCGAAAAGGTTCTGAGGCGCGGCTACATCAAGGGCGTCATCGGCTTGCCGGCCAACCTGTTCTACGGCACCGGCATCCCCGCCTCGATCATCGTCCTGGACAAGTCCGAGGCGCAGGCCGACCGCCCCGTCTTCATGATCGACGCCTCCAAGGGCTTCATCAAGGATGGGAACAAGAACCGCCTGCGCGAGCGCGACATCCACAAGATCATCGACGCCTTCACCCGGCAGCAGACCATCCTCGGCTATTCCGATCTCGTCCCCTTCGATAAGATCGCCCGCAACGACTTCAACCTGAACATCCCCCGCTACATCGACGGGTCCGATCCCGAAGATCGTCAGGACATCACCGCCCACCTGCATGGCGGCGTGCCGGAGCGTGACATCGACGCGCTGAGCGAATTCTGGTCGGTCATGCCATCCCTGCGCGCCACGCTCTTCGGGCCGAACCCGCGCACGGGCTATGCCGATCCGCTGGTGGCGCCCGACCAGGTGCGCGCAACCATCCGCAACCACCCGGATTTTGCCGCCTTCCGGGCGCGGGTCACCGACATCCTGAACGGCTGGATTACGGCCAACACCCCCGCGCTGTTGGGGATCCGGCAAGGCGACCATCCCCGCGACCTGATCCACGCCATCGCCGAGGACATGCTGACCCGGTTCGATCCCGCGCCGCTGGTCGACAAGTACGAAGCCTATCAGCGCCTCATGTCCTATTGGGCGGCGACCATGCAGGACGATGTGTTCATCATCGCGGGCGGCGGCTGGCCGGCGGCGCGCGAGTTGCGCGAGGCCCGCAAGGAAATCAGCGACGACGGCAAGGTGAAATGGCTGGAGGAGGGCGACCTGACCGTGAACAAGGTCCGCCTTGTCGCCGATGTCATCCCGCCGGCGCTGATCACCGCGCGCTTTTTCCCCGGCCTGAAACAGGCGCTGGACACCGCCGCCGACCGGGCCGAGGAGCTGGGCCGCGAGATCGAGGAGTTGGCCGAGGAACACGGGGCCGAGGGTGGGCTGCTGGAATTCGCGCTGTCCGACACCGGCAAGCTGACCGCCGCATCGGTGAAGGCGCGCGAAAGCTCGGGCGAGGCGGAGCATGAGGAACGGCCGCTGCTGAAACAGGCGGCCAAGCTGATCGCGGCCGAGGCGGCGGCGAAGAAGGCGGCGAAGGAGGCCGAGGCGAGGCTGACCGAGGCGGTTCTGAAAAAATACCCGACCCTGACCGAGGACGATATCCGCGCCCTGGTGGTGCGGGACAAGTGGCTGGCCGACATCACGGCCGCTATCGGGGCCGAGGTCGAGGCCCGCACCGAGGCACTGACTGCCCGCGTGCGGGTGCTGACCGAACGCTACGGCCAGACCCTGCCGCAGATCATGGACGATTTGGCCAAGATGGAGGCGCGGGTGGCCGGGCATCTTGCGGCGATGGGGGTGGCAGGATGAGCGTGTCCATGCCGGTCCTCCGCACGACAACGGATTTCCCGCCTGATTGGCCTGTTCGAACCGCTGCATCCTTCGCGCCATTCATCACGAGCGGATCGCGCGGATGGGCCAAGTACTACGCAGAGACGGGTGATCTGTTTATGCGGATCACGAACCTGAACCGAGCATCAATCTACCCAGACCTATCTGACCGGCAACACGTTGCTCTTCCAGAGTCTGAACGGGAAGGGCTTCGAACGGGCCTCAGGGCCGGGGACATCCTGATTTCCATCACCGCTGACATCGGCATCATCGGTTATGTAGATGAAAGGGTGCCGCTACCCGCGTACATCAACCAGCACGTTGCCTGCCTGCGGCTTCCGTCGGATCAGGTATGCTCCAAGTTCGTCGCCTACTATCTAGCATCAGCCGAACCGCAGAAGCGTTTCGTCGAGATGACTGATGTGGGTGCGAAGACCGGAATAAACCTGACAGCGGTCAGCAAACTGACCTTTCCTTGTCCCCCTCTCCATGAACAACAGGCCATCGCCGCTGCGTTGTCGGATGCGGATGGGGTGGTGGCGGGGTTGGAGCGGGTGATCGCCAAGAAGCGCCTGATCAAGCAGGGCGCAATGCAAGACCTGCTCACCACCCACCGCCGCCTCCCGGGGTTCTCAGGGGAGTGGGAGGTGAAGCGACTCGCGCAGCTTGGCGACGTGAAGACCGGGCTGACCTACAAGCCCGAGAATGTGAAGCCATTCGGAACCCTCGTTCTGAGATCCTCGAACATCCAAAACGACCGCCTCGCGTTTGATAATAACGTCTTCGTTGATGTTGACGTCTCTGAAGAGGCGACCGTTAGAGCGGGCGACCTACTGATTTGTGTACGAAACGGCAGTCGTCAGCTAATTGGCAAGACCGCTATTATTGACAGCCGGGCCGATGGCATGGCGTTCGGTGCATTCATGAGCGCGTTCAGGTCAGAGATTAATGACTATCTCGTCTGGTGCTTTCAATCTTCAGTAGTCCAAAAGCAGATTGCCGAGAACTTGGGCGCGACCATCAATCAGATTACCAACAAAACCATGAAGGCTATCAAGATTCCCCTCCCAAAGGATGAAAATGAACAACAGGCCATCGCCGCGGTCCTGTCCGACATGGACGCCGAAATCCAGACCCTCGAATCCCGTCTCGCCAAGGCGCGGGCGATGAAAGAGGGGATGATGCAGAACCTTTTGACAGGGCGGGTCAGGCTGGTCTGACCGGGTGACAGGTTTTTCAGGGGGGATATTCATGGCCATCGGCGACCCGGAACGCGCCACGCAGAACCGCATGATCGCCCAGATGTGCGGCGACACCTCGGGCCAAACCGGCGGCCTCGGCTGGCGCTATCTGGGGGACTGGCACAAGCGCGCGAGCAACGCCAACATCGAGCCGGACCTTCTTCGCCCCTGGCTGACCGCGCGCGGCCATGACCCGGACGTGGTCACCAAGGCCATCGCCGAATTGCAGCGCGCTGCCCGGATGGACGGGCTGAAGCTCTACGAGGCGAACCGCGCCACCTATGACATGCTGCGCTATGGCGTGCAGGTCACCTCCGGCCCCGGCGAGGCCCCGGTCACCGTGCGCTTTGTCGATTGGGACAACCCCGCCGCCAACGACCTCGGCCTGGCGGAGGAGGTGGCGGTCAGCGCCAAGAGCCCCAAGGCCTACAACAAGCGCCCCGATCTGGTGATGTACGTGAACGGCATCGCCCTGGGCGTTGTGGAGTTGAAGAAATCCACCGTGGAGATCGGTGAGGGCATCCGCCAAACGCTGGACAACCAGCGCCCCGAATTCATCCGGCATTTTTTCACGACCATCCAGATCACCTTTGCCGGCAACGACATGCAGGGCCTGCGCTATGCCGCCATCCAGACCCCGCAGCCCTATTGGCTGACCTGGAAGGAGGAGAGCGCGATCCCCTTGCCGCTGGACCGCGACGTGTCGCAGATGCTGGCGCCCGCGCGGTTTCTGGAACTGATCAACGACTTCATCCTGTTTGACGCAGGCATCAAGAAGGTCACCCGCCCCAACCAGTATTTCGCCGTGAAGGCCGCGCAAGAAGCCGTGCGGGCGCGCAAGGGCGGGATCATCTGGCAGACGCAAGGCTCGGGCAAAAGCCTGATCATGGTGATGCTGGCCCGTTGGATCCGCGAGGCCCGGCCCGATGCCCGGATCCTGGTGGTGACCGACCGGAAGGAACTGGACGAACAGATCGAGGCGGTTTTCGGCAACACCGGCGACAAGGTCCGCCGCGCAAAGTCTGGCGCCGACCTGCTGGCTGCGCTAGCCGACCCCAAGCACCGGGTGGTGGCGTCGCTGGTCCACAAGTTCGGCCGCCGGGAAGAGGACGAGCTGAGCGCCATGATCACCGACATCCAGCGCGGCCAGATCGGCGCGCCGGTGGGCGAGTTCTTCGTCTTCATCGACGAGGCGCACCGGACCCAGTCGGGCAAGCTGGCCGGGTCCATGCGGATGATCCTGCCGGACGCGGTGTTCTACGGCTTCACCGGCACACCGCTCTTGCGCACCGACAAGCAGACCTCGCTGGAAGTGTTCGGCCCCTACATCGGCACGCCCTACCGCTTCAACGAGGCGGTGGAGGATCGGGTTGTGCTGGACTTGCGCTATGAAGCGCGCGACATCGACCAGCGCGTGGCCTCGCCGACGAAGATCGACGCGTGGTTCGAGGCCAGGACAAGGGGGCTGACCCCGGTGGCGAAGGCGACGCTGAAACAGCGCTGGGGCACGCTGCAACGCGTGCTATCGTCCAAGGACCGGCTGGGGCAGATCGCCAACGACATCATCATGGATATGGAGCTGAAGCCGCGCCTGAAGGCGGGCCGCGGCAACGCCATGCTGGTGGCGGGCTCGATCCCCGAAGCGTGCAGACTGTTCGAGATCTTGCGGAATTCCGGATCGGACCTTGCCGGCAAGTGCGCGATCGTCACATCGTATACCCGGAACGCCTCGGAGTTGACCGGGGAAGAGGCCGGGATGGGGGAGACGGAAAAGCAGTACGTCTATCGCGTCTATGACCGGCTGATGACCGATCTGGACACGGATGAAGAGGCCTACGAGACCGAGTCCCTGCGGAAATTCCGCAAGGAACCGGCGCAGATGAAGCTGCTGATCGTCGTCAGCCGTCTGTTGACCGGGTTCGATGCGCCGACCGCGACCTACATCTACATCGACAAGCAGATGCGCGATCACGGGCTGTTCCAGGCGATCTGTCGCGTGAACCGTCTGGACGGCGATGACAAGAATTACGGCTACGTCGTCGACTACAAAGATCTGTTCAAGAACATCGAAGCCGCCGTCGACGATTACACCTCAGGTGCCTTCGATGCTTTCGACGCGGCCGATGTCGAGGGCCTGATTTCATCGCGGGCGGAAAAGGCCGGCGAGGACCTCACAACCGCGCGGGACGCATGGTTCGGACTGCTCGACCCTGTGGACCAGCCCAAGGGGGACGAGCAGGTTCTGGCGTACTTCTCCAGCCCAGGTGGATGGGAGACAGATCCGCAATCCGAGGAAAAAGCGCGGCGGCGCCAAGCGCTCTATAAACTCGCCGCGGCTTATGCCCGTGCATTCGCAGCCGTGGCCGACGACCCGGCGGCCTCAGGTGTCAATGACCTGCAGTTGGCTCAATACCGCGGCGAGGTGGATCGGGCGATTATGCTCCGCGATGCTGTCCGGCTGCACAGCGGTGACGCAGTCGACATGAAGCAGTTCGAGCCTGCGATGCGGCATTTGATCGACACCTACATCAAGGCTGAAGAGTCCGAGGTGATTTCGCACCTTGATGACATCAGCCTGATCGATCTCGTGGCGAGCAAAGGCGCAGCGGTCGAGGAGGGGCTGCCAAGCTCCCTGAAGTCAAAGCGTGAGAATGTCGCTGAAGCCATTGAAAACAACGTGCGCCGGATAATCACCGATGAGACGCCAGTAAACCCGAAATTCTACGAAAGGATGTCGGAGCTGCTGACCGATCTGGTCAGGAAGCGGCGGGATGACGCGCTCGCCTATGCGGAGTATCTGGAAAAGATCGCGGATCTGGTCAGGGCGGTGAAGGCGGGACATGGCGGGGAATATCCCTCGACCATGACCTCACCGGGGCGCAAGGCGCTCTATGACAACCTCGGTCAGGATGAGACCACGACCTTGGCAGTGGACGAGGCGATCCGCAACGCCGCCCAGACCGGATGGCGTGGCAACAGGATGAAAGAGCGGATGCTCCGGCAGAATCTGCTCAGAATTCTCGACGCGGAAGAGGTTGTGGGCAGCGTCATCGATATCATACGATCGCATGATGAGTACTGAGCTGATCGAAATCGCCGGACTGTCGGTGGAGCTGGTCCGCAAGCCGATCAAGAACCTCCACATCGGCGTCTACCCTCCCGCTGGTCGCGTCCGCGTCGCGGCGCCGCCTGCCATCAGCGACGATGCCGTTCGGGTGGCGGTTGTCACGCGGCTTGGCTGGATCAAGAAGCAGCAGCGCGAGTTCGAGAAGCAGGCCCGACAGTCCGAACGCCGGTATGTCTCCGGGGAAACCCATTTTGTCTTCGGAAAGCCGCTCCGCCTGCTGGTCAAGCCAGCCGCCGGGAACCGCTGCGTGATCCAACCGGACGCGTCGGATCGCTTGACGATGACGGTGCCAGCGGGGGCGACGACCGATCAGAAAGCACGGTGGCTGTCCGCTTGGTATCGCTTGCAACTGAAGGAACGGGCAGCGCCTCGCATCGTGAAATGGTCAGAGCGGCTTGACGTGCCTGAACCACGGTGGGGCATCAAGCTCATGCAAACCAAATGGGGAAGCTGCAATCCTGACAAAGGCTTGGTGTGGCTCAACCTCGACCTCGCAAAGAAGTCTCCTCCTGCTCTGGACTATGTCATTCTGCATGAAATGGCCCATTTTGTTTCGCCCCGGCACGACGACGTTTTCTTGAGCGTCTTGGACAGGAACATGCCGGGATGGCGACAGATCCGGGCTGATCTCAATGCCCTACCTCTGTCGGAGTGACGTTCTGCCTTATTCGTCGGAGGCTCAACGGCGTTCTGTTCCGCGAAGCGGCATCAGCTCCGCCGACTGATCAGGCGTCCAAGCTGGACAGCATGCGCTCGATCTCAGCGCGCCGTTCACGGATGCGGCGCTCCTCCGCTTCCAGCTTGGCCAGCTCCTTCTCCAGCGCCTTTCGGCTGGACGAACTGGCTGGTCGCGGCGCATGCACGCGCAGTTGCCGGCGGAACGCGACCACGTCTTCGCGCCGCACGGTAGGATTGACCAATCCGGCGGCCATAGCCTGTTGCTGTTCCTCCGGCCTCAAGGTCACGACTTCGTAGACCGTCGCGTATGAAGGGGGCAGTTGATCGGCCGGGAAGGGAAGGGTGCCAGTGTCGACCGCCTCAGCCACCTTCATCAGCATGTTGGCCGTGCGGTGACTGAACGGCATGTCCCGCTCCACCATCTCACCGAACTCGCCATGCTCCAGGCGCGCTTTCGCTTCAATCAGGTGGCGACCGACGTCTAGGAAGGCGTCGTTCGCCCGCTTCCACAAGCGCCCAATTTCCTCGATAAATTCGCGACGCGTTTCCAATTTGATCCGGGCAGACACCAGGAGGTCGCCACGGGTGTCCCGGTGGCGCTCCGCCGGCACCAAGCCATCGTCACCGAATGCTGAGCCCAGCTTCTTGCGGGCCGGCTTCATCGTCGGGGTCACAGGCCGATCCTCCGCCGGACTTCTTGCCACAGCGCGGCGACCTCGTCCGCCCCGCGTCCGCCAACCTCCGTCACGCCGTAGCCATTGGCCATTGCGCGCACCACGTCGACGCTGTCGGGGATCGCCGCCGCGGCCACATCGCCAGACCGAGTCAGCCGGAGGCGTGCGCCGTCGGTCTCTTTTACCCGCGGCTTCACCCGGTTGAGGCAATAGATCGCCGGCCGGTCCAAGGCCTGAACGGCACGCATGATCGTTTCGACCGAGCGCACATCGTCAGGTAGTGCCTGGGTGGGGATCACCACCAGCTCCGACGCCAACACCAGGGCCTTGAAGCCCTCCGGGTCCTTCTCAATCGCGGTGGGGGTGTCGACGAGCACGAGCTGCGCGCCGGCTGCATCAGCGCGCCGGGCCGCCGCAGCGGTTTCAGCGGTAAAGCCCGCAACTGGCGCGGCATCGGCATCAGCCCGCACGCGAGCCCATTCGGCGGAGGTCCCTTGCGCATCAGTGTCGATGACTGCCACTGGCACCCCGTCAGCAGCTGCTGCGGCGGCGAGGTTGCGTGTCAGCGTGCTCTTTCCGCTGCCGCCCTTCGGCGAGACGACGGCGATGATCTTCATGACACGGCCCCGGCCAGCCGCTTTGTGACCGGCGGCCGGCTGGGATGCAGCATGATGCAACCAGATTCCACTCCCACCCGGGCATCCGGATAAGCGGCCAGGGCCATGCGCAGCGCCTCGGTGAACGGCTGCTTGAAGGTGCGCAGAGAAGCGCAGCCGGCGCCGAACTGCGCATACAGGGCCTGCCAGGAAACCGGCGTCGGCTTGCTGAGGCTGTGCAGGCGATAGGCGAGCCAGACATAAATGTCGATCGACAGAGACTTGTTGCCGATGGTCCGCAACGCGGCTTCCGAAACCGGCACCGGATGTTCGATCAGGGAGTGATAGAACGCCTCGTTGAGCTTGACCGTCTCGCGCCATAGCATCGGCTGGGCATCGTCGTTCAGCGCCCCTGTCAGCTCAATCGCACTGTCGACGAACGCGCCGTTGTCGCGTTGGCGGGCGCCGCCCTGATCGCTGAAGAAGGTCAGGCGGCAGGCGGAGATCCGCTTAGCCTGTTCGGTTACGGCCTTGTAGGTTGCGCCACCGATAGCGCCGATCCCCATGGCAGTCATCCATGCCTTCATGGATCGCCCGAGTTCCACCTCCCGCGATCCCGTCCGGAGGGCTTGGGTCTGGAGATAGATCAGGATCATACGAGCCTTGGAGCCATAGGGCACGCCGATCAGCTCGCCCTTCTCCGTGCAACCAGATTCCACCAGCAGCGTGACGCGATGCCCTTCCCTGCGCCACAGCCGCTCTGGCGTGTTTTTGTGAGGCAGGGAGGTCAGAGCAAAGCCTGCATGGCAGATGCCCAGGCTTTCACCCTCGTCGGCGAGGACGGCGGCAGCGATCTCCAGTTCTTGCCGTTCCAGCTTGGTGTCGGCAAGGTCGCGCGCACGCTCCAGCCCATGGGCCGTGATGAGATGGTGGATGTTCCCCATGGCACGCATTCGGCAGATGGCAGCGGTTCCGGTCAATGGTGGAATCTGGTTGCCGGGCTATTCGAAAGCTATTTGAATTACAACTATTTGCTTAGCAACCAGATTCCACTGAATAAGCCGAGTCGCAGCAACCAGACTCCACTTTGCTGCAACCAGATTCCTGTGAATAGGTTGGGCTGCTTGGGGATGCTTTGCCCTGTTGTTAGCGGTATGAAGCGCGAATCGGAGGGGCGGCGAACGCGGGCAGGAATGGAAGGCCCGAGCGGCAGTCGGCGTGGCTCACTAAATCAGGATTGATGGAGGCACGCGCGGCTTCAGTTGGCCCGCAAAACGATGCCCCGCACCGTGGTCGCCTGCCATGCGCCGCCTCGCTTGGTTGGCACACCCTCATCGGTCAGCTTGGCAGCAATGGCGTTGTAGGACGTGCCGGCTGCATGCATCGTCTTGATGCGGTCAATCAGCGCCAGCTCGTTGACATTGGCGACTAGGCGGCTCTCCACGACGTCGTAGCCCAGCGTCGGGCGGGCGATCACCTTCCCAGCAGCCTTCATGCTTCGCAGCGTGTCGCGGGTGCGCTCCACAATCACCTCGCGTTCCCACTGGCTGACGCTGGCCAGGACGTTCAGCACTAGCCGGCCACCGGCGCTGCGCGTGTCGATGGAGTCCGCTACGGAGAGAAGCGCCGCCTTCTGGCCTTCAGCGAAGTAGCGGTCGATCAGCGCTCCCAGGTCGCGCACGGAGCGCGTCAATCGATCCAGTTTGGGCACCAGCAGGGCGGCCGCTTCGCCGCTGTCCAGCATGGCCAGCACGCGTTGCAGGCCGGGCCGATCAGTGGTCTTGGCCGACGCGCCTGCATCTTCGATGACGGCTACCAGATCCAGGTCGTGCAGCTTGGCATACAGGCCGATCTTCTCACGCTGGGCGGCCAGGGAGTGCCCGTGATCGGCCTGATCGGCGCTCGACACACGAATATATGCCACGGTCCTGGTGGGGGGCTTGGCCATACTGACGCACCCTTTTGTATGACATTTGCATGCCATGTGTATGCCATGAACAACGGCTTGCACAAGGCTTTTCTTGCACAAGGGTTCCCTTGCGCACAAACGCGGCGCGGACCACATGCCTCCCGCAGGCAAAAAGGCCAGCTCAAGCCGTCGATATAGGAATCAGATCCTTCGGCGGCTCCCAGAGTCACGCTATAGGCATACATATGAAATACAGAAGCAGCACAGCCGCCATACTCCAGTGAATCTCTTGCCATACCTGCGGCATACTGATCAGTGTGCCGAGCGTGATTCAGATGACATACGTGAGGAACGGTATGGTGGGGGACGTCTGGACGATCCGGGGTGTGTCGGAGGAAGTGCGGAAGATCGCGGCTAGCGCCGCCAAGGCCCGACGCATGACCGTGCGCGAGTGGATCGAGGAGGCCGTGCAGGCGCACGCCAGGGCCACGGAGCACGAAGCACCACCCGAGCCGGTGCAGTTCGACTTGGTGGAGCTGATCCAGCGGATCGAACGGGTCGAGCGGCACATCGCTGGGATGCCTGCAGGAGTGCCCCACGATGCACCCAAGGCCGCGCCGGCAATCCAGCAAAGGCAATCCCACCAGAACGCGCCCAGCGCCAAACCTCGGCCTGCCCGTACCCTCCCCAGGCTGGCACCGGACGAAGAGGCGACGGCCCGCATCATGGCCGATGCTCAGGCTTCAGGCGTGGAGCTGTTCAAATCCGCCAAGAGCGGCGCCGCTGCCAGCCGCCGGCTGACCGAGGCTGGCGAGGATCTGGTGCGCCAGCTTTTTGCCCAACTACCCTCACACTCGGCTGTTGCGCGCCTGGTCGGCATCAACAAGGCAACGGTCAAGCGCGTGGTCGAGGCGAAGGAGGGATAAAAATGTTCACCTTCCTCCGTCGCTGGCTGGCTAGCGACCCGCCCGGCTCCCCCTCCAACCCGTTGGTGTGCGGCACGCCCTTTCTCATGGAGGAGCAGCGCGCAATGATCGCCCGGACGGCAGCGCGGCTGGTGGCAGAACGGCAGGCGGCGGGTGTCACCCCCGATCCCGCACTGGTCGCAATGGCAGGTGGGTCCCATCTCGCCGGTCAACTTCTCGTCACCCCGGCCCAGCCCGAAGCCAAGCGAGTGTTTTCGAAGGCATGGGCACCGGACAACGAGTGGGCAAAGCTGATGGCGGTCCCGCTGCCGGACGGCCCGGAGCTAATGACGCCCCGGCGGCTGCTGGAGCTGCTGACGGAGCGGCTGTGGATGATGCTGGAGGAGTCGGACGACCCAAAGGCAGCGATCCGGGAGGCCGTGCGGGCGTTCGAGGACTCCTGGTTGGCGCCGGCGGATGTCCGGACGGACACGCCGATGGAAGCCGCCATGGATCTGGTGCAGGACAATCTGAACCTGCGGACAGCGTTGTCGGTGATGGGCGCCCTGCCGTCGGAGCCATGGGAGGCGACAGTCGTCCCAGAAGGGGGTCACTACACGAAAGTGATCAGATTGTCCGGGATGTAAGAACGCCTTGAGAACATGAGCCGTGCAGCGTTCCTG
>NZ_VTTO01000037.1 GCF_008364825.1 Azospirillum sp. B21
GGTCCTCGACCAGCCACGCCTCGATACCACCGGGGCTGACCACGCGCTTGATATCCATCGCGTGGGCGGGGGAGAGGGGGAAGAAAGTCGATGGAAATGGAGTACGCTCATCCTCAACTGTCCTTTCCGGTCGGGGGCAGCAGCAGGCCGGTGACGTGGTTGGTCTGGCTCAGCACGGCGCGGGCGGCGGCGTTGACCTGATCGGCGGTGACGGCGTCGATGCGCACCGGCCAGCTTTCCACGTCGTCGATGCTCTGGCCGGTCGCCAGCGCGGCACCCAGCGTCTGGGCAGGGCCGGTCAGGCTGTCGCGGGCATAGGCTGCCGCGGCCAGCATGCGCTTGCGGGCGGTCGCGACCTCTTCCTCCGTCACGCCGGACTTCAGCAGCTTGTCGATTTCCTCCCACAACGCCGATTCGAGCTTGTCCATCGGAATGCCCGCCGCCGGGCTGGCACCGACGCCCACCGTGGCCATGTCCCAGGCTGTCGGGCCGTAGCCGAGCCAGGCGGAGGTCGCGACCTTCTGGTCCACGACGAGGCTGCGGTAGAGGCGCGACGTTGTGCCGCCGCTCATGATCTCGGCCAGAACCTGCAGCGCGTAGGCATGACCGTCCGGATCCAACCGGTAGGACGGAGCGATCCAGGTCCGGCGTACCGACGGCTGTCGCACCTCCTCGTCACGCAGAACGACCTGCCTTGCAGCACTCATCGGCGGTTCGCTCACCCGCTTGCGCTCCGGCACCGGGCGGGCGGGAATGGCGCCGTAATAGCGCTCGGCCAGCGGCTTCAGCTCCGCCGCGGTGATGTCGCCGGACACCACCAGGATCGCGTTGTTGGGCGTGTACCAGGTCTTGTAGAAGCTCTCCGCCATCTCCCGCGTCAGCGCCGACATCTCCTGCGGCCAGCCGATCACCGGGGTGCCGTAGGGGTGGTGGACGAACATGGTGGCGTTGATCTGCTCGCCGATGCGGTCGGCCGGCTCGTTCTCGACGCGCTGGCGCCGCTCTTCGATGATGACGTCGCGTTCGGGATAGACCACCGCGTCGGTCAGCTTCAGGTTGGCCATGCGGTCGGCCTCCATCCGCATCACCATCTCCAGCCGGTCGCGGGCGACGTTCTGGTAATAGGCGGTGTAATCGTAGCTGGTGAAGGCGTTGTCGCGCCCGCCGTTCTTGGCGACGATGCGGCTGAACTCGCCGGGCGGAATCGCCTCCGTCCCCTTGAACATCAGGTGTTCCAGGAAATGGGCGATGCCGGACTGGCCGCGCTCCTCGTCGGCCGCCCCCACCTTGTACCAGACCATGTGGGTCACGACCGGAACGCGGTGGTTGGGGACGACCACAACCTGCATGCCGTTCGACAGGGTGAAGCTCTCGGGGAAGAACACCCCCTTTTCCGCCGCAAGGGCGGGCGGCGCGGCAATCGGCGCCGGCATCAGGGGGGCAGCGACGGTCATCGTCAGCGCCAGGAATCCGGCCGCGGCGAGGCGGCGGGCTGGGAGGTAGGCGAGCATGAGGGCTCCCGGATCAGGAGGTCCGAATCGAAAGGGGCGCCCTTCGCTGTGAAGGGCGCCCCCCGAAACTGGTGTGATGTCGCGCCCGGGACAAGGTTCGAACCATCCGCGCGCGAACACCTCTGCTTAGAACAGGCCTTCCAGCGGCGCCTTGCGCTTGCGTTCGATGACCGGAGTGGCGGTGCCGTCCACCGACTTGCCCTGGGCCTGGGCCTCGCGCAGGCGCTGCTGCTCCTTGGCGGGGTCGACGAGCGAGTAGGGCTGCTCCTGCTTCTGCCAGAACAGCAGCGAATCGATCCAGCTCTTGTCGGCGATGATCAGCTGGGTGGTTTCCTGATCGACCTTGGTGCGGATGTTGGGGTCGATGCCGTCGCGCGCCGCGGCCTGGGCGACCAGTGACTTCTCGCCCGCGGTCGAACCGGCCGCCGCCCTGGCGTTGCCGCGCGAGGCGCCGCCGAACACGGCGCCGGCGGCCATCTGGGTCGGCGTGCTGTCCTGCGGACGGGCGGCGCCGGGGCGCGGCCGCGGCAGATCCTGCAGGCTGGGCGGCAAGGTCAGCGGAGCGCGGGAAACGACGGCGAACTCGTCAGGGCTCTGGCGGTCGAGACCGATGGAGCGGCGAACATCCGAGCAGCCGGCGAGCGTCAACGCCGCAAGCGCCAGCCCAAGCAGAGGAAGCCGGGTCCGGGAGAGGGAGAGGGCGGAGGAGATGCTGGTCACGTTCGGAGGATCCCGTCGTCTGTCACGTCGTTGCGACCCGGCCCGGAGGCCGCGGCCGCATGGTCAGCGCTCGCCGGCGGTTATAACGCCACCGGCGACGGAACTCTTACGACTTTTCGCGGTCCGCGAACAGTCCGTCGATCAGCAGCAGGACCACGCCGACGCTGATTCCGCTGTCGGCCACGTTGAAGGCCCAGAAATGCCAGCCGGCGACATGGAAATCCAGGAAGTCGACCACCGCGCCGTGCAGCAGCCGGTCGGCGACGTTACCCACCGCGCCGCCGATGATGAAGCCCAGCGCCAGCGCCGCCAGCCGGCTTTCGGCCTGCCGCATCCAGAGGACGAGGCAGACGGCGATCACCGCGGCGATGGCGCTCAGGATATAGGGCATCATCGCCCCGCCGCTGGCGAAGGTGCCGAAGCTGACGCCGTAGTTCCACACCAGCACGAGGTTGAAGAAGGGCGTCACCTCGATGACATGCGGAATCGGCTGCATGACATGTTCAAGGATCCACCATTTGCTGCCCTGGTCGAGCACGACCACCACCGCGGCGACGATCAGCCCGAACAGCCAGTAGGAACGGGATTGGTTGGCGACGAAGCTGTTCATGTGCCCAATCCTCCCTCTCCCCCCCGGGGAGAGGGTCGGGGTGAGGGGGATGCGCGGCGAGAGGCGTCCGGCAAGCGGACCCCCCTCACCCTAACCCTCTCCCCGGGGGGGAGAGGGGATAGGACCGCAGTCGTGGCGTACGGCCTCATGCCACCGCGTCGGAGCAGCGGATGCAGAGCGTCGGGTGGTCGTGGACGGTGCCGACTTCCTCCAGGACCTTCCAGCAGCGCTCGCACTTCTCGCCTTCGGCGAGCGCCGGGGCGACGGCGATGCCGGGGACGTCAGGCAGGGTGAAGGCCCCGTCCGGCGCCGCGGCGTCCGTCACCTCGATGGCGGAGGTGATGCAGACGTCCTGGAAGTCCACGTCGGCCAGCAGGGCCTTGGTGGCGGCATCGACGAAGACGGTCGGGTCGGCCTGCAGCGACGAGCCGATGGTCTTGTTGGCGCGCTCAAGCTCCAGCGCGCCGGTGACGACGCGGCGGACGTTGCGCACCGCCTCCCACTTGGCGGCGAGCGCGTCGTCGCGCCACTCGGCCGGCACCTCCGGGAAGCCGCGCAGATGAACGCTCTCCTCGGTCCAGCCCTGGCCGCTGGTCAGGCCTTCCGGCCGGGCCAGCCACGCCTCTTCCGCAGTGAAGCAGAGAATCGGGGCGAGCCAGGCGGTCAGGGTGGAGAACAGATGCTCCATCACCGTCCGCACCGACCGGCGGCGCACCGAATCGACCGGATCGCAATAGAGGCTGTCCTTGCGGACGTCGAAGTAGAAGGCCGACAGTTCCACGGCACAGAAGTTGTGCAGGGCGACGAACAGGGCGTGGAAGTCGTAGGCCTCGACCTTCTCGCGCACCAGCGCATCCAGCTCCGACAGGCGGTGCAGGACCCAGCGCTCCAGCTCCGGCATTTGGGCGGCGTCGATCCGCTCGGCCGGGGTGTAGTCGGCAAGCGCGCCCAGCAGGTAGCGCAGCGTGTTGCGCAGGCGGCGGTAGAGGTCGGCCTGGGTCTTGATGATCTCCTTGCCGATGCGGAGATCCTCCGAATAGTCGGAGTTGATGATCCACAGGCGCAGGATGTCGGCACCGTACTGGTCGCACACCTCCTGCGGGGCGACCACGTTGCCCAGCGACTTGGACATCTTGCGGCCCTGCTCGTCCAGGACGAAGCCATGGGTCAGCACCGCGTTGTAGGGCGCCCGGCCGCGGGTGCCGCAGCTTTCCAGCAGCGAGGAATGGAACCAGCCGCGATGCTGGTCGGAGCCCTCCAGATAAAGGTCGGCCGGCCAGGCCAGCTCCTCCAGCCTCTGCTCCAGCACGAAGGCGTGCGAGGAGCCCGACTCGAACCAGACGTCGACGATGTCCCGGACCTGCTCGAACTCGTCGGCGGAATAGGCGTTGCCGAGGAAATCCTGCGGGTCGCGGGCGAACCAGGCGTCGGCACCCTCCTGCTGGAAGATGTCGGCGATGCGGGCGAACACCGCCTCGTCGCGCAGGATCTCACCGGTCGCCTTGCGGACGAACAGCGCGATCGGCACGCCCCAGGCGCGCTGACGGCTGATGCACCAGTCCGGGCGGCTCTCGATCATCGAGCGGATGCGGTTCTCGCCCTGGGTCGGGACCCAGCGGGTGTCGGAGATCGCCTGCAGCGCCACCTTGCGCAGATCGTTCGTCTCCATCGAGATGAACCACTGCGGCGTGGTGCGGAAGATCAGCGGCGCCTTGGAGCGCCAGCTGTGCGGATAGCTGTGCTTGATGCGGTTGCTGGCCAGCAGCGACCCGGCTTCCTCGAACGCCTCCAGCACGGCCTTGTTGGCCGGGCCGGGCTTGCCCTGGTCGGTGTAGACGGCGAGGCCGGCGAACAGCGGCACATGGGCGTAATAGCGCCCGTCCTCGCCCACCGTCTGCGGCACCTCGATGCCGTTGGCCTGACCCAGGCGGAAGTCGTCCTCGCCATGGCCGGGGGCGATGTGGACGAAGCCCGAACCGGCGTCGGTCGTCACAAAGTCGCCGGCCAGCAGCGGCACCTTGAAGTCGTAGCCCTTGCCGTTCAGCGGGTGGCGGCAATAGGTGCCGGCAAGGCGCGAGCCGGGGAAGCGGTGCAACTGCTTCCATTCGGTGACGCCGGCCTCCTTCAGCACGCCCTCGGCCACGCCGGTGGCGAGCACCAGACGCTCGCCGACCACGGCTTTGGACCCTTCGGCGACGGCGGTCACCTTGAAGGTGGCGTATTCGATCTCGTCGCCATAGGCGATGGCGCGGTTGGCCGGCAGGGTCCAGGGGGTGGTCGTCCAGATGACGATGCTGGCCTCGTCCACCTCCGGCGCCGACGATCCCCAGACGGGGAAGCGGGCGAAGACGGTGGTGGAGGTGTGGTCGTGGTATTCCACCTCAGCATCGGCCAGCGCGGTCTTCTCCACCACCGACCACATGACCGGCTTGGAGCCCTTGTAGAGGCCGCCGTTCAGCGCGAACTTGTGGATTTCGCGGACGATCTGCGCCTCGGCCGGGAAGGTCATGGTGGCGTAGGGATGCTTCCAGTCGCCTTCCACGCCCAGCCGGCGGAACTCGGCGGCCTGGATGCCGACCCATTCCTCGGCGAACTGGCGGCATTCGGCGCGGAACTGGATGAGCGGCACGTCATCCTTGTTCTTGCCGGCCTTGCGGTACTTCTCCTCGATCTTCCACTCGATGGGCAGGCCGTGGCAGTCCCAGCCCGGGACATAATCGGCGTCGAAGCCCTGCATCTGGCGGAAGCGGACGATCACGTCCTTTAGGATCTTGTTGACGGCATGGCCGATGTGGATGTTGCCGTTGGCATAGGGCGGGCCATCGTGCAGCACGAACTTCTTGCGGCCCTTGGCGCCGGCGCGCAGCTTGCCGAACAGATCCATCTCGGCCCAGCGCTTCAGCAGCTCGGGCTCCTTGGTCGGCAGGCCGCCACGCATGGGGAAGTCGGTGCGGGGCAGGAAGACGGTCGATTTGTAATCGCGGGTCATATCGGATCCCTGGGGGAAAGCATCACCGTCGGGCGGCGGCCGGCAGGACTGGCCGTGGCGCCACCCGGAACACAGCAGGTCTCTATCCCGGCCCTCCTCAGAGAGCCGGGCCGGTAATTCGCGCGCGGTGCGCCGGAGCGCACATCATCGGGATCCGCAGTGAGACGTCCATGGCGCGGGATATTAGCGGCGTGTGCGGTGCGGTCAAGGACGGCTCACGCCGGTGCGGAGCGCGGCAGGGTCCGAAAAATCCGCTGGTCATGGGACTGCTGCAAATCTAGGGTGTTGCCGCCGGGGTGTCCGGCACAGGGAAGTTCGCGGCAGGCAGCACGCGCAAGGGTATCGGCGGGCATGATCGATCCACGGACAAGCGACTTCCTGGCCGAATATCTTGCTTCCGCCAACAAGGACCCGGCGGTTCTGGACCGCTTCCTCCTGCATGGGCCGGAGCGCGGCGGACGCGGCGCCCGGCCGCGGCTGAAGATCGCCTTCTTCGATTTCTGGCCGGAGTTCGATCCGTCCGCGAACTTCTTCGTGGAGATCCTGTCGAGCCGCTTCGACGTATCGGTCGTCGACAACGACTGCGACCTCGCCATCGTGTCGGTGTTCGGCACCCGCCATCGCGAGGCGCGGACCGCCCGTGGGCTGTTCTTCACCGGCGAGAATGTTCGGCCCCCGCTCGACGGCGTCGACATGTCGGTGTCGTTCGACCGCATCGACGATCCCCGGCATTACCGCCTGCCGCTCTACGTCATGCATGCCTGGGACCACATGCGCGAGGGGGCGACGCCGCATTTCTGCCATCCGGTCCTGCCGCCGGTGCCGCCGACGCGGGAAGAGGCGGCCAAGCGGAAGTTCTGCGCCTTCCTCTACAAGAATCCCAACTGCGCCCGCCGCAACGACTTCTTCCGGATGCTCTGCGCGCGGCGCCATGTGGAGTCGGTGGGCTGGCTGCTGAACAACACCGGCAGCGTCGTGAAGATGGGCTGGCTGCCGAAGATCCGGGTCTTCTCGCGCTACCGCTTCGCCTTCGCCTTCGAGAACTTCTCCTATCCCGGCTATCTGACGGAAAAGATCCTCGACGCTTTCCAGGCCGGCGCCGTCCCGCTCTATTGGGGGGATCCCGGCGTGTTGCGCGATGTCGCCGCCGGCAGTTTCATCGACATGTCGCGCTATTCCTCCGACGAGGAGGCGATCGACGCCATCCTGGCCGTCGACGACGATTACGACACCTATCGCCGTTACCGCAGCACGCCGCCCTTCCTCGGCACGGAGGATTTCTACTTCGATGCCTACCGGCTGGCCGAATGGATCGAAAGCCGCCTGTGAGCGGCGCCAGTAAGGGAGTGGGCGATGAAGCGGGTGCTGCTGAATTATGCCGACGGGGCCTTCACGACGGCGCAGAAATACAACGCCAGGACCGGGCTGGAGGTCGGCGGCTTCGACGGGGTGGCGATGATGGGGCGGCACCACATCGATGCCGCCTTCGCCGCCCGCAACCGGCATATCCTGGAGGAGCCGCGCGGGGCCGGCTACTGGCTGTGGAAGCCCTATTTCATCGACCTGATGCTGCGCAAGCATCTGCAGGACGGCGACATCATGTTCTACTGCGACAGCGGCGCCCATTTCGTCCACAACGCCGACCCGGTGATCGAAGTCTGCCGGCGGCGGCGCGACCTGCCGGTCCTGCTGTTCACGCTGGAGGACCATCACAGCAACCGTGTCTGGACGAAGCGCGACTGCTTCCATTTCATGGGGCTGGACCAGCCGGCCCTCACCGACGCGCCGCAGATCCTCGCCAGCTTCATCGTTTGTGAACGCGGGCCGGAAAGCATGGACTTCGTTTCCCAATGGCTGCGCTATGCCCAGGATGCCCGGCTGATCACCGACGCCCCCAATGAATGCGGCCTGCCGAACTATCCGGAGTTCCGCGACCATCGCCACGACCAGAGCATCCTCAGCCTGCTCGGCCGCCGCAACGGCGTGACCGCCATTCCCGACATCTCACAATGGGGGGACGGCCGCCGTCCGGCGGAGATTCCCCGCATCCTGGAACACACGCGCTGGCGCGACTGAGGTCGGCTATGGCAGACAAATGCCGCACCCGTCCCCGTCAACCGACAGTACCGATCGGCAGCGCATGACCAGCTTCACCCGTGGCGTGGCGGCGGAAAACAGCGGCAAACTGGAGGAGGCGAGGGCCCGCTACCTCGAAGCCTTGCAGGCCGAGCCGCAGAACCCGGCCGCCCTGCACCGGCTGGGCGTGGTGGAGTTGCGGCTGGGCCGCCCGCGCGAGGCGGTGATCCTGTTCCAGAAGTCGCTGGCCATCGCGAAGGACCCGGAGGTCTATCTCGATTTCGGCGCGGCCATGGCCGCCATGGCCCGCTGGGATGCGGCGGCTACGGTCTATGCGGCGGCGCTGCGGGTCGCCCCCGCTTCGGTCGATGCGCATTACGGGCTTGCGCTGGCCCTGCACCGGCAAGGACGCCCGCAGGATGCCGAGCCCCATTACCGCAAGGTGCTGGCGACCCACTCCCATTTGGGGGAGGTCCACAACAACCTCGGCGTCGCCATGCAGGATCTGGGTCGTTTCGCGGAGGCCGCCGCCGCCCACCGGGAGGCGGCGCGGCTCGATCCTGGCGACGCTGCGTCCT
This sequence comes from Azospirillum sp. B21, assembly GCF_008364825.1. Classification (GTDB taxonomy): domain Bacteria; phylum Pseudomonadota; class Alphaproteobacteria; order Azospirillales; family Azospirillaceae; genus Azospirillum. The sequence continues at coordinate 8,485 of NZ_VTTO01000037.1, forward strand.
GGTCAAAGCTGGGCGTGGCGCTTCACCGCATGGGTCGCGACGCGGAGGCCGAAGCGGCCTTCCGCAAGGCGCTCGGCTTCGCGCCGCAGGATGCGGACAACTGGCACAACCTGACCGGACTGCTCGACGCCACCGGCCGCCCCGCCGAGGCGCTCGTCGCCGGCCGTCTTGCGGTGGCGCTCGATCCGGTCAGCGCGAGAAACTGGTTGGCCCTGGGCAACGCCGCCCGTGCGGCGGAACGGCGGGAGGAGGCAGGGCGCGCGGCGTCGGCCGCTGTCCGGCTGGAGCCGTCTAACCCGGCGGCGCGCAACAATCTCGCCAATGCTCTGCGGGAACTCGGCCGTCCGCAGGACGCCGTGGCACAGTACCGCGCGGCGCTGGATCTGCAGCCCGATTTCCCGGTGGCGGAGATCAATCTGGCCCTGCTCCTGTCGAGCCTGCGCGATGCGGATGGCGCGCTTTCGGTCCTCAGGGCCCTGCTGGCCCGGCAGCCGGCGAACGGCGAGGCTTGGCGGCGGCTGGGCGGCGTTCTGGCGGAGGCCATCCGCCCCGATGCCGCCGTCGCCGTCCTGCGCAATGCCGTCGTCATCGATCCCGGCGGGGCCGACGCCCATGCCGATCTGGCGATGGCCGCCGCGATGGCCGGCTGGAGCGTGGTGTCGGCGGACGCCTGTCGGCGGGTGCTGCGGCTGGTTCCGGACCATGCCGCGGCCTTGGGCCAGCTCGTCCGTCAGCAGAGGCTTCTGTGCGACTGGCGCGACCTGGACGGGCTGGAGGCGCGGCTCCTCCGGCGCGTGCGCGAGGGGGCGGAGGGGGTGTCGCCCTTCGACGTCCTGTCCTGCGCCTCGACCCTGGCCGATCAGCAGTCGGCCGCGGCCCGCTGGGCGGCGGCGAAGGCCCACGGCGCCGTCCTGGCGGTTCGGCCGGCGGCGGCCGCGCGCGACGGACGCCTGCGGATCGGCTACCTGTCGGCGGATTTCCGCGAGCATGCGATGGGCCACCTGATGGTCGATGCCCTGGAGACGCATGATCGCTCCCGCTTCGCCGTCACCGCCTATTCGACCGGCATCGACGACGGCAGCGCGTTGCGCCGGCGGTTCGAGCGGGGGATCGAGCGCTTCGTCGACCTGCGCCGCCATACCGACGCCAATGCGGCGCAGGCCATCGCCGCGGACGGCATCGACATCCTGGTCGATCTGACCGGCTTCACCACCTTTTCGCGCACCGCGATCCTGGCGGCACGACCGGCCCCGGTGCAGGTCAACTGGCTGGGCTATCCGGGCACGTTGGGGGCGGAGTATGTCGACTACATCGTCGCCGACCCCACGGTGATCGCGCCGGGCGAGGAGGGGGTCTTCACCGAGCGGGTGGTGCGGCTGCCGGATTGCTATCAGCCCAACGACCGCCGGCGCGTCATCGCCGAGGCCACGCCGACCCGTGCGGAGTGCGGGCTGCCGACCGACGGTTTCGTCTTCTGCTGCTTCAACAGCGCCTACAAGCTGACGCCCGCCCTGTTCGACGGTTGGGCGCGCATCCTGGCGGCGGTGCCCGGCAGCGTGCTGTGGCTTTATGCCGGGAATCCCCAGGTGACGGCGAACCTGCGCCGCGAGGGCGAAGCCCGTGGTGTGGAACCCCATCGGCTCGTCTTCGCCAAGCCCTTGCCCCATGCCGAGCATCTGGCGCGGCACCGGCAGGCTGACCTGTTCCTCGACACCCTTCCCTACAATGCGCACACCACGGCCAGCGACGCCCTGTGGGCGGGGTTGCCGGTGCTGACACGGCGCGGGACCACCTTCGCCGGGCGCGTAGCGGCCAGCCTGCTGCGGGCGGCCGGACTGCCCGAACTGATCGTCGACGGGCAGGAGGCCTATGAGACGGCGGCGGTGGCGCTCGCCAGCTCGCCCGACCGGCTCCGCGACCTGCGGCAGCGGCTGGTGCGCAACCGGCCGGTCTGCGCGCTGTTCGACACGCCGCGCTTCACCCGGCATCTGGAGGCGGCTTTCCAGAAGATGTGGGACATTCACCGGGCCGGCGGAGCGCCGCGTCCGATCACGATTGCGGCTGACGACACCGGCGGTCCGAAAGCCGCCATGCAGGGAGAAGGGGAGGCCACATGACGACCGCGGACAGCACGGGGGCGCGGCTCCACATCGTCGTTCCCTACCGGGATCGCGAAAGCCATCTGCGGCAATTCGTTCCGTGGGTGGGCGACTATTTCGACCGGCTTGTTCCGCGGATCGACTATCGCGTCACCTTCGTGGAGCAGGAGGCCGGCCTTCCCTTCAACCGGGGGGCGCTGATGAATGCCGGCTTTCTGCTGGGGGAAGGGCAGAGCGACTACACCTGCCTTCACGATGTCGACTATCTGCCGGTCGATGCCGACTATAGCTGGGCCGACTGTCCCACCCCCATCCTCTGGTACGGGGCGGAGCAGCGGCCGGTGGCGCCGGGGCGGTCGGACCGCACGGTGACGACCAATCTGGAAAGCTCGATGGGCGGCGTGCTGCTGATGCCGAACACGGTCATGCGGCAGGTCGACGGCTATTCCAACGCCTTCTGGGGCTGGGGCTACGAGGATTTCGATTTTTCACTGCGCATCCGGGCGCGCCGCATTCCGACCGGCAGGCGCAAGGGCCGCTTCCAGCCGCTTGACCACGACAATGACGGCTTCACGCCGGAAGCGGTGCCGTCCCCCATCTCCCTGGTCAACCGCCGCGTCTTCCAGGAGCTTTGGTCCACCGGCAAGATCCCGGCCGGCGACGGGCTGTCCACGCTGTCCTTCGACGTGCTGGACCGCCGCCCCTGCGACGGCGCCGTCGCGGAGGTGCAAGGGCGCTGGGAAATCGTCCGCGTCCGGTTCAACCATGTCCCCAGGCCCGATCAGGCAGCGGCGGCGGCCGCGCAGGGAGCCTCATGAGGCGGCTTGTCATTTTGCCGATGGCGGACTTTAAGATCGCGTCCCGGCCGGCTCGTCGCGCTTGCGGCAAGGAGGTCGGTCAATTGGAAACGAGACAAACATGAACGATGCCCCGGTGAACACCTTGCTGCAGAGTTTCCTGAAGGGCGGCGCCACGCTGCTGGCAGCCGGACAGGGGGCGGCAGCCTGGTTCGCGGGAATGCAGTCCGAAGATCATGCCGTAATCGCCGAGGATGCGCCCGGTTCCATCGGCGGCTGGTGCGCCCGGTTGGGCCTCCGGCATGTTGACTGGCTGGTGTTGCATCGCAACGGCGGCGCATTGGCGGCGCTGGAGAGCGCCGGGGAGATGCTGCGGCTTCGTCGCATCGATTTCGTCCAGTTCGATGGCACGGAGGCCGGCGGCGACCTGTCGGCGCTGTACGATCTGCTGCAGGGCAGCCGCTATGCGATGTTCCGGTTCGATGGCCGGACTTTGCAGCACTGCCGGCAACCACCGGCGGACGGCGCGGCCTGCACCCATCTGGCAGTGGCTCCGCGTCATTGGCAGCGGCTGTTCACCCGCGACCGTTCGATGTTCCGCTACTCGGAACTGTTTCCACACTACGGCATCGTACCGCGCGGGATCGTCCATATCGGCGCACATGAGGGCGAGGAATATCCCCAGTATGTCGAAGCCGGCTGCCGCCGGGTCCTGTTCGTGGAGGCCGATCCGGACACCTATGCCCGCCTTGCCCCGCGCTTTGCCTCAAATCCGGATGTTACCTGTATCAACCGTGCGGTGTCGGACCGGGCCGGACGACTTCCCTTTTCGCGGATGAGCGGCAGCCAATCCAGTTCTCTGCTGCCCCCGAAGGAACATCTGGACGTTTATCCCGGCATCACGCTGACCGGCACCATCGAGGTCGATGCGGCGCCGTTGCCCGACATTCTGGCGGAATTCGGCATCGATGCCGGCGCCTACAATGTGCTGGCCATCGACACACAAGGTGCGGAGCGGATGATCCTGGCCGGCTGCGGCGCGCTGCTGGGGCGCTTCGACGCCGTGTCGGTCGAGGTGAATTACGCGGAACTTTACGAGGGCTGCGGACGGATCGCCGATATCGACGACCTGCTGTTCCCGCACGGCTACCAGCGGGTGGAGGAGGTCAGCCCCTTTCATCACAGTTGGGGCGACGCCTTTTACGTTCGCCGCAGCTGACGGCACATCAAGGCGGGGGCGGCGCGGTGGCCGCCTCCGGCAACGATCACATGCTCGACTTGCCGCCGTGGGCGGACGACCAGCCGACCGGGTCGTTCAGGAACTTCTCGACCTCCGACAGGGTGTTCTCGTCGAAATAGCGGTTGTCGCGGGCGACCTTCAGCACGTCCCACCAGGTGCACAGCGCGTGCAGGCGCACGCCGATGGCGTCCATGTTGACCTTCGACTGCGGGAAGATGCCGTAGTGGAAGATCACGAAGGTGTCCGTCACCTGGGCGCCGCCGTTGCGCAGCGCGGTGACGAAGTTCTCCTTGCTCTTGCCGTCGGTCGCCAGATCCTCGACCAGCAGGACGCGCTGCCCCTCGGTCAGCAGGCCTTCGATCTGGGCGTTGCGGCCGAAGCCCTTGGGCTTCTTGCGCACATACTGCATCGGCAGTTCCAGCCGGTCGGCGATCCAGGCGGCGAAGGGAATGCCGGCGGTCTCGCCCCCGGCCACCGCGTCGATGGCCTCATAGCCGATCTCGCGCTCGATCGTGGCGACCGCGAAGTCCATCAGCGCCTTGCGGGCGCGCGGGAAGGACACGATGCGGCGGCAATCGGTGTAGACCGGGCTGGCCCAGCCCGAGGTGAAGATGAAGGGCGTCTCGGCGTTGAAATGCAGCGCCTTGATCTCCAGCAGGATCTTGGCCGCGGTTGCGGCGATGGTGGCCTGATCGGGCAGGGTCGACATGACGGTAGGCTCCGGAAAACGGGATGGCTCGCGCGGTGCCCCCTGTGTAGCGGCGTGATCGCGGAATCGCAACGGCGGGGGAGTTGCGGACCTGCCGGACGAGGGATGCGGGCCAGGGATTCAGGCGGGGTCTCAGACCGGAATGTCGCCGAACACCCGGCCCGCCGGGTCCGTCGGAGTGCCGGTGGCGGCGCTGCCCTTCAGCCAGCGTGCGAACTGGCGGTCGGCGGTGTTGATGTGCAGCATCAGCCATTGCGGCAGGAATTCCGCCAGGCTGTTGCGAACCTCCTCGTCCGCCACCTCGCCGGAAGCGAAGGCATGGACGCGGTCCCAGGCCAGCTGGTGCTGGGCGAGGTGGTCGTCGAGGAAGGGATAGCCCGCCTCCTCCATCACCTGCTGTTCGTCGGCGAAATGCGACTCGGTGTAGGCGACGGCGGCGGCCAGGGTCCTGCGCATCTCCTCGGCCGGATGGCCTTCCGTGACGGCACGCTCGAAGGCCTGGACCAGGGCGATCCACTCGCGATGCTGCTCGTCGATCGATGCGATGCCCAGGACCAGGTCGTCGCTCCACACGAGGCGGCCGTAATCGACGGTGTCGGCGCTCTCGCTGTCGCTCATGTCGGCACTCTCGCTGTCGCTCATGGCGCTGTCGATCATGGCGGGACCCATGCTGGTCGGAGATGCATCCGGCGGATGGCGCGCGCAGGGTATGCGGCGGCCGGAATCTCCTAGATTTCCCGGCCGCCGGCCGCAAGCGTCGGCGATGCTACCAATTGCCGCGTCCCCGTTTCGTTACCGCGGTTTGCCTGACCGAACTCAGACGGCGCCGCGGACGCTGCCCAGGAAGCGGTCGACCTGACTGCGCAGCAACTCCGCCTGCTTCGACAGCTCGCCGGAGGAGGAGAGCAGGCGCGAGGCCCCGCTTCCGGTCTCCGACGCCGCCTGCAGGACGCCGCCGATGGACGAGGACACCTCGTTGGTGCCGGCCGCCGCCTGCTGGACGTTGCGGGCGATCTCCATGGTGGCGGCGTTCTGGCCGTCGACCGCCTGGGCGATGGTGCCGACGATGTCGTTCACCTCGCCGATCGTCGCGGCGATGCTCTGGATCGCCTGCACGGCGTCGGCAGTCGCCGTCTGGATTTCCTGGATCTGCTGCGAGATGTCGCCGGTGGCCTTCGCGGTCTGGTTGGCGAGACTCTTCACCTCGCTCGCCACCACGGCGAAGCCCTTGCCCGCTTCGCCGGCGCGGGCGGCCTCGATGGTCGCGTTCAGCGCCAGCAGGTTCGTCTGTCCGGCGATGGAGCTGATCAGGTTCACCACGTCGCCGATCTGGTTCGCCTTGGCGGACAGGCCGTCGACGATGCGGTTGGTGCCGTCCGCCTGATCGGCCGCGTGCCTGGCCTTGCGGCTGCTTTCGCCGATCTGCCGTCCGATCTCGGCGATGGAGGCCGCCAGTTCCTCTGCGGCGGCGGCCACGGTCTGGACATTGACCGACGCCTGTTCGGACGCGGCGGCGACGGTGGTCGCCTGGGTCTCGGTATGGTCGGCGGTGGTCGCCAGCGACTGCGCCAGCGTCCGCACCTCGGTCGAGGAGGTGGAAACGCTGTCGACCACGCCCTTCACCTGGCTCTCGAACCGGTCGGCCAGCGCCGCCATCTCGGCCCGCTTGCGCTCCTCGGCGGCGTGCTCGGTCTCGGCCTGGCGGCGGCGGAAGGCGTCGGCCTCCACCGCGTTGGCCTTGAACACCTCGACGGCACCGGTGATCTGCCCAATCTCGTCCCGGGACTCGGAGGCCGGCACCGCCACGGTCAGGTCACCTCTCGCCAGCGTCAGCATCGCGTCGGTCAACCGGCGCAGCGGACGCAGGGCCGCCACCGTCCACAGCCCGAAGCCGGCGGCCAGCAGCAGGGCGGCGCCGCACAGCGACAGCATCAGTGTCTGAAAGCCGCTGGCGACCTCGCGCGTGCGGGCGGCGATCTGCTGGTTCTTGTGCTCCTGCAGGTCGATGAAGGCGTTGATGCGCTTCAGCCATTCGGTGAAGGCCGGGCGGGCGTCCTGCATCAGCGCCTTCTGCGCGCCGGCCATGTCGTTGGCCTTGCGGGCGGCGACGACCGCCTTGAGCGCCGGCAGGCTCTTCGCCTCGATCTCCTTGATGCCGGCAAGCAGGGACCGCTCTTCCGGCTCGATGTCTGACATGCTCGCGAACATGGCGTCGAGAGGTTTGGCGGATTGCTCGTAGAAGGCGGCCAGCCGGTCGATGTCGGCGAGCGCCGCGGACAAGGTCGTCGGATCGGTGGCCAGCACCACGTCGCGCAATGCGATGGCGCGGTCATGCACGCTGCCGCGGAAGTTGATGGCGTAGCGCTGCTTGACGCTGTTCACCTCGTTGATCCGGGTGAGGTCGGCGTCGATCTTCCGCACCTCGCGGACGCCGATGACGGTCAGGCTCATCAGGAGAATAAGCACCACGCCGAAGCCGAGGAACAGCCGCGTGCGAATGGTGGCGTGCCGGGAAAGGAACATGTCGGCGCATCCCGTCGAATATGGCCCCGGTGGGCAAGGATCTTACTGTACCCCGAAAGGGTTTACACTTTCGGTGGGAAGGAAATGTGATTCGGGGCGCGCTTGGCAAGCCCGGCGGCAGTGCATCGCCGGAAGGGGGCGGGTTGCGGATCGGTGCGTGGGCCGCAATATGCGGCGGGCCAGCAACCGTTCGGGAGTTCCCGTCTTGGATCCGTCGATGCCGCCCTCATCCTTGCCCGCCCGGCCGCTGCGACGGCTCCGTTCCCCATCCGCCGGTCTGATGCTGGCGCTGCTGCCCGCCCTTCTGGCGCCGCTCGCCCCCGCTTCCGCCCCCGCTCAGGAAAAGGCGCAGGACAGGACGGAAGCGGCGGACATCGTCAAGCCGGGCGCCCGGGCGGACGATCGCAAGCCCGAGGACCGTGCGCCCGAGGGCCGCAAGCCGGACGATCTCCAAGGCTTCGATCCGCAGCGCAGCGTGACCCGTCACAGCCTGCCACTTCCCGGCGGGGCGCTGGCCTATGGCACGACGGCGGAGTTCCTGCCGCTGCGCGACGGCGCCAGGGAGGAACTGGCGGCCCGCATCTTCACGGTGTCCTACACCGCGGACCCGAAAAGCCCGGCCGATGGGCCGCGGCCTGTCACCTTCGTCTTCAACGGCGGGCCGGGTGCCGCGTCGGCTTACATGCATCTTGGTGCGGCGGGACCCAAGGTGGTCGCCTTCGGGCCCGACGGCACCCTGCCGCCGCCGCCCGCCGCGCTCGTCGACAATCCCGACAGCTGGCTGGCCTTCACCGATCTGGTCTTCGTCGATCCGGTCGGGACGGGCTTCAGCCGGGCCGTGAAGCCCGATGAGACGGAGAAGCGCTTCTGGTCGGTGGATGGCGATGCACGGGCGATGGCCGAGATCGTCCGGCTCTGGCTGACCCGCCAGGGACGCTGGTCGTCCCCCACCTTCCTGGCCGGGGAAAGCTATGGCGGCTTCCGCATCGCCAAGATGGCCGACGAACTGATCGATCAGGTGGGGCTTGCGGTGAATGGGCTGATCCTGGTCTCGCCCGTCGTCGATTTCGCCGCCCTCGACGAGGACGGCATCCTCGGCCCGGCTTGGAAACTGCCGTCCATGGCCGCCGCCGCGGCCGCGCTTGGGCGCCGGCCGGGTACGCCGGAGCAGGCGGCCGAAGCGGCGGAGCGTTTTGCGCTCGGTCCCTACCTCTCCGGGTTGGCCGGGCTGGACTATGGCCGGCTCGATGCGGGGCAGGACGTCTTCGCCGAGGTGGCGCGCATCACCGGCCTGCCGGTGGAGATCGTGCGGCGCCAGCGCGGGCGTGTGCCGATGGGAGTCTTCACGCGCGAGCTTCTGCGCGACCAGGGGCGCATCCTCAGCATTTATGACGGCACCTTCACCGCGGCCGATCCCGATCCGGGGTCGGCCCGCATTCCGTTCGATCCCTTCCTGAAGGGGACGGTGCCGACCTACACGACGGCCTTCGCCTCCTACGCCCATGACGCTCTGGGGGTGCGGACCGACGCGCCCTACCGGCTGCTGAGCGACCGGGTGAACCGGAACTGGGAATGGCCGCGGATGTCGGTGCCGAGCGCCGTCGACGCGCTGCAGACGGCGCTGACCCTGCAGCCGGCGCTGCGGGTGCTGATCGTCCATGGCCGTACCGACCTGATCACCCCCTACATGGCCTCGCGCTGGGTGGCGTCCAGGCTGGAGTTGCCGGCGGGCGAGCGCGACCGGGTGGCGGTGACGGTGCATCCGGGCGGGCACATGATGTATACGCGCGCGGAAGGCCGCGCCGCGCTGGCCGCCGATGCCCGCGCCCTGGTCGAGGAGGCCCTGCGCCGGCGCTGACGAGGCGTGCCGACAAGGCTTCCTGGAAAGGCCTGAGAGGATGAATCGAAAAAGGGCGCCCCGGCGGGAGCGCCCCTTTTCGTGTGTCAGTCCCTGGTCCGGCTTAGAACAGACGCAGGATCGACTGCTGCGACTGGTTGGCCAGCGAGAGGGCGATGGTGCCGAGCTGCTGACGGGTCTGCAGCATCAGCAGGCTGGCGCCTTCCTCGTTCTGGTCGGCCAGCGTCAGCTTGCTGGCACCTTCCGTCAGAACGTCGCTGAACTCCTTGGTGAAGCTCTCGCGGGTCGTGATGATGTTCAGGTTCGTCGACAGCTGCTGCGACGCGGAGCGGATCGTCGCCTTGGCGTTGTCCAGGCCGGCAACCGCCTTGTCGATGTCGGCGCGGTCCATCCAGTCGTTCTGCGCACCGTCCATCCGCAGACCCTGGCCGCTGGTCGACAGGTTCACGGCGTTGACGGTGATCGAGTTGGTGTTGCGTTCGTTCAGCTGGACCGTGATGTCGTTCGACGTGGTGGCATCCGAGATCTGCTTGGTGACGATGTTGGCCGAGCAGTTGGCCGTCGCCGCCTGCTGGATGGTCGTGGCATCGACCCCCAGCCGCACCGTGCCGGTGTCGAACGTGAAGGATTGCTCGCCGCCGGACAGCTTGCCGTCGCCGCGGTCGCTCATGCCGTCGCGGGTAACCTGGGCGCCGTTGGAGTTGGTCACCTGGATCTGCAGGTCGACCTTCTTCTCGATGGTCGAGATGCCGTTGCCCTGGT
>NZ_VTTO01000038.1 GCF_008364825.1 Azospirillum sp. B21
AGCCAGTTCTACGAGCGCACGGCGCTGTCGAAAAACAAGGCGGCGATGCTGGCCAAGGGCGCGGTGGCCAAGCCCGAGGATTCCGTCGCGCCCGGCGATGCCATCAAAGACCCGTATGTGCTGGAGTTCCTCGACCTCAAGGACGAGTATTCGGAATCCGATCTGGAAGACGCCTTGATCCGGCGGCTGGAAGACTTCCTGCTGGAGCTGGGAGAGGGATTCACCTTCATCGGGCGGCAGCGCCGGTTGCGTATCGACCAGACCTGGTATCGGGTGGACTTGCTGCTGTTCCATCGCCGGCTGCGCTGCCTGGTCATCGTCGACCTGAAGCTGGGCAGCCTGAGCCATGCGGACGTGGGCCAGATGCACATGTACTGCAACTACGCCAAGGAGCACTGGGCCTACCCCGAGGAGAACCCGCCCGTGGGCCTGATCCTGTGCGCCGACAAAGGCCATGCGCTGGCAAGGTACGCGCTGGAGGGCTTGCCCACCAAGGTGATGGCGGCGAACTACCGCATGGTGCTACCGGATGCCGAGCTGCTGCAGCAAAAGCTGGAGAGCACGCGGCTTTTGCTCGAATCTCGCGCGGCACTTTCCCACAAAGAACGCAAGCCATAGCTGAGCGTCCTCGCGTTCCTCCGTCGGGCTTCGCTGGTTGCGTCCGAGCCTCGTGCCGAGTCACGGCCATTCGCCTTGATTCCTGACGCCTCCGGCCCTTGCCGAACCGCATGCGTTGCCCCAAGTAAGCAAAAGTAATGTACGATTGACGTACATCGTCAATTCTCTCGCGCCAACGCTGATGAATCACGGGAAGCGAGGGGGCGATAGCCTGTTCATTTTGAGGTCAATATGACTGCGGCAGTCCATCAACCGGGTGAAGTTCTCGCACAAAGGCTGGAAGCCATTGGCGTGTCACCGACTGAGTTGGCGCGCCAGCTTAGCGTCCCCGCCAATAGGATTACTCAGATCATCAATGGCAAGCGAGGGATTACTGGCGATTCAGCGTTGCGGCTTGCCCACTGGTTCGGGGACACCCCGCAATTCTGGATGAGCCTGCAAGTGCAATCCGACCTTGAACTGGCGGAAGCTGAGTCGGGGCTAGCCATCAGAGCGCTCCCTACTGGTCCGGTCGTTCGCGGCCATAAGGCCCACAAGCAGGTGAAGACTGCATAGGAAAGGACTTATGACGGGGGAGAACAAAACCTTATCTCACGGTGGTGGGTGTGTTTGTAAGGAGAGCATCGCGTGACCGATGCCGCTACAGACATCACGTTCCACTATCCGCCGGAGCTGTTCAATCTCCTGGTGGATGTTGTCCCATTGCTCAACCGATCCAAACAAGATGTGCTTGTCTTCTTTCGTGGCGCAGGTGTGTCTGACACCACGACTGCGGACATAGCCGCTCATTTGAGAAGCGCGCCAAAGGACGTCAACAAGTACCAAATGGTGCGCACCGTGCTGGAGCGCCTCAACGCGAAGGGGGAAGCCGCTCTTCGCGAGCGACGTGAGGTGCTGCGGCGTGTCGTGGACTTTGCAAACTTCGATTCGTGCTGGCCCGACGATCAGCTCAAGGCCAAGGGCCTTGTCGCCAGCATCCGTGAAGTCGTCAATCAGAAGGATGCCTTCACACGAATGAACAACGCTCGTGAAGAAGAACGGCGAGCGCGCCTCGCTGAGACGCAGCGAATCGCTGCGGAGAAGCGCGAGCGCACTTCCAGGATCGAGAATGCCAAGCAGGGTTTGTATGCGCTGTTTGGTACTTCAGCGACGGCACAGGAACGCGGCAAGATGCTGGAGACCGCTCTCAACAATCTCTTCCAAGCCTATGGCGTTCTCATTCACAAAGCCTTCCATTTGGTCGGCAATGCTGGGGAGGGGATCGTTGAGCAGATCGACGGCGTGATTGAGCTTGGTAGCACCTTGTACTTCGTTGAAATGAAGTGGTATCGCAACCCGGTGGGAAAACCCGAGATATCAGAGCATCTTGTTCGTCTCATGTCGCGCGCAGAGGTTCGAGGCATTTTCATCTCTGCCAGTGACTACACCGATCCCGCGTTTCACACGGTACGTGAGTTCCTGCAACACAAGGTCTTGATTCTTTCGACTCTGCAAGAGCTGGTGCATCTACTCGAACAACAGGACGACCTCGCAGAGTTCTTCACGAAAAAAGTCCAGGCGGCGCAGATACACAAGAACCCGTACTTCCGTCCTCATGATGGCCAAGGAGAAGGTGCGTTATGACGGCGAGTTGGAAAAACATCAACAAGCCGTCGAGTCCCACGACCGCGGTCACCGCAGCGCAGGTGGCGAACGGTCCCGTCATTCCACCACAGCAAAGGCTGTTGACCTACTCGCCAGACGAGTGGGAAGGCTTCGTCGAAGAGTGGGCCTACTACTGTCTCCCGGCGAAGTACAAACATGTCCAACGCTTCTCGGGTGCTGGCGACATGGGAATTGACATTGCCGGATTCGCCGACGACAAGCGCCTCAAGGGTGTATGGGATAACTACCAGTGCAAGCACTATGACCACGCCCTTAGGCCCGGCGATGTCTGGGTTGAGTTCGGCAAGGTCATCTGGTACTCGTACAGCGGTGAGTACGCCGCACCCCGTCATTACTACTTTGTTGCCCCCCGAGGCGCGGGCACATCGCTCAGTCGCCTGTTGGCGAACGCTGCGAAGCTGCGCGAAGAGCTGATTGCCAACTGGGACAAGCACGTAAAGGACGAGATCACGGGCACACAAGCGGTGCCGCTCGATGCAACGCTCCGCGCCTATGTGGATGCCTTCGACTTCTCTATCTTCGACGCCAAGACAGCGCTCCAACTTGTTGACGATCACCGCGCCACGCCGGTTCATACAGCGCGCTTTGGCGGTGGGTTACCAGCGCGGCCTGCTTCCGAAAAGCCGCCCCAGGAAGTCGCCGCCACCGAGAGCCGTTATGTGACGCAATTGCTCGGCGCATATGGCGAGCACACGGGGTCGATCGTGACCCATCCCTCGGCCCTGTCCGTACCAAAGCTCAAGGATCATTTCCGTCGCCAGCGCGAAGCGTTCTATGAGGCGGAGTCGCTGCGCGTCTTTGCCCGCGATAGTGTGCCGCCTGGCACCTTTGAATCCTTGCTCGATGACATCCACGGCGGCGTCATCGACACGCACGACGCGAACCATGCTGATGGCTACGAAAAGGTCTGTGCCGTCACCAAGGCTGCTCGCGATATGCAAATCACGGCGAACGCCCTCATCACCTGTACGAACCACAAAGATAGAGATGGAATCTGCCATCAACTCGCGAATGAGGATCGCCTGCGGTGGACACGATCATGAGCCTGGAACGCAAGCCGATCACATTCAATGGGCCGCTTGAGGCCGGTATCCGCGCGGTGTCAATTCTGGCAGCCGCCTTTCCGCAGACCTACGACCTTCAGCGACTTGTCGCCCTTGACTACCTTCTTGTCCACACAGGCGATATCAACGGCCCGGACAATTTGCATCCACCGACGCCGATGCACTCGGCTGAATTGCTGGTGCGCCGCAAGCTGGTCGAGCAATCGCTACTTCTCATGATGACCCGAGATCTCGTAGAGCGCGAAGTCACACCCGATGGCATTAAATATGGTGCGGGCGAAAGCGCTGAAACGTTCCTTTCGTCAGTTTCGTCGAGCTATCTGTTGGCCCTGAAGGATCGAGCCACCTGGCTTGTCGAAACCCTCGGCGGCCTCACTGACGAACAATTCAAGGGTGTCATGCGCCGCTTCTTTGACAAGTGGGTCGAGGAATTCCAACAGGTCGAGCGGAGCTTGGGGGGCGAAAAAGCATGACGGCCGCTACTCCCGGCATCCGCTTGCGATTTCTCGGCTTTTTCGGCCCGCAGAAGCCGCCCGCAACCGTGACTTTCGGCCCCGGTCTGAATGTCATATATGGCGCATCGAACACTGGAAAATCTTTCATCGTCGAAGCCATCGACTTCATGCTCGGCGGCAAGCCGCCCTTGCGCGACATTCCTGAGCGTGTCGGTTACGACCTCATTCTTCTGGGTCTTGAGACGCTGGACGGGAAGGCCTTCACGCTCTGGCGCAGCATGGACGGTGGTGGATTTCGACTCTACGAAGACTTACATCAGACGCCACCTGCGGCCGATGTTCGGTACAAGCAGCTTGATGAACAGCACAGCGACAAGAATGACGAAAACCTGTCTTCGTTCTTGTTGGGCTTGTGCGGCCTTGGTGGCAAGCGTGTCCGCAGGAACTCCAAGAACGAAACCAACAGCCTGAGCTTTCGCAATATTGCGCGCCTGATGATCGTCAACGAGACGGAGATCACACAACAAAGCTCACCGCTCTTTGACGGCAATCCCATCGCCAACACGCCGAATCTCGCAACGTTCAAGTTGCTTTTGACTGGCACGGATGACTCTGCGCTGGTCGCCAGCAATAAGCGTGAGCCAGAGGAACTGTCGCGTGAGGCGCAACTGAAACTTCTTGACCAACTGCTCGACGATTACCGTGAGCGGCTCAAGGAATTGACCAAGAGTCCGAAGGAGTTGGAGGAGCAGCTAGAGAAGATTGATGCCTCGCTCCGTCAGCAGGCAGTCCAGGTAAATACCACTGAAGCCGAATTTCAGGAGGCCGCTGGGAAGCGGCGCGAACTGCGCAAGAAGCTGGAAGAAAGCCGTGAGCGACGTGCAGAGGTCGGGGCGATGCTTGAGCGGTTCAGCCTTCTCGATAAGCACTACGCATCCGATATCGAACGGCTGCGCGCTATCGAGGAAGGCGGAACCTTATTCAACGTACTGGGCTCCGGGTACTGCCCCCTCTGCGGTGCGGAGCCCACACATCACCGCACCGACGCTGAATGCAATGGAGACATTGACGCCGTTGTTCAGGCAGCACGACAGGAGATTTACAAAATCGAGGTCTTGCGCGCTGAGCTTGCAGCGACTGTGCATAGCCTTGAACGCGAGAGCGGCAACTTTGACCGCAAGATGCCCAACGTAGTCCAAGAACTGGCATCAATCTCTTCGGCGGTTGAAGAGCTGATCGCACCAAAGCTTTCAACCCTTCGAAAATCCTATTCCGATTTTGCCGACAAGCGCGCCGAGGTGCGCGAGGCGCTGGGACTCTATGCCACGGTGCAAGATATGGAACGACGCCGCGCCGATCTTGAGAAGGGCGCCGACGATGAGAAGGCCGGAACTCTCACCAACGCTGACATCCCCACTACCGTAGCTCATGGCTTTGCCAAGACTGTCGAGAGCATCCTGACGGGCTGGCATTTCCCCGAGGCCGGAGATGTGTACTTCGACTCCAAAACGCGCGATCTTGTCATTGCGGGGAAGTCTCGCAGCGCGTTCGGCAAGGGCCTTCGTGCCATTACACATGCGGCATTCACTCTCGGGTTGTTCGCCTTCTGCCGCGCGCGTCAGACGCCGCACACAGGATTTGTCGTTCTCGACTCTCCCTTGCTTGCGTATCGAGAACCCGATGGAACAGAAGATGATTTGACCGGCACGGACCTTCAGGAGAAGTTCTACGCCTACCTTGAAGCATTGCCCAACGACACACAGGTCATCGTGGTCGAGAACACCGACCCGCCTGATTCGATCATGAAACGCGAGCAATCACTGATGTTCGGTAAGAACCCTCATCATGGTCGGTACGGTTTGTTCCCGCATGCAACGAGCCCTGCACCGTAAGTAATTCGGGGCGCCATGTTTCTGTGCGTCCCCGCGTCGCGGGCCGGGCTTCTCCAGGTTCGCTTTCCGCTCATCCCTAAAGGGACTGGCTTCGCCAGCCTACCGCATCCCTGACGCCTCCGGCCCTTGGGGCCTGCGCGCTGCGCTTGCCTGTCCGTGCCTTCGATGGAGGTCGGTAGGCGGCCTTGCTGTCTCCTTCACCGTATCACGGCGTTCTCGCCGTCAAGGGCGGCGCGCGCCTTGCGCGCTTGCGTCCTGGCGGCCGTCTGCGACCCCTGACTGCTTGCACTGCGCCGTGCTGACGACGGTTCCGGGCAATTCCGCCCGAGCAACCGGAGATCGTCATGAACGACAAATCACACGTTTCGATGGAACAACACGTCTGCCTGGTCTGCGGCGTGGCCTTCGACACCGGCGCCATCCTGCTCGACAAGCGCCTGCGCGCGAGCATGGAGCGCCACACGACGACAGGCTGGGGTCTGTGCGCCGAACACCAGAAGCTGGCCGACGATGATTTCGTCGCGCTGGTCGAATGCGACCCGCAGCGCAGCGGCTCGCCGAATGGCAGCGTGAAGCCCGAGCAGGCTTATCGAACGGGCCGGCTGGCGCACCTGAAGCGTCACGTGTTCTCCAAGATGTTCAACGTCCCGATCGAGGCTAACCAGCCTTGCGTCTTCGTCGAGCCGGGCGTCATCGAGCAGCTTGAAGCGATGGTGTCGCCGGCGGCGAACTGATCGCGCGTTGGCAACCTGGCGCGTCGCCCGAGAGGACGACGCGCCTTTTTCTTTTGCTGCGTCCGATGCCGATGCCTTCGCGCCTGCGGCGCTACGCGCTTCGCTTGCCTCCAGGGGAAAGCCCTGCGGGCTATCCCCGCCGCGCGATGCTTGGCGCCCCTCGAAGACCGCCGAACCGGCTGCGCCGGATCGGCCAGAAACCAACCGCAGTTTCAACAGCAGAGCCAACTCCCTCTATGCCTTGTGCATAAAGTTCGTCCTGGGCGTGGTTTTCATCGAGCATTGAAGTCAGGGCGTCCCCGGCCAACTGGGAGATGGCCGGTCGCGCTGTCGTGCTGCGCATCGAGCCGCCTTCGGCGTCTCGCCCCTATCGGGCTTCCATCGTTCCCTCGCGCTGCTCGACTGACGCCTCCGGCCCGGCTTCCAGATCCGGGCCTGCGCGCTTCGCTTGCCGTGCGGTCGGCACACAAGGATGGCCGTTGCCTTGTTCAGCCGTCTTTCCTGACTCCATCACCTTGCTCGCGACTGTAGCCCGCGGCCATGTGCCGTCAAGGCGCGCAGGGCCGTGTCCTCGGCTGCGCCTGCGGGCCGCACCAACCCTGCGCTTGTCTCCTTGACGGCCCCCGTCCGCGCGCTCCTGACCGTCGCGGGCGATGAACTCAGGAAAGACGGTGGCAACAGGGCCAACCGGGTTCCTCGTGCCGACCGCACCGAACAGCCGAAAGGCTGGGCTCCGAATCTAGGAATCCGGTGTGCGGTTTTCTTCAACAGCCTTTTTGTTCAGGAGAACGACATGCTTGCAACCCGTTTTGCTTCCCACTCCCCCGCGCAGCGCAGCGAAACCCCTCTGTCCGATGACCAGATTCGCAAGGTGGCCCCGTCCATCTTCGCGGATGCCCCGCATGAGAGCCGTTCCGAGCGATACGCCTACATCCCCACGGCTGCCGTGTTGACCGAGCTTCGAAAGGAAGGGTTTCAACCCTTCATGGTGTGCCAGACCCGCGTGCGCAACGAGGGCCGGCGCGAGCACACGAAACACATGCTGCGCCTGCGCCATGCCAACCAGATCAACGCTCGCGAAGCCAACGAAATCATCCTGCTGAACTCGCACGACGGCACGAGCAGCTATCAATTGCTGGGCGGCATGTTCCGCTTCGTGTGCAGCAATGGCCTTGTATGCGGCGACACCGTGGGCGATGTGCGCGTGCCCCACAAAGGCGACGTAGCCGGGCATGTCATCGAGGGAGCCTATCAGGTGCTGGGTGGCTTCGAGCATGCGCAGGAATCGCGCGAATCCATGCAGGCCATCACGCTGGACGCCGGTGAATCGGAAGTGTTCGCCCGCGCCGCGCTGGCCCTCAAGTACGACGACCCGACCAAGCCCGCACCGATCTCGGAATCACAAATCCTGATGCCGCGCCGCTTCGACGACCGCCGCCCCGACCTGTGGAGCGTGTTCAACCGCACGCAGGAGAACTTGACCAAGGGCGGCCTGTCCGGGCGCAGCACCAACGGACGCCGCCAGCAGACCCGCCCCGTGCAGGGCATTGATTCGGACATTCGCCTGAACCGCGCCCTGTGGCTGCTGGCCGATGGCATGCGTGCTCTCAAAGCCTGACCCCCTCTGGCGCTTTTCCCGCCGGAGGGGCGGTTTCCCCTCCATTCCCTTGTTTCACTTGTTTGGAGATTCACCATGAACGCCGTTACCACCACCACCGAAGCCCGCGCCGTCCAGACCGCAGCCAACAGCGCCGCGAACGTGCTGCAAGCCGCCGACCCGAGCAAGCACATGATCCTGGTGCCGCTGTCGCGTCTGGTGCTGCGCCCCACGGGCCGCAACGTGCGCAAGACCCCGCGCATGTCCATCCCTGAACTGGCCGCATCCATCCAGCGCGTGGGCCTGCTGCAAAACCTGATCGTGATTCCCGCCGCCGATGGCCTGCAATACGAGGTGGTGGCCGGTGGCCGTCGCCTCGCAGCTTTGAAGCTGCTGGCGAAGAAACACCGCATCGCCAAGGATTGGCAGGTGCCTTGCCTGCAAGTGGCCGATGGCACGGCCCGCACTGCCAGTCTCACCGAGAACGTGCAGCGTGAAGCCATGCACCCGGCTGACCAGTTCGAGGCGTTCGCCGCGCTGGTGGCCGAAGGCCGTCCCATCGAGGACATTGCAGCGGATTTCTCCGTCACGCCGCTGGTGGTGCAGCGCCGCTTGAAGCTGGCGAATGTCTCGCCGCGCCTGATGGAGGACTATCGCGCCGATGCCGTGAGCCTTGACCAACTGATGGCCCTGGCCGGGACGGATGACCACGCGGCACAGGAAGCCGCCTACTACGACGCCCCACAGTGGCAGCGTCACCCCTCGCACTTGCGCGAGCGTCTGACCGAGCGCGAGATTGACGCCTACCGGCATCCGCTGGTGCGCTTCGTTGGGTTGGACGCCTACGAGCAGGCGGGCGGTGGTATCCGGCGTGACCTGTTCGCGGAAGGAGATGCGGGCGTGTATCTGACCGACGCCGCACTGCTGGAACGGCTGGCGCAAGACAAGCTGACCGGCATCGCCGCCGAGGTGAAGGCCGAGGGCTGGGCTTGGGCCGATGCCACGCCGGGCATGACCCATGCCGACCTGCACGCCTTCCAGCGCGCCCCGAGGGAGCGGCGCGAACCCAACAAGCGCGAAGCGCAGCGCATCGAGAAGCTGCAAGCCAAGATGCAGGAGGTGGCCGAAGCGGTGGATGCCGCGATGGACGCCGACGACGAGGACAAGGCCGATGCCTTGCAGGAGGAAGGCGAAGCCCTGAGCGAGCAGTTGCAGGCACTGGAAGAAGGCTTGCAGGGATACGGCGCGAATGTGAAGGCCGCAGCCGGTGCCATCGTCACCATCGACCGCAACGGCGAGGCCGTGATTCATCGAGGGCTGCTGCGCGAGGCCGAGGCGAAAGCCCTTCGCACGCTGGAGAAGTTGCGCCAAGGCTTTAGCGACCCGGACGCCGCGAACGATGACGAAGGCGAGGAAGACGTGCAGCCCAAGGCCGCAGCGATTTCCGACCGGCTGGCCCAACGCCTGAGCGCGCACCGCACGGCGGCGCTGCAAATCGAGGTAGCCCAGCATCCACAGGTGGCGCTGGCCGTGCTGGTGCATGGCATGGTGCAGACCGTCTTTCAGGGCCGCTACTACGGCCACGATATGCCGCTGGGCGTGAGCCTGAAAATTCAAGACCGGCTGGAAGGCATGGCACCGGACTGGCCCGAGTCTCCCGCCGCCGTAGCGCTCCGCGAATCGCAGCAGACGTGGGGCGGCAAGTTGCCCGAGGACAGCGCCGCACTGTTCGCCGCGCTGCTGGCGATGGGGCAAGGCGAGTTGGTCAAGCTACTGGCCGTGTGCGTGGCATCCACGGTGGATGTGGTGACGCTGCGCGCCACGGCGCAGCAGCCGGGCGAAGAACTGGCGCAGGCCGTGGGCCTCGACATGGCCGCGTGGTGGCAACCGACTGCGGAAGGCTATTTCAAGCATGTCCCGAAGGCGGCCGTTCTGCAAGCCGTGGGCGAATTCGCGCCCGAGAGCGTCAACCGGCTGGCGAAGCTCAAGAAGGCCGACATTGCCCGCGAGGCCGAGCGGCTGGTGAACGGCAAGGGTTGGATGCCCGTCATTTTCAAGATGGATGGCGTGCCCGAGCAAGGCTCGCAGGACGGTGCGGAGGCAGTCACCACCGTGGCGGGTGAACCCGCCGAAGCGTTGGCCGCTTGACCCGTGCCGAAGGCAAGCGCCCCGGCCTAAACCGGGGCGCTTCGCTGCAAGGAGAAATTCCCATGACCCGCACCACCACCAGCCACCCGCGCATGGCGGCGATCTACGCTCCCGGCACGGTGCGCGCCCGCCGCTGGCACGGCGATGGCGACGTGCGCGGCTACCGCCCGCCCTCGGGTTGGACGGCCCATGCCGACCTCACCGACATTCACCCCATCACGGGCCGCGCCTTGCAGCGCGCCGTGTGGTGGATCATCGAAACCAAGGAATGACGCCAGCACCGGCCCCAGCGTTTCGCGCTGGGGCCGGTGGATTCAAAAATCCGGGCACGGCAGTGGCCGCGCCCGGTGTTGAATCCGAACAGCCCATCAAGAACACCACGCCGCCGCCTTCGTTGGCACTCAGGCGGCGGCGTTGAAGGCATCGCTGTACTGCGCGATGCCTTCGGGCATTGGCCCGTGGAAGGCCAGTGCCATGAAATAACCGGGCGGCACGCCCGGCAGTTGCAGGCCCGCATGGGCCTGAAAGCCAAAGCGCGCGTAGTACGTGGGTTCTCCCAAGAGCACGCAGCCTGCGGCCTGCATGTCCCGCAGTTCGGCCAGCGCCTGTTCCATCAGGCCCGCGCCGATGCCTTGTCCTTGCTTTTGCGGTAGCACGGAGATCGGCCCCAGGCCGTACCAGCCTTTGGCCTTGTGGCGGTGGCCGTCGGTGATGGCCACGGGCGACAGTGCGACGTGGCCGATGACCTGGCCATGTTCTTCGGCCACGATGGAAAGCGCCAATTCGTTAGCGTCGCGCAATGCACGCACGATGAATTGCTCCGTGTGGCTGGTGTGTGGTGCATTGGCGAAGGCGGCAATGGTCACGGCCTCGATGGCCGCGATGTCGTCCGGGGTTTCGTGTCGGAGCTGGATGGTCATGGTGTTCTGCGTTCCCTTCTCAGAATATAGAACGGCCTGGGCGTGTCGGCGCATAGCGCCGCCGGGCTCTCGGGCTGCGCCCCGTGCCGACTTCGCTGTCACGGCCATTCGGCTTTGATCCCTCACGCCTTCGCGCCTGCGGCGCTGCGCGCTGTGCTTGCCTCCAGGGGAAAGCCCTACGGGCTATCCCCGCCGCGCGGGCTTGGCGCCCCTCGATACCGTCGAACCGGCTGCGCCGGATCGGCCCGGCCAGCGTCCCGCCGCATGTGCAGTGCTCGGTGGGTGCGCCGTGGCTTGCTGCGGCAAGTTGTGCGAATACGTGCCGTCCTCAACGCTGGCGGTTCTCGCCCATCACGTCACGAAGGACGGTTCACGGACATCCCGCCCGGCATCGCTATGGAGCTTCTGCGCCACGCCCGAAGACCGGCGCCGCAAGGTGCGGCAGGGGCGTTCTCGCTTGTCGTCGGGTGGTTGACCTGGCCTACGTCAGTGGGCGAGCCGGTGCAGCCTTCGTTCGGGGATGCCGAGCCGGCCTGTCTCCTTTCGATGCGGTTCGGCCCAAGGCGTCCTTGTGTTGTTGTGAATCCTGGCGGTGGCGCGGCTGCGCCTCGGGCTTCATGGCTGCAACCGTCCGGCGAAAACAATTTCCCCTCTGCTGCGCAGATTCCTCGCGGGCCAAATTCTTTTCGCCTCCCGGCTCTCCACTGCGTTGCGACCGCAAGCGGTGCAGCCCGCCCGTCCCCCGCCGGCCGGATCACAACAAGGACGCGATGGGCGCGAACCTTGTTCCACCAAAAGGAGATCCATCATGGCCAACATCGGCAGCTTCACCGCAGACAAAGACGGCTACACCGGCACGCTTCGCACCCTGACGCTCAACGTCAAGGTCAAGCTGGTGCCCAACGACAAGGGCGACAACGAGAAGGCCCCGGACTTTCGCCTGCAGGCCGCCAGCCACGACATCGGCGCGGCATGGAAGAAGACCAGCGAGGCCGGGCGGGAATACATCTCCGTGACCCTCGACGATCCTTCATTCCCGGCCACGGTCTATGCCCGCCTGATCGAAGGCGAAGGCGAGGACGGGACACACGACCTGATCTGGTCGCGCAGCAAGCCCCAAGCGGCGTGACGGCTGCCAGCGCCCCGCCCATTGCGGCGGGGCGCTGTGCTGCTTTCGCGGCACTTCAAGGAGGCGACACCACCGCCTGGGCTGCGCCGTGTCGAGTTGCTTCCTGAACGTTGCAGCCTTCGGTTTGCAAGAACGGCCGGGCGTGTCGGTGCCGTGCACCGCCGGGCTTTACGGGCTGCGCCCCGTGCCGACTTCGCCGTCACGGCCATCCGGCTCCAATCCCTCACGCCTTCGCGCCTGCGGCGCTGCGCGCTGCGCTTGCCTCCGGGGGAAAGCCCTGCGGCCTATCCCCGCCGCGCGATGCTTGGCGCCCCTGCAATCCCCCGAACCGGCAGCGCCGGATCGGCCACGCCAGCGACGTCGCACGCTATGGCGTGTCACTCTTCTTCGCCACAGTCTCCAACTCCTGGCGCACCTGCACCAGAAGCTGATCGACCTGCTGCAGATCGTCGCCGGCATAGGCCAGCGTCAGCAGCGTGAGCGGGTGCACCTCCATGACCTCGCACAGCTCGGCCAGCTTGTTCAAGGTGGGGCTTTTGAGGTCGCGCTCCAGCGTGCTCATGTAGGTGCGGCTGGACACGTCGGAGAACGCCTCCTGGCTCAATCCACGCGCTTTCCTGATGGTCTTTAGTGCCTCCGACAATGTATGTTTCGCTGCCAACCCTGGATCTCCCCAAAATCCAAGATGACAGCCGATTGCGCCCTATAGGACTACAATCTATAGTGTTCAACCATGCCCGCCTGCCGCTTTCGTGCTTTTACGGAAATCCGTATCTGCGGCTTCTCACAGAAGCGCAAAGCCGCGTCCGTGCCTTTCCACAAACCCGCCAATGCGGTTTTGCGCTTTCACGCTTCGGCGGTTTTGTGCGAATGAGGGGACGCTCATGAACCAGCTCATCACCGAGGACGAGCGCAGGCTGTTGCTGGAACACGGCCAGGCCCGCGCCGCTGGCCGGGTCATCGACCCGCTGCCCGTGGTGCGGCTGTTCACGCCGGATGCACACGCCACCTGGCTGCTGGTGTCGCTCGACCCCGCCGACGGCGATACGGCCCATGGCCTGATCGACTTGGGGATCGGCATGCCCGAGCTGGGCAAAATCAAGCTGTCCGATCTCGCATCCATCGTCGGGCCGAGCAAACAGCCCGTGATGCGGGACCGGTATTTCCGGGCGGTGCGCCCGTTGTCGGAGTACCTACGGCTGGCCCAGGAGAACGGCTCCATCCTCGATTGAGCCGTTCGCGCCCAGGCCAAGCCGGGCGCATTGAGACTCTTTCGGTCTTGCCCCGGACCCGTCCGGCCTTAGTCCGCACTATTGCAACAAATCGGTGCCATCGTGACGCAAACGGTCATGATGCCGGCCGTGGCATCGGGCACGGTGGATATCGCAGGAGGCGCGTATGTCCTCGCGTGCCACCGTCGCATTCAGACGATCCATGCAACCCATCCGATGCATTTCGTCTTGACACGCAAGTTACTAATCTACCAGCTTATTCACGATTGGATGCTGGTTCGACGCGGTGAAGTTTGCATGTGAAATCTGTGACGGCAGTCCTGCGGTTATATGGGAGCTTGCGTCATGGCCGAGCTGCGCCACTTCGCGCCCTGGTATCCGACTGCCGCCTACCTCTACGTCCTGTGCCTGGACACGCTCGCACTGGCCTGGGAGTACCTGCGCCGCCATCCCGACTACCGGATCGACTGGCTGCGCCGTGCGCGCCGCCCCGACGCTGCGCATCATTGGGGCTTGCGTTTGTTGGAAGACCCGACCCTGGATGCGCGTGACGCGCATCCTGCCTGGCTCCCCGGCCATGAGGCCGTGGTGCAGCTTCACCCGGATGCCGACCCGCCTCCGGAGGCCACCGCCTTCGCGTTCTGGCGCATCCCCGGCCACAAGCAGCTGCTGCACGACGGCAAGGGTCTGGCGCTGATCGCGCGCAGCCCCGGCCTTTGCCAGCGCTATGCGCTGGCGCCTGGCCTCGAGGACGGCATGGCGGTGGCTTACGCCCACCGCGATCGCAGCACCACGCACGCACCCGACACACCTACGCCCATGGCGCGGCCCCGGCCACCGCCTGCGGCGCTGCTGGAGCTGCACACCCTGCAGGCGCTCGACGCCACCCTGGCGGGCGCGTCCTTGCGCGACGTGGCCGAGGGCTTGTTCGGTGCGGACGCCGCGGCCGGCTGGTACAGCGACGGCGGCCTGCGCTCCAAGGTGCGCCGCCTGGTGCGGCGCGGCGATGCGCTGATGCGCGGCGGCTATCGCCGCCTAGCACAGCTCCCGCCGCTTGAGAAGGGTCGTTTTGAAGAGGACGCAAAACGACCCTGAGCAGGATCGCTTCGTTTTCTGAGACTGCCTCCATCCGGTTGCGCTGTGTGGCCGGAGCCCTGCAACCGATGGAGGTTCTCACCATGCGTCCTGCTCCCTTGCGGCCTACCGCCGCACCCGCAGCTACCCCGGCCACTGCTGCACAGCCGCAACGTTATCTCACCAACGACGAGGCTGCCGAGTACCTGCGGCTGTCGCCGCGCACGCTGGAAAAGCAGCGCGTGCTGGGTGGCGGCCCCAAGTTCCGCAAGTTCGGCCGCCGCGTCATGTACGCAGTGGCCGACCTCGATGCCTGGGCCGCCGAGCGCAGCTTCGAGAGCACGTCCGATCCCGAATACGCCGAGCAGCACTCGGCGGACAGCCGTGCGCGCTGATCACTGGCGCGCGGGTGGCCTTCGCCATGTCCAGCCCTGCGCTGCCCATGCGGCAGCGACCGATGCAGGAGCGCGAACAGCTCGACCTGTTCCGCGCCTTGCCGGGCGACATGGCGCCGCGCGACAGCCAGGACTTGATGGCCTTTCCGTTCTTCTCGCTGACGAAGTCGCGGCGCGTCGCGCCGATCGACTTTCGCGCCAGCGGCATCACGATCCGCGTAGAGGGCACGCAGGAGCACGGCATCGCCACGATCTGGGATGCCGACGTGCTGATCTGGGCGGCCAGCCAGATCGTGGAAGCGCGCGACGCGGGCTTGCGCCCGTCGCGGCTAATGCAGGCCACGCCCTACGAGATCCTGCGCTTCATCGGGCGCGGCACGTCGCTGCGCGACTACCAGCGCCTCAAGGCAGCCCTAGATCGCTTGCAATCCACCACGGTGGCCACGTCGATCCGCGAGACGACTGGGCGGCGCCTGCACCGCTTCTCGTGGATCAACGAGTGGAAGGAGCTGGCCGATGCCAAAGGCACGCCCTTGGGGCTGGAGCTGATCCTGCCGGACTGGTTCTATGCGGGCGTGCTCGATGCCGCTCTGGTGCTGACCATCGACCCGGCGTACTTCCGCCTCACGGGCGGGATCGAGCGCTGGCTGTACCGCCTGGTGCGCAAGCACGGCGGCCACCAGCCTGGCGGCTGGCAGTTCGACTTCCGGCACCTGCACCGCAAGTCGGGCAGCACGGCCAAGCCCTACGACTTTGCCTGCGACCTGCGCGCGCTGGTAGCGCGGCAGTCGCTGCCGGGCTACGTCTTGGGGATCGAGCGGCTGGATGGCGCCGAGCTGCTGACCTTCCGTCCCATGCGTCCCGTGCCGCCCACGGCACGGGGATAAACGGTGCGCGTCCTGTGGACGGGCTCGTGCTATCAGGCGTGCCCGGTATCGTGCTATCAGGCGTGGGACTATCGTGCTATCAGGCGTGTCCATCGGCCGCAAAGCCAATGCTGGCGCGGGTTTCGGCTTCCCTTAACTTCCCTAACTTAAATTCTCTAACTGGTAGTAGCAGCGCCGCGTTTCGGTGGACAACCACCCAACCGGCGAACGAGAGCCACGAAAACCAGCAGCGACAGCCAGGTTCTCCAGCAGGGAGGTCCAGGCCATGATCGTCGCGCTGCTCAACCAAAAAGGCGGTGTGGGCAAGACCACGCTCGCCACCCACATCGCCGGCGAGCTGGCGATGCGCGGGCAGTCGGTAATCCTGCTGGATGCCGATCCGCAGGGCTCCGCGCTGGACTGGACACAGCGCCGCAGCCAGCAAGGCTTGCCAAGGCTGTTCAGCGCTGTGGGCCTTGCACGCGAAACCCTGCACCAGGAAGCGCCAGAACTCGCCAGGCGGGCCGATCACGTCGTCATCGACGGGCCACCACGCATCGCGGCGCTGGCGCGCTCCGCGCTGCTGGCGGCCGAGCGCGTGCTGATTCCCGTGCAGCCCAGTCCCTACGACCTGTGGGCCAGTGCCGAGATGGTGGCGCTGATCCGCGAGGCGCAGGTGTTCCGGCCGCTGCTCGGCGCGGCCTTTGTCATCAACCGGCGCGTCAGCACCACCGTGATCGGACGGGAGGCACGCGGCGCGCTGGCCGAGCAGCCGCTTCCTGCGCTGCGCGCGGAAGTGCATCAGCGCATCGTGTTCGCCGACAGCGTGGCCGCTGGCCGGCTCGCACGCGAAACGGCGCCTGGCAGCGTCGCCGCCCGCGAAATCACCGCGTTGGTCGATGAACTGCTGCGGTGGCCGTCATGAGCAGTACCGCCAGCAAACGCTCGGGCAAGCGCATCGGCATCGGTGCGCGTCCGCCCGCGAATCCGCACGCCGAGGCGTGGATTCGCCAGGGCAGCGCCGATGACCTCCAGAAAGGCGACCTCTACACGGCCCGCCTGACCCTCGACATTGCGCCCGCCATGCGGGCGCGCATCAAGGTATCGGCCTTCACGCAAGGCGTGACGGTGGCCGATCTGTTGCGCGCGCTGCTGGAGCGGGAATTTCCGGAGAAGTCTCCATGACCACACCAGTTTCGACAGCATTGCCGCCTTCATCTGCCCCGCCGATCGGCCAAGCCGACGGCGTGCCGCTGACGCGCGTTGCACTCGCCTACATCGACCAACGCTTCGACCTCTATCTGCGCTTCGGCGATCCTGCGCGCATCATCCGGTTCGACCGCTGGCGTCGCTGCGCGGTGTTCACGCCGAACGCGGTTCTCTGCCGCATTCGCTGGCAGGCCAATGACTACGGCACGATCCGCTGGCAGCTCATGGTGATGCAAGCGTGCATGCCGATGGATGGCGCGCAGCGCATCCCCGGTGTGCAGCCGGGCGCGCGCTTGTTGCTGCACATCGAAGGTGAACAGTCGGTGCGCGCCGTGCTGGAGCGCATCGACGGCATCGAGACGCTGGGCATCGCGCCTGCAGGCGCCTCGCCCGCGTACTGGCGCACGCTGGGCAACCGGCTCGCGGCGCGCTTGCCGCTGCCCGAGTACACCGCCGAGCGGCACGCCGCCTGGCTGGCCGGGAGGGCGCTGTCATGACGGTCACAACAGCATCCCTTTCTCGCTCGCCAGCGCACTCACGTTTGCGCGCTCGCCTCGTGCTGGCGGGCCTGTCCGCCTTCGGCCTCGCTGCGCTCGCCTGGGCGTCCTTCAAGCACCCGCTGCCGCGCCTGACTTACAACCCGTCGGACAGCGTAGCGGTCGGCTGGTATCGCGTCGATCCACTCGACCGTCGCACCAGCTCGCCGCTACGTCCGCTGCAACCTCCATTGCACGTGGGCAGCATCGTGCTGGTGCCGCTGCCCGCCGAAGCTGCCGCGCTCGCTGCGCAGCGCGGCTACCTGCCGACGCGCATCCCGCTGCTCAAGCGTGTGGGCGCGATGGCGCCACAAGAGGTGTGCATCACTAGGGGCTTTGTCCGCATCGACGGCGTGCCTTCGGCCGCCGTGCTGCCAGCTGATCGCTGGGGCCGGCCGCTGCTATCCTGGCCGCAGTGCCGCCGCCTTGAGTCCGGCGAGCTGTTCCTGCTCAGCGTCACCAATCCGGCGTCGTTCGACAGCCGGTATTTCGGGCCGGTCAGCGCATCCGCCGTGATCGGCGTTGCGCGCCCGGTCTGGCTGGAGTCGCGCCCATGATGGCCGCCGATTCGCTGCACGTCGCCGTGCATCTCATCGTGCCATCGGGCGTGTCGTTCTGCTGTTTGTCGCCGTGTCGTCGCGCGTGCAGTGCAGTGCAGGTGCCGATTTTGCGTATCCGGCACCGCACTTCGCGCTGCTTCCGGCGCAGCCGTCCCACGTGCAGGCGTCTTGCCTCAAACACGGCTGGCCTGCGGCCACCGCCGTGTTCGCCGGGGCGCTGGCTGCGGGTGCAGCAGCGCCGCCGGGCCGCACGTGCCGGAAGCGAGAGCCTGGGGTGCAAGGGGCGGCAAATGCGGAAGGCAAGACAAAAGGACGCGGCACCGGGCCGCGTCGAAAGCCTGTCTGCACGTGGGGGCGGCGCG
>NZ_VTTO01000039.1 GCF_008364825.1 Azospirillum sp. B21
GTGATCCTGCAGCCGGTCGGCGCCGCCGGCGTGCTGGCCGTGCTGGTGCTGGCGCGCATCTCGACCTCCACCACCGCGGCGGCCGACCGGCCGGGCCGGCAGTGATCCTGCAGCCGGTCGGCGCCGCCGGCGTGCTGGCCGTGCTGGTGCTGGCGCGCATCTCGACCTCCACCACCGCGGCGGCCGACCGGCCGGGCCGGCAGTGATCCTGCAGCCGGTCGGCGCCGCCGGCGTGCTGGCCGTGCTGGTGCTGGCGCGCATCTCGACCTCCACCACCGCAGAGGCTGGTCGTGTCGGGTGGCGCTGATCCCGCTGCTGGCCGGGACTGCCTACGTCTTGGCCGGGTCGGCCAGTGCCGCCGGCCAACTGCGTAGGATTTTGCACGTGTCGCGCAAGCGCGAAACAGCACAACCTCGGCAGCGCGGAAGAACCACCATAATCCGCAAAAAACGAGCGTCGCGGGCACGCGCGCACTGAAAGCAGGGCTTCTTATACTGGTGACGAATTTGGATCGACGATCTGCGAGGCCCTATGGAGGACGCACAGCGGGAGTATCCCATCGAGTTCGCGGGGGGCGTGCGTTTCACAGCTGAGCGGCGGGCCAAGGATCCGGATGGTTTCCAAGCCGCGTTGCGAAAAGCCCATGGAGCCCAGGAAGGTGCGGTTTGTTGCTGTTCCGGAGCTGGGTTGCGACGTCTCTACATCTCTCGTCATGGGGAGCAATTCAGGATCGCCCGGTTTCCAAACTCGGGCCTCGAACATGCTACCGACTGCCGGCTATTCGAAATGCCTCCTGAGGCATCAGGTGTTGGTGGCTATGAAAAGGGTGTTGTCTCGGAAGGTCAGGATGGCAGCACCTGCATCAAGCTAAGGGTGCCACTTTCGCGGCCAGCCAGCGTGCCCGAGGGAGCGGCCGGAGAGTCCGCTATCCAAGATCGTACAGAACCGGCAGAAGCCATGGGTGGTAACGCAGAGGAAGCACCGGCTGAGGATGCGCCAGCGGTGGCCGGCTCCGCCGACCCTCAAGGTGAGGGCGGAGAGACTGGTGCAGTTGACGCGATACCGGCAAAACGCGCGATGGCAGAATTAGGCCTCTTGCATCTGCTTTGGACGCACACCCGCCTCAATCGCTGGCATCCGGAGATGGAGGGTAAGCGGAGCTGGTCGCTCGTAGGATGGCTGGTCGGCCGAACTGCACAGCAGATGAAAGCCGGTCGAACTTGGCTCAATGGCGTGCTGGTGGTTGTGCCACCCGCAGCGCCGGAGCGTCGGGAGCGCGTGCGGGGTAACATTCACAGCGCTCTGAAGAGGATCGTCGATCGAGCTGAGCGGGATAGGGTCCCTCGAGCTCTGGTCCTGACAGAAGTTGCCAGTCTGCAGCGCGCGGGAGAGAACGGTGTCGTGCATCTGGTGCATGGTGAACACCATGATGTGCAGTTGGTCTCGACGCGCCTTCAACTGATGCACCTGGAGCGCCGCTTCCCAGATGCAAAAGCGGTCCTCGCTCAGCGGAACGTCGGTGTTGGACCGTCGAATACGCGGGTTATTGGCCTTTTCGCCGTAGAGCCGGAGCTTACGCCGGATGGATGGCTGCTGACCTATGTCTCGGGTGCGCTGATGCTGGCAACCTGGGAGTTTCTGCCGTTCGGCAGCTCCTACGAGCGGGAGGTCCTTGATCTGCTGGTCGATAGCAGGCGCGCTTTTGAGAGGCCCATGCGCTTCGAGGCTGGCAACAACATTGTCGTTCCGGACTTCGTCCTCTGTGACACACCGGTCGCCGTGCCGATGGAAATCTACGGCAAGCAGGACCCGAACCTCGTAGCTCGCCAAGAGATGCGGAATTCGCTGTACCCCCGCCTGTTCGGTCAAGCCCAGCCGTGGGAGTGGGTGATCGATGTGTCGGCCGAACCCCCTGCCTTACCGGGAACACCTGGCAAAAGCACCGAAGCGCAACCAGACAGTCACGAACAGACCGCCGCCGACCACCAGTCTGAAGATGATAGCTCGGCTGCGAGTAGTGAGCCCTAGCAGGTGCACATCGCTGTGCATCCGTGACACCCCGCCGGCCCCGAAAATCTATCATGGAGACATCATCCACTATGCGTTTGCATCTTGCTCAGCCTCTTCAGGCCGGGACACTCAAGGGGTTAGAGAGCAGGGCACCGAGCAGAGAGCTGTTGCGCACAGCCTTGTCGGACGCTATCGGCGATCTCCAGCTCACACAGCAGGAGATCGAGGCGCATTCGCTCGACGTGTATCTGGCTGCAAATCCCGTTCTCCAGGCGTTTTTTTGGCGACGCGTCGACTATCTCGTCAGTATCGCGCACGATCTGGCTGCCGCTGGAGCCCTTGGTGGGCGCGCTATCGATCTGGGTGGTGGCAGTGGAATTGTGAGCGCATCGCTGGCTTGCCTGTTTTCCGAGATCACCCTACTGGACCGAGACGTGCGTCTGGCACGCCATGTGCTGACCCGCAGTGGCTCCGTGGCTGTGAACTTGGTGCAAGCGGATGCGCTGGCGTGGGCTGGTCCCAAAAAGCCGGCGAGGTGTGTCATCGCGGCAGACGTGCTGGAGCACTTCCAGGATCTCGAACCGATCATAGGGTGTGTTCGGCGCTGGCTCGCACCAGAAGGGGTTCTTCTGACAAGCCTGCCGACCGAGAATCTGCTTTACCGCGCGCTGCGGGTTCCGTTCGGCAAAGTGAAGCCACACGATCACTTTCACGGAGCTGCCGCGGTTGAGGAAGCTTTGTCCAAAGCCGGATTCCGAGCGGTGCGCCGGCTTTACCACCCGTGCAAGGTCAATGTTCTACCGTTGTTCCGCATCACCGCATGGCAGAAGGCGTCCTAAAGTGATCGACCGCAGTCGTCTCAAGACCGCTGCCCAAGGGGCAGGATTGGCACTCTGTCTCGTGCTGTACCTGTCGATGCAGGACTATAGCGAGATCGACTTTTTCCGCGATACCGATGACCATCTGCGGGTTGCTTGGCTTACCTGGAACCTTTCTCAGGGCCATTTTTTGCCTCAACCGCTATTTCCTCGCGATGGCGGTCTCGATGGCTTGCTTGTTCATTGGACGCTTCCCTGGAACCTTTTTCTGACAGGTATGCTCGCGCTGCCAGCGTGGCTCGTCGGCTGGCCCGAGGCTTTTCGACTGGCGGCGCCACTGATCGGACCCGCGCTGCTCGGCGCTGTCGGCACCGCTGCGTCGTGGACGGTCGCGCCACTGGTCAACCGACAAGGCCGGATTGTCGCCGCCGCAGTCGCCGCCTCAAGCCCAGTCGTGCTCGGATATGGCCTCCCCGGAGGCCTCGACCATCATCTGGCAGGGATTGCACTCGCCATGGCTGGTGCTGGTGCGGCCGTACGCGGACTTCAGAACCATTCCAGCGCCTGGGCTGCGTGCTGCGGAATGGCCTTGGCTGCCGCTGTATGGACGGCAGCCGATGCGTTGCCGCTCTGCTTGGTGGTGGCAGGCGTCCTGTTGCTTACAGAGAAGGGAACAGGACAAAGCAACGTCTCGGCTATTGCCGCAGCCGCGGCCTTGGTCGTCAGCTGTGTCGCGGTCGCAGTCGATCCGCCGGCGACGGGGACCTTTACGATTGATGCCTACCGCATGTCCGTTTTCCATGCGAGCGTTTGGCTGGTGTTCTTCGGCGCTGCGGCCAGTGCGGATGCAATGCGAGGGCGGGTTAATCCTCTACTCGTCGCAACCGTCGTAGGGATCGCTGGAGCTGTGGGGTGGGGCGCGATCTTGCACAGCGGTCTTGCCGCGATCATCGTGGTCGACTTCCCGGCCGACATGCTGAACCGCATCGCAGAAATGCGACCGATCGATACGATGGATCGTGCGTTGCGGGTTCTCCTGCCGCTCATTCCGCCAATCTGTGTGGCTCTGTGGACGGCGAGGTACACGAGGGCACCGCGCGCCCGCTGGGCATGGGCAGCAACGGCTTTGGGACTGTTGGCTCTGGCCGGTCTGTCCGTTTGGCATGTTCGGTTCGGAGCGCATGCGCAAGCGGCGGCGGGCGCGGTTATGGGGGTGGCCTACCTGAAACTTCAACTATTGGCGCGGGCTTGGCGGCGACAGGCTGTGTCCTCGACCAGCGCAACCCTGGTGCGCTCGGCGCCTTCCCTTTCCGTTGCGGTTATAGCAATGGCGCATGTCGTGCCAATGGTTCCCAGTTGGCCGCCTCCGGTTGCGGCCGAAGGAACGCCTGAGGCACAGGGTGACTGCGTTCTCAGCCGAGTTGCCAATTCGATCAATGCGGCTCTTCCCGCCGGCACCACCGTGCTTACCGACATCAATATGGCCCCGCGTCTTCTTACCCTGACCATGATGCGCAGCTTCGCCGGCCCCTACCACGGCTATCGCGGACGGACGCCTGAGAAGCTCCTGGAGATCTTGGGAACAGCCGATGAAGGGGAAGCCCAGCTCATGCTGCGCAGGGAAGCTGTCGGCGCGGTGCTTGTCTGTCCGAAGATCATCCGGAGCATGCCGCGAGTAAAGGATGGGACGTTTGGCGCGGTACTGAGCTCAGGAAGCGTCCCGGCATGGCTACAGCCCATTGACCTTGCGGTATCTGGGACGGCTTTGCGTCTCTATAGCGTGCGGTGAAAGGTAGGAGGTTAGTCCATGGCGTGGTTTTGGGACATCGTGTCAGTCATCGTGATTGTTGTAGTGCTGTGGTACTACATTCAAGAGGCGCGACATGCGAATTCACTTGGACGACTCTACACGGCCATACCGGCTGCTTTTGCCTTCGGAGGACCGAAGCGCGAGGATGAACAGGAGCACCAGTACGAGGGAGGCGATGACAAGACGCAGCTCGTGAACGCCAGCGGTGACTTCGCAAAGAGGGACGGCTGGGAGCTCGAACACGATGACTGGGGGAACCGGACTCAGCCTTCCGACGACACGGAAGAACTGACAGCCCGTTCCGTGTTCGATCTACTAGGGCTCGAGGCATTGGTCAGGTTGATTGCTGAGCCGCCGGCACCTGTTCACCAAGACGCTGATCCGGCCGAAACGACTGTGCCAATGACCTTCGAGGCTGGTGCAGAGGTCAACCTCGATATTGCCCGGCCAGAGGGGAGGCTTGCAGAGACCTGGGCGCCTCGTGCCAACGATACAAGCTATTTTGGCCTGATGGTCCCGGCCCACGATGGGGTCGACACACGGGAGGAGCCAAGACATGAGGCGGACTACACCTCGACTCCCGATGACCTCGAACGCATGCTCACACCGGACCCGGACCAGCATGACAAAGTTGAATCAGAGCGAAACGGGTGGTCGTTTGGCGGCGGAGGCGGGAGCCGGATTGAGGACGAGCCTTGGTACAATGACCCAACCGACCCACGCTCGCCGATCTACGAAGCATGGCGCGACGACCCAAGTGATCCACGCAGCTTGCTTTACCGGCCAGAGGACCCCTGATCAGGGCTTTGCGGACGGGGCAGAGGCCGCTGGCCGGCCTGGCGCTGGCGCGCACCTCGACCTCCACCACCTCGGCGACCGGCCGGGCCGGGGTGATCCTTCAGCTGATCGGCGACGCCGGCGTCCTGGCGGTGCTGGTGCTGACCGGTGCTGGGGGCGCGCCGGTCGGCCTGTGGTGCCGGTGCGCGTGCCGAGCCGCATCACAGCGGCTGCCGACCGGCCGGGCCGGCGGTGATCCTGCAGCCGGTCGGCGCTGACGGCGCGCTGGCCGGCTTGGTGCTGGCGGCCGTGCCCAGCTGCACCACCGCGGCGGCCGGCCGGCCGAGCCGGCCATGATCCTTCAGCCGTTCAGCGGCGACGGCGCGCTGGCCGTGGTGGTGCTGGCGCGCACCTCGATCTCCACCACCGCGACAACCGACCGGCCGGGCCGGCGGCGATCCTGCTGCTGGTCGGCGCCGGCGGCGTGCTGGCCGGGCTGGTGCCGGTGCGCGCCTCGATCACCATCGCCGCGGCGACCGGCCGGCCGGGCTGGTGGTGATCCTTCAGCCGGTCGGCGCCGGCGGCGCGCTGGCCGTGGTGGTGCCGGCGGGCGTCTCGACCTTCACCACCGCGGCGGCCGGCCGGCCGAGCCGGTGGTGAAACTGCAGCCGGTCGGTGCCGACGGCGTGCTGGCCGGCCTGGTGCTGGCGCCCGCCACCAGCTGCACCACCACGGGGACCGACCAGCCGGGCCGGTGGTGATCCTGCGGCTGGTCAGCAAGGGCGGCGTGCTGGCGGTGCTGGCGCCGCCGTGCGCCTCGATCTCCACCACCACGGGAACCGACCGGCCGGGCCGGTGGTGATCCTGCTGCTCGTCGGCGGGGCGCTGGCCGTGCTGGTGCTGGCGCGCATCTCGACCTTTACCACCGAGGCGGCCTACCGGCCGGACCGGTGGTGCAGCTGGGCAAGAACCAAGCCTGGGTGATCGACGCCGCTGCCCGCAAATGTCGCCTTTCAATCGCCGAGATGGGGACCTTTTGCGAGGAGGGGCGCGCTTCCGAACGCGCTGGCCAGCAAGCTCCAGGCGATCTCGGCACCGAACTCAAGCGGCTGTCGTTGTCCAGACCGAACAACGACAGCCGGAGACTTGTGTGCTGTGGTTAAGAACGAGGGACGCCAGCGAATGACGATCCGAAGCGGTCGAAGTACCAATCCCTGACGCCTGACAATGGCAGGGGGTGCGCAAAGTGATAGCCCTGAACCTCGCGGATTGCGAGTTCCGAGCAGAAGCGGTGCACTTCAGCTGTCTCAACACCCTTGACCAGGGTCGGAACGCCTATGCCTTGAGCAACGTCGACAACAGCCCGAACGATGCGGGCACGCAACTTGTCATCCATCGCACCAGCGAGAAACGAGCGTTCGAAGTGCATGGCGGACAGCGGCATGCGGGTAACCAATTCCAGACTGGTGTAGCCGGCGCCAAAGTCGTCCAGGGCGATTCCTATGCCGGCTTCCCGTAGGCGCTGCAGTCGTCGGAAGAGGTCTGCCGATCCTCCATGGAGCGAGGCTTCCGTAATTTCGAACTCGATAGCCGACGGAGGAACTTGGTAGGTTCCAAGCGCGTCCTGAAGCACTGCTGGCAATTCGTCGTCGCTGACCTGTTCAGGGGAAAGATTGAGAGCGATTCGGAAGGGTGACCCCGGCGGCAGGAAACTGGTGAAATCCGCATAGTCGCCGAGTGCTCGATTCAATACCCAATGTCCAAGATCCCGGACCAGTCCCGCATCCTCGGCGATAGGTAGGAATGACGGGGGATGCAGGATTTCCTTGTTGCGGCGCCACCTCAACAGGGCCTCGACGCCAACAAACTGACCGGACTCCGTGTCGAAGCGAGGCTGATAGAGCAAGAACAGGCCACCATAGGAAATCGCTGCTGAAAGGTCTCTTTCCATCGCACGACGGGCAACGGCCGTGCGGCCAAGCCCAGGATCGTAGAACCGCACCTGGCCGGGTCCATCCCGGTCCGCATGGACTACCGCAATTTGCGCAGCCGCGACCACCTCTGCGGCGGTCTTCCCGTCGGAGGGGCACATAGCCACGCCCGCGCTTAGACCTGGGGCGACCGGCCCTCCTGGGACATCAACTGGTGCCGAAGCGGCAGCGACCAAGCGCTCCGCGAGACCGTCGGCAGTCGCCGCGGATGCGCCGGGCGCGATAACCAAGAACTCGTCGCCGTTCACGCGGCCGACGCTCGCACCATCGGGTACCGACCGCTGTAGGCGACCGGCAAGTTCCCGAAGGCAGATATCGCCAGCATCGTGTCCAAAAGCGGCGTTGAAATCATGGAAACTGTGTATATCGAGGTGGATGATTGCACAGCTGGTTCCATGGACAACAGCCGTGCGGATCGCTTGGTCGGCTCGGTCAAGCGAGATCGCTCGATTTGGTAGGCCGGTCAGCTGGTCGACCTGCGCGAGCTCCTCGAGCCTCAACTCTGCCCGCTTGCGAGCGGTGATGTCCGAAGTCAGGCCTACAAAGCGGATCGGCTTCCCATCGGCGTCGCGTTCCACCCGACCACGGGTAGAGACCCAGACGATGCCACCATCGAGCGGTCGTTTGAGGCGATACTCCGCCTCGTACATTCCCTTCCCTGCAGCCGCGAAGGCTGACTGTTCCGCGGTGATCCTCTCACGATCGTCAGGGTGGATGATCTCGGTCAGGGAATAGGCCGAAGCATCGGTACCGGGCGGGAGGCCTAACAACTCGGGGAAGTTTGGAGTCATCCAGCGGCTGTTGGTCGTAAAATCGACCTCATATGCGACTTGCCGGGAGCCTTCGATCGAAACCCGCAAACGATGCTCGGACTTACGGCGGGCGTCGATCTCGGCGTGCAGCCGATCCAGGACCCCCTGAAGTCTCTCGGTGAGAAACCCAACCTCGTGTCGTGATTCCTGGGCTGGTACGCGGGCGGCGCCTGGTTGGTTTGGATCAACGGCTTCTAAGGCTGCGACCAAGTGTTGGATTGGCCGTGTCACGGTGCGCATTGTCAGGAGGAACAGCACCAAGCCTATCACGACGCTGGTTCCAAACAGACGGACGGTCTCGTCACGGATCCGTGCATAAGTTCGCTGCAGGAATTCGTCTGGATTGACCGTGATGAGAAGGCTTCCGACCGTGGTTCCATCGTGCTGCAACTGAACATCGCGCTCGAGCAGCAGATGGGCCGCTCGCAATAGCAAGCTTTCCATTCCGCGGTGGGGCAGGGGAGGTGCGCCTGCTGAAGCCAAGAGTGTCGGCTCACCGCCAGGAAGAGAGAAAAATCGGACGCTGGCTATACCAGCATGTGAACGGAGCGAGTCGGCAATTGACTGCGCAAGACGATCGTCCAGTAGGGCAGCAGCCTGTACGGCAGGCCCGCGAGTGCCGGCAATAGCTTCGTCGATGCGACTGCCCATCAGGGTGGCTTCGGCCCCGATTTTATCAACGACATCGAGAGTGGAGGATGAAATCCCGACGCACACGACGACAGCTGCGGTCAGGAGTCCATGCCAGACCGGTAGCGTCGGGCGTGGCAGGCGCCGACGGGCTTTCTCGGCCCGAGCCAACACGCCGGGTGCGAGTTGAGAAACACGGGCGAAGAGAGCCGCGCGAATTCGGTGAAGAGATAGGAGGGGGAGGGCTCCCCCTGGTGCACCGGCCATGATGAACCCCATTCACGGACAAATGGTGCGAAGCTGCCATCGTAGGTCCGCGTGGCGCGCGTCTACACGGCGCAAAAAAATGGCGAAACACAGCGTAGGTGCTTATTCGATTTGTGAGTGAAGGTGCGAATCAGCGCTGGCTGCGAGCGAATCGCGATGGTTTGGCTGATCGTTCACATTCGAGGGAAGACAAGAACCAAACCGGTGACGATGGTGTGGTGCGAGCACGGCGAAAAAAAAATGCGAGTTAAGAGAAAGTAAGCTGGAATCCGGGGATTCCACGTTCGATGTGAAGAAAAGAATCTTGAATCTCATACATCGAAGGTGAACAGTGCTCCTCACTAGTGAGGAGGCCACGTCATGAGCGAACGGGAAAGGGCAGTGCTGTCTGGCTACCACGGGCGTAAGGCGGCATGTGATCTTCGGCAAATTGCCACCTACTGCCGCCCAGAGACTGTGAGTTTCCTCGATAGGGTGAAAGATACAGCGAATCTGCGTAACCGCGGAGAAGCGATCGATGAACTTGTTGGCCGCTTGATACGCGCGGAGGAAGGTGTCTGTGAACAGCAGACTTAATCAAGCTCAACGCGAAGGGGTCCGCAGCTGGAACTGCGGACCCCTTTGGGAGGTGCGATATGTGACATTGATCTGAACCACTCGCGGACAAGCCGGCAGCAGCCCACTCGACACATACTTCACCAAGACGCAAGCGAAGTATCGTCGAAGGGCCTGCTTCAGTCAACGGTCTTCCGACCGTAACGCCCGAGCTTTGTCCAGACTCATTAGCTAAACCAAGGAGCGGCCTACGCCGCCACGGGTGAGTTATGTCTAGGCAAATCGCTTCCCAACCAGTGGAAGGGGATCGCCGGCGGCTGGCCGGCCAAGTGTCCCCCTCAGCATCCTTCTGCAGAGCAGAGGA
Organism: Azospirillum sp. B21; assembly: GCF_008364825.1. GTDB lineage: Bacteria > Pseudomonadota > Alphaproteobacteria > Azospirillales > Azospirillaceae > Azospirillum. The sequence continues at coordinate 10,035 of NZ_VTTO01000039.1, forward strand.
AATCTCACTTCAGCAGGTCGTGACTCAGGCACTGGCCGATGAGAGGCTTGAGCCCATGGACGCTCGACTCCTGCTGATGATCGGGTTGGATCCTACTACAAGCATCCGAGCACTCGCGGAGCGCAGTCGCTGTCAGGTTCGGACGGCTCGTGCCGGTATTGATAGGCTAGCGGGCACCGATTACCTCAGCGTCCATCGCAAGACCCAAGGGCGCCGAGTCTTAGGCACTCTCTATGTGGTGCGTGGAATGCGGTCGACGCTACCACACCAGATGGAGCTTTTTGGCTCCCATCTTCCGGAAAAGAAAAAGAATCCAGAATCTACCGGTCCGGTGGAAGCGGCCCTCGACAGGCGCGTTAAGAGCGCCAAGCAGGACTGCAATCTTTCGCCTACTGATCGGGTACGCCGACGCATTCAGCAGGCTGCAACAAAACCGGGCTGGTCGTATGCGAAAGCCGTCCCAGTAATCGATGCCGCAATAGCTCGGGTCGGTCTCGAACAGGTCGAGCGGTTTTCTGAAGGTCTACAGCCGCAATCTCTGCGTCCGTGGGACATCGAGCGGGCCTTGCGCGGGTTAGCCGTTGTAATCGAGAGCGCCACCGCTCCTACCGATCTTGGCTTGTTTCCCGCAGCAAACGACTCCCATAGCAGTCAACTAGCCCAACCAACTGAAGTGGAGCCGACCTTCTGTGCAGATGATCCCATGGTCGAGGTGACATGCGATAACGAACTTCGACGCGAAGCGGAATACATCCTGCAAATGGACACAGCTGTCAGCGACATGTGGCGGCTCAAGGTAGCGATTGAACTTGCGGGGATGCGGGCTCCAAACGATTGGCGGCGCAAAGATCTCTGGCTGCCCTGTGTCACCAGGGCGTTGGCCTCTGGGACCCTGGAGCGGCCAACGAAGTGGTTAAGTCGTCGCGTGGCGAGCTAGCTAATACAATCTTAACCAAAAGCAATCGGTACACGAAGGGCGTTCAATTTTCCGTATCGACATTTATGTAATTGCAACAGAAAGGCGGTATAGGGATATTCCCTTCTTGACGAGAGACGCTCAAATCAAGGGGCAACCACTATGTCCGTGCAGAAGGGGTTCAGTAAGCTCGCATTCGGGGATACCATTGAAGTAACGGCCGCGGCAGATGACGGAAAGCTACTGTGTGATATTACAAGAGAATGGGCAGAAGCTAGAGGAATGCCCTTTATAACCTACCATATGGTATCAACTGATGGATTGCCCGCACCTCTCGCGACACACTTTTCGACATACCCTAAAGACTGGGTAGAATATTACATTCAAAGCGGACTGTTCTTTAAAGACCCTGTTGTATTTCATGCGCAGAGGGCAGTTGTTCCATTCGCTTGGCATGATCTTGAAATGAGGGGCCAATTAGGTTCGGGAAAAATTGTCATTGATGAGGCAAGTGATGCGGGGATCTCGAACGGACTGAGCATTCCGGTCAGAGGTCCACAGGATTTTGCGATGTTCTCGGTGTGTCCTGTCGGACTGAATGCTCAACAGGCCAGTCGTCTCTATGCGGAGATGCAAGGCGATCTCGTTCTACTCGCGATGACGGTTCATGAACGCGCGCGTGCGCTTCTTCGCCCCGAGATCTTGACCGGTGAGCGCACGCTTGCACCTCGTGAGCGTGAGGTCCTCCAGTGGGTGGCGGCTGGAAAATCCAGCTGGGATATCAGCCAAATCCTCAATGTCTCAGAGCATACGGTGAAATGGCACATCCGGGAAACATTGAAAAAGCTGGGGTGCCATGATCGGACGCACGCTGCGGTACGTGCTGTGATCCTAGGTCTTATTGAGGCGCCGTATTAGACGAAGAACATCAACCACACGGCGCACATTTATCAAAGAATGTCAACCCCCTTCGGTGAGCGGGTAATCTGTTCGGGTTATTCAGGGCAGTCTGGCCCCCGTCGTAATAGCGGGGGCTACGATGTTCAGCAGGACAGTCATTGTATCCGCAAGCAATGCGTCGCATCACGCAAAGCTGCTCGATGACCTTGCAAAGGTGAGGTATCGACTTTTTGTCGAAACGTTACAGTGGACGCTTCCACTCGCCAAGCATGGTCGCGACCTGGATCAATTTGATGACGAGCGCGCGACCTATGTAGTCGTTGTAGACCTGCAAGGCAACATTAGGGCTGCTGTACGGCTTCATGACACGACTGGGCCGACGTTGCTGACGACAGTTTATAAGCACTTGGTCGCTGGTGAGGTGCCGCAATCCAGTTGGATCTGGGAAGGCACCCGGATGCTTGTGCACCCGGATTTGCCGCCTGCAGACAGTGCCATCGCCTTCGGCGAGCTGCTGTCGGCGTGCGTTTCGTATGGTCTTTCTAAAGGGATCGAGTGCTGGGTGTCCGTGTCAGATCCGACGCTCGAGCGTGCGCTCCGGCGAGCTGGTGCTGCGACCAGGCGTCTTGGGCCTGTGATCGAAGTTGAGGCTGGTGTGAAGGCTCTGGCTCTTACGCTGGATTGCGACGTCGCGACTCTTCAGCGGATCGAAACCGGTTTGCAGCGGCTTAGAGCATCGCGCGCTGGCAACCATCAGTTGGTGGCATAAGCCGTGACATCGGGATGGTCTGTCGCTCTGGCTGGGAATGGTCAGGGACCCAGTGGGAGGGTGCCGAGTAATGCAGCATCCCCCAGAGGGGGGTTGGTGAAGCGAAGCATACGGATTGGTGGTCACAGGACGAGTTTGGCATTGGAAGGACCGATGTGGGACGCGCTTGAGGATGTTGGACGGCGCGAAAAGATCACCGTGAGTGCACTCTGCACCTGGATCGAGCGCATAAAGGGCGAGGAATCGTCGCTGACGTCCGCTATTCGCGTGTTCCTGCTGGAGTATGCCTTAGCCGCTGCCACAGACGACGGACACTCGGCGGCCGGCCATGGTCGTCTAGCACAGGAGATCAAGCATCACAGGAGGGCATCTGTTAAAGGGGCTGGCGGGAAGGCGTGAGCGGTCTGGTCAGATCAGTGTGGCGGTCACCGTGTCTTCCCACAGCCGCGGCTGCCGATGGTCTTCCGGGTCGCCGGGCAGGGTGCCGCCCCGGATGATGCGCTGGCACTCGAAACGATCGCGTCCGGAGGTCGACCAAAAAAACGCCATCGAGCAGGCCGACAGCCGGAAAATCTGGTCCTGTAGGCCTTTGCCTGTGGCCCCGCCCCACTCCATTCCGACACGCTGGGTGGCGAAGTAGCGCTCAGCGCGAGCCCAAGCGCGCCAGTTCCCGCTCCGGGATTGGCGGACGCGAGGGGCTGAGGATGACGCCGGCGTCGGTCAGTTCGACGCGGGCATCCTCGTAGACTGCCATCGCCAGATCGAGCGCCTTGCGGTATTCGGGCTTGAAGTGCTTGACCTGGGCGAAACCGCCGCCGAACTGGCTATAGAGTGCTGCCCAGCTGATCGGCGTCGGCTTGTCGAGAGCATGCAACCTATACGCGAGCCAGACATAGACGTCGATTGCCATGGAGTGGCCGGCCAGATGTTTGATCGCCGGCTCCCAGATCGGCACCGGCGAGCGTTTCAGCGCGTTGTAGAAGGTCTCCGACAGTTGCACCGTCTCGCGCCACAGAGTGCTTTGACCGTCATCGTCCCGAAGCCGGATCGAGCCCTCAACGATGGAGGTGTTCACAGCGCCATCGGTGCCGTTCTTGTCCCAGTAGAAGGTCAGCTTGCACAGATTGATGCGGGTAGCCTGTTCCTGGACCGCCTTGTAGGTCGAGCCGCCGACCGAGACGCCCATGCGGTCGAGCCAAGCGTTCATCGAGCGGCCGAGTTCGATCTCGCGGCTGTCGTCTTGGATGGCGCGGGTCTGTAGGTAGATCAAGATCAGCCGTGCCTTGGCGCCGTAGGGCACGCCAACCGGCACCAGCGATCCGTCGCGCTTGCGTTCCTTGCCTGGTTCGACCAGAAGGGTGACGCGACCCTGGTCACGGCGCCAATCGGCGTTGGGGCTGAGCTTCTTGTGCGGGAGCGAGGTCAGGCAGAAGCCGGAATAGGTGATGCCAAGCGCGCGGCTTTCCTCTTCCAGCACTGCGGCGGCGACATCGACCACGTTGGCGCGCTGCGCCTCGACCAGATTGCGGGCTTCCTGGCGCCCGGCGCGCATGACCAGCTCGTGTATCTCGCCCATGCCCCTCTCCCGATGCTGAACAATCGAACCATGCACAGCGGCGGAGAGTCCATTTGGCAATCACCGACGAGGCTATTTGAAGGCTATTTGCCAAGAGTCTATTTGCTTGGTCGGTGATCGCCAGTGGATAACCCGAGTCGTGGTCGGTGATCGCCAAAGATCCGGTCGGCGATTGCCAGGGCCGGGCTGTGGAAGATGCCCGACTCCGGCGCTGGTCGGTGATTGCCAAATCCGTTTCGGCGCGACTCGCGGGAGTGGATCGGTCGGTGATTGCCAAACGATGGGCAGATCGGAGTTGTCAGGATCAAGCTGGTCGGTGATTGCCAAATACGGCTCAAGGCGCTGGTGTAGTCGGTGATTGCCAGTCAGGCAAGTGCGTCGCGTTCCATGATCGAATAGGGGTGCTGGGGCGGTGCGTTTGGCAATCACCGACCGCTGCGTTTGGCAATCACCGACCACAGGCAATGCGCGAACTTTCGCGACAGCGGCTAACCGTCAGGCTATATCACCCCTCCCGGATGAGCGAGTATATGCGGGAAGCCGGTGGCGACGCCAAGTAGGCCCTGCGGCGGCTTTCCCGGCACGCGGGTAGAGACCACCGGCTTCACCCCCGACGGCGCCCGGCTTCGCGTCACGCTTCCCCGCGACCAGGCGGACGCGTTCATCCGGCTGGCCGCCGACATCTCCCGTGGGCAGGCGGCGGTTGAACGTGCCGGGGAGTGAGCGGCCGGGGCAAGCGGGAGCGTGGCTGTTTCCATAAGGAAACTTCTGTGTTTTTCGGATGTAGGCGCAAAGCTAAAATGTCAGTCCAGCGCAACATAGAAGTGTCAGTCTTCCGTCCCGTTTTCGACGGCTGGGAGGCTGGCGATGGGCTGGATCACGATGAGCGAACGAGACTTGCAACGGGTCGAGGTT
>NZ_VTTO01000003.1 GCF_008364825.1 Azospirillum sp. B21
GGGCGTTGTCGACGCCGGTGATGGTGTTGACGGCGGCACGGGACTCGCTGGTGCTGTCCATGCTCATGCCGTTGCCGTTGATCAGGTTCTTGCCCTGATAACCGCTGTCGGCGGCCAGCTTGTCGATCTGGTCCTTCAGCGTGTTGAACTGGGCGGCCAGCGACTTGCGGGTGGCCACGGAAGCGGCGTCGGTGCCCAGCGCGGCATAGGCCGCGGTGGTCAGGCCCTTGGCCTGGTCGACCAGCGAGTCGATCGAGGTCAGGCCCTTGTCGGCGGCCTGGATGGTGCTGATCGACTGGCCCATCGCGTCCTTCAGCGAGGACAGGTCGCCGGCACGCTGGTTCAGGCCCTTGGCGGCAAAGAAGGCGGTGGGACCATCCAGAGCCGAGTTGATCTTGTTGCCCGTCGACAGGATGTTCTGCTTCTTGTCGATACCGGCCTGCGTGCTCTGCAGCTGCAGCAGGTTCGTGCGCATCGAGGCGGTCAGGGTCACATTACCGGCCATGGTCCTAGTCTCCTTCTGAGGCTGTCCCCGCGCTTGGTCATTTGACCGGCGAGGCAACGTGCGTTTTCCTGACACCACTGTTTCAAGCGCCGTGCCAACTGCGGTGGTGTGCCATAAGTCACTGATTTTACTATGGAATAAAAATAGGTCGGCAAAAAGGGCAGGGTTGGGACGGCCCCGGCCAGCAGGAGGCCCGAAAAAGATTCCCGGAATCTTTTGCCGGTGACGGACGGTTCTGCCGATGTGGCCGGCGGCAAGAATCTTCCCACCGCCTTGCCGGCGCGGCTATGGTCTGGCTCCAAACCGCGTCCCAAACATCGAACGCATGGCCCCGACGCGGGCCACAGCAGGGAAGGGAGAAGCATCATGACCGGTCGGATCGACGCGCGCCTGGCGGAACTGGGCATCGAATTGCCACAGGCGGCGGCCCCGGTGGCGGCCTATGTGCCCTACACCCGTTCGGGCAACACCCTCTACATCTCGGGCCAGGTCACGGTCTGGAACGGCGAGCGCAAGTTCGTCGGCAAGGTCGGCCAGGACTTTACCGTGGAGCAGGGCAAGGAAGCGGCGCGCCTGTGTGCGCTGAACATCCTGGCCCAGGCCAAGGCCGCGCTGGGCGGCGACCTGGACCGCGTCACCCGCGTGCTGCGGCTGGGCGGCTTCGTCAACTCCGGCCCGGACTTTCACGATCATCCGCTGGTGATCAACGGCGCGTCGGAACTGATGCGCGACGTTTTCGGCGAGGCCGGCCAGCATGCCCGCGCCGCGGTCGGCGCCCCGTCGCTGCCCGGCAACGTCGCGGTCGAGGTCGACGCCATCCTGGAAGTGGCCTGACCGGCGAGACGGCGGTCCTGACGGCAGCGCCTTGCCGCAACGCGACATGAGGCTTACCTCCTTGCCATCGGTTCAGGGAGACGCATGCATGCCCGACGGCAACGACGCCATCACCGTCAAGGTTCTGACCGGGATCGGCGAGGCGGACCAGCAGGGCTGGGACGCCTGCGCCGGTGCCGGCAATCCGTTCCTGTCCCACGCTTTCCTCCTGGCGCTGGAGGACTCGGGATCGGCGACCGGGAAGTCCGGCTGGCAACCCAGCCATCTCGCCGCCTATGATGGATCCGGCCGGATGGTGGGCGCGGTGCCTGCCTATCTGAAAAGCCATTCCTACGGCGAATACGTCTTTGACCATGCCTGGGCCAACGCCTATGAGCGGGCGGGCGGCAGCTATTACCCCAAGCTGCAGGTGGCGGTTCCCTTCACGCCGGTGCCGGGTCCCCGGCTGCTGGTGGCGCCGGGGCCGCAGGCCGATGCGGTCGCCGACGCGTTGATTTCGGCGCTGGAGCAGGTGGCGGAACGCTACGGCGTCTCTTCCGCCCATGTCACCTTTCCGGAGCACGCGGACTGGGACCGGCTGGGCAAGGCCGGCTGGCTGCAGCGGACCGGCGTGCAGTATCACTGGCACAATCGCGGCTACGGCAGCTTCGACGAGTTCCTGGAGGCGCTGAATTCGCGCAAGCGCAAGGCGATCCGCAAGGAGCGGCGCGAGGTCGCCGACAGCAGCGTCCGCCTGCACACCCTGACCGGCGGCGATCTGAAGCCGGAGCATTGGGATGCCTTCCACCGCTTCTACCTGGACACCACCGACCGCAAATGGGGCGGCGGCTATCTCAACCGCCGCTTCTTCCAGCTGCTTGGCGAGACGATGGCCGACCGGGTGGTTCTGGTGATGTGCGAGGATGGCGGGGAGTGGGTGGCGGGGGCGCTGAACCTGCTGGGCGACGATGCGCTGTACGGCCGCAACTGGGGTTCGGACGGCCGCTACCGCTTCCTGCACTTCGAGGCGTGCTATTACCGCGCGCTGGACTTTGCCATCGAACGCGGTCTGGCGCGGGTCGAGGCCGGCGCCCAGGGCGAGCACAAGATCCAGCGCGGCTATCTGCCGGTACCGACCTACAGCGCCCACTGGATCGCCGATCCCGGCTTCCGCCGCGCCGTGGACCGTTATCTGGCACAGGAACGTCCGGCGGTGCAGGCGGAGATCGAGGCGCTGGGCGACGAGCTGTCGCCCTACCGGCGGGAGGGCTGAGCGCTACACCCAGCCGGCCAGCACCGTGGCGGCATCGCTTTCCCGCAAGGACGTGCGCTCCGGCGGTGGGGCGCCGTCGACGCGCAAGCCCATCAGCGTTTCGACCAGCGGTTCCGGCCCGTCCGTGACGCGGACCTGTCCGCGGGCGGCGACGTGAGGATGGGCATGGACCTCCGCCAGTTCGGGCAGAGCCTCGAAACAGCAGTCGACGGGATCGAGCAGGGATTTCCAATCCGCCAGCGTCCGCGTCTCGAACAGCGCCTCCAGCTCCGCCGTCAGGGCGGTCTGGGGCAGGGGGTCGTCCTGGCGGGCGATCCAGTCGGGGCGGCCGACCGCCTCGCAGAAGCCTTGCCAGAACTTGGCCTCCAGTGCCGACAGGGTGGCGAAGCGGCCATCGGCGGTGCGGTAGATGCGGTAGCAGGCAGCCCCGCCCGACAGCAACGCCTCGGCGCGCTTCGGCATGGTGCCGCGCGCCGCCGCGGTCAGGGTCATGCCCTGCCAGCCCAGCACCGATTCCATGATCGACAGGTCAAGGAAGCAGCCCTGTCCCGACCGTTCCCGCCCGAACAGCGCGCCGGTCACCGCCAGCGCCGTCTGCTGGGCCGAGGCGAAATCGGCGACCGGCAGATAGCTGATGACCGGCCGGTCCGGCAGCCCGGAGGCATCGAGCCCGCCGCCGACCGCCATGTAGTTCAGGTCGTGCCCGGCGCGCGTGGCATAGGGGCCGTCATAGCCCCAGCCGGACAGGCTGGCATGGACCAGCCGCGGGTTGAGCTGCCGCAGCCGCTCGCGCCCCAGACCCAGCTTGTCCATCACGCCCGGCCGGTAGCTCTCGATCAGCGCGTCGGCCTTCGCCAGCAGGTCTTCGAGCGCCTTGCGCCCCTCCGCCGACTTCAGGTCGAGGCGGATGACGGTCTTGCCGGCGTTCAGCAGCTTGTAGGCGGCGGTGGTGCCGTCGCTGTCCGTGGGACCCAGCCGGCGCAGCGGATCGCCCGCCGGCGGCTCCACCTTCACCACCGTGGCGCCCAGGTCGCCCAGCAGCTGGGCCGCATGCGGTCCCGGCAGATACTGGCCGAGGTCGATGACGCGCAGGCCGGTCAGGAAGGGCAGGGGCATGGCGGTGCTCGCTCTTGGTTTGGTGGTGTCAGCGTCGAATACCCCCACCCCAACCCTCCCCCGCAGGGCGGGGGAGGGAGCAAGTGCTTGTTCGGGAGAGTGGCGGCAGTCCCTCCCCCGCCCTGCGGGGGAGGTTAGGTGGGGGTCTAACTTCCGCGCCTAGAGTAACTCACCCCCCCGTCACACTCATATGCCGTCCGACGGCCGGGCCCTGGTGGCGGCGGTCGATGATGAAGTCGTGCCCCTTGGGCTTGCGGGTGATGGCCTCGCGCACCGCGTCGATCAGCGGGCCGTCCTCGTCGCTGACGCGCAGCGGCGTGCGCAGGTCGGCGGCGTCCTCCTGGCCCAGGCACATGTACAGCGTGCCGGTGCAGGTCAGCCGCACGCGGTTGCAGCTTTCGCAGAAGTTATGGGTCAGCGGCGTGATGAAGCCGACGCGCTGGCCGGTCTCCTCCACCCGCACATAGCGGGCGGGACCGCCGGTGCGATGGTCGCTCTCGGTCAGGGTCCAGCGCTTCTGCAACTCCGCTTTCAGCATGGTCAGCGGCCAATACTGATCCATGCGGGCGCCCTCGCCGATGTCGCCCATCGGCATCACCTCGATAAAGGTCAGGTCGAAGCCCTGTTCGCCGCACCACGCCACCATGCGGTGCACTTCGTCGTCGTTGACGCCTTTCAGCGCCACCGTGTTGATCTTGATCTTCAGCCCGGCGTCCTTGGCCGCCTGGATGCCGCCCAGAATCTTGTCCAGCTTGCCCCAGCGGGTGATGGCCTGGAACTTGTGCGGATCCAGCGTGTCCAGCGACACGTTGATCCGCCGCACGCCGGCCTCATACAGCCCGGCCGCATGCTTGAACAGCATGGTGCCGTTGGTGGTCAGCGTCAGCTCGTCCAGGTCGCCCGACGTGATGTGGCGGCCGAGCGACCTGATCAGCCGCATAACGTCCCGCCGCACCAGCGGCTCGCCGCCGGTCAGCCGCAGCTTGCGCGTGCCGAGCTTCACGAAGGCGCTGCACAGCCGGTCCAGCTCCTCCAGCGTCAGCACCTCCGCCTTGGGCAGGAAGCTCATGTCCTCCGCCATGCAATAGACACAGCGAAGGTCGCAGCGGTCGGTCACCGACACGCGCAGATACTCCACCTTCCGGCCGAACGGGTCGATCAGCGGAGCGGTGGCGGCTGGCGATTGGGCTTCGGACACTGGATCGATCATCGGTGGACTCCACGGGCGGCCGCTGACGGGCCGCCACAGTATATGTTCGCTACACATACGATGTGCAACGATCGCGGGAGCGTATTCCACATCACGGTATGCCGACTTTGACGGTGATCAAGAGTTCGCGGCGTCACATCAGCTTTTGTCGCACTGCCGCCAGTTGTGCTTCCCTCTGGGCCTCTTCGCGTTCGCGCAGGTCGTCGTCGGTGGTGCGGGGCACCGGCGGGCGGCCCAGGGCGAAGGGCTCGTCGCTGCGCTCGAACTGGTCGCGGACGCGGCAGTCCTCGCACATGCGGATGCGGTTGGCGGCCTCCGGCGTCGCGAACATCGAGTGCTTGCCCGCCAGCACCGTCACGATCTTCTCGATCGCCGACTTGGTGGCGAAGGGCTTGCCGCAGGACACGCAGCAGAAGGGTTCCTCCTCCTTGATGACCGTCGCACCGCGCGCCTGATCGCGGAAATCGATCTCCGGCACCAGCGTGATGACCTTCTCCGGACAGGTGGTCTTGCACAGGCCGCACTGCACGCAGGCGTCCTGGGCGAAGGACAGCATCGGCTTGTCGGGATTGTCGAGCAGCGCGCCCGTGGGACAGGCGCCGACGCAGGACAGGCAGAGCGTGCAGCCCTCCACATTCACCGACACCCGGCCGAAGGGGGCGCCCGGCGGCAGCGGCAGGACTTCCACAGGGGCGGGGGCGACCTTGTGCAGGTGGCGCAGCGCCAGCATCGTCACCGTCCGCTTCGGCCCCATCGGCAGGAACATCCCGGCCTCGACCGGGTCGGCCGGCAAGGCCCACAGCTCGTCCGCCACCGCGTCGGGGTCGGCGGCGTCGATCACCGCCACCCGGCCGGAGCCATAGCCGAGCCCGCTGAAGGCGGCTTCCGCCAGCCCGACCTGCGAGGCCAGCCCGGCGGTTTCCCCCTCGTTCTCCGGCCCGGTCAGGACGCGGACATGGGTGCAGCCATAGGCGAGCGCCAGCGCGAACAGGTCGATGCCGACCTGCGTCACCTCGTGCAGCGCGAAGGGCAGCACGCGGGCCGGCAGGCCGCGGCCGTGCCGGGACATCATGCCGACCAGTTCGTCGCCGTGGCGCGGATCGTGGATCAGCAGCGCGGGGGCGGCGCCGCCGGCCTTCCGGTAGGTGGTCAGCAGCGTGCGCAGCCGCTCATAAACGGTGGCGGCCGGGGGCAGGGCGTAGGTGGCGGCCCCGGTCGGGCAGACCGCGGCGCAGGATCCGCAGCCGGCGCAGACATGCGGGTCGATGGCCACATGGTCGCCGTTCGGCGTGACCGCCCCGGTCGGGCAGACGTCCAGGCAGCGGGTGCAGCCGGTCTTGCGGCTGCGCGAATGGGCGCAGAGATCGGCCTTGAAGTCGACGAAGCGCGGCTTCTCGAACTCGCCGACCAGATCGGCCATCTCCAGCAGGGCTTTCGCCACCTCGACCGGGCTGTTGGGATCGGGGCGGATGTAGCCGTCGCGGCGCTTGTGGTCGGGGAACAGCGGCGTGCCGCCGGTCAGGTCGAGGATCAGGTCGCAACGGGCCGACGCCCCCTGGCGCACCGGCTCGAACCCCAGCGTTCCGCGCGAGGAGGGCAATGCCGGGGCGTAGTCGTCAACCACGATCTCGAAGGCGCCGACCCAGCCGCGCCCGCTGCGGATGCGGCCGCGGAAGATCGCGACGTCCATCACCTGCGGCGGTGCGATGTCCTTGGGGTTGGTCAGCAGGACGGTCACGTCAAGGTGCTTCGCCAGCTGCCGCCCGGCCTCGATGGCGCGCTCGTCCGTGCCGTAGACCAGGCAGGTGCCCTGGGAGGTCAGGGTCAGGGCGCCGGTCGGCGGGATCGGCAAAGCGGCCTCGGCCAGCAGAGCCGCGATCTTCGGCAGCGCCTGCGCACCCTCGTCCGACCAACCGGCGCGCTCGCGGATGTTGGTGAAGGTCAGTGCGGTGTCCGGCGCCACCTCCGCCACGATTTCGCTGAACAGCGGCGCTTCCTGCGTGCAGGCGACCAGCAGCGGCTGGCCATTGGCAACCGCCTTCTCGAAGCGGTCGAGCTGCGCCCGGCACAGCTGGGTATGCACGGTGACGGCGCTGCCGTCGCCGCATGCCTTGCCCAGCGCCGCCCCGTCCAGCGCGATGCTGTGCGCGCAGTCGCAGACGAGCACCGTCCGATCGCCGATCTTCATCGTCCCAAAAACTCCTGTCGCTTGGGGCTGACGCCCCTGGCCTGCCGACACTCATATGGGGGAATGCAGCGCGATGGGAACGGGAATCTTATCGGGATCGATCCGGATGAGCGTTGGCTTGACCGTTCCTGCGACCCTCCCGGATCGGAAGGATCGCAGGAAACCACTGCTCCTTACGCCCCCGGTTCGTTGGCGTTGGGGAAGAACAGCTGCTCGCCGTTGATGGTGTAGTCGGCGATGGCCTTCTGGCCCTCGGCCGACACCAGCCAGTCGACGAAGGCCTGCCCGTCGGCCGCCTTGATGTGGGCGAATTTGGCCGGGTTGACCAGCATCGCGCCATACTGGTTGAACAGGCGCTTGTCGCTCTCCACCAGCACGGTCAGCGGACCGCGGTTCTTGAAGTTCAGCCAGGTGCCGCGGTCGGTCAGGGTGTAGCCGTTCATCGCGGCGGCGGTGTTCAGCGTCGGGCCCATGCCCTGGCCGATGGAGCGGTACCAGCTCTCCTTGGGCTCCGCCTTGGCCGGGTCGAGGCTGGCGGTCTTCCACAGCGCGAGTTCGGCCTTGTGCGTGCCGCTGTCGTCGCCGCGCGACACGAAGGGGGCCTTGGCGGTGGCGATCTTGGACAGGGCGGCGGCGACATCCTTGCCACCCCTGATGCCGGCGGGGTCGGTGGCCGGGCCGACGATGACGAAGTCGTTGTACATCACCGGCTTGCGCAGGGTGGAGAAGCCTTCGGCGACGAACTTCTCTTCCGACGGCTTGTGGTGGACGAACAGCACGTCGGCATCGCCGCGCTTGGCGAGGTCGATGGCCTGGCCGGTTCCCTTGGCGACGACCCGCACCTCGATCCCCGTCTTGGCGGTGAATTTCGGCAGGATGGAGCCGAACAGGCCCGAATCCTCGGTCGAGGTGGTGGAGGCCACCGTGATGAAACGGTCGGCGGCCGATGCGGCCGACGGGACGGCTGTCTGGATCAGGCCGGTCAGGGCCGCGGCGGCGACCCCCAGCACGAACGAACGGCGCAGCATCGCGTCAATCCTCCCAAAGGGCGTTATTGCTTGAATAGCATAGCGCAGACCGGCCGTCCTTGCAAAGGCTTGCCAAGCTTCCGTCGATTTTGCCGCATACCGGAAAAAATCGGTTCGGGTCAGGCGCGCTCTCCCGTCTCCTTCAGCAGGGATGCGGCGAGGTTGACGGCCAGCGACAGGGTCATCAGGACGAGGCCGAGCGCCAGCGCCATCGGCAGGTCGCCCTTGCTGGTCTCCAGCGCGATGGCGGTTGTCATGACGCGGGTCACATGCTCGATGTTGCCGCCGACGATCATCACCGCCCCGACCTCCGCCGACGCGCGGCCGAAGCCGGCCAGCACGGTGGTGACGAGGCTCCAGCGCGCTTCCGACAGCAGGGTCGCAAGCCGCCTGAACGGCCCGGCCCCGGTGACGCGCAGCAGGTCGTCATATTCGACCAGCAGATCCTCCACCGTCTGGCGGGAGAGGGAGGCGACGATCGGTACGATCATCACCGTCTGGGCGACGATCATCGCGGTCGGGGTGAACAGCAGCCCCAGAACGCCGAAGGGGCCGGAGCGCGACAGCAGCAGATAGACCACCAGCCCGACCACCACCGGCGGCAGCCCCATCAGCGTGTTCAGCACGATGGCGACGGCACGCCGTCCGGGAAAGATCAGCGCGGCGACGGCGGCACCCAGCGGCAGGCCGATCAGCGTGGCGGCGGCGACGGCGGTCAGGCTGACCCGCAGAGACAGCCCGACGATCTGCATCAGCCCGTCGTCAAGCGTGGCGATCATGGATACGGCCAGCGCCATGGCCTGGGAAAAATCGTGCATGGGGTCCAGATCAAAAATGAAATTGCTTGGGCCGGGGACTTGTCCGAAGACCGGCGCTCGCCCACACTCGCGCGCATGAGCCCTATCATGAGTCTTAAGACCTTCACCATAGCGCCGGACCCGGCCGATCCCAAGCTGACGGAGCGCGTCCGCGGCTTGGACCAGGACGGCCGCGAGATCGAAACCGCCGTGACGGTGGAACGGCCGCTGACCCTGTACCTGAACGGGCAGGAGATCGTCACCATGATGACGATCGGCGACTATCCCGACTGTCTGGCCGTCGGCTATCTGCTGAACCAGAACATGCTGCGGCGCGACGACCGCATCACCGGCATCGACGTGGACGAGGAAACCGACACCGTCGTCGTCCGCACCGAGCGCGCGACCGACTATGAAGCCAAGCTGAAGAAGAAGACGCTGACCTCCGGCTGCGCCCAGGGCACCGCCTTCGGCGACGTGATGGAGACCTTCGAATCCGTCAGCCTGCCGACCGACCTGCGGCTCCGCACCTCGTGGATCTACGCGCTGTCCAAGCAGATCAACCTGCAGCCCAGCCTGTATCTGGAGGCCGGAGCCATCCACGGCTGCGTGCTGTGCCAGGAGGACCGGCCGCTGGTCTATATGGAGGATGTCGGCCGCCACAATGCGGTGGACAAGGTCGCCGGCTACATGCATCTGAACGGCATTCCGGCCGGGGACAAGATTTTCTACACCACCGGGCGCCTGACCTCTGAGATGGTCATCAAGACGGTGCAGATGGGCATTCCGATCCTGATCTCGCGCTCCGGCTTCACCGCCTGGGGCGTGCAGCTGGCGCGGCAGGCCAACCTGACGCTGGTCGGCCGGGCCAAGGGCCGGCGCTTCATCGCGCTGGCCGGCACCGACCGGCTGGTCTTCGATACCGATGCCGCCGGGGCCGACGACGAGGACCGCCGGCATGGACGCAAGGGAAGTCGCGATGACGACTGAGACACAGCATCGGGATATCGGCCACCGGGATATTGGCGGCGTCCTGCTGGCCGGCGGCCTGTCGCGGCGGATGGGCGGCGGCGACAAATGCCTGCGCCCGCTGGGCGGCCAGACCATTCTGGAGCGGATCGTCGCCACCGTCCGGCCGCAGGTCGGCCCACTGGTGCTGAACGCCAACGGCGACCCGGCGCGCTTCGCCCATCTCCACCTGCCGGTCGCGGCCGACGTGGTGGAGGGCTATGCCGGTCCGCTCGCCGGCGTGCTGACCGGCATGGAGTGGATGCGCGGCACCGCACCCGGTGTCGCCTGGGTCGCCAGCTTCGCCACCGACGCACCCTTCATCCCGCGCGACCTCGTCACCCGCATGGCCGCGGCGCTGGAGCAGGAGGGCGCCGACCTCGCCTGCGCCCGTTCCGGCGGGCAGGAGCATCCCGTCTTCGGCCTGTGGCCGATCCGGCTGGCCGGCGATCTGCGCCGGGCGATGGTGGAGGAGGGCGTCCGCAAGGTCGATGCCTGGACCGCCCGCTACCGGCTGGCCGTCGCCGATTTCGATTTCGAGCCGGCCAATTCTGTGGATCCCTTCTTCAACACCAACCGGCCGGAGGATCTGGCCGAGGCGGAACGCCTGCTGGCGTCGGGACATGTGTGATGACGGAACCGCTTGGCACCCAATCGCTGGAACGCATCGAGACCATGCCGCTGGGCATCGTGGTGGAGCGGCGCCGCGGCGTCACCGTCTGGGCCGACTGGAGCTGGCGCCCGGTGTCGGTCATTCCCGGCGCCGGCCCGGTGGAGCCGTCCGGCCGTATCCTGATGGAGGGCGAGGGCTGGAGCCACAGCCATGCCGCCACCCTGACGCTGGAGTTGTTCCGCACGGACACCGAAGGCTACCGCTTGAATCTGTCGCAGGACCCGCCGCGCCTGTGGGTGGTGATGCGCCCCGGTCCCGACGGTGAGGAACTGGTGCCCTTCACCGTCACCGCGTCGGCCCATGAAGGGGAGGGTTATCAGGTCGGCAGCGATGTGGTGGAAACTTTGCCGATGCCTGCGGAAGTGATCGCGCTGGTCCGCGATTTCGTCGAGCAGCACCATGTCGACGTTCCCTTCCACAAGCGCGAACGCAAGCGCCACTTCGAGAAGGATGAGCGGCAGCGATGAGCGGCGAAGCCTTCCTGTCGCGCTGGTCGCGCCTGAAACGCACCGCCGTCAAGCCGGAGCCGGAAGCCGTCGACGTCGCGCCGCCGGTCGAGGCGACGGCACTTCCGGTCGCGCTCGACGACGAGGTGCCGGCCGACGCTGCGCTGCCGGACTCCCCTCAGAACGCCGATGTCGAAGCCGACGATCCGTTGAAGGATCTGCCGCCGGTCGAGGAACTGACCGGCGAGTCCGACTTCACCCCGTTTCTGCGCGCCGAGGTGCCGGAAGACCTGCACCGACAGGCCCTGCGCAAGCTGTGGACCTCCGACCCGATCTACGCCAACGACGACGGGCTGAAGGACTACGCCGACGATTACGCCAGCCTGTTCACCGGCAACGTCCCGGTGAAGACTCTCTACCGCGTCGGCGAGGGCTTTCTGAACATGCTGGACGAAGCGGCGGATGGGGCGGAGGCTGTACCTGTCTCAAATGCCGATGCCGATATTGCTGAAACCGACATTGTCATGACGGCCGACACCCCCTCTCCCCAACCGCCGATCCCCTCTCCCCCCCGGGGAGAGGGTTAGGGTGAGGGGGGCGCGTTGCGGAACCTCATCATTCCGCGCGCAGTCCCCATCGTCCCAACATCCTCCTCATGCATCCCCCTCACCCCGACCCTCTCCCCGGGGGGGAAGAGGGGGGACGCCGCTGCACACTCCACTGCCCCCTCGCAATTCTCCTCCCAAACTGCGACGGATCGTCACGCCAGTTTAGACGCCCTCAAAACTCAAGGGCGTTCTGTTAGCGCGAGCATAGCGCAGCGACAAAGATTCATTTGTCACCCCTTCCGGACGTGTCCTTAGTTGACAAACGGATAGGTTCAGTCCTTCTATTATCGGCCTGCGCAATGCTAAGCCACTGTAAGGCAACGGCTTTTCGCAGGTGCATCAAAAGGGGTTGTGGACGGGGCCAACGGACGGCGCGCGGTGTGACCGCGGACGCCGGCATCCCCGTCTGTGTGTCCGGGAGGAGTTTGCGGCACGTGTCCAAGGCCGTCGATCACACCGTTCCCCCCGCGGTCGCGGAGGAGGAACTGCTGCGTGCGCAGGTCTACGGCCTGCTGGCGCGCCTGCTGTCGCGCGCGCCCGACGCGGATTTCCTGGCCGCGCTTGCCGGCATGGCGGGGGAGGGCGGCGAGTTCGGCGCGGCGCTGAACCAGTTGGCGGAGGCGGCGCGAGGCTGCGACCCCGCCGCGGTGGTGGAGGAGTTCACCACCCTCTTCATCGGTGTCGGCGGCAGCGAGCGCACCCCTTACGGCTCCTATTATCTGACCGGATTCCTGAACGAGAAGCCGTTGGCGGAACTGCGCGTCGACATGGCGCGGCTCGGCATCGCCCGCGCCGACGGCGTGAGGGAGCCGGAGGATCACATCGCGGCGCTGTGCGAGATGATGGCCGGCCTGATCGGCGGCGAGTTCGCGCCGGAGGACGGCGGGATCGTCGATCTCGAGGCGCAGCGGGCATTCTTCGACCGCCATGTCGGCTCCTGGGCCGGGCGGTTCTTTGCGGATTTGGAGACCTCGCCGTCGGCCCGCTTCTACCGGGCGGTTGGTGCGGTCGGACGAAGTTTTCTGGCGGTCGAGGCGCGCGCCTTCGACCTTGCGGCGTAAAGGTGAGGAGCGAAGCCATGACGCGGAACGCGGTCAAAGCCAAAGAAGAAGCTGCCAAGCAGAATACGGACAAATCGCTCGCCCGGCGCGACCTGTTTCGCGTCGCCGGCCTGGGCGTCGGTGCGCTGGGCGCCGTCGCCGCCGGGGTGACCGCCACCGGCGGGACCGCGGAGGCCGCCCCGGCGGAGACCGTCTCCACCGGCTACCGCGAGACCGATCACGTTCGGCGTGTCTACGAACTGAGCCGCTTCTAAGAGGAACGCCCCGATGCTCATCAAGAAAAGCTCGGCCACCTCGGGCGGCCGTCACCTTGCCCGCAGCCTGACGCAGACGCTGGCGACCGCCACCGGCGTCACTGTCGACCGCCGCGCCTTCCTGCGCACCTCCGGCATCGCCGCCGGCGGTGCCGCGCTCGCCTCCGCGATGCCGTTCGGCATGGTGAAGAAGGCCGATGCCGCCACCGCGGCCGCCGTAGCCGGCGCGCCGGTCAAGCAGGTCAAGTCGATCTGCACCCACTGCTCCGTCGGTTGCACCGTGGTGGCCGAGGTGCAGAACGGCGTCTGGATCGGGCAGGAGCCCGGCTTCGACAGCCCGATCAACCTGGGCTCGCACTGCGCCAAGGGCGCGTCCGTGCGCGAGCACGCCCACGGCGACCGCCGCCTGCGCTATCCGATGAAGATGGTCGACGGCAAGTGGACCCGGATCAGCTGGGACCAGGCGATCGAAGAGGTCGGCTCCAAGCTGCTGTCGATCCGCGAGCAGTCCGGCCCGGATTCGGTGTTCTGGCTGGGCTCCGCCAAGCACAGCAACGAGCAGGCCTATCTGTTCCGCAAGTTCGCGGCCTTCTGGGGCACCAACAACGTCGACCATCAGGCGCGCATCTGCCACTCCACCACCGTGGCCGGCGTGGCGAACGTCTGGGGCTACGGCGCCATGACGAACAGCTACAACGACATCCAGAAGTCGCGCGCGCTGTTCTTCATCGGCTCCAACGCCGCCGAGGCGCACCCCGTCGCCATGATGCATGTGCTGAAGGCGAAGGAGCAGAACAACGCGCCCCTGATCGTCGCCGATCCGCGCTTCACCCGCACCGCCGCCAAGGCCGACGAGTATATCCGCTTCCGTCCCGGCACCGACGTGGCGCTGGTCTGGGGCATCCTCTGGCACGTTCTGCAGAACGGCTGGGAGGACAAGGACTACATCGCCAAGCGCGTCTACGGCTTCGACGACATCCGTGCCGAAGTCGCCAAGTGGACACCGGAAGAGGTCGAGCGCGTCACCGGCGTTCCGGGCTCGCAGCTGAAGCGCGTCGCCCGCACGCTGGCTTCCAACCGTCCGGGCACGCTGGTCTGGTGCATGGGCGGCACCCAGCACCACATCGGCAACAACAACACCCGCGCCTATTGCGTGCTGCAGCTGGCGCTGGGCAATGTCGGCGTGGCCGGCGGCGGCACCAACATCTTCCGCGGCCACGACAACGTGCAGGGTGCGACCGACTTCGGCGTCACCTCCGACAGCCTGCCCGGCTATTACGGTCTGGCCGAGGGCGCGTGGCGCCACTGGGCGCGCGTATGGGACGTGCCGTACGACGAGGTGCTGGCCCGCTTCAAGGACAAGAAGCTGATGGAGGCCACCGGCATCCCGGTGTCCCGTTGGTTCGACGGCGTCCTGGAAGCCAAGGAGAACCTGGACCAGCCGAACCCGGTCAAGGGCATGGTCTTCTGGGGCCACGCGCCGAACAGCCAGGTCCGTCTGCCCGACATGAAGAAGGCGATGGAGAAGCTGGAGCTGCTGGTCGTCGTCGATCCGTTCCCGACGATGACCGCCGTGCTGCCGGACCGCAAGGACAACTTCTACCTGCTGCCGGCCGCCACCCAGTTCGAGACGGTCGGGTCGCGCACCGCGTCCAACCGCTCCGTCCAGTGGTCCGACAAGATCATGGAGCCGCTCTTCGAATCGAAGGTCGACCATGAGATCATGTACCTGTTCGCGAAGAAGTTCGGCTTTGCCGGGCCGCTGTTCAAGAACATCAAGGTCGAGGGCAATGTCCCGGTGATCGAGGACATCACCCGCGAGTGGAACCGCGGCATGTGGTCCGTCGGCTACACCGGCCAGTCGCCGGAGCGTCTGAAGCTGCACATGCAGCATCAGGCCACCTTCGACAAGACGACCCTGCGCGCCGTCGGCGGTCCGTGCGACGGCGATTATTTCGGCCTGCCGTGGCCCTGCTGGGGCACGCCGGAGATGAAGCATCCCGGATCGGCCAACCTGTACGACACCTCGCTGCCGGTGGCCGAGGGCGGCGGCGCCTTCCGCGCCCGCTTCGGCGTCGAACGCAACGGCGTGACGCTGCTGGCCGAGGGCTCCTATCCGGAAGGGTCGGAGATCAAGGACGGCTATCCGGAAGTCACCATGGCGATGCTCCAGAAGCTGGGCTTCGACAAGGACCTGACGGAACAGGAACTGGCGGTCATCCAGAAGATCGGCGGCGACAAGATCGGCGCCGTGTCCTGGACCACCGACCTGTCCGGCGGCATCCAGCGCGTGGCGATCAAGCACGGCCTGAACCCGCCGGGCAACGCCAAGGCCCGCTGCGTCGCCTGGAACTTCCCGGACCCGGTTCCGATCCACCGCGAGCCGCTCTACACCCCGCGCCGCGATCTGGTCGCCAGCTACCCGACCTATGCGGACACCAAGTCCTGGCGCGTGCCGACCCTGTACAAGTCCATCCAAGACCGCGACGTGTCGAAGGAGTATCCGATCATCCTCACCTCCGGCCGTCTGGTCGAGTATGAGGGCGGCGGCGACGAGACGCGCTCCAACCCCTGGCTGGCCGAACTGCAGCAGGACATGTTCGTCGAGATCAACCCGTTCGACGCCAACAACGCCGGCATCAAGAACGGCCAGATGGTGTGGGTGGAAGGCCCGGAGAAGGGCAAGGTGAAGGTCAAGGCCATGGTCACCGAACGTGTCGGCCGCGGCGTCGCCTTCATGCCCTTCCACTTCGGCGGCGTGTACCAGGGGCAGGATCTGCGCTCCAAGTACCCGGCCGGGGCCGACCCGATCGTCCTGGGCGAGGCCGCCAACACGGCGACCACCTACGGCTACGATTCGGTGACCCAGATGCAGGAAACCAAGACCACCCTTTGCCGCATCCAGGCGGCCTGACGCGCGGGAGTTTGAACCATGGCCCGGATGAAATTCCTGTGCGACGCCGAGCGCTGCATCGAGTGCAACGCCTGCGTCACCGCCTGCAAGAACGAGAACGAAGTTCCCTGGGGCATCAACCGCCGCCGCGTCGTGACCATCAACGACGGCAAGCCGGGGGAGCGGACGATCTCGGTCGCCTGCATGCATTGCTCCGACGCGCCCTGCATGGCGGTCTGCCCGGTCGACTGCTTCTACCAGACCGCCGAAGGCGTGGTCCTGCACAACAAGGATCTGTGCATCGGCTGCGGCTATTGCTTCTACGCCTGCCCGTTCGGCGCGCCGCAGTACCCGCAGGCCGGCAACTTCGGCACCCGCGGCAAGATGGACAAGTGCACCTTCTGCTCGGGCGGTCCGGAGGCCGACAATTCGGAAGCCGAGTTCAAGAAGTACGGCCGCAACCGTCTGGCCGAAGGCAAGCTGCCGCTCTGCGCCGAGATGTGCTCGACCAAGGCGCTGCTGGCCGGTGACGCCGACAAGGTGTCGGACATCTACCGCGAGCGCGTGACCGCCCGCGGCTTCGGCTCCGGCGCCTGGGGCTGGGGCACCGCTTATCAGACCAAGTCGGGTCAGGAGCGCGGCCAGCCCGGCGGCTCGCTGTTCCAGGGCACCGGCGGTGCGGCCGGCGGGGCTCCTGTGCAGAAGCAGGGGCTGTGACGGTGACGATGGTGGGGACGCGCACTGTCCTGCTGGCGTTCGGCGCCGCGCTTTTGCTGGCCGGGTGCCAGGAGGACGCGACGCCGCGCCCGATCCATCTGGACAAGGGCGTCTACCGGGGCGCGGCCGACATGCCGCGCACCGCCGACGAGGTGCGCGCGCTGCAACAGCGCGCCGCCTATCAGGGTGTGCGATAGGGAGCGTCCGATGGAAGGTCATCGCATGAAGTCGGCTGTCGCCGCTCTGCTGCTCGGGATCGGCCTCGCCGCCGGCGCGGCATTGCCCGCCGCGGCCCAGTCCAGCGTCCGCGTCGGCGGTCCGGTCGATCAGCTGGCCAACAGCCAGCAGTTCGAACGCGAAGCGCCGCCGGTGCCGACCCAGGTCCCCGGGAAGAGCGTCGCCGAGGGTTGGCACGGCATCCGCCTGGGCGAGCAGGGCACCGTCTCCATCCCCAACAAGCAGGCCGGCGTCCTGATCCAGTCGGAAGGAGAGGCTTGGCGCGCGGTGCGCAACGGGCCGCTCAGCCAGTACGGCACCTGGGTGCTCGCCGGCATCATGGCGCTGCTGGTGCTGTTCTTCCTGGTCCGCGGTCGCATCCGCATCGATGGCGAGAAGACCGGCCGCACCATCCAGCGCTTCAACGCCTTCGAGCGCGCCGTGCACTGGCTGACCGCCGGCAGCTTCGTCGTGCTCGCCATCTCCGGTCTGAACGTGCTGTACGGCCGCTATACGCTGCTGCCGCTGATCGGGCCGGAGCTCTTCGCCGCCTTCACCCATTACGGCAAGCTGGCGCACAATTTCCTGGGATTCGCCTTCATCCTGGGCGTGGCGCTGATCTTCGTCCTGTGGGCCCGGCACAACATTCCATCGCGTCATGACCTGACCTGGTTCCTGAAGGCGGGCGGCCTGTTCTCCAAGGGCGTCCACCCGCCGGCGCACAAGTTCAACGGTGGTCAGAAGATCATCTTCTGGTCGACCGTGGTCGGCGGCGCGGCACTGGGCTTCACCGGCGTGCAGTTGATCTTCCCCTTCAGCTTCGCCACGCTGGAGGAGCTGCAGCTCTACCAACTGGCCCACGCCGCAATCGCCGTCATCATGATCGCCATCATCCTGGCGCACATCTACATCGGCTCCGTCGGCATGGAAGGCGCCTTTGCCGCCATGGGCGACGGTCAGGTCGAACTGCAATGGGCGCGCGAGCACCATTCGCTGTGGGTCGAGGAAGTGACCGGCGAGAAGGTGCGCCACGGCCATCATCACGGGACGCCGGCGGAGTAGGGGCTGCTTGGCTGACGGCGTTAGACCCCCACCCCAACCCTCCCCCGCTGAGCGGGGGAGGGGGCTTGTGTTGATGCGGGAGAGCGTCGCTCTGCGAAGTGGCAGCAGTCCCTCCCCCGCCCAGCGGGGGAGGATAGGTGGGGGCTAACGCCGTCACAGATCTACGCCCCCCTTGACCCCCACCACGCTCCATGGCCCCCTTGGCGCTCCCGCCACCCCGGAGGCGCCCGCCATGACCACCCACTTCGCCGAACGTCAGGCCGTGATCGACGGCTGCCTTGCCATGAACCGGCTGGGCATCAACCAGGGCATGTCGGGAAACCTGTCGCACCGGGTCGAGGGGGGCTTCCTCGTCACCCCGACCAGTATGCCCTATGAGGCGATGACCCCGGACGACATCGTCGAGATGGGCTTTGACGGCACCTATCTGGGCAACCGCCGGCCCTCGTCGGAATGGCGGATCCATCGCGATATCCTGCGGGCGCGGCCGGACGTGACGGTCGTCCTGCATGCCCATCCGACCTTCGCCACCGCACTGGCGGTGCATGGCCGCGGCATCCCGTCCTTCCATTACATGGTGGCGCTGGCCGGTGGCGATTCGATCCGCTGCGCCCCCTACGCCACCTTCGGCACACAGGAACTGTCGGACCATGCCCTGACGGCGCTGGACGGGCGGCTCGCCTGCCTGCTCGCCAATCACGGCATGATCGTGCTGGGGACGAGCGTGGCGAGCGCCCTGTCCCTCGCCGTGGAGGTCGAGACGCTGGCCCGCCAGTATCTCTACGCCCAGCAGTTCGGCGAACCGGTGATCCTGCCGCCCGACGAGATCGCGCGGGTGGCGGAGAAGATGCGGCGGTTGAAATACGGCCAGCCGGTCGACGACAACGACGCGCCGGAAGACACCGCGCGCCCCCGCTCCTGATTATCCGGCGTCCCGGTTACGGCCCGATCTGCGTCATCGAATTGCTGCCGGCGAGATGGCCGGCCGGCTTTAGCGAAGCGACCCGCAGCAGCGGCTTGGCATTCCCGACGGCCTCCACCTGCAGCGCACGTTCTTCCGCCGGTGCTTCATAGACGGCGGGAAGGGCGATGGTGATGCGCGTGCCCTGGCCGGGTTCGCTCGCCACCTCGATGTCGCCGCCCAGCATCGCCGTGTAATGGCCGACCAGCGTCAGACCCAGCCCGGCGCCGCGCGGCTTGCCCTGCCCACGCGTCGCCACGGTGCCGTTGCCGGCCCCTTGGACGAAGGGCTGGAACAGCCGCCCGGTCTGCGCGCTGGGGAAACCGCGGCCGCTGTCGGCGACCGTGAAGCGGTACCAGCGGGCGCCGTTCCGCTCCATCTTCTCCGCCGACAGGGTGACCGTGCCCTCCTGCGTGAACTTGCAGGCGTTGTCGAGAAGGTTCAGCAGGGTCTGCCGCACCTTGGTGAAGTCGGAATGCATCTGCCCGAGCCCGGCGGGGGCGGACAGCTCCAGCGCGTTGCCATAGAGGTCGGCGGCAGGCATCGACCGCTCGCGCGCCTCGGTCAGCAGCCGGTTGATGTCGAAATCCTGCAGGCAGACGTCCATCGCCCCGGCCTCGATCTTCGCATAGTCCAGCAGCGCATCGACCAGGGTGGTCAACTGCTCCCCGGTCCACTGGATATGCTCGACGTCGGTCGCAAGTTCGTCGACGCCCAGCCGGTGCAAGTCGGTCATCAGCGACTGGCTGGCATTGACGATCTCGGTCAGCGGTCCGTGCAGTTCATGGCCCATATTGACCAGGAAGTCGCTCTTGGCCCGGCTTGCGGCCTCGGCCAGCGCCTTTTCGCGCAAGAGGCGGGTATGCTCCACCTCCGCCTCGCGGCGTTCGCGCTCGGTGTCCTCGGCGGTGTTGCGCAGGGTTTCCACCGCACGCGCCATGGCGGCGATCTCGTCCTGCCCGGTCAGCGCCGGCAGCGTCAGGTCGGTGCGGCCGGCGGCCAGCGCCGATACGGCGGTTGCCATGGTCTTCATCGGCGCCGTCACGCTGCGCTGGACCAGCCAGAGCGCCAGCAGCCCGGCCAGTAGGACTGCACCGCCGATCCACAGGGCGACCGTGGTGTAGCCCGACAGTCCGTCGGCCAAAGTGCCGCGCAGCGCCTGGGTCCCGGCCTCCGCCCGGCGGCGGATCTCGCCCAGGTTGGCGGCGATGCCGGCGGCATTGGCGGCCATCGCCTCGGCGCGCAGGGTGTCCTCCTCGGCGACGGCCGATTCGATGGCGGTCAGCACGCCGCCGGCCTTGGACAGCAGGGCCGACACCTCGTCGATCGCCTGCTTGGTGCCGGGGACCCACAGGTAGCGGTTCATTTCCGCCAGCCGGTCGCGGGCGACGGCCAGCTGGGTGCGCATCGCCTCGGCATCCTGCGGGTCGCGGCGGTCGATGAAGCGGGTCAGATGGTCCTGCATCAGCAGCACCGCGATGGCCGCGTCGCTGGCCAGAGCGGTCGAATCGACGCCGCCGGCACTCTTGAGATGGTCCAGCTTCTGACGGGTCTGGGCAACCATCGGTTCCAGCACGCCGGTGATCTGGCCGTTGCGGTCGCTGCGCAGGGCGATGACCTTCTGCACCGCGGCCCAATAGTCATCGAGCGCTGATTTGGCCTTGTCGACGCCCTGCCGATCCGCGATCTCCACCGCGCCTTTGGACAGGGTGTCGAGCCGCTCGCGCAGCGTGTCGTGCCGCCAGGAGGCGTCGAGCAGGCTTTGGTCGTCGCCGTAGGTCAGATGGTCGCGCACCGCGACCTCCAGGTCGCGCAGGCTGACGTCGGCGTCCGCCGCCGCCTGCGACAGGTCGGCGCGGCCGGAGAAGGCGCCGATGTCGCGCGATACCGCGTAGAACCAGCCGAGTCCGACCAGCGCCAGCAGGGCCACAAGTCCGAGCGCGATGCCGAAGCCCGTGCTGACCCGGGCCGACACGGTCATGTCGCGGAATCGGGTCCGGCGGTCGCTCCGGGACAGAATGCCGTTCCGCTTCACACCGACTCCCGCTTGCGCTGTGCCTGACGAATCGCATGGGCGGCCACTACCGTTGGCCGGCTCCCGCGCGGCGCGGATTGTAGCTTGGTGATCCCCGCAGGCAAACAGACAAGTGTGCGACGGAGTACCGCCAAAGGTCAGGAAGCATCCCCGGAGGTGAAGGCATAGGCATGCATGCCCAGGCTGCCATGCTCGAACCCCGCATGCAGCCGCTCGGTTCTCGGCTGCGGCCCGGCGGCGCCGAACGCCACCGGCAGCGGCAGGAAATGCTCGTCGCTGGGATGGGCACGGCGGGCGTCCGGGCTGGCGGTCAGCCAGTCGCCGAGAGCTTGGGTGTCGCCGGCCTCCAGCGTCCGGTCCAGCCAGCCGGCGAAGCCGGTCGCCCAGGCCGCTGCGCAGGTCCCGCCGAAACGGAATTCCCGCAGATTGTGGACAGCGCCACCGCTGGCGAGGATCAACACGCCGTCCCGCCGCAGCGACTCCAGCTGCCGTCCCAGCGCGATGTGGTCAGCGGCGCTGCGGTGGGGCATCACCGCGAGTTGCGCCACCGGGATGTCGGCATCCGGATACATCAGCATCAGCGGCACCCAGGCGCCATGGTCCAGGCCCTGCGCCGGGTCGATCGCGGCGCCGGTCAACTCCGCGACCCGGTCAGCCAGTGCCGGCGCGCCGGGGGCGGGGTAGCGCATGCGGTAAAGCGCGTCGGGAAAGCCGTAGAAGTCGTGAATGGTCTCCGGCGCGGTGGCACCGCTGACCGCGGGGCCGCGGGTCGTCCAGTGGGCGGAAACCGCCAGGATGGCGCTCGGCCGGCCGAGCCTGCGGCCGAGCCCGGCCAGGAAGTCGCGGCCGGCGCTGGTCTCCAGGATCAGCGTGGGGGCGCCGTGGGAGACGAAGACCGACGGGAATGGGGCGGCGGATGGCTGGGCGAGGGAGGACATGGACGAACGGAACTCCGGCCGGGCGGTGGGGGAGGGCGGGGACAGTTCCATTCGAGCAAAGAAAAACCCCGGCGCCTAGGCCGGGGTTTTTCGAAAGTCCGTTGTTCACGCCGCAACAATGGTCAAGGGACCCGTGCCGCTGCGGAACCCGGTGACTCCAACCGGTGGGGACCGATCAGTGCAGGTGCTTCGGCAGCTCGCCGATCGACTGCTCGATCAGCTTGTCGGCCTGCATCGGCGGCAGGCCGCCGGAGAGGACGCGCTTGCTGGCGCCGATGGCGACGTCGACGGTCAGGTTGCGGACCTCGGCCAGCGCCGCGGCTTCCGCCTGGGCGATGCGGTCCATGGCCTGGGCCTCGCGGCGCTTCAGCGACGCTTCCAGGTCGGTTCCGGCCTGGGCCCGCAGACGGGCGGCTTCCTCGCGGGCATGGGCCAGGAAAGCCTCGGCGTCCTTCTGGGCGTCGGCCAGACGGCGCTGGTAGCCGTTCAGCAGGGCCTGGGCGTCCTTGTGCAGACGCTCGGCCTCGTCCAGTTCGGAACGGATGCGCTCGGCGCGGCCGTCCAGCATGGTGCCGATGGCGGCCGACGCCTTCTTCCAGACCAGGGCCACGAAGATGACGAAGGCGACGAAGACCCAAAATTCAGGTGCGTTCATCCCCGGCGCTCCTCAAGCACGGCCGCGACGGCGGCGTCCGCCTGGGCCTGATCGACCTCGACACCGGCCAGACGGCCGGCGATGTCGCGGACGATCCCGGTCGATTCGGCGCGGATGTTGGCCAGGGCCTGATCCTTCGCCGCGGCGATGGACGCCTCGGCGCTGCGCAGACGCTCGGTGATGTCGGCGTTCAGCTGGGCCTGGCGGGCCTGGTTGTTCGCCTCGATATCGGCGCTGGCCTGGGCGATGACGCCCTGGGCCTCGCTGCGGGCGCCGGCGAGGGACTTCTCGACCTGGGCCAGGATGGCCTCGGCCTCTTCCTTCAGTTGGGCGGCCTTGGCGAGATCACGCGAAATGCGCTCCTGCCGCGCTTCCAGAACCTCGGCCACGCGCGGAAGCGCCTTCTTGGACATGAGGTAGTAGAGAACGCCGAAGGTCAGAGCCAGCCAGAAGATCTGGGTCGGGAAATTGGCGGGATTGAGCTGCGGCAGGCCGCCGGAAGCGTGCTCGCCGCCGTGCGCCGCGTCCGGAGCGTGCTCCGCCGCGGCCGCCAGGACGGTGCCGGCCATCGTGGTGAGGGTGACGAGCGAGGCGCCCGCCACTCCCGACCAGCGGGCCAGCCGGCCTTTGGCCAACAGGTTCGGCATGATCGGTCCCCCTAGGCAAAGGAGCGGCGCCGAAACTTCGATGAAGAAGCCCGGCGCCGCGTCAGAGCTGTTTTTTTGAAAAGCCGCTCTGGCCTTAGGCGAACAGGATCAGGAAGGCGATCAGCAGAGCGAACAGCGCGACGGCTTCCGTCAGCGCGAAGCCCAGAATGCCGATCGGGAAAACCTTCGGCTGGACGGCCGGGTTACGGGCGATCGAGCCGATCAGGGTCGAGAAGATGTTGCCGATACCCAGGCCGACACCGGCGAGGGCGATGACAGCCAGACCGGCACCGATGAACTTGGCGGCTTGAGGATCCATTGTACTCTCTTCCTCTAGGTAAGGGTGAACTTGTTGGAACTTGAGGTGGACAGGAGGTCCGGCCTTTCGCCGGGAGCCGCTTAGTGCAGCTCCAGAGCGTCGCGGATGTACAGGCAGGTCAGGATCGAGAAGACGTAGGCTTGCAGGAAAGCCACCAGGAACTCGAAGCCGGTCAGTGCGACGTTGATCGCCAGCGGGACGAGGCCGGTGACGAAGCCCAGCGCGCCGAGACCGCTGATCATCATGACCGTGAAGCCGGCAAAGACCTTCAGCATCGTGTGACCGGCCATCATGTTGGCGAACAGTCGGATCGAGAGGCTGACGGGGCGCATCACGTAGGAGATCACCTCGATCGGGATGAGGATCGGGGCGAGCGCGATCGGAGCGCCATGCGGCATGAAGAAGGAGAAGAAATGCAGGCCATGCTTCAGCAGGGCCAGGATAGTCACGAACACGAACACCGTCGCCGCCAGCGCGAAGGTCACGATGATGTGGCTGGTGAAGGTGAAGGTGTAGGGGATCATGCCGATCATGTTGCCGATCAGCACGAACATGAAGATCGAGAACACGAACGGGAAGTAGGGCTTGGCGTCGTGGCCGGCGTTGTCGCGCACCAGGTTCGCGACGAACTCGTAGAACATCTCGGCCAGCGCTTGCAGACGGCCGGGAACCATCGACTTGTTCGCCATACCCATGACCAGCAGGGCGTAGATCGCCGCCACGGCCACGACCATGAAGAAGGCCGAGTTCGTGAAGGACACGTCGTAGCCGCCGAGCACGATCTGGAACAACGGGTTGATTTGGAACTGGTGCAGCGGATCCAAGGTCGTCCTCGCTCAGTGTGCGTCGCCGTCTTGGCGCTCGTTGTCGTCCCCAGTGGGCCGGCGGTAGCCGGCGGCGATGCCGAAGCCGGTGACGGCCCGGTAGACGTTCAGGACTCCCGCCGCGGCCCCAAGGAAGAACATGACGATCAGTCCCCAGGGCGCGGTGCCGAGCCAGCGATCGAGCAGAAGCCCGCCGCCGACGCCGACGATCATGGCTGCAACAAGCTCCGTCCCGATGCGCCAGGCGGTGGCGAGGGCACCCTGCGGCGGACGGTGGTATTTGCTACCGGGTCCGCCAGACCAGCCGCGTTGTCCCTCACGCGCCTTTCGCAACCGGGCTTCGAGGTCATCCAAAGGATCGGGGGGCGTTTTGTTGTCCATTCCGCCTCTCAATCACCCTTGGCACTCGTTGGCTCGCAGCCATGCGAAAGCGGCGAGACCATACGGGTGGGGCGTTACCCTGTCAAGTCGCAAAACCTGCGGTGTAAGCCATTGAAAAGATTAAGAAAGACAGGAAATGTCGCGGATTTTGCCGCGGTGCGGCGCGTTGTCCCGCTCCAGCATGCGAAAAAACCCGGTGGTATGACCGCTTTTCCGGGGTTTTTGGGAGCTTTTCACCCCCTCCGCGCCGCTCAGCCGGCGATCCGTCCGGACAGATCCTGCACGATCTTGTCGGCCCCGGTGCCGCCGGGATACACGCCGACGAACTTTCCGTCCGGCCCCATCAGATAGATGAAGCTGGAATGGTCCATCAGGTAATCCTCGGGCTTTCCGTCCTTCTGCGGCGCTTTGGCATAATAGACGCGGTAGGCGCGGGCGGCCTCGCGCACCTGCTCCGCCGTGCCGGTCAGCCCGACCAAGCGGGGGTGGAACAGCGCCACATAATCGTTCATGTGCGCCACAGTGTCGCGGTCCGGATCGACCGTGATGAAGACGGGCTGCACCTGCTCCGCCTTCGGACCCAGCTGGTCCAGCGCCTGGGTCATCACCCCCAGTTCGGTCGGGCAGACGTCCGGGCAATAGGTGTAGCCGAAATAGATCAGCATGTATTTGCCGCGGAAATCGGCGTCGGTGACGGTGCGGCCGCGGTTGTCGGTCAGCGTGAAGGGGCCGCCGATCGGCACGGCGGTCTTCACCCCGCTTTCCACGGTGGTTGCGGCGTTGCGCACCTGCCACCACGCGATGCCGGCAGACACGGCGATGGCGAGGACGGACGCGGCGGCGATGCGGATGAGTCGTGCCTTCATGGTCCGTCAGGAATGGGGCCGCTTGCCGCCCAGGTCAAGAGGCAGGGCATTGATCGGTCCGTAGGCCATATGCCCCTCACGCCGCCCGCCTGGCCGCGGAAGGGCCGGTCGCACCGCCTGCCGCTGCCCCGGCGATTCCGCGGGTGGCGGCCAGATGCTCGCCGATGCGCTTGTCGGCGCGCTGGATGTGTTCGAACAGCCATTCGCGGGTCAGGGCCAGCAATTCGTCGGCCACGGAGTCGCCGGCATCCAGGCGGCGGCGCAGGTCACCGGCCCGGGTGCGCAGTGCCTCGTGCTGGGCCTTGTGGGCCTTGGCGTCGGGATAGCCGCACTGGTCCATCAGCCGCTCCTCCTGCTCGAAATGCAGGACCGTGTAGGCCATCAGCCGGCCGATCGCCTCGCCCAGCGCCCGGCGGTCGCCGGTGTTGCCGCCGGGGGAGCCCTTCGCCCGCCGCGCCAGAGAAGCCGCCTCGTTCATCAGCGCGATCAGGATCATGTGGTCAGTGTCGATTCCCTCCTCGCCGACCGCCAGGTCGTCGGTCCAGGGCATGAAGGTTTCCGATCCGTCCGGCGGGGCATCGTGGAGCGCGGCGAGCGGTGCCGCGTTGATCGCCTCGACATTGACCAGGAAGGCGTCGACCATCCCGCGCAGCCCCTCCGCCTGCCGCGACAGCCCGCCGGCGGCGTCCAGCAGCGCGCCGGCCGACCGTTCGGTCTCCAGCGCCGCGTCGGACACGGCGTCGATGCTGGTGGAGACCTGCCGGGTGCCCTCCGCCGCCTCGCCGGCGCTGCGGGCGATCTCGCCGGTTGCCGCACCCTGTTGCTGGACGGCGGCGGCGATGGAGGTGCCGATCTCGTCGCTGCGGGCGACGATGGTGCCGATCTCGCGGATGGCGGCGACGGCGGCCCGTGTGGCCTCCTGCACCTCGGCGATGTGGCGGGCGATCTCCTCGGTCGCCTTGGCGGTCTGGTTGGCCAGGGTCTTCACCTCACCCGCCACCACGGCGAACCCCTTGCCCATCTCGCCGGCCCGCGCCGCCTCGATGGTGGCGTTCAGCGCCAGCAGGTTGGTCTGGCCGGCGATTCCGGCGATCAGGTCGGCCACCTCGCCGATCTTCTGGGCGGCTTGGCCCAGCCCGTCGATCCGCTCCTCCGCCTTGTGCGAGGCTTCCACCGCCTGGGTGGAGATGGCCGACGAGGTCACCACCTGCTGCCCAATCGCCGCGATGGACCCGGTCAACTGCTCCGCCGCCGAAGCGACGGTCTGGACACTGCTTGACGCCTGCTGCGAGGCGCCGGCGACGGAAATCGCCTCGCACCGGTTGCGGTCCGCGGTGGCGGACAGGGCGCGGGCGGTGGTCTCCAGCGTGCCGACGGCGGCGCCGACGGTGCGGATGGTTTCCGCAATGGTGGCGTCGAAGCGGTCGGTCAGCCGCTTCAGCGCCTGGGCGCGCTGCCCATCGACGCGATGCTCGATCTTCTGCCGCTCCCAGTGGCGGGCGAGATCGATCTGCTGGACGCGGAAGACCTCCACGGTGCGGGCCATGGCCCCGATCTCGTCGCCGCGGCCCAGCCCGGGCACGGCGACCGCGCTGTTGCCGCCGGCCAGATCCTCCATGACCCGACCCAGGCCGCCGAGCGGCCGGACGATGGCCCGGCTGACCAGCAGCGCCAGAAGCCCGGCGGCCAGCGCGATCAGCAGCCCGGTACCGGCCAGCCGCCACGCGGCGCGGCGGAAGGCGTCGTCGACGTCGTCGATGTAGATGCCCGATCCGACGAGCCAGCCCCAGGGGGCGAAGCCCTTGACATAGGACAGCTTCGCCACCGGCTCCGCCGACCCGGGCTTCGGCCAGAGGTAATCGACGAATCCGGCACCCTCGGCCTTCACCACGCGCACGAAATCCTGGAACAGCAGCTTGCCGTTGGGGTCGGCGTTGCGCGACACGTCTGTGCCGTCCAACTCCGGCTTGATCGGGTGCATGACCATGCGCGGGCTGAGATCGGTGACGAAAAAATACTCGTCGCCGTCGTGACGCAACGCCTTCAGCGAAGCCTTCGCGCCGGCCTGCGCCTCGGCGCGGGAGAGGGCGCCGGCACGTTCGCGCGCCTCGAAATGAGTGATCAGGCTGTGGGCGATCTCCACCACGTTGCGCGTCTTGTCGCGGCGGTCGGCCATCATCTCGGCACGCAGCCCCATCAGGCTGACCGCGGCGATCAGGACGAGCCCGACACCCGCCGCCGCCAGGATCACTGCGATCTTGCCCCGGATGCTGATGCGTTCGAACACGGCAACGGTCACGGCTGCGGCCCCCTCGGCGATGTCCTTAAAATTTTGGGGACATTTGCCGCGGTTGGCTCGGCCGTCAAGCATATTTGCTCGTATATCCTACGTTTCGTTCAACTGAATGTCATAAATGCAACCATAGTGGAGTGTGAGGGGTGAGCCCGCTGGCGCGATGGACCGGGAGGCGCCGCATCGACGCCTCCCGTGCAACGCTGCGGCGAATGGCCGCCGTCAGAGCACCGTCAGCATGCTGGCGACCAGCGGATGGCGGACGATGTCCTTCTCGGTCAGGCGGGCGACGGCGATGCCCTCCACCGCTTCCAGCCGGCGGGCGATGTCGGCCAGCCCGGACAGGTTGTCCAGCAGGTCGGTCTGGTCGGGGTCGCCGGTCAGCACCATGGTGGAGTGCCAGCCCAGCCGGGTCAGCAGCATCTTGATCTGGGCGTAGGTGCAGTTCTGCGCCTCGTCGATCACCACGAAGGCGTTGTTCAGGGTGCGGCCGCGCATGAAGCCCACCGGCGCGATCTCGATGGTGCCGTCGGCCATCATCATCCGCAGCCGCTTCGACCCCAGCCGGTCGGTCAGCGCGTCGTAGAGCGGGCGCAGGAAGGGCGCCATCTTCTCGTGCATGTCGCCGGGCAGGTAGCCGATGCTCTCGCCGGCCTCGATCGCCGGGCGGGACAGGACGATGCGATCGACGCTGCCCGATTCCAGCGCCTCAACAGCGGAGGAGATGGCGATGTAGGTCTTGCCGGTGCCGGCCGGTCCGAGAGCCACCACCAGATTGTGCGTCCTGATGGCGTCCATCAGAAGCTTCTGGTTGGGGTTCTGCGGCTTGACCTTGCGGAGATAGCTCTGGTCGCGGCGGTCGTCGCTCCCACCAAGCGGATCCCAGCCGGTGCTGGCGGGGCTGCTCATGCCGGGGAAAAGCGGGTGGACGGTGGAGTCGTCCGCCGCGGCGATGCCTTTGCTGGAACGCTTGGCCATGTCGCATCTCCTCGATAGGTGGGGGTGGCGCCGGAGTCAGGCACGAGGGCTTCAGCCACCAGGAATCCGGGCACAAAAAAACCTCCCGCAGGGGGGAGGCTCGATCGGGCGCATGGATGCTCGCTGATGAGTGCTTCGCCGGGCGTTGCGGCCGGGCGTCGTGCCGGATCCGGACATGCCGGTGCGGGCCGACGAGGGAGGTGCTCTATGAGCGAAACAAGGTGCAAGAGAACCTCGTCGTCGTTGGAAACCACGCAACCCGACTGTACCGGTCCAAACGCATCGCGTCAGGCAAAATTGCGGCCGACGCGAAATATTCATACTAGATGTGGTGTGGGTGCCGCAGGAAAGCCGGTAGGGGCGGGGTTGGTAACCCTTTCCGCCGAGCCGCATCGTCCACCGGATGGCCTTCCGGCCGATGCGCCCGAAAGGCTTTGCCGCTGCCGGACGCTTTCATTACACTGTGCGGCCACGGGGGAAATCGAACGATATGCTGCAACCCTGGCCTGTCCGCTCAGGTGGATGGCCGCGACCCAAGGTCGTCGTTCAGGTCGTCGCGATCTGCGATGGCCGGGCTGGGTGGGGCTTTGTCCGTCGCCGGGCGATGACCCGGCGTTCGGGCGTGGCATTCGATTGTCACCCGTGGGGGCGGGGAAACTCTTGAATCCGACCGCTGCGGACGGCTAGAAGGCGCGGATTGGCTGGCTCGATGCCGGTGCCGCGCGCGATGGCGGTCGGCTCCGGACCGGACGCAGGGCGGAACCAGACGCATGGCGGACCGGACGCACGGCACGGGACGGCAGGAACGAACGGGAAGGCTACGGTGAGCAGCGCCAGTCAGGTCGCCGAACGGGATGTGCCGTTCCAGTTGCGTGGCAATTCCTTCACCATGATGGTGCTGAAGGTCTTTGCTCCGACATCGCCGAATTTCTTCACCCAGCTGAACGTCAAGGTGCGCCAGGCGCCCAACTTCTTCCACAACGCGCCGGTCGTGCTGGATTTCGACGACCTGCCGGAGGCCATCGTCTTCGACCTGGGCGCCTTCGTGGCGCAGGTGCAGGCGCTGAACCTGCTGCCGGTCGGTTTCCAGGGCGGGCCGCAGGCCGTGCGCGAGGCGGCGATGAATGTCGGCCTGACGCCGATGCCGTCGGGCCGCGCCGCCAAGCTGGAAGAGGTGGTGAAGGCCCCCGATCCCCGCCAGCCGGATCAGCAGGCGCCGGTCGCCGCGCCGCAGGTGCTGATCGAGGTCGTCCACCGCCCGACCGTGGTGGTGACCGAACCGGTGCGCTCCGGCATGCGGGTCTATGCGGAGAAGACCGACCTGATCGTCACCAGTTCCGTTTCCCCGGGGGCGGAACTGCTGGCCGACGGCAACATCCATGTCTATGGCGCCCTGCGCGGCCGGGCGCTGGCCGGTTTTTCCGGCGACACCAACGCCCGCATCTTCTGCCACAGCCTGGAGGCGGAGGTGCTATCGGTCGCAGGCAATTATCGCATCAGCGAAGACATCGGCAGTGACTTTTACAAGAAAGCCGTGCAGGTTTTCCTGCGCGACGGCGTCCTCAGCATGGACCTTCTGAAGACGGGCTGAGACGCGGTAGGATAGGATCTTCTCCGAAGGGTGAAATCTTCGGATCGTCTATGGTATCGGTGACGGCAACTTTGGGATTATGGGAGAGGCTCCGTTGAGCAAGATCATCGTCATGACCTCCGGCAAGGGCGGTGTCGGCAAGACGACCTCGTCCGCGGCCTTCGCGACCGGACTGGCGCTTCGCGGCTTCAAGACGGTCGTCATCGACTTCGACGTCGGTCTGCGCAACCTCGATCTGGTGATGGGCTGCGAGCGCCGGGTGGTCTTCGACTTCATCAACGTCATCAACGGCGAGGCGAAGCTCAACCAGGCGCTGATCAAGGACAAGCGGATCGAGAACCTCTACATCCTGCCGACCTCGCAGACGCGCGACAAGGACGCGCTGACCCGCGAGGGGGTGGAGAAGGTCCTGAACGAGCTGTCGAAGGAATTCGACTACATCCTGTGCGACAGCCCGGCCGGCATCGAGCGCGGCGCACTGATGTCGCTCTACTTCGCCGACCACGCGATCATCGTCACCAACCCCGAAGTCTCGTCGGTGCGCGACAGCGACCGCATCCTGGGCGTGCTGAACTCGCGTTCCCGCCGGGCGGAACAGGGGCTGGAGCCGGTGACCCAGCAGCTGCTGCTGACCCGCTACGACCCGGAGCGCGTCGAGAAGGGCGAGATGCTGAAGGTCGACGACGTGCTGGAGATCCTGGCGATCCCGCTGCTCGGCGTCATTCCGGAAAGCCAGGCGGTGCTGCGCGCCTCCAACGTCGGCATGCCGGTGATCCTCGACGAGGTTTCCAACGCCGGCCTGGCCTATTCGGACGCGGTCGGCCGCTTCCTGGGCGAGGACATCGAGCATCGCTTCGTCACCCCCCAGAAGAAGGGCCTGTTCAGCCGGCTCCTGCGGAGGAGCGCATGAGCATCTTCAACTTCTTCCGCGCGGCCCCGCGCGCGTCGGCCGTCCAGGCCAAGGAGCGTCTGCAGATCGTCATGGCGCACGAGCGCGCCGGTCGCAGCGGCCCCGACTATCTGCCGATGCTCCAGCAGGAATTGCTGGCGGTCATCGCCAAATACGTCAACATCGACGAGAACAAGGTCGAGGTTAAGCTTGACCGCGGCGGCGATTGTTCGACGCTGGAGGTCAACATCGAGTTGCCGGCCCGCGAGCAGGCCAAGGCAGCCGCCGCGGCCAAGGCGGCCGAGAAGCCGGCCGGCAACGACGATGCCGCGGCCAAGCGGGCGGCCGGCAACTCGGGCGCGAAGAAGCGGATCTGAGCCGGAGGCGGCTCCCGTTGCTGCCTTCGCCTGACCATCCGGGATCCCTCCGGTGCAGCCGCGCCGGGGGGATTTTTGCGTTTGAAGCTTCCGCATCGCACATCTGCATCGGACATAGGCCGCCCCTGATCATCCGTCCGGGTTTACGGGCGGGCGGGGACGGGGTATCAACAGGGATACGCCGCACGAAAGGCCAATGGCTCCAAAGGCCTGCCCCATGACCGGTCGCAGAGCCGTTCTGGGGGCCGGCAGGGGCGCCGTCCAGGGCTGGCTGCGGCGGACCGACCACGGGACAAGAGGGTGCCGATGTTCCTCGATTGCTCGTCGCTGATCGCCGAAAACCCGCCGCGGCCATCGAACGGAATTGCGGTCACGGACATCGACGGCGACGGGGCCTTCGAGCTGGTCGTGGCCGGCTACCGCACCGCCAACCTGGTCCTGAAATGGGTGGACGGCCGGCTGGTCGACATCGCCGGCCCGCTGCTCGCCGATCCCGCCGGTCCCGCTCTGGGGCTGGCCGCCGCCGACATCGACGGCGACGGGCGGGAGGAGCTGTATGTGGTCAACTGCGACCGCGCCACCGGTTCCAAGGATATGGCCGACCGGCTCTTCGCCTGCTTCGGCAAGCATTGGCTCGACCTGTTTGCCCAGGCGGAGAATGCCGGCGCCGCCAACCACACCGCGGCCGGCGCGGTCGCGGCGATGGACCGCTGGGGTCACGGCCGCTACGGCTTCCTGGTGGCGACGGACGGTGGGCCCTTGCGCCTGTACGAGTTGACCCGCCGCGGCCGGCTGGAGGATGGGGCGGAGGAGGCCGGGCTGGACTCGATCGGCGCGGCACGCGGCGTCACCGCCCTGTCGATCGTCTCGGACCACATGGATGTGGTGACGGTCAACGACGGCGGTCCCAACGAGCTGTTCCGCAACCTCGGCGACGGCAATTTCGAGGAGATCGCGGAAGAACGCGGCATCGCCGATTCGCGTCCGTCCGGCCGTGCGGTGGTGGCACTGGACGCCGACGGCGACGGGCTGTTCGATCTGGTGGTCGGCACCTGGGACGGGGCGCAGCGCTATTTCCAGCAGCGCATGGGCGGTGGCTTCGTCGAATCGGCCGGTGCCGACTTTTCGATGCCCGGCCGCATCTTCACCGTCGTCGCAGCCGATTTCGACAATGACGGCTATGAAGAGCTGTTCTTCCATGCCCATGGCGAGCCCAACCGCTTGTTCGGCTGGCGCAACGACCAGTGGCAGGAACTGGAGCTTGGCGATGCCGCCGAGCCGAAGGGCCTCGGCACCGGCGCGGTCGCGGCCGACATCGATGGGGACGGGCGGCTGGAACTGATCCTGGCGCATGGCAGTTCCCATGGCGGCCACGGCTCCCATGGGGGCGGCCATGGCGCAGAGGGCAGTGCGCAGCCGCTGTCGGTCTTCCGTCCGGAGGCGACCAACAATGGCTGGCTGCGCGTGCAGCCGCTGACCCCCTTCGGGGCGCCGGCCCGTGGTGCGGTGGTCAGCCTGACCGCCGGCGGACGCCGCCAGCGCCGGGCGGTGTGCGCCGGCTCCGGCTATCTCTGCCAGGGCGAACCGGTCGCCCATTTCGGGCTGGGACCGCTCCATGCGGTGGAGCAGGTGGAGGTGCGCTGGCCCGACGGCACCGTGGTGACGGTGGACAACCCGCCGGCCGACCGGCTGCTCACCGTTCCCTATCCGCCGGAGTAAGGCAGCTGCTCCGCCCTAACCGTCCGCACCCAAATATTTCAGTACCGCAATAGGTAGGGTCTTTCCTGCAAGCTTCCGTCACATTACAGTGCAAATCGTTGCGGCGCCCGCGGTGCGGGGCATCGCGCGGCATGCCGATCCGGACATAATCCGTCCCTGCCGCCGGCTTTCGCCGCAACGAAGGAGCATGCCGGGACCATCATGCCGGGCTGGCGTGATCCGGGCGGGTCAGGGATGCGGGGGACCGGAAGGCACATGGCACGACGCGACGTTCTCCTGACGGGGGTGGAACGCTTCTTCGACCCGGATGAAGTCATCGTTTCAAAGACGGACCTGAAGGGGCGGATCACCTACGCGAACCGGGTGTTCCAGCAGGTCGCCGGCTATAACGAATCGGAGCTGATGGGCGCCCCCCATTCCATCGTGCGCCATCCCGACATGCCGCGCTGCGTCTTCAAGCTGTTGTGGGTCACGCTGGAGGCGGGGCAGGAGATCTTCGCCTATGTCGTCAACCGCGCCCGCAACGGTGACCATTATTGGGTCTTCGCCCATGTCACGCCGAGTTTCGACGCGGACGGGCGGGTGATCGGCTACCACTCCTCCCGCCGGGTGCCGGAGCGGTCGGCGCTGGACAAGGTCATCCCGCTCTACCGCCAGCTCCTCGAAATCGAGGACAGCCACGCCGACCGCAAGCAGGGGATGGAGGCCGGATTCGCCGCCGTCCTGGCCCTGCTGGCCGAAAAGGGAATCGGGTATGACGAATTCGTCTTCTCCCTCTAATGCGTCGTCCCTGACCCGGGCCGGTTGGCTGGTTGCGCTTGGCCTCGTCGCGCTGGCGGTCCTCCTGGTCGTCGAGATGCTGGATGCCGGCAGTGTCGCTGTGCGCGCCGGTCTGGCGCTGGCCGGGCTCGCCGCGCTGGGCGGGGCCGGTCTGTACCTGCGCCGCGTCGGCGCGGTGGTGCGGCAACTGGCCGCGGTCAACCGTGCCGTCGCCGCCGGCGATTTCGAAGCGCGGGTGATCGGCATCCGCGAGGGCGGGGCGCTGGGCGAACTGATGCACGCCACCAACGATGCCATCGACCGCACCGACGCCTTCGTGCGCGAGGCGACGGCCTCCATGCATGCGGTGTCGGAGCACAAGTATTTCCGCCGAATCGTGCTGCGCGGCATGCAGGGCGGCTTCCTGCACGCCAGCCGCACCATCAATGCGGCGACCGAGAGCATTTCGCAGAAGGTCGCCGGTTTCGCCGGCGTCACCCAGCGCTTCGAGGGCCAGATCCAGAGCGTCTGCAGCGAGGTGGCCGACACCGCCCATCAGTTGGAGGTCTCCGCCCGCACCATGGAGACGGACGCGACCCAGGCGACCGGCAAGGCCTCGTCGGTCGCGGCCTCCGCGGCGCAGACCGGCAGCAATGTCGG
This sequence comes from Azospirillum sp. B21, assembly GCF_008364825.1. GTDB lineage: Bacteria > Pseudomonadota > Alphaproteobacteria > Azospirillales > Azospirillaceae > Azospirillum. The sequence goes on from NZ_VTTO01000003.1 coordinate 34,761, forward strand.
CAGCGTCGCCGCCGCGACGGAAGAGCTGTCCGCCTCCATCGCCGAGATCGCCCGCCAGATCGGCGACGTCGCCCGCGTCGCCGAAACCGCGGCCGGCGAGGCCGAGCGGTCGAACGCGTTGGTCGCCACGCTGTCGGGGGCGGCGCGCACGGTCGGCGACGTCATCACCCTGATCAACGACATCGCCAGCCAGACCAACCTCCTGGCCCTGAACGCCACGATCGAGGCGGCACGGGCGGGGGAGGCCGGCAAGGGCTTCGCCGTCGTGGCGCAGGAGGTGAAGCGGCTGGCCGACCAGACCGCCAAGGCCACCGGCGACATCGCGGCCCAGATTGCCGGCATCCAGTCCTCCACCGACGAGGCGGTCGGCGCCATCGTCGGCATCGGCCGCACCATCACCTCGATCAACCAGATCGCGGCCGGCATCAGCGCCGGGATCGAGCAGCAGGGCTCCGCCGTCCGCGAGATCGTCGTCAACATGGAGCAGGCCGCCGCCGGCACCCGTGCCGTGTCCGACGACATCCGCGAGGTCACCGATGCCGCCGGCCGCACCAGCGGCACCGCGCACGAGGTGTTCGCCGCGTCCGAACGCATGGCGGCCGAAGCCGACCGGCTGACCCGCGAGGTCCAGCGTTTCCTCGACGAGATGCATCGCGTCGCCTGACGGCGCTTTCCCGGCGTGGTGACGCGCATCGCATCAACTGCCCGGCGAATGTGCACAGCATGTGCATGAGATCCCGCAATGCGGAATTGATCTGGCGTATTTCCAGGCGGTGCGGACTTTTTATTACGAATTTAGCGAGAAATCGTGTTACCAGTCGGCAATATGGCTGGCGTATGACTGCCGACGCCAGGACCCGTTGAGCAACCTCACGCCAGCCTGCCTTTAGTTTCAGCATCTTAACCGTACGACACTTCCGAAACATCCGGACCAAGGGTGTCGTCCGCGGCCAAGTGCCGCGGAAATCGGGAAGGGTGGGTGGCCCGCGGAGAACCGGCGACCGTTGGCACGGCTTTTGATGAAGGGGAAACAGGGACGGTCATGACGGGGGACAAGACGATGAGCATGGCGGGCACCGATCTGTTCGAGCTGTCGCGGGGCGTGCTGGATGTTGCCTCGAAGAAGGTGTCCTTGATCGAGGACATCACCCGGCGCACCAAGATGCTGGCGATGAACGCCCTGATCGAGGCGGCGCGGGCCGGCGACGCCGGGCGCGGCTTTGCCGTCGTCGCCAACGAGGTGTCGGAGATCTCGACGCAGGTCAACAGCATCACCAAGGAACTGCGGTCGGAGATCGTCGCCCGCGTCGATCACCTGACCACCACCGGCAGCGCCATGGTGCAGGAGATGCACGGCAAGCGGCTGGCCGACCTGTCGCTGAACATGATCGAGATCATCGACCGCAACCTGTACGAACGCTCCTGCGACGTGCGCTGGTGGGCGACCGACAGCGCCGTGGTCGACTGCGCCGCCGACCCGAGCGAGGAGGCGCGCCGCCATGCCTCGCGCCGGCTGGGCGTGATCCTGGAATCCTACACCGTCTATCTCGACCTCTGGATCGCCGACCGCAACGGCAATGTCATCGCCAACGGCCGGCCCGACCGCTATCCCGGCGCCCGCGGCGCCAACGTGTCGGATGAGCCCTGGTTCCGCCAGGCGCTGGCGACCCGCAACGGCAGCGAGTTCACGGTCGGCGACGTCGCCCGCAACCGCAGCCTGGACGACCGCGTCGTCGCCACCTATGCCACCGCCATCCGGCGCGACGGCGAGGCGGACGGCGACGCCATCGGCGTGCTCGGCATCTTCTTCGACTGGGAGCCGCAGGCCGCCGCGGTGGTCGAGGGCGTGCGGCTGGAGGCCGGGGAGCGCGAGAAGTCGCGCTGCCTGCTGCTCGACGCCCGCCATCGGGTGATCGCCTCGTCCGACGGGCGTGGCCTGCTGACCGAGACGGTGCCGCTGCGCCGCAGTGCCACCACCATGGGCCACTACATCGACGACAGGAACCGCATCGTCGGCTATGCCCTGACTCCCGGCTACGAGACCTACAAGGGGCTGGGCTGGTACGGCGTGATCATTCAGGAGCGGTGAAGCGGGGTTAGCCTTCACTGTCGCCTTCACGGACAGGGCCGGGATACACTCCCGGCACTGTTCCGTTTCGGGGTTCGCAATCATGTCCGCCCAACAGTTGACCGTCCGCCGGGAGAGCTTCCCGATTCGGGGATCCTTCCGCATCTCGCGCGGCGCCAAGACCGAAGCCGCGGTGGTGGTGGCGGAGGTGACCGACGGCCCGCACCGCGGCCGTGGCGAATGCGTGCCCTATGCCCGCTATGGCGAGAGCGTGGACGGAGTCGCCGCCGCGTTGGAGGCGATGGCCGGCGCGGTCGCCTGTGGGCTCGACCGCGACTCGCTGTCCCGCCTGATGCCGCCGGGGGCGGCCCGCAACGCGCTGGACTGCGCGCTCTGGGACCTGGAGGCCAAGCGCAGCGGCATGCCCGCCTGGAAACTCGCCGGGCTGGCCGAGCCGCCGGGATCGCTGGTCACCTGCTACACGCTGAGTGTCGACGAGCCCGAGGCGATGGCCGCCGCGGCGCGGGAACGGGCGCCGCGCCATCCGCTGCTGAAGATGAAGCTGACGGGGGAAGGAGACCTCGACCGCGTCCGCGCCGTCCGCGCCGCCGCGCCCGCCGCCCGGCTGGTGGTGGACGCCAACGAAGGCTGGACGCTGGACCAGTTGCACCGCTTCGCCCCGGTGCTTGCCGGCCTCGGCGTCGAGATGATCGAGCAGCCGCTGCCCGCCGGCCAGGACGATGCCCTGCTTGGAATCGCCTGCCCGGTGCCGCTGGGCGCCGACGAGTCCTGCCACGGGCTGGAGTCGCTGGACCGTCTGCGCGGTCTCTATCAGGTGGTGAACGTCAAGCTGGACAAGACCGGCGGCCTGACGGAGGCGCTGGCGATGACCCACGCCGCCCATGCCATGGGGTTCGAGGTGATGGTCGGCTGCATGGTGGCGACCTCGCTGGCCATGGCCCCGGCGATCCTGGTGGGGCAGGGTGCGCGCTACGTCGACCTCGACGGCCCTCTGCTGCTGGCCCGCGATCGTGAGCCGGGGTTGGCGTATGACGGCGCGGTGGTCCAGCCGCCGGTGGCGGAGTTGTGGGGGTAGGAGCAGCACTTTGCCCCCTCCCTAACCCTCCCCCACTTTCAGTGGGAGAGGGAACTGCTGCCGCCATGCAAACTCTCCCCTCTCCCACTGAAAGTGGCGGAGGGAGGGACCCGCGGCGAAGGCGTGGGAGGGAGGGGGCACCCCAAGCCTACCCCTCACGTCCCCTGCACATAAGGCGGCGGCGGAGTGCCCACCGATGCCGGCACATAAGGTGCGTCGGCGATACCGTTGACCTTCGCGGCCATGATGAAGTCGTTCTCGTGCAGGCCCTTGATCTTGTGGGTCCAGAAGGCGACCCGGCAGTGGCCCCAGCCGAAATGGATGTCGGCGTGGTGGCCTTCGGCCTCGCACAGGGTACCTACCTGATTGGCGAAGGCCTGCGCCTGGGCGAAGTCGGGGAACTTGAAGTCGCGTTCGATGCGGTCGGGATCCTCCTTTAGGACCCAGCCCGGCACCTGCACCAGATAGGAGGCGGCCATCGCGCGGTCCATCGGCGGTATCCCGCCGCGGCAGGGCTCGCAGGTCTTTCCGGCCAGTTCCTGTGTCGCGGGTGCTTGCGGTGTCATCCCGGTCTCTCCCTTGTTTGTGGGTTGGGCTTGTTTGTAGGTTGGGCGGTCTGGGCTGGAACCTTACCGCCTACAAGCTTGGGTTCGGGCCTGCGCTTCGGCAAGCCCGCAGCCCCGACTGCGCCCATTTGGCAAGATTTCTGGAAGCGATCCGATGACCGACCTGCGTACCGACATGCCCTTCGCCGATTACCAGTACCCGACCAAGCCGGTCGACGGGCCGCGGCTCGCCATCGTCGGCGAGGCGCCGGGGGCGGAGGAGGCCCGGCAGGGCACGCCCTTCGTCGGACGCAGCGGCAAGCTGCTGGACGAATCGCTGGCCGCCGTGGGGATCGAGCGGGCGGAATGCCTGGTCGCCAACGTCTTCCGCTATCAGCCGCCCGGCAACAAGGTGGGGCATTTCTTCGCCTCGCGCGCCCGCGCCCGCAAGGAGGGGCGGGAAATCGACGAGAGCTGGGGCGCCTTCGGCACGTCGGACCGGCTGCTCGCCGAGTTCGCCGGCGAGATCGAACATCTGCGCACCACGCTCGTCGACTACCGTCCGTCGGTGATCGTGGCGCTCGGCCGCACGCCGACCTGGGCGCTGACCGGAGAGAACGGCATCCTGCAGTTGCGCGGCAAGGTTCTGCCCTGCCGGCTGCTGGAGGGGGTGGAGGTGGTGCCGACCTTCCACCCCAGCTACCTGCTGCGCGGCCAGTTGGTGGAACAGCCGACCTTCCTGTCCGACCTGCGGCTGGCCGTGTCCCGCCTCACGCGTTAGGCAACAGGCGCCAGATCGTCGTTTCGCGCGTCTCGCGGTCCTCCAGTTCCAGCGAGGTCGGGACGGTGTAGCTCGCCACCTTCTCGACACCGCCGGCGGGGAAGTAAGCGCGGCCGGGATCGCCCAGCAGGACCAGCGTTCCGGTCGCCGCGATCTCGCGCAGCCACGCCGTCACCCGTTCGGCCATCGGCCTTTCGTAACAGACGTCGCCGGCCAGCACGACGTCGATGCCCGGCAGCGACCGGCCAACCAGATCGGCGCTGACCGCCTTCACCTCCACCCCGTTGGCATCGGCATTCAGCGCAATGGCGGCGAGCGAGAAGCGGTCGATGTCGCAGCACTGGACCCGCGCCGCCCCCGCCTTCATCGCGGCGATGCCGACCAGCCCGGTCCCTGCGGCAAAATCGAGCACCGACCTGCCGGCCACCAGTTCCGGCCGGTCGAGCAGGAGCCGCGCCACAGCTTGTCCACCCGGCCAAGCGAAAGCCCAGTATGGCGGTGGCAAATTCGTGGCGGCCAAGGTCTCCTCGGTCGCCTGCCAGAGGGGCGTGACTTCGGTGGCAAGATGAAGCTGGATTTCCGGCAACAGCGGCGTGGTCGTCAGCGTCGTGTTGTCGCGGACGAAATCTTGCGGAGATGCGTTGTTCATACGAGGCTTCCCAAGGGACTCCGCTGTTGGGGGTATGCCGGTCGATGGCTTTTGAATGTTACACATTTCAAACGGTGTAGACACAGCTGCGAACCCGTGTTACCCGTTTCCACCAGGGGAAAACAGAGGGATTGGGGGAATCATGCGGCAGAGGGGAACCGCCATCGGCCTTTCGCTTGCGGCTTTGATCGCGCTCAGCCCCCTTACCGTGTCGACGGCTGCCGCACAAGACGGCGATTGCGTCCGCACCGTCCGCTCGATCTCCGATTTCACGATCCGCGGCGACGCCTGGACCTGGTGGGACCATGCCGCCGGCCAGTATGATCGCGACCAGCGCCCCGCCGTCGGCTCCGTCCTCGTCTTCAAGCGCACCGGCCATATGCGCCGTGGCCACGTCTCCCTGGTCAGCGCGGTGATCGACCGCCGCACCATCGAGGTCGACCACAGCTGGATCGATGGCGACGGGCTGCGCCGCGGCATGCGGGTGGTCGACGTTTCCCGCAACAATGACTGGTCCGCCGTCCGCGTCTGGCACGAGCCGACCGACCAGATGGGTCTGCGCGTCTACGCCGCCTACGGCTTCATCATGCCGGAGGGGGAAGAGGCTTCCCCGCGTGGCGGCCGGATGCTGGATGCCGGCGACCGCGGCATGGACCAGGGCTTCAGCAGCAGCCCGCGCGGCCGTGCCAAGGCCAATGGCCCGCGCATGATGGAAGCGTCGCTGCACCCGCAGAAGGGCGTCAGCGTCTCGGTCCCCGGCCGCAAGCCGCAGAGCCTTCCTGCCACCGCCGTCGCCTCCCATGCCAAGCCGCAGCGCACCGATGTCGCGGTGCTGCCGGTCCGCAAGCCGGGTGCCTCGCATGCCGCTCCGGCCCCGGTGACCGTTGCGGAAGTCACGGCTCCCGGCAGCCGCCGCACCGTCGCTCCCGGCCGCAAGCCGGGCGCCGGCAACTCCGTCGCCCAACTGGCCGACACCAGCGAACGCTGAGCGGGGGGAGGTTTTAGGGTTTCAAGTTTTTCGGAAGGGCGGGGCTTTGCTCCGCTCTTTTTGTTTTTGCGGGTTAGGGAGTGCCAACTCCGATTGCCCCCTCCCTAACCCTCCCCCGCCTCTGGCGGTGGAGGGGACTGCCGCCGTTTCGCGATAGGCACCCTCTCCCGCGAAGCGGGGGAGGGTTGGGGTGGGGGCACCGTCAGCCGACTCCCCCACCGGTGCACACCTAAATCTTCCCCGCCAGGATCGCCGCCAGGACCAGCCAGCCGAACCAGCGGTTGGACTTGAACTTGTCCAGGCAGTCGCCTTGATCATCCGGCCGCCATGTCGCCACCTGCCAGGCCAGTTGCAGTGCCGCCAGCGACAGCACCGGCAGGAACAGGCCGCCCAGACCAGCGAGACGGCCGGCGATGCCGATGCCGACATAAGTCAGAGTGTAGAAGCCGTAGATCCAGATCTTGCTCTGGTCGCCCAGACGCAGCGCGGTGGACTTCACGCCGATCCGGGCGTCGTCCTCCTTGTCCTGGTGGGCGTAGATGGTGTCGTACCCCAGCGTCCAGGCGATGCCGGTGACATAGAGCGCCACCGCCGGCCAGCCGACGTCATTCTGCACCGCGGCCCAGCCCATCAGGGCGCCCCAGTTGAAGGTCAGCCCCAGGAAGGCCTGCGGCCACCAGGTGATGCGCTTCATCAACGGATAGGTGAAGACCAGCGCCAGCGACAGCACGCCCAGCCCGATGGCCGTCATCCCCAGCTGGAGCAGGACCAGCAGCGACACCAACAGTTGAAGCACCAGGAACGCCAGGGCTTGGCGCACCGACACCTGACCCGACGGAATCGGGCGGGAGCGGGTGCGTTCCACCATAGCGTCGAACTTGCGGTCCAGGATGTCGTTGACGGTGCAGCCGGCACCGCGCATCAGCACCGCGCCGATCCCGAACAGCGCCATCAGCCAGAGCAGCGACGGCCAGTCGCGGAAGGGCTGCGGCATCGCCAGCGCCACGCTCCACCAGCAGGGGAACAGCAGCAGCCATGTCCCGATCGGACGGTCCAGCCGCGCCAGTGTGACATAGGGGCGCAAGGCGGCCGGCACACGGCGGGCAAGCCACCCGTCCTGGCGGATGTCGGTGAAGCCGGAGTTGGGAAGAGTGGGACCGGTGGAGGCGGTGGGCATGACGGCGGCGTTCCCGCTGTGCTATGGAGATGTCTGAACAGGCAATCAGCGCGAAGGTATCGGGCTGCCGTCCAGGCGGCAAGCACGCTGCCGTGGCCGGGTGCGAGGTGGGTACGGCGTAAGGCCCGGGCTGTCGCTATGGAAAATAGCAGGTCGGGGGCTTGCACGCGCCAAAATCGCACCAATACTGTTTCTTCGTTGTAACCTCAGCGGTCTGCTATCTTAAATGGACATGAATGCAACACCGGACCGTTTCGCCATCGTCATCGACGACGAGTCGATCATATTGGCCGGGATGGAGATCATGCTGGACACCTGGGGCTACCGGGTGCTGGCCGCCGAGGATGTGGAAACCATCCTGGCGAAGCTGCCGGGCTATCCGGTTCCGGACGTGATCCTGTCCGATTACCGGCTGCGCGACGGCTGGTCGGGCATCACCGCCGTGCGTGCGGTGCGCGAGGCCTGCGGTGTCGCGGTTCCCGCCATCATCCTGACAGGCGACACCGGTGCCGAGCTGATGGCCGCCGCCAAGGCCGAACAGGTGCGCATCCTGCACAAGCCCGTCCAGCCCAACGACCTGCGCCGTCAAATCGAGGCACTGATCGCCCCGGCGTGATCCTGCGGACCGCGGTGCCATCCGTTTTCCGCGCACCGCCCCTGCGCGTCTCCGTTGTCTCTGATGTGCTGACTTGCACGCCCGCAGCCGGCTATAGTCGGCGCCGCCCCGCGGAGACGACAGCCATGGCCGACCCGATCAAGACCCGCCTGTATGTGGACAGCCCGCTGGCCGAAGGCCAGTCGGTCGGGCTGGACCACGAGCGCGCCCATTTCCTGCGCCATGTCCTGCGGCTCGACCGTGGTGATCCGGTCGCCGTGTTCAACGGCCGCGACGGCGAATGGCGGGCGGTGATCGACGGCTTCGGCAAGGGCTGGTGCTCGCTGACCGTGGCGACCCGGCGGCGGGAACAGGACACGACCCCGGACCTCTGGCTGCTGTTTGCCCCGCTGAAGAAGGGCCGCATCGACTTCGTCGCCGAAAAGGCGACGGAGATGGGGATCTCCCGCCTCTGGCCGGTCTTCACCCGGCGCACCGATCCCAACCGCGTCAACATTGACCGGCTGCGCGCCAATGCGGTGGAGGCGGCCGAGCAGTGCGAGCGCCTGACCGTACCGGAGATGGGCGAGGCTATGCCGCTGGACCGCGTGCTGGCCAACTGGCCCGCCGACCGCCGGCTCTATCTGTGCGCGGAGGCCGGATCCGCCCGTCCCATCGCCGATGTGCTGCGCGACGCGCCGCCGGGTCCGGCGGCCTTGCTGGTCGGGCCGGAGGGCGGCTTCGACCAGTCGGAACTTGACGAACTCGTCAAACTCCCTTTTGTTGTTCCGGTGGGATTGGGTCCGCGCATCCTGCGGGCCGATACGGCGGTGGTGGCGGCGCTGGCTTGCTGGCAGTCCTTGGCCGGGGACTGGACTGCCGGGGGAAGCGACCGACGTCCGCCTTTCCGCGCGCCGACCCATTAACCGGCCGCCATCCGGCCGTTCCTCCGTCCACTTCCCGCGAGAGACTTCATGTCCGCACCCCCGACCACGCGCGGCGAACCCATCACCGACCGCCGCCAACTGGTGGCCTATCTCGAATCCGGCAGCAAGCCGGCGCCGGACTGGCGCATCGGGACCGAGCACGAGAAGTTCGCTTACCGCACCTCCGACCTGCGGCCGCTGCCCTATGACGGGCCGGACGGCATCCGCGAACTGCTGACCCGCATGACCCGCTTCGGCTGGCAGCCGGTGGAGGAGAAGGGCAACATCATCGCGTTGGTCCAGGACATGGCCAACATCACGCTGGAACCGGGCGGCCAGGTCGAGCTGTCGGGCGCGCCGCTGGAGACCCTGCACCAGACCTGCGCCGAGGTGCACCGCCACCTGCGCCAGGTGAAGGAGGTCGGGGCGGAGCTTGGCATCGCCATGATGGGGCTGGGCTTCCAGCCGAAATGGACGCGCGACGACATCCCCTGGATGCCCAAGGGCCGCTACAAGATCATGCGCGACTACATGCCGAAGGTCGGCTCGCTCGGCCTCGACATGATGACGCGGACCTGTACGGTGCAGGTCAACCTGGACTTCGCGTCCGAAGCGGACATGGTGAAGAAGTTCCGCGTGTCGCTGGCCCTGCAGCCGATCGCGACCGCGCTGTTCGCCATGTCGCCCTTCACGGAAGGCAAGCCGAACGGCTTCCAGAGCTTCCGCAGCCACATCTGGACCGACACCGACCCGGACCGTACCGGCGATATCCCCTTCGTGTTCGAGGACGGCTTCGGCTTCGAACGCTATGTCGACTATCTGCTCGACACGCCGATGTACTTCGTCTATCGCGACGGCGTTTACATCGACGCGGCCGGCCAGTCCTTCCGCGACTTCATGGACGGCAAGCTGCCGGCCCTGCCGGGCGAGGTGCCGCTGATCACCGACTGGGCCGACCACACCACCACGGCCTTCCCGGAAGTGCGGCTGAAGAAGTATCTGGAAATGCGCGGCGCCGACGGCGGCCCGTGGCGCAGCCTGTGCGCCCTGCCGGCCTTGTGGGTCGGGCTGCTCTACGATCAGGTGGCGCTGGATGCGGCCTGGGATCTGGTGAAGGACTGGACGACGGAGGAGCGCGCGCATCTGCGCGCCGAGGTGCCGCGGTCGGGCCTGCGCACGACGTTCCGCAATGGGACGGTGCGCGACGTGGCGCTGGAGGTTGTGGCGATCGCCCGCGACGGTCTGGCACGCCGCGCCCGCAACGACAATTGGGGCGACGACGAGACCCACTTCCTCGACACGCTGCAGGTCATCGCCGAGACCGGCCGCAGCCCCGCCGACGAGCTTCTGGAGAAGTTCAACGGCCCCTGGGGCGGCAGCGTCGATCCGGTGTTCAAGGAGTATGCGTACTGAGGGGAGTGGGGGCTTTGCCGAGGTGAGGCCCCCTCCCTAACCCTCCCCCACCTTCGGTGGGAGAGGGGACTGCCGCCCCACTGCGACCAACTCCCTCTACCGCCGAAGGCGGGGGAGGGAAGGGGCCCAAGCTGTAAAGCTTGGGAAGGGAGGGGGCACCCGGGCGAGGCCCCTAAGCCGCAACCGCCACATGCGTGATGCAGCTCTTCGAGCACACCTTGGAGCAGCTTTCGCAGCCGATGCAGTTGGCCGCGGTCTCGACCGCCATCACCTTCTTCTCGGCCTCGTCGTCGAAGGCGTCGACGATGTCGCCGTCCTCGGTCAGGCCGATCATGTTCAGCACGCCGCGGCCGCAGACCTTGAAACAGCGGCCGCAGCCGATGCACTGCTTCTGATCGATGGTCTCGACGAATTTCGGGGTCCAGCTCTGACCACCCCGGGTGGTGCCGGTCACGAACTCAGCCATGGGAATGCTCCTCTCGGGAAAGGCTGCGCCTAAGCTTTTCTTGAAAGATTGAGGGGGTTAGGCCTTCTCCAGCGCCTTCAGCGCCGCCCGCTTCTCGGTCAGGGTCTTGAAGGCGTCGTAAGTTTCCTGCGCCACTGTCAGGATGCTCTGCCAGTTCTGCGGAAGCTCTTCCGACAAATCGTGCAAATCCATCTTCTTCTGCGTGGCGCGGGCGTTCAGCTTCTTGATCTCGTCCTTCAGGGCGTCGATGTCGCTCATGGTCGTGCTCCCGCGAAGCTCAGAGGTTTGCGACCTCGGGGTATTCCCGGATCAGCGCGACGGCATCCTCGACCAGCTTGGCGCCGTCGGCCGCCAGCTTTTCGATGCTGGGGAAGCCGAAGCGGTGGACGTCGCGCAGGGTTTTCGACACCACAACCAGCCGGCCGGTGGTCAGGATCATGCGGCCGAAGCCCTCGTGGCTCATCTTCATCATCGGCGAGGCCATCATGCCGGTCTGCTTCTCGACCGTGACGCCGACCGCCTTGTAGAACAGCTCCAGCCGCCACAGCGTATCGGGGTCAGGGTCGCCGATGATCGGGATGGCGGCGCGGGCCTCCTTGTCCAGGATGAAGGGGGCGAGCAGAGCCTCGTCCGGCTTGCCTTCCCAGGCGCCATAGCTGTCCTCGGCGCGGAACAGCAGGACCAGCGTCTTCACGAACTGGTCGGCGACCGACAGTTCAGCCACATCAGCCATGCTCAGACCTCCTCTTCATCGAAATGGAATTCGGGCGTTTCGCCCATCGCCTTGCGCAGCCAGGGCGGCGGGTTGCCGTTCAGCGTCTGGACCAGCTTGTCGAGCAGAGCCGGGATGGTCTCACTGGCCTCGACCTTCACCGGATGGATCTTCTTCGCCACCACGCGGGCGGCGGCCGATGCGCCGATGGCCGACAGGTAGACGATGGCGACGTCGGACAGCGCTTCCAGCTTGGGCACCAGCTTGTCCTCGTTGCCGTCCTCGAACATCGAGCCGCCGAACTGGAAGGTCTCCAGAAAGGCATGGCCCTGGCGGTCGACCCGGTAGACGGCGATGTTCTTGGCCCAGCCGAAATGCGCATCGACGTGCTGCATGTCCTGGGTGCAGAAAGCGACCTTCATCGATCCTCCTTTGGTCGGGCGTGGGTCCTGCACCACGCTCAGACGGCGTTGCATCCGCATGATCCGCCTCCGCAGCCGTGCGATTCCCCGTGGTCGTGGCTCTCGTGGTCCATCTCGCGGGCGAGGAACAGGTTGCCGATCTCGCACAGCAGCTCGCGCGTGCCGCGGTAGCCGACCTGGACGCGCAGACCCGCGCCGAGCCGGTCGAACATCGGCAGTCCCATGCGGTGCAGCGGCACGCCGATCCGCGCCGCACCCTGTCGCCCGTGCGAGTTGGAGACGATCAGGTCGGCGTCGCGGGCCAGAGTCTCCAGGTCGGAATGGTCGCCGACCATGATGGTGGCGGCCTTCAGCCGCTCCAGCACCGGGCTTTGCGTCGGCGACACCGCGGCCACCACCTCGGCCCCCATGTCGGCGAGGAAGCCGGTCACGGCGTAGAGCAGGTCGGGTTCCAGGGCCACGGCGATGCGCTTGCGGCTGAAGAAGAAATGCCCGTCCAGCATGGCGTCGACCAGGGCTTCACGCTGGCGCCGCAGCCGGGCCGGCGCCGGCTTGCCCGACAGCTCCATCAGCAACCGGATCAGCTTGTCCGACGCCTCCAGCCCGGTCAGGCGGCTGAAGAAGTGGCTGGGCACGTCGGTCTTCAGCTCCAGCGCGTTGCCGGCCACCCGCATATGCTCGCCGACGACGATGGTGGCGGCCGAGGCGCCCATGGCGCGGATCTGGTCCACCGTCACGCCGCCCAGCGAGGTGGCGGTGAAGTCGGTCGGCTGGCGGCCGGACATCGACAGCGACAGGTCGGGCAGCATGATCGGCGACAGGCCGAAACCCTCGATGATGTCGCGCAGTTCCTCCACGTCGCCGGGCGACAGGTGGCTGCCGGCCAGCACATTGACCTGGGTCGGGATGCGCACCGGCGACGGTTCGACCAGCCGCTCCACCATGGCGGTGACCGCGGTGGCGAAGCCGTCCTCAAAGCCGCCGGCGAAGTCGGGGGTGTTGGCGAAGACCAGGGCGGTGCCGGCCATGTCGGGGTTGCGCTGGCGGAACAGCGTGTACTGGCCGCCCATGTCCTCGCCCTTGGTCTCGGTAACGCCGGTGGTGGCGACGCCGATCATGGCGGGCTTGTTGCGTTCGACGATGGTGCGGATCGCCTGTTCCAGATTGTCGTAGCCGCCGAGGATGGTGGAGACCTGATCCATCGCCGTGGTCTGCAGCGGGATCGCCTCGCGAAAATGGCGGACCAGCAGCACCAGCCCGAAGGCAGTGCAGCCCTGCGAGCCGTGGAACAGCGGCAGGCAGCGGTCGACCCCGAGATAGGCGAGCGCCGCGCCCAACGGCTGGCTCATCTTCAGCGGGTTGGTCGAGGCGGCCTTGGCGGCGGAGGGGAAGCGCTGGATGTGGGACATCGGCCTTACTCCGCCGCCAGAAGGGTGGAGGACGGACCGGACTCCCACGGCGCCGGCTGGCGGACTTGGCCCCAGATCGGGTTGGACAGCGTCTTGTCGATCTCCTCGCAGAGATTGACGATGCCGTCATAGCCGGCATAGGCGTGGTGGCGCTCCTGGTTGATGTCGAGCCAGGGAACCTTGGCCTTCAGCGAGATGAACTGCGACCGGCCGCCGGACATCATGATGTCGGCCTGATCGTCGGCCAGCATCTTGTAGATGTCGCGCGGCTTCAGGTCGTCCCATTGGTGGAACTCCTCGCCCTTCATCTTCCTGATGCGTTCCTTGTCTTCCTTGGTCGATTTCTTGGTGGAGGTGCCGAGAATGGTCAGGCCTGCGCCTTCCAGCGCGCTGACCATCGACCAGCTCTTGACCCCCCCGGTGAACAGCAGGACGCGCTTGCCCTCGAATCGCGGCTTGTAGGGTTCCAGACGCCGCCAGACGCGGCTCTCTTCCCGCGCGATCACGCCCTCCGCCCGGTCGATCAGCGCCTTGTCGGCACCGCGCTCCACCAGCATGCGGGCCATGGTGCGCAGCGTGTCCGACATGTCGGAGACGCCGTAGAAGGATCCCTCGAAATAGGGGATGCCGTAGCGCTCCTGCATCTTGCGGCCGACATTCACCAGCGCCTGGCTGCACACCATCATGGTGACGCGGGCACGGTGGGCCTGCGCCACCTCGTTGTAACGGCCGTCGCCGGAGATGCAGGACAAGAGGCGGATGCCGATCTCGTCGAGCAGCGGCTTGACCAGCCACAGCTCGCCGGCGAGGTTGTATTCGCCGATGATGCAGACGTCGGTGGGCGTGGTGTAGTCCGGCTCCACCGTGCCGATGACATGGTCGAGCAGGGCTTCGCCGGCCAGCTTGTTGCCGAGATTCTTCGACCCGACGAAGCCCGGCGCGTCGACCGGGATCACCGGCTTGCCCAGCTTCTGCGTCGCGAACTTGCAGACCGCGGCGATGTCGTCGCCGGTCATGGCGGGCACGCAGGTCTGATAGACGAAGACGGCCGGCGGGTCGTATTGCTGAACGATCTCCTTGATGGCGCGATAGAGCTTCTTCTCGCCGCCGCCGATGACGTCCAGTTCCGACAGGTCGGTGGTGAAGCCGGTGCGGTAGAGCTGCGACCCCGACGACCGGGTGCCGCGGTTGTCCCATGCATTGCCCAGGCAGGCGATCGGGCCGTGCACCAGATGGGCGGCGTCGGCGATCGGCTGCAGCACGATCATCGCGCCGTCATAGGCGCAGCCGCCGGCCGCCGCCCCCGGCTTCAGCGACTTGGTGCAGCCCTTCTTCTTCTCCTTGGCCGATTTGGCCTGGTTGGTCGCGCAGCCCGGTTCGTTGAAGACGTCCTGGATCTTGTCCTGGAGCATGCCCGCTCTCCCATCCTGGCGCCGGAAATGGCTCTGCGGAGATGAAATGCAGGCGGCGTGCCAGAGGATAAAGGATTGATTGAAAAGGATTGTCCGATTTTTCTGCCCTGTCTGATAGCTGACAATCGGCCGGCTTCGCGGAGAGCTTGTCGGGTGTCTCACATCGCATCGGCCGGCTCCTGAAGGCCGGCGTGCGGGGGCGGAGACGGCTCCGCATGCACAAAAAGAAAGCCCGGAGCTCGCCGTCGTCGACGCTCTCCGGGCTGGGGAGGTTGCCGTTGGGCCGGGGGGATGGAGACCCCGGCCCAACGGGTAGGCTGGAACCGATGCGTGATCCGATGCCTGGGGTGCCGCCGGCGTGCCGGTCAGCGGATCAGGTCGAACGAGTAGTCGGTCTGGCCGACGATGTTGGTGTTGGCGTCGATGTCCTCGAAGATCCGGTCGAGGATCCGCACCAGCACGTTCAGCGCGCCCTGGTAGCCCCAGGTCGGGTAGCGGTGGTGGTGATGGCGGTCGAAGATCGGGTAGGTCAGGCGGATCAGCGGAACCTTGGTGTCGCGCTCCAGATACTTGCCGTAGCTGTTGCCGATGATGTAGTCCACCTTGTCGGTGAAGATCAGCGAGCGCAGGTGCCACAGGTCCTTGCCGCCATGGGCCGCACCCGAGGCGCCGAAGGGCGAGCCGTCCAGCACCTTCTGGACCTGCTTCTCCCACTTCTTGGAACCCGACGTCGACAGGATGTGCACCGGCTCGGCACCCAGCTCCAGCAGGAACTTGGTCATGCCCAGGCAGAAGTCCGGGTCGCCGTAGACGGCGAAGCGCTTGCCGTGCAGGTGGGTGTGGCTGTCGGCGATGGCGTCGACCAGACGGCCGCGCTCCAGCTTCAGGCTGGCCGGGACCGGCTTGCCCGACAGTTCCGCCAGCTTCAGCAGCAGCTCGTCGGTGGCGGTGACGCCCATCGGGTAGTTGAACTTGGCGACGTCCTGGCCCTTTTCCTTGCAGAACTGCAGAGTCTGGGTGGTGTTGTACTCCTGCATGGAGATGGTGGCCTTGGCGTGCAGGGCCTCCTTGGTCTCCTCGATGGTGGTGCCGCCGTCATACATGCGGTACTCGCCATCCATCGGCGTGTCGAAGTTGTCGGACACGTCGGACAGAATTTGCAGCTTCAGGCCGAATTCGCCGGCGATGCGCTTCAGTTCGCGGTTGTTGCCGACGGCGAAACCGTCGAAGCCCGGGATCAGGTTGATCTGCTCGGTCTTGGGCGTGTCGAAATTCTCCGAATTGCCCCAGAAGTTGGACAGAATGCCCTTGATCATGTTGTCGTAGCCGACGATGTGGCTGCCGACAAAGGCCGGGGTGTGGGCGAATGGCACCGGGAAGTCGGCCGGTACGCTTTCCTTGTTCTTCGCGTTGGCGATGAAGCCCTGCAGGTCGTCGCCGATGACTTCGGCCATGCAGGTGGTCATCACCGCGATCATCTTCGGCTTGTAGAGCGCATAGGCGTTCGCCAAGCCGTCGATCATGTTGTTCAGGCCGCCGAACACCGCCGCGTCTTCCGTCATCGACGAGGAGACCGCGCTGTTCGGCTCCTTGAAGTGGCGGGTCAGGTGGGTGCGGTAATAGGCGACGCAGCCCTGGGAGCCGTGGACGAAGGGCAGGGTGCCCTCGAAGCCCTGGGCGGCGAACATCGCGCCGATCGGCTGGCAGGCCTTGGTCGGGTTGATGACGACCGCTTCACGGGCGAAGTTCTTCGCCTTGTAGTCCTCGGACTTGGTCCATTCGGAGACGCGGGCGACTTCCTCGTCCGAATGGCCGTACTCGAACTCGGTCTTCTTCTTCTCGAACATCGCCGCATATTCGGGCTGCCGGAAGAGGGTGTAGTGGTCGAGGACCTTGTCGGCGCTCTGCGAAAGCTTGTCGGTCATTCTCAAATTCTCCTGTTCCAGAGGCCGATGGTCAGAACGGGGCCTTCATCACGCCCCAGACGGGGTTGTTGATGGCCAGGTCCATGTCGCGGGCGAAGATCGCGAAGCCGTCATAGCCGTGGTACGGGCCGGAGTAGTCCCAGCTGTGCATCTGGCGGAACGGCAGGCCCATCTTCTGGAACACGTACTTTTCCTTGATGCCCGACGCGACGAGGTCGGGACGCATCGCCTCGACGAACTTCTCCAGTTCGAACGCGGTGACGTCGTCGTAGATCAGCGTGCCTTCCTTCACGTAGTGGGGCGTGCGCTGATAGTCGTCGTTGTGGGCGAACTCGTAACCGGTGCCGATGATCTCCATGCCCAGGTCGTGATAGGCATCGACGACGTGGCGGGGACGCAGGCCGCCGACGTAGATCATGACCTTCTTGCCGTCCAGCCGCGGCTTGTATTTGGCGATGACGGCATCGACCATCGGCTGGTAGCGGGCGATGACCTTCTCGGCGTTCTCCTTGATCTTGTCGTCGAAGAGAGCGGCGATCTTGCGCAAGGATTCGGCGATCTGGCTCGGGCCGAAGAAGTTGTATTCCATCCAAGGAATATTGTACTTCTCTTCCATGTGACGCGCGATGTAGTTCATCGAGCGGTAGCAGTGGATCAGGTTGACCTTGGCCTTCGGCGTGTTCTCCAGCTCGGCCATCGTGCCGTCGCCCGACCACTGGGCGATCACGCGCAGGCCGATCTCCTCCAGCAGGATGCGGGACGACCAGGCGTCGCCGCCGATGTTGTAGTCGCCGATGATGGTGACGTCATAGGGAGTGGAGACGAAGTCGGCCTTGGGTTCCGTTTTCTCGAACACCCAGTCGCGGATGGCGTCGTTGGCGATGTGGTGGCCCAGCGACTGGGACACGCCGCGGAAGCCTTCGCAGCGCACGGGGATGACCGGCTTGCCGATTTCCGCCGACTTGGCGCGGGCGACAGCCTCGATATCGTCGCCGATCAGGCCGATCGGGCATTCCGACTGGATCGAGATGCCGTTCACCAGCGGGAACAGCTCGTTGATTTCCTCGATGACCTTGTGCAGCTTCTTGTCGCCGCCGAAGACGATGTCCTTCTCCTGGAAGTCGGAGGTGAAGTGCATCGTGCCCCAGCTGTCCACGCCGGTGTCGCCGATGTAGTAGTTGCGGCGGCCGGACCAGGAGTAGTAGCCGCAGCCGACCGGCCCGTGGGAGATGTGGATCATGTCCTTGATCGGACCCCACACCACGCCCTTGGAACCGGCATAGGCGCAGCCGCGGATCGTCATGACGCCGGGGATGGACTTGACGTTCGACTTGACGCCGCAGTCCTTGGCCTCGGCCTCCAGCACGTTCAGGTGCTTGGCGCGGCGCTTGCGGGACTTTTCGGGATAGGCTTCGAGGACTTCGTTGACGAGGTTCTTGACGTCGACCGTGGTGTTCTCGGACAGGCTCATAGCCGGCCTCCTGCTTGAATATTCCGCGCCGCTTCAGCGCGTGACCGAGCCCCTCCCTCCCACGCCGACGTCGCCCGGCCGGAACCGGTGGGCAGTCGTTGGGTCGACGTCGTGCGGGGCTGGGGAAAAGGGCCAGTGTTCAGGCGGTCCCCCCTGCGCCGATGGGGCAGGGGGGCCGGTAGGCAACCGTCGCTACGCCCGGGATCAGGCGCCGGCCTTCGCCGCTTCCTTGGCAGCCAGCTCGGCGAGCTGCTGCTCCTCGGTCTTCATGATGCCGAAGTCCATCAGCATCTCTTCCAGCTCTTCCATGGTGATCGGGGTCGGGATGCAACCCTGGCCGGAGTTCGCGTGGATCTTGTTGGCGAGCGCGCGGTATTCGCCGGCCTGCTTGCTGTCCGGGGCGTACTCGATGACCGTCATGCGGCGCAGCTCGGCGTGCTGGACGATGTTGTCGCGCGGCACGAAATGGATCAGCTTGGAACCCAGGCGCTTGGCCAGCGCGTCGGCCAGATCCCATTCCTTGTCCGTCTGACGCTCGTTGCAGATCAGGCCGCCCAGGCGCACGCCGCCGCTGTGCGCGTATTTCAGGATGCCCTTGGCGATGTTGTTGGCGGCGTACAGCGCCATCATCTCGCCGGACATGACGATGTAGATTTCCTGGGCCTTGTTCTCGCGGATCGGCATGGCGAAGCCGCCGCAGACCACGTCGCCCAGCACGTCGTAGGACACATAGTCCACGTCGTCGTAGGCGCCGTTCTCTTCCAGGAAATTGATCGAGGTGATGACGCCGCGGCCGGCGCAGCCGACGCCCGGCTCCGGACCGCCGGACTCGACGCACTTGATGCCCTGGTAGCCGACCTTGAGGACGTCCTCGAGTTCCAGATCCTCGACCGAACCGGCTTCGGCGGCCAGATGCAGGACGGTGTCCTGGGCCTTTGCGTGCAGGATCAGACGGGTCGAGTCGGCCTTCGGATCGCAGCCGACGATCAGGATCTTCTGATCCAGCTCGACCAGCGCGGCCAGCGTGTTCTGAGAGGTGGTGGACTTGCCGATACCGCCCTTGCCGTAAAAGGCGATCTGACGCAGAGGCGCTTTGGCCATGTGGGTCGCTCCTGTGCTTGGGTCGTGGGGACTTTGCTTCGATCCGGTGCGGCCGGTTCGTGGCCGCTTCGGATTTCATGGATTGCACGACCCGTGCCAGAGCGGTGTATTTCGATAAGATATTGAAAGCATTGCGTTATTTATTGTGGCGACGCGTGCCGTCTCTTTGTCGGGGTCCCGACACACACGACAAAGCCCGACATTTTGTCGGGTCTTTATGGGGGAGGTTCTGTTGGTGAGGTGTCGGCTTTCGAAAGCCCCCACCCCGACCCTCCCCCGCCCAGCGGGGGAGGGTCGGGGTGGGGGCAATACATCGCAGAGGCTATCCTATCGCCCCTCGCCCAAGGCCTCGCTCGCTACCACGATGCGCAGCGCCAGTTCTTCCACCGCCTCGTCGCGGTCCATGTCGTAGAGAAGCTGCGCCAGCAGCCGGCCGCGCGCCACCAGACGGCGGGCCAATGCCGGATCGGCGGGCTTCGCCAGCAACGCCTCGACCAGCCGTTCGCCGGTCAGGCGGGCCAGCGCGTCGCAGCGCTCGACCAGCCGCTGCTTCAGCGTGTCCACGGCGGCAGGGCGGCCGGCGTGGGTCAGGTCGGCGCAGAAATGGTGCAGGCTGCGCAGCTGGCGCAGCAGGGCCGCGAACAGAAGGTCGTCCAGATCGCCGCCGGCCGCGGCCCTGCCGACGAGATCGAACAATGTGTCGGAAAGCCGCCATGCCGCCGACAGCCAGTCGTTCATCGCCTTGCGGTCGGCCGGCTCGACGAAGGGTCCGGACTCCTCCTTCGTCTCCTCCTGGTCGTCCAGGTTGCGAAGCGCGATGACGATCAGCCCATCGGCCTGGGCGAGCGTAGCGAGGCTGGCATGAAGCGCCTTCAGCCCGCGATCGGCGACGAACCCCTCGATCGCCTCGGTGGCACGGTGCAGGGAATAGCGGGCAAGCCGGCGCGACTGATAGACGACGTCCTGCAACGCACTGCCGCCGCCCAGCGCCTCCAGCACCATCCGCCGCACCTCGAAGCGCAGCAGGGCGCGGGCCAGCCGGTCGATGCCGCCGACGTCGATGGGGCGGCGGTCCTTGGTCAGCGCGTCGGCGGTGGCGCGGGCGTCGGTCTCGATGGCGCCGATCACCGCCTGGAGGTGACCCTTGCCGCCGCCGCGCATCCGGCCGACCAACGCCCGCATCGCCTCGGCAAGGTCGATGGCGCTGGGCAGGCTTTCCTCATGGGCGGTGCGGCCGGTCACCAGCCGGTCGATCAGATGGTCGCGCACCCCCGGCAGCAGCACGTCGGTGACGATCTGCCCGATCGGCCGCAGCAGCGCTTCCAGCATCCGGCCCGGCGGCTGGCCGGCCAGTCCCGGCAGCGGGTTGACCGGCTTGGGCACCAGCCTTGGCCGGTGCGGCTCCAGCAGCTCCAGCACCGCGTCGCCGCGCAGCGGGGTGATGGTGCCGCGCAGAAACTGCGCGAGACGCAGGGCCGTCCGCGCCTCGGCGATGCCGCGTGGCGGGAGGCCGTCGGGTGCTGGCGGAGCGGCCGGTGCGGGCTGGGGAGAGGGTGGGGGCGTCCGGACAAGCGTCTGCGTCGGCACCGGCGGGGTGCGCCGGCGCCGGCTGTCGTCGTACTTGGTCGGCCAGAAGGCCATGCGGGTGCCGCCGGATCGTAAGCGTCGCTGTACTGAGTATGGGGACGGACCGTTCGGCTTCAAACGGACAATGTTGCGACATGGGGCGATGAGGCCCTCTGCCGGCCTTCTGCCGGCTTCGCTGCTCAAGGCTTGGCACGCGCCCGCTTATACAATATCCATATAGGAAGTAATGTTATTCGGATGGAGTGGATCGGCGTGGCGGATGGGGTGGCGACACAGGATGCGGGCGGTCGGACGATGGAGCCCGATGCGCCCCCTGACTCCCCACTGGCCCTTCGCGCCCACCGCACCAACCTCGTCAATATTCCGGCCGCCACGCTGTGCGGCGAAGCCTACAACGACGAGCCGCGGCGCCTGCGCATCGGCGCCACCCGCAGCGAACACGCAGCATTGTTCGAGGCGCTGGACGAAAGCCCCGACGCGCTGACCGCATCGGACGTTTTCCAGCGTTACATGGCCGAACTGTTCGGGGTGAACCCGGATTTTTCCGGGGCGGAGGGACCGGACGGCAAGCGGCGCTTCCGCGCCAGCTACCTGCGCCTGCTGAAGGGCTGGATGTTCGACAGCAACCGGGCGGAAGGCGCGGTGCTGAAGGGCTGGGTGGAGAGCCGCTTCGGACTGCTGCCGACCTTCCATGGCGAACCGATCCGCCGCTTCGCCTCCGACGCCTGGACCGCCTATGGCGAGCAGAAGCAGTCGACCCGCTTCCACAACAACAACATCCACCTGCAGCTCGACCTCTTGTACGAGTTCTGCCAGTGGACAATCCGACGCGGCTGGCCCGATGCGCCGATGCCGAACTGGGCCTCGCACATCCGGCTGTATCGCGGCGTCAACGATTTCGAGGAACACCACATCCTCGCGCGGCCGGACCGGCGCACTGCGGTGCTGCGGCTGAACAACCTGTGTTCCTTTTCCATCGACCGCGACATCGCCGGCCAGTTCGGCGACTACATCCTCGACGCCTGGGTGCCGCTGCCCAAGGTCGTCTTCTTCCGCGACATTCTGCCACGCTACCCCTTCCAAGGCGAAGGGGAGTATCTGGTGATCGGCGGGGATTACCGGGTGGGTGTGTCGCTTCTCTGACAACCTCACGTCCGGCGGCGGCCTGATGGCCGGTACGCCGGGCGCACCAGGAAAGGGCGGGCATTTCGCCCCATGGCATGACCGATCCCAAGATTCTGACCGCGCAAATACGTTCCAGGGCGCTCGGCGCCTATCTCGGCCTCGCCTGCGGCGACGCGCTGGGGGCGACCGTGGAGTTCCTGACCAAGGGCGAGATCGCCCACCAGTACGGCGTCCACAAGCACATCAAGGGCGGCGGCTGGCTGAAGCTGCCGGCCGGGCAGGTGACCGACGACACGGAGATGTCGCTGCATCTCGGCCGCGCCATCCTGTCCGCACCCGATTGGGACGCCCGCCGCGCCGCGGAGGAGTTCGCAATCTGGCTGAAATCGGTGCCGGTCGATGTCGGCGACACGACGCGCCGCGGTATCCGCCGCTTCATCATGCACGGCACGCTGGAGGAGCCGGAATCGGAATACCACGCCGGCAACGGTGCCGCGATGCGCAACCTGCCGGTGGCGCTGGCGACACTGGGCGACGATGCGGCGTTCGAACGCTGGTCGGTGGAACAGTCGCACATCACCCACTGCAACCAACTGTCGGATTCCGCGGTGATCGCGCTGGGACGGATGGTGCGCCGGCTGGTGCTCGGCGGCGGCGTCGTCGCCGCCCGGGAGGAGGCGAACGCCCTGATCGCCAAGCACCGGCAGTTCAAGTTCCAGCCCTACCGCGGCCTGTCGACGGCCTTTGTGGTCGATACGGTGCAGACCGTCTTCCACTATTACTTCCAGACCGATTCGGTCGAATCCTGCGTGGTGGAGACGGTGAATCAAGGCGGCGACGCCGACACCACCGGCGCCATCGCCGGCATGCTGGCCGGCGCCACCTATGGTGTCGAGTCGATCCCGCCGCGCTGGCTGCGCAAGCTGGACCGCAAGGTCTACGACGAGATTTGTCAGCAAACCGACGCGCTGCTGGCGCGCGCGCCGCTGTTCCAGGGGAGATGAGCGATGGCTGATGTGGTGTTCTTCGAGAAGCCCGGCTGCGGCGGCAATGCCCGCCAGAAGGCCCTGCTGGAGCAGGCCGGTCACCGGGTGATCGCCCGTGACCTGCTGGGCGAGCCCTGGACGCCGGAGACGCTGCGCCCCTTCTTCGGCGACCGGCCGGTGGCGGACTGGTTCAACCGCGCCGCCCCGGCGGTGAAGAGCGGGGAGGTGGTGCCGGAGGCAATGGACGAGGCGTCGGCGCTGGCCGCGATGGTCGAACGCCCGCTGCTGATCCGCCGCCCGCTGATGCAGGTCGGCGATCGCCGGGATTGCGGGTTCGAGACCGGGCGGGTGGACGCTTGGATCGGGCTGGATGGCGTAGCGGCAGCGGGGAAGATTGAGGGGTGTCTGCGACCGGACATGCCGCCCTGTCCGAAGCCATAAGGACCCAAACCCTGACGTGCATAGGCGCGCGTGCCATGTCAACGCGTGACCTCGCCCGCCACCTGTCGTAGCTTGTCGCCCCCAAGGCGACGACCAGCGGCAGACGAGGACATCATGTGCGAACTCCTGGGCATGAGCGCCAACGTGCCCACGGACATCTGCTTCAGCTTCGCCGGCCTGATGCGCCGCGGCGGACAGACCGGGCCGCACCGCGACGGCTGGGGCATCGCCTTTTACGAAGGCAAGGGCTGCCGCGCCTTCCATGATCCGGCACCCAGCAGCGAATCGGAAATCGCCCGGCTGGTCAGCCAATATTCGATCAAGTCCTGCACGGTGATCTCGCACATCCGCCGGGCCAACCGCGGCCGGGTGTCGCTGGAGAACACCCATCCCTTCACCCGCGAACTGTGGGGCCGGGTGTGGACCTTCGCCCACAATGGCCAGTTGAAGGGCATCAAGGACCGTGTGTTGACCTTCTACGAGCCGGTCGGCAGCACCGACAGCGAGCATGCCTTCTGCTGGCTGCTCGACCAGATCCGTATGCAGTATCCGGAGCCGCCGAAGACCACCGCCGGGTTGATGAAGCTGATCCGTCATCTGGCCGCCGATCTGGGGACGTTGGGCGTGTTCAACATGCTGCTCAGCGACGGGCGCTACCTGTGGTGCCACTGCGCCACCAACCTCGCCTGGTTGACCCGCAAGGCGCCGTTCGGTGCCGCCACCCTGCTGGATGCCGACATGAGCGTCGATTTCTCCAAGGAGACGACGCCCAACGACGTCGTCACCGTCATCGCCACCCGCCCACTGACCAGGGACGAGGCCTGGACGGTGATGCAGCCGGGTCAGATGGCGGTCTTCCGCGGCGGCGCGCTGGTGACGCGCTGAGCCGGTCGTACCCAGGCCGATTGTTGCTTGTCCAGAGACGATCTTTCGCGCACAGACCGGCTTAACCACTGGAAAACAAAGGGGCATCTTGGTCGTCAGAACCCGGCCGGACATGACGGCCGCAACAACCAAGAGGCTCCTTCCGCCATGACCACGATCCTGCATGTCGACTCCAGCCCGCTCGGCACCGCGTCCGTCACCCGCCAGCTGACCGCCTCCATCGTCGAGGCCCTGGTGAAGGCCGATCCGGCGGCCACCGTCGTCACCCGCGACGTCGCCGCCAACCCGCCGGCCCATCTGGACGGCGAGCTGCTGCAGGTCGTCAAGCTCGGCGTCGTCGAGGGCCTGAGCCCGCGGCAGAGCGAGGAGCTGGCCCTGACCAATGCCCTGCTCGACGAGTTCCTGGCCGCCGACGTCGTCGTGGTCGGCGCGCCGATGTACAACTTCTCCATCCCGACCCAGCTGAAGGCCTGGATCGACCGCCTCGCCCAGGCCGGCCGCACCTTCCGCTACACCGCGAAGGGCCCCGAGGGTCTGGCCGGCGGCAAGCGCGTGATCGTGGCGTCCGGCCGCGGCGGCGTCTATTCGACCAACCCGGCGCTGGCCGGCCTGGACCACCAGGAAGCCTATCTGCGCACCGTGTTCGGCTTCTTCGGCATCACCGACGTGACCTTCATCCGCGCCGAGGGCATCGGCATGGGTCCGGAAGCCAAGGACAAGGCGCTGGCCGGCGCAGCGAAGGAGATCGAGGGGCTGTTGGTCGCGGCTTGATTGGTTGGGGGGCGCAGCGGCGGTTGCCCCCTCCCTAACCCTCCCCCGCCCTCGGTCGGCCGAAGGCCGATCCGATCGCGGGAGAGGGGACTACCGCTGGACGCCGACAAAGCTCCTGCCCCCTCTCCCACCGCAGGTGGGGGAGGGATGGGGAGGGGGCTTCGAAGCCGACACTCCCCCTACTGGAACGCCACCTCCGCCAGGCTGCGCAGTTTGCGGGAGTGCAGTGTTTCCATCCCGTGCTCGCGCAGCAGTTCCATCGCCAGCACGCCGATCTTCAGATGCTGGTCGACCCGCTCGCGGTAGAAGCGGTCGGCCATGCCCGGCAGTTTCAGCTGCCCGTGCATCGGCTTGTCCGACACGCACAGCAACGTCCCGTACGGCACGCGGAAGCGGAAGCCGTTGGCGGCGATCGTCGCGCTTTCCATGTCCAGCGCGATGGCGCGGCTCTGGCTGAAGCGCATCAGCGGCTCGCGGTGGTCGCGCAGTTCCCAGTTGCGGTTGTCGATGGTCGCCACCGTGCCGGTGCGCATGATGCTCTTCAGGTCGAAGCCCGACAGCCCGGTCACCCGCTCCACCGCCGTTTCCAGCGCGCGCTGAACCTCGGCCAGCGCCGGCACCGGCACCCACAGCGGCAAATCGGCGTCCAGCACATGGTCCTCGCGGACATAGCCGTGGGCCAGCACATAGTCGCCCAGCCGCTGGGTGTGGCGCAGCCCGGCGCAGTGGCCCAGCATCAGCCATGCATGCGGGCGCAGCACCGCGATGTGGTCGGTGATGGTCTTGGCGTTGGATGGGCCGACGCCGATGTTGACCAGGGTGATGCCGTTGCCGTCCGGACGCTTCAGGTGATAGGCCGGCATCTGCGGCATGCGCAGCAGCCTCGCCGCCGGGACATCCGCGACGCCGCCGAGATTCTGGTTGGTGGTGACGATGTCGCCCGGCTCGACGAAGCTGTCATACTGGCTGCGGTAGGCGGCCAGATCGGCGTCGCCGGTCGGTTCCATGATCTCGCGCGACAGCCGGATGAACTCGTCCACATAGAACTGGTAGTTGGTGAACAGCACGAAGTTCTGGAAATGCTCCGGCGCGGTCGCGGTGTAGTGGCGCAGGCGGTGCAGCGAGAAATCCACCCGCGGCGCCGTGAACAGGGCCAGCGGCTTCACCGCGTCCGGCCCGCCGTCGCAGGTGCCGTTGACGATGGTGTCGTCCATCCGCGCCAGATCGGGCAGGTCGAACAGGTCCGGCAGCTTGGTCAGCCGGTCGGGCGGCAGATCGCCTTCCACATACATGCCGTTGGGAAAGGCGAAATGGATCGGGATCGCCTCCTCGCTGACGCCGACCTCCAGCGGGACATCGTGGTTGCGCAGCAGAAGCGTGAACTGTTCCAGCAGATAGCGTTCGAACAGGTCGGGCCGCGTCACCGTGGTGGAGTGGACGCCGACCCCCTCGACGAAGCCGTAGGACAGCCGGGTGTCGACCGCGGCCCCCGACACGGCGGTCAGCCGCACATAGGGGTAATAGGCCCGGTTCCGCCCGCCTTCCTCCTCGCCCTGGGTATAGGCGGCGAAGCGGTCGCGCAGATAGGCGGTGTTGCGGTCGTAGATGTCGCGCACGCAGGCCAGCGCGGCTTTGGCATCGGTGAAGCGCCCGGCCGACCCGGGCTGGAGCGGGGCTTTATCAGTCATGTCGTCAAAGATGGGGTACGAACGACCGGCTGGGAAGGCCGAATTTCGGCCAATCCCCAGCACTTATCCCTTCGGAGATGATGAAACGCCCTCGCCGTTCAGTCGGCGTTCAGCCCCATCAGCGATTTGGCGAAGGCATCCGCATCGAACGGGCGCAGGTCGTAGACTCCCTCGCCGACGCCGATGGCGTGGACCGGGATCTTGAACTTCTCCGCCAGCGAGACCAGCACGCCGCCGCGGGCGGAGCCGTCCAGCTTGGTCAGGATCAGGCCGTTGACATTGACCATGTCGCGGAAGATCTCCACCTGGCTGTGCGCGTTCTGGCCGGTGGTGGCGTCCAGAGTCAGCAGGGTGGTGTGCGGTGCCGTCTCGTCCAGCTTCTTGATGACGCGGACGATCTTGCGAAGTTCCTCCATCAGGCCGGTCTTGTTCTGCAGGCGGCCGGCGGTGTCGATCAGCAGCACGTCGACCTTCTCGGCCCGTGCGCGTTCCAGCGCGTCATACGCAAGGCCGGCGGCGTCCGCCCCGGTGTCGCGCGCGACGACCGGACAGCCGGTGCGCTCGCCCCAGATCTTCAGCTGGCTGACCGCGGCGGCGCGGAAGGTGTCGCCGGCGGCCAGCATCACGCTCTTGCCCTCCGCCTTGAACTGGCGGGCGAGCTTGCCGATGGTCGTGGTCTTGCCGGTGCCGTTGACGCCGACGACCAGGATGACATGCGGCTTCAGCGCCGGGTCGAGCACCAGCGGCTTGGCGACGGGGGTGACGATCTTCGACACCTCGGCGGCGAGCGTCGACTTGACCTCCTCCGGCGAGACCTCCTTGCCGAAGCGGGTCCGTGCCAGCTCCGCCGTGACCTTCGCCGCGGTGGCCGGGCCGAGATCGGCGGTGATCAGCAGCTCTTCCAGTTCCTCCAGCGCCTCGTCGTCCAGCTTGCGCTTGGTGAAGATGCTGGTGATGCCGTCGGTCAGCTTGGACGAGGACTTCGACAATCCTTCCTTCAGCTTGGCGAACCAGCCCTTCTTGGTCGGCGGCGCCTCTTCGGCAGCCACGGCGACGGGGGCCGGGGTGGGGGCGGGAGCGGGCGCCGGCGGCAGTTCCGGAACGGGTTCCGGCTCCGGCGCCGGGGCAGGGATCACCGGGGCAGGGGCGGGCGGCGGCTCGGCCGGAGCGGCGGGCGGTGTGACCGGGGCCGGCGCAATGGGGGCGGGCGCGGCCGGAGGCGGCGCGACGGGTGTCGGCGGCGGTTCGGCGCTCGGCGGCGCCGGCGGCAGCTCCGGCACCGGCTCGACCTCCGGCTTGGGAGGCAGCGGAGCGGCGGGCGGTTCCGGCGTTTTTTCCGGCTCCGGTTCCGGCGCGGGAGTGGCGGACTCCTGGGTGACCGATTGGTCCTTCGCCGCCTCGTCCTTGGGCGCGGTCTCTTCGGGCTTCTTGCGGCCGAACCAGCGGAAAATCATGGAGTGTCCACTATGAAAGGGGTCAGAGCGGGGTGCCGGTCAGCACGCCGCTCTCGATGCCGGTGATGGCGGCGGGCACCAGCGAGCCGGGCGGGAAGGGCCGGCCCAGGCGGATCGCGGCGAAATGCTCGGTGCGGCCCAGGTCGTCCTTCTCCACCAGCACCGTGGCGGTGCGGCCGACGAGGCTCGCCAGGGTGCGGGCCTCCGCCGCCTCACCGACCGCGCGCAGGCGGGCGGCGCGCTCCTTGCGGACGGCGCCGTCGACCTGCGGCATGCGGGCGGCCGGCGTGCCGGGGCGCGGGCTGTAGGGGAAGACATGCAGCCACGTCAGGCCGCATTCCTCCACCAGCCGCATGGTGTTTTGGAACATCTCCTCGGTCTCCGTCGGGAAACCGGCGATGAAGTCGGCGCCGAACACCACGTCGGGACGGATCGAGCGCACCCGCTCACAGAAGGCGATGGAGTCGGCGCGGCCGTGGCGGCGCTTCATCCGCTTCAGCACCATGTCGTCACCGGCCTGCAGCGACAGGTGCAGGTGCGGCATCAGGCGCGGCTCGTTCTCGATCAGGCGCCAGAGGTCGTCGTCCATCTCGATGCAGTCAATGGAGGACAGGCGCAGCCGTGGCAGCTCCGGCACCAGGGCCAGCAGCCGGCGCACCATCTGCCCCAGCGACGGCGATCCCGGCAGGTCGGGGCCGTAGCTGGTGATGTCGACGCCGGACAGCACCACCTCGTTGTAGCCGGCCTTCACCAGCGCCTGGACCTGTTCGACGATGCCGCCGATGGGGACGGAGCGCGAGGGGCCGCGGCCATAGGGGATGATGCAGAAGGTGCAGCGGTGGTCGCAGCCCTGCTGGACCTGCACGAAGGCGCGGGCGCGGTCCTCGAAGCCGCCAATCAGATGACCGGCGGTCTCCTTCACCGACATGATGTCGTTGACCAGCACCTTCTCGGCCGGCGGCAGGCCCCAGCTTTCCGGCTGCAGCTTTTCCTGGTTGCCCAGGACCTGATCGACCTCCGGCATCGCGGCGAAGCGCTGCGGGTCGATCTGGGCGGCGCAGCCGGTGACGACGATGCGGGCGTCCGGCCGCTCGCGCCGCAGCTTGCGGATGGTCTGCCGCGCCTGCCGCTCGGCTTCCGACGTCACGGCGCAGGTGTTGACGATCACCACGTCGTCCAGCCCGGCACTGCGCACATGGTTGCGCATCACCTCGGACTCGTAGGTGTTCAGGCGGCAGCCGAAGGTGACGATCTCGGGGCCGGTCTGCGTCGTGTTATCGGTCGTATCGCTCATACTGAAACCAGTTCAGCCGACAGCCGGCCGCTGAAGGCGAGCGCCACCGGCCCGGTCATCAGGACGCGGTCGTCCTCGGTCCATTCGATGGTCAGGGTGCCGCCGTCCAACAGGATGTCGGCCTTGCGTCCGGTCAGGCCGCGGCGGGCCGCCGCCACCAGCGTGGCACAGGCACCGGTGCCGCAGGCCTGGGTGATGCCGGCGCCGCGCTCCCACACCCGCATGCGGATGGCGGTGGGCGACAGGACCTGCGCGAATTCGATGTTGGACCGCTCCGGGAAGGTCGGATGGTTCTCGAACACCGGACCGATCTCGGCCAGCGGCACCGCTTCGGCATCGTCGACGAAGAAGACGGCGTGCGGGTTGCCCATATTGACCGCGACCGGGCCTGAGAAACCGCCATGCTCCACCGTTTCGACCCGCAGCGTGTCGGTGGGGGCGGCCAGCGGGATGGCGCTCCAGTCCAGCCGGGGCGGACCCATGTCAACCGTGATGCGGCCATTGTCGGCACGGGTGGCGTGCAGCAGCCCGGCGGCGGTCTGGAAGCTGGCACGGTCGCGCCCGCTCTCTTCCATTAGCAACCAGCCGACGCAGCGCGACGCATTGCCGCAGGCCGCCGCCTCGCTGCCGTCGGCATTGCGGATGCGCATGAAGGCGTCCGCGCCGGGCGCGTCCGTGCTTTCCAGAATGATGAACTGGTCGCAGCCCACGCCGGTCTTGCGGTCGGCGATGGCACGCACCTCCGCGCCCGAGGGGCGGTAAGGTTCGGAACGGGCGTCGATCACGACGAAGTCGTTGCCGAGGCCGTGCATCTTCAGGAATTCGCGGGTCATGGCCGCCGTTATATGGCGAGCCGTGGGGATAAGTCCATAAGGCGCCGCGCAAGGCAGATTCGCGGCGCTTACGCTCCCTTGAACACCAGATGCTTCGATGCCGCGAAGTTGAAGAACATGCCGGCGATCGAACCGGCGGCCACCGCCAGGAACGGGTGGTCGGCGACCATCTGCACGCTCGATTCCAACCCGACCGACACGCCGTAGTTCACCACGCCGCCGATGGCGTTGGCGGCAATGAACTTGGCCCACTGGCGGTGCAGCGGCTCGGCCACCGCACCGCGGAAGGTGAAGGCGCGGTTCAGCGCCCAGGTCGCCGTCGCTGCGGCGAAGAAGGACGGAATGCGGGCGGCGAAGAACTCCAGCCCCAACGCCAGCCCGGCATAGAGCACGGCTGTGTCCACCAGCAGCCCGATGACGCCGACCACGCCGAATTTGGCGAACTGCACCCCCAGCCGGCCGAGCCGGCTGTTCAGTAATGTGTCGACCGGCCCGCTCACCGGCGGCCGTCCCCGCGGTCACCGGCCAGCTGCGGGTGGTTGCCCGGCGCGCGCAGCGACAGGTAATGCATGCGCTTGGCCTCGCGGCGGCCATGGGTGACGGTGTCCAGGATCAGGCCGCAGGTCAGGCTGAGGAAGGCCATCAGCATCAGCCCGGTCGCAAGCACCGCGGTGGGGAAGCGCGGAACCAGTCCGGTCTCGAAATAGGTCACGATCACCGGTATGCCGAGGATCACCGACAACAGCGCCAGCACGCCGAACAGCCCGGAGAAGAAGGGCAGCGGCCGCTCCTCCTTCACCAGCATGATGATGGCGCGCAGGATGCGGATGCCGTCACGGATGGTGTTCAGCTTGCTGTGCGACCCGGGCGGACGGTCCTTATAGGGGGTCTTCACCTCGGCGATCGGCATGCGCAGCTCCAGCGCATGGACGGTCAGCTCCGTTTCGGTCTCGAAACCGCTGGCCAGCGCCGGGAAGGACTTCACGAAGCGGCGGGAGAACACCCGGTAGCCCGACAGCATGTCGCCGATGCGGCTGCCGAAGATCTTGGCGACCATGCCGGTCAGCACGAGGTTGCCGAAGCGGTGGCCGGGGCGGTAGGCGGCGACGATCTCCGTCACCCGCGCGCCGTTGACCATGTCCAGCTGCTCGTCCCACAGGCGCTTGACCAGCTGCGGTGCGCTCGGCGCATGATAGGTATCGTCGCCGTCCACCAGCACATACACGTCCGCCTCGATGTCGGCGAACATGCGGCGCATGACGTTGCCCTTTCCCTGCAGCGGCTCGTGCCGGACCACCGCCCCCGCCGCACGCGCGACCTCGACCGTCCGGTCCTTGGAGTTGTTGTCGTAGACGTAGACCGTCGCCTCCGGCAAGGCGGCGCGGAAGTCCTGCACCACCTTGCCGATCGCCGCTTCTTCGTTATAGCAGGGGATCAGCACCGCGATGGTCGGCGCCGGGGCGGCGTCCGCGTTGGCCTGCGGCGTTCCCGAAGCGTCGGTGCCGGCGGAGGAAACGGCGCGGTCGATGGTCGATACGGTCATGGCGCTGGCTTTATGGCTCGAAAAGGGCGGACGGGGCGGTTACCGGCGATAAACAGCACAAACCCGGCGATTATTCCACTGTCTCCCGATTTCCGGCCGTCCTGTCCACTGCACAGAGGTTCAGGGTCTCGCCCAGATTGTTGGGAATCGGCCGGCAGCGCTGCGGGTCCAGCCGCAGGCCGAGCAGTGCGGCGGCCTTCGCCGCGCCGGGTGTGTCGGGGATCGTGCTCAGCATCAGGAAGGAGCCGCGGTGGGACGCCAGCTTGTCCTTCAGGATGGCGAGATGGCCGTTGCCGACCGAATCCGGCTGCAGGAAGTTGGACTGGATGCGCACGAAGGTGACGCGGGGTGGGAAGGACGGGATGACGTGCGAGATGGCCCAATATCCCGCCATCACCACCATGGTGTCGTCCGCATCCTCGATGGGCGGCACGTCCGCCGTCACCCACTTGTCGGCCCAGGCGACGCGCCCCCAGTCGGCCGGCTGCACCGTCAGCTGCACCAGCGCCAGCAGGGCCGCGGCCAACCCGATGCGCAGGCGGCGGGACAGCGGCAGCAGGCCGACCGTCATCACCAGCGCCAGCGGGGCCAGCATCTCCAGCGGCACCAGATAGCGGTAGATGCAGAACATCACCACCCACAGCGCGTAGGTGACGGAGAGCGCCGTCAGCAGGAAGCGTGTCGCCGGCCTTTCTGTCAGCCATTCGTTGCGCCGATGCAACGACCATCCGATCAGCGCGCCGACGGCTCCCAGCGGCACCAGGACGAACAGCGCCAGCACCCGCAGGTCGAAGAACGGCACCTCGCCCACCGTCAGGGGGGAGAAGGTGAAGACGAAGGGGAAGAACAGCCGCTGCCACAGACCGGGCGGGAAGAAGCTGACATTGACGTAGTCGGATATCGCGGCGAAAGGCGACTTGAAGATGTGGTTCATGTGCGGGAAAACCGGGTTCCCGTAATCGTGCCACAGATGGGCCATCCATACGCCGCCGCCCAGCGCCAGACCGGCAAGCACCCCGATGCCGAAGAAGAAGGCCAGCCACAGCCGCCGCCACGGCCGGGCGGGCAGGGCCAGGAAGCCCAGGCACAGCCCGACCGCATAGATCACCGTCGGGTTCTTCAGCCCCATCGCCACCCCGGCCAGCAGCCCGGCCGCCGCCACCCGTGCGAAACTCGGCAGCGGCCGTCCATCCAGGATGCCGGGCAGGCTGCCGGCGATGATGGCGAGCGCGCCCAGCACGCCCAGGCTGACCACATTGTCCTGGAAGGTGGTGCCGATCAGCCCCAGCGCCCCACCGCCCAGTCCGCCCATCACTGCCAACGCCATGGCGATCAGGCTTCGTTGCAGAGCCGGACCGTTCCGGAAGCAGGACGATGCCACCAGATACAGCAGCGACAGGTTGATTCCCTGCAGCGTTCCCCACAGGAATCCCGCCGCCCGCGCCGGCAGGTGGGTTGCCAGCCAGTAGAAGGGCACGTCCAAAAAGGGGCTGTAGAAGGTCGGCATCTGCGCCGGCAGCAGGTCGCGCCCGATCCGCCCGGTCAGCAGGGCGTAGGCGTTGTACCAATGGTAGTTCCGCAGGTCCCAGTTGGCGTCCATGCCGAAGGTCAGCGTCAGCAGCCCGTAAGCGACCGGAGCCAGCAGCAGGAAGGCACGGCCGATCAGGCGGGCGCGGCGGTCGTCGTCAATGGTCGGCATCGGGTCAGGCTGCCTTCGTTGGTCTTGGTCATCTGGATGGAACATGACGGCCGGCTGGGACGTGACGGACCGGCCGGACGATTTGGTAGGCTGTCGCCAAGCCCGCCGCAAGGGGCGCGGCGGATCAGGCCGCCGCCGCGGAGTCCTGCGTCGCGGAGTCCTGCCCTCGCAGCCAGTCGGCCAGACCGGCCAGGGCGGTGTGGTCGGGATGGCTGTGCTCCAGCAGGAAATAGCGTCCGGTTTCCGCTGCGGGACAGCCGGGAACCTGAACCAGCCGCCCATCGGCCAGTTGCCGCTCGATGAACAGCAGCGGCACCAGGGCTATTCCCAACCCGTCTTCCGCCGCCTGGATGGCGACATAGGTGTGATCGATGTCCAGACGGTTGCGCAGCCGGTCGGCGCCGATGCGGTTTGCGGCACACCAGTTCGGCCACAAATCCGGCCGCGCCCGGATGGCGATGACCGTGCGCCCGGCCAACCCGTCAGGCATCGCGTCGCCGTTCACCTCCTTCAGCAGTTGCGGGCTGCAGACCGGCGCCGACCGCTCGGCCATCAGCGGGTGGGGTGTCAGGCCGGCGAAATGGCCGGGATCGCGGCGGATGGCGTAGTCGAGCGGGCGCGACAGGTCGATGCGGTCGGGCGCCGTGAACAGCGACAGCTCGACATCGGGAAAGGCCGTCTTGAAGGCCGGCAGCCGCGGCAGCAGCCAATGCATGGCGAAGGTCGGGATGCAGTCGAGATGGATGACTTGGCCGCCCTTCTCCTCGCGCAAGGTGCCGGTGGCGGTCGCCAGCTGGTCGAACAGATCGGCCACCCGCACGAAATAGCGCGCGCCGACCGGGGTGAGCCGGACCTGCCGGCGCGACCGGTCAAACAGCGCCAGCCCCAACCAATTCTCCAGCAGCCGGATTTGTCGGCTGACCGCGCCGGTGGTGACGCACAGCTCCTCGGCGGCGGCACGGAAGCTGCCATGGCGGGCGGCGGCGACGAAGGCGCGAAGGGCGTTGAGCGGAGGAAGCGAAGTGTTCGATCGGCTGGGCATTCGTTGATTTTTTCTCAACGATCGTCGCAGAACAAGTCGTTTTTCCCGACGCCGTCCGGCCGCTACCGTGGCGCCGACCAACGTCAGGAACGGGGTGGCGGGGCGTGGACGGAAAGAGCGGACCGGCGGTGCCGGCGCGGGTGGTGTGGGCGCTGGGCATGTCGCAGCTGGTCTGCTGGGGCGTGTCCTACTACCTCGTCGGCCTGTTCGGCGAGACGATGGCCGCGGACCTGGGGCAGGGATTGCCGGCGATCCATGGCGGCTTCACCCTGGCGCTGGTGGTGATGGGGCTGGTATCGTCCGCCGTCGGCCGCGCCATCGACCGGCGGGGCGGGCGGGCGGTTATGGTCGCCGGGTCCCTCCTGATGGCGGCCGGCTGCGTCGGGCTGGCGCTGGCGCATGGCTTGGTCGTCTATTACGCGTCCTGGGTGCTGCTCGGCCTCGCAATGCGGATGGCGCTGTACGATGCGGCCTTCGCGGCGCTGGCCCGCATCGGCGGCCGGGCAGCGCGCCGGCCGATCTCGCAGATCACGCTGCTCGGCGGGCTTGCCTCCAGCGTGATGTGGCTGGTCGGGCAGTCCGTGGCGGAGGTGCTGGGCTGGCGCGGCGCGCTTCTCATCTATGCGCTGTTGGCGCTCGCCACGGTGCCGCTGCACCTGCTGATCCCGCCCGACCGTTTCGTGGAGCCGGTGCCGGATGCCGCCCCGGCGGTCCGGGCGCCCGCAACGCCGGCCGCCCCGCCGTCTTCGACCCTGGCGGCAGTTCTCTATGCGTTGATCGTTGCGCTGTCGGGGATGCTGAACTCCGGCCTGTCGGCCCACATGATCGGCATGCTGGCGGGGCTGGGCATGGCGCCGGCGCTGGCGGTCTGGGTATCCACCCTGCGCGGCGTCGGACAGTCGGCGGCGCGGCTGGCGGAGATCCAGTTCGGCAGGCGGCTGTCCGCCTTCGGCCTCGCCATCCTGGCGACCGGGCTGATCGTGCCCTGTTTCCTGTTCCCGGTGGCCTTCGGGGCTGCGCCCGCCGCCGGCATCGCCTTCGCCCTGCTGTTCGGGGCGGGAAACGGACTGGTCACCATCGTGCGTGGCGCATTGCCGCTGGTCCTGTTCGACCCGGCCCGCTACGGCCAGACCGTCGGGCGCCTGATCACGCCCGGATTCTTCGTCTCGGCCCTCGCCCCGTTGGTCTACGCGCTGGTGATCGAGCGGTTCGGCGACGCGGCGGCGCTCTGGCTGTCCTTTGTGTTGGCGGCGGGCGCGCTGGCGGCGGCACTGGTTCTGGCGCTGCGTTTCGGCACCCGCAATCGCACCTGACCGGGACGATCCGGGCACGTCCGAGCAACAAAGATGCGCGCCGGTGCATTCGCGCATGCCTGTTCGCTCACTGCGTGCCGGGAAAAGGGCAAGCTTCCTCTGGCAATGGCTTGTTCGGTCTGCTATTCACCACGCTCTGCATGCGCACGCTTGCGCCTTCTTGCGCGACAGGATTTCTGGCGATGGAAAAGTTCACGGTTCTCACCGGCGTTGCGGCGCCGCTGCCGATGATCAATGTCGATACCGACATGATCATCCCGAAGCAGTTCCTGAAGACCATCAAGCGGACGGGGCTGGGCAAGCATCTGTTCGACGAGATGCGTTACACCCCGGACGGGCAGGAGATCCCGGACTTCGTCCTGAACAAGCCGGCCTACCGCAAGGCCAGCATCCTGGTATCCGGCGACAATTTCGGCTGCGGCTCCTCGCGTGAGCATGCGCCGTGGGCGCTGGCCGATTTCGGCATCCGCTGCATCATCGCCCCCAGCTTCGCCGACATCTTCTACAACAACTGTTTCAAGAACGGCATCCTGCCGATCAAGTTGCCGAAGGAGCAGGTGGACCTGCTGCTCGACGACGCGTCGCGCGGGTCGAACGCCGTCATCACGGTCGACCTTGAGAAGCAGACCATCACCGGTCCGGACGGCGGCACCATCTCTTTCGAGCTGGATCCGTTCCGCAAGCACTGCCTGCTGAACGGCCTGGACGACATCGGCCTGACGCTGCAGCAGTCGGCCCATATCGACGGGTACGAGGGCAAGCAGCGCGCCGGCCAGCCGTGGATGTGGGGCTGACCGCCCCCGTCCTCCCCCGATTTCCACCATCTGTCTTCTTGACGTCTGATATTTGGGAGTGCGCCCGCCATGGCCGCCAATAAGAAGCTTCTGTTCCTCCCCGGTGACGGCATCGGCCCCGAGGTGATGCGCCAGGTTCGCCGGGTCATCGACTGGATGGACCGCAAGCGCAAGATCACCTTCGACGTGTCCGAAGGGCTGGTCGGCGGCGCGGCCATCGAAGCCCACGGCGTTCCGCTGTCCGACGCCACGCTGGCCGAGGCGCTGGCGGTGGACGCGGTGATGCTGGGCGCCGTCGGCGGCCCGAAGTGGGACAACCCCAGCGACTACACCAAGCGCCCGGAAGCCGGCCTGCTGACCCTGCGCAAGGAATTGGGCCTGTTCGCCAACCTGCGCCCGGCGGTGGTGTTCGACGCGCTGGTCGACGCCTCCACCCTGAAGCCGGACGTCATCCGCGGCCTGGACATCCTGATCGTCCGCGAACTGACCGGCGGCGTCTATTTCGGTGAGCCGCGCGGCATCACCGACATCGGCAACGGCGAGCGCCGCGGCGTCAACACCCAGGTCTACACCACGTCGGAGATCCGCCGCGTCGCCCGCGTCGCGTTCGAGCTGGCCCGCAAGCGCGGCAACAAGCTCTGCTCGATGGAAAAGGCGAACGTCATGGAATCCGGCCTGCTGTGGCGCCAGGAAGTGACCAAGCTGCACGGGGAAGAGTTCCAGGACGTCGAACTGAGCCACATGTACGCCGACAACGGCGCCATGCAGCTGCTGAAGAACCCGAAGCAGTTCGACGTGATCGTCACCGACAACCTGTTCGGCGACATCCTGTCGGACGAGGCGGCGATGATGACCGGCTCGCTCGGCATGCTGCCCTCGGCCTCGCTGGGCGCCCCGGATGCCGCCGGCAACCGCAAGGCCCTGTACGAGCCGGTGCACGGTTCCGCCCCGGACATCGCCGGCCGCGATCTGGCCAACCCCTGCGCGACCCTGCTGTCCTTCGCGATGTGCCTGCGCTACTCGTTCAACCTGGACGAGGACGCCAAGCTGATCGAGCGGGCCATCCAGAACGTGCTGGGCGGCGGCATGCGCACGGCCGACATCATGGCTCCGGGCATGGCGCGCTGCTCCACCACCGTCATGGGCGACTCGATCCTGCGCGAACTGGACAAGCTGGCGTCCTGATCGGTCTGCCGACCTACGGTCAAGAAAAAGCCCCCGTCCTTCCGGACGGGGGCTTTTTCGTGTGCACGGATCGCGGCGTTTCAATCGCCCCCGGCAGGGCGGTCGGCCGACCGTCCGCCATGGCTCGCCTGTCCGCCCTTGCGGCCGGCTTCCGCCGCCAGCGAGGGGTTCTTGGAGAAGCTGCGCGAGGAAGCGGGCACGCTGCGCCCACCCTTGCGACCGGCTTCCGCGGCGAGTTCCGGGTTCTTCGAAAAGCTGCGTTTGTCGGCCGGCACGCTTTCGCCACCCTTGCTGGCAATTTGGCGTTGCCGATCAGGGTCCATCGACGCGAATCCGCGGCCCGACGTACGATTGCTCTCTTTCGAGGCCATAACCAACCTCCGACTGTGCCTTGCTGATTCGACAACCGGACAGCCGTGGGTTGGTTCCAAATACCGAACAATTTCTGCAACCGGAATTGTCGGTATGGCCAGCAATGTGGGGAGTGGTTGCGGAGGATGCCCCCACCTAACCTCCCCCGCTGGGCGGGGGAGGGACTGCCGCTGCTTTTCCAAACAAGCACTTATCCCCCTCCCCCGCCCAGCGGGGGAGGGTTGGGGTGGGGGCAAAGAACTGAACCGGAAAGCGCGCTCAAACCCCCGCCGCTTCCATCCTCCCGATTGCCTCGGCCAGCGACACCAGCCGGCGGGCGTTCTCGACATGCAGGTTCTCCACCAGCTTGCCGTCGACCAGCACCACGCCCTTGCCGGCTGCTGCGGCCTCCGCATGGGCGGCGATGATGCGGTGGGCCTGGGCGATCTCGTCGGCATCGGGGGCGAAGGCGGCATTGCAAGAGGCGATCGTCTTGGGGTGGATCAGAGTCTTCCCATCGAACCCCAGCTCGCGCCCCTGTCGGCAGGAGGCGGCGAAGCCCTCGTCGTCGCTCAGGTCCAGATGCACGCCGTCCAGAACCGCCAGCCCATAGGCGCGCGCCGCCAGCAGGCAGAGCCCCAGGCTGGTGATCATCGGCAGCCGCTGGGCCGTGTGGGCGGCATGCAGGTCCTTGGCAAGGTCCGAGGTCCCGAGCACCAGCGCGCCGACGGCGGGGGAGGCACCGGCGATCTCCTTGACGTTCAGGATTCCGAGCGGCGTCTCCATCATGCACCAGATCCTCTGGCCGGCCGGTGCCCCGGCGGCGCGCAGCACCGCTTCGGCCTGCCGGACCGCGTCGGCGCTCTCCACTTTCGGCAGCAGCACGGCGTCGGCATCGCTGGCCGCCGCCATGCGCAGGTCGTCATAGCCCCAAGGGGTGTTCAGCCCGTTGACGCGGACGATCAGTTCCCGCGCGCCATAGCCCCCGGCGGCAAGCGCCTGGGCGATGGTCTCGCGCGCCGCGGCCTTGGCATCGGGGGCGACCGCATCCTCCAGGTCGAGGATCAGCCCATCGGCGGGCAGGCTGCGCCCCTTCTCCAGGGCGCGGGCGTTCGAGCCCGGCATGTAGAGCACGCTGCGGCGGGGGCGGACGGTCGTGGCCATGGCGATTTCCCGGTACTGCGGATGATTGGAGAAGGCAGCTTTAGCCGCGCGTCCACGCCCTGTCCATGGGCCAAGCCGCCACATCAGACCGCCGAAGGGGCGCGTGCATGGCTGCCATGCCTCGAACCCGCGGCATCGCCATGGAGTCGGCGGCTTTACGCCCGGCGGACCGTCGCTTACGCTTCATCCCATGAAAAGCGTCCTCACCATCCAATCGCACGTCGCCTATGGCTATGTCGGCAACCGGGCCGCGGTATTCCCGCTGCAGCGGCTGGGGATCGACGCCACGGCGGTGAACACCGTCCAGTTCTCCAATCACACCGGCTACGGCGCCTGGACCGGGCAGGTCTTCACGGCGGAGCACATCGCCGACATCGTCGACGGCATCGCCGCACGCGGCGTGCTGCCGGCGCAGGATGCGGTGCTGTCCGGCTATATGGGCGCCGTCGAACTGGGGCAGGTGATCGTTGAAACCGCCGCGCGGGTGAAGGCGGCCAATCCCAAGGCGGTCTATTGCTGCGACCCGGTGATGGGCGACGTCGGACGCGGCTTCTTCGTGCGGCCGGGCCTGCCGGAATTCATCCGCGACCATGCGGTTCCCGCCGCCGATCTGATGACGCCCAACCAGTTCGAGCTGGAGTATCTGACCGACCGCAAGGTGGCGACGCTGGACGACGCGCTGGCGGCGACCGCGGCGTTGCGCGCCCGCGGGCCGCGGCTGGTGCTGGTCACCAGCCTGACCCGGAGCGAGGCCGATCCCGACAGCATCGAGATGCTGGTGGACGGCACCGACGGCGCCTGGCTGGTGGCGACGCCGCGCCTGACCTTCGATCCGCCGCCCAACGGTTCGGGCGACGCGGTGGCGGCGCTGTTCCTCGCCCACTTTCTGACGGCCTTCGATCCCGCCGATGCACTGGAGAAGGCGGCGGCGGCGATCTTCGCCATCTTCGAGACGACCAAGCGTCTGGGCACGCGCGAGCTTCAACTGATCGCCGCCCAGGACGATTTCGTCGATCCGCCCCGCCGCTTCGCCGCCACACGCCTGCGCTGAAATCCGTCGGCCTTTCCCGGCCGTCAGGCGGCACCGACGGTCCAGTCGCCCACCTTGGACGGGTGATCCGCAACCCGCGAGGGCGGCAGCCGGATCGTCATGATGGTACCGGTGCCGGGCGTGCTGTCGCAGGTCAGCGTGCCGCCATGCAGGTCGATGAAGTTCTTCGAGATCGACAGGCCCAGCCCCGTCCCCTCGTAACGGCGGTTGGCTGCGTTGTCGGCCTGACGGAAGGGCTGGAACAGGTCGGCCATGAATTCGGGCGGGATGCCGATGCCGGTATCGGCCACTGCCAGCCTGAACCCGCCATTCCCATTCCCGTCCTGGTCCAGGCCGGCGGTGATGGTGACGCTGCCGCCGCCGGGCGTGAACTTCACCGCGTTGGACAGCAGGTTCAGGATCACCTGCTTGAAGGCGCGCTGATCGACCCAGAGCGTGGCGACGGAACCCGCCACAAGGTTGTTCAGCGCCACGCCGCCGGCGGCCGCGCGGTCGCGCACCATCATCAGGCAATGGCCCACCGCCTCGTGGACCTCGACCGGCTCCTCGCAC
The DNA here is from genome assembly GCF_008364825.1 of Azospirillum sp. B21. Taxonomy (GTDB): domain Bacteria; phylum Pseudomonadota; class Alphaproteobacteria; order Azospirillales; family Azospirillaceae; genus Azospirillum. The sequence continues at coordinate 75,675 of NZ_VTTO01000003.1, forward strand.
AGCTCGAACTGGCCCGATTCCAGCTTCGACATGTCCAGCACCGCATTGACGATGTCCAACAGGTGCCGGCCGCTATCGTGGATGTCGGCGATGCAGGATTTCTGCCGTTCGTTGACGGTGCCGAAGAACTCGCTGTCCAGCACTTCGGCGAAGCCGATGATGGCGTTCAGGGGCGTGCGCAGTTCGTGGCTCATGTTGGCCAGGAACTCGCTCTTGGCGCGGTTCGCCAGTTCCGCCTGGGTTTTGGAGGCGATCACCTCCGCCTCCTGCTGTTTGCGGCGGGTCATGTCGCGGATGACGCCGACATAGATGCGCGGCTCGTCGGGACCCGGGTCCGGGCGCGGTACGCCGACGCCTGCAGGGTAGGGCGCTGCGGCACAGGGGGCGGCGCCCAGCCGCAGGTCGCTGACGGTGAATCCCACCGGAAAGGCGCGTCCGTCGTGGCGAATCGCGATCAGGTCGCGGTCGTTGGCGCCGTCGCGCGCGTCCGGGATCAGCGCCTCGATCGGCTGGCCGATCATCTCCCGCTCCGGCACGCCGAACATGACCTCGGCGGACCGGTTGAAGGTGACGATGCGCCCCGCCCTGTCGAAGGTCACCACCGCGTCCAGCATGGAGTCGAGGATGCCGCGGATCCGGCGGGAGGCGCGGGCGAGCCGGGCCTGATCCTCCTCGCGGCGGGCATGCTGGCGAACGACGAAGGCGGTCAGCAGGGCGATGGCGATGGTCATCACCGTGCCGATGGCGGTCCAGGCCGCGGTATCGCGCTGCCAGTCGGCCAAAACCGCCCGCACCGGCAGGGTCGCCACGATGACGAACGGATAGCCCTGCACCCGCCGCACGCTGATCAGGCTGTCGACCTCACCGCCGCCGGGCGTGGGCGCCGATGATGCCGCCCCCGCGGGTGCTGTCATCGGGGTGCTGTCGCGGATGGTGGCCTCGTCCCGGGTCGCCAGGGCTCGCTGCACCGCCGGCCAGTCCGCCAGCCGGGTCACCCCGATGCGGTCCTGCGGCCGTTCGAGCAATACGGTCCCGTCCTCCAGCGCCAGGATCACGCTGCCCTTGCGGTCGATGCGTTGCGATTCCAGCGTCGCCGCCAGCCGCGTCGGATCGACCAGCGCCACCAGCACCCCGCGGAAGCGGCCGCTTGCGTCGGTCCAGCGCCGGCTCAGCGGGATGACGCGGGTGCCGGGCATCACCCGGCTGACGATGGGTGCGCCCACCAGCAGGCCAGGGCTGGCGCGGTCGCGTGCGTTGGTGAAATAGGTGCGGTCGGACAGCGGGAAGAACGGCAGCGGTGCGTCGGCGGAATGGTGCAGGGCAAAGCCGTCTTCGCCGACAACCACCAAATCTGCCAGTTCGCCGAAGGAATCGCGGCTCCGGCGCAGATGGTCGTGAATGGCGGCGCTGCCGCGCCGGCCGCCGTCGGTGTGGGTATCGAGCGCGAAGGCCAGATCGCTCAACAACCGGTCCACCGAAAAGGCGGTGCGCAGTGTTTGGGCCTCCAGCATGCGGGCGAGGTCGCGGGTCGCGCGCTCGCCCGCATCCAGGGCTTCCCTCCGGCTTTGGAGGATGCCGTAGCCGATCAGCGCGTTCACCACCAGGATGAAGGCGAGACCGGAGGCGGTCATCAGGAAGCGCACCGACCCCAGACGGCCACGCAACGCCCGCGCCAGCCCGGCGTTGGAACTGTTGGTCGGGAAAGCGGACCCGAAGGCGGGCATCGTTACGGCGGTTTCCTGTCTGGCGGGCGGCTGGAGTGCGCCGGAACATTGATTGGACGAACATCCTAAAGAAACTGTAACCTGACGGAAACAAGGGCCTCCCCAATGCGCCCAGATGCCGCGCCGCCCTGCCATTCCCGCCGCTGGTCCCGCCCGTGCCGGTCGGCGGTTGCCGGGAGCGGTTCCATCCGTTAGGTAAGGGGCATCTTGGCAGCCGGATCGCGCATATCCCCATGACCGACGGACCGCTTTCGCTCTACCGCGCCCGCCGCGGCAGCGGCACTCTTCGCCCCGATCCCGACCAGGAACTGGCGGCGGAGAAGTTCCAAAGCCTGTATCAGGCGCTGAAGGGCTATCAGCCGCAGCCCGCCGGCGACGACAAGCCTGCCGGGGGAGGGTGGTTGGAACGCTTTGGTCTTGGCCGCCGCCGTTCCACCCCGCCGCCGCCGGACATCGCCTCCACCGCGCCGCAGGGGCTGTACATCTACGGCAGCGTCGGGCGCGGCAAGTCGATGCTGATGGACCTGTTCTTCGAGACGGCTCCGGTCGACAAGAAGCGGCGCGTCCATTTCCACGAATTCATGCTGGAGATCCACCAGCGCATCCACGACCACCGCCAATCCGGCAAGGGGAAGGGAGACGGCCCGGACGAGGCGCTGCCCGAACTGGCCCGCGCGCTGGCCGACGAGGCGTGGCTGCTCTGCTTCGACGAGTTCCACGTCACCAACATCGTCGATGCGATGATCCTGGGCCGGCTGTTCACCAACCTGTTCGACCTGGGTGTCGTGGTGGTCGCGACCTCCAACTGGCCGCCGGACATGCTGTACAAGGACGGGCTCCAGCGCGAGCTGTTCCTGCCTTTCATTGCGCTTCTGAAGGAAAAGCTGGACATCCTGTCGCTGGACGGCCCCACCGACTACCGGCTGGACCGTCTGAAGGGCGTGCCGATCTACCACCACCCGCTGGGTCCGGCATCCGATGCCGCCCTTGCCAAGGCCTTCTCCGACCTGACCGGCGGCGCACCGGGCGAGCCCTGCAGCCTGACGGTGCAGGGCCGCCGCGTCGAGATTGAGCGTGCCGCGAAATGCGTGGCCTGGGTCGATTTCTGGAACCTGTGCGGGAAACCGTTGGGGGCTGCCGACTATCTGGCCATCGCCACCCATTTCCACACGGTCCTGATCGACCACGTGCCCACGATGAAGGACGAACTGCGCAACGAGGCCAAGCGCTTCATGACGCTGATCGACGCACTGTACGAGCACAAGGTCAACGTCGTCATCGCCGCGGAGGGACCGCCCGAACGCCTCTATCCGGAAGGCACCCACGCCTTCGAGTTCGAGCGCACGGTGAGCCGGTTGATGGAGATGCAGAGCGAGGATTATTTGCAAAGGCAGCATCTGACCTGACCGGCTGCATCCCCGCTCAAACCATTTCCGCAGCCTTCTCACCCGCCCGCCGCCGCAACTCCTCGAAGTCGCGGCCGGCATGGTGGGAGGAGCGGGTCAGCGGGGTCGCCGATACCATCAGGAAGCCCTTTGCCCTCGCCACAATTCCGTAGCGCTCGAACTCTTCCGGCGTGACGTGGCGGGCGACCGGGTGGTGGTTGGGGGTGGGGCGGAGATACTGCCCGATGGTCAGGAAATCGACGCCCGCCGCCCGCAGGTCGTCCATCACCTGCACCACCTCCGCCGGCTCCTCGCCCAGACCCACCATGATGCCGGATTTGGTGAAAATGGACGGGTTGCGCTCCTTCACCCGCTCCAGCAGGCGCAGCGAGCCGTAATAGCGCGCCCCCGGCCGCACATCGGCATAGAGCCGCGGCACGGTTTCCAGATTGTGGTTGTAGACGTCGGGCCGGGCGTCCGCCACGGTTTCCACCGCCCCTGGCTTGTTGCGGAAATCGGGGGTCAGCACCTCCACCGTCGTCGTGGGGGAGGTGTCGCGGATTCGGGCGATGCAGCGGGCGAAATGCGCGGCGCCGCCGTCCGGCAGATCGTCGCGGTCGACCGAGGTGATGACGACATGGGCAAGGCCCAACTCGCCCACCGCCTCGGCCAGCCGGTCCGGCTCATGGGGGTCGAGCGCGTCCGGCCGGCCGGTGGCGACGTTGCAGAAGGCGCAGGCCCGCGTGCACACGCTGCCCAGGATCATCACCGTTGCATGCCGCTTGCTCCAGCATTCGCCGATGTTGGGGCAGGCGGCCTCCTCGCAGACCGTGTTCAGGCCGTGGCGGCGAACCAGGGACCGCGTGTCCTCGAACGCCGCACCGCCGGGGGCGCGGGCGCGGAGCCAGGCCGGCTTCTCGGCCCGGTGCTCCGGGCGGGCGGTTTTCATGTGCATCGCGGGCAGGGCCATCAGTGGACGAGCTCCGGCTGTTCGGCGGCGGCAGGGACAGTCTGCGGCTGAACGATGATCTTCACGTTGCGGTCCTTGTGGGCGACCAACTCCTCGAAGCCGCCGCTGACGATGTCGTTCAGGGTGATGCGGCCGGTGATCAGCGGCTGCACGTCGATCCGGCCATCGGCGATGAAGCGGATGACGTCGGCGAACTCGCCATTGTAGGCCAGCGAGCCGATGATCTGCTTTTCGGTGGCGACGATCTCGAAGAAGTTGAAGGAGCTCGGCTCCTCGAAGATGCCGACCAGCACCGTCTTGCCGGCCTTGCGGATCACGTCGATGGCGAGCTTCGCTGTGTCGCGGTGGCCGATGCATTCGAACGACACGTCGGCGCCGTAACCGCCGGTCAGCGCCTTGACCTCCGCCACCGCATCGCATTCCTTGGGGTCGAGCACGACGGTTGCGCCGACCTCCAGCGCCTTGGCCTTGCGGGCGGCGGACATCTCCAGGACGATGATCCGCCCGGCGCCCGCAGCCTTGGCGCACATGATGGTACACAGGCCGATGGTGCCGGCGCCGACCACCACCACCGTCTCGCCGACGATGCTGCCGGCCTTCTTCACCGCATGCATGCCGACAGCCAGCGGCTCGATCAGGGCGCCGGCTTCGGTCGGGAAGCCGTCGGGCAGCTTGTAGAGCAATTCGGCCGGGACGTTGACCAGGCTGGCGAAGGCGCCGTTGTTCATCAGGCCGGTGAAGGCCAGCTTCTCGCAGATGTTGTACATGCCGTGCTTGCAGTAATAGCACTCACCGCAATGCTGGCAGGCGTCGGCCGCGACCCGGTCGCCGACAGCGAAGCCGGTGACGCCCTCGCCCAGTGTCGCGATCTCGCCGCTGAACTCGTGGCCCAGGATGCACTGGCCCTTCAGCCCGGTCAGCGGGTGGGGGGTGTCGACGGGGATGAAGACCGGACCGGCGACATATTCATGCAGGTCCGACCCGCAGATGCCGCACCAATGCACCTTGATCTGCACCCATCCCGCGGGCGGGGCACCCGGCAGCGGCACGTCTTCGACGCGGATGTCCTTGCGGCCATGCCAGACGGCGGCCTTCATCGTGGTCGCCGGATCCTTGATTATCGCATTCATGGTGTTTTTCCTCCGGTATTATCGTTGTCGGCGTTCGCAGTGGCTCAGGCGAACACCATCCCGCCATCGACCAGCAGCGACTGGCCGGTCATGAAGTCGCTGTCCGACGAGGCGAGGAAGCGGGCGACGCCGACCAGATCCTCGGCGCGCGACGGTCGGCCCAGCACGGCGCCGGCGGCGAACATGTCGAAGGCCTCGTTCTCGGACTTGGTGATGCCGGTATCGCGGAAGCCCTGGTCGATGATCTTCCACATCTCCGTCGCCACCACGCCGGGGCAGATGGCGTTGGCGGTGATGCCCTCTTTGCCGAAGCCGCGGGCGGCGGCCTGGGTCAGGGCCACGACGGCGAATTTGCTGGCGGAGTAATGGGCCAACGGCTCGTAGCCCTGCTTGCCGGCGATGGAGGCGGTGTTGACGATCTTGCCGCCGCCGCCCTGTGCGCGGAAGGTCTTGATGGCTTCCTGCATGCCGATCAGCACGCCCATCGCATTGACGTCGTTGACCGTGTGCCAGTCGTCCTCGGTGATGTCGAGGAAGGGCTTGGTCTGGGCGATGCCGGCATTGTTGAAGATGACGTCGAGCCGGCCATGTGCCTTCACCGTCTCGTCGATCATGCGGCGCACGGCGCTGCGGTCGCGGACATCGACGGTCACGGCGATTGCGGTGCCGCCGGCCGCGCGGATGGCCTCGGCCACCTGCCGGGCGTCGGCCTCGGTCCGGTCGGCGATGGTGAGCTTTGCACCGTCGGCGGCCAGCGCCTTGGCGATGGTGGCGCCGATGCCGCGGCCGGCGCCGGTGACGATGATGCTCTTGTCCTTGAGATCAGGCATGAGCGGTCTCCTGCCGGCGCGCCGGCGGACAGCCTGCGCGCCGGTGGCGAGGGGTTCGGGATGAGGGAAAGGGGAGGGGCCTCAGTTCGCCTTGGCGATGTGATCCTTCAGCAGCGCGTTCACTTTGCCGGCCGCCTCCATCTGCACCATGTGGCCGGCACCGGGGATCACGGCGACCTGTGCCGTGTTCGCCAGAGCCTGGGCGTGGTCGGCGGGGATGACCCGGTCCTCCTCGCCCCACACCACCAGCGTGGGCGTCCTGGCATCCGCGATTCCGGAGGCGAGCACGCTGGCCTGGCGGCCCTCGGCGAACAGCGACGCCGACAATGCCCGCAGCGCCTCGTCCACGCCGTCCAGCCGCTTGTACTTCAAAAGGTCGTCAACCATCTGGCGGCTGACAAGGCCACGGTCGGCGAACAGCGTCTCCAGGACCGGTTTCAGGTCGCGGCGGGATGTCGCACCGACGAAGCCCTGGATGTAGCCGTGGTCGATCTGCTCGCCCAGGCCGGCCGACGCGATCAGCGACAGCGACGCCACCCGGCCCGGCGCGTCGAGCGCCGTGCGCATTGACACCGCCCCGCCCATCGAGTGGCCGACGAAATGGGCGCGCTCCACGCCGACCGTGTCGAGGAAGCCCAGCACCGCCTTCGACAGGCCGGACAGGCTGGGGTCGGCGATCTGCTTGTTCGACTGGCCGTGGCCGGGCAGATCGAGTGCATATACCGTCGCCTTCTCCGCCAGCGCGTCGATGGTGAACAGCCAGTTGTCGAGATCGCCGCCGAAGCCGTGCACCAGCAGGACGGTCGGACCGGTTTCACCACGCTTCGCATAGCGGATGGTGCCGGCCGGGGTCTCGGCGGTGTGGTACTGCGGGCCGGCATCCGCCTCGCCGTCGTCCTCGCTCACCGGGACGGCATAGGCGTTGATGAAGGCGTCGATGTCGTCGTCCGGCACGTCGGGTTCGGCCAGCACGGCAATTAGCGCCTTGACGGGATAGACGGTGCCGGGTTCGCCCAGCACTCGGCGCAGGACGCCGGTTTCACCCGCCTCGACCACGTTGGTGATCTTGTCGGTCTCGACCTCCAGCAGCTCATCGCCGATGGAGATGGTGGACCCCGGCCGCTTCAGCCAGCCGGTGACCTTGCCCTCCGACATGGACAGGCCCCATTTCGGCATGACGATGGGCTTGATGCGCTCGTTCAACATGGAACTCGGTCTCCTGGGGAATTTCTTGTTTTGCAAGCCGTACCCCCACCCCGACCCTCCCCCGCTGGGCGGGGGAGGGGGTTAAGTGCTTGTTCGGGAGAGTGGCGGCAGTCCCTCCCCCGCCCAGCGGGGGAGGATAGGTGGGGGTCTAACTCAGCGGGAGAAGATCACGCCGCGATGCTGCGCGCGCCCTTGGGCGACAGCGTGCGCCGCGCGGCGGCGGCGATGGTGTCGGCGCTGGGCACGTACAGATCCTCCAGCGACGGCGCGAAGGGCACCGGCGTATGCGGCGCCGTCACCATCTGCACCCCGGCCTTCAGCGCCCCGAAGGCGTTCTGGCCGACGAAGGCGGCGATGTCGGTGGCGAGGTTGCAGCGTGGGTGCGCCTCGTCCACCACCACCAGCCGGCCGGTGCGCTCCACGCTCTCGACGATGGTGTCCCAGTCGATCGGCGACAGGGTGCGCAGGTCGATCACCTCGGCCTCGGTGCCGTCCTTCGCCAGCGTCGCCGCCGCTTCCATCGCGCGGTGGACGGTCAGGCCGTAGCTGACGATGGTCACGTCGTCGCCGTCGCGCAGCACGTTCGCCTCGCCGAAGGGGATGGCGTAGCTTTCCGCCGGAACCTCGCATTCCAGGCCGTAGAGGTTCTTGTGCTCGCAGAAGATGACGGGGTCGTTGTCGCGGATCGACTGGATCAACAGGCCCTTGGCGTCATAGGCGTTGCTGGGACAGACGACCTTCAAACCCGGAATGTGGGTGAACAGCGGGGTCAGCATCTGCGAATGCTGGGCGGCGGCGCGGAAGCCGGCGCCGACCATGCCGCGGATCACCACCGGCGTCTCGGCCTTGCCGCCGAACATGTAGCGGAACTTGGCGGCCTGATTGAAGATCTGGTCGAAGCAGACCCCCATGAAGTCCAGGAACATCAGCTCCGCCACCGGCCGCAGCCCGCAGGCGGCGGCACCGACGGCGGCCCCGATATAGGCGGATTCCGACAGCGGCGTGTCCATCAGCCGGTCGCCATGCTTGGCGTACAGACCCTTGGTGACGCCCAGCACCCCGCCCCAGGCGTCGTCCTCGCCCTGGGCGCCGGTGCCGCCGACGATGTCCTCGCCCATGACGATGACGGTGGGGTCGCGGCGCATCTCCAGGTCCAGGGCCTCGTTGATCGCCTGCTTCATGCTGATCTTGCGGGACATGTGTTTCCTCCGCGTCTTGAGGTTCTTTATTGGGCTCAGTAGGCGACGTAGACGTCGCGCAGCAGGTCTTCCGGCGCGGGCAGCGGGGCGGCCTTGGCGGCGCGCGTGGCGTCCTCGATCAGCGCGTTGACCTCGCGGTCGATGGCCTGCAACTCGTCGCGGCCGATCACCCCGGCCTCGATCACCCGTTCCGACAGGATGGTCAGGCAGTCGCGGGATGCGCGGATCGCCTCCAACTCGCCCTTGGCGCGGTAGGTCTGGGCGTCGCCTTCGAAATGGCCGTAGAAGCGGACCATGTTGCATTCCAGCAGGGCCGGGCCGCCGCCGTCACGGGCGCGGCGGATGATCTCGCCGGCCGCCTCGTACACCGCGAAGAAGTCGGTGCCGTCCACCGTGACGCCCGGCATGCCGAAGCCGGTGGCGCGGTCGACATAGCTGTCACAGGACACCGCCCATTCCATCGCCGTGGATTCGGCGTAGCCGTTGTTCTCCACCACGAAGACCACCGGCAGGTTCCACACCGCGGCGAGGTTCAGGCTTTCCAGGAAGGTGCCCTGGTTGGACGCGCCGTCGCCGACGAAGGTGATGCCGACGCCGCGGTCGCCGCGCACCTTGGCCGCCAGCGCCGCCCCGCAGATCAGCGGTGCGCCGGCGCCGAGGATGCCGTTGGCGCCCATCATGCCCTTGGACAGGTCGGCGATGTGCATCGACCCGCCCTTGCCCCGGCAGGCGCCGGTGCTGCGGCCGTAGATCTCCGCCATCATGGCGTGGACGTCGACGCCCTTGGCGATGCAGTGGCCGTGGCCGCGGTGGGTCGAGGCGATGCGGTCGTTGTCGTTCAGGTGCATCATGATGCCGGTGGCGCAGGCCTCCTCGCCGGCATAGAGGTGGACGAAGCCGGGGATGTCGCCCTTGGCGAAATCGACGTGCAGCCGCTCCTCGAACTCGCGGATCGTCCGCATGGTGCGGTAGGCCTTCAGCAGTTCGTCCTTGCCGAGGGGGAAGGGATTCTGGGCCATGAGGTGTTTTCTCCCTGATTGATGTTTGATGATTAAAAGGCGGCCGTGACGGGCACCGGTGTGCCGGTCAGCAGCCGGTTCTGGCCGGCGTGCCGCATGACCGCGGCGACGTTGACCGTGCGGAAGGCGTCGTCCCGGAGCGTCAGGGACAGACGGTCGCGTTCGGAGAAGGACAGTTCGCGTTCGCCATCCAGCGCGATGGAGCCGGCGGTCACCTCCGGCACGAAGGCCACGTCGGCCGGCATGCGGCGCCAGTCGGTGACGCCGACCCGGGCCATCATTCCCGGCGCGATGGGGGCGTGGAGCGTGGTCGCCCCCTTGCGGCAGTCGCCGGCGCCTTCTCCATTGGGCGACAGGCGCACCATCAGGCCGCCGCTCTCATCACGGCCGACGGGTTCCAGCAGGCCGGCGATGGCCGACATGCCGATCACCTCCGGGTCGGCGAAGGTGACGTAGAGTTCGCGGAAATTCTCGGTCCGCCACAGGGCGCGGGCGCCGATGTAGCGCTCCGTCACCAATGCCACGTCGACCAGCGCCATGTCGGTGACGGTGCCGCCGTTCGCCCCTCTGTCGAGGGACACATCGATCCGCTTGTTGGCGGCGAATGCGATGTGCGGCGGCACCCGGCCGGTGACTGCCAGCCCGGTGGCGAGCCCGGTGATCGTCGGCTCGCGGTGTTCGGGGAAGGCGTTGTTGGTGCCGGTGGAGATGCCGGCGATGGGCACCGTCCCGCATTCCGCCGCCACTGCCCGGTGGGTGCCGTCTCCGCCCAGCACCACCAGAGCCGAGACGCCGGCCCGCCGCATTTCCGCGGTGGCGCGGTGGGTGTCGGCGACGGTGCCGGTGACCAGCATGGCGACCGGGTGGAGGGCGGGGTAGATGTCCTCGCCGCGCGCTCTCGCCCGCATCATGCCGCGTTCGACATGGGCGCGGATGCCGCCATTCTCCGGCATCATCAGGACGTCACGCACCCCGCAGGCATGCAGCGCCGCCAGCACCCGCAGCAGGATGTTCGCCCGGTCGGCGATCTGCAGGCTGGTGGCGTTGGCGACGACCCGGCGGATATCGCGGGCTGAAACCGGATTGGCGACGATGCCGACGACCGGAGCCAAGATGGTGCCTCCCCCTCGCTGATGCGCGCCGTTGATCGACGCGCGGTTCGAAGGGGTAAGAGCAACCGCCGTGCCAGATGGTCAGCTCAGCGGATTTTCTTGATTATCAATGGTTGGAGTGATGCGGCGGGGTGGGGCATTGCAACAGGTGTTGCATGGACTGTTGCGCCGCCGGTGCAACAGGTGTGGCAGCTTGCGATAGATTTGGAGCCAACCTGTGGCGCCCCGGCATTCCACCCCTGCGCAGCGCCTGTCTTGCCAAGCACTTGCCTGCCGCTTTAGCTTCGTTTGGTCATACCAATGAATCATCGACCGGGGAGGACAACACCCATGACCGTCATCGCCACCACCCAGCCGCGCGCGGCCCTGACCGAGGAGGCTCGGGCCGAGCTGACGGCTCTGCTGGGCGACCGGTTCACCACCTCGCTGCCGGTGCGCGAGCATCACGGCAAGGACGAGTCCTATCACACGCCCTTCCCGCCGGACGGCGTCGCCTTCGCCAACACGACCGAAGAGGTCAGCGCGATCGTCAGGATCTGCGCGAAGCACAAGCTGCCGATCATCCCCTTCGGCACCGGCACCTCGCTGGAGGGCGGCATTGCGGCGCTGGCCGGCGGCATCACCATCGACCTGTCGGGCATGCAGCAGATCCTGCGCGTCAGCCCGGAGGATCTGGACGTCACCGTCCAGGCCGGCGTGACCCGCAAGCAGTTGAACGAGCATCTGCGCGACACCGGCCTGTTCTTCCCCATCGATCCCGGCGCCAACGCTTCGCTCGGCGGCATGACGGCGACGCGGGCCAGCGGCACCAACGCCGTGCGCTACGGCACCATGCGCGAGAATGTCCTGGGCCTGACCGTGGTGCTGGCCGACGGCCGCATCATCAAGACCGGCGGGCGGGCGCGCAAATCGGCGGCCGGCTATGACCTGACCCGGCTGTTCGTGGGGTCCGAAGGCACGCTCGGCATCATCACCGAGGTGACGCTGAAGCTCTACGGCATCCCGGAAGCCATCTCGTCCGCCGTCTGCGCCTTCCCGACCATCAAGGGCGCGGTCGATACGGTGATCCAGACCATCCAGGTCGGCGTCCCCGTCGCCCGCATCGAGCTGCTGGACGAGGTGCAGATCGACGCCGTCAACAAATACTCCAAGCTCGACTATGCGGTCGCTCCGACCCTGTTCTTCGAATTCCACGGCACCGAGGCCGGAGTGAAGGAGCAGGCGGAGATGGTCGCGGCCATCGCCGCCGAGCATGGCGGCCTGGAATTCGCCTGGGCCACCCGGCCGGAGGACCGGTCGAAGCTGTGGCAGGCCCGGCACGACGCCTATTACGCCGCGCTCGCCCTGCGTCCGGGGTCGAAGGGCTGGCCGACCGACGTCTGCGTGCCGATCTCGCGGCTCGCCGACTGCATCCTTGAGACCAAGCAGGATCTGGCGGAGTCCAACATGCTGGCCCCGATGGTCGGCCATGTCGGCGACGGCAACTTCCACCTCGTGTACGTTCTCGATCCGGAGAACCCGGCCGAGTTGGCCGAGGCCCAGCGCCTTGCCGACAAGATGGTGACCCGCGCGCTGGAGATGGGCGGCACTTGCACCGGCGAGCACGGCATCGGCTATGGCAAGATGGCGTTTCTGGAGCAGGAGACCGGCGAGGCGTTCAACGTCATGGGCGACTTGAAGCGCGCCTTCGATCCGGACAATCTGCTGAATCCGGGCAAGGTGGTGAGGGTGTAAGGGGCGATTACCCCCACCCCAGCCCTCCCCCGCTGGGCGGGGGAGGGGGCAAGTACTTATTCGGAACGGCAGCGGCAGTCCCTCCCCCGCCCAGCGGGGGAGGCTAGGTGGGGGCAACCGTTGCGTCCGCTCTCACCGGAACTTCGGCCGGCGCCCCGCCTTCAGCGCCTGCACCGCCTGGTCCAGCGTCTGCAGGAACTGCGACTTGTCGCGCTGGCTCATCGGGGCGTTGCCGCCGCCGACCACGCCCATGTCGCGCAAATCCTGCATCAGCGCGCGGGTCGCCAGCGCCGAGCCGACGCTGTCCGGCGTGAAGGGGCGCCCGGTCGGGCCGATCACCACCGCGTTCCGCTTCACGCAACGGTCGGCCAGCGGGATGTCCGCCGTCACCACGATGTCGGTCGGGCCGGCATGTTCGGCGATCCAGTTGTCGGCGGCGTCGAAGCCGTCGCTGACCACCACAAGCTCCGCCATGCACTCCGTCGGCAGGCGGAGCGGCGCGTTGGCGACGATCCACACCTTGCAGCCGGTGCGGCCGGCGACCTTGTAAATCTCGGCCTTGACCGGGCAGGCGTCGGCATCGACGTAGATTTCGACTTTGGAACTGACCAATCCTCTTCCTCCTGTTGCCGCCCGATCCCCGCGAGTCGGCTCAACAAGGTTTCATGCAAGGCCCTTATGCGCTAAAACCGGACCCTAGCGACAGGGTGCCGTGGAACCGCAAGGCAGGGGCGGCGCCAATTCTCACATCTTTTCGGAAGGTCGGAGCGGCGCATGGCGTCCTACCAGTATGTCTATGTCATGAAGGGCCTGAGCAAGGTCTATCCTGGCGGCAAGAAGGTTCTCGACAACATCTGGCTGTCGTTCCTGCCGGGTGTGAAGATCGGCGTGCTCGGCGTCAACGGCGCCGGTAAGTCGACCCTGATGAAGATCATGGCCGGTCTGGACAAGGACTACTCCGGCGAAGCCTGGGCGGCCGAGGGCGCCAAGGTTGGCTACCTCTCGCAGGAGCCGCAGCTGGACCCGACCAAGAACGTCCAGGAAAACGTCATGGAGGCGCTGAAGGAGACGAAGGCGCTGCTCGACCGCTTCAACGAAGTGTCGAACCTGATGGCCGATCTCGACGCCGATTTCGACGCGCTGCTGGCCGAACAGGGCGAGCTGCAGGAGAAGATCGACGCCGCCGACGCCTGGGACATCGACCGCACGGTCGAAATCGCCATGGACGCCCTGCGCTGCCCGCCGGGCGACGCCGACGTGACCAAGCTGTCGGGCGGTGAGCGCCGCCGCGTCGCGCTCTGCAAGCTGCTGCTGGAAAAGCCCGACCTGCTGCTGCTCGACGAGCCGACCAACCACCTCGACGCCGAATCGGTCGCCTGGCTGCAGAAGCACCTGGAGGACTACAAGGGCACCGTCGTCCTGGTCACCCACGACCGCTACTTCCTGGACAGCGTGACCGGCTGGATCCTCGAACTCGACCGCGGGTCGGGCATTCCGTGGGAAGGCAACTACTCGTCCTGGCTGGAGCAAAAGCAGAAGCGGCTGGAACAGGAAGGCCGCCAGGAGGAAGCCCGCCAGAAGCAGCTGGCCACCGAACTGGAGTGGATCCGGCAATCCCCGCGCGCCCGTCAGGCCAAGAGCAAGGCGCGCATCACCGCCTACGAGACGCTGCTGGCCGAAAGTGCCAAGGAGCAGGGCGGCGAGACGCGGATCGTCATCCCGGTGCCGCCGCGCCTGGGCAACGTCGTCATCGAGGCGGAGAACATCGCCAAGGGCTTCGGCGACCGCCTGCTGATCGACGGCCTGTCCTTCCGCCTGCCGCCGGGCGGCATCGTCGGCGTCATCGGCCCGAACGGCGCCGGCAAGACCACCCTGTTCCGCATGATCACCGGGCAGGACGGGCCGGACGCCGGCACCTTCCGCGTCGGCGACACGGTGAAGCTCGGCTATGTCGACCAGAGCCGCGACAGCCTGGACGCCAAGAAGACGGTGTGGGAGGAAATCTCCGACGGGCTGGATCTGGTGGAGCTTGGCAAGAAGACCATGCCCAGCCGCGCCTATGTCTCCAGCTTCAACTTCCGCGGTCCCGACCAGCAGAAGAAGGTCGGCCAGCTGTCGGGCGGTGAGCGCAACCGCGTCCACCTCGCCAAGATGCTGAAGTCCGGCGCCAACGTCCTGCTGCTCGACGAACCGACCAACGACCTGGACGTCGATACGCTGCGGGCGCTGGAAGACGCGCTGCAGAGCTTCGCCGGCTGCGCCGTGGTCATCAGCCACGATCGCTGGTTCCTCGACCGCATCGCCACCCACATCCTGGCCTTCGAGGGCGACAGCCACGTCGAATGGTTCGAAGGCAACTTCCAGGATTACGAGGCCGACAAGAAGCGCCGCCTCGGCGCCGATGCCGACCAGCCGCACCGCATCAAGTACAAGCCGCTGGTGCGCAGCTAACGGATAGAGGGACTGCCCTTCCGAGCAGGAAAGGGGCCGCCGGTCGGACAGACCAGCGGCCCCTTTCCATTGGCGCGGTCAGTTGCCGTGCTTGACCGACAGCGGCGTACCGACTTCGCCGGGATAGACGGCCAACAGCCGAACCGGCTCGCTGCCTTCATTGATGCCTTCATGCCAGTCGGTGCGCTCCATATAGGCGTCACCTTCCTTGTAGACGGTGCTTTCGCCGGTTTCGCCCCGGATCGTCAGCTTGCCGCCCAGGATATAGACGAACAGAGGAATCTGATGGGTATGCACGCCGGTGCGCGCGCCCGGAGGAATCTCGGTGATGCGCGCGGTGACCTGCGGCGTTCCCTTCGGATACACGATGGGCGTGCCGTTGGAGTTGGTCTCCGTCTGCAGCAGCGGGGTGGAGCGCGGGGCCGGTGCGGCAGCGGGCTGGCTGGAAACGGTCTGCGCCTGTGCGGAAGACAGCAGGCACGAACCCGCCAGAACGCCCGCCACCAAGCCGGCGAGCAGGCTGGTCACCGGACGGCGGCGGAGGTGGGTAAAGGACCGAGACATGATGGGCTAACTCTCCGGTGCGGGAAACGGAATCGCGGAATGCGATTTGCCGCCGATACACGATAGAGATGCACATCCGATCGTTAAGTGCGCGATTGGTCGCACTTGTTGGGGAAAGAGCAACCAATAGGCACATCCGTCCCACCCCGCTCCGCCGCCGACTTCCGGCCGGTCAGCGGGTCACATCGTCCGTCCGGTCGGTGCGGCGGTCATGCAGGTTTTCGTCCCGCGTGTCCTCGATCTCGACCTCGGTGCGGCGGACGGTGTCGCGGACGCTCTGGGCGCGTTCCTCGACATCCTTGCGGACCACCACCGTCTCGCGGACATGGGCGGTCTTGCTGACCACCGCTTCCTCGTCGGTCTCCGTCACCTCGATGGTGCGCTCGCGGAAGGCGTCGGCCGGAACGTCGGTGCTGCCCTCGACCACGCCACCGGGGCGGCGTTCGACGGTGACGGTCTCGTCGCGCAGGCGCACCTGCTCTTCGACGGGCGTCTCGACGACATAGCTGCGGACGCGGACGCCGCCGCGTTCGACGGTGCGCTTGCCGATGTTGATCTGCTCCTCGACAATCGGGATCTGCTCTTCCCGTTCAGAGGTGCCGGTGCGGGTGGTGCGGGTGCTGTCGGTGTTGACGTCGCGCATGGCGGCGGCGGCACCGGTCAGGCCGGCACCGCTGGTGCTGGTGCCCATCCCCGTGCCCGTGGTGTCGATGGCGGTGCGGCCGGGCGAGTAACGCAGGCGCTCCTCCTCGGCCGAGCTGTCGTCGTAATAGTCGGCGCTCTCGTCGAAGCCGGTCCAGCCGGAGTTGCGATAGGCGGCGCTGCGTTCCTCGACATCCACCACGTTGCCGCGCTCCAGCACCTCCATGGCGCGGTCGACATCCTCCTCGTCCAGGCGGAGCTTCAGCAGCGAGCCGCCGCGGCGCACGCCCTCGGCATAGACCTGCGCATCATGGTTGGGGATGCCCCAGCCCGACAGGCGGGTCAGGATGCCGCCGCCGGTCGTACCGGTGGTGCTGCCGGCGGTCGAACCCATTCCGGTGCCCATGCTGCTGCCGGGGACGGTGTTGGGCGACGCGACATAGCCGGTCGACAGGTCGGTGCGGGCCATGCCGGCGGCGGCGCCGACCGACGAATCGCCGGTGGTGGTGCCGAGGCCGGTGGTGTCGCTGCCGCTCCACCCGCCGCTGCTCAAATCGGCATGGGACAGAATCTCGACGGCGCTGGATTCGAATCCGGCGGCCTGCAGGTCGCGGGATGCGGTTTCGGCCTCGGATCGGTGGTCATAGAGGGCGACGATGGTTTTGGTCATCGGCTTTACTCCTCGAGCGAATTCGGATTGGGGGACGGGGGCTGATTGGGCGAATGGACAGGGGAGGGCGGGGTTGTCACACGCTCCACCACCGCTTCCTCCGAACGCAGGGTAACGGGCTGCTCGACCTCGACGGTCCGCCGGTTCCTACGGATGTGCAGCTCTTCGCGAAGCATCAGGCGGCGTTCCACCACCAGCACTTCCTCGACCAGCGGGATCACCGTCACGTCCCCTTCCTGGCGGATGCCGGGATGGGCGTCGATCTCGCGGTCGATCGGGACGCGGGTGACGGTGGCCTCTTCATGCTCCAGCGATTCGCGGACCATCGCTTCGCGTTCGGACACGCGCGTCGTCACGCGGACACGGCTTCGTTCCACCCGCTGCTTGCCGACTGTCACCGACTCGTCGTGCAGGGGAATGACCGCGTCGCCCTCTTCGCGAGGGAGTTCATTGTCGGCCGTCATGGCGGCGGGTGCCGCGGGTCAGCGGAACAGGAGATAGAGGACGATCGCGACCACGATCAGACCGATGATGATCCACATCCAGTTCATCCCGGAGCTTCCGGCTCCGGTCACGGAGTCATACACACCAACTTTCCTGGGCTTCTGTTCGTCTGCCATAGGAGCCTCCGTTCGGGGATGGACCGGCGGGTTGTGCCCCCATCCGGCGTGCTCCATTCAAACAGGGCCTCTTGTGGATCGTTCCCCCTGATCGTTCCGAGGAATCAACGATCCTTTCAAATCAAAAGATCAAGGGCAGATGCATTGAACCGCCAGCTCAGCCGGCCATTCGCTGATGTTCCAGGAAGGCGGTCTTCAGCAGCGCCTTCAGGTCGTCGCCATATTGGTGGAAGCGGACGGATAGCTGGCCGCGCTCCTCGTCGCGATGCAGCACCACGAGGTTGGCCACGGCCGTCACCTCCTGCCGGTCGGCCAGCACGACGCGGGCCTGGAAGGTCTGGCCGCGCTGATAGGGCTGGTTGACCGCCAGCAGGCACAGGCCGCCCACCGACCAGTTGCGGGCGGGGAAGCTGCCATGTTCCGTATGGATGACCATGCCCGGACGCACGAAGCGCTTCTGGCGCCGCCGCTCTTCCGGTGGCGGCAGGGGGAACGGGCTGGAGGCGCTGGGCACGTCGATGCCGGACCGGTCCGTCAGCGCATTCTGAAAATTCGCCCCACGGACCACCGCCGCGCCCATGGTCGAATCGCGCAGGTCGGCGTCGGAGAAGTCGGCGCCCTCGAAATTGGCCGGCCAGTCGCGGCCGCCGGCCAGCGGCACCGGCCGGGCGTCCACCCCGTTCATCAGCGTGTGCGCCAGATAGGCGCGGCGCAGGGTGACCCCGCGCAGCACGGCGTCGCGCAGGTCGGCCTCGTCCAGGTCGATGTAGGACAGCTCGGCCATTTCCAGGCTGGCCTTGGTCAGGCGGGCGCCGGGCAGGCGGCAACGGCGCAGCCGGGCGGCCGCCAGCGTGCGGCCATGCAGGTCCGCCCCCGCCACCGACACGAGGTCGAGGTCGAGCCGCGCCCCCTCGGCCCCGCCGCTGTCGACCCAGCGTTCGTGCCGCTCCACCAGTTCCAGGAACTCGGCCACCGGCATCGCCGTGTAGTTGGGCTGGACGATGGCGTCGGGCGGCAGGGCGAAGGGGATGAAGGTGCGGGTCAGGGTGGCGTGGTCCATCACCGTGTTGCCGAACACGGCCCCGTCCAGGTTGGCCCCGCAGAAATCGGTGCCCATCAGCACGGCCGAGGTCAGTTCCGCCCCCGTCAGGTCGGCGTCGTTCAGGTCGGCGCCGGTCAGGTCGCAGCCGGTGAAGTTCGCGCCGGCCAGGATCGAGCGTTCCATCTTGGCTTCGGTCAGGCGGGTGGTGCCGGTGCCGCGGGCCGTCTGGCTGCCGTCCGGGCCGCCGCTGTCGACCAACTCACCGGCGCGGAAATCGGCGCCGCGCAGGTTGGCGTCGGTCAGCAGGGCGCGGTGCAGGTTGGCCCCGCGCAGGTCGGCACCGGTCAGGATGGCGCCCGACAGGTTCACCGCCTCCATGTCGGCGCCGAACAGGTCGGCCTGCGACAAGTCGGCCTTCACCATGCGGGTGCTGCTGAGGTTAGCCCCTGCCAGCTTGGCCCCTGCCAGCGAAACGCGCTCCAGGTTCAGCCGCGACAGGTCGCGAAAGCTGAGATCGGCGCGGCGGCCATTGGACGGCCGCTTCAGCCACGCCTGATGCGCCTGGATGATCGTCCGGAGTTCGTCGATCTCTTTGGGATCGCGTTCGGCCATGGCGTGGGTTCCCGGATCCACCGTATGACGAAAGACAGCAGCGTCGGCGCAACGATAGCCCGTTCGGACAGGCGCGTCACGGTTTCTCGACGGTACTCCTCCGTTGTCGGGCCGGAGCCGGCGGCCCGGGCATGGAAAAGGCCGTCTTCCATGGGGGAAGACGGCCTTGGCCGGTTGAGGTGTTTTGCCGCTCAGGCCGTTCAGCCGGCGCGGCCGACCTTCTGGCGCAGGGCCTGGATCAGGCCGTCGATGCGGCCGCCGTTCTGCTCGACGACGGAGGCGAATTCCTGCCGCTGGGTTACACCCATGCTGACATTCTCCACCACCACGTCGATGATCTTGAAGTCGGCACCCGCCTTGCGGACGCGCCAGCTGACATTGACCGGCGGACCGTTGGGACGGACGATCTGGGTCGTCACCAAGGTATCCGCCTCGCCGGCCGGGGAGGTCCCGACGATCTTGAAGGTCTCGCCGGAATATTCGACGAAACGTTCGGCATAGGTGTTGACGATCAGCTGCTCGAACAGCTTCTGGTACTCGGCCCGCTGAGCCTCGTTGGCGCTGTTCCAGTAGCGGCCCAGCACCCAGCGGCCGATGTACGGCACGTCGAAGCCGGCGTACAGGAGCGTGCGAAAGCGCTGGATCGCCTGATCGCGCGACAGGCTCTTGTCCGAGAAGGTTGCAATGGCGTCGTTCCCCAGCTTCTGGATGAACGCGCTGGCTCCCTGGTCCGCGCCTTGCGCAGCGGCGGGGGAGATGAGGGTGTGCCCGGCCCAACCGCTCACCGCGAGCAGGGCAGCGCACGCGACAAAATTACGGCGTGTCAGCATGGTAGGGCGAAAGGTGGCGGTTGCCGCGGCATTGTCAACGGTCATGTGGCCTTTGGGGGTCCTGTGACCTCGGGGATCCGAAATCCATAGGCGTCCAGCCGGCGAACCGGCTGGACGGGTTCGGGATCAGGGCTTCGGCGGGGTGGAGTAGTCCGGGAACTCCGGCGCGGCCGACGCCTTGTTGTTGGCAATCGCTGCCCGGCGCTGCTGCTGGTACAGGCTGCGCGCGGTGGCGTAGAAGTCCAGCGAGTTGCGGCGCAGGTCGTCGACCTCCCTCAGGATCTCGGACCGGCGGTCGACGGCGCTGACCACCGAACGGGTCACCAGCATGCCCTTGTGGTCGGTGCCGTAGGCCCAGATGCGGACCGGGTCGCCGACGGTGTCGACGGCATAGCCGGCGGTATCGCGCAGGTTCGACGGGCCCAGCAGCGGCAGCACGATGTACGGGCCGTCACCCACGCCCCACACCGCCAGCGTCTGGCCGAAATCCTCCGGCGCGTTCGGGATGCCGGCCTGGGTGGCGACATCGGCGAGGCCGCCCACGCCCAGGATGGTGTTGGTCAGGAAGCGCCCGGTGGCGTGCGACGCCCCGTCCACATTGCCCTGCAGCAGGTTGTTGGCGATGTAGAGCGGCGACATCAGGTTGTCGATGAAGTTGTGGATCGCGTCGCGCACCGGATCGGGCACGACGCCCACATAAACCTCCGCCGCCGGACGGATCACCAGGATGTCCGCCGCCTCGTTGGCGGCAAAGACGAATCGGTTGGGGATCTCCAGCGGATCGTTGACCTGATAGGCGGCGTCCGTCGCGCCCGAGTCGCCTGGGTTGGTCGCGCAGGCCGTCGCCGTCAGGGCGAAGGCCACCACGGTGGCCGTACGGAGGAGGGAGCGGGAAAGGCTGGCCAGCTTCATGTGCGACGGCTCTTTATCAGTGGGCTCGACTCGGTGCGGGTCGCCGCATGTCCTGGCCACAACCGAAGACTCCGATGGCGGATGTCCTCAACCCTGGCAAGGTGGCTACGCGGTCGGCGGGAAGATTGGGCGAGATATCGCAGAATTTCCACCGTTTCATGACCTAACACAGGCTTTGCCGTTTGACCAGCATGGGCGGTCGCGCCCTGCGAGGCGGCGGGACGCTTGTGACGGCTTTGCCGCAACGGCGCCGGAGAGCTTGTGCGCCACCGCTTTCGACCTTGGACCGGGCAGACAGGCAGGGGCCGGGCCACCGCCATAATGGGTGCGATGGCGGCTGTCCGCGAAAAGCGGTTTACGACGCATAAAGATATCTTTATATCTGTATCCGGGCTGTCGGGGCGTGGTGCACCGGCCGGCCGCACCCCTCCCTGGCCCGAATCGGACGTGAGGCGATGGACGATCTGCTGGCGACGCTGAAGGCGGCGGCCGAGACCACGCGGTTGCGGCTGCTGGCGCTCTGCGCGCATGGCGAGCTGACGGTGACCGAACTGACCCAGATCCTGGGTCAGAGCCAGCCGCGCGTCTCCCGCCATCTGAAGCTTCTGTGCGATGCCGGGCTGCTGGACCGCTTCCGCGAGGGCACTTTCGCCTTCTACCGCCTTGCCGAGAAGGGGCAATCGGCCGAGTTGGCACGCGTGCTGGTCGACGCCATCCCCGACGAGGATCCGACGCTCACGCTCGATCTGGAGCGGCTGGAGGCGATCAAGCGATCCCGGTCGGAGGTCGCCGCCGCCTATTTCCGTGAGAATGCCGCGCGCTGGCACGAAATCCGCTCCCTTCACGTTGCGGAAGGCGAGGTCGAGGCCGCTCTGCTGCGCCTGTTCCCGAAAGAGGGGGTGGAGGAGCTGCTGGATATCGGCACCGGCACCGGACGGATGCTGGAGGTACTCGCCCGACGCGTCCACCGTGCGATCGGGGTAGACCAGTCGCGCGAGATGCTGACCGTCGCCCGCAACCGGCTGGAGGAGGCGGGGCTTCGCCATTGCCATGTCCGGCAGGCGGACATGTATCAGCTGCCCTTCCCCTCCGGTTCCTTCGACGCCGCGGTGATCCACCAGGTGCTGCACTACACCGAATCGCCGGCCGGCGTTCTGGCCGAGGCGGCGCGGGTCTTGCGCCCCGGCGGGCTGCTGCTGGTCGTCGATTTCGCCCCCCACCATCTGGAAGCCCTGCGCGAGGAGCATGCGCACCGCCGCCTGGGCTTCGCGGACGCCGAAGTCGCCGGCTGGTGCCGCCAGTCGGGGCTGGATTGCGGCCCGGTGGTGCATCTGCCGGGCGATCCGCTCACCGTTTCCATCTGGCCGGCCACCCGCCTTGCGGCCGGCATTCAAGTTCCTTCCCCGAAGCCCGCCCACTCGCTCAGCGGAGTCCCGTCATGACCGCGCCCACCTCTGCACAGCCGTCCGTCAGCTTCGAATTCTTCCCGCCCAAATCGGAGAAGATGGAGCAGAGCCTGTGGCAGTCGATCCGGCGGCTGGCTCCGCTGTCGCCCGGCTTCGTGTCGGTGACCTACGGCGCCGGCGGCTCGACCCGCGAGCGCACCCACGCCACCGTCTGCCGCATCCAGGCGGAGACCGGCATCCCGGCCGCCGCCCACTTCACCTGCGTCGGCGCCACCCGCGATGAGATCGACGCCATCGCCCGCACCTATTGGGATGCCGGCATCCGCCATCTGGTGGCCCTGCGCGGCGACCCGCCGGAGACCGCGGGCGGCGTCGGCGGCCGCTACGAGCCGTTCCCCGGCGGCTATGCCTATGCCGCCGATCTGGTGGCGGGAATGAAGCGCATCGCCGACTTCGAGATCTCGGTCGCAGCCTATCCCGAATCCCATCCGGAGGCGCCGAGCGCCCAATTCGACCTGGACAACCTGAAGCGCAAGGTCGATGCCGGGGCCACCCGCGCCATCACCCAGTTCTTCTTCGACAACGACGTCTATTTCCGCTTCCTCGACCGCTGCGCCGCGGCCGGCATCCATGTGCCGATCGTCCCCGGCATCCTGCCGATCACCAACTTCGCCCGCGCGGTGGAGTTCGCCGGCAAGTGCGGCGCATCGATGCCGAAGAAGCTGGCCGAGACCTTCGAGGGCTTGGACGACGACCCGGAGACCCGCCACCTCGTCGCCGCGACCGTGGCGGCTGAGCAGTGCCAGGAGTTGCAGGCGCAAGGGGTGCACGATTTCCACTTCTACACGCTGAACCGCTCCGACCTGACCATCGCCATCTGCCGCATGCTGGGCGTGAAGGCGAAGGCCGCGCCAGCCGCCGCGGCGGTGGCGGGGTAGGGCGCCGGCCGCCGCCCTGTGCTACGCTTGGACGGCGAATTGTCGCGGGAGGGCGATGACATGGACAGCCGGATCGGATACGACACGGACTTCTACGCCTGGACCCAGGAACAGGCGCGGCTGCTGCGCGAAGCGGCGACCGAACGCTCCAACTCGCCCATCGACTGGGAGCACATCGCCGAGGAACTCGACATCATGGGCGGGCAGGTCAAGGACGCGATCCGCAGTCATCTCGCCACGGTGATCGAGCATCTTCTGAAGCTGGAATACTCGCCCGATCCCTATCCGCGCCGGAAATGGCGTATCTCCGTGACCAAGGCCCGCCGCCATTTGGAGGACAAGCTGGAGGTGCATCCGAGCCTGCAGCGCTGGCCGGCCGAGATCCTGGGGAAGGCGTGGCTGGACGGCCGCGACGACGCCTGCCAGGACGACAGCATCGCCATCGACGCGCTGCCGAAGGAGTGCCCCTTCGCTTTGGAGGACCTGCGCGATCCGGAGTGGTGGCCGGTGAACCGGCATGGCCTGGAGGGCTGACGCCATGGACAGCCGGATCGGATACGACACCGACTTCTATGCTTGGGCTCTGGAGCAGGGGCGGTTGCTGCGGGAGGCATCGCGTGAGCGTATTTCCATCCCCGTTGATTGGGAGAATGTCGCGGAGGAAATCGAGAGTATTGGGCGGCGCGAGCGCCGGGACCTGCAAGAGGGCATTCGGCAGGTCATGCTCGGATTGCTGCGCTTCCAATTCATACAAAGTGCTGTGGCAGATGTCGAATTGCGCTTGTCGATCATGCGCACGCGCTTCGACATCAAGACATTGCTTGGAGATAGCCCAATTCTCTACAGTGGTATCGATCTTTCAGACCTGTATGGCAGGGTGCGCTTGGTGGCTTGCGCTGATCTACCAGCCGAAGCTGCTTTCGAGTGGAGCTTGCCGGACGATTGCCCCTACAGTCTTGAGCAAATACTTGCCATAGATTGGTGGCCCGCCAGCCGCCACGGCCTCACCTGACCCCGCCATTCCGCCCCGAACCCGCCAAATAACGGACAAGACGCATTCCCATGCCCCACATCCTCGACACCCTGCGTGACCGCGTTCTGCTTTGCGACGGCGGGTTCGGCAGCCGCATCCAGGCGCTCGACCTCGACGTCGAGAAGGATTACTGGGGGCACGAGAACTGCACCGACATCCTGCCCCTGTCGCGCCCGGACATCGTTCGCGACATTCACCGCGGCTATTTTGAAGCCGGCGCGGACATGGTGGAGACCGACACCTTCGGCGCCTCGCCGGTGACGCTGGGCGAGTTCGGCATTTCCGAGAAGGCCTTCGAGATCAACCAGCGCGCGGTCGAGCTGGCGCGCGAGGCGGCGGAAAGCTTCAAGGACGGCCTGCCGCGCTTCGTCATCGGCTCCATCGGGCCGGGCACCAAGCTGCCCAGCCTGGGCCACATCGCCTATCAGCCGGCGGAGGACAGCTTCTATGTCCAGGCCGCCGGCCTGATCGCCGGCGGGGCCGACGCCATCCTGGTGGAGACCTGCCAGGACCCGCTGCAGATCAAGGCCGCCGTCAACGGCATCAAGCGTGCCCGGCTTGAGGCCAACAGCGACACCCCCGTCTTCGTCCAGGTTACGGTGGAGACCACCGGCACGCTGCTGGTCGGCACCGACATCGCCGCCGCCGCCACCGTCATCCAGGCGCTCGACGTGCCGCTGATGGGCCTGAACTGCGCCACCGGCCCGTTGGAGATGAGCGAGCATGTGCGCTGGCTGTCGCAGAACTGGCCGGGGCTGATCTCGGTCCAGCCGAATGCCGGCCTGCCGGAACTGGTGGACGGCAAGACGCACTACCCGCTCCGTGCCGACGACTTCGCCCATTGGCTGGAGCGTTTCGTGTCGGAGGACGGGGTGAACCTCGTCGGCGGCTGCTGCGGCACCAACGTGCCCCACATCGCGGCGGCGAACCAGATGCTGCGCAAGCTGGCCCCCGCCGGCTCGCACCGCCCGGCACCGAAGGGCCGCACCGTCCATTGGGTGCCGGCGGTGGCCTCGCTCTACTCCCAGGTCACGTTGCGCCAGGAGAACGCCTTCTTCGCCATCGGCGAGCGTTGCAACGCCAACGGCTCGAAGAAGTGGCGCGAGCTGCAGGAGAAGAACGACTGGGACGGTTGCGTCGAGATGGCGCGCGAGCAGGTGAAGGAGGGCAGCCACTCGCTGGACGTCTGCACCGCCTTCGTCGGTCGTGACGAGGTGGCGGAGATGAACGCGGTCATCTCCCGCTTCGCCGGGTCCGTCACCGCGCCGCTGGTGATCGACTCCACCGAGTACAAGGTGCTGGAACAGGCGCTGGCGCTCTATGGCGGCAAGGCGATCCTCAACTCGATCAACTTCGAGGACGGCGAGGAGCCGGCAAGGCAGCGTCTGGCGCTCGCCAAGAAGTTCGGCGCCGCCGTCATCGCGCTGACCATCGACGAAGAGGGCATGGCGAAGACGCCGGACCGCAAGCTCGCCATCGCCAAGCGGCTCTACGATCTGGCGGTGAACGAGTACGGCCTCGCCCCGTCCGACCTGCTGTTCGATCCGCTGACCTTCACCATCGCCACCGGCAACGAGGACGACCGCAAGCTCGCCATCTGGACGCTGGAGGGCATCGAGGCGATCGCCCGCGAGATGCCCGGCTGCCAGATCATCCTGGGCCTGTCCAACGTCTCCTTCGGCCTGAACGCCGCGGCGCGCCATGTGCTGAACTCGGTCTTCCTCGACCATGCGGTGAAGAAGGGGATGACGGGCGCCATCGTCCATGTCTCCAAGATCCTGCCGCTGCACCAGATCCCCGAGAAGGAGGTCAAGACCGCCGAGGATCTGATCTTCGACCGCCGTGCGGAAGGATACGACCCGCTCCAGGCCTTCATCGCCCTGTTCGAAGGCCGCAAGGCTGCCGACGCCAAGAAGAAGGCCCGCGCCGAAACCGTCGAGGAGCGGCTGAAGGAGCGCATCGTCGACGGCGACCGCACCGGGCTGGAGGACGACCTTGCCGAGGCGATGAAGACGCACCCGCCGCTGGAGATCATCAACACCTATCTGCTCGACGGCATGAAGGTGGTGGGCGAACTGTTCGGCGCCGGCAAGATGCAGCTTCCCTTCGTTCTGCAGTCGGCGGAGACGATGAAGGCTGCGGTGGCGTGGCTTGAGCCGCACATGGAAAAGGTGGAGGGCCAGGAGAAGGGCACGCTGGTCCTCGCCACCGTGAAGGGTGACGTCCACGACATCGGCAAGAACCTCGTCGACATCATCCTGACCAACAACGGCTACAAGGTGGTCAATCTCGGCATCAAGCAGCCGGTCTCCGCCATCATCCAGGCCGCCAAGGAGCACAAGGCCACCGCCATCGGCATGTCCGGCCTGCTGGTGAAGTCCACCGTGGTGATGCGCGAGAACCTGGAGGAGATGACCCGCGAGGGGCTGGAGGTGCCGGTGCTGCTCGGCGGCGCCGCCCTGACCCGCGCCTATGTCGAGGGCGACTGCGTGGCGTCCTACGGCTCCGGCCGCGTGGCTTACGCCGGCGATGCCTTCGACGGGCTGACCCTGATGGACAAGGTCGTGGAGGGTAGCTTCGACCAGCAACTCGCCATTCAGCAGGCCAAGCGCGCCGGAAAGGCGACCAACCGCCGCCGCGTGCTGGGGCAGGCGACCAGCGCCGCCACCGGCCCGGTCGACAAGGACGCCGTTCGCGCCCGCCGCCATCGGCTGGCTGAAGGCGTTCCGGTGCCGACCCCGCCCTTCTGGGGGCCGAAGCTGATCGACCATGTGCCGCTGAAGACGCTGGTCACCTACCTCAACGAGCGGATGCTCTACCAGCTGCAATGGGGCTACCGGAAGGACGGCAAGTCCTTCGAGGAGTTCAAGGAGTGGGCGAAGAAGGAGCTGCGGCCGGTGCTCGACCGCATCCTCCAGATCGCGGCGAAGGAGGAAATCCTGCGTCCGACCGCCGTCTACGGCTATTGGAAGGCGGCGGCCGACGGCAACGACGTGATCCTGTTCGAGGAGGACGGCACCACCGAGGCCGCCCGCTTCACCATGCCCCGCCAGGCCAAGGAGGATGGCGAGTGCATCGCCGACTTCCTGCGCGACGTGACCGATCCCGAGCGTGACGTGATCGGCCTGCAGGTCGTCACCATGGGCCAGCATTGCGCCGAGGTAGCGCGCGAGTGGTTCGCCGAAAACCGCTACCAGGACTATCTCTACCTGCACGGCCTGTCGGTGGAGATGACCGAGGCGATGGCGGAATATGTCCACGCCCGTATCCGCGCGGAGCTGGGCTATGGCGCCGAGGACAGCCGCGACAAGGAGAAGCTGTTGCAGCAGTCCTATCGCGGCAGCCGCTACAGCTTCGGCTATCCGGCCTGCCCGAACCTGAAGGACCAGGAACAGCTTCTGAAGCTGCTGGACGCCGGGCGCATCGGCATCGAGATGTCGGACGAGGACCAGCTGCATCCGGAGCAGAGCACCTCGGCGATCGTCCTGCACCACCCGCGGGCCAAGTACTTCTCGGTCTGATTGGATCCTCCGCCGCCCGTTCCGTGTTAGGATGGGCGGCGGAGGATTTTCATGGGCACGGTCGACACACGGGGAGACGAGAAGCTGCAACTCCTGCTGGACCGGATCGTCCCGGCCCTGGAGCCGGAGGCCGTCTACCTGTTCGGCAGCCGGGCACGCGGCGATTTCGACGAGGACAGCGATTACGACCTGCTGGTGATCGTCCCGGACGATGCGCCGAAGGAACGGCGGTCCATGGCCACCGCCTTCGATGCCAGTCGGCAGTCCCGGGTTCCGGCCGACATCATTCCCTGCTCCCGTACCGGCTTTGAACGTTACAAGAATTCGGTGGGAACACTCTGTTACGAGGCCAACCACTTCGGGGTTCAGGTCTATGGTCGATAGGGTGGTCGCAGCCTGGCTGGCGGTGGTGGACGAGGACATCCGCGCGATCCGTGCCTGCCTTGTCGGCTCGGCGGTCAAATCTGCGGCCTACCATTGCCAGCAGGCGGCGGAGAAACTGGTGAAGGCAGCCCTCGTCTCGCTCGGCCGCCATCCGCCCAAACAGCACAACATCGTGGCGCTGCTCGACGATGTGCCGTCGGATCATCCCTTGCGTCCAACCTTGCTGCCGCTGGAACGGTTCACCATCTTCGTCGCGGCTTTCCGCTATCCGAGCATCGATGTTTTCGACAGCCCGCCGGACGAGCCCGATCCCGACGACGTGTCCCGCTGGCTGGCTGAAATCGAGCAGGTCCGCGCGACTGTCGCGGCGTTTCTGAACGCAGAGGCATAGGTGATGGGCGTGGTCGACGAGAAGCTGCAGATCCTTCTGGACCGGATCGTTCCGGCCCTGGAGCCTGATGCCGTCTATCTGTTCGGCAGCCGGGCGCGCGGCGACTTCCATGAGGACAGCGATTACGACCTGCTGGTGATCGTCCCGGACGATGCGCCGAAGGAACGGCGGTCGGCGGTGTTCGCCCATGCGGCCAAGGCTGGCACCGGCATCCCGGCGGACATCATGCCGTGCCGACGTTCCTTTTTCGAAGCGAACAAGGATCAGGTCGGCACGCTGAGCTACAAGGCCACGCATGAGGGTTTTTTGATATATTGGAGGCATTAGGCGCTCGGAGCCTGTTGCCCGCTCTTGCATATTCCTGAATACTTTAGGGAGGAATAAAGTGCTCGAATACGATCTCCGCAATCATCTTGTTGAAACAGCGATAGAGCGGAAAGTGTTGTCCTATCTTGATGTCGCAGGCCCCTTGGGATTGAACATGGGTTCTCCTGAGGATAGATCTGCACTTAGCAACATGCTGTGTGAAATTAGTGTGCATGAACATAATAATGGAAGACCACTGTTATCTGTAGTGGTAATTGGAAGGGAAAATGGGGTTCCGAGTAAAATACCTGGCGCTGGATTCTACAAAATGGCGTCGGATCTTGGATTTGAAGTTTCTGATAAACTTATGTTTTTCGTTGAAGAATTGAATAGAGTTCACGCTTATTGGGCTAAGAAAAAATGACCACCCCCCTTGCCATCCACCGCGAAACCGTCCGTCCGGAGTGGATCGACTACAACGGGCACATGAACGTCGCCTATTATCTGCTGGCCTTCGACCATGCCACGGATGCCGTGCTGGACCGGTTCGGGATCGGCAAGGGCTATGTGGCGGCGGAGAACCGGTCGGTCTTCGTGGTCGACGCGCACCTGACCTATGCCCGCGAGGTGACGGAAGGGGCGCCGCTCCGCTTCGACTCTCTGGTTCTGGGCGCGGACGCCAAGCGGCTGCATCTGTTCCACGAGATGCGTCATGGGGAAGAAGGGTGGCTCGCGGCGACCGCGGAGTTCATGCTGCTGCACGTCGATCTCGCCACCCGCAAGACCTGTCCCTTTTCTCCGGAGGTTGCGGCGGCTCTCGCCGGACAGGCGGCGGCCCATGCGGCCGGTCCCTGGCCGCCTCAGGCGGGACGGGCGGTGGCACGGTTGAATCCCGACCAATCCGACAGGGGCCGAGCTTGAGTTCACGGGCGATGCCCCCATCTATCGAGGAATGAAGAACGTATTCGTCGCTCGGCTCCGCTCCGCCCCTCTTCTGGCCGCAGCCGCGGTCGTCACCTTCCTTTCCGCCGGGCCGGCGCTGGCCGCCTGTACGGAGGCGGCGCAGCCGAAGGTCAATTGGCGGCGCTGTTCCATGGAGGGGCAGACGCTGACCGGGGTCGACCTCAGCGGCGCGATGCTGCGCGATGCGACATTTCAGCGGGCCAATCTGGGGCAGGCCAAGCTGACCGATGCCGACGGCTATCGCGCGAGGTTCGTCAGCAGCACGGCGCCGGGGGCGATCTTCGACGGGGCGCGACTGATTGAGGCCGATTTCACCCGGGCCAACCTTGCCGGTGCCAGTTTCCGCGACGCCGACCTGCGCAATGCCAAGATGGTGGGGGCGTCGCTGGTGCGGGCAGACTTGACCGGGGCCAGGCTAACCGGCACCGATCTGAACAACGCCGACCTGTCGGGTGCTCGCTGGACCGACGGCACGCACATCTGTGCGGAAAGCTCGATCGGGCAGTGCAACTAGAGCGGTTGCAACAACTCGCCGCATCGCCAAAAACCTTCTTGCCGTAAGGGCTTGGGCCGCGTACCGTTCGAAACCGAATGATTTTTGACGGACGACGGTCGTGGCGATCACGGAGGATTTCGAGCGTTCCAGCGGCCTTGCCGCGAAGGCCATGGAGCGGATGCTGTCAGACCGGCTGCCGCCCACCCCGGAAAACTTCACGCTCTGGTACGTCTATTTCAGCGGCCGCAACCCGGACCTGACCCGCGCCATCGATCTGGCGCGCCGCGACGGGCTGACCACGTCGCAGACGCTGTGCGACGAATTGTACAAGCGCTTCTTCACGCTCGATGCCGAAGCGCAGGCGATCCGCGAAACCTCCGACAAGGCGCGCTACGCGCTGGGCCGCATTCTGGAGCAGCTGGGCAATGTCGGGTCGGAGACGGAGCGCTACGGCAACGCCTTGACCGGATTCCGGGACGAGTTGGACCAGCCGCTCAGCCTGCCGGAACTGCGCGCGATGGTCGCGGCCATCGCGGCCGAGACCAAGGAGATCGTCGACCGTCAGACCGCCCTTCAGTTCCAGCTTCAGGAATCGAGCCAGCAATTGGCGGAGATGCGGGTCAGCCTGGACACTGCGCGACGCGAGGCGCTGACCGACGGGCTGACCGGCATCGGCAACCGCAAGGCCTTCGACCTGATGCTGCAGGAGGCGATGGACGCATCGGTGCGCGACGAGCAGCCATTGTCGCTGCTGATGGTCGACATCGACCATTTCAAGGCCTTCAACGACACCCACGGCCATCTGGTCGGCGACCATGTGCTGAAGCTGGTCGCCCGCATGCTGACCGAATGCATCAAGGGCCGCGACACCGCCGTCCGCTATGGCGGGGAGGAGTTCGCGATCATCCTGCCGCGCACCAGCCTGGAGAACGCCACCAAGCTGGCGGAGCAGGTGCGCAGCTTCGTCGGCGCCCGCCAGATCGTCAACAAGGCGCGCAACGCCAATTATGGCACCGTCGCCCTGTCGGTCGGCGTCGCCGAGTTCCGCGCCGGTGAGCCGGCGATGGCCCTGGTCCGGCGCGCCGATCAGGCCCTCTATGCCGCCAAGCGCGGTGGCCGCAACCGGGTGATGGCCGAGACGGCCTGAACCGACCGCCTGAGTCCAGCGTCCCCTCGGACTCAGCCACCCAGCCGACGCCGCACCGCTTCGGTCCCGTGCAGCAGTTCCGCCACCAGTTCCCCCGCCGGCCGGCGTTGTGCCAGCCGCAGCCCCTGGCCGGCCCACAGCGACAGGAATTCCGCCCGCCCGGCTTTGCCGGCGGCGGTGCGTAGCGGCCGGGTCAGCGCGTTCTGCAGCGGGAAGGGCAGCACCGCGTCGGGTGCCGCCGGGTCCTCCACCGCCTCCATGAAGCGGTTGACGATGCCCCGCGCCGGTCGGCCGGAAAAGGCGCGGGTCAGCCGGGTCTGATCCTCACGGGCCGTGAGGATGGCGGCCTTGTGCGCCTCCGGAATGCCGGCCTCGTCGCAGGTCAGGAAAACGGTGCCCATTTGCACCGCCGTTGCACCCAGCGCCAACGCCGCGGCGATGCCGCGCCCGTCCATGATCCCGCCGGACGCGATCACCGGAATACCGACCACATCGGCCACCTGCGGAACCAGCGCCATCGTGCCGACCAGATTTGCAGCGGGATCGCCGATGAAGCTGCCGCGATGCCCGCCCGCCTCGCCGCCCTGGGCGATCACCGCATCGACGCCGGCCTGTTCCAGCGCCACCGCCTCCGCCACCGTGGTTGCGGTGCCCAGCACCCGCATGCCGCGCGCCTTGGCCGCCGCCACGCTGTCGGCCGGCGGCAGTCCGAAGGTGACGCTGTAGTAGGCCGCCCCGCTGTCGAGCAGCGCCGCGAACTGCCGGTCGAA
Source organism: Azospirillum sp. B21 (assembly GCF_008364825.1). GTDB lineage: Bacteria > Pseudomonadota > Alphaproteobacteria > Azospirillales > Azospirillaceae > Azospirillum. The sequence continues at coordinate 107,682 of NZ_VTTO01000003.1, forward strand.
CCCGTCGCCGGAATGAGATGGCGTCTCCGGTGCCGGCAGCCCGAGTTCGGCGTAAAAAGGGGCAACGCGGGCCAACGCGTCGGCCATCATCGGCACGGGACCGGGGGCCGGCGTCGGCGCGAACAGGTTGATGCCGAAAGGCAGGGCGGTGCGGCTGCGGACATCGAGAGTTCGCTCGGCAATCTGCGCGTCGGTCAGATAGGCCGCGCCGACGAAGCCCAGACCACCGGCTTCGTTGACCGCCGCGACCAGCGCCGCCGTATCGCCGCCCCCCGCCATCGGCGCCTGGATCACCGGCGAGCGCAGCCCGAGCCGCTCAAGGGACTCCGTGTGGGAGGACATGTCCATCTCCGTCGCTTCGACAATGATGGCGATGCTACGCCGGGGTGGACTTCACGATCAATGACTTGTTCTGAAGGCGGGGTTCACTTCGGGTGAAGGGAGGATGCGGTCGGCTGCGGCCTTTACCGGTCCATCTCCCGGGCCAGCGCCAGGAAGCCCGCGATGTACTCGACCGCCTCTTCCCCGCGGCGGGTGCCGAGATGGATGCTCTTGCCGATCCCGTCTTGGCCGAGGCGCAGGCTGCGGACCGGCAGGTGGGAGCCCTCCTCGCGAACCAGCCAATCCGGCAGCACGGTGACGCCGCGTCCGGCGGCGACCAGTTGCAGCATCAGGTCGACCGACTCCGTCGTCCGGTGGCGGCGCGGACGGCAATGGGCCGGCACGAGGAAGCGGCTGAAGACATCCAGCCGCTCCAGGCTGACCGGGACGGTGATCAACTCCTCGCCCAGCAGGTCCTGCGGCTGGACCAGCCCGCGCGGGGCCAGCGGATGGGCTTCATGCACCACCAGGACAAGTTCGTAATCGAAGACGGGTGTGAAGAGAATGTCGGGTGAAGTGATCGGATCGGGCGTGATCAGCAGGTCAATCTCGTTTTCCTGAAGCGCAGCGATTCCGTCGAAACGAAAGGCGGTGCGGACCTCCAGATCCACGTCCGGCCATTGCGTCAGATAGGCCGCGGTCATCCGCATCAGCCATTTCTGGCAGGGGTGGCATTCCATCCCCACCCGCAGCGCTCCCCGCTGGCCCGAGGCGAAATCGGCTAGAACCCGCTCGGCATGTTCGATCTGCGGCAGCACGCGCTGGGCAAGCACCAGCAGATGCTCGCCGGCCTGGGTGAAGCGGAGACTGCGCCCCTTCTTGGTCCAGATCTCGATTCCGTAGCGTTCCTCGACCTTGCGGATCGTGTGGCTCAGCGCCGATTGGCTGACGTTCAGCCGCCCGGCGGCGGCGGTGACGCTGCCCAGACGGTCAACCTCCCGCAGGATCGCCAGAAGCTGGCGGTCGATCATCCATGACTCCTGCTCATTCATCCATGAGAATAAACCACTTCCGTTCATAATGGGCGGCCGCTATTCCAGGATCAACCGTTCCTGACGCGCCGCCCGAGGACCGCCATGCCGCAAGCCGAAGCCACGCACGCCGCCGATACCGAACCGGGGTCCATATCCGTCGGCCGGCACGAGTTCGGAAACGTCACGCGGCTGGTCGTCGCGCAGGCGCTTGCCGGGGCCAACGCGGTGGTCGTCTATGCCACTGGGGCCATCGTCGGCAACACGCTGGCGCCCAGCGCGGCGCTGGCGACGCTGCCGATCTCCATCTTCGTGGTGGGGATGGCGGTCTGCACCTTGCCGGCCGGGACCATCGCCCGCCTGTATGGCCGGCGCGCCGCCTTCCTTGCCGGAACAGGATGCGGCGTCCTCGTCGGCCTGCTGTCCTGGCTCGCCATCCTGCTTGGCAGCTTCTGGCTGTTCTGCGCGGCGATGATCCCCGGCGGCGCCTATGCCGCGGTGGTGCTCTCGTTCCGCTTCGCCGCCGCCGACTGCACCGCGCCCGAGCGGCGCCCGCGGGCGATGTCCGCCGTCATGGCAGGCGGCGTGGTCGCCGGCGTCGTCGGACCGCAGTTGGTCACCCACACGATGAACCTGTGGCCGCCCTATTTGTTCGCGGCGACCTATGTGGCGCAAGCCGCGGTCGCCGCCCTGTCGGCGCTCGTCCTGCTCGGCGTCCGTCTGCCGAAGCCGACGGCGGCGGAGGTGGCCGGAGGGCGGTCGGCCGGCCAGATCCTGAGCCAGCCCCGCTTCATCACCGCCGTGATCTGCGGGGTGGTGTCCTACCTGCTGATGAACTTCATCATGACGGCGGCCCCGCTGGCGATGCGGCTGTGCGGCCTGTCGCAGGAATCGGCCAACCTCGGCCTGCAGTGGCATGTGATCGCGATGTACGCCCCCAGCTTCTTCACCGGCCGTCTCATCACCCGCTTCGGCGCTCCCCGCCTGGTGGCCGCCGGACTGGCGCTGATCGCCGCATCCGCCGCCGTGGGGCTGATGGGGTTGGATGTGGCCCATTTCTGGGTGAGCCTGATCCTGCTGGGTGTGGGCTGGAACTTCGGCTTCCTCGGCGCCTCCGCCCTGGTGCTGGAGTGCCACCGGCCGGAGGAGAAGACGCGGGTGCAATCGCTCAACGACTTCATCGTCTTCGGCACGATGGCCTTCGGCTCCTTCGCCTCCGGCGGATTGCTGACCAGCTACGGGTGGGAAAGCGTCCTGTGGATCTCGTTCCTGCCGCTCACGGTGGCGATTGCGGCGCTGGTCGTTACCGCATTTTACCGCAGTGACAGCAAGGCTGCCTGAAAGCACTTCGGGCGCGGTCTTTCCCCCGCGCCCGAAGCCTTGCCTTACCGAGCCGACCTTCAGATCACGCCCATCAAATGACGTAGGTCAGTTCCTTCTCCGACTTCAGGCTGTTCTTGCCCAAGGTCTCGTCGACATAATCGAGCAACTGCGCCAGCGCCTCGCTGCGGCCGAGCGCGTCGGTGTCGATCACCAGTTCGGGCTGGTCCGGCGCCTCGTAGGGGGCGGAGATGCCGGTGAACTCGGCGATCTCGCCGGCCCGCGCCTTCTTGTACAGGCCCTTGGGGTCGCGCTCCTCGCAGGTGGCGAGGTCGGCGGCGACATAGACCTCGTGGAAGCGCTCGCCGCCGATCACCCGCGCCCGCGCCCGGTCGGACTTCAGCGGCGAGATCAGCGAGGCGATCACCACCATGCCGGCGTCGGCGAACAGCTTCGCCGTCTCGGCCACCCGGCGGATGTTCTCCGCCCGGTCATCCGACGAGAAGCCCAGACCGGCGTTCAGGCCGTTGCGGACATTGTCGCCGTCCAGCACGAAGGTCTGCCAGCCGCGGTCGAACAGCGCACGTTCCAGCGCCATCGCCAGCGTCGACTTGCCGGCGCCCGACAGGCCGGTCAGCCAGACGATGCCGCCCTTGTGGCCGTTGGCCTGGGCGCGCTCCTCCAGCGAGACGGTGTGCGACACTTCAGTGATGTTGGCTGCCGCGGCGTCCTCGATCTCCACCACCAGGCAGCCGCCGACCACGTCGTTGCCGTCGATCAGCGCGCCGCGGCCGGTGCGCGGCAGGTCCGACGCCAGATCGAGCGCGATGGGCGAGCGGGAGCGCAGGACGACCTCCGCCACCTCGTTGCGGCGGACCGCCTTGCCGGGGGTGCTGGACAGATCCTCCACGTCGATGACCGCCGTCACCTGCTCCACCGTCACCCGGTGCTCGGCGGTGGCGATCTTCAGCGTGTAGGTCTTGCCGACCACCAGCGGGTCGGACACCAGCCAGAACAGCCGCACGCTCAACCGGTGGGCCAGAGTCGGGGCGTCGGCCTGATGGTGGGCGATGTGGCCGCGCTCGGCGAAGATGCGCTTGTCCAGCGTGATGCCGATGCTCTGCCCGGCCTGCGCCGACAGCACGGCTTCGGGGTGGTTCCACGCCTCTATGCTGACCACCTTGGCGCTGGCCCCGGTGGGGGAGAAGTGCAGGGTGTCGCCGACGCGCAGGCGCCCGCTTTCGATGCGGCCGGCCAGGATGCGGCGGTCGTCCGGCTTATAGACGTCCTGCAGGGGCAAGCGCAGCGGCTGGTCCGGCGAGGTCTGCTGCGGACGGAAGGCGTCCAGCTGCTCGATCACCGTCGGGCCGAGATACCAGTCCGACTGCTCGCTGCGGCTGACGATGTTGTCGCCGTTGCGGGCGGACACCGGGATCACCGCCTTCGGCTGCAGACCCAGCTCGGCCAGATAGTCCTTGATTTCCTGCGCCACGGCTTCATAGCGGCGGCTGGAGAACTCGACCTTGTCCATCTTGTTGACGACGACCGCGACCTGACGCACGCCCAGCAGATGCAGCAGGAAGGCGTGGCGGCGTGACTGTTCCAGCGCGCCTTCGTCGGCGTCGATCACCAGCAGGGCGGCGTCGGCCTGGGAGGCGCCCGTCACCATGTTCTTCAGGAACTCGGTGTGGCCCGGCGCGTCGATGATGACGTAGGGGCGCTGCTTCGTCTTGAAGTGGATCTGCGTGGTGTCGATGGTGATGCCCTGGTCACGCTCGGCCTGCAGCGCGTCCATGACGAAGGCCCATTCGAACGGCATGCCGCGCTTGCGGCTCATCTCGCGGACCTGCTCCACCTTGCCGTCGGGCAGGCTGCCGGTGTCGTTCAGCAGGCGGCCGATCAGCGTGGACTTGCCATGGTCGACATGGCCGACGATGACGATGCGAAGTTGAGAATGCGGCATCTTACATGTACCCCACGCTGCGCAGGCGCTCGAAGCTGTCTTCGGATTCGTTGTCCATCGCGCGGCCGGCGCGCTCCGGAATGCGGGTCACCTGAAGCTCGGCGATGATCTCGTCGATGGTCGAGGCATTGCTGTCGACCGGGAAGGTGATGTTCTTCTCGCCCAGCGAGCGATAGCGCTTACCGTCGCGGGCGAAGTACAGCGGGACGATGGGAATCCCCTCGCGCTGGGAATAGCGCCAGATGTCCAGCTCGGTCCAGGCCAGCAGCGGGTGGATGCGGACATGGACGCCTTCGGGGAAGCGGGTCTTGTAGTGGTCCCAGAACTCCGCCGGCTGGTCCTTCACGTCCCAGTCGCCTTCCAGCGAGCGCGGCGAGAACACGCGCTCCTTGGCGCGGGTCGCCTGCTCGTCGCGGCGGATGCCGACCATCACGCCCTGATAGGCATGGTCGCGCAGCAGGTTCTTCAGACCTTCCGTCTTGCGCGCGGCGGCGCGGGTCAGGGGCGGCAGGGTCTGGTCCATCTCCTCCTCGGGCGGGCACTGCTCCACCTTCAGATCGAGGCCCCATTCCTTGGTGATGCGGTCGCGGAACTCGTAGACCTCCGGCAGCTCCATGGCGGTGTCGAGCTGCACCACGGGGAAGGGGATGCGGCCGAAGAACGCCTTGCGGCAGAGCCAGAGCAGCGCGTTGCTGTCCTTGCCGATCGACCAGAGCATCGCCAGCTTGTCGATGCGGTTGTAGGCCTCGCGCAGAATATAGATGCTCTGGTTTTCGAGCTGGTCGAGATCGGCGCTCATTGGGCGGTTCCAATCATGGTGGTGTGTATGCCGCATTCGGTCTTGGCGCTGCCGGCCCAGCGGCCGGAACGCGGGTCGGCACCGGGCGCCACTCGCTCGGTGCAGGTGTAACAGCCGATCGACAGGAACCCGTCGGCCTCCAGCGGGTGGCGCGGCAGGTCGCGCCGGGTGAACTCCTCCTCCAGCCGGTCCTTGTCCCAATTGGCCAGCGGGTTGACCTTCACGCGGCCTCCCTCCGCCTCGAACAGGGGCAGGGCGGCGCGGGTGGTGGACTGGAAACGCTTGCGCCCCGTCACCCAGGCCTCCAGCCCGGCGGTGGCCAGCGCGCGGTCCAGCGGCACCGTCTTGCGCAGGTGGCAGCAGGCATCGTAATCGCGGTTGAACAGCATGCCGTCCTTGTCCCCGGCGGCGAGGTCGTCGGCCGTCGGCCCGATTTCCCGCACGTCGGTCAGGCCGAGCCGCTTCACCAGCTGGTCGCGGTAGCGCAGCGTCTCGCCGAACAGCTTGCCTGTATTCACAAACAGAACCGGGAAATCCGGCGTCGCCTCGGCGGCCAGCGCCAGAAGCACCGCGGATTCGGCGCCGAAGGACGACAGCAGCGCGATGCGCCCACCGAACACATCGTGCATGGCGGCCAACAATGGCGCGCCTTCCAGCGTGCCGTAGCTGTCGGTCAGATGTTTCACCCGTGTCGCGGCGTCCATCGTCAGCTGCCTTTCGCGGTGGCTTCTAAAATCTACACATTCAGTAGACTTAACGTTCTTGTTTGCACATTAACACCGGCGGAAAACTCGTGCAACGTAAATACATTCTCTACTTGTTTAATAGGCTTGTGCTGCACTGCAGAGCTTTGTGTGAAATATGTTGATTGTGTCGGCGGGCCTGGGCTAAATACCACCATGCACATGATCTCCATCATAGGGACTGGTCTCCGCCGCTCCGTGTCGTCCATTCCGGCGGTGCTGCCATGATTCCGCTGGCGCTCGACCCGTCGCGGGTGGTGATCGCGTTGGCCGGCAACGGCCCGCTCGCGGTTCGCCGCCTGACGCAATTGCGCGAGGGCGGGGCTGATCCGGTGGTGTTTTCACCGGCTCCGGATGGGGAATTGGCCGCGCTCGCCGGCGACCTGCTGGTGCGGGCGCTGCCGGATGCCAAGGATTTGGATACGGTCGGCGTGTTGTACGTGATGGGGCTGGGGACGGAGACCGAGACGACGCTGGCGGAACTGGCGCGGTCGCGCCGCGTGCTGGTGAATGTCGAGGACGTCATTCCCTTGTGTGATTTCCACTCGCCCTCCGTGGTGCGGCGCGGCGATCTGGTGATGACGGTCTCCACCGGCGGCCGCAGCCCGACGCTCGCCAGCCTGCTGCGCCAGCAGCTGGAAGCCCTGTTCCCGGAGGAGTGGGCGGAGCGGCTGCGAACCATCGCCGACTTCCGCAACCGCCGCAGGGCGGAGGGGGCGTCGATGTCGCAGGTCGCCCAGGAGACCCGCGCGATGATCGACCGGGAAAAATGGCTGCCGTGAAAACCTCCCACGCCGCCGCGCCGAATTCACTGCCGGACCCTCACCGGTTCGGGTAAGACACCAAACGCGTTCGAGAACGACCAGCCAGGAGAGCCAGATGTCGGCCAAGGATCGATCGAAGGAAGGGTCGATGAAAGCCATCACCGCCAACCGCCTGCGCGACGGGGAAGTCGTGTTCCTGGGCGAGGGCGGCGTGTGGGTCGAGTCCTTCGCCGAGGCCGCGCTGTTCCCGCGCGCCGAGGCCGACGGGGTGCTGGCCCCCGCCAAGGAAAAGGCGGAGCGCGAGCAGTTCGCCGTCGACATCTACGCCTTCGAGGTGGTGGAGCAGGACGGTGTTCCGGTCCCGGCGACGATGCGCGAGCGCATCCGCACCGCCGGCCCGACCGTGCGCCTGGATCTGGGCAAGCAGGCTGCCTGATTTACTGATGGCTGGCCGTTCCGGCGGCCCTTTAGGGTTTATCGACATGAACCACATCGCGCCCGGCGCCCGTGCCGGCATCTATCATTACGACGAGATCGACCGGCAGTTCGTCGCCGAGCGCGTCGAGCAGTTCCGCAAACAGGTCGACCGCCGCCTGTCGGGCGAGCTGACGGAGGAGGAGTTCAAGCCGATCCGGCTGATGAACGGCCTCTACCTGCAGCTTCACGCCTACATGCTGCGCATCGCCGTGCCCTATGGCGTGATGTCCGCCACCCAGCTGCGCAAGTTGTCGGCCATCGGGCGCCGGTACGACCGCGGCTATGGTCACTTCACCACCCGCCAGAACCTGCAATACAACTGGATCAAGCTGGAGGACACCCCGGCGATCCTGCATGAGCTGGCCGAGGTGGACATGCACGCGCTGCAGACCAGCGGCAACTGCGTGCGCAACGTCACCACCGACCCCTTCGTCGGCGCCGCCAAGGACGAGGTGGTGGACGGCCGCGTCTATGCCGAGATCCTGCGGCAGTGGACGACGATGCACCCCGAGTTCACCTATCTGCCGCGCAAGTTCAAGATCGCCATTTCCGGCGCCGAGAGCGACCGCGCCGCTGTGCGCATCCACGATGTCGGCCTGCTGGCGCGCCGCAACGATAAGGGCGAGCCCGGCTTCTCCTTCTATGTCGGCGGCGGTCTCGGCCGCTCGCCCTTCGTCGGCAAGCTGGTGCGCGAGTGGGTGGCCCAGGAGGATTTCGTCGCCTATCTGGAAGCCATCCTGCGCGTCTACAACCAGTATGGCCGCCGCGACAACATCTACAAGGCGCGCATCAAGATCCTGGTCCATGAACTGGGGCTGGAGAAGTTCACCCAGGAGGTGGAGGAGGAGTTCGCGCGGCTGCGTGGCCCCAAATACCGCCTGGACCCGGAGATCGTCGAAGGGGTGCGCCAGCATTTCGCCCCGCCGCCCTTCGAGGAACTGCCCGACCATTCGGAAGCCCTGGAGCGCGCCAAGGCGGCCGATCCGGCCTTCGCCAACTGGCTGGCGGTGAATGTCGCCGAGCACAAGGCGCCCGGCTATGCCATCGCTACCATTTCGCTGAAGCCGGCCGGCGGCATCCCCGGCGACGCCACCTGCGACCAGATGGATCTCGTCGCCGATCTGGCCGAGCGCTACAGCTTCGGCGAGCTGCGCGTCACCCATGTCCAGAACCTCGTCCTCGCCCATGTGAAGAAGGACGATCTCTACGACCTGTGGAAGCGGCTGGACGCGGCGGAGCTGGGCAGCGCCAATGCCGGGCTGATCGGCGACATCATCGCCTGCCCGGGGCTGGATTACTGCGCGCTCGCCAATGCCCGCTCGATCCCGCTGGCCCAGGCGATCTCGGCCCGCTTTGCCGATCCGCTCCGCCAGCGCACCATCGGCGAACTCGGCATCAAGATCAGCGGCTGCATCAATGCCTGCGGCCATCACCATGTCGGCGCCATCGGCATCCTCGGCGTCGACAAGAAGGGCACCGAGTATTACCAGATCACCGTGGGCGGCGATCCGACGCTGACCACGGCGATCGGCGACATCCTCGGCCCGGCGGTGACGGAGACCGAAGCGGTGGACGCCATCGAGGCCATCGTCGACGTCTATCTCGCCAACCGGTCGGACGAGAGCGAGCGCTTCATCGACACCCTCAAGCGCGTCGGCCATGCCCCGTTCAAGGAGAGAATCTATGCCGCTGATTGAGAATGGGCGCATCGGCGAGGATGCCTGGAGCTTCATCCCCGATGGCGAGCCGGTGCCCAACGACCGCCCGGTCATCATCAGCTTCGAGCGCTGGCAGGCGGAGCGCGACAGCTTCGACGGCCGCAACGCCAAGCTGGGCGTGCGGTTGAAGAGCGGCACGCTGGCAGGGGCCATCGCCGCCGACCTCGACCGCTTCGCCCTGGTGGCCGTGGAGTTCGCGAAGTTCCGCGACGGCCGCGGCTTCTCCACCGCGCGCGAACTGCGCGAGCGCTACGGCTACACCGGCGAGATCCGCGCGGTCGGTCATGTCATTCCCGACCAGTATCTCTATCTGGTCCGCACCGGCTTCTCCTCGGTCGAGGCGCCGGAAGGCACCAACCCGGACAGCTGGGCCAACGCGCTGACCGAGGTCACCATCGCCTTCCAGCCCAGCCTGGACGATACGGCACCGCTGTCGCTGTTGCGTCGCAAGCTGAAGGTGGGGTAGGCCGCTTTCCACCGGTCTTTCCGGCGGTTCGTCACAGTTATGCGAAGGGCGCCCGATCCGAGCGGATTTGGTGCCCTTCTTCCGTTTTCAGGACGACAGGGCAGGGGAGGGTCGCGCCGGCCGTGTCGGAGAGGATGCAATTTCAAAGATTAAATATGACGACTCATCTCGTCATATAACATCCGTTGCGTTATTCCACCATCGGAAGGAGAGTTTCTTCCCGACGTGATGCGCACGACGGCGTGCCGTCCGTCGCACTCGATGACGGGGGACGAAGCCGATGGCTGCCGAAACACAGACTCCAGACAAAACCATTTATCTCGGTCTCGCGATGTCCGGTGCGATTTCCGCCGGTGCCTATTCCGCCGGCGTGCTCGATTTCCTGGTGGAAGCGCTGGAGGAATGGGAGGCGGCGAAGCGGCGGGACATCGCCAACGGCACCCGGACGGTGCCCCATCACAAGGTCGTCATCGCGACGATGACCGGCGCGTCGGCAGGCGCCATCACCAGCTCCATCGGCTCGCTCTGCGCCGGCATGGGCGCGCGGCCCTCGAAGGCCGGCCGGCCGAACGACCCCACCTACGCCGCGCGTGACGAGGCGGGAACGGCCGGCAAGGTCCCCTGGCACGTCCTGCCGGAACTCTATCAAGCCTGGGTGGACGGCCCGGCCTTCGTGAAGAGCGATGCAGACAAGGCCGCGGCAAAGCAGGCGGAGAGCGGGACGCCGACGATCCCCGGGCTGCTGGACAATTCGGATTTGCCTGCCGGCACCAAGTTGGGCGACGTGTACTCGCTTCTCAACGCCCAGCCGCTGATGAACATCGGCCGCAAGGCGCTGGCCGACCTGGAGGTGGCGGCGAGCGCCCCCGAACGTCAGCCTCCGCGTCCCTACATCGCCGAGACTCTGCATGTGCTCCTGACCCAGACCAACACCCGCGGCATCCCCTACAAGATCGAGGTGCGGGGCGGTATGGGCGGATCGGCCTACGGCATGATGAACCACCTCGACCATGCCCATTTCGTTCTGAAGGGCCTGGGAGGCGCGTCTTTCGTCAGCCCATGGGCCCAATCGGATGCGGCCTACAGCTACAGCGTCGAGTCGAACTTCAATGGTGCGGCGGCACGGAACAAGGACTGGCTGTGGTTCGAGAACAAGGACGGGGAGAAGCCGAAGGATTATACGCAGCCCAACAGCAAGCGGCTGGTCAAGAACACGCTTGCGTCCGGGGCCTTCCCGATCGGGCTCTCGGCCCTGGACCTGGTGACTCCGCTGTCGCACTACGCCCAGCGCGCCTGGCCGATGAGCATCCCTCCTGACCGGTTCAAGGAGATCAAGCCCCAGTGGCCGTGGGGGAACGGCTCCTCCGGCAGCGGAACGGTCCTGCGGCCGCCGGAGAATTACCGCTTCGCGGCGGTGGACGGCGGCGCCATCAACAACGATCCCTTCGATCTCGCCCGCTACGCGCTGATGGAAAATCCCCCCGAACGGGCGCCGAGCGATGTGGCGGAAGTCAACCGCATCGTCGTGATGATCAGCCCCTTCCCCGAGGCCCCGACCATCGACGGCCTCAATCCGGATGGGAGCGCGAACACCCGGCTGACCAAGATCGTCTCGAAGATGATCGGCATGTTCGTCGAACAGAGCCGCTTCCGCCCCGACGTGCTGATGCGCGCCCTGGACAACACCGGGGCCGACCTGTGGCGCATCTCCCCGTCGCGCTTCGTCGGTACCCAGTCGCAGTCGGCGGCCATCGCCTGCGGCCTGTGGGGCGGCTTCGGCGGCTTCCTCGACATCGAGTTCCGGCGCCATGATTACGAGTTGGGCCGCCGCAACTGTCAGCGGTTCCTGCAGTCCTGGTTCGGCCTGCCCGACAACAATCCGCACATCGACGCGGTGGGCGAGCCGATCAGCCGCGTGATGAAGACCGACGAAGCCGGCGAGGAGATCCGTTACCCCATCATCCCGCTCTGCGGCACGGCGCGCATCGAGGTGACGCCCCGCGACTGGCCGACGGTCACGCCGCAGATCTATCAGAGCTTCGTGGACGCGGCCATGGCGCGTTACGACCGGCTGGTCGATCTCGGATGGAAGCAGCTTCTGGAGTCCCTCAGCACCGTCGAGGCCGCCGTCACCCGTTACAATGTCCTCACCTGGGCCGTGTTCAAAAAGGCGCGATCGAGCACGCTGAAGGCCATCCGCAAATCCACCTTTCCCGATCTGGTCCACCGCGACCAGATCCTGCAGGAAGACCTGCGCCGGGTTCTGGAATGCTGCATGGACGACAAACCGTCGCCCTACATCCTGACCATGCGCCTGCTGAAGAGCTTCCCCGACCTGAAAAGCAGCAAGAAGATCATCTTCGACGTCATGCGCGGTACGGCCTCGCTGCCGACCGACGTCATCGCCGAAAACATCTGTCTTCTGCTGGCCCGGTCGATCGACAAGTGCCCGGTCGAGGTGGATCACGTCACCGCGCTGTTCGCCAAGGACGCTCCGGTCTACCGCTCGGCAGACAGCGTCCTGGACGAGCTGAGGCTGGCCTACGCCGATGTCCCGCCGGACGCCATGGCCGACGACGTGGCAAAACTCATGGAGAAGTTGCAGGGGTACGGCTACATCGCCACCGAACAATGGACCGGAATCGGCACCGGCGATCCCAAGAAGGCGGGTTGGATCGGGTGGAGCAAGACCACTCCCGCCTATCGCTACGCCTACCGTGACGACGGTGACACGATCGACATCTGATACCGCAACCGCAGTCCGGCGGAGGCCCGCTCACCAATGGCGCAGCGGGCCGACGTCGACGTGGACGAAGTTGCTGTCGGGGTAATAGCCGACACCGCCGCCGCGCAGGCTCAGCGCCGCGCGCTGGAGCTGGCGGGTCGACATCTTCGGCACCCGCAGGTCGATGGCCATGCCGCGCATGTGGAAGCTGTTCTGGGCGACGCCGCTGTGGTCGGCCTCGCGCAGCATCGCGTTGGATTCCGGCGAGCGGTAGCCGGACACGATCTCGATCGGTCCCTTGCGGCCGATCTTGCGGCTCAAATTGTGGACCAGATCCAGCAGCTTCGGGTCGATGGGATGGACCGAGTTGTTGCGGTGGTCGCGCAGCAGGTGGTTGATCGCCCGCACGGCATCGCGCACATAGCGGCCCTTCGCCCAGTACTCGGCACTGACCCTCTCGCCGGTGTGCAGGTTCACCAGGGACAGCACCCGGGGTGGGGCGCGGAGCGCCGCAGCCTCGGCCTCCTCGCTCGCGAACAGGGTTCCCCCGGCAGAGGCGACCGCCGCCAGGCCCAGGCCGGCGCGCAGAAGAGAGCGGCGATCGAGATGACGGCGTTCGGTGGCGTGGCTCTCGCCAACGCTCGGGCGTGCGGTCGTGGTCGACCGGGCGTCCGCATCCTTCATCATTCTTCCTTCATATCCCGTTTTTCCGCTCCGGGGCGCCGTCTCCGTCCTTCGGAGCCCGTCATCCCGGTTACGGCCAAAGTCACACCCCGGCCAAGGTCAGGGCGTGCTGCGGTGCGTTAGTCCGAAAGGTGGGACACTTTTAGGATGTCTGTGGCCTTTGCTGTCAAGAAACGATTGCTTAACCGTTGCCGGTTTTCGGCCGAGTCCAGGGTTTCCGCCGAACAGCGGGCAGGCCGACCCGGATGCTGGGTCGAAGCTGTTCGCGACTCGTTCGCAGCCGGTTCGATTACAGAACCGTAACGTGCGCGACTCGGGAGCTTCACCGTAGAATTGCCCTGTCGGACCGGAAGGAAGGGCTCGGCCGTCCGTATGGCCAAGCTTCTGTTTTTCATACCGGACCTTCGTCCGGTGCCGCATCGGCCGGCCGGATGCCATAGAGGCGCACTCCCGAACCGCATCCTCCGAAAGAGTGAACGCAAAAGGGGATTCATTCAGCCTTCGGTAAGGAATGAATCGCATGATTGTCGCTATGTAACCAATTTCACGGCGTCAACCTGCCCGTGCCCACCGCGACCGCCCCTACCGCTTCCACTGTGTCCTTCTTTCGGCCCGATCAATTGGCCGAGGTGCTGGACCGGCACGCCCGCTGGATCAAGGGACAGCCGGGCGGTGCCCGCGCCAACCTCGCCATGGCCGACCTGGAGGGGGTGGACCTGTCGCAGCGCGACCTGCGCGGCGCCCGTCTGGTCGGCGCGCGGCTCGCCCGCGGCCGGCTGAACGGCACCAATCTGGCCGGCGCCGACCTGTTCGGCGTCGATCTGCGCGATGCCGACATCAGCCGCGCCAACCTGATGCAGACCGATCTGCGCGGCGCCCGCCTGCGCGCGGCCGATTTCTCCAACGCCAACCTGAAGGGGGCGGACCTGCGCGCCGGCACGCTGGAACCGGGCGGCAGCGCAAGGCGCGGCACCGGCCCCGATGCGCCCAGCGGCCAGGATGCCGAAAGCGCCCGCCAGCTCCACAAGGCGGCGCTCGCCCGCCTGCAGAACGGCACGACGGCGGAGGGGGGAATTCCCACCGACCTGACCGGCGCGGTGCTGCGCGGCGCCAACCTGTCCGATGCCGACCTGACCGGTGCCGTGCTGCAGAATGCCGACCTGTCGGGGGCGGTCCTGACCGGCGCGGATTTGACCGGCGCGCGGCTGAACGGCGCCAACCTGTCGGGGGCGTCGCTCGACGGCACCCGCTTCGACAAGGCCGACATGGTCGGCACCCGCATGGCCGACTGCGACCTGTCCTCCACCCGGATCGCCACCGCGCAGATGACCCGGCCGATCGACAGCATCGGGTCGGAGATCCAGCGCGCCATCTTCGACCATGAACGCTGGATCGACAGCGTCGGCCAGCGCGGCCAGCGCGCCGACCTGGACGGCGCCGACCTCAGCCGCGCCGACCTGCGCAACGTCAATCTCAGCGCCGCATCCCTGCGCGGGGCGAACCTGTCGGCGGCGGCGCTGACCGGCGCCCGGCTGATGATGACCGACCTCTCCGGCGCCAATCTGGAGGGCGCCAACCTGATGGGCGCCGACCTGTCCGGCGCCAATCTCAGCTATGCCCTGCTGACCAACGCCGACCTGACGCGGGTGCGGCTGGGGCCGGCGGCGATCAAGGACCCGTCGGGGCGCCCGACCGGCCGCTCCTGGGCCGCCAACCTGATGGGGGCCGACATGCGCGGTGCCCTGCTGGTCGGAACCTGCCTGGTCCAGGCCAACCTGTCCGACGCCAATCTCGACAGCGCCGATCTGGACGGCGCCGACCTTGCCGGCGCCAAGCTGCAGCGCGCCATGCTTCCGGGCCGTCCACCCCGGCGGGGGTAGGACCCTCCGGGAGGCGAACGCCCGTCCTCCCTCGCGGCAGGCGGTCCCTCACGGCAGCCGGATCGTCACTGTGGTTCCGACGCCGGGGGTGCTGTCCAGGGTCAGCGTGCCGCCATGGGCCTCGATGAAGCGGCGGGCCAGCGGCAAGCCCAGCCCGGTTCCCGCCTCGGCCTTGGTCAGATAATTGTGGACCTGCCGGAAGGGCTCCATCGCGATCTGCAACTCGTCGGCCGTCATGCCGACGCCGGTGTCGGCAATGACGATGACCGCCCCCTTGCCGTCCGGCCCGGCGGCGGCCTCCACCCGCACGGCACCGCCAGCGGGGGTGAACTTGATGGCGTTCGACAGCACGTTCAGCACCGCCTGCCGCATGCGGACCCCGTCCGCCGTGACCTGCAGGGTCCGATCGATGCCGTCGCCGGTCAGCGTCACGCCCTTGCGCAGGGCCAGCGCATCCATCAGCCCCATGCAGTCGTCCAGCAACTCGCCCAACGTCACGCGGGCCGGGAACAGCTCCAGCCGCCCGGCCTCGATCTTCGCCATGTCCAGCAACTCGTTGACGAGGTCCAGCAAGTGCCGGCCGGACTGGTGGATCGCCGTCATGTACTCGACATGCTTTGGCGGAGCCGGGCCGAAGATGCCGGACATCAGCGCCTCGGCGAAGCCGATGATGGCGTTCAGCGGCGTGCGCAGCTCGTGGCTCATGTTGGCCAGGAACTCGCTCTTGGCCCGGTTGGCGGCCTCGGCATGCTCCTTCTCGGATTCCAGCCGGCGGCGGTGTTCGATCAGAACCGCCTCGCGGGCGCGGCGCACCTCCTCCTCGGCGCTGCGGCGGCGGCGGTAGGCGCGGGCCACCAGCAGGGCCAGCCCCAGCGTCGCGGCGCAGGCTGCGGCAGCGCCGCCGATCACCGTCATGCGCAGAGCGTTCAGCCGTTGCTGCACGACTGCCGAAGGCACGCCCAGTACCACCGACCATCCGGTCTCGGCGGAGCGGTGGACGACGGCATGGACATCGATGCCGTCCTTCGTCTTGCCCACGAACATGCCGTTGCTGCCGATCCGGATGCGCGCTTCCAGGGCCGTATAGACGCGCTGGCCCAGATGGGCTGCAGCATCGCGCGACCGGGCGGCGATCAGCATGGTCGGATCGATGACCGTGACCGTCCATTCCGGCGGGGTGTTGCGGGTCTGCAGCGCGCTGCCGAGCCCTTCCAACCCCAGGGCGAGCGACAGGACATAGCGCACCCGGTCGCCCTCGACGGCCGGATCGTATTGCAGGACCGGCGCCCGCAGGATCAGGGACGGCCGCCCCGGCGGTCCGCCCGGCGGCAACACGCCGCCGATCGCGGCGCGGCGGCTTTCGATCACCTGGCGGGTGATCTCGTCCTGCCGCGGCGGCGGCAGCGGCTGGACGCCCAGCGGGTAATGGGTGTGGAAGGCGAAGCGCCCGGTGTCGGTGTCGATCAGCCCCATCGCCAGCCATCCGGCCTGACTGTGGGCGGCGGCGGTGGTTTCGTCATAGAGCGCGCGCAGATCGCCGACGCTGGGCTGGACCAGGGCCGACAGCAGTTCCAGCGGGCGCAGCTGGCTCGCCAGTTCACGGTCGACCGCCAGCGATAGCGACTGCGCCACCGACTGCAGCTCGCCCTCCATCTTCCCGCGCTCGCGGGCGTCGAGCTGCCAGACCAGCACGGCGCCGAACAGCAGCAGGGGCGTGGTCACCCCCAGAACGATAGCAAGCAGGGAACCGGGCAATCGCAGGCGCAACCGTCGACGCTCCACTGCTAAGGCACCACCGGAGTGGCAGGAAATGGTTGAGGACGTGGTTTGCGGCGGACGGGCGGGTGTTCCCCCGGTCACGCCGCCCCGGTCAGCAGCCGGGTCAATTCCACCGCAGTCTTCACCCGCATCTTCTCGAACACGTGGCTGCGATGGACTTCCACCGTGCGCATGCTGATGCCCAGCTCGTCGGCGATGACCTTGTTCAGCCGGCCGGCGACGACCAGCTCCATCACCTGCCGTTCGCGCTGGGTCAGGGTGGCCAGCCTTGCCGCCAGCCCAGCCTGTCCCGCCTCGCGCTCGCGCTGTTCGGCGTCGAAGGCCAGGGCGTCGATCACCCGGTCGACCAGTTCGTTGTCGTTGAACGGCTTCTCGACGAAGTCGCGGGCCCCCTTCTTCAGGGCGCTGACGGCGATGGGAACGTCGCCATGGCCGGTCAGGAAGATCACCGGCATCCGGCATCCCTTGGACAGCAGCCGGTCGAACAGCTCCAGCCCGCTCATCCCCTCCATGCGGATATCCAGCAGAAGGCAGCCGGCCATGTCCGGCCTCCACGCCTCCAGGAAGGCTTCCGCGGCGGGCCAGCCGGCCACCGGCACGTTGCGCGACTGGAACAGCCAGCCGAGCGCGTCGCGGATCGCCTCGTCATCGTCGACGATGTGGAGCGTGGTCATTCTGCGGCCTCTGCGCTTTGGTCTGAAACTCGGCCCGAGGATTGGGCGTGCACCGGCAGGGTGAACAGGAAGCGTGTCCCGGCGGAGTTGCCGTCCGGGGCATCCTCCGCCGCCACCGCTTCGAACCACAGCCGGCCGCGGTGGTGCTCGACGATAGAGCGGCAGATGTTCAGGCCCATCCCCATACCTTCGCGCTTAGTTGTGAAGAAAGGGGAAAACAGGCGCTCCGCCACATCGGGCGCCACACCGCATCCGCGGTCGCGGATCTCCGTCAGCAGCACGCCGTCCCCGGCGTCGTCCCCCCCTCCCTCCCGGCGGACGGTGACGGTCAGGCGGCGGTCGTCGAGCGGGGTGCGGGCCATCGCCTCGATCCCGTTGCGCATCAGGTTCAGCACGACCTGCTGCAGCAGAATGCGGTCGCCGGTGACCGGCGGCAGGTCGGCCGGGGCGTCCAGTTCCACCCGCACGCCCAGCCGGGCGGCGTCGGCGCCGGTCAGCCCAACGCAATCCTCCAGCACGCGGGCGAGCGAGCATGGGGCGACGTTCGGGTCGCGCTTGCGCACAAAGTCGTGGATCCGCCGCACCACCTGCCCGGCGCGCTTGGCCTGCGCCGCCAGCTTCTCCAGCGCCGCGGCGACCTCGTCGGTGTCGAACCGGCCGGAGCGCAGGCGGTTCAGGCAGCCGGTGCAATAGCTGGCGATGGCCGACAGCGGCTGGTTCAGCTCATGCGCCAGGGTGGACGCCATCTCGCCCATCGTGATCAGGCGGGAGGTCTGCTGCAGCCGCTCCTGCTGCTGGCGGGCAAGCTCCTCGGCATGCTTGCGTTCGGTGATGTCGAGGACGGAGCCCATCCAGCCGGTCTGGCGCCCGTTGGCGTCGATCAGCGGCGCCTCGTAGATCAGCGCGTCGAACCGTTCGCCGTCGGCGCGCCGGAACCGCATCTCCAGCCCGGTTTCCGGTGCGCGGCCGGCCAGCACGTCCTGCAGGGCGGCCTCCGCCCGGTCGATCTCCTCCGGCAGCCAATAGGGCATCGGCGGGCCGCGCCCGACCAGATCCTCGGCCTCCAGTCCCACCATCCGGCAGAAGGCCGGGTTGACATAGGTGATGCGCCCTTCCAGGTCGCGGGCGCGCATGCCCACGGTCAGGCTGTCCTCCATCGCCTTGCGGAAGGCATGCTCCTCGCGCAGCGCCTCCTCGGCGCGCAGGCGGCCGGCGATGTGGCGGCGCAGCGACCACAGGCTCCACAGCGCCGATCCGGTCAGCGCGAAGATCGCCGCCACCAGCACGGTGCGGGTGACGTTGGACTCGCTTGGGTAGGCGGTGGCGACCAGGGCCAGCCCATGGCCGGGCGGATCGAAGGGGATGACGTGGCTCCTGGCCGGGTCGGGCGCCTGGCCTGCGCCTGAGTCCGCCACGGAGCCCGGCACCACCATGCGCGACTTCGCCCCCAGCACGGTGCCCGTGACGTCGATGACCTCCAACTGGTAGCGCTGGGCGAACCACCAGGGGACATGGTGGGTCAGCATCGCCTCGAACGAGAAGACGCCGACCAGCGCGCCGACGAAGACGCCGTCGCGGAACAGCGGGAAGGCGACGTCGAACCCGCGGTCGGTGACGTCGATCCGGTAGGGCGCGCCATAGGCCCTGAGCCCGGAGGACCGGGCGATTCGCATCGCGTCGTGGCGGGTCAGGCTGTCGCCGGGTGGACCGTCCGCGCCCGGCATGCCGTCCCGGGGCAACGGCGGCTCCGCCAGCATGGTGCGCCCCTGGGGGTCGAGCCAGAGAACCCGTTCGATCGCCGGGTTGGTGTTCACCACCAGCCGGGCCATTGCGGCGAACTGCCGCAGGTCCACCTCCGTCCGGCCCAGAGTCTCCGCCAGCCTCTCCAGCTTGTCCTCGTCGGATGCGAGCTGGAAATGCAGGTTCTGCTCCACCCACAGCGCGTCCTTGATCAGGGCCAGCGCCTCCTCGTCCCGCTCGTTGCGCTGCAGCAGCCACAGGAAGGCGCCCAGCAGGACGACGACGAGCGCCATCGCCACCAGCGGCATGGCATGCGGCACCGCCCGTCCGGATCGGGAGGCGGGCAGGGCGGCGGAGCCGGGAGTGCGGTTGGGCTGCGGCATGACGATCGACACGAAAGTGTGGAGGCGGAGGACGATGGGACCGGACGAAAGTGGGATAGGCCGACTCTGCGGATATCCACAATAGCCGCAATTCGTCGGATCATGAACAATGCGCAACAAGTTCAGGACGGAACATTCCGTCTAACTGATAATCGACACCAGAGGGGAACGCACCTATGAAACTCGTGAAGCTTCTGTGCGCGGCGGCGGTCGGCTGCATGATGTCGGCGCCGATGGCCTTGTCCACGGCCTGGGCCCAGGACCAGATCGTGATCAAGTTCAGCCACGTCGTCGCTCCGGAGACGCCGAAGGGCAAGGGTGCCGAGAAGTTCAAGGAACTTGCCGAGAAGATGACCAGCGGCAAGGTCAAGGTCGAGGTCTATCCGAACAGCCAGCTCTACAAGGACAAGGAAGAGCTTGAGGCTCTGCAGCTGGGCGCGGTGCAGATGCTGGCCCCGTCGCTGGCCAAGTTCGGTCCGCTGGGCGCCAAGGAATTCGAGGTCTTCGACCTGCCCTACATCTTCCCGAACAAGGACGTTCTGCGCCGCGTGACCGAGGGTCCGATCGGCAAGCAGCTGTTCCAGAAGCTGGAGACCAAGGGCATCATCGGCCTGGCCTATTGGGACAACGGCTTCAAGATCATGAGCGCCAACAAGCCGGTCATCAAGCCGGAGGACGTGAAGGGTCTGAAGATGCGCATCCAGTCGTCCAAGGTGCTGGATGCCCAGATGCGCGCGCTGGGCGCCCTGCCGCAGGTGATGGCCTTCTCCGAAGTGTACCAGGCGCTGCAGACCGGCGTCGTCGACGGCACCGAAAACCCGCCGTCCAACATGTACACCCAGAAGATGCACGAGGTGCAGAAGAACGCCACGCTGACCGACCACGGCTATCTCGGCTATGCGGTCATCGTGAACAAGAAGTTCTGGGAAGGCCTGCCCGCCGACGTCCGCACCGGCCTGGAAGGCGCGATGAAGGAGGCGACCGCCTACGCCAACGACATCGCCCAGAACGAGAACGACGTCTCGCTGGCCCAGATGAAGGCTTCGGGCAAGACCGCCTTCCACACCCAGACCAAGGAAGAGCGCGAAGCCTGGATCAAGGCCCTGAAGCCGGTCCACAAGGACGCCGAATCCCGCGTCGGCAAGGACCTGATCGAAGCGATCTACAAGGAAGCCGCCGCCGCCGGCTTCAAGATGTAAGGGCCTGATAGCAGGCGGCGTCTTCCCGCCGGAAGGCGTCGTCCGCACCGAATCGGCATCCGCTTTGGCCGGCCGTCATCCCGTATTCGCCGGGACGACGGCCGAATGGCGCGCGGCGGGTTGTGCCGCGCCTCTCCAGCGTACCTGACACCATCTCCGCCGACCGGGAGATCCCCCCGACATGCTTATGAAAATACTCGACCGCCTCGAGGAGACGCTGATCGCGTTCCTCATGGCGGCGGCGACGCTCGTCATCTTCGTGGCGGTCATGCACCGCTATTTGTCCGGCGTGGCCGTCATCCAGGATTACGTCATCCACTGGAACCTCGCCTGGGCCCAGGAAGTCTGCATCTACATGTTCGTGTGGATGGCCAAGTTCGGCGCCGCCTATGGCGTGCGCACCGGCATCCATGTGGGCGTGGACGTGGTGATCAACCGGCTGCGGCCGGACATCCGCGGCCGCTTCGTCGTATTCGGCCTGCTGGCCGGTGCGGTGTTCACCGGCGTCGTCGGCGCGCTCGGCGCCAATTTCGTCTACCACATCGCCGAGACCGAACAGGTGTCGGCGGACATGGAACTGCCGATGTGGCTGGTCTATCTGGCCATTCCGCTCGGTTCCTTCCTGATGTGCTTCCGCTTCCTCCAGGTCGCCTGGACCTTCATCCGCACCGGCGAGCTGCCCCACCACGATCATGCCCAGGTCGACGGCATCGACCCGGTCGAAGCCGCCAACGAGGGAGGCCCGGCGTGAACGCGCTCATCATCTTCGGGCTGCTGATTGCCCTCATGCTCACCGGCATGCCGATCTCCATCTCGCTCGGCCTGACGGTTCTGTCCTTCCTGTTCCTGATGACCGACGTGCCGGTCGCCGCGGTGGCGCTGAAGCTGTTCACGGGCATCGAGAAGTTCGAGATCATGGCGATCCCGTTCTTCATCCTGGCCGGCAACTTCCTGACCCATGGCGGCGTCGCCCGGCGCATGATCAACTTCGCCACCTCCATGGTCGGGCATTGGCATGGCGGCCTCGGCATGGCCGGCGTGCTGGCCTGCGCCCTGTTCGCGGCGGTGTCGGGCTCCAGCCCGGCGACGGTGGTCGCCATCGGCTCCATCATCCTGCCGGCCATGGTGGCGCAGGGCTTCCCGAAGAATTTCGGCGCCGGCATCGTCACCACCTCGGGCGCGCTCGGCATCCTGATCCCGCCGTCGATCGTGATGGTGATGTACTGCGTCGCCACCACCGGCCATCCGCAGGCACCCTCCATCGGCCAGATGTTCCTCGCCGGCGTGGTTCCGGGCCTGATGCTGGCGGCCTTCCTCGGCTTCACCACCTGGTACCGCGCCCGCAAGTTCGGCTATCCCCGCCTGCCCAAGGCGAGCGCCCGGCAGCGCTGGCTGGCGTTCCGCGAGAGCTTCTGGGGCCTGCTGCTGATCGTCGTCGTGATGGGCGGCATCTACACCGGCATCTTCACCCCGACCGAGGCGGCGGCGATGGCCGCGGTCTATGCCTTCATCGTGGCGGTGTTCATCTACCGCGACATGCCGCTGCGCCGGGTGCCGAAGGTGCTGCTGGACAGCGCCAGCATGTCGGCGATGCTGCTCTACATCATCACCAACGCGGTCCTCTTCTCCTTCGTCATGACGTCGGAGCAGATCCCGCAGAACATGGCGGCCTGGATCCAGGGCCAGAACCTGAGCGTCTGGGTCTTCCTGCTGGTGGTGAACATCGTCCTGCTGGCCGCCGGCAACTTCATGGAGCCGTCGTCGATCGTCCTGATCATGGCGCCGATCCTGTTCCCGGTGGCGATGTCGCTGGGCATCGACCCGGTGCATTTCGGCATCCTGATCATCGTGAACATGGAGGTCGGCATGTGCCACCCGCCGGTGGGCCTGAACCTCTACGTCGCGTCGGGCATTACAAAGATGGGCATCACCGAGCTGACGGTGGCGGTCTGGCCGTGGCTGCTGACGATGCTGATCTTCCTCGGCCTCGTCACCTATGTGCCGGCGATCTCGCTGTGGTTCCCGCGCCTGATCGGCGTGATGTAAAGCCGCAAGTCGTCTGGGGATTTTTCGCCCGAGCGGTTGGGGCCGCGAAGTCCGGAAGGACTTCGCGGCCCTTCTTTATTGTACCCATACATTGTTGCGCATTGAAGCGGTCGCGCCGCCGGGCCTAAACTTGCGCCATTCCCGCCGCCAGCCAGACCAGAGGTTAGCCTTGTCGGCCCAGTTCCTGCCCACCGCCTGTCCGCACGACTGCCCCAGCACCTGCGCGCTGGAGGTGGAACGCCTCGCCCCCGACCGCATCGGCAAGGTGCGTGGCGCAGCGGAGAACAGCTACACCGCCGGCGTCATCTGCGCGAAGGTCAGCCGCTATGCCGAGCGGGTGCATTCGCCGGACCGGCTGAAGACGCCCTTGCTGCGCACCGGCCCCAAGGGCTCCGGCCAGTGGAAGCCGATCGGCTGGGACGAGGCGCTGGACCGCATCGCCGATGCCTTCCTGGCCGCCGAACGTACCCATGGCCCGGAAGCCGTCTGGCCCTATTTCTACGCCGGCACCATGGGTCTGGTGCAGCGCGGCGCCATCCAGCGCCTGCGCCATGCCAAGGGCTATTCGCGCCAGACCAGCACGGTGTGCGACACGCCGGCCAACATGGGCTGGCTCGCCGGCTATGGCGACATCCGCGGCGCCGACCCGCGCGAGATGGCGGAGAGCGACCTGATCGTCAACTGGGGCGGCAACCCGGTGGCGACCCAGGTCAACGTGATGACCCATGTCAGCCGCGCCCGCAAAGGCCGCGGCGCCAAGCTGGTCACCATCGACCCCTACCGTACCGGCACGGCCGAGGTCTCCGACCTGCACCTGATGCTGCGGCCGGGCACCGACGGGGCGCTGGCCTGCGCGGTGATGCATGTGCTGTTCCGCGACGGCCACGCCGACCGCGCCTATCTGGACCGCCTTGCCGCCGGCACCGACCGTCTGGAGGCGCATCTCGCCACCCGCACGCCCGAATGGGCGGCCGCCATCACCGGCCTGACAGTGGCGGAGATCGAGGAGTTCGCCCGCCTCTACGGCACCACCAAGCGGTCCTACCTGCGCGTCGGCTACGGCCTGTCGCGCGCCCACAACGGCGCGGCCCAGGTCCATGCCGTGTCCTGCCTGCCGGTGGTCACCGGGGCGTGGCAGCACAAGGGCGGCGGCGCGCTCTACTGCTCGTCCGGCATCTACAAGCTGGACAAGACCCTGTCGGAAGGGCTGGATCGTCTCGACACGTCGGTGCGCAGCTTCGACCAGTCGCGCATCGGCGCGGTGCTGACCGGCGACCCTCGCGACCTGACCAGCGGCCCGCCGGTGACGGCCATGCTGATCCAGAACACCAACCCGGTGACGATCTGCCCGGATTCGACCCGCGTCCGCCAGGGCTTCCTGCGCGAGGATCTGTTCGTCGCGGTGCATGAGCAGTTCATGACCGACACGGCCAAGCTGGCCGATCTGGTGATCCCCGCCACCACCTTCCTGGAGCATGACGACATCTACCGCGGCGGCGGCCAGATGCACATCCTGATCGGCCGCAAGGTGATCGAGCCGCAGTTCGAGGCGCGCGAGAACCATTGGGTCATCTCCGAAGTCGCCCGCCGCGTCGGTGCCGAGCATCAGGGATTCGGCATGACCGCGCTGGAGATCATCGACGCCATGCTGAAGGCGTCGAACCTGGGCGACGCCGCGACGCTGACCGAGCAGCGCTGGATCGACGCCCAGCCCGATTTCGAGACCTCGCATTTCCTCAATGGCTTCGCGCATCCCGACGACAGGTTCCGCTTCGCCCCCGACTGGGCGGCGCTCGGCCCCTATGGCGGCATGCCGGAGCTTCCCGACCACATGCCCCCCGGCCGCGACGCCGACGCCGAGCACCCGTTCCGTCTGGTCACCGCCCCGGCGCGCCAGTTCCTCAACACCTCCTTCACCGAGACGCTGACCGCCCAGAAGCGCGAAGGCCGCCCCACCGCGCTGATCCACCCGGACGATGCGGCCGGGCTGGGCTTGGCCGACGGCGACGCGGTGCGGCTGGGCAACCCGCAGGGCAGCGTGGTGGTCCATGCCAAGCCCTTCGCCGGGGTGCCGCGCGGCGTGGTGATCGTCGAAGGCATCTGGCCCAACAGCGCCTTCGTCGAAGGCATGGGCATCAACAGCCTGACCTCGCCGGAGCCGGTGCCGCCCGCGGGCGGCGCGGCGTTCCACGATACCGCGGTGTGGATGCGGGCGGCTTGAGCCTGCCGGGGGACTATCGGGCCAGGCTGAAAGCTGGCGTGGGGAGGCTCGCCTCTGGCGATTGGTTTGCCGGCTGGGATGCCTGGTGAATGCAATCACTCCCTACGCCCGCTTGGTTCCCTGCCCGTCCCCCGGCCTTCGATAGAAAAGAGGAAACGGGTTCGTGCGGGAGAGGAAGCCGCCCTACGGCATCGCGCGCTTCACATTAAGCATACGGCGCTGAATTTTTGGCTGGCGGCTGGATTCGCGCTTCAAATCGATCCTGATTTTATCTGATCCGATCTGAGTGCGGAGAGCGATCCCTTCTTTTTCTTTGTCTTTCAATATTTCGGCTTCGAAATGATGCATTATGACTTGCGGGTGAATGGCATATACTGTTCATGTTGGAATAATAATTGCCCGCCGCATGACGACAATTGTTGCGCGACCTCCGGATCTTATCGTAAAACAAGCACCTAATGGCAGAATATCCATTTATAAGGAGCGCGAGAGTCATGCCCAAGGCCCTTGACCAGTTTGAATGTGCCAGTTATCGCCAGGGCAAGGAAATTGCCGCGACCAATGTGGGGCCCCAGCACTCGATTTCTGGAGGGGTGTGCTTCAGCTTATGCTGCCAATGGATTGAATTGCATCGGGAAATCAGATCGGGCGGCGCTTTGAAGCGCATGGACGCAATGAAGCAGCGAATAGGATCCCTGAAAAGCGACAGCATATATTTTTATAGGGCCGTGAACTCGCAAATGAATACCTATGATTTGTCACAGGAGACCACCAAGCTTGGGATGAAAGACGAAGTTGGAAAGAAGTATGGTATAAAATTTGAGAATAGTCTTGGTGACATCAAATGCATTCCGCCAGACTATCGGCTTGATGATCTGAGGAATGAAGTCGACCATACGCATTTATACACACAAACAAGTTTCCAATTGAAAAAAGGCCGGCATGCAATATGTGCATACAAGTCCGGAGGAAAAATCTTCGGTATGGGGGCTCACTTGTATGTGTTCGATCCAAATTTTGGTGAATTTCGAGTTTCGTCGGGAGAGATAAAAGATTTTTATCAGGCTCTGTTTGATCGATATAAACCTGTGACGAGCCACATCACGTTCAAAGCGGTCGGTATTTGAATCCAGTGCATTCGAAAGGGCGGTCCATTCGCCCTTTCGGCGGGTTGGGATGACCATTCCAGGTGGCGGGCAGAAGGGGAGGCCGGTAATTTTTAGTGGCAGAACCTTGTGTTCCAGAGCGGCTTCCGCCACACCCATAGTGCCGCGCCCATATGTCTGCTATGGCTGTGCCTCCACCACAGCGACCGCGCAGCACCGCCATGACCGAGCCTACCGCCTTCCTCAACGTCGCCAACTCCCTGTCCGGCAAGCGCTGGCAGGCGCGGCCCTGCGACGAGCGGCAGGCGCAGGCGCTGACCCAGGGGCGGGGCCTGCCGGAGATCGTCGGCAGGGTGCTGGCCGCCCGCGGGGTCACCGACGAGACCTGCGAGACCTTTCTCAATCCCACGCTGAAGGCGCTGCTGCCCGATCCCTCACGCTTCCGCGACATGGACCCGGCGGCGGAGCGCATCGCCCGCGCCATCCGTGACGGCGAGCCGGTGGCGGTCTTCGGCGACTACGACGTCGACGGCGCCACCTCCGCCGCGCTGCTGCGCCGCTTCTTCCGTGCGCTCGGCGCCGACATCCGCGTCTATGTTCCCGACCGCATCAAGGAGGGTTACGGCCCCAATGCCGCGGCGCTGCTGCGGCTGAAAGGGGAGGGGGTGCGGCTGGTGGTGACGGTCGATTGCGGCATCTCCGCCTTCGCCGCGCTGGAGGCTGCCGCCGACGCCGGGCTGGAGGTCGTCGTGCTCGATCATCACGCCGCCGAACCGCGCCTGCCGCCCGCCGTCGCCCTGGTCAACCCCAACCGGCTGGACGAGGACGGCACCTACCGTACGCTCTGCGCCGCCGGTGTCACCTTCATCACCATCGTCGCCGTGAACCGCGCCCTGCGCCAGTGCGGCTTCTACCGCGACCGGCCGGAACCCAACCTGATGGAGTGGCTCGACCTTGTCGCTCTCGGCACGGTGTGCGACGTGGTGCCGCTGACCGGCCTGAACCGCGCGCTGGTGGCGCAGGGGCTGAAGGTGATGGCGCGCCGCGCCAATCCCGGCCTTGCCGCCCTGTCCGACGTGGCGGGGGTTAAGGAGAAGCCCGACGCCTACCATGCCGGCTATGTCCTCGGCCCCCGCGTGAATGCCGGCGGCCGGGTGGGGGCGTCCGACCTCGGTGCGCGCCTGCTGTCCACCGACGACCCCATCGAGGCGATGGAACTGGCCCAGCGTCTGGAAGGCCACAACGCCGAACGCCGCACCATCGAGCAGGCGGTGCTGGACGAGGCACTGGAGCGTGTCGCCGCCGAAGGTGGGCGCGAGACCGATCTGGTTTTCGTCACCGGTGTCGGCTGGCACCCCGGCGTCATCGGCATCGTCGCCGCCCGCCTGAAGGAGCGTTACAGCCGCCCCGCCTGCGTCGTCGCCCTGGAGGAAGCCGCCGACGGCACCGTCATCGGCAAGGCGTCCGGCCGCTCCGTCCGCGGCGTCGATCTGGGGTCCGCGGTGATCGCCGCCCGGCAGGAGGGGTTGCTGCTGGCCGGCGGCGGCCACCGCATGGCGGCGGGCTTCACCGTGGCCGGCGACAAGATCGACGCTCTGCGCGACTTCCTGCACAGCCGCATTTCCGAACAGGTTTCCGCCGCCCCGCTGGTGCCGACGCTGGAACTGGATGGCGCCCTGTCGGTCGGTGGCGCCAGCGTCGGGCTGGTGACCATGCTCGACAAGCTCGGCCCCTACGGCACCGGCAATTCGGAGCCCCGCTTCGCCATCGCCGACGCCCGCGTCGTGCGCGCCGACGTGGTGGGCGCCAACCATGTCCGCTGCATCCTGCAGGGCAACGACGGCGCCCGGCTGAAGGCCATCGCCTTCCGCGCGCTGGACAGCGACATGGGCCAAGCCCTGCTGACCGGCCGCGGCACGCCCTTCCATCTCGCAGGCGTGCTGCGGATCGACCGCTGGAACGGCTCGGAGGGCGTCCAGTTGCTGATCGACGACGCCGCGCCTGCGCGGTCGGCGTAGGGTTGGCGGGGTAGGGGGGAGGTTTTGGGGGCAGCGGGTGCCCCCTCCCCATCCCTCCCCCGCTTCGCGGGAGAGGGGCAAGATGCTTGTCGGCGTGACGCATCTGCCGAAGCGGCGGCAGTCCCCTCTCCCGCGCCAGCGGGGGAGGGTTAGGGAGGGGGCACCCACCGCCACCCCCGCCTACAAAAAAGTATCGCCCCACACAAAAAAGCGCTTGCGCTCCCCGGCTCCGATCTTTAGAAAGCGCGTCACCGCGAACGACGTCCCCGTCGTCTAGAGGCCTAGGACACCGCCCTTTCACGGCGGCGACACGGGTTCGACTCCCGTCGGGGACGCCACCTTCTCCAAGGTGCGCGACAAGCTTAGAAGGCCCGGCTGCATTGCCGGGCCTTTTGCTTTTGGCGAGATTTGCGCCCGGCGGTTGCCCGCCGATGCCGTTTCGCCCATCCTGATTCTTCCGGCCGCAGCAGAGCTGACCGCTATGACCGCCCCGTACCCCGCCATCCCCCTCAGCGTCGCTCCGATGATGGACTGGACCGACCGGCATTGCCGGTACTTCCACCGTCTGCTGTCGCGCTCGACCCTGCTCTATACCGAGATGGTGACGACCGGCGCCGTGTTGCATGGCGACCGCGAGCGGCTGCTCGGCTTCGATGCGGCGGAACATCCGGTGGCGCTCCAACTCGGCGGTTCCGACCCGGCCGACCTCGCCGCCTGCGCCCGCATCGCGCAGGAGTGGGGCTATGACGAGGTGAACCTGAACGTCGGCTGCCCCAGCGACCGCGTGCAGTCCGGCCGCTTCGGCGCCTGCCTGATGGCGGAACCCGATCTGGTGGCCCGGCTGGTCGGCGCCATGCGCGAGGCCGTCTCGATCCCCGTCACCGTCAAGTCGCGCATCGCCATCGACGAGATGGAGGAATGGCCGACGCTGGACCATTTCATCCGCACCGTCTCCGCCGCCGGCTGCACCCACTTCATCGTCCATGCCCGCAAGGCCTGGCTGAAGGGGCTCAGCCCCAAGGAGAACCGCGACATCCCGCCGCTGCGCTACGATCTGGTCCACCGGCTGAAGGCGGAATACCCGCAGCTGACCATCGCCATCAACGGCGGCATCCGCACACTTGACGAGGCCGAGGAGCATCTGACCAAGGTCGACAGCGTGATGATCGGCCGCGCCGCCTACGAGACGCCCTATCTGCTGACCGACGCCGACCGCCGCCTGATGGGCGGAGAGCCCGGCCCCGACCGCCATGCTGTGATCGAGGCGATGCTGCCTTACATCGAGGCGCGCATGGCGGGCGGCACGCCCTTGTCCTCCATCACCCGTCACATGCTGGGCCTGTTTCAGGGACTGCCCGGCGCCCGCGCCTACCGCCGCCACATCGCCGAGAACGCCCATCGTCCCGGTGCAGGGCCAGAGGTTCTGGAACGCGCCGCCTCCCTGGTGCGCCGACGCGGAGCCGACGTGGACGTGGAGGAGGCCGCGTGAAAGGCGCCGGCCCCGATGGAACGCTGAACAGCCCCCGGAAAACCGTTTCACGGTGTTCCAAACGTTCCATCCAAAGCCGCGGAGCGCCCCAACCGGACGGAATATGCGCCGTGCGTCCCGCACCGCTTGCGTGCGGGCGGGCACCTCGCTAACTATGCCCACTTCATCGGACGGAGTGTAAGCGGTGCGGTACGTCAGCACGCGGGGCGCGGCCCCGGTCTTGGGTTTCGAAGACGTCCTTCTTGCCGGGCTGGCGCGCGACGGCGGCCTCTATGTGCCGGAGACCTGGCCGCAGTTCACGGCCGACGACATCCGCGCCATGCGCGGTCTGCCCTACAGCGAGATCGCCGTCCGCGTGATGCTGCCCTTCCTGGGCGGCGCAATCGCCGAGGACGAGTTCCGTGCCATCGTCCGCGACGCTTATGCCAGCTTCGATCATGCCGCGGTGACCCCGCTGGTGCAGGTCGATCCGACCACCTGGGTGCTGGAGCTGTTCCACGGTCCGACGCTGGCCTTCAAGGACGTGGCGCTGCAACTGCTCGGACGCCTGTTCGACCATGTGCTGGCCAAGCGCGGGCAGCGGGTGACCATCGTCGGCGCCACCTCCGGCGACACCGGCTCGGCCGCCATCGAGGCCTGCCGCGACCGCCAGAACGTCGACATCTTCATCCTGCATCCCAAGGGCCGCACGTCCGAGGTGCAGCGCCGCCAGATGACCAGCGTGCTGTCGTCCAACGTCCACAACATCGCGCTGGACGGCACCTTCGACGATTGCCAGGATCTCGTGAAGTCGATGTTCAACGACGGCGCCTTCCGCGACCGGATGGGGCTGTCGGCGGTGAACTCGATCAACTGGGCCCGCATCATGGCCCAGATCGTCTATTACTTCACCGCCGCGGTGGCGCTGGGCGCCCCCGACCGGAAGATCGCCTTCACCGTGCCGACCGGCAATTTCGGCAACGTCTATGCCGCCTACGGCGCCCGCGCCATGGGGCTGCCGGTGGAGACGCTGGTGGTGGGATCCAACAGCAACGACATCCTGGCGCGCTTTTTCGCCAGTGGGAGCATGGTCGCGGCGCCCGTCGTGCCTACCTTGTCTCCCAGCATGGACATCCAGATCTCTTCCAACTTCGAACGGCTGCTGTTCGACCTGCTCGACCGCGACGGCACCGCGGTGACAGAGGCGCTGAACCGCTTCCGCACCGAGG
Organism: Azospirillum sp. B21; assembly: GCF_008364825.1. GTDB lineage: Bacteria > Pseudomonadota > Alphaproteobacteria > Azospirillales > Azospirillaceae > Azospirillum. Next base: position 138,436 of record NZ_VTTO01000003.1, read on the forward strand.
GCAAGTTCGCGGTGACCGACGCGCAGCTCGCCCGCGCGCTGGCCATCTTCTCCGGCCACCGGGTGGACGAGGCCGCCACCATGGCGACCATCGCCGATGTCTGGAAGGGCAGCCTCTACCTGCTCGACCCGCACACGGCGGTCGGCATCGGGGCGGCCAAGGCCGCGGTTGCCGCCGGCCGGGTCGATCCGTCCGTTCCCATGGTGGTTCTCGCCACCGCCCATCCCGCCAAGTTCCCCGACGCGGTGGAAAAGGCGACCGGCCGCCGGCCGGACCTGCCGCCGCGTCTGTCCGATCTTTATGTGCGCGAGGAGCGCCTGTCCGAACTGCCGAACGATCTGGCGGCGGTCCAGGACTTCGTCACCGCGCGCGCCCGCGCCGCCCAGGAGGCCGCATGAGTTCCATTCGTGTGACGACGTTGCCCAACGGGCTTCGCGTCGCGACCGACACCATGCCCGACGTGCAGTCCGTTTCGCTCGGCTGCTGGGTCGGGGTTGGCACCCGCAACGAGGCGGCGAGCGTCAACGGCGTCGCCCATCTCGTCGAGCATATGCTGTTCAAGGGCACCCGCCGCCGTTCGGCCTTCCGCATCTCCGAGGAGATCGAGAATGTCGGCGGGCAGCTGAACGCCTACACCACCCGCGAGCAGACCGCCTATTACGCCAAGGTCCTGCACGAGGATGCGCCGCTGGCGCTCGACATCCTGTCCGACATGATCCAGCACTCCACGCTGGACGCCGAGGAGCTGGTCCGCGAGCGCACCGTGGTGCTGCAGGAGATCGGGCAGAGCGCCGACACGCCCGACGACATCATCTTCGACCATTTCCAGTCGACCGCCTATCCGGGCCAGGCCATCGGCCGTCCGGTGCTGGGCTCGGCGGAGATCGTCGGGGCTCTGCCACGCGAGGCTCTGGTCGATTACATCGCCGGCCATTACGGCGCCCCCGGCATGGTGCTGAGCGCCGCCGGCCGGATCGAGCATGACCGTATGGTCGATCTCGCGTTCAAGGCCTTCGGCGACCTGCCGAGCGGCGCCCCGCCTAAGCCGGAGCCTGCCAGCTATACCGGCGGTGACTTCCGCGAGGATCGCGACCTGGAGCAGATGCACCTCGTGCTCGGCTTCGACGGGGTGGGGGTCCATGATCCCGACTTCTACGCCCATTCGGTGCTGTCGACCCTGCTCGGCGGCGGCATGTCGTCCCGCCTGTTCCAGGAGGTGCGGGAGAAGCGCGGGCTGGTCTATTCGATCTACACCTTTACCGGCGGCTACCATGACGGCGGCCTGTTCGGCGTCTATGCCGGCACCGGCGAGGACGAGGTGGCGGAACTGATCCCCGTCGTCTGCGACGAGATCGCCAAGGTCGGTGCCGACGTGACCGAGGACGAGGTCGCCCGCGCCCGCGCCCAGTTGAAGGCCGGGACATTGATGGCGCTGGAAAGCTCCATGTCGCGTTGCGAGCAACTGGGTCAGCAGATCCTGATCTACGACCGCCCGGTTCCGGTGGAGGAGATCGTGGCGAAGATCGACGGCGTCGACCGCGACGCCGTGGTCAAGGCCACCAGCCGACTGCGTGCCAGTCGCCCGACCGTCGCTGCGCTTGGGCCGATCTCCAAGCTCGAAAGCTACGACCGCATTGCGGAGCGTCTCGCCTGACGATGGTGGCTGCGGTGCCCCCTCCCTCCCACGCTTGCGCGTGGGTCCCTCCCTCCCCCGCCTTCGGCAGGAGAGGGGATGTTTGCGATGAGGCGGCAGTTCCCTCTCCCACCAGAGGTGGGGGAAGGTTAGGGAGGGGGCCGACCACCCCGGCATTGCGATGATCCGCCTTCTCGGCAGCGGCCTCATCAGCCCGCCTGCGGTCCGGCTCGACGGCCCGCATTGCTACATCCGGCCGCCGCTGCCGCGCGACTGGCGGGAATGGGCGGACCTCCGTGCCGCCTCGCGCGACTTCCTTACCCCATGGGAACCCACCTGGCCGGCCGACGCCCTGACGCGGACCGCCTTCTCCCGCCGGCTGCGGCGGCAGGCGCAGGAGTGGCGGGACGATCTCGGCTACAGCTTCCTGATCTTCGACCGGGGAACCGACGCTCTGGTCGGCGGGCTCGGCCTCACCAACATCCGGCGCGGCGTGGCGCAGATGGGGACGCTCGGCTATTGGGCGGGCCAACCCTACGCCCGCAACGGCTATGTGTCGGGCGGCACCCGGCTGGTCCTGGAGTTCGCTTTCGGCCAACTCGGCCTGCACCGGGTCGAGGCCGCCTGCCTGCCAACCAACCTGCCGAGCCGTGGTTTACTGGAGAAGGTCGGCTTCAGCCACGAAGGTTATGCCCGCGGCTACCTGCGCATCGACGGCGCATGGCGCGATCATGTCCTCTACGCCATCCTGCGGGAGGAGTGGAAGGGCTGACCCGGCCGGTGTCCCTTACCGCTGGTCCAACTTGATTTCGATGCGGCGGTTCTTCGCCAGCGCCTCGTCCGATGTGCCGGGCTCGATGGGCTGGAACTCGCCGAAGGCGGCGGCGGCGAGCCGTTCCGCCGGGATGCCCTGGTCGATCAGGAATTTCACCACCGACAGCGCGCGTGCCGAGGACAGTTCCCAGTTGGAGGCGAACTGGAAGCGCACCGGCTTGATGTCGGTGTGGCCGTCCACCCGCAGGACCCAGTTGATGTCGGACGGAATCGCCTTGCCGATCTCGATCAGCGTGCGGGCAAGATCGGCCAACCGCTGCTTGCCAGCCTCCTCAAGGGTCGCCGAGCCTGAGGGGAACAGCAGTTCCGACTGGAAGACGAAGCGGTCGCCGACGATCCGCACGTCCGGCCGGCTGCCCAGCGCCTCGCGGACGCGGCCGAAGAACTCCGACCGGTAGCGGGCGAGGTCCTGCACCTTGGCGGCGAGCGCCTGATTGAGACGCGCCCCCAATTCCGCGATCTGCACCTTCTGCTCGGCCGACGCCTTCTCCGACACTTCCAGCGCCGCCCCGATGCGGGCCAGCTGTTCGCGCAAGGCCAGAAGCTGCTGGTTCAGCAGGTCGATCTGCTGTTTGCTCCGGGTGCCCTCGGCCTGCTCGCCGGTCAGTGAGGCCATCAGGTCGCGGATGCGGACGTCGCGCTGCTCCAGATCCTTCTGGGCCTGGGTCCGGCTGTCGGTCAGCTGCGATTCGAGCGACTTCAGCCGGATGTCGCGCTGGTCGATCTCCTTCTGCGCCAGCATCGTCTTCTCGGCGGCGGAAGCCAGTTCCGACTCCAGCGCCTTCGCCCGGTCGCGGGTGGTGCCGAGTTCCGCCAGCAGGGCTTGACGCTGCTGTTCTGTCAGCTTGGTCGCAGCCACGGCGGCGGCCAGTTCGCCCTCCAGCTTCTGCCGGGCATCGCGTAGAGCCTTGATGTCGGCCTGCAGGCTGAGAATTTCCTTCAGCTTCAGGTCCAGCGTCTCGCGGTCGACGCGGACGTTGCGCTGCAATTCCTCCAGCGTGCGGGCGGTGCGGTCGCGGTCCTCCTGCAACTGGCTCAGCGACAGCGTCATGTCGTCGCGCGCGGCGACGGAGGTCTGCAACTCGGTCGACAGCTGGGTGATGTTGACGCGGAGATCGGCGTTCGCCTCCCGCTCCATCGCCAGCAGGTCGTTCATTTCCGCGATCTTGCGGTTGAGCACGGTCAGCTGCTCGTCACGGCCAGTCAGTGCGGTGGCGAGGTAGAACTGGGTGACGATGAAGACCATCAGCAGGAAGATGACGACCATCACCAGGGATGACAGGGCGTCGACCCAGCCGGGCCAGGCGCTGGCGTCGCGATGGCCGTTGCGGCGGCTGATGCTGGCCATGGATGCTCCCGGCGTTTGCCTTGGGTGTTCTGGGTGTCAGCGTTGCTGCTGGTCGGCTTCTTCGGCCAATGCGGCGATGGTGCGGGCCAGCAGCTTGATCTCGCTGCGGATCTCCTGCACCGCCTGGACGCGGCCGTTGGAGGATTCCTCGACGATGCGGGCGAGGTAGATGTCCATGTTGCGAAGATGCTGGCGCGAGGCGTCGTCGAAGCCGCCGCCCGCGGTCTCCGCCAACCGGTCGAGCAGGCTCCTCACCTCCAGCTGGTTCTCGCCCAGGCGCAGGAGAAGCTGCTGTTCGGCCCGCATATGGTCGGTGAGGCTGGACAAACGTTCGGTCAGCGCCATCAGGTTGGCATTGGCGGCGCGCCGGCCTTCCTCGGCCGTGGCGACGGTGCGCTGCAGCGAGTCGAGGTTCTCCGCGGTCTGCTCCAGCAAGGCGGTCAGGTAGGCCGAGGCCGAGTGATCGCCAGACTCGAGCCCGCCGGCGGCACCGCTCGACAGCCGGGTGGCGCTCGACAGCCAGTCTTCGAGATCCTGGAAGAAGCGGTTGTGGGCTTGGCTGGCCTGGAGTTCGAGGAAGCCCAGCACCAGCGACCCGGCGAGACCGAACAGCGAGGAGGAGAAGGCCGTTCCCATGCCGACCAGCGGCGCTTCCAACCCCTGCTGCAGATGGGAGAACATGGTGCCGACGTCGCCGCCCTGCACCGACAGGCTGCCGATGACGCCGCCCACCGACTGCACCGTGTGCAGCAGGCCCCAGAAGGTGCCGAGCAGGCCGAGGAAGATCAGCAGCCCGATCAGGTAGCGCGACAGCTCCCGCGATTCGTCCAGGCGTGAAGCGATGCCATCCAGCAGCGAACGCATCGACAGCGCCGACAGGGTCAGCCGCCCGCGCCGTTCGCCCAGCATGCGGGCCATCGGGGCCAGCAGCACTGGCTCCTGCAGCGAGGCGGGGGCGACGCCGCTCTGGTACTGCTCCAGCCACGCCACTTCGGGGCGCAGCATCAGGACCTGACGGAAGATGAAGGCGATGCCGGCCAGCAGCGTCGCCAGGATGACGCCGTTCAACGGCGCGTTGTTGAGGAAGGCTGCGCGCAAGGCCGGGAACAGCAGTCCGCACACGGCACCGACCACCACCAGGAACAGGATCATCCGGGTCAGGAACCGCTCCGGGCGTGTCATGAGGGAGGATACCTCCAGCGGTCGGGTCGTCGGGGTCGTGGCGGTCATGATGCTCCGAAGGGGTGTTCCGATCAGACCTCGCCCACGGGTGGGCCCACGGGTGGAGCGCTACTCGTTCAAGAAGACAACATCGATCCGGTCCGGCATTCCGCCGGCCTCATCAAGGCCCAATGCGCGGACATCGACCCGGCTGCTGCGGATGCCGAAAGCGGTCAGCCGCTCCCGCAGGGCCAGCGCCCGGACGAGTGAGCGCTGCCGCGCCTCACGCGCCGTATCCGCGGTGCCGCTGGCGTAGGAGCGCAGCTGCAGACGGGCGGTGTCGCTGGCGCGCAGCCGTTCGACGATCCGGTCGACCGTGGCGTCCGCGTTATCCGGCAGATTGGTGGCGTCGGCCGGGAACACAAGGCTCAAAACGCTCGAAGGTGGCAGGCTCGCCGCAGGGGGTGCCGCTTCCGGGGGAGGGGGCAATGCCGCGGTGTCGGTCCGCGGAGACGCCGGCTCGGTTCCGGGCGTCGGCGTGGGGGCTGCCTGCGTCGGCGCGGTGGCGACGGCCGGGGCGGACGGCGCTGCCGGCCGGGAGGCTGGCGGTTGGGCCGGGCCTTCGGTCATCTCCGGCGGGGGAGGTGCTTCGATCGGCTGCGGCAGGACGAGGCGCGGCGGCGCCTTGACTGTCGGCGGGGTGCGCAGGTTGGGGCGCGGCGGTACGGACAGCGGAACCGCATTTTCCAGCGTCAGCCCGGCCGCGACCTGTGTGTTCGCCGGAGCCGCATTCGCCGGAGCCGCCGCCGACAGGGCGGCAGGATGCAGCGCCCAGGCCGCGCACAGCGCGGCGGCGACGGCACGGTGTTTGCGGTCGGCGTGTCCCCAGCGGCCCAAAACGATGCGTCCCGTTAAACCTTTGTCGTGCAAACCATAGCCTATCGATCGCACCAGCGACAACCGCTCATCCGTCCCGCCCCGGTGAGGGGCAGGGCGGGCGGGCCGGTGCGGACGCGGGGCTCAGCCCTTGGCGGACTTCAGCAGGCGGGCGACCGGGACCTGGAGGTGGCTGTTGGCGGCCAGCACGTTGCCGGTGAAGACCGGGTTGCGGCCACCCTCGATCTCGCCGACGAAGCCGCCGGCCTCGGTGACCATCAGCACGCCGGCCGCACAATCCCACGGAGCCAGCCCGCGCTCCCAATAGGCGTCGAATCGGCCGGCGGCGGTATAGGCGAGGTCGAGCGAGGCGGCGCCGAAGCGGCGGATGCCCGCGACTTCCTTCATCACCGCTTCCTGTTCCTTCAGGAAGGCGGCATGGTCGCCGCGGCCCTTGAAGGGGATGCCGGTGGCCAGAACGCAGTCCTCAAGCCGGCGGCGTTCGGAGACGCGCAGGCGGGTGTGGTTGACGAAGGCGCCGGCACCCTTCTCGGCCCAGAACAGCTGGTCGCCGATGGGGGCGTAGATGACGCCGGCGACGATCTCGCCGTTGCGCTCGGCGGCGATGGAGATCGCCCAGTGCGGCAGGCCGTGCAGGAAGTTGGTGGTGCCGTCGAGCGGGTCGACGATCCAGCGCGCCTCGGCGTCGCTGCCCTTGGACGCGCCACTCTCCTCCATCAGGAAGCCGAATTCGGGACGCGCCTTCTGCAGTTCCTCGCGCAGGGTGCGTTCGGCCTTCAGGTCGGCGGCGGACACGAAGTCGGCCGGCCCCTTGCGCGACACCTGGAGGTGTTCGACCTCGCCGAAGTCGCGGACGAGACCCCGAGCTGCCTTTTCGGCGGCGCGGACCATGACGTTGATGAGAGCGGAGCGGGTGGCCATGGGTGTTGGTGTACCGTTTTATGCAGGAACCAGAAAACAATACACCGGCCTCCGCGCTTGGCGAAGACCGGTGATGGCAGGACGGACCTTGGAAGGATCAGTCCTTCGCGCGCTCGACATACTCGCCGGTGGCGGTGTCGACGACGACGCGGGTCCCGGCCTCGATGTGCGGCGGAACCAGGATCGACACGCCGTTCTCCAGCTTGGCCGGCTTGTAGGAGGAAGAAGCCGTCTGGCCCTTCACCACCGGGTCCGACTCGGTGATCGTCAGCGTGACCTTGCCGGGGATCTCGACGCCCAGCGGCGAGCCTTCATGGCTCTGCACCGTGACTTCCATGCCGTCCTGCAGGAAGACGGCCGGGTCGCCGATGATGTCGCGCGGGATGGCGACCTGCTCGAAGCTTTCCTTGTCCATGAAGGTGAAGCTGTCACCTTCGGCGAAGAGGAAGGTCATTTCATGCTCGTCCAGGCGAGCGCGCTCAACGGTCTCCTGGGTGCGGAACCGCTCGGTCGACTTGTTGCCGGTGCGAACGTCCTTCATTTCCAGCTGGATGAAGGCGCCGCCCTTGCCAGGCTGCACGATGGCGGTTTTGGTGATGACCCAGAGCTTACCGTTGTGCTCCAGCACATGGCCGGGGCGCATCGTGTTGGCATTGACCTTCATGGCGTACTCGTGAATTCCAGAATCAGGGCGGCGCGGACCCTACCAGCTTGACCGCCCATAGGCAACGGCGCGGAACGGTAATGGCGCGCGATCCGGGCGATTGACGGACGATTCTTCAGCGAATCGGCGCAGCCAGTTTGGAATTGCTCCAGCAATGCGACGTTTGAAACGGTTTTGCCGCCCCTGTTCACTGTTCCATTCCCCGCGATCGCCACCACCGGCCGTTGATCGGTGGAGTTTACCACGGCGCATCGGCCGGCGGTAAGCAGGGGCGGCAAAACCGCGAACCGGGAGCAGGGGGCTGTGACCAATGGCGAGCCAGCTTGAGTACGCCGCCCGTGGGTGCTCTGATGCGCCGGCACCCCTTTCGACTTTGCAGAAGAGCGCGCCGCATGCCCGCCCATCGATCCACCGAGCTTCCCCCCTGGCACCCCGAGGCGCTCGCCCGGCGCCGGCCCTATCTGGCGGCGCGCGGCCGGGTGCTGAACGCCGTCCGCCGCGTGTTCGAGGAGCTTGCCTTCGTCGAGGTGGACACGCCCGCCCTGCAGGTGTCGCCTGGGATGGAACCGCATCTCCAGGCCTTCGCCACCGTACTGCAAGGCCCCCATCCGGACGACCGCCGGCCGCTCTACCTGCACACCAGCCCTGAATTCGCCATGAAGAAGCTGCTGGTCGCGGGCGTGCCGCGGCTGTGGCAACTGGCGCATGTCTACCGCAACGGCGAACGGTCGGGCACCCACGCGCCGGAATTCTCGATGCTGGAATGGTATCGCGCGGGCGACGGCTACCGAACCCTGATCGAGGATTGCCGGGAGTTGCTGCGGGCCGGGGCGGAAGCCAGCGGGCGGCGGAGCTTCACGTTCCGCGGCATGACCTGCGATCCCTTCGGCGTCTGGCGGGTGCTGACCGTGCCGGACGCGTTCAAGGAGTATGCCGGCATCGACCTGATGGCGACCTATGACGGCAGCCACGATCCCGACCCGGCGGCGCTGGCGGCGGAGGCCACGCGCATCGGCATCGTGCCCCATCACGGCGACCGCTGGGAAGACATCGTCTTCCGCATCATGTTCGACCGGATCGAACCGCATCTGGGCGACGGCGTGCCTTGCGTGCTGACCGACTATCCGTTGTGCATGGCGGCGCTGTCGCGGCCGAAGCCGGAGGACCCGAGGCTGGCCGAACGATTCGAGCTGTATGCCTGCGGTCTGGAACTGGCGAATGCCTTTGGCGAGTTGACCGACCCGGCGGTGCAGCGTGCCCGCTTCGAGGCCGACATGGAATTGAAGGAGCGGCTGTACGGCGAGCGCTTCCCGGTGGACGAGGATTTCCTGGCGGCGCTGGAGCATGGCATGCCGCAGAGCAGCGGTATCGCCATGGGCTTCGACCGGCTGGCGATGTTGTGCAGCGGGGCCGAGAGCATCGAGCAGGTGCTGTGGCTGCCGGTTGCTGGGGTTTGAGGGGGGTATCCCCCTCACCCTAACCCTCTCCCCGGGGGGAGAGGGAGCCCCTGTAAGGGGGAGGGCAATCAACTTTAGAACGTGAACTTCGCCTGCAGGCCGATCAGGTCGATGCTGCTCTTGTATTCCGCGGTCAGGTTGCCGCGGCCGGCTTCGGCGCCGGTCAGGTCGTCGGTCAGGTTAACCGAGGCCTTCGGCACGAAGACGTGGGAGTAGGCGGCGTCGACGCGCAGGCTGTCGGTCACCTGATAGCCGGCGCCGACCGACAGCCAGTAGCGGTTCTGCTCCGGGATGCGGGGCGTGCGGTATTCGACGTCGACCGCGCCCTTGTCGAAGGCGATGCCGCCGCGCAGCGTCAACTTGTCGGTCACCTTGTAGGAGGTGCCCAACGCGTAATACCAGGTGTCTTTCCAGTGCTCTTCCGTGACCGAGGTGAGCGCGGGATTGGCGATGTTGACGCGCAATTCCTTGAAGCGCGACCAGTTGGTCCACTGCACATCGGCCATCACCGCCCAGCGGTCGTTCACCTCGTGGTACAGGCCGATGGAGGCGATTTCCGGCGTGATCAGGTCGGCATTGGCGCTCTGGGAGGGCAGGGCGCCGGCCAGCGCCGGCGGCAGGCCGGTGAAGGAAATGTTGCCGGTCAGCGTGTGCTTGACCGCCGACCGGTAGCCGATGCCGATGCGCGTGCCCTTCATCGGTTCGATCAAGGCGCCCAGCGAGACGCCCCAGCCCCAATCGTCGCCGGTCACGTCGCTCTTGACGTCCAGCGCGCCCGGACGGCCCAGCCGGCTGGCGCCGAAGTCGGACGACTGCGACAGCTTGGCCTTGGCGTACTGGATCTGCACGCCGCCGCCGATGGTGATCATCGGGTTGATCCGGTACGAGACCGTCGGCACGAAATTATAGGTGCGCAGATCGGAGCGGATGCCGTGATAGCGGCCGATCCAGCTGTCGCCGTAATCGGTGACGAGCCCCCAGGGGCCGTTGGCCGACAGGCCGACCTTCAGGTCGTCGTTGATCGAATAGACGAAATAGCCTGCCGGGACGATGGCGTCCTGCGCGATGTCGCCGGGCGACGCGTTGCCGCTGATGGAGGTGCCGCCCAGCCGCCGGGCGCGCGTGGCGCTGGCGTTTTCGACCTTCGACTTCACGATGACGCCGGTGGCGGTCTGCACCGCCTCGATCCCGGTGACCAAGCCCATGGTCGCGGGATTGTAATACATGGAGCTGGCGTCGCCGTTGCCGCCGGCGGTCACGCCGGCAAAGGCGGTGCCCTGGCCCGATACGCTCTGCTCCTTCAACGCGAAACCGGCGGCGAACGACGTGGAGGCGGTCGCGATCGGTGCGGTCACCGCAAGGGCGGCAGCGGCGGTCATCAGGCGTGTCTTGAGCGTCATCGGAGACATGGTTCCTTCCCCAAATTGTGTTGTTGACGCAATGATACACAAACTGACGCTTACGTAAAGAGCCGCCCACCACTTTTTGTTGGCCGCACAAGCAGTGTTGCGGCCCTGCACCGGAAGGGGAAGTCGGCAAAGGGAAATAACCGCAAGGCGGCACCACCGGCGGGAGAGGGAGCTCCGGCCGTGGCGCCGTCAGGCGGCGGAATTGTCCAGTGATTTCAGTGGAGGAAAAGCGCCGGCGAAGCCCGGCGCGTCAGGCGATCCAGGCGACCGCGGCGGCGAAGATCTCGCGCAGGATGTTGTGCTCGTCGCTCCACACCAGCTTGGCGGTGATGACGATGGAGGCGACGACCAGCATCGGACGGACGACTCGGGCGCCGTTGCGGATGACCATGTGGGCGCCGAGCTGGGCGCCGATGTATTGGCCGACGCCCATCAGCAACCCAATTGTCCACAGCACATGGCCGCCGACGATGAAGAACAGCAGCGAGGCCACGTTGCTGGTCAGGTTCAGCACCTTGGTGTGGGCGGTCGCCTTGCGCAGATTGTGGCCCAGCAGCGAGACGAAGGCGATAGCGAAGAAGGTGCCGGTGCCCGGCCCGAAGAAACCGTCGTAGAAGCCGATGCCGGTGCCGATGCTGAGTGCGAAGGCATGCTCGCCGATGCGCTGATGGGCGTCGACGTCCCCGGCCTTGGGCGACACCAGCAGATAGATGGCGATGCCGATCAGCAGGATGGGGATGACGTCGCGCAGGAAGCTGGGATCCAGCATCTGCACCAGCGTGGCACCAGCCCCCGCACCAATGAAGGTGCAGAGGATCATCGTGCGCATCGCGGCCGGATTGACCTCGCCACGGCGGACGAACTTGATGGTGGCGGACAGCGATCCGAAGCTGGACTGCAGCTTACCGGTGGCCAGCGCCTCAGCCGGCGACAGTCCGGCGGCCAGCAGGGCGGGGATGGTCAGCAGGCCGCCGCCGCCAGCGATGGAATCGACGAAGCCGGCCAGCAGGCCCACGGCGAACAGGATGCCCAGCGACTCGGGCGTCAGAAGATCCATGATTTTGGGGAAGTCCAGGTAATCGGCCAAACAATCGGCCAGGTAATCGGCCGGCTCAGCCGGCGAGTGCGGCCTCAATGGCGGCGTTCAGCGCCCGGACTCCGGCGCCCGGACCTTGGGGGTGGCCCCAGACGGCGTTGACCACGGCCAGGAAATCGGCACCCGCGGTGACCAGCGGCGCGCAATTCTCGGCGGTGATGCCGCCAATCGCGACGCAGGGGACTTCCATCAGCTCCGACCACCAGCTCAGCAGTTCCGGCTCCGCCTTGTACTCGGCCGTCTTGGTGGTGGTGGGGAAGAAAGCGCCGAAGGCGACGTAGTCGGCCCCCTCCTCGCCGGCGATCATGGCGAGATGGCGGCTGTCATGGCAGGTGACGCCGACGATGGCGTCGTTGCCCAGAATCTTGCGGGCGTCGCGATAGGGAGTGTCCTGCTGCCCGACATGGACGCCGTCGCAGCCGGTCTCCCGCGCAAGACGCGGATGGTCGTTCAGGATGAAGGCGACCTCACGCTCCTGCGCGATCGGGCGCAGAAGGTCGCAGGCGCGACGGATGTCGTCCTCGGAACAGTCCTTGAGGCGCAGCTGCACGCAGGCGACGTCGCCGGCATCCAGCGCTTCCCGAAGAAGCGGCGCGAACGCCGCCGGCTCCAGGGCCGGCGGCGTCACGAGGTACAGACGGCAGGCGGGAGGTTCCGCCTGCGCCGACTTTCCCTTGGCCAAGTGTTACTCCCGGCCCTGGTAGATCTTCATGATCCGGTCGAGCAGCTTGAGGGCATCCTCACGCGGGCGCTGGAAGGCGTTGCGGCCGATGATCGAGCCGTTGCCGCCGCCGTCACGGATGGCGCGGGCGTCCTCGAACACCGCATCCTCGCCCTTGGTGGCGCCGCCGGAGAAGACCACGATGCGACGACCGTTGAAGGTGCACTGCATGATGTGCTTCACCCGCTCCGCCTGGGTGGCGATCGGGATGTTCTTGGACTCGTAGACCTTCTTGGCCTCCGCCTGCTCCAGATGGGCCGACGGCAGCTTCACCTTGATGATGTGGGCGCCCAGCAGAGCGGCCATATGGGCGGCATAGCCGATCACGTCGATGGCCAGCTCGCCGTCCTTGGTGATGGCGCCGCCGCGCGGGTAGGACCACAGCACGGTGGCGAGGCCGTAGGACTTCGCCTCCTTCGACAGCTCGCGGAACTCCTCGTACTGGGAGTACATGGCGTCGGAGCCGGGATAAATCGTGAAGCCGATGGCCGAGCAGCCGAGGCGCAGCGCGTCCTGGACCGAGGCGGTCACGGCCTGGTCGGCCGCTTCCTTCTGGGTGGACAGGCTGTTGGCGCTGTTCATCTTCAGGATCAGCGGGATCGAGCCGGCGAAGGTGCCGGCGCCGGCTTCCAGCGAGCCCAGGGGAGCGGCGTAGGCGTTGCAGCCCGCGTCGATGGCCAGCTGGTAGTGGTAGTGCGGGTCGTAACCGGCATCGTTCGGGCCGAAGCTGCGGGCGGGCCCGTGCTCGAAGCCCTGGTCGACCGGCAGGATCACCAGCTTGCCGGTGCCGCCGAGCTTGCCTTCCATCAGGATGCGGGCGAGGTTCGCCTTGGTGCCGGGATTGTCGCTCTCGTAGTTGGCGAGAATGTCTTTGACGCGGCGCGTGAGCTTCATTGTGGCTCTTCCCTGGGGCATTCTTGGAATGGCGCCGTACTTAGCCCGTATTTGGCCGTTTTGCAACGGCGGGAGGGGCATAAAGCGGCCATTTGCCACGTCTGAACGGCCTAGGGCCTGCGGATGGGCCAATCCCTCATGGTCGGTCCGTCACCCACCAAGGGGTTAGGGCAGAAGGGTGCGCAGTGCGATGTACAACCCATAGCCGGCACCGCCCAGCACCGCCCAGGCGCCGGCCGTCAATCCGATCCAGACCGCCAGCAGGCGGATGCCGCGCATCTTCTCCGGCTCGGCGCCGGGACCGGCGGTCCCCAGTCCGCTTCGGTCCGCCGGCCGGCCGCTTGCGGCGTGCCCCGGACGGAGAGGTTGCGCGATGGTCGACTCCGGGGTGGTCAGGGAGGTGATGCTCATGGGCGGGTCTTCCGGCATCGGAGGGAGGGTGCTGTGTCACAAAAATATCCTTACGTGACGCTACACCACCTTTGCGCGGCGAGGCTGTGCGAAAAAGCGGTAGTCCTGCCCTAACCTTGGTCGCCTGCCAACCAGTGGCGGCATAGGGCCTCCAGCGCGACCGCGCGGTGCCGGCCCCGACCTTCGGCGGGGGGCCGGGCGGCGGGGGGCTGGGCGGCGCGGAGTTGGGCAGCGCGGAGTTGGGCAGCGAGGTCGAGTGCAGGCGGGCAGCGGGTCAGCAGCGCCGCGCCGCGGGCGGCGGCGATGGCGGCCAGCCGGTCCGCCACGTCGGCCCGGCCGGTGAACAGGACCAGCCGCATCCCGGCGGCCAGCGCGCCCTGGGCCTCGCCGGCGCGGTCGCCGCATTCCAGCAGTCCGGCGACCTCCAGCCCCGGATGAGCCATGCGGACACGCTCGACCACCCCGCGCAGCCACAGGGCGCCGGCCGCGGGAGGTGCCATCAGCACGAGAGGCTTCCCGGTCTGGTCGGCGGCAGCGGCGGCGGCCAGCGCGTCGTCCAGGCCGCGAATCAGGATGGGGCGGAAGGGTGGAGGGACGGTCATCGGCAGGTCGCGGCAGCGGGGGAGGGCGGCGCACTCTAACCGCGGCCGGCAGCGTCCGGAACGAGCGAATCGGAGATCCGGCCGGGCGTGATCCAGCGGTTGTGAGAATTGAGGCAGGTCAAACCCTATGATCGCGGTCCCGGAGTATGGTCGGTCACATCGGACCCAATCTCTGGGGACAGGGTGCCAGCGCGCCGGGTCCGTTTCATGGGAATTGATCCCCCGGGAATGCCGCGATGATGGAATACAAGGGTTACAAGGCCCAGATCGACTTCGACAATGACGCGGGCGTCTTCGTCGGCGAGGTCATCAACACCCACGACGGCATCACCTTTTCCGGCCGGTCTGTGGACGAACTGCGCGAGTCCTTCCGCCGTGCGGTGGACGATTATCTCGACCTGTCCTGCGACATGGGCGGCGATGCGGAGCAGCCCTTTTCCGGCCGTCTCTCCATCCGCATCAACCCCATCCTGCACCGGGCCATCGCCGACTGCGCCGCGCGCGAGGGCAAGAGCCTTTCCGCCTGGATTGCCGAATGCCTGGGGCGGGCGGCCGGAGTGGCGAAGGTGAAGGCGGGCTGAAAATTCGCAAAATGCGATGCCGATTGCCTGCGCCGGTCCGGCCGCTTGGCATTCTGGCATTCGGGCTGCGGGTGGAAACTGCGCGCATGCGTTGCGATGCATGGGTATGTTCCTCTTGCCCAACTGGCATTGCACTTGCTCATATCTCCCCAATGGAAGAAGGGGATTGGCTATGAGCGGACTGAAACTGACCCTGCGGGCGAAGCTGTGGGCTCTGGTCGTGCTGGCCGGCGCTATCTGCATCGCGCTCGCCGCCTCGGCGTTGTGGCTGAACCAGCGCAGCACGCTGGAGGATCGCAAGGAGACGCTGCGCTCCGTCGTGCAGACCGCCCATGGGCTCGCCGCCGGCTACGACGCCGAAGTGAAGGCCGGACGACTGACCCGCGAGCAGGCGTTCGAGCGGTTCAAGGCGAACATCAACACGATGTTCTACAACGGGAAGGACTATCTCTTCGTCCTCGGCACCGGCTATCAGGCGGTCATCCACCCGGTCCGCCCCGACGTGATCGGCAAGGACCAGCGTGACATGAAGGATGCCAACGGCGTCTTCTTCTCGCGCGAGATGGTCGACACCGCCCGCAACAAGGGCGAGGGCTTCGTCGGCTACAGCTATCCCAAGGCCGGCGGCGACCAGCCGCTGCCCAAGCTCAGCTACGTCAAGATGTTCGAGCCGTGGCAGGTCATCATCGGCACCGGCGTCTACATCGATGACCTGGACGCCCGCTTCATGCGCAGCCTGTGGACCATGGCGGCCATCGTCGGCGGGCTGGCCCTGCCGGTGGTGGCGCTGATCGCGCTGGTCGGCAACTCCATCAGCCGCCGCATCCGCCGACTGTCCGACAGCATGCGCAGCCTCGCCGACGGCAACCTGTCGGCCGCCGTTCCCGAGACCGGCAGCCGCGACGAACTGGGCGACATGGGCCGCGCCGTGGAGGTGTTCAAGCTGAACGCCGAGGCGAGCCGGCGCCTGGAGGCCGAGCAGGCGGAGGCCGCCCGCCGGGCGGAGGAAGACAAGCGGCAGGCGATGGACCGGCTGGCCGCCCGATTCGAAGGAACGGTCGGCGGCATGATCCGCTCGGTCTCCACCACCACCGACGCGTTGGGGCAAAAGGTGCGGGCCATGTCGCACGCGGCGGAGCAGACCAGCCAGCTCGCCGGGCTGGTCGCCAGCGCCAGCGACGGCACCGCCGCCAACGTGCAGACCGTGGCCGCGGCATCGGAACAGCTGTCCAGTTCCATCGTCGAGATCGGCCGGCAGGTGTCGGAGGCCAGCCGCGTCGCCAACGAAGCCGTCGGCATGGCGCAGGAGGCGACCGGCCGCATCGGCAGCCTTGCGGAAGCGGTGGAGCGGATCGGCACCGTGGTCGGGCTGATCAATTCCATCGCCGGCCAGACCAACCTGCTGGCGCTCAACGCCACCATCGAGGCGGCGCGCGCGGGCGAGGCGGGGAAGGGCTTCGCCGTCGTCGCCAGCGAGGTGAAGGCGCTGGCCAACCAGACGGCGAAGGCGACCGACGAGATCGGCGGCCAGATGAACGGCATCCAGTCGGTGACCGGTCTGGCGGTGACGGAGATCCAGAAGGTGGCCGCCGTCATCGAGCGGCTGAGCGCCATCGCCACGACGATTTCCGCCGCGGTCGACCAGCAGAACGCCGCCACCGCGGAGATCTCCCGCTCGGTCCAGCAGGCCGCCGCCGGAACGGGGGAGGTGTCGTCGAGCATCTCCGGCGTCACCGCCGCATCGGACGAGAGCGGCCGCACCGCCCGCGAACTGGTGGAGGCGCTGGGCAAGCTGTCTGACGAGGCCGCCGGGCTGAACGCCCAGGTCGGGACCTTCCTGGCGACGGTTCGGGCGGCGTGAGGCAAGGCGTCGGCTTGCGAATGCCCCCTCCCTAACCCTCCCCCTCTTCGAGGGAGAGGGAACTGCCGCTGAAGCTTTGCAAAGCTCCTGCCCCCTCTCCCGCGAAGCGGGGGAGGGATGGGGAGGGGGCCTCAAGCGTCACCAAAAGCAAAAAAGGCGCCTCCCTTGCGGAAGGCGCCCTTTTCTCGGGTAGGCGAGGCTTACTTGGCGTTCGCCATGGCGACGGCGGTGTCGCTCATGCGGTTGGAGAAGCCCCACTCGTTGTCGTACCAGGTCATGATGCGGACGAAGTTGCCGTCGATGACCTTGGTCTCGTTCAGCGCGAAGATCGAGCTGTTCGGATCGTGGTTGAAGTCGGTCGAAACCAGATCCTCGGTGTAGGCGGCCAGCACGCCCTTCAGCGGGCCGTTGGCGGCATCGGAGATCGCCTTGGTGATCTCTTCCACCGAGGTGGCGCGCTTGGACGTGAACTTGAAGTCGACGACCGACACGTTCGGGGTCGGCACGCGCATGGCGGTGCCGTCCAGCTTGCCCTTCAACTCCGGCAGGACCTTGCCGACGGCCTTGGCCGCACCGGTGGAGGTCGGGATCATGTTCAGGGCCGCGGCGCGGGCGCGGTGCAGGTCCTTGTGGTTGGTGTCGACGATCCGCTGATCACCCGTGTAGGAGTGGATCGTCGTCATGAAGCCCTTCTCGATGCCCACCAGATTGTGGAGGACATGCGCGACCGGAGCCAGGCAGTTGGTGGTGCACGACGCGTTGGAGACGATTCGGTGCTCGGCGGTCAGCTTGTCGTGGTTGACGCCGTAGACGACGGTGATGTCCTCGTCGGTGGCCGGAGCGGAGATCAGCACCTTCTCGGCGCCGGCTTCCAGGTGCTTGGCGGCATCGGCGCGCTTGGTGAAGATGCCCGAGCATTCCATGGCGATCTGGACGCCCAGATCCTTCCACGGCAGCTTGGCCGGGTCACGCTCCTGCACGACCTTGATGGAGTGGCCGTTGACGATCAGGACACCATTACCGTTTTCGTCGGCGCCGGTCTCGATGGTGCCGGGGAAGCGGCCGTGGACGCTGTCGTACTTCAGCAGGTGCGCGTTGGCCTTCAGATCGGCCAGGTCGTTGATCGCCACGACCTCCACGTCCTTGCGGCCGCTCTCGTAGATGGCGCGCAGAACCAGACGGCCGATGCGGCCAAAACCGTTGATCGCTACCCGTACAGCCATGACTTCCTCCAGTTGGATATGGGGCGCCCGAATTCGGCTGGACGCCCCTTCGGCTTCTCTCAGAGACGCGCCTTAACGGCGTCCACGACCGCTTCGGCGGTGATGCCGAAGTGCTTGTACAGTTCCTGGTAGGGCGCCGATTCGCCGAAACCCTTCATGCCGACGAAGGCGCCCTTGTCGCCCAGCCAGCGGTCCCAGCCCAGACGGATCGCCGCCTCGACGCCGACGCGCACGCCGGTGCCGAGCACCGATGCCTTGTACGCATCGTCCTGACGCTCGAACAGTTCCCAACTCGGCATAGACACAACGGCGGTGCCGATGCCCTGGGCCTGCAGGGCCTTGCGGGCCTCCATCGCCAGCGACACTTCCGAACCGGTGGCGAGGATCGTCGCCTTGCGCTCCCCCTCCGCCTCGGCCAGGACGTAGGCGCCGCGGGCCGACAGGTTCTCCGCCGTATGCTCGGTGCGCAGGGTCGGCACGTTCTGGCGGGTCAGCGCCAGGACCGACGGGGCGCCGGTCGCCTCCAGCGCGATCTGCCAGCACTCGGCGGTCTCGACCGCGTCGGCCGGGCGCAGAACCAGCAGGTTCGGGATGGCGCGCAGCGCCGCCAGATGCTCCACCGGCTGGTGGGTCGGGCCGTCTTCGCCGAGACCGATCGAGTCATGGGTCATCACGAAGATGGTGCGCTGCTTCATCAGCGCGGCCAGACGGATCGACGGGCGGCAGTAGTCGGCGAACTGCATGAAGGTGCCGCCGTAGGGGATGACGCCGCCATGCAGCGTCATGCCGTTCATCAGCGTCGCCATGCCGTGCTCACGCACGCCGTAGCGGACGTAACGGCCGGCGAACTCGCCCTTGCCCTTCACGTCGGCGGTGTTCTTGACCTTGGTGTTGTTCGACGGGGTCAGGTCGGCGGAGCCGCCGATCATCTCCGGGATCGCCGGGACCAGCACCTCCAGCGTGTTGCCCGACGCGACGCGGGTCGCCCAGCTCGGCTTGTCGGCGCTGACCTTTTCCTTGAAGGCGACGATGGCGTCGGTCAGCGCGGAGGGCACGCCGCGGCCGAAGGCCTCGTCGAAGGCCTTTCCGGCGGCCTCGGTCAGCCCGGCGCGGCGGCCGGTCCAGGCGGCATAGGCGTCGGCGCTGCGGGTGCCGGCGGCGCGCCAGGCGGACAGAACCTCGTCGGGAACGACGAAGGCCTCATGGGTCCAGCCGATGGCCTCGCGGGTCGCGGCGACCTCGTCGGCGCCCAGCGGCGAACCGTGGCAGCCGTGGGTGTTGGCCTTGTTCGGCGCACCCTTGCCGATGATGGTGCGGCAGGCGATCAGCGTCGGCTTGTCGGTGGAGGTCCGGGCCTGGGCGATGGCCTTCGTCACCGCGTCGGTGTCGTGGCCGTCGACGGCGATGGTGTTCCAGCCGTAGGAGCGGAAGCGCGCCTGGGTGTCGTCGGTGAAGCTGAGGTCGGTCGAGCCGTCGATGGAGATGTGGTTGTCGTCCCACAGCACGATCAGGCGGTTCAGCCCGAGATGGCCGGCCAGCGAGCAGGCCTCGTGGCTGACGCCCTCCATCAGGTCGCCGTCGGACGCGATGACGTAGGTGTAATGGTCGATCAGCTCGTCGCCGAAGCGGGCGTTGGTGATCCGCTCCGCCAGCGCCATGCCGACGGCGGTGGAGACGCCCTGGCCCAGCGGACCGGTGGTCATCTCGATACCCAGGCTGGGATCGACTTCCGGGTGGCCGGGGGTCAGGCTGCCCAGCTGGCGGAAGTTCTTGATCTCGTCGATGGTCATCCGCTCGTAGCCGGTCAGGTAGGCCAGCGAGTAGATCAGCATCGAGCCGTGGCCGGCCGACAGCACGAAGCGATCGCGGTCGGGCCAGGACGGGTTCTTCGGATCGAACTTCAGGAACTGGGTGAACAGGACCGTGGCGACGTCGGCCATGCCCATCGGCATGCCGGGGTGGCCGGACTTCGCGGCCTCGACCGCGTCCATGGAGAGCGCGCGGATCGCGCTGGCCATCGTGTGGAGGGAGGGCTGGGCGGAGGCAGCGGACATCTGGCGTTTCCTGCGGAATCGGGCGCGGTGCGGCGTCGGCAACGATGGTTGCGCGGTCGCCGGATGAGGCGCCGCGAAACGGGCGCACCATGCAGAACCGCCGTCCGCAGGTCAACATGGGAATGGGGTAGGAAACGGTATGGCAGAGCCCCCCTCTTCCGTGTGGGATGTTTCCCGCGGGATACCGTCTCTGCACCAGCGTGTCCGCTGCGGCCTTCCGTCACGCCTCGGTATTCCGTATGGGCATTCGGTGGAAGAGTTCGTCGTGGCGGTTGACGAGGTCGGCGTGCCGGCCCAACTCTAGGCGCTCCGATAAGGCAGCGGCTTGGCTTGGCGGACAGCCGGGGCGGGGCCGCTGCCCCTCGAACATGACGTGCCCACAGGTCGAGGTTGACGTCCATGGATTCCCTGAAAACCGCTCTCGACCGTCTCGGCCGTGCCGTGGACCGGCTGGAACATGCCGCGGCGGCGCGCGAGGAGCGGGTCGGCCGGCGCGAGCAGGACCTGTCGCAGGCGCTGGAAACCGCGCGGGCCGATCGCGCGACCGCCCAGGCGACCGCAGAGGCGGTGTCCCAGCGGCTGGAGGTCGCCATCGCCCGGCTGCAACACGTGCTGGAGAGCTGACGCCATGGCCCAGGTCGACATCGAAGTGAACGGCCGCTTCTATCGCATGCTGTGCGAGGACGGGCAGGAGGCGCGGCTGCGGGAACTGGCGGCCTACGTCGACGATCGGCTGCGCCGTCTGACCGGCGGCGGGCGCAGCGGGTCGGAGGCGCAGATGATGCTGATGACCTGCCTGGTGCTGGCCGACGAGTTGCAGGATGTGATGTCCAACAAGGGGATTGCCCCCGCCGTGGACGAGGGCGCGGTGGTCGGCGAACTCGATCGTGTCGCAAAACGCATCGAAGAGGTTGCCGCGCGGCTCGAGCGCGCCTAGATTGGTACACGGAAGGACCGCTGCCTGGTTCGACAGGCTGCAATAATCCCCAGGGCCGATAACCTTGATCTCTAGGGAGCTGTCCCTGTCCGGCCCATCGGGCCGGGTACACGGCGCCCACCTGCTCATGCAGGCCATGGAGGATAGGCACATGGCCACCGGCCAAGGCGGCACCTTCCACCTTCTTTTCCCCGCCCGCAGTCCGCGATGACCGATCCGCAAGCCAAGGACGCCGCCCGACGCGAGGCGCGCGCCCGGCGCGACGCCATCGCCGGCACCGACCGCCCCACAGCCTCCGCCGCCGTGTGCCGCCGCATCGCCGAACTGGCGGCGGACGGACATCTGCCGCAGGGGGCTGTCGGCGGGTATTGGCCGCTCGGCTCCGAACTCGACGCGCGGCCTGCTTTGCTCCATCTTAAACAGCTTGGCCGTCCGGTTTCCCTGCCGGTGTCGGGGCCGCGCGGCACCGCGCTGGTCTTTCGCGACTGGGATCCGGAGGCGCCGATGGCTGTTGGCCGCTATGGCATCCACGAGCCGGGGGAGGGGCGCGCGGTTCTGCGGCCGTCGCTGCTGCTGGTGCCGATGCTGGCTTTCGACCGCGGTGGGCACCGGCTGGGCTATGGCGCCGGCTATTACGACCGGACGCTGGACAGCCTGCGGGCGGGTGGGGCGGTTCTGGCGGTGGGCGTGGCCTTTGCGGTGCAGGAAATGCCGGCGGTGCCGGTGGACGGCCATGACGAGCGACTGGACTGGATCGTGACGGAGCGGGAAACGCTCCGCATTCATAAGTGAGATTATCGGGAAGGTTGGGGCGATGCGGATTCTGTTCTTCGGCGACGTGGTGGGCCGGGCCGGGCGCGATGCGGTGCTGGCGCACATGCCGATGCTGCGCGAGCGGTTGGACCCCGACCTGACCGTGGTGAACGGCGAGAATTCCGCCGGCGGTTATGGCGTCACGCTCAAGATCGCAGAGGAGTTCTTCGCCGCCGGCATCGACGTGGTGACGCTGGGCAACCACACCTGGGACCAGAAGGAATTGGTCGGCACCATCGAGCAGCAGCCGCGCATCATCCGCCCGCTGAATTACCCGGAGGGCACGCCCGGCCGCGGATTCGTCCTGCTGCAGGCGCGCGGCGGGCGCAAGGTGCTGGTCATCAACGTGCTGCTTCGCCTGTTCATGGAGCCGATGGATGACCCCTTCGCCGCGGTCGACCGGGTGCTGAAGGCGCATCGGCTCGGGCCGGGCGGGGTGGACGCCGTGCTGATCGACATGCATGGCGAGGCGACCAGCGAGAAGATGATCATGGGCCATTTCTGCGACGGCCGCGCCTCGCTGGTGGTCGGCACCCACAGCCATGTGCCGACCGCCGACCACATGGTCCTGCCGAAGGGCACCGCCTATCAGTCCGATGCCGGCATGTGCGGCGATTACGACAGCGCCATCGGCATGAAGAAGGAGGTGGCGCTCGCCAAGATGGTGCGCAAGCTGCCGACCGAGCGCCTGTCGCCGGCAGAAGGGGAGGGCACCGTCTGCGGCTGCTACGTCGAGACCGACGACCGCAGCGGGTTGGCCGTCCGCATCGAACCGTTGCGCATCGGCGGGCGGCTGAGCCAGACCTTGCCGGAACGGATGCAGTAGGTCGTTCACGGCTTCGGCTCGGCCGCGCCGCAATCTCGCCATATTGACTTTCTAATCCCGTGGGTGTCGTCTCCCGCGCCGAAAAGGTGCGGTGGGGCGGCAGACCTGTTACATGTGTCGTGCGCTCACCCCGCCCGATTGACCAATTCCGTTTCGAGGCTCGTTCGACCCATGGCCGGTCATTCCCAGTTCAAGAACATCATGCACCGCAAGGGCGCGCAGGACGCCAAGCGGTCCAAGATCTTCAACAAGCTCGCCCGCGAGATCACCGTCGCCGCCAAGAGCGGCCTGCCGGATCCGGCGGCAAACCCGCGCCTGCGTGCCGCCATCCTGGCCGGACGCGCGCAGAACATGCCGCGCGACCGCATCGACCGCGCCATCAAGCAGGGCACGCCCGGCGGCGGCGACGACGCGAACTATGAAGAGGTCCGGTACGAGGGCTACGGCCCCGGCGGCGTCGCGCTGATCGTCGAGGCACTGACCGACAACCGCAACCGCACCGCCGCGGAAGTGCGCTCCAGCTTCACCAAGTACGGCGGCAGCCTGGGCGAGACCAACTCGGTCAGCTTCATGTTCAACCGCATCGGCGCGATCTATTACCCGGCCTCGGCCGCGGACGCCGACACCGTGTTCGAGGTGGCGCTGGAGGCCGGTGCAGACAACGTCGAATCCGACGAGAACGGTCACGAGGTGACGAGCACGGTCGAGAATTTCGGCGCCGTGCGCGACGCGCTGGAGGCCAAGTTCGGCGGTGCGGAGAGCGCGCGCCTGACCTGGCGTCCGCTGAACACCGTCGCCCCCAGTGAAGACGCCGCGGCCAGCCTGCTGAAGCTGCTGGACGTGCTGGAGGACAACGACGACGTCCAGGTGGTCGAAGGCAACTTCGACATCTCCGACGAGCTGATGCAGAAGCTGACTGCGTAACATCGACGCGGGTCTTGCAGGCGGAGTGCGGGTGCCGTGTTTGCGCGGGCAGGACGAAGTGAGGCGGGGGTGCCTTCGCCGGTGCGGCTGCTGGGGATCGACCCCGGACTGCGCCACACCGGCTGGGGCATCATCGACGTGGCGGGCAACCGCCTGAGCCATGTCGCCGACGGCGCGGTGCATTCCGACGATTCCTGCCCGCTGGCCGAGCGGCTGGTGCAGCTCCACGACGCCCTGTCGGCGGTGGTGGAGCGCTACCGCCCCGATGAGGCGGCGGTGGAGGAGACCTTCGTCAACAGCAACGCCGTCTCGACGCTGAAGCTGGGGCAGGCCCGCGCCGTGGCCCTGCTGGTGCCGGCCCAGGCCGGGCTCGCGGTGGCGGAATACGCCAACAACATGGTCAAGAAGGCGGTCGTCGGCCAAGGCCGCGCCGAGAAGGCGCAGGTCCAGACGATGGTGCGCCTGCTGCTGCCCGGCTGCGAGATCGGCAGCCCGGACGCCGCCGACGCACTCGCCGTGGCGATCTGCCACGCGCACCATCGGGCGAGTTGGACGATGTGGCGGCGGGGGCAAGCGCCGAATCAGATTCAGAATTCCCTCTCCCCCCCGGGGAGAGGGCAGGGTGAGGGGGATGCGCAGCGGCCCGCAACCAAGAATCCACGCAGTGCCTCCCCCTCACCCCAACCCTCTCCCCGGGGGGGAGAGGGGGATGCTCCCCTGGGGAAAGTGGAGGACATGGCGCGGGTTGCGAAAACGAAGCCCACTGAATACATAACGGATCGGGCGCGCGATCTGCGAATGAACGCCACGGATGTGGAAAAGATCGTCTGGCAGAAGCTGCGCAATGCCCAACTCGGCGCGAAATTCCGGCGGCAGGAACCGATCCTCGGTTTCGTCGCCGACTTCGTCGCCCATGACCATCGCCTGATCATCGAACTGGACGGTGGCCAGCATGCCGAGCAGCGCGCCGCCCATGACGAGCGGCGGTCGCGCATGCTGGAGCAGGCCGGGTTCCGCGTCCTTCGCTTCTGGAACACCGACGTGATCGACAATCTGGACGGCGTGCTGGAGACCATCCGCGCGCGTCTCGAAGAGACCCCCATTCTTCGCAGCCAGCCTTCGGGCCGGGAGTTCCCATGATCGCCAAGCTGACCGGCATCGTCGATTCCACCGGCACCGATTGGGTCGTGCTCGACGTGAACGGCGTCGGTTACCTGCTGTCCTGCTCCAACCGCACGCTGTCGCGCCTGGCGGTGGGAGAGCGGGCGTCGTTGGTGGTCGAGACCTTCATCCGCGAGGAGCGGATCGTCCTGCACGGCTTCGGCGAGCAGGCGGAGCGGGAGTGGTTCAAGCTGCTGACCACCATCCAGGGCGTCGGCGCCCGGCTGGCGCTGTCGATCCTGGGCGTGCTCGACCCCGACCAGCTGACCCGCGCCATCGCTTCGCAGGACAAGACCGCGCTGGTCCGCGCCGACGGCGTCGGGCCGAAGGTGGCGGCGCGCATCCTCAACGAACTCAAGGACAAGGTCGGCAATCTGGCGCTCGGCCCCGCAGCGACCGCGGGTGCGCCGGCCGGCAAGGGCGCCCCCGCCGCCGTTCCGGGCGCCAGCCCGGCGCTGGCCGATGCGGTGTCGGCGCTGGTCAATCTCGGCTATGGCCGGTCGGAGGCCTTCGGCGCGGTCGTCGCCGCCGGGCGCGTGCTTGGCGATGATGCTGGCGTGTCCGATCTGATCCGCCAGGGCCTCAAGGAACTGAGCCAATGAGCGACCCACAAAACGATCGTCTGGTCCAGCCGGGCCAGGGCCACGGCGATTCGGCCGAGGCGTCGATCCGCCCGCTGTCGCTCGCCGAGTTCATCGGCCAGCGGCAGGCGCGCGAGAATCTGTCGATCTTCATCCAGGCCGCCCGCTCCCGCAACGAGGCGCTGGACCATGTGCTGCTGTTCGGGCCCCCCGGCCTGGGCAAGACCACGCTGGCGCAGATCGTGGCGCGCGAGTTGGGGGTGGGCTTCCGCGCCACCTCCGGTCCGGTGATCGCGCGGGCCGGCGATCTGGCGGCGCTGCTGACCAACCTGCAGCCGCACGACGTCCTCTTCATCGACGAGATTCATCGCCTTAATCCCGCCGTGGAAGAGGTGCTCTATCCCGCCATGGAGGATTTCCAGCTCGACCTCATCATCGGCGAAGGCCCGTCGGCACGGTCCATCCGGATCGACCTGCCGCCCTTCACCCTTGTCGGCGCCACGACGCGCAGCGGCCTGATCACGCGCCCCTTGCGCGAACGCTTCGGCATTCCCGTGCGCCTGCAATTCTACGAGCCGGACGAGCTTGAGCTGATCGTCCGCCGCGCCGCCGGCGTGCTGGGCATGGGCATCACGCCGGAGGGCGCGCGCGAGATCGCCAACCGCTCGCGCGGCACGCCGCGCGTGTCGGGCCGTCTGCTGCGCCGGGTGCGTGATTTCGCCGCAGTGGCCGGCGTTGAGGAGGTCGACAAGCGGGTCGCCGATGCCGCGCTGACCCGGCTGGAGGTCGACCGATTGGGGCTGGACAGCATGGACCGGCGATACCTGGGGCTGGTCGCCAACAATTACGGCGGCGGGCCGGTCGGCGTGGAGACGCTGGGCGCGGCGCTGGGCGAACAGCGCGACGTGCTGGAGGAGGTGGTCGAGCCCTACCTGATCCAGCAGGGCTTCCTGCAGCGCACGCCGCGCGGACGCATGCTGACCGACCAGGGCTTCCGCTATCTCGGTCTCAACCCGCCGAACGCGCCGATCCGGCAACTCGACCTGCTGGACCGGGTTCCGGATCCGACGGAAGGGGATGGCGATGAGTAACGCCGCCGCCTCCCTCTCCAGCCCTTCGCTTTCGGGATGGTTCGCGGAGGACGGCACGCACCGGTTCCCGCTGCGGGTCTATTACGAGGACACCGACGCCGGCGGCATCGTTTATCACGCCAACTACCTCCGCTTTGCGGAGCGGGCGCGGACGGAGATGCTGTACCTGATGGGCTTCCGTCAGAAGGAGATGGCGGAGGGTTCGAACGATGTCACAGGTGTGTCATTTGCGGTACGGCGTCTGACCATCGATTTTGACGCCCCTGCCAAGTTGGAGGACACGCTTGAAGTGGAAACCCGAATCGTCGATATCCGCGGTGCCTCCTTCGCAGTTGCACAAGTCATCCGCCGCGACGGTCGCGTGCTGGCGCGCGCCGACCTGCAACTGGTGACGATCAACCGGGCCGGGCGGGCCGTGCGCCTGCCCGATGCGGTGAAAGCGGCGATGGAGACGCTGCATGCAAAGCAATCCTCTTCACTGCCTGCCTGACCGTTCGACCCTTTCCCTTCCACTCCCCGTGCCAACAGCGCAAACGCGAGATTGACTGCGATGGACGCCCTGCAAACCGCCCAACTGGCCGGCAACGCCGCCGCCACGACGGCACATGAGATCACCATCCTTGGCCTGTTCTGGCAGGCGGATGCGGTCGTCAAGATCGTGATGCTGATGCTCATCGTCGCCTCGGTCTGGTGCTGGGCGATCATCATCGAGAAGCTGATGCGCATCCGCCGCCTGAACGCCCAGGCCGACGCCTTCGAGGAGGCGTTCTGGTCCGGCGGTTCGCTGGACGCACTGTACGACCGCATCGGCCAGTCGCCGGCCGACCCGATGGCCGCGACCTTCGCCGCCGGCATGCGCGAGTGGCGCCACGCCGCCGACCGCGGCATCGCCGGCACCATGAAGGGCTCGCTGCAGCAGCGGGTGGAGCGGGTGATGGCGGTGACCATCGGCCGCGAGATGGCGCGGGCCGAACGCTACATGACCTTCCTGGCCTCGGTCGGCTCGACGGCTCCGTTCATCGGCCTGTTCGGCACGGTGTGGGGCATCATGAACTCCTTCACCTCCATCGCCGGTTCGGGCAACACCAGCCTCGCCGTGGTGGCGCCGGGCATCGCCGAGGCGCTGTTCGCCACCGCCATGGGCCTGCTGGCCGCCATCCCGGCGGTGCTGTCCTACAACAAGTTCTCCACCGACCTCGGCCGCTACGCCGACCGGCTGGACACCTTCTCGGGCGAGTTCTCGGCGATCCTGTCCCGCCACCTCGAGGAGCGGGGAGCCGCCTGAACCATGGCCGGACAACTCGCAGGCAAAGCCCATGGGCGCGGCAAGCGCCGGGGCTATCGCGCGATGGCCGAGATCAACATGACGCCGTTCATCGACGTCATGCTGGTCCTGCTGATCGTCTTCATGGTGGCCGCCCCGATGCTGACCGTCGGCGTGCCGGTCGACCTGCCCAAGACCAACGCCGCTCCGCTGGAGCAGCAGAAGGATCCGCTGTTCGTCACCGTGCAGACCGACGGCCGCGTCTTCGTACAGGAGACGCCGGTCGAGCTGGGCAACATGGTGCCGCTGCTGATCGCGGTGACCAACAACAACCCCGAAGCCCGCATCCTGGTCCGCGGCGACGCCAAGATCGCCTATGGCAAGATGCTGGAGGTGATGGGCACCATGAGCGCCGCCGGCTTCAAGAAGGTCGGTCTGGTCGCCGAGATGCCGAACGGCCCGACCGCGTCAAGCGCGCGGGTCGGCGCACCCAAGCCGGCGCGTTGAGGCGGGCGGAACTCCCATGCGCAAGCCCCTGATCGCCTCGGCGGTGCTGCACGTCGCGCTGGTCGCGCTGATGGTGCTCGGCATGCCGCCCAGCGATCGCAAGCTCGAAATCGCCTCCTCGATTCCGATCGAGATCGTCGACGTCGGCGAGGTCACCGAGGCCGCCCGCGTCGAGAAGGGCGAACCGAAGCCGGCCGCCAACGCCGCGCCGCGTCCGCCCGTGCCCGAAGCGAAGCCGGCCCCGCCGGCGCCGGAACCCCCGGACGAGGAGGACGAACCGCCGCCTCCACCTCCGCCCCCCGCCAAGACGCCGGAGCCGCCGAAGGTCGCCCAGGTGCCGCCGCCCCCGCGCGAGCCGACGCCTCCGCCCAAGCCGGCCCCGACGCCCCCTCCGCCTCCGCCGCCACCCCCGCCGCCTCCGCCGCCGGATCCGGCGCCGTCGCCGACTCCCAAGCCTCCCGAGCCGCCCAAGCCGGAACCGCCGAAGCCTGAGCCTCCGAAGCCGGAGCCGCCCAAGCCCGAGCCTCCGAAGCACGAGCCGAAGCCGGAACCGAAGAAGCCCGAGCCCACGAAGCCGGAACCGCCCAAACCGGAACCGCCGAAGGCCGAGCCGAAGAAGCCGGAGCCGCACAAGGAACCGCCGAAGGAGCCGCCCAAGGAGGTTGCGAAGGCCGAGCCGCCGAAGGACTCCGCCAAGGCCGATCCGAAGAAGACGGACGCTCCCGCCAAGCAGCCGGAGAAGCCGTCGGCCAAGACCGACCCGTTGTCCGACCTGCTGTCGAACGTCGGGAAGATCAAGCCGTCGGACAACCCGAAGGCGGACGGCAAGGCATCCGCCAGCGCGAACAGCGACGCCAAGCCCAGCCAGAAGACCGCGTCCGCGGCTCCCGCCGGGGCGGCGAAGGCGACGACCGGTCCAGACCGGCCGTTCAAGCCGTCCGGCCGCGCGCTGGACGCCATCCGCGGGCAGCTGAGCAAGAACTGGAACTTCGACAGCGGCCGCAAGGACGCCGGGTCGATGCAGATCGAGATCCACGTCGAGGTCGGCCGCGACCACAGCGTGGTTCGCGCCTGGATCGACGACAAGTACAAGTCGCGCTACATGTCGGATGCCGCTTTCCGGGCGTCGGCCGACGCGGCGGTGCGCGCGGTCAAGCGGTCCAGCCCCCTGGAACTGCTGGCCAGCGAGTTCACCCCGCAGACTTATGAAGACTGGCGCTTCATCGTGTTCAATTTCGACCCGAGGGACATGTTCTGACCATGACGACGAAGACGAGGCTTCTGTTGAAGCTGGCTGGGGCCACCGGCGCGCTTCTCCTCTCCCTCGGCGTTGCCGCTCCGCAGGAGGCGCGCGCCGAGTTGCGCATCGACATCACGCGGGGCGTGTCCGAACCGCTTCCCATCGCGATCACCAGCTTCGCCGGTTCCGGCGGGCGCGATGCGCAGATGGGCGCCGACATCTCCAAGGTCATCTCCGACGACCTGGAGCGCTCCGGCCTGTTCAAGCCGCTGGACCCGCGCGGCTTCCTGCAGACCCCCGACCAGCTGCGCACGGGCGAGCCGCGCTACCAGGACTGGAAGGCGCTGGGCGCCCAGGCGCTGGTCGCCGGCAACACCACGACCGGCGCCGACGGCCGCATGAAGGTCGATTTCCGCCTGTGGGATGTCGCCGCCGGTCAGTACATGCAGGGGCTGAGCTACAGCGCCTCGCCGCAGGAATGGCGCCGCATCGCCCACATCGTGGCCGACGCCATCTACAAGCGCCTGACCGGTGAGGACGGCTATTTCGACACGCGCATCGTCTATGTGGCCGAATCCGGCCCGGCGAATTCGCGCAAGAAGCAGCTGGCCATCATGGACCAGGACAGCGCCAACCATCAGTTCCTGACCGACGGGCAGACGCTCGTCCTGACGCCGCGCTTCTCGCCGACGTCACAGGAAATCACGTACATGTCGTACTTCAACAAGAAGCCGCGCGTGTATCTGTTCAACATCGACACCGGCCGCCAGGAAGTCCTGGGCGACTTCCCCGGCATGACCTTTGCCCCGCGCTTCTCGCCGGACGGCAACAAGGTCATCATGTCGATGGCCCAGAACGGCAACACCGACATCTATACGCTGGACCTGCGCACCCGCCGCCAGACCCAGCTGACCGACGCGCCGGGCATCGACACCGGTCCCAGCTATTCGCCGGACGGCCAGCGGATCGTCTTCGAATCGGACCGCGGCGGCACGCAGCAGCTCTACACCATGAGCGCCGACGGGTCGGGCGTGAAGCGGCTGACCTTCGGCGAGGGCCGTTACGGGACGCCGGTGTGGTCGCCGCGCGGCGATCTGATCGCATTCACGCGCCAGCGTGGTAGCAGCTTTGCAATCGGTGTAATCCGTCCGGATGGGACGGGAGAGCGAATCCTGACCGAATCGTTCCACGTCGAAGGCCCGACCTGGGCACCGAACGGCCGTGTTCTCATGTTCTTCAAGGACTTGCCGTCGGGTGACGGCCGTGGCCGCAATGCCAAGCTGTACAGCATCGACATCACCGGCGCGAACGAGCGCCGCGTCAGCAGCCCGGTCGACGCGTCGGACCCCGCGTGGTCGCCCTTGATTCCCTAGTGGAGTAGCCCTATTTTGCGGCCACGCGAGAGCAATGCTCAAGACTTGGGTTGGACGTCGTCTTTTCGTCGGGGCTTGGCGGAAAGAAGCGGCTCTCGCGCCGATAATTGTCCGACCACTCAACAAGTTTCGTTCAAGGGGTCCCTGAACATGCGTATGAAGTTCCTCGCTCTCGCCGCGGTCGCTCTGCTTGCCGCTTGCGAATCCACTCCGAACGACGCCGCCAACGGCGCGAACACCGGTGCCCAGCAGACCTCGGTCCGTCCGGGCTCGGCGGAAGATTTCGTCGTCAACGTCGGCGACCGCGTCTTCTTCGGCCTGGACCGCTACGACCTGTCGCCGGAGGCTCGCGCCACCCTGGACCGTCAGGCCAAGTGGCTGCAGACCTACGGCTCGGTCACTGTCACCGTCGAGGGCCATGCCGACGAGCGCGGCACCCGCGAGTACAACCTGGCTCTCGGTGAGCGCCGCGCCAACTCGGTGAAGAACTACCTGGCCGCCAAGGGCATCACCCCGAACCGCGTCAATGTCGTGTCCTACGGCAAGGAGCGTCCGGCGGTGGTTGGCTCGAACGAGGCCGCCTGGTCGCAGAACCGCCGTGGCGTGACCGTCGTCAACTAATGACGCCGGTCCCCGCCTGACGGGGAATGGAGAAAAGGCGCCGCCGCCGGGCAACCGGTGCGGCGCCTTTTCTTTTGGCGGGCGGACTTCCGGCGCGGGCATAGGACGACGGCGGTTCTTTGCGCCGCTGCGAAACTTCTGCTAAACAGCGGCCATTGCGTCGCCTTTTTCGTTTGCCATGGTCGCCGCGGGCGCTTCCGCCCTGGCTTCAGATCTCCTCAGGATCCCACGCGCATGACCCACATCCGTCCCGTCGCCGCCCTGCTGCTGGGTGGCATGCTCGCGGCAAGCCCCGCACTGGCCCAATCCAAGGGGCAGATCGAGCGGCTGCAATCGCTGGAAACGCAGGTCGCGGCGCTGGGCGGGCCGGTGGAGGTGGCGCAGCTGTCGCCCTCCGTCGCGGCGGATTTCGAGATCCGGCTGCAGAACCTGGAACGCTCGATGCAGGAGCTGACCGGCAAATACGAAGAGTCGACCTATCAGATCGGCCAACTGCGCGAGCGCCTGGAGAAGATCAACGGCGATATCGATTTCCGCCTGAAGGACCTGGAGAAGGGCGGCGGTGCCATGGGTGGCGCCATGGGTGGCGCGATGTCCGACGCCGCTCCGCCCAAGGCGGCCGCGAAGGCGGACGACAAGAAGCCCGCCGACAAGCCGGCGCAGACCGCAGCCGCCAACCCGCCGTCCACCGCCGGGCTGTCGCCGGAAAAGCAGTATGAGCAGGCCTTCGAACTGCTGCGCAACTCCGACTATGACCGGGCGGAGAAGGCGCTGCAGGAGTTCATCGTCAAGAACAAGAGCCACGCCTATGCCGGCAATGCCCAATACTGGCTGGGCGAGAGTTATTACGTCCGCAACAAGTATCCGGAAGCGGCCCAGGCATTCGCGGAAGTGCTGTCCAAGCACCGCAACAACCCGAAGGCGGCGGACAGCCTGCTGAAGCTGGGCATGACGCTGCAGCAGATGAACAAGAAGTCGGATGCCTGCACCGCCTTCAGCCAATTGCTGACCAAGTTCCCCGAAGCCTCGGCCAGCGTGAAGCGCCGCGCCGACACGGAGCGCAAGCGCATCAATTGCCCGGGCTGATGGCCGACTCCGGGCCGGGCGATGCCGCCCCGGTGACGCCGGGGGAGTTCGCCCGCGCGATGGCGGCGCTGGACGGCTTCGAACCGGCGCCTGCCGTGGCGGTCGGCCTGTCCGGCGGCGGCGACAGTCTGGCGCTGGTCCTGCTTCTGCGGCATTGGGTCGCAGAGCGGGGCGGCAACCTGCTGGCTCTCACCGTCGATCATGGGCTGCGCGCCGGGTCCGCCGACGAGGCGGCGGTGGTCGGGACGGCGATGGCCCGCCTCGGCATCCCTCACCGCATCCTTCGCTGGGAGGGGGACAAGCCGGTCGCCGGGTTGCAGGCGGCGGCACGGGCAGCGCGCCACCGCCTGCTGGCCGACGCCTGTGTCGAGGCCGGCATCCTGCATCTGGCGCTGGCGCACCACCGCGACGATCAGGCGGAGACGGTGCTGCTGCGGCTGGCCCGCGGCTCCGGCACCGACGGGCTGGCCGGCATGGCGACGGTGCGCGCCGATGGCGCCGTTCGGATGATCCGTCCGCTGCTGGGCTTTTCCCATGACCGGCTGTTGGCGACCTGCCGCGCCGCCGGACTGGAGTGGGTCGAGGATCCCTCCAACCACAACCCGCGCTTCGCCCGCGCGCGGCTGCGCGCGGCCCGCGATCTGCTGGGCGGGGAGGGGCTGGACGGCGACCGGCTGTGCGAGGTCGCCCGCCGCGCCGGGCGTGCCCGTGCCGCGCTGGAGCAGGCGACCGCGGATTTGCTGGCGCAGGCCGCGACCATCCATCCCGAAGGCTGGGTCACGTTGCATCCGGCTCCGGTGATGGCTGCCCCGGAAGAGGTCGCGCTGCGGGCGTTGGCGCAGGCGCTGGCGGCGGTCGGCGGGGCCGGTCCGGTGCGGGACGAGGCGCTGGAGCGTCTGCTCGGCTCGCTGGCCGACGGGCAGGGCGGAACCTTGGGCGGCTGCGTGGTGCGGATGCGCCGCGGTGCCGTCATGGTTGCGCGCGAACCGGCGGCGGTGGAGCGGCTGCTGGTGCCGCCCGGCGGTCGCGTCCTGTGGGATGGTCGCTTCAACCTCCGGGTGTCGAACCGGTGGGATCAGCCCGTCGAGGTCGCGGCACTTGGGGCCGCGGGGTGGCGCAAAGGGGCGGGGCGGGGTGGGCATTCGGGATTGTCCGATCTGCCGGTTCCGGTGCGCGAATCGCTGCCAAGCCTTTGGTTGGGAACGGAAATGCTTGCCATCCCGACGATCGGCGGCGCTTACGGGTTCGACGCGGATGGACAGGCTCCAATGGATCGCGCGAACTTCCGTCCAATTTCGCCGTTGGGAAGACCAGCTTTTACGGTTGTTTCGGACCGGCGCGGCATTATTTAATCTGGGAACGTGCCCGTAGGAGTCCGGGGTGCGGCCTTGTCGGCGCACCGCATGGCGATGGGTTCGCAGAAAGGCGTGTGACGTGAACAATTTCGGCAAGAACCTCGCGCTCTGGATCATCATAGGGCTGCTGCTCGTGGCCCTGTTCAACCTGTTCCAGAGTTCCTCCACCCGCAGCCCGCAAACGACCGTTCCGTTCAGCGAGCTTCTCGCCGAAGTGGACCGGGGCCAGGTCGCCGACGTGACGATCAAGGGCAACCAGGTTTCGGGCCATTTCTCGGACGGCCGCTCCTTCAGCACCTATGTCCCGCCCGAAGCGGGGCTGGTCGAGCGCCTGACCAACAAGAACGTCCGTATCAACGCGGTCCCCGACGACAGCAACGTGCCGTCGCTGTTCTCGGTGCTGCTGTCCTGGTTCCCGATGCTGCTGCTGATCGGCGTCTGGATCTTCTTCATGCGCCAGATGCAGTCCGGCGGCGGCAAAGCGATGGGCTTCGGCAAGTCGCGGGCCCGCCTGCTGACCGAAAAGGTCGGGCGCGTGACCTTCGACGACGTCGCTGGCATCGACGAGGCCAAGCAGGAACTGACGGAGATCGTCGAGTTCCTGAAGGACCCGCAGAAGTTCCAGCGACTGGGCGGCAAGATCCCGAAGGGCTGCCTTCTGGTCGGCCCGCCGGGTACCGGCAAGACGCTGACCGCCCGTGCGGTGGCCGGCGAAGCCAACGTCCCGTTCTTCACCATCTCCGGTTCGGACTTCGTCGAAATGTTCGTCGGTGTGGGTGCGTCCCGCGTCCGCGACATGTTCGAACAGGGCAAGAAGAACGCCCCCTGCATCATCTTCATCGACGAAATCGACGCGGTCGGCCGCCATCGCGGTGCCGGCCTGGGCGGTGGCAACGACGAGCGTGAGCAGACCCTCAACCAGCTGCTGGTCGAGATGGACGGCTTCGAGGCGAACGAGGGCGTCATCCTGATCGCCGCGACCAACCGTCCGGACGTTCTCGATCCCGCGCTGCTGCGTCCGGGCCGCTTCGACCGTCAGGTCGTGGTGCCGAACCCCGACGTGCTGGGCCGCGAGAAGATCCTCAAGGTCCACATGCGGAAGGTGCCGCTGTCGCCGGACGTCGACGCCAAGGTCATCGCCCGCGGCACCCCCGGCTTCTCCGGCGCCGATCTGGCCAACCTGGTCAACGAGGCGGCGCTGCTCGCGGCCCGCATCGGCAAGCGCGTCGTCGGCATGAGCGAGTTCGAGAACGCCAAGGACAAGGTCATGATGGGTGCGGAACGCCGCTCCATGGTGATGACCGAGGACGAGAAGAAGCTGACCGCCTACCACGAGGCCGGCCACGCCATCTGCGCCATCCACTGCGCCGACAGCGACCCGGTCCACAAGGCCACCATCATCCCGCGCGGCCGTGCGCTGGGCATGGTGATGCGCCTGCCGGAAGGCGACCGCATCAGCTTGTCGCAAGCCAAGCTGCTGGCCGACCTGTGCGTCGCCATGGGCGGCCGCATCGCCGAGGAGCTGATCTTCGGCAAGGAGCGGGTGACCACCGGCGCGTCTGGCGACATCAAGATGGCGACCGAGATGTCGCGCCGCATGGTGACGGAGTGGGGCATGAGCGACAAGCTCGGCCCGCTGCTGTACGGCGAGCCGACGCAGGAGGTGTTCCTGGGCCATTCCGTGACCCAGCACAAGAACATGTCCGACCGCACCGCCCAGCTGGTTGACGAGGAGATCCGCCGCATCGTGGACGAGAGCTACGAGCGCGCCCGGGTGATCCTGACCGAGAACATCGACCAGCTGCACACCCTGGCCAAGGGCCTGCTGGAGTACGAGACGCTGAGCGGCGACGAGATCAACCGTCTGCTGCGCGGCGAACCGATCCTGCGCGACGACGACCGCGACACGGTCGCCGCCCCGCCGCCGCGCCCGACCGCCGGCGGCCGCCGCTCCTCCGTTCCGCCCAGCAGCGGGCAGGAAAGCGGTGGCATGGGTCCGGAGCCGCAGGGTACGTAAGGCTTCGAATAGCTAAACATGAAGAAGGCGGCGCTGCGAGGCGCCGCCTTTTCGTTTGGTAGTTATGAAGGAGCGGTTCGGTAAGCTTGGAGAGGCTTCAGAACGCGCCCTTCTGCTCGCGGCGGCGGTCGAGAGCCACGTCGAACTGGCGCAGCAGCTTCTGCATGCCTTCGAAGTAGAGCTTGCGCGACGGCGTGTTCTTCATGCAGCGGGCGTCCAGATGGGCGACGCTGGTCAGGGCCGAGACGCAATAGCCGAGCAGCCAGTAGCGTGAGCGGATGCTGCGCAGATATTCGCGGAAGGGCTCCGGCTGGCCGTTCATGAAGCTGCTGAAGGCCGTCTCGTAGTCCGACAGGATGGTGCGGATGTCCATCAGCGTCGTCTCCAGCAGCTTGCCCACCTTCTCGATGTGCATCAGCAACTGGGTCTCGTAGGGCTTGTGCATGCGGATATCGACCGGAATGCACTCCCGCGACTTCAGCCAGGTCAGGATGACGCGGGCGCGCGGCGCGATGCGGCGCAACTGGTATTCGTAGAAGGTGGTGCCCTTCCAGGCGCTGAAGATGGTGTCGGCTTCCGCCCGCTCGATGCCGAAGGCCGAGACGAACAGGCCGGCTTCCTCCAGGTTGGGGTTCCAGATCGCTTCCAGGAAGCGCTCGATGCTCTGGGCGTTGCCCTGGCTGCCGGACAGCGCCTTGCGGACGATCGGCTCGATTCGGGCGCGGATCAGCCGGCGGAGCTGATGATCCTCCTCGTTGCTGATCAGCCAGTGGCGCGGATCGACGTTGACCTTTTCAGCCTCAAAGCATGTCTTCAGCAGGAAGGCGTCGAGCGACGGCACGTCGTCGATCATCGACAGCATCTTCATGTCGCCGATGATGCCGTTCTCCTGCGGCCCGTGCTTGAGGCCGAACTGCTCTTCCAGCAGGGCTTCGCTGTTGCGGCCGCGCAGATAGACGGCGACGCCGCCGGATTCGGGCGCCTTGGCGTTGTGCGGCACATAGATGCCGGTCTCCACCGGACGGCTGCCGCCCTCCAGATCTTCGTCCTCCGCCATCGGATCGCCGCCGTCGTCGTCGCGGTCGTCGAAGTTCGGATATTTGAAGAGGATGCAGTTGTTCAGGCCCTGCGCCTTGAACATGCGCTGCTCTTCGGGGATCTCGCGCGTGATGGCGATGAGATTCATCGATACGCTGGAGCCGCCGTAAAGGATCTGCTCAAGGATCGGAGAAACCGAGTCCATTTTCTTGCGAGCGCGCATGAATATTACCCAAATCCGCGAATATTGCGCAAATCATAAACGCCGCATTCGCAAACGCAAAGAGGGATCGGCGGACCGATCCCTCTCTTCCTCAAGCGATTGCAGGCGCCTTCCGGCCGCCAAGGTCGGGCTGGCCTCAGCCGGCCTTCGGCGTGCCGCCCAGCGAGCCCAGCAGACTGGCGACCTCGGCCGCCTCGTCCACGGCGACCATGCCGACGGTGTGATAGCCGCTGTCGACATGCATCACCTCGCCGGTGACGCCGCTGCCGAGATCGGACATCAGGAACAGGCCGGCGCCGCCGACCTCCTGGATGGTGACGTTGCGCTTCAGCGGGGCGTTCAGCTCGTTCCACTTCAGAATGTAGCGGAAGTCGCCGATGCCGCTGGCGGCCAGCGTCTTGATCGGGCCGGCGGAGATGGCGTTGACACGGATGTTGCGGCCACCCAGATCGACGGCCAGATAGCGCACGCTGGCTTCCAGCGCCGCCTTGGCGACACCCATCACATTGTAATGGGGCATGACGCGCTCGGCGCCGTAATAGGATAGAGTGAGCAGGCTGCCGCCGTCCTTCATCAGCGGCACGGCGCGTTGCGCCACCGCGGTGAAGGAGTAGCAGGAGATGTCCATGGTACGCAGGAAGTTGGCCCGCGTCGTGTCCAGATACAGCCCGTCCAGTTCGTTCTTGTCTGAAAAGGCGATGGCATGAACCACGAAGTCCAGCCCGCCCCATTCCTTTTCGATGGCGGCGAAGGTCGCATCGACGCTGGCCTCGTCCGTCACGTCGCAGGGCAGGACCAGCTTGGCGCCGACCTGTTCGGCCAGCGGCTTCACCCGCTTCAGCAGCGCATCGCCCTGATAGGTGAAGGCAAGCTCCGCCCCGTGCTGGGCCAGGGTGGAGGCGATCCCCCAGGCGATCGAACGATCGTTGGCCACGCCCATGATCAGGCCACGCTTGCCGGCCATGAGCGGCATCGGATTGGACATCGGAACCTCGTGAACGACGGATGTGCTGCGGCTCCAGCCGCGAAAAGTGCGGCGCATCCTACACGAAAGCGCCCACCGGTCAAACCGACGCGGGCGGTCTTGCCGCAGGGGGCGCCGCATGTCTCTCCATAATGACGATTCCCGCCCGGAGGAGGAGGAGCGCAGCCGCATCTTCGGCGGCCTGAGGGAACTGGGCGGCTTCTTCGGCCACTCCATGCTGCGCTTCTACAACGACAACTGCTTCCAGACAGCGGCGGCGCTGACCTACACCTCGCTGCTGGCGATCGTGCCGATCATGACCATCGGCTTCGCCATCTTCTCGGCCTTTCCGGCCTTCAGCGCACTGCAGATGCGGATCCAAACCGCCGTCATCAAGAATCTGGTGCCGGAGATCGGCGACGCGATCCTGGAATATCTCGGCCGATTCATGGCGAATGCCGGCCAGATGCCGATCTTCGGCGTGATCGGGCTGGCGATGTCGGCGGTGCTGCTGATCTGGACCATCGAGGGCTCCTTCGCCACCGTCTGGCGTGTGCGGGAGCCGCGGTCCTACGTCACCCGCATCCTGTCCTTCTGGGCGGTGGTGTCGCTGACGCCGCTGTTCGCCGGGGCCAGCCTGTCTCTGTCCAGTACGCTGTGGACCGCGTTGGAGTTGGCGCATCTGGAGGGCGTGGTCCATCCGTTGGCCGGCATCGGCATGCTGCTGCCCTTCGTCCTGCAGCTGGTCGGCTGTTCGCTGCTGTACCTGATCATCCCCAACCGCGACGTCTTCTGGCTGGACGCGCTGTGCGGCGGGGCGATCGGTTCGGTGCTGCTGGAGGTGTCGAAGGCGATCTTCGGCTGGTACATGCGCGAATACCCAGCCTACCAGACCATCTACGGCGCCCTGTCCGTGGTGCCGATCTTCCTGTTCTGGCTGTACATCGCGTGGTCGACGGTGCTGTTCGGCGCGGTGGTCGCCGCCTCCCTGCCGGAATGGCGGGCGGGCAAGGTCACCCGTGGCGGCATGGAGGGGCTGCTGCCGGCCCAGCGGCTGGCGCTGGCGCTCGCCGTCCTGCACGAGCTGATGGAGGCGAGCCGGCTGGGCGTGGGCCTGCGCCGCCGCACGCTGGTCGGCCGCGTGCCGGTCGGCACGCTGCTGATCGACGGCATCCTGGAACAGCTGCGCGACGCCCATTGGGTCGCCCACACCACGCGCGACGCCTGGGTGGTGACCCGCGACATGGGAGAGGCGACGCTGCTGGAGCTGATGAAGGCGCTGGGCATCGGCATGCGCGGCTCCGTC
Source organism: Azospirillum sp. B21 (assembly GCF_008364825.1). Taxonomy (GTDB): domain Bacteria; phylum Pseudomonadota; class Alphaproteobacteria; order Azospirillales; family Azospirillaceae; genus Azospirillum. The sequence goes on from NZ_VTTO01000003.1 coordinate 177,530, forward strand.
CATGGGCTGGGCGGGCTGAACCTGCCTTGGCAGGAGCGCACCGCCCGCCTGCTGGACGCCGCGGAATCCAGCCAGAGCGACCTGCTGAGCGTGCCGCTGAAAACCCTGCTGAACGATGACCTGCCGCCGGAAGGTCAGCCGGCGGGGCAGGGGGATCGTCCGGCGGCGGCGGGACCGGTGCCGCTGCGCGCGGTGAAGAAGTAACCGCTCAGGCGACGGCGGGCGAACCGGCGTTCGGCTGCGGCGGCGGGCCGAACCGGTTTGCCGCGGCATCACCCTTGGTCGCCGCCCAGATTACCAGAACGATCCAGCCGATCAGCGGCACCAGAGCCAGCAGCACCCACCAGCCGGACCGCCCGACATCGTGCAGGCGGCGGACCGACACAGCCAAGCCCGGCAGCAACAGCGCCAGATTGGTGATCGAATTCAGGGGGCTGGCATCCTCGAACGGAAACAGGGCGACGTCGATGATGCTGGTGACGATGCTGACCAGGACCGTGAACAGGATCCAATACCAATATTCGGATCGCAGTGCGCGGCCGGAAAACCCGACATACTGTGAAAGCACCGACCTGATTGCGTCGAAGAAGTTCATTGTCCGCTGCCTCGGCGAATGGCCTGCCGCGATTGGAAAGCCTGAGGGAGTCACGATCCGCAGGCAATCGGTGCGGTGCAACACTCTCGGTCGACGCGGATCGGTCCTGGCCGCGGCGTGGTGCCGCGCTGCAGGGGGCGGCGCATACGAAGACGGCCCGCCCCGGAGGGCAGGCCGCATGTCGAAACCGCCGCCTGCATGGCGACCGGGTGCTTTCGCCTACTCCAGCCCCGCCTTCTTGCGGACGTCGTAGCTGCGGGTCTTCGACCACTGTTCCACGAACTTGACCAGTTCGGCGTCGGGCGGGTCGGGCAGGACGACCTTCAGCTTCACATACTGGTCGCCCGGCTGCTTGGTGGCCTGATTGACCACGCCCTTGCCGCGCAGCCGCAGGACGGAGCCGGTGTTGGCGCCGGGCGGCACCTTCACCGCCACCTTGCCGCTGATGGTCGGGACATTGACGGTGGCGCCCAGAACCGCCTCGTTCAGGGTGATCGGCACCTCGACGTGGATGTCGCTGTCCTGCCGGGTGAAGAAGGGGTGGGATTCGACATGCACCTCGACAATGGCATCGCCATTGGGCATGCCGCCCATGCCGGGCAGGCCCTGGCCCTTCAGGCGCAGCTTCGTCTCGTTCTCCGTCCCCGGCGGGATGGCGACGTCGATGCTCTTGCCGTTGGATAGGTTGATGCGCCGCTTCGATCCGTTCGCCGCCTCCACGAAGGGGACGGTGACGGAGTAGGAGATGTCGCTGCCGCGCACCCGTGGCCCGGCCGAGCCGCCGGTGGAGCCGCCGCCCATTCCGGCCCCGGCCCCGGCCCCGCCGGGGCGGCGCCGGCCGCCGCCGAACAGGTCGGAGAACCAGTCGTCACCGCCGCCGAAGAAGCTGTCGTCGGCGGTACCGCTGTAGGCCTTGCCCCGGCTGGTCCGGCCGCGGGTGCCGAAGCCCGCGTGCCGTTCCTGGCCGGACGGATCGATCTCGCCCCGGTCGTAGCGGGCGCGCTTCTCGGTATCCGACAGCAGCGTGTAGGCGGCCGAGATTTCCTTGAACCGCTCCTCGTTGGCGGCGTCGCCCGGCTTCAGGTCCGGGTGATGCAGCTTGGCGAGCTTGCGGTACGCCTTCTTGATGTCGTCGGCACTGGCGGACCGGCTGACGCCGAGAACGCTGTAGGGATCGCGCGTAGCCACGGGCAGAGAATTCCCGCCCCAAGGGGGCTCAAGGGTTGCAGGTCGGACGTGTTACGAGTTGCCGATGATCTTCCACGTACCGTCGGCCTGTTTGCAAGCGGTTCCGTACGCCTGCTCCGTCCGGCCCTTGACCACGATGGTCTGCTGGAACTCGCGGCAGTAGGTGCCGGTGTTGCTGTAGCCGTCGCGCGTGGTGACGATGGTGCCGGAATTGCCCGACTGCGGGTTGTTCCAGTTGATGCGGTCGCCGACCGGGGCGGCATAGGCCTGACGGGCCGCGGTCTCGGCATAGCCGGCATCGGCCTTGTCGAGAGAGCTGCCGACTTCGCGGCCGATGAAGGCGCCCAGCAGAGTGCCCACGCCGGTCGCCACCAGCTTGCCCGTTCCGCCGCCGATCTGCGAACCGATCAGGCCACCGGCGACCGCGCCGCCGGCCGTGCCGATCGTTTCCTTCTGGCCACCCAGCTGGCAGCCTGCCAGCAGGCTCGCGACGATCACGGCCGGAACGACTTTCTTCACGAACATCCTTGCGCCTCGAAAAGGTTGGTTGCCGCGGCACCTTATCGGTGGCTTCGCGGTGGACAGTGATATAAGCGACCCTATCCTTGCTGTGAATTGTGATGAGGCTGTGACCCTTTCGCTTTTGCACAAAGGAAAGCCCCCCGCACCCCGCCTGCGGGGGGTGCGGGACCCATCGAGACAGGATCCACCGGCATGACCGACAGCAGCGAGCGCGACCCTTACGAACTCTTCTCCGAATGGATGAAGGAAGCCGAGCAGAGCGAGCCCAACGACCCCAACGCCATGGCGCTGGCGACCGCCGATGCCGGCGGCATTCCGTCGGTGCGCATGGTGCTGCTGAAGGGCATCGATCCGCGCGGTTTCGTCTTCTACACCAACTCCGAGAGCCGGAAGGGCGAGCAGATGCTCGCGAATCGGAACGCCGCCCTGTGCTTCCATTGGAAGACCCTGCGCCGGCAGGTGCGGGTGGAAGGGGCGGTGGAGGTCGTGACCGACGCCGAGGCCGACGCCTATTTCGAAAGCCGCGCGCGCGAAAGCCGCATCGGCGCCTGGGCCTCGCAGCAGTCGCGCCCGCTGGAGGGCCGGTGGGAGCTGGAGAAGCGCGTGGCCCAGTTCACCGCGAAATACGCTATCGGCACCGTGCCGCGGCCGCCGCACTGGACCGGCTTCCGCGTTCTGCCGTCGCGCATCGAGTTCTGGCGCGACCGGCCGTTCCGCCTGCACGACCGGCTGGTCTACCGCCGGGCGGCGGAGGCGGCGGACGCCGCCGCGGCGGGTTGGACGACCGAGCGGCTTTATCCCTGAACGATGGTCTTGAACAGAGGCCCTGAACAGAGGTCCGGAACAGAAGGCGGGTCGTGAGCGAAAACCTGGACAGCGGCGCTCTGGCGGATCGCCTGCGCCGCCGCGCCACCTATGCCAGCGTGGCGGTGGCCTCCACCCTGATCGCGGCAAAGCTGGCGGCCTATCTGCTGACCGAATCGGTCAGCATCCTGTCGTCGCTGATCGATTCGAGCACCGACCTGATGGCGTCGCTGGTGACCCTGCTGGCGGTGCGTCAGGCCTTGCGGCCGGCCGACGCCAACCACCGCTACGGCCATGGCAAGGCGGAGGCGCTGGCGGCACTGGCCCAGGCGGCCTTCATCGCCGGTTCGGCCGTGCTGCTGAGCGTCGAGGCGGTGCGGCGCATTTTCCGGCCGGAGCCGATCGCCGAGGGGACGATCGGCGTCGCGGTGATGCTGCTGTCGATCGTGCTGACGGCCGGACTCATCACCTTCCAGCGCCGGGTGCAGGTGGCCACCGGCTCCGTCGCCATCGGGGCCGACCGGCTGCATTATGCCGGCGACCTGCTGATGAACAGCGCCGTCATCGCCGCCATCCTGCTGACCGAAGCGACCGGGCTCGCCATCGTCGATCCGCTGTTCGGCATCGGCATCGCTCTGTTCCTGCTGAACGGTGCCCGCGGCGTGGCGCGCGACGCGCTGGACGTCCTGATGGACCGTGAATTGGGGCAGGAGGAGCGCGACCGTATCGCGGCGCTTGCCCGGGCCGAGCCGGGCGTGCGCGGCCTGCACGACCTGCGCACCCGCAATGCCGGCACCGGCTGCTTCATCGAGCTGCATCTGGAACTGGACGGAACCCTGACCCTGACCGCCGCGCACGAGATCGCCGACCGGGTGGAGCGGCGGCTGCGGGAGGCCTTCGTCAACGCCGAGGTTCTGGTCCATCAGGAGCCCGCCGGGCTGGCCGACGACCGGCTGGACAACCGCATCGCCGGCTGAGCGCAAGCGCATCGCTCGATGAGCGCAAGCGTTCCGGGCTTGCCGGGATCTCTTGCGAGAGGACACTCGTGATACGGTGCCGTATTGCGGGAAGTCCCGTATTTCGCAGCGATACCCCAATCGTGCACAATCGCCGGGCGTAGCCTCTCCTAAAGGTATCCTACCAAAGGACAGGGGGTCCCGGGCCCGTCCCGCACCGCCGGTTCGTTGCGAACATGTCTCAAAAGCGCAATAATAGTGCTTGGGAGAAAGCGCTCGGTTACAAAACAGCAAGAATGGTGGGCATAATGGATGGAAGCTTTACGCTTCGGCCGCATCTGATCGCGGACATCGCGACGGAAGCCGGCAATCTCGGCATCGAGATCGCGGACATCGCCGGCCACATCGAGGATGTGAACGCCCGCGTCACCCACCAGTCGGAGGTCTTCACGCAGCTGAGGGACACCGGCGCCAAGATGTCGCGCAGCACGCAGCGCATCTCGGAAGCCTCGGCGGTCGCTCGGTCGGTGACGGAGCAGGCCCGGCAGGAGGTCGACAGCTCGCATGACCGGGTGCAGCAGTCGCTGTCCGACATTCATGCGCTGGTGTCCTCGGTGACGGGGATCGAGGGGCAGATCGCCGGGCTGCGCGACGCGCTGGACCGCGTCGGCAAGGTCGCCAAGGAGATCTTCACCATCGCCAAGCAGACCAACCTGCTGGCGCTGAACGCCACCATCGAGGCGGCGCGGGCCGGCGATGCCGGGCGCGGCTTCGCCGTGGTCGCCAACGAGGTGAAGTCGCTGTCCACCAAGACCAGCGAAGCGACGACGGAGATCGACGCGACGCTGAAGTATCTCAACGAGCAGGCCCAGCGCCTGATGGTTGAAAGCGCCGCCAGCGCCGCCAAGGCCCGTGCGGTCAGCGAGGGCACGACCTCCATCGGCACGGTGATCGAGACGGTCGGCCGCGCCATGCGCGAACTGAACGGCGAGACTGACAAGATCGACGCCGCCTCCGCCGAGATCGGCGCCAACTGCGGCGAGCTGGAGCACGAGATCGCCGATCTGGCCGCCGGCGTGAAGCTGTCCAGCGACAACCTCGCCCAGGCCCGCGACCGGGTGAACAATCTGGTGGGCATGAGCGAGCGGCTGATCGGCGTCACCGCGGAGCTGAACATCGAGACGGTCGACACGCCCTTCATCGCCGCGGTGAAGGACGCCGCCGCCAAGGTGTCCGCCGCCTTCGAAGAGGCGCTGGCCCGCGGCGACATCAGCGAGGCCGACCTGTTCGACCGCAACTATCAGCCGGTCGCCGGATCGGACCCCCGGCAGGTGATGACCCGCTTCACCCAGCTGTGCGACCGGCTGCTTCCCGGCATCCAGGAGCCGGTGCTGTCCGCCAACGGACGGATCGTCTTCTGCGTGGCGGTGGACGACAACGGCTATCTGCCCACCCACAACCGGCAATTCAGCCAGCCGCAGGGTCGCGATCCGGTGTGGAACGCCGCCAACTGCCGCAACCGGCGGATCTTCAACGACCGCGTCGGTCTGGCCGCCGGCCGCAACACCAAGCCCTTCCTGCTGCAGACCTACCGCCGCGACATGGGTGGCGGGAAGTTCGCCCTGATGAAGGACGTTTCCGCGCCCGTCACGGTGCGCGGGCGCCATTGGGGCGGGCTGCGGCTGGCCTACAAGGTGTGAGGAGCGTCCTGGAATTGCCCCCTCCCTAACCCTCCCCCACCTTACGGTGGGAGAGGGAACTCCGCCATCCTTGCACTTAGCCCCCTCTCCCGCGCAAGCGGGGGAGGGTTGGGGAGGGGGCAGTCCCGCGTCAAGCTCCTCCCAAGGCTCCTACGGCACCACCATCGTGTACATGGCGGTGAATCGCGCTAAACTCGGCCGACAAAGGGGTTGAGATGGCGCGAACCGGCGCTCTGGAGGCGGGGGAATGGGCTTCACGGTTACCTTCTGGGGCGTGCGCGGCACGATCCCCTGCCCGATGGCCTCGCATCTGGGCTTCGGCGGCAACACCTCCTGCGTCGAGGTGCGAGCCGGTAAGCAGTGCATCATCATCGACGCGGGAACCGGGCTGCGCGCGCTGGGGCGCAAACTGCTGGCCGAGGGAGTGAGCAGCGCCACGCTGCTGCTGAGCCACACGCATCTGGACCATATCAGCGGCTTCCCCTTCTTCGCGCCGGCCTACACCAAGGGCTTCAGCCTGCGGGTGATCTCCGGCCATCTCACCGGCAGCCCGGATATCGAATCGGTGATGGCCCGCCAGATGGAGCGTCCGCTGTTCCCGGTGCCGCTGCGCACGATGGGCGGCGACCTCAGCTTCCTGGAGGTGCCGCCCGGCCACAGCTTCAAGCTGGAGGGCGGGGTGCGCATCCACACCGCGGCGCTGAACCACCCGGACGGCGCCACCGGCTACCGCATCGAGTATCAGGGCCGCTCGCTCGCCTATGTCACCGACACCGAACATGTGCCGGACCATCCCGACCGCAACATCCTGAACCTGGTGGATGGGGTCGACCTGCTGCTCTACGATTCGACCTATACGGACGAGGAATGGGCTCAACGGGTCGGCTGGGGCCATTCCACCTGGATGGAGGCGGTGCGGATCGCCCGCGCCGCCCATGTGAAGACGCTGGGCCTGTTCCACCACGATCCCGATCACGACGACGCCACCATGGAACGGATCGAAGCCGCGGCGAAGGCGGAGTTCCCCAACTGCTTCGCCGCGCGCGAGGGTACGACGATCTCCCTGGACTGATCCGCCCGAAAGAATGACGACCACAATCCTGATCCTGTTCGGCGCCACCTATCTCGGCATGGCGCTGGGCCGCTTTCCCGGTCTCAGCATCGACCGCACCGGCATCGCGCTGGTCGCCGCCATCCTGCTGCTGGCGACCGGGGCGCTCGACACCGGCCAACTGGTGGCAGCGGTCGATTTCCCGACGATCTTCATCCTGCTCGGGCTGATGATCCTGTCGGCGCAATATGCCGGCAGCGGCTTCTACGACTGGTGCGCGCTGAAGGTGGCGCAGGCGGCGCGGTCGCCGGCGCGGCTGCTGGCGGTGATCGTGCTGGTCGCCGGCGGGCTGTCGGCGGTGCTGGCGAACGACGTGGTCGTCTTCGCCATGACGCCGATGCTGTGCCTGGGTCTGCTGGCGCGCAAGCTGGACCCGCGGCCCTACCTGATCGCGCTCGCCGGGGCCGCCAATGCCGGGTCGGCGGCGACGATGATCGGCAACCCGCAGAACATCCTGATCGGGCAGGTCGGGCATCTCGACTTCTGGCGCTTTCTGGCGGTGTGCGGCGGTCCGGCGCTGGCCGCCATGCTGATCGTCTATGTCACCGTCTGGCTGGTCTGGCGCGGCCGCTTCGGCGAGCCCGAGGGTGTGGGAGCGGGCAGAGAGGTGGCGCCGGTGCCGCTCGACCGCTGGCAGCTGGGCAAGGCGGTGGCGGCGACGCTGGCGCTGCTGGTGCTGTTCACCCGCGACATCCCGCAGGAACATTCCGTGCTGCTGGTGGCCGGCGTGATGATGGTCAGCCGGCGCATGGCCAGCCGCGACATGCTGGGCATGGTCGACTGGCACCTGCTGGTCCTGTTCGCGGCTCTGTTCGCCATCAATCATGCGCTGGGCCTGACCGGCATCCCGGCGGCGCTGGTCGGCGACCTCCAGGCGGCGGGATGGCTGCCCGACCGGCTGGCGGTGATGGTGCCGCTGGCCTTGGCCGGCAGCAACAGCATCGGCAACGTGCCGGCGGTGATCCTGCTGCTGGCCGCCTGGCCGAACCCGCCGGAAGGGGCGCTTTACGGGCTGGCGCTGCTGTCGACGCTGGCCGGAAACCTGTTGCTGCCGGGTAGCCTCGCCAACATCATCGTGGCAGAGCGGGCGGCGGCGGCGGGCGTCCGGCTGGGTTTCGTCGAGCATGCCCGCTGCGGCGTGCCGATGGCGCTGCTGTCGATGGCGGTGGCGGCGGTCTGGCTGTGGGCCGGCGGCTGGATGGCCTTTTGACCTGGAATCGCCCTTCGATCAGCGCTCCGCAATCAATGGAGGGTGATCATTTCGTGATTTCTCAGACTGCAAGCCTCTTCTTCGGTCCGCGACAATTGGGGTAATCTTTTCGCGCACCGGGGGAGGGCGCGCTGTGAGTTTGGTCGTCCAGTTCATGGAGTTCATCGAGAGCGCGCCGAACCAGTCGCTTCGCGCGCTGAGCGACCGCGTGCTGCGCAAATGCCGCGAGGTGACGGGGGCGGAGGCCGGAACGGTCTTCATGCTGCGCGGGCAGGGGCGGAGCAGGAATCTGGAGGCGGTCAGCGCCCAGAACGACGTGATCCGCGCCAAATCCGCACTATTCACGATGCCGGTGGACCAGACCTCCATCGTCGGCTATGTCGCGGCCACCGGCGAGACGCTGCTGCTCGACGATGCCTACGTGATTCCGGAGGGGCGGCCCTACCGCTTCAATCCCGCCTTCGACCAGCGCACCGGTTTCCGCACCCGCTCGATCATGGCCTTTGCGCTGAAGGGGGCCCGCGACCGGCCCATCGGGGTGGTGCAGCTGATCAATCGCCGCCCGATGCCGGGGGAGGAGGGGCCGCCGACCTTCCTGCCCGACCATGAGCAGATGATCGCGCCGGTCAATCACATCGTCGGCCGTGCCCTGGAGCGGGCCGCGACGCTGGAACGGCTGACCGAGCGCAACCGCGCCCTGACCAGGGAGCGCCGCCGCGTCGCGGAACTGCAGGCGGAGACGGAGCGCGCCTTCATGGTGTCGGTCAACCTGCTGGCCCGCGCCGCCGAGGTGCATGACGAAGAGACCGGCAACCACATCCTGCGCGTCAACGAATATTCCCACGCGCTGGCCGGCTGGGCCGGCTGCAGCCGTGCCTTCTGCACGGAAATCCGCTTTTCCGCCGCTCTGCACGATGTCGGCAAGATGAGCGTCGATCAGGCGGTCCTGCACAAGAAGGGCCGGCTCGACGAACGCGAACTGGCGGAGATGAAGCGCCATCCCGTATACGGCCACGACATCCTGATTGCGTCCGACCGGCTGAAAATGGCCGCCGAAATCGCGTTGTGCCATCACGAGCAGTGGGCCGGCACCGGTTATCCCCACGGGCTGAAGGGGGAGGAGATCCCGCTTGCCGCCCGCATCGTCGCCATCGCCGACTGCTACGACGCCCTGCGCAGCGCCCGTCCCTACAAGCCGTCCTTCAGCCATGAGAAGACGGTGGACATCCTGCTGAACGGAGACGACCGGCTGGATCCCAGGGTGCATTTCGATCCCCGCCTGCTCGCCCTGTTCGCCGCCCGCCATGCGGAATTCGATGCGATCTGGGAACGGCTGAAGGACCAGGAGAAGGTCGAGGCCTGAAGACGGGCGGAGGCGAAAGGCGGGCCATGACAGACACTCCCCTTGATCCGTATCAACGCAAACGGTCAGTGTTGCGGGTGAAATGGCGGAGCAGAGGGAGCGACCATGAAGTACGTCGAAGAGTTCCGTGATCCGGTCCTTGCCCGCAACGTCGCCGCCGCCATCGCGCGGGAGGTGCGGGCCGACCGCTCCTACCATCTGATGGAGTTCTGCGGCGGGCATACCCATGCCATTTCCCGCTACGGCATCCCCGATCTTCTGCCCGCCAATGTCCGCATGATCCACGGGCCGGGCTGCCCGGTCTGCGTTCTGCCTGTGGGGCGGATCGACGATGCCATCGCGCTGGCCCGCCGGCCGGAGGTGACGCTGTGCACCTATGGCGACGTCATGCGCGTGCCCGGATCGGGACGGCTCAGCCTGTTGAAGGCCAAGGCGCAGGGAGCCGATGTCCGTATGGTGGTGTCGGCCGACGCCGCGGTGCGCATCGCCGCGGAGAATCCGGGCCGTCAGGTGGTGTTCCTCGCCATCGGGTTCGAGACGACGACCCCGCCCACCGCGCTGGCGGTGCGGGCCGCGGCGGTGCAGGGGCTGACCAACTTCTCCGTCTTCTGCAACCATGTGCTGACCCCCTCGGCCATCCAGGGCATCCTTTCGGGAACGGAGGAGGGGCTGTCGCTGGACGGCTTCGTCGGGCCGGCCCATGTGTCGGTCGTCATCGGCTCCGAAGCCTATGCCCCGGCCGCGGCGGAACATGGCAAGCCGGTGGTGATCTCCGGATTCGAGCCCCTCGACGTGCTGCAGTCGATCCTGATGCTGATCCGCCAGATCAACGACGGGCGGGCGGAGGTGGAGAACCAGTTCACCCGCGCCGTCACCGCCGACGGCAACCGCAAGGCCCAGGCGCTGGTGGCCGAAATCTTCGAGACGCGTCCGTCCTTCGAATGGCGCGGACTGGGCAGCATCCCCCACAGCGGGCTGAAGCTGCGCGAGGCCTATGCCGCCTTCGACGCCGAGCGGCGCTTCCCCATCTCAGGCGCCAGCGTTCCCGATCACAAGGGCTGCGATTGCGGCGCGATCCTGCGCGGCGTGAAGCGGCCGGTCGACTGCAAGCTGTTCGACACCGTCTGCACGCCGGAGAACCCGATGGGCTCCTGCATGGTCTCGGCGGAAGGGGCTTGCGCCGCGCATTACACCTATGGACGGTTCCGCGACGCCTGACCGGATGATTGCCGCCCGGCCGTGCCCTTGCGACTTTTCACCGCAGGCCGGGCACCGCAGGCTGGACGGATGCCGCCCGGTTAAACATGATGCATATGAAACAATCCGCTCGGCCCCTTATCGGTCCGGCGGAGAACGGCAGACGTCGAAAGACATCGCATTTCATTCCGGGAGGGCCCGCATGACTTACAAGCACATTCTCGTTCACCTCGACAGCAGCCCGCATGTCGAGGCGCGGCTCGACGCCGCCATCGCGCTGGCGCAGCGTCACGGCGCTTTCCTGCGCGGGCTGTTCGCCCAAGGCGACCGCAATGCCACCAGCGTGATCGCCCGCCGGTCGAGCGACCATCTGGTCGAAGCGGCAGCACGCAGCGAGGCGTTCTTCCGGGAAAAGCTCGCGGCGGCCGGCCTGCAGGGCCAATGGCACGGCCTGACCCACGGCGAATACAACCATGTCATCCGCGAGGTCATCATCTGGTCGCGCTTCGCCGACCTGACCGTGCTGGGCCAGTATGATCGCGAGGCCGGATCGCAGGCGGCGCCGGAGGAACTGAACGAGCAGGTGGTGCTGAACTCCGGCCGTCCGGTTCTGGTCGTTCCCTATGCCGGCCGCTTCCCGGTGATCGGCAAGCGCGTCGCCGTCGCCTGGAACGCCGAGCGCGAAGCTGCCCGCGCCCTGTCCGACGCCATGCCGATGCTGGAGAAGGCCGACGAGGTGACGGTGATCACGGTTCTGACCCAGGCCTCGGGCGCCACGCCGGAGGCGCCGCGGGTGGGGCTGCTCGACCATCTCGCCTTCCACGGCGTGACGGCGGAACAGACCCATTTCACCGTCAACGACATCGGCGCGATGGACGCGCTGCTGGCCCGCGCCATGGACACCGGCGCCGACCTGCTGGTGATGGGCGCCCACGGTCACTACGGTTTCCCGTTCCTGCACCGCGGCAGCGGGACCCGGCACGTCCTGCGCACCTGCCCGGTGCCGCTGCTGCTGTCGCATTGAACTGCCGCCGATTGCCCCCACCCTAACCCTCTCCCGCTCTCAGCGGACCTACGGTCCGCCTGCCGCGTCAGCACAAAGCATAGCTTTGTGCGAGAGCTGGGCGGGGGAGGATAGGTGGGGGGCTAACGTTCCCCGTCACGCCGCCTTCACTCCACCCAGGAAGCTCTCCACCTCCTGGCGCAGGCGGGCGGACTCGCTGCTCAGATGGTCGGCGACGCTGCGGACCTCGCCGGCGGCGCGGCCGGTATCGCCGGCGGCGCGGGTGACGCCGACGATGTTGCTGGTCACCTGCTGGGTGCCTTGCGCCGCTTCCTGGACGTTGCGGCTGATTTCCTGGGTCGCGGCGCTCTGCTGTTCCACCGCAGAGGCAATGGTTGCGGAGATCTGGCTGATCTCGGTGATGATGCGGCCGATCTCGTCGATGGCGGCGACGGCTTCGCGGGTGGCGCCCTGAATGGTGGCGATCTGGCCGGTGATGTCCTCGGTCGCCTTGGCGGTCTGATTGGCGAGGCTCTTCACCTCGCTCGCCACCACGGCGAAGCCCTTGCCGGCCTCGCCGGCGCGGGCGGCCTCGATGGTCGCGTTCAGCGCCAGCAGATTGGTTTGCGCCGCGATGTTGTTGATGAGGTCCACCACCTCGCCGATCTTCTGCGCGCCTTCGGCAAGGCTGGAGACGACGGTGTTGGCGTGGCCGGCGCCGCTGACCGCCTGTTCGGCGACGCGGGTCGATTGCGACACTTGGCGGCCGATCTCGGCGATGGAGGAGGACAGCTCTTCCGCCGCAGCGGCGACGGTCTGGACATTGGCGGAGGCCTGCTCGGCCGCCGAGGCCACCGTGGTGCTCTGGCGGTTGGTCTCGTCCGCGGTGGAGGTCAGCGTGCCGGCCGACTGCTGCATCTGGGTGGCCGCACCCGACAGGCTCTGGACGACCGCGGTCACATTGCTTTCGAAGGCCCGGGTCAGCTCTTCCAGTCGGGCGGCGCGGCGGGCCTTGGCCTCCTCATCGGCGCGCTGGGCGGCAGCGAGGCGGTCGGCCTCGATGGCGTTGCGCTTGAACACGTCGACGGCCTCGGCCATGGCGCCGACCTCGTCGCCGCGGCCGATGCCGGGGACCTCGACCGATCGGTCGCCGCCGGCCAGCCGGCTCATCGCGGCGGTCATGGCGACGATCGGGCTGGCGATGGCGCCGCGCAGGAGCATGCCGGCGGCGATGGCGACCAGGATCGAGGCCAACGCGCCGACGATGGCGGTGGCATATCCGGTGTAGAAGGCGGAGCGCTGTTCCGTATAGCGCGCTTCCAGCAGGGTGCGTTCGGCATCCTCGATCTGCACCACCAGCGCGCGGATGCCGTCCATCGACGACTTGCCCAGGGCCTTGGCCTCCATCGCGCGGGCTTCCTCACGCGTTTCGGCCTTGGACATCAGGGCGATTTCCTTCTCCGCCACGGTCCGGCGCCAGGTGTCGGCGTGCTTGCGCAGTTCCTCCAGCCGGGCCTGCTGCTGCGGATTGTCGGCGGTCAGCGACTTCACCTCGGCCAGTGTGCGGTCGAAGTCCTGTCCGCCCTTGCGGTAGGGGGCCAGGAACGCCTCGTCGCCGCTGACCAGATAGCCGCGCAGGCCGGTTTCCTGGTCGATCATCGCCGCCAGCACCGCGTCGGTCGTCTGAAGCACCCGATAGGTGTGGATCGTCCAGCCGATCGAAGACTGGATCGAAGATAAGGTCGAATAGTTGGCGACGCTGATGATGCCGGTGATGGCGATCAGGGCGGCGAAGGCGGCCAGAAGCTTGCCGCCGATACGAAGGTTGGTGAACCAGGACATCTTATTGCGCCTCATGTGACCGAATGGCTACTTGCGTGCGCGGACAATCGCCTCGCCCGAGGAATTGGACCCGAACGGGTGAGTTGCTAACCCGATCGAATATTCCGTCTGATACGGCGGCAGCCACGATTTCGATCATCGAAAATTCTATGTATGTCGAAATCTTCGGTCTATCACATAGAGACTATACCGATTTTCCAGGTGAAGCGGCAGCAATGGTCGGGCGCCGCCCTGCAGCCGAGGGAGGCGTTATTTGCGATACAAGAGTATGGATAGGTCATAGTGTCGCATCGACTTGGCGACTGCGTGGATCAGCGACGCAGCCGCATGTCGATGTGGGGAATTCCGAAATCGTCGTAGGACTCGGTGATCCGGACGAATCCGAAACCGCCGTAGAAGCGCTCCAGATGCTGTTGGGCGCCGATGACCACGTCGCGCTCCGGCCAGCGCTCCGCCAGCACCGTCAGGGATTCGGCGACAAGCGCCCGCCCCAGTCCGGCGGAACGCTGCGACGGATCGACCGCCAGCCGCCCGAAGGAGACCGGGGCATCCGGTCCGTCCTCATCGGGATCAAGACAGCGGGCACAGCCGACCACGGCGCCGGACGCGTCGGCGGCAATCAGGTGCATGGCACGAGGATCGCGGCCGTCGATGTCGGGGTAGGGGGAGGCCTGCTCGACCACGAACACCCGGCTGCGCAGGGCCAGCAGGTCATGGAGTTCGCGAAGGCTCAACGCGTCGAAGGCGACGCGGCGGATGGGCGGGGGTGGCATCGGGGGAGTGTACCGGTCAGGCGATCGAGTTGCGGATCATGTAGTCGGCAATGTCCTTGGGCTTGACCTTGACCTCGGTCAGCGGCTCGTCGGCGGTCATCGCCTTGGCGACCAGCAGGCTGTTCTGCACATTGGTCAGGGCGATGCGGAAGACGCCGGTGGCGCCCTTCAGCCGCGGATAATAGGTGGGGTCGATCACCTTCTCGCGCCGGCCGAGACGGGCCAGCGCGGTCTCCTCGTCCAGCCCGTCGATCTCCTTGGACTCGATCAGCTTCCAGTCGGTCTCGCCGCCCCAGCCGGCGGTGACGGCGGATTTGACCGCCGCCTCGTCTTCTGAGACGCCAAGCTTGAAGATGTGCTTTCCCTGTCCGACGTCGGACGCCCATTTGGTCAGGGCGGCGCTGCGCGCGACGAAGACGACGGCCATGACGACTCGATCCTCTTGAGGGGAAAAGGTTGGAACCGGGTTATTGCAGCGACGACTGGCGCGCGATCGGCGTGATCAGGATGCGGGTGACCACGTCCTTGCCGAACATGGCGACCACGGATTCGTCGATGCGGCGGCGCAGGGCCGGGACGTTGGCGATGTTGCCGCGGACGATCCAGCCCTCGTCGATACCCTTGTAGATGGCAGTCAGCACGGCGTCGTGCAGACGGGGGATGCTCAACTGCACCTCGCCCAGCCGCAGAGCGTCGCCGATCTCCAGGTTCACTTCGACCTGGGTGTATTTCTCGATCCGGCCCGCATTCACCACCGGAACCATCAGCGGCTTGATCCGCACCGACGGGGGCAGGGCGCCCGGCGCCCCTTCTGCCGCGGACGCCGGCAGGGCGGCCGTCAGGATGCCCGCCAGCAACAGCACTCCGATCAGGGCGGCGCGGGCCAGGGCGGTGCGGACGGCAACAGAAAAGCAGCGGGCCGGCGTGCTGTTCGAAAGGAAATCGGCAGGCTGAAGGCTGCGCATCAAGGAGCACCGCGAAGGACCGGAAGGTGTTGAATCCTACCGGTCCGGCGCGGTGCTTGCAACCTTGGCCCTAGGTCCTAGGGTCGGCCCGGATGCGGCCGGTTTGCATACCTCAGTGCATATCCGCGTTCGTCAGGCGGCCTTCTTGCCGCTGGCGGCGATGGCCTTCTTGTTGACGTCGCCGATGGCCAGCTTGTTCAGCAGCGAGTCGGTGTCCTTCTCTTCCTGAAGGGTCTCGTCCAGCAGCTGGGCGACCTTGTCCAGGCCGCAGGCGGTGGCATAGGCGTGCAGCGTGCCGTAGCTGGCGATCTCGTAATGCTCGACCTTCTGGGCGGCGGCGATCAGGGCGGCGTCCTGCACTTCCGGGGCGAGGCCCATTTCGAGGATTTCCTGGGCTTCGCTGATCAGCCCCTCCATCGCGTCGCAATGCTTGCCGCGGGGGCGGGTGTCCAGTTCCTCGAAGACCTGCTGAAGCCGCTCGATCTGGCCGTTGGTCTGTTCGAGGTGGGTTTCGAAGGCCTGGCGGAGCTGGTCGGAATGGGCGGCCTTGATCATCTTGGGGAGGGCCTTCGTGATCTGCTTCTCGGCGTGGTAAATGTCGCGGAGATCCTCGATCAGCAGATCCTGCATCGTCTTGGCAGCCATGGTGACGGTCCTTCCTCGCTGTGGATGTCCGTCCGGCGGGCGTTTGCGGAGCGGGGAACTCCTGCGCGCCGGATCGGCAGCGTGGACAACAGCGGCGACGGCCGGGTGTTGCAGTCTCGAACGGGGATTGACCATCGGGCAAATGGGCTGACGGATGGGTGCCGAAGGAGGCTTCATATGACGGCAGGCAATGGGGACGGCGAGGTCCTGTTCGAGTTTCAGCGGATCGGCAGCTATCTGCGGGTCACCGCCATCGATGCCCAGACCGGCGTGGAGGTGACGGTGGCCGGCCCGGCCACCGGCAGCCAGGAACTGCTGAAGCGGACGGCGATCAACAAGCTGCGCTTTGTGCAGAACAAGGAGGGCCAGAACAAGGCAGCCAAGGCGCCGCCGACGCGCAAGCGGGGGTCGGGCGGGCTTTATTGACCGTCAACCGGCCTCTGCGATCGGAAAAGAAAACGCGCCGCCGGTCGGGACCGGGCGGCGCGGATCGAAGTCTGGCTTTGCTGATGGTGAGCGCCGGCATGCCCCCGCCGACGGCCCAAGCTGTAACGCCGGACCGCCGGTCGTAGAGCGAACCGCTCGACCCCGACAGTAGACCTATGCCTGCCCGTTGGCACTGGCGCAGGGGGTGTAACGCTTGTAGAACCGCGCATCGCTGAACGAATGGCGCATAAGAAGGGCGTTCTTCCGCGCCGTCCGTTCGGAGCGTGATCGGCGGAATTGGGCGGATCGCTTCCGGACCGGCCTCGCGGGGTCGGCTGTTCTCCGGAGCAAGGGACCGAAATACCAGAGGATCGAGGCTATGGTTCGTGTGACGGCTTTCCTGCGCGTGTCACTCATGTCGACGGCGCTGGCGGCAACCCTGCTGGCTTCCCACGCGGCGACCGCCGCCGGGCCGAATGCCGGCGCCCACACGGCGCAGGGACAAGGCGGTCAAGGTCATGGCGGGCAGGCCGGGCCGCGGTCCGGCGGCGACAAGCAGGCCGGCCCGGCCAACACGGCGCCGCCTTCCACGGCTCCCCAGCCGACGACGCCCGCCGCCGGCTGTGTGAAGCCGGGTGTTCCGTTGTGCATGGACGATCAAGCCACCTTCCTCAGCGCCGACAGGATGTCCTCCTGCCAGGGCGAGGTGAAGGAGTATGTCGACAAGTCGATGGCTTACCTGACCTGCCTGAATGACGAGAATATCGCCACGGGACGCGAGTTAAGCCGCAATGTCGATCGCTTCAACTGCCGTCTGTCGGGCCGGAAGGGCTGCGCCAACTGAGGCGCGCCGCCCGCCGGCCGGGCGGGCCCGAACATTGGGCCGGTTCTTGACCCCGACCTTCGGCGACTGTGAGAGTCGGTCGCGTCTTCAATCAATCCGATATGGCCTGTACCGGCCGAACACGCACACGGGCCGGATCCCGGCAGGGAACGGCCCGTGTTGCATACGGACTTTTCTCGTTCAACCGGCCTTGCGGCGGGTCTGGCGGCCGGAGCTGCGGCCCAGGCCGATGCGCTTGGCGAATTCCGAACGCTGCGCGGCATAGTTCGGCGCGACCATCGGATAGTCGGGCGGAAGTCCCCAACGGGCGCGGTACTCGTCCGGCGACATGTTGTAGGTCGAGCGAAGGTGCCGCTTCAGCATCTTCAACTTCTTCCCGTCTTCCAGGCAGACGATGTATTCGGGCGTCACCGACTTGCGAATCGGAACGGCCGGCTTCAGCGGTTCCGCCGCGACCTCCCGAGGCTGACCATTCAGTCCGGTCAGCGACGAGTAGACCGTATTGATCACGTCGGGGATTTGCTGAGCAGGCAACACGTTCTTGCTGACATACGCCGATACGATGTCGGCGGTCATCCGCAGCAGCGCATTGTCCGGTACATCGGCGCGAAGCTGGTCGCTCATTGCACTGTGTCCTGGTTTTTCATTTGTCCGTAGGAACCAAGTTGCATACCGTGATTTGGGTGTCAATATAATTCCGGCAAGCGTCAAATTAGTTGCTCTTGCCAGTCAGAACAAAGGAGCAAGGTGCAAATCAGCTTTCGCTGAAAACCGTCACCGCGTCGTGGCTGTGTCGCAGCTTTAGGGGGCGTCTAGTAAGCGCCGGCTTGCGATTTTCCGACGATAGGGATCCGGTAATTGGTTGTTTCCCCGCTCCTATAACGAATCGGCTATCTCCCTTGCTTCGACAGTTCGGCAACGAACGGGTGAAAACCGGGTCTACACTTTCGCGGGAGTTGGGGTGTCGGGTCGTTTGGAGCCGATTGACGTCGGCCTGGATGTGACGGCGCCGGTGCGACACGTCCCGGCAAACCGGCCGGACCCTGCCCCCATCCTAGCCATGCATCCACGTCATGGTGTGGCTGTGGCGGTTTGCACCGACATCTGGTAGGGTGCGGGCGTCTTTCGCCGCTTCGCCCATCACCGCATCCGCGACCGCACGCACCGGAGTTTCCGTCGTCATGACCGTCAGCACTGTGGCACTCGCCTCCGATCACGCCGGCTATGAGCTGAAGGCTCAGATCGCCGGGCAACTGGAGGCCGCCGGCTACACCGTCCTCGATCTCGGCACCGACGGTCCGGCTTCGGTCGATTACCCGGATTTCGCCGCGGCGCTGGCCGCCGCCGTCACCGACGGCCGGGCGCAGCGGGGCGTGCTGATCTGCGGCAGCGGCATCGGCATCAGCATCGCCGCCAACCGCCATCCCGGCATCCGCGCCGCCCTGGTCCATGACGTCACCACCGCGCGCCTGTCGCGCGAGCACAACGACGCCAACGTGATCGCGCTGGGCGCCCGCATCATCGGGCCGGAAATCGCCAAGGATTGCGTGGACGCCTTCCTGAAGGCCGAATTCGAAGGCGGTGAGCGCCACAGCCGCCGCATCGCCAAGATGGGCTGAGCGCGCCGCCGGCGCCGCCCTGTCCCGGCGCCGCCGACGCCGCCCGATCCTGGCCCAGCATTCGGCCGCAGAGGCCCGCAACCGGAGCGCGACAGACCCCGGACCGACCAGTATGGAAGCCGCCCGTCCGGGCCGCCCGGACCGCTTCATGCCCTTCGATGAGGAACCTTCCGCCATGACCAGCAGCAACACCGCCGAGATCGGCCGCTTCTTCGCCGCATCGCTTGCCGAGACCGATCCCGAACTGGCCCGCGCGGTGCGCGACGAGCTGGTCCGCCAGCAGGAGCAGATCGAACTGATCGCGTCCGAGAACATCGTCTCGCAGGCGGTGCTGGAGGCGCAGGGCTCTGTCCTGACCAACAAGTACGCCGAAGGCTATCCGGGCAAGCGTTACTATGGCGGCTGCGAGTTCGTCGACGTGGCGGAGAACCTCGCCATCGAGCGCGCCTGCAAGCTGTTCGGCTGCGAGTTCGCCAACGTGCAGCCCAACTCCGGCAGCCAAGCCAACCAGGCGGTGCTGCTGGCCCTGCTGCAGCCGGGCGACTGCGTGCTGGGCATGTCGCTGGCCGCCGGCGGCCACCTGACCCATGGCGCCGCGCCGAACATGTCGGGCAAGTGGTTCAAGGCCGTGCAGTACGGCGTGCGCAAGGACGACCACCTGATCGACTTCGACCAGGTCGAGGCGCTGGCCCGCGAGCACAAGCCGAAGCTGATCATTGCCGGCGGCTCCGCCTATCCGCGCGTTCTGGACTATGAGCGTTTCCGCGCCATCGCGGACGAGGTCGGCGCCATCTTCATGGTGGACATCGCCCATTATGCCGGCCTGATCGCCGGCGGCGTCTATCCGAACCCGTTCCCCTACGCCGACGTGGTCACCACCACCACCCACAAGACGCTGCGCGGCCCGCGCGGCGGCATGGTGCTGACCAATAAGGAAGACATCGCCAAGAAGATCAATTCTGCGGTGTTCCCCGGCCTGCAGGGCGGCCCGCTGATGCATGTCATCGCCGCCAAGGCGGTGGCCTTCGCCGAGGCGCTGCGTCCGGAGTTCAAGACCTATGCCCAGGCGGTGGTCGACAACGCCCAGATCCTGGCCAAGACGCTGATCGCCGGCGGGCTGGACATCGTGTCGGGCGGCACCGACAGCCACATCGTGCTGGTCGACCTGCGTCCGAAGAACCTGACCGGCAAGGCGGCGGAAGCCAGCCTGGAGCATGCCGGCATGACCTGCAACAAGAACGGCGTGCCGTTCGACCCGCAGAAGCCGATGATCACCTCCGGCGTCCGTCTGGGCAGCCCGGCGGCGACCACCCGCGGTTTCGGCACCGCCGAATTCAAACAGGTCGGCGAGATGATCGTCGAGACGCTGGACGGGCTGGCCGCCAGCAACTCCGGCGACAACACGGCGGTGGAAGCGGCGATGCGCGAGCGCGTGCGCGGCCTGTGCCGTCAGTTCCCGATCTATCCCACGCTGTAATCGACGGGGAAATAAACAGATGCGCTGCCCGTTCTGCGGAAACGAGGACACCCAGGTCAAGGACTCGCGCCCGACCGAAGACAACTCGGCAATCCGCCGGCGGCGCTTCTGTCCCAGTTGCAGTGCCCGCTTCACCACCTTCGAACGCGTCCAACTGCGCGAGCTGACGGTGGTGAAGAGCAATGGCCAGCGCGAAGCCTTCGACCGCGAGAAGCTCCTGCGGTCGATGCGCATCGCGCTGCGCAAGCGCCCGATCGACGCCGACCGCATCGACCGCGTCGTGAACAGCATGGTCCGTCAGCTGGAATCCTCCGGCGAAAGCGAGATTCCGTCGAAGCAGATCGGCGAGAAGATCATGGAGGCGCTGCAGACGATGGATCAGGTGGCGTATATCCGCTACGCCTCG
This sequence comes from Azospirillum sp. B21, assembly GCF_008364825.1. GTDB lineage: Bacteria > Pseudomonadota > Alphaproteobacteria > Azospirillales > Azospirillaceae > Azospirillum. The sequence continues at coordinate 198,176 of NZ_VTTO01000003.1, forward strand.
GTCTACAAGGACTTCCGCGAAGCGTCCGACTTCAACGAGTTCGTGGAGCAGCTGGCGCCGGAAGCCTCGCCGGGGATGTGATCCTGCAGGTCAGGCCATCGGCAGCATAAGCAATATCCCCGCGAAGGTTTCCTTCGCGGGGATATTGTTTTTGACGGGTGGTTTCCTCTCACCCGAACTGGGCCAGGATCGCCAGCAGCAGGATCGCCACGATGTTGGTGATCTTGATCATCGGGTTCACCGCCGGGCCGGCGGTGTCCTTGTAGGGGTCGCCGACGGTGTCGCCGGTCACCGCCGCCTTGTGCGCGTCGGAGCCCTTGCCGCCGTGATTGCCCTCCTCGATGTACTTCTTGGCATTGTCCCAGGCGCCGCCGCCCGACGTCATCGAGATGGCGACGAAGATGCCGGTGACGATGGTGCCCAGCAGCATCGCGCCCAGCGAGGCGAAACCCGCCGCCTGACCGCCGATGGCGGCGATGACGAAATACAGAACCACCGGGGCCAGCACCGGCAGCAGCGAGGGGATCACCATCTCCTTGATCGCCGCACGGGTCAGCATGTCCACCGCCCGGCCATAATCGGGCTTGGCGGTCCCCTCCATGATGCCGGGGATCTCGCGGAACTGGCGGCGCACCTCCACCACCACCGACCCGGCGGCGCGGCCGACGGCGGTCATGCCCATGGCGCCGAACAGGTATGGCAGAAGACCGCCCACCAGCAGGCCGACGACGACATAGGGGTCGTTCAGCCGGAACTCCACCGGCACGTTCGGGAAGTAATGGCCCAGATCCTGGACATAGGCCGCGAACAGGACCAGCGCCGCCAGACCGGCGGAACCGATGGCGTAACCTTTGGTCACCGCCTTGGTGGTGTTGCCGACGGCGTCCAGCGCGTCGGTGGTGACGCGGATGTTGGCGGGCATGTCCGACATCTCGGCGATGCCACCGGCATTGTCGGTGACAGGGCCATAGGCGTCGAGCGCCACCACCATGCCGGCCAGCGCCAGCATCGTCGTCGCGGCGATGCCGATGCCGAAGACGCCGGCCTGACCATGGGCGATCAGGATACCGGCGCAGATGACGATCACCGGCAGGGCGGTCGATTCCATCGATACGGCCAAGCCCTGGATCACGTTGGTGCCATGCCCGGTCTCCGATGCCTTGGCGACGCTGCGCACCGGCCGGAAGGCGGTGGAGGTATAGAACTCGGTGATCCAGACCAAGAGGCCGGTGACACCCAGCCCGACGAGGGCCGAGACGAACAGGTTGAAGCCGGTGATCGCGGTGCCGTCGGCCATCGGAATGGCGCGTGTGAAGCCGAACAGGATCGCGGTGACGATCAGGATCAGCACCAGCGAAAGCCCGGCCGCGACGATCAGCCCCTTGTACAGCGCCTTCATGATGGCGTTGTCGGCACCGAGCTTCACGGCGAAGGTGCCGGCGACCGAGGCCAGGATGCACACCGCGCCGATCAGCAGCGGATAGACCAGCATCAGCCGCAACACGCCCCCGGAAAAGAAAATCGCCGCCAACAGCATGGTGGCGACGATCGTGACGGCGTAGGTTTCGAACAGGTCGGCGGCCATACCGGCACAGTCGCCGACATTGTCTCCGACATTGTCCGCGATGACCGCGGGGTTGCGCGGGTCGTCCTCCGGGATGCCGGCCTCCACCTTGCCGACGAGGTCGGCGCCGACGTCCGCCCCCTTGGTGAAGATGCCGCCGCCCAGCCGCGCGAAGATGGAGATCAGCGACGCGCCGAAGCTGAGCGCAACCAGCGCCTCCAGGATCGTGCGGACTTCCACCGGGTCGCTGACGCGGTAGATCAGCGTCAGGATACCGAAATAGCCGCCGACGCCCAGCAGTCCCAGCCCGACCACCAGCATGCCGGTGATCGCCCCTGATTTGAAGGCGATGTCCAGCGCCGGTGCCAGCCCGTTGGTCGCGGCCTCCGCCGTGCGGACGTTGGCGCGGACCGACACGTTCATGCCGACATAACCGGCGCTGCCCGACAGCACGGCGCCGATCAAAAAGCCCAAGGCCACCGGAAAGCCCAGCGTCACCCACAGGATGATCAGCAGGACGACGCCGGCGATGGCGATGGTGGTGTATTGGCGGTTCAGATAGGCACGCGCCCCTTCCTGCACCGCTGCGGCGATGGCCTGCATCCGCTCCGACCCCGGAGATGCGGCCATGACTTCTTTTCCGGTGCGAAAACCGTAGGCCAGCGCGAGCAGGCCGGCGGCGATGATGACGATGAACGCTAAAGCCATCGCATCCCCCGATTGATTTCAAGGTCGCGCCCAGGAAAGGCTGTCTCCCAACCGTAGTCAAATGGGGGAGAAGTCGGGCGCAAGTATTCCCGGAAAAAGCATGCTCCCCGCGCCGCCGCTTTGCAACCGCCGCCCGGTCAGAGGCGGCGCGGCGAAATGGCCGCGGGGCACCCTGTCCTTTGTGGGTAGTGCCGGTCTTCTGCGCTGCACAATACGCGCGGATTTCAGGCAAACAAGCGACAGATCAGAGATTGCGTTGCGTAACCGCCTGAACCAGAACGTCCTGCACGGCGTCCTTGCCGATGACTTTGCCGGCTGCCTCGACCAATTTGGCCTTTACGGCAGGAATATTGACCAAAGCGCCGTTCAGGATCGACTGGTCGGCGATGCCCCCATAAAGCGCGGTCAGGAAGGCATCGGTCAGGCGCGGCTGGTTGGCCTGGGCCATCGGCTGCTTGTCCAGAACCACCTCGACCGCGACGACGACGGTCACGAATTGCTCGACTCGGGACGGCCCGATCATCGGCACCACCAGCGGGGCCAAGCGCACGAAGGCGGTGGGGGGCTTCGGTGGCGGCTCCACCTTCTTCGGCTGGTCGGGCTGCTCGGTGAAGTATTTCTGATAGACGAACCAGCCGCCGAAGCTGGCGCCGCCCAGCAGCACGATGCCCAGGACGAGAACGATCAGGGCCTTGACCACCGCAGCACACCTTCGCAGACACCGAACCGCCGCACCCTGCGCCGATCATGCTTTCGATTGTCTTAAAGGAGCCGGGAGGGGAACAGGCGGTCAGAAATGGTCCCAGCCGCGGCGGGCCAGCGGCAGGGCGGCTCCGGCGGCGTCCAGCACCGTGACCTCGCCGGGCGGGCCGGGGTTGAGTTCGCCGATCTCGGTGATGGCGACTCCGCTGTCCGCGGCCAGTGCGGCGAGCGCATCGCGGGCCGACGGCGGGGCAGTGAACAGAAGCTCGTAATCGTCGCCGCCGGTGATGGCGAGCGCCAGCCGGACGGGATCGCCGTCGATGGCGCCACGCGCCGCATCCGACAGCGGCACCGCGCCGGTCCGCAGCAGGGCGGCGCAGCCCGACTCCTCGCAGAGATGGCCGAGGTCGGCGACCAGTCCGTCCGACACGTCCATGGCGCCGCTGGCGAGCCCGATCAGGCGCGGTCCCACCGTCGTGCGCGGGTCGGGCCGGCGCAGGCGGCGCAGCAGGTGGGCGCGGGTTTCCCCGTCCGGGATGTCGAGCCGGCCATAGGCGATCTCCAGCCCCAGGGCCGCATCGCCGATGGTGCCGGTGACGAAGACGCGGTCACCCGGACGCCCTCCCCAGCGAGGCAGGGCGCGCCCGCTGGGCACCAGCCCGAAGGCGGTGACCGACAGGGTGATCGGGCCGGTGGTGGAGACCGAATCGCCTCCGGCCAGCGCGATGCCGAATTGCCGCTGGTCCTCGCCCAACCCGGCGGCAAAGCCCCCCAGCCAGGACTCGTCCAGCCCGCGGGGCAGGGCGGTCACCAGCGTGTAGGCCAGCGGTTCCGCCCCCATGGCGGCGAGGTCGGACAGGTTGCTGCGCATCAGCTTGGCCGCGATGTCGCCCGGCGAATCGTCGGGGAAGAAATGCACCCCGGCCACCATGGCATCGGTGGTGACCACCAGTTCCCGCCCCTCCGGCACGCCGAACACGGCGGCATCGTCCCGCAGGCCGCGGGCACCGGGAAACCCGGCGGCCAGCGGCTTGAAGAAACGGGTGATGCGGGCGAACTCGCCGAGGGGGGGAGAGGGGATTTCTTCCAGAATCACTCCTCGGCCGTGCCGCGGCCGGGGTCGGGCTTGGCGAGGTCGTCGGCGCGCAGCGCGCGGGCGACATGGTCGAGCACGCCGTTCACCATCGCCGGCTCGCGGCCGGAGAAGAAGGCGCGGGCGACGTCGACATACTCGCTGATGAGGATGCGCGGGTGGGTGTCCATATGGACCGCGATCTCATAGGCGCCCGCACGCAGGATGGCGCGCAGCAGCAGCTCCAGCCGGTCGAGCGGGAAGCGCGGGTCGAGCGCGGCACCCAGCACCCCGTCCACCTCGGCCCGGCGATGGATCGCGCCGCGGACGATGTCGGCGAACAGCTGCGGATCGCCGGAAACGAACTTGTCGCCGTCGATCTCCTCGCCCAGCCGGTGGGCGACGAACTCGCCGACGACATTCTCGACCGGGGCCTGGGCCAGATCGATCTGGTACAGCGCCTGGGCCGCGGCCAGACGGGCGGCCTTGCGGCGCGCCTTGGCGGAGCCGCCGCCGGTCTTGTTCTTGCGGGACTTCGATTTGCCCTTGAAGTCGCCGCCCTTGGGGGCGTGATCGGGTGTCACGGGGCGGCCCGCGTCGTCGTTGCTCATGATCTGCAGTCGCTAAAAGAGAGGAGATGTCGGGGTCAGCGCGGATAGAGGCGGAATTTGCGCTTCAGGTCAATCATGTCAAGACAGGCCCGTGCGGCGCGGCCCCCCATATTGACCGATCCGACATTGGCACGTGCCCAGGCCTGCTCGCGGTTTTCCACCGTCAGGATGCCGTTTCCGACCGCCAGACTGTAGCGCAGGGCAAGATCCTGCAGGCCGCGGGCGCTTTCGGCACAGATCGTTTCGTACCGCGTCGTCTCGCCCCGGATCACGCAGCCCAGCGCGACGTAGCCGTCGAACCGCTTGCGGGCGGTGAAGAAGTCCATGGAACGGATGGCGTACATGATCGCCGCCGGAAGCTCCAGACAACCGGGCACGCCGTAGCGGATGTGCGTGGCGCCGGCGCGGTCGAGTTCCGCGACGGCGCCACGCACCAATTCATCGGCGATGTCCTCGTGAACGCGGGCGTCCACGACCATGATGTGGGGCGTGTCGGTCATCCGGCGGAGACCAGTCCCTTGTTCAATCGTCGCCCGGGTCTGCGCCGCCCGGCGTGATGGCGCGGTGGCCGACCACGGTCAGGCCGTAGCCCTCCAGCCCGATGATCGGCTTCTTGCGGTTGGACAGCAGCACCATCTTGCGAACGCCGAGATCCAGCAGGATCTGCGCGCCGATGCCGTAGTCGCGCAGTTCCGGCGCGCTGCCGGACTGGCCTTCCAGCCGGGCCTTGAGCACGGTGGACAGGCCGTTCGGGTTCGGCTCGCGCAACAGCACGACGACGCCGCGGCCTTCCTTGGCGATCAGCTCCATCGACGCATGGAGGTCGGCGTCGCGGCCGGAGTTGCGGTCGCCCAGCACGTCATCCAGCACCGACTGGGCATGCATGCGCACCAGCACCGGCTCGTCGCCGGAGATGTCGCCGCGCACCAGCGCGATGTGCTCCGCATACTGGATCTTGTTGATGTAGACGTAGGACTGGAAGCGGCCGCCGTAACGGCTGTCCAGCGTGCCGGCCAGCACCTGCTCGACGATGGTCTCGGTCCGGCGGCGATAGGCGATCAGGTCGGCGATGGTGCCCACCTTCAGCCCGTGGAACTGGGCGAACTGCACCAGATCCGGCAGGCGGGCCATGCTGCCGTCGTCGTTCATGATCTCGCAGATCACGGCGGAGGAGGAATGGCCGGACAGCCGGGCGATGTCGACCGACGCCTCCGTATGGCCGGCGCGCACCAGAACGCCGCCGTCACGCGCCAGCAGCGGGAAGATGTGGCCGGGGGTGGCGAGGTCCTGCGGGCCCGACGCCGGGTCGATGGCGACCGCGATGGTGCGGGCGCGGTCGGCGGCGGAGATGCCGGTGGTCACGCCTTCGCGTGCCTCGATCGAGACGGTGAAGGCGGTCTGGTGGCGCGATGCGTTCTGCTGCGCCATCAGCGGCAGGCGCAGCCGCTCGATGTTCGGCCGGTCCATGGTGAGGCAGATCAGGCCACGGCCATGCTTGGCCATGAAGTTCACCGCTTCCGGCGTGGCGCAGGAGGCGGGGATCACCAGATCGCCCTCATTCTCCCGGTCCTCGTCGTCGACCAGGATGAACATCCTGCCCTGACGCGCCTCTTCGATGATCTCTTCGGCCGTCGACAGGTACTTGTGAAACTCGGACGTCATTCCTGCCCCGCGAGCCGGGCGACATAGCGCGCCAGCATATCGATTTCGAGATTGACCGGATCGCCCTCCTTCAGCCCGCCGAACGTGGTGGCGGTCTGGGTGTGGGGGATGATGTTGACGCCGAAGCGGCTGCCGTCGACCTCGTTGACGGTCAGCGACACGCCGTCGATGGCGACCGAGCCCTTGGGCGCGATGTATTTGGCAAGATTGGCCGGCGCCTCGAAGGTCAGGCGCAGCGATTCGCCTTCGGGGCGGATCGACAGCAGCCGGCCGACGCCGTCGACATGGCCGGACACGATATGCCCGCCCAGCTCGTCGCCGACCTTCAGCGCGCGTTCGAGGTTGATGCGCGTGCCGGGCTTCCACCCGCCGAGCGTCGTCTTCGACAGGGTTTCCCCCGACGCCTGGATGACGTATGTCCCCGGCCCCTTTTCGATGACCGTCAGACAGACGCCGTTGTGGGCGATGGACGCCCCGATCGCGATCGTCTCCGTGTCGAAGGCGGTCTCGATGGTGAACCGGGTGTCGCCCTGCCGCTCCACGGCCCGGACGCGCCCGACATCGGTGATGATTCCGGTGAACATGGCGGGGAATTTAGCAGGTTTCGCGGCCAGGGGAAGCGCGCGCGACACCGCAAGCAACGCAACGGTCTGTTGCGTGGCCTGGACCGGTGGCGAAACCGATCGTCAAGAAGCGATGCGGCGATAGCTTTCGGCGAGATCGGCACCGGCATTGCGGACGGCGGTGCGCTCGAAGCGGGGCATCGCCGACAGTGCCTCGACTCCGAAGCTGGCGACCGCAGGCAACCCGTCGCCGCCGATCAGAGATGCGGCGCGGAACCACTCCAGCCGGTCGACCAGCCCGGCGCCGAGCAGGGCGCCGGCCATCGCCGCGCCGCCCTCCACGAGGACGCGGGTGATGCCGCGGGCGGCGAGGGCGGCCATCGCGGCGGCGGGATCGACGCGGCCGTCCACGTCGGAGGTAACGGGGAGAACCTCCACGCCGAGCGCGGTCAACGCCTCCAGGCGCGCGGGGTCGGGGGTGGGGCCGGTGACGACCCAGGTCGGAATGCGCTTGGCGCCGGTGGCGAGCTTCGCCGTGGGGGGAAGGCGCAGGCGGCTGTCGACCACCACGCGTACCGGGCTACGGTCGCCGAGGCCGGGCAGGCGGCAGGTCAGTTCGGGATCGTCGGCCAACGCGGTGCCGATGCCGACCAGGATCGCGTCATGGCCGGCGCGCAGCCGGTGGCCCCAGGCGCGGGCGGTCGGGCCGGTGATCCATTGCGACTCGCCGGTGCGGGTGGCGATGCGACCGTCCAGCGTGCTGGCGACTTTCAGCGTGACCAGCGGGCGGCCCAGCGTGATGCGGTTGAAGAATCCCTCGTTGAGGGCAAGCGCCTCGGCCTCGCAGACGCCGGTGACCACCTCGATCCCGGCGTCGCGCAGACGGGCCAGCCCACCGCCGGCAACCCGCGGGTCCGGGTCCTGGCAGGCGACGACGACGCGCGCCACCTTCGCCTCCACCAGCGCCAGGGCGCAGGGCGGCGTCTTGCCATAGTGGTTGCAGGGTTCGAGCGTGACGTAAGCGGTGGCGCCCTCGGTCCCGCCGGGGAGGGTGCGGGCGCGGGCAAGTGCTTCCGTCTCGGCATGGGGACGACCACCGGGCTGGGTCCAGCCGCGGCCGATCACGGCGCGATCGCGGACCAGCACGCAGCCGACCGCCGGATTGGGCCATGTCCGCCCCAGCCCGCGCGCGGCGAGCGACAGGGCGGCTTGCATATGGCGCAGGTCGGTGTCGGGTGAAACGGGCACGGTAACAGTCAGGCGATCAGCTGCCGGGGCCCTTGCCCTTGGCGTCCTTGGCCGAGAATCGGCCGACGTTGCCCATCATCTGTTCCAGGAAGCCCATCTCACGGCCGGCGGTGGGCGTCGAGCGTTCGACGAGATCGATGTCCTGGCCGTTCGACTTGTCCAGCGTCTTGATCTCGCGCAGGATGCCGGCATCGTCGAAGCGGGCGATGACGACGCGGCGCTCCGTCACCTCCGGCTCGAAGAAGGCGGTCTTTTCGGTCTTCTGGCCGATGTAGTACCAGACATTCTGATCGAAGGTGCCCACCGAGGTCGGCGTGCCCAGAACGGCGGCGACGTCGTCGCGCCGGCTCTGGCCCGGCTGCAGCTCTGCCACCAGCTGCGGGTCCGTCAGGTTGCCGCGGGTGGCGACGACGGGAGAACAGCCGGTCGCGGCGAGGCCGGCGAACAGGACGCTTCCCAGAAGGGCGGTGCGAATGACGGCGCGCGGGGCGGAAAAGTTCGATCTGGTCATGGTGCTCGGGCTATGATGGAGCCGGCGGGGCATAGGACTGCCCGCTGGCGCGGATAGTCGCTAAGGCGGGACAATCGCACCGGGCGCTTCGCCCTGTCAACGAGACTCCGAATCGGGGAAGGGCTGCCGTTCGTGTCTGAGAGCTTCATGGATCGCCTGCTGGGTCCTCTGCTGAATGGCCTGGGTGGCGGCGCGCGCGCCCGCAATGCCGAGGCGGTGGGCGGGCTGTTCACCGGCATCGTCGCCCAGGCCCGCCAACCGGGCTTCTATGCCGGGCTCGGCGTGCCCGATACGCTGGACGGCCGGTTCGAAATGGTGGCGCTGCATCTGTTCCTGGTCATGCGCCGGCTGAAGGGGCAGGGGGCGGCGGCGGCCAAGCTGTCGCAGCGCCTCTACGAGACCATGGTCGACGATTTCGAGAAGTCGATCATGGAGTTGGGGGCCGGCGACAGCGGCATCGCCCGGCGCGTGAAGACGATGGCGCGCGGGATGGCCGGGCGAATCCGCGCCTATGACGAGTCGCTGGCCGAATCCGACGACGGCCGGCTGGAAGTGGCGCTGGACAACAACCTGTACGGCACGGTCGATCCGGTGCCGGACGGGGCGCTTCCCGCCATGGCCGCCTATGTGCGTGCCTGTGCCGCGGCGCTCGATGCCCAGCCGCTGGAGTCGCTGATGCGAGGCGAGCTGCGCTTCGCCCCTGCTCCCGCCTGAGGGCACACTATATATACTGCGCCTGATGGGCCGTGGGCATCGCAGAGGGCTTGCCTTTCGCGGCCGGCGGCTGCATGTGACTCAGGCGCGGGCGGGCGCCTGTTGTTCCCGCCCGTCCGTTTCGACCGCCGCCTTGGTTTCATCGGAGAGTCTTTCGCCATGAGTCCTGTGAACGGTGCCCTGCCGGCCCCGGAATTCTCGCGCATCGTCAATGCCGACGCGGTGCGCCGCGCCGACGTGACCGAGACCATCGAGGCGACGGAGAAGGAACGCCGCGCGCTCGCCGAGCGGCTGGAGCTGGAGGCGATCGGCAGCCTGACCGCCACGGTGAAGCTGCGCGCGGTGCGCGGCGGCCAGATGATCCGCGTGTCCGGCAAGCTGGAGGCCGATGTGGTCCAGACCTGCGTCGTCACGCTGGAACCGGTGCCGGCCCATGTCAGCGAGAGCTTCGAGGCGCTGTTCGCCCCGTCCTCCATGGTCGAGGACCAGGGGCTGGAGATCGATTTCGACCCCTCTTTGTCGGACGAGGACATCCCCGAGCCGATGGAGAACAACCGAATCGACATCGGCGAGCTGACCGCGCAGCACCTGTCGCTGGGCCTCGACCCCTATCCGCATGCCGAGGGCGTGGAATTCGAGGGCTATGACGAGGGTGTTGAAGGGGATCACGCCGAAGAAGAGGTGGCGGAGGAGCCGGAAAAGCCCAACCCGTTCGCCGTTCTGCAACAATTGAAGCAGCAGAAGTAACTGCGGTCTTGCGTCCCCCGCGGTTCCTTGTATAAGGGCCGGCGTTTCCACCCCCTCCAATGAGCGGCGCGGGGTTGCGAAATGGGGGTTGTTCGGGCTTGCCCTTTGGGGGCATTTGCCTTATTGAATGCCGCTCGCGCTGGGCGGCCCCTGTTCGGGCCGCCCTTTCCAATGAAGAGAGTTTACGGTCATGGCTGTTCCGAAGAAGAAGACCTCCAAGTCGCGGCGCAACATGCGGCGTTCGCACCACGCTCTGCCGACCTCGGCCTACAACGAGTGCCCGAGCTGCGGTGAGCTGAAGCGTCCGCACCACGTCTGCGGGTCTTGCGGCCAGTACGACCAGCGCGAAGTGGTTCAGAGCGGCACCGCGGCCGCTTGATCCCGATCGCGTTGTCTGAGGTCCCGATGTTCAGGGGCGTACTTCGCCCCTGCCGGGGTCCTAGCCGGGGAGCCTGTTCGCGGTGAGCCAGCGCATGACCATCGCCCTGGATGCCATGGGTGGCGATCTCGGTCCCGACATGGTCATTGCCGGGGCGGAGATCGCGCGGGAGCGCCATCCCGATGTGCGCTTTCTGCTGTATGGCGACCGGGAGCGTATCGAACCGCTGCTGAACCAGCGGCCCGCGTTGAAAGCTGTGGCGGAGATCCGCCATACCGCCGACTTCGTGGCCGGGGACGCCAAGCCCGCAGTGGCGCTGCGCGCCGGACGCCAGTCCAGCATGAGGCTTGCCATCGACGCCGTGGCGTCGGGCGAGGCCGCCTGCGTGGTCTCGGCCGGCAACACCGGCGCCCTGATGGCAATGGCGAAGTTCGTGCTGAAGACGCTGCCGGGCATCGACCGGCCGGCGATGGCTTCCTTCTTCCCGACGCAACGGGGCGAGAGCGTGATGCTGGACCTCGGCGCCAACGCCGAATGCCAGCCGGAAAACCTCGTCCAGTTCGCCGTGATGGGTGCCGTCTTCGCGCGCGCCATCCTGGGCCTGCCGGAGCCATCGATCGGCGTGCTGAACATCGGCTCGGAAGACATGAAGGGCAACGAGGTGGTGCGTGCCGCGGCGGCCAGCCTGCGCGACATGCCGCTGCCCGGCCGCTTCCACGGCTTCGTCGAAGGCACCGACATCGGGCTGGGCACGGTGGACGTCATCGTCACCGACGGTTTCACCGGCAATGTCGCGCTGAAGACGGCGGAGGGGACGGCCAAGCTGTTCTCCGAGTTCCTGCGCCGCACCTTCGCGACATCCTTCCTGGCACGGATCGGCTATCTGCTGGCACGCGGCGCCTTCAAGCGCTTCCGCGAGCGGATCGACCCGCGGCGCTACAACGGCGCGATGTTCCTGGGCCTGCGCGGCGTCTGCGTGAAGAGCCATGGCGGCACCGACCCGGTCGGATTCGCCAATGCCGTCGCGGTCGCCATCAATCTGGCGACTCACGGTTTCAACGAGCGCATCAAGGAAGAGATGGGGCGCATAGCCGACGCGAACCCTCTTCCCGACACGAAGGCGGCGGCGGGCTGAACCATGGTCATGCGTTCCCGAGTTCTTGGTTGCGGTACCTTCCTGCCGGCCAACATCGTCACCAACCAGGATCTGGAACAGCGGGTCGACACGTCGGACGAGTGGATCGTCCAGCGCACCGGCATCAAGTCGCGCCACATCGCGGCGGAGGGGGAGAAGACCTCCGATCTCGCAATCGCCGCGGCTATGCGCGCGCTGGAACATGCCGGCGTGCCGGGCGATAGCATCGACTGCATCATCCTGGCCACCACCACCCCGGACAACACCTTCCCGGCAACGGCGACCAAGGTGCAGGCGGCGCTGGGGACCAAGGGCTTTGCCATGGACATCCAGGCGGTCTGCGCCGGGTTCGTCTATGCCATGGCGGTCGCCGACAATTTCCTGCGCAACGGTCAGGCGCGCCGCGCCCTGGTGATCGGGGCGGAGACCTTCTCCCGCCTGCTGGACTGGAACGACCGCACCACCTGCGTGCTGTTCGGCGACGGCGCCGGTGCCATCGTGCTGGAGGCCTATGAGGCCAAGGGCGATTCGACGGATCGCGGCGTGCTGTCCACCCATCTGCATTCCGACGGCAGCCAGTACGACCTGCTCTATGTCGACGGCGGCGCGTCCTCGACCGGCACCATCGGCCATGTCCGCATGCATGGGCAGGAGATCTTCCGCCATGCCGTCTCCAAGCTGTCGGCGGTGGTGGAGGAGGCTTTGGTCGCCAACGGTCTGGAGTCCACCGACATCGACTGGATGGTTCCGCACCAGGCGAACCGGCGCATCATCGACGGGCTGGCCCGCAAGATGAAGCTGTCGCCGGAAAAGGTCGTGCTGACGGTGGACCGCCACGGCAACACGTCGGCTGCGTCGATCCCGCTGGCGCTGGGTGAGGCGGTGGCCGATGGCCGGGTCAAGCGCGGCGACCTGATCCTGATGGAAGCCATCGGCGGCGGCCTGACCTGGGGTTCTGCGCTGATCCGCTGGTAAGCGGTCCCTCCTTTTCCGCGCCTGCTTCAATGCTGCACCGCACGCCCGGCCCGGCTTCGGCCGGGCTGTATGCTGCTGCCAAGCTTTTGAATTGACGGACCTTCTTTCCCCGGATTACCGTCTTCGCAATGGTTGCGGGGGAGGTCGAACCATGTCTCAGAACACCGTCACACGCGCCCAATTGAGCGAGGCCGTCTACCAGGAAGTCGGTCTTTCGCGCAACGAATCGGCCGATTTGGTCGAAACCGTCCTGGACGAGATTTCCGACGCGCTCGCCCGGGGGGAGATGGTGAAGATATCCTCCTTCGGCAGTTTCCAGGTTCGCCAGAAGGGCGAGCGAGTCGGCCGGAATCCCAAGACCGGGGAAGAGGTGCCGATCCTGCCGCGGCGGGTGCTGGTCTTCCGTGCCAGCCATGTGCTGAAGAACCGCATCAACGATGTCCAGGAGGGTGGGGCGCCGACGCCCGCGCGGGCTCTCTCCTGACGCCGGCCGTCTGTTATGACGCCGCTTTCAGTGGAATGGGCACCGGGTCCAACGCCGTGCCGTGCCTGTTGGTGGATCTTCGCATCCGGTCACTGCCGGGTGGCGGCCTGATCCCGTCATGAAATCCGCCACGGCCTACCGCACCATCAGCGAGGTGTCGACCGACCTGAACGTGCCCCAGCATGTGCTGCGTTTCTGGGAGACGAAGTTCCCCCAGATCCGCCCGCTGAAGCGTGGCGCCGGCCGGCGCTATTACCGGCCGGAGGATGTGGAGCTTCTGCGCCGCATCCAGGCGCTGCTGTATGAGGACCGCTATACAATCAAGGGCGTGCAGCGCCTGCTGAAGGAAGGGCGCATGTCCGACCCGACGCCGCCGTTGCCCGAGGATGCCGATGAGCCCGGCGAGTCCGGCGGCGGACCGGAGGGTGGGGGCACGTTCGATGACGGCATTGAGGGTGGCGGCGTGGATGACGGGCCGGACTATGGGACGCAGCCGCCTTTGTCCGCCGCCTTGCGGCACGAGATCACCATGGTGGTGGACGAGCTGAAATCGCTGCGGTCGGTGCTGTCGCGCCTGTCCGAAATTGGGGACAAAAAAAGCTGAAAAAGCATCACGGGAGATGTTGCATCGGCAAAAGTCCGCGGCTATAGTCCCGTTCCCTTCTGGAGCCAAGCCGCAAGCACTGCGGTGAAGTTGACGGAGCGTAGCGCAGCCTGGTAGCGCATCAGACTGGGGGTCTGGGGGTCGCAGGTTCGAATCCTGTCGCTCCGACCAGTTCCGGAAGGAAGAAGAAGCCTCGAAGTCCTTGGACTTCGAGGCTTTTTTATTGCGCGCGATTTGCCCTGTCTCCAGAGCCGACCGGTGGTGGTGCGGTGCGCCATGCGCCAATAACATTGCGCACAATCAAATTGCACATGGCTAAATACATTGCGCGCAATATGATTGTGAGCGATGTTTGTCCTCACGAGATCAACGGCGGTTCCTCCAGCCGCCCCAGCAATCAAACCCCGATATCCAATGCAAGGAGAGCACACCATGAAAACCCTGTATTCGACGAAGGTGTCCGCCACCGGTGGCCGTGACGGCAAGGCCGTCAGCGAGGACGGGCTGCTGTCGGTCGCGCTGGCCGCACCGAAGGAGTTGGGCGGGCAGGGCGGGGCCACCAACCCCGAGCAGTTGTTCGCCGCCGGCTATTCCGCCTGCTTCATCGGCGCCATCAAGTTTGTCGGCAACCGCGACAAGATCGCCGTTCCGGCCGACCTGTCGGTGACGGCCACGGTGGGCATTGGTGCCCGCGACGACGGCGAGGGCTTTGGCCTGACGGTGGATTTCGTCGTGTCGCTGCCGGGCATGGATAAGGCCGCGGCGGAGGACCTGCTGGCCCGCGCCCACAAGGTCTGCCCCTACAGCCATGCCACCAAGGGCAACATCCCGGTCACCACGACGGTTGCCTGAGGCGCTTGCCCAAGGTTGTTCATAGGGTGATTGCCTGAAGCGAAACGCCTTCAGGATTGCGCCGCCGGGCTGTTGCGCGCGATTGTGCCGAATGCATGATCGACCGGCGCGCCGCAGCCCGGCGGTGCGCGCCGTTTTGAAGGTTCCACAAAGCCATGACCGCCGACAGGAACGATCCGCTTCTGCTCTCCAACCAAGCCTGCTTCGCCCTCTACTCGGCGAATTTGGCGATGACCCGTGTCTATCGTCCGCTGCTGGAATCGCTCGGCCTGACCTACCCGCAATATCTGGCGATGTTGCTGCTGTGGGAGGAGGACGGGCAGTCGATGAAGGCGCTGGGCGAAAGGCTGGGGCTGGACAGCGGCACGCTTACCCCGCTGCTGAAGCGGATGGAAGGGCAGGGGCTGGTCACCCGCGCCCGCGATCCTCAGGACGAGCGGCTTGTCCGCATTCGCCTGACCCCCGACGGCGCTGCGCTGCGCAGCAAGGCCGCATGCCTGCCGACCCACATCGCTGCCGCCGCCGGCTGTTCGGTCGAGGAACTGACCTCCCTGCGCGAGGCGTTGCTGAAACTGCGCGACGATTTGAACCGGGCCGCTGACCACAACTGATCCGGCGCCGTCGAAAGGGGCTGGAAATCGGCGGCCGGACGGCCTTTCCTATCCGGCCGCTCCCCGGAAGGAAGGTGCCTGCCGTGACTCCTCATTTCATCGACGACCGTCTCCGCATCCGTGCGGCCGATGCCGACGACGCACCGGACCTTGCCCGGCTGATCGACATCGCCGGGGGCGGCGTCTACGAATTTCTGCTCGACGGGCTGATGCCGGGGCTGACGGCGGCGGAAATGCTGATGCCGGGCCTTGCCGGGCGAAGCGGTTCGCTGTCGCATCGGCAGAGCGGGGTCGCCGAACTGGATGGGCGGGTCGTCGGCGTCGCCCACGGCTATCCCACCGACTGGATCCGGACGGAGGATTACAGCGGCCTGCCGCCCGACCGCATCGCCCATATGGCCGCATTCTCCGAAACGCTGGACTGGGGCAGCTATTTCCTCTCGGCCCTGGCGGTCTATCCGGAGCAGCGGCGCCACGGCATTGCCGGTCGGTTGCTCGGCTGGTTCTACGAACGGGCGCGGACCGGAGGATTCGACCGTGTCGCGCTGCATGTCTGGGCCGACAACGATTCGGCCCGTCGTCTTTATGCCGGCGAGGGGTTCGAGGAGATCGGCCGCGCCGATATCCCCTGGCACCCCCGCCTGCCGCACCAGGGCGGCAGCATTCTGATGCGGCGCTATCTCTGAGCGGCGACCCGCAGCGGCGCGCCTTCGGCCGACAGCTCGTCGATGCGGCGCTCCACCAGCCCCGGGTCGGCGTGATGCACCATATGCCCGCAGTCCGGCACCCAGTGCAGGGTGCTGTTCGGCAGCACGTGATGCAGGCGGCCGCTCTGATCCTCCTGCGAAACGATGCGATCTTCATGGCCGGCGAAGATCGCCACCGGGACGGCTATGTCGGCGTAGCGGTGCTGCAGCCGGTCGGCGGCCGGCGCCATGGTGACGCCGTCCTGGGCGTTGGCGCGGAGTTGGCCGGGGCGGGTGGTCAGGGCGGCCGGGAAGGTCTCCGTCAGATGGTCGGGCACCGGCCGGGGCGAGAACAGCGTCTTCAGCATCGCCGGCATCACTGCCTTTGAGAAGGGCGGCGAGACCGTGTAGCGCAGCAGGTCGCCCAATACCGGCGTCGCCACCGGCGCCACCATCACCGCGTCCACCCGCTTGGTCGGGAAATAATAGCCCGCCAGCAGAGCCAGCCCCTTCACCGTCCGCGGATGGTCCAGCGCCAGGGCCAGCGCCACCAGTGTCGCATAGGAATGGCCGGCGACCACAGCGTTCTCGATTCCCAGTACGGCGAAGGCCTTGGCCAGCAGGTCCGCCTGATCCTCCGGCGTCCAGTCGCGGTCGCGGGGACGGTCGCTGTGGCCCATGCCGGGACGGTCGAAGGCGATGACACGGTGGTTCTGTGCCAGCCGGTCGAACAGCCCGCTCGCCAGCCAATCGCCGAGCGCGGAGACATTGCCGTGCAGCAGCACGACCGGCGGCCCTTCGCCAGCCTCCATTTCGCCAGCCTCCATATAGTGCAGCCGGACGCCATCGACGGTCACGAAGCGCCCGTCGGGCGGGTAGCGCCGCTCCGCCGCACGGGCCGCCAGCGTGTTGGTGACAGCCAGCCCGCCCAAAGCCAGCGCGGTGATGCCCAGGGTCTTGAGGATGGTGGAGTGGCGGTCGGTCATCGTGGTTGTCCTCTCAAGCGGCTGCTGCGATGCAGCATCGTCGAGAGAACAACCGAGGGACGGGGGAAGGGTTCCCGGATGTGGGGGCGTTAGCCCCTCACTTCCCCGCCTTCAACTGCTCCCGCGTCAGCCAGAACACCTCGCCGAAGCTGTTGGCGGTCTGCAGCCACAGGAAGTCGAGGTGGGGGTATTCGGCCTCCAGGATCTCGCGGCCAGTGCCGAACTCGCAGAGCAGGCCGCCGTCCGGGGTCAGGTGCTTGGGCGCTTCCTTCAGGATGCGGCGGACGATATCGAGACCGTCGTCGCCGCCGGCCAGCGCCATCTCCGGCTCGGCACGGAACTCGGGCGGCAGGGCGTCCATCGCTTCGGCGTCGACATAGGGCGGGTTGGTGATGATGACGTCGTATTTCCGCGTCTTCAGCGGCGCGAACAGGTCGCCCTGATGCAGGGTGATGCGGTCCTCGAACCCGCTGTCGGCGACGTTGCGCTTGGCCACCTCCAGCGCATCGGGTGACAGGTCGACGGCGTCCACCTGCGCCTCGGGGAAGATGCGGGCGGCCAGGATGGCGAGGCAGCCGGAACCGGTGCATAGGTCCAGCACCCGCTCCACCGAGGTCGGATCCTCCACCAGCGTGAAGTCGTCGCCGCCGAACAGGTCGGAGAACAGCAGCTCCCCGATGTAGGAGCGCGGGACGATCACCCGCTCGTCCACATAGAAGGGGATGCCCTGGATGTAGGCCTTGTTCAGCAGGTAGGGCGCCGGCTTGCGGGTGTCGATGCGGGCATGGAGGATGCCGGCCACCGCCTCGCGCTCCGCCGCGGTCAGCCGGGAATCGAGATAGGGGTCGAGCTGATCGACCGGCAGGTGCAGCGTCTCCAGCACCAGGAACACCGCCTCGTCGAAGGCCGTGGTGGTGCCGTGGCCGTAATCGAGGTCGGCCTCGTTGAAGCGGCTGACGCCGTAGCGCAGGAAATCGCGGATGGTCGACAGTTCGGCGGCGGCTGTGGCGGCGGTGTGCTTGGCAGTCACGGGCGGCAGGCTCCGGTCAGGGACGGGAATGGGGTCAGAGAAGGTCCAGCACCGACTCCGGCGGCCGGCCGACGCGGGCGCGGTCGCCCTTCACCACGATGGGGCGCTCGATGGCCGACGGGTTGGCGGACAGGGCGGCGATCAGCGCCTCGCCGTCGAGGTCCTTGGGCAAGCCGGCCTCCGCTGCCTCCTTGGCGCGGGTGATGTCGCGCGGACCCTTGCCCAGCTTGGCGAGGATGGCCGACAGCTCCGCCGCACTGGGCGGGGTCTTCAGATACTCGACCACCGCCGGCTCGACGCCGCGGGAGCGCAGGAGTTCCAGCGTCTCGCGCGACTTGCTGCAGCGCGGGTTGTGATAGATCGTCACGTCACTCATGGCGGGTTTCCGAATTGGAAGGTCGGTCCGACTGATACACCCAACCCGCGTCCCGCGCCAATCCGGCATGCGGAAAGCTCTGTGGCGGCGCAACATCCGTCAGGTGACAAGGGCTGCCTTTGGTATTATTTTGCGCGCTCGCTTTTCCGTGGCCCGTTGCGCCGTTTCCGGCAGGCGGGCTGCCGATCAGTCCCGATGCCCAGATACGGATGCCGGCCGTGACCAAGCTCTCGCTCTCCAAGGACAAGATCAACATCCTTCTTCTGGAAGGTGTCCACGACAACGCCATCGACGAGCTGGCCCGCGGCGGCTACGCCTCGGTCGAGCGGCTGCCGCGCGCCCTGGACGAGGATGAACTGCTGGAGCGCATCGGGTCCGTCCACATCCTGGGTATCCGGTCGCGCACCCATCTGACGGCCAAGGTGTTCGAGGCGGCCAACAAGCTGATCACCGTCGGCTGCTTCTGCATCGGCACCAACCAGGTCGACCTGAAGGCGGCGCGCCGCACCGGCGTGCCGGTGTTCAACGCCCCCTATTCCAACACCCGGTCGGTGGCGGAGCTGGTGATCGGCGAGATCATCATGCTGATGCGCGGCATCTTCGAGAAGTCGCAGCTGGTCCATGGCGGCGGCTGGATGAAGTCGGCGAAGGATTCTTACGAGATCCGCGGCAAGACGCTGGGCATCGTCGGCTATGGCCATATCGGCACGCAGGTGTCGATCCTGGCCGAGGCGATGGGCATGCAGGTCCGCTTCTACGACGTCGTGCGCAAGCTGGCGCTCGGCAACGCGCGCGCCTGCGATTCGCTGGAGGAACTGCTGTCGGTGTCCGACGTGGTGACCCTGCATGTGCCGGACACCCCGCAGACCCGTGACATGATCGGCGAGCGTGAACTGGCGACCATGAAGAAGGGCAGCCACCTGATCAACGCCGCCCGCGGCCAGGTGGTGGACATCGAGGCGCTGGCCGCCGCGATGAACGGCGGCCACATTCTGGGGGCCGCCATCGACGTCTTCCCGGTCGAGCCCGGTTCGGACAAGGAAGAGTTCCAGAGCGCGCTGCGCGGCATCAAGACCGCCATCCTGACCCCACACATCGGCGGCTCGACGATGGAGGCGCAGGCCAACATCGGCACCGAGGTGGCGCAGAAGCTGCTGGAGTATTCGGACAACGGCTCCACCGTCGGCGCGGTCAACTTCCCCCAGGTGGCGCTGCCGGTTCAGGCCGGCTGCACCCGGTTCCTGCACGTTCACGAGAACCGTCCGGGCATCCTGCGCAAGGTGAACGAGGTGTTCTCCGGCCGCGACCTGAACATCGCCGCCCAATATCTCCAGACCGATCCGGAGCTGGGCTATGTGGTGGTCGACGTCAACGGCGACGTGGAGGAGATGGAGGTCGTCAACGACCTGCGCGCCATCGAAGGCACGCTGAAGGCGCGCTTCCTGTTCCCGGCGCATCAGTGAGGGGTTGGGGTGCCGGCGACGTTCTTTCGACGGCACCCCGATCTGCCCATCCATGTCTCTTGTCCGCGGACGGTTTCCTGATATCTGTATCGGAATGACCGTTCGCTTCCTGTTCCTCTTCCTTTCGGGTGTCCTGCTCGCCGCTTCGCCGGCCGCGGCGCAGTCCAACGGCTGCAGCGGGTTTCCGCAAACGAAGCTCGTGTTCGACAGCGTGCTGGCGCCGATCCAGCGTGACGATGCCCTGTCGATCGCGCAACTCACCCGGCTGCCGGGACGCACGCCGGGACCGGTCGGGAGTGCCGGGGGCCATGTGTTGGGGCTGACTCTGGCCCGCTATGGCGAACAGTCGCAGGTTTCCGCCCTGTTCAGGACTATGGGCGATGGCACCTATTGCGCGTCGGCCAGCACGGTGACCATCAGCTTCGGCTTCCAGCAGCGCATCGTCCATGTCGCCAGCGAAATTCCCGTCAACTCCTGCCTGCATGGCGAGGTGCTGGCCCATGAGATGCGCCATGTCGCAGTGGACGAGGCGTTGCTGCGCGAGATGATGCCGATGATCCGCATCCGGCTGGACCAAGTGCTGGAGGGTATGGCGCCGGTTCGCTCGCGCAGCCAGAGCCAGGCGATGGCGGCGATCCGCCGACCGCTCGAATCGGCGATGCGGCGGATCATGCAGGAGTTCGGCCGCGAGCGCGACCGCCGGCAGGCCCAGGTCGATACGGTCGAAGAGTATGAACGGGTCAGCCGCGTCTGCAACGGTGAGGCCCGCAACTATCTGCCGAAGCCCGCCCAGCGGCAGACTGTCCGGCGAGGATAAGTCCCCGTCAGCGCTTGCGCCGCCGCCGGTCGGTGGCATGGCCGTCGGTGAACTCCGGCGGCTTGCGGCGGACCCAGCGGATGAAGGCGGCGATGTCGGGATGGCCGCGCAGGGCCTCAATCTCGTGATAATGGTCGCGCAGTTGCTGCTCGCTCAGCACCGCGTGGATCTTGGCGTGGCAGATGCGGTGCATCGTCACGGTGTCCCGGCCGCCATAAGTGCGCGGGACCAGATGATGTTCATTCAGGCTGGCACCCGGCACCATCGGCCGGCCGCAGAGCGGGCAGGCTGGGTGGTCTTCCTGTGGGGCCGCGGGAACGGTGATCGGCGGTGGCGGCAGACGGCGCATAAGGTCCGGGGCAGGGGGTGGGGCGTGCCGGTGACCTGGATGATATGGCGCAGTAGCGCCGCCGGAAAAGCCGCCGTCAATTCCCTGTACCGGCCGTCGTGGCCGTTGGGGCGACGGGTGCAGCCTGCGCCCGCTGGCCGACCCAGACGCTGCCGAGCGCCAGCACGATCCCGGCGATCTGATAGCCGGTCAGCGATTGGCCGAGCAGAGCCCAGCCCAGAACCACCGCCGTGACCGGGCTGAGGAAGCCCAGCGGCGCCACTGCGGACGGCTCCAGCCGCGACAGGCCGCGGAACCACAGGATGTAGGTCAGCGCCGCGCCGATCAGGCCGAGATAGACGAAGCCAATCAGGTTGGCCGCCGTCGGCACCGGCAGCGCCGGTTCCAGAAGCAGCGCCACCGGCACCAGCAACACCCCGCCGGCGGTCAGCTGCCAGGCCGTGAAGGTCAGCGGCGACACCGGTGGACGCCAACGCCGGCTCAGTACCGTGCCCGCGGCCATCGATCCGGCGCCGGCCAGCGCCGCGAGCACGCCGATGCCGTCCAGCGTGGCACTGGGCTTGAGGACCAGCAGGGCCACCCCGCCGATGCCGGCCATGGCGGCGGCGACCGCCAGCGGGCGGATCGGCGTGCCCAGCAGCGGGCGCGACAGCGCGATGACGATCAGCGGCTGGACCGCCCCCACCGTGGCGGCGACCCCGCCGGGCAGGCGGTAGGCCGACACGAACAGCATCGCCCAGAAGAAGGAGAAGTTCAGCGCCCCCAGCACCAGCGAGCGTCCCCACCAGCATCCCCACGGCAGCCGACGGACCAGCAGCAACAGCAGAAGCCCGGCCGGCAGGGCGCGCAGCAGCGCGACCGTCATCGGGTAGCCCTGCGGCAGCAGTTCGGTGGTGACGATGTAGGTGCTGCCCCAGATTGCCGGAGCGATGGCGGTCAGCAGCAGGTCGGTGGACCGGGCCATGATCCGGCGTTCCCAAAGAGGGGGCATCAGCAAAAAGGGCGCCCCACCGGGACGCCCTCTTCAGCGGGTTGGTTCCGCTCGACCGTCAGGCCGCCTTCTTCTCGGCGATCAGCTGGACGAAGCGGTCGAACAGATAATGGCTGTCCTGCGGGCCGGGCGAGGCTTCCGGGTGGTACTGCACCGAGAAGACCGGCTTACCCTTCAGGCGGATGCCCTCATTGGTGCCGTCGAACAGGCTGACATGGGTAACCTCGGCGTCGGCCGGCAGGGTTTCCGGCACCACGACGAAGCCGTGGTTCTGGCTGGTGATCTCCACCCGGCCAGAGGCCAAGTCCTTCACCGGATGGTTGGCGCCGCGGTGGCCCTGCTGCATCTTGGTGGTCTTGGCGCCCAGCGCCAGCGACAGCATCTGGTGGCCGAGGCAGATGCCGAACATCGGCACGCCGGTGTCGAGCAGGCCCTTGATGGTCGGCACGGCGTACTCGCCGGTGGCGGCGGGGTCGCCGGGGCCGTTGGACAGGAAGACGCCGTCCGGCTGGTGACGCATCACATCCTCGACCGTGGCGGTCGACGGCACCACCGTCACCTTGCAGCCGGCCGCGGCGAGGCAGCGCAGGATGTTGCGCTTGGCGCCGTAGTCGATGGCGACCACATGGTACTGCGGCTTGTCCTGGGTGGCGTAGCCGCCGCCGATGGTCCAGCCGGCCTCGGTCCAGTCATAGGTCTGGCGGCAGGACACGTCCTTGGACAGGTCCATACCCTCCAGACCCGGCCAGCCCTTGGCCTTGGCGATCAGCGCCTCGATGTCGAACTTGCCGTCCGGCGCATGGGCGACGACGCCGTTCGGCGCGCCCAGATCGCGGATGCGGCGGGTCAGGCGGCGGGTGTCGACGCCGGCCAGCCCGACGAGGCCGTAGCTCTTCAGCCAGTCGTCCAGATGGCGGGTGGCGCGCCAGTTCGACGGGTCGGTGATGTCGGCGCGCAGGATCAGTCCGCGGGCGGCCGGGGTGATCGTCTCGATGTCTTCGGTGTTGGCGCCGGTGTTGCCGATGTGCGGGAAGGTGAAGGTGATGATCTGGCCGGCATAGCTGGGATCGGTCAGGATTTCCTGATAGCCGGTCATGGAGGTGTTGAAGCACACCTCGCCCACCGAATCCCCCGTGGCGCCGATGCCTCGGCCGCGGAACACCGTGCCGTCGGCCAGAACAAGCACGCCGGTGTGAACCGCATTGTCGGAGGGGGGAGTGGCGAGAGTCATTCCTGTGAACCTTCCCAAAAACCGCGGCCGGCGACGGATCGGGTGATCGGCGGAACGGCGACGGCCTAGCGTCCCGCCGGGCGCGCACACGGAACCGCTCGCACCCCACCTCCGCCGGTACGGGCGGTGACATGGGATCGAGTGGGCTTATCGGGTGGGCCGGACATCCTATATGACGATTGGATGCCGGATTTCCAGCAATAGCTTTGCAAGGCGGCCCTGATCCGGTGGCAAAGTCGGGGGCGGCGCGGGCGGCGATTTCGCGGCCTGGGCTTTTGCCATGGAAATCGGCGGCCGTTTTCGGAATAGTCGGCTGTCCCGCCGGGGGCTTTCATGCCGGCGCGACGAACCAGGGAATACAGGACATGACGCTGCGCACGCAGTTCACCGACAGCCTCAAGGACGCGATGCGCGCGAAGGACCAGCGCGCGGTGTCCACCATCCGCATGATCCTCGCCGGGCTGAAGGACCGCG
Source organism: Azospirillum sp. B21 (assembly GCF_008364825.1). GTDB lineage: Bacteria > Pseudomonadota > Alphaproteobacteria > Azospirillales > Azospirillaceae > Azospirillum. Next base: position 221,721 of record NZ_VTTO01000003.1, read on the forward strand.
ATATCGCCGCCCGCCCGCGTGGCGTGACCGACGGCATCGACGAGGCGGAGATCCTGTCCATGCTCCAGGCGCTGGTGAAGCAGCGCAACGAGTCGGCGGCGCTGTACGAGCAGGGAAACCGTCCGGAGCTGGCCCAGCAGGAGCGCGAGGAGATCGCGGTCATCGAACGCTTCCTGCCCAAGCAGATGACGGATGAGGAGTCCGCCGCCGCCATCGACGCCATCGTGGCCGAGCTCGGCGCTTCCAGCATCAAGGATATGGGCAAAGTGATGGCTGAGCTGAAGGCCCGCCATGCCGGCCAGATGGACTTCGCCAAGGCCGGCGGTCTGGTGAAGGCGCGGCTGTCGGGGAAATAAGCGGCCCGGCAGGTGGGTGACAGGTGCGGATGACGGCCGGTTCGATCGGGGGCCGGACAGATGCCGCACCCGGACCGCGTCGGTCGCCCCTTGGGGGCGGCGATGCTGGTTCCCATACTATGGCTCTGCTATAGCCTTGCGCCCATCGCACCCCGCCCATCGTACCCGGTGACCGTTCGACCATGGCTTTCCCGCCCCAATTCCTGGAAGAACTGCGCAGCCGGCTTGCCCTGTCGGAAGTGGTATCAAAGCGTCTGCGCCTGATCCGCGCCGGACGGGAGTACAAGGCCCCCTGTCCCTTCCACAATGAGAAGTCGCCGTCCTTCTACGTCAACGACCAGAAGGGCTTCTTCCATTGCTTCGGTTGCGGCGCCCATGGCGACGTCATCGGCTTCGTCATGCGCCATGACAATCTCGGATTCCCCGAGGCTGTCGAGCATCTTGCCGGCGAGGCCGGACTGCCGGTGCCGCGCCCGACGGAAGAGGACCGGCAGCGCTACGAACGGCGCAAGACCTTGCACGACCTCGTCGAGCAGGCGGCCCGCTGGTTCGAGCAGCAGTTGCATACCTCCGCCGGCCGGGCGGGGTTGGACTATTTCATGCGCCGCGGGCTGGACGGCGACACCATCGCGCGCTTCCGGCTGGGCTACGCGCCCGGCGACTCGAACGCGCTGCGCACTTATCTCGGCAAGCAGGGATTCTCCGACGAGGACATGGTCAATGCCGGGCTGCTGAAGCGGCCGGACGACGGCCGGTCGCCCTACAGCTTCTTCCGCAACCGGGTGATGTTCCCGGTCACCGATCGGCGCGGGCAGGTGGTGGCCTTCGGCGGGCGCATCCTGGAGGGCGACGGGCCGAAATACGTCAACACCGCCGACACGCCGCTCTTTCACAAGGGCACGCTGCTCTACGGCCTGTCGCGGGCGCGGCAGGCGGCGGCGGACGGAAAGCCGGTGATCGTCGCCGAAGGCTATATGGATGTGATCGCCCTGGTCCGCGCCGGATTCGAGGGGGCGGTGGCGCCGCTGGGCACCGCGCTGACCGAAACCCAGGTGCAGGAGCTGTGGAAGCTGATACCGGCGGCGGAGAAGGTGCCGTTCCTGTGCTTCGACGGCGACAATGCCGGCCGGCGCGCGGCGTGGCGGGCGGTGGAGCGCATCCTGCCGCACCTCGCCCCCGGCCAGTCGGCCCGCGTCGCCTTCCTGCCGGAGGGCGAGGACCCTGACAGCCTGATCCGCGCCCAAGGGCCGAAGGCGATGGGCGCGGTGCTGGAGGCCGCCATCCCGCTGTCCGACGCCCTGTGGCGGATGGAGAGCGAGGGCCGGCCGACCGACACGCCGGAGGCCAAGGCCGCGGTGAAGGCGGCGCTGGAGGCCCGCGTCGCCACCATCGCCGACCGCGACGTGCAGGGCTTCTATCGGACCGAGATGCGCCGCCGCGTCGACGAGGCCTTCGCGCCCGCGCGGCCGGCCTACAACCGTGGCCCTTGGGTGCCGGGGCAGGGATTGGGGCAGGGGCGGGGGCGTTTCGGCGAACCGCCGCGCCGCCATGTGCCGGGCGTGCCCGGTCGCCTGACCTCCAAGCCGGCCGGGGAGGGGCGCGGCCGCGCCTCCCGCCTCGCTTCGATGCGGGAGCGGATCCTGCTGGCGACGATCATCAACCATCCCGAGTTGTTCGGCGAATTGGCCGAGCCGTTGGGGCTGTTGCCGTTCGGTGACCCGGAGCTCGAAAAACTGCGCTGGGCGGTGATCGAATGTCTTTCGGACGATCGTAACCACGACTCGACACTTGACGCCGCTGCGCTTTGTCGCCACTTGTCATCCGCCGGCCATGAGACGATGGTCGGTGCTTTGCTAGGCGAGTCGACCTATGTCCATGCCGGCTTCGCCCGTCCGGATGCCTCCACGGAGGATGCCCGGAAGGGATGGTGGCCTGCGTGGCGGCATCTGCATCAAGAGCGGGTGCTCGACGATCTTAGGGAAGCGAAGGCGGCTTTGACCCGTGACAACAGCGAGGCGAACTTCGCGAGGGTCGTGGCTCTTCAGCAGGAGGTCATAAAGTCCGGCTTGGGTATGACGGATGATGGTGACTTTGACGATGTCTGACGGTTGATGGCTTGTGCCGTCGGCTGCAGGGCGTCGGTTGATGGGGCACGGAATTGACAGGAAGCAGTCGACAGGACAGGGCCGCATGACAGTCTCTGTGATGGCGGGTTCCGGGTAGATACATGGTTGGGGGTGGGGCGGACGGGCCGGGCGACCGGGACCGGGCGCTCCTTTCGTCTTTTTCAATGGGGTAATGCGGGGGCACCGAACGCATGGCCACGAAAGCTGCGAACAGCGTGGAAGTTTCCGAAACGCGGGAGGAATCCGCAGACGGTCCTCTGATGGACGGCATGGGTTTGGCCGTCAAGAAGATGATCGCCCGCGGCAAGGAGCGCGGGTATGTCACCTATGACGAGCTGAACGCAGCGCTGCCGCAGGATTCGTCCTCGTCCGAGCAGATCGAAGACACGATGGCGATGCTGTCCGAGATGGGCATCAACATCGTCGAATCGGAAGAGCAGGATTCGGAGAACAGCGGCGAGGGGGCAGGCGAAGGCGAAGGCCGTTCGTCGGGCAATCTCGACGACGACGACATCGGCCGTACCGACGACCCCGTGCGCATGTACCTGCGCGAAATGGGGTCGGTCGAGCTGCTGTCGCGCGAAGGCGAAATCGCCATCGCCAAGCGGATCGAAGCCGGCCGCGAGATGATGATCGGCGCGATCTGCGAATCGCCCCTGACCATCCGCGCCATTCTGGAGTGGCATGATTCCCTGATGGAAGGGAAGATGCTGCTCCGCGACATCATCGACTTGGACGCCACCTATGGCGGCGGCCCGGACGGCGAGGAGATGCCGGAAGGCCTGGCCGAGGTGGTGGAAGCCGCCGGCACCGGGCCCGCGGCTGCGCCCGCCGCCGATGCGCCGGCCGGCGAGGACGGCGACGAGCCGCGTCCGCCGCGCGCCGAAGGCGAGGGCGAAGAGGGCGAGGAAGGCGACGAGGGCGACAACAGCCTGTCGCTGTCCGCGATGGAAGCCGCGCTGAAGCCGCAGGTCATCGAGACCTTCGAGAACATCAAGGCGACCTACGACAAGCTGCACAAGCTGCACGAGGCCCGCATGGCCGCGATGCAGCGCGGCGAGGACATGGGCAAGCAGACGGACAAGAAGTACGAGAAGCTCAAGACCGAGATGGTCGAGCTGATGAACACCGTCCGCCTGAACAACCAGCGCATCGAGCAGCTGGTCGAGCAGCTCTATGGCCTGAACCGCAAGCTGACCGGCTTCGAAGGCCGCCTGCTGCGCATGGCGACCGACTGCCGCGTGAAGCGCGAGGACTTCCTGAACCAGTATTTCGGCCACGAGCTGGACCCGAACTGGCAGGAGCGCATCCGCGGCCTGAACCCCAAGACCTGGGGCAAGTTCGCCGAGAAGTACGACGGCGACATCCGCAAGACGCGCGAGTCGATCGCCCAGGTGGCCGAAGAGGCCCGCCTGCCGATCAACGAGTTCCGCCGCATCGTCTCCACCGTCCAGAAGGGCGAGAAGGAGGCGAGCCGCGCCAAGAAGGAGATGGTCGAGGCCAACCTGCGTCTCGTTATCTCCATCGCCAAGAAGTACACGAACCGCGGTCTGCAGTTCCTGGACCTGATCCAGGAGGGCAACATCGGCCTGATGAAGGCGGTGGACAAGTTCGAGTACCGGCGTGGCTACAAGTTCTCGACTTATGCGACCTGGTGGATTCGCCAGGCGATCACCCGCTCCATCGCGGACCAGGCGCGGACCATCCGCATCCCGGTCCACATGATCGAGACGATCAACAAGCTGGTTCGCACCAGCCGCCAGATGCTGCACGAGATCGGCCGCGAACCGACCCCGGAAGAGCTGGCCGAGCGTCTGATGATGCCGCTGGAGAAGGTGCGCAAGGTCCTGAAGATCGCCAAGGAGCCGATCTCCCTCGAAACGCCGATCGGCGACGAGGAGGATTCGCATCTCGGCGATTTCATCGAGGACAAGAATGCGGTCCTGCCGCTGGACGCCGCCATCCAGGCGAACCTGCGCGAGACGACGACCCGTGTCCTGGCCTCGCTGACGCCGCGCGAGGAGCGCGTGCTGCGCATGCGCTTCGGCATCGGCATGAACACCGACCACACGCTGGAAGAGGTCGGCCAGCAGTTCAACGTGACTCGCGAGCGTATCCGCCAGATCGAGGCGAAGGCGCTGCGCAAGCTGAAGCACCCGTCGCGGTCGCGCAAGCTGCGCAGCTTCCTCGATACCTGATTGGGACACCTGATTCGCGATCTTATCGTTCGAGACGAAGCGGGGGCCTTTCGGCCCCCGTTTTCGTTTTCGGACTTATGCGTCGGAGCGATGAACGAGGGGTTGCATTTCCCCGAAGCTTTGTCGCAAAGTGCGCCCCACGGTAGGGCCTGTAGTTCAGCGGTTAGAACGCGCCGCTCATAACGGTGTTGTCGTCGGTTCGAATCCGGCCGGGCCCACCAGCCATCCATTCCACTTGAAGCATCGGGCATCCCGGGCATCGCATATGCCTCCCGGGGATGAAGACGTGATCGACGTGCCCCGGATCATCCTCCGGGATCATCCAGCGGATGGCCTGAAGCCTTTTCGGCACAAGCTTGGCAGTTCCCCATAAATTTTGCTGCAAGCCTGAGAAAGTCTGGAATAAAGGATGCGCGGCGCGCGTTCGCACCCATATGCATCGGGTCTCCGCTTCGGTTGAAAGGCCGAACGGGCCGGCCCGGCCCTGGACATGCGACGCCGTGTCGTCCCGTCCGGCCTTGCGGCTGGAGGGTGAGGCCATGGCGTGAGCCGTGGCGTGATCGGTAAGGATCGGGTGCGCGGTTGAGCAAATTCGGGGTCGATCTGGAAGTCCACATCGCGTCCTTGCGGCGTTACGCGCGTGCGCTGATGCGCAACAGCGCCGATGCGGAGGATCTGGTGCAGGAGGCGCTGACGCGCGCGGTGGCGCGCGCCGACAGCTTCCAGGCGGGGACGAACCTGCGGGCATGGCTTTTCACCATCCTGCACAACGTCCACGTCAATCAGGTCCGTTCCAAGGCCGCCCGGCCGCAGGAGGTCGACGTCGACGACGTCGAATCGAAGCTGGTCACCCCGGCCCGGCAGGAAGAGCGTGTCGAGCTGCGCGAGATGATGCGCGCGGTCGACGAGTTGCCGGAGGAACAGCGCAAGGTGCTGCTTCTGGTGGCGCTGGAGGGCCTGAAATACGACGAGGTCGCCGACATGCTCGGCGTACCGATCGGGACCGTCATGTCGCGCCTATCACGGGCGCGCGAGGCGGTGCGGGCGAAACTGGCGAACGAGGGTGGCGTCACCCTCCGGCGGGTGAAGTGATGAACGCGCATCAAGGCATAGGGCGGGTCACCGAGGACGAACTCCACGCTTACGTGGACGGACAGCTGGACGGCAGCCGCCGTCTGGCGGTGGAGCGATGGCTGGCCGAGGATCCCGATGCGGCGCGCCGGGCGGATGATTATCGCGCCCAGGCGATGCTTCTGCACGAGATGTTCGACACCGTCCTGCGCGAGCCGCCGAGCGACACGGTTCAGGAACTGTCCGACAAGCTGAAGGGGCGTATCGCCTTCAACGACAACCGCCCGGCCTGGCACGCCCGCCCGCTGGTCCGGTTCGCCGCCGCGGTGATGCTAGTGGTCGCCGGTGCGGCCGGCGGCTGGATGGGCCGCGGCGCCGAGCAGCAGGCCGTCGCCCCCGTCGCCCAGCAGCGCCAGACCCTCGCCACCTTCGCCCAGGAAGCCACCCAGGCGCACCGCTTCTACACGTCGGACGAACGCTTCCAGGTGGAACTCGGCGCCGACAACCAGGACGAACTGAACGGCTGGCTCTCCAAGCGGGTCGGCCGCGACGTGTTCGGTCCCGATCTGGGCCGCGTCGGCTATCGGCTGATCGGCGGCCGGTCGCTGCCGACCGACATGGGCGCCGGCGCGCAGTACATGTACGCCAACGACGCCAACAAGCGGATCACGCTGTTCGTCGGCGCTCCGCAGAGCGGCAACCAGTCCAGCTTCAGCTTCACCCAGAACGGCGATGTCGCCACCTTCTACTGGGTGGAAGGGCAGCTGGCCTATGCGCTGGCCGGCCGCCTGTCGAAGGAGGAGCTGCTGGAGATTGCCAAGGCCGTCTACCAGGACGTCAAGGCCGGACCGCCGCGCCGCGAGCCGCCGCCCGACCAGCAGCAACAGCAGCAGCAACCCCAGCCGCAGCAGCAGGAGCAGCCGGCGGGCGTGCAGCCGATCAGCGACACGCATAAGCCGAAGGAAAGCTGAGGGGTGGGGGGCGTCTCGGGCGCCCCCTTACCGTTCCTGCAGATACGCCTTCAGCCAGTCGCGCACCTCGCGGCAGACCGCTTCGGAGGCCTCCTCCATCGCGTGGCCGGTGCCGGGGACCAGGACCAGCTTCTTCGGTTCCCGCGCCTTGCGGTGGACATGGATTGAACAACTGGGCGACAGGATCTCGTCCGCTTCGCCGTGGACCAGCAGGATGGGGCAGGCCAGATCGCTCACCGGATCGGTGCCGTAACCCTGGGTCGCCAGCGTCACCACGGTGCAGACGGCGCCGCGGTTGGAGGCCGCCGCCTGGATGACCACGGCGCCGCCGAAGGAATGGCCGACCAGCGCCACATGATGGATGCCCTGGCGGCCGAGGAAGCTCAGCCCGCACAGCACGTCGTACACCGCCTGCTCCAGGTCGCGCGGATCGCGGAAGCGCAGCCTTAGCGACGCGATGCCGTCGGCGGTCAGGTCTGCGGCCAGCCGCGGATAGAGCCCGCGCGCCGGCGTGTCGAAACCGCCGCCCACCCCGCCGACCCACAGCACCGCCAGTTCCCCGTCCGGAACCGGGTAGTAGCGGGCCTCCACCGGGCCGCGGTCGGTTTCCAGGGATGCCGGCCGGAACCCTTCGGCGTCGGCGATACCCACGGTGGCGTCCAGAAGTGGCACGGCCATCCTCCCTTCCGATCTTTGCTGCCGATGGTAACAACCGGAACGCCGCAGGGTTGCCGCGCATCAGGTCATGCGTAAGGCAACGAAGCCGCAACCCGGCTGTTCTCTGTCCACAGGCATTGCACAGACGGGAAAGGAGCGGCGATGGCGTCGAACAGTTTGACCGGGCGGGGCCGTTGGCCACAGTCGGACTCCCTGCGGTCGGGCATGAGCCTGATCGGATCGGGCGATGCCGCGACCGGCGGCCGCTGGCTCGCCATGGTGGGCGGCACCGCGCTGGGTGTGCTGGGACTCCGGCGGACGGGTTGGAGCGGTGCGATGCTGGCGCTGGGCGGCGCCGGCCTGTTCGCCGCAGGTGCCTTGGGTCTACGGCCCTTCGGCGACCGCGCCTTGCGGGCGGTACCCGACGCCGGCACGTGGCGCAGCCATGTCCCGGCATCGCGCCGCCGGTCGTTGACGCCGGAACGCACGCAAGCGGTCGTGACCATCGCGTCCGAACCGGGGACGGTCTTCCGCTTCTGGCGCAACTTCGCCAACCTGCCGAAGCTGATGCCGCAGTTGGAGCGGGTCGACGTGCTGTCGGCCACCGAAAGCCGATGGATCGCCATGTCCGGGGGGACGCCGGGCGGAGGGACGGCGGGCGGGGAGGCGCTGAGCTGGCGCTGCGTGCTCGACCGCGTCGATGAGGACCGCTTGCTGACCTGGCACACGGTGGGCGAGACGGCGCTGCCGCACCGCGCCTCGCTGATGCTGACCCCGGCGCCGGGCGACCGCGGGACGGAGGTGCGGCTGACGCTGGTCTACCGCGTCCCGGCCACGGAGGTCGCGGCGCGTCTGGGCGTGACCCCGGAAGCGCAGGCGGAGGAGGCACTGCGCCGGCTGAAGCAGCGGGTGGAAACCGGAGAGCTGTCCACCATCGACCGTCAGCCCCGCGGGAACGGGAGTGGGAATGGAGCGGGCAGCGGCTCGTTCCGGGAGGCGACGGAATGAAGGCGCTCTGCTGGAACGGAACCAACGACCTGCGGGTGGAGCGCGTGCCCGACCCGGTTCTGGTCAATCCGCATGACGTGATCGTCAAGGTGGCGCTGTCGTCTGTCTGCGGGTCCGACCTGCATCTGATCGACGGCTATGTCCCCACCATGCGGCCCGGCGACATCATCGGCCACGAGTTCCTGGGCGAGATCGTCGAGAAGGGGCCGGAGGTTCGTTATCTGAACCGCGGCGACCGGGTCATCACCATCTCGGTGATCGGCTGCGGCCATTGCGGCCATTGCCAGCATGGCGAAAGCTCGTTGTGCGACAACTCCAACCCAAACCCGGACTATGCCCGCACCGCCTACGGTCATTGCGGCGCCGGCATCTTCGGCTACAGCCACGCCTTCGGCGGCTATGCCGGCAGCCATGCCGAATATGTCCGAGTGCCCTACGCCGACTTCAACGCCGTCCGCGTTCCGGAAGGGGTGAGCGACGAGAAGGCGCTGTTCGTGTCCGACGCGGTGCCGACCGGCTACATGGCCGCCGACATGGCCGGCATCAAGCCCGGCGACGTTGTGGCGGTGTGGGGCTGCGGCGGCGTCGGCCAGATGGCGATTCGCAGCGCCTATCTGCTGGGTGCGGAGCGGGTGATCGGCATCGACCGCTTCCCCGATCGGCTGCGCGCCGCCCAGATGAAGGCGGGAGCGGAGACGCTGGACTACAGCCGCGTCGACATCTTCGACGCGTTGCAGGCGATGACCGGCGGGCGCGGTCCCGACGTGTGCATTGACGCCGTCGGCATGGAGGCCGACAGTCCGTCCAACCCGGTGGAGGACCTGTACGACCGGGCCAAGCAGGCGGTGGGGCTGCAGACCGACCGGCCGGCGGTGCTGCGCCAGATGATCGAGAGCTGCCGCAAGGGCGGCACTCTGTCGATCGTCGGCGTCTATGGCGGATTGATCGACAAGTTCCCGATGGGAGCGGCGATGAACAAGGGCCTGACCTTCCGCATGGGCCAACAGAACGGCCAGCGCTATGCCGAGCGGCTGTTCGAGCACATCCGCAAGGGCGAGCTGGACCCGTCATACCTGCTGACGCACCGGATGCCGCTGGACGAAGGACCGCAGGGCTACCGCATGTTCAAGGAGAAGACCGACGATTGCCTGCGCGTCGTCTTCGCCCCGCAAGGTTAGCAGAGAAGGGAGAGTGCGATGGAACTGGTCTACGCCTATCCCGCCGAACGCGGCCGGGGTGTGGAGGCCGAGATCGTCGGCAGCCTGCGCGACCGCTTCGGCACTGTCGTGCAGACGGGGCGGGAGGAGCGCGATGCCGAACGCGGCGACCGCTCTGACGTGGTGGTGACCCTGGAGGTCGCCGACGACAAGGTCGAAGCGGCGCTGAGCACGCTCCGCGCCCACCCCCTGGTGATCGACGCCGCCGCAGGGAGCTTCGGCGAGCGGGTTTGAGGGGGCGGTTAGTTCCTTGCGAGGTTAGACCCCCCACCTATCCTCCCCCACTGGGTGGGGGAGGGAACTCCGCCGCCCTTGCACTAAACTCCCTCCACCGCTCAGCGGGGGAGGGTCGGGGTGGAGGCATCCGAAGCCGACACTCTCCCGAAAACCCCTTAGACCCCGAAACAATTTCCCCACTTCCAGCGTGACCACGCCACCCCGTTCCTGTTGACCATGACCGTAAGGCAAGTCCGCCTCACGCCTTTGGGGGCCAGCCGCCGTGAACATCTCCGCCGCAGTAGCGTCTGTCGAGCAGCCTCGTGCCACCGTCTCGCGCCGCTGGCCGATCGGGGTGGAGCTACAGCCGGGTGGGGCGCACGCGCGTGTCTGGGCGCCCAAGGCCAAGCGGGTCGAACTGGTGGTGGAGCCGGACGCGCGGGTGACGGTGCTGGAGGGCGAGGGGAACGGCTATTTCTCCGGCGCCGTGACGGGGTTGGAGGCCGGTGGGCTCTACCGGTTCCGGCTCGATGGCGGCGAGACGCTCTATCCCGACCCGATGTCGCGCTTTCAGCCCGACGGGCCGCATGGTCCCTCGCAGGTGCTCGATCCGCACCGGTTCGACTGGACCGACCGGGAGTGGCGCGGCCGGCCCATCAAGGGCCAGGTGATCTACGAGATGCACATCGGCACCTTCACGCCGGAAGGCAGCTGGGACGCGGCGCTGCGGGAACTGCCGGCGCTGGCCGAACTTGGCGTCACGGTGCTGGAGCTGATGCCGGTGTCGGAGTTTCCCGGCCGCTTCGGCTGGGGCTATGACGGGGTGAACCTGTTCGCGCCGACCCGGCTCTATGGCGATCCCGACGCCATGCGCCGCTTCGTGGACGGGGCGCACCGGCTGGGCCTCGCCGTCATCCTCGACGTCGTCTACAACCACCTGGGTCCCGACGGCAATTACCTGAAGTGCTTCGCCGACGAGTATTTCACCGATCGCCACAAGAACGAGTGGGGCGAGGCGATCAATTTCGACGGTCCCGGATCCGGGCCGGTGCGGGAGTTCTTCCTGTCCAACGCCGCATTTTGGATCGAGGAATATCATCTGGACGGGCTGCGGCTGGACGCGACCCAGTCGATCTTCGACAGCGGTGAACCGCATATCCTGACGGAGATCTCCCGCACGGTGCGCAAGGCCGCCGGCGACCGCGCCGCCATCCTGGTGGGGGAGAACGAGCCGCAGCATGCCAGCATGGTGAAGCCGGCCGACGAGGGCGGCTGCGGACTCTGCGCCATCTGGAACGACGATTTCCATCATTCGGCCATGGTGGCGCTGACCGGCCGGACGGAGGCCTACTACACCGACTATCGCGGCACGCCGCAGGAGTTCGTGTCGGCGATGAAGCACGGCTTTCTCTATCAGGGGCAGTGGTATCGCTGGCAGGGAAAGCGGCGCGGCATGCCGGCCTTTGGCCTGCCGCGGCCGGCCTTCGTCACCTTCCTACAGAACCACGACCAGATCGCCAACTCCGCCCGCGGGCTGCGGCTGCACGCGTTGACGACACCTGGCCGGCTGCGGGCGATGACGGCGCTGACCCTGCTGGGCCCCGGCACGCCGATGCTGTTCCAGGGGCAGGAGTTCGCCGCCAGCACCCCCTTCCTCTATTTCGCCGATCACAAGCCGGAGCTGGCCGAACTGGTCGAAAAGGGCAGGGCGGAATTCCTGGCGCAGTTTCCCAGCATCGCGGAGCCCGCAATGCGGGCGGCCCTGCCTGAACCCCATGCCGAGGACAGCTTCACCCGCTGCAAGCTCGACCACCGCGAGCGCGAGAGCAACGCCGCGGTCTGGGCGCTGCACCGCGACCTGCTGCGCCTGCGCCGTGAGGACGCTGTCTTCGCCGCCCAACGTGTCGGCGGGCTGGACGGTGCCGTTCTGGGGGAGGATGCCTTCGTCCTGCGCTTCTTCGGGGAGGGGGAGGGGGACGACCGGCTGGTGCTGGTCAATCTCGGCCGCGACCTGACGCTGCGGGCGTTGGCCGATCCGCTGCTCGCCCCACCGCTCGACGGTGCCTGGACGCTGATCTGGTCGAGCGAAGAGCCCACTTATGGCGGCTGCGGCTCCGCACCGGTGGAGCAGACCGACGGCGCCTGGCGCCTTCCCGGCCATGCCGCGCTGGTTCTGGGGCCGGCGCGCGATTTTCCGACAAAAAGCGACGCTGCGGGAGGCAACACAACCCCCGTCATCGTGGTTTCCAAAGGGTCGGTAACCGAAAGCAGAGCGTAGGTCTACAATGGCTGATTTCGTCCGCACCCTGTCGCGCGAAGTCCTGAACACCGGCCCGAACGGTGCCGAAACCCGGGAATGGCTGGTCGCCAACGGCCTTGGCGGCTATGCCTCCGGCTCGGTGTCGGGGGCGGTGACCCGGCGCTACCACGGGCTGCTGATCGCGGCATTGCCGGCCCCGCTCGGCCGCGTGCTGATGCTGAGCCAGCTGGTCGACGTGGTCACCGATACCGATGGGCGCAAGTTCCGACTGAGCCGCCGGGATACCGGAGGCGATCCGGCGGGCGCCGAAGATGCGGAGGAGGAGCAGATCGCCGCATTGCAGGAGTTCCGCATGGAGGCGGGGCTTCCCGTCTGGCGCTTCCGCGCAGGCAGTGTGGTGATCGAGAAGCAGATCGTCCTGCCGCATGGCCAGAACATCGTGCATGTCACCTACCGGGTGCTGGAGGCGAAATCGCCGGTGCAACTGCGGCTGCGGCCGGTGCTGGCCTTCCGCACGCTGGAATCGGCAGTGGACCGGCCGTTGGCCGGCGCATACCGAATCACAGCGACGGGCCAGCGTTACGAGGTGTCGGCCGGTCCAGACCTGCCGGTTCTGCGCATGGCGATCGAGGGCGGCGACTTCCCGATGACGCTAGACGGCGGCATCCGTCGCGAGGTCTATTACCGGGTGGAGGACGAGCGCGGCTACCAGGCCCGCGGCTCGCTGTGGACGCCCGGCTATTTCAGCGGCGAGGTCGGGGCCGGACAGAGCATCACCTTCGCCGCCGCGACCGAGGAGTGGTGGCGGCTGGAGGCGCTGCCGCCGACCGACGTGCTGGGGTTCGAGACCGAACGCCGCCGCCGCATCATCCAGAACGCCCATCCCAGCCTGCGCTACGGCGCGATGGCGGAGCTGGTGCTGTCCGCCGACAGCTTCCTGTTCGTGCCGGCCGGCCGTGTCGCCGACCAGATGCGGGCACGGGCCGAGGGGGACGAGGTGCGGACGGTGATCGCCGGCTACCACTGGTTCACCGACTGGGGCCGCGATACGATGATCGCGCTGGAGGGGCTGACGCTGGCAACCGGCCGCCATATGGAGGCTGGCTGGATCCTGCACACCTTCGGCCATTACATCCGCGATGGCCTGATCCCCAACATGTTCCCCGACGGCAAGGATCGCGGGCTGTACCACACCGCCGACGCGACGCTGTGGTTCTTCCATGCGCTGCACCGCTATCTGAGCGTCACCGGCGACCGCGACACGCTGCGCCTGCTGCTGCCCAAGCTGCGCGAGGTGATCGACTTCCACCGTCGCGGCACCCGTTTCGGCATCGGCGTCGATCCCAGGGACGGGCTGCTGCGCCAGGGACAGGAGGGCTACCAGCTGACCTGGATGGACGCCAAGGTGGACGACTGGGTCGTCACGCCGCGGCGGGGAAAGGCGGTGGAGATCAATGCGCTGTGGCACAACGCCCTGCGCCTGATGACCGACTGGCTGCGCGAGGAGGACGGCGAGGCCGCCGCCCGGCCGCTGGAGGAGTTGGCCGACCAGGCGCGCGCCTCCTTCAACGCGCGGTTCTGGTGTCCGTCGGCGGGGCACCTGTTCGACGTTGTGGATGGCGAGCATGGCGACGACATCGCCTGCCGGCCCAACCAGATCTTCGCCGTCTCGCTCGACCATCCGGTGCTGGAACGCGAGCGGTGGGAGCCGGTGGTGGAGACGGTGCGCAAGCACCTGCTGACGCCGGTCGGGCTGCGGTCGCTGGCGCCCGGCTGCCGCGACTACAAGGCGAAGTATTTCGGCGACCTGCGGGCGCGCGACGCCGCCTATCACCAGGGCACTGTCTGGGGCTGGCTGATCGGCCCCTACGTCGATGCGTGGCTGAAGCTGCACCCGCAGGACAAGGAGGGAGCACGCCGGCTGCTGGAAGGCTTCCTGCCGCATCTGGACGAGGCTGGCATCGGAACCATCAGCGAGATCTTCGATGCGGAACCCCCATTCACCCCGCGAGGCTGCATATCCCAAGCCTGGAGCGTGGCGGAGGTGTTGCGCTGTTGGGTGAAGACCGACGGCTAGCCGGGACAATGGTTGCGGAGCCGACTCTTTACCAAAGTCATAGGGCGGTGGACCAAGGTCGCTCCACCCGTAACGATGGTGCAATACCCTAGGAGGCAGTTGTCAACAGGGCACAACCGGGTGTGAAATCCAGGGGCGTTGCGGAATGTGACAGATTTCGGTTGACACGCCGGCCAAGCCCCTGGGGCTTCGAACGGAAGTTTATCGTTATAGATCAATCCCTTAACAGAAATGCCTGATTTTTGGGCAAACACCACGGGAGCCTTGAATCGCCTAGTGCGAATCGGGGCTGCCCACGGCTTGCCCACACAGTTATCCACAGCCTCTGTGGAGACCGCGGGTTCTGCCGGCGGCCATGGCTTATGACGTGCCCACACAACCGAACTCATACCTTCGATGCCTGTACTTTAGGCAGACAAGCGGCAAGGGGCATGCGCAAGGGGGTAATCGGTTTGGATTTTAGCCAAGCCGGACAAAGCATCCTATAGTTCCCACACCGGTTCCTTCGGTACCCCGACCAATCCAGTTGGCAATACGATTGGATGGCCGGTCGGGTGCGGTCGAACGGGCATGTGGAAGAACAGCCAGAACGGAGTTGCCCATGCGGAGCGTTGTGCGAGGCGTCGCCGGCATGCCGTACCCGGCGGTCCGGTCTGCCGCTATCCGATCTTCCGCTATCCGGTCTGCGACTGTTCGGGCCGATTGGCCGAAGGGTGGTGGCGAGGATGCCGGGCGGCCCCGGCAGGCGGGTGCCATGGCCCTGCTGACCGCCCTGATGGGCCCGTTGTTGGCGGCGTCGGTGTTGGGTGCGCTGATCCTGCATCTGCTGGCCGATCTGGTGGCGCGGCTTCCCGCCTCCGACGCGTTGGGGGCGATGTCGATCATGGCCGGAATGGCGATGGTCCTCGTCACCCTGCTGCCCTTTGCACTGCTGTCGGTCAGGCGGGCGCATCGCGCCTGGGCGGACATGCAGGGTGCATTGCGCCGCTGAGCTTCCACCCGCTCAGGGTTTTGCCTGAACGGTTTTGCCTGAACGGATTACCCCAAAGGCAGGAATCGATTGCCCCCGGGATCGTGCCCGCGTTTAATCGCGGGTATGGACGGCAGGTGGATGGCAAATGGGCGGCACTCGCCCGTTTCCCGGCTGTGCGGGGCGGTTTTCTGGGGGCGCGGGATGGGGCTTTTCGACTTCCTGAAGGTCACGGTGAAGGATCAGAATCCGGCCAAGCCGGCCGGCCGCATGGCGGTCAGCGTCGTAGAGTGCGACGGCAAGAGCTTTCCCATCGTGTCGCTGACGCCCAAGGGCTTCGTCGCCCGTGGCTTCGACGGATCGCTGATCGTCGGGCAGAATGCTCGGGTGTCGGTGCGCGTCGACGATCCGGCCGGCAAATTCGCCTTTGCCGCGACCGTCGCGGTGGTGGAGGTGAAGGGACCCACCTTCGGCGCCACGTGGACGATCTTGCCGCCGGAGGTGGACGGGGCGATCCGGCAATATGCCCAGAACCGCAAGCAGCAGGATGCCAAGAGCGCCCGGTAGGGGCGCCCGGTAGAGCGCTCCCGCTCCTTACTGGCGGTCGGCCGGGGTGCCGTTGGCGGGCGCCGGCATGCCGGCGTTGACGATCTTCGGCAGGGCCAGATTGCGGGCCCGATCCAGCCATTCCGACAATGTGACGAACTCGCAGCCCTTGGCCCGCAGCTCCGCGATCACGCGCGGCAGAGCCTGCGCGGTGCTCGGATAGGTCGAGTGCATCAGGAAGACGTTGCCCGGCATGCCGCCCAGCTTGATCTGGCTGACGATCTTGTCGGCGTTGCGCACCTGCCAGTCGCGCGTATCGACCGACCAGAGGACCGACCCCATGCGCTCCTCGCGCGCGACGGTCAGAAGCTCCTCCGAATAGCGGCCGTAGGGCGGGCGGAACAGCACCGGATTGGCGCCGAATTCCCGAAGGATGCGGTTGGTCTCGGCGATCTCGTACCGTGCGGCCACCGCGTCCATCTTGCGCAGGTCGGAGTGGGTCAGGCTGTGATTGCCGATCTCGTGCCCACCGGCGACGAAATCCTGGATCAGTTCTCCCTGTCGTTCGGCGATGCGGCCGACCGGGAAATAGGTGGCGCGCACGCCCTCCCGGTTCAGGATGTCCAGAACCTGCCGGGTCACCGTGCGGTGCGGCCCATCATCGAAGGTCAGGGCGCAGAGGTTCCAGTTTTCCTTCTTCAGCGTCGCCGGCATCACGTCATAGCGCGAATCCGGCATCACCGAGCGCAGCCGGCCCTTGCGGCGGCTATGCTGCTCGATGTCCGCCATCGTGCGGGCGTCTTCCTCGTTGTAGATGATCAGCCCTTCGGCCGGCGGGATGGCGGCGGCGACCGCCGGGGGCGGGGGCGCCAACGGCGCGGCGGCGGCTGAACCGATCGGCGCCAGGACGGAGGTTGTCGTTCCGGCCGGCGCTTCCGGCTTGGGCGTAGGCTGCGGCTTCGCCTCGGCGGGTGGCGGGGCGGGCGGCGCCACGGCCACGGTCATGGCCGGCGGCTTGGATGCTTCGGTCGCCGCTGGTGCCGGTGCGGTGACCATGGCAGCGGCCGGAGCCTTGGCACCGGAAGTGGCGTTGGCGGGAGCGGCCTTGGTGGCGGCTGGGAGGGGAGTTGCCTGAGCGGGTGTTGCCTGAGCGGGCGTCGTCTGAGCGGGCGTTGCCGAGGCCGGCGGACGGTCGACGATGAGGCAGCCGAAGCCGGCACCGACGATGCGGCGGCACAGCACCTTCGGATCGGTCCCGTTGGCAACCTGGGCGTAGAGCGCCACGCCCCCGGCCTCGCTCTTGCCGTCCAGCAGCGTGACGGTCGCGGTCAGGCCGGCGGCCAGTTCGGGCTGACGCTGCTGCAGGCTCTTCCAGCTCCACCAAGCGTCGCCGTCACGGGAATAGATGCCGAGTTGCAGAACCGGCCCGTTGGCGGGCTTGTCTTCCCCCTTCGCGGGCGCGGCACTGGATTTCTCCGGCTCCGCCTTGGCGACCGGCGGGCGCTGGGGACGGGTGTCGGGCGCGGCGGCGGCCGGCAGGGCAGGCAGGCTGAGAACGCAGGCCAGCAGCGCGGCGCTCATCAGACTGCCACCGAAACGTCCGGTCCGGAGCCCGGCGGCCGAAGCGGCGCCAAGGCCGCGGACGGTGCCGGCTGCTAGGACGGGGGAGGCGATGGAGACGGCGTTCGGCCGGAAGATGCGCAACATATCGGTCCCGTCGCTTGGCCCAGCCACAATTTGCGGGACCGCCGGTGGATCGCGGTGCAATATCATCCCAAAGGTATTAATTCAAACGACAAGCGGCTGAATTGGGGCAATTCGGGCGGATTTCGGGCAGGCGTTGCCATTGGGAAACGGTGGGATGCCGTACGGCCAGGCACGCGGCGCGACCGGCGCGGAAAGACGGGACCGGAACCGGCAGGGCCGTGGCGGGGTTCATTAGGGGAAACCCCAGCCGTGAAGGAGAGGACCCGTATGGCCGAGGATTTGGAAAGCCGCATCCGTCGGCGCGCGCATGAGATTTGGGAACGCGAAGGCCGGCCGGAGGGCCGGGCCGAAGCGAACTGGGAGCTGGCCAGCGAAGAGATCGCGATCCAGGACAATTATCTGAGTACGCTGAAACCCAACCCGGCCGGCGGCCCGGAGGCGACCGCGATGCGGACCGAGCCGGTGGAGCCGGTGCTGGCCATCGCTAACCAGGGCGAACAGCCAGGGCTGGCCGATCAGGGCGACGAGTTCGGAATACCCATGCGCGGAGACCGCGACGTCTGGCCCACGCCGGAGGAAGCGGCCTCTACCGCGGTGCCGCCGAACCGCAGCAAGAAGTCCCGCCGCAGGGCGTAGCCGTCACCGTCCGATCGGATGCCCCGGCCGTCAGGCCGGGGATTTCTCCGTTGCTGCCGGCCCGCCCTCGGCAGTGCCGGACTTGTCCACCGGAGCAGCTGCGCGCCCGGTGTCGGCCGGCTGGGTTGCCGGTGCCGGCGCCGGAGCGGCCGCGGGTGAGATGGCCGGCGCCGCCGCATCGGGTGCGGCCGAGGGAGCCGACGCGGTGGCCGGCGCTTCGTCCAACCGGTCGTAGATGTCCGGATGCAGGCGGACGGCGCCGTCGGCTTCGACGGTCGCGATCCAATAGACGAACTGGACCGGCATCGGCGTCGCCAGCTTCACCCATTGCGGCTGCATTCTATCCAGCATGCGGTCGATCCGCGCGGGCGTCACCGTGGTGCCCTGCAGCAGCAGTTCGGCGAGACGTCGCGGGTCCTCCAGCCGGACGCAGCCGGAGCTGATCGAGCGAAGTTCCCGCGAGAACAGGCGCGGCTCGTTGGTGCCGTGCAGATAGATGTCGTAGGGGTTGGTCAGGTTGAAGCGGAAGCGGCCCAGCGCATTGTGGTCGCCCGGCTGCTGGACGATGCGGACCCGTCCGGGAGTGACGCCGTACCAGTCGACCGTCTCCGGAGCCACCTCCTGCCCGTCGAGATAGACGATGGCGTTCTGGATGCCGGGAACCCCCTTGGCCCGCAGCATCGGCAGCTTGTCTTCCTTCAGGATGGTGGGCGGCACGGTCCAGGTCGGGTTGACGATGATGTGGGTGATGCGATCGGTCAGCAGCGGCGTCTCGCGCGACGGCCGACCGACGATGGCGCGCATCGTCAGCTCCTCCTCTCCGCCGCGGACCAGGGTGGTGGTCTGGTCGGTCAGGTTCACAACCAGCACATCGTCCGGAGCGGTGTCGCGGAAGCTGCGCATGGCCGCCGCGCTCTGCCGCATCAGGCTTGCCGCTTCGGCCGGCGTGCGGTCCAGCGCGGCGCGGGTGCCGGCGCCGACCAGCCCGTCCGGCTTCATCCGCTGCGAAATCTGGAAGGCCTTCACCGCGTGGTCGAGGTCCGTCGTGAAGGTGTCGGACAGCTTGTCGGCCGGCAGCAAGCCGAGTTCCAACAGCCGCTGGGACAGGCGGGCGACCCGCTCCCCTCGGCTTCCCAGCTTGATCGTCCCGCCTTCGCCGATGCGGGTGGAGACCTGGGCGGGAGCGCGGTCAAGTTCCGTAGCGGCGCTGTCCAGCCGGTCGGCCCATTGGGTCAGCGTGTCGCGGTAGGGCAGGGCGTCTGCCGACGCCGGTCCGAGCAGCGCCAGCGCCGTTGCGGCAGCCATAGCCAGGACGGCCAGCTTGCGGGGCCTGCGGAGGTCTGCGGATACGGTCATGTCGGAACCCTCTGTCGCGGCGGGCCTGTTGCATCGGAAGGGGTGCGGCGCGGCCCTTATGATCAATTTATGCAACGCAATAATGGAAGGCGAGGCGTACGGCGCGAAATCTCCGCGAACATTCATCCAGTGTGGCTTTCCCGTCGCCGTCCTATGACCCCGTCTATGCAATAAGGTCACAGTGCAAAATTTTTTGATTGCCTAGTCCGATGACCTTCCCTATACGAATAGCCGTTCGGAGACGCTTCCCGCCAGACGGAGCGCTCCGAAACAGCGTTGGTTACAAGGTTTACACCTAACGTGGGCGCCAAGCGACCCGCCAGACGCCAAACGGCCACATCGTAGAACGGCCAAAACGCAAAACGACGAGGTTCGGGGATGCTTTTGGGGGATGACGAGCGTGCCGCTCCGGCCATGGGGCGGCGCGGGTTCCTGGGTTTTGCCGCCGCGGCGGTGTCTGCGGCCGTTCCGGTCGCATCGGGGATGGTGACGAGCGTCGCGGCCAGGGTCGTGACGGGTGGTGTGGTCAGCGGCATAACCGCGGCTCCGGTCCTTCTGGGATCGGGTTCGGCCGAAGCGGCGCCTCTGGCCGGGGGTGTCCGGCGCCTCAGCCTTCACAACATCAATACCAACGAGCGCTTTGACGGTGTGTATTGGGCCGACGGCCATTACAAGCCCGATGCCCTGCGCAAACTGGACGTGCTCCTGCGCGATCACCGTGCCAAGCAGGTCTGCCATTACGACCCGCGCCTGTTCGATTTGCTCGCCCGCGTGCACCAGAGCGTCGGGTCCGACGATCCCTTCGAAGTGATCTGCGGCTTCCGCTCCCGCCGCACCAATGCAATGGCGCGCCGCCGGTCGCGCGGGGTGGCGAAGGAAAGCTACCATACCCGCGGCATGGCCATCGACATCCGCCTTCCTGACACGCAGCTGCGCGCCATTTCCGAGACGGCCAAGGCCATGCAGGGTGGCGGCGTCGGCTTCTACCCGCGCAGTGGTTTCGTCCACCTCGATGTCGGCCCCGTGCGCAGCTGGTAAGATCGCGCTCCAGCGCTCGCGTCCTGCCGATTTTGAGCAGTCGAACTGAAAAGCCCCGCATCAGGCGATGCGGGGCTTTTCGTATAGGTCGACGCGAAAACTCACCGCATTGCCGAAACTGGAAACGGCCGTCTTTCGTCAACTGCGGGGCGACGGTTTGGACGCGCGGAGGATGTCGGTAGGGTCCCACACCGCACCATGGCGGCGGCGCTTCCCCTTGCCTTTGCCCGATGCATCGGCCGATCCGGCCGCTTTGATCCGCGGCGTGTCACTGCGGACCGCCCGGCTCGAGGCGCGGGTTCCATCCGCCTCGATCATCGTGCCTGTGGCCGCGCTGCTCCAGCCATCACTCTGGCCGGGGCCGCCGGACGGCGGAGCGCCATCGAAGGACGGCGGTTCCCCATCATCGTCGACATCCTCGCCGGAGCCCTCCGGTGGTTCCCTGATTTCAGGGGAAAGGGCAGAGAGCAGCGACAGCAGCTCGTCCGACACATGAGAGGGAGCGGCACGCCACAGGCGCAGCAGTCGCGCCTCGCGCCGGCTGATCTGCGTGTCGTTGTCGTCGGATTCCTCGAAGCCGCGGCGGCGGCGTGATGCATCGGGATCGTTGTAGGTGTCGAAGAAGAAGCTGACCGGAACGTCCAGGACTTGGCCCAGGCGATAGAGAGTTCCGGCGGAAATGCGGTTGGATCCGCGTTCGTATTTCTGGACCTGCTGAAAGGTCAGGCCGATGGCCTCGCCCAGCTTTTCCTGGCTCATCCCCAGCAAGGTCCGGCGCATCCGCACGCGCTGCCCGACATGGGCATCCACAGACCAGGACTCCGGCGATCCGCGTCGTCCTCTTTTGCGCGCCGTCGGCTCACTCATGTCCATTGGTCTCCGATAGCCAGTCTTCCATCGCCTCTCTTTGCGAGAATGAAAAGATTGTTTGCACGTTCTTTTCCGATTTTCAAGAGAAAACTTTTGAATATTGGTATGTGGGCGCCATATTCCGATAGGTATCGGTGGTGTAGAAACATTCGCAGGAGTTGCTTTGTTACAGGTTTGAATTATTCCCGGCGTTGGCAGAGTCAATTCCGCAAACGCTTTGTCCACACCCTACACCCATCCCTTGGCGGAAATCTCCGTGTCTTTCGACTCACCCAGTGGTTGGATCGATAGCTTACGAAATTCAGCCGTCAACCGTTCGAAACCAGACGGGATTAGAACTGCTACAAATGGTGATGGCAAACCTTCTGGTTGCGGCAAATAATCATGCGCAAGCGAAGCAATCTTTGATATGACTCAGGCCGATACAGGTCGTCACGCGCCGCCGTGCTCATGGCAAAGTGCTGAATCGTTGGTCAGGGAAGCGTTAATAGATAATTAACCATATTATTCGGCTCTGCGGAGAGGGTTCCGGCTCCGGATTCACCGGCGATTCGGCCGTGATGCGTGACTATCCGTATCGGCCTTGACGGCGTCCTTCCTTCGGACAGGTGTCGGCGCAGCGGCGGTACCGGGTGCCCAAGGCCCGCCGGGGGCGGCGAACGCCTCCACATGGTCGCGCAGCTTCTGGACCTGGGAAGGCGTGACGCTGCGGCCGAAGCGCGACTTCAACAGGGCGGCGAGCGCCCCGCGTGTCGGCCGGCCGCCGCCTGCCGAGAGGGTGCGATAGACGACGAAGGCCTCGGCATAGAGCCGGACACGTTCAGGCCGGCGGCGCAACTGCACGGCCTGCGCGTCGATGCTCCGTTCCAGATGAAGCGTCAGGCGCCGGGCGGCCTCGGCCTCGGTCAGGTCGGGCAGGGGAACCGCAGGGGAGCCGGGCGGTTCGGGACGGCCTATGGACTCGCGCAGACGGCGCCGGCGCTGGCGCTCGCGGTCGCCGGCGCGCAGCCGCTCGGCATAGGCGGGATCAGCCCCGCGGCGTTCGGTGCGGTTGCGGTTGGAGCGTGCGGCGCGCTCGGCCTCGCGCGCTCTCGCCGCCGGATCGCGCAGCAGGAAGGCGAGTTCTTCGGCGGTCAGCCGGTGCTCCTCCTCCGGTGCGGGGAGGGGAGGGGCCGAAGGAGGATCGTCGGTGCCGCCATCGCTGTCCATCCAAGGGCAACGTTCCGCTTCCGCTTCTGGTTCCACCGATGCCACACTTCCATGCGGCGCCACGGATGTTCTCCCGCATGGAGTATGAGGGAGATTTCATGTCCGGGCGCCACTCCGCCCGTGCTAGACAGAGCCGGACCGAACCGGGCCGGCGCCCCGCCGCATCCGGCCAGAGTCTCGTGCCCCGTGCCATTGTGGAATCAGACCGACCATGACCCCCCGGCAAGCCCTTCAGCAGCGCCTTGCGGCCCTGGATGCCCATCTGCGCGCGGAAAACCCCAATCTGCTGCCGGTCCTTCCGACCTTCCGTGCCTTCGACCGGATCCTGGCCGGGCTGGGTCTGATAGACCGTCATGAATCGCTGACCACCCGCATTCCCTGGTGGCCGATGGTCGCGGTGCTCGGCACATTCTCGGCCGGCAAGTCGACCTTCCTCAACGGCTATCTCGGCGAGACCCTGCAGAACACCGGCAACCAGGCGGTCGACGACAAGTTCACCGTCATCTGCCACGGGCCGGAGACGCGGAAGGAGGCGCTGCCGGGCACCGCGCTGAACGCCGACCCGCGCTTTCCCTTCTACCGCATCGCCGACGAGATCGAGAAGGTGGCGGCCGGCGAAGGCAAGCGGATCGACAATTACCTGCAGCTGAAGACGCTGGCCGGACCGCGCACCAAGGGCAAGATCTTCATCGATTCGCCCGGTTTCGACGCCGACGACCAGCGCCGCTCCGTCCTGCGGCTGGTCGACCATATCGTCGAGCTGTCGGACCTCGTGCTGGTCTTCTTCGACGCCCGCCATCCCGAACCGGGCGCCATGCAGGACACGCTGCGCCATCTGGTCGCCAAGACGGTGAACCGCGCCGACGCCCGCAAGGTCTGCTACATCCTGAACCAAGTCGACACCACGGCCAAGGAAGACAATCTGGAGGCGGTTTTCGGCGCCTGGCAGCGGGCGATCGCCCAGGCCGGGCTGGTGTCGGGCCGCTTCTACGCCATCTACGACCAGCGTTCCGCCGTCGCCATCGAGGACGACGGCCGCCGTGCCCGCTACGAGGCGCGGCGCGACCATGACCTTGCCGAACTCCACACCCGCATCAACGAGGTGGAGGTCGCGCGGGCCTATCGCATCATCGGCTCCATCGACAGCCTGACCAAGGAGCTTGAGGGCGAGGTGATCCCCAAGCTGCGCGAGGCGATGGCGGCATGGCGCCGGCGGGTGCTGATCGGCGACGCGGTTTGGGGCGTCCTCCTTCTGACGCTGCTGGGAACCGTCGTGCAGACGATGGGCGGCGGGTTCGGCGCCTTGCTCGGCTGGATGTTCGACAATCCCGACGGCGGTGTGCCGCTGCGCCTGGTCGGCACCGTCCTGCTGGTGGGCGGGCTGTTCCTGGCCGGCCATTTCAAGATCCGGCAATTCTTCGCCGGCCGCGTCGCCACGGGCTTGGACGAACGGTTCGGCGACGTCGACTTGAACCTGCGGCAGGCCTTCCTCGCCAACACCCGCTTCTTCCGCTCGATCTTCGCCAAGCAGCCGGCGGGCTGGGGCGGCAGGGCGCGCAAGGCGATCTTCGCCATCCGCGAGGCCACGGCGGTCCATGTCCAGCGGATCAACGACCTCTACACCGACCCGGCCGGCCGCCGCGCGCGGGAGGCTGCTTCCACCCCCGCCACCGCCGCGGAGTGACCGGGGAACGCCGGCCGCTCTTTACAGGATCACGGAAAGGCCGTTAGATCCCTGGACCTTGAGGACGATGGCCAACGGTCCGCGAAGGGGCGGGAGAGTGCAGGAATGGGTGTTCGATCGGCGGGCGGAAAGGTCGTGGGGAGGGCCGGCGCTGCCATGCGGGCCGTCGTTCCGGCTGTCGCGTTGCTGCTTGCTGCGCCGACCGCCGGACAGGCGCTGGAATCCGCAACCGAGCCTGCTCCGGCCCCCTACACCGGCCTCGACCTGGTGACCGGCGGCGATTACGCACCCTATACGGGGGAGGAACTGCCGGGCGGCGGGCTGGTGACCGATCTGGCCCGCCGGGCCTTCGCGGTGTCCGGCCGCCATTACGATGTTCGGTTCATGCCGTGGAAGCGCGGTTACGACGGGGTGGTCGCCGGCCGCTTCCTGGCCACCTTTCCCTATGTCCGCACGCCGGAACGGGAGCAGGAGGTGCTGTTCTCCGACCCGGTGATCGAGGTGCGGCAGTTCGTCTACATGTCGAACCGTACGGCGATGACTTTTGATGGGCGGTTGGTGCGTGGCCCCCGCGGCCTGGAGGGGTTCCGCGGCCGAACCGTTTGCCAAGCGGTGGGCTATGCCCTGCCGCCGGAGCTGGAGGCGCTGGTCGGGCAGGGGCAGCTGGCGCGGCAGACCCCATCCGACCTGGGGGCCTGCGTGCGCATGGTGGCGACCGGGCGGGCCGATGCCCTCGTCATCGACGAGTACAGCGCCGCCGCAGCCATCGCCCGATCCGGACTGGCCGACGACATCCGGGTTTCGGACCACCCCTATGCCGTCGTCACCTTCCATCTGGTGATCGGGCGTGCCACGCCGGGAGCCGAGACGACGCTCGCCGCCTTCAACGACGGGCTCAAGGCGTTGAAGGCGCAGGGCGTCTATCGCGAACTGCTGTCCGGCCACACCGTTCCGCCACCCCCCTGAGCCCCGGCGGTTCGCCGGCGCGGACGGGATGGGCGCCAAGCGGGGCGGGGGCCTGTGCCACGCTTTTCCGCGGCCAAGGCCCGCGTCGCCATGGACAGGACGGTGCTTCGTGCTATAAACGCGCGGTTTCGATCATGGAAAAGGGGCGCGGGCCGTGGCCATCGACGCGTCGATTCTGGTCCTCAATGGGCCGAACCTCAACATGCTGGGCGTGCGGGAGCCGCAAATCTACGGGTCGATGACCCTGGACGATCTGGAGGCCGCCTGCCACGAGCGTGCCGATCAGCTGGGTCTGACCGTGGATTTCCGGCAATCCAACCACGAAGGCGAACTGGTCTCGTGGATTCAGCAGGCCCGCACGGAGAATGACGGCATCGTCATCAACGCCGGCGCCTACACCCACACCTCGGTCGCGATCATGGACAGTCTGATCCTGTCGGAACTGCCGGTGATCGAGGTCCATCTGTCGAACATCTTCAAGCGCGAGCCGGTCCGCCATCACTCCTACATCTCGCCGGTGGCGAGGGGGATGATCTGCGGGTTCGGGCCGCACGGGTATCTTCTGGCGCTGGACGCCATCGCGAACATCATCGACCGCGATTAAGGAAACGGGAACGACTGACATCATGGCGAGCTTCGACATCGACGGCGATCTGGTCCGCAAGCTGGCGGACCTCCTGCGTGAGACGGGCTTGAGCGAGATCGAGTTCGCCGAGGGCGAAAAGCGCATCCGCGTCACCCGGCCGACCGCCGCCCAGACGGTCGCCGTCCAGGCCGCCCCGGTCCTGACGGCCGCCCCGGTCGCCGCCGCGGCGGCTCCGGCGGGCAAGCCGGTGAGCCATCCGGGTGCGGTGACCTCGCCGATGGTCGGCACCGCCTATCTGGCGGCCGAGCCGGGCGGCACGCCCTTCGTCCGTCCGGGCGACGTGGTCAAGGCCGGCCAGACCATCATGATCATCGAGGCGATGAAGGTCATGAACCCGATCAAGGCCCCGCGCGGCGGCACGGTCGCCGAAGTGCTGGTGTCCGACGCCCAGCCGGTCGAATTCGGCGAAGTTCTCCTCATCATCGAGTAAGCGGGGCATTCCCTTGGCGATGTTCGAAAAGGTCCTGATCGCGAACCGTGGTGAGATCGCTCTGCGCATCCACCGCGCCTGCCGCGAGATGGGGATCCAGACCGTGGCGGTGCATTCCACCGCCGACGCCGACGCCATGCACGTCCGCCTCGCCGACGAGAGCGTGTGCATCGGTCCGGCGTCTGCGCGTGAGAGCTACCTCAACATCCCGGCCATCCTGTCGGCGGCGTCGATCACCAATGCCGACGCCATCCATCCCGGCATCGGCTTCCTGTCCGAAAACGCTCAGTTCGCCGAGATGGTGGAGGAGCACGGCTTCACCTTCATCGGCCCGACGCCGGAGCATATCCGGATCATGGGCGACAAGGTCACCGCCAAGAAGACGGTGATGGAGCAGGGTCTGCCGGTGGTGCCCGGATCCGACGGCCCGGTGACGACGCTGGAAGAGGCCGAGAAGGTCGCCCACGAGACCGGCTATCCGGTGCTCATCAAGGCGGCGGCCGGCGGCGGCGGAAAGGGCATGAAGGTCGCCCGCAACCCCGACCAGCTGAAGGAAGCCTATCAGTTGGCCCGTGGCGAGGCGCGCGCCGCCTTCGGCAACGACGAGGTCTATCTGGAGAAGTATCTCGGCCATCCGCGGCACATCGAGATCCAACTCCTGGGCGACACCCACGGCGCCTGCGTGCATTTCGGCGAGCGCGACTGCTCCGTCCAGCGCCGGCACCAGAAGGTGATCGAGGAGGCGCCGAGCCCGGCCCTGAACGCCGAGCAGCGCGAGTATATCGGCGCCCTCGCGGCCAAGACCGCGGCGGCCATCGGCTACCGCGGCGTCGGCACGATGGAGTTCCTGTTCGAGGATGGGCAGTTCTATTTCATCGAAATGAACACCCGCCTGCAGGTGGAACACACCATCACCGAGATGATCACCGGCATCGATCTGGTCCGCGAGCAGATCCGCGTCGCCGCCGGTGCGCCGCTGGGCTATGGCCAGCCGGACATCCGTTTCGAAGGCCACGCCATCGAGTGCCGCGTGAACGCCGAGAATCCGGAGACCTTCATGCCGTCGCCGGGCAAGATCGACGGCTACCACGCGCCGGGCGGCCTGGGCGTCCGCGTCGATTCGGCGCTGTATGACGGCTACCGCGTGCCGTCGCATTACGACAGCCTGATCGCCAAGCTGGTCGTCCACGGCACCACCCGCAACGAGTGCCTGATGCGGCTGCGCCGTTCGATCGAGGAGTATGTGATCGGCGGCATCCAGACCACGCTGCCGCTGCATGACCGCATCATCGCCCAGCAGGCCTTCATCGATGGCAATTACGACATCCATTGGCTGGAACAGCTGATGGCGAAGTCCTGACCAGCTGCCGGGTCCAACTGTATAGCGAAAGATGCTGCGACAATCCGTCGCGGTTCTAAAGCCCCTCCCTCAAGTCGAGAGAGGGGCTTTTTCTTTATAAGATCTTTCTTTTAAAAGAGAGCCGCCACCATAGTGGTGCGATTGATATTTTGCATTTTAGGAATTCGGCTGCTCTCTCGCGTTTCTATTCGCAAACTGCGAGGCCGGCTGCATTTCCCGACGATTGCCGGTGCATGCCTGTCGCTGTACGGGTCTTGGAGTTCATAGGGGTTTTCCCCAAAGGCCGTTCTCGGGTCCGGCTGTTGTGCATGGCACGCCTCTTGCTCTTTTGATCTGGGTCAGTGCGGACCGGCATCCACCCAGGGTAGATGAACAGGCTCCCCGCTCTCCGTACCCAGCAATCGCCCGGTCCGGCGGTGTCGCGCCGTCCTGTTCGTGCCCCTCTGTCTCAAGCCCCCCTGTCCCAAGCCCATTGTTCGACGAGGCCCCGTCCATGCGCGTGAACGAACCGATCACCGACCGCGAAATCGTGATGGAAGACGGCGTCCTGCTGGTGTCGCGTACCGACACCGGCGGGCGCATCGCCTTCGTCAACAAGGCCTTTGTCGACATCAGCGGCTATACGGAGGCCGAACTGATCGGCGCGCCGCATAACCTGATCCGCCACCCCCACATGCCGAAGGAGGCCTTCGCCGACTTGTGGGCGACGATCAAGGATGGGCGGCCGTGGGAAGGGTTGGTGAAGAACCGCACCAAGTCCGGCGACTTCTACTGGGTGCGTGCCAACGTCACGCCGGTGATCGAGGACGGCAAGGTGACCGGCTTCATCTCCATCCGCACCAAGCCCTCGCGCGAGCAGGTGGCGGCGACGGAGCGGCTCTATGCCGACATCCGCGAGGGCCGGGCGCGCCATTTGACGGTGCGTGACGGGCAGGCGGTGGGCCGTGGCGCCGGCGCGGCGTTCCGGCACTGGTCGGCGAGCGTGACCGGCCGGCTGACCCTGATCTTCTCCTTCATGATCCTGGCGATGCTTGCGGTCGGTGGCGTCACCCTGCGCGGCATGGCCGACAGCAACGCCTCGCTGAAGACGGTGTACGAGGATCGGACGGTGCCGGCGGTGCAGATCGGCGAGATTCTGGACCACATGCGCGACAATGTGCAGACGCTGCAGCGCCTGATCATCGACACCCGCGACGGCACCGACGCGAAGGTGATGGCGGGGCGCGATGCGCGGATCACCGACAACATTGCCACCATCGACCGGCTGTGGGCGGATTATCTCACCACATATCTGACGCCGGAGGAGAAGACGCTGGCGGAACGTTTCGCCAAGCAGCGCGCCGCCTTCCTGAACGAAGGCTTGCGGCCTGCGGTGGAACTGGCGCGCCAGGGCGATTCGCTGCGGCTGGAGGTTCTGGTCCGCGACCGCGTCGAACCGCTGTTCCAGGCCGCCTTCCAGACCAACAAGAACCTGCTGCAACTGCAGCTGGCCGTCGCCAAAGCCGAGTATGATGGGGCGTTGGAGGATTTCCAGTGGCATCTGGTGTTCGCCATGGTCGCCGGGATGGGCGTGCTGGCGGCGGCGGTGCTGTGCGGGCTTCTGCTTCTGCGCACGGTGCGCCGTCCGTTGGCCGACTTCTCCGGTGATTTCGACGCCATCGCCCGAAACGACCAGACCCACATCATCGACCTGCCGGCGGCGGCCGAGTTCCATCCCGTCGCCGGCCAGTTGCGCGGGCTGAAGGCCCGGCTCTGCTACGCCGTGCAGGAGCGTGTCGAGCGCGCCCGGCAGGCGGACGAGGAGCGGCGCCGCGCGCTGGAGGCCATGGCCTCCACCGTGGAGCGCGAGGCCGGCCGCGCGGTGGAGGAGGTGGCCCAGCGAACCGGCGCCATGGCCAACGAAGCCGAAGGCATGTCCGGTTCCGCCGAGCGGGTCAGCATCAACGCCCAGACCGTGGCGTCCGCCGCCGGTCAGGCGCTGGCCAATGCCCAGACCGTCGCCGCCGCCAGCGAGCAGCTGGCCGCGTCGATCCGCGAAATCTCGTCGCAGATCGCCCATTCCAGCGCGGTAACCCGCCGCGCGGTGGAAAGCGGCCACCACACCCAGACCACCATCCGCTCGCTCTCGGAAACGGTGGCGAAGGTGGGCGACGTGGTGAACCTGATCCAGTCCATCGCCGGCCAGACCAACCTGCTGGCGCTGAACGCCACCATCGAGGCGGCGCGGGCGGGGGAGGCCGGAAAGGGCTTCGCCGTCGTGGCGCAGGAGGTGAAGAACCTCGCCAACCAGACCGCGTCCTCGACCGAGGAGATCACCCGCCAGATCACCGCCATCCAGGCCGTGACCGACGAGGCCGTGAAGGCGGTGGAGGAGATCGGCGACACCATCGCCGAGATCGACCACATCTCCGGGTCCATCGCAGCCGCGATGGAGGAGCAGTCGGCTGCCACCCAGGAAATCAGCCGCAACGTGGTGGAGACCTCCACCGCCGCGCAGGAGGTGTCGTTCCGCATCGCCGCCGTGTCCGAGGAAGCCGACCGCACCGGCGAACAGGCGACCCAGGTCAAGAATGGCTCGGGCGATGTCGCCCGCTCCATCGAGGATCTGCGACAGGTTCTGGTGCGCATCGTCCGCACCTCCACCGGCGATGCCGACCGCCGGCGCAAGCCGCGCTATCAGGTGGAAGAGACCGGGACGCTTCTGATCGGCAGCGATCGCCTGGCGGTGACCGTCCGCAACCTGTCCATCGGCGGCGCCATGATCGATCCGGTGACCGCAACCGACGGCCGTTCGCTCGCCGGCACCATCGGCCATCTGCGCCTCGACCGCTACGGGGCGGAGGCTGCGGTCGTGGTCAAGGCGGTGGAACACAACCGCATCCATTTGGCCTTCGAGACGGATAGCATGCCGCGGGACTTCAGCCGGGCCGTGGAAATCGCCACCAAGGATCGCGCACCCGTCGATGTGGCCGCCTGAACTGTTCAGCGGCATCCCATCATTCAGCATTGGTAATGGTTAAGCATCTTCTTCTTCCCGGTTGGTGAGGACTGCAGCCCTGTGACAATTTCGCCGGGGATTACTTCAGGGTTGAAGGAGTATGCTTGCCGTACTGCCGGGAGATGCGCGGTTTTCCGCAGCTCCTTCCGGATGAATGGAAACGAGGTCCGACCGCAACCATGGTCGAAGCAACCACACTCGAAGCAACCACACTGCGTCCCCTCTTGGATCCCGGCGCGACGGCCGGCACCGCCGCGCCGAAGCTCCGCACCCGCCTGAAATGGCGTCGCGGCAGGCTGGCCACGGCGGTGCCGCGCCTGCATCTGGCGACCGACGCCGCCGGCGACGGGATCTGGGACTGGGATCTCGCGACCGATGCGGTCTGGTACAGCCCGGGTTGGCAGACGATGCTGGGCTTCTCGCCGGGCGAGGTGACTCCGCATCTCGATTTCTGGTGCTCCCGCGTCCATCCCGAAGACCTGCCGCTGGCCCAGGCGGCGCTCCAGGCGCATTTATCCGGCGAACGGCCATTCTACGAATGCGAGCACCGTATCCGCGCCAAATCGGGGGACTGGCTGTGGATCCTCGACCGCGGACGGGTGGTGTCCTGGGATGCGGAGGGCCGGCCGCGCCGCATGATCGGGACCCATGTCGACGTCACCGCCCGCAAGCGGATGGAGGAGGAGCTTGCCGAAAGCCGGCTGCAGCTTGACGCCATCCTCGACAATGCCCCGGTCGGCGTGCTGCTGGTCGACGGCGACCGGGTGATCCGCCGGGTCAACAAGGCGGCGGCCGCCACCTTCCGGTACCGGATGGAGGACATCGTCGGCTGCAGCTCCCGCATCATCTACGGCGATGACGGGGTGTTCGAGGATGTGGGTCGGCGCGCCTATCCGCGCATGCAGTCGGGTGGCCAGTTCGACGAGGAGGTGGCGATGCGCCGGGCCGACGGCACCGACATCCGCTGCCGCCTGATCGGCCGGCCGGTGAAGACGGGCGACCCTGCACGCGGTTTCGTCTGGGTGGTGGAGGACGTTACGGTGCGCTGGCGCGCCGAACAGGCGCTGAACGACCGCGCCGGATTCCAGCGGGTGCTGCTGGACACGGTGCCGGTGCCGATCTTCGTCCAGGACGTCATGGGCCATTACGTGGACGCCAACGACGCCTTCGAACGCTGGATGGGCATCGACCGGCAGGCCCTGTTCGGCCGCACCGTCTTCGACCTCGCCCCGCCGCATGTCGCCGAGGCCGACGAGGCGGTCGACAAGGCGCTGCTGGCCGACCAGAAGCCGCAGAGCTACGAAACCCAGCTGCGCTGCGCCGACGGAACGCTGCGCGACGTGCTGTTCTCCAAAGCCGTCTATTGCCGCACCGGCGGCAAGCCGGCCGGCATCGTCGGCGCGGTGATGGACATCAGCGAGCGCAAGCATGCCGAGCAGGCATTGCTGGAGCGACAGCAGCTGTTCGAGCAGATCTTCGTCGCCAGCTGCGCGGTGAAGCTGCTGGTCGACCCGGCAGACGGGAGGATCGTCGATGCCAACCCGGCGGCGGCGGAGTTCTACGGCCATCCGCTCGACCGGCTGCGCAGCATGCACATCCACGACATCAACGTGGCGCCGCGCGGGGAGGTGGAGCGGGAGCTGCAACAGGCCCACAACGCCGAACGCAAGCATTTCCAGTTCCGCCATCGGCTGGCCTCCGGCGACGTCCGCGACGTCGAGGTCTATATCAGCAACATCGTCGTCCATGGCCGCACGCTGCTGATGTCGCTGATCCACGACATCACCGAACGCTGCATCGCGGAGGAGGCACTGCGCGGCAAGACCAGCGAGTTGGAGCGATCCAACGCCGAACTGGAGGCCTTCGCCTATGTCGCCTCCCACGACCTGCGCCAGCCGCTGCGCGTCATCACCAGCTACCTGACCCTGCTGGAGCGGGGCTTGGGCAAGTCGCTGAACGAGGAGGGCCGGGAGTGCATCGACTTCGCCCGCGACGGCGCCCAGCGCATGGACCGGCTGATCGTCGACCTGCTGGAGTATTCGCGGGTCGGGCGCAAGGCCAAGCCATTCCGGCCGGTGCCGCTGGACGAACCGCTGCGGCTGGCTCTGCTGAACCTGGAGGTCGCGGTCCAGGATGCCGGGGCCACGGTCACGGTGGGCGGGCCGGACGGCGCCGCGCTTCCGGTGGTGGCCGGTGACGACAACGAGTTGATGCGGCTGTTCCAGAACCTGATCGGCAATGCGGTGAAATACCGCGAACCCGGCCGCCCGCCGGTGGTGCGCGTCACCGTGGCTTCCGGCCGGGCTTCGGGCCGGCAGGGCGGTGCGCCGGTGGTGCGCATCGACATTCGCGACAACGGCATCGGCATCGCCGCGGAGGACCGCGACCGCGTCTTCGGCATCTTCCAGCGGCTGCACCGCCGCGACGAGTATGAGGGCACGGGCGTCGGGCTGGCGGTCTGCAAGAAGGTGGTCGAGCATCACGGCGGCCGGCTGTGGGTGGAAGGCCCGCCGGACGACGACCTGCGCGATGCGGACGGGCGCCCCTGCGGCAGCCTGTTCCGCATGGTCCTGCCGGCCATGGCGGACGTGACCGGCGAGGCATGTGACCGGCGATGACGGCGGAGCCCCTGATCGCGCCGCGCCCGCCGGTGCCGGCCGTTCTGCGCCGCCTGATCGCGGGCGGCCAGCGGATTTGGAAGGCCGCCGCCGTCCAGGCTGCGGTGACGCTGGTGCTTGCGCTGGCCTATCTGTGGATGGGCGACGTCTATATCCGCGTCCTGGTGGCCGAACACCGGGCGAATGCGGCGCTCACCGCCTCGTCGATGGCCAGCACACTGTCCAGCGCGCTGAACGAGCGTCTGGCGCTGGTCCGCGGCCTGACCGCCTTCGTCGAGGTCGCGGCCGCGGCAGGCAGCCTCACCGAACAGTTCCCGCGCTATGCGGAAGGGCTGCGGCGCTCGGTGGTGGGGGTGCGCAACATCTCCGCCGCCCCCGACTTCGTCGTCCGCATCGTCTATCCGGTCGAGGGCAACGAGAAGGTGCTGGGCAACGATCTGCTGAAGGACGCGCGGCCCGGATTCGCCGAAACGGTGCAGCGCGCCATCATCAGCCGCGACGTGACCATCCACGGTCCGGTCGCCCTGCTCCAGGGCGGGCAGGGGCTGATCGCCCGACAGATCGTCTACGGGCCGGGCAAGCCCTGGGGAGCGGTCGGTCTGGTGTTCGATGTCGGCGCCATCCTCGGCGAGGTGCGTTTCGACCGGGTGCCGCCGCATCTGGGCTTCGCCGTCGTGACCGACATCGGCCAGCAGGTGGCGGGCGACGCGCTGGCTCTGAAGGGCGATCCGCTGGTCGAGCGGATCAACCTGCCGGACGGCCATTGGGAACTGGCGCTGGCTCCGCGCACCAGCTGGGAGGGTCTCGCCTATGCCGACCCGACCTTCCGCGGATTCCAGGCGGCCTTCCTGCTGCTGGCCCTGCTGATCGAGGCGCTGACCTTCATGGCGGTCAGCCGCCGCCACACGCTGGAACGGCAGGTCGACCTGCGCACCGCCGAGTTGGGACGGGCCAAGAACGAGCTGGAGCAGTTCGCCTACGCCACCGCCCACGACCTGCAGGAGCCGTTGCGCGCAATCGCCAGCTATGCCCAGCTTCTGGAGAAGCAGCAGAGGGGCAAGCTGGACGAGGAGAGCGCCGGCTTCATCCGCGAGATCGTCGACGGGGCCGGGCGGCTGAAGATGCTGCTGCGCGACGTCCAGCTTTTCCTGGCGGAGGACCGGGTGCCGCTCGGCTGCGGCACGGTCGCGGCCGGAGACGCGCTGCAGGCGGCGCTGACCGCGCTGAAGCGGCGCATCGCCGATGCCGGCGCCACCGTCACCGTGGGCGAACTGCCGGCGGTGCAGGCGGACGAGCGGCGCCTGCGCGAGATCTTCATCGTGCTGATCGCCAATGCGGTCGAATACCGCCACCCCTACCGCGCGGCGGAGGTGCATGTCTCCGGCCGGCGGATTGACGGCTATGACGTGATCGACGTGCGCGACAACGGCATCGGCATCGAGCCGCGCTACCGCGACCAGATCTTTGAGGTGTTCCGCCGCCTGCATTCGCGCGACGAGCATCCCGGCACCGGGATGGGGCTCGCAATCGCCCGCAAGATGGTGGAGCGGCTGGGCGGCCGGATCACCGTCGTCTCCAGCCCCGGCGTCGGCAGCACCTTTTCCATCCATCTGCCCCATCCCGCCTTCCGAGGATTCCCCTGATGCAGGACCTGACGACTCCCTTCGAGATCCTGCTGGTCGAGGACGACCCGGCCGATGCCGGCCTCGCCAAGCGTGCGCTGCGCGACGGCCGCATCCTGTGCAACGTCGGCCATGTCCGCGACGGCGTGGAGGCGATGGAGTATCTGCGCCGCCAGGGTCCCTTCGCCGGTGCCACCCGGCCCGACCTGATCCTGCTGGACCTGAACATGCCGCGCATGGACGGCCGCGAGGTCCTGCAGGAGCTGAAGGCGGACGAGGAGTTGAAGACCATTCCGGTGGTGATCCTCACCACCTCCGACGTCGACCGCGACGTGAACGCCAGCTATCTGCTGGGTGCCAACAGCTTCATCACCAAGCCGATGGACATGGACGCCTTCTTCGATGCGGTGAAGAGCATCGAGGAATACTGGTTCCGCGTCGTCCGGCTGCCACGGTGAAGGAGGCCAGACATGTCCATCGCCTTACCGGCCAAGCCCGCCCAGTCCCACAGCCCCGAGCCGGAGGAGGGACGCACCGTCATCCTGCTGGTCGAGGATGACGACGCCGATGCGCGTCTGGTGACCCGCTCGCTGACGCCCTATGCCCGCCGCTCCACCGTGGCGCGCGCCACCTCGCTGAAGGAGGCGCGGGCCTGGCTGCACCGCAACGCCTGCGACGTCGTGCTGCTCGACCTGTCGCTGCCCGACAGCTTCGGGCTGGAGACGGTGACCCGCCTGCATGCCGACGCGCCGTCGCTGCCGCTGGTGGTGCTGACCGGCTATGACGACGAGGATTTCGCGCTGGAGATCCTGGCCCACGGCGCCCAGGACTATCTGGTGAAGGGGCAGACCGACGGGCCGCTGATGTGGCGCGCCGTCCAGCACGCCATGGCCCGCAAGCGGCTGGAGGAGGAGCTGCGCCTGTCGGAGGAGCGGCTGCAGGGCATCATCGGGCTGGCGCAGGACGCCATCCTGACCACCGACGAGAACCTGAACATCACCCTGTTCAACCGGGCGGCGGAAAGCCTGTTCGGCTACGATGCCGACGACATCCTGGGGCGGCCGCTGTCGCTGCTGATCCCCGAGCGCTTCCGTCCCGACCACGAGGCCCACATCGCCGGATTCGCCGCGTCGGAGATGCAGGCGCAGGTGATGACCAACCGGCGCGAGGTGCAGGGGCTGACCGCCGACGGACGGGAGTTCCCGGCCGAGGTGTCGATCGCCAAGCTGCACCATGCCCGCGGCCTGCTGTTCACCGCCGTCATCCGCGACGTGTCGGAGCGCATGCGGGTGGAGAGCGAACTTCGCCGCATGGCGACCACCGATCCGCTGACCGGGCTGAACAACCGCCGCCGCTTCATGGAACTGGCGGAGGTCGAGATGGCGCGGCTGCGCCGCTATGGCCGGCCGGTGTCGGTGCTGATGCTGGACATCGACCGCTTCAAGGCGATCAACGACACCCATGGCCATGCCGTCGGGGATCGGGCGCTGGTCCGGCTGGCGGAGGTCTGCCGCGCCGAATTGCGCGACACCGACCATGTCGGCCGGGTGGGCGGAGAGGAGTTCGCGATCATCCTGCCCGAAACCCCGCTGGAGTCGGCGACCGAGGTGGCGGAACGGCTGCGCCAGCGTCTGGCCCTGGCCGACGTGGCGCTGCAGTCAGGCGGCCAATCCGGCGGCGGGACGCTGCGCATGACGGTCAGCATCGGCGTCGCCATGTGCGGTGACGAGGACGCCAGCATCGAGCGCGCACTGGGCCGCGCCGACCGCGCGCTGTACGAGGCGAAATCGCTGGGTCGCAACCGCGTCGTCGTCAGCGACGGCTATCCCGGCCCGGCCTTCGCAACCGCATCCATCCCCACCTCCATCCCCACATCCATCGCGAGCTGACGGCATGTCAGAGGAAAAATGGCCGAAGGAATGATGACGGACACCTCCGGCCAGGACGGGGTGCTGCTGGTCTCCGGCGACGCGTTGCGCATACGGCAGCTCGCCATCGCGCTGGGCGGCATTCCCCCGCGGGTTGATACGGTCGAAGCGGCGCTGGACCGTCTGCGCGGCGTTGCAGCGGCCGGCGACGGCGTAGTCGTGATCGACGCCGCCGGCAGTGTCGCCGATGTCGCCCCCGGTCATGCCGCGGTCGAGGCGCTGGTCCGGCTGGACCCGGTCCCTGCCGTTCTGGTCCTGTTGCCGGATGGGCAAGAGGAGGTTGCGGCATCCTTCATCGCGGCCGGCGCGCAGGATGCGCTGCCAGTCGGTGATGCAGCCGCCCTGCGCCGCGCCATAGCTGCCGCCCGTCGGCGGCAG
Source organism: Azospirillum sp. B21 (assembly GCF_008364825.1). Lineage (GTDB taxonomy): Bacteria > Pseudomonadota > Alphaproteobacteria > Azospirillales > Azospirillaceae > Azospirillum. The sequence continues at coordinate 258,840 of NZ_VTTO01000003.1, forward strand.
GCACGGGAAAACCGCCTGCGTGCGGCTCTGGCCGGGGCGGAGCGGGCAGGGGGCGAGGCGGCGGCGCTGTTCGACGACGCCGCCGCCGCGGTGGAGGCGGCGCTCGATCCCATACTGGCGCTGACCGCCGCTGCGCTGGAATCGCCGCTGCTGCCGAGCCAGCTGGACCGGCTGACCGGCGTCCGGACGGCGGGCAACACGCTGCGCGCGACGCTGTCGGCCCTGCGTTCGGCGAAGCCGGGAATCCAGGCGGTGGAGACGCTGACCCTTGGCGATCTGGCGGCCGGCGCGAAGGCGGTCGCGGTGGAGGGGGGCGCCGACCAACGGTTCATCGGCGATGCGGGCGGGTTGCGCTCCCTACTGGTCCTCCTGACGGCGGAGACGGGGGCGGAGCTGTCGCTGTCTCTTCAGCCGGCGGGGGAGGCGGCCGAGTTGATCCTCCGCCGCCGGGGTGTGCCGCGGCTGCGCCCGCTGGCGCTGGCGGTGGCCGGACCGCAAGTCCGGCGGCTGGGGGGGCGCCTGCTTGCGGACGGCGACGCCGGCGAATGGCTGACCGCCCGAATTCCCGTTCAACTGCCGGCTCGTCCCGTTGCTCCACCGGCCGCCCTTTCGGTCCTGCTGGTGGAGGACAACCCGATCGGCCGGCTGGTTGCCGCCGGCTTCTTCAAGGCGCTGGGCCATGCGGTGACGACGGCGGAGGACGGAGCCCAAGGCGTCGCCGCGGCGACCGAACGGCGGTTCGACCTGATCGTGATGGACGTGCAGATGCCGGTGATGGACGGCCATGAGGCATCGCGGGCCATCCGTGCGCTGCCGGGCGAGGCGGGCCGCGTGCCGATCGTGGCGCTGACCGCCGGCACGGATGCCGAGGATGACGCCCAGTGCCGCGCTGCCGGGATGGACGACTGCCTGCACAAGCCGCTGACCATGGATCGGTTGGGCGCTGTGCTGGAGCGGCTGTTCCCCGGACGCATTCCGCGGGGCGGCTGATGCCGGCCCGATACAAGTCGTCGAAAATTTTACAGACCTAAAACCATATTCCACCTGACGGTAACCGGCCTTCGGTTGCCCGCCGCCGGCTCGGACGGTATCAGTGGAAAGCGGCGAATTGGCTGGAGGATCGGGGATGGATATGCAGACGATCGACTACTCCCTGCACCGCATTCTGGTCGTCGAGGACCAGCCCTTCGTCCGCCGCACCATCGTCCAGATTCTGGGCCAGATCGGCTTCCGCGACGTCGCCGAGGCCGACAATGGCGAGTCGGCGATGTACGAGTGCATCCGCGTCAACCCCGACCTGATCGTCTGCGACATCGACATGAAGCCGGTCTCCGGCCTTCAGTTCCTGGCCCATCTGCGCGCCAGCACCGAGGCTGCCAATCCGCGCGCTCCGGTGGTCTTCCTGACCAACCACACCGAATCCGAGATCGTGAAACAGGCAATGGCGCTGGGCGTCAACGGCTTCGTGGTCAAACCCCCATCCTTCGCCGCGCTGAAGGAGCGGATGGACAGGCTGCTGGGGGGACGGTGAGGCTCCGTACGGTCATTCCGACGCTTGCGCTTATTCTGACGGCCTGCTCCGGTGAGCCGTCGGAGGGCGACATGCGCAAGCTGGTGGAGATGCACACCCGCCGCATGCTGGAGCGGCAGGGCAATGCCGCCTTCCGCGCCTTCGACAATTTCCGCAAGCAGGGCTGCGTCGAAGCGAAGCTGAAGAACGGGCAGGACGGCAGCGGGCAGTATGACTGTTACTACGCCGCCACCTTCGTGCCGCAGCCGGGGCAGCAACCGCTGACCGTCAACGGCAAGGGGCGCTTCCGCCGCACCGACAAGGGAATGGCCTTCGAGGATCTGGGCGCCCAGCCGCGCTGAAGCCCTTCAGCTGTTGCGGGCAAGGCGTGACAGGGTCGCCAGCGGATCGCCGGCCTCCTCGCCGAAGCAGACCTCCACATCGTCGCACACCTCGCAATTGGGCGATTTGCACAGCATCAGCCCCTCGCGCTCGCAAAGCTGCCGGTAGAAGAACTTCTTCCACTTCATGTCGCCGGCATTCAGCGCCACCAGCGCCGGGAAATGGCGGCGGAACATCGTGTTCAGTTCGCCACGGTCGTGGAACCCCATATCCTGCCACAGATGGTTCGGCGCCAACGACCGGCGGGCCAGGATGGCGGCCAGCCAGCGCTCCTCATCCGTGCCGCGCGCGCCATGGTCGATCAGGAAGGCGCGCAGGTCGGCCTCCTCGATGGCATCCTCGCCGGCTTCCGCCTCATCGGGGAGGGATGCGACGGCAGCTGTAAATTGCGGGGCGTGGCGGGCCGCCATCTCCGCAAGGTCGGCCTTGCTCAGTGCGAGCGTCTGGGGCATCGTCCGCGCCTCATCTGCGGCGGCAAGCGCCAGGATGCGGCCGAAGATCATGCGGTCGGCAGCGGGATCGTCCGGGTCCGTGCAATCCGGAGCGCAGGCAGGCGAATGGGCTGAGAGCTTGGACATGTCCATCTCCACCGGCTGGAAGCACCCGCGACGCCTGCTATCCTGACCCAGGATGCTGCATGTGCGAAAGACGCTCTCCCAACCGGCGGCCTGCGGCATTGCGCCGCATCATTCAGGACGGGCATGCATCTCCTCGGCGAAGCGCTCGAAGAATGCGGCGAGCACCCGATCGGTCTTGGCCTGGACCAGCTTCACCGCCAGCCGGCCGACGGCCCCGCCCAGCGCAACCGTCAGGCTGTAGGTCAGCAGGGTGCGCCCGCCGTCATCCTCCTCCAGGACCACCTGCGCCTCGCCCTTCACGGCGCCGGCCAGCCCGCCGTTGCCCTGGGCGACCAGCCGGTAGCGGTGGATGCCATCCTCCGGCTCCAGTTTCAGCCGGCCGGAGAAGCGCGCCTTCATCGGCCCCAGCGTGGTGCGCACCCGCGCGGCGTAGTCGGTGGCGGACAGCCGCTCCATCTCTTCCAGCACGGGGATGCAGCGCATCAGCACCGCCGGGTCGCAGAGCGCCGCGAACACGCGGTCGCGCGGCCCGGGGACGCTGTGGGTACCGGTGATGTCCATGCGCCGTCTTCCTCTTTCGCAGTCCCGCAAGGTCGCAACCCCGGTGCAACGGCCGGGCAGACACATCTGGTATTGATTGCGGCCGGAACCAAGCCGCTGAACGCCACCAGGAGGATGGATCCCATGCGACAAGCCGCCACGATGCTGACGATCGCCACCCGCGGCACCGGACTGGTCGAGGTGACGGCCCCGGTGCGGCGCTGGGTGGCGGAGCAGGGGATGGTCACCGGCCTGCTGACGGTCTTCTGCCGCCACACCTCGGCCTCCCTGACCATCCAGGAGAATGCCGATCCCGACGTGCAGGCCGACCTGCTGCGCTTCTTCCGCCGGCTGGTCGCGGAGGACCCGTCGCTCTACGAGCATACCACCGAGGGGCCCGACGACATGCCAGCCCACATCCGCTCCGCGCTGACCGGCGTCAGCCTGTCGATTCCGGTGATGGAAGGGGAGCCGGTGCTGGGCACCTGGCAGGGCATCTACCTGTTCGAACACCGCGCCCGGCCGCACCGGCGCGAGATCGTGCTGCATCTGCTGGGAGAATAGGCCCTGGGGGATAAGGACGGGCAGTCCGTCTGAAATATCTTTCATCCGGTCGCAAGGCGCCGGTCAACGGCGGCATCCTAGATTGCGGACAACACCGGACACCCGGAACCGCATCACTGGAGCGTTGTCGCCATGACCACCATTCCCTCCACCACGCCGAACCGTCCGAACCGCCTGCGCCGCACCGTCGCCGCCCTGCTGCTGGGCTCCACGGTGCTGACGGGGCCGGCGCTGGCCGGATGGGCGGCATCGCATGCGCAGCAGACGGCCACGCCGCCGGCCGTGACGATGCTGCAGGACACGCCCTCCACCTTCGCCGATCTGGCCGCCAAGGTCAGCCCCGCCGTCGTCAACATCGCCGCGACGCAGGATGCCAAGGCCGAACCGCGGGCGCAGCGCGGCCCCGGCATCCCCGGCTTCCCGCCCGGCTCGCCCTTCGAGGAGTTCTTCCGCCAGTTCCAGGACCAGATGGGCCGGAACGGCGGTCCGGACGGTGGTCAGGATGACCAGAGCCCTGGGCCGCGAGGCAAGAGCGGGGCGCTCGGCTCCGGCTTCATCATCGATCCGGCCGGCTTCGTCGTGACCAACAACCACGTCATCGACGGCGCCAGCGAGATCACCGTCACCCTGCAGGACGGCACCGCCATGCCGGCCAAGGTGATCGGCCGCGACGCCAAGACCGACATCGCCCTGCTGAAGGTGGAGCCGAAGAAGCCGCTGCCGTCGGTCGACTGGGCCGACAGCGACAAGACCCGCGTCGGCGACTGGGTGATGGCGGTCGGCAATCCGTTCGGGCTGGGCGGCACCGTCACCAAGGGCATCGTGTCGGCCCGCGGGCGTGACATCCACAGCGGGCCGTATGACGACTATTTCCAGCTCGACGCCGCCATCAACCGCGGCAATTCGGGCGGCCCGACCTTCGATCTCGCCGGTCGGGTGATCGGCATCAACACCGCCATCTACTCCCCCAACGGCGGCTCGGTCGGCATCGGCTTCGCCATCCCCTCCAACCTTGCCAAGGACGTGGTGGCCCAGTTGAAGGAGTCCGGCAAGGTCGAGCGCGGCTGGCTCGGCGTGAAAATCCAGGAGGTGACGCCCGACATCGCCGACAGCGTCGGCCTGCCCGCCGCCAAGGGTGCCCTGGTGGCCGACGTCACCGCCGACAGCCCGGCCCAGCGCGCCGGGTTGCGCCAGGGCGACGTGGTGCTGAGCTATGCCGGCAAGCCGGTCAACAGCCTGCGCGACCTGACCCGCAACGTCGCCGACACCAAGCCCGGCGGCACGGTCGAGCTGAAGGTCCTGCGCGGCGGCCGTGAAACGTCGGTGCAGGTCCGCATCGACCGCCTGAGCGAGCAGCCGCAGGTCGCGTCGGCCGACACCGACGGCGGCAATGGCTCCGGCCCGCAAGCCGAGGTCGCGCCGGTGAAGGGGCTGAAGCTCGCCCCGCTCGACCCGGCGGCGCGCAAGCGACTGGGAATCGGCGACGATGTCCAGGGCGTGGTGGTGGTCGGACTGTCGGGCAGCGTCGACGTGCCGATCCGTCCCGGCGACGTGATCGAGCGGATCGGCGATGCCGAGGTGAAGAGCCCGGCCGACGTCCGCCGCCATGTAACCGAAGCCGAGAAGGCCGGCCAGAAGGCGCTGCTGATGCTGATCAACCGTCAGGGCAACGAGTCCTTCGTCGCACTGAAGCTGAAGGCCTGAGGTGGTCCGCCGCCTGAGTGACGGAAGTCCGGCCGGGCGCGGCATGCTCGCGCTTGGCCGGGCTGTTTTGGGAGGCTACACTCGTGCTCATGAAGATTCTCGTCATTGAAGATGATCGCCAGGCCGCCAGCTATCTCGCCAAGGGGCTGAAGGAGGCGGGCCATGTGGTGGACGTCGCCAATGACGGGAAGGAAGGCCTGTTCCTGGCCGGTGCCGAGCATTACGACGTGATGATCGTCGACCGCATGCTGCCCGGCCGCGACGGGCTGTCGCTGGTCCAGGTTCTGCGGGCGGCCGGCAACGACACGCCGGTCCTGTTCCTGTCGGCGCTGGGCAGCGTGGACGACCGGGTGAAGGGGCTGAAGGCCGGCGGCGACGATTACCTGACCAAGCCCTTCGCCTTTTCCGAGCTTCTCGCCCGCATCGAGGTGCTGGTGCGACGGCGCGGCGCGGCCCAGCCGCAGACCCGGCTGGTGGTGGGCGACCTGGAACTGGACCTGCTGTCGCGCAGCGTCAAACGCGCCGGCAAGGCAATCGACCTGCTGCCGCGCGAGTTCTCGCTGCTGGAGTACCTGATGCGCAACGCCGGCAGCGTGGTGACCCGCACCATGATGCTGGAGAATGTATGGGACTATCACTTCGATCCCCAGACCAACGTCATCGACGTGCACATCGCCCGTCTGCGCCAGAAGATCGACAAGGATTTCCCCACCCCCCTGATCCACACCGTCCGTGGCGCCGGCTACAGCCTGCGCGTGGCGGAGGGGTAACGGGAATTTATGGAGTTGGGACTTTGATGGCGGCGTTTTCCCTCTCCCCCCCGGGGAGAGGGCAGGGTGAGGGGGTTCCGTTTGCCGGACGATCCTCGCAACGCATCCCCCTCACCCAACCCTCTCCCCGGGGGGGAGAGGGCCTGCGCCCAGCGGGAGAGGGCCTTTGTTGAAGGGGGAGACCCACTCCGGCGGCCTGCACGGCTTCTTTGCCGCGGGCCTGCGGCTGGTGCGGACCACGGCGTTCCGGCTGGCGCTGCTGTATCTGGCGATGTTCGTGCTGTCGGTCGGTCTGATCCTGGGCGTCGTCTATCGCACCACCGCCGGCTTCCTGGAGCAGGAGATCGGCGAGACCATCGCACTGGAGGTCGCCGGGCTGCAGGACCATTACCGCATCCACGGCCTGCCCGGTCTGGTGGACGTGGTGCGGACGCGCAGCGCGGTTCCCAACAACAACTCCATCTATCTGCTGACCACCGCTGCCGGGGTGATTCTGGCCGGCAACCTGTCGGGCTGGCCGGCGGCGGTGCCCAATGCCAGCGGATGGACCCATTTCAAGGTCGCCGACTATGGTGGGGTCACCGACCGGCCGTCGACCGCGCAGGCCGTGACCTTCACCCTGCCGGGGCAGTTCCGCCTGCTGGTGGGTCGCGACATGAGCGAGATCGACCAGCTGCGCACCCGCATGTTCCGCTCGCTCGGCTGGATCCTGGGTTCCACCGCTCTGCTGGGGCTGGGGGGCGGGCTGCTGATGAGCCGCGGCGCCATGCGGCGTATCGAGGCGATCAACCGCACCACCCGCCAGATCATGAGCGGCGACCTGAGCGACCGGGTGCCGCGCTTCGGCGGCGGCGACGAGATGGACCGGCTGGCCGGCAACCTCAACGCCATGCTCGACCGCATCGAGCGGCTGATGACCGGGATGCGGCAGGTGACCGACAGCGTCGCCCACGACCTGCGCACGCCGCTGACCCGCCTGCGCTCCCGCATCGAGCTTGCCCTGCTGCACGAGACCGAGGACCCGGAGGTCTACCGCACCGTCCTGCAGGACACGATTGCCGAGGCCGACCGGCTGCTCGCCACCTTCAGCGCCCTGCTGTCGATCGCGGAGGCCGAATCGGGCGCCAAGCGGCAGGATTTCGTGCCGGTCGACTTGGCCGAGGTGGTCGAACTGGCCGCCGACCTCTACGAGCCGGTGGCGGACGAACGCGGCCAGCGGCTGAGCGTGGATGTCCGAGGCAAGCCGACCGTGCGCGGCAACGGCCAGCTTTTGGCCCAGGCGGTGTCTAACCTGCTGGACAACGCCATCAAGTACACGCCGGAAGGCGGCACCATCTCGCTGGTGCTGGAAGGCCCGGCGCCCGGCCGCGCCGCCTGCATCTCGGTGGCCGACAGCGGTCCCGGCATTCCGGCGGAGATGCGCGACAAGGTGCTGCAACGCTTCGTCCGGCTGGACACCGCCCGCGCGTCGCCCGGCAACGGGCTGGGGCTGAGCCTTGTCGATGCGGTGGCGACGCTGCATGGCGCACGTCTGGAACTGGACGACAACGCGCCGGGCTTGCGGGTCAGCCTGGTGTTCCCGCCGGAAGCGCGGCGCTAGGGGCTCAAGGCCGCCATCATCGCCAAAAAAAAGCCCGCCATGCGGCGGGCTTTCAAAGTGACATCAGCGAGAATGACTCCTTGGCGTCCCTTTTGATATGGGGCGGCGCCGACCGGCTTCCAGATCGATCTTCGGACTACCGCCGACGGCCTAGCCTGCTGACTTTCCGCAACGTCCGATGGACTTGAGCGTTCTCCCCCAGGGCCGTCCGTCAGGCGGCCGCAAGCGCGGGAGTTCCGAGAGATGGCGATACCCAGCCGCCCAGCCGCCCACCAGACCGCTTCCCCGGGCGCCGTCCCGCCCGGCCGCACCGGCAGCGGGGCGACGCAGGACGAGCCGCCGGCGCGGGCCGCGCGCGGCGAACTGGCCGTCTTCACCTGGAAGGTGCTGATCGTCGCCGGGGTGGCCGCGCTGACGCTGTTCCTGTGGAAGGTGTCGGGCACGCTGCTGCTGATCTTCACCGGCGTGCTGTTCGCCATCCTGCTGCAGCGGCTGACCGGCTATGTGCGGCAGGCGACAGGGCTGGGCCATGGCTGGGCGCTGGCCATCGTGCTGGTGGTGCTTGTGCTGCTGGTCGGCGGCGGCGGCTGGCTGATGGGCACCTCGATGACGGCACAGCTCGGCCAGTTGCAGGAGCAGGTGACCAAGGCCATGGCCATGCTGCCGGACGAGTGGCGCCAGCGCATCATGGACCAGGGCAAGGAGTGGCCCTGGATGAACCAGCTGAGCAGCTTCGCCAGCAGCCTCGTCTATGTCATCGGCGATGCGGTGGTGGTGATGTTCGCCGCGCTTTATCTGGCGGCCTCGCCCGGCGTCTACCGGCGCGGCGTGGTGCTGCTGGTGCCGCCGCAGGGGCAGGAGCGGGCTTGGGAGGTGATGAACGTCGCCGGGGACAGCCTGTGGAAATGGCTGATCGGCCAGATGGTGGCGATGGCCGCGGTGGGCACGCTGACCGCTGTCGGGCTCTGGCTGCTGGGCATTCCGTCGGCGCTGGCCTTGGGCATGGTGGCCGGGCTGCTGGAGTTCATCCCGCTTGTCGGCCCCTTCCTGGCGGCGATCCCGGCGCTGCTGATCGCCTTTGCCCAGTCGCCGCAGGATGCGCTGTGGGTCGCCGGGCTCTATCTGGTCATCCAGCAGGTGGAGGGGAACCTCGTCACCCCGCTGCTGCAGAAGCGGGTGGTCGACCTGCCGCCCGTGATCACCATCGGCGCCATCGCCGCCGGGGGCGTGCTGTTCGGCATCCTCGGCATGTTCCTGGCGACGCCGATCGCCGTGGTGGTGCTGGTGCTGGTCAACCTGCTCTATATCGAGGACAAGCTTGGCCAGCCCCGGCATTTCCCAAACGACGAATCCTGACGCTTCAGCCCTCCGCCGCCGGAGCGGCCTCGCCCCGGTCCGTGCGGGAGGAGCGCAGCGGCAGTTCCTTCAGGAACAGGGTCATGGCGAAGGAAACGACCGCCAGGGCGGCCGCCAGCAGGAACAGGGTGGCGAATCCGTGCTCCAACGTCGCCACCACCCCGCTGCGGACGGCAGGGGGCAGATCGGCCAGCGCGGCGGCGCCATGGTCCAGCACCGCGCGGCCGGACAGGCCGGCGCCTTCCAGCCGCTCGGACACCACGGCGTTGAACACGGCGCCGAACACCGCGACGCCGACCGAGCCGCCGAGCGAGCGGAAGAAGCCGACCGAGGCGGTGGCCGCCCCCAGGTCGCGCTGCTCCACCGCATTCTGCACGGCGACCGTCATCACCGGCATCACCAGCCCCAGCCCCATGCCGAGCGGCACAAGGATCAGCGTCGACCACAGCCCGCTGGCGGCCAGCTCCGGCAGGGTGCCGAGCAGCGCGTACATCGCCCCCGACAGCGCGAGACCGACCAGCGGGAAGGCCTTGTAGCGCCCGGTGCGCGCGATCAGCCGGCCGCCGCCGACCGACCCGAAGGTCATGCCCAGCACCAGCGGCAGAAGCAGCAGGCCGGACACGGTGGCGCTGGCGCCCTGCACCAGTTGCAGGTGCAGCGGCAGATAGACGATGCCGGCGAACAGCACCATCGCCGAAACCGCGACCACCGGCGTCGCCACCGCGACCACCGGGCGGCGGAACAGGTGCAGAGGCAGGATCGGCTCCTCGATCCGGCGCTCGTGCCATAGGAAGACGGCCAGCATGGCGAGGCCCGCCGCCAGTAGGGCCAGCGCCGCCGCGCTGCCCCAGCCCATCGCCTCGCCGCGGGTGGCGTAGACCAGCAGGCAGGTGACCGCCCCGGTCAGCAGCGCCGCGCCGGCCACGTCGATGCGCGGCTTGGTCCGGCCGGCGGGCAGGCGCGACAGGGTACTGCGGGTCATGGCGAAGGCCGCCACCCCCAGCGGCAGGTTGATCAGGAAGATCCAGTGCCAGCCGATCGTCTCGGTGAAGATGCCGCCCAAGAGCGGCCCGGCGACGCTGGCCAGCGCGAAGACGCCACCGATCATGCCCTGGTAGCGTCCGCGCTCGCGCGGGGCCACCACGTCGCCGATGATGGTGAAGGCCAGCGACATCAACCCGCCGCCGCCCAGCCCCTGCAGGCCGCGGAACAGGATCAGCTGGGTCATGCTCTGCGCCGCGGCGCACAGGACGGAGCCGACGAGGAACAGCAGGATCGCCGTCTGCAGCACGCGCTTGCGGCCATAGAGGTCGGACAGCTTGCCGTAGATCGGTGTCGTGGTGGTGGAGGTCAGCAGATAGGCGGTGACCACCCAGGGTAGCATCTCCAGCCCGCCGAACTGGCTCGCCATCGTCGGCAACGCGGTGGCGACGATGGTCTGGTCCATCGCCGCCATCAGCATCGCCAGCGCGACCCCGCTGAACACGCGCAGGATCTCCTGGTGGGTGAAGACCGGCGGGACATCGTCGGAGGAGGCGGGGCGGGCGGCGGTCTCGGTCATGGTCGGGCGTCTCGGCCGTTGAGGTCGTTGCACGGGGCACCGGAGGCGGTCCCACCATAGACTTGGAACCGTTCCATGCAAGCTCGATGGGGCAAGTCCGATGGCGGTTCAACCGCATTCTCCAACGAACGCCTTGCCGCGCCGCCAAAGCGCCTCTATAAAGCGGCCCATCGGCGCCCCGGTTCAACCGGTGGCGCCTGCATGCTTTTTAATCGGCGAAAAGCCTTACCTGCAGGAGTCACCACCATGGCCGTCGAACGGACCCTCTCGATCATCAAGCCCGATGCCACCCGCCGCAACCTGACCGGCAAGATCAACGCCAAGTTCGAGGACGGTGGCCTGCGCATCGTCGCCCAGAAGCGCGTCCAGCTGTCGAAGGCCCAGGCCGAGCAGTTCTATGGCGTGCACCGCGAGCGTCCGTTCTTCAACGACCTGGTGTCCTTCATGATCTCCGGTCCGGTGGTCCTGCAGGTCCTGGAAGGCGAGAACGCCATCGCCCGCAACCGCGAGATCATGGGCGCCACCAACCCGGCCAACGCCGCCGAGGGCACCATCCGCAAGGAGTTCGCCGAATCGATCGAGGCCAACTCGGTCCACGGTTCGGACGCCCCGGAGACGGCGGCCCAGGAGATCGCCTTCTTCTTCGCCGGCATCGAGCTGGTGGGCTGATTTCGCGAGCGCCGGGCATCGCGCCCGGCCGGCAGAGAAAAGGGCCGCTTCCGCAAGGAGGCGGCCTTTTTTGCGTTTTGCATCAGGCTCTGGCAGTATCGGGAGCCATAGACATTTTTGCCCCGCAAGCGCCGGGGCCGAATCCGACAGGAGTGCCCGCGATGGAATCCCAATCCGCAAAGCCGATCATCGCGGCGCTGCTGCAACCGCTGCCGATCCTGACCCAGCCGCAGGCCCGGAACGATCTGGCGGACGAGACGGTGGTGCGGCTGCTGGTCCGCCAGTTCATCGATCTCAGCCTCGACGCCTTCAATCAGGTCCTGCAGGGCAAGCTCGACCAGGACGAGGCGGTGGATGGCATCAATCGGCAGGCGACCGCGCTGAACGCCGTCTTCCTCGGCACCAGCGGCTTCGAGACCGTCATCACCCATCCCTGGAACACGCCGGAGCAACTGGGCGCCTTCCTGAAGGAGATGGTGGCTCTGGAGTATCCGGAGGATGATTGCGTCCGCGCCATGCTGATCCATCTGGCGACCCAGGTGATGCATGCGCTGCGCCTGCCGGAGGAGGACCGCCACGAGGAGGTGGAGGCGCTGACCCTGGACGCCGCCGACCTGCTGCTCGGCCGTACGCCGGAAGACGACGACCTCGAAATCGACGTCTGAGAAGCGAATTCGACGCCTGCGACGTTCCGCGCCCCTGCGGCATCAACTTGCGGGGGGCAGGTTCACCTCGACCAGCACCGTGTCCTCGACGAAATCCGCGCTGTGCCAAGCGTCCGGGTCGAAACGGATGACCATGCCCGGACGCAGGTCCACCGGTCCGGCCTCGCAGGTCAGCAGGACGCGACCCTCCACGACCATCACGAACTGTTCATGGGCGTGGCTGTGGCGCGGGGCGGAGGTTCCCGCCTTGATGACCACATGCTTCAGCGATGCGCCTGCGCCAAGGAACTCGCGCCGCTCGGCTTCTCCGTCCGTCTGGGCCGGGAGATCGCTCCATGTGACGACGTCCGCCTTCGGCATGCCGGGTCCCCTTCCTGCGGTGGCAACCGGATGATACGTGCATCGGCACCGTCCGGATCTCCATCCAAGCCGGGAGATTTCGGATAGGGTCATGACTGACCGTAAGAACATCCACCTGAAAAGCAGGGTCCGGTGAACGAAACTTCGTCAGGTCTCCTGATGCGGTGCGGTAGTCCGCAGATGGGCTGAAATGATTCGAGAAGTCGCATTCTGAAGGAAAGCTTAGCCTCGAAACCAGCTGTTAACGCCTGACCTTCTATGACGATAGGGTTAGACGCGATGACGTCGGACAATCACCCTTCGGACCGGCGGAGGCACCGTGAACGTTGCAGACACCGACCACCTGCTCCGCACTGCGGGTGATGTCGAACCGGTCGCCGGTCGCGCCCGACTTTCCGCTTCAATTCCCGGTCTTCTCGCCGGGCTGGCCGCCTTCGGCACCCTGGCGGGTCTGGCCGCAACCGGGCAGGCCGCATGGCCGGTGGCCGGCGCCCTGACCCTTGCCGGCGGGCTGTCGCTGTGGAGCGCCCGGCGGGCCGGCGGCAACGCTGCGGCGCTGGCGCGGTCGGGAGCGGATTTGCGGCAGGCACAGAGCGAATTGGCTTGGATGCAGGCCCGCGCCCGTGATTTCACCGCCGCTTCTCCCGGCTGGTTCTGGGAGACGGGGGCCGACCATCGCTATCTCACCCTGTCCGACCGGCTGGGGACGCTGCTGCGTTGCGACCCCGGCAGCGTGTTCGGCGAATCGCTGCTCGACCTGGGGGCTCTGGTCGATGACGAGGCGACCTGGGCCGAGTACCGCGCCGACATCGAGGCCGGACAGCCCTTTCGCGACCTGGAGGTGAGCTTCGAGGGGGTGGATGGCCGTGACCTCGTGCTGCGGCTAAGCGCCGTGCCGGTGCGCGACGCCGATGGGCGCTTCCGCGGCTATCGCGGCTGCGGCATCGACGCCACCGCAGAAACCCTGGCGCTGGTGGAGGCGCGCTTCATGCAGGCGGTGGTGCATGACGCCATCGACAGCGTGTCGGAGGGCTTCGTGCTGTTCAGCGCCGACGGCCGGCTGCTGATCTGCAACGAGCAGTACCGCCGCGCCTATCCCACCATTGCCGACCTGTTGACCCCCGGACGCAGCTTTGCCGAGATTCTGCGGGCGGCTGCGGAACGCGGCGGGTATGAGGGCGAGGGCGACATCGGCGCCTGGGTGGAACAGCGGCTGACCCGCCACCTCCAGCACTCCGCCCCGGTGGACGGCCGGCTGTCCGATGGGCGCTGGTACCGCATCAGCGAGCATGCGACAGGCACCGGCGGCGTAGTGAAGATCCTGATGGACATCACAGAGCTGAAGATGCGGGAGGAGGAGCTGGCCGGCCAGACCGCCCGGTTGAAGCAGACCGTGACCGCGCTCAGGGAAAGCGAGCTGCGCTACCGCCAATTGGTGGAACTGGCGCCCTACGGCATCGTCATCTGGGACCGCAGCGCCATCCGCTTCGCCAACGGCGCCGCCGCCGCGATCCTGGGCGTCGCCGCCGATGCGCTGGAAGGCCTGCCCCTGGCCGGCTTCCTGGAGGGTGGCGACGCGCTGGAAGCGACCTTTGCCGTCGCGGCGGACGGGGAGCAGCGGCGGCTGGAATGCGACGCCCTGCGCCCGGACGGCGAACGCCGCCGGCTGGAGGTTGGGGCCAGCCCGGCGGTCTATGGCGGCGGTCCGGCGGTCTTGCTGGTGCTGAACGACATCACCGACCGCCGCCGGGTGGAAGGCGAGCTTCAGCGCGCCCAGAAGATGGAGGCGGTCGGCCGCATGGCCGGCGGCATCGCCCACGAGTTCAACAACATGCTGACCGCGATCGGCGGCTTCGCCCGGCTGGCGGAGCGCAATCCCGCCGATCCGGACCGCGTCCTGACCTGCGTGCAGGAAATCGCCAAGGCGTCCGAACGGGCGGCGGCGTTGACCGGCCAGTTGCTGGACTTCTCCCACCGCCGGGTGACGGACGAGCGGGAGGTGGTGGCGATCGCGCCGCTGGTGCGCGACATGCGGGTCTTCCTGAAGCCGCTGCTGAGCGCCGGCATCGACGTGGCGATCCAGGCCGGGGACGAAAGCGCCCCCCAGAATGCCTATGCGCTGGTCAATCCGGTCACGCTGAACCAGGCGCTGCTGAACCTTGCGCTGAACGGGCGGGACGCCATGCCGGACGGCGGCACCCTGACCATCGCCCTGACGGTGGAGACGCCCGACGACGCCTTTTTCGCCCGCCATCGCGGGCTGAAGCCCGGCCGCTATGTCGCGATCCGCGTGACCGACCAGGGCGCCGGCGTTCCATCGGCGATTCGCGACCGCATCTGGGAGCCCTTCTTCACCACGAAGGAGCCGGGCAAGGGCACCGGGCTCGGCCTGTGGATGGTCTACGGCACGGCCCAGCAGGCCGGCGGCGCCGTGGAACTGGAAGGGGAGGCGGGACGCGGCGCCACCTTCGCCCTGTTCCTGCCGGCGGTGGATCCGCCGGCCGTCCCCGCCGGGCTCGACCCGCTGCATGTCGCGGAGGGGGAGGGGGCGGTCATCCTGCTGGTGGACGACGAGGACTCGGTGCGCCGCTACCTCCGCCTCGTGCTGGAGGAGGCCGGCTGCACGGTGGTCGAGGCGTCGGACGGGCGGGAGGCGCTGGAGCGCTATGACGAGGCCGGCGGCCTGTTCGACGCGGTGGTCAGCGACGTGTCGATGCCGCGGATGAATGGGCTTGAGCTTGCCCGCGCCCTGGAGACGCGCAACCAGCTTCTGCCCATCCTGTTCCTGACCGGCTATGCCTCGCGCGAGACGGCGGCAGGGCTGACGGCCCAGGAAGGGCGGCAGATCGTGATGAAGCCGGTGGCGCCGGAGCGGCTGCTCCACGCCCTGCGCGACCTTCTGGCCTTGTGAGGACCGTGATGGAGCCCTCCCGCCACGACGACCGCGCCGACCCGGCCCCTCCGGCCGCGCTTGACGAAGCCGACGGGTCCGCTCCCGACGTCTGCCGGGAGCCTGCGGATTTCTATGCGGCGGCCGGGCGGGACAGCGTCGGCCGCTTCTGCCGCCGCTTCCTCGACGAGAATGCGCTGACGGCGACGGAACTGCTGCACCACCCGCGCCACCAGACATCGCTGTCCAACACCGCCACCTTCGTCGCCATCCTGACCCAGGCGGAACGGGCGATGGAGAGGCCCGGCGGTCAGAAGGGCGCATTGACCCCGCTGGTCAACGAGATCGCCCGGTTGACGCGGGAAAGGCTGAAGGAGAACCCACCACCCGATTTCCTGCCCGACGCCTATCCCGGCACGGCTGCGGAGCTTCTGTCCAATGGGGGCTTTCTCGGCCGCTTCCTGCTCGACGCCGCCATCACGCAGCACATCGCCACCGGCCGCAGCTTCGCCGAAAAGGCGGAATCCCTGCTGGAACTGGCCGCGACCACCGAGCATCCCGACGCGCTGGTTCCGCTGGAACGGCTGTTGGGCGAGATCATGCTGAGCGATGCCGGCACCGCGTCCTGCGCGCGCGACGCGCCCTTCGTCACGCTGATCGACCTGATCGTGACGCTGATCGCCGCCGACCGGCCGATGCCCGACGACGCGCCGCAGGTCTTCCGCCGGCTTGATGCGCTGATGCGGCGGGTGCCGATGCCGGCCCTGCGAGAAGCGCTGACCGCCGCCTTCCGCCGCGAGATGGCCAAGCCCGCCTGCTTCACCATCGCCAGTGCCGGCGACATGTTCGGCATCGAAGCGGTGCAGCGCGAAATTCTGGCGCTGAGCGACCTGTCCGCCCGCCTGCGCGACCGCGAGGGCAACTATGCCGGCGGCGCCCGGACCGAAGCGGCGCTGCAGCGGCGCACCGCCCTGCTGGTCAACGAGGATACGGTTCCGGAGATCACGCGCGGCCGCAACTTCATGCAGAAGCTGCGTATCCTGTTCGTCCTGCAGAAGATGCCGCTGTCGCCCACCGCGGCCAAGGCGGTCACCGATTACCTGAAGAGCTTCTTCGACAGCCGCGACTTCGCCGGCCGGCTGCTGGACTGCTGGAAGGACCGCAATGAAAAGCTGAAGGGACTGGCGGAGGTCCAGCGCATGGTGCAGTCCAGCGCCTTCCCGGAGGAGGAGCGCGAGTATCTCGCCGGCCAGATGGACGACATCCAGAACGCCTTCCTGCGCACACAGCGCGTGCTGGCGCCGCTGATCCAGGCGAAGGACGACCCGCCGGCGGACGCCGTACTGGACATCGTCCGTCTGGCGGGGGAGGGGGCCTTCTGCAGCGGCAAGAGCCGGCTGGCGGTGGCCCGCGTTCTCTACCGCCACTGCCACCGGCCGCGCTTCGTCCGCCATGTGCTGCTGAACGCGCCGGGCCCGAAGGAACGGGCGGCGAGGGCCGGCTGGCTGCGCCAGTCGCTGACGATGGTCGGCGTGCCCTTCCTCGACCTCGCCGCACAGCGGGTGCTGGTGGTGGATGACGAAGACGGGCCGCGTGCCTTCGTCACCTCGGTCCTTCGTGAACTGGGCATCGGGCAGGTTGATACCGCGGTCGACGGTCAGGACGCGTTGCAGCGCTTCCAGGCCGACGGGGCGGCCTACGACCTGATCGTCTGCGACTGGATGATGCCGCGGCTGAACGGGTTGGACCTGCTGAAGCATGTGCGCGAGACGCGCAGCGACCTGCCATTCCTGATGGTCACCGCACTAGCCACGCTGGAGGCGGTGAAGAGGGCGCTGGCCCACCATGTCAGCGGCTATATCGCCAAGCCCTTCACGCCGGACCAGTTGGAGGAGAAGGTCTTCCTGGTCCTGGCGCAGAAGGGGATCGGGGAGTAGGGGCCGGTCAGCGGAACAGGCCGGGCATGATCTTCACGATGATGCCGGTGGTGGAGGCGACCAGCACGGCGTCGGGACCGACGCGGACCCAGCGCTGGCCGGGTGGCGGACGATGGAGGTGGTGGGCGGCGGGCTTGGCGATGACATGGCGCGGCGCACGCCATTCCTGCGGCAGCCGTTGGCCCGCCTGCCAGCCGCGACCGTCCGGCGGGCCAAAGCGGTGGGTCGTCACAGGGCCGTGCGATTCCGTCCGGCGGCCTTGGTCACGCTCGCCCCAACCCTGATTCTGCCCCCGTTCGTGGCCCTGATGCTGGGCTGAGTGACGATTGTCCGGACCGGGCTGCCATCCCCGGGCAAAGGCGGGAGTGCCGGTCGCGGCAGTGACGACGAGGACTGCGGCGGCCATGGCGAGCAGGGTCTTCTTCATGCTGTCCATCCTTTTCCTTCCGGTGCCGGCCGGTCGTGCCGGGGCATCCGTGGCGGTCAGAATGGCGCGCCTTCGTTGCGGGGCTGTGTCCGCCCGCCAGCATTTCGGTAACAGAGTGTATCCGACTCGAATGGGGACGAAAGCCCACACCCGTCTGTTGTGATGCGAAGACCCTATGGAAGGAGCCGTCCCATGGCAGATCAGAAAGCGACCGAGGGCCACGCCCTGTCCAACGATCCGGACCGCGACATCGCCGACCCGCTCGAAGCGGCGAAGGCCGTATCGGACACCGGCAAGCCGATCACCCCCGACACCGAATCGGCGAAACACATCGACCGCCCGGCGGAGAAGGGCAAGGCCGGGAAGAAGAAGTGAAAAGTTCAGGCGCTTGCGGAATGCTCAGCGCAGTTCCAGACCCGCCTGTTTGAAGGCGCGGGCGAGGGCATCGACGATGGCCGGGTCGACCTCGCCCGTTCCGTAATCGAGATTCATAACGGCGTACCACGGCACACCGGCCTTGTTCGCCAGCATCCGTGTCGACCAGCCAAGGCGCAAGCGTGCCTCTTGGCACTGCGTCCCGGTCATGATGCGTCGACTCCACACGTTAGCGTTCGCCTTCCATGTCCCGGTCCCTGTCGGACAGTGGTAGCCCGGTTTGGACCGATGGTCAGCGTTAATAATGCTGTAAACGGCGAAGCTTGTCATGTGTCGGTTTGTTGCAAAGCGGAACGCTCTGCTTTGCCGGATTGTCATGGAAGACAAGCGGCAGACGACCGGCAAGAGGTGCATAAAGTTCGCAAGGTAATCGATTTGACCTTGCTATTGTTGGGGACTTATCCGGCGTGGCGAAGCGGAGACGCTGTGCCCCCGATAGTCCAGAAGCTATATCCCCTAATTTCTCAGGGGATTGCCGGATCGCCATCCGCTGCCAAAGGTTGCGGTCAGCCGAAGCTTTTGGCAAGCAGGACCAGATTGCGGTCGCCCTCGCGCCGATAGCTGGCACGGTCCATCGTCTTCTTGACCAGGAACACGCCAAGTCCGCCGACGCGGCGGTCATCCACGTCGCTGGTCAGGTCGGGCGGCGGGGCGTCGGCGAAGGGATCGAAGGCGGCGGCGTCGTCCTCCACCTCCGCCCGCAGTTCCGCGGCGTCCGCTTCCATCCGCACCCGGATCTCGTGCGGGCCGGCATCGTCGTAGCCGTAGGAGACGGTGTTGGTGATCAACTCGTCGAAGCAGAGATTGAACTTGAAGGCAAGATCGGGCGGCAGCTGGTTGCGTTCGATGAACTCGTCCACCGCTTCGGCCAGCCGTGTCAATTCGGACAGGTCGTTGCGCAGGAGCATGTCCAGGCGGTTCGTCACGGCACCGTCAATCCGCTCATCCATGCGCCGATCCCCCATATCCGTTGGCCCGGTTACATTTTTCCAGCATTACGGCGAGCGTGTCAGGCCGCCGCACCGACGACGGCCCAGCGGCGCAACGCGCTCACGGCGATCCGCTCCACCTCGCTCCAGCCCAATCCGCTCGCCATCTCGGCCAGCGCCACCAGCCGGGCGCGGGCGCCGGTGTCGCCGACCGGCGCATTGCCGAGATCGGCGGTCAGCCCGGCGACGAGGCCGTAGAGCATGGTCGACAGGCTGTGCATCAGCGGCGCGCAATCTGGAGCGGTCAGGCGGGTGGCGAACAGGTAGAGCTGGCCGACGCCGCGCAGGCGGGCGCCGAAGCTCTCGGCCGTGCCGGCGCCAGTCGCGACCTCGCCGCGCAGTTCCTCCACCGACAGGGTGGCGAAGCGGCCGGCGGCGGCGATGAATTCTGCCACCGCGTCCTGCGGCAGGCCGCCGGTCGCCTGTCCGCCGGTCTCGAACAGGCGCTGGGCCATGACGATCAGCTCCTCGATGTTGGCGAGGATGATGGCGACGCCGAACCGTGCCAGACCGTCGTTGCCGTCGGTGCAGGCGCGCAGGATCTGCGTCACCTTGCGGATGACCTGGACGGCGAACATCAGCATGGCGCTGCGGCTCTGCGCCAGCTCCGCCTCGGCTCCCAGCTCCTCCAGCGCGTGCTGCAGGATCTCCAGCCGCAGGAAGTCGAGCGAGAGCATCTGGATGTCCGGGTTGTCGCCGTCCATCAGCACCCGGTTCAGCTCACCGGAATAGAGGAAGAAGCGGCCGGACAGGTCGAAGGCGATGCGCGCCGCGGACATCTTCGCCCGGTCGGCGGCCGGCGTTCCGGCCAGCGCGCGGTTCATCGCGGCGAACAGCCGGACCAGCGGCATCCAGTCGCGCCGCTGGCTCGCCGGGGCGGCGCGCGGAGCCGGGGTGGCCGAGACGATCAGCTCGGCCAGCGGTTCGATCCCGGCGCCGAGCAGCACCGACTGCCAGCGCTGCGCATCGCCGCCGGATCCTGCCTGCCACTCCGCGAGCATATCGAGCAGCTCGGTCAGCTTGCGGGCGTCGATCGGCTGGCCGGGGATGGCGCGCAGGGCGGTTTCCAGCGCCGCGGCGAGGGCGTTGCGGTCGCGCACCGGAGCGGTGGCTGCCGGAACCTCGGCATTGAACAGGGTCAGTTCGGTGGCCGGAGTCGCCGCCCGCATGGTGCCGGCGACGGCCAGCGCGTGGCGCAGCGACTCGGCGAACTCCGCGGCGCTGGCATAGCGGTCGGCCGGCGCCTTCGCCAGCGCCTTCAGGATCACCGTGTCGAAGGGCGGCGGCAGCTCCGGATTGCCGTGGGAGGGCGGCGGCGGCTCGACGAACAGGATCTGCTGCATCACGGTGGCGACGGAGCCGGAGAAGGGCCGCCGCTGCGCCAGCAGGTAATAGAGCACCACCCCGGCGGAGAACAGGTCGCTGCGGGCGTCGGCTTTCTCCCCGCGCAGAACCTCCGGCGCCATGTAGGCGGGGGTGCCCAGCAGGTCGCCGGCCTGGGTCAGGTCGGATGATGAGATCTGCGCGATGCCGAAATCCGCCAGCTTCGGCGTCAGGTCGGCTTCCACCACGATGTTGGCCGGCTTGATGTCGCGGTGGATGATGTTGCGGGCATGCGCGAAGGCCAGCGCGTCCAGCACCGCCGCCATCAGCTCGCCGCCCTGCTGCACCGACAGCGGCGTGTCGGCCTCCAGGTAGTGCTTCAGCTCCTTGCCCTGGATCAGTTCCATGGCGAGGTAGGGCGCGCCGCCATGGGCGGCGTCCAGCATGCCGTAGTCATGCACCCGCACGATGTTGCGGTGGTCGAGCTTCAGCCCGATCTCCGCCTCCCGCCCGAAGCGGGCGAGCACGGCATTGCGCTCCGCCGCCGCCAGCAATTCGCCGCGCAGCAGCTTCAATGCCACCGGCTGCCCGGTCCGCCCATCGGTCGCGCGGTAGACCACGCTCATGGCGCCCTGGCCCAGCACGCCCTCGACCCGGTAGGGGCCGATGGGACTGGGAAGCACGCCGCCTACAGAGCCGTCGGGCATCGGAAACTCTCCAGCAGGTTCTTGCCGAAGGGGTTGTTCACGCTGTCGGCCCGCAGGGCGAAGACCGCCTTGCGGGTGCCCACCGTCACCGCGAAGGTGAAGCGGTCGGGCTGCGGCGTGGACTCCAGCTTGCCGTCGGCGAGGAAATGGAACAAAGCCCAGGGGCCCTGGCGCGAGATGCCGGCCGGCTCGCCCGGCAGCGGCGGGCCGAAGCCGAGGCGCACGCTGCTGGTGCCCTCCGCCCCCGGCCACTTCATCACCTGCGGGCGGGGCGGGCCGTGCTGGTAGATCAGCGTCTGGCCGTCGACGTCCAGCGCAACCTGGGTCGCCTTGGCATCCAGTTCGACCGGGGTGATCTCGAACATCACCTTGGCGGTGGCGGCGCCGGCCGGGAACAGGCTGTCGCGGATGCGAGCCGCGCGCTCGAACTGGTCGAGCACCGCGGGCGGAATGCCGAGATCGACCTGATCGACCTTCTGCCACGCCCAGGGGCTGACCGTCATGTCGACGAAGGGGCGGAGGTTGGTGTTGAAGAACTGGTCGATCATGCCGCCCGGCGCGAACAGCTTGGCGAAATCCGCCGCCGTCACGTCCACCTGGCTGTTCGGCACCATGGGGAAGCGGTTGTCCAGCGCCGCCCGGCAGAAGGGCAGGACGGTGGATTGCCACGCCTTGTTGATCTGCGACCGCGCACCCCCGGCGCTGACGGTCGCCGCACTCTGCGCCACGGTGGCGACCATGCCGCCGACCGGGTCGGGCAGGTCGCGGGCGAGATTGCGCAACTGCGCCGCCACCGCCCCCTTGTCCGCACCGCCGGCCAGCCCGGCC
This sequence comes from Azospirillum sp. B21, assembly GCF_008364825.1. Lineage (GTDB taxonomy): Bacteria > Pseudomonadota > Alphaproteobacteria > Azospirillales > Azospirillaceae > Azospirillum. Next base: position 280,655 of record NZ_VTTO01000003.1, read on the forward strand.
AGGAGAGCGCCGTTCTGGTCGGGAGCATTCGCCGCGCGGGCGATCTGCTGGTACAGCTCGCCCAGAAGCTTCAGCGAGTCGTCCAGCTTGGGCGGCGCCCCGCCTTCGCCCTGCACGAGGTCGCGCAGAGCCTTGAAGTGGTCGTTGATCGGCTGGCCCGGTGGCGGGCCCGCCGGCTGCAGCGAGACGCCGGCCAGCCGCGCCAGATAGGCGGCGTTGGTGCCGGTGGACTCCACCGCCTTCTCGCCCGCCTGGGCCTGCTGGGCAATCCCGGCCAGCGGACCGCCGGCAACCGGACCCTTGCCGTCGGCGGGTTTGTCATTCGGGCCGGGAGCCAGCGTCGTCTCGCGCACCATGGCGGTCAGCCACAGCTTCAGCGGCGATTGCGGGCCGGACAGCGTGTTCAGCACGTCGGCGGCCTGGTTCAGGCTGCGCAGCGGCACGATCACCACGTCGCCCAGCAGCTCGTCCCACTGGCGGGCGTAGCGGTCGAGATAGACGGAGAGGATGCCCTGTTCCAGCCGCTGCGCGCTGGCGACCGCCTGCGGACCGCTGCTCGGCTGGCCCAGCACCCAGTTCTCGTCCACCAGCGCCTTGGCGACCTTGGGCAGCGCCGGCAGCACCGCCTTGTGGAAGCCGTCATAGCTGTAGAGGCCGGGCACCCCTTCCGACAAAGGCTTGCCCGACGGGCGGATCAGCACCCGGCCAGCCAGCGGACCGGCATGGTCGACCAGCCGCCAGTCGGCCAGCGCCTGGATCTCCGGTCGGTCGCGCAGGATGGCGAAGCCGCGTTCGGCCAGCGGATAGCGCGTCAGACTCTGGCGCGCCTCCTCCACCAACGCCTCGTCCGGCTCCATGGATGAGAGGGGCGCGGCCAGCATGGTGTCGAGATGGACGCGCAGGTCGCGCCGCACGCCGTCATAGGCCGGGCCGGGCAGCGAGGCCATCCAGTCGAGCGCCATCCAGTCCGACACCAGCGCCTTGTCCAGCGGCCCCTTGCCGGCCAGCATCAGATAGACCTTCAGCGCCTGGAACAGATATTCGGGCCGGCCGCGCTCGCGGCGCAGCTGTTCCTCCACCCGCAGGAAGACGCGCGGCAGCAGGATCGTGCGCAGCGCGCGATCATAGACGGTCTCGCTCTGCCGGCCCAGTCGGTCGCCTTGGTAGAGACCGCCGGTCATCTCCAGCGGCGCCGGATCGGTCCAGCCGGCGGGAATGGCGCGCAGCGTGTTCAGCGGGGGCACGATGGTGATGAAATCGGTGTCGTCGACCTTGGTCAGCGACCGCGGTGCGGTGGCGAGCGGCGCCAGTTCGGCCTGCGCCTTGCCGGCGGCGGCATCGACCCCGGCGACCAGCGCGGCGTTGCCGGTGAAGCTGTTGGCCCAGAAGGCGGCGAGTCCCAGCCCGGCCAGCAGCATCGCCACCATCGCCCCGCCGCGCAGCAGGCGCCGCCGCCGCTCCAGCCCGGAATTGGTGCCGACCAGCCCGGCCTCGGCGAAGACCACCTCGCGCAGGGTGCGGGTCAGGAAGAAGCTGCGCCCGCCGCTGGCCGCCGGCAGGACCGGCCGGTCGAGCCCGAAGGACCCCGCAACCATTTCCGACAAACGGTCGACCGGCGCGCCGTCCTGGGTGCCGCTGGTCAGGTAGACGCCGCGCAGCAGCGCCCGTTCCTCGTAGCGGTTGGGCTCGAAGATCACCATCAGCAGGTCGGTGATGGCCGGCTTGAGCGCGGCGATCTGCGCCGGGAACAGGGTGTCGAGCGAGCGGCGCTGGATGTCGGATTCGCCATGCACGCGGTCGAGCACCCGGCGGGCGATGCGCCCGGTCATCGCGTCGAACTCCGTGCCGAAGCGGTAGACCGGGGCGTCGTCGCCGCTCTTGCCGTCGTCCAGCGGGAAGGTGACGCCCCAGACCTGTTCGCGCTCCTCCCGGCTGAGATCGTCGAAGAACTCGGCGAAGCCGGCGATCAGGTCGGCCTTGGTCAGCAGCACATAGACCGGCACGCGCGACCCGACCTGTCCGCGCAGCTCCTTCAGCCGCAGCTTCAGCTGTTCGGCATGGCCCTTGCGCTCGGGCTCGCTCCACACCGCGAGGTCGGCGAGGCTGACGGCCAGCAGGATGCCGTTGACCGGCTGGCGCGGACGGTGGCGCTTCAGCAGGGCGATGAAGTTCTTCCACACCTTGCCGTCGATGGCGGGCTGGCTGTCCTGGGTGATGTAGCGGCCGGCGGTGTCGATCAGCACCGCCTCGTCGGTGAACCACCAGTCGCAGTTGCGGGTGCCGCCGACGTCACGCAGCGCCGCCCGGCCCATCTCGGCGGCGAGCGGGAAGCGCAGGCCGGAATTGGCCAGCGCCGTCGTCTTGCCGGCCCCAGGCGCGCCGATCAGCAGATACCAGGGAAGCTGGTAGAGGTAGCGCTGCCCCCAGGTGCCGCCGAAGCGCGCCTTGCGCAGCTGGTCCAGCGCCTCGCGCAGGCGGCCGCGCAGCAGGTCGGTCTCCTGGCCGACGGCTTCCGAATCCGGATCGCCCTTGGCGGCCGGCGTCGCCTTGGCGAGAGCCTGCACCATGCGGTCGTTGGCGCTGCGGTGGCGGTAGAGCGACCATTGCATCGCCAGCGCCCAGACCAGCAGGATGCCGAACGCCACTGCCAGCCGGATGGTCGCGTCCTCCAGCGGGAAGGCGCCCGACACGGAGACGAGCGGCCCCAGGAACCAGACGATGGCGCCCAGGCACAGCGCCGCGACCAGCGTCAGGAACCAGCGGGAAGTTAAGGCGGACAGGATCGTTTTCAGCATCGGTCAGGGCGCCAGCACGATGTCGACGCGCCGGTTGGCCTGCCGGCCCTCCGCCGTCGTGTTGGGGGCGATCGGGTCGGTGTCGCCGCGCCCTTCGGCGCTCAAACGGTTGGCGGCGTCGCCTGCCAGGATTTCCGTCATCAGCTGTTGCACCCGGAAGGCCCGCGCCTCCGACAATTCCTGGTTGGAGGGGTAGCGCAGCGAGCGGATGGCGACGTTGTCGGTGTTGCCGATCACGGAGATGCGGCCCGGCTCCTTGCGCATCGCCTCGGCGACACGCCGGAACACCTCGACATAGCGGGGCTCGATCCGGTCGCTGCCCGAAGCGAAGACGTTCAGGCGGGTGCGGACCAGCACGCGGCCGTCGGTGCCGCCGCTGACCTCGACCAGCCCGGCCCTGATGTCGGCGGCGAGCGCCAGGGCGACGCGCTCCGCCACGGTCTGGCGGGGCGGCGGGGTGGGAAGGGTGACCGGCGGCGCGATGCGGGCGATCTGAACCGGCTGGTCGGGGATCACCGCGGCCAGCCGGCGATAGGCGGCATCGGACTGGTCGGCCAGCGCGAAGACGAACCAGGCATAGAGGGCGGCCAGCAGCGCCGCGATCATGACGGCGGGCAGCCACAGCGGCACCGTCGCCGCCAGCGGCCGGAAGCCGTCGGCCTGTCCGCGCCAGTGGGGCGACAGGTCGCGTTCGGCCTCGCCGCGCTGCTTGCGGATGACGCGGTAGAGCCGGTCGCGCAGCTTCGCCAGTTCGCTGTAGCCGCGTTGCGAGACCCGGAACTTGCCCTCGAACCCCAGCGACAGGCAGAGGTAGAACAGCTCCAGCTCCATCAGGTGGCGGTCCGGCACCTCCGCCATCTGGTCGAGCAGGTCGAAGAAGCGTTCGCCGCCCCAGGTCTCCTTCTGGATGGTGGAGACGAGGCTCTTGTGCGCCCACAGGCTCTGGCTGCCCCAGGGGGTCGCCAGCACCACGTCGTCCACCGTCGCGCACAGCGCGTAGCCGGCATTGCGGATCTGGGTGGCGGACAGTCCGGCGCGGACGGTCGCCGCCTCGAACCGCTGCATCTCGGCGATGACGCGCTCGCGCAGGGACTCCACGTCGCGGTGCTGCGTCAGGTCGCGCACCCGCACCACCATCGCCAGGATGGGGGCGGCGGCGGTGACCAGCGGGTTGTCGCTGACCGCCGTCAACGCCGTCAGCGCCGCATCGTCGAGCGGGCGGAAGCCGGGCGAGAGCGGCGCCGACATCGCGGGGGCGGGTGCCGGGGCTTGCGGGGCGGCCGGCTTCGGGGTGGTGAAGGCGGCGGGCGAGAAGGCGGACGGGGCGGAGAAGGGCTGCGCGCTCTGGCCGAAGGCCGGCGGCACCAGCCCGGCCGACCCGCCGGAGAAGGGCGGCGGTGCGGCCGGCGCGGGAGTGGCGGCCGGCGCGGACGGACGCTGGAACGCCATCGGCTGCATCACCGTGGCGTCGATGTCGTCCGGCTCGTCGAACGGGTTCTTGTCGGGCGGCGGCCGGACGCTCATGACGCCCCCTTCAGGATCAGGTTGTGCGTCGCCGCGGGCGGTCCGTCGGCGGCCGGCTTCGGCGCGGGTTCCGGCTTTTCGGTGGCGGGCTTGTCGGTGCTCGGCTTGTCGCCGGCCGGCTTCTCGGCATCGGGTTTGGCGCTATCCTCCTTGGCAGCGTCCGATTTGTCGGCCGGCGTGTCGCTGCCGTCCGCCGCGCCGTCGCCGGGGACGAGCGTGATGGTGCTGCCCGTGGCGGTCAGAACGTAATTATTCGCCTTGTTCGGCTGGATCGGCTGCATGGCGCGCCAGCCCGCTTCTTCGTAGGCGCGGAAGGCGGCGGCGACGGCCAGCGTCTTCACGTCCGGCTTGGGCTGGACGGTCACGGTCTGCCGGCTGTCGGGCGGCACAGCCAGTTCCTGCCGGTCGAGCAGGGTGGGGCCGAGCGTTGCCTTGTCCTGGTCGATGACCTGGAAGAAATCGGCGTTGGCAAAGGCGTCGCTTGGGCCAAGCTGGTAGAGCCGCAGCATCACCGGCGACGGCCGTCCATTGGGATCGGGGTTCAGCGCCTTTGCCCCCACGACCGTCAATTGGATCGTGGTTGGCGGCGGGGGAGGCGGTGGAGCGGAGGAGCAGGCGGCAAGCGCCGGCACTGCGGCCAGGACGGCAGCGGACCAAATCGTCTTCCGGATCCGCATCCAGCCAGCAATCCTCAGCATCACCACACCTTTCCCCTTATACGAACGGGTATAGCAGGGCACGAATGGATGGTCATCCTTAACCAAAGGCGCCTGCGTGACAATTCCTCGACCGCCGGCTGGGGAGGTTGAACGTCGCGCGCCGGGGGGACAGACTCGGGCGCAGGGGCTGTTCCGCAACTGTGCGGCGAATGGAATGAAACCCGTTCGCGCGCTGTTCGTGGGGCGAGAGCTCGGGGGACAATTGTCGAAGGTGCCAGCGCCATGTCCAAGCTTGCCATGCCCACGCTCTGGACCCGGATGAAAGCCGAACTGGGCGACAGCGAGGCGCAGTACCAGCTCGCCGAATCGCTGCGGTCGGGCGATGTCGCCGCCGCGATTCCCTGGTATCGGCGCGCGGCCCGCCAGGGCCATGTCGCGGCCCAGACCATGCTGGCCTTCCTGCTCGCCAACGGCATCGGCGTGCCGCCCGATCCGGGCCGGGCGGTGTCCTGGTACCGCCGCGCTGCTGCGAAGGGCGATGTCGGGGCGCAGAACAACCTCGGCTACATGCATGAACATGGCGCCGGCGTGCCGTGCAACCCGGCCAAGGCGGCGCTGTGGTACCGGCTGGCTGCCCTGCAGCAGTCGGCCGCCGCCCAGGTCAACCTCGCCCTTCTGCTGCTCGATGGCCGCGGGGTCGATCGGGACGAAGCGGAGGCCGTCCATTGGCTGCGCGCCGCCGCCGGGCAGGGCCATCCCGCCGCCCAGTACCGCCTTGCCCTGTGCCTGCGTGAGGGTGTCGGCACCGGGCGCGATCCGGCCGAAGCCGCCCTGTGGATGCAGGCCGCCGCAGCCGCCGGCGACCGCGATGCGCTGGCGGCGCTCGCCGACCTGCGCGCGGCATCCGATCCGGCCGCCGAGGACGGCGAGGGCTGGGAGGAGGAGGCGATCGGCTGGCAGCATCACGCGGAACGGCGCCCCATGCAGGGCGCCCATGCCGGAGCGATGCCGCCGGGCTGACGCCCGGCGTATGCGGGACGCCTCATCCGATCATGCCCAGCTTGCGCCAGACCGGCAGGCTGTTGGCCATGCACCAGCCCATGCTGTCGGCGATGGCCTTGCGGCTGGCATCGTCGGCGTTCTCCGGCGCGTCCAGGCGGCGCATCGCGTGGGCGACCAGCGCGTCCAGCGTCTCCGGGACGCCTTCGCCGAGGCCGTCGTAGAGCAGCGCCTCCATGGTGCTGACATGCAGGCCGGCGCCGCCGATCGATGCGGCCAGCGCGGTGCTCTTGCGTCCCTCGCTGGTGGCGAGTTCGTTGGCGGCGGCGCGGTTGTGGGCCAGCACGCCGGGCAGCGGCGTCACCGTTTCCGGCGGGTTCGGAACAGGAATGGCTTGGCTGGAGCCGGTCAGCATGCCGGCAATCTCCACCGCCGAAAGGTTGCCGCCTGCCCGCCGGATTTCCGGCAACTCCATCAGGTCGCCGATGCGGCGGGGCCCCTCGGCCAGCGCGTCGAAGATCGGCTCGTAATGCTTGGCCTCCAGCGTCGCCTCGCCCAGCGGCACCTGGATGGTGGTGCGGGCATCGGCGCGCGGGATGATCATCGCCATCGCCATGTCCCTCAGCATCGCGTCGCGCTTGGCGACGCTGATGCGCCGGGCACCGCGGACGAACACGTCGCGGCGGAAGGGACGGCCGACGCAATAGTCCTTGAAGGTCTCGCGCAGGCTGGGCACGCCGATGCTGTCCAGAGCTGCGCGCTGATCGGGCGTCAGCGACAGGTCGGGATAGTTCTCGAACAGGGTGGCGGAGCCGGCATAGGTCAGCTTCGCCTCGCCCAATTCGCGCGCGACATCGACATGGTAGAGCGGCTGCCAGCTGCCGTTCAGGTACTCGTGCGCGAGATAGACCGACTGCTCGGTGCTGTTCTTGGCCTTGGTCTCGCCGCGCAGCTTGCCGAACATCGCCTCGTCGCCGAGGATCTTGGCCCCGGCCTTGTAGAGTTGCTCGGCGAAGTCCAGACCGGCCTTCACCTGCACGTCGCTGCGCTGGTGGACCAGACCTGAATACTCGTACAGCAGCCGCTGCAGCGGCATCATCGGCGCCCAGCCGGGCATGGCGTTGTAGCTGACATAGACCAGCCCGCCGGGCTTCAGCTTCTTCGCCAGGAAGCGCGCGATGGCGCCCCGGTTCATCGGGCTGACCCAGCTGTAGACGCCATGCAGCGTGACGAAGTCGAATTCCGGCAGGTCCGGCCCCTCGCCCTCCGCCATCTCGGCGAAGCTCGCCTCATGGAAACTGATGTTGGTCAGGCCGGCCGCCTCGGCGGCATCGCGGGCGCGGGCGATGTGGGCGGGGTGGAAGTCCACCGCATGGAACCGCCCCTGCGGGTTGGCCGCCGCGAACAGCGCCACTGTCGTGCCGTGGCCGCAGCCGAGCTCGCAATAGTCGAAGCCGTTCGCCGTCGAGGGCGGGGCGATGCCGTTGATCAGGCAGCTCAGCGTCAGATGCGCGGGGCCCTGCTCGCGGTAGAAGCCCGGCAGATATTCGATGTCCGACACATAGCCGGCGCTCCAGTCGCTCATAGCGTCCTCGTCGTTCTACGGTGTGCTGAGCGCGCGGCGCCCCCTCCCTCCCGCTCTTGCGAGCGGGTCCCTCCCTCCCCCGCTTTGCGGGAGAGGGAAGACTTGCCCCCTCTCCCGCGAAGCGGGGGAGGGTTGGGGAGGGGGCACCGCGCCCGCATCACTCACAAATCCTGCATCGGAAAAACCGCGTCCTTGCGCTCGACCGGGCTCGGCGCGTGCAGCACCCAGCCGTTCCAGCCCAGCCGCGTGCCGTCGGCATCGTCCTCGCCGGCGCCCAGACGGGCGGCCGGCACCTCGGCGGCCAGCAAGCTCACCTGAAGCTCGAAATCCAGTTCAGGCCCGACATACATGCGGACCAGATCCTGCAGCTTCCGGAACTCGCGGCCTTCCGGCATGAAGTCGCGGAACTGGTCGTGGTTCAGCGGGCCGATGCGCAGGCGGAACTTGCCCTGGACATCCCAGGCGCGGTCGCCGGCCAGCGCGTCGATCCCCAGCCGGCAATGCTGGCCCTCGGGATCCGACAGGCTGGGAAGGCGCGTCTGCCCGTCCGGCGCGATCGGTAGCCAACTGCCGACGAAGCTCTCCACCGTCACCGGGCGGCCGAGGAAATCCGACAGCATCTCCTGCAGATCGTTGGCCGAGCGCGTGCCGCGCGACATCAGGCCGGAATAATGCAGAAGGGTCTCGTCCTCCACCAACAGACGCTTGGTCAGCGACGGCTGGCCGATGCCGACGAAGCTGGACAGCGTGGTGCTGACCGGGTCCGGTTCGCGCTGGCCCTGGCCGCGCTCGAAGGACACCGGCAGCCGGTATTTGGCCCAGGCGCGGTAGAACAGCGAAAAGCTGCGGTGGTGGAAGACGTCGAAGAAGTCGCGCAGCGCTCGGTTCCGCTCGCGCAAAGACCGGATCATCAGTTCGGTATAATGCTGGGGCAGAACGCCCAGCGGACCGACCAGCCCGAGGAAGGCGCCCACCACCATCGGCGGCCGGCCATCCACCCCCGGCTCCGCCCCGGCCACCTGGTTGCCGGGGAAGGTCAGCGAGGTCTCGGCGCGCAGGCGCACCACCTCCTCGCGCGGGTCATGGTCGTGGCCCACGGCATGGCGGCGCGTGTTGCGCGGATCGCGCCGGGCCTGCCATTCCAGCACCCGCACCGCCTGGAAGAAGTCGAAGCGGTGGGGTGCGCGGAACAGCCGGTCGATTACAGAAGCGGGCGGTTGCCGGCGCGGGCGGGCCATGTGCGGAGCACTCCGGTGCGGCCCTTGACCGTTGCGGTCAGCCGCGTGAAGGAATTGATCGAGCAGTACAGCCCCAGGAAATGGTCGAGGATCATCGCCAGCAGGAACATGCCGCTGCCGCTGAAGCGCTGCGGGTCGAATTCGATGCCGACGTCGATGCCGCGGCACATGGCGTCGCCCCAGGCGACATCGCCCGGCCGGGACGGCGCCCGCGCTGTGCCGCGCTTGGTCGTCACCTTGACGATGCCGTCGGCGATGCCGCGGGTTTCGGCGGAATCGCGGAAATCGTAGAGCCGCAGGATCTCGCGCAGCGCCTCCGTCCCCTCCGCCCCGCCGGAGATCGACAGGTGGTTCAGCAGCAGGTGGGAGACGAGGCGCCAGCGATGGCCCTTGCGCTCGGCGATGCGCAGGGTCGGCGTCGGCGGCGTCAGGCAGGACAGGCCGGCCACCGCCGCCATCCCCTCCGTCAGCTTCAGGTGCGGGTGGCCGCCGCCATAGGGCAGCTGTCCCGGCAGGTCGCGGTTGAGGCAGGTCGTCTCCACCGACAGCACCGACTCCGCCGGGCTCGACGGGTCGAAGTCGAGATCGACCAGCGCCAGATGCACCTCGGTGCCGGGATCGCGCCCGCCGGCCGGGCGGCGGCTGGCGGTGTAGTAGGTGCGGCTGACCGCCTCGACACCGCCATGGCGCAGGCCGTAGAATGGCAGGAAGCGCCGCTGCTTGCCGTCGGGATCGGTGGCCAGCACGCTGTCGACCGAATAGACCTCCAGCGCGCCGGGGCGGCGGGCATCGGGAACCACGCGGTGTTCGTGCTGGGTCTGGGTCAGGGCGACCGGCTCCGCCCGCTGGCGGAACAGGTTGACCACCGGAGTGCAGCCCAGCGCGAAATTGTCCTTCGACACCGCGCGCTCCAGGTCGCCGTCGGTGTTGTTCAGGTAGATGAAGATCTCCAGCGTGTTGCCGGCGCGGCGCAGCACCTTCGGCGACACATGCAGGTCGAAGAACAGGAACTTCTCCGGGAAGGCAAAATACTCGGTCAGCAGCCGGTAGCCGCCATGGGAGCGGGCGGGGTAGGGCAGCATGCCCTCCTCGTCGCGGAACCCCACCGGGCGGATGGCGTCGGGGCCAAGGATCACCGCGTTCGGGTCCTGCGGGTCGTCGGCCAGCGCCACCGAGACGGCGTTGTTGAAGATCAGCTCGTGCAGGGCATAGACCTGCTGCGGCTGGCCGCGCAGGAAGAAGCGCAGGGTGTCCGGCGCCAGTTCCGTGAAGGTCATCTCCGGCACGCGGCAGCGCAGGGTCAGGCGCAGCGAGGCCACCGCGTCGCCCGCCCGCGGGTTGGGCGGCGCCACCAGCGGCCGGCCGGCGAGCACCGCCTGATCCAGCTCGATCGGCCACAGGGTGGCGGGATAGACGGTGCGGAAGCGGCAGGTTTCCCCGCGCAGCGCCTCCGTCTCCAACTCCGTTCCCTTGGGTACGGTGTGCGAGCCGGTCAGGTCCGCGCTGCTTTTCATCTGCACCACCGCCATCGACGGGATCGGCGCCAGATAATGCGGGTAGAGCACGTCGAGCAGCGTGTCGACCAGCTCCGGATACTCGTCGTCCAGCTTGCGGCTGATGCGGGCGTTGAGGAAGGCGACGCCCTCCAGCAGCCGGGCGACATGCGGATCCTCCACCGCGTCGGCGCTGAGCCGCAGCCGGCCGGCGATCTTCGGATGCGCCTCCGAGAACTCCGCCGCCATGCGGCGCAGATAGGTCAGCTCGCGGTTGTAGTATGGGAGGAGTTCGTCAGCCACGGGCCTTACTCGTCACGGTGACCATGTTGGAAGTGGGATCGACCACCGAATCGAAGACCATCGGCTCGGGCGCCGGGTCGGCATGGATCAGCGCCTCGATCCGGAAGCGCAGCGTGCGGTCGGCCGGATCGCTGTTGTCGACCATGGTCACCGCCAGATGGGCGAAGCGCGGCTCCCACCGCCGGATCGCCGCCTCGATCTGCGCCACCACCTCGCGCCGGCGGGAGTCGGTGGCGACATTCTCCACCAGCAGGTCGTGGCAGCCATAGCCGAGGATCGAATCCGCCAGCTCCGTCAGGTCATCCGGCCAGCCCAGCACCCGCCGCCGGGTGTTCAGCAGGTTCTCCAGGTCGCGCCGGATCGCCGCCCGCAGATCCGCCACGGTGTGCGGCCGTGGCGCCACATGCTCCGGCGTGTCGTCGAGCAGACGGTCCAGGACGGACAGGGTGATGGACTGGTTGCGATCCATGATGGCCTTCGGAGGTGCTTTGTCGCTTGGCCCCCACCCTAACCCTCCCCCGCTGGGCGGGGGAGGGGACCAGTGCTGAAGCGGGAGAGTTGCGGCAGTCCCTCCCCCGCCCAGCGGGGGAGGTTAGGTGGGGGCATGTGCAAGTGCTTCCTCACACCGCCCCCGAAAACTCCAGCGTGCCCAGCTGCAGCATCGGAACGCTCTCCTCGCCGACGAGGAAGCAGCGCTGGCCGGTCCCGCGCACCGGCGCGTCCTCCGACCAGTCGGTCACGCGGCCAAGCTTCAGCGCATCCTCGGCATCGGCCGGAGCGCCGCCGTACAGCGTGGGCAGATAGACCTCGCCGTCCGGGCCGCCGCGCACCACCATGTGAGCCGGACGCCACAGCAGATCGCGCGGCCGTTCGGGCGTGCGGAACTCGACCAGCTCCACCGTCTCGGTGGCGATCCAGAAATACTTGCCGGTGCTGGTGTAGACCTCGAAGAAGCCGCCGGTCAGGTCGTCCAAGTCGCGGAAATCATCGAAGGGCGTGCCGTCATGGCTGCCGGACACCGGCGGGCGCATCTCCTCCGCCTGGGCAAGCTTCGTCACCGCGTCGGCGGTGTCGCCGGCGCGGAGCGCCACCAGCGCCTCCAGATGCAGGCGCAGATGGTCGGCGGGCTGGTCGATGAATTCCGGCACGCGGCCGTCGGCGAACAGCTGGCGCCGCGCCTGTTCGGCCCGCACCAGCTGGCGGAACAGCGCCATGGTGACGGCGACCTGCGGCTCCTGCGTGCCGATGGTGTCGAGTTGCAGGTCGGCGCGCTCCAGATTGCCGGCGAAGCTCAGCAGCTCGGCCAGGAAGACGCGGCGGTCGAGATCGGTCGGCTTCTTCTTGATCTCGCCGTTCAGCGTGGTGATCGCCTCGTCGAGGCGGCCCGCCTGGAACAGCTGGGCTGCGGTTTCGCTCATGGTCTGTATCTCTCCCTGGATGGAGCGCCTGACTTCGGTTGACGGTCGGGTCAGGCCGCGCCGCCGGTTTGTGCCAGCTCGGTCACCAGCTTGAAGGTCGAGAAGACCTGATCCAGCTGGAAGTGCGGCCGAAGATGGATGACGCATTGATAGTTGCCGGGCTTGCCCGGAATGGCGCGGACCTGGATGCTGCCCTCGCGCAAGGGATAGCGGGCCTTCTGGTCCAGGCTGGCGTCGTCGTTGCCCAGGCAATAGCCGTGCAGCCAGCTCTGCAAGTCGCGCTCGCATTCCTCCGGCGTGACGAAGGAGCCGACGCGGTCGCGCACCATCACCTTCAGGAAATGGGCGAAGCGGGCGACGCAGAACATGTAGCGCAGCATCGCCGAAAGCCGGGCGTTGGCCGTCGCCGTCGTGGTGGTGAACTGGCCGACCCGCTGAACTGACTGGTTGCCGTAGAAGACCAGATAGGGCGTGTCCTTGCAGCGGCTGACCGGAATGAAGCCGAGGTCGTCGAGATCGCGTTCCAGCTGGTCGGAGATCGAGACCTCGACGGAAAATTTCTGCGCCACCTTGATGCTGTCGGTGGCGAAATCCGGCACCACCAGCTCGGTCACCAGCCCGCCGCCCACCACGTCGCGCTGGGCGCCGCGGATATCGGCGAACCAGCCATGCTGCAGGAAGGAGCGGATCAGCACGGTGCCGAAGGCATAGACGGCATTGCCCCAGCAATGGTCCTCCAGCCGCATGCCGCCCTCACCGCCGACCGATTCCTCGCGGAAGCGGAAGCCGTGGCGGGCCTGCGGATCGTCGCCATAGGGTTCGCGCATCAGGACGCGCGGCAGGGCCACGCCGACGAAGCGTGAATCCTCGGTCTCCTGGAAGCGCTGCCAGCGCTGGTATTCCGTCTGCCGCAGCACCGACTTGAGGTCGAGCGGCAGGCCGAGCTCGTGGAAGGTCTCCAAACCGAACAGCTCGGGCGCCGCGCCGACGATTGCCGGGGCGAAGGCGGCGGCGGCGACCTGGGCCAGCCCCTTGAGGCCGGACACGTCGTCGGTCGGCCGCTCCTTGGTCGGGCGATGCTGGACGGCATAGTCGCACAGCAGCACGCCGAACGGGCGGCCGCCGGGCATGCCGAATTCGTCGCTGTAGACCTTGTTGAACAGCTGGCTCTGGTCGAACTCGATGGCGCGTTCCTGGTCGCGGCACAGTTCGGGCCAGGTCAGGTTGAGCAGGCGCAGCACCACCGTCTCGGCGTTCTGCCCCTGCTTCACCAGCGTGCGCACCCCGCGCCACGAGCCTTCCAGCGACTGGAAGCGCTTGTGGTGCAGGATGGCGTTGACCTGTTCGGACAGCAGCGCGTCGATGGCCGCGATGTCGCGGTCGAGCGCGGCGCGCAGCTTGTCCAGGCTGTCATGAACGGGAAGCGTGATGCCGAACCACAGCCGCAACGCCTCGCCCGGCGAACCGGCCGCCAGGAAGGCGTCGAGCGGGCCGGCATCGTCGCGGCCGAGCGCCATGTCGACCGCCCGCAGACGCAACGGCCGTTCAAGGACCGTCGCCTCCGCGTCGTCGGCATGAATTTCGGCCGCGTGCCCGGTCATGCGGCTATCAGCCGGCCTGCGGGATGCGGGCGACCATGCGCATGGAGGTGGTCAGTTCCTCCATCTGCAGCCACGGGCGCATCCAGGCGACGGCGTTGTAGGAGCCGGGCTTGCCCGGAATCTCCTTCACCTGCACCTTGGCCTCGGCCAGCGGGTACTTCGCCTTCATCTCCTGGCCCGCGGCTTCGTTGCCGTTGACGTAGTTCAGGATCCAGCGGTTCAGCCACGCCTCGCAGTCGCTCGCCTCCATGAAGGAGCCGATCTTGTCGCGCGCCATGATCTTCAGGTAATGGGCGAAACGCGAGGTCGCCATGATGTAGGGCAGGCGGGCGGAGATCGCGGCGTTCGCGGTCGCCTCCGGCCGATCGTACTTCTTGGGCTTCTGCGTGGTCTGGGCGCCGAAGAAGACGGCGTAGTCCTGGTTCTTGTAGTGGCAGAGCGGCAGGAAGCCCAGCTTCGACAGTTCGGCCTCACGGCGATCGGTGATGCCGATCTCGGTCGGGCACTTGGCGTCGCTGTCGCCGTCGTCCGAGGTGAAGGTGTGGAAAGGCAGGTTCTCGACCTTGCCGCCGCCCTCGGCGCCGCGGATAGCCGTGCACCAGCCATACTGCGAGAAGGCGTTGGTCAGGCGCTGGCCCATCGCGTAGGAGGCGTTCATCCAGCAGTAATCGTTGTGGGCCATCGGTCGGGCGATGCCACCTTCGTACGGAGCCTCCTCGTACTCGAACTCTTCGATCGGCTTGGTGTTCGCGCCGTAGGGCATGCGGGCGAGCACGCGCGGCATGGTCAGCGTGACGAAGCGGCTGTCGTCGCTCTCACGGAAGCTGCGCCACTTGGTATACTCGACGCTGTCGAAAATCTTCTCGAGGTCGCGCGGCTTCGACAGCTCGGTCATGTCCTCGAAGCCGAACAGCTTCGGGCTGGCGGCCGAGATGAAGGGCGCGAAGGCGGCCGCCGCCACGTTGGAGACGCCGGTCAGCAGCTCCATGTCGTCGGGGTGGTTGGTGAACTCGTAGTCGCCGATCAGGGCGCCGTAGGGTTCGCCGCCGGCGATGCCGAACTCGTTCTCGTAGATCTTCTTGAACAGGTTGCTCTGGTCGAACTCGACCGCCTTCGAGATGTCCTTGTACAGGTCCTTCTTCGGGCAGTTCATGACGCGGATCTTGAGCGTGGAGCCCGTCTCCGAGTTCATGACCAGATAGTTCAGGCCGCGCCACGAGCCTTCCAGCTTCTGGAACTTCTCGTGGTGCATGATCGCGTTGAGCTGCTTGCTGATCTTGGCGTCGATCGCGGCGATCGCCTTGTTGATCGTCTGGCCCAGGTTCTTGTTGAAGGTGACCGTGCCGGCCAGCGCTTCCTGAGTCAGGGTGCGCAGCAGCTCCTGCGCACGGTCCGGCTCGGTCTGCTTGGTCGCGGCAATGGCCTGGTCGAGAATCGAGAGGCCGGTACCTTCGGCAACGGCGCCGGCGGCGCCTGCGCCCTGGGTCTGAGCGTCGCTCATCGGATCAACCCTCCTTCTTCTCGGTGCCGAGCTCGCCGCTCAGCGCGGCCAGCTCGTCGGTGTTCTGCAGCACGCGCTCCAGCAGGCCTTCCAGCTCTTCCGAACGGTCGGCCTTGCTCAGCAGATCGCGCAGCTGGTTGCGGGTCTCCAGCAGCTTGCGCAGCGGCTCGACCTGCTGGACGACGCGGCCCGGCTCGAAATCCTCCATCGACTTGAAGGCGAGATCGACCGACAGCTGGGTGCCGTCGTCGGCGAGCGTGTTGTCGACCTTCATCTTCAGGCCCGGCGTCATGCGGGCCATGACGTCGTTGAAGTTGTCGCGGTCGATCTGAATGAACTTGCGGTCCTTCAGGGGCTTCAGCGGCTCCGTCGGGTCGCCCGAGAAGTCGCCGAGCACGCCCACGACGAAGGGCAGCTCCTTGACGACGGTCGCGCCTTCGGTCTCGACGTCGTAGGTGATGTGGACGCGGGGCTTGCGCACGCGATCCAGCTTCTGGTGGATACTCGCCATGTTATCGGACCTCCCTGCTCACGCCGTAGGATAGGCGGTGATCGTCAATACCCTGATTGCTCTGCCGGCGGCGGCGCCTTGGCGCCGGACGCGATGAAGAACTGCCGCCGCGTCTCCTCGTCGGTGATGAGCTCCATCAGGAGTTCCTGCAACGACATGCGGCCGCGGCGGACCACCTCCTCCAGCGTGTAGGAGATGGGGGAATGGGGTTCCGTCTTGCGGAAGAAATCGGCGACCTGCAAGAGGACCTTGAAGGCCTCCTCGCGCGTTGTCACAGCCCCGCTCGCCTGCGCCTTGGCGCCGGCCGCCACGATCGCGCCGCCGGTCGCCACCAGTTCGGTGGACGTGGCGGGGGCTTCCGCCGCGGCGGGCTCGTCGCCGCCCAGCGTCGCCAGACGGTCGCGCGCGGCGTAGTTCACCGCGTCGAGCGCCGCCGTCAGGACGTTGCGGATGTTGCCCGCAGGCGGCGAATCGTAGCCGGCCTTGTCGTAGAGCACCTTGCCCAGTGCCTCGAACTCGTCGATGGCGCCCTGGATGTCCTCCAGCAGGGTCTTGAATTCGGAGGCCGGCGTCTCGCGGACGCTCTGCTCGAACTGTTCCCAGGTGACGGCGCCATTGTCGATGCGCGCCTGACGGCGCGCCTCGTCGGTGATCTTCGCCAGCTCGATGGCCTGCTCGTACTGCCAGAGCGAATAGGGAATGTCACCCAGGGTCAGTGGCACCTTGCGGACCGGCTGGATCAGCGTGCCGTCGGCTGACTCGCCGTTCAGGCCGGTCAGCGGGCCGACGCGGGTGGCGATGCCGTCCTCGTCCGGGGCCGGGTACAGGTTGTCCCAGAACCGCTCCACCAGTCCGCGGGCCAGCGCGAAGCCGTCGCGCAGTCCGGCGTAACCCTCCGCCCGCAGCAGCGCCTCGATGAACCAGGCCGTGACCTCCAGGTCCTTCGCCTGGGTGCGCAGGATCCGCGGGCTGACCTCCAGGATGGTGCGCCATTCCGGCAGAAGGCCGCCGGCGTCGTCCTCCACATCCATGGACCGTTCGGCGGCGCGGGCGGCGCTGCGGGCGTCCTTTACGGTATAGTAGTCGGCGGAGGCATTCTCGCGCAGGTCGATCCCACATTCGGAATCGCCCTCGATCGGCTGCAAAAGCTCTTCGACATCGAAAATCTGCGGTGTCGGCATGAAGGAAAGCACCCTTTCCACATTCATATGAAGAAGGTCAGAGCCGCAGGTCGCGGAACCCGCCGATTTGGGGGTAAGCGTACGTGTCAGGAAATTGATAGCGTTACTTCCGACGGTTCGACAAGGCTATTCGTCATTTCGGGGGCTGCCGAATAGAATATTGCAGTTGCGTAACAAATCAGCGCCCGGGCTACCCCTATGAGCTTGACGAAACGCAATTGCGGATGAATGCTGTTCGCCTGACGTCGGAATGAACCCTTCCCGGGACCCCTTTTGCGATGACTCCTGACGCCATTCCACCTGCAACCTCGGGCATCGCTGCCGTTCCAGTGGAAAGTCCTGGTGGCATTTCTCCCGTTGTGATTGAGAGGCGCGATCCGGCCGGCCGCTTGGTCGCGCGGGTCGGCATCGCCGACGGGATGCTGGAGGGGCCCTGCCTCTTCTTTGCTGAGGATGGTGAGACGGTGGCCGCGCGGACGCTGTTCCGCGCCGGCAAACAGGTCCTGCCGCCGCCCGGAGATGATTCCGCGTCCTCGCTGCTCGGCGCCCCGGTGGCGTCGGTCGAATCGTCGTTCTGACCGGTCGGAGACACCAGATGCCGCCCGCCGCCCGCCTCGGCGACCTGATCAAGCAGGACACGCCGCACTGCCACGCACCGATCCACCCGCCGGCCCCCGTGCCGGCGCCGGCGCCGCATCCCGGCTTGCCGCTGGCGATCGTGCTGGGCAGCCCGACGGTGCTGATCGGAAAAATGCCGGCGGCACGGCTGACCGACATCTCCGCCCCCTGCGTGCTGCCGGGCTGCATTCCGGCCGGGCCGGGCATGATCTCCCAAGGATCGACGACTGTGCTGATCAACAACCTGCCAGCTGCGCGCATCAACGACATGACCGCCCATGTGAGCTGCGTCGCGCCGATCCCCGCCCCGGTGGGCAAGGTGCTGCCGCCCGGCTGTCCCACCGTCATCATCGGCGGCTGAGCGCATGCGCCTTTCCCATTTCGAGCGTCTGCGCCCGGTCTGCCCGCGCTGCCTCGCCACCCGCGGCGTGGCGGTGCCGCTGGCGCTCGGCATCGTGGAGGCCGCGGACGCCGATTCCGTCCATTGGGGAACGCTGGTCTGCGGCGACCAGACTTGCGCGATGGAATATCCCATCGTCGACGGCGCTCCGATCCTGGTGCCGGACCTGCGCGGCTGGATGGCAGCGAACGGGCATCTGCTGATCACGCGCGCCGACATTCCGGCGGCGATGGAAGGGGTGCTGGGCGACGGATTCGGCCCCGACAGCGCCTTCAACGCCACCCGCCAGCATCTGTCCAGCTATGGCTGGGACCATTACGGCGACCTCGATCCCGCCACGCCGGACGGGCAGGCTGGGTCGGTCGTCCGCTGCCTCGCCGCCGGGCTGGACCGGCTGGGGCCGTTGCCGGCGGGGCCGGCGCTGGACCTCGGCTGCGGTGCCGGACGGACCAGTTTCGAACTGGCGGCACGGGGGGAGGATCTGGTGCTCGGCCTCGATCTGCACTGGCCGCTGCTGATGCTGGCGCGGCGGGTGATGGAGCGGGGGGAGGCGGTGTTTCCGCTGCGCCGGTCCGGCATCGCCTATGACCGGCAGCGGATCGAGGCGCGGTTCGCCGGGGCGGAGCGGGTGGATTTCTGGATCGGCGACGCGCTGTTCCCGCCCTTCGCCCCGCGAGGCTTCGCGCTCGTCGCGGCGATGAATGTTCTGGACTGCGTCGCCTCGCCGCCGACCCTGCTGCGCGCCATCGACGGCATGGTGGCGGAGGGCGGCGGCGCGGTGCTGGCGACGCCCTTCGACTGGTCGACACAGGCGACGCCGGTCGAGGCCTGGCTGGGCGGCCATTCGCAGCGTGGAGACGATGCCGGTCGTTGCGAGGCCGTGCTGGCGCGGCTCCTGACGCCGGGCGCCCACCCGCAGTCGGTCGAGCGCCTGCAGCTTTTGGGAGAACCGGTCGATATTCCTTGGACGGTTCGGATGCATGACCGCGCTATCATGCAATATAAAACGCATTTGATGATGTTGCGTGCATGATTCGCGAATGAAGTGAACAAGTTTCAGTTAGTTTGCGAAGCATAGCAGTGGATTTTTCGAAATGGCTTGGTCAAAGTCCGCGGCACAGCCACAGGACGAACCGGCCGGTCGGTTAAGTTGGTGCGAGCGCCGCAGGCGCTCTGCCCGCATGGGTTGAAGACACGCAAGTCACACGAAGGGGGTGGAGCCATGGTGGCGGTCGATCTGCAGAGCATGATTTCGCGGCTGAATCCGCTGTGCCGGCGGGCGCTGGAGGCTGCGGCCGGACAGACGCTGTCGCGCACGCATTACAATTGCGAGATCGAGCATTGGCTTCTCCAGCTGATCGGTGCCGCCGACGGCGACATCTCCGCCATTCTGCGTGTCTACGAGATCGACGCCGGCCGGCTGTCGGCCGACCTGACGCGGGTGCTGGACAAGCTGAAGACCGGCAACAGCCGGGCGCCGGCCCTGTCGCCCAATCTGGTGCAGCTGATGCGCGAGGCGTGGGTTCTGGCCTCCCTGCAGTATGGCGAGGGGGCGGTGCGCTCCGGCCATCTGCTGGCGGCCCTGCTGTCCGACGAATCGCTGTCGGCCCAGGCGCGCGACATGTCCGGCCAGTTCGCGAAGATCACCGCGGATGTGCTGCGCCGCGATCTGCCCAAGATCGTCGCCGACACGACGGAGGCGCGCACCAGCGCTCCGGTCGCCGCGGCGGGTGGTGCTGCCGGCGGGGCCGCCGCGGGCGGCGCGCCGAAGGTCGGCGGGGCGACCCCCAACCTCGACCAGTACACCATCGACCTGACCGACCGCGCCAAGAACGGCAAGATCGATCCGGTGCTGGGCCGCGACGCCGAGATCCGCCAAATCATCGACGTGCTGACCCGCCGCCGTCAGAACAACCCGATCCTGACCGGCGAGGCCGGCGTCGGCAAGACGGCGGTGGTCGAAGGCTTCGCGCTGCGCATCGCCGCCGGCGACGTGCCGCCTGACCTGCGCAACGTCCGCCTGCTGTCGCTCGACCTCGGCCTGCTGCAGGCCGGCGCCGGCATGAAGGGCGAGTTCGAGAACCGGCTGAAGGGCGTGATCGACGAGGTGAAGGGCTCCAGCCAGCCCATCATCATGTTCATCGACGAGGCGCACACCCTGATCGGCGCCGGTGGGCAGGCCGGGCAGAACGACGCCGCCAACCTGCTGAAGCCGGCCCTGGCGCGCGGCGAGATGCGCACCATCGCCGCCACCACCTGGGCCGAATACAAGAAGTATTTCGAGAAGGACCCGGCGCTGACCCGCCGCTTCCAGGTGGTGAAGGTGGAGGAGCCGGCGGAGCCGGTCGCCGTCGACATGATGCGCGGCCTCACCGCCACGCTGGAGAAGCACCACAAGGTCCGCATCGTGACGGAGGGGCTGATCGAATCGGTCCGCCTGTCCAGCCGCTACATCCCGGCGCGCCAGCTTCCCGACAAGGCGGTCAGCCTGCTGGATACCGCCTGCGCCCGCGTGGCGATGAGCCAGACCGCGACCCCGCCTACCATCGAGGACCGCCGCCGCACCATCCAGCTGACCGAGACCGAGGTCGCGATCCTGGAGCGCGAGGAGGCCATCGGCATCGACCATGCCGAACTGCTCGCCGCGCTGAAGGACAAGATCGCCGCCACCCAGGCCGACCTGGAGGCGCTGGAGGCCCGCTGGACCAAGGAACTGGAACTGGTCAAGGCCATCAACGAGACCCGCGACCAGCTGGTCGCCGCGCATGAGCAGTCCAAGGCTCCGGCCGCCGAAGGCGCGACGCCTGCCGAGCCGCTGGATGCCGAAGCGCTGAACGCCAAGCTGTCGGCGCTGACCGCCGAGCTGACCGCGCTGCAGGGCGAGGATCCGCTGGTCAAGGTCGCGGTGGACGGGCAGGCGGTGGCCGAGGTGGTCGCCAACTGGACCGGCGTTCCGGTCGGCCGCATGGTCTCCAACGAGATCAAGACCATCCTGTCGCTGGCCGATCGCATGAAGGAGCGCATCATCGGCCAGGACCACGCGCTGGACGCCATCGCCCAGGCGATGTGGACCAGCCGGGCCAAGCTGACCGACCCGCGCAAGCCGATCGGCGTCTTCCTGATGGTCGGCACGTCCGGCGTCGGCAAGACCGAGACGGCGCTGACCCTGGCCGACCTGATCTATGGCGGCGAGCAGAACGTCACCACCATCAACATGACCGAGTACAAGGAGGAGCATAAGGTCTCCCTGCTGCTGGGTTCTCCTCCGGGCTATGTCGGCTTCGGCGAGGGCGGCGTTCTGACCGAGGCGGTGCGCCGCCGGCCCTACAGCGTCGTCCTGCTGGACGAGCTGGAGAAGGCCCATCCCGGCGTGCAGGACATCTTCTTCCAGGTGTTCGACAAGGGCACGATCAAGGACGGCGAAGGCCGCGACATCGACTTCAAGAACACCGTCATCATCATGACGTCGAACGCCGGCACGGACCTGATCCACAAGCTGTGCGCCGATCCGGAGACTGCGCCGGACGCCGAGGGCTTGCTGGAGGCCCTGCATCCGGAGTTGCAGAAGAGCTTCAAGCCGGCCTTCCTCGGCCGCTGCACGGTCATCCCGTACTTCCAGCTTTCGGACGAGAATCTGGCGAAGATCGTGGTCCTGCAGTTGAACCGCATCTCCAAGCGGGTGGTGCAGAACTACAAGGCCGCCTTCTCCTACTCCGACGATCTGGTCCAGAGCATCGTCAACCGGTGCCAGGAGGTCTCCAGCGGCGCCCGCAACATCGAGACGATCCTGAGCCGCACCCTGCTGCCGGAGATCTCGTCCCGCATCCTCGCCCGCATGGGCGACGGCGAACCGATCACCCGCGTCCACGTCTCGGTCGATGGCGAAGACCGCTTCGTCTACGACATCGCCTGAGACCGGGGGAGCGGGAGGGCCGGGGCGGGCGCGCAGAAAAGCGACGGGCGGTGACGACCGTCACAGCACCCGCCTCAATTCTTTCGTAACCATACAGCACAGACCAAGCTTCACCCGTTAAGACCGACTTCAAGAGAGCGAGGAGACAACCATGGCGATCTATATCAAGTACGACGGCATCGACGGCGAGGCCACGCACGAGACCCACAAGAAGTGGCTGGACGTCGGTTCGCTGCAGTGGGGCGTCGGCCGCGCCATCAGCACCCCGTCGGGCTCGACCGCCAACCGCGAAGCGTCGGAGCCGTCGGTTTCGGAAGTGACCATCACCAAGCTGATGGACAGCTCCTCGCCGAAGTTCTTCGTCGAATCCTGCACCGGCGCCATCGGCAAGAAGGTGCAGATCCATCTCGTCACCACCGGCAGCCCGGGCAACACCTATGCCGAATACACCCTGACCAACGCCCTGGTCTCGGCCTACTCGATGTCGTCGGGCGGTGACCGTCCGTCGGAATCGATCTCCATCAGCTTCACCAAGATGGAGTACAAGTTCATTCCGTACGACGACAAGAACAAGGCCGGCACGCCGATCTCGGTCTCCTACGACCTGTCGACGACCAAGAGCGCCTAAAGCTCAGTGCGGGTCTTGCCCCCACCCTAACCCTCCCCCGCTCTCAGCGGACCTACGGTCCGCCTGCCGCGTCAGCACAAAGCGGAGCTTTGTGCGAGAGCTGGGCGGGGGAGGGAATGTCCCCCTCCCCCGCCAAGCGGGGGAGGGTCGGGGTGGGGGCAAGACCCTACTCAATTATCAATCTCTTCCCAACACATAGGACCAAGCCCGCATGTCGGATGCGCCCACCATCTCGCAGACCGGCCGGCTTCTGTCGCTGACCTCGCCGCTCGGCGCGGACGTGCTGATCCCGGTTGCCGTCGAGGGAGAGGAAGGGCTGTCGCGCCTGTTCCGCTACACCATTTCGATGATCTCGCCGCGGATGACCATCGCGCCGGCCGACATCCTGGGAAAGTCGCTGACGCTGTCCGTCGCGCGCCAGGGCGGCAGTCCGCGCGTCATCAACGGCATCGTGAAGAGCTTTTCCGCCGGCCCGCTGGCTCTGCGCGGCTACCGCCGCTACACGGCGGAGATCGTGCCGTCCCTGTGGCTGGCGACCCTGCGCTCCGATTGCCAGGTGTTCCAGGACAAGAGCGTCGTCCAGATCGTCGACGCGATGCTGTCCGACTGCGGCGTGACCGAGGTGAAGAAGCAGGGTTTGTCCGGCACCCACAATGCCCGCCCGGTCTGCGTGCAGTACCGCGAGACCCATTACGACTTCATCGCCCGCCTGCTGCAGGACGAGGGCATCTATTTCTATTTCCAGCACGAGGCCGGCAAGCACACGCTGGTGCTGAGCGACAGCGCGTCGGGCTACACCGACTGCCTGGACAAGGACGTCAACCACTCCGCCGCGTCGCAGGGCAACACGCTCGCCATCGACGGCTGGTCGCATTCCCAGTCCTACGTGTCCGGCAAATGGACGTTGAAGGACTATAATTTCGAAACGCCCAGCACCGACCTGACCGCCAGCACCACCACGGTGCTCGGCGTTTCCGCCTTCAAGTCGCACGAGATGTTCGACTATCCCGGCGGCCACATGGTCAAGGCCGACGGCACCGACCTGTCCCGCCTGCGCATGGAGGAGACGGAGACCGGCTACGAGCGGGTGGAGGGCACGGCGACCTATCGCGGCCTGTCGGCCGGCGGCAAGATCTCCATGGCCGGCCATGCGGTGTCGGCCGAGGTCGGCAAGGGCTATGTCGTCACCGATCTGGCGCTGAGCGCCCAGGACGAGAGCCATATCGGCAACAGCGGCCTGCCTCCGCAGTTCTCCTGCCGCTTCGCCGCGATCCCCGAGGCCACCGTGTTCCGCCCGCCGCCGGTGCCGCGCCCGCGCACCCATGGTCCCGACACCGCGACCGTCGTCGGTCCCAGCGGCGAAGAGATCTACTGCGACAAGTATGGCCGGGTGCGGGTGCAGTTCCATTGGGACCGCAAGGGCGCCAACGACGAGAAGAGCTTCGTCTGGCTGCGCGTCGCCCAGACCATGGCCGGCAAGAACTGGGGCACCATCTTCACCCCGCGCGTTGGCATGGAGGTTCTGGTCGACTACATCGGCGGCGATCCCGACCGGCCGCTGATCGTCGGCTGCGTCTACAACGCCGAGAACATGCCGCCCTACACGCTGCCCGACAACAAGACGCAGAGCGGCATCAAGACCCGCTCCAGCAAGGGTGGCGACGCGGCGACCTTCAACGAGCTGCGCTTCGAGGACAAGAAGGACGCGGAGGAGATCTATTTCCACGCACAGAAAGACTTCACCCGTATGGTGGAGAACGACGACAAACTGACCGTAGATCACGACCAGACCATCACCATCAAGAACGACCGCACCGAAACGGTGTCGGAAGGCAACGAGGCGGTTACCATCGCCAAGGGCAACCGCACCATCACCGTGTCGAAAGGCAACGACACCCACGAGGTGACCGAGGGCAACCAGACCTTGACGGTGGGGAAGGGCAACCGGACCGTCACCGTCAGCAAGGGCAACGACACCCACACAGTCGGCGAGGGCAACCGCACGGTCGAGGTCGGCCAGGGCAACGACAGCCTGACCGTCAAGCAGGGCGACATGGCGGTCGACGTCAAGCAGGGCGACTACGCCCTGAAGCTCGGCCTGGGCGACGTGTCGGTGAAGGCTTCCGCCGGGCAGATCACCATGCAGGCTGCGACCGGCATCGAACTGAAGGTCGGCGGCAACAGCATCAAGATCGACCAGATGGGCGTCACCATCAAGGGCAGCATGGTCAAGGTCACCGGCGACATGCAGGTGCAGATCGCGGGCAAGATTACCCAGGTGAACGGTGATGCGATGGTCCAGGTCAAGGGCGGCGTGGTAACCATCAATTGACGAACCGCCGTCCACACTGGGACGGAATTTCAAGCGGGGTTGGGACGGTGGACATCGGGCTTTTGCCGAAGTTGCGCTTTGCCCGCGCGGCCGAAGCGGTCGCGGGGCTGGACCTGTCGCCGGAAGCGAAGGCGCTGTACGCGCCGAACGCCCCGACGGCGGTATTCCTGAAGGCGCTGATCGACGCCGAATTACATGCGGACGCTATCCGGCTGCTGGGCATGGCTCTGCCGCGGCGCGAGGCCGTGTGGTGGGGCTGCCTGTCGGCCCGCGGCGCATTGCCGCCCGAACCGGCGCCGGCCGATGTCGCGGCGCTGGAGGCGGCGGAGGCCTGGGTCTACCGCCCGACGGAGGAGAACCGCCGCGCCTGCTTCGCGCCGGCCGAGGCGATGAATTTCGAGACCGCCTGCGCCTATGCCGCCATGGCCGCCTTCTGGTCGGGCGGAAGCCTCGCCCCGCCCGACGCAGCGGTGGTTGTGCCGCCGGGCGACGGGCTGACCGGGACGGCCGCCGCCGCCGCGGTACTGCTCGCCACCGCGGCGGTGCCCAAGGAGATCAAGCCACGCCACAGGGCGGCGCTGGCCCAGGCGCTGGACATCGCCAACGGCGGCAGCGGCAAGGTGGGGGCGGCGTGATCCGATGAAGCTGCGCCTGACCCTGATCCAATGCCCGCCCGCGCAGGGCAACGACATCGCCCGCGATCTCGGCACCGGACGGCTGGTGATCGGCCGCGGTCCCGACTGTGACTGGGTGCTGAACGATCCGGAGCGGATGCTGTCCAAGATCCACTGCATGGTGGAGTTCAAGGGCGGCGTCTACATCGTCATCGACAGTTCCACCAACGGCGTCTTCCTGAACGATGCGCCGACCCCCATCGGCCGCGGCAACTCCGCCGTGGTGGGCGAGGGCGACCGGCTGCGGATGGGCGGCTTCGTCATGCGCGCCGGCTTCGCCGCGGAGGAGGCGCCGCCCGCCAACGATCCCTTCCTGGCGGTGCTGCGCGGCTCCGACGAACCGGCGCAGTCACCGGCGGCCTCCGAGGACGATCCCTTCGCCCTGCCGGCTTTCGGCCGCGGACCGGTGTCGGTGATGCCGATTCCCGAGGACGACGACCTGTTCGGCGACCTTCAACAGCCGGACGAACGCTGGAGCGGGAAGCCTGGTGGCGGCTGGCAGCAGACAGCGGCGGGGAACGCGTCCAGTGGCGATCCCGATTGGCCGGGCTCCACCCAGACCGACTTCTCGCCGGACAGCCTCGGCACCATCCGGGTGTCGACCGAGCAGGCGGGATTCGGCAGCACCGGCTTCGGCGCCGGCAATGGTGACAGCGGCACGTCGATCCCCGACGATTGGCTGGATGATCCTATCGACCTGACGCCGGCCTCCCAACCGTCCAACCCGCCTGCTCCCCAGCCCTTCGGGGCGCAGCCGGCCACCCCGTCCGCCATGCCCCCCGACGATTGGGCCGACGAGCCGCTGGTCCCGCCGGCCTTCGGTGCGCGTCCGTCGCCCTTCGCCGCCCATTCGGCCGATCTGGCCTCCGACGCGCTCAGCCGTGCGCTGGTCGATGTCGTGCTGTCGCTGGTGCGGCGGCAGGCGGCGCTGGAGGCCCTGCTCGGCCTCGACCCGGACGAGACGATGGCGCAGGGGGAGTCGATCCTGCGCCGCGCCGTGGATGCCGATGACGCACTCGCCCGCCTGCGTGCCCTGCCTCCCGCCGAGGCGGAGGCGCTGCTGCAGGCGGCGGTGTCCGACGGCGCGGCCCACCAGTCGGCCCTGCTGGCGGCGGTGCGCGAACTGACGGGTGAGACCGCCGACGGCGGTACCCGGCTGGCCGCGCTGTACCGCCGGCTCCTGCCGATCCACCGCCACGCGCTGGGCGGCTGACGGGAGGGGGAGGGAACCCATGGCAACGACCATCAGCCTGCAAGAGGGAAAGCGCCCATGAGTTGGGACGACAAGGTCATCTGGTCCGAAGGCATGTTCCTGCGGGCGCAGCATTTCCAGCAGCAGGACCGCTATGTCGAGAGGCTGGTGCGCGGGCGCGTCGCCGGCATCCGTCCCTTCGCCTGGGGCATCAGCGAACTGACGATCAACCGCGAGCTTCTGGCCGTCGGCAAGTTCGCCGTCCTGCGCTGCAAGGGCATCCTGGAGGACGGGACGCCGATCAACATCCCCGACGACGACGATCCGCCGCCGCCGCTGGACCTGCCGGAAACGCTGGCGAACAGCATCGTCTATCTGGCTCTGCCGGTGCGCCAGCGCGGCGGCGTGGAGTTCGAGGTGGGCGAGAGCGCCGACGCCGCCACCCGCTATGTCGGCGAGGAGACGGAGACGGTCGACGCCATCGCCGGGTCGGCCAGCGTGTCGCGCATCCGCACCGGGCGCCTGCGCCTGCGTTATCGGCTGGAGCGGCAGGAGCGGGCCGGATACCACTGCCTGGGCCTCGCCCGCATCCAGGAGGTGCGGTCCGACCGCCACGCCTCGCTGGACGAGCGCTACATCCCGCCGGCCCTGAACGTCCAGGCGCTGGCTCCGCTGGCCGGCTTCGTCACTGAAATCCAGGGCCTACTGAACAGCCGGTCGGAGGCGCTGGCCGCCCGCGTCGGCGGTTCCAACGGGCGCGGCGCCGGCGAGATGGCCGACTTCCTGATGCTGCAGGTCGCCAACCGGTCGGAACCGCTGTTCGCCAACATCGCCCGCATGCCCGACATCCATCCGGAACGGCTGCACGGCATGATGCTGGGGCTGGCCGGCGAACTGGCGACCTTCACCGCCGTCAACAAGCGTCCACCCAGCTTCCCGCCCTACCGGCACGAGGATTTGCAGGGCACGCTCGAACCGGTGATGGCGGAGATCCGCCGCTCGCTGAGCGCGGTGCTGGAACAGACCGCGATTCCGATCGATCTGCAGGAACGCAAATACGGCATCCGCGTCGGCACCATTGCCGACCGTTCGCTGATCACCACGGCGACCTTCGTGCTGGCGGTGCGGGCGGACATGCCGGGCGAGGCGCTGCGCCGCAATTTCCCCGCGCTGGTCAAGATCGGCCCGGTGGAGCAAATCCGCGAGCTTGTCAATGTACAGTTGCCTGGAATCCGAGTAAGGCCGCTGCCCGTCGCTCCGCGCCAACTGCCCTACCATGCAGGTGCCGTGTATTTCGAACTCGAACGCGGTAGCCCTATTTGGAAACAGCTTGCAACTTCGGGCGGAATCGCGGTTCATCTAGCGGGTGATTTCCCCCAGGTGGCGATGGAGCTTTGGGCGATCCGTGGCTGATGCATCACCTATTCCTGTCGTAGGGACACCATGAGGCTGGGCGGGGTGCTGGCCCTGCGCACCGGCGCCGTGATCGCGGCGACGGTTGCGACCGCCGTGCTGTTGTCGGTCGCGCTGTCCGGACTGAAGTTCGAACAGAAACTGCGCGAGGTCACCGGCTCCCGCCTCGCCGTGGTGGCGGACGAGATGAGGCGCCGGGTCGAATACGGCCTGACTCTGGGCCTCGACCTGTCGGAACTGGTCGATCTGCAGGCCCAGGCCGAACGCGCCGCGTCCGGCGAGGAAATCCTCGGCGTGGAGGTGGTGGACGACCGCGGCATCATCCTGTTCGCCGCCGACCGCAACGCAGTCGGACAGCCTACGCCGGTTCGCTGGAATGATGACGCTTCGGCGGGAATCCTGCGCCAGCAGATTGCCGGCGATGTCCTGATCCTCGGTTCCGACGTGCGCAACAGCTTTGGGCAGACGGTGGGGCAGGTGATCCTGCGCTCCTCCCTGACCGGGCTGAAGTCGCGGGTCACGGCGGTCGAGGAGGGATTGCGCGGCAACATCCTGGCGCTGGTGGGTATCGCCGCACTGATGACACTGGCCGCTGTCTTCGCCGTTGTGCGGCAGCGCGGCGGACGCGGTGGATTGGCGGACGGCACCGCGCCGCTGGGCTTGGTGTGCGACCGCCTGAACCACGGCATCGCCGACGCCGATCACGCCATGGAAGATCTGGAACGCGAATTGGATGCCATGGCGCCGAATGCCCCCGGACCACTCCCAGCGAAGGGCGCGGTGACATGAGCGATCCGGCCCGCATCACCTCCTCCAAGCCGGCTACCAATCCGGCCAGACGGCGCGACCCGATCAGCGCGCTGGTGCTGCGGCTGACCATCGTCACGGTGGCGGTCCTGCTGCTGGCGGCTGGCGCGGCCTCTTGGCTGTCGCTGCGCAGCTTCGATCCGCTGTTCCAGCCGGAACTCGCGCGCAAGGCGCAGACGGTCGGCGGCCTGATGGGCGCGCAGATCGACCGCGGGCTTGGCGTCCGCATTCCGCTGGACCGCATGGCCGGCCTCGATGCCTTGCTGGCGGCGGAGGTCGAGCGCCACGACGACATCGCCTACATCGCGGTGACCGGCCCGGACGGGCGCATCGTCGCCGCGGCCGGCGGACCGCTGGCCGGCATCACGGCGCTGTCGCCGGACCGGCTGACCGGCCCCGCCGACGGCCGGCTGGCCCGCGGCTTCGTCGACGTCCAGCGCCCGCTGGGCGACACCACCAGTCCGGCCGGTGCGCTGCATGTCGGCGTCGACAGCGCCTTCCTGGCCAAGGCTTCGACCGATCTGGCGCTGGACGTGCTGTCGGTGGTCATCGTTTCCGTCTTGCTGATCTTCGAAGTGCTGCAGTTGGTGGTGAATCTCGCCATGCGGCGGGTGCTGACCCTGCGGCTGCTGGCCGACCGGTCGGAGGAGGGGGATTTCCGCGCCACCCTGCCCGAAATCCCGGGGCCGCTGGCGGCGAAGGACGACCGGGCGCTCGAAGGCGGCGTGCGCGCCGCGCTCGACGGCGTCAACGCCCGCTATGCCGGCCTCGCCGGGCGGGTGGCGGAGCTTCGCCGCCGGCTGGGCGCCGACGATCCGCGGGTCGGCCGGGCGGAAGCCGGGCTGTCGGCGCTTGTCCGTCGCTTCCGCTTCCGCGATCCGGACTCCGCGCGTCCGCCGCCGACGCCGCTGAACCTAGTCTTCCTGCGGCTGCCGGTCTTTCTGTTCTGCCTGTCGGAAGAGCTGTCGCGCCCCTTCCTGCCGGCTTACGCCAAGTCCTTCGCCGGCGAGGTGCCGTGGTTGACGCCGGATATGGTGGTCAGCCTGCCGATCACGCTGTTCATGCTGATCTGGGCGCTGTCGCAGCCGGGCGGCGCCCGCTTCTCCGAACGCTGGGGCCGGTCGCGCGCCTTCACCATCGGCGCTCTGCTTGGTTCCGTCAGCCTTGCGCTGACCGCCTTCGCCGGGTCGCTGGCGGAGCTGATGCTGTGGCGCTGCCTGACGGCGCTCGGCTATGGGCTGGTGCTGATCACCGCGCAGGGCATCGTCATCGACCACACCAGCCCGCGCAACCGCGCGGCCGGCATGGCGATGTTCATCGGCGCGCTGCTGGCCGCCGGTGTCTGCGGTCCGGTCAGCGGCGGCATCATCGCCGACCAGATCGGCTTCCGCGCCACCTTCCTGCTGGGTGCGCTTCTGGCGCTGGGCTCCGGCCTGTCGGTCAGCTTGCTTCTGCTGCGCGGCCGCGGTGCGGCACAATCTGCAGCCAGCGCGGCGGCCCGTCCGGCGATGGGCAGCGCCCTGCCGCTGTTCCGCGACTTCCGCTTCTCCGCCCTGATGGTGCTGAGCGCCATTCCGACGAAGATCGCGTCGACCGCCTTCCTCTTCTGCCTCGTGCCGCTGCTGCTGACCGCCGACGGCGCGTCGAAGGCGGAGATCGGGCGGGTGCAGATGATGTATTTCGTCGCCTTCATCCTTGTGTCGCCGCTGGCCGCCAGCCTGTCCGACCGCTGGCAGGCGCGGCGCGGCTTCATCGCCGCCGGTGGGATTGGCACGC
Source organism: Azospirillum sp. B21 (assembly GCF_008364825.1). GTDB lineage: Bacteria > Pseudomonadota > Alphaproteobacteria > Azospirillales > Azospirillaceae > Azospirillum. Next base: position 311,216 of record NZ_VTTO01000003.1, read on the forward strand.
TGGCGAGCTGCCTGCCCATCATCGCCACCCAGTCACTGTGGGGGCCGCCGCTTGCCATAGCCCTGTTCGGCCTGTCGCAGGCGCTGGTCGGTGCCCCGCAGCTGACCCTGGTCTCACAGATCGCCCGCGACGGTGGCCTGCCGGAGACCGCGGCCATCGGCTGGTACCGGCTGATCGAACGGCTGGGCGGCGCGCTCGGCCCCGTCACCGCGATGGCGGTGGCGGTCGCCACCTCCTACCGCGAGGCGATGCTGAGCATCGGCCTGCTGTGCGGGGCGAGCGCGCTTCTCTTCTGGATCCTTTTCCGCACCGGGCGCCCGGCATCCCCCGCCGCCCGGCCACAGGAGGCTTGACCGCGATGAGAATCGACGAAAGCGATCTCCTCCGCATCCGCCGCCGCTCGCTGCTGCGCCTCGCCGCCGCCGGCGGGCTGGCACTGCCCGGACTGCCGCTGGCCGGCAACATGCTGGTAGGGTCGGCGCTGGCCGCCACGGTGCCCGACAAGACCTTCCGCATCACCATGGTGCTGGGCCGCGGCGAGAGCGACAACGAGTTCGGCTTCAAGGACTATCTGGCCCGGCGCGGCCTGAAGGTGGACTATACCATCCGCAACACCGGCGGCGACACCGCCAAGCTGCCGGGCATCATCCAGGAGATCAAGGACACGCGCCCCGACCTCGTCTACAGCTGGGGCACGCCGCAGACCCGCGCGTTGGTCGGCCCCCATGACGAGGCGGACCCGCGCAAGCACGTCACCGACATCCCCGTGGTCTTCACCTTCGTCGCCGCGCCCGTAGACGCGAAGATCGTGCCCGACCTCGCGCGGTCGGGGCGCAACGTGACCGGCACCATCCACATCGCGCCGATCGCGGTGCAGCTGAACACCATCCAGGCCTACCGCCCGATCAAGCGGCTGGGCGTGGTCTACAACCCGCAGGAACGCAACTCCGTCCTCACCATCGAAGGGCTGCGGGCCGAGACGGCGCTGCGCGGGCTGGAGCTGATCGAAGAGCCGGTCCCCCTGAACGACCGCGGCGAGCCGATCTCCGCCGCGGTGCCCGACGCGCTGGCCCGGGTGGCGAGGCGCGGGGGCGAGGTTCTCTATATCGGCCCCGACACCTTCATCGCCTTCCACAACCGCACCGTCGTTGCAGCGGAGGCGCTGCGCCTGGGCCTGCCGACCTTCTCGGTGACCGAGCTGATCGTGCGCACCGACAAGGCGATGCTGGCGCTGGCGAGCAGCGCCTACGGCATCGGCCGCTTCACCGCCTTCAAGGCGGCGCAGATCCTGGTGGACGGCGTCAGTCCGGCTGAAATTCCCGTGGAAACGCTGAAGCGCTTTTCCGTCATCATCAACATGGCCACGGTCCGGGCGCTGGAGTACTACCCGCCCATCGGCCTCCTGAATTTCGCGGAAATCATCGAATCATGAGCGCCCATATCCCGATGACGCTGCCATTCGATGCAGCCCCTCTGCGCGGCGAGGCTGCCCGCGCGGTGGCCGCGGTCCGACTGCGGGCACTGGCCGCCGACCTGCCGGACGGGCTGACCGCCCGCATGATGGACCTGGACGATTCCAACCTGCTGGCCGACTTCCGCGTCCGCGTGGTGGCGACACTGGAGGATCCCGACCATTACCGCATGGCCGGCGAGGTCGGGAACTTCGTCGCCGACCATCTGGGCGAGAAGGGGCTGACCGCCGGCATCTTCCGTCACGACGGGCGTGGGAACGAGAAATCCGGCGGCCGTCTGGTCGCCTACGGCGCGCTGGGCCTGCCGTCCGGCGACGATCCCAACCGGGGCCGCGACCTCGACCTGCCGGAAGCGGAACTGCCCTGGGTCGCACACATGTCGTCGGCGATGGTCGATCCGTCCGAGCGCGGGCGCGGCCTGCATCACCGGCTGATCGACTGGCGGATCGAGGTGGCGGAGGCGCTGGGCCGCCGGCACCTGATCACCACCGTCAGCACCCGCAACCACCGCAGCTGGGGCCATCTGGCCGGCCACGGCATCTATCCGAAGCGGCTGGTCCGCGTCGGCGGCGATCTGGTCCGGCTGCTGGTCCACCGCGACTTCACCGCCGATCCGATCTTCGACACCGCCAGCGCCGAACTGGTGGCGGTGGAGGAGCTGGCCGGCCGCTGGGACGTGTTCGAGCGCGGCCATGTCTGGGGTCGCGTCGCCGCGGGCGACGGCGCGGCGCGGCGCTGGTACGCGTTGTGCGGACGGGAAAAGACTTCGCTGGAGCATGACGGGACGGGGCCGGGCGGGCGCTGACGCGCATGACCGGCTGAAGGGGGATGACCGGAATGGGATCGGGCAGTTTCGGGGCACGGCTGGCGGCGTTCGTGGCGGTGGCGGTGTTCGTCTCCGCGCTGTCCGCCGTCGTGCTGTGGACGCGCGAACAGGCGCGCCGCCTGGACGAGGCGGTGACCTCCCAGGTCGGCTTCGTGCTGAGCGAGGCCAAGGCGTCGCTCGAAACCCAGCTGAACCTCGGCCTTGCGCTGGGTGACCTGCCGCAGGTCGACGGGCTGCTGGCCCGCGCCCGCGTCGCCCTTCCCGGCATCCAGTCGGTCACCGTCCTGGACGAGACCGGCACCGTCCTGTTCTCCACCAACGCGGTGGAGGTGGGCGAGCTGCTGCCCATCCGGACTTCAGCCGAGCAAAATGGTGGCGTCAGCGGCTTCTGGTCGGAGGAGCGCGGGGACGAGCGGGTCTACGGCGTCGGGCTCGCCACCAGTTTCGATACGGCGGCCGGCAGCCTGCTGGTCCGCATGCCGGCCGGCGCGATGGCCGAGCCGATGCGCCATTACGCCCTGACCCTCTCCATCGGCGCGGTGCTGATCGCGCTTCCGCTGGCCCTGCTGGGCTGGCTGGCCGGTCTGCGGCTTGCCGCCGGACCGCGCCGTTCACTGGCCGACATCGCGACGACGCTCGAAGGGCTGGGGGAAGGCGGGCGCATCCGTGCCGAACTCTCCGCGCAATCGTCGCAGCAGACGTTGGGGCTGCCGGCCGCGGCGTTCACCGAGGCGGTGCGGCGGCGCCTGACCATCCTGGACGAGGCGGAGCGCGAAGTCGCACGCCTGGATGAACTCGCATGACGACCCGCAGCCATACCCGGAGCCATCGCCTGTTCATGGCCGGCATCCCCGCCGTCATCCTGCTGGCCGCCGCCCTGGCGATGGCCGGCGTCGGGCTGCTCGGCACCTGGCTGGCGCAGGACCAGCTGGGGGAGGCACGCGCCGCCAAGGCCGCCGCGGTGGCGGAGGCGGTTCAGCACGACCTGGAACGCGCCATCGCCTACGGCATTCCCCTGCCGCGCATCGAAGGGGTGGGGGCCTATCTCCAGGGTGTTGCCGGACGCAACCCCGACCTGGGCTTCCTGGCGCTGACCGGTGGCGACGGGGTGCTGCTGCAAGGCGCGGTCAATGCCGGCGGCGGCATCGACGCTGCCGGACTGCAGGCGTTGACCGCCGGACTGCGCGGCCTGCCGACGCCGGAGACCCGTGCCGCCACCCTCCAGCCGATCGAGCGCGACGGCCTGCTGATCCTGCGGGTGCCGGTGCGGATCGGGCGCCTGTCGTCGGAAGGCGGCGGGGGCGGTGCGGCTCAGCCGCCGGCCGGACATGTGCTGGTCGGGGTCCAGCCGCTGCAAGTGCGCGGCCAGATCGCCGGGGAGTTGGCGACGGTGACGCTGGGGGGGCTGGCGGTTCTGCTGCTGCTGGCCGAACTGGCGGGGGTTCTGGCCCGCGCCAGCTTCCGCGCGCCGTTGCGCCGCCTTGCCCGGGCGATGGCGGAGGCGGTGGACGGGCGTTTCGCCACCCTGCTGGGCCGCCGTCCGCGCGATCAGGTCGGCCGGCTGCTCTTCGCCTTCAACGCCGTCGTCTTCGGCCTGCACGATCGCCGCCAGCGCTTCGCCGCCCATGCCGACGAGGTGCGCGCCGCCGTCTTCGATCCGGAGGTGGCCTCCGCCGTCGAGAATACCCGGCTGTCGGCGCTGACCGCTCTCGGCCCCGGACTGGAGGCGGCACCGCGGCGCGAGATCGATTCACGATCCGACGATGTCCTTGCCTTCGCCCTGCTGTCGGCCGCCGCGGCGCCCCTGCTGGTTCTCGCCGGCAGCTTTTCCCTGGCCGGTCCGGCGCTTGTCGCTGCATTGGTCGGTGCCATTGCCGGCTATGTCGTCCCGCCCGGCTGGCGCCGTGTCGCGGCGGTGCTGAGCGCACTGGCGCTGTTGTCGGCGGCGGCCGTGCTGCTGCTCGGCGGTACCGCGTTGCCGGCCGGATTGGCCGGTGGGTTGGCCGGCGGTTTCGCGGCCGGGCTGGCGCTGTCCTATGTGCGCCGTCAGGCCGCGGACGGCGGGCAGTTCTCGCTGCTGCGGGCGCTGGCCTCCGGGATCGTCGCGGCCCTGCTGTGGGCGGCGGCGGTCGGCTGGGACGGCGGGATGCTCGCGGCATCGTCGCTTTTGCCGGCCGCCCTGGCAGCGCTGCTGGCCCGTCCCATCGTCGTTCTGCGGAGCTGAGAGGCCCCTATGCTGCTTCAGACCCGCATCATCCTGTTCGTTCTCGCCACCGTCACCGTTGTGGCCGGCCTTCTCCTCGGCTTTGCCGCGCTGCGCGAGGATGCCCTCGACCGTCGTGCGCGCGAGTTGGAACTGGCCCGTCTCGAAACCTCCTGGCAGCTTGCCGTGTCGGGTGCCGTCGGACGCATCGACCAGGGGCTGGGCCGGCTGGCAGGCGATGCCGAGATCGCCCGCGCGGTGGAGGCGGAGGACCGCGGCGCCCTGGACCGGCGCGTCGCGGCGCTCGGCATCATCGCCGCGCCCGCCACCGGCGGGATCACCGACGTCAACCTGCTGTCGAAATCGGGGGAACTGCTCTACAGCACCGACCCGGCGCTGGAGCCGGAGCCGCTGCTGAACCGCGGCGCGCTGGATGCCATCCTGTCGGGCCAGAAGCTGGCGCGCGGCGTCCGTCTGGTCGACGGCGAACGGCTGGTCGTGGTGGCCGGTGTGCCGATCTATGCCGGGACCGGGGCCGGCGGCGGGGCGGGCAGCGGGGCCGGCGTCACCGGTGCCGCCGTCGCCGGGCTGGATTTCGTCGCCGCGCTGGACGTGCTGCGGCGGACCACCGGCGGGCGCGTCTTCGCCGTGACCCGCAACGGCACCGCCTTCGACGGGCAGAGCGATCCACTGTGGCCGGCGGTCAAGCCGCTGATCCGCCCGGCGGAGCGCAGCATCACCACCATCGCCGGCGGCGGGCGTCGTTACGCCCTGGCCAGTCTGCCGGTCGCCGACCTTGCCGGCGGGCGTGTCGCCACCGTTCTGATCGCCACCGACGTCACCCAGGCGGTGGAGGAGCAGGCACTGTGGTCGGTCGCCTATGTCGCGGCGGTCGGGCTGGTGCTGCTGGGCGCGCTGGGACTGCTCTACGGTTTTCTGCGGCGGAACTTCTCCACGCTCGACGGGGCGGTGAAGGCGTTGCAGGATCTTTCCCGCGGGCGCGCCATGGGCTATGTCGAGCTGCCGGCCGGCAATGACGAGATCGGCCGCATCGCCGGTGCGGTGGAGGTCTTCCGCGGCGTAATGCGCGAGATAGAGCGCAGCGCCGGCCAGCGCGAGCGCCGCCTGCGCCGCCAGCAGCGCTTCATCCGCCGCCAGATGGAGGCGCTGGCGGTCACCCTGGAGGAGGATGCCCGCCAGAACCTGCTGGAGGAACTGCGCCAGATCGAGGCGGAGACCCACGACGCCCAGTCCGCCCAGTCCAAGGGCGTCGGCGACGAGCTGGGGCTGCTGGCGCTGGGCTTCTCGCGGCTGGCGACGCGGGTCAGCACCCAACAGGTGCAGCTGACCCAGATGGTGCGCGACCTGCGCGAGGCGCTGGACGACAAGCGGCGCCTGATCAGCCTGCAACAGGAGCTGGAGATCGCCCGCACCATGCAGCTGACCATCTTGCCGCAGGTCTTCCCCGACCTGCCGGAGCTGGACATCGCCGCGCGGATGATTCCGGCGAAGGAGGTCGGCGGCGATTTCTACGATTTCTTCCCGATTTCCGAACACAAGGTGGCACTTGTCATCGCCGACGTGTCGGGCAAGGGCATCCCCGCCGCCTTCTTCATGCTGATCACCCGCACCATGCTGCGCGCCATCGCCGAATCCGGCGTCGGCCCGGCGGAGACCATGCGCCGGGTCAACAACCTACTTGCCGCGGAAAACGAACAGATGATGTTCGTCACCGTCTTTTATGGCGAGCTGGACCTGCGCACCGGTGTGCTGGCCTTCTCCAACGGCGGCCACAACCCGCCGCTGCGCATGACCGCGTCGGGCGCGGTGAAGGAATTGGAGCGCACCCCCGGCATCGCACTGGCCGCCATGCCCGACATGCCCTTCGGCGAGAAGACTATGACGCTGAACACCGGCGACATGGTCGTTTTGTTCACCGACGGCGTGACGGAGGCCTTCAACGGTGAAGACGTGATGTATGGCGACCCGCGGCTTGTTGCCGCAGTCGCCGGGCAGACCAACGCCTCGGCGCGCGACGGGCTGGATGGGGTGCTGGCCGATGTCGCCCATTTCACCGCCGGTGCGCCGCAGTCCGACGACATCACCTGTCTGGTCCTACGCTGGCGTGGAGCGGCGGATGCGCCGGTCGCCACCGTGGCGCAGCTGTCCGATCCCGTCGCCTGACACTGGAAAATCGATGGCGGTAACCGCCCCGTCGTACTGCGAATGCATCGTCTGACCGGCGAGGGCGTGCTATAAGCACAGGGTAGGAAAGATCCAGCTAAGGCAAGGCGAGGGCAGGGGATGAATATTACCGAACAGTCGGTCAACGGCGTCACCGTGCTGCGCGCGGACGGCCGCATCGACAGCGGCAATGCCGCCCAGTTCGAAGCGGCGCTGCTGTCGGTCATCGGCGCCGAGGGCACACGGCTTGTTGTCGACATGGAGCAGCTTTCCTACATCAGTTCCGCCGGGCTTCGCTGTCTGCTGGTCGCCGCCAAGGCGGCCCGGGCGAAGCGCGGAGCCATCGCCCTGTCGGCCATGGCGCCGCATATTCGCGAGGTGTTCGACGTCAGCGGCTTCTCGTCGCTGTTCGAAATCCATGCCGACGCGGCTGCCGCCGTCGCGGCGTTGGGCGGATGACGGCGGGGGTAAGGCGTCGGGGGCGTATTCCGCCGGCTTCGGCCGGCCTTGCGATAAGGCGGTTCCCGAAGGGGAGCCGGGTGTGTGATGGGAAGTGCCATTCGGCCAAACATTCTGGTTGTTGAAGACTCGCCGGCCGTGCGGTTGTCCGTGGCCGGCTATCTGGAGGGTCGCGGTTTCGACGTTACCGAGGCGGAGAACGGCCGTGCTGCAATCCGCGCGCTGGACCGCCGCAGTTTCGACCTGATCGTCACCGACGTGCTGATGCCGGAGGTGGACGGGATCGAACTGATCAAGGCGGCGCGCACCGCCCAGCCCGACGTGAAGATCCTCGCCATGTCCGGCGGCGCTCCCAACATGCCGGCAGGCTATCTGCTGAAGATGACGCGCATGTTCAATGCGGATGAGATCATCTACAAACCCTTTCTCAACGAAGAGTTGGGGGCCGCGGTTGCCCGTCTGCTCGACCGGCCGCTCGCAAATTAAGCAGTTTAAAGTCTTTGCCCAATAATAGGGCGCAAAAGAAAGCGGCTTCGGTGCATGAAGCGCCGAAGCCGCAAGTGATGCGTGGAACCAACCGCTCTCCACCTCGCAAACTCTGTGCCAGAAATCTCTGGATACACCGGCAGCGGCCGGGAAAAATCCGGAACGCGATTTGGTCCCCTCTGTTGTTCGGGAAACGCGGGCGCATAGGCGCCGGTGGCCGATGCCAATCGCGCCGTGCCGACCGCGGTTCCAAGAATCCAGCAAGAGGGAGCCGACCACGATGGCGCAGAACGAGAATCGGTGGCGCGGTGAGGGCCGCGACTGGCGCGACGACGACCGCGAACCGAACCGTCACCGGGATTGGGGCGAGGCCCGCCATGCCGGCGTCTACGATCCGGACGATTACCGGTCCAACGACCGTGAAAACATGTATCGACCGCAGGCGCATCTTCACCAGGACGAGCGCGGACATCTCTACCGCGATCCCGGATACAGAGGGCAGGTCGGCAACGAATCAGGTGGCTACGGCCGCGATCCCAATATGGACCGTGGCGACAGCCGACGCGACAATGCCCGCGAGATGGAGCGGGTCTATGATCGCAGCTTCGGCGGCGGGCGCGACATGAGCCGCGGCGGCTATGGCGCCGGCTATGGCGGACGGTCCGGGTCGAGCGGCTATGGCGGATATGCCGGCGCCGGCAATGCCGGAACCGAAGGCAACTACACCAGCCGCGATGTCGGCAGCAGCGAGTATCGCGACCGCGATTACGGCGTCCGCCCCTATGGCGAAGGCGAGCAGGTCGTCCGCGGCCGCGGCTCCCTCGGCTATGGTGGCCGCGAGTATGGCGAGCGCGAGACCGGCGACCGCAACTATGCCAGCCGCGACTACCGCAACCGCGATTACGGGTCGCAGGGTGGTTACGGGAGCGGCTATGGCGGCGGTTACGAATCCGGCCGCGACCGCGGCGAGTGGGAACGCGGCGGTTCGAGCCGGCGTGACTTCGGCGGCAGTTCATCCACCAGTTACGGCGGCAGCTATCAGCGCGACGAGGGGCGCGACCGCTCCTGGGGCGAGGACCGCGGCGGGATGTACCGCGCGCAGGAGGCTCGGGGTGGCTACGGCGGGGGCCGGGCCGAGCGCTGGGGTGAAGACCGTGGCCGCACGCAGCAGCGCGGCTTCTGGGAGCAGGCCGGCGACGAGATCGCGTCCTGGTTCGGCGACGACGATGCCGAGCGCCGCCGGCATGAGGATGAACGCCGCGCTTCCCAGCATCGAGGCCGTGGTCCGCGCGGCTACAGCCGCTCCGACGAGCGGGTGCGCGAGGACGTCAGCGACCGACTGACCGACGACGCCTATGTCGACGCGTCCGACATCGAGGTGGCGGTCAGCGGCGGTGAGGTGACGCTGACCGGAATGGTCCCCGACCGCCAGACCAAGCGCCGTGCCGAGGATGTCGCCGAGGCCGTGTCCGGCGTGACCCATGTGCAGAACAACCTGCGCGTCCGCAGCCAGACCGGCAACCAGGGCAGCTCCGGCTGGGGCAGTTCCACCGGGGCCGGCGCATCCGCAATGGCGAATGCGGGGAGCGACACCGGGACCGGTTCGGCTTCCGGTGCTTCCACCGGCATCAGTTCCGGCACCACGGCCTCCGCCATGGGCGGGACGACGGGCGGACTGCAGGGGGCCGACACCACGGTCGGCACCAATGTCGGCATCGGCGCCTCCACCGGCAGCGGCACCGGGTCCGCGGCGCCGTCCTCCACCGGCACCGGGGCCGGGGCCAGCGGCGGCCCTGCCGGCGCCTCCGCCGGAACCGGGTCGATGACCGGCTCCACCACCGGCGTCACCGGCTCCAGCCGATCCTCCACCACGCGGAGCTGATCTGCCACGGCCGCAAGGGTGCGTATCCTTCAGCGGCAAAGCTCCTATATGGGCGCGGGTTCCGGCTTCCCAGGCAGCGCCGCCTCGGGACTCCGGAGCCCGCGCCCTTCGCGCTTGAATGCTCCGGTTTCGTCATTGGTACAATGAATGGTTGTGGACCCGCGGAGAGGTCAAACCCTTGGCCGGGATAGACTTCCAACGATGACGCCGATTTCATTTTTACTAGAGAGCGGTTCCTTGACACTCTAAGGAACTCCACTATCGTCATTTTTTGAAACCCGTGGGTTCCATTCATGCCTCTCGATGCGGAAGAGATACCTGACTGGCGGGCTCGGCGGCGCGAGGTGATCCTCAACGCTGCGGCGGAGCTTTTTGCCGGCCGCGATTATGCCTCCGTCCAGGTGGAGGAGGTGGCGAAGCGGGCCGGCGTCGGCAAGGCCACGCTGTATCGCTACTTCCCCTCCAAGGAAGAGCTTTATCTGGAATCTCTTGAACGGGCGCTCGGCGGGCTTGAGCAGAAGCTGAACGCCGAAATCGCCCCTCAGCCGGTCCCGGCCTCCGTCCGCCTGACGGCGATGGTCTCCGCTCTGGTCGGCACGCTGAGCGAACAATTGCAAACGCTGAAGCGACTGGGGGGCGACCAGTCGGACCTTGCCGACCGCACGCGTCGGATCATCGGCCGCCGAAGCGAGCGCACCGCGACCGCCCTGCAGCAGGTCATGGCCGACGGCATGGCGTCGGGCGAGTTCCGCAAGATCGATCTGGAAATCGTCCCTCTTCTGGTGATCGGCATGGTGCGCGGCGGAATCATGCAGATGGATGAACGCCCGCGCGAGGCGCTGGAGCGCTCCGTCATCGACTTCCTGATGTCCGGCCTGACCAATCTTCCTCCTTTCATATAAGCGCAAGCCGGCCACCGGCGTTTGGAGTCCCAACGGATGAGACGGCTTTTCCTGGCCCTGCTGTTCGCGGCACTGCTCGGCGGCGGCGGGTACTACTGGTATGAGACCCGCCATGCCGGGGGCCAGTCCCAGACCGCCAAGGCCGACGCGGCGCCGGCGGGAACTCGTGCGGTTCCGGTGGTGACCCAGAAGGTGGCGGTCCAGGCCGTGCCGGAGCAGATCGTCACCATCGGTAGCGTCCAGCCCATTGCCGCCATCGCCATCAAGGCCCGCGTCGACAGCGTCGTCGAGACGGTGAACTTCACCGAAGGGCAGGAGGTGAAGACGGGCGACACGCTGTTTACCCTCGACAGCCGGGCGCTGGAGGCCCAGTTGCGTCAGGCCCAGGCCAATCTCGAACGCGACCGCGCCAATCTGGAAAAAGCCAAGGGGGACGTGAAGCGCTATGCGGAGCTGGTGCGCACCAGCGCCATCTCCCGCACCACCTATGACGCCGCCGTCGCCACCGCCGATGCGCTGGAAGGCACGGTGAAGGCCGATCTCGCGGCAATCGAGGCGGCGAAGGTGTCGCTGAGCTTCACCCGCATCACCGCGCCGATGGATGGACGCACCGGCACGGTGAATGCCAAGGTCGGCACCATGGTCCGCGCCGCCGATACCAATCCGCTGGTCACCCTGACCCAGCTGCGGCCGATCAACGTCGCCTTCAACGTTCCGGAAAGGCACCTGCCGGCAATCCGCGGCGCGATCGCGACGGGTACGCTGCCGGTCACCGCCTCCATCGCCGGCAGCCGCGGCGAAACGGCGGAGGGCAGGCTGTCCTTCGTCGACAGCCAGGTCGACCAGCAGACCGGCACCATCCTGGTGAAGGGCGAATTCCCGAACGCCGACACCCGACTGTGGCCGGGCCAGTTCGTCGACACCGTGCTGACCCTACGGGTGGAGCCGAATGCCCTTACCATCCCCGATCTTGCGGTGCAGACCGGCCAGCGAGGCCGCTACGTCTATGTCGTCAAGGCCGACGAGACGGTGGAGGTCCGCCCGGTCACGGTCGAGCGCACCCATGGCGGCCTCAGCATCATCGCGTCCGGTCTGCAGGCCGGCGAGCGGGTGGTGGTCGATGGCCAATCGCGCCTCTCCCCCGGCGCCAAGGTGACCGAGCGTCCTGGCGGCAAGCCCGCCGGCGCAACTTCCGGCGAAACCGCCGAAGGTGACCGCCAGCAGGGTTCCGCCGCACAGGATGCGGCCGGCCGCAGCGTCCTGACCCAGGACAAGTCAGGCGGGGGTGCGACATGAACCTCTCCGAACTCTGCATCCGCCGTCCGGTGATGACCATTCTCCTGACGGCGGCGCTGGTTCTGGGCGGTCTGGCCGCCTATCGCCAGCTGCCCACCGCGGCGCTGCCGCGGGTGGATTTCCCGGTGGTCAGCGTCACTGCCACTTTGCCCGGCGCCTCGCCGGAGACGATGGCGGCCTCCGTCGCCAGCCCGCTGGAGCGGGAATTCTCCACCATCGCCGGCATCGACACGCTGACCTCCAACAGCACGCTCGGCAACACCAACATCACCATCCAGTTCGTGCTGGAGCGCGACATCGACGCGGCGGCGGCCGACGTGCAGGCGGCGATCGCCCGCACCCAGCGCCGGCTGCCGTCGGAGATGACCACGCCGCCCAGCTACCGCAAGGTGAACCCGGCCGACCAGCCGATCCTGTTCCTGTCGCTGAACTCACCGACCCTGCCGCTGGCGAGGCTGAACGACATCGCCGAAACGCTGATCCAGCCGAAGGTCGCGACCCTGCCGGGTGTGGCCCAGGTGCAGATCTACGGCTCGCAGAAATACGCCGTGCGGGTGCAGGTCGACCCCAACGCGCTGTCGCTCCGCGGCATCGGCATCGACGAATTGCAGAAGGCGCTGGCCGCCGCCAACGCCAACACCCCCGTCGGCACCCTGACCGGTCAACAGCAGCAGCTGGTGATCGCGGCCAACCCGCAGCTTCCCGACGCCGCCGCCTTCCGCGAGCTGATCGTCGCCTACCGCAACAACGCGCCGGTGCGGCTGGGCGACGTGGCGCAGGTGCTGGACAGCGTGGAGAACAACCGCACCGCCAGCTGGCTGAACGGCACGCGCAGCATCATGCTGGCGGTCCAGCGCCAGCCCGACGCCAACACGGTCGACGTGGTGGACCGGGTGCGCGAACTGGTGCCGGTCTTCCAGGCCCAGCTTCCGGCCTCCGCCGCGATCCAGATCGTCAACGACCGCTCGCAATCGATCCGTCAGGCGGTGGAGGACGTGCAGTTCACCCTTGCCCTGACCATCGTGCTGGTCGTGCTGGTGATCTTCCTGTTCCTGCGCCGGCTGTCCGCCACCTTGATCCCGGCGCTAGCCGTGCCGATTTCGCTGATCGCGACGGCGGGCGGCATGCACCTGATGGGGTTTTCGGTCGACAACATCTCGCTGATGGCGCTGACCTTGGCCGTCGGCCTCGTGGTGGACGACGCCATCGTGATGATGGAGAACATCGTCCGCTACGTCGAGGAAGGGATGAAGCCGTTCGAGGCCGCCATCAAGGGCTCGCGCGAGATCGGCTTCACAATTCTGTCGATAACCCTGTCGCTGGTCGCGGTGTTCATCCCGATCCTGCTGATGGGCGGCGTGGTCGGTCGGCTGTTCCATGAATTCGCGCTGGTCGTCACCATGGCCATCGCCGCGTCCGCCTTCGTGTCGCTGACGCTGACGCCGATGATGTGCTCCCGCTTTCTCGTCCACAATGCCCATGGCGAGAAGGAGGGTTGGTTCGGACGCGTGCTGGAGGGTGGGTTCTCGGCCCTGCTCAACGGCTATGCCCGCACGCTGCGCTGGACGCTGCGTCATCGGCCGCTGATGGGGTTGGTGATGATCGCCACCGTCGTTGGCACGGCGGTTCTCTATCAGGCGATCCCCAAGGGCTTCTTCCCGACCGAGGACATCGGCCAGATCCAGGTGACGACCGAGGCGCGGGCCGACATCGCCTTCCCGTCGATGGCCGAGCGGCAGCAGCAGGTCGCCGCCATCATGAAGGCCAATCCGGCGGTGGTGGACGTGATTTCCTCCGTCGGCGTCGGCGGCAGCACCGGCAACCAGGGCCGCATGTTCCTCACGCTGAAGCCGCGCGAGGAACGGCCTTCGGCGACCGAGGTGATCCAGCAGCTGCGCCGGCAGGTCAACGGCATTCCCGGTATGGCCGTCTACATGCAGCCGGTGCAGAACCTGCGCATCGGCGGCCGGGCGTCCAAGAGCCTGTATCAGTACACCATCCAGGGCCTCGACCTGGACGAGCTGTACCAGTGGTCGGGCCGGCTGGAGCAGACCCTGCACGGCATTCCCATCCTGCAGGATGTCACCAGTGACCTTCAGCTGAACAATCCGCAGGCCTATGTCCACATCGACCGCGAGAAGGCCGCGACTCTGGGCATCGGTGTCGATCAGGTGCGCTCGACTCTCTACAGCGCCTTCGGCCAGCGGCAGGTCTCGACCATCTACACCCCCAGCAACGACTATCAGGTGTTGATCGAGCTGGAGCCGAAATACCAGGGCGACGACAGTTCGCTGTCACGCATCTATGTCCGCTCCACCACATCGGGCAAGCTGGTGCCGCTCGACGCCTTCGCGCGGGTGGAGCGTACGGCCGGCCCGCTGGCGGTGGCGCATCAGGGCCAGCTTCCGGCGGTGACCCTCTCCTTCAACCTTGCGCCCGGCGCCTCGTTGGGACAGGCGGTGGACATGATCCGCGCGTCGGAGCGCGAGTTGGGCCTGCCGCCCACCATCACCACCGGCTTCGCCGGAACCGCCCAGGTGTTCCAGGATGCCCAGGCCGGTCAGGCGCTGCTGCTGTCGGCGGCGGTGCTGGTGATCTACATCGTGCTGGGCGTGCTCTACGAGAGCTTCGTCCACCCGTTGACCATCCTGTCCGGCCTGCCGTCGGCGGTGATCGGCGCGCTGGGCACGCTCATGCTGTTTGATACCGAACTGAGCATGATCGCCATCATCGGCATCCTGATGCTGATCGGCATCGTGAAGAAGAATGCGATCATGATGATCGACTTCGCGGTGGAGGCGCGCCGCAACGGCATGTCCGCGCATGACGCCATCGAGCAGGCCTGCATCCTGCGCTTCCGCCCGATCATGATGACCACCATGGCTGCCATCATGGGCACGCTGCCCATCGCCATCGCCCATGGTGCCGCAGCCGAATTGCGCCAGCCGCTGGGCCTCGCCGTCGTCGGCGGGCTGTGCGTGTCCCAGGTGCTGACGCTCTACATCACGCCCTCGCTCTACCTCTACATGGAAGATTTCGGCCGCTTCGTCGGCAACCTGTTCCACCGCGGCGGCAGGGCCGAACTGCCGCACGGCCCGATGCCGGCCGGCGGCGACGACTGAGCGCATGATCGTCCCACGTCATGATCGTCCCACGTGCAGAAGCATCTTGCGGGACGCGGGAAATGGCTTATCTTTAGGGACAGGCGTACCGGGGTGTCCAGACCCCGATACGCCCATCCGATCAGCGGTTCAGAAGATCAAGGCACGCCTTGATGATCTGCAACAGCAGGATCAGGAGTGTGAGGATTTTCTCCATCCTCTTCTCTCCCTTGGTGTGCGGCGGTGGCGGCCCATCCGCCACCCCGTCCGCACCCGGCCACTATAACCACATGGTTGCAGATGTGTGCGCTGGCTTGCGTTTTCGGCGCGCAAAATCCTGTGGATAATCGCGTGCTGGGACGAGGGCGTGCCGTATGCCGCCATCCGCGCATGAAAAAGGCCGCTGACGAAGCGGCCTTTTTGATTGTCATGTGAGAAACGCTTACCCGCGCGCGGTCATGCGCAGCGTCTCTTCCGCGGCGCGGATCAGGGCCATCGACTTGTTGACGGTCTCCTGATATTCGGCCTCGGGATCGCTGTCGGCGACCACACCGCCTCCGGCCTGGACATACATCATGCCGTCCTTCAGCACGGCGGTGCGCAGCGCGATGCAGGTGTCCATGGCTCCGGACGCGCCGAAATAGCCGATGCAGCCGGCATAGACGCCGCGGCGCGCCTTCTCCAACTCGTCGATGATCTCCATGGCGCGTACCTTCGGCGCGCCGGACACCGTGCCGGCCGGGAAGCCGGCGACCAGCGCGTCGAGCGCGTCGAACTTCGGATCCAGTTCGCCCTCGACGTTGGAGACGATGTGCATCACGTGGCTGTAGAGTTCCACGATCATCTTGGCCGTCACCTTGACGGTGCCGACCTTCGCCACCCGGCCGACATCGTTGCGGCCGAGGTCGAGCAGCATCAGATGCTCGGCCAGTTCCTTGGGATCGCTCAGCAGATCGGCGGCCAGCGCCTCGTCCTCCGCCGTGGTGGCGCCGCGCTTGCGGGTGCCGGCGATGGGGCGGACGGTGACCTTGCCGTCGCGCACGCGCACCAGGATTTCCGGGCTGGAGCCGACGATGGTGAGGTCGCCGAAGTCGCAGTGGAACAGGAAGGGCGACGGGTTCAGGCGGCGCAGCGTGCGGTACAGCGACAGCGGCGACGGCTTGAAGGGGAAGCGGATGCGCTGCGACGGCACGACCTGGAAGATGTCGCCGGCGCGGATGTACTCCTTCGCCCTCTCCACGATGGCGTGATACTCCTCGCGCGTCGTGTTGGAGGTCCAGGCCAGCGGCAGGCCGTTCTCGGTCCGCGGTTCGCGCCGGTAGGGCAGGGGGCGTTCCAGGTCGGCCAGCGCATCGGTCAGCCGTTCCCGCGCGTCGGCATAGGCCGTGGCGGCGTCCTTGCCGGCCTTCGGCCAGACCGGCGTCACCAGCGTGATCGAATCGGTGTGGCTGTCGAAGATGGCGACGATGCTGGGCCGCGTCAGGATGGCGTCGGGGATGTTCAGCTCGTCCGGATTGTTGTCCGGCAGCCGTTCCATCAGCCGCACCATGTCGTAGGTCATGTAGCCGAACAGCCCTGCGGCCATCGGCGGCAGTTCCTCCGGCAGTGGAATCCGGCTCTCGTTGATCAGCGCGCGCAGGGCGTCGAGCGGTGCGGCGCCTAGCGGCTGGAAGGCGTCGCGGTCATGCAGGGCGTCGCGATTGATCTCCGCCCTGTTGCCCCGCGACCGCCACACCACGTCCGGCTTGAAGCCGATCACCGAATAGCGGTCGCGCCGCGAGCCGGCCCCGCGCTCCGCCGATTCCAGCAGGAAGCCGAAGGGACGCCCGTCGGCCAGCTTCATATAGGCGGAGACCGGCGTCTCCAAGTCGCTGACCAGCGTGGTCCACACCACCTGCGGCCGACCGGCGGCGTATGCGGCGTCGAAGCTGGCGATATCGGGCTGGACCTTCACGGCACGAGACCTCTTGCTTGGCTGTCGGCTAAGCCGGAGCCTCAGTTGCTGGCGAAGAACTGGTCGATGCGCTGGCGGTAGATCTTCACTGGGTACTTGTCGCGCAGCGCGTTGGTGAACTCGGCCACCAGATCGCTTTCCAGCCCCTGTTCGACCGAGGCGCGGACCGGTGCCAGATCGGCGTCGGCAGCCTTGGGATCGGCGGGAATCACCTCTTTCAGGCGGGCGACGACCTGGGCGTCGGCGGTGTTGCCGCTGATCACCTCGTTCGGCTTGGCGGCGAACAGCTTGGCGACCATGTCGCCCGGCAGGCCCTGGACCGACTGGGCATCGCGGGTGAAGGGCGCCGTCATGGCGAAGCTGGCGCCGGCCTGGGTGGCGACGTCCTGCGCCGCCGCCTCAGCACCCTGCTTCAGGCGGGCGGCGATCTCCTCCGCCTTCTTGGCGGCGCGCTCGGCGCGTTGTTCCTGCTGCCAGTCGGCGATGACCTGATCGCGCACGTCGGCCAGCGGACGGACCGCAGCGGGGATCACGCTGTCGACGCGGACGGCGGTGAAGACGCTGCCCTCACCCTCGGTCAGGTTGGAGGTGGCGCCGGTCTTCAGTTGGAAGGCGCCGGGCAGCAGTGCCTTCAGGCTGGGCAGGTCCGGGGCGGCGTCCCTGCCGTCCGGCGCCTTGCCCGTGCTGTCGATGGCGGCGACCTTGGTCAGAGCCAGCCCCTGAGCCTGCGCCACCTCGTCCAGCGACGCGCCGCTGGCCAGCTGGTCTTCGACGCGGTTGGCGATGGAGAAGACGGAATCGAGCGCCTGCTCCTTCTTCAGATCGCTCGCCAGCTGGTCGCGCACATCCTCGAAGCTGCGGGTGGTCGCCGGGGTCACGCCGGTGACGGCCATGATGTGCCAGCCGAGCGAGCTTTTCACCGCGTCGGAGGTCTTGCCGGGTTCCAGCGCGAAAGCGGCGTCGCCGATTTCCGGCAGGTCGGCGCTGGCGATGTTGTCGAGCGTCACCGGCTCCTGGCCGGCGTCCTTGGCGGCTTCGGCCAACCCCTTGGCCTTGGCGGCTTCGGCGATCTGCTTCGCCTTCGCCTCGTCATCGACGACCAGCATCTGGACGGTGCGCTTTTCCGGCGCGCCGAACTCGCTCGCCCGCTCCTCATACGCCTTGCGCAGCTGGGCATCGTCGATCTTGATGTCCTTGGCCAGCACGTCGGGCGACAGGCGGGCGACGGTCAGCGACCGGTATTCCGGGGCGGTGAAGCGGACCTGATGGTCTTCATAGGCCTGCTTGATCGCCGCGTCGTCGGGCACCCCGACATCGCCGATTGCGGCGTTGGGCAGAGTCACGACCTCCGCCACGCGCTTTTCGCCGCGGAAGCGGTAGAGATCCTGCACCAGCGGCTGCGGCGGCGTCAGGCCGGCGGCGACGGCGCCGGCGACCAGCTGCCGCGCCGTCTCGCGCTGGATCATCGCGACATAGGCATCCTCGGTCAGTTGGGCGTTGCGCAGCGCTGAACGGAAGATGTTGGGATCGAACTGGCCCTGCTGGTTGCGGAAGGCCGGCTCGTCGGCGATGCGCAGCCGGACCACCTCCGGACCGACGGAAATTCCCATATCGGTCGCGGCGAGGTCGAACAGCGTGCGCTGGATCAGCGACTGCAGCGACTGGTCCAGAAGGCCGAAGCGCTTGGCCTGCTCGGTGGTCAGGGTGCCGCCCAGCATCGGGCGCAGCCGTTCCATCTGCCGGCGGAATTCCTGGTCCAGCGTCTGCTGCCCGATCTCCACCTTGCCGACTTCGGCGACGGTGGTGGGCGTGGAGGCACGGAACACGTCGCCGATGCCCCAAACGCCGAAGCTGAGGATCAACAGCACGAACAGGATCTTGACGACCCAGGAGCCGGCGAAATTGCGGATGAACTGGAGCATGGGACCCGAATCTAAGCGCGTCGTTCGGCCATCCGGCCGGGGCGGCGCATCATAGATAGGGTAGGGTGGGGCGGCAACAGCCCTTTTCCGCGCGGTCGATTTCCGCGAAGTGGACTTGCGGGCGGCCTTTTCGCACGGCAAAGCCCCGGCGCCGCATCGGATGCGGCGCCGGGGCTTTCGGCCGTTCAGGCCCGAAGCTTACTTCAGAGCGTCGCGGGCGGCATCCTTGGCGCCGCCGATCGTGTTCTGAACCTTGCCGGCGGCCTTGTCGGCTTGGCCCTCGGTCTCGGTCTTCTTGTCGCCGGTCAGCTTGCCGGCGGCTTCCTTGATCGAGCCTTTGGCGGAGCGGGCGGCGCCCTCGATGCGATCCTTGTCCATGGTGGCAACCTCCTGTGAATTGGTTATGCCTGGACAACAGACCGGAAGGAGAAAGGCTCCATTAAAATTAGTACACGAAAGGCGAGCCCGGGCGTGGCCGTCCCTCAGGCCCGGCGCGGCCCGTCGATACCGCGGCCGGCCGACCGGTCCGGCGCCGGGGCTGCGACAGGCATCGGGCCGCCGTTGCGGCGCCGCAGCGTGGCCAGTGTCAGCGCGTGATGGCTGATGCGGTTGCGGAACTCCGGGTCCACACGGCTGAAGGCGCTGTAGGCCAGTTGCCCGGCTGCCGCGGACCGGGTCCGTCGCGCATCCTGCAATGAGTCACGCAGGGTGCGCAGTTCCAGGATACCCGGTACGAAGGCCATTTCCACCGCTTCCGCCAGTATTTCGATGGAGCAGAGCGCGGCTTCGTCATCAAGCATGTTGGCGTCGGGCGGGCGATTGCCGGGCGGGAGGCTCATCGGCATGCCTTCGTCACGATGCTCAGGAACCGAGCAGGTCGAGAACCGCCGCCAAGCACCGGCGACGGGTTACGCAGTCGTCACAGCAGCCGGTCGCCTGGAGATGCTGCGGGCAGTGCTTGCGGCGCAGCGCCTCCAATCCCTGGCGCAACGCATGCTTCTTCGCGTCCGAGATCACATCGGTGGCCCGGATGGTCTCCAAAGCGTCCTGCATGGGATTGGATGCGTCTATGAACATTTCGCTATGCCTCCACTCCCGAAAAATCTATGCCGCGCCCACGGACAAGTCCATGAACAGCCTGTAATATTAGCGGTGCAAATTGAAACGAGCTGTGGCGCATTTCGCCGCGACGCAACGATTCGGTGTTTCGGGATCGGCACAAGCCATTGACGAGGGTCCGGGCGCGCCGCAGCATCGCCGCGACCGATCGATCGATTGACGGCGGCGATGCGGAGGATGGATGGAGCGGGCGGTGTGGCCGACGCTGGCCTTGTACGGAGCGGCGGCGCTGGCGGAAATCGCCGGCTGTTTCGCCTTCTGGGCCTGGGCGCGTCTGGATCGCAGCCCGTGGTGGACGCTGCCGGGCGTGGCCAGCCTGTGCCTGTTCGCCTGGCTGCTGACGTGGGCGGATGCGGATTTCGCCGGCCGCGCCTATGCGGCCTACGGTGGCGTCTACATCGCCGCGTCGCTGCTGTGGCTCTGGCTGGTCGAGGGAGCGCGGCCGGACCGCTGGGACGCGGGCGGCGCTCTGCTCTGTCTGGTCGGGGCGGCGATTATCCTCGCTGGTCCCCGCGCGGGCTGAGGGCGGGCGGGACCGGCCGGTTGACCGACCGCCGCAGGGCAGGGCCGTTCACCAGGACCAGACGACCCCCATCCACCTGCAGATACGCCCCGACGCGCACCCTGCCGCGCAGGATGTCGTCGTTGAGCATGATCTGCGCTTCGGCCAGGGACAGCGGGGTGCCCTGGTAGTATGCACGGCCGTCGGCATGGCGGATCTGGCTGAATGCGTTGGTCATGTCACGGTGCTCCCAATCCATATTCTTGAGCGGCGGACCGCCGGCTTTCCCGATGCGTCACGGCGGCAGCCATTGCCGATGCCGATATCGCACGAACGCCTGGAAGGTCCGGTTTATTCCTCCATCGAATGAACGCGGGCATCGAATGCACGCGGGTCGAAAGCCATTGGGGAGAGGCGCCTTGCAGCCTTTCCGGCCGACACGCTCCCATCCGCGAATATCCTGCGGGGAACACTGCCGCAGGTCCAGGTGCAAGTGGGCAATGCCACCGAATTGTCGCAGACCACACGCGCAAAAGCTGTAGTGGTGCGTCGCGCGGCGGTCGATTATTCCCGGGAACCGTACCGCGCATTGAACCATGTCAATCGCGCATCCGACTTCAACCGTTAGAGTGCGAATGCATCACGGTCCGGCGGTCACGCGAATGATCGGTATGCCGCAGCTTGGCCGAACGTTGGAAAAGTCGCCGATCGGGGTCATAATACCTCCGTCGGGCATTCGAATGATAATATGGGTTGCCCAATCCTGTTTCGGCAGGCCGGCAGTCAGAGACCTGCAGAGAAGACGGATCGTTTCGTGAACCTACAACCGGCGGATCAGATGAACGGCTCCGAAATCAGCGGTCCCGGCGGCGATGCTTCCGCCCGGGAAGGCGGTGCCACCGCCCTGCCGCGCGATCCGGCCTTCCTGGCTTCGTTGGCCGAGAGCCTGCTGGCCTCCAATCCGCTCGACCGTGGCGGGGCGGTGCTGGTTTATGTCGACCGTGACTGCGTGCTCCGCCATGCCGATCCGCGGTTCGCCGCCGTGCTGGATGCCGATCCGGCGGATCTCGTCGGCCACCCGCTTGCCGACTTCGATCATCCGACGATCGCAGCGCTGACGACGGCCATTGCGACGGTCGGCCAGTCGCCGTCGCGGTCTTCGGCGCCGCTCGATTGCCTGACGGCCGGCTGCGACGGCCGCCGTTCGATTCTCAGCGGCAGCGTGCTGGCCCACCGCGACGCCGCGGGCGAGACGGTGGGGTATCTCGGCACCTTCCACCAGACCGGCGATCCCGACCGCATCGCGGAGTTCGTGACCTGCCGCGACACCTTCATCGCGACCCTGCTGGACGCCGCGGTGGACGGCATCATCGTGTCCGACCGTAGCGGCATCATCCGCTCCATCAATCGCGCCTGCTGCCAGCTGTTCGGGTACGAGGAGGGCGAGCTGCTCGGGCGGAACATGACCATCCTGATGCCGCCGCCCTTCTCGCGCGACCACAACCGCTACATCGACACCTATATGAAGACGGACCGGGCCAAGATCATCGGCATCGGCCGCGACACGCTGGGCCAGCGCAAGGACGGCACCGTCTTCCCTATTCATCTCAGCGTCGGTCAGGCGCGGCTGGGGGAGGAGGCGACCTTCGTCGGCATCATCCGCGACATCTCCGAACGTCTGGCCGCCGAACAGCGCGCGACATATCTGGCGCGGCACGACCCGCTGACCGGCGTCCTCACCCGAACCGCCTTCCTGGAGGACTGCGAGGCGCTGTTCGCCGGCCACGGCACCGCGGACGGCGGAGCGGCGGGCGAGGGGCTGTTCGCGCTCTTCTCCCTCGATGTCGATCAGTTCAGCGACGTGAACGAGGCCTTCGGCTTCCATGTCGGCGACGCCGCGCTGAAGGCCATGGTCAGCCGGGTGATGGAGGTTCTGCCGCCCAACACCATCGTCTGCCGCATCGCCGCCGATGAATTTGCAGCGCTGTCACGGGTGACCGACGGCGAGCATGCGCGGACGCTGGCCGGGGTTCTGCACGACCGGCTGACCGCCTCCATCTATGCCGACCGCCATTGGGTGCGGCTGCGCCTGTCGGTTGGGGCGGCGGTACAGGACGATTCGGTCAGCACATTGGAGGATCTGAACGCCAAGGCGAAGCTGGCCCTGCAGGCGGTGCAGCACAATGGCGGCAACGCGGTCTGCTTCTACACGCCGGAAATGGCGGCGGCGGCGACGCGGCGGATGATGCTGACCATGCATCTGACCCACGCCATCGAACGCAACGAGTTGCATCTGGTCTATCAGCCCATCGTGGACTGCCATGGCGGCGTCCGGTCGGCGGAGGCGCTGCTGCGCTGGACCCACCATGCGCTGGGACCGGTCTCGCCGGCGGAGTTCATCCCGGTGGCGGAGGAAAGCGGGCTGATCGTCCCCATCACCGACTGGGTGCTGTCCACCGCCATCGCCCAGATGTCGCGGTGGGAGGAGGAGGGGGTGCTGCCCGACCGCGTGTTCCTCAACATCTCCGGTCAGCAGTTCCTGCGCGGCAATCTGACGCTACGGCTGGAGGAACTGTTGGGCCGCCATCCGTCGCTGCGCAGCCATCTGGGGCTGGAGATCACCGAACAGGCGGCGGTGCGCGATCTGAAGGTCGCGGTGCGCACGCTGGGGGAGCTTGCCGACCTCGGCATCCAGGCGGCCATCGACGATTTCGGCTCAGGCTATTCCTCGCTCAGCTACGTGCAGCAGTTGCCGGTGGCGAAGCTGAAGATCGACCGCGCCTTCATCATCGACGTTCCGGACAACCCGAAGAACAACGCGCTGGTCCGCGCCGCAGTCGGCATGGCGCACGGCCTGGGCCTGACCACCGTCGCCGAGGGGGTGGAGACGGCGGAGCAGCGCGATTTCCTGGTGTCGGTCGGCTGCGACATGATGCAGGGCTATTTCTTCGGTCGGCCGATGGCGCCGGACGCGCTGGCCGACATGCTGCGGTCACAGGCGATGCAGGCCGCCCCCTCCTTCGGGTAAATCCCGCCTCGACAGCATCAGCTGCAACTGATATCCATTCTCACGACCTTGAGAGTCATTCGCAGTCCGGGAGTGAGGAATGTTCATCGATAAGTTCGCCGGGATCGCTTTCGCCGTCGGTGCCTTGACCGCCGTCTCCGTCCAGGCCCAGGAAGTGAATATCTACAACTCGCGACATTATAATACCGACCGCGTCATCTATGAGACCTTCACGAAGTCGACCGGCATCAAGGTCAATATCATCGAAGGCAACCACGACGAATTGATCCAACGGATGAAGTCGGAGGGCGCCAGCAGCCCGGCCGACCTGTTCATCACCGTGGACGCCGGCCGTCTGGCCGCCGCGGCGAAGGAAGGGCTGCTGGCTCCGGTCGCCTCGCCCACGCTCGACGCCATCAAGGTCCCGGCCAACCTGCGCGATCCGAACGGCGCCTGGTGGGGCCTGTCCAGCCGCGCCCGCATCGTCGTCTACGCCCGCGACCGGGTGAAGCCGGAGCAGGTCAAGAACTACGAAGACCTCGCCAAGCCGGAGTGGAAGGGCCGCGTCCTGACCCGCAGCGGCACCCATCCCTACAGCCTGGCCCTGACCGCCTCGATCATCGAAGCACAGGGCGAGGAGAAGACCGAGGAGTGGGTGAAAGGGCTGGTCGCCAATCTCGCCCGTCCGCCGCAGGGCGGCGATACCGACCAGATCCGGGCGGTTGCCGTGGGCGAGGGCGACGTCGCCATCGCCAACACCTATTACGTCGGCAAGCTGATCACCTCGGCCAAGCAGGAGGACCGCGAGGTCGCCTCCAAAATCGGCGTGATCTTCCCCAACCAGGACAACCGCGGCACCCATGTGAACCTCAGCGGCGCCGGCGTGGTGAAGACCTCCAAGAACCAGGAGAACGCCCGCAAGCTGCTGGAATATCTGCTGAGCCCTGAGGCGCAGCGGCTGTTTGCCGACGGCAACATGGAATATCCGGTGAACCCGGCGGTCCAGCCGCATCCGGAACTGGTGAAGCTCGGCAGCTTCAAGGCCGCCGACGTCAACGCCGCCGCGTTCGCCGCCTACACCCCGCAGGCGCTGCGCATCATGGACCGTGCCGGCTGGAAGTAAGATGACCGACGCCCCGTTCACCGCGAATTCGTCCGCCCCCTCTCCTTCGTCTGTCGTCCTGACGGGCATCACCCACCGCTACGGGCCGCTGACCGCCGTCGACGACGTGTCGCTGTCGGTCGCCCCGCGGGAGGTGGTCTGCATCGTCGGTCCGTCGGGCTGCGGCAAATCGACCCTGCTGCGCCTGATCAGCGGATTGGAGACGGTCCAGGCCGGCACGATCACGGTGGACGGGGTGCCGCTCGCGACCGCCGACCGCTCCCTGCCGCCGGAAAAGCGGCCGGTCGGCATGATGTTCCAGGATTTCGCGCTGTTCCCGCACCTGACCGTCGCGGGCAACATCGCCTTCGGCCAGACCGACCGCCCGCGCGCAGAGCGCAAGCGCCGGGTGGCCGAACTGCTCGAAACCATGGCGCTGACCCGCTACGCCGACGCCTACCCGCACACCCTGTCGGGCGGGCAGCAGCAGCGGGTGGCGCTGGCCCGTGCCATGGCGCGCGACCCCAAGGTGCTTCTGCTTGACGAACCCTTCTCCGCCCTCGACGAGCAGCTTCGCCGTTCGGTTCGGGAAGAGGTGGTGCGGATCATCCGCGCCAGCGGCATCGCCACCATCGTCGTCACCCACGACCCGGAAGAGGCGATGGAGATGGGCAACCGCGTGGTGGTGATGGAAGCCGGGCGGATCGTCCAGGCCGACACGCCGGTGAACCTCTACCAGCGCCCGGCCAACAGCTTCGTCGCCCGCCTGTTCGGCGAGGTCAACCGCTTCGAATCGACGGTGCGCGACGGCCAGATCGTCACGCCGCTCGGCCGCATCCAGGCGCCGCACCTGCCCGGTGGGACCAGGGTGGAGGTCGCCTGCCGCGTCGAGGATCTGGAATTGGTGCCGTTGGGCGCCCGCCCGGACGCGGTGCCGGTCCGCGTCCGCCATTCCAGCTTCCTTGGTCCGGCGACGCGGGTGTGCCTGGATTTGCCGGGCGGTGTGTCGGAAATCCACGCCCGCCTGCCTGGGCATGTGGACGTGCGGGCCGGCGAGGAGTTGTCGGCTGCGATGGCGGCCGAGCGGGTGATGGTGTTTCCGGCGGAGTGAGGTGGCGAGGGTAGACCCCCACCTAACCTCCCCCGCTGGGCGGGGGGGGGACTGCCGCTGCTTTATCAAACACGCACTTGATCCCCTCCCCCGCCCAGCGGGGGAGGATTAGGGTGGGGGCAATCGGTGCAAGCCCCTCCTCAAGCCCCCGCACGCACCTCATCCTCGCCGAACTGCAGCCGGCACAGCCGCGCATAGGCGCCGTCGGCGGCCAGCAGCGCCTCGTGGGTGCCCTGTTCGATGATGCGACCGCCTTCCATCACCACGATTCGGTCGGCATTGCGCACGGTCGCCAGCCGGTGGGCGATCACCAGCGTCGTACGCCCCTCCGTCAACCGCTCCAGCGCCGCCTGCACCAAGCGTTCGGACTCGCTGTCCAGCGCGCTGGTCGCCTCGTCCAGCAGCAGGATCGGCGCGTCCTTCAGGAAGGCGCGGGCCAGTGCCAGCCGCTGGCGTTCGCCGCCCGACAGCTTCACGCCGCGGTCGCCGATCACCGTGTCGTAGCCCTCCGGCAGTTTCGAGACGAAATCATGGGCGGCGGCGGCCTTGGCGGCGGCGACGATCTCCTCCATTCCGGCATCCAGCCGGCCGAAGCCGATGTTCGCCCGTACCGTGTCGTTGAACAGCACGGTGTCCTGGCTGACGATCGACACCGCACCGCGCAGGCTGCGCAGGGTGGCGCCGCGAACGTCTTGGCCGTCGACCAGCACCTCGCCGCCCGTCACGTCGTAGAGGCGCGGGATCAGGTTGAAGACGGTCGATTTGCCGGCGCCGCTGCGCCCGACCAGCGCCACCGTGCTGCCGGCCGGCACGTCGAGGTCGATGCCCTTCAGCGTGTCGGCCCCGGCCTCATAGGAGAAGCGGACGCCGCGCAGGGCGACCGCGCCCTCGGTCACCGCCAGCTGCTTGGCGTCGGGCCGCTCCAGGATGGTCGGCTGCTGGTCCAGCAGTTCGAAGATGCGCTGGGCGGCGGCCAGCCCCTCCTGCAGGGCGGCGTTCAGCGTGCCGATGGCGCGCACCGGCTGGGCCGCCATCAGCAGCGCGCCGACAAAGCCGGAAAAGGCGCCGACGGACCCCTCGCCCATCGTCATGCGGTAGCCGGCGAACGCGATGACGCCCGCCACCGCGACGCCGCCCAGCACCTCCATCATCGGGTCGATGCGCGAGCGGGCGCGCACCGCCTTCATGGTCAGCTGGTAGTTCTCGTGAAAGGCGCGGCCGGCGCGTGCGCGTTCGTAATCCTCCAGATTGTAGGTCTTGACCATGCGCGCGCCCGACAGGCTTTCGGTCAGCAGCGAGGTCATGTCGCCCATCTGCGCCTGGGTATCGCGCGACACGCGGCGCAGGCGCTTGCCGATGCGCACGATCGGCACCGCGGCGATGGGATAGATGATGAAGACGATCAGCGACAGGAACCAGTCGAGATAGAACATCGATCCGACCAGCGCGATCACCGTCAGGATGTCGCGCACCAAACCGGTCAGCGTGCGGGTCAGCGCATTCCGGATCAGGTCGACGTCGTTGATGAAGCGCGAGGTCAGCGCCCCGGTCGGGGTGGCGTGCAGTTGGGCCATGTCGGCGGTCTGCAGATGCGTGAACATCGACAGGCGGACGTCGGCGATGACGCGCTGGACGATGTCGCTGGTCACCACGGTCTGGGAGTAGAGCGACGTTCCCTTGATCACCGTCACCGCGACGATCGCCAGGGGGATCGCCAGCAGCATGCCGCGGTCCTGGGCGGAGAACATGGCATAGGACTGGTCGATCAGCAGCGGATAGGCGCCGGTGGTCGCCGCCACCACCGCCATCAGCAGGAAGGACAGCATCAGCTTGCCGCGGTAGGGCCGCACCCACTCGCGCCACATCCGCGCCACCAGCCGTTCGGTCGCCGCATCCAGGCGCAGGGGCTTGCCGCTCTTGTTCGTCACGGTCGCATCCGATCTCTTGTCCGTTGCGGATGGCTTAGCCCATGGGCTTCGGCTTTGTCCACCGGTCGGCGCGGCAACCCAGGCTGCGGTTTCAAGCTCCCTTCAAAGCAGTCGTGGCGGGTGTCGGATTATCGGCATCGCGGATGCCCATGCCGCCAGGGAGATCCCAAGCGACAGAAAGCGGCCGGACTGGAGCTTTGCAAACGGAAAGAGCCCGCTCTGCGACAACCGCCCGGTTGCCGCATCCGGGGATATGGGGCGGGGAGCGCGTCCTGCCGCAACTGCACGACGCGCCCGCCCCTTCGCGACCGGCCCGCGAAAATCGATACGCGAGCCGGTGCGCGGATAGCCGGTCAGCCTCTACCGGCCTGTCTTAGTGATCGATGGCCGTGCCAAGCGCCGCACCGCCCAGGCCGCCGATCACGGCGCCGCGGGTGCCGTCCACCGCGTAACCGCCGGCCGCGCCGGCCGCACCGCCGACCACGCCGCCAGTCGAGCAGGCGGAGAGGGAAAGAAGCGCGAACACCGCACCGATCAGACGCAAACGGGACATCTTGCAACCCTCCTCGTGTTGACTGTTCGATGTCTAAACACGCGGAAGGGCATTTTGCTTCCATCGCCTCCTGATCTTTTGGTTCTGACTCTTTCGGGGGGAACCTCTTAACCCCACAAGCGTTGACCGGACTTTGACCATGCAACGTTGATATGGGGGAACGACCATGCGGCGCATCACCAACCGCCTGCGCGCAACCGCCATCGCCGCCACGGCGGCCTTGTCCCTGGCCGCCTGCCAGACCGGCAACAGCGGCGGCATCGGCGGGATGAACACCACGGAGACCGTCGGCACGCTGGGTGGCGCCGTTGCCGGCGGCCTGCTCGGTTCGCGCTTCGGCGGCGGAGCCGGCAAGTTGGCGACCACGGCCATCGGCACGCTGCTCGGCGCCTATGCCGGCCAGCAGCTGGCCCGCCAGTTCACCCCGGCCGACCAGAACCGGGCGTCCGACGCCGAGGAGCGTGCGGTCGCCAACAACCAGACCATCACCTGGAACAACCCGCAATCCGGCAACAGCGGCACCATCCAACCGGTGCGCACCTATCAGGGCAGCAGCGGCCAGACCTGCCGCGACTACAACCACACCGTGGTGATCGATGGCAAGACCGAGGTCGCGCGCGGCACCGCCTGCCGGCAGGCTGACGGAAGCTGGAAGCTGGTGTCGTAAGCGTACAGCCTTTCCGAACGACCGCCTCCGGCTTCTACGCCTTGCGGATGTGCAGGGTTGCCGTCAAAATCAAGGAGTTCCGCCAGGGGGCGGCCTGATGCCAACGGCGTGTGGGGCATATGGAGGCGGTCAGCTACATCATTCTCATCGGGTCCACGCTGCTGATCGTCAGCGTGCTGACCAGCTACCTCGCCTTGCGCATCGGCGCTCCCCTGCTTCTGATCTTCCTCGGCATCGGCCTGCTGGCGGGGGAGGACGGCATCGGCCACATCGCCTTCAACGATGCCGGCTCCGCCTTCCTGATCGGGTCGATGGCGCTGGCCGTGATCCTGTTCGAAAGCGGATTCGACACCAAGCTCGCCAGCTATCGCGCCGCCGCCTGGCCGGCCATGACGCTGGCGACCGTCGGCGTCGCCGTGACCACCGGCGTCGTCGGGCTGGCCGCCCATTACCTGATGAATTTGGGGTGGTGGGAGGCGCTGCTGGTCGGCGCCGCCTGCAGCTCCACCGACGCGGCGGCGGTCTTCTTCCTGCTGCGGGTCGGTGGCATCACTTTGCGCGACCGCGTGCGTTCGACGCTGGAGATCGAATCGGGCAGCAACGACCCGGTCGCCATCATGCTGACCATCCTGCTGGTGGAGGCGGCGACCCATGGTCTGGCATCGCCCGCCGCCATCGTCGGCGAATTGGTGCTGGCCTTCGCGCTGGGCGGGGTGATGGGGCTGGCCGGCGGCTGGCTGCTGGTGGCCTTCATCAACAAGGCGAATTTCGAGACCGGGCTGAACCCGGTGGTGACGCTCACCTTCGCCCTGTTCATCTTCGCCGCCACCAACGTGCTGGGCGGCAGCGGCTATCTGGCCGTCTATGCCGCCGGGCTCTATGCCGGGAACGTCAAGCTGCGCGGCGCGCTGGAACTGCGGCGCTTCCATTCCGGCCTGACCTGGCTCAGCCAGATCGTCATGTTCGTCATGCTGGGCCTGCTCGCCACCCCGCGGGAGTTCGCGGGCATGCTGCTGCCTGCCCTGGGGGTGGCGCTGGTGCTGATCGTCGTCGCCCGGCCGCTGGCGGTGTGGATGTGCCTGCTGCCCTTCCGCTTCTCGGTGCGGGAGACCAGCTTCATCGCCTGGGTCGGCCTGCGCGGCGCGGTGTCGCTCCTGCTGGCGCTGGTTCCGGTGCTGGGCGGGTTGGAGAACGGGCAGCTGATCTTCAACACGGCCTTCGTCGTCGTGGTCGTCTCGCTGCTGGTGCAGGGCTGGACCATCGGCAGCATGGCCCGCCTGCTGGAACTGATCGTCCCGCCCCGCCGCGGCCCGGTGGAGCGCGTGGAGCTGGAGCTTCCCGGCAATGCCGACCAGGAGCTTGTCGCCTACACCGTCCATGGCAAAAGCCCGGCGGCGCGTGGGCAGCGCATGCCGCGCTGGGCCAAGCCGTCGCTGGTCATCCGCGCCGGCGCGGTGGTGCCGCTGCACAAGGCCAAGCCGCTGCAGCCCGGTGACCATGTCTATCTGTTCACGCCGCAGCATCGCCTGCCGCTGATCGACAAGCTCTATGGCGGCAGCCGCGCGCTCGACCAGTCCGACCGCGAGTTCTACGGCGATCTGGTGCTGAGCCCCGATGCGACGGTGGAGCAGATCGCCGAGATGTATGGCCTGCCGCTGTCGCTGCCCAACGCCCGGCTGACGCTGAGCGACCTGCTGCGCAACGAGTTCGGCGGATCCTGCGAGTTGGGCGACCGGGTGCGCATGGGCGGCGTCGAGCTGATCGTTCGCGACATGGACGAGAACACCATCACCTCGGTCGGGCTGGCGCTGGAGCCCGTCCGCGTCACCAGCCGGCGCCGGCCGCTCTACCAGCGCTTCGCCGACATCCATGGGCGGTTGCGCGGCTGGTGGAACGAGCACGCCTTCCGCCGCTGGAAGGAGCGCGAGAGGCTGCGGGCCCGGCGCCTGCCAGCACCTCCGCCTGTGGCGGAGCAACCGCGGGAGGACCGGGTGGAAAGCCGCAACGAGGCGTGAGGGCGGCTACCCGCGATGGCCTGGGCGCGACGAGGCGATGGTGCGGCTCAGATAGATGACGGGGGCGAGGCCGACGAGAACGATCACCAGGGCGGGCAGGGCGGCGTCGTCCAGCCGCTCGGTGGAGGCCATGCGGAAGGCTTCGATCGCCAGCGTGTCGAAGTTGAAGGGCCGCAGGATCATCGTCGCCGGCAGCTCCTTGGTGATGTCGACGAACACCAGCATGGCGGCGCTGAGAAGGCTGGGGCGCAGCAGCGGCAGATGGACCCGGCGCAGCACCTGCAGCGGCGTATGGCCGAGCGAGCGGGCCGCCCCCTCCAGATTTGGGCCGATCTTGGCGAAGCCGGATTCGAGCGGCCCATAGGCCACCACGAAGAAGCGGATCAGATAGCCGTAGAGGATGCCGGCGATGGTGGCGCCGAGGATGGCGCCGACCGGCCAGCCGGTCCAGTCGCGGGTCAGCCCGACGGTGATCAGGATGCCCACCGCGATCACCGTGCCCGGTGTGGCATAGCCGAGCGAGGCGAGGCGCGCGGCGCCGGTGGCAAGCCCGCTGCGGTCGTGGCGCACGCCATGGATCACCATCAGCGCCACGACGACGACCAGCGCGGCACCGCTGGCGCCGAGGATGAAGGTGTTGACCGTCAGGTCGGTGAAGCGGGCGAGCGTCAACTCCGTGCCGCCGCGCAGGATCATGCGGATCAGCACCGCGCCCGGCAGCAGGAAGCCGAACAGCACCGGTGTCAGGCAGACGATCCAGGCCACCACCGTGCCGCGGGCCGACAGGCGCGGGGCGGGCAGGGCGCGGTAGCGGCCGGTGGTCTGGTGGAAGCGCATCTTCCCGCGCGACAGCCGCTCCAGCCCGACCAGAGCCAGCACAACCAGCAGAAGCACGGCGGCCAACTGCGCCGCTGCGGCCGGGTCGCCGAGCGCAAACCAGGTGCGGTAGATGCCGACGGTGAAGGTGTCGATGCCGAAGTAGCGCACCGCGCCGAAATCGGCCAGCGTCTCCATCAGCGCATAGCCGACGCCGGCCACCAGCGCCGGCCGCGCCAGCGGCAGCGCCACGCGGCGGAAGGCGCCGAACTGGGTGCAGCCCAGCGTCCGGCTGGCCTCCAGCACGCAGACAGACTGCTCGAGGAAAGCGGCGCGGGTCAGCACATAGACATAAGGGTACAGCACCGACGACAGCACCAGCCCGGCGCCCCAGGCGGTGTGGATCTCCGGGAACCAATAGTCGCCGCGGCGCCAGCCGAAGGTGGCGCGCAGGAAGGACTGCAGCGGCCCGGCGAATTGCAGGAAGTCGGTGTAGGTGTAGGCCAGCACATAGGCCGGCATGGCCAACGGCAACAGAAGCAGCCATTGCAGCACCCCGCGTCCGCGGAAGTCATGCATGGTGACGGTCCAGGCGCATGCCACGCCGGTCACCAGCGTGACGACGCCGACGATTCCCAGCAGGATCAGGGTGTTGAGGATGTAGCCGGGAAGCACCGTCCGCGCCATGTGTCCCCACAGATCGGTGGAGACGCCGCCCGCCTGGACGAAGACGGCGAGGATCGGCAAGGCGATCAGCAATGCGAGGACCAGGGAGAACAGCCCGGTCGGACCGACCCGCGACCACAATCGGCGAGGGGATAAGGACGGGGAGCCGGGGGACTTCGCGTCGGTCGCCATCGCCATGCGGAAACATCCTCGCAGTGTTCAAAAAGAAGGCGGCGCTTGCTCCCTGGTAGGGGGGCAAACGCCGCCGGTACTCTAGCCTATATGCGAACCGTTATCAGCTGGCTTCGGCGGCGCGCTGGTGACGCTTGCGCTCGTTCGGATCGAGGTAGCGCTTGCGCAGGCGGATGGACTTGGGCGTGACTTCCACCAGCTCGTCGTCGGAGATGTAGGACAGCGCCTTTTCCAGGGTCATCTGGATCGGCGGAGTCAGGCGGACCGCCTCGTCCTTGCTGGTGGTGCGGATGTTCGTCAGCTGCTTGCCCTTGATGACATTGACCTCGAGGTCGTTACCGCGGGTGTGCTCGCCGATGATCATGCCCTGATAGACCGGAACGCCCGGATCGATCAGCATCGGGCCGCGATCCTCAAGGTTCCACAGCGCGTACGCCACCGCGGTGCCGTCGCTGTTGGAGATCAGGACGCCGGTGCGGCGGGCCGCGATGGCGCCCTTGAACGGGGCGTAGCCGTGGAACAGGCGGTTCATGATGCCGGTGCCGCGGGTGTCGGTCAGGAACTCGCCCTGATAGCCGATCAGGCCGCGCGACGGGGCGTGGAAGACGATGCGGGTCTTGTTGCCGCCGCTGGGACGCATCTCGATGAGGTCGGCCTTGCGCTCCGACATCTTCTGGACGACGGTGCCCGAGAACTCCTCGTCGACGTCGACGACGACTTCCTCGATCGGCTCCAGGCGCTGGCCGTTCAGCGGGTCGGTCTTGAACAGCACGCGCGGACGGCTGATCGCCAGCTCGTAGCCCTCGCGGCGCATGGTCTCGATCAGGATGCCCAGCTGCAGTTCGCCACGGCCGGCCACCTCGAAGGCATCGCCGCCCTCGGTGTCGGAGATGCGCAGCGCCACGTTGCCTTCCGCTTCGCGGAACAGGCGGTCGCGGATCATGCGGCTGGTGACCTTGTCGCCCTCGCGGCCGGCCAGCGGGCTGTCGTTGACCGAGAAGGTCATCGCCAGGGTCGGCGGGTCGATCGGCTGCGCGGCCAGCGGCTCGGCGACTTCCGGCGCGCAGATGGTGTCGGCCACGGTGGTGTTGGTCATGCCGGCCAGCGCGACGATATCGCCGGCATGCGCCTCGTCCACCGGAACGCGCTCCAGGCCGCGGAAGGCCAGCACCTTGCTGATGCGGGCATTCTCGACCAGCTTGCCGTCGCGGCTCAGCGACTTGACGGCCATGTTGACCTTGACCGAACCGGTCAGGATGCGGCCGGTCAGGATACGGCCCAGATACGGGTTCGCCTCCAGCGTGGTCGCCAGCATGCTGAAGGGCAGGTCTTCCTCGACCTTCGGGGCGGGGACATGGTCGCGGATCAGCTCGAACAGCGGGGTCAGCGTCTCGCGGGCGCCGTTCTCCAGGTCCGTGGTCGCCCAGCCGTTGCGGCCCGAGGCGAACAGGGTCGGGAAGTCCAGCTGCTCGTTCGAGGCGTCGAGCGAGGCGAACAGGTCGAAGACCTCGTCATGCACCTCGTGCGGACGGCCGTCGGGACGGTCCACCTTGTTGATGACGACGATCGGGCGCAGGCCCAGCTTCAGCGCCTTGCCCAGCACGAACTTGGTCTGCGGCAGCGGGCCTTCGGCCGCGTCGCAGAGCAGGACGACGCCGTCGACCATGGAGAGGATGCGCTCCACCTCGCCACCGAAATCGGCGTGGCCCGGGGTGTCGACGATGTTGATGCGCAGGTCGTTCCACAGGACCGACGTGCACTTGGCCAGAATAGTGATGCCGCGCTCGCGCTCCAGGTCGTTGGAGTCCATGGCGCGTTCGGCCACCTGCTGGTTCTCGCGGAACGAGCCGGCTTGCTTGAGAAGTTGATCGACCAGCGTGGTCTTGCCGTGGTCGACGTGTGCGATGATGGCGACGTTACGGAGATTCATGGAGCCTTCGGTCTCGCAATGGCACCCCCGACACGCAGCAGCGTCATGCCACAAACAACAAAAAGGCCCGACGAAGATTAATCCGTGGGCGCTGTCGGGGAAACTGTTGCGGCGCAATATATGGGACTGCGGCCAAAACGCAAGTCCCGTGCCCTTTGGTCTAACGCGAATTTCCGGGATGGAGCCATGCGTGGTCGCAGCCTACATTGTGGGCGATGATCCGCTTCGCTTCCGCTTCCCGCCGCAGGATGGCCGCCGCAACCCGGATTGCAGCCGCGCCCTTCAAGGCCCCCGTCGCCGTTCCTCTGGTCGCCGCCCTGCTGCTGCTGGGGCCGTCCGGCACCGGCCGCGCCCAGGATTCGCCGGCCGACGGCATTCCCGGCGCCCAGCCCGCCCCCGACGCTCCAGCGGAGGAGGAGGTGCGGCCGGCCGGCATCCGCTACGAGGTCGAGATCACCGGCGTCGAGGATGACGGGCTGCGCGGCACGCTCAACGACGCCTCGACGCTGGTGGAGTTGAAGGGGGATACACCGCCTTCGCTGATCGGGCTGGAGCGGCGGGCGGACAGCGACCGCGACCGGTTGCAGACGGCGCTGCGCTCCGCCGGCTATTACGACGCCCGGCTGGACATCCGCATCGAGGATCCGGCGGCCACCGGCACCTTGCCTGCGGGTGGGGAAGCTCCGCCGGTCAAGGTCACGGTCGCGGTGACGCCGGGTCCGCTCTACCACTTCAAGACGGTGACGGTGCGCGGCGCCAACGGGGGGACACTGCCGGGGGAGGTCGCGACCGACGACCTCGGCCTCGCCGCCGGGTCGCCGGCGGTGGCGCAGCGGGTGCTGGATGCCGAATCGGAACTGGTCGGCCGGCTCGCCAAACGTGGCTACGCCTTCGCCAAGGCTGCCGACCGCGAGGTGGTGGTCGATCATTCCGACCGGACGATGGACGTCGCCTACACCGTCGATCCCGGCCCGCTGACCCGCTACGGCGCCACCCGCATCGAAGGGCTGGAGAAGGTCGAAGAGGATCTGGTGCGCGGGCGGCTGGCCTGGACGGAGGGGCAGGTCTACGACCCCGGCGCCACCGACCGGGCGCGGCAGGACATCGCGGCATTGCAGGTCTTCGACACCGTCCGTGTGCGGATGGCGGACGAGCCGGGGCCGGACGGCGTGACGCCGGTGATCGTCACGGTGGGCGAGCGCAAGCGCCGCTTCATCGGCGGTGGCGTCACCTTCTCCACCGAGGACGGGCTTGGCACCAATGCTTATTGGGGCCACCGCAACCTGTTCGGCGGGGCGGAGCAACTGCGCCTCGGCGTCGATGTCGGGCGAGTCGCCGGATCCTCCGGCGGCAGTTCAAGCACCGGCAACGACCTGCCGGACCTGCGTTTCAGCGTGAATTTCCGCAAGCCCGACTTCCTGGCGGTCAAACAGTCGCTGGTGGTCAATTTCGCCGTGGTCAACGACCAGCCGCCGGCCTACAGCCGCGTCGCCTCGGAACTGACGGTCAAGCTCGAACGGCCGCTGACCGACCAGTTGACCGTCAGCTACGGCGTGACCGGCGAGCGCGGCCGGGTGAAGACCGAGGACACCACCTACCAGACCGCCTTCATCGGCGTGCCGCTGGGCGCCGCCTGGAACGGCACCGACAATCTGCTGAACCCCACCTCCGGCCAGCGGGCCTCGCTGCAGGTGACGCCGTGGTTCCCGATCGGCGGGGACACCAAGTCGCCTTTCACCTCGATCCTGCTGAACGGCTCCACCTATTACGATCTCGGCAACGATGGGCGCTATGTCGCCGCGGCGCGGATCGGGTTGGGCAGCATCCTGGGCACCTCGCTGACCGACATCCCGCCCGACCATCGGTTCTATGCCGGCGGCGGCGGGTCGGTGCGCGGCTACGGCTTCCAGAAGGCGGGGCCGCGCGACCGCTACGACGACCCTGTCGGCGGCCGGTCGCTGTTCGAAATCGGGGCGGAACTGCGCATCAAGGTGACGGAGAGCATCGGCGTCGTTCCCTTCGTCGATGCCGGCACGGTCTATGATTCGGCCTATCCCGATTTCAGCGAGCCGCTGCGCGTCGGCGCCGGCCTCGGCCTGCGCTACTACACCGACTTCGGTCCCCTGCGCGTGGACGTCGGCATACCCCTCAACCCGGCGAGCGGCGACGCGCGCTGGCAGCTGTATCTCAGCCTGGGGCAGGCATTTTAAACGTCCCTCTCCCGGGGCGGGAGAGGGCTTGAAGCGGACGGCCCAAAATCGTCCCAATCGTTCGAGACGATGACCGTCTATTGCGGTTGAGACAAAGTTGGCCCGGTTGGGGTGGTCGTGCTGGTGAAAGGGCGTGGTGTGACGGCGGTTCGCATTTTTCTGGTCGGTCTGACGATCCTGGCCGGCCTGCTGGCCGGCCCGCAGCCCGCAAGGGCCTTCTCGCTGTTCGGCGATTCCACCCGTGAGTGGCTGACCGAGAAGATCGAGGGCGCTGTCGAATCGCCGGACATGCATCTGAAGCTCGGCGCCATCGAGGGCGGCTTTCCCACCGATTTCACCATAGCCACCGTCACGCTGTCCGACAGCCAGGGCGTATGGCTGACCATCGACCGGCTGCGCGTGGTCCTGTCGCCCTCCGCCCTGTTCCTGCGCAGCGCCAAGATCGACGCCCTGGAAGCGGCTTCGGTCGTCGTCACCCGCGCGCCCATCAGCACCCAGCCGGCCGCACCCTCCGACCCGAATGCCCCGCTGCTGCCCAGCCTGCCGGTGGATATCGACCTGGACAAGCTGGTGGTGGAGCGGCTGGAGCTGGGACCGTCGCTGCTCGGGGAGCCGGCGGTGCTGCGCATCACCGGGGCGGCCGAACTGGCACACAGCGGCGGGGCGCTGGACACCACCCTGTCGGTGGCGCGCATCGACGACAAGCCCGGCAAGGCCGATATCGCCGCCGCCTACAAGCCGGACGAGAACACCCTGACCCTGTCGGTCGATGCCTCGGAGCCGGCCGGCGGCGTCATGGCGCGCGCTCTGTCCATTCCCGGCCTGCCGCCGGTGCAGGTGTCGCTGAAGGGCGACGGCACGCTGGACGATTGGGCCGGCAAGCTGACCGCCTTGGCTGGCGAGGCCGCAGCACCCGCCGGCACCCTGAACGCCGATGCCACCATCAAGAAGGGGCCGGAGGGGCATGCCCTGACACTGGCGGCCGGCGGCAACTTCGCCCCGCTGATCGCCGGGCTGGCGGGTGAGACGGTGACGCCGCTGATCGGCCCGAACCCGACGCTGAACGCTACCGTGCTGCGGGCGCCGACCGGCGCCATCACCGTCCGTCCGCTGGCGCTGACCGTCGCCGCCGCGACCGCGACGGTGAACGGCGACATCGCCGCCGACTACAACAGCCTCAACCTGCGCTGGACCCTGCAGGCCGGCCCGGACTCCACCCTGCATCCGCTGGTCCCGCTGTCCTGGCGCGAGGGCGTGGTGGAGGGCTCGGCCGAAGGCGCGCTGAATGCGCTGAACGTCGCGGTGAACGCCACGCTGCGCGATCTCGCCGCCGACGACCCGGCGCTGTCCCGCCTGACCGGGCCGGAGACGGTGCTGGCCGCCCGCGCCCGGATCGACGTCGGCAACGGACAGGTCGGCTTGGAAACGCTGGCGCTGAATGCCGCCGCCGCGCGGGCGGAGGCAAAGGGGACCATCGGCGGCTGGGGCCAGACCGCCGACCTGACACTGTCCGCCAGTGCCGACGACCTCGCCCCGCTGTCGGATCTCGCCGGCCGGCCCCTGGCTGGAGCGGTGGCGCTCTCCGGTCCGGTGCGGCGCGGTGCCGACGGCGTGCTGACCACGGAGTTGACCGGCAGCCTCGACCGTCTCGCCACCGGCACGCCGGCCGACGCGGTCCTGGGCGACAAGGCGACGCTGGCGCTGGCGGCGCGGATGGAGCCGGACGGCGCCATGCGGCTGACCGACCTGACGGTGGATGGCCGCAACGGCAAGCTGACCGGCAACGCCGCTCTGGCGAACAATCAGGTCGATGCCCGTACCACCCTGACGGTGGCGAAGCTGGAGCCGCTGGGCGGCGCGCTCGGCACCCCGATGGAGGGTTCGGCGACGCTGGAGGCCACCGCCCGCGGCCCGCTCGACGCCATCGAGGCGCAGGCGAAGCTGAATGCACGCGATCTCGTGGTCCAGGGCCGCCGTCTGGGCGCTACGGAACTGCAGGCCACCGCTGCCGGCCTGCCGGCGACGCCGAACGGCACGGTGTCGGCCCGCACCAACCTGGACAAGACGCCGCTGTCGCTCGACGGACGCTATGCATTGCGCGAGCAGAGCCTGCGGCTGGACGGGCTTACCATCGCCAACGGGTCGAACCGGATCACCGGTCAGGCCCAGGTGGCGCTTGATACCCTGCTCGCCACCGGGCGGCTGGAGGGCGCGCTGCCCAACCTGAACGGCCTGTCGGAACTGGCCGGCATGCCGCTCGGCGGCGGAGCGACCTTCGCGCTGGCGCTCGACGGCAAGGGCGGCAAGCAGGCGGCCAACCTCACCGCGGATGCCACCAACCTGCGGGTGGACGGGGAAGGCGGTCCGCTGCTGACCGCCCGCCGCTTGACGGCAAGGGCCGATGTCGCCGACGCGCTCGGCACCCCCAGCGGCAAGGCGCGGGTAGAGATGACCGACGGCAATGCCGCCGGCAACGACCTGCGCAGCGTCACAGCCTCCGTTGACGGTTCCCTTGCGAAGGCCTCCTTCCAGGCCAATGCCGCCGGTGCCGGCACCCAGCCGGTCGCCCTCGACCTTGCCGGTAATCTGACCCGGGAGGGGGAGGCGACGCGCATCCGGCTCGACCGGCTGCAGGCGCGCTATGCCGGGGAGGATCTGCGGATGACCGCCCCCGCCACCATCCTGCTGGCCGAGCGCCGCTACGAGGTGAAGGAACTTCGGTTGTCGTCGGGCAATGCCCGGCTGGCCGCCGACCTCGGCCTGAACGGCGACCGGCTGAGCGGCGAGCTGAGCGTCGACCGGCTGCCGCTCGCGCTCGCCAAGCTCGCCAGCCCGACCCTGCGGCTGGATGGCGTCGCCAACGCGCGCGCCTCGCTGGGTGGCACTCTGCGCAATCCTCGGGCCGACGCCACCCTGCGGGTCAGCGGGCTGAAGGCGCAGCAGACGACGCAGGCCGGCCTGCCGGGCATCGACGCCAATCTGGACGCGCAGTGGCGCGACCGCCGGCTGTCGATGACCGGCCGCATCGCCATGCCGAAGAATGCCGGCACCCTGACCGCCAACGCCGCCGTGCCGCTGGTGATGGACCCTGACAGCTATGCCGTCAGCCTGCCGCCGAACGGCGCGCTGGAGGCGGCGGTCAACGGCACGCTCGACCTGTCGCTGGCGAACGACATTCTGGCATCCTCGGGCGACCGGGCGCGCGGGTCGCTGCAACTTGACGTGCGGGCCGGCGGCACGGTGGAGAAGCCGTCACTCGGCGGCTCGGTCGTTCTGGCGAACGGGCGCTACGAGAACCGGGCGTCGGGCGCCGTCATCACCAACATCCAGGCGCGTCTGGTCGGCGACGGCGACGTCTTCACCATCCAGAGCTTCCAGGGCCGCACCCGCAACGGCGGCGCCATCAGCGCCAGCGGCGTCATCCGCCCGGCGGCCCCTGCCGACCGGCAGCTGGACATCGCGCTGAAGGCCGACAATGCCCGTTTGGTGGAACTCGACATCGCGACGGCGGAGATCGGGGCCAACCTGACGCTGACCGGCGGCTTCGCCAATGCGCGGCTGGCCGGGCCGGTCGATATCCGCCGTGCCGAGATCCAGATCCCCGACCGCATGCCCGCCAGCGTCGTCGACCTGAAGGTGACGGAGGTCGGCAAGGGCCGCGCCCGCGGCACCACCCAGGTCTCCACGGCCGGCGGCACCCGCCGCATTCCGCAGCCGGAGGAGGCGGCGCCGGCCGCAACGCCTTTCGTGCTGGCGCTGGACATGACGGTCAATGCGCCCAACCAGATCTTCGTGCGCGGCCGTGGATTGGATGCGGAGCTTGGCGGCAACCTGCGCGTCGGCGGCACTGCCGCAGCGCCCGAACTGACCGGCCGCTTCACCATCCTGAAGGGCAGCCTGAACCTGCTGGCCCGCAATTTCGAGTTCAAGCGCGGCATCTTCGACTTCGACGGCGGACTCGATCCCCGGCTCGACCTGCTGGCGGAGGCGACGGCCAACGGCATCACCGCGCAGGTGGTGGTCAGCGGCACCGCCCGCCAGCCGAAGATCGAGCTGACCTCGCCCCAGGGACTGCCGCAGGACGAGGTGCTGGCCGGCGTGCTGTTCGGCAAGTCGGTGGGCGACCTGAGCGCGGCGGAGGCGGTGCAGCTCGCCCAATCGGCGGCGGCGCTGGCCGGCGTTGGCGGCGGGGGCGGCGGTATCCTGGACCGCGTGCGCCGAAGCATCGGCGTGGACCGGCTGGACTTCACCCAGGGCGCGAACGGCAAGGGTGGTGCCGTGCAGGCCGGCCGCTATGTCAGCGACCGCGTCTATGTCGGCGTCGAACAGGGCATCGGCGCCAACCAGAGCCGCGCGAAGGTCGAGGTGGACATCACCAAGAACCTGAAGGGTACCGCCTCTGTCGGTGGCAATTCCGACACGCAGTTCGGGCTGGTCTATGAGAAGGATTATTGAGAGAGCGGGCGGCCCTCACTCCGACCCGCATCCCGGCTTCAGCGCCGGATCGTTGACGAAGCTGCCGTCGTCAGCTTGCTT
Organism: Azospirillum sp. B21; assembly: GCF_008364825.1. GTDB lineage: Bacteria > Pseudomonadota > Alphaproteobacteria > Azospirillales > Azospirillaceae > Azospirillum. Next base: position 352,257 of record NZ_VTTO01000003.1, read on the forward strand.
GTCAGCTCCGTAATCCGGGTTGGTCCCGGCCGCCAGCGCCGCCAGCCGATGGGCGGTCGCCACGCGGGCTTCGCGTTCGACGGCGCGGTAATGGTCGATGACCTCCGCGCCAAACGCGGTCAGCACGGTGCCGCCCCCATGCTTTCCGCCCACCGCCGCGCTGACCACTGGTTCGCGGAAGATGCGGTTGAGGTCGTCCACCAGCAGCCAGGCCCGGCGGTAGGACATGCCCAGCGCCCGCCCGGCGGCGGAGATGGAGCCGGTCTCGCGGATCCGCTCCAGCAGCGCGATCTTGCCGGGACCGATGGAGCCGCCGCTGTCGAAGTCGATGCGGATCCGCATGCGCGTCATCGCCGGGTTCCTCCCGTCACCGCTCGGCGGTCTCGATCCCGTCGCCGCTCCAGGCGCCGGTGCGGAAGAAGCCGTCGATGCGCTCGCACCACGGGCCGATGTCCAGCCCGGCCGAGGTCAGCCAGTCGCGGTTGAAGTAGGTGCCCATATAGCGGTCGCCGGGGTCGCAGATCAGTGTGGCGACGCTGCCCCGCCGTCCATCCCGCATCATCTCCGCGATCAGCTGGATGGAGCCCACCAGATTGGTGCCGGTGGAGCCGCCGCAGGCGCGGCCCAGCCGGTCGCGCAGCACCCAGACCGCGGCGATGCTGGCGGCGTCGGGCACGCGGATCATGCGGTCGATCACCGTCGGCTGGAAGGAGGGCTCCACCGTCGGCCGCCCGATGCCTTCGATGCCGGACCCGCGGCCGACGTCGGCCTTCGGGTTGTCGTCGCGGAAGCCCTCGAAGAAGGCCGAATGTTCGGGATCGGCGACGCAGATGCGGGTCGGCAGCCGGCGGTAGCGGACAAAGCGCCCCATGGTTGCCGAGGTGCCGCCGGTGCCGGCACCGCAGACGATCCAGTCCGGCACCGGATGCGGCTCCTGCGCCAGTTGTTCGAAGATCGACTGGGCGATGTTGTTGTTGCCGCGCCAGTCGGTCGCGCGCTCGGCATAGGTGAACTGGTCCATGAAATGGCCGTTGCAGGCCTGGGCCAGCCGCTGCGCCTCGGCACAGACCTCCGACGCGCGTTCCACCATATGGCAGCGACCGCCATAGAACTCGATCTGCGCGATCTTGGCCGGGGAGGTGTTGCGCGGCACCACCGCGACGAAGGGCAGGTCCAGCAGTTGGGCGAAATAGGCCTCCGACACGGCGGTGGAGCCCGACGACGCCTCGATCACCGTGGTGCCCTCGTGCACCCATCCGTTGCAGATCGCATAGAGGAACAGCGACCGAGCCAGCCGGTGCTTCAGGCTGCCCGTCGGGTGGGTCGACTCGTCCTTCAGATACAGCGTGATCCCAGGCGCCGACGGGATCGGCAGGCGCAGCAGATGGGTGTCGGCGGACCGGTTCACGTCCGCCTCGATGCGCCGCAGCGCCTCATCGAGCCAGCCGCGCCGGGCGGCGGTTGAGTGGGCGGCGGCGGGGGTGGGGGAGGTCATGAGGTCCCGTGTGACAGCGATTCGCAGGACTCAATCCATAGCGCGGATTGTCGCGGATTGCATCCGGCGCGCGCCTCCCCTGCACGCGCGCCTTGCGGTCGTTCAGCCCTGGCGGATGCGGGCGACGAAGGCCGAGACCTCGTTCAGCATGCGGTCGGCGCGCTCGCCCACCGCGCGGGCCGCGGCAGCCACCTCGGTGGAGGCCTGGCCGGTGGCGGTGGCGTGGCTGCAGACGAGGTTCAGGCTGTCAGACACCGAGCTGACGCCCTGTGCCGCCTCGTTAACGTTCTGGCTGATGTCGCGGGTGGCGGCACCCTGCTCCTCGATGGCGGCGGAGATGCTGGAAGCGACATTGTTCACCGTTTCGATGGCGCCGCCGACCCCGCGCATCGCCTCCACCACCGACGAGGTGGCGTCGGTCATCGCGGCGATCTGCGCCTGCACGTCGTCGGTTGCCTTGGCCGTCTGGTTGGCGAGATTCTTCACCTCGCTGGCGACCACGGCAAAGCCCTTGCCGGCCTCGCCGGCACGCGCCGCCTCGATGGTCGCGTTCAGCGCCAGCAGGTTGGTCTGCTCGGCGATGGAGCGGATCAGGTCGACCACCTCCACCGTGCGGCGGGCGACGCCGTCCAGCTGTTCGATCAGCGCGTAGGTCCGGCGGACATCCTCTACTGCGCGGGCGGAGCCGGTGGTCGATTCGGCGATCTGCTGGGCGATCTCGCGGATCGAGGCGGCCAGCTCTTCCGTGGCGCCGGCCACCGCCTGGACGTTGCCCGACGTGGTTTCCGCCGCGCGGGCGGCGCCGTCCATCAGCCGGGTGGTCTGCTCCGCTCCGCTGCTCATCGCGCCGGAGGTGTGGGTCAGCTGGCCGGCCGATTCGGCAACCGAACGGACCAGCCCGCCGACCGTGTTTTCGAACTCGTCGGCGAAACGGAGCATGGTGGCGCGACGGGCCTGCTCGGCCTCCTGCTCCAGGGCGGCATGGCGGCGGCGCAACTCCTCCGCCTCGACGGCGCTGAGCCGCAGCGTCTCGACCGAGCGGGCGAGCGCGCCCACCTCGTCGCGGCGCTCCGTCCCGCCGACCTGGGTGGCGAGATCGCCCTTGGCGATGCGGCCGGTCGCGGTGCTGATGCCGTTCAGCCCCTTGGAGATGCGCGACACCAGACGGAAGCCGAAAAGTCCGAGCAGGACGGACGCGACCAGCGTGACCACCAGTGTTTCCAGCAGCGTACGGCGGAAGGCGGCATCGACGTCGTCGATGTAGACGCCGGTGCCGATCATCCAGCCCCAGGGCTCGTAGATCGCGGCGAAGGCCAGCTTCGGCACGGGATCGCCGCCACTGGCCTTGGGGAAGTTGTAGATCAGGAAACCGTCGCTGGACTTCGCCGATTCGATCAGCCCGCGGATCACCAGGACACCGTTGCTGTCCTTGAAGTCGGCCAGCTTGCGGGTGCCTTCCAGATCGGCGCGCACGCCGTGGAAGACGTTGGTTCCGTCGAACTCGTAACCGAACATGTATTCGCTGCCGAAGAAGCGCAGCGACCGCAGGGCGGCCTTGGCCTGCGTCTGCGCCTCTTCCCGGCTGAACTCGCCCTTGGCGGCGCGGGCGTCGTAGGACTTGATGATCGACAACGAGGTCTGCACCACCGCCTGGATCGAGTTGCGGTATCCCTCCTCCATGGTCTCGCGCTTGGACGTCGCGGACCAGATACCGGCCACCAGGATGGTGACGAGGAACAGTCCCAGGAGAATCAGGAGCTTCGCCTTGATGCTGTGAAGTTTGTCGATCATCGTCTCGTTCCACCCCAAACGCGCGACTCCGCTGCCGGAACGCACCGGCGCATCGCAGCCCGCTTAAATGATCAGTCCCTAATGGAATGCGCCACTCATACTGGAGTATCGGGCGTTGATGCAATCCCTAACGGTGGGGTAGGGATAATCCGGATGGATGCGTAACCGGATGTGATCGTCACGATCCGGCGGATCGCGTGGGCTGATCGCGCCGGCGGGTTACGCCGCACGGGAAATCTGGCAGGATGCGGCACTATGACACTGATCGCCTATCCGCTGTCGGGGGCCATGCCCGACATCCGCCCGGCGCGCCCGACGCGCGACTGGATCGACGCCCTGCCGGAGCAGTACGGCTACCGCTGCCTGCCACTGAACATCGCCAGCATGCATGGGTGGGAGGTCTGTTGCCCGGTGCGGGTGACGGCGGTCTGGGATGGCGGCACCGGGCTGGATGCCATCGCCGTCACGGCCGATGAACCGCACCCGCTGCTGCCGGCCAGCCATTTCGGCAGCGGCGTGCTGACCTTCCATGTCGCAGCCCTGTTCCGGACGCCGCCGGGCGTCAACCTGATGGTCACCGGGCCGCTGAATCATCCGAAGCACGGCATCATCGGCCTGTCCGGCATCATCGAGACCGACTGGTCGCCCTATCCCTTCACCATGAACTGGAAATTCACCGCGCCCGGCGTGCCGGTGACCTGGGAAAAGGGCGAACCCTTCGCCCATCTGATGCCGATCCAGCGGGGGTTGGTGGAAAGCCTGGAACCGGAGATCCGCGATCTCGACAGCGATCCCGAAACGGCGGCGCAATACCGTGCCTGGGCAGCCTCGCGCAGCCAGTTCAACGCTGACCTGCAGACCCCCGGAAGCACCGCGGCGCAGGAGCGCTGGCAGAAGGGCTATTACCGCGGCAAGAAGCCGGACGGCGGCGACGGCCCGCCCGACCATGAGATCAAGGTGCGGGCGAAGCCGTTTCCTATCAAATGACTACAGCGTGTCCTGGATGCTGCGCACGAATTCCGGCAGGCCGACCTGACGGCGGCGGCGCAGCCGTTCGGCGCGCAGGATCGACTCCACCGCGGCGATGCTCTCGTCCACGTCGTGGTTGACGATGACGTAGTCGTATTCCGGCCAGTGGCTGATCTCGTTGGACGCCTTGGCCATGCGGTTGGCGATGACCTCCTCCGAATCCTGACCGCGGCCGCGCAGGCGGCGCTCCAGCTCGCTGACCGTCGGCGGGAGCACGAAGACGCTGACCAGATCGTCGCGCGCGTTCTGCGCCAGCTGCTGCGCGCCCTGCCAGTCGATGGCGAACAGCACATCCCGGCCGGCGCCCAGCGCATCCTCCACCGCCACGCGCGGCGTGCCATAGCAGTTGCCGAAGACGCGGGCATGCTCCAGCAGATCGCCGGTCTCCGCCATGCGGTCGAAGCGCTGCTGGTCGATGAAATAATAGTCCGTTCCTTCGGCCTCGCCGGGGCGCATCGCCCGCGTGGTCACCGACACCGACATGGTGATGCCGGCATCGCGCTCCAGCAGGCCGCGGGCAATGGTGGTCTTGCCGGCGCCCGAGGGGGAGGACAGCACCAGCATCAGGCCGCGCCGGTGGATCAGGGGGGTGTTGGTCGCAGCCATGGCGCTCACTCGATGTTGCCGGTCATTCAGGTGCAGTCTTCATTCGATGTTCTGGACCTGCTCGCGAAGCTGCTCGATCGAGGCTTTCAGCGACAGGCCGATGCGGGTCAGTTCGACGTCCGCCGACTTGGAGCACAGGGTGTTGGCTTCCCGGTTGAACTCCTGGCACAGGAAGTCGTACCGGCGGCCGATGGCCCCGCCCTCCGCCATCAGGTCGCGCGCCGCCTGGATGTGGGCGCGCAGGCGGTCCAGTTCCTCGCGAACGTCGGCCTTGCCGATCAGGATGGCGGCCTCCTGGGCCAGCCGGTCCTCCGACAAGGTGGGGAAGGAGCCGAGGATGGCGGCTACCTGGGCGCGCAGCTTCTCGCGCAGGGCCTCCGGCTGGGTGGAGGCGCAGGCCGAGGCGGCGTCGACCAGACGGGCGATCTCGTCCAGATGGCCGTTCAGCACCTCGGCGATGCGGGCACCCTCGGCGAGGCGGTTGACCACCAGCTGGTCGATCAGCTTGGCGAGGTCGGCCTTCAGCGCCGATTCGACGCGCTCGCGCGATTCGGTCTCATCCTCCTCCACCGGTTCGATGATGCCGCGGACAGCCAGCAGCGAATCGAGCCGCGGCGGAGCGGCGCCGGCCCCCTCGATCTCGCGGGCGAGTTCCAGCACCTGGGCGAGAAGCTCCCGGTTGATGCGCAGCTGCGACACCGCCTGGGCGCGGTTGACGGTCAGCGTCAGGTTGACGTTGCCGCGTGCGAGCCGCTTCGGCAGCTCGGCACGGGCCACCGCCTCGATGCTGTCGAATCCCGACGGCAGGCGGCAACGCAGGTCCAGGCTGCGGCCATTGACGCTCTTGGCCTCGAAGGTCCAGGAATAGCCGTCGCCGTGCCCGTCGACGCGTGCGAAACCGGTCATGCTGGCAATGACGGGGCGATGGGCGGGCAAGGCGGCCTCACTTGTAAAGCGGTGTCGATTGGTGTCGTGCTTATAAACTCGACGCCACCCCACAACAAGCTCCGGCGCCGGATTTGGACCGACGAGCAGGGCGGAGATTTCATGAAGCAGCCGCGTTCCACCCCCCATTCGATCGTCATCACCGGCGCGTCCAGCGGCATCGGCGAGGCCCTGGCGATCCTCTATGCCGCCCCTGGCGTGGCTCTCGCCCTGACCGGCCGCGACTCCGTGAGGCTGGAGGCGGTGGCGCAACGCTGCCGTACCGCCGGAGCCCGCGTGGACACGGCGGTGATCGACGTGGCGGACCGGGCGGCGATGGCGGAGTGGCTTGCGCGGGTCGATGCCGCCGAACCGGTCGATCTGCTGATCGCCAATGCCGGGATGTCGGCCGGCACCGGCGATGGCGGCGAGACGGAGGAACAGGCCCGGCGCATCCTGGCGGTCAACATCGACGGCGTGCTGAACAGCATCCATCCGCTGCTTCCGGCGATGCGGGCGCGGCGGCGCGGGCAAATCGCCGTGATGGCGTCGCTGGCCGGCTTCCGCGGCCTTCCCGGCGCGCCGGCCTATTGCGCCAGCAAGGCGATGGTGCGGGTCTATGGCGAGGCGCTGCGCGGCGATTTGGCCGGGGAGGGGATCGGCGTCTCGGTCATCTGTCCCGGATTCGTCAAAAGCCGCATGACGGCGGTGAACCGATTCCCCATGCCCTTCCTGATGGAGACCGATGCCGCCGCCCACGTCATTCGCCGTGGGCTGGAGCGCAACGCGGCACGCATTGCCTTCCCCTGGCCGATGATGGCCGCGGTCTGGCTGCTGGCGCTGCTGCCGCCGTCCTGGACAGACGGGCTGTTGCGGCAGGCGCCGCGCAAGCCGTGAGCTTGGTTCTCAATCCACCTTGGCGTGGGCGATCGCCTCGCGGACGCTGACGCCCTTGCGCATGATGTTGTCCACGGCCCGGCCCTGGACCAGATTGATCCCCATCTTGTGGGCATAGACCAGGCTGGACACGCTGTCGCAACGGGCCAGGATGAACTTGCAGCGGTCCTGTTCGGCGATGCGCTCGCGGAAGAACTTCTCGAACGACGGGTCCATCTCCAGCATGTCGTTCGACCAGAAGATCTTGGCGTAGTCCGCGTTCAGGTATTCGAGATCGAAATTCGTCACCCAGAACGGATTCAGCCCATCCACCGCGATCTGGTAACGGCGGTCCTGGGCGAACTCCACCACCTCGTTGAACAGCGGCAGGTTTTCGATCAGGTCGCCCTTCGATACCTCCAGCACCACCTGCCCGCGGAAATCGATCGGAAGACGTTCGTCGAACTTCACGAAGCCGGTGGAGATGACGGTGGACAGGTTGATGTTGATGCCGATCCGCCGCCCCCGCATGAAGCTGAGCCCATGGTTCAGCGCCCGCAGCACCGACTGGTCGAGATTGGCGGTGAAGTAGTTGAACAGCCACTTGTTGGCGGTGATGTCGTAATCGGGGCAGAGCCGTTCCTGAAGAAGTTTGATGGAGATGTAGAGCTCGTAATACTCCATCTCCGCTTCGCCGCCGCCGATGTTGGCGATGCCCTGGTTGAACAGGAAGGGCGACAAATCGAACATCTGCATCGAGCGTTCGAGCTTGCCCAGTTCTTCCAGCGTGATCGGCGGCTTGGTTTCGGTGACGTGGCTGCCGGTCTCGTTCGCCTGAAGCTCCTCGATGAAGCGGATGACGTTGATGAAGTTCAACGCCAGTTCCATGATCGAGTAGAGTGAATATTCCTTGTAGGGATTCGGGCCGGTCAGCGTTGTCTTCGACAGGAAGACCTGTTCGACCGTCTGGCAGACGTCGGTGACGCCGGTCAGCTTCAGCCCCTTGTAGAGGATGATGACGTCGCCGTTGGAGATGTTGAAGGATTGCAGGTAGGACGCCTTGGTCGCCAATTCCTGGATGATCGAGCGCACCATCATCTGGCTGGTCGGATCGCGGTCCTTCAGCAGCGACAGATGCATGTGGATCAGCCGCATGCCCTGCAGTTCGTTCTTCGCCGACCGCAGCAGGTTCAGGAGCTTGTCGTTGTCGAAATCCGGCTTCTGGTCCTTGGCGGCGGCGACGGCGGCCTGTTTTTCCGTTGTGGAAAGCCGGACACGGTCCCGTCCAACCGGTGGTCTGCCGCCAAACCTGCTCATACGATGCTCACTCCCACAACAAGCGTGACGCCTGCCAACCACCCGTATCAACGGCCGCTCGTTGTTCGGCAGCCTTCTTGTGCAGTCCGGCGCCTTGTGCCCGGCCGGAACCACGGCCACGCAAGCGCCGGGAACCCGGCGAATCCTGCGTAGCCGAACGGATTTTAACGGTAACTTTCTTTAAAAAGCCCTTAAGGCCTCGGTCCGGACGTGTGTGGGTCCGGATCGAGGCAAAGAGCCCCATAGGCACCCTGAAGGCGCGGCAATCATCGAAGCGATGCCATCCGGAAAGGTCAAGTTTCCGAATCGACCGGCACGGCCGACGGGCGCGGTTCTCCGGCAGGAACGATGCGGACGCGACGGTCTATGACCGCAAGTCCGATCTTTCCGTGCTTCAGGGCAAGCGCATCATTGCCGAACAACTCGCGCCGCCATCCGTGCATCGCCGGAATGTCCGCGGCGTCATCGGCGGCCAGAGCCTCCAACTCGGAAGAGGAGGCCACCAGCTTCGCCGCGACATTGTTCTCGTCGCACTTCATCTTCAGCAGCACGCGCAGAAGCTCGACGATCGGTTGCAGGCCGGGCGGCGGTTCCTCGCGCGGTTCGACCCGCGGCAGGGCGCTGTCCGGCAGGTCCAGCCCCGCCTGCACGGCGGCCAGCACGTCCGTCCCCTGGCGACCCTCCGCAAAGCCGCGGCCCAGCCCGCGCGTGCGGGCGAGGTCGTCGACGGTGGTGGGGGCGTGGGCGGCGATTTCCAGAAGCGCTTCGTCGCGCAGTACGCGGGAGCGCGGCTGGTCGCGGCGCTGGGCCTCGCGCTCGCGCCACGCCGCCAGTTCCTTGAGGATCGCCATGAAGCGCGGCTTGTTGGTCCGCACCTTCAGCCGCATGTACGAGCTTTCCGGGTCGACCTGATAGGTCGCCGGGTCGGTGAGGATCGCCATCTCCTCCTCCAGCCAATGCGAGCGGCCGGAGCGGGCGAGGCGGCGCTTCAGCTTCTCATAGGCCGGGCGCAGGTGGATCACGTCGGACAGGGCATAGGTCAGCTGCCGCTCGGTCAACGGGCGGTGGGACCAGTCGGTGAAGCGGCTGGACTTGTCGATGCGGGCGCCGGCCAGCTTGGTCACCAGCGTCTCGTAGCCGACGCTTTCGCCGAAGCCGCAGACCATCGCCGCGACCTGCGTGTCGAACAGAGGGTGCGGGATCTGGCCGGACAGGTGCCAGAAGATCTCCACGTCCTGGCGGGCGGCGTGGAACACCTTCAGCACCGACGGGTCGCTCATCAGCGCGAACAGCGGCGCAAGATCGATGCCCTCAGCCAGCGGGTCGATGGCGACCGCGCCGTCGGGTCCGCCGACCTGCACGAGGCACAATTGCGGCCAATAGGTCTTTTCCCGCAGGAACTCGGTGTCGACCGTGATGTACTCGGCCCCGGCCAGCGACTGACAGAAGGCCTGGAGGGCGTCGGTTGTCGTGATGAGCGTCATGGTTGCTTCATACACGACCGAACGGGTGCTTGAAAGTCCGCCGAAGCGCCGGGCCGCCACGCGCTTAAAATGGGACGCGCGGGCGGCAGGGCAGGGGACGTTGCGGGCGGATTTTCCACTCGCGCTTATGGCCGTGCGGCGGCGGTGCTAAACTGTGGCCGATTGGACGGTGTGGCGGCCGGGAGGGGGAAGTTGAACAGGTGAACAGGGCATCGGAAAGCGGTTCACGGCGTTTCAAACGTTCCATTTCGACCGCCGCGGACGCACGCTCCACCCTATCGCGGCTTGACTTTCGCGCGCGTCCGGTGTGGTGTGTCGGACCGCTTTTTCCGCCGGAATCCGCCCTTTTCAAGGTGTTTCGACCCATGCACCCCTACCGCACGCACACCTGCGGCCAGCTTCGTGAAGAGAATGCCGGTGAGACCGTCCGCCTGTCGGGCTGGATGAACCGGAAGCGCGACCATGGACAGCTGCTGTTCATCGACCTGCGCGACCATTACGGCCTGACGCAGTGCGTGGTCGATACCTCCAACCCGGCCTTCGAGGTCGCGAACCGGCTGAAGCTGGAATCGGTCATCACCGTCACCGGCAAGGTGGTGAAGCGCACGGCCGAGACCATCAACGACAAGCTGCCGACCGGCCGCATCGAGCTGCAGATCGCCGAACTCGCCGTCGAAGGCGAGGCGGAGCAGATCCCGCTGCAGGTCAACCAGGATACGGATGCCGGCGAGGACGTGCGCCTGCGCTACCGTTTCCTTGACCTGCGCCGCGAACGCATCCACGAGAACATCATGCTGCGTTCGCGCGTGATCGCCTCGGCGCGCCGCCGCATGATCGATCAGGGCTTCACCGAATTCCAGACGCCGATCCTCACCGCGTCTTCGCCTGAGGGTGCGCGCGACTATCTGGTGCCCAGCCGCAACCATCCCGGCAAGTTCTACGCCCTGCCGCAGGCTCCGCAGCAGTTCAAGCAGCTGCTGATGGTGGCGGGTTTCGACCGCTATTTCCAGATCGCCCCCTGCTTCCGCGACGAGGATGCCCGCGCCGACCGCAGCCCGGGCGAGTTCTACCAGCTCGATTTCGAGATGTCCTTCGTCACCCAGGAAGACGTCTTCGCCGCCATCGAGCCGGTTCTGCACGGCATCTTCGACGAGTTCGGCAGCTTCCGCCGCGACTCGAAGCCGGCGATCGACGGTCTGCCTTTCCGCCGCATCTCCTTCGCCGAGTCGATGCTGAAATACGGCAACGACAAGCCGGACCTGCGCAACCCGCTGGTCATCACCGACGTGACCGAGGTGTTCAAGCGCGACGACGTGGAATTCCGCGCCTTCAAGCAGACTCTTGAGAAGGGCGGCGTCGTCCGCGCCATCCGCGCGCCGAAGGTTTCCGACCGTCCGCGCAGCTTCTTCGACAAGCTGAACGACTGGGCGCGCGGTCTGGGCGCTCCCGGCCTCGGCTACATCGTCATGGAGGCCGGCGGCGGCAAGGGTCCGATCGCCAAGTTCGTGCCGGAGGCGGCGCAGGCCCAGCTGCGTGAACTGGCCGGCCTGGAAGACGGCGATGCGATCTTCTTCGTCTGTGACCAGCCGGGCCCGGCGGCCAAGCTGGCCGGCTTCGCCCGCACCCGCATCGGCGAGGAACTGGACCTGATCGAGAAGAACGCCTTCCGCTTCTGCTGGATCGTCGACTTCCCGATGTACGAGCTGGACGAGGAGACCAACAAGGTCATCTTCAGCCACAACCCGTTCTCCATGCCCCAGGGCGGCCTGAAGGCGCTGGAGACGATGAACCCGCTCGACATCAAGGCCTACCAGTACGACATCGTCTGCAATGGCGTGGAGCTGTCGTCCGGCGCCATCCGCAACCATCTGCCGGAAGTCATGTACAAGGCCTTCGAGATCGCCGGCTATCCGCCGGAGGAACTGGAAGCCCGATTCGGCGGCATGCTGAGCGCGTTCAAGCTGGGCGCCCCGCCGCACGGCGGCTCGGCTCCGGGCATCGACCGCATCGTCATGCTGTTGGCCGACGAGCCGAACATCCGTGAAGTCATCGCCTTCCCGCTGAACCAGCGGGCCGAAGACCTCCTGATGCAGGCCCCGGCGCCGGTCGATACCGCCCGCCTGCGGGAACTGCACCTGAAGCTCGACCTGCCCAAGCCGAAGGTCGCGGCCCCGTCGGCGCCGCAGGCGTAAAGGAACTTCCGCCAGTCTTTGGCGGTTTGGTGAAAAGGCCATTCGGACGCTGGTTCGGGTGGCCTTTTTCCTTGTCAACATACGCGCGCGGGGCTATGTAAGCGCCGTCGTCAAAACCTCACGCGGGCTGGCGGACCCTCGGTTTTACCCCGATGGCCCGATCCGGTGTCTTGGGCCATGGACTCCATGCGCTCTCGACAATGCCCGCGGCGGAGCAACCGGAAAAAGGGATTTTTTCCACATGACCATGCCCACCTTCACCATGCGCCAGCTGCTGGAAGCCGGTGTCCACTTCGGCCACCACACCCGTCGCTGGAACCCGAAGATGAACCAGTACATCTTCGGCGTCCGCAATGGCGTGCACATCATCGATCTCGAGCAGACCGTCCCGATGCTGCACCGCGCCCTGCAGGCCGTGCGTGACGTCGTTGCCGGCGGTGGCCGCGTCCTGTTCGTCGGCACCAAGCGCCAGGCGCAGGAGCGTATCGCCGAGGCTGCCGCCAAGTGCGGCCAGTACTACGTCAACCACCGCTGGCTCGGCGGCATGCTGACCAACTGGAAGACCATCTCCCAGTCGATCAAGCGCCTGCGCGAGATGGAAGAGCGCCTCTCCGGCGACACCTCGGGCCTGACCAAGCGCGAAGTTCTGGAGCTGACCCGCGAGCGCGACAAGCTGGAGCGTGCGCTGGGCGGCATCAAGGAGATGGGCGGCCTGCCGGACGTCATCTTCATCATCGACACCAACAAGGAGTCGATCGCGGTCAAGGAAGCCAACAAGCTGGGCATCCCGGTCATCGCGGTTCTCGACAGCAACTCCGATCCCGACGGCGTGGCCTTCCCGATCCCCGGCAACGACGACGCGCTGCGCGCCATCGAGATGTACTGCGACCTGACGGTCGGCGCCGTGCTTGACGGCCTGCAGGCCGAGATGAGCGCCGCCGGCATCGACGTCGGCGCCGCCGAGGACGCCCCGGCCGAGCAGCTGCCGGAGGACGAGAGCGCCGCCGAGACCGCCCAGGCCTGACCCTGACGGTTCAAGGGCAGCCGGGCCTTATGACCTATGGCCCGGCTGCCTTTTTTATGGGCTGGCTTTTTTATGGGTTGCCACCCGTTTTGACTTTGTGACTCAATCCGATCCGCCTGCCGGATCGCTTGGAAGGAAGAGGGCGCAACATGGCCGAGATTACCGCCTCGCTCGTCAAGGAACTGCGCGAGAAGACCGGCGCGGGCATGATGGACTGCAAGAAGGCGCTGAACGAGACGCAGGGCGACCTCGAGGGCGCCGTCGACTGGCTGCGCAAGAAGGGCCTCGCCGCCGCCGCCAAGAAGTCGGGCCGCGTCGCCGCCGAGGGTCTGGTCGCCGTCGCCACCGCCGGCACCAAGGGTGCCGTCGTCGAGGTGAACGCCGAGACCGATTTCGTCGCCCGCAACGACAAGTTCCAGGCTTTCGCCGCCAAGTCCGCCGAGCTGGCCCTGGCCACCGGCGGCGACGTCGAGGCCCTGAAGGCCGCCGCCTATCCGGGCACCTCGCACACCGCCCAGGACGAGCTGACCAGCCTGATCGCCACCGTCGGCGAGAACATGAACCTGCGCCGCTCCGTCACCCTGTCGGTTTCGGCCGGTGTCGTCGTCAGCTATGTCCACTCGGCCATCGCGCCGGGCCTGGGCAAGATCGGCGTTCTGGTCGCCCTGGAGTCGACCGGCGATGCCGCCAAGCTGGCGGACCTCGGCAAGCAGATCGCCATGCACATCGCCGCCGCCCGTCCGGACGCGCTGGACATCGCCGATGTCGACAGCTCGTCGCTGGAGCGTGAGCGCAACGTCCTGGCCGAGCAGGCCCGCGCTTCGGGCAAGCCGGAAGCCATCATCGAGAAGATGGTGGAGGGCCGCGTCCGCAAGTACTACGAGGAAGTCTGCCTGCTGGAGCAGACCTACGTGATCGATGGCGAGACCAAGGTCCGCAAGGTGGTGGAGAACGCCGCCAAGGACATCGGTGCTCCGGTCAAGGTCACGGCCTTCACCCGCTTCGCGCTGGGCGAGGGCATCGAGAAGGCCCAGTCGGACTTCGCCGCCGAAGTCGCCGCCGCTGCCGGCGGTCAGGGCTGAGACCGGTAAGGTCGAACGCTTAGGTCCGTAAGCCGCATTCCGAAACAGCAAGGGAGCGTTCCCCCCATGGTCGAAACCACCGGGACCACCGCACCGACAGAGGGCGTCCGCTACAAGCGCGTCCTTCTCAAGGTGTCGGGCGAGGCGCTGATGGGTCAGCGCGACTATGGTCTGGACCCGGAGATGGTGAACCGCATCGCCAGCGAGGTGAAGGCGGTCATCGCACTTGGCGTCCAGGTCAGTCTGGTCATCGGCGGGGGGAACATCTTCCGGGGTGTCAAGGGTGCGGCAAGCGGCATGGAGCGTGCCTCGGCCGACTACATCGGCATGCTCGCCACCGTGATGAACGCGCTCTCGATGCAGAGCGCGCTCGAACGGATGGGCGTCAGCACCCGCGTGCAGTCGGCCATTCCCATGTCGACGGTGTGCGAGCCCTATATCCGGCGCCGCGCGGTCCGTCACATGGAGAAGGGCCGGGTGGTGATCTTCGCCGCCGGGACCGGCAACCCATTCTTCACGACCGACACCGCCGCGGCGCTGCGCGCCTCGGAAATGGGCTGCGACGGTCTGCTGAAGGGCACGCAGGTCGACGGGGTCTACACCGCCGATCCGAAAAAGGATCCGTCAGCCCAACATTACGAACGCCTCACCTACATGGATGTCCTGACCAAGGAACTGCAGGTGATGGACGCTTCGGCGATCGCGCTGTCGCGCGAGAACCACATTCCCATTCTCGTTTTCTCGATCCACACGCCCGGCGCCTTCGCCGAAGTGATGCAGGGCCGTGGCAAGCACACCATCATAACGGAAGAAAGGGAGTAGGCCCGTGGCTGCGCCCGACCTATCGGATCTGAAGCGCCGCATGGAAGGCGCGCTCGAATCGTTTCGCAAGGAATTGGGCGGTCTGCGCACCGGCCGCGCCTCGTCCAACCTGCTGGAACCGGTGATGGTGGAGGCCTATGGCAGCCGCATGCACCTGCGCGAGGTGGCGACCGTCTCCGTTCCGGAGCCGCGCCTGATCTCCGTGCAGGTGTGGGACCGCGGCATGACCAAGGCGGTCGAGAAGGCCATCCGCGACAGCGGCCTGGGCCTGAACCCGCAGGCCGAGGGTCAGGTCATCCGCGTGCCGCTGCCCGACCTGACGCAGGAGCGCCGCGCCGAACTGGCGAAGGTCGCCCACAAATACGCCGAGCAGTGCCGTGTCGCTATCCGCAACATCCGTCGCGACGGCATGGACGGCTTGAAGAAGGCCGAGAAGGCCAGCGAAATCACCCAGGACGAGCACAAGGTCCAATCGGACAAGGTGCAGGTTCTGACTGACCAGCACATCAAGATGGTCGACGATTCGCTTGCGCAAAAAGAAAAGGAAATCATGCAGGTCTGATCCGGAATGCGCGAAGCGGACGACAACCGGTCCTACACGGCCCCTGGGCACGTCGCCATCATCATGGATGGCAACGGGCGTTGGGCCAAGGCGCGCGGCTTGCCGCGCACCGCCGGTCACAAGAAGGGCGTGGACGCCGTCCGCCGCACCGTGGAAGCGGCGCGCGAACTTGGCATCGGCACTCTGACGATCTTCAGCTTCTCCTCGGAGAACTGGCGCCGGCCGGAAGAGGAGATCAGCGACCTGATGGGTCTGCTGCGCTTCTACCTGCGCAGCGAGGTCGCCGAACTGCACCGGGCGGGCATCCGCCTGCGGGTGATCGGCGACCGCAAGCGGCTGTCGGACGACATCAACCGCTTGATCGCCAACGCGGAAGAGATGACGCGCGACAACCGGGTGATGACGCTGGTCGTCGCCCTCAGCTATGGCTCGCGGCTGGAGATCGTCCATGCGGCGCGCCGGCTGGCGGAAGAGGTGGCGGCGGGGCGCCTGTCGCCCGACGCCATCGACGAGAACACGTTGTCGGCCCGGCTCTATACCGCCGACATTCCCGACCCCGACCTGATCATCCGCACCAGCGGCGAGAAGCGGATCAGCAATTTCCTGCTATGGCAGGCGGCCTATGCCGAGCTGGTCTTCGTGGACACACTCTGGCCCGATTTCACCAAGCGCGATCTGGAGGCGGCGATTGAAGAGTTCCACCGACGGGAACGCCGCTTCGGCGCCACCACCGCCGGGTCCCGCTGACGCCCAGGCTGCGGCTTCGGCCACTCCGCCGGTGAAGCCTTCCAGGGCGGGGGACCTGAAGGTCCGCGCCCTCTCGGCGCTTGTCATGGCGCCAGTCGTGCTGGGCGCCGTCTGGCTCGGCGGCTGGGTGTTCCATGCGCTCATTGCCTTCGGATCGGTGGTGGCCGTTTCCGAATGGACCAACATCGTCCCCAGCGCCCGCCGCCTGCCAGCCCGGCTGATGGCCGCGATCGGCATCGCCGTCGCACTGATGGCCCAGATCGCCGCGGGACCTGCCGCCGGGCTGGGCGTCGCTGCGGCCTTCTCCGTTCTGACGGCCATCGTCGGGGGTGGCAGCGACCGCAACCTGCTGGGGTTCGGCGTCTTCTACGTCGCCGCCGGCATGGCGGGGCTCATCTGGCTGCGTGATCTGCCGGATGTTGGGCTGTCGCTGTTCCTCTTCGTCCTGTTCGCCATCTGGGCGACCGACATCGGCGCCTATGCCGCCGGCCGTAGCATCGGCGGTCCGAAACTGGCTCCCCGCATCAGCCCGAAGAAGACCTGGGCCGGACTGATCGGTGGCATGCTGTCTTCCGCCCTGTTCGGCTGGCTGGTGGCTCTTGCCTTCGGCACCGCGCGTCCGGACATCGCCATTCTGGTGGGTGCCGCGGTTGCGGTGGTGGGGCAGGCGGGCGACCTGTTCGAATCGGCGGTCAAGCGGCGTTACAACGTGAAGGACAGCGGCCAGCTCATTCCCGGGCATGGCGGCATCCTCGACCGCATCGACGGGCTTCTGGCCGCGGCCCCGGTGCTGGCCTTGTTCCACGCGGCCGTTGGAACGGTTCTCTCATGGTGGTGAAGGCGGAGGCGGCGCCGGGTGCGCCGCGCATCGTGACGATCCTCGGTTCCACCGGTTCGGTCGGCACGCAGACCGTGGACCTCGTCTCCCGCGATCCGGAGCGCTTCCCGGTCGAGGCGCTGACCGCCAACCGCAACGCCACCCTGCTGGCCAAGCAGGCTCGTGATCTTAATGCCCGTCTTGCCGTCGTCGCGGACCCCTCAGCCTATGCCGAGTTGAAGGATCTGCTGTCCGGTACCGGCATCGAGGTCGCCGCCGGTGCCGCGGCGGTGGCCCACGCCGCCGAGCGGCCGGCCGACTGGGTGATGTCTGCGATCGTGGGCGCGGCGGGGCTGGAGCCGACGCTCGCCGCCGTGCGCCGGGGCGCCATCGTCGCCTTCGCCAACAAGGAGACGCTGGTCTGCGCCGGCTCACTGATGATGGAGGAGGTAAAGGCGCATGGCGCCACGCTGCTGCCGGTCGACAGCGAGCATTCCGCCATCTATCAGGTCTTCGATTTCGAGAGGACCGACAGCATCGCCCGCCTCATTCTTACCGCGTCCGGCGGTCCATTCCGCACCAAGGACCGTACCTTCATGGCGGCGGCGACGCGGGAGCAGGCGGTGGCCCATCCGACCTGGGATATGGGCGCCAAGATCTCGGTCGACAGCGCCACGATGATGAACAAGGGGCTGGAGCTGATCGAGGCTCATTTCCTGTTCGGCATCCCGGAGGAGCGGATCGACGTCCTGGTCCATCCGCAGTCGGTCATCCATTCGTTGGTCGAGTATGTCGACGGCTCGGTGCTGGCGCAGCTCGGCACGCCGGACATGCGCACGCCCATCGCCTATGCGCTGGGCTGGCCCGCCCGCATCGCCACTCCGGCGGAACGGCTGGATCTGGTCAAGGCCGCGACCCTGACCTTCGAGGCGCCGGATCCCGTACGTTTCCCGGCACTTCGGCTGGCCCGGGCCGCCTTGCAAAGCGGTGGGGGCGCTCCTACTATACTCAGTGCCGCCAATGAGGTGGCTGTTCAGGCGTTTCTCGACCGCCGGATCGGCTTCCTCGACATCGAACGGATCGTCGAGGAGACGTTGACGGCGTTGCCCCACCGCCCGCTGCGCGATCTCGCCGCCGTGCGGGAGGCCGACGCGGACGCCAGGCGGATTGCCGCCGGCCGCATTCAGGCCACAGGTGCGACGGCGGTTGGCAGCCGATGATCCGCATTCGAGGCGCTGGAAGGCGCAAGGGTTGAAATGGACGTAATCGGCGGTTTCTGGACCTCGGTGCTGGCTTTCCTGCTGGTGCTCACCGTGCTCGTCTTCGTGCACGAGCTTGGTCACTATCTGGTCGCGCGGCGCAACGGCGTGCGGATCGAGACCTTCTCCATCGGCTTTGGGCCGGAGCTGTTTGGCTTCACCGACCGCGCCGGCACGCGCTGGAAGTTCAGCGCGCTGCCGCTCGGCGGCTACGTCAAGATGTTCGGCGACGCCGACCCCGCCAGCACGCCCGGCGCCCACCTGTCGGGAATGACGGAGGAGGAGCGGGCTGTCTCCTTCCACCACAAGCGGGTGGGGCAGCGCGCCGCCATCGTCGCCGCCGGGCCGATCGCCAACTTCCTGTTCTCCATCGTCGTGCTGGCGGTGCTGTTCATGACGGCGGGGCAATCCTTTACTCCGCCCGACGTCGGCGGCATCCAGCCCGGCAGCGCCGCCGAGCGCGCCGGCATCCAGCCGGGCGACCTGATCCTGTCGGTCGATGGGACGAGTGTTCAGCGGTTCGAGGAAATCCGGCAGATCGTTTCCATCCGGCCGGGTCAGCCGCTCGCGATCGAACTGAAGCGCGACGACCGGCTGATGACGGTCACCGCGACGCCGGATTCGCAGTCCGTCACCGACCGACTCGGCAACAGCCATCAGATCGGCCTGCTCGGCATCAGCCGCGGCAGCGTCGGAATGATGCGCCACGACCCGCTGACCGCGGTCTGGCAGGCGGGACGAGAAGTCGCAGGCATGATCACCGGCACCTTCACCGCGCTGGGCCAGATGGTCCAGGGATCGCGGGGGACGGAAGAGCTGGGGGGGCCGCTGCGCATCGCCCAGATGTCGGGCGAGGTGGCGCAATCCGGCTGGTATCCGCTGATCTGGTTCATGACCTTCCTGTCGGTGAACCTGGGGCTGATCAACCTCTTCCCGGTGCCGATGCTGGACGGCGGCCACCTGCTGTTCTACGCCTTCGAAAAGCTGCGCGGGCGGCCGCTTGGAGCGAGAGCGCAAGAATACGGTTTCCGAATTGGATTGGCCTTGGTATTAACGCTCATGGTCTTCGCCACGTGGAACGACCTGGTTCAACTGCGCGTGGTCGATTTCTTCCGGGGACTGGTCTCCTAAAGCCAGCCCCTTGCCAGGGAGCGTGATTTGCCGGTGTCGAGCAAAGTTCTGGTGGCGGGCCTGCTGGCCGGCTGCGCCATGACGACGGTGTCTGTCGCCCACGCCCAAACCGCTGCCTCGCCCGGACGGGCGCCTGCGGGTTCCGGGTCAATGGTCGCCCAGGTGTTCAGCGGCGGTACGGTGCGCGATATCCGGGTCGAAGGCACCCAGCGAATCGAACCGTCCACGGTCCGCTCCTACCTGACGATTCAGCCCGGCGACCAGTTCGATCCCGATCGGATCGACCAATCGCTGAAGGCGCTGTTCAACACCGGCCTGTTCGCCGACGTGGTGCTGAAGCGCGAGGGCGATGCGCTGGTGGTGACGGTGGCGGAGAACCCCATCATCAACCGCATCGCGTTCGAGGGGAACCGGCGCATCGACAAGGAGACGCTGGAGAAGGAAATCCAGCTGCGTCCCCGCGTCGTCTACACGCGCACCCGCGTTCAGACCGATGTTCAGCGCATCCAGGAAATCTACCGCCGCCAGGGCCGATTCGCCGCAACGGTGGAGCCGAAGATCATCCAGCTCGACCAGAACCGCGTCGATCTGGTCTATGAGATCAATGAAGGCGTGCGCACCGGCGTGCGCGGCATCACCTTCATCGGGAACGAGCATTTTTCCGACGGGACTCTTCGCGAGGCCGTTCAGACCAAGGAATCCGCCTGGTGGCGCTTCCTGTCGTCCGATGACAACTATGATCCGGACCGTCTGAACTACGACCGCGACCTGCTGCGCCGCTTCTACCTGAAGGAAGGCTACGCCGACTTCCGCGTGGTTTCGGCCGTAGCGGAGCTGACGCCCGACAAGTCGGACTTCTTCATCACCTTCACGATCGAGGAAGGCGAGCGCTACAAGTTCGGCAAGGTGGACATCAACACATCGCTGAAGCAGCTCGACCCGGCAGTCCTGCAGAACAGCGTCACCACCACGGAGGGCGATTGGTACAACGCCCAGAAGGTGGAAGACACCATCACGAAGCTGACGAATGCCGTCGGCGACCTGCAATATGCCTTCGTGGATGTCCGGCCGCGGATTTCGCGCAACCGCGAGAACCGCACCATCGACATCATCTATGAGATCAACGAGGGGCCGCGCACCTTCGTCGACCGCATCGACATCACCGGCAACGTCCGCACGCTGGACAAGGTGGTGCGCCGCGAGATGCTGCTGTCCGAAGGCGACCCGTTCAACGCGTCCAAGCTGAAGCGGTCCGAGCAGCGCATCAAGGATCTGGGCTTCTTCGAGCGTGTGAACATCACCACCGCCGAGAGCAGCGCGCCCGACCGTACGGTCGTGAATGTCGATGTGGCCGAGCAGTCGACCGGTGAAATCTCCATCGGTGCCGGTTTCTCGACGTCCGACGGTCCATTGGGCGACTTCTCGATCCGCGAGCGCAACCTGCTCGGCCGCGGTCAGGACCTGCGCCTGGGCGCCACGCTGTCGGGCCGTCGCCAGTTGTACGACATCTCCTTCACGGAGCCGTACTTCATGGATCGGGACCTGTCGGCCGGCGTCGACATCTTCCGCACGCGCTACAACTACCAGGACGAAAGCTCGTTCAACGAGAAGAACACCGGCTTCGCCCTGCGCCTGGGCTATCCGCTGACCGAGCGCATGCGCCAGCGCGTCTATTACCAGTTGCAGGACACGCAGATCGAAGAGGTCCCGACCACCGCGTCGAAGTACATCCAGGAGCAGCGCGGCCAACGCCTGACCTCTTTGATCGGCCAGGAGCTGACCTACGACGTCCGCAACAGCAAGCTGACGCCGACCGAGGGTTACTTCATCCGCCTGACCAACGACATCGCTGGCCTCGGCGGTTCGGTGCGCTTCCTGCGGAACAAGCTTGCCGCCGGCTATTACATCCCTCTCGGCGAGGACCAGTGGGTGCTGAGCACCACGGGCGAGATCGGCTACATCCACGGTCTCGGCCAGAAGGTGCAGCTGGGCGACCGCTTCTTCATCGGCGGCGACACGCTGCGCGGCTTCAACACCGCGGGCATCGGTCCGCGCGACGTCTCCACCGGCGATGCGCTGGGTGGCACCCGCTATGCCCGCGCGTCGGTGGAAATGAGCTTCCCCTTCGGCCTGCCGGAGGAGTTCGGCCTGCTCGGCCACGCCTTCACCGATGTCGGTACGCTCGGCAAGGTCGACATCAGTGATCCGAACGTGAAGGATGACGAGACCATCCGCGTCTCCATCGGCACCGGCGTGTCGTGGAAGTCGCCGTTCGGGCCCATCCGGCTCGATGTCGCACTGCCGATCCGCAAGGAAGGCTACGACAAGAAAGAGCTCATCCGCTTCAGCTTCGGAACCAGGTTCTAAGATGCAATTCACCCAGTCGAAGGCGCCGTTCCGCGTCGCCGTCCTGTCGGCCGTCACGGTCGCCGGCCTCCTGTTCGCCGCCACGTCGGCACAGGCCCAAACCCAGCCGAAGGCCGAGGCTCCGAAGGCGGCCACGGCTGCGGCCACGCCCCCGGCTCCCGGTGCGGAGCTGAAGGCGCCGGTCATCGCAGTGATCGACGTCCAGAAGATCATGCAGGAATCCACCGCGTCGAAGGGCATCACCAAGTCCTTCGAATCGCTGCGCGATTCCTACCAGAAGGAAATCTCCGCGCTGGAGGACAAGCTCCGCAAGACCGAGGACGAACTGCGCAAGCAGCAGACCGTCCTGTCGCCGGAAGCGCTCGCCACCAAGCGCCGCGACTTCGAGAAGCAGGTCGCCGACGTCCAGAAGACGGTCCAGAACCGCAAACGGGCACTGGAGACCAGCCTGAACGAAGCGATGGCCGTCGTTCACAAGACGATGGTCGATGTGGTCGCCGAGATCTCCCGCGAGCGCGGCGCCAACCTCGTTCTGGCCCGTCAGCAGTTCGTCCTGGTCGACACCCAGCTCGACGTCACCGACACGGTGATGGAGCGGGTGAACAAGAAGCTTCCGCAGGTTGCGCTGAACGTTCCCAAGCAGTAATGCCCTTCTGAGCAGGGCCGTCGCCGTCCCGACCGGGGAAGGTGGCGGCCCTGTTGCGTTTCCGGGTTCGGCGGTTGCGGTCGCCGCGGAAATGGGGCAAGAAGGCGGAGCAAACAAAAAGGCGCCGGCGTTGCCTGTTGGGGCGGCGGCGCCCGTTCTCCGGGAACGGGGAATGGTGAACCCTATCGGTTGGTGGAAAGGCGGGCGGCCGGACAATGGACGTGACGGCGGACAACAACGCGCAGAGCAACAAGATCGACGACATCGACATCACGCGGATCATGAAGATGATCCCGCATCGCTACCCGATCCTGATGATCGACCGGGTGATCGATGTGACGCTGGGCGAAGGCGCCACCGGCGTGAAGAACGTCACGATCAACGAGCCCTTCTTCCAGGGCCATTTCCCGTCGCGTCCGGTGATGCCCGGCGTGCTGATCATCGAGGCGATGGCGCAGACCTCCGCCGTGCTAGTGGTCGCCACGCTCGGGCCGGATGCCGAAGGCAAGCTGGTCTATTTCATGACCGTGGACGAGGCGCGTTTCCGCCGCCCGGTCACCCCCGGTGACACCATCCACATCCATGTGACGAAGCAGCGCCAGCGCGCCAACGTGTGGAAGTTCAAGGGCGAGGCCAAGGTCAACGGCGTCCTCGTCGCTGAAGCCATCTATTCCGCCATGATCCTGGACGAAAAATGACCGTCACCATCCATCCGTCCGCCATCGTAGATCCCGCGGCCAGGCTGGGCGAGGGGGTCGACATCGGCCCCTTCTGCGTCGTCGGCCCCGACGTCACGCTGGGCGACGGCGTTCGGCTGGTTTCGCATGTGGCTGTCGATGGGCGCACCAGCATCGGCGCCGAAACCGTCATCTATCCCTTCGCGTCCATCGGCCACCGCCCGCAGGACCTGAAGTTCCATGGTGAACCGTCCGAACTCGTCATCGGTGCCCGCAACCAGATCCGCGAGCATGTGACGATGAATCCCGGCACCGAGGGTGGCGGCATGATCACGCGCGTCGGCGACGACGGGCTTTTCATGATGGGCTCGCATGTGGCGCATGACTGCATCGTCGGCGACCATGTGATCATGGCGAACAACGCCACGCTGGGCGGCCATGTGACGCTGGGCGACTACGTCATCATCGGCGGGCTTTCGGCTGTGCGCCAGTTCGTGCGCATCGGTTCGCACGCCATGATCGGCGGCATGTCCGGCGTCGAGAACGACGTGATTCCCTTCGGTCTGGTGATGGGCGACCGCGCCCGCCTTGCCGGCCTGAACCTCGTCGGGCTGGAGCGGCGCGGCTTCAAGAAGGATGACATCCACGCACTGCGTGCGGCCTACCGCATGCTGTTCGGTCCGGAGGGAACCTTCGCCGAGCGGGTGGAGGAGGTCGGTCGCGATTTCGGCGAGCGTGCGCTGATTTCGGACGTGCTGTCCTTCATCCGTGCCAAGGAAGCGCGCTCCCTCTGCCAGCCGCGCGAGAGCTGAGGCCGCCGGCCGATGGCCGATATCCATCAGGCTGCCGGTGCCAAGCTTGCGATCCTGGCCGGCGGCGGCACGCTGCCGGCGCGCATCGCCAGCGCGGTGCGCGGGCAGGGGCGTGAGGTCTTCGTCGTCGCCTTCGACGGCCATACCGATCCCGAAACGGTCGTCGGGCTTCCGCATGTGTGGAGCCGCTTCGGCGCCGCGGGCAGCATCCTGCGCCGCCTCCATGAGGAGGGCGTCGGCGAGGTCGTCCTTGCAGGGCCGGTGAAGCGACCGTCCTTCACGGAGCTGATGCCGGACTGGCGCACCGCTCGCTTCCTCGCCCGCGTCGGAACTAGGGCGCTCGGTGACGATGGGCTGCTGCGCGCCGTGGTCCGCGAGGTGGAGGAGGATGGCTTCCGCGTCGTCGGCCTGCATGACCTGTTGAAGGATCTGCTGACCACGCCCGGCCCGGTCGGTCGTCTGGCCCCGGATGCCGAGGCGGAGCGCGACATCGCCCGCGCGGTGGAGGTCGCCCGTGCGTTGGGTGCGCTCGATGTCGGGCAGGGTGCGGTGGTCCAGCAAGGCATCGTGCTTGCTGTCGAGGCCATCGAGGGCACAGATGCCATGCTCGACCGCTGTGCCGGTCTGTCACGGCCCGGACCCGGTGGGGTGCTGGTCAAGGTGAAGAAGCCGAAGCAGGACCGTCGCATCGACCTGCCGACCATGGGCGTCACGACGGTCGAGAGGGCCGCCGCCGCCGGGCTGCGCGGGATCGCGGTGGAAGCCGGCGGTAGCCTGCTGGTAGATCGCGCAGCAGTGGCGGCGACGGCCGACCGGCTCGGTTTGTTCGTCACCGGCATCGAGATTTTGCAATGATCATCAACCCGGCGACCGATGTGGCGGCCGATGATGGCCCGACCCTGTTCCTGATCGCCGGCGAACCGTCGGGCGATGCGCTGGGCGCGCGGCTGATGGCCGCAGCAAAGCGGCTGACCGGCGGCAAGGTGCGTTTCGTCGGCATCGGCGGCGAGAAGATGACGGGGGAAGGGCTGGTCAGCCTTTTCCCCATGGGTGAGTTGAGCCTGTTCGGCATCTTCGAGCTGCTGCCGCATCTGCCGAACCTGATCCGCCGGATCGACCAGACCGTCGCGGAGATCGTCCGGCTGCGGCCGGACGTCGTCGTGGGCATCGATTCGCCGGGCTTCACCGTGCGGGTGGCGAAGAAGGTGCGCGCCGCCGAGCCCGCCATTCCGCTGATTCACTATGTGGCGCCCACGGTGTGGGCCTGGAAGCCCAAGCGGGCGGCCAAATATGCTGCCATCTATGACCATCTCCTCGCCGTTCTGCCTTTCGAGCCTCCGTATTTCGAGAAGGAGGGGCTGGCCTGCACCTTCGTCGGCCATTCGGTCGTCGAGGGTGGTGCGGGGAAAGGCGATGGTGCGGCATTCCGCGAGCGGCGTGGCATCGCGGCGGACGAGCGGATCGTCATGGTGCTCCCAGGCAGCCGCAAGGGAGAGGTATCGCGTCTGCTGCCCGACTTTCGCGCGACGCTGGACCTGTTGCGCCCAACCCATCCCAATCTTGTTGCGGTTGTGCCGACCGTGGCGACGGTGCGCGACCGTGTCGCCTCCTCCATCGCCGATTGGCCGGTCCGCACCCTGCTGGTGGAAGGGGATGCCGAGAAGTATGACGCCTTCGCGGCGGCGGAGGCGGCGCTCGCCGCGTCGGGGACCGTGGCGCTGGAACTGGCGCTCGCGCGACTGCCGACTGTTATCGCCTACCGGCTGAATCCGATCACCGTTGCGCTCTATCGCCGGCTGATACGGGTGAAGTACGTCAATCTCGTCAACCTGATGCTCGATCGGATGCTGGTTCCGGAACTGCTGCAGCGGGACTGCCGGCCGGATAGACTGGCGGCCGAGTTGGGGCGTTTGCTCGACGATCCGGCGGCGCGTCAGGCGCAGGTCGACGGTGTCGCCGAGGTGGCCCGCTGGCTGGGGCAGGGGGATATTCCGCCCAGCGAACGTGCTGCCCGCACCATCCTGGACGTCGTTCAAGAACGCCGCCCCAAGACAGTTGAGCAACCGCTCAGTTAATCGCCAAGCGGGAGAATAGAGACCATGAGCGAATTCCGTCTGCTGCATACGATGCTGCGCGTGCTGGATCTGGAGAAGTCTTTGGACTTCTACACCCGTCTGCTCGGCATGAAGCTGCTGCGCCGCAATGACTATGAGGGTGGCCGTTTCACCCTGGCCTTCGTCGGCTATGGCGAGGAGTCCGATACCGCCGTTCTGGAACTGACCCATAACTGGGACCAGAAGGAGCCGTACGAGATCGGCACCGCCTATGGTCACATCGCGCTCGGCGTTCCCGACATCTACGGCACCTGCGAGAAGCTCGCCGCGGAAGGCGTCAAGATTCCGCGCCCGCCGGGTCCGATGAAGCACGGCACCACCGTGATCGCCTTCATCGAGGATCCCGACGGCTACAAGGTCGAGCTGATCGAGAGGAAGTGATCGTTCCGCCGGTCATCGGCTTCGGACGGGGGCGCGGTCGGCAACGGCCGCGCCCTTGTGGTATGTGGACGGCGCCGGATCGCGGCGGAAGCGGGCGCGGTAGCTGGCCGGGCTGATGCCCAGGCGCTGACGGAAATGATGCCGCAAGGTGGCGGCGGAGCCGAAGCCGGCGAGGGTCGCGACCTCTTCGACCGGCAGGCTTCCGCGTTCCAGCAGATCACGGGCGCGGTTCAGCCGCTCTGTCGCCAGCCATTCGCCGGGGGTGGAGCCGGTAAGCGCCTGAAACCGGCGCAGGAAGGTGCGCAGGCTCATGCCGGCACGCGACGCCATGCTGGACAGGCTGTGGTCCTCCGCCAGCGTTTCCCGCAGATGGTCGAGCAGCGGGCCGAGACGGGCGCCTTCGCGGGCGGTGGGTACCGGCGCCTCGATGAACTGCGCCTGTCCGCCCTCGCGGTGGGGCTGGACCACCAGACGGCGGGCGACGCTGTTGGCGGCCTCGGGTCCGAAATCGCGGCGCACCAGATGCAGGCAAAGGTCTATGCCGGCGGCGCTGCCGGCAGAGGTCAGGATGTTGCCCTCATCCACATAGAGAACGTCAGGCACCACGCGTATGTCGGGATAAAGCTCCCCAAGGGTTGCGGCATAGCGCCAGTGGGTCGTCGCGCGGCGGCCCTTCAGCAAGTCGGCGGCGGCCAGCACGAAGGCACCGGAGCAGATCGAGAGGATGCGCGATCCCCGGCCATCGGCCCGGCGCAGCGCCTCAATTAGTTGGACAGGCACTGGTTCGCGAGCGCCGCGCCAGCCGGGAATGACGATGATGTCAGCTTGGTCGAGCAGATCGAGCCCGCCATCGGCCTCGATGCGGATTCCGCCCATCGCCCGCAATGGGCCAGGATCGAGTGCAGCGACGGCGAAGCGATACCAGTCGGGTCCGAGTTCCGGTCGCGGCAGCCCGAACACTTCGATGGCGACCCCGAACTCGAAGGTGCACAGGCCATCATAGGCGAGGGCTACGGCAAGCGGTGGCGTGGCATTTGGCATGATCTGAACGATAGCTGTCAGTTGCGCCACTTTCCAGCGGAAGTGCCGGTTGGGATGATGCGGATGAAACCCGCCCAGGAGAGCCCGATGACCAGCCTCGTCACCGAAATCCCAGCCGCGACCCCTGCGGATGCCGCCAGCCATTTCGCCCGCAAGCTGTCGCTGGAGACCGACTGCTGGGATGTGCATGAATCGCTGAAATCCGGTACGCCCGACTTCGTCTTGCTCGACGTGCGCGGTCCGGCGGCCTTCGCCCGCGGGCATGTGCCGGGGGCGCTGAACCTGCCGCATGGCAAGATCACGGAACGGCGGATGGAGGAATGGGAGGAGGGAACGCTGTTCGTCGTCTATTGTGCCGGCCCGCACTGCAATGGTGCAGATCGCGCGGCCTTGCGGCTGGCGAGGATCGGGCGGCCGGTCAAGCTGATGATTGGCGGCGTGACGGGCTGGATCGACGAGGGCTTCGCGCTGGAAAGCGGGAACTGAGGAATTGCTTCAGATGAAGACGATACCGGCGACCAGGGCCAGGATCAGCAGATAGACGATAAATCGACGGACCCGCCAGCCAAGCGGAGCCCGGTTGTCGTTGGCCGGCGAGCGCAGGCGCACGCGCCGGGCCGGAACGATGTACGCAGTAGGGTCCTGGGCGGCTCCGTTGGAGCCGCCCATTCCCACATGTGCTGTTGGCCGGTTAGCCACGCTCAGCCAGCGGCACGAACGGCCGCTTGGTGTCGCCGGTGTAGAGCTGACGCGGACGGCCGATCTTCTGCACCGGGTCCTCGATCATCTCCTTCCACTGGCTGATCCAGCCGACGGTGCGGGCCAGCGCGAACAGCACGGTGAACATGCTGGTCGGGAAGCCCATCGCCTTCAGGATGATGCCCGAATAGAAATCGACGTTCGGATAGAGCTTCTTCTCGATGAAGTACTCGTCCGACAGGGCGATCTTCTCCAGCTCCATCGCGATGTCCAGCAGCGGCTCGTCCTTGATGCCGAGTTCGCCGAGGACCTCGTGGCATGTCTGGCGCATGACCTGGGCGCGCGGGTCGTAGTTCTTGTAGACCCGGTGACCGAAGCCCATCAGGCGGAAGTTGTCGTTCTTGTCCTTGGCGCGGCGGACGAACTCGGGAATGCGGTCGACAGAGCCGATCTCCTCCAGCATCTTCAGCACGGCTTCGTTCGCACCACCATGGGCCGGACCCCACAGCGAGGCGATGCCGGCGGCGATGCAGGCGAACGGGTTGGCGCCCGACGAACCGGCCAGACGGACGGTCGAGGTCGAAGCGTTCTGCTCGTGGTCGGCATGGAGGATGAAGATCTTGTCCATCGCCTTGGACAGGATCGGGTTGACCTTGAACGGCTCGCAGGGCGTGCCGAAGGTCATGTAGAGGAAGTTCTCCGCATACGACAGGTCGTTGCGCGGATACATGAAGGGCTGGCCGGTCGAATACTTGTAGGCCATCGCCGCGATCGTCGGCATCTTGGCGATCAGGCGGTGCGCGGCGATCTTGCGCTCCTGCGGATCGTTGATGTCCAGCGAGTCGTGGTAGAAGGCCGACAGCGCACCGACGACACCGCACATGATCGCCATCGGGTGGGCGTCACGGCGGAAGCCGCTGTAGAACTTGGTCAGCTGCTCGTGCACCATCGAGTGGCGGCGCAGGATGTTCTCGAAATCGGTGCGCTCTGCCGCGGTCGGCAGATGGTTGTTGAGCAGGAGGAAGCAGACTTCCGGGAAGGTGGAGTTCTCGGCCAGCTCATCGATGGCGTAGCCGCGGTGCAGCAGGACACCCTCGTCGCCGTCGATGTAGGTGATGCCCGACTCGCAGCTGCCCGTGGAGGTGAAGCCCGGATCGTAGGTGAAATAGCCGGTCGCGGCGTAGAGCTTGCGGATGTCGATCACGCTCGGCCCGACGCTGCCGTGCAGGATCGGCATCGTGACCTGCTTGCCCGTCTTATTGTCGATGAGGGTAACGGTGTCCTTGCCGTCCTCGGTCTGGGTCATCTCGGCACGTCCTTATCGTTGAGGGTCGGGCTTAACGCCCTTTTTTCGTCGGCGCAGCATAGTTCCATGGCAGCCTGATGGCAACGCACGGAAATGACCTTTATGCTGCACCCGCTGCGTCGCGGATGCGAGAAAGGGTCGCTTCCCGACCCAGCAGTTCGGCCACCTCGAAGATCGGCGGCGACACCGTCGAACCAGTCAGCGCGGCACGCAGCGGCTGTGCCACCTTGCCCAGCTTTTCACCCCGTGCCTCGGCGAAGGCACGGACCTGCGCCTCCAGCGCCGCGGCGGTGAAATCCGGTTCGCCGGCAAAGGCTTCGGCCAGTTCCTTCAACAGCCCGCGGCCCTTTTCGTCCAGCAGCGCGGATGCTTTTTCGTCATAGCTGAGCGGCTGCGCTGCGACATAGAAGCGGGCGCTCTGCGCCAGATCGACGACCGTACGGGCCCGCTGCTTCAGGCCGTTCATCGCCCGCGTCAGAAGGTCGCGATCCGCGTCGGTCAGGCTGCGGCCGAGGTCGGCCTCCAGCCGCGGGGCGATCAGCCCGAGAAGCCGGGTATCGTTGGCCAGACGCATATAGTGGGCGTTGAGATTCTCCAGCTTGGCAAAATCGAAGCGCGACGGCGAGCGGCCGATGCTCTCCAGGTTGAACCACTCGATCGCCTGTTCGGTCGAGATGATCTCGTCGTCGCCATGCGACCAGCCGAGCCGCAGCAGGTAGTTGCGCACCGCCTCCGGCAGATAGCCCATGTCGCGGTAGGCATCGACGCCCAGCGCGCCGTGGCGCTTGGACAGCTTGGCGCCGTCCGGCCCGTGGATCAGCGGGATATGGCCGAAGCGCGGCAGGTCCCAGCCCATCGCGTTGAAAATCTGGATCTGCCGGAAGGTGTTGGTCAGATGGTCGTCGCCGCGGATGACGTGGGTGACGTCCATGTCGTGGTCGTCCACCACCACCGCAAGCAGATAGGTCGGCGTGCCGTCGGCGCGCAGCAGGATCAGGTCGTCCAACTGGGCGTTCTGCACCGTCACCTCGCCCTGGACGAGGTCGTTCAGGACCGTCTGGCCTTCCTGCGGCGCCTTCAGGCGGATCACCGGGGCGACGCCGGGAGGCGCGTCGGATTCGGGGCGGTCGCGCCAGCGGCCGTCGTAGCGCATCGGCTGTCCGGCGGCCTTCTGGGCGGCGCGCATTTCCTCCAGCTCTTCCGGGCTGCAGTAGCAGCGATAGGCCTTGCCGGCGGCCAGCATCTGGTGCGCCACCTCGGCATGGCGGTCCTTGCGCTCGAACTGGCTGACCGCGTCGCCATCCCAATCCAGGCCCAGCCACTGCAGCCCGTCCAGGATGGCGTCGACCGCCGCCTGGGTCGAGCGTTGCCGGTCGGTGTCTTCGATCCGCAGCAGGAACTTGCCGCCGGTGTTTCGGGCGTACAGCCAGTTGAACAGGGCGGTGCGGCCACCGCCGATGTGCAGAAAGCCGGTCGGCGACGGAGCGAAGCGGGTGACGACAGTCATCGGTCTCTCAATTTCCGGTTCGGCGCTGGTATGATGCGCCGGTGGTTCGACACCGAGGTTTAACACAGCCACCGGGTTGGGAGGCAATGCGATGCACGCATGGACGGTCGTTGAGGAGCATGCGGGCGGCATCCCTGCGCCGGAAAGC
Organism: Azospirillum sp. B21; assembly: GCF_008364825.1. Lineage (GTDB taxonomy): Bacteria > Pseudomonadota > Alphaproteobacteria > Azospirillales > Azospirillaceae > Azospirillum. The sequence goes on from NZ_VTTO01000003.1 coordinate 383,113, forward strand.
CGTCACCGGTGACGGTTGCCGGCTGGCCTGAGGAGGAGTCGGAGGGTCCAGTTGGGGCCGGTGGGCGTTGTCGGCGCCTGTGGTTCCACATCGGGAGGCGACTCGTGTCCCTGGCGGAGGCGGAGGGGGACCGCTGGGTCCTGTGGCTTCCCGTCGCCTTCGGGGCCGGTGTGTCGCTGTATTTCGGCCTGATGCGGGAGCCGGAGTGGTGGATCGGGCCTGCGGCCTGCGGGGTGTGTGCCGTGCTGCTTCTGGCCCTGCGGCGCTGGTTCGCGCTGTTCGGCGCGGCAATGGCGCTGCTGATGGTGGCTGCGGGGTTCCTGGTGGCGCAGTGGCACAGCGCTCGGGTGGCGGCGCCGGTGCTGACCCGCGTCGTCACGGGTGCGACGATCACCGGCCGCGTAATGGCGGTGGAACGGCGGCCGGGTGCCACCCGCGTCACACTGCGGGAGCCGACGGTCAGCCGGCTGACGCCTGAGCAGACGCCGGCCGCGTTGCGTGTCCGCCTGCCGGACCGCCATGCGGCGCCCGATCCGGGATCGGTGGTGCGGCTGCGTGCCACGCTGCTGCCGCCCCAGGCCCCGGCCGAACCGGGCGCCTTCGACTTTCAGCGGCGGGCTTGGTTCATGGGGCTGGGCGGGACCGGTTTCGCCACTGGTGCGGTGGAATTGGTCGAGGCCCAGCCGGTCACGGGCTGGCAGGTGGTGACGGTGGCGTTCGAGCGGGCGCGCGGTGTGATCGCCGAGCGGGTGGCTGCGACCATCGGCGATCCGGTGGAGGCGAGGGTCACCACCGCACTGCTGAATGGGGAGCAGTTCGGCATCCCGGACGAGACACTGGAGGATTTCCGCAACAGCGGTCTGGCGCACCTGCTGTCGATCTCCGGCCTGCATGTGGGCATTGCCGCCGGCATTCTGTTCTATGTGGTCAGGGCTTTGCTGGCGCTGGTGCCCGCCATCGCCTTGCGTTGGCCGATTAAAAAGATCGCGGCGCTGTTCGGTATCCTGTCGGCCTTGGCCTATACGCTGCTGGTCGGGGCGCCGCTGCCGACGGTACGGTCGGTGTTGATGACCGGCATGGTGATGGGCGCGATCATGCTGGACCGCCACCCGCTGAGCATGCGGTTGGTCGCCTTCGCCGGGTTGGTCACCATCGCCATGGACCCGGAGGGGATGCTAGGCCCCAGTTTCCAGATGTCCTTCGCGGCGGTGGTGGCGCTGATCGCCGCCTTCGAGCGCGGCAGTCCGCGACTGGCGGAATGGCGCAGCGAGGCGGGGTGGTTTCTGCGCGGCCTGCTCTATGTCGGCGGCATCCTGCTGACCAGTGTGGTGGCGACGCTGGCGACACTGCCGTTCGCACTCTTCCACTTCCAGCAGATCGCCTTCTATGGCGTGCTGTCCAACCTGATCGCCATTCCGATCACATCCTTCTGGGTAATGCCGTGGAGCTTGATCGCCTACGCCCTGATGCCCTTCGGGCTGGAGGCGCCGGCGCTGATCGCGATGAACTGGGGCGACCGGGCGGTGATCTGGACTGCGGAGTTCTTCGGCCGTCTTCCCGGGGCCTCCCTGACCATGCCGGCGATGCCGGTGGAAGGGTTCGCAGCGCTGGTGCTGGGCGGCATCTGGCTGTGCGTCTGGACCCGGCGGTGGCGTTGGCTGGGGCTGCTGCCGATTATGGCAGGGCTGGCTTCGCCGGCGCTGGTCACGCGGCCGGACGTGCTTGTCGCGGGGGATGGGACTGTGATGGCGGTGCGGATGCCGGATGGTCGCCTCAGCGCTTCGGGCAAGACTGGGGGCCGAGTGATCGAGACATGGCGGGAGCGCGATGGCGAGCGATCGGCGGCGGATCCCTGGCCTGCTGCAGGGGGATGGAGCGAGGGGGAGCGGTCGCTGAACTGCGATGCGCTGGGGTGTCTGTACCGGATCAAGGGGAGGACTGTCGCCCTCCCGCGACTGCCGGATGCGTTGGACGAGGATTGCGGGGCGGCCGATGCGGTGGTGACGGCGGCAGTGGCGCGGGGATGCCGGGCCGGGGTCGTGATCGACCGCTGGGCGCTGCGGCACGAGGGGGCGCATGCACTGTGGGTGACGGCGGCGGGAATAGAGGTGGAGACGGTGCGGGGGGGACGGGGAGAGCGGCCTTGGACCGGGGGGAGGATGAGGGAAGCTACACCCCCTCCCTAACCCTCCCCCGCTGGGCGGGAGAGGGAACTCCGCCGCTCTGCCGCTCAATCCCTCTCCCGCGGATCGGACCGGCCATTGGCCGGCCGAGGGCGGGGGAGGGTCGGGGAGGGGCGACAGGGACTCAGTACTTGCGGACCAGACCGACCAGCTTGCCCTGCACGCGGACGCGGTCGGCGCCGAAGATGCGGGTTTCATAGGCGGCGTTGGCGGGCTCCAGGGCGATGGTGTTGCCCTTGCGGCGCAGGCGCTTCAGCGTCACCTCGCCCTCGTCGACCAAGGCCACGACGATGGTGCCGTTCTCCGCCGCGTCGCAGCGCTGGATGATGATGGTGTCATGGTCGAGGATGCCTGCCTCGATCATCGAATCGCCGGAGACCTCCAGCGCGTAATGGTCGCCGCCAGTCAGCATCGAGGCCGGGATGTCGACGAAGGCGCTGTTGTCGCGCAACGCTTCGATCGGAGTGCCGGCAGCGATGCGGCCATAGAGCGGGAGCTGCACCGTCTCGTTCGCGGCGGCCGGGGTGGGCGCGGGCGGAGCGGCGTCGCGGCCGGCGAAGGCGAAATCGCCCTTGATGACGTTGGGCTGGAACTTCGGCTTGGGCGCGGTGCGGGAGCGGGCGGCGTCCAGGCCTTCGGGCAGGCGGAGAACCTCCAGCGCGCGGGCGCGGTGGGGCAGGCGGCGGATGAAGCCGCGTTCCTCAAGACCGGTGATGAGGCGGTGGATACCCGACTTGGACTTCAGCCCCAGGGCGTCCTTCATCTCGTCGAACGACGGCGAGACTCCGCCCTGGCCGAGCCGTTCGTGGATGAACAGCAGCAATTCGTGCTGCTTGCGCGTGAGCATGGATGCCTCCCGGCCGTCGCCAGACTGAAGATGGAACAAAAACTAAACGTTGCCCCATGTTCTAGTTTGGTTCCTGCCGTCCGTCAAGCCCCCCATCCGCTTCTTTTAGAACTTGAGCGGAACATTCGGAACACCGTGAAACAGTTTCCCAGGTGATGTTCAACTGTTCAATCCGTCGTCCAAGCGCCGTGTTCAAGTCTAGATGCTGAGCGCTCCGTCGGTCAAAGGAAGTACGGTCACCATGGCGCCGGCCGGTTCCGGGTCGGCGTTGGGTGGGCGCGGGATCAGGCAGTCGGCCTGGGCATAGAGCGTGGTGATGGCGCTGTCCTGCCGGGCGAAGGGCGTGACGGTCAGGACACCGTCGGGGCCGGATGCCAGCGTCGCACGCAGATACTCCTCGCGCCGGTCGTTGGCCCTCAGTGCGACGGTCAAACGGGCGCGCAGGGGCAGGCGGTCGTCTTCGGGCGGCAATCCCTGCAGCAGGCGCAGAACCGGGCGCAGGAACAGAACGGCGGTGACGCCGGTGGATACCGGGTTGCCGGGCAGTCCCAGCAGCGGCACCCCGCCGGCCCGGCCGAACATCAGTGCCTTGCCCGGCCGCATCGCCACCGTCTGCACTTCCAGCGCCACGCCGCGGTCGGCCAGCACGTCGCGCACCAGGTCGTAATCGCCATGGGCGGCGCCGCCGGTGGTGACCAGCAGGTCGCAGCCGGCGGCCCCCTTCGCCATGGCGGCGACGCTGTCGGGCGTGTCCTTTGCCACGCCGAGATTGTGGGCGAGCCCGCCCTGGGCGGTGACGAGTGCACAGAGGCCGAGAGCATTGGTGCTGACGATCTGGCTCGGCCCCAGCGGATCGCCGGGCAGGGCGATCTCGTCGCCGGTGGCGAGGATGGCGATGCGCGGCCGGCGATGGACCGACAGCCAGGGCACATTGCCGCCTGCAGCCAGCGCGATGTCGCGCGCGGTCAGGCGCCGGCCCTTCGGCAGAAGCTCTTCCCCATGGGCGAAGTCGAAGCCGGCCTGACGGACGAAACGCCCGGCGGCGACGGCCCGGCCGATGTGGACCGTCGCATCGTCGGCGCTGCAATCCTCCTGCATCACCACGGCGTCGGCGCCGTCGGGCAGCGGCGCGCCGGTGAAGATGCGCACCGCTTCGACGGGACCGACGCTGCCGGTAAAGGCATGGCCGGCGGAGGATTCGCCGATGCGGCGCAGGGAGACAGGAGAGTCGGCGGTGGCGGCGGCTATGTCGGCGGAGCGGACCGCCCAGCCATCCATGGCTGCGGCGTGGAAGGGCGGCTGGGTCAGCCGGGCGATCACAGGTTCGGCCAGCACGCGGCCGAGCGCGTCGGGCAGAGCCACCACCTCCGCCGGCAGAGGGGCGAAGGCCGACAGGATGCGGGCGCGCGCCTCTGCGACGGAGATCATGGCGTCAGGTTCCGGCTGTGGGAGCGGTGGCGGCAGCGCCCCATTCGCCGCTCTTGCCGCCGGCCTTGTGCAGCAGGCGGACGTCGGTGACGGTCATTCCGCGGTCCACCGCCTTGCACATGTCGTAGACGGTCAGGGCCGCGATGGTTACGGCGGTCAGCGCCTCCATCTCCACGCCCGTCTGACCCTTCAGCTTGCAGGTGGCGGTGACGTCCACCGCGTTGCGCACCGGGTCGCAGGACAGGTCGACCTTGACCGAGGTCAGCATCAGCGGGTGGCACAGCGGGATCAGGTCCGGCGTGCGCTTGGCCCCCATGATGCCGGCCAGCCGGGCGACCGACAGCACGTCGCCCTTCTTGACCCCGCCCTGCGTGATGAGCGCCAGGGTTTCAGGCTGCATCAGCACGGTGGCGGCGGCGGTGGCGGTTCGTTCGGTATCCGCTTTGTCGGAGACGTCGACCATCACCGCCTTGCCCTCGGCGTCGAAATGGGTGAAGCCGCTCATGCGACGGTCTCCCGCAGGGGTTTTTCCATGAAGATGCTGACGCCGTTCTCTTTATAGCAGGCGTAGGGACCGCGGTCGGTGAAGCCGGCCTTGCGGTAGAGCCCCAGCGCCTCGGGCTGATGGATGCCGGATTCCAACAGCAAGGCGGTCAGCCCCTCCGCCCGCGCCTGCTCCTCCAGCCGGGCCAGCAGCCGTTCGCCGATGCGGTGGCCGCGGGCGGCGGGATCGACGAACATCCGCTTGACCTCGCCATAGCCCGAGGGATCGACGCGCAGCGCGGCACAGCCGACCGGAACGCCGTCCTTGCGGGCGACGAAGAAGCGCAGGTCCGGCGCCTCCAACTCCGCGATGTCGAGCAGGTGACAGGTGTCGGCCGGATAAAGATCCAGCAGATAGCGGTCAAGTGCGGCAACCAGCGCGACCACCTGATCCTGGCGCGGGCTTTCCGCGGCGATGACGATGTCCGGCATGGGCTAGACCGGAGCCAGCAGTGCGCGGGTGGCGGCGGTCACGTCCGCCTGCCGCATCAGCGATTCGCCGACCAGGAAGCAGCGCGCCCCGACCTTCGCCATGCGGGCCAGATCGGCCGGGCTGTAGAGCCCGCTCTCCGCGACCAGCATGCGGTCGGCCGGCACGTTGGCCGCAAGTTCCTCGGTCGTCGCGATGTCCACAGCCAACGTCTTGAGGTTGCGGTTGTTGATGCCCAGCAGCGGCGTCCGCAGCAGCAGCGCGCGGTCCAGTTCGGCGCGGTCATGCACCTCGACCAGCACGTCCAGCCCCTGGGCAAGGGCGGCGTCCTCGATCTCCGCCGCCTGGGCGTCGGACAGCGAGGCCATGATGATGAGGATGCAGTCGGCGCCCAGCGCGCGGGCCTCCACGATCTGATAGGGATCGACCATGAAGTCCTTGCGCAGCACCGGCAAATCGACAGCGGCGCGGGCGGCGACGAGATACTCGTCCTTGCCTTGGAAATAGGGCTCGTCGGTCAGGACCGACAGGCAGCTCGCACCGCCGTCGCGGTAGGCGCGGGCAAGGGCTGGCGGATCGAAATCGGCGCGGATCAGGCCCTTGGACGGGCTGGCCTTCTTGATCTCGGCGATCAGGCCGTAGCGCCCGGCCTCCACCGCGGCGCTGAGAGCCCGGATGAAGCCGCGCGGCGGATTGGTCTCGTTGGCGGCCTTGGCGGCGGCCTCCACCTCCGACAAGGGGCGGACGGCCTTGCGGGAGGCGACCAGCGCGCGCTTGTCGTCGTTGATGCGGGTCAGAACGTCGCTCATCAGGCCACCGTCTCGTTGGTGATGGCGACCAGCCGGCGCAGGCGGTCGCGGGCGCCGCCGCTGTCGATGGCGTCGGCGGCCGTCGCCACACCTTCTTTCAGCGTCGCGGCCTTGCCGGCCACCAACAGGGCGGCGGCGGCGTTCAGCAGCACGATGTCGCGGTAGGGGCTGCGCACCCCGTCGAACAGGGCGTGGATGGCGTCGGCGTTGACCTGGGCGTCGCCGCCCTTCAGGTCCTCGATCCGGGCGCGCGGCAGGCCGGCATCTTCCGGCGTCACCTCGAACACCGTCACCTCGCCGTCCTTCAACTGAGCGACGGTGGTGGGGCCGGTGGTGGTGATCTCGTCGAGCCCGTCGGAGCCGTGGACGACCCAGGCCGTTTCCGAGCCGAGCCGCTTCAGCACATGGGCCAGCGGCTCCACCCACTGTCTGGAGAAGACGCCCAGCACCTGCCGCCGGGCGGTCGCCGGGTTGGCGAGCGGACCCAGCAGGTTGAAGACGGTGCGGGTGCCGAGCTCGACGCGGGTCGGGCCGACGTTGCGCATGGCAAGGTGGTGGCGCGGCGCCATCAGGAAGGCGATGCCGGCATCCCACAGCGCCTTGCGCACCAGCGCGAAGTCGCAATCGAGGTTGACGCCGAGCGAGCCCAGCACGTCGGCGGCACCGGATTTCGACGAGATGGCGCGGTTTCCGTGCTTGGCCACCGGCACGCCGCAGGACGACACCACCAGCGCCGCGGCGGTGGAGATGTTGTATGTGCCGGCCCCGTCGCCGCCAGTGCCGCAGGTGTCGATGGTGCCGGGAGGCGCATCGACCGGGATCGCCTTGGCGCGCATGACGCGGGCGGCGCCGGTGATCTCGTCCACCGTCTCGCCGCGCACGCGCAGCGCCATCAGGAAGCCGCCCATCTGCGACGGGGTGGCATTGCCGGACATGATGATGTCGAAGGCGAAGCCGGCCTCGGCCTCGGTCAGGGCGGCGCCGGTGGCGACCTTGCCCAGGATGGCCTTCATATCGGACAGGTCGCCGCTCATGCCGCGCTCTCCAGGGCAGCGGTTTCCGGGCGGGGACGGGTCAGGTCCAGGAAGTTCTGCAGGATCTTGTGGCCGTGCTCGCTCTCAATGCTTTCGGGGTGGAACTGCACGCCGTGGATCGGAAGCTCGCGGTGGGCCAGTGCCATGATGAGGCCATCGGCGGTCTCGCCGGTCACCTCCAGGCAGGCGGGCAGCGTGTCGCGCTCGACGATCAGCGAGTGGTAGCGGGTGGCGCGGAACGGGCTGGGCAGGCCGGCGAGCACGCCGCGGCCCTCGTGCAGGATGTTGTCCACCTTGCCGTGCATGGGAACCGGCGCGCGGATCACCCGTCCGCCGAAAGCCTGACCGATGGACTGGTGGCCCAGGCAGACGCCCATCAGCGGCAGGCGGGCCTTGGCGGCGGCGTCGATCAGCGGAAGGCAGATGCCGGCGCGGTCGGGATCGCAGGGGCCGGGGGACAGCACGATGCCGTCGGGGCGCAGACCAATCGCCTCGTCCACCGTCAGGGCGTCGTTGCGGCGGACCTGCACGTCGGCGCCAAGCTCGCCCAGATAATGGACGAGGTTGTAGGTAAAGCTGTCGTAGTTGTCGATGAGCAGCAGCATGCGCCTTCCACCTTCGCCCGGATCGTCGGGGCCGTTCCGCCCCTGTTCCAACGACGGACACCCTAGCCGCTGAGGGGGCGGATTTCCAGCCTCCGCGCAGTACTCTGCGGCATCAGCGGCAGTCGAGTAGCGGCAGGGTCTTCGGATCGTCCAGCACGGTTCCGCGGATGTCGGTTTCCAGTGTCAGGGTGCAGCGGCGGATCTGGCGCGGCAGGTCGGCGGCGAGCGTCGCCTGGGTGTTGCGGTAGCGGCAGACCAGGAAAACGGTCTCGCGGCGCGAGCCGGAGAATTCCCAGACCTGGACGATGCTGCGCCCGCGCCGCTGCTCGCGGTCGGGGGCGAGCGTGGCGGGGGCGGCCGAGGTCATCTGACTGGCGCGGTCGCCCTCAATGATGGAGATGCCGGCGAAGCTGTGGCTGTCGCGGCCGGGGTATGGCGACCAGCCGCCGGGGGCGTCGGGCTGGGCCTGGACCGTCAGACTGGCCGGGCATTGCAGCCCGTCGGCGGCCATAGCCGGTATCGCGGCGGCGGTCGGAAGCAGGGCGGCGATGACAAAGATGGGACGCATCTGGCGGACTCTTCGGGCGGATTCTTGCGGATGGGCTCTGCCGGACGGGACGGAGGCGTGACAGTGGCGAGTTGCACCGATTGGGCGATTGCGGTCACGGCGGCAGGGTGCCACTGTGCGGCGCCCCGGTCGCAGGATGGACGTCGTCACCATGGCCCGCAAGGCGCCTTCGAAAGCCCGCAAATCTCCGCTTCCCCCCTTCCTGTCCAATCCCTTCGTCCTGGCGCTGGCGGCCGTCGCCGCGGTGTTCGCCTTGGCGATGGGAGTGGCGACACTGACGGGTGGAGGGTCCGGCGGCGAGGCCGGCAAGCCGGCGCCGGTCCAGCAGGCTGCGCAGCAGCAGGGTGGACCGCAGGCCGGCGGGCAGCAGGCGGTGCAGCCGCCGCCCGTGCCGCCGGCAAAATTGGAGCCGCCTGCCGCAACCTCGCAGCCAACCGCGCAGGCGAGCACGGAAGGCACGGGCCAAGCGGCGGTGGAGAAGCCGGCGCAGGCCGAGTCCCGACCCCCGGCCACGACGGTGGCGATGCTGCCGCCGCCCGCTCCGCCCGCCCAGCCGCCGGTGCAGGCCCCATCGGGCAACGCCGCGCTGTGGCGCAAGAACGCCCTGCCGGCGGAGGTGCCCCAGGGAAAGCCGATCATCGCCATCGTCATCGACGACATGGGGCTGGACCGGAAGCGCTCGACCCGGATGGCGGGGCTGCGCGGACCGCTGACCTTGTCCTGGCTGCCCTATGCCCGCGACCTGCAGGTCCAGGCCAGGGCGGCGCGGGCCAACGGGCACGAACTGATGTTGCACATGCCGATGGAACCCAGCGTGAAAGCCGATCCGGGACCGAATGCCCTGCTGGTCTCGCTCGACCGGGGGGAGATCGTGAAGCGGGCGCGTGCGGCACTGGACAGCTTCGATGGCTATGTCGGGGTCAACAATCATATGGGAAGCCGGTTCACCGCCGACCGGGCCGCGTTGGCGCCTGTGCTGGATGAACTGCATCGCCGCGGCCTGCTGTGGCTGGACAGCCGGACCACGCCCAACAGCGCAGGCATCGGGCTGGCGAGGGAGATGAAGATGCCCTGGGTCGGCCGCGACATCTTCCTCGACAACGAGGAAACGGTGGCGGCGGTGAAGGCCCAACTGGCTAAGACGGAACAGGTGGCGAAGCGGCAGGGTTATGCCGTCGCCATCGGCCACCCGCATGATGCGACAATCGACGCTCTGGCGTCCTGGTTGCCGGAGGTGCAAAAGCGTGGCTTCGTTCTTGTCCCGGTCAGCGCGGTGGTGCGGACGCACCATGCCGGCGGCTGACCCGACCGTAAGGGGAGCCCCGTGACGATGGCCGATGCATACAAGGTGGATGGGATGACCTGCGGCGGCTGCGCCCGCTCCGTGTCCAACGCGATCACCAAGGCGGCGCCCGATGCCGCCGTGACCGTCGATCTCGCGACCGGCACCGTGATGGTGGACGGCGGCATCCCGGCGGAGGTGGTGCGGCAGGCGGTGGAAGCCGCGGGCTTCGATTTCGGCGGTGCCGCGGCCTGACGCCGACCCGGCGCCCATATCGGGTGCGCCCTGTCTAGTGCGCCCTGTCTGGTGCGGCGCAACAAAACCGTTTTCAGATTGTGGATATTGCGGGATACTCGGGCCGACGCGATTCGTGCCGGGAGGTCCCGATGCCCCTCTATTCCTACCGCTGCAAAGCCTGCGACCATGGCTTCGAGACCCTGGTGCGCTCCGGAGAAACGCCGGCCTGTCCGTCCTGCGGCAGCGCCGACCTGAGCCGCCAGCTGTCGAACGTGGCGCCGGAGGGAAAGTCCGGCGCCATCGTCCAGTCGGCCCGCCGGATGGCGGCGAAGGAAGGACACTTCAGCAACTACGCGCGGGCGGAACGACCGAAGGGGTAAGGGTGGGAGTGCAATGACCCCTCCCCAACATTGCAGGCACGCTGAGAGCGGGGAGGTTGGGTCGGGGCATCGAAGCCGACATTCCCCCAAAGCAAGCCCTCACACATCCACCACCATATGCGGTCGGAACGCCCCCTCCAGCGTCAGCAGCAGGTGCAGGTAAACGGCCACCTTTCGCGCACGATCGGTGTTGCGGGACAGGCAGTCGCGCAGTTGTTCGGCCAGCCGGGCGGTTTCCGCGTCCAGTTCCGGTGCGGCGGTGGTGACGGCTTCGACGATATGCTCGGGATCGACGGGAAGCGGGGCGGCCGGGTCCTTCAGCAACGCTTCGGCCAGCGCCTCTTCATCATGATGGACTGGCGGCGGTGTCGCCGGCGCCGGCGGGGCGCGCCGGGACAGATGACTGCGCAGATTGTCTTTCAGCCGCGCCCGCTGACGCTCGTCCAGCCCGTCGAACTGATCGACCTCATCGAACAGAAGGTCGTACAGGCGCCGCCGTTGCGGATTGGGCGGGTTATGGTCACGCCGTTCCTGCTCGCGGTCGTGCCGTTCCTGGCGGGAGTTGCGGCGGCTGTTGCGGTCGGTGGCGCTGCCGCTCCGCTCGACGCCCGCGGTGGTGCGGACGCTGAACTCCGGCGGACCGATGCCGCGGCCGGATGTGAGATTGCCGGACATGAGCCGCCTCCCGGGACATGGATCCCCTGGCGATCGAGTCTGGCAGAGCCGGCGCTTTCGTCAACGTGAAAGCGCCGGCATTTTTGCGTCAATCGCCCACCCCGGCGCCGACCGCGTCGTCGGCGGCGCCCGGCTTGCTTTTGCCGAAGCCGATGGTGGGGAAGACGTTGATCAGCGCGGTGATGAAGGCCGCCAGATAGGGCAGCGACTGCACCACCAGCAGGCCCGACCACATGAAGGCGTCGCGGTTCTCGTGGCCGAAGACCATGACGATGGCCAATGCCGCACCCCACAAGGACACCAGCAGCACCAGTTCCTCACGCGCCATCAGGAAGGCCTGCATCAGTGCCGGCTGGTTCTCGCACTTGGGCGTGCGGACGAAGGGACGGCCGGAGGTGAAGATGCCCAGCCACATGGCGCGGCCGACCGTATGGGTCAGGGCCATGCCGGCCACCGCCGCGCCGACCTTGTCCCAGAAGCCGCACTTCACCCGCGCCTCGTAGAGCCAGAGCGAGGCTCCAACCTTGAAGGCGAAGACGCTGAGGGTCGGGATCATGAAGACGTTGGGCGGGAACTCGAAATATTTCGGGAAGGCCATCAGGCCGATCGACCACAGGATGCCGGCGATGCCGAAGATCATGTGGGCGGCATCGGCGAACCAGGGCAGCCAGCCGGTGATGAAGTGGTATTTCTGGCCGGCGGTCAGCTCCTTGGCGCCCGGCGACAGCTGCCGCCAATGGTGCTTCAGGATCTGCACGGCGCCATAGGCCCAGCGGAAACGCTGCGTCTTGTAGGCGGAGAAGCTGTCGGGAACCAGGCCCTTGCCGTAGCTCTCCGGCATGTAGACGGCCTCATAGCCATGCTCGAAGAGGCGCAAGCCGAGGTCGGCGTCCTCGGTGATGCACCACTCGCCCCAGCGGCCGACCTTTTCCAGGGCCGACTTGCGGATGATGGTCATGGTGCCATGCTGGATGATCGCGTTGCGCTCGTTCCGCTGGATCATGCCGATGTGGAAGAAGCCGGCATATTCCCAGTTGGTCATGCGCTGGAACAGGTCGTGTTCCCACTCGCGATAGTCCTGCGGCGACTGGACGAAGCCGACTTCCGGACGGTTGAAGTGCGGGATGGTCGCCTTCAGCCAGTCGGGATGGACCTGATAGTCGCTGTCGATGACGGCGATATGCTCGGCATCGGGCGCCGTCTGCGCCAGACCGAAATTCAGCGCGCCGGCCTTGAAGCCCGGCCAGTTGTCGAGGTGGAAGAAGCGGAACTTCGGCCCCAGCTTCTTGCAATATTCCTCGATCGGGCGCCAGACCGCCGGATCCTTGGTGTTGTTGTCGAGCAGCAGGACTTCGTAGTTCGGGTAGTCCAGCCGGGCCAGCGCGTCCAGCGTCTCCATGACCATGTGCGGCGGTTCGTTGTAGCAGGGCACATGGATCGACACCTTCGCCGCGTTGGGCAGCGGAGCGGCCGAGCAGGGGACGAATTTGCGCTTGAACTTGTGCTGCCAGACGACCTCCGTCAGCTCCATGCCGTCGATCAGCATGACCGCGAACAGCACCAACTGGCAGAAGATCAATAGGCCCCAGGCGATTTCGGTGGTGAGCGCGAGGCCGGCGGCCGACGCGGCGCTGACGGTGAAGACCAGGACGGAAGCCACCGCCTGGATCAGCGCGCCGTAGAAGATCTGTCCGCCGATCTTCAGGTCGCTGCGGCGCCACAGGAAGAACACCAGCGGCAGGAAGCCCAGCGCGACCGCGGTGGCGCATTTGACCTCCCAGTTGCGGATCTCCTGCACTCCGCCGATCATCGGGAATTTCGGGTTGCGCTGGTAGTCCCAAAGGCCCCAGCTGGTGCCCGCCGTGCCCTCGATCTCCCGTTTCCAGGGCTGGTCGAAGGCCTCCATGATGAAGTAGTCGAGCTTGTTCTGCGCGGCGACGTTCAGGAAGTTGCGGATGAACTTGGCCTGATTGACCTGGCTGGCTTCGGCGCCCCGGCGCCACGGGCCGTCGGCCGGCCAGCCGATCTCACCGATCAGGATGTGCTTGTTGGGAAACTTCTGCTTCAACTCGTTGTAGCGGAACATGGCGTAATCGACCGACTGGTCGACCGGAACGCCCTCCCAATAGGGCAGCAGGTGGACGGCGAGGAAGTCCACCGCTTCGGCCAGTTCCGGGTTCTTCAGCCAGACATGCCACGGCTCGGCGATGGAAACCGGAACGTTGACCTTCTTCTTCACGCGCTTGACGTACTCGATGGCCTGCGGAACGGTCAGATCGGCGCGCAGGATCGCCTCGTTGCCGACCAGCACGCGGCGCACGTTGCTGTTGGCGCGGGCCAGCTTGATCAGGCCGGCCAGTTCGGGCTCGTCGATCTCGGGCTTGCCGGCGGTCCAGGCGCCGGCGGTGACCGGCAGCCCATGCTTGGCGGCGATGGCCGCCACCATTTCGGAACCGTCGGTGGTGGAATAGGTGCGGACGGCCTTCACGGCGCCTTGCAGCGCGGCCATGTCCTTTTCGATGTCCTCTGCGGTCGCCTTGTCGCCCTTCGACGGGCTCTTGTCGGCGTGGAACGGGGTATAGGCGACGCCGGTGATGGCGCCGGCCCAGGACCGTTCGTCCACCGGGCGGTTCCACAGCGCCCAGAGGGCGACGTTGCCGAGGATCACCAGAAGCAGAACCGCGAAGGCTGATTTGCGCATGTGGGTCGTTCCCGCTCGCCGCACCAGAAAACATGGATACGGCCCGGAAAATGGCGCAAGGCGACTGTTGCCGCCCCGACCATGACCCGGACCGAACTCAAAACATCGTCCAACGAATGCCGCAGCGCCATATGGCCGGCGCGCACGGCCTTCTATACAAGCTTCGCGGTTGCCCCGCCACTGCCGGCTATAACAGAGCAGCGTCCGGTTTATTCCCGGGCGATGCCTCTGCCGAACGCCAGGAAGGAGTGAAGCATGTTTTCCCTTAACGAACGGCTACAGGCCGACACCCGTCATGTGACCGATCTTGGGCTTTGCCGGGTGTTGCTGATGAACAACGCCCTGTGGCCGTGGCTGGTCCTGGTGCCGATGCGCGAGAACGCGGTCGAGATCCACCGGCTTGACGAGGCGGACCAGACGGCCCTGATGCGCGAGATCGCGCTCGCGTCGCGCGTGGTGGAGCGGCTGTTCGCGCCGGACAAGATGAATGTCGGGGCGCTGGGCAACATGGTGCCGCAGCTGCACGTCCATGTGATCGGCCGCGAGCGCGGCGACCCTGCCTGGCCGGGTCCGGTCTGGGGTTCCGGCCATGCCCGGCCCTACGAGCCAACGGAGGCGGAAGCGCTGGTGGAGCGGCTGGCGGAAGCCCTGCGCGCGGGCGCGTGAACTTTGCCGGGGCTGGAGTGTTTGTGTGGTCAGCCAATTTCTTGGGAGACTGCCGCCATGACCGACCAAGACCGCTCCAAATCCGTGACCTCCGACGCACCTTCGGACGCCGCCCAGCGAATCGAGGACAAGCTGGTCGACAAGACCGGCAAGGCGTCGGGCGATCCCGACAAGCCCGTTCAGAAGAAATGGGAGGAGATGGGCGAGCGCGAAGAGATCATCGAACAGAGCCAGCGGGAAGGCGGCGGGGTCTAACTCTTGCCCCCTCCCTAACCCTCCCCCGCTTCGCGGGAGAGGGGACTGCCGCCATTCCTTCGCATTTCTCCTGCAAGCGTCCGGCCCCCTCTCCCACTGAAGGTGGGGGAGGGATGGGGAGGGGGCAAGCTGCGTCGACGCGCTACCGCTTCACCGTGCAGCTCAGCGCCAGCACGTCCGCCGCCTTGTCGAGGTCGTCGGCGCGGACCAGCACGTAATCGGTGTTGTAGGTGGAAATCGCGAAGATCGGCACATGGGCCTGGGCCAGCGGAACCGCGATGCGGGCCAGGATGCCGAACAGGGAGAAATCCACCACCCCCTCCACCCGGAAGGCGCGCCAGCCGCGTTCGGCCTTCACCCCCTCGGGAACGCGCTCCTCCCGGCAGAGGATTGACAGTTCCTCGCCGGTGCGGGTGGCGCCGACCAGCGGGTCGGTCCAGTCCAGCCAGTCGGGCAGGCCGCTGCCGGGCGGCAACTGCGCCACCGCCAGACGATCGGGCAGCACGGACAGGGTCAGGCCGGACTGCTCCCGCACCAAGGCCGCTGTCAGCGTCGCCTCGTCCACCTCGAAAGGCTTCAGGATGCGCCGGGCGCGGGCGGCCAGCGACGGCACGCCGGAGCGCATCGCGCGGCCGAGCATCTCGGCGGAGGTGGCGCGCAGGTCAGGATCCGATTCGGCCAGATCGACCACGGCCTGCAGCGCGCTGGTCTGGACGATGCGGCTCGGGCTGTTCTCGAACCAGTCCGCCAGCAGGACGGCGGCGCGGTGGCGCTGTTCGTCGTCCATGGTCAGGCGCGGCACGATCTGGGCGATGTGCCAGCGCACCTCCGCCTGCTCAATGGCGACGGCGTCGGTCAGCAGATGGTCGACATATGGATCGAGCCAGCCGGGGTTGCCGCGCGACACCCGCTCCAGCGCGTCGGCGGCGCGCATACGCACGCTCGCATCCTGATCGAACAGGCAGCCGACCAGTTCCGCCAGCTTGCCGCGGTCGGCCGAAACCTCGTCGGCGACGGAGGGGGCGTCGCCCACCGTCCGCCGATCGCCGCGCGCCAGCCGGCGGGCGAGCGACGCATTGCGGCTCAGATCGTCCATCTCAGCGCCGCCCGGTCGGACGGCCGAAGCGGGACGGCGTGCCGAAGCGCGACGCTACCTTGGCGCCGGTCGGCTTCGGCGGCGGCGGGGGAGGGGGCGGCGGCGGAGTTTCGCCGCGCGGCACGCCGCCGCCCGACGCCATTTCCGCCAGATCCTTCACCAGCTTTTGAACGCTGCGCACGCGGGCCTGCGGATCGGCCCATTCGCGGCTGTAGACCAGCTTATGGTCCGGCCGCAGCTTCATCAGCGTCAGATGCTGGGCAATGTAGGTCAGAAGCTTGGCCGGCTCGGCATAGAAATTGTCGTGGAAGGCGAGGACCAGCCCCTTCGGCCCGGCATCGACCCGGTCGATGTTGGCCTGTTTGCACCAGCGCTTGATGGTGACGACGTCCAACAGATTCTCCACCTCCTCCGGCAGCTTGCCGAAGCGGTCGATCAGTTCGGCGGCGAAGCCGTCCACCTCCGCCCGGTCGACCAGATCGGCGATGCGGCGGTAGAGCGACAGGCGCACCGTCAGGTCGGGGACGTAGCTTTCCGGGATCAGCACCGGCGTGCCGAGGTTGATCTGCGGCACCCATTCCTGCGCCGCGGCGGCGGCGACCGCCCCCTCCTGCATCGCGGCGCGGGCGTTGGCGACGGCCTCCTCCAGCATCTGTTGGTAAAGCTCGACACCGACCTCGCGCACCTGACCCGACTGCTCCTCGCCCAGCAGATTGCCGGCGCCGCGGATGTCCATGTCGTGGCTGGCAAGTTGGAAGCCGGCACCCAGGCTGTCCAGCGTCTCGATGACGTGCAGGCGCTGCTGGGCGGTGCTGCTCAGCGGCTTGTTGGGGGCATAGGTCAGATAGGCGTAGCCGCGCTTCTTCGACCGGCCGACGCGGCCGCGGATCTGGTAGAGCTGGGCCAGCCCGAACAGGTCGGCGCGGTGGACGATCAGCGTGTTGGCGTTGGGGATGTCCAGGCCGCTCTCGATGATGTTGGTGGCGAGCAGAACCTCGAACTTGCCCTCGTCGAAGGCGGTCATCACGTCTTCCAACTCACTGGCCGCCATCTGGCCATGGGCGGTGACGATCTTGACCTCCGGCACCAGTTCGCGCACCCGCTCGGCGACCTTCGCCAGATCCTCCACGCGCGGGCAGACGTAGAAGCTCTGGCCGCCGCGGTAATGCTCGCGCAGGATCGCCTCGCGGATCACCACCGGGTCGTAGGGCAGCACGAAGGTGCGCACCGCCAGACGGTCCACCGGCGGGGTGGCGATCAGCGACAGCTCGCGCACGCCGGACAGCGCCATTTGCAGGGTGCGCGGGATCGGCGTGGCGGTCAGCGTCAGGACGTGGATGTCGGCGCGCAGCTCCTTCAGCCGCTCCTTCTGCTTCACGCCGAAATGCTGCTCCTCGTCGACGATGACCATGCCGAGACGCTTGAAGTCCAAGCCCTTCGCCAGCAGGGCATGGGTGCCGACGACGATGTCGGCGGTGCCCTCCGCCAACTCCTTCTTCACCAGCGTCTGTTCGCGGGCGGTGACCATGCGCGACAGCTGGACGACACGCACCGGCAGTCCATTGAACCGGGTGGAGAAGGTCTTGAAATGCTGGCGGGCCAGCAGGGTGGTGGGCACGACGACGGCGACCTGCTTGCCGCTCATCGCCACCATGAAGGCGGCGCGCAGGGCCACCTCGGTCTTGCCGAAGCCGACGTCGCCGCAGACCAGGCGGTCCATCGGACGGCCGCTGCCGAGGTCGGTGAAGATGTCCTCGATCGCCTTCAACTGGTCGTCGGTCTCGGGATAGGGGAAGCGGGCGGCGAATTCCTGATAGACGCCTTCCGGCGTCAGTACCGGATCGGCCTTCTTCAGCATCCGCTCGGCCGCGATCTTCAGCAGGGCTTCCGCCATGTCCTTCAGGCGCTTCTTGACCCGCGCCTTGCGGCCCTGCCAGCCGGCGCCACCCAGCTTGTCGAGCTGGACATTTGCGTCCTCCGAGCCGTAGCGGGACAGCACCTCGATGTTCTCGACCGGGACGTAGAGCTTGTCGCCGCCCTCATAGATCAGGCGCAGGCAGTCGTGCGGGGCGCCGGTGATCTCCAGCGTCTCCAGCCCGTCGTAGCGGCCGATACCGTGGTCCATATGGACGACGATGTCGCCTTCATGCAGGGCCGAATGCTCGGCGATGAAGTTGGCGGCCTTGCGCTTCTTCTTGGCCGGGCGGACCAGACGGTCGCCCAGTATGTCCTGTTCGGTGATGACGGCGAGGTCGGCGGAGGTGAAGCCATGCTCCATCCCCAGCACGATGGTGCCGATGATGCCGCGGTCGAAACGGCGGACATCCTCGATGCTCTCCGCCGGCTCCAGCCCCGGAATGCCGTGGTCGGCCAGCACGTTGGACAGGCGGTCGCGCGACCCGGCGGAATAGCCGGCGATCAGCACCCGGCGCCCGTCGGCGCGGAGCGCCCGGATATGGTCCTTCACCGCGTCGAAGACGTTCACGTCGGGGCGGTTGCGCTCCTCCGCGAAGTCGTGGCCGCGCTTGCCGCCGGCATCAACCGTCCCCTTGATGCCGGGGGGCGTGGAAAAGATCTGCAGCTGCGCCACCGCGCGCTCGGCCATCAGCGCGTCCCAGCCGGTGGCGTCGATGAACATCGAGGCGACCGGCACCGGCTTGTAGACCGGCGACCCTGTCCGCTTCTCGATGGTCATCATCGAATCGCGCGAGGCGTGGAAATCGACCACCTGCGCGATGCGGGCGTCGCGCGACTCGTTCGCCTGGTGGTCCAGGCTGACGATGCCACGCGGCAGGTAATCCAGCACCGTGTCCATGCTCTCGTGGAACAGCGGCAGCCAGTGCTCCATCCCGCCATAGGACCGCCCGGCTGAGATCGCCTCATAGAGCGGATCGTCGTCGGTCACCGCGCCGAACAACTCGCGGTAGCCGGAGCGGAAACGGGCGATCCCGGCCTCGTCCAGGAAAACCTCCGACATCGGCTTCAGCTCAACGCTGTCGCGCTTGTCGGTGGTGCGCTGGGTCATGGGATCGAAGGCGCGCACCCCCTCCAGCTCGTCGCCGAACAGGTCGAGGCGCAGCGGCTCCTCCGTGCCGGGCGGGAACAGGTCGACGATGCCGCCGCGCACCGCGAACTCGCCGGGCTCCCGCACGGTCTGGGCGCGGGTGTAGCCGTTGCCGGCAAGGTAGCGCTGAAGCTTCTCCAGGTCGATCCGGTCGCGAAGCTTGGCCGAGAACACCGCGTTCTTGAAGGCGCTGCGCGGCGGCACCTTCTGCACCACGGCATTGACGGTGGTCAGCACGATCAACGGGGCCAGCCCGTCGCGGTTGGCCGCCGCCTCGCGCCGTGCGATCAGCCGGGTCAGCGTGTCGATGCGGCGGGCGACGATGCCGCCGTTCGGCGATACGCGGTCGTAGGGCAGGCAGTCCCAGGCCGGGAAGGTCAGCACCTCCAGCTTCGGCGCGAAGAAGGCCAGTGCCTCCGCCAGCAATGCGCAGCGCGTGTCGTCCAGCGCCACATGCAGCAGGCCGTAGGCCCCGGCCTTCTGCGCAAGCTCCGCCAGGATGCGGGCGTCATGACCCTCGGGCGCGCCGCCGATCAGGAGACGGCCGGCGCGGCCGGGCTGGAGATCGTAACTGACCAAAGGAGGATGCCTCGGAGAAGGGAAGTGCTTTCGAGAGAGCCTTGACCGGTTCCGTCAGGAGCCTTGACCGGCTCCGTCAGGAGCCTTGACGTGGTGTGTAACGGAACGCCGTCAACAGGCGCATCACGTCGCTGTCATGTTCGGCCGGCACCGGCTCCCGTCCCGACATCCAGTCGTAGAGGTCGGGATCGCCAAGCTCCAGCAGCGCTTCGAATCGGTCGAGCATGGCATGGTCGAAGTCGCCGACATGGGCGTCGGCGAAGCTGCCCATCAGCAGATCCATCTCGCGCGTGCCGCGATGCCAGGAGCGGAAGCGCAGCCGCTTGCGCCGGTTCTCAAGCGATTCGGCCTTCTCGGGAGCCGGCGTCTGGGAAGCCGGGGGGGTGCCGTTCTCGGTCATTGCTGTCCAACGTCGAAAACCCCCAGCACCACCAGCGGCGAAGGGGGAACCATTCAGGAACCCCATCCTGCACGGGCGGACGCCGCGATGCAACCTCGGCCGCCTGCCTTGACCGCCGCCATCTTGACCGCCTCCATCTTGACCAAGGGAGGCGGATGTCCTATCTGCCCACTGGCCCGCGGGGACGACCTCGCCAATGAATGAGGGTTACCGGGTGGGGACGACCCCGCCATTCCAAGACGGAGGTACCGTCATGGCGTGGGTCACGCTTTTCTTCGCCGGCTTGTTCGAAATCGGTTGGGCCGTCGGCCTGAAATACACCGAAGGCTTCACCCGTCTTGTGCCGAGCGTGCTGACCGCCGCGGCGATGCTGGCAAGCATTCTGCTGCTGGGGGCTGCGTTGAAGACGCTGCCGTTGGGCACGGCTTATGCGGTCTGGACGGGGATCGGCACGGTCGGCACCGCGGTGCTGGGCATGATGCTGTTCGGCGAACCCGCCGGGGCGTTGCGGCTGCTGTGCATCGCGGCGATCGTCGGCGGGATCGTCGGGCTGAAGGTTCTGCATGGGTGAGTGGTCGCCGGTGGCCCCACCCTAACCCTCTCCCGCTCACGCGGGAGAGGGAACTCCGCCGCTCTGCGATTATAAACTACCTTAACAAGCGTCCTACCCCCTCTCCCGCGTAGCGGGGGAGGGATGGGGAGGGGGTACTTGGACCAAATCCCCCTCAAACCCCCTCCGTCCGGCAATTCAGCCCAAGCGTCTCCGCGGTATTCGCCACCGCCGACAGGCAGACCTCCGCCCGCTCCGCCGGAATCGAGACCGAGAAGCGCAGGACATAGCGCTCGCCCGCGCGGTCGGGCAGGGTCTGCGCGTCCAGCCGCACGATGTTGGCGTCGAACTGGGTGAAGATCTCCGACAGGCGCGCCACGAGGCCCGGCTGGTCGCCGCCCGACACTTCGACGCGGTGGGTGACCATGGCCTGTGGCCCCGGCTGGGGATCGAAGGCGAAGGGCGTGACCTTCACTTCGGCGCCGGACAGGACGGGCAGGGACGACAGGCTGGCCTGAACCTCCGCCACCGTCAAACCGGCGGGCAGCTCGCAGACGGCGGAGAACTCGGCACCGGTGCCGAGCGAGGCGAAGGTGGCGTCGCGCAGGTTGATGCCCTGTTCGAACAGGTGGCTGGTGATGCCGGAAACCAGCCCGACCCGGTCGGGGCAGAAGGTGGAAACCAAGGCAAGTCCGGCAGTCGATTCCGTCGCCATCGCACATCTCCCGTGTCGGTTTTCTTCGCGGGCACGGGTTCGGCCGTGCCGTCCGGATGCGCGATCATCGAAGCGGGGTGCCGGGAACGCCAGCACAAAATCGCGTTCAGCTGCCGAACAGGCGGCGGGTGGCGGCGCTGATGGCGTGAAGCTCCGCCGCCAGCGCCGGGTCTACGTCGTCGACATAGTGGGAGGCGAGCAGGCCGAAATTCAGGTCGTCGGCACGCTCCAGCCGCTTGGCGCCATCCCGTGCCGCGCCGTCCACATAGTCGAGCTGGCGCTGGATGCTGGCCAGCCAACTGTTGTCCGGCTCCCGTCCAACCAGTGCCGCAACTCCGGCGGAGGCGCGTGCGATGCGACGGCGCAGCTCGTCGGTGGTGGTGATGTCGGTCATGGCGGGCTCTCCTGTGGACGGCGACGGCGGCCAGTCTGATCGCCCGCCGCCAGCCGGAGAACAGGGAATCGGAGGGGAACGTCGCGGTGCTACTGGGCGAGGCCGCCGCTGGTCACGCCGGCCTTGACGCTGTTCGGCACCACCACCTGAGCGCAGCCGCCCTTGGTCTGCACGCAGATGCCGGGGGTGGTCCAGCAGTCGGCGATCGGGGCCGCGACCGATTGCAAGCCTTGGCCGGACGGCAGCACCGCCTTGTACTCCGCCCGTCCGGTGCCGGAAATGCCCAGGCAATCGGGCGTTGCGGTGACGACGGGAGAGAAGAAGTTCCCGAATCGGACGGTGTCGTACCCGGTGCGGACATACTGGAACCAGGTGATGCCGGCCGGGATGTCGATCACCTGCAGCGGCTTGGAAAAATCGATCCCCTTGGAGTCGTCGGCATAGCGGGCCGAGGTGAGATCGGTCGATGCGTAGAAATAGCTCGCCACCACCACACGGGCATTCAGCTGGTCGGCGCTGGACCCCGTGGCCTTGGCGGTGGCCACCTGCTCCGCCGTCGGGGCGGTCTGGGCCTGCCCCGGGAGCGCGGCAGCCAAGGTCAAGCCCACGGTCAGGGAAATCGCGAGTGTCGCCTGCCGGGCAATGTTGGAAAAAGAGCGCATCGGTTGCCGTCCAATCCGGATAATTGAAAAACTCCGGAACAACGGTACCCATGCAATCGACCGGTCCAAGCCCCGAATGCGAAAGGGGCCGGACCATGGCATGGTCCGGCTCCCTCATTGCATACCGTGTAACGTGGTGCGCCGTCAGGCGGCGGTGCCGCCGACCGTCAGCCCTTCCAGCTTCAGCGTCGGCTGGCCGACGCCGACCGGCACGCCCTGGCCGTCCTTGCCGCAGGTGCCGACGCCGGGGTCGAGGCGGCTGTCGTTGCCGATCATCGACACCTTGGTCAGGCTGTCCGGGCCGTTGCCGATCAGGGTGGCGCCCTTTACGGCGGGCCCCAGCTTGCCATCCTCGATCAGGTAGGCCTCGCTGGCCGAGAAGACGAACTTGCCGTTGGTGATGTCCACCTGACCGCCGCCGAAGTTCTTGGCGTAGATGCCCTTCTTGACCGAGGCGATGATCTCGTCCGGCGTGTGGTTGCCGTTGCGCATCACCGTGTTGGTCATGCGCGGCATCGGGTTGTAGGCGAAGCTCTGGCGCCTGCCGTTGCCGGTCGGGCGCATGCCCATCAGGCGGGCGTTCATGCGGTCCTGCATGAAGCCGACCAGGATGCCGTCCTCGATCAGCGTGGTGCACTGGCCGGGCGTGCCCTCGTCGTCGACGCTGATGGAACCGCGCGAGTTCTCGATGGTGCCGTCATCGACGATGGTGACGCCGGGGGCGGCGATGCGCTGGCCCAGCAGCCCGGAGAAGGCGGAGGTCTTCTTGCGGTTGAAGTCGCCCTCCAGCCCGTGGCCGATGGCCTCGTGCAGCAGGATGCCGGGCCAGCCGCTGCCGAGCACGACGGTCATCTCGCCGGCCGGGGCGGGGACGGAGGAGAGGTTGACCAGCGCCTGCCGCAGGGCCTCGTCGACGAAGCCGCGCCAGGTTTCCGGCTGGATGTAGTGTTCGTAGGTGACGCGGCCGCCGCCGCCGTAACCGCCGGTCTCCATCCGATCGCCCTCGGCCACCACGACGGAGACGTTCAGGCGCACCAGCGGGCGCAGGTCGGCGACGCGCACGCCGTCGGCGCGCATGATCTGCACCGCCTGCCATTCGCCGCTGATCGAGCAGCTGACCTGCCGCACCCGTTCGTCCTTGGCACGGGCATAGGCGTCGATGTCCGCCAGCAGCTTCACCTTTTCCTCGAAGGGGACGAGGTGAAGAGGATTGTCGGGGATGTAGAGCGCGCGGTTGGTGCCGGCCGGCGGCTCCGCCAGCGTGCCGGTGTGGCCGGCCTGCACGGCGCGCACGGTGGCGGCTGCGCGGCGGATCGCCTCTTCCGACAGGTTGCTGGCATGGGCATAGCCGGTCGCCTCGCCGGCGATGGAGCGCAGGCCGAAGCCCTGGGTCGTGTCGAAGCTGGCGGACTTCAGCTTCCCGTCGTCCCAGCCCAGCGATTCGCTCTGGGCGTATTCGAGGTAAAGCTCCCCATCGTCGGCACTGTGCAGGGCGTCCTGCACGACGCCTTCCACGCGGGCGCGGTCCATGCCGGCGCGGTTGAAGAAGAGATCGTCGGTGACGGCAAGCGCGCTCATGAAAACTCCGAACCTGTGATGGGGCGGAACCCGGTCTGCCCGGCCTGATGGCTTGTGCCGGCCTCGTTCCGCCGGCCTTGTTCCATGGTAGGACACAGTGTCATAGCGGGCGTTGTCGCGCCGCGCCCTACGATGTGTTCTAACGGACAGACTATAGTGTGGCGACGCGCGGGCCATCCGGCAAGGTTTGGCGATGCCGTGCCGGGTGCCGGACAGGAGAGGGGGGCTTCATGACCGAGAACGCGGTGCGGGCGACCATGGACACGCTCAATCGCGATGGCGCGGCCGGCGCCATGGTCGGCCCGCGCCCCTTGCGCGACCACCCGCTGCGTCAGGTCCTGACCAACGAGGTTCATGCCCGTCCGCCGGAATCCGTGGCGGCGCCGGTGCGCGCGACGATGCTGGCGATGCTGTCGGGGGAGGGGGCTACCGAGGCCGACCGCCGCCATCTGGAGGCGCTGTGCGACTGGGCCGGCGTCGTCCGGCCGCCGCAGGGCGCCACCCACCACAGCGCGTCCTTCGGCAGCTTTCATCTGAAATGGGAGCGGCATACCGAATTCTCGACCTGGACCGTCTTCCGCCCCAGTGCCATGCCGGCGGGCGCCTTGGTCGACCCCTTCCTGGAGCCGGCGCTGCACGCCCTGCCGCGCGACTGGCTGGCGGGTCTGCCGGGCGAACTGCTGGTCGGCATCCATGTCGCCGTGCTCGACGCCGACACGCCGGAGCCGTCGCCGTCCATGATGGCTGCGATGTTCGGATCGGAGAGCTATGTCGGCTCGCGCATCGCCGGCCGCTCGGCCACGGCCTGGACCGATTTCCGCATCCATGGCGATGGCTTCTCCCGCATGCTGGTCGCCGACCATTCCATGACGCCGCGCCAGACCGGGCGGGTGTTGCAGCGCCTGCTCGAGATCGAGACCTACAGGGTGCTGGCCTTGCTGGCGCTGCCGATGGCGCGCGGCGTGCTGCCCCGCATCGGTCCGATCGAAGCCGGCGTGGCCGAGGTCACCAACCGGATCGCCGGCCTGCGCGGCCTGCAGGACGAGCGTGACCTGCTCGACCGGTTGACCCTGCTGGCGGCACAGACCGAGCAGATCTCTGCCGAGACCGCCTACCGATTCGGCGCCGCCCGCGCCTATTACGAGTTGGTGGAGCGGCGAATCGAGGAACTGCGCGAGATCCGGATCGAGGGGCTGCAGACCGTCCAGGAGTTCATGGATCGCCGCCTGACCCCCGCCATCCGCACCTGCGAGGCGGTGGAGCAGCGGCTCGAGTCGCTGTCGCAGCGGGTCGCGCGGGCCAGCACATTGCTGCGCACCCGCGTGGAGATCGCGGTGGAAGGGCAGAATGCCGAGCTTCTCCAGTCGATGGACCGCCGCGCCCAGCTGCAGCTGCGCCTGCAGGAGACGGTGGAAGGGCTGTCGGTGGTGGCGATCAGCTATTACCTCGTCGGCATCGTTGGCTATGCGGCGAAGGGGCTGAAGGGCTTCGGGCTGAAGGTCGATCCGGACCTGCTGGTGGGGTTGATGATCCCCATCGTCATCGCCTTCGTCTGGTCGGGGGTACGGCGAATCCGCAAGGTGCTGGTCGGCGAGCATTGAGGGGCGTTTTGGCGGTATTGGTTCGTTTTTGAAGGGGCAAGTTAGACCCCCACCTATCCTCCCCCGCTGGGCGGGGGAGGGATTGGAGCTTAGTCGGCGTTCAGCGGCAGTCCCTCCCCCGCCCAGCGGGGGAGGATAGGTGGGGGCTGGCGCCTATCACCTTCGCGCATCTGGCCCGAAGCCCACAGCTGACCCATCCTTAGTTCCTGAGTCGCACCCAGGCGCCGCAACAATCCTGCGCGCCTATCCGCGTGACTCCTCACATCCTTTCCTGCACCCATTCCCACAAACATCCGCTATCCCAACGGACTGCGACGGAATGTCGCATGGTTTGACCCCTGTGCGCGCTCAACCTTTGTACCCATGGCGCAGCTGAATGTGAGGAAAAGTCTATGCAATCCGTAGGAGAGAGGAAAGGCTTGTAACCCAGCGCGGCGTGGGGATAAGCTCCGGATGCGGGTATATGTCGCGCTAAGATGGCGTGATCCCTGCATAAACTGGCGTTCGCTGATAAGCCCAACTATGGACCGAACGAACGGATGGCGGTCCACCGGACAAGAGGGCGGAGGGAGCGTCGGCGGGAAGAGACGACCGCGTGCCATGACGAGCGTCGCGGCTAAGAAGGGGTTGGGGATGAGAAGGCAAAGCCTGTACACCGCCGGCCTGGCGGCGGTCCTGTCGATGGTCGGGCCGGCGATGATGGGGTGGGGTGCCGCCCTGGCGAACGAGCCGAAGCCGTGGGAGATGGGCATGCAGCCCTCCGCCTCCCCGGTCAAGCACCTGATGACCTCGTTCAACGACCTGCTGACCATCATCATCACGCTGATCGTCATCTTCGTCGCGGGGCTGATGGCCTATTGCATCGTCCGCTTCGATGCGAAGAAGAACCCGGTTCCGTCCAAGACCTCGCATCATACGCTGCTTGAGGTCGCCTGGACCGTTCTGCCGGTGATCATCCTGATCGTGATCGCCGTGCCGTCCTTCAAGCTGCTCTATGCCGCGGAACGCATTCCCGAGGCCGAGATGACCGTCAAGGTCACCGGCCGCCAGTGGTACTGGGACTATGAGTATCCCGACCACGGCAACATCGCCTTCTCCAGCTACATGATCCCTGAATCGGAGATCAAGCCCGGCCAGCGCCGTTTGCTGGAGGTCGACAACCGGGTCGTCGTGCCGGTCAACACCACCGTCCGGCTGATGGTGACCGCGGGCGACGTGATCCATTCCTGGGCGATGCCGGCCTTCGGGGTCAAGAAGGATGGCGTTCCCGGCCGCATCAACGAGACCTGGTTCAAGGCAGAACGCGAAGGCGTCTATTACGGCCAGTGCTCCGAAATCTGCGGCACCAACCACGGCTACATGCCGATCGCGGTCGAGGTGGTGTCCCGCGAGGCGTTCGACGCCTGGGTCGCCAAGACCAAGTCGGCCTCCGCGCCCAAGGACCCGGCCCGCGACGTGGCGGAGCGTCCGACCGGAACGCTGGTCGAATGAGGATGCCGGCCGGCCCCGCGGACTTCGCACAGCCCGGCACAGGAACGACACGATAAGAAGAACATACCCAGCCGCCGCCGGTCCGTAGAGAAACGGACGGCGCGGCGGCCAGGGACAGCGACGAAGGGTAGAGACATGGCAAACGCCACACCGGGACAGGATCACGCCGCCGGGCATGACCACGGGCATGGGCATGACGATCACCACATGCCCGGCTTCGTGCAGCGCTGGTTCTATTCGACCAACCACAAGGACATCGGCACGCTCTATCTGATCTTCTCGGTCATCGCCGGGCTGATCGGCGGCCTGTTCTCCGTCATCATGCGTGCGGAGCTTCAGTCGCCGGGTCTGCAGTTCGTCTCCGATGGCCAGATGTGGAACGTGCTGATCACGGCGCACGGCCTGATCATGGTGTTCTTCGTGGTGATGCCGGCGCTGATCGGCGGCTTCGGCAACTGGTTCGTGCCGCTCATGATCGGGGCGCCCGACATGGCCTTCCCGCGCATGAACAACATCAGCTTCTGGCTGATCGTGCCGGCCTTCCTGCTGCTGCTGGGCTCCGCCTTCGTCGGCACCGGCGCCGGCACCGGATGGACCATCTATCCGCCGCTGTCGGCGCAGTTGGGCCACAGCGGGCCGTCGGTGGACATGGCGATCTTCGCCCTGCATCTGGCCGGCGCCAGCTCCATCCTGGGGGCGGTGAACTTCATCACCACCATCTTCAACATGCGCGCGCCGGGCATGACGCTGCACAAGATGCCGCTGTTCGTCTGGGCGATGCTGGTGACGGCCTTCCTGCTGCTGCTGGCCGTGCCGGTGCTGGGCGGCGCCATCACCATGCTGCTGACCGACCGCAATTTCGGCACCACCTTCTTCAATCCGGAAGGCGGCGGCGACCCGATCCTGTTCCAGCATCTGTTCTGGTTCTTCGGCCACCCCGAAGTCTACATCATGATCCTGCCGGCCTTCGGCATCATCAGCCACATCGTGTCGACCTTCTCCAAGAAGCCGGTGTTCGGCTATCTCGGCATGGCCTACGCCATGGTCGCCATCGGCGTGGTCGGCTTCGTCGTGTGGGCGCACCACATGTACACGGTCGGCCTCGACGTCGACACCAAGGCCTACTTCACCGCCGCGACCATGATCATCGCGGTTCCCACCGGCGTGAAGATCTTCTCCTGGATCGCCACCATGTGGGGTGGGTCGATCGAGTTCCGGGTGCCGATGCTGTGGGCGCTGGGCTTCATCTTCCTGTTCACCGTCGGCGGCGTGACCGGCGTGGTGCTGGCGAACGGCGGCCTCGACAACTACATGCACGATACCTACTACGTCGTGGCGCACTTCCACTATGTGCTGTCGCTGGGTGCGGTGTTCTCGATCTTCGCCGGCTGGTATTACTGGATCGGCAAGATGTCGGGACGCCAGTATCCGGAGTTCTGGGGCAAGGTCCATTTCTACACCACCTTCATCGGCGTCAACCTGGTGTTCTTCCCGCAGCACTTCCTGGGCCTGTCGGGCATGCCGCGCCGCATCCCCGACTATCCGGATGCCTTCTGGGGCTGGAACATGGTGTCGTCGCTGGGTGCCTATCTGTCCTTCGCCTCCACGCTGCTGTTCGTGTGGATCGCCTGGAAGACCCTGCGCAGCGGCGAACGGGTGCCGGGCGCCTATTGGGGCCCGCAGGCCGGCACGCTGGAATGGTCGGTCAGTTCGCCGCCTCCGTTCCACGCGTTCGAGACGTTGCCCCAGGTGAAGTAAGCATGCTAACCGGCGGGCGTTGCCGCACTGCAGCGCCCGACCCATCTGGAACGGACGAAGCCGGAAAGCCCAAACAATGGGCACCGGCAGGACGGGCGCCGGGGCGACGGACCCGGGGTTAGAAGACGACAAGGACATGATATGACGGACGTGACGAACGAACTGACGCTCAATCAGACCGGAGGAGCGTCGGCGGGTGACTTCATCGAGTTGCTGAAACCGCGGGTCATGTCGCTTGTGGTCTTCACCGGGCTGGCCGGCATCGTTCTGGCCCCCGGCCACATCCATCCCTTCCTGGCCGTCGTCGCCGTGCTGTGCATCGCCGTCGGCGCCGGGGCGTCGGGCGCCATCAACATGTGGTACGACCGCGACATCGACGCGGTGATGGCGCGCACGATCAAGCGCCCGATCCCGTCGGGCCGCGTCGAGCCGTCGGAGGCGTTGGGCTTCGGCGTCACCCTGTCGATGCTGTCCGTCGTGGTGATGGGGCTGGCGGTGAACTGGGCGGCGGCCTCGCTGCTGGCGCTGACCATCGGCTTCTATGTCTTCGTCTACACCATGTGGCTGAAGCGCCGGACCCCGCAGAACATCGTGATCGGCGGGGCCGCCGGTGCCTTCCCGCCGATGATCGGCTGGGCCGCGGTGACGGGCAGCATTGATCTGCCGTCGATCCTGCTGTTCCTGCTGATCTTCCTGTGGACGCCGCCGCATTTCTGGGCGCTGGCCCTGTTCCGCAACGGCGACTACACCCGCGCCGGCGTGCCGATGATGCCGGTGGTGGCGGGCGAGGCGTCGACCAAGCGCCAGATGCTGGCCTATACGCTGATCCTGCTGCCGGTGGCCGCGGCGCCGTTCTTCGTCGGGATCGCCGGGCCGGCCTATCTGGCGGTGTCGGCCATCCTCGGCCTGATGTTCGTCGGCCATGCCGTGCGCGTTCTGCGCGCGACCGACGACAAGCCGGCCAAGAAGATGTTCGGTTTCTCGATCCTGTACCTGTTCCTGCTGTTCGCCGTGATGATGGCGGAGCGGCTGATCCTTGGAGGGTGGGCATGACGGTGATGGAACACGATACCCCGATCGATACCCGCGCCTCGGTGGAGGAGCAGAAGCGGCAGGAGGCCGCCTTGCGCGCCCGTAAGCTGCGCGGCCGCAATCTGGCCGTTCTGGCGGCGCTGCTGACCCTTGTCGTCCTGTTCTATGCCATCACCGTCGTGCGGATGGGCGGGGCGCACTGATGGCCGAGAGCGGCGAGATGACCAAGCGCGACGACAGGCTGCGCCGCCGCAACCGGTTCGTCCTGGGCTCCCTGTTCGGGCTGGTGGCGGGGATGATCGGGCTGACCTATGCGTCGGTCCCGCTCTACAACCTGTTCTGCGCCGTCACCGGTTTCGGCGGCACGACCCAGCGGGCCGAACAGGCCGCGAACCGAGTCGTCGACCGCAAGGTGACCATCCGCTTCAACGCCGACACCAACAACGCGCTGCCTTGGTCCTTCAAGCCGGAGCAGAAGGAACTGGCGCTGAAGCTGGGAGAGACCGGGTTCGCCGCCTACCGGGCGGAGAACCGCGGGATCAAGCCCACCGTCGGCACCGCGGTCTACAATGTCTCGCCGGACAAGGCGGGCGCCTATTTCAACAAGATGCAGTGCTTCTGCTTCACCGAGCAGATCCTGGAGCCCGGCCAGGCCGTGGACATGCCGGTGACCTTCTTCGTCGACCCGGCGATGGCCGACGACCCGAACATGGACGACGTGACCACAATCACGCTGTCCTACACCTTCTTCCGCGCCAAGGACAGCGAGGCCCGGCTTGCCCAGCATGCCGCGACCTCCGCCCCGTCCGGCGGCGCGGAGGCAAGCAAACAAAAGGCGGAGCCGGGGGCGACCGCCACAAACTGAACAATATGGGGTAGTGAGACGATGGCCGACATCACCCACGGGCAAATGCCGCACGCCGAACCGTCAGCCCATGAACCGGGCGCCGGCATCCCGCATCCCTACCATCTGCTGAAGCCCAGCCCCTGGCCGCTGATCGGCGCCTTCTCCGGCGGGCTGCTGGCGACCGGGCTGGTCGTCTACATGCATGACGGCGGCTCCTTCCTGATGATCCTGGGGGTGCTGGCCATCCTGGTCACGATGTTCGGCTGGTGGCGCTCCGTGATCCGGGAATCGGTGGTGGAGCATGCCCACACCCCGGTGGTGAAGATCGGCCTGCGTTACGGCATGGCGCTGTTCATCGCGTCGGAGGTGATGTTCTTCTCCGCCTTCTTCTGGGCCTTCTTCCACGCCGCTCTGGATCCGAAGGCGTCGCCGATCAACCCTGACGCCATCTGGCCTCCGCCCAACGTGCATGTCATCGACCCGTTCGACATGCCGCTGATGATGACGATCACCCTGCTGCTGTCCGGCGTCACCGTCACCTGGGCCCACCACGCGATCGTTGAGGGACGCAACCGCGAGGCGGCGAAGGCGCTGGGCCTGACCGTTCTGCTCGGCGTGTTGTTCTCCTTCTTCCAGGCCTATGAATATGTCCACGCCGCCTTCAAGTTCACCGACGGCATCTTTCCGTCGACCTTCTACATGGCGACGGGCTTCCATGGCTTCCATGTGCTGGTCGGCACGATCTTCCTGGCGGTCTGCTGGTATCGCACGGTGAAGGGTCATTTCACCCCCGAAAGCCATTTCGGCTTCGAGGCGGCGGCTTGGTATTGGCACTTCGTCGACGTCGTCTGGTTGTTCCTGTTCGTATCGGTCTACTGGTGGGGTGGCTATGGCGGCGTGATCGCCAGCCACTGACGCCACCGGCGCCGAGCCGTTCCGGCAACCTTCACCCTTTGCCGGAGCGGCCCGAACGGGAGGTTTCAGCGTGAGCGACCATTACCCCAGAGTTCCCCCAATGTCGGCCGGCATGCGCTGCATCTGTCCGCGGTGCGGGCAGGGGCGGCTGTTCGCCGGCTACCTGACGGTGGCGGAGCGCTGCAACGTCTGCGGCCTCGACTTATCCCAGGTGGACAGCGGCGACGGTCCTGCCGTCTTCCTGATCTTCATCCTGGGATTCCTTGTGGTGCCGGTGGCGCTGTGGGTGTCGATGACCGTCGAATGGCCGCTGTGGCTGCACGCCATCGTCTGGAGCATCGTGGTGCTGGCCCTGACGCTCGGCATGCTGAGGCCGGCCAAGGCCTATGTCATCGCCCTTCAGTACCGCTATCGCCGCAGCGAAGTCGAGAAGGGATCATGAAGGCAGCAACCACCGGAACAGGGGCGGCGGGAGATGGCGCCGGATCGAGGGAGCGCCGCCGATTCCGTCCGTCACTGGGCGCCACCCTGGTCACGGTCCTCGGGCTTGCGGTCGCTATCGGCCTCGGCACATGGCAGATGGAGCGGCTGCAGTGGAAGACCGATCTGGTTGCCCGGATAGCCAGCCAAATTGCCGAGCCGCCGGTTCCACTGCCGGCCCGCATCGACGATCCCGCAGCCTGGGAATTCCGGCCCGTCACCCTTTCCGGCCATTTCCTCAACGACAGGGAATTTCTGCTGATCGCCCGTCCGCACCAGGGGCGGGTCGGTTACGAGCTTCTTGTCCCGTTCCAGCGGTCGGACGGGGCCGGCATCGTGCTGGTCAATCGCGGCTTCATACCCATGGACCTGCGCGATCCCGCCTCCCGCCCTGCCGGTCAGGTGAAGGGGGAGGTCAGCGTCAAGGGCATCGTCCGCCTGCCGCAGCAGCCCGGCCTGTTCCAGCCCGGCAACGGCACGCCACAGCCGGGCGCCGCCTGGATGCGGCCCGATCCGCCCGCCATGGCGGCGGCGCTGTCGCTGGACCGCGTGGCACCCGTGGTGGTGGAGATGCTGCCCGGCCAAACCTTCGGACCCGCGAACGCCGGCTTGACCGGGGCGCCATCCAGCATCTTGGCCGGCACCCTGGCTGGGATCGAACCGCGGGTGGACCTGCCGAACAACCATCTGCAGTATGCCTTGACCTGGTACGGGCTTGCGGTAACGCTCGCCGGAATCTACGTGCTGTCGCAGCGCAAGCGCGCCGACACCGGAACCGACGGACGATCCGATGACCGCATATAAGGAGCTTGAACGCCGCCATGCCCGCATCGCCGCCATCGGCGACGCGCTGGGCATTCTCGGCTGGGACACCCAGACGATCATGCCGGAGGGCGCCAACGACGGCCGGGCGGAGCAGACCGCCACCCTGTCGGTGATCGCGCACGAGCTGGCGACCGATCCCCGCATGGCCGACCTGCTGGCCGAGGCGGAGGCCGATACCAACCTCGATGCCTGGCAGCGCGCCAACCTGCGCGAGATGCGCCGCCACCACATCCAGTCCACCGCCATCCCCGCCGATCTGGTGGAGGCGACCAGCAAGGCCGTGTCTGTCTGCGAGATGACTTGGCGCGCCGCGCGGGCGGAAAGCGACTTCGCCAAGCTGCTGCCCTCGCTGACCGAGGTGCTGGCCCGCGTGCGCGAAGGGGCCGACGCGATGGGCTCCGTCATGGGCATCAGCGCCTATGACGCGCTGCTCGACAGCCACGATCCGGGCGCGCGGGCGGAGCGGATCGACGCGCTGTTCGCCGACCTGTCCACCTTTCTGCCCGATCTGATCGGCCGGGTGCTCGACCGGCAGGCCGCCGCGCCGGCCGCGGTCGATCCGCAGGGGCCGTTCCCGGTGGAGAAGCAGCGCGAGTTGGGCGTGCGGATGATGGAGCGGCTGGGCTTCGATTTCAGCCGCGGCCGGCTCGACGTGTCGCTCCATCCCTTCTGCGGCGGGGCGACCGGCGATGTCCGCATCACCACCCGCTATGACGAGGCGAACTTCACCGACGCGCTGATGGGCATCCTGCACGAGACCGGCCATGCCCTGTACGAGCAGAACCGCCCGGGGGCGTGGCTCGGGCAGCCGGTGGGCCAGTCGCGCGGCATGGCGGTGCATGAGAGCCAGTCTTTGCTGATGGAGATGCAGGCCTGCCGTTCGCCGGAGTTCATCACTTGGCTGGCGCCCGTGGTGCGCGAGACCTTCGGCGGGGAGGGACCGGCGTGGGAGGCCGACAACCTGCGCCGGCTCTACAGCCGGGTCGAGCGCGGCTTCATCCGCGTCAATGCCGACGAGGTCACCTATCCGGCTCACATCATCCTGCGCTACCGCCTGGAAAAGGCGCTGATCGCCGGCGACCTGACCTTGCCGGACCTGCCGGGCGCCTGGAACGACGGCATGGCGGAGCTGGTGGGCGTCGTCCCGCCGAACGACCGGCTGGGCTGTCTGCAGGACATCCACTGGCCGGGCGGCGGCTGGGGCTATTTCCCGAGCTACACGCTGGGCGCCATGACCGCGGCCCAGCTGTTCGATGCCGCACGCAACGCCGATCCGGAGATCGTGCCCGCCCTGTCACGCGGCGAGTTCGCGCCGCTGGTCGCCTGGTTGCGGGTGAATGTGCACGAGACCGGCTGCTTCCATGCCTCGGGCGACGAACTGTTGACGGCGGCGACCGGTCGGCCGCTCGACGCGTCGGTGTTCAAACGGCATCTGGAGCAGCGGTATCTCTGATTCTGTAACCGCGGCCGGTCCCTTGGCGACGAGGGGCCGGTCCGGACTCCTGCCCCCTAGATCGCGATCTGCGTAACCAGCGGCGTGTTCACACCGGCGTCAGCGCGGCGATAGGCTTCGATGGCATCGGACCAGGGTTCGATGGTCAGTCCGCTGCCCATCGCTTCCTGGTGGATGCTTTGGGCGACATAGCCGGCGTTGGGAAGAGCGGTCAGCGGAACGGGACCGCCGCTGACCGGGCTGGAGTCGTCGGCGGTGGAACCGATCGCGAAGCCGCTCGCCGACCCGCCGGTGCCGCGGCTGCGGGAAGCCGTCGAGTCGGCATCGGCACGGCCGCTTCCCTGCAGCGCATCGCCTGTCGCCTCGGTCCCTTCCTTGTTCCGCTTGCGCTCGTCCTCGCCGGGAATCCGGCGGATCGGCTGAACGGCCGCGGCATCGCTCGCCAGCATCTGACGCAGCTTCGCGATGCCCGCGGTGGGCATCGCGCTGGTCGGTGCGGGGAGGGCGGCCAGTCCGGACAAGGGGTGGAAACCTCAGGGGGGGCGGGAAGGCGGGTGGCGACATGGTCACGGCGGCCATAGGGCCGTTTCGATCTTGCACAAACCACACGGGATTCGAAACAGGGTAGTGGGACAAATGTTCCGAAATGCTTAAAGTGTCCATTAAATGTTCTAAGGTTGCGACACCCTGGCATCGACGAAAGCTCGGCATGATCGGATCCGGCTGTTACAGTGGTTCGTTCGATTTCGGACCCGCGTAACGACGGATGGCGCGCCGACCTTGCCAGCCCAGATCCCCGATCTTCCGACGAACCTCTCCGTCACGGCCCGAACCATCCGACCGGACCCGTCCGTCGGCGACGATCTGTCGGCGCTAGCGCTGGAGCAGATGGACCAGGGCGTGATCTTGGTCGATGCCGACCTGACCGTGAAGGTGATCAACGGCCCACTCTATGAGCTGTTCGGCCTGCCGCGGGGTTTCATGCCGGGGGCCGACTACGCCCAGATGGTCCAATTCCTGGCGCGCAACGGCGAATATGGTCCGGGTGATCCCGAAGCCCTTGCCGCCTGCCAACTGGAGCGGGCACTGCGGACCGATCCGCCGTCATACGAGCATCGCCGGCCTGACGGCCGGGTTCTGGAGGTTCGGACGCGGCGCACCGCCGGCGGAGGTTTCGTCCGCACCTATACCGACGTCACCGAACGGCGCCGCGCCGAAGACGATCTTGCGAAGCAACGCCACCTGCTTCGCCTGACGCTGGAGAATGTGGGGCAGGGCATCGTCCTGCTGGACCGCGACCTGCGCTACATCGCCTGGAACGGCCTTGCGCTCGACATATTGGGCGTTCCGGAGGACGTGATGCGCGGCAGGCCGCGTCTGCAGGACGTGATGCGCCACCAGATCGCCAGTCGGCTGGTGGAAATGCCGGCCGGCTCTCCGGATTTCGGCGACGATCTGGAGGCCAAGACAGCCTATCTCATGGAGCGGATCGGCCAACCGGCGCGCGAGTTCGTCTATGCCCGGCCCCAGGGCGATGGCCGCTTCATCGAGGTGCGGGTGGTGCCGCTTCCCGATGGCGGACAGGTTCGCACCTTCACCGACATCACCGGCCGGGTCATCGCCGACGAGGCCGTGCGCCAAAGCCGGGAGATCCTGACCGGCGTCATCGACGCCATTCCCGCGCTGATCGATGTGAAGGACCGCGACGGCACCGTCCGGCTGACCAACCGCTTCTATCGCGAGACCTATGGTCCGGCCGAAGTCCCGCCTCCCGGTCCGCCTGCCGACCGCGCTGCCGCGCTGGACCGGCTGGTGGTGGAGAGCGGCCAGGGCGTGCCCTTTCACGAGGACCGTGCGCCCGACGGCGATGGCGCCATGCGCGACTGGCTGACCACCAAGATGCCGCTGACCGACGAGGATGGCGAGGTGACCCACATCGTCACCGTGGCGCTGGACATCACCGCCCGCAAGCGCGCCGAGTCCGAACTGCGCGACGCCCAGGCCAGCCTGATCCAGGCGGAAAAGCTGGCCTCCCTGGCTCAGCTGGTCGCCGGCGTGGCGCATGAGGTGAATACGCCCATCGGCGTCACCCTGACCGCCATCTCCCACCTCGGCGAGGAGGTCGGCCGCATCCGCACCCTGTTCGAGGAGAACCGCATCCGCCGCAGCGATTTCCAGGAATTCCTGGACGTTGCATGGGAATCGACGCGGATGATCCTGTCGAACGTGGAGCGCGCCACCGGCCTGATCCAGAGCTTCAAGCAGGTGGCCTCCGATCAGGCGAGCGGCGAGCGCCGCCCCTTCGACCTCGCCGCCTATGTCGACGAGGTGCTGCTGAGCCTACGCCCCCGCCTGCGCCGCACGCCGGTGACCGTGGAACTGGACATTCCCGCCGGCCTGATCGTCGACGGCTATCCCGGCGCCTTCGCGCAGGTGCTGTCGAACCTGATCATCAACGCTCTGGTCCATGCCTATGACGAGGGCGAGGCGGGCCGCATCCTGCTGTCCGCCCGCGAGCAGCCAGCCGGTTGGATCGAGATGCACTATGCCGATGACGGCAAGGGCATCCCCGCCGACATCCGGTCGCGCATCTTCGAACCCTTCTTCACGACAAAACGCGGCATGGGTGCGAGTGGCCTGGGCCTGAGCATTTGCGCCAACATCATGACCGGCACGATGCGCGGCAGCATCGCGCTGGAGGATGGCGGGGGGACGGGGACGCGGTTCGTGCTGCGGTTTCCGGTGGGGTAAGCGAGGAACGGTTGGGCGGGGGAGCGGGCATGCCTCCCACACTCGATCACCTCCGCTCTCAGTGGCAGCGGTATTCGGAACTACCGCAGAGATGGCATGGCGAGGCATCAGGATCCTGCAAATTCCTTGCGAATTCGCAATGCGCTCCGTCCATCCGTTGATTAGCCTGTGCTCATACTCAATGCCACCGCCGCACATGCGGCACCGGAACGGAGCACACGCCATGGCGACCCACACCGACCTGAACACCCCCATCTATGAGCAGTTCAACCCCGGCATTTTCGCGATCGGGCTGCTCGCCGCGGCGGTAATGCTGCTGATCCTGCCCATCGGGTTCATCTTCCATCCTACCATCATCCTCTATGCGGCACTGCTCGGCACCGCGCTGTACTTCGTCGCGATCTGGAAGATGACGGCCGGTTCCAATCGGCCCTGACCCAATCGGCTCTGCAGGGGGCAGGCTCGAATGAGGCGAGTGGTACTCAGCGCGTGAGCGCATCCTTTCTATCGGTGTAGCCGGCCGCGCTGCAGGTTGCGCTGTTATGTTGCGTGGAAATCGGCCGGATGCGGTTGCCGGTGCAATTGGCGATTGCCGGACGCGCACTACCTCCGGTCCTTCGGTCGGCAGACATTGGCCATGCTTCGGCAACCGACAAGGAAGGCATGGTCATGGGAGGGGTATCGAAAGGAGAAGATGGTTTCTTCCCGTCCGGGCGGAACCTGACAGGAGGAACCGGGCGCGACCTGCTGTTCGGCGGGGCGGGCGACGACACCGTCACCGGCAATGGCGGCAACGACTATATGGAGGGCGGAGCGGGCCGCGACCGCTTCGTCTTCAATCCCGGCGATGGTTGGGACTGCATCGGCGATTTCCAGTCTGGCACGGGCGGTGACGTGCTGGACGCAAGCAACTGGAAGGAAATCGGCGGTCTTTCCGATCTGCTCGCCATGTCCCGCCAGGACGCCGACGGTCTGGTCCTTGAGTTCAGCACCAGAGACTCGGTCAAGCTGATGGGCATGACCGCCGACATGCTGACCGCCGACAATGTGTTGTTCGCCGGTTCGGCCGGTAAGCAAATCTCGGGCGGTTCGGCGCGCGACCTGCTGTTCGGCGGGGCAGGCGACGACACCGTCACCGGCAATGGCGGCAACGACTATATGGAGGGCGGAGCAGGCCGCGACCGCTTCGTCTTCAATCCCGGCGATGGCTGGGACTGCATCGGCGACTTTCAGTCTGGCACGGGCGGTGACGTGCTGGACCTGCGCGGCTGGCAAGGCATCGGCGGGTTCGCGGAATTGCTGGCCGGATCCCATCAGGATGCCGATGGGCTGGTGCTGACCTTCGCGGCGACCGACAGTGTCAAGCTGATGGGCGTGACCGCCGACATGCTGACCGCCGACAATGTCCTGCTCGGCAGCGACGCGCCCTCGCGGGCAATTGCGGTGTTCGTCGCCAGCGACGCGGAGCATGGCGAGGAGCTGTGGGGGAGCGATGGGACCAAAGCCTTCCTGTTGCGGGACATCGCGGCCGGCGCCACGAATTCCGAGATCATCCGGCCGGTGAGTGCGGGCGGGAGGGTCTTCTTCTCCGCCGATGACGGCGTCCATGGCCGCGAGTTGTGGATGACCGACGGCACGACGGCCGGCACGCGCATGGTGTCCGACATCCTGCCGGGCAGCGGTGGATCGAATCCGCTGGCGATGTCCGCCTTCGGCGACCGCGTGCTGTTCCAGGCGGACGACGGCGTGAACGGCATCGAACTATGGGTGAGCGACGGCACGGCAGCCGGCACCCATCTGCTGAAGGACATTGATCCAGGCGCCGCATCCTCCCGTCCCGGTGACTTCACACAGGTGGGGAACAGCGTCTATTTCTCCGCCCGCGATGCGGAGCATGGCGCAGCGCTGTGGAAGACCGACGGGACGACGGCCGGCACGGTGATGGTCAAGGACTTCCTGCCCGGGAATCAGGACCCGCCGGTGATGGTGATCATCCAACCGTCGCACCTGACCGCGGCGGACGACCGTCTGTACCTGACCGCCTGGGACGGCACTGACGGCTTCACCCAGCTGTGGGTGACGGATGGGACGGAGGCGGGAACGACCAAGCTGCGCGGCGACCTGACCGATCTGCCGCAGTTCGGCCTCGACCTCGATATCGGGGCTGTCGGGACGCAGCTTTACTTCAACGACTCCGTCCATCTCTGGACCAGCGACGGCACGGTGGAAGGAACCCGGGAAGTCCGGCACAATTACCCAGACACCTACGCCAGGCCCCGGAGTTTTACCGCTGCCGGCGACACGCTGTATTACGTCAATTACGACCGCCATTCCGGCAATGAACTGATGGCGACGGACGACAGCGGTACGAGCGGGACCTTCCTCGGGGACCTCAACCCCGGGCCGAACAGCAGCATGCCTCGGGAACTGACGGCCGTCGGCGATATGATGTACTTCGCTGCAGATGACGGCACCACCACGACCCTGTGGCAGAGCGGCGGTCATATCTGGGACACCCGCAAGGTCGTCGATGCCGGCGGCGACGACAGATGGTCCTCCGTCACCGACCTCAGCGCTGTGGGCGGTGATCTGTATTTCAGCGCCAAGGACGAGTTCCAGGCCGACGCCATGTTTCGTCTCGACGTCGCCAGCGGGGAGGTGACGCGGCTCGCCGGCGCCTACACGCTGCCCTACGGCGGGATGGGCGTGGCGATGGTGTAGGAAGCCGCTGGTCCCTTGCTGAAAATGAAGAGCCCTCCCACGCAGAGCGGGGAGGGCGCCTTCACCTCATCTCATTCCGAACCCGATAGGCCTCACTCCGCCGCCAGCGGCTGCGGCGCGGCGAGCGGAGCGCGGTAGGCCTCCAGAAGCTGGGCTTCCTTCGCCTTCGCCACCGACACGTTGCGAGCCTTCACCGGGCCGTAGCCGCGCATTTCCATCGGAAGCTTGGCGATCTCCACCGCCAGATCCAGCTTCTCGCGGGTCAGGCCGTGCAGGACCTCGCCCATCACCGCCTCGTACTCGGCGATCAGCTGGCGCTCCTGGCGACGCTCGGCGGTGCGGCCGAACGGGTCGAACCGGGTGCCGCGCAGGCGCTTGCCCTTGGCCAGCAGGCGCAGGGCGTGAAGCATCCACGGTCCGAAAGTCTTCTTCTTCGGCTCAGACCCGTCCGCCTCGGTCTCGCCCATCACCGGCGGGGCCATGTGGAAGGTCAGCTTCCAGTCGCCTTCGAACATGCGCGCCACATTCTCGACGAAGCCGCTGTCGGTGTAGAGGCGCGCCACCTCATACTCGTCCTTGTAGGCCATCAGCTTGAAGTGGGACCGGGCGACCGCCTCGGTCAGCACGGTGGAACCGGGGACCTTCTGCTGCTCGATCCGGCGGGTCCAGTCGACCAGCGCATGGAAACGGGCGGCATAGGCGGCGTCCTGGTAATCGACCAGGAAGCGGTGGCGGCGGTCGATCACCTCCTCCAGGCTTCCCGACTGGCGGCG
This sequence comes from Azospirillum sp. B21, assembly GCF_008364825.1. GTDB lineage: Bacteria > Pseudomonadota > Alphaproteobacteria > Azospirillales > Azospirillaceae > Azospirillum. Next base: position 423,441 of record NZ_VTTO01000003.1, read on the forward strand.
CTGGTCTAGCAGCAGCGACGGTGCGGCCTGCACCGGCTCCTGCGGCTTCGCGGCGGCTTCAACGGCGGCCAGATCGACGGCGGCGCGGCGGCCCCACTGGAAGGCGTCCAGGTTCAGCTTCACCGAGACGCCGTTCAGCTCGATAGCCTTCAGGATCGACTCCTCGCTCAGCGGGATCAGGCCCTTCTGCCACGCATAGCCCATCAGGAAGGGGTTGGCGTAGATGCTGTCGCCCAGCAGAGCGGTGGCGAGCTTCGTCGCATCGAAGGCATCGACATTGCCCTCGCCGCAAGCCTTCTTGATGTCGCCGACCAGATCGCGCACCGGGATCACCATGTCCGGCTTCTTGATGAAGTCGGCGGTGATGCTGTCATGGGTGTTGATGACGGCGCGGGTGCGGCCGGCGGTCATCTTCGACAGGCCGTCGCCCGCCGCCGCGACGATCAGGTCGCAGCCCAGCACCGCGTCGGCCCCGCCGGCGGCGATGCGGACGGAGTGGATGTCCTCCGGCGTGTTGGCGATGCGGATGTGGCTGGTGACCGCGCCGCCCTTTTGGGCAAGGCCGGTCATGTCGAGCACGCCGACGCCCTTGCCCTCGATATGGGCGGCCATGCCCAGCAGCGCGCCGATGGTGACGACGCCGGTGCCGCCGACACCGGTGACGTAGAGGCCCCACGTCTTGTCGAAGCTGGGGAGCGCGGGGGCGGGCAGGGCGGTGGCGTCGGCCGACTTCGCGGCGGCCGGCTTCGGCTTGCGCAAGCTTCCGCCCTCAACCGTCACGAAGCTGGGGCAGAAGCCCTTGGTGCAGGAATAGTCCTTGTTGCAGCTGGACTGGTCGATCTGGCGTTTGCGGCCGAACTCGGTCTCCTGCGGGATCACAGACACGCAGGACGACTTGGCGGAGCAATCGCCGCAGCCCTCGCACACCAGCTCGTTGATGACCACGCGCTTGGCCGGGTCCACCATCTTGCCGCGCTTGCGGCGGCGGCGCTTCTCGGTGGCACAGGTCTGGTCATAGATCAGGACGCTGACGCCGGGAACCTCGCGCATCTCCTTCTGCACGCGGTCGAGGTCGTCGCGGTGCTCGACGTTGCTGTATTGCGGCAGGCCGTTGTTGATGCCGTATTTTTCCGGCTCGTCGGAGACGACGGTGATGCGCTGCACGCCTTCCGCCCGCAGGACGTTGGCGATGGACTGGACGGTCAGCGTGCCGTCGAAGGGCTGGCCGCCGGTCATGGCGACCGCGTCGTTGAACAGGATCTTGTAGGTGATGTTCACCTTGGCGGCGATGGCCTGACGGATCGCCAGGATGCCGGAATGGAAATAGGTGCCGTCGCCCAGATTGGCGAAGATGTGCTTTTCCTCGGTGAAGGCGGCCTGACCAACCCATGGCACGCCTTCGCCACCCATCTGGGTGAAGGTGTCGGTCGAGCGGTCCAGCCACGTCGCCATATAGTGACAGCCGATGCCGCCCAGCGCGCGGCTACCCTCCGGCACGACGGTGGAGGTGTTGTGCGGGCAGCCGGAGCAGAAGGTCGGCTTGCGCACCACGCGGGCGACATGGGCCTTCTGCTTCTCCTGCGCATCGAGGAAGGCGATGCGGCGGACGAGGGTCTCGTTGTCGATGAAGCGCTGCAGGCGGCGGCCGATCACCACGGCGATCTGGGCGGGGGTCAGCTCGCCTGCGCTCGGCAGGATCCACTCGCCCTCTTCGTCGAACTTGCCGACCACCTTCGGGCGGACGTCGGGGTTCCAGTTGTAGAGCTGTTCCTTCAGCTGGTTCTCGATGACCGCGCGTTTCTCCTCCACCACGATGATCTCTTCCAGACCCTCGGCGAAGTGGCGGACGCCGTCACGCTCCAGTGGCCAGGGCATGCCGACCTTGTAGACGGTGATGCCCCAGTCGGCCGCCATCTCCTCGGTGATGCCAAGCTCGTCGAAGGCCTGACGGACGTCGAGATAGCTCTTGCCGGTGGTGACGATGCCGAAGCGCGGACGCGGGCTTTCCATCACCACGCGGTCCAGCTTGTTGGCACGCGCGAACGCCAGGGCGGCGTACAGCTTGTGCTTCATCAGCCGGTATTCCTGCTCCAGCGGCGGGTCGGGCCAGCGGATGTTCAGGCCGCCCGGCGGAAGCGCGAAGTCGGTGGGGATGACGGGGGAGACGCGGTGCGGATCGATGTAGACCGACGCCGAGGTGTCAACCGTCTCCGCGATGGTCTTCATGGCGATCCAGCAGCCGGAAAAGCGGCTCATCTGCCAGCCGATCAGGCCGTAATCCAGGATCTCCTGCACCCCCGACGGGTTCAGCACCGGGATCATGGAGTGCATGTAGGCGTGTTCGGACTGGTGCGGGAAAGTGGAGGATTTGCAGTTGTGGTCGTCGCCGGTCAGCACCAGCACGCCGCCGTGTTTGGAGGTGCCGGCCGCGTTGGCATGCTTGAACACGTCGCCGGAACGGTCGACGCCCGGACCCTTGCCGTACCACATGGCGAAGACGCCGTCATACTTGGCACCCTTGAACATGCCGACCTGCTGGCTACCCCAGACGGCCGTCGCGCCCAGCTCCTCGTTCACGCCGGGCTGGAACTGGATGTGGTTCTTTTCCAGGAACTTGCGGGCGTTCCACAGATTCTGGTCGAACCCGCCCAGCGGCGAGCCGCGATAGCCCGAAATGAAGCAGCCGGTGTTCAGCCCGGCGGCGAGGTCGCGCTGGCGCTGCATCATCGGCAGGCGCACCAGCGCCTGGGTGCCGGTGAGATACACGCGGCCCTGTTCCAGCGCGTACTTGTCTTCGAGTGAGACAGTTGCGAGCGCCATTCTTCATTCCCTCCCATCGGTCGGCAGCCTGGCAAACTCCATGGCGGAGTGCTGGGGCGTCGATTTGTTCGCTGGGCAAAAAGGTAATGAAGGCTGTCTTATATCGCAACGCCTGTGGCCGGCCGTTCAGCAAAAAGCAAGGAACGGCGCGGCAACCGGCGGTATTCCGTAACGGAGCGTATGGAAAGCCCGACCTTGTGGAATTTCCTGCTCCGCTCCCTCTCGCCCAGACCCTCTCCAGACGATATGGGGGCGGACTCAGCGTCCCGTCAGGGGGGATTTGCCCGGAGGCGTCGGGCTGCCGCCCTCCGGCCAATTGCCGAAGTCGGTGTGCCCACGGGCGGCCAGGGTGCGGACGCTGGCGCGCAGCGTGCGGATCAGGCACAGCGCTACCGCCATCGCCTGCGTGCCGCCGTCGGAGCCCACCAGCCAGCGCAACGCCGCGGCGTGAGCCTGCAGGGCATCGACATAACCCTCCACATCCGGTTCCACCCAGGTGATGCAGGTGGACAGCGACGCGACGATCGACGACGCGGCGGAATCGCCGGTGGCGGCCAGCTGCAGGTCGGACAGTGCATGGCGCAGCCGGCTGCCGATCGGGTCGGGACGGTCGATCGCCGCCTCCAGCTTGTCGATCGCCAGCATCAGCCGGACCCGCTTGGGATCGCTGTTGCGCAGCGTTGCAGCGCCTTGGTCCGGCGGCGTTGCCGCAGGGGGAAGGGGTGTCGGAGCCGGCGGCGGGAGCTGCGCCGCGCCGCCCCCCGATGCCGGCCGCAAAGCGGCGGGCTGGGGAGAGGATGGGCCGGAGCCCTCGGTGCGGCCTTCGTTTCGAGTTTCCGCACTGCCCGAACTGCCGCTATGGCTGCGGGGCGCGGTTTCGCGGCGGTTCAGCACCGCGTCGATGCGACGGGCCAGCGTCGCGGCGGGAACCGGCTTCGCCAGAACGGAATCCGCCCCGGCATCCCAGGCGCTGCGCACGGTGGCGAGGTCGGCATTTGCGGTCAGCACGATGATCGGCATGGCGGGACGCATGCTGTTCGCGGACTGGCGCACCCACTGGATCAATTGGGCGCCGCCCACCGGTTCCATGACCCAATCCGTGACCATAAGGTCGAAGACCTCGCGGCGCAGCGCGTCCTTGGCCTCCTGGCCGTTGGCGACCGCGGTGATCTGGCCCACTCCCCAAAGCCCCAGCATGTCCTTCAACGCCCGCTGGAGAAGCGGATTGTCGTCGACAATCAGGATCTTGGTGGGAGAGGCGGGACGCTTCGTCATGGAGCGGTTCCAATGATGCGGCTGTGTCTTCCCCATATCCGCCTCGCCGCACCCGTTTTCATGGAGGGGGACGGGTAACCGACCAATGAGACGTCGCCTGCACCCTTCGGCAGCCGGGGTTATCCCTGCCGCTCTTCGAAAGGGTTGCATCGCGGTGCGGGCACCTCTTTCGATGCCGGCCTCTACCGAACGATATTTATATCAGAATAGCCTGATGGGAATGGACGGGCCGCCGGACCGCTCCTATGATCCGTCTTCCTGGTCGTTTGCGAAAGGGCGGTACGATGGACGGCGGATGCTGTGGCGGTTCCTGTGGCGGCGGCGGAGCCCCCCGGCCGACAGGCGGGTCGGGCGACCTGAAGCACACCATGCGGATGTCGATGGTGGTGAATGGGCTGCTCGGCGCCCTGCTGCTTGCCGCCGCCGATGCAACGCAGGCGGTTTCCCTGTGGGCGGCGGGGCTGCTGGTGCTGAACCACGCGGCGTCCAATGGGGTGGCGCTGGCGGGCATGGGCCACGCCCCGGAATGGCGTGCACGGCTGTCGGCCGTGCAGGGAGCGGCGCTGGCCGTTGCCGCGGTGGCGCTGGTGGTGGTGGCCGGGCGGAGCATCGCCGGCATGTCATTGCCCGACGTTCCGCTCGCCAGCCTTGCCTTGCTGTTTGCCATCGGAGTGACGGTGACGGCCGCGACCCTGCTGTTCGCCGGACGGAGCGGCACGTTGACCTTGCGGGCGATCTGGCTGTGCTCGCGTAAGGATGTTCTGCCGTTGGCCGCCGGGCTGGTGGGGCTGGCGGTGAGCTGGCTTTTGCTGGATGGGGCACCCGACGCGCTGGTCGGTGCCGGGGTAGCGGCGATGCTGCTGCCGGCGGCGTGGGGGCTGGTGCGAGGCGGGATGGCGGGCGAGGGTGGTTCCGTCCGGATGCGTTAGACCCCCACCCCAGCGCCCCTACCTCACGACCGCTGCCGCAACCGCTCCAGCAGCGCCTTGGTCGCGAAGCCGTCCGGGATCTCCCCGATCGACGCCTGGAAGCGGCGCACGGCGTTGCGCGTGTTCGCTCCCACGATGCCGTCCGCCGCGCCCGGTTCCATGCCCAGCGACGCCAGCCGCTGCTGCAGGTCGATGCGCTCGTCTCGGCTCAAGGCCTGTTCCTCGCGCGGCCAGCCGCCCTGGACGCCCGGCTTGCCGGTCATGCGGTCGGCCAGCAGGGCGACGGCCAGCGAATAGCTGGTCGACGGGTTGTAGCGCATGATCGCGCGGAAATTGTCGCGCACCAGGAAGGCCGGGCCGCGATGCCCGGCCAGCACCAGGATCGCCGCCGGAGCGTCACCCGCCAACTCGGTGCCGTCCAGCGGCACCACGCCCAGCCGGCGCCATTCCGACAGCGGCTTGGTGATGCTCAGCTCCGCCTGGTCGTAGGGGAAGCCGTCCGGAAGCCGCACCTCCTGGCCCCAGGACTCGCCCTGCTTCCAGCCGTTGGCGAGAACGAATTTGGCGGTGGAGGCCAGCACGTCCGGCATGCTTCCCCAGATGTCGCGGTGACCGTCGCCGTCCTCGTCCACCGCGTTGCGCAGGAAGACGGTCGGCATGAACTGGGTCTGGCCCATGGCCCCGGCCCAGGAGCCGGTCATCCGCTCCGGCGCGATGTCTCCGGAATCGAGGATGCGCAACGCCGCCAGCAGTTCCGAACGGAAATATGCGGCGCGGCGGCCTTCGAAGGCCAGCGTTGTCAGCGCGTCGATGACGGAGAAGTTGCCGGTCGACTTGCCGAAATCGGATTCCACGCCCCAGAAGGCGACTAGGATTTCCCCCGGAACGCCGGTGCGGCGGGTGATGCGGGAAAGCAACGCCGCATGCTCCTGCAACCTCCGCCGGCCGTCCTGGACGCGCTTTTCATTCACGGCGCTGTCCAAATACTGCCACACTTGCCGGGTGAATTCGGGCTGGGACGAATCGAGCTCCACGACGCGGTCGGACAGCTTCACACGCTGGAAGGCGCGGTCGAAGGTCTGTGGACGGATGCCCTGCGACAGCGCCTCGGCGCGCAACGCCGCCAGCCATTCGGCGAAGGAGACGGACTGCTGGACGGTGGCCTGCGCCTGGACGGCAGGCGGTGCCGAGGCTCCGATGGCGGCCGGGCCGCCCGCAACCGGGGCGGTGGCGCCGGTGCCCTGGCATCCGGCCATCAGCAGGGTGGCGAGAAGGAGGCGGGCGGGATGACGGAACGGAAGTCGCATGCGCTCGACCGTGATCGGAAGGGAAAGGCGGAGCGTGACCCTAGGACGCCCGGCCCCGCCGCTCAACCGCCAATTCACCGTCGCCAGCGTCGATGCCGCGGTTTGCATCGCAGCCTGTCCGCGGGCCTGCTTGCACGGGGAGCGGCGCGGTCCATATCTCTTTTCGTACTCACAGCTTCGTGGCCCTCGCCCGGCGGGTCTTCGTCCTTTGGGACCGCTTTCGCTTTGGGAAGCGGCACCCGGAGCACATGCCGGAACCCGCCCCGATCAGCCGCGTTGATTAGCTGCCGCTTCCATGAAGGGGCCGCCTTCTGCCACGGAACGCCAAAGGTGCCGACGCCATGAAAATCGTGATCTTCGGCCTGACCAACGGGTATCGCCACGACGGCGGCCACATGGTGCGCTGGCGAGCGCTGATCCAGGCGCTGGCGATCCGCGGCCATCGCGTGGTCGCGGTCGAACGAACTGGCCCTGCCGCGGCGACGCCCTGGACGATTCCGGGCGGCGACGTGCTGTCCTATGCCGATTGGGATGCAGTGGCGGTGGACGCGGCGGCACAGGCCGACGATGCCGGCGTGGCGTTGGTGGTGGCGCACGGGCCGGACGCCCGCGCCGCCGCCAATCTCGTCCGCAACTCCAAGGCCGTGCGCCGCGCGCTCTACGATCCGGAGGCTCCGGTCAGCCTGACGGCGCTGGAGGCCGGGGAGACGGTGGACCATCTGCCGGCGGACGGGCTGGGCGGCTTCGACATGGTCCTCGCCTCCTGCGGCGGGCCGGCGCTTGAGCGCTATCGGGCCAAGGCGGGTGCGGAGGCGGTGGCGCCGCTCTATCCCTGGATCGTGCCGGAGGCGGACAAGCCCGGCGACTTCAAGCGGGACTATCTGGGCGACCTCTGCTGCATCGTCGCCGGCCCCGACGGCATTCGCGAGGGGTTGGGCAACTTCTTCATCGATCCGGCGCAACGGCTGACCCGGCGGCGCTTCGTGCTGGTGGGCACCGACCTGCCGGATGGGGTGCCGCGCGCCTCCAACGTCCTGACCTTCCCGGACCTCGATCCGGCAGAGCATGCCAATGTCCTGGCTTCCGCCAGTCTGGCGCTGACGCTGGCGCGCGATGACGAGCGCAGGATCGGCTGGTGCCCGTCCGACCGTCTGTTCCTGGCCGCCGCCTGCGGTGCCGCCATCGTCGCCGACCAGTGGGAGGGGCTGGACAGCTTCTTCGAGCCCGGCCGGGAGATCCTGGTCGCCGCCCAGACCGACGACGTGACCACGGCGATGATGCTGCCGCGCAACCACCTGACCGACCTGGGCCGGCGGGCACGCAAGCGGGTGCTGGCCGAACACAGCGCCGAACGGCGGGTGCAGGAGCTGCGCAGCATCCTGGACCTGAAGGGCGGCGGCGACGACTGACCTGCCAAGTCGCGGCCACGGAGCAGCAGCTATGGGGATGCGGAAAGACGGGGAGCGGGCTATGGTCCTCTCCCTTTCTTTGTCCCAACCGGGGAAACTGCCGCCGATGCCGACCGTCACCATCCGCCCCGCCGTCGAGGCCGATTGCGCCACCATCCTGCGGTTCGTCCGTGAACTGGCCGAGTTCGAGCGCGAGGCCGACGCGGTCAAGGCCACGGAGGAGGATTTCCGCCGGGACGGCTGGGGGGAGCAGCCGGTGTTCGAGGCGCTGATCGCCGAACTGGACGGTGCGCCGGTCGGGTTCGCCCTGACCTTCCGGAATTTCTCCACCTGGGAAGGGCGGCCCGGCCTGTATGTCGAGGACCTCTACGTCACGCCGGATGCCCGCCGCTATGGCGTCGGCCGCAAGCTGTTGGCCGCGGTTGCCCAACGCGCGGTGGAGCGCGGCTACCGTCGTGTGGACCTGAGTGTCCTGGACTGGAACCCGGCGCGTGGATTCTACGACCGGGTGGGCTTCCGCCAGATGAAGGAATGGCTTCCCTACCGGCTGACCGGCGACGCGCTGTCGGCGCTGGCGGCAGAAGGGGACGCTGACGCCTGACCGACCGGACGGGAAGGGCCGTCCGGAATGACCAGGGATCAGGCGGCGCGGTTCAGTGCGGACGCGCCGATGATCTCGGCATAGTCGGCGCGCTCATTGCGCAGGTTGGACAGAAGATCGACAAGACTATCGCGGACGAACGCATCGTCCTGTTCCACGATGGTGTCTTGGGTCAACCGAATGAACTGATCGAGAAGCGCAATGTGAGCCGCAGAGGATGCGTTGATCTTCTTCGAGTTGACGGCGCCGATCATGTAAATCTCCCTTGGCCTGAGCGTTCCCGATAGACTTATAAGGCCATCGGGCCGGTTAAGGACTTCCTAACAGGTCTATGCGGCAGGTCGTATCTTCCGGGGTAATTCCGATCTTTGGTAATGGTGCTACGACCATCCCAATGAGTTACTCCGACAGTTCAAGGAAACGACTTGGAACCTGCGGCTTTCGATCCCTGCTCGGTGTCCCGGCGCGTGCCGTGTCCCATGACAACACGCAACGCCATGTCCGGTTTCTCAGAGCGCTCGGGGATTTGGAGGGAGGAACTACCAAAGGGTGCATTCCCCGCAACCTGATAGGATAGGAACAACCCTCTGAAAATGCTGAAACTTCCGCTGCCGGTGGCATCATCGGGAGATGGTCCACAAGCCAAGGCCAGCTTGGATCCGCTATATTCCGACTGCGGAGAAATCCAAAAATCCGCAGCCGGATCAATGGGTAACCAGAAATTCCGACCTGAACGGACGGGCTCAGGCCGCCCGCCGGGCATCCATCCGGTCGCGAGCGTCGGCACGTTCCATCGCGCGAGCGATCAGATCATCGAAAACTCCCCCGATCGGCGCGTCGAGCACCTCTGTCCGGCTGGCGAGCATCGGTCCTTCCATCAGGATGGAACCTTCCTCCCCCGGACCGAGAACGCGCCAGCCGCGGCTCTTCATCTCCGCAACGCGCGTCCGGGCAATGAACGCGCGGACATGGTCCGGTGCAAGATCGTCCATTCCGTCCCCCAATCGCTTTGATGGCCAGTTTTACGCCGGCCCTTCGGTTCACCAGAAAAGCGTACGGAAGAAATACGAACGCAACAAGAACAAATTAGGGGAAAGAGCGAGGATTTCTGCCGAGTCGCTCACGCTCATGCTTGCTATGCCCTCGGCGTCCCTTGCCGACGCGGCCATCGCCTCAAAGATCAGGCGGGGCGGCGGCGATTGCAACCCGTCCCACCCGTGACCAAAAGCGGCGATCAGGAAAGGTCCAGCCATGAGTGGCGTCCGCACCGAAACCGACAGCTTCGGCCCCATCGAAGTTCCGGCCGACCGTTACTGGGGCGCGCAGACCCAGCGTTCCCTCCAAAATTTCCGCATCGGCGGTGAGCGCATGCCGGCCCCACTGGTCCGCGCGCTGGGCATCCAGAAGCGCGCCGCCGCGGCTGCCAACATGAAACTTGGCATTCTCGACCCGAAGCTGGGCGCCGCCATCATGGCTGCGGCCGACGAGGTGATCGACGGCCGGCTTGCCGATCACTTCCCGCTGGTGGTCTGGCAGACCGGCTCCGGCACCCAGACCAACATGAACGCCAACGAGGTGATCGCCAACCGCGCCATCGAGCAGTTGGGCGGCACCATGGGGTCGAAGACGCCGATCCACCCCAACGATCACGTCAACATGGGGCAGTCGTCGAACGACAGCTTCCCCACCGCCATGCACATCGCGGCGGCCGACGAGATCGTCCGCAGCCTGATCCCCGCGCTGGAGCATCTGCGCACCGCGCTGGACGCCAAGGCCGACGCCTTCCAGGACATCGTCAAGATCGGCCGCACCCATCTGCAGGACGCGACGCCGCTGACGCTGGGGCAGGAATTCTCCGGCTATGCGGCGCAGGTGTCCTACGGCATCGGCCGGGTGAAGGGATCGCTGCCGCAGCTCTACCGGCTGGCCCAGGGCGGCACGGCGGTCGGTACCGGGCTGAACGCCAAGCCGGGCTTCGCCGAAGCCTTCGCGGAGGAGGTGGCGGCCTTCACCGGCCTTCCCTTCGTCACGGCGGAAAACAAGTTCGAGGCGCTGGCGACCCATGACTCGCTGGTCGACGTTCACGGCCACCTGAACACGCTAGCGGTATCGCTGATGAAGATCGCCAACGACATCCGGCTGCTTGGCTCCGGCCCGCGGTCGGGCATCGGCGAGTTGTCGCTGCCGGAGAACGAGCCCGGCTCCTCCATCATGCCCGGCAAGGTCAACCCGACCCAGTCGGAGGCGATGACCATGGTCTGCGCCCAGGTGATGGGCAACCACACCACGGTCACCGTGGCCGGCGCCACCGGCCATTTCGAACTGAACGTGTTCAAGCCGGTGATCGCCTACAACGTCCTGCAATCGATCCGCCTGCTGACCGACGCGGCGATGAGCTTCACCGACAACTGCGTCGTCGGCATCGAAGCCAACCGCGACCGCATCGCCAAGCTGGTGTCCGAGAGCCTGATGCTGGTCACCGCGCTGAACCCGCACATCGGCTATGACGCCGCGGCCAGGATCGCCAAGAAGGCCCACAAGGAAGGGACAAGCCTAAAGGAGGCCGGGCGGGAACTCGGACTCCTGACGGATGAGCAATTCGATCAATGGGTTCGCCCCGAACGGATGGTTGGTCCCGGCTAAGCTTGGGGTTAGGGTGGGGGTGTCCATCCCGGCCGTTCCGGCCTTCCTCTGACCACCCCCATCCTGCAAACCGATGCGTGCGTGACCATGAAGAAGCGTTCGGTACTGATTGCCGGCCATCCCACCAGCGTTTCCCTTGAAGAAGAGTTCTGGGACGCCCTGAAGTCGGTGGCGCAGGCGCGCGGCCTGTCGGTGAATGCCCTGATCGAGGAAATCGACCAGACGCGCACCGGCAACCTGTCCAGCGCCATCCGCGTCCATGTGCTGAAAGCGGTGCAGGGGCGTGGGCCGGGGGAGGGATGACGCAGGCGCCAAGATGCCCTGCATCCTCCAATGGACACCCGTCCGCGGCGGGCGTACACGGTGCGGGCTTTTCCGCCACCTGACACGATGCAGCCATCATGCCGCCCGATGCCTCCACGCTCGACATCATCGCCTTCGTCTGGTTCGTCGGCTCCTGGGTCGGATTCACCGTCATCCAGGATCATCTTCTGTCCGGTCGCAACGTGGTGAACCAGCATCTGAAGATCGTACGCCGTCACTGGATCGAGCGGATGCTGGAACGCGAGAACCGCATCATGGATTCGCAGCTGGTCGGCCACACCATGCACAGCTGCACCTTCTTCGCCTCCACCAACATGCTGGTGCTGGCCGGCCTGATCGGGTCCTTCGGTGCGGCGGAGCGGGCGCAGCAACTGGTGTCGAACCTGTCCTTCACCGTCCAGACCTCGCACCAGCTGTTCGAGATCAAGATGCTGCTGATGGTGGTGATCTTCACCTTCGGATTCTTCAAGTTCACCTGGGCGCTGCGCCAGTACAATTACTGCTGCGCCCTGATCGGCTCGGCCCCAATGCCGCCGGTTCGCCCCGAGGACCGCAAGGCCATTGCCGAGACCATCGGCGAGGCGTTGACCCTGGCCATCACCGCGCTGAACGGCGGCATGCGTGCCTATTACTTCGCGCTGGCGGCGCTCGCCTGGATCATCGGGCCGATTCCCCTGATAGCGGCCAGCAGCGGCGTCATTCTGGTTCTTACCCGCCGTCAGGCATTTTCCGCCACGGAGAAGGTGATCCGCATTCAAACCGACTGGTTGAAGAGAAACGATTCAATCAATTGATAATAACAAATAAAAAGCCACCCTGTTTTGGCGGCGTGCGACCAAATATCCTCTACCTGACGGCGAGTTGCGGTGGTTAGTGTTACCGCCATGTGACGGATCGCGCCGCGAACGCCGGGGCGGTGAAGAGGAAGATGAGGGCGACGATGGACGCCAATACCGCAATGAGCATCATGGAATCGCTGGATCAGGCGGAGGATCTGCTGCGCCGCATGCGGCTGCGCGAGGGCTATTCCGGCAACGATATGCTCGCCCGCAATCGGGAACTTCTGGACGCCGCCCGCCGCCGTCTCGAACAGGTTCACAGCATCGCGGGAATGGACGCCTTGGACATCCGGGACAGCTGCCGGGTTCCGCTGCCGGCCTGAGACGCCGCTTGGCCGGCCGGCGCGGCCAGCGGAAGACACCAGCGGTCATCGTCAGCGACTGCTGGCGTCACCCTTTCAGCAGGACCTTTCCGCCGTTGCGCACTTTGGACCAATCCTTGGCGAAATAGGCGAAGTCGCGCGATGGCCGGCTGAACAGAAAACCCTGGGCGAGCGATACGCCGAGGTTGGTCAGCAGGTCTGCATGCACCAGTTCCTCCACCTGCTCGCCGATCAGTTCCAATCCCAATTGGCGGCAGACGTCCACCATGGAGCGCAGCATCGCCATGTCGCGCGGGCTGTTGACCGCGCCGCGGACGAACTTGCCGTCGATCTTGGCGTAGTCGGCCTGGATGCCGTAGAGCGATTGGAAGCTGGTCGATCCCGCCCCGACATCGTCCAGGCAGATGCGGAACCCAACTTGGCGCAGCTTCTGCAAAACGTCGTTCAGCTTGGCGATATCGGTGACGACCACGGTTTCCGTCACCTCGATCAGCAGTTTTGCGGCCAGATCGCCATAAGGGGCGACGACCGACTGGAACTGCTTGAGGAAGATCGGGCTCATCAGCGTCTTGGCCGACAGGTTGATCGCCACGTCCGGCAGCTTCGGTTCCTTGCGGAATTCCTTCAGCGTGTCGAGCACCGTCTGGGTCAGCAGCAGGTCAAAATCATAGATCAGCCCGACATCCTCGGCGAAGGTGATGAAGTCGGCCGGAGAACTCGTTCCCTCCACGCGGGTCAGCGCCTCCAGGTGGTGGACGGCGCCGGTGGCGATATCGACGATGGGCTGATAGACGACGATGAAATCGCGGTTGTCGATGGTGGCGCGCAGCTGTCCGATCCGTTCCACCGCGCCCGCCATCAGGCGGTTGGCGCCGTCCTCCAGGCTGGAGATGGTGAACTCCCCGCCCTGGGCGGAGGCGAAGGCCTGCACGGTATAAACCAAGGCGCGGGCGGCGTCGGCGGGGTCCAGCCGGTCGTCGGTCATGTCCAGGGTCCAGGACCGGATGCCGCCGGGCAGGGCACCCCCTGCCGCCTCGATGATCCGGGCGATGTGGCCCTGCACCTCGTGCCCGTCGATGTCCGCGGCATGGACGATGCCATAGCGGTCGCCACCCAACTGGCCTGCGCTGTCCCCATCGGCGGAGATGCCGCGCAGATAGGCGTCGATTCCGTCGCGCACCTCGGCCGCCGCCCCCTCCGGCATGGCGTCGACCATCGCCTGCAGCCCTTCGACCAGCAGCAGCGTCAGTCCCTGGTCCATCCCCTTCTCGCGGGCTGCGAGGAGCCGCTCCTCAAGGATGCCGGCGAAGCCGGACTGGTCGAGCAGTTCACCCTGCACCGCAGGTCCGGCGGAGCCGGTTCGCGGCGGCACGGTCAGCAGTATGGTCAGGAACAGCGACCCCGGACAGGAATCGAGCCGGCAGCCGCCCAGGAGGGCCGGGAACTGATGCCCGTCGAAGGCCTGGAACAGAACGCGCGACGGCTTGATCCGCGCCTTCTCCCGGATGCGCTCGAACAGGACATGGACATATTTGCGGTCGCCGGAGGCCACGACCTCCATCAGGTTGGTGCCCACCAGCCCACCAACCTCGCCCTTGGTCAGGCGGCAGCGGGCGCCGGCGGAAAACAGGATGTTGCCTTGCGCATCCGTCTCGATCAGCAGATCGGCGGCGGCGAAGGCAAAGCCGACGAAACGGTCCCGGTCGCGGCCGGACTGAGGCCGACGCGGTCCAAGCGGACCGGCCACCGGGGTCACGACCGGGCCGATCACCGAGGTGGAGCGTCCTGCATTGTCCTGCGCCAGGGGCATCGTCATGCGGCTACAAATTGCATCAAAGTTTAGAGAGTTTCGACTGGAATGTGACATAGAGTAACCAATGTCGACATAGGTTAAAAGCCTCTCGGTGGCGGATGACCTTCGGCACATGGATACGCGACAATTTGTGACAGCCGTGCCGTAAATACCAACCGACCGGTGCGGCCATTTCCCTTCCCTTCGACATGAGAGTTATTTCCTGTTCAGACACCCGCCGATCATTTCGGACGCGCAATGAATGAACGCCGTCGATAAGGGGCGGCGGACAAGCAAACAAAAAGGCCCCGTCGACCGTGGGGTCGCGGGGCCTTGAGCTTGATGCGGTGGAGGTGGGACTCAGCGGCGCGGGAACAGCCGGTTGACATGGCCCATCTTGCGGCCGGGTCGGGCTTCCGCCTTGCCGTACAGGTGCAGGCGGGCACCGGGTTCAGCCAGCAGCTCCGGCCAGCGCAGCACGTCGTCGCCGATCAGGTTGGTCATCTCGGCATCGGCGACGCGCTCCACCGACCCCAGCGGCAGACCACAGACTGCGCGCACCAGCTGTTCGAACTGGCAGGTGGCGCAGGCGTCCATGGTCCAGTGACCGGAATTGTGCGGGCGCGGCGCGATCTCGTTGACCAGGACGCCGCCGTCCGCGGTGACGAACATCTCCACCGCCAGGACGCCGACGAGGTCCAGCGCTTCGGCGATGCGCCGGGCGATGCGGTCGGCTTCCGCCGCCGTCGCCGCCGAAACCTTGTCCGGAGTGGCGGGGGCGATGGTGACGTCGAGAATGCCGTCCTTGTGGCGGTTCTCCACCGCCGGATAGGCGACCATAGCGCCATCGGCACCGCGGGCGACGATCACCGACACCTCGCAGGCGAAGGTGACGAAGCCCTCGACGATGCCCTCGACGCCGGGCTTTCCGCCGCCGATGGCGCTCCACGCCGCCGCCGGGTCGCTGCCAGCCTCCAGCCGCGCCTGTCCCTTGCCGTCATAGCCGAGGCGGGTGGATTTCAGGACGCAGCGCGGTCCGATCTCCGTCACCGCGTGGGCGACCCCGTCGGCGCCGTTCGCGGCGCGCCAGGGCGCCGTCGCGATGCCCAGCCGGTTGACGAAGCTCTTTTCCGCGATGCGGTCCTGTGCAACCGACAGCACGTTGGGGCCGGGATGCAGGTTGGTGAAGCGGCGCAGATGCTCCGCCGTCGCCACGGGGACATTTTCCCACTCCAGAGTCACCACGTCGACGGAGCGGGCGAAGCGTTCCAGCGCGTCCAGGTCGTCCCAACCGGCGACGGTCGCCGCGGCGCTGACCTGCGCCGCAGGGCTGTCCGCCGCATCGGGGGCATAGACATGGGTCTTGTAGCCCAGCCGGGCTGCAGCCAGCGCCGTCATCCGGCCGAGTTGCCCGGCACCCAGCATGCCGATGGTGGAACCGGGGGCGAGACGGGGCAGGGCGGCGCCCCTTTGATTGCCGGTCATGGCGGTAGGGCCTTCTCGCAGTCAGGTCGGGTCGTCGACGGGCGCCTCGGCCACCGCCGCGGTCTGGCGCGCGCGCCAGCCATCCAGCGCCTCGGCCACCGCCGGATCCATCAGCGCGATGACCGAGCCGGCGAGCAGCGCGGCATTGATGGCGCCGGCCTTGCCGATGGCCAGCGTGCCGACCGGGACGCCGCCCGGCATCTGGACGATCGAGAGGAGGCTGTCCATGCCCTTCAGCGCGTGGCTTTCCACGGGAACGCCGAAGACAGGCAGCGGCGTCATGGACGCGGCCATGCCCGGCAGGTGGGCGGCGCCGCCGGCCCCGGCGATCACCACCTTCAACCCGCGCGCCTTGGCGGTGGTGGCGTACTCCACCAGCCGATGAGGCGTGCGATGGGCGGAAACGATGCGGACCTCGTGCGGGATGCCCAGCGCGGCGAGGGTATCGGCGGCGTGCTTCATGGTGGTCCAGTCCGACTGGCTGCCCATGATGATGCCGACCAGCGGCTGAACGCCTTCGGCCGCGATGTCGTTGGCCGGAACGGCGCTGTTCGGGGAGTGTTCGGCGGACACGGCTTGGCGCTTTCCTCAAGGTCCGGAAAGCGGCGCATTATAGGTGGAGTCGGGCCGCTGTCCAGAGCCGGCGCCGGCCTGCGGGCCGCCGCCGGGCGAATCCGTCCCCTCCACTGCGACATCCCGGCCCTTCCGGTGGAACATGGTTCCACTTATGGTGCCGTCCTATATGAACAGGATAGACCCTAGGCAATTCCGGACCGGACCCATCGCATGACCGACACCGTTCCCAGCGACGACCAGCGCAACGAGCGCCGCGACATCCGCACCGCCATGGCGGAAGAACGGATGGCCACCGTCGGCATCGACGAGTCGTCGATCGAAAGGCTCGTCCGCACCTTCTACGGCAAGATCATGGAGGATGACGTGCTTGGCCCCATCTTCGGCCGGGCCATCACCGATTGGGAGCCGCATCTGCGCAAGATGATGGATTTCTGGTCGTCCATCGCCCTGCTGACCCAGCGCTATGACGGGCGCCCGATGCCGGTCCACATCTCGCTGGGGCTGGAGCCGCAGCATTTCGAGCGCTGGCTGGGCTTGTTCCGCGAGACCGCCCACGAACTCTTCCCACCCGACGGCGCCGCCTTCCTGATCGGCAAGGCGGAAAACATCGCCCGCAGCTTCCAGATGGGCATCCAGTTCTTCACGGTGCCGAAGAAGGGCTGACCACGGCGTCGATGCCCTCTTCCGCGGTTGGAGAGGGCATGCCTATGCAATGATATCCGGCAGGAGCCGGCTTTCCAGGACCATGATCTGGTCCTTCAGCATCAGCTTGCGCTTTTTCAATCGCTGCATCTGCAACTGATCATAGGGCGCGCGTTCGGCGAGCCGGGCGATGACGTCGTCCAGGTCGCGGTGCTCGCTGCGCAAGCTCGCCAGCTTTTCCTTCAAAATCTCTTGCTCGTTCATCGCGCCCGTAGGAAGTGGCCGTTGCCCCGGATGGTTCGGGGGTGCTCTTGCGGGTGGCCCTTTGGCTGGGCGGGCCGCACTATACCAGATATCCGGCGGGACGGCACCGTCAAACCACCGGTTTCGTCCTCTGGCCATGAGGAGCGCGGCGATCCTCCGGCGTCGGCATTCCACCTTTGCGGATGCGGGCAACGATTGCGGGAAATGCCTGTTCCGGTAACATGGTGGTTCATTTCAACAAACAGGCGAACGGGACGGGAACCCCTCAATGACTGCCCCAAAGAAAGCCGGCAAGCGCATCGGCATCCTGACCAGCGGCGGCGACTGCGCCGGGCTGAACGCCGTCATCCGTGCGGTGGTCCACCGCGCCACCGGCTATGGCTGGCAGGTGCTGGGCATCAAGGAAGGCACCCAGGGCCTGCTGCAGCGGCCGGTGCAGTACCAGACGCTCGACCTCGGCTCCGTCGACGGGCACATGATGCGTCAGGGCGGCACCATCCTGGGCACGACCAACCGCGGCGACCCCTTCGCCTATCCGATGCCCGACGGCACGCTGAAGGACCGGTCGGACGAGATCATCGGCGGCTACCGCGAACTCGGCCTGGATGCCCTGATCGGCATCGGCGGCGACGGCAGCTTCGCCATCCTGCACAAGCTGGCGCAGAAGGGCGGCTTCCCGATGGTGGGCGTGCCCAAGACCATCGACAACGACCTGGGCAAGACCGAGGTGTCGGTCGGCTACGACACCGCCGTCGCCGTGGCGGTGGAGGCGCTCGACCGCCTGCAGCCCACGGCGGCCAGCCACCACCGCGTCATGGTGCTGGAGGTGATGGGCCGCGACGCCGGCCATATCGCGCTGGCGGCCGGCATCGCCGGCGGGGCCGACGTGATCCTGATCCCGGAAATCGCCTATTCCATCGAGAGCATCGCGGCCAAGATCCAGGATGTCCGCAATACCGGCCGGAACTTCGCCCTGGTCGTGGTGTCGGAGGCGGTGAAGACGCTGGAGGGCACCGGCGTCAAAAAGGTGCTGCAGGGCGGCGAGAAGCGCTATGGCGGCATCGGCGACTATATCGGCGAGAAGATCGCCGACGCCACCGGGGCCGAGACCCGCGTTACCGTTCTGGGCCATGTCCAGCGAGGCAGCATGCCGAGTCCGCGCGACCGGCTGATCGCGTCCGCCTTCGGCGTCCACGCCGTCGACCTGATCGCGGAGGGCAAGTTTAACCGCATGGTCGCCTGGTCGAACCGCAGCGTCATCGACGTGCCGATCACCGAGGCGATCGAGCATTACTCCTGCGTCGAATTGGACGGGGCGTTGGTCAAGACCGCCCGCGGCCTGAACATCAGCTTCGGCGATTGAGTGGGACGGTGAACCCGTTCTGGGACTTCTCCCTGGCCGTCTACGGGCGGCCGGGGGTTCCGGCCCTTTGCCTGTCGTTGCAGGACCGGCGTGGGGTGGACGTCAATGTGCTGCTGTTCGCCGCCTGGGCGGGGCTGGAGTGCGGCGTCCGGCTGTCCGAGGCCGAGCTTGCCCGCGTCGATTCGGCAGTTTCCGGCTGGCGGGAGGAGGTCGTTCGCCCCTTGCGCGCCTTGCGGCGCCGCGCCAAGGATGAGGACGACGCATTCTACCGCCGCATGAAGGCCGCGGAACTGGAAGCCGAGCGTGTCCAGCAGGACCGGCTGTTCGCCGCCGCCGGGTTCATGACGAGGCCGGGTGGCAGTGCGGAGCTGGCCGCCCGGAACATGGCGCTGCTGGTGCCGGGCGGCGATCCGGCACTGGACGAGCTGGCGGGGGTGCTGGCCGGCCGCTGAGCGGCTGCCCCGGCGTCCTACCGGTTCAGGATCAGCTCGTTCGGATCGCGCACCGTGTCCGACACCAGAGCGGGTTTGCCGGCGTAGAAGGCGCTGCAGCGTTTGCCGCTGACCAGGCGGGTCAATGCCGCCTCCCACTCGCGGCCCTTGGGGCCGATGATGCGCAGTTTAAGCTGGTCGATCAGCGGAAAGACCTTGAACTGATCGATCTCGATCGGCTCGGAGGTCACGGCGGTGAAGGCCTCCTGCTTCAGGGTCAGGGTCTTGCCGTTGATTTCCAGCGTGATGTCCTGCGCCCACGGGCAGCCGTTCGGCTTCGCGCCTTCGCTGGCGATTGCAGGTGCCGTTCCCACGGACAGCGGGAGCATGAGGACCGCGGCGGCAAGAATGCCTGTCCGGCAGGCGCCGTGTCTGGAAAAGGCCCGGGCTGGGCGCGAGGTCATGATCCGCTCCTTTGGAAAACGGCGCGGACAATAGCGATGCGTCAGTCTCATGACAATCCAGGGAAAATCCCGATTCTGTGACCGTTTGCGACGAATGGCGACGGTGCCCGACTGGACTGTCGCTGGCGCCGCGGCGCATGATCCGAAACACCGCCGACCCCCGCCAACCCGCAAGAGTTCCGATGGTCACTTTGTCGCAGGCCCTGCTGATCGCACTCGACCACCATCAGGCAGGCCGGGTGGCGGAGGCGGAGGATATCTACCGCCGCATCCTTGGCGCCGACCCGGAATATGCCGATGCCATGCAGCTTCTGGGCGTCCTGGCTGCACAGACAGGGCAAATGGAAGCGGCGGTGCGGCGGCTTCGCCTTGCGGTGGCGTTGCGCCCCGACTCCGCCGGCGGCTGGTCCAATCTTGCCGGGGCCGAGCAGTCGGCGGGCGCCGTGGCGCGGGCCGTACGTCTTTATGGCCGGGCGCTGCGCCTGATGCCGGAGTTGGCCGATGCCCATGCCAGCCGGTCCGCGGCTTTGCGCAGGCTTGGCCGGCACGATGCGGCGCTGGCGGCTGCCGGTCAGGCGTTGTGTCTGGTGCCGGATCATGCCGACGCGCTTGCCAACCGGGCGGCAGCGCTTCTGTCGCACGGCGAGTCCCTGGCGGCCGAACTTTGCGCCCGCCGGTCGTTGCGCCTGAACGGACGGTCAGCCGTGGCTCACGCAACCCTGGCCGCCGCTCTCGCCGCGCAACGCCGCTGGGGCGAGGCCGAGGCTGCTGCCCGCGACTCGCTGGCGGCCGACCGCAACCTCGGCGAGGCATGGGAGGTGTTGGGCGCGGTGCTGGCGAAGCTCGGGCACTTCCCCGAATCTCTGGACGCCTTCGCCAACGCTGCGCGGCTGCGGCCCGGCCCATCGTTGTGGGCGGCCCGCGGCACCGCGCTGATCGCCATGGCCCGACCGGATGAGGCCGCCGCCGATTTCGAGCGCGCGCTGACCGACCGGCCGCAGGATGCCGGGCTGCACTGGAACCTCGGGTTCGCCCGGCTGATGGCCGGTGATTATGCCGGCGGCTGGCCGGAGTTCGACTGGCGCCGCCACGACGACCGTGCCGAACCGCCCTGGCGTCGCTTCTCCCAACCGACATGGCGGGGGGAGGCGTTGGAGGGCCGGACCATCCTGCTCTATGCGGAACAAGGTTTAGGCGACACGCTGCAGTTCCTGCGCTATGTCCCGCTGGTGGCAGCCCGCGGCGGCCGTGTGGTTCTGGAGGTTCAGCCGTCCCTGCTGCCGCTGATGGCCGGGGTGGTCGGGCCGGCGCAGGTGATCGCGCGCGGTGATCCGCTGCCTTCCTTCGATCTGGAATGCCCGCTGATGAGCTTGCCGCGCGCCTTCGGCACGGTGGTGGACGACGTGCCGGCGACCGTTCCCTATCTGCGGGCCGATCCGGCGCGCGTCGCAGTCTGGCGCGAGCGCCTTGCGGCAGGAGAGGGGCTGCGGGTCGGCCTCGTCTGGGCGGGCAACCCGCGTTTTCCCGGCGACGACCAGCGCTCTCCGCGGCTGGCCGGCTTGCGCGGGCTCCTTGATGTGCCGGGCTGCCGTTTCCATGGGTTACAGATGGGACCGGGGCGCGCCGATCTCACGCAAGCGGCTTTGCCGGACGGCTTCAGCGATCTGGCGCCGGAGATCGCCGATTTCGCCGATACGGCGGCGATCATGGCGAATCTGGATTTGGTGGTTTCGTCCTGCACCGGACCGGCGCATCTGGCCGGCGCGCTCGGCGTGCCGCTTTGGCTGGCGCTGCCCTTTTCCGCGGACTGGCGCTGGATGGCGGACCGCGACGACAGCCCATGGTATCCGACCGCCCGCCTGTTCCGGCAGCCGACGCCCGGCGACTGGCGTTCAGTCGCCGGGCGTATGGCCGCCGAACTTGCGGCGCTGGTTCAGCGCTTCAAGCCGTCGCCATAGCGCGAGCAGTCGTAATCGTCGGTCCCGGCCTCCGCCTGCCCTCCGTTGGAGGTGTTGTAGCGCGGGTCGTCGCAGCGGCCGTTGCGCGCATAGCGCGAGTCGGAGCTGCCCGACCCGAACAGGCCGCCGCCGCTGCCGCCGAACAGCCCGCCGCCGCTGCTGCCGCTGTTGCCCGTCTGGTTGCAGGCGGCCAGCGCAAGGGGAGCCGCGACCAGGATCACAAGTGGAAGTGCAGTCTTCATGGCGTTCCCTACCTCTTGTCGGAGTGAAGAAAACCTCTTTCCTTCGCTCACAACAGGGTAGGGCGCCCGGAAATTCCCGTGCCCGCAGTTGGGTACGGCGTTTGCGCGGCTTTCTTAATCCACCGGCTGGAACAGGCGGGTGGCGGGGTTGATCGCCCACATCTCGCCCGACTGGATGTCGAACCACCAGCCATGGATGTTCAGCGTCCCGGCTTCCACCCGTTCACGCACGAAGGGGAAGGTCATCAGATTGTCGACCGACGCGCGAACCGCCGCCCGTTCAATGATTGCCGGGGTGTTCTGCAGCTTCTCCGCATCGGCCCGTGCCTGTTCGGAGCCTTCCGGCCCGACATAGGGGTCGAGCGCGGAACCGGCGATCGACACCCAGGGGGACACGAAATCATCCTCCGACTTCTGGCCGGCGCGGAGCCGGATCAGGCCCTGGATGCCGCCGCACTGGGCGTGGCCCAGCACGATGATCTCCGACACCTTCAGCGACTTGACCGCATATTCGATGGCGGCCGAAGTGCCGTGATAGGCGCCGTCGGGCTGATAGGGCGGGACGAGGTTGGCGACGTTGCGCACGACGAACAGCTCGCCGGGCTCGGCCATCGTCAGCAGGGCGGGGTCGACCCGGCTGTCGGAACAGCCGATCAGCAGAACTTCCGGATGCTGACCTTCGGTCGCCAGCTGGCGCATGCTGTCGGGTCGGCGTTCGTAATAGCGGGCGCGGAACGCTCTGATGCCGGCCAAAAGCTGGCGGATGGGCTCGCTCGGTTGACTGCTGAAGGGCATGATCGGCTTGTCCCCGTTACTGTCGGCCGGCGGCGGCGCCGGCTCCGCATCATTTCGCATTGACAGCGGTATAACGGCATTGCGCCCGTGGTCCAAGCCGCCTGTTGCGGCATCGCAGCGCGGGTCAGCCCTCCGCCGGACGCTCACCCCACCGGCGCAGATTGCCGGCGTCCAGCCCGAACAGGTCCAGCACCCGTCCCACCGAATGGTCCACCAGATCGTCGATGCCCTCCGGCCGGGCGTAGAAGGCGGGCACCGGCGGCGCAATCACCGCGCCCATCTCGGCCAGCGCGGTCATGGTGCGCAGATGGCCGAGATGCAGCGGCGTTTCCCGCACCATCAGAACCAGCCGCCGCCGCTCCTTCAGCACCACGTCCGCCGCGCGGGTCAGCAGGGTGGAGGTGACCCCGCTGGCGATCTCGCTCATCGTGCGGACCGAACAGGGGGCGACCACCATGCCCAGCGTGCGGAAGCTGCCGCTGGAGATCGCCGCCCCGATATCGGCAGCGGAATAGCTGACGTCGGCCAGCGCCCGCAGCTCCGCGACCTTCATGCTGGACTCATGCGCCAGCGTCACTTCGGCAGACCGGCTGACGACCAGATGCGATTCGACGTTGATCCGCCGCAGCGTCTGCAGCATGCGGATACCGTAGATCACCCCCGACGCGCCGCTGATGCCGACGACGAGCCGGGGCGGAGGTGTGTTGCGGTCGGTCATCGCAGGCTTTCATGCCCTCTCCCGCGCACGGGGGAGAGGGATGACATCAGTGGGCGTCTTCCTGTTCGGAATAACGGTCGTCGTCGCGGCCTTCGCCGTAGAAGTCCTCGGCGGCATCCTCCGGCGCGCGGGGCACGCCGCCGCGGCGGATGGCCAGCGCCAGCGCCTCTTCCAACTCACGGCCGGAGCAGAGGCCCAGCATGACCGGGCTGCGCGGCTTGATGTTGGCGACGTTCCAGTGGGTGCGGTCGCGGACCGCGGCGATGGTCGGCTTGGTGGTGCCGATCAGGCGGCAGACCTGGGCGTCCGACAGCTCCGGATGATGCTTCAGCAGCCAGGCGATGGCGTCGGGCTTGTCGCCGCGCTTGGTGATCGGGGTATAGCGCGGACCCTTGGACCGGGAGGCGACCTGCGGCAGGTCGGCGACCAGCAGCTTCAGGCGCAGATCCTGGTTCTTCTCGCAGCGCTCGATCTCCTGCTTGGTCAGTTGGCCGTTGGCGATGGGGTCGAGCCCCACCATCCCGACCGCGACCTCGCCGTCGGCGATGGCCTGGACTTCCAGCGAATGCATGCCGCAGAAGGCGGCGATCTGCTCGAAGGACAAGGACGTGTTCTCGACCAGCCAAACGGCCGTCGCTTTCGGCATCAAGGGCAGTGCCATCATCCCTCCTGACAACTCTTCACCGGCCGCACCCGCTGGCGTGTGGTGCGGCCGGCCGTTCGAATTCGTTATGCGGCGCCGGAGCGGTTCCGCGACCCGGGGGCGGTTGCCCCATTCTCGTCACCACGATATAGGGCGAATACCGGTCCGCGTAAGCATGCTTGCGCAGGCGCACCGGGAAATCCCGGCCGCCCGCTCGCTTCTGCTAACCCGTCTTGGCAGCCCAAGGCAAGCCCGACGGCGCCGCGTCGACGAAGAAAGCGCAAAATGCGGTCAGTTTTTCGTCCCGGACCGCCCCGGCCGGCTGCTCCGGCCGGCCGCTCAGGCGGCGTCCGGCCCGACCGTCAGCACGATCTTGCCGATATGGGTGCTGCTTTCCATCAGGCGATGGGCCTCGGCCGCCTCCTCCAGCGGGAAGGTGCAATGGATCTGCGGCTTGATGCTGCCGGACTCGAGCAGCGGCCAGACGTGCTCACGCAGGGCGGCGGCGATGCGGCCCTTCTCCGGCACCGGGCGGGCGCGCAGCGTCGACCCGGTCAGCGTCAGCCGCTTCGTCATCACCGGCGCCATGTTCAGCGACACCTTGGCCCCTTGCAGGAAGGCGATGGAGACGTGGCGGCCGTCGACCGCCATGATGTCGATGTCACGGGCGATGTAGTCGCCGCCGACCATGTCCAGCACCACGTCGACGCCGCGCCCGCCGGTCGTCTCGCGGATCACGGCGACGAAATCCTCGGTCTTGTAGTTGATTGCCCGGTCGGCGCCGAGCTGCTCGCAGGCGCGGCACTTGTCGTCGCTGCCGGCGGTGGTGAAGACGGTGGCGCCGAAGGCCTTCGCCAGCTGGATCGCCGTGGTGCCGATGCCGCTGGACCCGCCATGGATCAGCAGCGTCTCGCCGCGCTTCAGGGCGCCGCGCTCGAACACGTTGGTCCAGACGGTGAAGAAGGTCTCCGGCACCGCCGCCGCTTCGACCATCGACAGCGGTCCGGGCACCGGCAGCGCCTGCACCGCCGGCACCACGCAATACTCGGCATAGCCGCCGCCGGCCACCAGCGCGCAGACGCGGTCGCCGCTGGCCCAGGTCTCCACACCCTCGCCGATGGCGATGACCGTACCGGACAGCTCCAGCCCCGGCAGGTCGGAGGCGCCCGGCGGCGGGTCGTAGCGGCCCTGGCGCTGCAGGGTGTCGGGACGGTTCACGCCGGCGGCGGCGACCTCCACCAGGATCTCGCCGGGGCCCGGCACCGGGGCGGGGCGGCGGGTGGGGCGCAGCACCTCCGGCCCTCCGGGCTCGGTGATCTCGACGCAGCGCATGCTGTCGGGCAAAGCGAGGCCCATGGCGTTCTTCCCTTCATTTCCGTGGTCGGGCAGGCGTTTGCCGGCACCGGTGCATTGGAATTGTCCGGCTCGAAAGGTAGATTTGACCGACCGGCCTGACAAGGCGAAGGCGAAACACGCGGCAGGGAAGGGAACCAAGCCATGGCCATCGACGACCGTTTCGAGGATCTGGAACCGCGAAAGGCCAAGCCGACGCCAAAGGACCTGACCGTGATGGGCGTGGCCGAACTCGAGGCCTACATCGCCACGCTGCAGGCGGAGGTCGAGCGTGCCCGCGCCGCCATCGCGGCGAAGCAGGCGCAGAAATCGGCGGCCGAGGCATTCTTCAAGAAGGGCTGACGGAAAAAGCCCTCCCCCGCGGGCGGGAGAGGGCTTTTTTTAGAAATGTCGGCGCTTCACCGCCCCGGGCCGACAAGATCGCGGTAGCAGTGCCAGGAGGCATGACCGATCACCGGTAGCGCGATCGCCAGACCGAGGAAGGCGGTGACCATTCCGGCGCTCATGAACAGGGCGATCAGGAAACCCCAGGCGATCATCGGCCGAATGTTCGCCCGCACCACGGCAATGCTGGTTGCCATGGCGGTGAAGACGTCGGTGTCGCGATCCAGCAGCATCGGGATCGACACCACGGCGACGGAGAAGACCGCGGTTGCGATGACCCCTCCGAACAGCGTGCCGGTCAACAGGAAAGGAATGGTGTCGGCCGAGAAGAAGATGCGGTCGACCAGCTGGTCCAGCGCCGGCGGCTCGCCCGAGAAGAACAGGGCGAAGATCAGGAAGGCGATGCGAATCCAGGCCAGCATGGCCAGCATCAGGACCAGCCCGATCCCGGCGATCTGCACCCCGTTGCGGCGATAGACGGCGGCAACCTTGCCGAAGGTCGGCCGTTCGCCAAGCTCCAGCAGCCGGCTGGTCTCGTACAGCCCGACCGCCAGGAGCGGGCCGACCAGCATGAAACCGGCCCCCAGCGGCAACAGCAGGTATTCCATGTCCAGCAGGGCCAATCCGACCACGAGGACGAAGCTGGAGATCACCGCCAGCGCGCCATAGGCGAAGCTGATGGCGGGGGCCGCCATCATGTCCTGCCAGGCCGACGCCAGCCAGACCCAGGGGCGGTCGATGTCCACCGACCGGATCGGCGGCAGCCAAGCCGAATTGGGGGTCGGGTTGTGGGTTTGAGGCGTTTGAACGGATCCGCGAAACGACGTCATGTCGACCATGATGACGGCCCTCCCCAACAGCCAAGGAGCGCGCCCGTCGGCGCCCTTGGCAGGCACTGTCACATGATCGGCCTGATAGTCGCAATAGGGAACTATCGGTATATCCAATAGTAACAGAAGCGCTGGGGTTATTCCTACTGAAAAGCTTGGTCTTTACCGTACTTATGGACGTGGAGGTCAGGTTTCCTCTTCAATCCTATGTCCGTCCAAAGTCTGAGTACGTCGCTCGGCGTCCTTGCGGTCGCGCTCCTTCTCGGCCTTGGTGCGTCCGAATCGGGTCCGATTCGCTTCGGCTTCCTTCGCGCGTTCGGCCCGTTCGCGGGTTTTGCGGAAGCGGTTGAGGTTGACCACGTCGCCCATGGCACGGTCTCCGGTGGCTGAATCTGGGGTTTCGGGTCCGGCGCGGCCGGACGGGCCGGCGGCGCGCGGAGAATTCCTGGGGAAAAAATCGGACAGGCCCCAACTTGGCCGTGGGATTGCCCAAATTGCTTGTTTCTT
This sequence comes from Azospirillum sp. B21, assembly GCF_008364825.1. Taxonomy (GTDB): domain Bacteria; phylum Pseudomonadota; class Alphaproteobacteria; order Azospirillales; family Azospirillaceae; genus Azospirillum. Next base: position 450,358 of record NZ_VTTO01000003.1, read on the forward strand.
CTGCGGGCGCTAGCTTACCGAAGGACTGTCCTCATCGGAAGCCGCCATCGGGTCCCGACCGGCGCGGAGGGTGAGGGACAGCGAAGGCAAGCACGCGTCGGTTCGTATCCCAATGCGGGGACGGGCTGGTGCCGGTCGATGGCGGCGACGTGGTAACAATGACGTGGCAAAGGGGCACGGCCGAGGATAAGGCCGGCGCAGGGAAGGCGGACACCCGGTGAAGAAGATCCTGATCGCTGCACTGGCCGGACTGGTGGTTCTGGCCGGCATCCTGTTGGCAGCGCCGAGCCTGATCGATTGGAACGCCTACAAGGGCACCATCGCAGAGCGTGTGTCGCAGGCAACCGGGCGCCGGGTGGAATTGCGGGGCGACGTCGGCTTCACCCTGCTGCCGTCGCCGGCGCTGACGGTGCGCGACGCCCGGCTCGCCAACGCATCCGGTGCCGCCGAACCCGACATGGTGCGGCTGAAGAAGCTGGATGCCCGCGTCGCGCTCGGCCCCCTGCTGAGCGGCCGCATCCAGGTGGAGAGCATCACGTTGGTCGAGCCGACCTTCGTGGTGGAAGTCCTGATGGACGGCCGGATCAACTGGGATCTGTCCACCACCGGCAGCAGGCCCGGCGACGGGCTGGGCGCCGCCGAAGGGCTGGTGTCGGCCGTCAGCTTCGATCAGGTGCTGATCGACAACGGCACCGTGATCTACCGCGACGACCGCAATGGCCGGACCGAGCGGGTGGATGGGTTGAGCGCCCGCATCGCCGCCGGCAGTCTGAACGGTCCCTTCCAGATCCAGGGCGATTTCCGTTTCCGCGGCCTGCCCCTTCATGGCGAGGCGACCGCCGGCCGCTTTACCGAAGGGGCGGCGGTGCCGGTGCGGGCGACCCTGTCGATGCCCCATACCGATGCGACCCTCCGCTTCGCCGGCATCCTGACCGGCGGCGGCGGATCGAAGGTGCAGGGCGACCTCCGCGCGGAGGGCAGCGACTTCGCCAAGCTGGTGGACGCGCGCCGGCCTGCGGCGCTCGCCCAACCCTTCAACCTGCGCGCGACGGTGGAGGCGGGGACCAGCCTCGCGACCTTCTCCAGCCTGGAAGCCCAGCTCGGCGATACCCGCGCCACCGGAAATGCCACCCTGCGGGCCGGCGACCCTGCCAAGCGCGAGGCGCCGCGCACCGAACTCACGCTCGCCGTTAATCGGCTTGACCTGGATTCCTGGCTGGCGCGAGGCGGGCAGGGCGGCACGGCGGGCGGATCCGCCACCACTGCTCCGACGAACTCCGCGGCCGGCGGCGCCAAGCAGTCGGGCCTGTCCTTCGCCCTGCCGATCGGGGTGGAGGCCAAGCTGGACGTGGCCGTCGATGCGATGAGCTACAATGGCGGGGTGGTGCGACAGGGCCGGGTCGAGGCGAGCCTGACCGACGGCCGGCTGAACATCGACCGGGTCAGCGCCCTGCTGCCCGGCGGGTCGGATTTCGTCGCGGCGGGAGAGGTGACCACGCCGGGTGGCCTGCCGACGCTCGACATGCGGATGGAGGCGAATGCCGACAACCTGCGCGCCCTGCTGGAGTGGGCGAAGCTGGATGTCCGGTCCGTTCCTGCCGACCGGTTGCGCCGCGCTTCCCTGGCCGCCCGGCTGCAGGGCCATGCCGACCGCTTCGAGATGTCGGGCATCGATTTCCGCTTCGACAGCAGCCGGCTGAGCGGTGCGGTCGCCTATGTCGACCGTGGCCGCCCGGCCTTCGGCGCCCGCCTCGAACTCGACCGCCTTTACCTGGACGGCTATCTGCCGGCCGAACCCCAGCCGGCCGCTCCGAACTCGGCCCAGCCGGCAGCGCCGCGCGCACTCGGACCGCGGGCCGGCTCCACCGGCTCGGCGCCGACGCCTCAGCGGATTCTCGGACTCGCCGACGCCAACCTCGACCTGCGGATCGGGCAGTTGACCATGGGCGGCTTGCCGGTCCAGGGGCTTCATCTGGATGCGACGGTCGCTTCCGGCGCGCTGACGGTGCGCGAAGCCAAGGTGGACAACATCGCCGGCCTGACGGCGCGGGTGGACGGGCAAGTCGCCAGCCTGATGCCGTTGCGCGGCGTGAACCTCGCCCTCGCGGCGGAGGCCAAATCGCTCGGCGGACTGCCCAGCGCCGTCGCTTGGCCGCCCGGTTTGCCGGCACCGGAACGGCTGGGCGCCGTCAGCGCGAAGGCCCGGCTGGCCGGCGACGGGGAGCGGCTGGCGGTCGAGGCGTCCGCCGGCATGCTGGGCGGCACGCTGGAAGCCGGCGGTGCCGTCCTGGGGCTCGACCGCACGCCCAGCGCCGACCTGAAGCTGCGCGTGACCCATCCGGAAATGGGGCGCATCGCGGCGCTGTTCGCCGACCGTGGACTGGCCCGCGCTCTCGGCCCGCTTGACCTCTACGGCGAACTGACGGGGAACGCGACCTCTCCGGTTCTGAACAACATGCAGGGGCTGGTCGCCGGCGTCCCGGTGCGCGGCAAACTGGTCCTCGACCGCAAGACGGCGCGGACCGGTTTCCAGGCCGACCTGCAGACCGGTGACCTCGACCTCGACCGCCTGCGCAACGCGCCGCTGGTGGGCGATGGTGCCGGCCGCAATGCGGGGGCATCCGCCGGCGATGCGGCTGCCGTTCCGCCTGCCGATCCGCTGGCGGATCTCGACTGGATGCAATCGACGGACGGCCGCCTTGCCCTGACCTCCACCTCGCTGACGCTGGGCGGACAGCGCATCGTGCAGCCGGCGCTGAGGGCGACGCTCTCCGGCGGGACCGCGACCCTGGAGCAGCTGGACGGCGAGTGGCAGGGCGGCCAGATCGGCGTCAGCGGCCGTGTCGCCGCCGTTCCGGGGCAGGAGCCGAAGCTCGACGCCGACATCACCGTCATCAAGGCCGACCTCGGGACCGCGCTGTCCGGATTCGGCGGGCTGGGGCTCGGCGGCGGGGCCATGGATCTGGACATGACCCTTTCCGGCAGCGGCCGTAGCGACGCGCTTCTGCGCAGCCTGGCCGGCCGCGGCCGGGCGGTGGCGTCGGGCGGTGTGCTGCGCGGGGTCGATCTCGCCGCGCTGCGCAGCCGGTTGGCCGGGGTCGAGCGTACGCAGGAGGTGCTCGGTGCCGTCGCCGGTGCCCTGCAGGGTGGGGAGACCAAACTGGAAAGGCTGGACGTCCGCTTCGACATCGAGCAGGGGGTGATTCGCGCCGACGACGCCCGCCTGACCACCGCTCCCGCCGACGGCACGCTGGCCGGTACGGTCTCGCTGCCCGACGGGCGGGTGGATTTGGGGTTGACCCTTAAGGTGAAGGCCGACGGCGACCTGCCGCCGCTGACCCTGCGCATCGCCGGCCCCTGGGACGCGCCGACCCAGACACTGGACCTGAAGGCTCTGCGTGACCGCTTCAACGCGGCGTCCCCGGCCGACCCCGCGGTCCGGCCGTGAGATCCGCCGCATGCCACGGCTGCGCGCCGTGGTGTGCGTGTGATGGGCCAAGGGCGTTGAAGTCGCGGCGCGCGGCGTCCATAATGAACGAACGGTAACCGGAAGTCAGAGCCGATGCAGGTGGACAATAGGATTTTGGACGATCTCGCCCGTGTGGCGGGTGGCGCTCTCGGCGCCTTCTCGTCCTTGCGCGAAGAGGCCGAAGGTCAGCTGCGCGCTCAGCTCGAACGTGTTCTGTCGCGGATGGACGTGGTCAGCCGCGAGGAATACGAGGCCGTGCGCGCCATGGCCGCCAAGGCCCGCGAGGAGCAGGAGGCGATGGCCGAGCGGCTTGCCGCGCTGGAGGCCACCGTCGCGACGCTGACCGCCGGGCATGCCCCGCTGCCGGTCGTGGTCGAGCCGGCCGGCGTTCCGGCGGTGGTCGACACCGATCCGGTGACGCCTGCGCCGGCCGCGGCAGCGTCCCCGGTGGCGCCCAAACCCGCCGCGGATGCCACCGGCACAGGGCCCACGGCGTCCTGAGCATCCGCACCACCCGGCGCCCCTCACGTCATCGTTCCGGATTGTGTCGCCATCGGCGGCTTGGCCGGGTATTGGCCGGTTGACGACCCGAACGTCGACCGGTCCGAACGCTGACCAGGCGCCGATGTGGGCGGACGCTGCGTGCCGATGCTCAACTTTTCATCACCTTCGGGGTATTGGCCCGGACCCGCGCAATTCGACAGGCGCGTCTTCTGGTCCGGGTGAACGGTACCGCCCATTGCGCCTTCACAGGAGGACGCTGACATGTCGGCAGTAGCCGTCGAAACCACCACTCCCGCCCATAACCCGCTCGACGTGGTCGAGGAGATCGTAACCGCCAACGAGTGGCCCTTCGATCGCGCCACCGAGGATGAACTCGTCGTCGAGATCGGCGGCCGCTGGTGCGACTACCGGCTCTATTTCGTCTGGCAGCCCGATGTCAGCGCGATGCAGTTCTCCTGCCAATTCGACATGAAGGTCCAGGCCGCCCGCCGCACCGCCGTCGCCGAACTGCTGGCCGAGGTGAACGGCCGCATGTGGCTGGGTCATTTCGACGTCTGCTCGGAGGAGCATACTCCGATGTTCCGCCAGACCATGCTGCTGCGCGGATCGCGCGGTGCCGCGGTGGAACAGCTGGAGGATCTGGTGGAAATCGCCCTGTCGGAATGCGAGCGCTTCTACCCGGCCTTCCAGTTCGTGATTTGGGGCGGCAAGTCCGCGCCGGAGGCGGTGTCCGCCGCCATTCTCGACACCATGGGCGAAGCGTAAGCCCGAGCATCGGCACGAACAGGGGGACGACGGGGTCATGACGGCGGAAACGGGTGCGTCGCTGCTGCTGGTCGGTTGCGGGAAGATGGGCGGGGCGATGCTGGACGGCTGGCTTGCCGCCGGAACCGCGTCGCGCGTCGTGGTGGTCGACCGTGCCGGTCTGCCGGAGCGGCTTGCTGGTGACGCACGCGTCTCGCCGGCGTCCGGCGCGGACAGTCTGCCGGACGGGTTCGTTCCCGACGTCGTGGTGCTGGCGGTCAAGCCGCAGGTGATGGAAGAGGCGCTGCCTGCCTACCGCGCGCTGGTCCGTCCCGGTACCGTCTTCCTGTCGATTGCCGCCGGAAAGACCATCGCCTATTTCGAACGGCTGCTGGGCGAGGGGGCCGTCGTCGTCCGCTCCATGCCCAACACGCCGGCCGCCATCGGCCGCGGCATGACCGTGGCCGTTCCCAATGCCCTTGTCAGTGCCGCCCAGCGCGACCTGTCCGACCGGCTGCTCCGCGCTGTCGGCGATGTCGCATGGGTCGAGGACGAAGGGCTGCTGGATCCGGTCACTGCCGTGTCCGGCAGCGGCCCGGCCTATGTCTTCTTCATGGTAGAGGCGATGGCCAGGGCCGGCGAGGCCGCCGGGCTGCCGGCCGATCTGGCGATGCGGCTTGCCCGCGCCACCGTGTCGGGCGCCGGCGCCCTGCTCGATGCGTCGCCGCAGGAGGCCGCTGACCTGCGCAAGGCGGTGACCAGCCCCAACGGCACCACCCAGGCTGCGCTGGAGGTGCTGATGGCGCAGGACGGAATGCAGCCGGTGATGACCGCCGCCATCGATGCCGCCGCCCGGCGGTCGCGCGAACTGGCCGGCTGACGGGGACGGACATGGAGACAGCGCTCAGCCCCTCCGCCGCCCGCGTCCAGGCCCTGTTGGACAGCATCGGCCTCGACCATCGCGTGATTGAGCATGAAGGCAGCACTCGCACCTCTGAAGACGCCGCCAACTCCGTCGGCTGCGAGGTGGCGCAGATCGCCAAGTCGCTGATCTTCCGCACCAAGGAGACCGGGCGCCCGGTCCTGGTGGTCGCCAGCGGCGCCAACCGGGTGGACGAGAAGGCGGTCGGCCGGCTGATCGGCGAGAAGATCGAGCGCGCCGATCCGGAATTCGTCCGCGAGTCGACCGGCTTCGCCATCGGCGGCGTTCCGCCCATCGGCCATGCGGTGCCGCCTCTGGTGCTGATCGACGACGACCTGTTGCGGCTGGAGACTATCTGGGCCGCCGCCGGAACGCCCAACGCCGTCTTCCGACTGACCCCCGCCGATCTGGTCAGCATGACCGGCGGACGGGTGGAGACGGTGCGCAAGGCGTGACGATTTCGGGGGACGGGTGACGTTTGGCCGTCCGCGCACCACCTTATGATGCGATCCCTGTCGCCTGGAGGTGGTGCCATGTCCGACATGTCGTCCGACAAGCCTGAAGACAACAGCTTCCGCTCCGATCCCACCGACCCGGACTCCCTCGATCGTTCCGTAGCCGCGGCGGCGATGAGGCTGGCTGCCGAGAAGGGGTGGCGCCGCGTAGGGCTGCTGGAGGTTGCGCATGCCGCCGGCATCCCGCTGTCCCGGTTCCATCACCGCTATCGCGGGCGCGCCGACGTGCTGGCGGCGGTGTCGCGCGTTGCAGACGCCACGGTGCTGGCCGGGGATGTCGCCGCCGATCCGACCGAGCCGGCGCGCGACCAGCTGTTCGACGTGATGATGCGCCGGTTCGACGCGCTGCGCCCCTTCCGGGACGGCTTGCGCGCCGTGGTGCGCGACCTGCCGGCCGATCCGGCGACCGCGCTGGCTTTTTCCTGCGCCTTCGGCCGCTCCATGGCCTGGATGCTGCGCGCCGCCGGGATCGATCCCGACCAGCGTGGCGGGGCGGCCCTCGTCGCCGGACTCGGCACCGTGCATGCGCGGGTGATGCGGGTCTTCCTGAACGACGACACTGCCGACCTGTCGCGCACCATGGCGGCCTTGGACAATGCGTTGCGCGGGGCGGAGCGCTGGGGCGCGACGTTCTGCCGCTGGACCGGCCGCAGGGGGCCGCTTGGCCGGGGAGCCGGGCCGGATTCCATGGCATCAACGGTTTAGACTATGTTGGTCATGCGGAGGGTAGGGCGGTATGGTATTTTTACCCGCCAAGGTTATGCTGCGCCGCAAAATCCGCATTGACTAACTTTTCGGCACTCTGCATAGTCGGCCTATCAATGTTGCGTCGCAACATGCCCGTATTCCGATGCGGGCAGCAAACACTGATGCTGGGATGAGAAACATGGCCAAGATGAGCGGTAACCCCTTCCTCGAATTCGATCCGTCCAAGCTGATCGGCGACCTTAAGGTTCCGGGCGTCGATATCGAGACCATCATCGCCAGCCAGCGCAAGAACATCGAGGCGGTGACCGCCGCCAACCAGCTGGCCTATGAAGGCTTCCAGGCCATCGTCCGCCGTCAGGCCGAAGTGCTGCGCACCGTGACCGAGGACGTGAACCGCGCCGTCGGTGAGCTGACCGCCGCCGGCACGCCGGAGGAGAAGGCTGCCAAGCAGGCCGATCTGGTCAAGGTCGCCTTCGAGAAGTCGCTGGCCAACATCCGCGAGCTGAGCGAGATGATCGCCAAGTCGAACACCGAGGCCGCCGAGATCCTGACCAAGCGCGTGTCGGACAGCCTGGACGAGGTCAAGGCCGCCATCGCCAAGACGAAGGGCTGATCCAGCCTCCGGTCCGCTGGGCTCTGCGAGGAGCCGGGTTCTGCGAAGAGGGGTCGCCATCGGCGGCCCCTTTTCCATTTTCGGCCCCAGGCTTGCTGGTTCCTGCTTCCCGGTTCCGTGATTGGAGCGGGCGCGCTACCTTGGCGTCGCTACTCCACAGGATCGGTACAGTCATGACCATCACCTACGACGATTTCGCCAAGGTCGACATCCGCGTCGGCACCATCCTTGCGGTCGATCCCTTCCCGGAGGCGCGCAAGTCCGCCTACAAGCTGACCGTCGATTTCGGTGGCGACATCGGGACCAAGCGCAGTTCCGCGCAGATCACCAGCCATTACGCTGCCGATGCGCTGGTTGGCCGCCAAGTGTTGGCGGTGGTGAATTTCCCGCCCAAAAGTATCGGCCCCTTCACCAGCGAGGTGCTGTGCCTTGGTCTGCCCGATGCCGAGGGTGCGGTGGTGCTGGTGGGTCCTGACCGTGCGGTGCCGGATGGTGCCCGCCTGTTCTGACGGCGACAGATTCAAAAACCCTGGAGGTCCAAAAGAAACCCTTCGGGGTTGCAAGAGTTATTGGTGATTATCGCGACAAGTGGTCGCAGGGCTCGTATGTATTTTAAATGAATGCAGTCTAAACCAGGATGGCATAGTGCGCGCGACTGTGAACTCGCACTTGCAAACTGTTTCCTGGTGGATGGCACTCATGGACGCCCTGCGCGCCTTTGTCGGCCGGCTTTCGATTTCCACGAAAGTCACGGTGTTGAACCTCTTCGGAATGTTGATCCTCAGCACGGCGATCCTGTTCGCGATCGGGCAGGTGATCGTCCGCGACCTGGAACGGCAGGCGATCGAGATGCAGCGCCTCAGCATGGACATCGCCTGGTCGTCGCTGAACGAGCGTGGCGGCAACTTCGCCGTCGCCGATGGCAAGCTGCTGCTCGATGGTGTCGTCATGAACGACAACAACGTCGTGGTCGACAAGATCAAGCGCATCACCGGGGGGACCGCGACCCTGTTCCTGGGTGACCGCCGAATCGCCACCAACGTGATGAACGCCGACGGCAGCCGCGCCGTCGGCACCACGCTGGCCCAGGGTCCCGCCTACGAATCGGTGCTGCGCCAGGGCGCTCCCTTCCGCGGCATGGTCGATATTCTCGGCGAGCCCTATTACGCCGCCTATGACCCGATCAAGGACAAGGCCGGCAAGCCGGTCGGCATCCTCTATGTCGGCATTAAGAAGGCCGAGGTGTTCAAGACCTTTGACGACAGCATGCGCTTCGCGACGATGCTGGTCGTGCTGTGTGCCGTCGTGCTGGCCGTGCCGGGCTATCTGGTGTCGCGTCGGCTGCTGCGTCCGCTGGGCCAGCTCAGCCAAGTGATGACGGCGCTGTCCTCCGGGGACTTGACCGCCGAGGTGGCGGGTGCGAAGCGGCTAGACGAGATCGGTGCGATGTCGCGCTCCGTCCTGGTCTTCCGCGATGGCATGGCCGAGGCGGAGCGCCTGCGCGCCGAGCAGGAGCATCAGCGGATCCAGGGAGAGGCGCAGAAGCGCAAGGCCCTGCAGTCGATGGCGGATACGGTGGAGCAGGAAAGCCGCGGCGCGGTCGAGCGGGTCGCCGGCCGCACCCAGGAGATGGACCGCAACGCCGGCGCCATGGCGAATTCGGCCGGGTTGGTCGGCTCCAACGCCCAGAACGTCGCCGCCGCCGCGGCCCAGGCCCTCAGCAACGCCCAGGCGGTCGCATCGGCCGCGGCGCAGCTGACGGTCTCGATCGAGGAGATCGGGAATCAGGTCGGCCATGCCGCCAGCGTCACCCGTGCCGCCGTCGCCGCCAGCGACCAGACCGAGAGCACCATCGAATCACTGTCCTCCGCCGTTGGCCGCATCGGCGACGTGGCGGAACTGATCCAGGGGATCGCGGCGCAGACGAATCTGCTGGCGCTGAACGCGACCATCGAGGCGGCGCGGGCAGGGGAAGCGGGCAAGGGTTTCGCCGTCGTCGCCAACGAGGTGAAGAATCTGGCCAACCAAACCTCGCGTTCCACCGAGGAGATCTCGCGCCTGATCACGGAGATTCAGTCCGTTACCGCCCGCAGCGTGGAGGAGGTGCGTAACATCAGCCGCACAATCGGCGAGATCGACGCCATCTCCGGTACGGTTGCCGCGGCGGTCGAACAGCAGGCGGCCGCGACCCAGGAAATCTCGCGCAATGTCGGGCAGACCGCCAGCGCAGCCACAGACGTGTCGATACGCATCGACGAGGTGTCGCGCGAGGCAAAAGTGACGGAGGAGCGCGCCGACCTGCTGCGGGCCGGCGCATCGGAGGTCACCCACAGCATCGACGAGTTGATGCATGTGCTGGTTCGGGCGGTGCGCACGGCGACGGAGGATGTCGACCGCCGCAGCCTGCCGCGTTACCGGGTCGATGCCCCCTGCACGGTCGAGGCGCCGGAAGGCCGGCTGACCGTGCGGTTGCTCGACATCTCCCGCCACGGCGCCGCGTTGGCCGACGCCGACGCGGTCGGCAGCCGCGGCACGCTGCTGTTCGACAGCCTGGGCGTGGCGCTGCCCTTCGAAGCCTTTATCCGCGAGGAGGGGGTGGTGCGTGTCCGCTTCCGGCTTGCCGAGATCGACCGGCAGTCCTTCGACACCCGCTTCGACCGCTTCGAGGAAGCGATGGCTGGGCGGCGTCTGGCTGCCTGACGTCCGGCTGGCTGAGCGGTGGTGCATGGGCCGCCGAGGAGGTCACTACCGGGGGCGGCCCCAACGGTGAGGCCGGGGCTCAGGCCCCGGCGCGCCGGGTTGCCGCGGCGTGCATGTGCGGCGGGGTCATACCGGACCGTGCCTGCTCCAGGGCGCCCTGCTGCCGTGCGGCGAAGACGCCGGCTTCCGTCCGGTTGCGGAAGTGGAGCTTCGACAGCACGCTGCGCACCATCGACTTGATCACCGCCTCCGACAGGTCCAGCGCGTTGGCGATGGTCCGGTTGTTCATGCCTTCGCCCAGCAGGCGTAGGGTCTCGAATTCCGGGTCGGAGAGTCGCGGCAGCAGCGTCAGGCGGATTTCGTCCACGCCCAACCGCGACAGGAACTGCTTGGGCATCAGGCAATGCCCTTCCAGACCGAGGTCCAGCAATTCGTTGATGCGGTCGACGTTCAGATCCTCGAACACCCAGGCATCGGCGAAGGCCAGGATATGGGCGGCGTCCAGCAACTCGCGCGAGGACAGCACCACGACGATCCGCGACCGGCGGGACAGCCGGAGATAGACCATCGGTTCGTTTTCGCGAAGCGCGGTGAACTGCTGCAGGCCGATCAGGATCGCATCCGGCGTCAGCGCGCTCTGGGTCAGTTCCCCGATGTCGTGCAGAACCGTCACGCGGTGGCGTCCGCCGCGGTCGAGCTGCTGCACCACGGTCTCGGTCAGCGCGTTGTTGTCGAGGATCAGGCAGACATGCATGGGAGTCACCGCGTTGCGGGTCTGGTGAGATGCTTTCTCATGGGCGTACTCATGGTGTGTGTGCATGGGTCAGCTCTGTCTGGAGGAGGCATCCACGGCCGGCCCGGCTCGGGGCGTCGCCGCCTGCGTCTAAGGGTTGAAACGGAGTCCGGCCGGTTGGCCCAGGCACGTCTTCGGTCAAGATCAAAGCGGTTATGGGAAATTTCCCTGCCAAGTATTTCTGCGTTGCCCGCAATCCGTCGGTCATTCCCGCGAGGGAAATCCTGATCGCACCGCGTGATTTAGAAATGAACTGAGCTCCGCGTAAATCAGGCGATGGATGATCAGCCAAGATCGCTTTTCGTCTCCTTGTTGGTCGGCTCAGGTTTCGAAACGGTAACACCTATGGAATGATGTGTGCTGGCCGGGTCACACGGGAATGCGCGTTGGTACAGGCATCCTTAAGGACTACCCGTTCGGTTTGGCTGCGGTTTTCCTTCCTCTCTTGCGCAGCCGAATCGGTGTTAACCGACCGCCTGACACACGAACGCCGCAAAGATGGCAAGGTTCCAGAAAAATTCCCGTCGCTAATGGAGATAACAGATCTCATTCCGAGTAGTGCCAATAGGGACAAGTGATGCGGATGAGCCTGCGCGATAACGACATTCGCAGCCGTAGCAGACACTATGACCTTCGTCGGAAGCGTTGTTTTGGTCGGGCATGACCTATGGCCCCTCGAACGGGGGTGGCAGCCTCGAATGACCTATGGCCCTTGTCCGGATACAGGGGCTCTTCCGATCGTGGTATCAGATACCCAACAAAGCGAAAACAAGCCAACAACGGCAGACGGCCTTCCGGTCGATACCGGTAAGAGACCGCGAGCACGATCGACCACCAAGTCGGCGACGTGATGTGAATGGGGTGATCCGGGTGCCGCGGGGGCGCATCGGACAAAATCGACAACAGCCCAGGCGTGAGCCGGCCGTCACCGGCCGGGCTGGGGCCGGCGAGCGAGGATGACGGGGACCATGAAGATTCTGATCGGGGATGACCATCTGCTGTTCCGTGAAGGCCTGCGGCGGTTGCTCGAGCAGTTGCAGGGCGATGCCAGCTTCGTCGAGGCCGGGACCTTCGACGAGGTGTTGGACCAGTGCCGCGCGGGCAGCACCTTCGACATCATCCTGATGGACCTGCACATGCCGAACTGGCCGGGTTTCGACGGACTGCGCGAAATCCAGGCTCTGCAGCCGGGCGTACCGGTGGTGGTGATTTCCGCATCGGAAGCGCTGGGTGACATCCGCGGCGCGCTCGACCACGGCGCGACCGGCTACATCCCGAAGTCGAGCAGCGTGAAGGTCATGATGGGCGCCCTGAACCTCGTGTTCTCGGGTGGCATCTATTTGCCGCCGGGCGCGCTTACCGCCAGCATGGACGCCGCACCGCGCCGCCGCACGGTGGAGGTCGCCGACCGCAGCGCCGGCTACGGCCTGACCCAGCGTCAGCGCGAAGTGCTGGAATGCCTGCGCCTCGGCAAGTCGAACAAGCAGATCGCTTATGAACTGGGTCTGTCGGAAGGCACCGTGAAGATTCACGTCACCGCGATCTTCAAGTCGCTGGGCGTCAAGAATCGGACCCAGGCGGTCATCGCCGCTGCCGCCATGTCGGCGTAAGAGCAAGGTCGGCTTAAGGAATCGGACGGCTTCTGCCGATCCGGAGAACAATACGGGTTGCGGAACCGGGCCGCGGGGGATCGCCTCCGCGGCCCGTATTTCTTTCGGCGTTCAAGTCTTCTCCCCCTTGCGGGAGAGGGAGGCTCTTGACCCGACGGGTTGCCCGATGCTATCCGCCCCTCTTGATCTTGCGGAGCCATCCGTCCGGGTAACCGGCCGGCAAGGCTCCGCTCGACCCGCGCCGCCATCCGGGCCGTGCGCGAAGCCGCCACCGCAAGGACGCCACCGCAGCGCCATGAGCGATATTTTCCGCGAAGTCGACGAGGATCTGCGCCGGGACCGCGCGGAGCACCTTTTCAAGAAGTATGGCGGCGCCATGATCGCCGCCGTCGTCCTGATCGTCGCTGGCACCGGCGGCTACAGCTTCTGGCGCCACTGGCAGGCGCAGAAGAAGGAAGAGCAGACCGCGGCCCTGGTCACCGCCATCGCGCAGAGCGCGCAGGGGCCGGAGAAGGGGGTGGAGGCGCTGGCCGCCTTCGCCGGATCGGCCAACCCCAGCCTCGCCGCCATCGCCCAGTTCAATGCCGCCGCCTTGATGATCCGCCAGGGCAAGCCGGCGGAGGCCGCGACCGTCTATGACGGCATCGCCGGCAACGGCTCGGTCCCCGCCGAATACCGCGACCTCGCCACCCTGCTGGCGGTGATGCAGCGCACGGACGGCGGCGACCCGGCGCAGCTGACCGCGAAGCTGCAGCCGCTGACCGCCGACGGCAGCCCGTGGCGCTTCACGGCGCGCGAACTGACGGCGGTGCTGGCGGTGCGCGCCGGCGACACGGAAAAGGCCCGCACGCTCTTCAAGCAGCTGGCGGACGACCAACAGGCGCCGTCGGGCGTGCGCAGCCGCGCCGCCGATCTCGCCACCCTCTACGGCAAGGGCTGACCCAAGGCCATGACGACCCAACAGGCGATTCTCCGCAAGACGGCGGGCACCAAGTCCCGCAACATTCGCCACACAGCGCTGCTGTCCGCGTCGCTGCTCGCCGTGTTCCTCGGCGGGTGCGACACGCTGGACAGCTGGATGGGCAAGACGCCGGATCCGCCGCTGCCCGGCAAGCGCGTCGCCGTCCTGCAGCGCGAGCGCAAGGTGGAGCCGGACGCCCAGCTGGCCGCCGTCGCCGTCACTGTGCCGCCGGCAGTCGCCAATGCCGCCTGGGCGCAGCCGGGCGGCACGCCGGATCATGTCGTCGGCAACCTCGCCTTGTCGGCCAACCCGTCCGACGCCTGGCGCGCCGACATCGGTTCGGGCTCCAGCAGCTCGCGCGCGCTGCTTGGCACGCCGGTGATCGGTGATGGGCGAATCTTCGCCATGGATGCCGATTCGCATGTCTCCGCCCTGAACGAGCGCAGCGGCCAGTCGCTGTGGCGCGTCGACACCCGGCCGGAGAACGAGCGCGGCGGTGCCACCGGCGGCGGCGTCGCCTATGCCGATGGCCGCGTCTATGCCGCCACCGGCTTTGCGGAAGTGCTGTCGCTCGATGCCGGCAGCGGCAAGGTTCTGTGGCGCAAGCGCATTGCCGGCCCGGTTCGCGGGGCCCCGACCGTCGCCGGCGGCCGGGTGATGGTCATCACGCTCGACAACCAGACCATCGCGCTGTCCACCGACGACGGTTCGGTCCAATGGTCGCACCAGGGCATCCTGGAGACCGCCGGCCTGCTCGGCGCCGCCAGCCCGGCCATCACCGGCACACTGGTCGTCGCCCCCTATTCCTCGGGCGAGCTGTTCGGGCTGCGCCCGGAAAACGGCCGCGTCGCCTGGCAGGACAGCCTGGCCGCCATCCGCCGCACCGGCGCGCTCAGCAATCTGGCCGACATCCGCGGCCTGCCGGTGGTCGACCGCGGCGCCGTCTATGCCATCGGACATTCCGGCCGCATGGTCGCCATCGACGAGCGCATCGGCGCCCGCATCTGGGAAACGGAGATCGGCGGCGTCAACACTCCGTGGCTGGCCGGCGATTACCTGTACACCGTCACCAACGACCAGGAGGTCGTCGCGGTGGCGCGCCAGAACGGCAAGGTCCGCTGGGTGGCGCCGCTCGCCCGCTTCAAGGATCCCGAGGACAAGACCGGCCCGATCGTCTGGTCCGGCCCGGTGATGGCGGGCAGCCGCCTGTGGGTCGCCGGCTCGAACGGCCAGCTGCTGGGCCTGTCGCCTTCGGATGGCAAGGTGGAGGTGACGCGGTCGCTGCCCACCGGTTCCTACTTGTCTCCGATCGTTGCCAACAACACTCTTTATGTGCTGTGCGACAACGGAACGCTCGTCGCGTTCCGCTGATCGCGGATTTCCTCCGTCTGTTGTGAAAGGCCTTTGGCCCCATGTCGTTCACCGTGGTCCTCGTCGGTCGGCCGAATGTCGGCAAGTCGACTCTCTTCAACCGTCTGGCCGGCAAGAAGCTGGCCCTGGTGGACGATACGCCGGGCGTCACCCGTGACTGGCGCTCGGCCCCGGCCCATGTCGGCGGCTTGTCCTTCACGGTGGTCGATACCGCCGGCTTGGAAGATGTGACCGACGACAGCCTGGAGGCGCGGATGCGCCGCCAGACCGAGCAGGCGCTTGCCCGCGCCGATGTCGCGCTGTTCATCATCGACGCCCGCGCGGGCATCACGCCGCTGGACCGCCATTTCGCGAACCTGCTGCGCCGGGGCAAGACCCCGGTGCTGCTGGTCGCCAACAAGACCGAGGGCAAGGCCAGCCAGCCCGGCATGTTCGAGTCCTACGAACTTGGCCTGGGCGATCCGATTCCGCTCTCCGCGGAGCATGGCGAGGGCATGGCCGACCTGGTCGAGGCGCTGCTTCCCTACGCCCCGCCCGACGACGGGGGAGAGGCGGAGGAGACCGACGATGGCTTCGATCCCAGCATCCCCATCGGCGACCAGCCGGAGCCGGAGGAGGATCGCAGCAAGCCGATCCAGATCGCCATCGTTGGCCGTCCGAACGTCGGCAAGTCGACGCTGCTGAACAGCCTGCTCGGTGAAGAACGCGTGCTGACCGGCCCGGAGGCCGGCATGACCCGCGACGCCATCGCCGTCGATTGGGAATGGCGCGACCGCCGCTTCAAGCTGGTCGACACCGCCGGCATGCGCCGCCGCGCCCGCGTCGACGAGAAGGTCGAAAAGCTGGCGGTTGCGGACAGCCTCCGCGTCATCCGCATGGCGAATGTCGTGGTGCTGGTGGTCGATGCCGGCGCCATCCTGGACAAGCAGGACCTGACCATCGCCCGACTGGTCATTTCCGAGGGCCGCGCCCTGGTGATTGCCGTCAACAAATGGGACACGGTGGATGACCGCGCCATGGCGCTGCGTCAGGTCGAGGACAAGCTCCAGGCCTCGCTCGGCTACATCAAGGGCGTGAAGGTCGTCACCATTTCGGCGCTGAAAGGCCACAAGCTCGACACGTTGCTGGACGGGGTGCTGGAAACCTACACCGTCTGGAACCGCCGAATCCCGACCGCGCAGCTGAATCGCTGGATCGAGGGCGTCCTGGAACACCATCCGCCACCCCTGGTGGAAGGCCGCCGGGTCAAGATCCGCTATGTTACCCAGGTGAAGACCCGCCCGCCGACCTTCGCCCTGTTCGTCAACAAGCCGTTGGACTTGCCGGAAAGCTACCAGCGCTATCTGACAACCCACCTGCGCGAGAGCTTCGACATGCCCGGCGTGCCGGTGCGGCTGCTGCTGCGCAAGGGCAAGAACCCGTACGCGGAGGATTGAGGGGGGCGTCGTGCCCCCTCCCTCCCACGCTCGCGCGTGGGTCCCTCCCTCCCCCGCTTCGCGGGAGAGGGTAGATTAGAAATGCGGCGGCGACAGTCCCCTCTCCCGCGATCGGACCGGCCTTAGGCCGGCCGAGAGCGGGGGAGGGTTAGGGAGGGGGCAAAAGTCCGCGAGGGGGCGAAACCTCGCAAAGGCCTCACCCCGCCTCCGGCTCCCACCCCTCCGGCGCCATCCTGAAGCCGGAGAACTCGAAGGCCGGCGCCACGGTGCAACTCACCAGCGACCAGCCTTCCGGCCCCTCCGCCAAGCTCCGCGCCGCCTGCCACGCGCCGACCGGCACCACCGCCTGCGGCCGCTCGCCGCCTTCTATGTCCATCCCCAGCCGGCAGCGCTCGACCGCACCGCCTTCTTCAAAAATCGACAGCTCCAGTGGCGCCCCGCCATGCCAGAGCCAGATTTCCACGGCATCCACCCTGTGCCAGTGCGACCGCTCGCCCGCCCGCAGCAGAAAGTAGATCGCCGTAACCGCCCCACGTTCGCCATCCGACGGCGCCCGGTAGGTCTCGATGTAATAGCCCCCCTCCGGATGCGGCTGCAGCCCCAGCAGGTCGATCAGCCGCTCTGCCGTCAACGCGCGGCCGGTCATCGGACGCTCCGTGCCGCCATGCCCAACCCCTCGCGCAGTTCCGGCATCAGCATCGCTCCCAGCATGGCGATCACCGGCAGCACCGCATAGTCGCCGCGGGCCGCCGCGTCGATCAGGTCGCGGGTGCTGTGCAGTTCGATCCGCATGTCCTCCAAATCGCCATGGTCGGGTT
Source organism: Azospirillum sp. B21 (assembly GCF_008364825.1). Lineage (GTDB taxonomy): Bacteria > Pseudomonadota > Alphaproteobacteria > Azospirillales > Azospirillaceae > Azospirillum. The sequence continues at coordinate 467,522 of NZ_VTTO01000003.1, forward strand.
CCGCCACCTTGCGGGCGCCCTTGGCGTGGAACATGTGGCAGGTGCTGCCCTTCGAATTGGCGCCGACCACGAAACCGCCCAGCGCCGTCCAGTCGTCGGCGGCATAGCCGGTCTCCTCCAGAAGCTCGCGCTTGGCGGCGGCCAGCGGGTCTTCACCGGGATCGATGGCGCCGGCCGGGAAGGTCAGGCTGACGCGCCGCGCCCCATGCTTGTAGGTGCGCAGCATCACGACCTTGCCGTCCTTGGTCTCGACATACATCAGCGCGAAATCGGGCTGGTCCAGCTGGTAGAAATTCTCCACCGTCCGCCCATCCGGCAACTGCACCGTCTCCGCCCGCACCTTCAGATAGGGGCTGGCGTCGAGCAGGTCGCGGCTGTCCAGCACCGTCCAGGGCTCAAGCTCGTCGCTCATGCGGCATTTCCGTAGGGCGGCTGGGTGAAGCCGGCGGGGGAGAGGGTGAAGATCTCGCAGCCGTCCTCGGTGATGCCGATCTGGTGCTCGAACTGGGCCGACAGCGAGCGGTCGCGGGTGACCGTGGTCCAGCCGTCGGACAGGATCTTCACCTCGTGCCGGCCGGCGTTGATCATCGGCTCAACCGTGAAGACCATGCCGGGCCGCAGTTCCACGCCGGTGCCGGGCTTGCCGAAATGGTCCACATGCGGCGCGTCGTGGAAGACCTGCCCGATGCCGTGCCCGCCGAAGTCGCGGACGACGGAACAGCGCGCGGCCTCCGCCATGGTCTGGATGGCATGGCCGATGTCGCCCAGATGGTTGCCGGGCTTGGCCTGGGCGATGCCGGCCATCATGCAGCGCCAGGTCAGGTCGACCAGTTTGCGCGCCTTGACGCCGATCTTCTCGCCGACGAAATACATGCGGCTGCTGTCGCCGTACCAGCCGTCCAGGATCACGGTGACGTCGATGTTGACGATGTCGCCTTCGACCAGCTTTTTGTCGTCGCTGGGGATGCCATGGTTGACGACATGGTTGGGCGAGATGCAGCTGCATGCCGGATAGCCATGATAGCCGAGCGTCGCCGGAATGCCGCCCCGGTCGCGCTGGAACTCCTCGATCAGCTTGTCGAGCCGGCCGGTGCTGACGCCCGGCACCACGAAGGGCGTGATGTAATCCAGCGTCTCCGCAGCCAGCCGTCCGGCCTTTCGCAGCGCCGCAAAGCCTTCCGGGCCATGCAGGACGATTCGCTTGCCTTCCTTGTCCATCAGACCGTCATCCGTCACTTAAATCCTCTTTTCCTCTTCGAAACCCCTCTCCCGCCCTGGGAGATGGACCTGCTCAAAACCGCGCAACAAGCTATCATGCCCCCGGTCTGAAAAAAGCCCCTGCATTCCACCCCTGCAAACGTAGGATTCAGCGGAACGGCTTGCTATATGTGGCGGGCCTTATCCCCATCGGACTACCAGACCTTTGGCGAAGCCCACCACCCGATTTGTCTGCCAGGCTTGCGGCGCCTCCTTCCCCAAATGGGCGGGCAAGTGCGACGCTTGCGGCGAATGGAACAGCCTCGTCGAAGAGGCGGCGCCCGACAGCGCGCCCAAGGGGCTGGGATCGGCCCGCGGTCGCCGCATCGACTTCGTCGGCCTTCAGGGCAGCAGCGAGGCACCGCCGCGGCGCATGACCGGCATTGCCGAGTTCGACCGCGTGTGCGGCGGCGGGCTGGTTCCCGGCTCGGCCATTCTGATCGGCGGCGATCCCGGCATCGGCAAATCGACCCTTCTGCTCCAGGCCATGGCCCGGCTGTCGCAGGACCACCGCTGCGCCTATGTCTCCGGCGAGGAGGCGGTGGACCAAGTGCGGCTGCGCGCCCAGCGTCTGGGTTGCGCGTCGGCTCCGGTGGATCTGGCATCTGCCACCAGCGTGCGCGACATCGTCGCCTCGCTGGACGACGCCAAGGGTCCGGAGGTGATCGTCATCGATTCGATCCAGACCATGTATATGGACAATCTGGACAGCGCCCCCGGCACCGTCGCCCAGGTCCGCGCCAGCGCGCAGGAGCTGATCCGCGTCGCCAAGCGGCGCGGCGTCGTCCTTCTGCTGGTCGGCCATGTGACCAAGGAAGGCATGATCGCCGGTCCCCGCGTGCTGGAGCACATGGTGGACACGGTGCTCTATTTCGAAGGCGAGCGCGGTCACCAGTTCCGCATCCTGCGCGCGGTGAAGAACCGCTTCGGCCCGACCGACGAGATCGGCGTGTTCGAGATGGGCGACGGCGGTCTCGGTGAGGTCGCCAACCCGTCCGCCCTGTTCCTGGCCGAACGGCGCGGCGACGTGTCGGGCGCCGCGGTCTTCGCCGGGATGGAGGGCACGCGCCCCGTCCTGGTCGAGGTCCAGGCGCTGGTCGCCCCGTCGCCGCTCGGCACGCCGCGCCGCGCGGTGGTCGGCTGGGACTCGGCGCGGCTCGCCATGGTGCTGGCGGTGCTGGAGGCGCGTTGCGGCGTGCAGATCGGCGCCAACGACGTTTATCTGAATGTGGCCGGCGGACTTCGCATCACCGAACCGGCCGCCGACCTCGCGGTTGCCGCCGCACTCGTCTCGTCGCTGACCGGGGAGCCGGTTCCGGCCGACGCGGTGGTGTTCGGGGAGATCGGCCTGTCCGGCGAGGTCCGCGCCGTCGGCCAGAGCGACACGCGTCTGAAGGAGGCGGCGAAGCTCGGCTTCTCCTCCGCCATCTTCCCGGCGCGACGGACCGGCAAGAAGGGCAGCCGCGGCGACAACGGCCTCAAGACGGTCGAACTCCAGCAGTTGGGCGAGTTGATGCCGCTGTTCCAGGCGCAGGGCTCCTCCGGCAGGCCGCCCTCCCGCCGACCACACGACGACAACGACACGCGCCGCTGGCGCGACGACGAATTCATCTGACCGCACTCTCATTATCGGCACAGGGCAATGGACAACCTTCCCGTCAATCCGGTGGACATCGTCGTCATCGCCGTCCTGCTTCTGTCGGCGCTGCTCGCCTTCAGCCGCGGCATGGTGGCCGAAGTGGTGTCGGTCGCCGCCTGGGCCGGCGCTGCGGTGATCACGCTCTACGCGCTGCCCCATGTCCTTCCCTATGCACAGATCTATATCCGGTTCGAGATGCTGGCCTACGCCGCTTCCGCGGTCGGGGTGTTCATCATCGCGCTGATCGTGCTGTCCCTGCTGGGCCGCAGCCTGTCGCGCGGGGTGCAGGCTTCGGCCCTGTCGGCGCTGGACCGCACGCTGGGCTTCGTCTTCGGCCTGGTGAAGGGCGGGGTACTGGTGTCGATCGCCTACCTGTTCTTCCTGTGGCTGGTGCCCAATCCGGCGGAACAGCCGGCCTGGCTGCAGGAGGCGAAGACCCGCCCGTTCCTGACGATGGGGGCGGAGACGCTCTACGGCTTCGTTCCGGAGAATCTGCGAAAGGAAGGGCTCGGCCAGATGGACATGGCGCGCGACCGCGCACGTCAGGCGATGGAGGCCAAGCAGGCGCTCGACCGCCTGTCGACGCCGGTACCCAGCCCCGCGAAGACCGGGGGTGCACCGGCACCCGATACCGGTTATAAGGACCGCGACCGCGCCGACCTTGAAAGGCTGATGCAGAACAACGCCCGCTGAGCTTGACCGCTCGGTTTCGGCGCTTTCGACGTTTGTGGACCGTTTTCTCGTTGCATGTGCTGACGCGCGCCGACGGCGCCTCTTGGACGAAGGACTTCTGGTGATGCTGACGACGCATCCGTTCGACGACGACAAGCTGCGCGAAGAGTGCGGCGTGTTCGGCATCTACGGCAACCCGCAGGCGGGCGCCATCACGGCGCTGGGCCTGCATGCCCTGCAGCACCGCGGGCAGGAGGCGGCGGGCATCGTCAGCTTCGACGGCGGCCGCTTCCACCTGCAGCACACGCTGGGCCTGGTCGGCGACCATTTCAGCTCCGAGGCGATCATCGCCAAGCTGAAGGGCGCCAGCGCCATCGGCCATGTGCGCTACGCCACCACCGGCGACACCTCGATCCGCAACGTCCAGCCGCTCTATGCCGATTTCGAGTTCGGCGGCTTTGCGCTGGCCCACAACGGCAACCTGACCAACGCGCAGACCCTGCGCCGCCAGCTGGTCCGCCGCGGCTGCCTGTTCCAGTCCTCCACCGACACCGAGGTGATCGTCCACCTGATGGCGACCGCCCGCGGCGGCTCGCCGGTGGATCGCCTGATCGAGGCGGTCCGGCAGGTCGAAGGCGCCTTCTCCCTGGTGGCGCTGACCTCCAAGGAGGTGATCGGCGTGCGTGACGCTCTCGGCGTTCGTCCGCTGGTGCTGGGCCGGCTGGGCGACACCCACATCCTGGCGAGCGAGACCTGCGCCTTCGACATCGTCGGTGCCGAATATGTCCGCGACGTCGAGCCGGGCGAGATGATCGTCATCGACGCCGGTGGCGTGCACAGCCTGCGCCCGTTCCAGCCGCAGCAGCGCCGCCTGTGCATCTTCGAATACATCTACTTCGCCCGTCCCGACAGTGTGATGGAAGGCACCTCCGTCTACGAGGCGCGCCAGCGCATCGGCCGTGAGCTGGCCCGCGAGGCCGGCGTTCCCGCCGACGTGATCGTGCCGGTGCCCGACAGCGGCGTGCCCGCGGCGCTGGGCTATGCCCAGGAAGCCGGCGTGCCATTCGATCTCGGCATCATCCGCAACCATTATGTTGGCCGCACCTTCATCGAGCCGACCGACCAGATCCGCCATCTGGGCGTGAAGCTGAAGCACAACGCCAACCGCGCGATGATCGAAGGCAAGCGCGTCGTGCTGGTGGACGACTCGATCGTCCGCGGCACCACGTCGAAGAAGATCGTCGAGATGGTGCGTGCCGCCGGTGCCGCCGAGGTGCACATGCGCATCTCCAGCCCGCCGACCTCGCACCCATGCTTCTACGGCATCGACACGCCGGAACAGGGAAAGCTGCTGGCCCACCGCATGACGGTGGAGCAGATGCGCGACTTCATCCAGGCCGACAGCCTCGCTTTCATCTCGCTCGACGGCCTCTATCGGGCGATGGGCGAGGAGAAGCGCGATCCGGCCAACCTCGGCTACTGCGATGCCTGCTTCACCGGCGATTACCCGATCCCGCTGACCGACGCGCTGGAAAATCCGCCCGTCGAGGCGAACGTCGCCGTCCGCGCCTGATCCCAAAACCCTCCTCCCGCAACGGGGGAGGGTTTTTCGTATGTGAACGAACAATAAACCCAGGAAACGAGTCTCCACCATGTCCCGTCTTTCCGGCCGCATCGCCCTCGTCACCGGCGCATCGCGCGGCATCGGCGCCGCCGTCGCCAAGCGCTTTGCCGCCGAAGGCGCCCATCTGGTCCTGGTCGCCCGCACCGTCGGCGGGCTGGAGGAGACCGACGACGCCATCCAGAAGATCTCCGGCCAGTCGGCGACCCTGGTGCCGATGGACCTGCGCGACTACGACAAGATCGACCAGCTTGGCCACGCGCTGTATGAGCGATTCGGCAAGCTGGACGTGGTCGTCGGCAATGCCGGCGCGCTGGAGGCTCTCGGCCCCGTCGCACAGTACGACCCGAAGCTGTGGTCGCGGGTGATGGACCTGAACGTGACGGCGAACTATCGCCTGATCCGCTCGATGGATCCGCTGCTGCGCGCATCCGGTACGGGGCGCGCCATCTTCGTCACCTCGGCCGCCGCCAAGGCCCCGCAACATTATTGGATGCCCTACGGCGCCAGCAAGGCGGCGCTGGAGATGATCGTGAAGACCTATGCGATGGAAGTCGCCGGCTCCAGCGTGCGCGTCAACCTGATCGATCCGGGCGTGGTCGCGACCAAGCTGCGCACCCAGGCCTTCCCCGGCGAGGATCCGAAGAAGATCACCCAGCCGGAACAGGTGACCGAGCGATTCGTGGAACTGGCCGAAGCCGCCTGCACGAAGCACGGCGAACTGGTTCTGGCGCAGTAACCGGCCCCTACTTGGCGTCCCAGGACCTTCCTCCCGATCCTTCCCCGTGGCCGGCAGACGCCGGGCGGGGAAGGGCGGATGGAAATGAAGGCGCGTTCCGACCTGCCGCCTTTACAGGGTGAAGATCGCCAGCAGAACCAGCACCGCGATCACGCCCGCGATGCTGTACTTCATGAATTTGGTGAAGGCGATCCAGGTCGCCTGATGGGTACGTACGGTCTCTTCACTGACCGGATTGGGACTTACGGCCGCCATATCGATCAACCCTCCAACAGTTTCTTTTGCCCGCAATTCTGACGCAGGCGTACGGAAACGCAACAGATTCCGAGTGGAACCGTCAACTATGCCGGAAGGGTAGGAGCCGGAAGGGAGAACCCGCCTAAAGCGGCGGGTTGAGAATCGTCGGCAGTTCAGGCACCGGACCGTCGATCCGCACCAGATCGCCGTCGACGCGGGCGCGACCCTCAGCGATCAGGCGGACGGCATGGGGATAAAGCTTGTGCTCCGCCTCCAGCACCCGATCGGCCAGACGCTGGGCATCATCGCCGGGCAGAACCGGAACGGCGGCCTGCGCGATGATCGGACCATCGTCCATCGCAGGGCGGACATGATGGACGGTGCAGCCATGGAAACGGACGCCGGTGGCCAGCGCCCGTTCATGGGTGTCCAGCCCCTTGAAGGAGGGCAGAAGGGACGGGTGGATGTTGATGAGCGCATCCTGCCAGCGCCCGACGAACCAGGGCGACAGCAGCCGCATGAAGCCGGCGAGACAGACCAGCTCGACGCCGGCCTCCCGCAGCCGGGCATCCATTGCCGCCTCGAAGGCCGGCTTGTCGCCGGGATAGTCGCGGTGGCTGACCACCGCGGTGGCGATCCCAGCCGCGGAGGCCCGTTCCAGGCCGAAGGCATCGGCCTTGTTGGACAGCACCAGCGCGATCTCGGCCGGGAAATCCGGCGCGGCGCAGGCGTCGATCAACGCCTGCAGATTGCTGCCGCGCCCCGAGATCAGGACGCCGAGCTTCAACTTGCTCATCGAACTATCCTTGGGAACGATTCCCGGGGGCGTTCCTTACGCGGTCCAGGCCGCGTCCATGCCGTTGACGGTCACGCGGGCGTCGCCGTCCTTCAGGGCGGTGACGGTGCCGACGGTGTAGACCGTCTCGCCGCCCTCGCGCAGGATGTCGATGGCCTCGTTCGCCTTGTCGGCGGGAACCACGACGACCATGCCGAGGCCGACGTTGAAGGTGCGCGCCATCTCGTACGGAGCGATGCCGCCGGTCTTCATCAGCCAGGAGAAGACGGGGGGCAGGGTCCAGGTCGAGGCGTCGAGCACGACACCCAGTCCGTCGGGGAGGACGCGCGGAATGTTCTCGATCAGGCCGCCGCCGGTGATGTGGGCCATGGCACGGACCGTGCCGGCGCGCACCGCCTTCAACGTGCTCTTTACATAGATGCGGGTCGGCGTCAGCAGGGCCTCGCCGAGCGACTTCGACTCGTCCCACGGGCAGGCGGCATCATAGCCGAGCCCGGATTTCTCCACCAGCTTGCGCACCAGCGAATAGCCGTTGGAATGCACACCGGTGGACGCGAGACCGAGAACAACGTCGCCCGCCTGGACGGCGGAACCGGTCAGGGCGTGCTGGCGTTCAACAGCACCGACGGAGAATCCTGCGAGGTCGTAATCACCTTCGGAATACATGCCCGGCATCTCGGCGGTCTCGCCGCCGACCAGCGCGCAGCCGGCCTGACGGCAGCCTTCCGCAATGCCGGCGACGATGTCGCGGCCGGCGGCCACGTCGAGCTTGCCGGTGGCGTAGTAATCCAGGAACAGAAGCGGCTCGGCGCCCTGGACCACCAGATCGTTGACGCACATGGCGACGAGATCGATACCGACGGTGTCGTGACGGTTGGCGAGAATCGCCACCTTCAGCTTGGTGCCGACGCCGTCGGTCGTCGCGACCAGGAGCGGATCCTGGTAGCCGGCGGCGCGCAGGTCGAACAGGGCGCCGAAGCCGCCCAGGCCCGCGTCGGAGCCGGAACGCGCGGTGGAGCGGGCAAGGGGCTTGATCGCTTCGACAAGCGCGTTGCCCGCATCGATGTCCACACCGGCCTGCTTGTAGGCGTCGGACATGTTATAGGACTGGGTGCTGATGGTATCCTCGCTTGGGCTGAGCTATATACCGGGCCTTGGGCTCGGGCCGAACATACTCGAATCGGAAGGCTTTGCAATGCTCCACCGCCGCCGCGCGCCGCTCCTCGCCGGTCTTGCTGCCATGTCCACCGCTCTGGTCCTGACCATGACCGGGCCGGCGGGTGCGCAGACCGGCTCCCCGCCGCCGGCCGCCGCCACTTCTGCCGCCATGCCGTCCGCCGCGGATCCCTTCGCGGTGTCGGGCGTCCGGGTCGACATCAACGGCAGCAACCCGACCACGGTCCGCGACCAGGCGATCCGCGAGGCGCAGGCCAAGGCCTGGGCGGAGCTGTACCGCCGCCTCGTCCCCGGCGGCACCCCGCCGCGCCTGTCGGACAATGAGATCGCCAGGATGGTTCAGGGCTTCGAGATCGATGAGGAAAAGGTGTCGGCCAGCCGCTATGTCGGCGCCATCACCGTGCGGTTCCGCCCCAATGCGGTGCGCGACGCACTCGGCCAGAGCGGCGGCGCCACCCAGTATGTCGAGCCGCCGTCGCGTCCCTTCGTCATCCTGCCGGTGACCCAGACCGAAGGGCGCACCATCCTGTGGCAGGACCGCACCCCCTGGCGTGCGGCGTGGGAGGCGCGGCAACCCGCCGCATCCCTGGTGCCGCTGGTGGTGCCGGACGGTGAGTTGACCGACGCCCAGGCGATCAGCGGCGAGGACGCCGTCGCCGGCAATGCCGAGGCGCTCGCCCGCATCGCCCAGGCCTACAAGGCCGGCGGAGTCGTGGTCGCCCGCACCGATCTGCCGGCCAACGGCCCGGATCCGGCGCGCGGCATGACGGTCGATCTCACGCGCTATGGGCTGGACGGCACGCGCGACAATCAGGTCGTGCAGGTGAAGGGCGGCAGCAGCGCCGACGACGTGCTGAACCGCGCGGTCGCCGCGGTCGGCACCCAGCTGGACGAGTCCTGGCGGCGCGAGCACACCACGGCGACCGGTCCGGAGCATAACACTCTGGTCCGCATTCCGCTGTCGGCGGTGAACGACTGGGTGGAGACGCGCAAGCGCCTTTCCTCCGTCAATGCGGTGACGCGGACCAACCTCATGTCGATCAGCCGCAGCGAGGCGCTGATCACCCTGACCCATCGCGGCGATCCGGACCAGCTGACCCAGGCGCTTGCCCGCCAGGATCTGGGCCTTGCACGCACGGCCGCGGCCGCTCCCGCCGCCTATCCCGGTGCGCCGCTGCCGGTTCCCTCCGCCGACTGGCAGCTGACGCTGCTGCCGCGCGGGTCGGGCGCCGCGTCGGCCGGGGCCGTTCCGTCCTCCGCTTCGCCGGCAGCTTCCCCGATCCAGGCCTCGCCGATGTCGCTGGCACCATCGGCGCCGCTCGATGCCGGCGGCACGCTGGGCGCTCCGCCGCGCAATCTGGGAACGCTGCCGGCCAAGAGCGCGCCGTGAGCGTTCCGAACATCATCACCTTCCTGCGCATCGTGGCGGTTCCGGCCGCGATGTACATGATCCTGACCGGCAAGATGGAGTGGGCCTTTGCCCTCTTCGTCGCCGCCGGCCTGTCCGATGCGCTGGACGGCGCCATCGCCCGCATGTTCAGGGCGCGTACGGTGCTGGGCGGCTACCTCGATCCGCTTGCCGACAAGGCGCTGATCGTCGGCGTGTACGTGGCGCTGGCCTGGGTCGGGTCGATCCCGCTCTGGCTGGCGATGATGGTGATCTTCCGCGACATCATGATCATCGGCGGCGTCATCCTGCTGTTCACGCTGAAGGAGACGCTGGCGATGCAGCCGCTCTACATCAGCAAGGTGAACACGGTGGTGCAGATCGCGCTTGCCGCCGCGGTGCTGGCCCCACCGGCACTGGGCCTGCCGGAAATCCATCTGTACGGGTGGGAGCTGGTCGATGTGCTGGTGTACGCCTGCACGGTGACCACCGTGCTGTCCGGCCTGCTGTACGCGCGGCGCGGTGCCCTGCTGTTCAACCGGCTCGGCGGCGTTCCGTGACGTCGGCCAAGCAGCTCCGCTTCTGGCTGATCGGGCTCGGACTGTTCGTCCTTGCGCTGTGGCTGCTGGCCGACATGCTACTGCCCTTCGTGGTCGGGCTGGCCATCGCCTATCTGCTCGATCCGCTGGTCGACCGGCTGGAGCGGGCGCGGCTGCCGCGCTGGCTCGGCACCACGCTGGTGCTGCTGGGATTCCTGCTGGTCCTGGTGCTGATGTCGCTGCTTCTCGTGCCGTTGGTGCAGGGGCAGATCTCCCACCTGCTTGAGGTGTTGCCGACCTATGCCACCCTGGTGAAGGAGCGGCTGATCCCGGCGCTCGACCGCTTCATCCACCGGCTTCCGGCTGACGATGTGGAGCGGCTGCGCGCCGCCGCCGGCAATTATGCCGGGGAGGTGGCTGGGATCGTTGGCCGCCTCGTCAGCCGGATCCTGTCAGGCGGCCTCGCGCTGTTCGACATCGTGACCCTGATGTTCATCACGCCCATCGTCGCCTTCTATCTGATGCGCGACTGGGACGTGATGGTGGGGAAGGTCGATTCGTGGCTGCCGCGCCAGCATGCCGATACCGTGCGCGAGCAGGCGCGCGAGGTGAATGTGACCCTGTCCGGCTTCGTGCGCGGGCAGGCAATGGTCTGCCTCGTGCTGGGCGTCTTCTATGCGCTGGCCCTGTCGGCGGCCGGGCTGGATTTCGGGCTGGTGATCGGGCTGATGGCCGGGATTCTGTCCTTCATCCCCTATGTCGGCAGCCTGTTCGGCTTCGTCGCCAGCACCGGCCTTGCCCTGCTGCAGTTCGACGAGCTCTGGCGGGTCGCCGTCGTTGTCGGCATCTTCCTGTTCGGACAGGCGGTGGAAGGCAATGTCCTGACGCCGAAGCTGGTCGGCGACAAGGTCGGGCTGCATGCGGTCTGGGTGATGTTCGCCTTGTTGGCCGGCGGCAGCCTGTTCGGATTCGTCGGCGTGCTGCTGGCGGTTCCGGTGGCTGCGGTGATCGGCGTGTTGACCCGCTTCGCATTGCGACAGTATCTCTCAAGCCCGTACTACCGCGGCACCGACGCGGAACGCTGATGGGTGTGTCCGCATGAGCTTGCCGGCGCAGATACCGCTCGACCTTGGGCATCGGACGGCGATGGGCTGCGAGGACTTCCTCGTGGCGTCCAGCAATGCCGACGCGGTGGCGTGGCTCGACCGCTGGCCGTCCTGGCCGGCTCCGGCGCTGACCGTGTTCGGACCGGCCGGCTGCGGCAAGACCCACCTGTCTCAGGTCTGGCGTGCCCGCAGCCATGCCGTCGTCACCAGGGGCGATATGCTCGACTCGGGCGTGGTGCCGGCGCTGCTGGCGCCAGCCAACGCGGTGGTGGTCGAGGATGCCGATGCGGTGTCCGGCAGGCCCGAGCGGGAAGAGGCGCTGTTCCACCTCTACAATCTCGCCCGCGAGCAGCAAGGCCATCTTCTGCTGCTGTCGCGCAAAGCGCCGTCACGCTGGCGCACGCGGTTGGCCGATCTGCGGTCCCGCATCAAGGGGGCGCCGGCGGTCGAGGTTCGCCCGCCCGACGACGCGCTGCTGGCCGCCGTGCTGGTGAAGCTGTTCGCCGACCGGCAATTGCGGCCGGGGCTGGAGGTCATCACCTATCTGCTGGCACGGATGGAGCGGTCACTCGACTTCGCCCGCCGGCTGGTGGCGGCACTGGACCACGCATCGCTCGCCGCCCATCGCGGGGTGACCGTGCCGCTGGCGCGCGAGGTCCTTTCGGAACTGCAACGGACGGAACCGCAACGATCCGGTTCCAAAACCACCCGCTGAGAACATAAGGAAGGGACGAGCATGGATTTGGGTATCGCCGGCCGCCGCGCCATCGTCTGCGCCGCCAGCAAGGGTCTGGGCCGTGCCTGCGCCTTCGCGCTGGCCCGCGAGGGCGTGCATGTCACCCTGACTGCCCGCAGCGCCGACGCGCTGGAGGCGACGGCGGAGGAGATCCGCAGGGCGACCGGCGCCACCGTCGCCACCGCCCCCGGCGACATCACGACGGAAGAGGGACGGGCCGCGGCACTCGCCGCCTGTCCGGAGCCGGACATCCTGATCAACAATGCCGGCGGGCCGCCCCCCGGCGATTTCCACGACTGGGACCGCGAGGATTGGATCCGCGCGCTGGACGCCAACATGCTGGCGCCCATCTTCCTCATCAAGGCGACGGTCGACGGGATGATCGACCGCCGGTTCGGCCGGATCGTCAACATCACCTCGGCCGCGGTGCGGGCACCGATCCCGATTCTTGGTCTGTCGAACGGTGCGCGCAGCGGCCTGACCGGATTCGTCGCCGGACTGTCGCGCCAGACGGTGAAACACAACGTCACCATCAACAATCTGCTGCCCGGCCCGTTCGAGACCGACCGCCTGCGCAAGACCATGGAAGGCGGAGCCAAGGCCGCCGGTCGCAGCATCGACGAAGAGATGGAACTCCGCCGCAAGGGAAACCCCGCTGGCCGATTCGGGGATCCTGATGAATTCGGGGCCGCCTGCGCCTTCCTCTGCGCTGCGAGTTCCGGTTTCATGACCGGCCAGAACATCCTTCTGGACGGCGGAGCCTACCCGGGCACCATGTAGTGGGGCCGTCGAGGGGCGGGAAAGCCCCCACGTCTCAAGTTTGTCCCTCCAATTCGCATCAAAATCCGCCCATCGTCACAGGCCATTAAGAAACGACCGCGGGAAGGGGGCTTCGGCACCGCTTCCCCGGTCCGCCGGTTCGCAAGCGCGGCGGTGTCGCGGCGACCGGACAACGGCTGAAAAGCCACTGGCACAGGAACGATGAGCATGCAGCAGAGCGTGGCGGCCCCCGCGGTCTACACCGACCTTGGCCGCGTCATGGAAAGCATCACCCGGCGCTTCCTCGACGTGCTTCGGATGGAACTGGCCCGGATCGGCGTGACCGACCTCAGCCCGACCCAGGCCTTGATGCTGCTGCACATCGGCACCGAGGAACTGTCGGTCCGCGATCTGCTGGAGCGTGGCTATTACCTTGGCTCCAACGCCTCCTACAATCTGAAGCACCTGGTGGAAGCCGGCTATGTCGACCGCAGCCCGTCCCTGCGCGACCGGCGGGCCGCGCGGCTCAAGCTGTCCGAACAGGGGCTGGCGACCTGCGAAGCGCTGAAGAGGTTGGAAACGGCACGGGCCGACAGCCTGCTGCGCAGCGACAGCGACGGCGCCGATTTCGAAACCACCTACCGCACGCTACGGCGGCTGGAGCGCGCCTGGACCGACCTGATCCGCTACGACGACGCCGATTCAGCCTGAGTTTCGGCCCGAAATTTTCGAACGTCCGACACGTAATCTTATACCCACCTACCCGTTCGATCTGTGTCCGGGAGGGAACACCCGCGCCCATAACAGGAACGTAGGGAGAACTGTGCGGTTGCTGTTCCGTGTCCGTTCTGGTAGCTATACCGGAACAAGACACGAACAATGGAGGTTGCCATGTCGGTTCTGGCTTTCCTGCGTGAATGCATGACCCTCGCCCTGTTCCTCGCCGTTCTCTATGGCTGGGCTACGGTCGGGCCGATTCTGATCGGCTGAGCGGGCCTATGGCGTCGGGGTGTCGGCCCCTTCGGAAGAGGTCCCCGAACGAGGGATGCCGCGTCGGTATTATATCCGAAATCCCAGCCCACCCCGGCCGGCACAGCGCTTACATCGTGAACACGCGGAACCGTTCCTGGCCCGACAGAGAAGCCGAAAGAGGGACGGTTCCGCGAACGCCGACAACGCGTGGGGATTGGGACGGATGCGGAATTTCTTTCGGAAGCGTCGTTCGGCCGCTGTGGCGGCCGAACGGATGCCGGCGGCTGGCGGTGCGGGTCTCGGCGGCAGCGGACTTGGCGGCGGCCTGACCGGTGGCGGCCTTGCTGGCAATGGCCTCACGGGCAATGGAATGGGCATGACCGGACCGGGTATGTCGGGGCCGGGGATCTCAGGCCCGGGATCTGCCGCCGGCAACTTCCCCAATGCACCCGGATTCTCCCGGCCCGGTGGGACGCTCCTGCGTCCGGTCGATGGGGGGCAAGGTCGGAGCGGGTTCGAGGCAATGCGCGGTCCCGCAGCACCGCGTCAGCCCGACATCATCGACAACGACGCCACCGGCGACCGCCGCGGCCACATGTTCCCGCAGCCCGGCGGGCGCGAGGCGGAGAGCGAGCACGACCTGCCGCGCTTCACCATGTCGGTCAACGGCGGCTATCGCGGGGGCATGGGCGCCAACGCGCCGGCCATGCTGAAGGGCCTGACGCCCGAGCTGAACGGCCTGCTGCGCGAAGCCTTCACCCCGACGCGGCCGAAGCAGCAGCTGAACGGCCTGTTCATCGGCCGCAACGATACCTTGCGCCGCATCATCTCGGCGATCGAGGAGGAGCGGGCACACGTCATCCTTTACGGCGATCGCGGCCGCGGCAAGACCTCCGTCGCCAATGCGATCGAGAAGATCGCCGGGCAGGCCGGCTATCTGTCGCTGAAGCTGACCTGCAGCGGCGAACTGAGCTTCGAGGACATCTTCAGGCACTTCCTGAAGAAGATCCCCTCCACCTATTACCGCTCCGCACTCGACAACCCGTTCGCCGCCCGGCGCAACTTCGCCAGCCTGAACGAGCTGCTGCCGGACGGCACCTTCAGCGTCACCGAACTGAACGAGGTGCTGTCGGGCATCCACGCCACCCATGTGCTGCTGATCCTGGACGAGTACGACCGCGTCCTCGACGAGGATTTCCGCAACAAGCTGGCGGAGCTGTTCAAGAACCTCACCGACAGCTCGATCCCCGTCACGCTGCTGGTGGTCGGCGTCGCCGAGAATCTGGACCAGCTGCTGGGCAAGCATCCGTCGATCCAGCGGTCGCTGGTGCCGGTGCATCTGCCGCTGATGACCGACCAGGAGATCGGCCGGCTGATCCAGGCCGGTGCCCAGAATGCCGCGATCGAGTTCGCGCCGGATGTGGTGCGGCGGATCGCCGAATTCGTGCGCGGGCTTCCCTACTATGCACAGCTTCTCGGCCTGCACGCGGCGCGCAGTGCCGTCAGCCGCGGCAGCAAGCTGGTGGAGCGGCCGGATCTGGCCTATGCCGTCGCTCGCTGCCTGCAGGAGGCCGAACGCGGCATCGTCGAGAGCTATGCCCGCGCATTGGCTGCGGACCGCCGTGTGGAGCTGGAGGACGCGCTGCTGGCCGCCGCACTGTGCCCGGCCGATGCCTATGGCGTGTTCGACCCCAACGATCTGGCGGGCGACAGCGGCCAGTTGCCGAGTGCCGCGACGCTGGACCTGCTGAAACGCCTGACCCGCGAGGACCATGGCGGCGTGCTGGCCCCGGTGGTGGAGCCGGGCCTGGAACGCTACCGCTTCCGCAATCAGATGATGCGCCAGTACGTCCTGATGCGTCAGGCGAGCGAGCGCGGCCAGATCTGATCCATCCCCGATCAGGCCGTCCTTCGGCCCTTCCCCGGCGACGGGGGAGGGCCACTCTTTATCAGGGGAGCCCCGTTACAGATACGCGGCGCGGCGTTGGCCTGTGGCCTTCTGCCACGACCATTCGACGACCGCGCTCATCAGCCGCTCCAGCCCGGGCTTCACCTCGGCCGCCAGATCGGGGCGGAAGCGGTAGGGAGCGTCCTCGTCCATATAGGTGGACTGGGTCAGCTCCAACTGGATGGCGTGGATGTTCTCCTCCGGCTTGCCGTAGCTGCGGATGATGAAGCCGCCGCGCATGCGGCCGTTCAATGCGGCGGAGTAACGTTCCGACGCCGAAAGGACATTCATCAGACGCGCGACCAGTGGCTGGGCGGCACTGCTGCCGTCGCCGGTGCCGAGGTTGAAGTCGGGCAGGGTGCCGTCGAAGAAGCGCGGAAGCCGGCTGCGCACGGAATGGGCGTCGAACAGCACCGCGACCCCAAAGCGGTCGCGCAGAGCCCGCAGTTCGCTGTGCAGCTGGTCGTGATAGGGGCGCCAGTAGGCGCCGACCCGCCGGCCGATCTCCGCCCGGTCGGGCTCCTGCCCGGCTTGGTAGATGGGTGCGTAATCGAAGGTGGTGAGCGGACAGATCTCCGTTGGGTCGAGCCCGGGCTGGGCGACGAGACCGTCGGGATCGCGGTTCAGATCCACCACGTAGCGCGAACAGAGCGCCGTAAGAAAACCGATTCCGAGTGCCGGGGCGAAATGATACAACCGGTCAAGGTGCCGGTCGACGTCGGGCTGTGCCAAGCCGTGTTCCGTCATCGTCGCGGCGATGTCCGGCGGAATCATGGTCCCGACATGCGGAATGCTGAGCAGGACCGGCGTTTCGCCTGGCTGGAATCGGAAGGTTTCCATGGCTCGTCTCGTTACGGGAACGGCTGGCTCAGGGCTGTGTGCAGTGCGGCAGGGACAGCCGGTGGACTATGGAGCCCACTGCCGTATTCCGTCAAACACATTGCGTTTTTTTGAAACTTGCAGTGATGCCGCACAGAGTGATGCCGCACCTATGGAATCCGCACAAGGACACCCTGTCCTTCCGGACCGCATTCCCTACAACGGCACACCGAATTGGCCGTTGACCGGAGGCCCGACTTGCCGGACACTCCCGCGCAATCGGCGACCGCCCGGCAGAAGGCGGCGCCCAGCACCGGATCAAGCTGTCCCCCGGCGACCGGACCGAAGACTTCCAAAACACACGGCGCCCCGATTTCGCAGCCCCGGTGACGAAGCAACGCAGCAGGGGAGAAGCGACCATGAACACCGCCACCCGTCTTGGCGCGGCCATGCCCGGCCGGCGCCAAATCTTGTTGCCGCTTGCGTTGGCACCCGTCGCCGGCTGGGCGGTATGGGCCGCCGGCACGGCCGATGCGCCCAGCCACCCCGCCGGTCCCTTCCACCTGCCGCTGGACGAAACCACGGCGTTGTGGCGCGACCTCGGCGCGGTCCGGTTGGGGGGGCTTGCCGGCGATCCGCAGTTTCCGGTCAAGGTGTCTGCCCTGGACGGCCGTACCGTCACCGTCCGCGGCTTCATGGTTCCGTTGACCGGTGGCACCACCCACAACCGCTTCATCCTGTCCGCCAACCCCATGGGCTGTCCCGCCTGCGAAAGCCCCGGGCCGGCCGGCATGATGCATGTCCACTCCTCCATCGCGCTGTCCGCCACGCGGGAGCCGGTAACTCTCACCGGAACCCTGCGCCTGCGTCCGCAGGAAGGGCTTTTCTACCGGTTGGATCGCGCCGAACAGCGCTGGGCCTGACCGGCATCGACGCGTCATCGCCGGTGCGGCGGTGACCGCCGCGACCGGGATGCGCTTGGCTTCGGCGTCGACCATGGCGGCGGCGCTGCTGCTGTATGGCGGCGTCAGCGTTCCGGCGCCGCCGTCCCTGCGCTGGGGCGAGGCCACGATCGGCCTGCTGATCCTCCTGTCCATCGGCTGGAGGCGGCCCTTGATGGTGGCGACCGGGCACGCCCTGCGCGACTCGGGTGATGCGGCCTGGATGGCGGTTGCCGTCGCGGCGCTGGGCTGGCTGCTGTGGGTGCCGCTGCTGCGCGGGGCGACACTGGGCTGGGAAGCGGCGGACATCCTGCGTGACGTGGTGCCGCTGCTCTATCTGTTCCTGCCCGTGCTGCTGGTTCCCGCATTGCGGCGCGCCGGAGCCAGGGGTGTGCGCCTTCTGGCCGGCGGGCTGGCGCTTGCCGGGATTCTGCTGGCCTTGCGCTGGTGGAAGCAGGCGGACTGGGGCTTCGGTGCGGTCGGCACGCGGGCGATGGCGGACGGCGGCGCCTATCTGCTGAATGCCCCATCGGTTCTGTTCGCCGCGGTGGCGTTGCCGGCGTTGGCGCTTTCGCTTGTAGCGGTCGGGGGATCGTTCAGGCGCTGGATCGCGGCGTTCGCCTGCGCCGCCGGGGGAGCGCTCTGCCTGGGCGCACTGGCGGGAGCGGTCCACCGCACCGCCCTGGGATTGGCGGCGCTGTCTCTGACGATGGTGGCCCTGTGGTGGGTGCGCCGCCGTCCCTGGCTGGCGGTGCCGCTGCTGCTGGCGGCCGGCTTTGTCGTCCTGCCTGCCGGGGATGCGCTGGTCGGCGCCTGGCAACAGGTGGCGGAAAAGACCCGGCTGACCGGGGCCAACACACGCTGGGAGGAAGCGGCGGCGGTGATCGACCATGCCGTCTCGTCGCCCTGGGCCCTGCTGTTCGGCGATGGGTGGGGAGCGCGGATCGCGAATCCGGCCGTCGGCGGATGGCGGGTCAGCTACACCCACACGCTGGTCAGCTACAGCCTGTTGAAGACCGGGCTTCTGGGCATGATGGCGCTTGGAGCCTATCTGTGCGCCCTGTTTCGTCCCTGGCGCCGCCTGCTGGCGGAGGATCCGCCGCTGGCCATGGCGGTGGTGCCGCCGCTGCTCATGGCGCTCTGCCTCCATACCAGTTTCAAGTATCTCGACACCGGCGTCATCCTCTCGCTCACGCTTTTGGCATCCGAACTCAGGAAAGGGTTGTCCGAGCTCTAGAGCACAAGCATACTTTCGCGTGTAATTTAGGCTTTGGTGCGCTGTGAAGCTCGACAGACCTTCCATCCTGTTCATCAACCGGGTGTTCCCGCCGGACCGCGGGGCGACCGGGCGTTGTCTCCGTGATCTGGCAACCCGCATGGCGGATGCTGGCTGGCGGGTCACGGTGGTCGCGGACGGCCCGGAGTCGCGGGCCGATGCGCCGGCCGGCATCGCGCTCCACCGGACCGGCGGCAGTGTCCCGGAGGGGGAGCGGCCGGACGCCCGTGCGTATATCGAGTCGCTGTGCCGTCTGACCGGACTCGCCCTGTGCCTGCCGCGCCACGACGTGGTGGTGACGATGACCGACCCGCCGATGCTGGCGCTTGCCGGGCCGATGCTGGCGGCACGCCATGGTGCGGCATCGCTGCATTGGTGCCAGGATCTCTATCCGGATCTGCTGCCGGTGCTGGGGGTGCGGATGCCGTCGATGCTCTGCCGCCTTGCCGAATGGGGCATGGCCCGGTCCCTCCGCCGTCACGACGGTGTGATCGCGATCGGACGCTGCATGCGCGACCGGATCGCAGCCATGGGCGTGAAGGGGGAGCGGTTATGCCTTCTGCCCAACTGGCCCGATCCCGCCATTCGCCCTCTGCCCAAGGAGGGGAACGGGTTCCGCAGTTCGCTGGGGGTGGAGGAAGGGGAAAGCCGCTTTCTGGTCGCCTATTCCGGCACGCTCGGCCTTGCCCATCCGATGGACGGGGTGCTGGAGGCGGCGACGCGGCTGCAGGACAGCGACCCTGGTGTTCTGTTCCTGCTGACCGGGGAAGGGCGGGGATTTGGGGCGGTGGAGGAGAAGGCGCGGCGCCGTGGCCTGCGCAACCTGCGGCGCCTGCCCTGGCAGCCGGCCGACCGGCTGGCCGAGAGCCTGTCGGCCGCCGATCTGCATCTCGTCACGATGCACCCGGCGGCGGAAGGGATGCTGGTGCCGAGCAAGCTGGCCGGCGTCCAGGCGGCAGGCCGCCCCTGCCTGTTCCTCGGTCCGCGGGGCAGCGAGGCCGCCGCGCGGGTTGCCGGCTGCGGACTGGTCATCGATCCGTTCGACGGTGCCGCCATCGCCGAGACGGTCCGGTCCTATGCCGCCGATCCGGTGCGTTGCGCGGTGGAAGGCGCACACGCCGCCAGCCAATCCGCGGTCTGGACGGCCGATCGAGCCGCCACCACTTTCGCCTCGGTCGCCGAAGGCCTTCTGCCGGCGCGGCGGAGCTCCCGACCATTGAGCTCCGGGCCAGTGATCTCCGGGCCAACGATGGCAAGGCCGCTGCCCCATGCCTGACGGCGCGCTGGCCCAACCCGATGCCATGACGCTACGGCTCCCCGCGACGGGTGGGGAGGGCGATCTCCGCCGCTTTGTTCGCCTGCTGCGGCAGGGCTGGCGCTGGCTCCTGGCCGGTGGGTTCGGTGGCATCGCGCTTGCGGTCTGCGCCCTGTGGCTGGTTACTCCGGCCTATACGGCGGCGATGGTGATCGGGCCGACGGCCCGGGTCGGTTCGGCCGCCATGGGCGCGCGCGTGCCCATGCTCAGCGGACGCGATTCCGCCGCGATGGCCGAACCTGGGGCGGGCGACGAATCGCTGTCGGACTTCGCCCGCTATCTGGAGCTGTTCGGTTCCGGCCCGGTGGCGGAACAGCTGGCGCGCGATTCCAGGCTGCTGCAGGCCCTGTTCCCGGACCGCTGGGATGCGGAGACGCAGCGCTGGCGCCCGCCCTCCGGAATGGTTCCGGCGGTGAAGCGTGCGCTGCTGGCGCTGGTCGGCCGGCAGGATTGGGTGGAACCGGACGGGGAACGGGTGGCGCGAGCCCTGCGCGACCGGCTGGTGATCGACATGCTGCGGTCGGGTCCGATGCGGCGGATCACGTTGCGCCATTCCGACCGTGCGACGGCGCTCGACCTGCTGGGCCGAGTCGCTGCGGCCACAGACGCCCATTTGCGGGCGGAGGCGGCACGGCGTAGCGCCGCCCAGATCGCCCACATCAAGGATCGGCTGGGTGCCGTCACCGTGGCCGAGCACCGGCAGGCTCTGAGCGACCTGCTGCTGGATCAGGAGCGCGTGGCGATGATGATCGGGGTCGATCTGCCCTTTGCCTCCGACATGATCCAGCCGCCCACTGCCGCGGCCCTGCCGGACTGGCCGAACCCGGCGGTGGTGGTGCCGCTGGCGGGGGTGGCCGGATTGATCGCAGCCTGCTTCTGCCTCTCCGCCAGCCACGCCCTCCGGGATGGGCGGGCGGGGGAGGCGGCGCGATGACTCCGATCCCCGTCTCCGTCGTTGTGATGACCCGCAACGAGGTTGCGAACATCGTTCCCTGCCTTGCGGCGCTGACCCGCTTTGCCGAATGCTTGGTCGTCGACAGCGGCAGCGATGACGGCACGCCGGAGGTCGCCCGATGCCTCGGCGCACGGGTGGTGGCCTTCAGCTGGAACGGCCGCTATCCCAAGAAGAAGCAGTGGTGCCTGGACAGTCTGCCGCTGGCCCATGACTGGGTGCTGTTCGTCGATGCGGACGAAAGGCCGACCGCGGCGCTGGTGGATGAGATCGCCGGTCTGATGGCGGGCGGTCCGCGCCATTCCGCCTATTGGGTCGATGGCCGCCCGGTCCTGTGCGGTCGCGCGCTGCGCTTTGGCTGCTGGAACCGCAAGCTGGCCCTGCTCGACCGCCGCCATGTTCGGTTTCCCGATCAGCCGGACCTGGATGTCGCCGCAATGTGGGAGGTGGAGGGGCACTACCAGCCGCTGGTCGCCGGCACGACAGGACGGCTGCGGCACCCGATGGACCATTGCGACGCCAAGCCGCCGTCCGCCTGGTTCGACCGGCACAACCGCTATTCCGACTGGGAGGCGGCCTTGCGTGCCGACGGCCGGATGGACCGGTTGATCGACGGTGAGCCGGGCGATGGCGGAGTCCTGTGCCGGCGGACGCTGAAGCGATTGTTTCAGCGCCTGCCCGGCCGTCCGCTTTGGGCCTTCCTGCATGCCTATGTGCTGCGCCTGGGCGTCCTCGACGGCACAGCGGGGCTCGACCACGCGTTGGGACGCGCGTTCTACTACTGGCAGATCGGGCTCAAGATGCGGGCTGCCGTGCAGGCGCAGGCTTCCGCCGCGCGCCTTCCGTCTGGCTGCTCCCCTTCGTCGAACCCTTATTCCTCGACCAGCGCGATGCGGTCGCCGCCCAGCGCCTTCAGCAGATCGAAGGTGCGCTTGCGCACGCCCGGATCCTCGATCCGGTAATAGGCACGGACCAGCTCCAGCGTTTCACGGCGGGCCATCGATTCGAATTCGTCGGTCTCGCTCGCGCTTTCGGCCGGCGCCTCGGCGGCGATCTGGTCGGGAGACGGCATGTCGTCGAAGAAGTAGCTGACCGGCACGCCCAGAACCTGGGAGAGGTTGTAAAGGCGGCTCGCGCTGATGCGGTTCGACCCGCGCTCGTATTTCTGCAGCTGCTGGAAGGTGATCCCGACCGCCTCGCCCAGC
Source organism: Azospirillum sp. B21 (assembly GCF_008364825.1). Lineage (GTDB taxonomy): Bacteria > Pseudomonadota > Alphaproteobacteria > Azospirillales > Azospirillaceae > Azospirillum. The sequence continues at coordinate 489,614 of NZ_VTTO01000003.1, forward strand.
TTCTCCTGGCTCAGGCCGAGCAGGGTGCGGCGAAGCCGCAGGCGGGCACCGACATGAATGTCGATGGGGTTGGGACCTTCGCCGCGGCGCGACAGGGTGTGGGCGGGGGCGAGTTTGGTCTTGGTCGCGCTCATAAGTCGTACCTCGAAGGGAAAGCCGGAGGGAAGGCGCCGCGAGAATGCTTAGTTCAGAAAGTAAATTCTATGCAACCATTTGTGCGCATCAACGGTCCGTTTGGGTGGAAGCGGGAAGTCATGCACGAAAGACATTAAGTTTCCGGGCATCGGAAACGTAATTTCGCGTAAGCCGTGGGAAAATGATGACGCACTGCCAGCGCGACTCGCTGCAGTGCGGAAACTGCCGTCGCGCGCACCGGACTCTGCCCCAGCTGCATGCGTCGAATCGCCTCCTGCTCAGACCGGCCCGTGGCGGCATCGCGCTGCGACAGGCCGCCGGGGGCGAACAGGCATACGGGCCACCGCAGCCGGACCGCCGGTCCGCGACCCAAGGCGGCAAGCGTGAAGGCATAGTCGGCCGCGATCCTGAAAGCGGGATCGAAACGAACACCCGAGAGCGCCGGAACGCTGTAGATCATAGCCTGATGGTGCGTGAACATGCCGAAGGGCGCCCAGCGGTGGGACCGCGCGCGCTTCAACAGGATACGTCCGTCACTCTGCCGCTCCAGCGCATCGCCATAAAAAAGAACGGCACCAGGATGACGGCCGGCGGCCTGCAGCAACCGGATGGAGGTGTCCGCAGCGGCCAGCCGGTCGCCGGCGTTCAGGAACAGCACATGGCTGAAGCCGAGCCGTCGGGCGGCATCGAGCCCATCGTTCATCGCCTCATAGAGCCCCCGATCCGGGGCGGACCGCCACCAGACCGGCAGATCGGCGTGGTCCGCCAGCCATTCCGCGGTGCCGTCGGCGGACCCGCCGTCGGCGACCAGCCAGGCGACCTGCGGTCCCAACTGCCCCTGCAGGCTGTCATGGGTGTCGATCAAGCCGGCGCGGTCGTTGCGGACCACCGTCAGAATCGCGAGGCGGAGAGGGGGAGCCGTGGTCATCGCGCGATCACCGACACGGAAGCGGCGGTGATGGCAAGCTGGCTCAGGATGTTGCCGAAGGTCTTGGCGACGTCGAGCCCATCGAAGGGCCGCGGGTCGCGCGGCACCACCAGAATGGAGCCGGGCGGAATGGTCTCGACCCGATGGTTCCAGGAGGACAAGGCCAGCGGACGCGCCCGGCCGTCGGGCAGAACCAGGAAGCTGCGGCCTGTATCGGCATCACGGGTCGGTCCTCCGGCCTCGCTCAGGTAATCCTCCGCGCTCTTGCCGCTGACAAATTGTGCGGCGGTGGGGTGCAGGACCTCGCCTGCGACAGCGACGGTCAGCGGCCGCTTGGGGATCACGATGCGGTCGTCGGGCTCCAACAGCGGATCCAACTCGGGCCGTGTGCGCAGGACCGCGGGATCCGCTTCCACCACCACACGGCCGAGCGGTTCCGCACCGCGAAGCTGGGCGGCGAGCTGCCGGGCCAGCGCGACATTCTCCGCCTTTACCGGCTCGCCCTTCTCCACCTCCAGCGCCAGCGTGCGTTCCAGTTCCCGCGCCTGACGCTGGAACTGATCCTTTTCACGGCGGCGCTCGCTCTCGCGGGTCAGGACGGCTCCGGCCGGATAGGCATCCTCCTGCAGGCCGCCGGCCCTTGCGATCAGGGAGGACAGCGTCTCATTGCGGCCGATATCGTACCGGCCGGGACGGCGCACCGCCCCATCGATGGCAACGGCGCGCGACTCCAGCGCCTGCGGCCGCGGGTTGATCCGCAACGCATCGCCGGGACCTGCCATGCGCGCTCCGTCGCGGCCGAGATCGACGATGCTGCGGCTGCCGGTCGTTGCCGTCAACTCCGCCGCAGCCGGGTCGGCGTCGGCCGACAGCCCACCCGCGACAGCGACCAGTGCGGACAGCGGCGTGCGGTCGGCGATTGGATAGCCGCCGGGATCGCGGACGGCGCCGCGCACCTGCACCGACCGCTCGCCGATCAGCGCGACGATGGCGGGATCGAGCAATGCGGCAAGCATCGGCGGTTCGTCCGCCGCCTCTCCCCCGGCCGGGTCGGCGGATTTGGCATTTGTGCCGGCGTCGGTGGGCTTCACTAGACTGCGGATGTCGTCGGTGGCGAACAGGTGGATGCGGTCGCCGTCGACAAGTCCACGGTCGGCACGCCCGGCGGCCACCTCCTGCGGGGAGAAGGGCAGATAGGCCCGGGTCAGGCTGCGCCGGTCATAGCGTTCCACGATCCCCAGCAACGGATAAACGTCGCGTTTCAGGGCTTTCCCCTCCGCCAATGCACTCCGCAGCGTGATCCCGGCGGTCAGACGGCGAGTGCCCGGGCGGCGGACATGGCCGATCAGCTCATATTGCGGTGCGTCCGATTCGACGATGGTCTCGCGGGCACCGGTGCTTGCCTCGCTGGTGGCGCCCACGACCGGATAGAAGCCGGGGCGAGAGACGCCGGATAGCCGAAGCACGGCATGGCGGAGCGCCAGGGGAAGCAGGTCGGGCACCGCGGTAAACAGCGGCGGGCAAGATGTGCGTGAGCCGGCCAGCCCGGCGGCGGCGCGCGCCTGAGGACCCGTGGCGAGCGGCCCATCGGGTTCTGCGGCAAGGTTGCGGGCCAGCGCGACAAGACCGGGGCAGGCGCCCTCCGGCGGCTGCCGCTCCCCGCGAAGCAGGGCCAGCACCGGCTCCGCTGTCAGGAAATCGATGTCGCCCGACCCCAGCACATAAAGGATGTCGCCCTCCGCCACCCGGCGGCGGTCTCGCCCGTTCAGGACGGCGGAGAGATCGATCGGGTGGAGGATTCGCGATCCCGTGGCGGAATCGCTGGTTTCAAGTCCCGCGAAAGGCAGATAGGGGGTAGGCCGCAGATCGCTGCGGGAGAGCAGTCCGCCGATGGTCCCGCCCTGCGGAAGCGCGCGCGGTCCGGGGCGCAGGACATGTCCCTCCAGCCGCACGTCATCCCGGCGGTCCTCGCGTAGCGGGGCGAGCAGCAGCAGGTCGCCGTCGTCGAACCGGCGCGCATTGGCGTCCGCGATCTCCTCGGTCGTCTCCTCGCCCGACGGGCCGATGCCGAATCGCAGCAGCCGGGCACGGCCGGGTCGCAACGCGCCGCCGGCCAGATCGCGTAATTCGGCTGCCGACAACGGACCGCTGCCGGGCGGCAACTCATAGATGCCGGGCCGCTTGACCGGTCCGGCGACACCGACCGTGGCGCCCAGCGGCGGAACGAACAGGCGATCACCGTCGCGCAGCGGCTGATCGGCATTGCCCGCGTTCCCGGCCAGCTGCAGGGCATACAGGTCAATGGCGATGCTGCCGCCTGCGCGCATGAGGCGGATGGCACGCAAGCTGCCGCTCCGCTCCACACCGCCGGCCGCCGACAAGGCGTCGAGAGCGGTGGCGAAAGCGCTGACCTCCTGCCGTCCGGGACGCTGCACGGCACCGGTGACCACCACGCCGATCCGCCGCACCTCCGCCAGGGTGGCGAAGGCCTCAGTGTTGGGCCAGGTCGCGGCGACCGCAGCGGCAAGCTCCCGCCGGAGGGCATCCAGCGACAGGCCTGCGGCGGTGACCGGACGCAGGTCGTCCACCACGAGCTGACCGTTGCGATCGATGGCGAATCGCTTGGTGAAAGACTTCTGTCCGCGGAGTGTCACCGTCACTGCATCGCCGGTGTTCAGTACATAGTCGCCCTGAACGGCACCGGGTGCGCTCTCGCCGGTCGCTGCCGACTCTCGTGCCGGAGCGAACAGGTCGTAGCCGAACTGACGCAGCGGTTCGGCGGCGCGGGCGGAAAAGGCGGCTTCCAGAGGTGAGGCGGAAGGCGGCAAAAGAGCATCGCTTCGCGTCGGCCCGGCGGCCAACACGGCGCACGCCCACAGCAAAGGCACCGCCCCCGGTGCCAACCGGGAGAATATCCTGCACGCAGCAGCCAGCATCGATGTCAAATATCCCGTTATTCACCCGCACCAAGCGAGCAAAAACCGCCGAACACTATTGGATGTAATCAACCGGAAGGCAATGCCCTGCATCCAGGGCGCCATGCAAAAGGGCGGCATCCGCGCGCTTGCGGGTGGGGATATGATGAGCCGTCCGTCAGTCGCGCTGCCGCGGCGAAACCGTGGAGCGGCAAAGCACCGGCAGATTGCCGGAAAACACAAGGATGCCAGTGGCGTGATCGTCATCCACAGCGAAGAGCACCGGCTTCAGGCCGGCCGGTCCGAACTCAACGACGGCCAACTCGTCCCCTGCTACGAGAAACCGGCGCGTGCCGACATCGTGCGGGCGCGGATCGAAGTGGTGGGGCTCGGGCCCATCGTCGAACCCACCCGTCACGGCCTCGCCCCGTTGGAGCGGGTGCATGACGCCGACTACCTCGGCTTCCTCCAAACCGCCTGGGACGAGTGGGTGAAGGAGCATGGCGCCGACATCGACGCGCTGCCGCTCAACTGGGTGGCGCCGGGCATGTCGCGGCGGCGGGTGCCGCGGTCCATCGACGGGCGACTCGGCTTCTATTCCTTCGATGCCGGGACGCCGATCACCGCCGGCACCTGGAGGGCGGCGACCGCAGCGGCCGACAGCGCGCTTACCGGCGCCGACCGGCTGCGGGCCGGCGACCGCAGCGCATTCGCCCTCTGCCGGCCGCCGGGCCACCATGCCGGACATGCCTTCTACGGCGGCTACTGCTTCCTGAACAATGCGGCCATCGCGGCGCAGTGCTTGCGCGACGGCGGGGCCGCGCGGGTGGCGGTGCTGGACGTCGATTACCATCACGGCAACGGCACGCAGGAGATCTTCTGGGAACGTGGCGATGTGCTGTTCGTGTCGATCCATGCCGATCCGATCGACGAGTTCCCGTATTTCTGCGGTCATGCCGACGAGACCGGCGCCGGGGCGGGCGAGGGGGCGAACCTGAACATCACACTGCCCTGGGGCACCGACTGGACCGGATACGCCCGGGCGCTGGCGGCCGCCGCGGCGCGAATCCGGGAGTTCGGGGCGGACGCCCTCGTCCTGTCGCTGGGTGCGGACACCTATGGCGGCGACCCGATCTCCCGTTTCCGGTTGTTGTCGGAGGATTTCCTGTGCATGGGGTCCGCTATCGCCGGGATCGGCCTGCCGACGCTGTTCGTGATGGAGGGCGGCTATGCCGTCGACGATCTGGGCGTGAACGTCGCCAATGTACTGATCGGCTTCGAGCAGGGTTGAGCGGAACCGGCGGGGACGAACCGGCCTTGCCGTTGCCGGTGCGGCCGATTCGTCCTAAATTGAACGGAGAACCGGACCCTTCTTGAGGATGTGGACGGTGGCCGCCGACCTTTCCATCTCCAGCCTGTCCATCGGGACCCACGCCACCCTGCGCAACCAGCCTATGCGGGGGGAAGGGAGGGGTGCGTCCAGCGCCAGGGACAGCGGGTCGGCCGGGTCCACCGATACGGTCACTCTGTCCGACGCGGCGCAGCAGCAAGTCCAGAAGCTCAAGCAGGCCGATGCGAACGTCCGCCAGCATGAGGCGGCGCATCAGGCAGCCGGCGGCAGCCATGCCGGCGGCGCGTCCTTTACCTACACGCGCGGGCCGGACGGTAAGAATTACGCCACCGCCGGCGAGGTGCCGATCGACGTCAGCGCCGAATCGGATCCGGCCGACACCGTCGCAAAGATGGAGCAGGTGAAGGCCGCCGCCCTCGCTCCCGCCGATCCGTCGCCGCAGGACATGCGCGTCGCCGCCCAAGCCGATGCGGCGAAGCTGCAGGCGCAGGCTGAGCAGCGCCGGCAGGGCGGGGACGCTGCGGCCGGACGCGCCGCCGCGGCCTATGGGGCGGCGCAGTCCCTGGGTTATGGCCAGGCAGGAAAGGGGCTGACGGTCTGAACCGGTGCGCCAATGAGGCCGCCGCGACGCTCCGCCCGTGATGCTCAGCGCCTCGGCGTGGTCTCTCCATCCAGCGTCAGCAAGGCGCCGTACAGTTCCGGACGGCGGTCGCGGAAGACCCCCCAGGAGGCGCGCTGGGCGGCGATTCGGTCGAGATCGAAGCTCGCGGTCAGCACCGTGCGGCTTTCGCGGTCGGCCTGTGCCACGATCTCGCCCTGCGGCCCGGCGATGAAGGACGAGCCGTAGAAGGTCAGCGCGCAGCTTTCCCCCGGCTCGACCCCGACGCGGTTGGACGCGACGAGCGGCATTAGGTTGGCGCCGGCATGACCCTGCATCACCCGGGTCCAATGGCCCTGGCTGTCGATGGAGGAGTCCTGCGGCTCCGACCCGATGGCGGTCGGGTAGAGAAGGATTTCCGCCCCCTTCAACGCCATGACGCGGGCGGTTTCCGGGAACCACTGGTCCCAGCAGATGGCGCAGCCGACGGTGGCGTAGCGGGTCTTGAACACCGGGATGCCGGTGTCGCCGGGGCTGAAATAGAACTTCTCCTGATAGCCCGGTCCGTCGGGAATGTGGGATTTGCGGTAGATGCCCAGCAGGCTGCCGTCCGCATCGACCATGGCCATGGAGTTGTAATAGGCGTTGCGCGCCTTTTCGAAGAAGCTGACGGGGATCACCACCGACAGCTCGCGCGCCAGAGACCGCATGCGCTCGATCACCGGATGGCCTTCGGCCGGGGCGGCGAGTTCGAACAGCGACTGCTTCTGGTCCTTGCAGAAATAGGGGGTCTCGAACAGTTCCTGCGGCAGGATAATTTGCGCGCCCTTTGCAGCCGCCTCGCGAATCAGCGATTCGACGCCGTCGACGTTGGCGGCACGGTCCCAACTGCAGGCCATCTGGGTGGCGGCGACGGTGACGGTACGGGACGAGTGGACGGTCGGCGAAGCGGTCATTGCGGTCGCTGGCTCCTGTTGCGGCGAGTGACTGTGGCGATTGACGTCTGTGTGACCAAAGGTCGCGTCGGATACAAGCGGCAGTACGGGACTCTGCGGGATTTTAGCGAAATGTTCACATTTCACCGATCCGGCGACACGATCTGCCAAATAAAACCGATCCAAAAGATAATCTTCGCGTCCTTCATCATATGGGGATATGGCAACCCACGCCTGATCTGAAAAGATCGATTGCACACCAAGCGGCCATGCACCGTATCCGAGCCGCCGTTCTGCTTAAGTTGGACGAAATTTGCCGATCCTTTGACCGACATATCATTGCATGCCCGCGATCGACGGCTGCGCAATTGATTTGCGCTTTGCACACAGCACGTTATGATTGGATGACGCAGCCAGGACCATTCGTGTCAAGGTGGTATCACCAGGAAGACATGGATCCGACCGACGCTATGTCGCCAGGTACCCTAAAGGGCAACCGCCCGGCGCTTGCACCCGGTGGGCGGGAATGGTTGTTGGATCGGTAACGACGGCAGAGAGATTGTCGGTATGGAGGCGTCTGTCAAGGGGTGGGAGCCGGAGCGCCCCGACGGTTCAGAGGATGCGGCTGGTTCGGCCGACGGTGCGTTATCGTTCGTCGTCCGTGACGTGAACCGCGCCTTCGCCCGCGCTCTGCAGACGCGCATCGCGCGGTCGGGCGTCAGCATGGGGCAATGGTTCTTCCTGCGCGCCCTATGGGAGGAAGACGGTCTGACCCAACGCGAACTCAGCCACCGCGTCGGCATGATGGAGCCGACCACCGTGACCGCCGTCAATGTGATGGAGGCGCAGGGGCTGGTCCAGCGGGTGCGCAACAGCCACGACCGCCGCAAGATGAACATCTTCCTGACCGACAAGGGCCGGGCGCTCCGCGATTCGATGATGCCCAGCGCGTCGGAAATCGCCCAACTCGCCATTCAGGGCATCACGCCGGACGAACTGGACCTGACGCTGGACGTGCTGCGCCGCGTCGGTGCCAACCTCAATGCCGCCGCGGCGTCCGCCCGCGACGGCGAGGAGGAGTGAACCGGGCGGTCTCCCGCCGCCCATCTTCCCGGACGTCAATCTCCCCGAACCTCAGGCAACCTCAATCGTCATCCGGGTCGGGCGGCGGCGGCAGGCTGGCGCCGGTCAGGTTTGCTCCGGTGAATTTGGCGTCGCGGATATTCGCATCGCTCAGGATCGCACCGGTCAAGTTGGCGTTGGCGAAATCGCAGCCCGACAGGTTGGCTCCGCGCAGATTGGTGCGGATGCAGGACGCGTTGGTCAGCCGCGCGCCGGTCAAGTTCGCCGCCCACAGCCGGCCGGTCGGCTGGCCGTCCGGCCCCTTGATGTCGACCCAGCCGATGCCGGCCCCGTCCAGCCGCACCCCGTCCATGTTGGCGCCGCGCAAGGTGGCGCCATCCAGGATCGCCCCGCCGAGGTCGGCGCCGGCCAGCACCGCTTCGGAGATGTCGCACATGATCAGCAGCGCCTCGCGCAGCTTGGCGCCGCTGAGGTTGGCGCGCTTCAGATTGGCGCCGGACAGGTTCACGCCGGACAGGTCGATGTGGCTGAGGTCGGCGCCGGTCAGGTCGGCCCGCGCGCCCATCGAGCCGTTGGTGTTGATCCAGGTGTAATGGCTGTGCAGGGCCTGCTGGATCTGGACCGAGAAATTGTCGGCCGACCGGGCCAGATTGGCGCCGGTGGTGTCGGCACCGGCCAGATCGGCACCTTCCAGCTTGGCACCCTGCAGGTCGGCATTGCGCAGGTTGGCGCCGGCCAGCATCGCGCCGGTCAGGTTGGCGTCGCGCAGCACGGCTCCCTGCAGATTCACGCCCGACAGGTTGCTGCCGCGCAGGTCGGCGCGGGCGAGATTGCAGCTCTTCATGCTGGCGCGCATCAGCGTGGCGCCGGTCAGCAGCGCGCCCTCGCAATCGGCGCCGTTCATCGACACGTCGGTCAGATCGGCACCCGACAGATTGGCGTTGGTCAGCGACGCATCGTCGAAATCGCTGCCGGCCAGATCGGAACGGACGAAATCCAGCCCCTTGCCCCCCTTGCCGCCGCCCTGCCCGCCATAGAGCAGGGCGCCGCCGCGCAGGTCGGCCTCCTTCAGGATGGCGCGCTTCATCTTGGCGCCGCGCATGTGGGCGCCGCGCAGGTCGGCGCGATACAGGTTGCAGCCGGACAGGTCGGCCTTGGTCAGGTGGGCGGCGAACAGGTCCGCGGTGCTGAGATTGGCGTTGGACAGGTCGCAATGGGACAGGTTGGCGCCGGACAGCTTGCCCTGCGCCAGATTCACCCCGGACAGGTTCGAGCCTTCCATGTTCGCCATGGTCAGGTTGGCGCGCGAACCGCCCGACTTGTTCTTCAGCCAGCGCTCGTGCTTTTCCAGCACGGCAACCAACTCGTGCGGTGTCATCGGTCCTGTCCGGTCTGTCTGGTTGCGTGGTCCATCGATAGACCAGTGTCCCGAAATAATCTATGCCAAAGGTTAAGGCCGCTTCCAGTGCATCGGCGGCTTGGCGCGGTGGTGTCCGCCCCCCATCTCCGGGGCGTCGGGCACCGGACCGCCTGTCACAGCAAGGAGTTGGGGATCATGTCGGGTGGACACACGCTTGCGGCGTTCGACACCGAACTGGCGGCGCTGCGCACTGCCATCGACCGCATGGGCGAGCTGGTGGAACGGCAGGTCGGGCTCGCGCTCGATTCGCTGGCCGGTCCGGACGCCGATATCGCGGGCGAGGTGCTGAAGGGCGACGCAGAGATCGACCGGCTGGAGATGGAGGTGGAGGCGATGACCGTCCGCCTGCTGGCTCTGCGCCAGCCGATGGCCAAGGACCTGCGGGAGATCGTCGCGGCGCTGAAGATCGCCTCCAACCTGGAGCGGATGGGCGATTTCGCCGGCTCCGTCGCCAAGCGGGCGGTCACGCTGGCCACCCTGCCGGTCGCGCCGCCGGTCGCCTCGCTGGTCCGGATGGGCCGCATGGTGCAGGCGATGATCGGTGACATGCGCCGCGCCTACACCGAACAGGACGCCGATCTGGCCGCTTCGGTCCGCGACTGCGACGGCGAGGTCGATGCGGCCTATACCGCGCTGTTCCGCGAATTTTTGACCTACATGATGGAAACGCCGGCCCAGATCACCGGCTGCACCCATCTGCTGTTCGCCGCCAAGTCGATCGAGCGCATCGGCGACCACGCCACCAACGTCGCGGAGAACATCAGCTTCCTGGTCAAGGGCCGCCTGCCGTCGGACGAGCGCCGCAAGGAGGACCTCAGCAGCTACGCCGTCGCTCCGCCGCGCGAGGGTGCGTGAACGCCGGGGCTTGACAGCCGGCGGTGGCATGTGGTGCCGTTGTCGGCATGAACATGTCCTCGCCCCTCCTGTCGCAGCATTGGTGGTGGCCCGTCTCCAACGGGCCGGCCTGGCGACGCGTGTGAACGTGGATTGACGACAAAAGGCCGCCCGGTGCATCCGGAGCGGCCTTTTTCCTGACCTGTCAGCGGGTCACCCAAGGGAAAGACGGACAGGCGGAAGCACCGTGCGGCGTCACCGACAAGACGCCCGAACCGGAGCCCCGCCGCCATGACGCCCTCCCATCTGTATCCCTCCCACATCTTCCTGGCCGATCCCGCATTGCTCGACCCGTTCTCCGCCATCACCGGCGGTGGGCTTGGGCTGCGCCGCACCGCCGAGCCGGTGGGGGTCGCCGAAGCGCTCGACACGCTCGCCGTCGCGCTGGACGAGCGGCGCGGCCTGCTGCTGGCGGGCGGTGTGGAGGCACCCGGCCGTTACCGTCGCCAAGCCATGGGCTTCGTCGATCCGCCCCTGTGTGTGACGGCACGCGGCCGGACGGTGCGCATCGACGCGCTGAATCCGCGCGGCCGCCTTCTGCTTCCCGCCATTGCCGGCGCACTCGACGGGCATGAGGCGCTGGTCGGGCTGGAGGTGACGGCCGGCCGCGTTACCGCGCTGGTCCGCCGCCCGACCGGCGTCTTCGCGGAGGAGGAGCGCAGCCGCCAGCCGTCGGTCTTCAGCGTGCTGCGGGTGCTGATGGCGCTGTTCGCCTGCCCGGACGAGCCGTTCCTCGGCCTTTACGGCGCCTTCGGCTACGACCTCGCCTTCCAGTTCGAGCCGATCCGGCGCCGGCTGGAGCGGCCGGACGATCAGCGCGACCTCGTGCTGTATCTGCCCGACCGGCTGCTGGTGGTCGACCATGGCGCCGGGGTGGCCCGCCGTTTCGCCTACGAGTTCGTCGTGAATGGCGCTTCCACCGAGGGAGTCGCCGGAGGTGGCCGGATTCAGGCCTACCGCCCGGACACCAATGCCGCCGCGGAGTGCGACCATGCGCCCGGCGAGTACCAGCAGGTGGTGCGGGCGGCGAAGGAAGCTTTCCGCCGTGGCGACCTGTTCGAGGTGGTGCCCGGCCAGACCTTTGCCGAGCCCTGCACCGACAGCCCCTCCACCATCTTCCGCCGCCTGCGCGCCGCCAATCCGGCCCCCTACGAGGCGTTGATAAACCTGGGTGACGGCGAGTTCCTGGTCGCCGCCAGCCCCGAGATGTATGTCCGCGTCGGCACCGGCCCAACGGCGGCGCGGGTGGAAACCTGCCCGATCTCCGGCACGGTGGCGCGTGGCATCGATGCGCTGGGCGATGCCGCGCAGATCCTGACGCTGCTGAACTCCGCCAAGGACGCGGCGGAGCTGACCATGTGCACCGACGTCGACCGCAACGACAAGGCGCGGGTGTGCGAGCCCGGTTCGGTCCGCGTCGTCGGTCGGCGGATGATCGAGCTGTACTCCCGCCTGATCCACACGGTGGACCATGTGGAGGGGCGGCTGCGCGACGGCTTCGACGCACTGGACGCTTTCCTCACCCACAGCTGGGCGGTCACGGTGACTGGCGCGCCGAAGCGCTGGGCCATGCAGTTCCTGGAGGACACCGAACGGTCGCCGCGCCGCTGGTATGGCGGAGCCTTCGGACGAATCGGCTTCGATGGCGGGATGGATACCGGCCTGACCCTGCGCACCATCCGCATGAAGGACGGGGTCGCCTTCGTCCGTGCCGGCGCGACCCTGCTGTCCGACAGCGACCCGGAGGCGGAAGATGCCGAATGCCGCCTGAAGGCCTCCGCCTTCCTCGACGCGGTACGGGGGGAGGGAGCGTCGCCGCGGCTGGCGCTGGTTGCCACCGAGGCATCGTCCGCCGCCCGGCGGAGCGGGGAGGGGCGGCGGGTGCTGCTGGTCGATCATGACGACAGCTTCGTCCACACGCTGGCCGACTATTTCCGCCGGACCGGCGCGACGGTGACGACGCTGCGCCACATCCATGCGCGGGCGGCGCTGCGCGACGAGCCGCCCGACCTGCTGGTGCTGTCGCCTGGGCCCGGACGTCCTGAGGACTTCGACGTCGGCGGCAGCGTGCAGGCGGCGCTGGAACTCGGCGTGCCGGTGTTCGGCGTCTGTCTGGGGCTGCAGGGGATGGCCGAGAGCTTCGGCGCGACGCTCGACCGGTTGCCGGAGCCGATGCATGGCAAGGCATCTCCCCTGATCCACCAGGGCTGCGGGCTGTTCGAGGGGCTGCCCCAGGGGATGCGCGTCGGCCGCTACCATTCGCTGGTTGCAAGGCGCGACAGCCTGCCGCCGGAACTGCGGGTGACGGCGGAGACGGAGGACGGAACGGTGATGGCGATCGAGCACCGGTCGCTGCCGCTGGCCGCCGTGCAGTTCCACCCGGAATCGATCCTGACGCTCGACGGTGGCCATGGGCTGGCGCTGATCGACACGGTGATGGCGACGCTGGCGACGCGCGGCGGCAGGCTGCCGGAGAGGGAGGAGGCCGCTTGAAGATCGTGTCCGCCGGGAGAGCGCGCCGCCGCCCGCTCCCCCGGCTGCACGCCGTTACACCGGCAGTCGGATCACCGCGCGCAGGCCGCCATAGGGGCTGTCGTCCAGCGTGATATCGCCGCCATGGCTGCGCGCCACGTCGCGGGCGATGGTCAACCCCAGGCCCGAGCCGCCGGTGTCCAGATTGCGGCTGCTGTCGACGCGGAAGAAGGGCTTGAACACGTCCTCGCGCAAATAGGCGGGGATGCCGGGGCCGTCGTCGTCGACGGTGATCTCGATCACGCCCTCCTTCGGTTCGGCCTTAACCCAGGCGGTGCCGGCATGGCGGCCGGCATTGACCAGCAGGTTGGCGATGCAGCGGCGGACCGCGTTGGGACGCAGCGGCAGGACCAGCCCCTCGGGCGCCGTCAGCGTCACCTCCGTCCCGTCGCGCCGCGCACCGGAGGCGACCTCGTTCAGAAGCCGGGTCAGGTCGGTCGGCTGCACCGCTTCCGTCCCTTCGCCGCGGGCGAAGGCGAGATAGCCTTCGATCATCTGCTCCATTTCGGCGACGTCGGCCTTCAGCTCCTCCACCTCGGGGTCGAGGTCGGGATGCTCGATCATGTCCAGCGCCAGCTTCATCCGGGTCAGCGGGGTGCGCAGGTCGTGGCTGACGCCGGCCAGCATCTCCGTCCGCTGGTTCATCTGGCGCTGGATGCGCTCGCGCATCAGCAGGAAGGCGGAGGCCGCCTGCCGCACCTCCGTCGCCCCCTCCATCTTGAAGTTGGAGACGTCGCGGCCCTTGCCCAGCGCGTCGGCGGCGATGGCCAGCCGCTTGATCGGGCGGATCTGGTTGCGCATGAACAGGATCGCCACGGCGAACAGCACCACGGCCGACCCGACCATCCACAGGATGAAGATGTAGCTGGTCGGCGTGAACAGGCGCCGCTCCGGCGACATCACCGACAGCACACCGTCGGCCATCTGCACCCGAATCTCGTACCATTCCCGCGCGACGCGGGTGTTGATGGCGAAGGGCCGCCCGATCCGTTCGTCCAGCGCCTTGCCGAGCGTGCGCTCCAGCAGGCCGCTCAGCCGGCGGCGCTGATCCGGCAGGGTCTGCCCCGGCTCCAGCGTGACGATCAGGTCGGTGGTGCGGGCGACGGTGGCCAGCGTCCAGTCGCGCCCCTCCTGCGAGGGATCGTGTTCGATCATGGCGATCACGGTGGCGATGTCGCCGGCCACGGCATAGGCCAGCCGGTTGGTCACCGTGTCCCAGTGCCGGTCGTAGAAGATCCAGGTCGCCACCGCCTGCGCCAGGATCACCGGCGTGACGATGATCAGCAGCGTCCGGCCGAACAGGGTGCGCGGCAGGAACCGCTTGAGGAACGGCGTGCGCCGCCGCCGTTCGGCCCGCCGGGCCGCGACGCTGCGGTCCGATGCCGCCGTCAAGGATCGGGCCTCAGCACATACCCCTCGCCGCGGACGGTGTGGAGGTAGCGCGGCTCGCGCGGGTCGGCCTCGATCTTGCGGCGCAGGCGGGTGACCTGCACATCCACGGTGCGGGCGTTTCCGGCGACCTTGCTGCGCTCCGTCAACTCCTCGCGCGTGAAGGTGACGCCGGGGGACGCGGCGAGGATGCGCAGCAGGCTCGCCTCCGCCGTGGTCAGGCGGATCACCTCGTCGCCATGGCGCAGTTCGTCCCGGTCGGGCAGATAGGTCAGGGGGCCGAGCCGCACGGGCACCGCAGGCGGAGCCGCCGGTTCCGGTGGACGCGCGGCCTGCCGGCGCAGGATGGAGTTGATACGCAGCAGAAGCTCGCGCGGGTTGAAGGGCTTGGCGAGATAGTCGTCAGCCCCGGCCTCCAGCCCGGCGATGCGGTCGTCCGGCTCGTCGCGGGCGGTCAGCAGCAGGATCGGCAAGTCGCGCTCGCGCCGCAGCGACTCGGTCAGCGACAGCCCGGATTCGCCCGGCATCATGATGTCGAGCACCAGCAGGTCGAAGGCCAGCCCGCTCAGCTGCGCGCGGGCATCCGCGGCGTCACGCGCGGTGCTGACCAGAAAGCCGTTGCCGGCGAGGTACTTGCGCAGAAGCTCACGCAGGCGGGTGTCGTCGTCGACGACCAGGATATGAGGCTGATCTTCGGTCATGGCGCGACTATAACGCGTGTCCCCGCAATCGACATAGTGGCACCATGCGCGACGCATCATGGGTGCGCATGGCGGGCAGTCGTGTAAGCGGTTGGCCGTTTCGCCCTCGTTCCGTGTTACCCTCCATATGCCCTCCTCAGAGGGCCGAGAGACACAGGAGCGATCACGATGGCCTACGACCACAGGTCCAACGACCCCCGGGACCTGGACGCCCAAGACCTCGCCGAAATGACCCGCAACTTCCTGGCGAAGGGCGGCAACATCGTTCAATGTCCGCCGGGCGCTTCGGAAAACGTGGTGTACCGCAAGGGCGGCTTCCGCCGCCGCACCCCCAACGACACGAAGGCCGCGGCCGACAAGCCGGCGGACACCAACACGGCAGAGGCCGGCTCCAAGGATGCCGGGCCGGCGGCGCCGGAGACGAAGACGGAGCCTAGCACCGGCTGAGGCGGTTGCAGCGTTTCGTTTTCAGCGTTTCGCGGCAAGACGGGCAGGGGGAACGGGCGGTGCGAATTTCGCGCGGTCCCCCTCGTCCAGCATGCCCATCATCACCTTGCGGAATCCCTCCACCGCCTCCGCACCGGCCATGCGGTAGGCGCGGGCGATGCGCTGGCGCTGAGTCTCGGACAGCTGGCGCTCCAGCTCAACGCCCTTTTCCGTCAGTTCCAGCAGACGCTGCCGCCGGTCGCGGGCGCCCGTCTGCTGGTCGATGAAACCCTGGCGCACCAGTTCGCCCAGCACGCGCGACAGACTCTGCTTGGTGATCTTCAGGATCGCCAGCAGTTCCGAAACGGTGATCTTGGGATAGCGGCCGACGAAATAGATCACGCGGTGGTGCGCGCGGCCGAAGCCGATCTCCGCCAGAATTTCGTCCGGTTCGGCGGTGAATTCGCGATAGGCGTAGAAAAGCAGCTCCATTCCGGTCCGGAGTTCCTCCTCGCGGAGGAAGAGCTGGTTCACGCCCGCTTTCAGGTCAGCCATGGCGACGCGGTTGGTTCGATTTATTCTAATTAGGACAGCGGCTCAGACATAAACAATCGTGCGTCCGGTTACAAGAACAAGCTCGTTCAATGAGGCGGCTTTTCCTCCGCCGCTCAGGCGCTGCCGATCAGGATTCCCGTGGCGAAGACCAGCAGTCCGCCGACCACCACCTGGAAGGCGGCCGACAGCAGCGGCGTGTCCATGTAGCGGTTGCGGATCCAGGCGATGATGGCCAGTTCGACCACCACCACGGCGATGGCGATGGCGGTCGCCGTCCAGAAATGCGGGATCAGATAGGGCAGGGCGTGGCCCAACCCGCCCAGCGTGGTCATCGCGCCGCACACCAGCCCGCGCAGCCAAGGGCTGCCGCGTCCGGTCAGCGACCCGTTGTCGGACAGCGCCTCGGCAAAGCCCATGGAGATGCCGGCGCCGATGGAAGCGGCCAGACCGACCAGGAAGGTCTCGTGGCTGTCCTGCGTGGCGAAGGCGGCGGCGAACAGCGGCGCCAGCGTCGACACCGATCCGTCCATCAGCCCGGCCAGCCCCGGCTGGATGATCTGCAGCACGAACAGCCGGCGCTCCGATTCGTGTTCCTGCTCCCGCACTTTGGGAGAGACGTATTTCGCCTCCAGCCGTTCGGCCTTCGCCTCGTGCCGCCGCTCCTCCTCGGCCAGATCGCCCAGCAGCTGGCGAATGGCTGCGTCCTGGGACCGCTGGGCTGCGCGGGTATAAAATCGCTTGGTCTCGGCCTCCATCAGTTCCGCCTGCCGGCGAACGGTGTCGAGTCCCAACGGGCGCGTCAGCCAGACCGGCTTGCGCTCCACGAAGCCCTTCACGTCCTGGCGGCGGATCAGCGGGATGTGGTCGCCGAATCGCGTGCGGAAGAGGTCCAGCAGCCGGTGCCGGTGACCGTTCTCCTCCGCGGCCATGGCGCTGAACATGCGGGCCGTGTCCGGATAGTTTTCGGTCAGACCGTGGGCGAACTCGTCATAGATGCGGCTGTCTTCCTCCTCCAGCGCGATGGCGAGCGCCAACAGCTCCTTTTCGGTCAGCTCCGAGAAGTTCTTCATGGGGTCAGGCCTTCACCGCATGTGAATGGTGCGTCGTGAATGAACCTATTCCGAATATGGACATCTTCAACTTGGCGGTTCGGCCGATATGGCCGCCCCGTGCCGGCGACGGCATAGGCGGGGTGCTACACGATGTCCCTTAAGGCCAGCACGTGCGGATGCGCCGGTCGGGTGAGTGGAAATTCGGCGTCGGGCTTGGTATGGGCTGTGGTCACGAGAGGCAAAGAACGTTCCGCAAGTTCCCATATAAAGCCGAGACAAGAAGGAAACGACCATGACCGCACGCCGGAAGCTGATCGCCGGAAACTGGAAGATGAACGGGTTGAAGGCCGACGGGCTGGATCTCGCCTCCGACCTCGCCGGGCGGCTGAAGGGCGCCGGACCGGTCGCTTTCGACATGCTGGTCTGCCCGCCCTTCCCGCTGCTGTTCCCGGTGGGGGAGGCGATCGCCGACAGCCCGCTGGCGCTGGGCGGCCAGGATTGCGCGCCCAAGACCTCCGGCGCCCATACCGGCGACGTGGCCCCGACCATGCTGAGGGACGCCGGCTGCCGCTTCGTCATCCTCGGCCATTCGGAGCGCCGCGCCGACCATGGCGAGAGCGACGCCGCGGTCAATGCCAAGGCCGTCGCCGCCCATAAGGAGGGTCTGGTCGCCATCATCTGCGTCGGTGAGACCGAGGCGCAGCGCGATGCCGGTCAGGCGAACGCCGTGGTGTCGGGCCAGCTTGCCGGCTCGATTCCCGCCGGTGCGAATCCGGAGAACACCGTCATCGCCTATGAGCCGGTCTGGGCGATCGGCACCGGCAAGACCGCGACTCCGGACGACGTGAAGGCGATGCACGCCCATATCCGCGCCGAACTGGCCGGCAAGATCGCCGATCCGGACAAGGTGCGCATCCTCTACGGCGGCTCGGTCAAGCCGGGCAACGCGGCGGAGCTGATGGCGGTGGACAATGTGGACGGCGCGCTGGTCGGCGGTGCGTCGCTGAAGGCCGAAGACTTCTGGGGCATCGCCACCGCCTGCCGCTGATACCGAAGTGCGGTGCCAGCCATGCCGCCAACGGATACGGCATAGGTATTTTGGCGCTGGCATATCGCGCGGCTCCGCGGTACAAACAATGGGCGCGCGCCACGGGCCCTTAAGACGGCCTGTGGCGCGCTATTCGATTTTTGGGATGGGTGTGGGGTGAGCATCGCATGGAATCGGTGATTCTGGTTATTCACCTGCTGATCGCCGTTGGGCTGGTCGGCGTGATCCTGATCCAGCGGTCGGAAGGCGGCGGGCTCGGCATCGGCGGCGGCACCATGGGCGGCATGATGAGCACCCGCGGAACGGCCAATCTGCTGACGCGGACCACCGGCATCCTGGCGGCCTGCTTCTTCGCCACCAGCATCGTGCTGGCGATCCTTGCCGGCGGGCATTCCCGCCCGGCGTCGATCATCGACAGCCTGCCGGCGGCGCCTTCGCAGTCGACCGCTCCGGCGGCCCCGGCGCAGCCTGCCGCTCCGGCCCAACCCGCGCCGCCGGTGGCCCAGTAAAGGGATCACCCCAGCAGCGCACGGGTACGAGCGAACAGCGAGGCGGCCTCCCCGAAGCCGCCTCTTTCTTTTGAGGGCCGACGTTCGCGACGCCATGTCTCGGCGGCGACCCTTCGGGGGACGTTGAACATCTCTCCCCTCCCGGGAGAAGGACGATCCATCCCCTCTGGGGAGAAGGACAACTCCGTCCCCTATGGGGACATCAGCCATCCGTCCCCCCACGGGGACATGGAACAGCTCTCAAGCTCTTCGGACGGACATGACTCGCTACATCTTCATCACCGGTGGCGTCGTTTCTTCGCTGGGCAAAGGTCTGGCGTCGGCGGCGCTTGGGGCGCTTCTCCAGGCGCGCGGCTACAAGGTGCGTCTGCGCAAGCTGGACCCGTACCTGAACGTCGACCCCGGAACGATGAGCCCCTACCAGCACGGCGAGGTCTTCGTGACCGACGACGGGGCTGAGACGGACCTTGACCTCGGCCATTACGAGCGGTTCACCGGCGTGTCGGCCCGCAAGGGCGACAACATCACCACCGGCCGCATCTATTCCACCGTGATCGCGAAGGAACGTCGCGGCGATTACCTGGGCGGCACCGTCCAGGTCATTCCGCACATCACCGACGAGATCAAGGAATTCATCCGCGCCGATGCCACCGACGAGGACTTCGTCCTGATCGAGATCGGCGGCACGGTGGGCGACATCGAGTCGCTGCCCTTCCTGGAGGCGATTCGCCAGTTCGGCAACGAGGTCGGGCAGGAGAATGTCCTCTACATCCACCTGACCCTGCTGCCCTACATCCCGACCGCCGGCGAGCTGAAGACCAAGCCGACCCAGCATTCGGTGAAGGAGCTGCTGAGCGTCGGCATCCAGGCCAACATCCTGCTGTGCCGCGCCGACCGCCCGATTCCGGAGAACGAGCGCAAGAAGATCGCGCTGTTCTGCAACATCCGTCCGGAGCGGGTGATCGCGGCGCTGGACGTCGATTCGATCTATCAGGTGCCGATCAGCTACCACGAGGAAGGCTTCGACACCCAGGTCCTGAGCTATTTCGGCCTGCCGGTCGACAAGGAGCCGGACCTGTCGCGCTGGACCCGCATCATGGAGCGGGTGCGCAAGCCGCAGGGCGAAGTCACCATCGCGGTGGTCGGCAAGTACATCAGCCTGCTCGACAGCTACAAGTCGCTGGCCGAGGCGCTGACCCACGGCGGCATCGCCAACAACGTCAAGGTCAACCTCGACTGGATCGATTCGGAGATCTTCGAGGATGACGACGCGGCGGTGAAGCGGCTGGAGAACGTTCACGGCATCCTGGTGCCGGGCGGTTTCGGCTCCCGCGGGACGGAAGGCAAGATCCGCGCGGCCAAATTCGCCCGCGAGCGCAAGGTGCCCTATTTCGGCATCTGCTTCGGCATGCAGATGGCGGTGATCGAAGCCGCCCGCAACATGGCGAAGATCGAGGATGCCGGCTCCACCGAGCTGGGCAAGCCGGGCAACCCGGTCGTCGGCCTGATGACGGAGTGGATGCGCGGCAACACGTTGGAGCGCCGGGCCGAGGTCGGCGACCTGGGCGGCACCATGCGGCTGGGCGCCTATCCGGCCAAGCTGCTGGAGGGCAGCAAGGTCGCCGAGATCTACGGCACCACCGACATCTCCGAACGGCACCGTCACCGCTATGAGGTGAACGTGTACTACAAGGAGCGTCTGGAGCGCTGCGGCATGAAGTTCAGCGGCCTGTCGCCGGACGGGGAACTGCCGGAGATCGTCGAGATCCCCGATCATCCCTGGTTCATCGGCGTGCAGTTCCACCCGGAACTGAAGTCCAAGCCGTTCGAGCCGCACCCGCTGTTCACCGCCTTCATCAAGGCGGCGATCGATCAGAGCCGGTTGGTTTGAGGGCTGGGGGGAGCGACGTTAGACCCCAGGAGTCACCTAGACATGAAAAAGCTCCGCCCCCAAAAGCGGGGCTTTTTCGTGCCCGCCACCTTCCCTATACGTCACCTTCCTTGCACCCCCGACTCCCCTGTGCGACGATCCTCTGAAAATCGCGTAAGCGAACAATCGGATCGGGGGGAAGGACCATGAACCGCGCCAGGATCGCCGCACTCGCCACCTGCCTGACCGCACTCGCCGCAGTCCCGATCTCGGCGGCGGACTACTCCTCCACCATCTTCTTCGGCGACAGCCTGACCGACAGCGGAGCGTTCCAGCCGCTGCTGCCGTTCGGCGGCAAGTTCACCACCAATCCCGGCCCAGTGTGGGCGGAGAGCCTCGCCGGCGCGCTCGGCACCACCGCGGTCACGGCGGTTCGGGGCGGCACCGACTATGCGGTCGGCGGGGCGCGGGTGAACACCTCGGTCGGCGTGCCGGCGACCGGTCCGACGGCTCTGGCGCCCAGCGTGGCGACGCAGATCTCCGGCTATCTCGCCTCCACCGGCGGGCGGGCCGATCCGAATGCGCTCTACACCGTCTGGGGCGGCGCCAACGACATCCTTGCCTCGCTGAGCAACCCGGCCACCGCCCAAGCGACGGTGACCCAGGCGGCGTCCGATCTGGTGACGCAGGTCGCACGGCTGCGCGCCGCCGGTGCGCGCACCATCCTGGTTCCCACCGTGCCGGACATCGGCTCGACACCGTTCGGACAGGCGCAGGGCGCCGCCGCGGCCGGGCAGATCTCGCAATTGGTCGGCGGCTATAACCAGCTGGTCACGTTGGGGCTGGCGAATGCCGGCGTCTCGGTCATCCCGATCGACACCTATTCCCTGCTGCGGGCCGCAGTGGCGAATCCGGCATCCTTCGGCTTCACCAACGTGACGGGAACCGCCTGCACCACCAGCAGTTCGCTGCTCTGCACCTCCGCTACCCTCGTGGCGCCGAACGCGGCGGAGAGCTATCTGTTCGCCGATGGTGTCCATCCGACGACCGCCGGACATCGCGCCGTGTCCGACTTCGTGCTGAATGCACTTACGGCGCCCGGCAACGTCGCCCAGCTCGCCGAATCGCCGCTGCGCACGCGCGACCGGGTGACCGCGACGATCCTCGCCCAGGCGGCGACCAGTCTGTGGAGCCGCAAGCCCGGCGAGACGGGCGCCTGGATCAGCGGCGGGGCAGGGCGCTTGACCAGCGACCACACCGGCGATCCCGGTGCCGGCGGTCAGGCGGAGGTGCGCGGCACGCCGCTGTCGGTCAGCGTGGGCATCGACAAGCGCTTCGGAGAAAATCTGCTGCTGGGCGTGGCCGGCACGCTGTCCCATTATCGCGGCAGCTTTTCCACAGGCGGCGATTACAAGCAGCGCGACTATGTGCTGAGCGGCTACGGCGTCTACCGCATGGGCGGCGCCTTTGTGAACGGCGTCGGGTCCTTTGGCTTCACCGATTACGACCTGCGCCGCGGTGTCACCATCAACGGCACCGATCATTCGACCGGCGGCAACACTGAGGGCATCAACGCCTCCATCGGTGTCGAGGGCGGCTACGACTTCACCATGGGCGGCCTGACCCACGGTCCGGTGCTTGGCCTGCGCTACCAGCATGTGGAGGTGGAGGGCTTCGGCGAGGACAGCAGCCTGTTCGGCTTCACCTACCGGTCGCAGACCCGCAACTCGCTGGTCGGCAGCGTCGGGTATCAGGCGGCCTATGATTTCGGCAGCGTCCTGCCCTATGCCAAGGTGACGCTGAACCGCGAGTTCAAGGACGACCAGCGCAGCATCACGGTGGAAAGCCGCAGCATCTCCACGCTGGCCTACGAGGTGGCTGTGGCGAAGCCGGATCGTAGCTACGTCGATCTGACGGCCGGGGCTTCCTTCCGGCTGGCGGCGTCGGTGACCGGCACGCTCGGCCTGAATGCCCGGTTGGGTGACGAGGACCGCCGCGACTACGGCGGCTTCATCGGGCTCAACGTTGGGTTCTGACCAAAGGCGGGGTGACCGGGGCCAAGTCCGCTCCATATCAGGGGCGGATTTGCCAACGGGAGGATAAGAACGCCATGTCAGAGGTGATGATCGATGCAGCCGACGGCGGCCGTTTTTCGGCTTATGTCGCCGAACCCACGGTGACTTCGGCCGGCAGGCTGGCCGGCGGTCTGGTGGTGATCCAGGAGATCTTCGGAGTTAACGCGGTGATGCGCGAGCTGTGCGACTGGTACGCCTCGCAAGGCTTTCTCGCGGTGTGCCCCGACCTGTTCTGGCGCCAGCAGCCGGGCGTGCAGCTGACCGACAAGACCGAGGCGGAGTGGAACCAGGCCTTCGCCCTGATGAACGGCATGGACCAGGACAAGGCGGTGGAGGACCTGAAGGCCGCCCTCGCCTGGGTCCGGGGGCAGGAGGGCTGCACCGGCAAGGCCGGCAGCGTCGGCTACTGTCTGGGCGGCCGGCTGGCCTTCATGATGGCGACGCGGTCGGATGCGGACGCCAATGTCGGCTATTACGGCGTCGGACTGGAAGGGCTGCTGGGCGAGGCCGGCAAGATCGCCAAGCCGCTGCTGCTGCACATCGCGGAGAACGACAAGTTCTCCAGCCCTGATAAGCGCGACGCCCTGCTGGCCGGGGTGAAGGGCAACAAGTGGGTGACCGCCAAGGTCTATCCCGGCATGGACCACGCCTTCGCCCGGCCGGGCGGCGAGCATTACGACCGGGATGCCGCCGACGAGGCGAACCGGCTGACGGTGGAGTTCTTCCGGACGCATCTGGGGTGAGCCTCCATCCCCTCTCCCCCCCGGGGAGAGGGTCAGGGTGAAGGGGGATGCGTGGCGAGGATTGCCGCAAAGGCACGCGGTGCATCCCCCTCACCCTCCCCACGCCTGCGGCGCGGGTCCCCTCCCTCTCCCCGGGGGAGAGAGGGCGATGACTGCGATTGACCATCCCCCCCATTTAATGGGATGCAAAGGTCCACGGGCGCCCTCTCGCCCGTTTTCGTTTTGGAGCACTCCGATGACCACGCCGCGCGCCGTTCAGATCGGCGACCTGACCATTGCCAACGACCGTCCCTTCGTCCTGATCGCCGGCCCCTGTCAAATGGAAAGCCGCGACCATGCGCTGGAGACCGCGTCCGCGCTGGTGGAGATGACCAAGGCGCTGGGCATGGGGCTGATCTACAAGTCCAGCTTCGACAAGGCCAACCGAACCTCCATCACCACCGCGCGCGGGCTGGGCATGGACAAGGCGCTGCCGATTTTCGCGGAAATCCGCGAACGCTTCGGCTGCCCGGTCATCACCGATGTGCATGAGTCCAGCCAGTGCGCGCCGGTCGCCGAGGCGGTGGACGTGCTGCAGATCCCGGCCTTCCTCTGCCGCCAGACCGACCTGCTGATCGCCGCCGCCCAGACCGGTCGGGCCGTGAACGTCAAGAAGGGCCAGTTCCTGGCGCCGTGGGACATGAAGAACGTCGCCGCCAAGCTGGTCGCCTCGGGCAACGAGCGCGTGCTGCTGTGTGAGCGCGGCGCCAGCTTCGGCTACAACACGCTGGTGTCGGACATGCGGTCTCTGCCGATCATGGCGGAGACCGGGTTCCCGGTGGTGTTCGACGCCACCCACTCCGTCCAGCAGCCGGGCGGGCAGGGCACGACCTCGGGCGGGCAGCGGGAATTCGTACCGGTGCTGGCCCGTGCGGCCATCGCAGTCGGCGTCGCCGCCGTCTTCATGGAAACGCATGAGAACCCGGATTGCGCCCCCAGCGACGGCCCCAACATGGTCCCGCTGACGGACATGCCGGCCCTGCTGGCGAAGCTGCAGGCCTTCGACCGTCTGGCCAAGTCCTAAAAACGCTTAATTTGGCAGGCAAGTGGCGCCGTGCTTGACTGGCGCCTCTTCCGCTTCAGCCGTTCGGGGGCGAGCATGATGTTCGGTCGGGGTTTTCGGGGTGCCGTGATGGCGCTCCTCCTGCTGGTGGTCGCCTTCCCGGCGGCGGCGCTGGAGAGCTTTCAGAAGTCCAAGCTGACCGTGGAGACGGCGGGCGGCGGCAAGTTCCGCTTCAATGTCGAGCTGGCGTTGACTCCCGGCCAGCAGGCGCAGGGCCTGATGTACCGCCAGTCGATGCCGGCCGATGCCGGAATGCTGTTCGTCTACGACCAGGTGCAGCCGGCCAGCTTCTGGATGAAGAACACCCTGATCCCGCTGGACATGCTGTTCATCGCCGCCGACGGCCGCATCGTGAACATCCACGAGCGCGCGGTGCCGGAATCGCTGGATTCCGTCAGTTCCGACGGCCCGGTGAAGGCCATCCTGGAATTGAACGGCGGCATGGCGTCACGGCTGGGCATCCGCCCCGGCGACCGCGTGGTGTCGCCCGACATCACGAAGCCGTAAGCGGAAAGACGATCCCCCGCCCATGACTTTCGCTTAAACTCCCCCAGATTGATCGCGCGGGGTGCGGCGCGGAGGGCAGGCATGGCGAGGGGCGCAGGCAGGCGGGCGGCGATCATGATCGGGGTGGCGCTCAGCGCCGCGGCCGGCCTGTCCGCCTATGTCGTGCTGGCGCGCGCCGAGCCTGGGCCATCCTACCGGCTGGCGAAGGTCGAGCAAGGTCCCCTGGTCAGCGCGATCACCGCCACCGGAACCATGAGCGCCCTGGTGACGGTGGAGGTCAGTTCCCAGCTTTCCGGCCAGATCGCGGAGCTCTTTGCCGACTTCAACAGCCGCGTCACCAGCGGCCAGATCCTCGCCCGGCTGAACGGAGACCAGTTGGCCGCAAGACTGGCGCAAGCCGGCGCCGACGTCGATTCCGCCAAGGCGACCCTGATCCAGCAACAGGCCCTGCAGGACAAGGCGCGGGCAGATCTTGCCAGTGCCAAGGCCAGCGTCGCCAATGCCGATGCCCAGATTCTGCGCGCCGACCTTACCCTGCGCGATGCCGAGCGCGACCTGCGACGCCGGCGCGACCTGCAGGGCCGCGGGGTGGTGGCCGCCGCAGACCTCGAAAAGGCGGAGACCGCCGCTCACAGCGCCCAGGCGCAGCTGGTCGCCGGCCGCGCCCAGAAGCGGCAGGCGGAGGCGGCGGAATCCTCCGCGCAAGCCTCGCTGGCCGTCGCCGCCGCCCAGGTGGAGGTCGCCCGCGCCCAGGTGGCCCAGCGCGAGGCCGCCCTGCAGTTGGTCCGGGTCGACCTGAACCGTTCCGTCATCCGCTCTCCCATCGACGGGGTGGTGGTGAACCGCGCGGTCAGCACCGGCCAGACGGTTGCGGCCAGCCTGTCCGCTCCCACCCTGTTCACCATCGCCCAGGATCTGCGGCAGATGGAGGTACTGGCCAACATCGACGAGGCCGACATCGGCCGGGTGCGCGAAGGCATGCCGGTGCGCTTCACCGTGAACGCCTTCCCGGGCGACAGCTTCACCGGCCGGGTGGCTCAGGTGCGGCTGGCGCCGAAGGAGGATCTGACCGTCGTCACCTACATCGTCGTCATCACGGTTGAGAATCCGGAACTGCGGCTGCTGCCGGGCATGACCGCCAATCTGCGCATCACGGTGGACGAACGCCCGTCGGCGGTGAAGCTGCCCAATGCCGCCCTGCGCTTCCGCCCGCCGGGCGTGGAGATGGCGGGCGATGCGCCGGCCCCCACCACCGGCGGTCCGAACGGAGGCCGCGGTGCTGCGGCGCTGGAGGCCGCAGCCAAGCGGGTGGTGGACGGGCTGAAGCTGGACGAGGGCAAGCGCCGCGATATCGCCGCTCTGGTCGCCGAGGCGCGCGAGCGCTTCACCGCGCTGGACGCCGAAGGCGGCGATCCCGAACGCCGCCGGATCGAGGCAAACAGCATCCGCACAGCGACCCTGGAAAGGATGGCCGCTCTGCTGGAGCCTGCCCAGCGCGACCGCTTCGATGCGCTGGTGGAGCCCGGCCGGTCGGCGGAGGCCACGCGTACGGTCTGGGTTCCCGGCGCCGGCAACGGCAGTCCTGTCGGCGTGCCGGTCCGGCTCGGCATCGGCGATGGCAGCTTTACGGAGGTGGTATCCGGCGATCTGCGCGCCGGGCAGGAGGTCATCACCGGCATCCTGTCCCCCGACCGCGATACCCGCCGGGGACCGCGCCTTGGCTTCTGATCTTCCGCCGCCGCTGATCGCCGTCGAGAATCTCTCACGCCATTACCGGATGGGACCGCAGACCGTCCATGCGCTGGACGACGTCACCGTCACCATCAACCGCGGCGAGTTCGTAGCCGTTATGGGACCCTCCGGATCCGGCAAATCCACTTTCATGAACCTGCTGGGCTGTCTGGACCGTCCCGATGCGGGCCGTTACCGCCTGGACGGGCGGGAAGTCGCCGGCCTCTCCTCCGATGCGCTGGCGGCGGTGCGGAACCGCAGCATCGGCTTCGTCTTCCAGTCCTTCAACCTGCTGCCGCGCCAGACGGCGCTCGCCAATGTCATGCTGCCGATGGTCTATGCCGGAATTGGTCATGCCGAGCGGGTGGAGCGGGCACTGGCCGCACTCGACGCGGTGGGTTTGCGGGAGCGGGCAGGGCATCGGCCGACCCAGCTTTCCGGCGGTCAGCAGCAGCGGGTCGCCATCGCCCGCGCCCTGGTCAACGACCCGCTCCTGCTTCTGGCCGACGAGCCGACGGGCGCGCTCGACACCGCCACCAGCCTGGAGATCATCGCCCTGTTCCAGCGGCTGAACCGCCGCGGCATCACCGTGGTGCTGGTGACCCACGAACCGGAGGTGGCGCGCTTCGCCGCCCGTGTCCTGCAGTTCCGCGACGGCCGGCTGATCGACGACCTGCGTCAGGATGCAGAGGTGGCGGCATGACGGCGTGGGACGCCCTGCGCGCGGCGCTCGATTCGCTGAGGGCCAATCCTCTGCGCAGCGCACTGACCATGCTGGGCATCGTCATCGGTGTCGCCGCGGTGATCGCCATGGTCGCGGTCGGAGCCGGTGCGCGGGACCAAGTGCTGCGCCAGATCGCCAGCCTCGGCACCAACCTGATCATGGTTGGGCAGGGCAGCATCGTCCGCAGCGGGGTGAAGCTGGGCGCCGGCACCGCATCGACACTGACGGAGGATGATGCGCTTGCGGTTCTGACCGAGATTCCCGGCGTGGTGGTGACGGCACCATCGGTGCGCTGGGGGTTGCAGATCGTCGCCGGCAACCAGAATTGGGGCACAGTGCTGTTCGGCATCACGCCCGACTACATGGACGCCCGCGACTGGACCGTGGCGACCGGCCGGGGTTTGTCGGACGAGGATGTGGCCCAGGCCAACAAGGTGGTCGTGCTGGGCCAGACGGTCGTGCGCAACCTGTTCGGCGGCGGCGATCCCATCGGCGAGCCGGTCCGCGTCTTCTCCACGCCCCTGACCGTCGTCGGCGTGCTGGCGGAGAAGGGCCAGAACACCCAGGGGCAGGATCAGGACGACGTCATCTTCGTTCCGCTGTCGACCGCCAAGCGCAACATTCCGGGCATGGCGAAGAGCAATCCGCGCTTCATCCACACCATGGTGGTGAAGATGCGGGACGGCGCCGACATGACGGAGGCGCAGGCCCAGATCCGCGACCTGCTACGCCAGCGCCACCGGCTGATCCCCGGCCAGGACGACGATTTCTGGATGCGCGACCTGTCGGAGGTGTCGGCGACCCGCGATGCCTCCTCGCGGGCCCTGTCCTTCCTGCTGGCCGCAGTGGCCGCCGTGTCGCTTCTGGTCGGAGGGATCGGCATCATGAACATCATGCTGGTGTCGGTGACAGAGCGCACGCGGGAGATAGGGCTACGGCTCGCCATCGGGGCGCGGCGGCGCGACATTCTGGTGCAGTTCCTGATCGAATCGACCACCCTGTCGCTGATCGGCGCTGCGGTGGGGGTGGCGCTGGGGATCGCGACCGCGATGGGGGTGGCCGCCCTTGCCGGCTGGCCGACCTTGATCCGGATCGACTCCGTCGTGCTGGCCGTGATGGTCAGCGGATTGATCGGCGTCTTCTTCGGACTCTACCCGGCCCGGCGGGCGGCGCTTCTCAATCCCATCGAGGCGCTGCGGCACGAATAGCCGCGAAGTCGGCCGCCGCGTCGCCAGCCAAGGCTACCATCCGTGCATCGCTGCGCGCCAGCCACAGCGCCGCGCGTGCGATCCAAGCGGCCTCCCGCGGTGCGGCGAGCAGTCCCGGCCGTCGTTCCGCCACCATTCGAGCCAGCGCCAGGACGGAGGTTGCGGCGTGCCGCTTGGCGAGGTCGATCTGGCCGATGGCGGGATCGAGGGCAGCGCGCAAGGGACCGCCGCCCATTGGTGCCACGACATCCACCGCTGCACCGGCGCGCAGCAGGCGATGGGCGAGTTCGACCGCCGCCTGCCGGTCCGGCCGGTCGCGCAGGTCGGGCAGGAAGAGGGCGATGACGAGCGGGGCAGGGGTGAGCGACGGCAACGAATGGACCCGGAAATTTGTTGAAGGAATGGAGTTCAGCGACCGAACGCCGCACCGGATGCCCGGCGCGGCAGGCAGGATGGAGAAAGACCGCGAAAGCGGTGCGCCCTTCGCTTGCCGTAGGCGTGGCGTTCGTGTATCTCACATCGCGGCGACGGGGCGTAGCGCAGTCTGGTCAGCGCGCCAGTTTTGGGTACTGGAGGCCCCCGGTTCGAATCCGGGCGCCCCGACCATCGCCGAGGGACAAAACCGCGTCCAAGCTGTAAGCGCCAGGACGCAACCGCAGCATTTGGGGAGACGAGCGAGCCATGAACGTCCGGATCTATCAGCCGAGCAAGACGGCCATGCAGTCCGGCCGGGCCAAGACTCACCGCTGGATGCTGGATTACGAGATCGAGACGCCGCGCCGTCCGGAGCCGCTGATGGGCTGGACCAGCTCCGGCGACACGCTGAACCAGGTGCGCCTGTCCTTCGAGACGAAGGAAGAGGCCATTGCGTTCGCGGAGCGGGAGGGCTGGAACTACACCGTGCAGGAAGCCCCGGTCCGCCGCATCCGTCCGCGCAACTACGCCGACAATTTCCGCACCGACCGTCCGCGCTTCTGACCGCGGTCGGCGAAGCCGGGATAAGGCCCCATAGCTCAGTTGGATAGAGCAGCCGCCTTCTAAGCGGCAGGTCGCTGGTTCGAATCCAGCTGGGGTCGCCATCTCGGTATGTGACGTTTCTAAGAAAAAGCCCCGCTTCGGCGGGGCTTTTTCTTTGCATGCGTCTTGCGAGGGTTGGGGGCTTCGTCCGCCCCCAGCCGGTCAGGCCGCCTTGATGTCGCTCAGGAAGGTTTCGACGTCCTTGCGCATCAGTTCGGCTTGACGGGACAGTTCACCGGCGGCGGTCAGAACCTGCCCGGCGGCGTTGCCGGCTTCGCCTGCGGCCTGGGTAACCTGGAAGATGCTGCCCGTGACCTCCTGCGTGCCGGCGGCAGCCTGCTGGACGTTGCGGGAGATCTCGTTTGTCGCGGCACTCTGCTCTTCAATGGCGGCGGCGATGGCGGTGGTGATGTCGTTGATGCTGCCGATGGTGCCGCCGATGCCGGTGATTGCCGTCACCACGCCCTGCGTCGTCTGCTGAATGGCACCGATCTGGCTGGCAATCTCCTCCGTCGCCTTGGCAGTCTGTCCGGCCAAGCTCTTTACCTCGCTGGCGACGACGGCGAATCCCTTGCCGGCCTCACCGGCACGCGCCGCCTCGATGGTGGCGTTCAGGGCCAGGAGGTTGGTTTGACTGGCGATGTCGGTGATCAGGCCGACCACCTCGCCGATCTTCTGCGCGGCATCGGCAAGGCTGCGGACCGCTTCGCTGGTCTGGGTCGCCTCATTCACCGCCTTGCCCGCGACATCGGCGGAGCGGGAGATCTGAGACCCGATCTCGCGGATGGAACTGGCCATCTCCTCGGTCGCGGTGGCGACGGTCTGGACGTTGGCGCTGGTCTGCTCGGCGGCCGACGCGACGATGGTCGCCTGGGTGCTGGTCTGCTGGGCCATCGCCGACATGCTGTGGGCGGTGGTATCCAGTTCCGACGCCGCGGCGGCGACGGTGCGCAGGGCCGTGCTGGACGAACTCTCGAATCCGCCGAGCAGCCGATCGATGGCTTGCGCCCGGCGTGCCTTTGCCTGCTGCTCGGCGGCCTCGGCGGCGGCGAGGCGGTTGGCCTCGATCAGCCCGTCCTTGAACACCTGAACGGCACGCGCCATGGCGCCCAGCTCGTCCTTGCGCTCCGTGCCGTCCACCGCAATCGTCAGTTCCCGGTTGGCCAGCCGCGCCATGATACCGGTCAGACCGTGCATGGGCCGGACCACGGCCCCGAGGATCAGCAGTGCCGCGCCGACGCCCACCATCATCGCCACCAGGATGGAGCCGATGATCCAGTTGCGGGATGAAATATAGATCTCGGCTCCGCGGTTGGCGGCCTTGACACCCTCGGACCGATTGTACTGCACCAGCTCTTCCAGCAGCGCTTTCGCGTTGCGGAATTCCTGACGCGACTCACCAACGAACAGCTCGGAGAGTGCCGAGGTTTCGTTCTTGCGGGCGAGCGGACGAATCTTGTCCCGACTGATTGCCATGTACCGGTTGAGCGAGTCGACGAGTTTCCGGTAGGTCTCCGTCTCCCAACCTGCGGTCAGCAGCGGTTCATAGACCGCGCGTTTCTCCTCGAGGGAACGCATGGTTTGGTCGAGGCTTTCTTCCTCCGCGCGGATTCGGCCCTCGTCCTGAACTGCGATCAAGGCACCTTCGACGGAGCGGTAGAAGTAGAAGGTCGCATACAGGTCGGAAACGGCGGTGACCGAAGGAAGCCAGTTGTCGCGGATCTCCGCCGCTTCGTCATTGACGGACGACAAACGATTAATCGCAAACAGGCCCAGCAGTGCAATTCCGATTACGAGCACGGAAAAAGTCGCAATCACCTTCGTACGAACAGATGCGTTCCTCAACCAATCCATAGTCACCCCCAGTTTTCACTGGTTCGGACTCTTAATAGGATTGATGGAAGATTAAATAGGGGCTGCCCCTTACCGACTCCGATCTGTCGTCTGCTGCGATCTATGTGCCGCAGTGGATTTCGCTTGGCAAGGTTTTGAAAAGGGTGGTGATCCGGGTGGGATTCGAACCCACGGCCACATGATTAAAAGTCACGTGCTCTACCGACTGAGCTACCGGATCATCCAGCGCGGCGGTGGGAAACTGGCCCCCGCCGGAAGTGGGCGCACCATAGAAAGACGCGCCCGAAAGGTCAACCATGGGCTTGATGGCGAATGCAGGATTTTGCCATCAAGCCCGCCCATCAAGTCCATGGTTTCAGGATCAGGTCTGGTTGGTCGTCGGGGGGGTGCCGTTGCCGGCCTCCAGCGCGAAACGTTCGGCCAGCCGTTCGGCGACGCGGGGCGAGACGAAGTGGCGGATGTCGCCGCCCAGACGCCCGATCTCCTTCACGAAGCGGGAGGAGATGAACTGGTGCTTCTCCGACGACATCAGGAAGATCGTCTCGACCTTCGGGTTCAGCCGCGCGTTCATGCCCGCCATCTGGAATTCGTATTCGAAGTCCGAGACGGCGCGCAGGCCGCGGATGATGACTCTGGCGTTCATCTCGATGGCGAAATGCATCAGCAGATTGTCGAACGCCCGCACCTCGATGCTGGCCCCGCCGGCGTTCAGCGCGGCCACGTCCTCGCGAACCATGGCGACCCGCTCGTCCGTGGAGTAGAGCGGCCCTTTGCCGGCATTCCGGGCGACACCGATGATCAGGTGGTCGACCTGACGGGCGGCGCGCTGGATGATGTCCATGTGACCGTTGGTGATCGGATCGAAGGTGCCGGGATAGACACCGATTCGACGACCCTGGCTGGTCTCGGTCTGGCTGGTCGCCATGGGTTCCCCTTTAGGCCCGTCCGTTATTCGTTCGGCGCGGCGGCGCTGCCGGCATCGCCGACTGAACCGTCCGAACCGTTGGCGTCACCGCCGGTCTCAACGCCCGTGTCGACACCAGTCTCCCCGGCGCCGTTCTCGCCCACACCATTCTCGCCGTCTTCCTCGGCGATGGTGGCGACGGAGACCACGCGCTCTTCCGCCCCCACGCGGAACAGCGTGACGCCCAGCGTCTTCCGGCCCGCCACCCGCACGTCGTGCAGGGGCATGCGGATCACCTGGCCGCCGTTGGTCACCATCATCACCTGATGGTTTGATTCGACCGGGAAGGCGGCGACGATGGACCCGTTGCGCTCGCCCATCTCCATGTTCCAGATGCCCTGGCCCCCGCGACCGGCGGTGCGATACTCGTAGGACGAGCTGCGCTTGCCATAGCCGCGGTCGGAGACGGTCAGAATATACTGCTCCTTCTGTTTCAGTTCCTCGTACCGCTCCTGCGTCAGGGTGACGCTGTCCGCCGGGACCTCATCGGCTTCCGGCGCCGCCTCGCCCTCCATCTCCAGCCCTTCGTCGCGCTTCATCTTGAAAAAGGCGGCGCGCTCCTCGGGCGTGGCGTCGACATGGGTCAGGATCGACAGCGAAACCACCTCGTCCCCGTCGGCCAGCTTGATGCCGCGAACGCCGGTGGAGGTGCGGCCGGCGAAGACGCGCACGTCGTCCACGGGGAAGCGGATGCACTTGCCGCCGCGCGTCGCCAGCAGGACGTCGTGTTCGGCCTCGGAGCAGGTGTGAACGCCGATCAGCCGCTCGCCTTCCTCCTCCAGCTTCATGGCGATCAGGCCGTTGGAGCGGATGTTGGCGAAGTCCGACATGCGGTTGCGGCGCACATTGCCCTTCGACGTGGCGAAGACGACGTGCAGATCGGCCCAGGCGGCCTCGTCCTCCGGCAACGGCAGGACGGTGGTGATGGTCTCCCCGTCGATCAGCGGCAGCAGGTTGACGAAGGCCTTGCCGCGCGCCTGCGGGTTGCCCAGCGGCAGGCGGTAGACCTTCAGCTTGTAGACCATGCCGCGGTTCGAGAAGAGCAGCAGCGGCGTGTGGGTGTTGGCGACGAACAGGTCGCTGACCGCGTCCTCCGCCTTCATCGACATGCCGGCGCGGCCCTTGCCGCCGCGCTTCTGCGCCCGGTAGGTCGACAGCGGCACCCGCTTCACATAGCCGGACTGGCTGACGGTGACGACCATGTCCTCGCGCTGGATCAGGTCCTCGATGTCGGCCTCGAACTCCAGATCCTGGATTTCGGTGCGGCGTGGATTGCCGAACCGTTCCTTCATCTCGACCAGCTCTTCGCGCAGGATCCCCATCAGCTTCGGCCGGTTGGCGAGCGTGGCGAGGAAATCGGCGATCTGGTCGGTGACATCGGTCAGCTCGGCGCCGATCTTGTCGCGCTCCAGCCCGGTCAGGCGGTGCAGACGCAGGTCGAGGATGGCGCGGGCCTGGACCTCCGACAGGCGGTAGGTACCCTGTTCGCTGACGCCGCGGCCCGGCTCGTCGATCAGTTCGATCAGCGGACCGACGTCATGAACCGGCCATTCGCGGTTCATGATCTCCTCGCGCGCCCAGACCGGATCGGGGGCGCTGCGGATCAGCTGGATCATCGCGTCGAGGTTGGCGACGGCGACCGCCAAGCCGACCAAGGTGTGCGCCCGCTCGCGCGCCTTGCCCAGCAGGAACTCGGTCCGGCGGGTGATGACCTGCTCGCGGAAGCGGATGAAGGCGGCGATGATCTGAAGCAGATTCATCAGCTCCGGACGACCGCCATTCAGCGCCAGCATGTTGACGCCGAAGGAGGTCTGGAGCTGGGTGTGGCGGAACAGCTGCGCCAGCACCACGTCCGGCACCGCGTCGCGCTTCAGCTCGATCACCACGCGCACGCCGTCGCGGTCCGATTCGTCGCGCAGGTCGGAGATGCCCTCGATGATCTTGTCATTCACGACCTCGCCGATGCGTTCCATCAGCTTGGCCTTGTTGACCTGATAGGGGATCTCGGTCGCGACGATGGCGGTGCGGTCCTTGCGCACCTCCTCGAAATGGGTCTTGGCGCGCAGGATGACCGAGCCGCGCCCGGTCTGCAGCGCCGCCCGGCTGCCCGACCGGCCGAGGATCAGGCCGCCCGTCGGGAAATCGGGGCCGGGCACATGCTCCATCAGTTCGTCGAGCGTAATGTCGGGATTGTCGATGTAGGCGCAGCAGGCATCGATCACCTCGCCCAGATTGTGGGTCGGGATGTTGGTCGCCATGCCGACGGCGATGCCGCCGGCGCCGTTCACCAGAAGGTTCGGGAAGCGGGCCGGCACGACGGTGGGCTCGCGGCCCGAATCGTCGTAGCTGGCCTGGAAGTCGATGGTGTCCTTGTCGATGTCGTCCAGCAGCGCTTCCGCCGCCTTGGCAAGCCGCGCCTCGGTGTAGCGCATGGCCGCGGGCGGGTCGCCGTCCATCGAACCGAAATTGCCCTGACCGTCGATCAGCGGCAGGCGCATGGAGAAATCCTGCGCCATGCGGACCATGGCATCGTAGATCGCGCTGTCGCCGTGCGGGTGGTATTTACCCATCACGTCGCCGACGATGCGCGCCGACTTCTTATAGGGCTTGGTCGAGTCGTACCCGCCCTCCTTCATCGCGTAGAGGATGCGCCGGTGCACCGGCTTCAGCCCGTCGCGGACGTCGGGCAGGGCACGGCTCACGATCACGCTCATCGCGTAGTCGAGATACGATTTCCGCATCTCGTCTTCGATGTTGATCGGCGCGATGTCGGAGGCGGGAGGAAGGGGCGTATTGCTCAAGCAGGACACTCATTCTTCGAATGCGCCGCCGCTTTAGGAATCCGCGGCAGTCACTGGCCTTGCGGGCCGAAGGTTTTGCCCTGGAAATATAGCAACTCTCGCAATTGCACACAACGATTCGGGGCCGAAAAGCCGGCTCAACGCCGGCTCAAACGCGCGAATCGCAGCGACAGGATCGTCACCGATACCAGGCTGGCGATCAGGATTCCCTCGAAAAGCCCATGGGCGCCGTGGCCGAGACCGAAAACGAGGAAGGCCGACACCGGAATCATCACCACCGCGTAGGAGAAGAAATGCAGCGCGGTCGGGACCCAGGCGTCATGCCGGCCGCGCAGCGCGTTCGCCATCACCGTCTGCCCGCCGTCGGCGATCAGGATCCAGGCGGCGAAGGCGATCAGCGGCACCACCGCCTCCAGCAGTTCGGGGTCGTTGGTGTAGATGGCCCCCAGCGCCTCGGGCAGGCTGCGGTAGAGGATGCCGACGCAGGCCAGGATGGCGCTGGTGACGCCGAGGCCGGTCCAGCCCGCCAGCACCATGTCGCTGCGGTCGCCGCGGCCATAGGCCACGCCCACCCGCACCGCCGTCGCCGACGCCAGCCCGACCGCTGCCATGAAGGGCAGGGCGGTCAGGTTCAGACCCACCGTGTAGGCGGCCAGCGCCAGGGGGGAGATCATGCCGGCGAACAGGCCGAGCGCCGCGAAGGCGCCGCTTTCAACCCCGATGCTGAGCCCGGCGGCATAGCCGAGATGGCGCTGGCGCGCCGCGCCGCTCCACCAGTCGGACACCGGCAGGCGGACCTGCCAGCGGTCATGGTCGCGCATCCACCAGACATAGGCGACCAGCCCGAGCCCCATGCCCCAGCGCACGATGGTGGTGGCCCAGGCGGAGCCGACGGCGCCCAAGGGCTCCAGCCCGACATGCCCCCAAACGAGCGCCCAGGCCAGCGCGGCGTTGACGATGTTGCCGATCACCATGGCGACCATGCCAGGCAGCGGCCGCTTGACGCCCTCCAGGAAGAAGCCGGTGGTGATGTACAGCATCATGCCGGGTGCCCCGAGGCCGAGCACCGCCAGAACATGTGCGCCGCCCGCCGCCATGTCCCGCGTTTGGCCACCCGCCCGAAACAGCGGATCGCCCAGCAGGGAGACCAGCGCGAACAGCACGCCCAGAAGCAGCGCGTAGGGAACGGACCGGCGCCATGCCCGCCCGCACTCCGCATCGTTGCCGGCGCCGAAGGCGTGGGCGGTGATCATCACCGTGCCCATCAGCAGGCCGACGCCGGTGCCGACCATGATGTTGCCCGGCAGATGCGCCAGCCCGTAATAGGCCAACTCCTGCGCCGAATAGCGGCCGACGATGGCGGTGTCGACCGCCATCATCACCATCAGCCCGGCGCGGGAGACGATGACCGGTGCCGCCAGCCGCAGCAGCTCGCCGATGTGGGCGGCGAGGCGCGCGCGCAACGGCTCGGGCGTGGGCAGGGTGGCGGTGCTCATGACGGGACCTGTGTCGGGCATTGAGGGATACGGCCATGGCCGCGCCGCCGGACCGTAGTGGCTGGCCGGAAAGCGGGCAGGCTGCGCAAAAGCCGGTCATCTTGCCCGGTGGGCGTACCGCGTCAAGACTTTCGGGCGCCTCGAAAGGACCGTTGCATTCCCTGCATGGCCGGAGGGGCTTCCGCGGAACCAAGCCGCCGTAGCCCCGTTGTCAGAAACAGAGACGAACGACGCCCGGACAACCACTCATCCCCCCTTCACACCGGAGAGACGCCATGCACCACGCCAAGAACCGCCGGCAGCGCGCCACCGCCCGCGCCATCCCGTTCCCCGCGCGTGAACTGGTGATCCTGACCTTCCTGATGGTGCTGGCGGCAATGCTGACCGGCTGCAACACGGTGGAAGGCGCCGGGCAGGATGTGCAGGCCGGAGGCCGGGCGATTGAACGGACGGTCGATTGAGGCGTTATCCCACGGCCGTCCCCAGAGCCATCCCCGACCCAGGAGTTTTCGTATGAGCGATCAGCAGAAGCCGTCCACCCCCGGCGAAATTCCGCCGCCCTCCAACCCGAACCCGCCGCAGCCGGACCGGCCGACCACACCCGATCCCTATCCGGTGCCCGACAACCCCGACGTGCTGCCGGAAATCCCGCCGCCGGCCGACGAGCCGATGCCAGGCATGCCGAACCCGACAAC
The DNA here is from genome assembly GCF_008364825.1 of Azospirillum sp. B21. GTDB lineage: Bacteria > Pseudomonadota > Alphaproteobacteria > Azospirillales > Azospirillaceae > Azospirillum. The sequence goes on from NZ_VTTO01000003.1 coordinate 526,872, forward strand.
GGCTTGAAGGGCGGCGTGAAGGACGTGAGGGGGCGCACTTGCCCCCTCAATCCACCTCCGCCGTCACCGTCGCCGAGACCCATTGCTCGACCCGCTCGGCGACCGACTGCCAGTCCTGTTCCAGCATCATCGCGTGCCCCATTCCCGGCATGAAGACCGGCTGGGTGCATAGCGCCATGGCGGTGGCGATCACCTCCGCGCGCGGGAACAGCAGATCCTCCTCCGCACCCATCACCATCACCGGCGTTTCGCGCGGCGGCAGCACGGGGAAGGGGATCCAGCCGCCGATGTCCAGCAGGACCCGGCGCGATTCCTCCTGCAGGAACGCCTCGTACTTGGCGGCCTCGTCGCGCGGCATCTTGTCGGAGAACATGGCCCGGCGGATTGCGTCCGGATCGATGGCCTTCTCGCCGAAGGTGGTCAGCATCGCCATCTGCTGGAACACATAAGGCGACCGCCAAGCCAGCCCCATGGTCGAGGACCACAGGCCATAGGGCGGGGCGGAAGCCATCAGCACGCCGCCGGCAAAGCGGCGCTTGGCCAACGCGCGCTGCACCACCATGCCGCCCATGGAATGGCCGATCAGCACCGGCGGCGACGACAGGCCGTCCGCCGCCTGCAGCACGTCGTCCACATAATCGGCGATGCCGAACTCATGCAGACGGTCGCGCCCCTCGCTGTTGCCATGGCCGCGCAGGGAGACGGCATGCGCCTCCCACCCGCGCGCGGCGAACCAGGGCAGGAACTTGGCATCCCAGATCCAGGCGCCGCTGAAGGCACCATGGACGAACAGGAGCGGCGGCGCCTTAGGCGTTCCGGTGGGACGGCGGCTGATGATTTCCAGGCTGGGCATCGGATCGCAGGTTGTGATTTCGCAGTGCGATAAGCATGGTGGGCGAGGGGGCGCCTGTCCAGCCGCGGCCCCTTCAACCCTGATCCGCACCCCTGATCCGTCAGGGGACTTGCACAGTTTGACGGCGCCGGTTCGGTTTGCGACAGTCCGGACCCGCAAAGCCAATCCGGAGACCGCCCGTGCCGAATCCGCCGGTCATCGATCCAGCCACTCTGACCGCCGAAACCGGCGCTACCGACTACCCGCAGCCCTTCCGGGCGCAGGTGGCCGGGCGGCACCGGGTTGCGCTTGGCGATCCGCTGGGGCTCACCAATTTCGGCGTCAACCTGACCCGGCTGGAACCCGGCGCGTCGTCGGCTCTGCGCCACTGGCACAGCCGTCAGGACGAGTTCGTCTATGTGGTGGAGGGCGAGCTGACCCTGGTCACCGGCGCGGGCGAGACCGTGTTGACCGCCGGCATGTGCGCCGGTTTCCCGCATGGCGTCGCCGATGGGCATCGCCTGATCAACCGCAGCAGCCGGCCGGCAAGCTACCTGGAAGTCGGCGACCGCAGCGGCGGCGATGAGATCGACTATTCCGACGAGGACATGGTCTGGCGCGACGGCGCCTATCACCACCGCGACGGGACGCCTTGGGAATGACGGCCGCCGGCCTGAGTTTGGACCTGACCCTCGTGCTTGGCGGCGCCCGCTCCGGCAAGAGCCGCTATGCCGAGGGGCTGGTGACCGCGCTGGGCGGTCCGCGCGTCTACATCGCCACCTCGCAAATCTGGGACGAGGAGATGGAGGAGCGGGTGGCCAAGCATCGCGACGACCGCGGCCCGGACTGGACGACGGTGGAGGAGCCGCGGGACCTGACCGGTGCGCTCCGCCGCCACGCTGCCGACGGCACCGGCGTGCTGGTCGATTGCCTGACCCTGTGGCTGACCAACCTGATGATGGCGGAGGCCGACATCGGGGCGGAGTCCGCGGCGCTGGTGGACATGCTGCCAGCTCTGCCGGGCCGGGTGGTCCTGGTCTCCAACGAGGTCGGGCTCGGCATCGTGCCTGACAACGCGCTGGCGCGCCGCTTCCGCGACCATGCCGGCCGCCTGCACCAATCAATCGCGGCCGTGGCGCCGCGCGTCGTGCTGACCGTCGCCGGTCTGCCGATGTTCGTGAAGGGAACCCCCGCATGACCGACAACACTGTCGATACCGATGACCTGAACCGCCGCCATGCCGAAAAGATGAAGCGGCGCAAGGCGCTGCAGGAGCGGGCGCTCGCCTCCAAGACGGTGGAGAAGGGACTGCTGATGGTCCACACCGGCAAGGGCAAGGGCAAGTCGACCGCCGCCTTCGGCCTGATGATGCGCGCCGTCGGCCACGGCATGCGCGTGGGCATGGTGCAGTTCGTCAAGGGCGCCTGGTCCACCGGCGAGACGGTGGCGCTTGAACGTTTCGAGGATCTGGTCGATTTCCACACGATGGGCGAGGGCTTCACCTGGGACACCCAGGACCGCGCCCGCGACATCGCCGCCGCCGAGGCCGCCTGGGCCAAGGCGAAGGAACTGATGGCCGACCCGCGCTATCGCCTGATCGTGCTGGACGAGCTGAACATCGTGCTGCGCATGGATTATCTGCCGCTGGAGGAGGTGCTGGCGACCCTGGCCGCCCGGCGGCCGGATCTGCATGTCTGCATCACCGGCCGCAACGCCAAGCCGGAACTGATCGCCGCCGCCGACCTCGTCACCGAGATGACGCTGGTCAAGCACCCGTTCGAGGCCGGGGTGAAGGCCCAGGCCGGCATCGAGTTCTAAAGCCATGCCATCGCGCGCGATCATGCTGCAGGGCACCGGCTCCGACGTCGGCAAGTCGCTGCTGGTGGCGGGACTGTGCCGGGCGCTGGTGCGGCGCGGGCTGACCGTCCGGCCGTTCAAGCCGCAGAACATGTCCAACAACGCCGCGGTGACGGCCGACGGCGGCGAAATCGGACGGGCGCAGGCGCTGCAGGCGCGGGCCTGCGGCGTGGCGCCCAGCGTCCACATGAACCCGGTGCTGCTGAAGCCGCAGTCGGACATCGGCTCCCAGGTGGTGGTGCGCGGCGTGGTGGTGGGCACCGCACGCGCCGCCGACTATCAGGCGCGCAAGCGCGAACTGCTGGGCACCGTCCTGGACAGCTTCGAGCGGCTCCGCGCCGAGGCCGACATCGTGGTGGTGGAGGGCGCCGGCAGCCCGGCAGAGGTCAATCTTCGGGCTGGCGACATCGCCAACATGGGCTTCGCCACCGCCGCCGACGTGCCGGTTCTGCTGGTCGGCGACATAGACCGCGGTGGGGTGATCGCCAGTCTGGTGGGCACCCACGCACTTCTACCGAAATCTGAGCAGGAGCGGATCAAGGGCTTTCTCATCAACAAGTTCCGCGGCGATGTTCGCCTGTTCGATGAAGGGCTGCGGATCATCGAAAGCCACACGGGCTGGCGCGGGTTCGGCGTGGTGCCCTGGCTGAAGGAGGCGGCGACCCTGCCGGCGGAGGATGCCGTTGCGCTCGACCGGCCGCGGGCTGCGGGTGATGGAGCGTTGCGCGTGGCCGTGCCGATGCTGTCGCGGATCGCCAACTTCGACGATTTCGATCCGCTGGCGCAGGAGCCCGGCGTCGCCCTGGCCATGGTACGCCCGGGCCAGCCGCTGCCGGGCGATGCCGATCTGGTGATCCTGCCCGGCACCAAGGCGACCATCGCCGATCTTGCCTTCCTGCGGGCGCAGGGCTGGGACATCGACCTTCTGGCCCATTGGCGGCGCGGCGGCCGCGTGCTGGGGATCTGCGGCGGCTATCAGATGCTGGGGCGGCGGATCGCCGATCCGGACGGCATCGAAGGCCCGCCGGGCGAGGCCGCGGGGCTTGGCCTGCTGGATGTCGAGACGGTGCTGAAAGGCCCGAAGGTGCTGGAGGAAGCCCGCGGGCGTGAGCGCCGCACCGGCGCGGCGGTGGCGGGCTACGAGATGCACATGGGCCGGACCGAAGGACCGGACCGGGCACGGCCGATGCTGGAGCTTGCGGGCGGCGTGACGGACGGCGCGGAGTCGGCCGACGGGCGCGTCGCCGGCTGCTACCTGCACGGGCTTTTCGGCGGCGACGGCTTTCGCGCGGCGTATCTGCAGGCGATGGGCGGCGGGTCGGAGCTGGCCTATGGGGTGGCCGTGGAGCGGGCACTCGACGCGGTCGCGGATCGGCTGGAGAGCGTGGTGGATGTGGACGGGCTACTGGCGGTGGCGGAGAGGGCGTAAGGAAGGCGTTAGACCCCCATCCCACCCAAGCCCTCGGCCGGCCAAAGGCCGGTCCGATCGCAGGGGAGGGATTGAAGCTTTGTCGGCGTATGGCGGCAGTCTCCTCCCCCGACTGGCGGAGAGGATTAAGGTGGGGGGTCTAACTCCGCGTTAGACGTGTGCTACACATTCACCCCCCGCATCCCCTCCGCCGTATAGCGGTCGCCTGCCGCCACGCCCGGCGGCAGAGCATCACTCAGCGCCTTCACCTCCGCATCGGTCAACGTCACCGCGGCGGCGCCGACATTCTCCTCCAGATACTTGATCCGCTTGGTCCCCGGGATCGGCAGGATCTCCGGTCCCTGTGCCAGCAGCCACGCCAGCGCCACTTGCCCCGGCGTGCAGCCCTTCTGCGCCGCCAGGGCCTTCACCTGCTCGACCAGGGCCAGATTGCGGTCGAAGTTATCCCCGGCGAACCGCGGTGCGATTCGGCGGAAGTCGTTTTCGGCGAACTGATCGGGGCTGCTGACGGCACCGGTCAGCATGCCGCGGCCCAGCGGGGCATAGGCGACCAGCGAGATGCCCAACTCCCGGCAGGCCGGCAGAACCGCATCCTCCATGTCGCGGGTCCACAGCGAGTACTCGCTCTGTACGGCGGCGATCGGGTGGACGGTATGAGCACGGCGCAGGGTGGCGGCCGACACCTCCGACAGGCCGAGCGCGCGGACCTTGCCGGCCTTCACGAGATCGGCCATGGCGCCGACCGTCTCCTCCACCGGGATGTCCGGGTTCAGGCGGTGGGCGTAATAGAGGTCGATGGCCTCAACCCCCAGCCGCTTCAGCGAAGCGTCGCAGGCCTGCGCCACATAGGCCGGGCTGGTGTCGATGCGGCGGGCGTATTCGCCGGGTTGGCGGACGATGCCGAACTTCGTGGCAATCACCACCCGGTCGCGCTTGCCGGCCAGGAAGCGGGCCAGAAGCGACTCGTTGTGGCCGCCGCCGTACATGTCGGCGGTGTCGTAATGGGTGACGCCAAGCTCGAACGCCCGCTCCAGCGTGGCGAGCGACTGGGCGTCGTCGGTCGGTCCGTAGAACTCCGACATGCCCATGCAGCCCAGGCCGATTTCGGAAACCGAGAGAATGCTGCCGATGTTGCGCTGTTTCATCGCTTTACCCCTCCCGTGCCGCGGCCGGGCGGATTACCCTGGGAGCCTGCGGCAGCAAATACACTACACGGTGCAGTGTACTTGGTGACCGGTGAATGTCAATGTCTCGGGAGGGGATGCTGTGCGCGGTTCGGCGAAGCGGGATGCGGTGGTGGAGGCGGCGACCCGTGCCTTCCTGACCCATGGGTACGAGGCGTCTTCGATGGACGCAATCGCCGCCGACGCCAACGTGTCCAAGCGCACCGTCTACAATCATTTCCCAGGCAAGCGCGAGCTGTTCCAGGCCGTCGTCTCCGGCCTGTATGAGGGGTTCCACAGTGACGGCGACCAGACCCTTCGCCACGACCAGCCGCCGGAGCAGGCGCTTCCCGCCTTCCTCCGGTCGCTGCTGGTGCATATGGGCCGCCCGGTGGTGCGCGGGCTGCTGCGCCTCGTCATCGCCGAGCATCAGCGCTTTCCCGAGCTGTCGCAGATTTACCTAGAGGGTGGGAAGGGGCAGGCCTATGCGCTGCTCGACGACTATATCGCCGCCCAGCATGCGCGCGGGCGGCTGAACGCCCCCGATCCGCATGTGGCGGCGACCCAGTTGATGGGCGGGCTGAAGGAGGTGCTGTTCTGGCCGACCATGCTGGGACTGCCGGTCACCGCTGATCCGGAGCGGGTGATCGCCGAGTCGGTGGCGGCGCTGGTGCGGGCCTACGGCACGGCGCCGGTCAGCGGTCGCGAAGGTCCGACGGGTTGAGGCCGACAGCGGTGCGGATGCGCCGGGCGAAGTGCGACCGGTTGGAATAGCCGCAGGCCTCCGCCGCCTCCTGCACGCTCAGCCCCTCGCGTTCCAGAAGATCGCGGGCATGGGCGACGCGTTCCTCGACCAGGATGCTGCGGACCGAGCAGCCCTCCTCCGACAGCCGGCGGCGCAGCGTGCCGGTGCTTAGGTTGAGCGCTCCGGCGACGCTGTCCGCCGTCCAGGCGGTATCCGGCCGGGTGCGCAGCAGTTGGCGGACCGCATCGGTGGTGCCGGTCGGTGCGACCGGACCCAGCCACCAGACGCCATCTTCCAGCAGCGCCAGAAGCACCTCCATGCAGCGATGCTCGGCCAGCTTCGGCGGCAGCGGAGGGTCGGCGGTCAGGCCGGCGGCGGCGTGGTGGATGGCGTCGGTCAGGGCCGGCGTCAGGGTGACATGCCAGTCGCCCGGCCGGGCGCGCTGGGTCAGCCCCTCCGTGCCATGGGCGCGCAGCAGGCGCCGGACCATCTCCGCCGGGAACTCCAGCACCAGGGCGCGGTAGCGGCCGGCGGTGCCGGGATCGTTCACCACCGACCCGCACCAGCCCGGCGGCAGCAGCATGGCCGTGCCGGCGGGAAAGTTGCGGGTCGTGCCGGAGGCATCCGTCAGTTCCTTGACGCCCTCCAGCACGGCGATCAAGGCGGTGCGCTCGATCCGCACCTCCGCCAGCCTCTCGCAGTCATGGGCGACGAAGGCCCACAGCTCCGGCCGGTGCGGACGGTCGCCCGCTCCGGGACGTTGGTCACGGGCGACGAAGCGGGACAGGCGGGCGAGGAGGTCTGGACCCATGGCACCATCCTATGGCGGCGGCCGGCAGTCGATCAACGGCCGTAGCGGGCGGTCAGCGTCGCCTTCGTCAGCGTGGCGGCGTTCAGGTTGAAGCCGACCATGGCGCCCGATGCATCGGCCGGCAGGGGCAGGCTGTCCACCTTCAGCGCATGAACGGTGACGACATAGCGATGGGGCGTGTCGCCCTGCGGCGGGCAGGGTCCGCCATAGCCCGTGGTGCCGAAGTCCGTGCGGCTCTGTACCGCGCCGGCAGGCAGCATCGGCTTGGCCGGATCGCCGGCGCCGGCGGGCAGGCTGCGGGTGGCGGCCGGCAGGTTGAACAGCACCCAGTGCCACCAGCCGCTGCCTGTCGGGGCGTCGGGATCATAGATGGTGACGGCGAGGCTCCGGGTGCCGGCCGGCGGTTCGCTCCAGCTCAAGGCCGGTGACCGGTTGCCGCCGCTGCAGCCGAATCCGGCGAAGACGTTGCGCTCCGGGATCGGCGACGCGTCGGTGAAGTCGGGGCTTTGCAACTCGAAGGCGGCGACCGGCGCGGCGGTCAGCAGCAGGGCGGCCAGCATGGCCGGACGGAAGAAGGCGGTCGGGGTCATCGGGGCATCTCCGCTGGGTGCGATGCCCCCGACGATAAAGGGCCGCGGATCGCCCCGCGGCCCCGGTCGGCTCAAAGATGGCCCCGAACTGCTCAGCCTTGCTTGAGCAGCTTCGCGGCGTCCACCGCGCCATAGGTCAGGATCGCGTCGCAGCCGGCGCGCTTGAAGCCCATCAGCGTCTCCAGCAGGGCCTTGTCGTAGTTCAGCCAGCCGTTGGCCGATGCGGCGCGCAGCATCGCGTATTCGCCCGACACGTGATAGGCGAAGGTCGGAACCGCGAACTGGTCCTTCACCCGGCGGATGATGTCGAGATAGGGCAGGCCCGGCTTCACCATCACCATGTCCGCCCCTTCCTGCAGGTCGCAGGCGACCTCGCGCAGGGCCTCGTCGGTGTTGGCGGGGTTCATCTGATAGGTGGTCTTGTCGCCCTTCAGGAAGCCGCCGGAGTTCACCGCGTCGCGGAAGGGGCCGTAGAAGGCCGAGGCATATTTCGCCGCATAGGAGCAGACGCGGGTCAGATGGTAGCCGTCCCGGTCGAGCGCATCGCGGATGGCGCCGATGCGGCCGTCCATCATGTCGGACGGGGCGACGATGTCGACGCCGGCCTCCGCCTGCGACAGGGCTTGGCGGATCAGGACGTCGACGGTCTCGTCATTCTGGATGTAGCCGTCGCGCAGGAGGCCGTCATGGCCGTGGCTGGTGTAGGGGTCCAGCGCCACGTCGCCCAGGATGCCGACTTCCGGCGCCGCCGCCTTGACCGCGCGGATGGCGCGGTTCATCAGGTTGTCCGGGTTGTAGGCCTCCGCCGCGTCCTCCGACTTGCCATCCGAGCCGACGACCGGGAACAGGGCGATGCAGGGAATGCCGAGCGAGCCGGCGGACGCCACCGCTTCGCACAGCAGGTCGATCGTCAGGCGCTCCACGCCCGGCATGGAGGCGACGGGCTCCCGACGATTCTCGCCCTCGATCACGAAGACCGGCCAGATCAGGTCGTCGACGGTCAGCGTGTTCTCGGCGACCAGACGGCGGGTCCAGGCGTCGGCGCGGTTGCGGCGCAGACGGGTGCGCGGGAAGGCGGCGGGGAGGGAGATCGGCATCGGGAAGACCATGCACTTAGAACGAGTGCGGCGATCCTACGCCTTCCCGCATAGTGAACTCAAGCCGTGGGGGCGCCCGCGGTCCTTTGGGATGGGCCGGCAGCCTTGCGCAGGCCTCATGCCCTGTCCCGTTCGTGTCCTCTTGAAAGGCGGTCGGCCGTCTCCCAGGCTGCGGCGACCGGGTCGCCGGTCACGGGACGGAATCCGGTGTCCTGTGCCTGCAGAGTCCAGCGGTGTCCCTGCTTGCGGTAGGTGGACACCAATCCGCCGGTGAAGGCCGCGCCCTCCCACGACCGCACTTCGAAGGTCACGGTCGGCTGTTCGACGGTGATCAGGTTGTAGGCGTTGGTCTCGTTCCGCAGCCGGGTGGAGGTCGCGGTGGAGGCCTGGGCCACCAGGATCGAGCGGGCGATCTGGGTGTGGAAGCTCATGATGTCGCCGGAATAGGCTTTGTGCAGATGGCCTGCCAGCAGCAGGTCGACGCCACAGCTCTCCAGCGCCGGCAGGGCCAGCTTGTGCCGTCCGACCAGTTGGGTCTTCGGCAGGTCCGGCGGCGGCAGGAAGGGGTGGTGGGTGAACAGCACCTTGAACACGGTATCGGGCATGCCGCAGAACACCTCGCGCACGCGGGCGATCTGGTGGCGGTTCATCCGCCCTTCGGAGAAATCCATGATGACCGGACGGGCGGTGTTGATGCCCAGAACGGCTATCTCGTTATCGATATGCAGCGGGCTGAAATCGCTGGTGATGTAGCGCCGGTAATGGCCGAACGGGTCGGTGAAGCGCTTGAACACATTATAGACCGGGATGTCATGGTTCCCCGGTACGGCCATGTAGGGAAAGGGCAATTTCTGCAGGAAGGCTCGTGCCTCCTCGAAGTGGCGTGCTTTCGCCCGCTGCACGAAATCGCCGGAGATGACGATGAGGTCGGGTGCCTGGGCCGTCAGATCGGCCAGCAGGCCGTCGACCACACGGGGGTCGATTCGCCCGAAATGCAGGTCGGAAATGTGAGCGAGCCGTTTCACGCCAGCTTCATCCTTTCTCTCAGCCGGGGGCCAGAACCTTCAGGGCTCCTGGGCGAATCCGGTAGTGAAGCGGTGCGCGCAGCTTCCGGATCTCGCCGTCGTTGACCATCTTCAGGCGATGGCGGCGGCTGTGGACCGTCAGGCTGGTGACCGCATAGGTGTCGAGCGCCTCGTCCTGCTTCCAGGATCCGGCGACCAGCCGTCCCATCAACCGAAGCATCGCGAAGGCGTTCCGTTCGCGGGCGACGTAGACCCCGAGTTTTCCGGCATCCAGCGATTGGCGCGTCAGGACCAGACCGAAGCCGTCATCGTAGACATTGTTGGAGACGACCAGGATCGGCGTGCGCATCCGCTTCGGCCCTTCGCCCCAATCCAGGCGTACGTCCAGCAGCGGCAGCTTGTACAGCGTCTTTGCCAGGGCCAGCGCGGCACCCGGCCATTTCAGCAGCCGGTGCTGCTTGCGCTGGCGTTCCCGCTCCTGCACCACCTGGGGATAAAAGCCCAGAATGGAGCTGTTTGTGTAGGGCTCGCCATTCACCTCGGCGATGTCGATGACGCGAACCCGGCCGGCGGCCAGTGCCTCGGCCGCCGCTTCCAGTTCAAGCGGCATGTGAAGATCGCGTGCCAAGAGATTGAGAGTGCCCAGTGGAATTACCCCGAGCGTTTTGCCAGTGGGCAGCGCCAGCTTCACCGCGCTGTGCAGCGTACCGTCGCCGCCGCCGACCACAACAATCTCGGCGTCCGAGTCCAGCACACGCTGGATCGTCTCCGTGCATTGGGCGCCGTCGACGCTGTGCAGGTCCACCTCGGCGCCACGCCGTTCGAAAGCGGCGCGGATCGCCTGCTTGGCACCGTCCAAGGGGCGGTCGACCAGCGAGCCGGCCTGCTGGTTCAGGATGATACCGACCTTCATGGCTGACCGGCCGGATTGTGAAGCGGCATAGCGTCGAACCTTCTGTGGATCTGCGTCTCGGGGCGGTGCAGAACAGATGAGAGCGTGAGCGCAACGGTCCAAGGGGGGCGAAGTTCCTTATTCGGTTGCGCGGCGGCGCCTATGAACATCCGGCACCGTATGGCCGATTTGACAGGGGCGCAGGCTCCCGTATCATCTGCGGCGGCCGCAAGCTTCGCCCGATGCATCAGGGGGTGACGGAGCAGGTGGCCCGCCACCGCCCGATTTCCAACGATAATCGAGAAAATACAAGACGATGAGCGACGCTGCTGAGATTCTGTTCGAACGCCGGGGCGCGATCGGCCTCGTCACGCTCAACCGGCCGAAGGCCCTGAACGCCCTGACGCTGGGCATGATCAGGCTGTTCGATCCGCAGTTGCGGGCCTGGAATGCCGACCCGGAGGTCAAGGCCGTCGTGATCCGCGGCGCGGGAGAGAAGGCCTTCTGCGCCGGTGGCGACGTCGTCAGCCTGTACGAGGCCGGCAAGGCCGCGAAGGAGGGACGCGGCGACACGGCACCGGTCCGCGCCTTCTTCAGCGAGGAATATGTGCTGAACCGGCTGATCAAGCGGCTGTCCAAGCCCTATGTCGCGCTGATCGACGGCATCTCCATGGGCGGTGGCGTCGGCCTGTCGGTGCATGGCAGCCACCGCATCGTCAGCGAGCGCACCCTGTTCGCCATGCCCGAGACGGGCATCGGCCTCTATCCCGATGTCGGCGGCACCTATTTCCTGCCGCGGCTGCCGGGGCAGGTCGGCATTTGGCTGGGCCTGACCGGCGACCGGCTGAAGGCCGCCGACATGCTGGCGATCGGCGCCGCCGACGCCTTCGTGCCGAGCGGCCAGATCGACGCGCTGGTCGACGATCTGGCGGCCGGCGTCCCGGCGGACGAGGCGGTCGCCGCCCGTCGCGGCGAGGCCGGAGAGGCGTCCGTTGCCGCGATTCGCGCCGCGGTCGACCGCTGCTACGGCTTCGACAGTGTCGAGGCGATCATCAAGGCCCTGGAGGCCGAGGGGACCGAATGGGCGGCCGGGCAGGTCGCCACGTTGCGCCGGGTGTCTCCGACCAGCCTGAAGGTCACGCTGGCCGCCCTGCGCCGCGGAGCCAAGCTGGATTTCGAAGCCTGCATGGTGCAGGAACTCCGCCTCAGCCTCGCCTGCCTTGCCGGGGACGACTTCTACGAAGGCATCCGCGCGGTCCTGGTCGACAAGGACAAGAATCCGAAATGGAAACCGGCCGATCTGGTCGATGTCGGACCGTCCGACGTGGAGCGTCATTTCGCCGAACCCGCGGGCGGCGATCTCGTGTTCCGCGACTGACGCAATGGCTGTGGGAGCGGCCCCGGCGCGGACTTCGGGGCCACTCCGTTCCGGTTATGCCGGAGCCTCCACCCGGTCGAAAACATTCGGATGAGGGCACCCGGCGAAAGGGGCCTGTACAGACTGGTTGTGCCAGACTTTTTCCGGAATTATTAGGATGATTGCCGACGAATGATCGGTTAATCTCGCTTTAAGGTCCCGGTATCGTCCTTGCGCGGGGAACGGCCGGTTAGAGCCAAAGGAGACCGCGGTGCGCAAACCCTATTACGAGAGCATTCTGTTGATCGAGCGGCTTCACCGCCACTTTCTCGAAGTGCTCAAGACCGAACTCGACCGGCTTGGAATCCAGGACATCAACAACGTCCAGAGCCTGATCCTCTACAATATCGGTGAAGACGAGATGACGGTCGGCGAACTGACCGCGCGCGGCTATTACCTGGGTTCCAACGTCTCCTACAACGTCAAGAAGATGGTCGAGAATGGCTATCTCGGACAGGAACGCTCTCCGCACGACCGCCGGTCCGTCCGCGTCCGCCTGTCGGAAAAGGGCCTGGACCTGCGCGAGAAGATCAGCGTCATGTTCGAACGTCATCTGGCCGCCCTGGAAAAGGCCGGTTTCAGCGACGAGGAACTGACCAAGGCGAACGAGACGCTGCGCAAGCTGGAACGCTTCTGGTCGGCCTCGCTCGACTACAGCGGCTTTCCGATGACGTCTGCGGCCTGAGAAAAGCCCGGATTTGCGACGGCCCCCGCGGTTCCGGCTCCCGCGGGCGGCATCCAGGCACGCTTCCCATTCCTGTGCGCTCCTGCGTGGATTAGGGCGCTCTCGGTAGAAAACCGACAGGACGAAGTCAGGGAAGCAAAGCCGAACGAGCCGGCATCTTCGCAATCTTTCCGCAGTGTTCCATTTTTGTCGCTGAACCCTTCAACGTCTTTTCGCGTTGACGGGATTCGGTTCCTGCACGCCCGGACGATGTCCCGACAGCAGACCGTGTCGGGGGCATTTACTGGAACAGGCGGCGCATGTCCTACATCGTCCTCATGGTTGGGCTCGGTTTCCTGATCCTCTTGGTGGCCTGGCTGCCGATGGTGCTGAAGGAACTGCCGCTGTCGCTGCCGATCATCTGCGTGGCGCTGGGATTTGCGGTCTTCAGTCTTCTGCGGCTGGACAATCCGGAGCCGCTGGCCTTCCCGGAGGCGACGGAGAGGCTGACGGAACTGATCGTCATCATCTCGCTGATGGGCGCAGGGCTGAAGCTGGACCGCCGCATCGGCTGGCGGCGCTGGATCATCACATGGCGGCTGCTGGGCATCACCATGCCGCTGTCGATCCTGATGATCTCCTTGATCGGCTGGTACTGGCTGGATTTCCCGCTAGCGGCGTCCATCCTGCTGGGGGCGGCGCTGGCCCCCACCGATCCGGTTCTCGCCTCCGACATCCAGGTCGGCCCGCCCCAATCGGGGGAGGAGGACGAGATCCGCTTCAGCCTCACGTCGGAAGCCGGGCTGAATGACGGGCTGGCCTTTCCCTTCGTCTATCTCGCCATCGGCGTCGCCCTGCTCAACAACAACCCGCCCTGGGACATGCTGACGCATTGGGCATTGCTTGACGTCCTTTGGCGGCTGGCCGCCGGAGTCGGCGTCGGCTGGCTGGTCGGGCGGTTCCTCGGCTATGTCACCTTCAGGGTGCCGAATCGCGCCAACCTGTCGCGGACCGGCGACGGCTTCGTATCGCTCGGCATCACGCTGATCGCCTATGGGGTGACCGAACTGGCCAGCGGCTATGGCTTCGTCGCCGTGTTCGTCGCAGCGGTGGCTCTGCGCGATGCCGAGCGGGACAGCGAGTATCACGAGCGGCTGCATGACTTCGTCGAGCAGACCGAGCGGCTGATGATGATGCTGATGCTCGTGCTGTTCGGCGGCACGCTCGCCCATGGGCTGATCGACGCGCTGTCCTGGAGCGCGGTCGGTGCGGCCGTGGTGATCCTGTTCCTGGTGCGACCGGTGGCGGGGATGGCCGGGCTGGCCGGCGTGCCGATGCCGTTGGGGGAGAAGCTGGCCATCGGCTTCTTCGGCATCCGCGGCATGGGCAGCATCTATTACGTCGCCTACGCCTTGAACACCGCAGAGTTCGACGTCCCGAACGCATTGTGGGCGGTGACCGGGCTGATCGTGCTTCTCTCGATTCTCGTCCACGGCACGACGGTGACGCCGATCATGCGGCGGATCGACCGGCGCCGGCAGGGCCTGGAGCCGCCCCCGGTCGCCGCCATACACCCCCGAATGGAAAAAGCGGGTGTTTCGCCCGACCCTTGATGAAAATTGTTTGTGAGGCTGAAATTCCGCTTCGCTTACAACGTGATGCCCCTGCATAGTGGTTGGGAAGCGGCGGCGCGGATGGCAGGACGGTTCCGGAAAACCGGGCGGATCGGCCGGCGCGACCGCGCGGGGAGGCCGCCTGACGAACCGGTCCGGCAAGTCTCCAGAAACCACGCGCAACGCAACGCTGAGGGGGAGGAATTCACGCATGATCGCACGTCTTTTGGCCGGTGCCGCCCTGGCCGCCCTGACGATCGGTGCCACGGGACCGGCCAATGCCCAGCAGGGCAAGCTGTCCGGCGACATGGTCAAAGTCGGTGTGCTGAACGACCGCTCCGGCCTCTATGCCGATCTCGGCGGCGAGGGATCGGCGGTCGCCGCGCGCATGGCTGCGGAGGAGTTCGGCAACAAGATTTTGGGCAAGCCGATCCAGATCATCACCGCCGACCACCAGAACAAGCCCGACATCGGTTCCAATCTCGCCCGCCAGTGGATCGACCAGGACGGGGTCGACGTGATCGTCGACGTGCCGAACTCCGGCGTCGCCCTGGCTGTCCAGGAAGTGACGAGGGAAAAGAAGACGATCTTCCTGATGGAAGGCCCGGCGACGTCGCGCCTGACCGGCGACGCCTGCTCCCCCACCGGCTTTCATTGGCCCTACGACACCCGCGCGCTGGCGGTCGGCACCGGTCAGGCCATCGTGAAGGAGGGCGGCGACAGCTGGTTCTTCATTACCGCCGACTATGCCTTCGGACACCAGTTGGAGGCGGACACCTCGGCCCAGGTGAAGAAGGCCGGCGGAAAGGTGGTTGGCTCGGTCAAGGCGCCGCTGAACACCGCCGACTTCTCCTCCTTCCTGCTGCAGGCACAGGCGTCTGGCGCCAAGATCGTCGGGCTCGCCAATGCCGGCGGCGACACCATCACCTCGATCAAGCAGGCGTCGGAATTCGGCCTGACGCAGAGCGGGCAGCAGAAGCTGGCCGGCCTGCTGATCTTCCTGTCCGACGTGCATGCGCTGGGGCTGCAGGTCGCCCAGGATCTGGTGCTGACCACCGGCTTCTATTGGGATCGCAACGACGAGACCCGGGCCTGGTCCAAGAAGTTCTTCGATCGCCACGGCAAGATGCCGACCATGGTGCAGGCCGGCAGCTATTCCGCCGTCCGGCATTACCTGAAGGCCATCGAGGCCGCCGGCACGGACGACGGGCCGACCGTCGCCGCCAAGATGAAGGAAATGCCGGTCAACGACATGTTCGCCCAGAACGGCAGCATCCTGCCCAACGGACGCATGGTCCACGACATGTATCTGGCGCGGGTGAAGAAGCCGTCGGAATCAAAGGGGCCGTGGGACTATTACGAAATCCTGCGCACCATCCCCGGCAAGGAGGCTTTCGCCACCTTCGAAGAGAGCGGCTGCAAGCTGCCCAAGTAAAAGCGTGACGTGAGCAAAAGCGTGACGTGACGGAATGGCACCCCCGCCGCCGCATCGGTCGTAGGCCGGCGCAGCGGCGGAGGCGGCAGGGGAGAGCGACGCTCATGATGGGGACGATTTTCGGCATTCCGCCCCAGGCGCTGTTCGGACAGCTTCTGCTGGGGCTGATCAACGGGTCTTTTTACGCGCTGCTCAGCCTTGGGCTGGCGGTGATCTTCGGCATGCTGAACGTCATCAACTTCGCCCACGGCGCGCTGTACATGATGGGCGCTTTCGTGTCCTGGCTGCTGCTGACCAAGCTCGGCATCGGCTATTGGTGGGCGCTGCTGCTGGCGCCGCTGATCGTCGGGCTGTTCGGGGTGGTGCTGGAAAAGACGCTGCTGTCGCGGCTGTACAAGCTGGACCACCTCTATGGACTGCTGCTGACCTTCGGCCTCGCGCTGATCGTGGAGGGGGCCTTCCGCCACCAGTACGGCGTGTCGGGCCAGCCCTATCCCATTCCCGACGCGCTGAAGGGCGGCCAGAATCTGGGCTTCATGTTCCTGCCCAACTATCGCGGCTGGGTCGTGGTGGCATCGCTGGTCGTCTGCCTCAGCACCTGGATCGCCATCGAAAAGACGAAGCTGGGAGCATACCTGCGCGCGGCGACGGAGAACCCGGTGCTGGTCCAGGCCTTCGGCATCAATGTGCCGCGCATGGTGACGCTGACCTATGCCTTCGGCGTCGCGCTGGCCGGGCTGGCCGGTGTGCTGGCGGCACCTATCTACCAGGTATCGCCGCTGATGGGATCGAACCTGATCATCGTAGTGTTCGCGGTGGTGGTGATCGGCGGCATGGGGTCGATTCTGGGGGCGGTGTTGACCGGCTATGGTCTGGGCCTGTTGGAAGGTCTGACCAAGGTCTTCTATCCGGAGGCCTCGAACATCGTGGTCTTCGTCATCATGGCGGTGGTGCTGATGATCAAGCCCGCCGGCCTGTTCGGACGGGAAAGGTGAGCGCATGAGCCTTCATTCGCAAAGCGGCGGCCGGGCGTCCGCCAAGGCTCCCCGTACCGCCGCACGGGTGTCCGTCCCCGACAAGGGCCTGACGCCGGCGAGGATCGGCGCACTGGTGGTGCTCGCCGGCCTGCTGGCGGCACCCTTCCTGCTCTATCCCGTCTTTTTGATGAAGGTGCTGTGCTTTGCGCTGTTCGCCTGCGCCTTCAACCTGCTGATCGGCTTCGGCGGCCTGCTCAGCTTCGGCCACGCAGCCTTCTTCGGCAGTGCCGCCTATGTCACCGCCCATGCAGTGAAGGTCTGGGGGCTGCCGCCGGAACTCGGCATTTTGCTGGGCACTGCGGCCTCGGCCTTTTTGGGGCTGGTGTTCGGCGGCATCGCCATCCGGCGGCAGGGCATCTATTTCGCCATGATCACGCTTGCGCTGTCGCAGATGGTGTTTTTCCTGGCGCTGCAGCTTCCCTTCACCCATGGCGAGGACGGCATCCAGGGCGTGCCGCGCGGCGTGCTGTTCGGGATGTTCGACCTGAACAATCCGATGGAGATGTATTACACCGTGCTGGCCGTGTTCCTGATCGGCTTCGCCATCATCTGGCGAGCGGTCCATTCGCCCTTCGGACAGGTGCTGAAGGCGATCCGCGAGAACGAGCCGCGCGCCGTGTCTCTCGGCTACCGCACCGACCGCTACAAACTGGTTGCCTTCGTGCTGTCGGCGACGCTGGCGGGTCTGGCTGGCGGGACCAAGGCCATTGTCTTCCAACTCGCCAGCCTGACCGACGTGACATGGCAGATGTCGGGCGAGGTGGTGCTGATGACGCTGCTGGGCGGCATGGGAACGCTGTCCGGCCCGGTGATCGGTGCAGCGCTGGTGGTGACGTTGGAAAACTATCTGGCGGCGACCAGCCTGCCGGTGCCGGTGGTGATCGGCTGCATCTTCGTCGTCTGCGTTCTGGTCTTCCGTCGAGGCATAGCCGGAGAAATCCAGGCGAGGCTGGGGAAGAAGCACTGAATCTGAAAATATGTTGGGCGAGAGTGGTAGGTGAAGTAAGGAATGTTTCGAAAGAAAGACGCTACGGTTTCAAGATACCTCATACCTCGAAATAATGGGTGCAGGATTATTATTTTGCGCCATGGAACGTTTTGCTTGTCGGGTGTTATACGACTCAACGCGTGCGGCGGTGCAGCAAAATGACCGACGCGAGTTTTGGGAAGAGGCGTCCGCCCGGACGAACGTTTTCGAGGAGCATCTCGCATGGCCATGGACAAAGACACCACGACCACCACGCGTGACACGGCCAACCGTGCGAAGGGTACGGTGGAAGACATGACCCGCGCCGGAGAAGCGACCACCCGACGCGCCGCCGACGCCGCCCGGTCGATGGGCGAAGAGGCGGCCGAAACCGGTCGTCATGCCGCCGATGCCGGCGCGGAAGCCGGCCAGAAGGCCATGGGCGCCGGTGCCGACATGACCCGCCGCACTGCCGACACCGCCCGCACGGTCATGGGGACGGCCAGCGATGTCGCGGGCCGCACGTCGGAGCAGTTGCAGCGCGCTCTCGGCCTGTCCAAGGAAGCCCAGGGCGAGGTCGCCAGCCAGACGCGCGAGACCATGGACGTCATGGTTCAGTGCGGAAGCGTGCTGGCTGACGGCTGGCAGAATGCCTGGCGCGAATGGATGGGCCTGGCCCAGGAAGTCGCAAGCCGCAATGCCGAAGGCATGAACGCGCTGATGCGCAGCCGCACGGTCCCGGATTTCTACGCGACGCAGAGCCGGATGCTGAAGGACAACATGCAGCTGATGCTGAGCCGCAGTGTCAAGATTTCCGAGCTGTCGGCGAACACCGCCAGCACCGCCATCGGCAAGCTGAACGCCCGCCTCGAAGGGGCGGCCCAGCAGACGGAACGCCGCTTCTAGGCATCCACCAATCCGAAAAGGAACGGTCTCCATCCTGACCTGAACCCCGGCCCGCAAGGACCGGGGTTTTTTCTGCACTGGATGCCCTGATTACGGCGCCTCCGGCGTCAGCCAATTCACCGACGCGCCGCCGCCGGTGGTGGGCAGGGCGTCGTGCAGGGCCGGCAGCATATCGCGCAGCGTCTCGTCCAGCTTCCAGGGCGGGTTGACGATCAGCAGGCCGGAGCCGTTCAGGCGCAGGTGGGTGTCTTCGGGATGCCACGTCAGTTCGGCGATCAGCACCTTGGGGATGCCGGTCTTCTCCACCGCGTCCTGGAACCGCCAGACCGCCGCCCGTTCCTTGATGGGATACCACAGGGCGAAAATGCCGGTGGACCAGCGGCGGTGAGCCAAGGCCAGCCCTTCGGCCATGCGGGCGAACTCGTCCGGCTGTTCGAACGGCGGATCAATCAGGACGAGTCCGCGCTTCTCCTTGGGCGGCAGATGGGCCTTCAGCGCGGTGTAGGCGTCCGATTGGTGGACGGAGACGGCGCGGTCGCCTGCGAACTCCGCCTTGAGGCTGTGGGCATCGTCGGGATGCAGTTCCACCAGGACCATGCGGTCCTGCGGGCGCAAGGCGGCACGAGCAATACGGGGAGAACCGGGATACCAGCGCAACGAGCCGTCCGGGTTCAAGGCCTGTACGGTGTCCAGATAGGGCGCCAGCCCCGGATGGGGTGCCGGCTTTCCCCACAGGCGGCCGATGCCGTCGTCGCTTTCCGCGGTCTTGCGGGCCGGTTCGGAGGTCAGGTCGTAGCGCCCGATCCCGGCATGGGTGTCGAGCACGCAGAAAGGCGCCGGTTTGGCGCGCAGATGATCCAGGATCAGCGCCAGGACGGCGTGCTTCATCACGTCGGCCGGGTTGCCGGCGTGGAAGATGTGGCGATAGTTCATGCGCCGGGGTTTACCCGATCATGAGGCTTCGCGCCAGCGGTCATGCCGGCGCCATCGTCGATGCGGGTGTGGATGCGGGATTTGAACGCGCGATTCGGGCCGGAGATCAGTTGATCGCGGCGACCTGCTGGGCATTGCGGAAGCTGCGGCGGGTGCCGGGGGCAACGCTGACCGGATCGGTGTCTTCACAACGGGAGGAGGCGAGCAGCTTCGCGCTCTGCGTATCCAGTTCGGACAGGCTCTGCCAGATCTTGCAGACATAGGCCTGGGCACGGCGTCCCGAACCGCCGTTGTAGCGGGCCAGCGCGGTCTTCCAGTTGCCTTCCTCGCCATGGAAGCGGACCAGAAGCTGGCCGGCGTAGAACACGTTGTCGCGCGGCTCCACGATCTTTTCCAGCGGCTGGAACTCGCCGCGGTGCGAGGCGACGGACAGTTGCATGCAGCCGACATAGGTGTTGGAGCGAAGCTGCCCGCGATGGTCGCGCAGGTGCCGGGCGGCATCGTTGACGTTGCGGGCGTAGTAGGGACGGCCCTGCACGCTCATCGCGAAGGGATGCGGCGCACCGTCCTGGCCGCTTTCAACCAGCGCGATCGCCACCAGCATGCCCGAGGGAATGCCAAGCTTCTGTTCGGCTTCCACCGCGTGGGTGACGCAGCTTTCCTTGGCAAGCGACGGGGTCGCGGTCTGGGCCTGGGCGGGAGTTGCCATCATCAGCGCCACCAGGGGGGCCGTCAGCAGTCCCGCAGCCAGTGCGAAGCGTCCACCCGCTGTGGCGCATACGCGCTGATTTCGTCCCCGCATCCCAAACCTCCTTCTGATGTCGCCCCGTGTTCTACGGCGGCTGTTTGACCCCCCGCGCGGGGCCGTTGTTCCGGTCACCGAGTCGCTTACGGCGACCGCCTCCTACCCAGATGTTCGACGCCTCCCAATCGGGCGCCGCGGCCACACTTCCAAAAATTTGATCCATCGTCAACCGCCTTGCTCCCTGGTAATACCACAGCTTTCGTCCGTCAGATGTCACGCAGAGGCGCCGGGCTGACGGCCTAGACCCTTCGGATGCAGGCATAAGCCTTTGAAGCGCCACATTTGCCGGCGAAATCGAAAGGGGTGTCCCGATAGGCGGAGTCTGCCTTCCGTACAGGGGATGAAAAAGGGGCTACTGCGACCGCGTGTCGCCGGAATCACACTTCCAGATGATTTTCGCGACCCCCTTGCGCGGCGCAGCATGTTGGGGCAGTAAACTCCGCCGCCTTGTTTCCCTGGACTCGGGCGGGTCGGGTTCGAGGGTGCCGCCATGGGCTGATCGCCACTGGATCGCGGCAGGCGGATGCCGAGCCTCACGGGCCGGGGCATCCCGGTCGTGCAGACCCGACCTCAGAGGATCCCAGCCCCTTGTCCGCGGACCCGTCCTTCGGCGGAGCGTCGCCCGCTCCCGATCTCGATCAACTGTTCCGCTTCGGTTACGACCGGCTCTATGCCGGGGATTTTACCGAAGCAGTCCGTGGATTCCGGATGGCCGCCGCCGTCGATCCCGCGAATGGTGAGGCGTGGGCGGCTCTGGCCGACGCCTGTGGCGGGGCGGGGCTGACGGAGCGGACGGCGGCCTGCTACCGGCGCTCCGTGATGCTGGATCCCGCTAACTGGACATGGCGGCTGATGCTGGCCGACGCCCTGCGGCAGTGCGGCGAAATCGCTGCTGCGCATGCTCTATATGGGGTGCTGGCAGGCGAACGGAGCGATTCGGCCCCAGTGCGACTCGGGCTCGCCCATTGCTTGTCCGCGCTGGTCCGGCATGAAGAGGCGCTGGAGGAGTTCCGTGAGGCCGTGGCCCTGCGCCCGAACGACCGCGCCGCCGTGCTGGCGCTGGCCGAGGCGCTGGGCATGGCGGGTGACGCACTGGCGGCGGTGGAACTGCTGCAGCCGCTCGGCCGGCGGTATGAGGATGATGCGGCGGTCCACCATGCGCTGGGTCGCTGCTGGCTTGCGTTGCGCGAACCGGCGAAGGCGCTGTCCGCGCTCCGCCATGCGCGCGATGTCGCCGAGGGGGACGAGGCCGCGCCGATGGAACGGCTGATCGCGGCGCTGGAGGCCGGGGAGGGCGCCGACCTGTCGGCCGCCTATGTCCGCGCCCTGTTCGACCGCTATGCCGACCGATTCGACCAGGATCTCGTCGGCAAGCTCGGCTATGCGGCGCCCGACCTGCTGCGGGCGGCGGTGGACCGCGTGGTTCCGGCGGCGGCGGGCCTGCGGATCCTGGATCTCGGCTGCGGCACCGGGCTGGCGGGCGTCACCTTCAAGCCGCTGGCGGCGCATCTGGCCGGCGTCGACCTGTCGCCGCGGATGGTGGAAAAGGCGCGGCAGCGCGAACTTTACGACGAACTCAGCGTTGGTGACGTGGTGGAGGCGATGGAGCGCTCCCCAAGCGGCTGGGACCTGCTGGTCGCGGCCGACGTGCTGGTCTATATCGGCGAGCTTGCTCCGGTCTTTGTGGCGGCGGCCTGCGCCCTGCCGCCGGGTGGCCATTTCGCCGCCACGGTGGAGAGCCTGCCGGCCGAGTCGGCGCAGGAGTTCGCCCTCGGCGCAACCCGCCGCTACGCCCACGCCGAAGCATATGTCCGCCGCAGTGCGGAGGAGGCCGGCTTCGCCGTGCGCCTGATGGAGCCCTGCGCGCCGCGTCGCGAGAAGGGCGTGCCGGTCGCCGGGCTGCTGTTCGTGGTGGAACGCGCCGCCCGGTGACAGGCTGGCGCCGTCAGGCGCCGCAGGCCTCGACGAAGGACTTGGCGAAGTGCGTCCAGGTCCGTTCGCCCTGGATGAAGGCGAGGGCGCGGTCGGCACGGCGCTTCGCCTCCTCCCGGTCGGCGTGGATCGCCTCCAGATGGGCGACGAGTTCGTTGACCGAGGACTCCTTCCACCCCTTGCGGTCGCCCTTGTGGAACAGCTGGGTCTGCTTCGTCAGCGGCCAGCAGCGCGGTTCGTCGGCCGGACCGATCAGGTCGAGATGACCCGTGTTGGCCGACAGCACCACCGGCACGCCGCAGCCCATCGCCTCCATGGCGACGAGGTTGGTCGCTCCTTCGCACCGGTTGGGGAAGACCGCAGCGTGGCAATCGGCCATCACGGCGGCGATGTCGGCGCGGCCGACGAGACCGAGGTCGACCACCGATCCGGCGGGCAGGCCGTAGCGCGCAGCCCATTCCACCACCTGCAGCCGCCCGTCCGGCCCGATGTCCGGCGGGGTGCGGGTCAACTGCGAGTCGGCGATGGTGAAGGCGACCTCCGGCCAGGGGCTTTGCCAGGCGGTGACGAGCAGGGCCTCCGGATGGCGCTGCTGGAAGGCGCGGAAGGCCATCAGCACGATGTCCTGCCCCTTGCGGTATTCCAGCTTCCCACCTGAAAACACCACGAACCGGTCGCCGAAGCGCCCGGACGGCGGCAGAGGACGGATCTCCGTCGGGTCGACGCCCTGGAAGGCGAGGCCGACAGTGTCGAAGCCCTGCTCCAGCAGAAGGTCGCGGTTGTAGGTGGAATGCACCACGATGCGGTCGAAGGCGCGGGCGCGTGCCAGCACCTCGGCATTGAAGTTCGTATCCTCGAAGGCGATGACGCCGATGTTGCGATGCCCGCGGAAGCGGCGGGAAGGCTCCCCGGTCACGAACCCGTTGCCCAGCGCATGCAGGACGTCGGCATCCGGGATGACGATGGTGCTGTCGCCGTAAGGGGCGGCGGCCTCCATGTAGCGGCGATGCTCGTCCTCCAGGGGCTGCAGCGCCGCCCTGTTTTCCGGCCGCAGGCTGTCCATCATGGGGGCGTCGAGCAGAAGCGGGCGCATGCCCTGTGCAGCCAGGTACAGAGCGGTATGGACACCGACCAACCCCCATCCATGGATCTCGGACAGCGGCCAGGTCAGGGCGAAACGGCGGGTCATGGTGGCCTGCGGCAAAGGGTGGGAGCGGCAGCCTAGACGCGCAGAACCAGGATTTTCAACCGGATATGCACGTCAGGCGCGGAGAAGGGGCGGAAAGCAGGGCCGATTGGTTGCGATGTCGCGCTAAATGGCCTGTGCGTAACGGCCGGCGTCGGCCGGCAGGCACCAGCGGGCATGGAGCTGCCCCTTGCCGTCGAAGCTGCAGGCGATCCATCCGGAACCGTGCAGCAGCCGTCGGCCACCGTCGGTGAATGGCGGCAACTCGAACCTGTGGGCGGGCAGGGGGTGATCCGGCCGGGTGGCGAGCGGCTCCGCCAGCCGGGTGCGCCAGCCCGGCCGGGCAGCAGAGGGAGAGGCGGCGAAACGGGGGGCATAAAGCTGCCACATCTCCAGCCCGCCGCCGCGCAGCACCCCCCGGCCGGCGGCACCCGACAGGCCACGCGACGCGACGGTGATGCGGCAGCCGGTCCGCCGGGAGAAATCGCCGAGCGTGCGGAGCATCCGTTCCCACTCGGCATGGCGACCCGGCGCGGTCCAATGATCGCCCAGCCCACGCGCCAACCGGCGCTGCAGGGGAGCCGGCAGCACCGCACCCAGGCGGTCGAGCGCGGCGGCGGCGGGAACCAGCAGCGGAGCGCCACTCACCAGGATCAGGTGCCGGCAAGCGGCGAAGCGATCGAGCCAGTCCGGCAACAGGCTCCAGTCACGCTCCGACAGGATGCGGCGGGCATTGCGGTCGGTCCACAGGTCGAGCGCCAGCAACCCGGCCTCTCCCATGACGAAGCCCTGTGCCAGGGTTCCGCAGGCAGCCCCCCACAGGCAATCCGGCGGAGAATCGGCGACGGAGCCGGTTTGAAACAGCTGTGCCTGCCGGCGCGTCGCCACCAGCAGCGGGCGCAGGCTGCGCGAAGCGGCATCGCCGTCCTCCCGGCCGCCCCAGGCGCCGGCCAGCAGCCGGCCGAGGTCGGAGCCATCCCACATCATCACCGATGGAATCGAGGCCAGCACGGCCGCCGCCGCGGCTCCGCTCCACCCTCGCAGCATCCGGTCGAAGCCGGCGGACATCAGTTCCTCCGCCACGCCGGGCAGAGGCGGACCGAGCCGGCGGGAGGCGTCGCCCAGCAGAGAGGCTGCCTGCGGGGCGGCGGCCAGCACGGCATCGCCATCGACCTGTCCGCCGGCCTGGATCAGCAGGTGATAGCGGTCGGCGGAATGCGCGGCGAGAAGATCGCGCCATAGTGCCGGGGACGACGGCGGCGCACCACCATCCGGAGGCTCCGCGCCGTTCGTCGCGTCGGTCGTTCCGCTTCCGTACAGAATAGCCATGCGTGGGAGTGATTGACGACCCGGAACGACCACCATCCAGCGGGGTCCATCGGGGAAGCCATAGGCGACATTGGTGTCGCGCATGCCGCGGGGAACAGCGAAGTCGAAGCGCCAGACGTGGCGGCGGCGCCAGACCGTCAGGTGGCGTGGGGGAACCGGCAGGGTGACGCCGTCCACCCGCAGGTCGTCGGGTTCGACCTCCCCGTCCAAAACGAACAGCGCCGACAGCCACCATCGGTCGCGCTGTTCACCGCGGAAATACAGGATGGGGCCGAGCAGGATGCTCGGCTCCGCTCGTCTGCGCGCCATGCCTCATCCGTCCGAACCCGCGCCCCAAAAAAAGGGGCATCACCGCATCCCATAGCGCATGGCGCCGCGGAACGGAGAGGAAAATCGCGAGGGCTCAGCCTTTCCGCTTGCGCAGCAACTCCAGCATGCGGGGCGGGACCTGTTCGTTCAGGACCGGGTCATACAGGCGATGAAGTTCCTCCACATGCTGGCGATGCTGGGCGAGCAGCGCCTTTGCGTCGGGATCGCTCTCGACCACGCTTTCGAATGCCGCGCGCTCCCGTTCGTCGAGGGCGCCGTCCAGATAGGCGTTGATATCGGTCATCGTCACACGCTTCATCTCTGTCGTTCCCGGAAGGGTCGCCGGGGTTTTTCCCCTGGGACACGATCAACCGTGACACGTCCGGTGGCTCCGCCGTTTCCGGAAAGATCGGCCGAAAGGACGCCTACCCAATCTTATGGGCATGATCCTCGGCCATACCAGTCCGACAAACGGCGCGATCACTGCTCCCTTTCGAGGCGAGCAATCCGGCACCGCCATCCTCTTTCGCGTCGCCCGGCCAAGTAACAGGACGATGTTGCTGATTGTTCCAGCCGGTGACGGGGCGGAACGCGACGCAATCGGGGCTGTTGTGATCGTGCAACGCATCCCATCCGCGCCCCGTCAGGGGTACAGTGAAAGGAGAAATGGCCGTGGCTCAGCAGGAGAGCAGGCAGCCGCCCCAGCACCAGGACAGCCGGCCCGGCCATCAGGCGCCGATGGATCCCCAGCCCTCGGAAACCCGGCCCGGCTACCGCGGCAGCGGCAAGCTGCGCGACAAGGTGGCGCTGATCACCGGCGGCGACAGCGGCATCGGCCGCGCCATCGCCGTGCTGTATGCCCGCGAGGGCGCAAAGGTCGGCATCCTGTACCTGAACGAGGATGAGGACGCCCGCGAGACCCGCCGGCTGGTCGAGGCGGAGGGCCAGCCCTGCAAGATCCTGAGCGGAGATGTCGGTCAGGAGGAAACCTGCCGCAAGGCGGTGGAAAGCATGATCGGCGAGCATGGGCGCATCGACATCCTGATCAACAACGCGGCCGAACAGCACCCGCAGAAGTCGATCGAGGACATCACCGCCGAACAGCTGGAGCGGACCTTCCGCACCAACATCTTCGGCCAGTTCTTCATGGTGAAGGCCGCCCTGCCGCACATGCACGAGGGCGCCTGCATCATCAACACCACCTCGGTCACCGCCTACAAGGGCAGTCCGGAATTGCTGGACTATTCGGCGACCAAGGGCGCCATCGTCGCCTTCACCCGGTCGCTGTCGATGGCGCTGGCCGACCGCGGGATTCGCGTCAACGCGGTCGCTCCGGGGCCGATCTGGACCCCGCTGATCCCTTCGACCTTCGACGAGGAGAAGGTGGAGAATTTCGGCGGCAACGTGCCGATGAAGCGCGCCGGCCAGCCGGACGAGGTTGCGCCGTCCTTCGTCTTCCTGGCGTCGGACGATTCTTCTTATATGTCTGGTCAGGTCCTGCACCCGAACGGCGGAACGGTGGTCAACGGCTGACGCGCACCGGCCGGACGCAAAGGCCCCGCTGCATCGATCCCGGCGCAGCGGGGCTTTTTCGGAGCGATGTCGTCAGGCCTTGCGGATGCGGGCGACGAAGGCGTCGACCGACTCGCGCAGGCTCTGCGCCTGGTTGCCGAGGCTGCCGGCGGCTTGCAGCACTTCGGCCGCCGAGCGGCCGGCCTCCTGCGAGGCGTCGTTGACGCCCATGATGCTGCGCGACACCTCCGCCGTGCCCTGGGCCGCCTGCTGGACATTGCGGGAGATCTCGCCGGTGGCGGCGGTCTGCTCTTCCACAGCGGAGGCAATGGAGGTGGCGATCTGGTTGACCTGCTGGACCGTGTCGGCGATGCCGCGGATGGCGCCGACGGCCCCATGGGTCTCCTTCTGGATCGCCTGGATCTGGCCGGAGATTTCCTCGGTTGCCCGTGCGGTCTGGTTGGCGAGGCTCTTCACCTCGCTGGCGACGACGGCGAAGCCCTTGCCGGCCTCACCGGCGCGCGCCGCTTCGATGGTGGCGTTCAGAGCCAACAGGTTGGTCTGGCTGGCGATCTCCTGGATCAACTGCACGACGCTGCCGATCCGTTCCGCCGCCTGGGCCAGGCTTTCCACGGTGTCGTTGGTCCGCTGCGCCTCGTCCACCGCGGACCGGCTCATGCGGGTGGCGGATTCCAGCTGCCGGGCGATTTCGCTGATGGAGCTCGCCAGCTCTTCGGCGGCGGAAGCCACCGTCTGTACATTGCTGAGCGTCTGGTCGCTGGCCGCGGCGACGGAGGCGGCCTGACGGGTGGTCTCCTCCGCAGTGGAGGACATGCTTTCCGCATTGCTCTGCAGTTGGGTGGCTGCGGACGACACCGCACCGACCACGCTCTGGACGCTCGCCTCGAAGCTGTCGGCCAGAGCGTTCATCGTCCGGGTCTTTTCCGCCGCGGCGCGGGCTTCGGCGTCCTTGGCCTCCTGCTCCATGCGACGATTGTTGAGGAGGTTCTGCTTGAAGACCTCCACCGTGCGGGCCATCGACCCGACTTCATCCCCACGATCGGCGCCGGTGACCGTCACCGCCGCGTCGCCCTTGGCCAGTTGCTCCATCACGTCGTTCAGCACCGTGATCGGGCGGCGGATGCCGAAGACGGCGATGACGACCGAGGTGGCGGCGGCAAGGAAGATCGCGGCGATCATTCCGCCGATGGCCCAGGCGATGACGGCGTCGGTCTCGTCGCTCAGTTGGGCGGAGGACCGCTGCACGCTGGCATTCACTTCGTCCGCCAGCTTTGCGGCGATGCTGAAGGTCTCCACCACCAGCGGGCGGCATTCCTTGGCGTAAAGGGCGGCGGCACCGGCTTGGTCACCTTTCTCCTTCAGCGCCATCACCTCGGGCAAGGCGCGCTTGATCGAGGCCAGCATGTCGGTCATCCGGCCGACGGTCGCCGTCGTTTCCGGCTTGGCGAGACGGGTGACGACTGTATTGGACGCCGCGATCGCAGCCTGGATTTCGTTCAGCGACTTGGCCAGCGTGGGAAGTCCGGCCGGATCCTGAAGAAGCAGGACGTTGTTCATCTCGCGGCCCAGATTCGCGACGTCACCACGCATCCGTTCAAGTTTCTGGGCGAATTCGATGTCGATCATGATCAGATTGGAATAGTTCCCATCCACGCGATTCAGGGTGTTGGCCATGAAGGTGGCCAAGCCGGCTGCCACCACGCTGAGAAGAAATACGACAAAATAGATTTTCGGGCCGATCCCGATTCGCGACAACGGATTCATGATTTTCACCCACACTTAAGCGAACTGGTGTTCTGGATACGATCGATGCAAGCACCGATCGACTCGCATTCAGCGTAAGCATAGGTCAACGTCATATGAACAATGGGTTAACGCCGCAGCAATTAGGCGATTTTCGGGAATATTATCTCGGCTTCTTAGGTAGCTAAAAAAGTTCTCCAGTTTTACGAAAATATTATTTTGTTGGGTAAGGGGCAGTGATCTGTATCAACTATTGCGTAAATGCATGGCAGCCATTTCTCGCCTGAACGTGTGACGCTATGCCCGAATGCATGCACCCCCCGCAACAGGTTGCGGAGGGTGCATGGCGCTGCCGGACGGGACCGACCGCAGAGGAAAATGGGATCAGGCGGTCATCAGGTTGTTCAGCCGTTCCCGCGCGCGACACAGGCGGGACCGGATGGTGCCGATGGAGACATTCAGCGTTTCCGCCGCCTCCTGATAGGGGCGGCCTTCAATGGCGACCAGCTTGACCACCTTGCGCTGGCTGGGGGTGAGGGAGGAGAAGGCGCGATCGACATCGCGGAAGACCAGACGCGACATCTGCGCCGCATCGACGGACATGGCGCCGTCCCACAGTTCCACCTTCGTCACATGGCGGTCGCGCTGCAGGTTGTTGAAATGCAGGTTCTTCAGCATGGTGGTCAACCACGCCTGCATATTCGTGCCGGGTTCGAAACGATGCTGGCGAGACAGGGCTCGGGCCAGGCAGTCCTGCAGCAGGTCCTCTGCGGCATTGGCGTCGCGGGTCAGTTTGCAGGCATAGCGCTGCAGGTTCGGCATGCAGCGGATCAGTTCGTTTTCGAACGAGTACGCCATGGTCTTTCCTTCCTCCACGGTCTGTTCGCCCCGGCCGGCCGGTTGAGCGGCGGCACCCTTCCGGCGGGGCGCAAAGCAGGGACGGCGTTTGGTGTTCCGGCGCGCGAGCGGGGCGCTGCCGGTTCGAAAGGCTGAGGATCGAAGCTGTTTAAAGTCTTGCGGCGTCAGGCGGCCCGGTGGGATGCCATCTGCCAGCCTGTCATCGGACTTTGGCCGGCAATCTCTTGGACAATCCCTCGGGCGATCCCGGCGGGATATCGCGGAACGATCCGGTCGGCGGTGGCGTCATTGAGGCGGTCCCGTTGTTGCCCGTCGTTGATCGTGTCGGGAGCTAAACGCGCCGTCCGCCGCGGATGTTCCACCGCCGGATTCGGAAAGAGTGACTTCGGTGGCAGATCGCGGAGATTCCGGTCGCGGTTCCGCTTGCCGGGCTTACCACCACCGAACGCGCCTTGCGGTGCCGGAACGCAACAGTCAGGAGGTGGCCGGGGAGCGCGCCGCGAGCGGCTTTTCCAGGCGTAGCGCCGCCATATCGTCCTCGTAATAGGAGGGATAGACAGCGAAGCGGCAGTAGCCGGCGGCGGTGTAGAGCGCAATCGCCGCAATGTTGTCCGCCCGCACTTCCAGCCGCAGTCCGCTACAGCCATGCGCCGCCGCGGCATCCTCCAGCGCCGACAGCAGGCGGCGGGCGATGCCCCGGCCCCGGCAGCCCGGTTCCACGGCGAAAGACGTGAGGCGGGCGAGGGGTGTTCCCGCGTGGAAGCC
Organism: Azospirillum sp. B21; assembly: GCF_008364825.1. Lineage (GTDB taxonomy): Bacteria > Pseudomonadota > Alphaproteobacteria > Azospirillales > Azospirillaceae > Azospirillum. Next base: position 556,745 of record NZ_VTTO01000003.1, read on the forward strand.
CAGGACACCGTAGGCGACCGGCCAGCTCCCTATGTCGGACGGCCAGTCGCCCAACCGGTCGTCCGACCGGCGACCCACTTGGCAGTCGGCCACAAGGACCACACCTTTTGCTTTCAGGATCGCGTAGCGGAAGTTGCGCTGCGTCATCCGGTCGGTCGCGAAGCTCCGCTCCTCGATCGCCAGCAGCGCGGGTATGTCGGCCGCTGTGGCACGGCGGATGACGATGCATGTTGCATCGCAGTGGACAGGATCGATTTCGTGACGCATCGTTAACGGGAAAAAGGGGATGGGATGCCACTCTACTCCCTTTTACCACAGTGAAACGACGGTATGGTCCGCGTGGGGAAAGCTTTGTTTAACCAACAGCGCCGACACTCCTCCCCATGTTGGCCCCCTGTTGGAGCGCTGTCCTTCCAGCCGCCCGCTCCTATTGGCCTTTCAAGCAGAAAGTCAGGACATGGACGCTCGGTTTAAATCTCGCGACATCGAACGCCGCAGCCTGGATGTCGACGGCCTGAAACGGTCGTTCCTGGAATGGCTTGTCTATTCGGTCGGCAAGGATGCCCGCGCCGCCACCCGCCGCGACTGGTTCCACACCGTGGCGCTGGCCGTGCGCGACCGCGTCGTCGACCGCTGGATGGACACGACGCGCAGCTACTACCAGGAAGACGCCAAGCGCGTTTATTACCTGTCCCTGGAGTTCCTGATCGGGCGTCTGCTGACCAACAGCCTGTCGAATCTGGGCATCATGGACGAATGCCGTCAGGCTCTCGACCGCCTCGGCCTGTCGATGGAGGACGTGGTCGATGCGGAGCCGGACGCGGCGCTCGGCAACGGCGGCCTCGGCCGTCTGGCCGCCTGCTTCCTGGACAGCATGGCCTCGCAGGCGCTGCCCGGCTACGGCTATGGCATCCGCTATGAGTTCGGCCTGTTCGAGCAGCGCTTCGAGAACGGCTGGCAGGTCGAGTATCCGGAACAGTGGCTGCAGTTCGGCAACCCGTGGGAATTCGCCCGGCCGGAGGTGCTGTACCCGGTCCAGTTCTATGGCCGCGTCGAGGAGTTCCGCGACAGCGTGGGCGAGCGCGCCTATCGCTGGGTCGATGCCGACCGCGTGCTGGCGATGGCCTATGACACGCCCGTCGTCGGCTTCGGCGGCGAGACGATCAACACGCTGCGCCTGTGGTCGGCCCGCGCCACCCGCGACTTCAACTTCGGCCACTTCAACGACGGCGCCTATATGAAGGCGGTCGAGCAGAAGATCCTGTCGGAGAATCTCAGCCGCGTTCTCTACCCCAACGACGCGACGGAGACCGGTAAGGAACTGCGGCTGAAGCAGGAGTATTTCTTCACCTCCGCCTCGCTGCAGGACATCCTGCGCCGCTATCTGCAGCATCATTCCAGCTTCGAGAACCTGCCCAACAAGGCGGCGATCCAGCTGAACGACACCCATCCGGCGATCGGCATCGCCGAGTTGATGCGCCTGCTAGTCGACCAGCACGCCCTGCGCTGGGACGATGCGTGGGACATCACGCGCGCCACCTTCGCCTACACCAACCACACCCTGCTGCCCGAGGCGCTGGAAGCCTGGCCGGTGCGGATGATCGAGCGGGTGCTGCCGCGCCACATGCAGATCATCTACGAGATCAACGCCAAGTTCCTGAACCGCACCAAGGCGCGGGCGGACGGCGACAATGCCAAGCTGTCGCGCCTGTCGCTGATCGACGAGCGCGGCGAGCGCCGCGTGCGCATGGGCAACCTGGCCTTCCTCGGCTCGCACAAGGTCAACGGCGTGTCGGCCCTGCACACCGAACTGATGAAGCAGACGGTGTTCGCCGACTTCCACGAGGAATTCCCGGACCGCATCAACAACAAGACCAACGGCATCACCCCGCGCCGCTGGCTGAAGCAGGCCAACCCGGCCCTGTCCGAACTCATCACCACCCGCATCGGCGAGGGCTGGATCTCCGACCTGTCGCAGATCTCGGCCCTGCGCGAGAAGGCCGACGACGTGGTGTTCCGTGAGGAGTTCCGCCGGGCCAAGCGCAAGAACAAGAAGCGCCTCGCCGCCTACATCGCCCGCCAGACCGGCGAGGAGGTGTTGGTCGACAGCATCTTCGACGTGCAGGTCAAGCGCATGCACGAGTACAAGCGCCAGCTGCTGAACGTGCTCCACACCATCGCGCTGTACAACGAGATGCGCGACAACCCGACGGTCAGCTGGGTCCCGGTGACCAAGGTGTTCGCCGGCAAGGCGGCGCCGTCCTACCATATGGCCAAGCTGATCATCAAACTGATCAACGACGTGGCCAAGGTGGTGAACCACGACCCGTCGGTGCATGACAACCTGAAGGTCGTGCTGCTGCCGAACTACAACGTCACCGCCGCCGAGATCATCATCCCGGCCGCCGACCTGTCGGAGCAGATTTCCACCGCCGGCATGGAGGCGTCTGGCACAGGCAACATGAAGCTGGCGCTGAACGGCGCGCTCACCATCGGCACGCTGGACGGTGCCAATGTCGAGATCCGCGAGCATGTGGGGGCGGACAACATCTTCATCTTCGGCATGACCGCCGACGAGGTGAACGACCTGCGCGCCAGCGGCGGCTTCAACCCGCGCGAGGTGATCGCGTCGAACCCCAGCCTCAAGCGGGCGCTCGACATGATCTCCACTGGCGCCTTCTCGCCGGACGACCGCAACCGCTACCACCCCATCGTCCAGGCGCTGACCGACGGCGGCGACCATTTCCTGGTGACGGCGGACTTCGCCGACTACTGCCAAGCCCAGGATGCGGCGATGGAGCTGTACCGCGATCCGGAGGAATGGACCCGCAAGGCCATCCTGAACACCGCCAACATGGGCTGGTTCTCGTCCGACCGTACGGTCAACGAGTATGCCGGGGAGATCTGGGACGTACACCCGGTGCATCCCAACCATGACGGCGAGGGGTTCCGGTAAGGGTGCGAAGTTAGACCCCCACCTATCCTCCCCCGCCGGGCGGGGGAGGGACTGCCGCAGCTTTTTCGAACAAGCGCTTGTCCCCTCCCCCGCCCAGCGGGGGAGGGTCAGGGTGGGGGCAATTCGTAGCCACCCACGCAACCGCACAGCCGGCGCTTTACAAGCCCCCTCCATTGGGCTATGACAACCAGCATGAACCGCACGGCCATCACCACCACTACGACTAAAAAAGCGACTCGCTTCGGCGGGCAGCGTCGTGGTGCGTGCTGATCGGATCGACCAGCGTTTCTTCCACGAGGCAGGCCCCGCCGGACAACGGACGGGGCCTCGTCGTATCCGGGGTCCGCTGTCCGAACGACCGATAGGCCGGTCCGATCAACAGTGCGACAGACAGGACGGAACCCCGACATGAGCAGCAACATCGCCTCCGCCTCTTCCAAGTCCCTCCGCGTCGCCGTGGTCGGCGCCACCGGCGCCGTCGGCCGCGAGATGGTCAAGGTCCTGCACGACCGCAATTTCCCGGTCGCCGAACTCGGCCTGTTCGCCTCCGAGCGCTCCGCCGGCAAGGTGCAGGAGACCCCCTACGGTGCCCTGACCCTGAAGGCCTTCGACGCCGCGGTGGTGAAGGGCTATGACGTCGTCCTGCTGGCGGTGTCGGGCGACTTCGCCAAGGCGCACGCCAAGGATCTGGCCTCGGCCGGTGCGCTGGTGATCGACAACAGCTCGGCCTTCCGCTACGACGCCGACATCCCGCTGATCGTTCCGGAAATCAACGCCCACGTCTTCCGCGAGGCGTACGCCAACGGTTCCCGCCTGATCGCCAACCCGAACTGCACCACGGCCATCGCCGTCGTGGCGCTGGGTCCGCTGCACAAGGCCTTCGGCATCAAGCGCGCCATCGTCTCCACCTATCAGGCCACCAGCGGCGCCGGCGCCGAAGGCATGGCCGAGCTGGAGGAGCAGACGCGCAACCAGCTGGAGGGCAAGCCGGTCACCAACAGCGTGTTCCGCCACCCGATCCCCTTCAACCTGATCCCCCAGATCGACGCCTTCCAGGAGAACGGCTACACGAAGGAGGAGATGAAGGTGACGTGGGAGACGCGGAAGATCATGGAGGTCCCGGACCTGCTGGTCAGCTGCACCGCCGTCCGCATCCCGACCTACCGCGCCCACTCCGAGGCCATCACGCTGGAGACCATCCAGCCGGTCACGCCCGACGCCGCCCGCGCCGTGCTGGCCGATGCCGCCGGCGTGAAGGTGGTGGACGATCCGGCCAACGGCGCCTATCCGATGCCGCTGAACGCCACCGGCCAGTATGACGTCGAGGTCGGCCGCATCCGCAGCAACCTGGTGTTCGGCGACCATGGCCTCGACCTGTTCGTCTGCGGCGACCAGCTGCTGAAGGGCGCCGCCCTGAACGCCGTGCAGATCGCGGAGCTGGCTTTGTAAGCAGAAACCCAAGGCTCTGGAATCCCAGGGCCGGCACTGCTATGTAATGCGACGGGGGCCGATGGGCGTGTTTCGCCTGTCGGCCCTTTCTCCGTTCGCCTGTCGGCCCTCGGGCCGTTCGTAAGATCACCTTCTCTTGTCACGGGACTTTGCGCATGTCCGAACTTCAGGACGCCGTCTCCCGCCGTCGGACCTTCGCCATCATCGCGCACCCCGACGCCGGTAAGACCACGCTCACGGAAAAGCTGCTGCTGTTCGGCGGCGCCATCCAGATGGCCGGCGCCGTCAAGGCGCGCGGCGAGCAGCGGCGCGCCAAGTCGGACTGGATGAAGGTGGAGCGCGAGCGCGGCATCTCGGTGACCGCCTCCGTCATGACCTTCGATTTCGACGGGCGCACCTTCAACCTGCTCGACACGCCGGGCCACGAGGACTTTTCGGAGGACACCTACCGCACGCTGACCGCGGTCGACAGTGCGGTGATGGTGATCGACGGCGCCAAGGGCATCGAGGCGCAGACGCTGAAGCTGTTCGAGGTCTGCCGTCTGCGCGACGTGCCGATCATGACCTTCTGCAACAAGATGGACCGCGAGGCACGCGATCCCTTCGACCTGATCTCGGAGATCGAGAGCGCACTGGCGCTGGAAGTCACGCCGGCCAGCTGGCCGATCGGCATGGGCCGCGACTTCCTCGGCTGCTACGACCTGATCCGTGACCGGCTGATCCTGATGGACCGCAGCAAGGGCGACGAGATCGACGAGGGCATCGAGTGCAACGGCCTCGACGATCCCCGCCTGGACGAGCTGCTGCCGGCCCACGCCGTCGCCAAGCTGCGCGAAGAGGTGGAGATGGCGCGCGGCCTGATGCCGGCCTTCGACCTGGAGGCCTATCGCGCCGGCCATCTGACGCCGATCTATTTCGGCTCCGCCATCAACAATTTCGGCGTGCGCGAGCTGCTGTCCGGTCTGGCGGAGAACGCTCCGCCGCCGCGTCCGCAGCCGGCCGATCCGCGCACTGTCCAGCCGGACGAGGAGAAGGTCACCGGCTTCGTGTTCAAGGTCCAGGCGAACATGGACCCGAACCACCGCGACCGCATCGCCTTCGTCCGCCTCTGCTCCGGCCGCTACAAGCGTGGAGCCAAGCTGAAGCACATCCGGTCGGGCAAGCTGATGGCGGTGAACAACGCCGTGCTGTTCCTGGCCCGCGACCGCGAGGTGGCGGAAGAGGCATGGCCGGGCGACATCATGGGCATTCCCAACCACGGCAGCCTTCGCATCGGCGACACGCTGACGGAGGGCGAGGATCTGCGCTTCACCGGCGTGCCCAGCTTCGCGCCCGAACTGCTGCAGCGCGTCCGTCCGGACGATCCGATGCGGGTGAAGCACCTGCGAAAGGCGCTGGAGCATTTCGCCGAGGAGGGTGCCTCCCAGGTGTTCAAGCCGCTGACCGGCGCCGACTGGGTCGTCGGCGTCGTCGGCCAGCTGCAGTTCGAGGTGCTGGCCTCGCGCATCGAGGCGGAATACGGCATCGCCGCCCGTTTCGAGGGCGCCGGGCTTGACGCCGCCCGCTGGGTCGAGACCGACGACAAGGTCCAGCTGGAAAAATTCATCGAGCTGAACCGCTCGGCGCTGGCGGAGGACCATGACGGCGCCCTGGTGTTCCTGGCCCGCAATGCCTGGCACCTGAACCGCGCGCAGGAGGATTTCCCGGCCCTGCGGTTCCTGAAGACGCGCGAACAGAACCGCAAGGTCCATACCGCGGCCTGACGGACAGCACGCTTTTCCTGTCGCCCGCCCTTGGTTGAACCCTGGGGCGGGCTCCCTTTTACCCACTGAAATACGTACCGGACTTCCCAGCTGGACGGACCGCTTGACGGCGTCGGTCCGGTGTCGGAACGTGTGCGGGTGCGCTTAACAGTTTCGACACGTAATCAATGGCCTCCGTCGGACGGACAGGGTCGGAAATGAGGCGGTCATGGCGTTGGGATTAGACGAACTTCTGGACACCAGCGGCTTTGTTCCGCATGGCGTCTGCCTGCTGTGGCGGCCCGACATTCTGGCGCTGCATGTCGCTTCGGACATGCTGATCGGCCTGTCCTATTTCTCCATCCCGGTGGCGCTGACCTATTTCGTCATGCGCCGGCGCGACGTCGAATTCGGGTGGATGGCGCTTCTGTTCGCCCTGTTCATCATCGCCTGCGGGAGCACCCATTTCCTGATGGTATGGACCCTTTGGAGCCCCGATTACGTGCTGGAGGGGCTGGTCAAGGCGGTCACCGCCCTGGCGTCGCTGGGGACCGCGGCGGCGCTATGGTGGCTGATGCCGCGCCTTCTGGCTCTGCCGAGCCCCAAGCAGCTGGAGGCGACCAACCGGGCGCTGGAGCAGGAGATCACCATCCGTCGCCAGATGGAGATGCGATATTCCAGCTTTTTCAACAATCTGGCCGAGGCATTGTTCATCGTCCAGGTCCTGCCCGACGGCGACTTCGCCTATGAGGCGATCAACCCGGCGCTGGCACGGGCCACCGGCCTGGATCCGGAACGGCTGCGCGACCGCCGCGTCCGCGACGCGCTGGCGCCGGAGGCCGCGGCTTCTGTCATCTCCCGCTATGTGGCCTGCCGGGACGGCGGCGAGAGCATCGATTACGAAGAGACTCTGGACCTGCCGGTGGGTCAGCGGGTCTTCCATACCATGCTGGTTCCGGTGAAGGATGCCGCCGGCCGCGTCGTTCAGATCCTTGGCAGCGGCCGCGACGTGACCGAGCGCAAGCGCCTGCAGGCGGAGGTGGTCCAGACATCCAAGCTGGCGACCTTGGGCACGTTGGCCGCCGGCATGGCGCATGAGATGAGCCAGCCGCTGAACGTCATCCGGTTGTGGACGGAGAACATGCTGTCCCGCCTGCGCGACAATCTGCTGGAGCCCCAGCGTGCCGAACGGTCGCTGACTCTGGTGATCGAGCAGACCGACCGCATGGCCAAGCTGATCGACCATGTCCGCACCTTCGGCCGTCGGGACGGCGGCGGCATGCAGGCCTTCACCCCCGCCCGTTGCGTTCAGAGTGCCGTGGAACTGGTGCGCCACCAGTATGCGTTGGAGGATATCGAGATCATAGAGAGTGCCACGTCGGCGCAACTACCGGTAACCGGGCGTCCACTTGAATTGGAACAGGTGATTCTCAACCTTTTCTCGAACGCTCGCGATGCTATCATCGCGCTTCGTGCAACGGACCGGGAGGCGGGACGCATCATGGTGGCTGTCAGCGACGACCGGGATGGTCAGAACGTCGCCATACAGGTGACCGACGACGGCGGCGGCATCGATCCGTCGGTTCTGCCCCAGATCTTCGACCCCTTCTTTACGACCAAGGAGGTCGGCAAGGGGTCGGGACTTGGCCTGTCGATCGGCTACGGCATCATCGACGGCATGGGCGGCCGCATCGATGCCCGCAACGTCGATCTGGAGGGGGGGCGCCGTGGCGTCCGCTTTACCATAACCTTGCCCAGCCAGCCGGTTTCCTCCTCCGACAGGGAGCTGTCGCATGCCTGATCCGTTACACATCCTGATCGCGGAGGACGAGGTTCTCGCCGCAATGGCGCTGGAGGATTTCCTGTCGCTCAAGGGCTTCCGCGTGACCGTCGCCGCCAACGGGGCGGAAGCGCTGGAACGCTACGGCCGTGAGCAGGTGCATGCGCTGGTGACCGACCTGCGCATGCCGCGCATGGACGGCCAGACCCTGATTCGCGAAATCCGCGACCGGGATGCTGCATTGCCGGTGGTGGTGATGACCGGCTATCTGACGGAGGACAGCGACCTGAAGCATGAGCGCTGGAAGCCGCTGGAGATCCTCAGCAAGCCGGTGAACCCGCGCATCATCTGCGAGACGCTGCACCGCATGCTCGGCCTGCCGCTGGAGGCTTAAGGCAGGACGGCGGTGACCGGCGGCGCGGCTCAGTCTTCCAGCGGTTCGACGTCGACGCTGACGGACAGGCCGTGGCCGGCGCCGCCGACCAGAACGCCGCGGGCCGGGCTGACGTCGTCGTAATCGCGGCCCCAGGCGATGGTGATGAAGTCTCTGTTGGCGACGCAGGCGTTGGTCGGGCAGATATCCAGCCAGCCGGCGGCTGCCCCGCACCACACCGATGCCCAGGCATGGCTGACGTCCGCGCCCACCAGCCGCGGCCGGCCCGGCGGGGGCAGGGTGCGCAGGTATCCCGACACATAGCGGGCCGGCAGGCCCATGGCACGGACGCAGCCGACGGCGATGTGGGCGAAATCCTGGCAGACGCCGCGGCGGTTGCGCATCACCGCCGCCAGCGGCGTGGCGACCGTCGTCGCGGCGGGGTCGAAGGCGAACTCCCGATTGATGCGGTTCATCAGGTCGATGGCCGCCGCGACCACTGGACGGCCGGGGGTATAGCTGACCCGCGCATAGTCCAGCAGCTCCGGGCTGGAGGCGACGAGTGCGCTGTCGAAGCAGTATTGCGTGATCTCCGCGCCGTCATCCGGGCCGGACAGGCCGCGCAAGCTGTCGCGCACATGCTCCCACGGGGCTGAGTCGTCCGGCGCCAATGCCGGCGGCTCGAACACCTCGACCTCGCTTTCCGCGATGACCGAGAAGGTCCGGTGCGGCTCCTGCACGGCGACATAGGTGACGGTGTTCCCGAAGTAATCCACCCGGTCCGACCGCACCGCCGGGACGGGATCGATGGTCAGCAGACTGCGCCGGATGCGCTGGCGCGGGTGCGGCCGGGCGGTCAGGTGCAGCAGGTGGTGGGAGATCGGCACATCCTCGCCATAATCGTAGGCGGTGGCGTGGCGCACGCGGTAGCGGGTGGCGGAACCGCTGCTGCCGGGAAGCGGAGTGGGAGGGGTCATCGGGTCAGGCCGATCGTGCGAAGGCATGGCTGAAATAGGCATGGGCCAGAAAGTTCGACACGTCCGGCAGCGACATCGCCAGCGTGTCCAGCAGCGCCCGCAGCGCCTCGCCGGAGGCGAGCGCGCCGGTCCGCTCCAGCCCGTTGCGCGCGGCGGCAACGATGGCCAGCGCCCCGCCGGTGGGGTCGGTGCCGGTGCCCACGCCCTGGCTGGGCAAAGCCCGCATATGCCGGTCCAATGCCGCCAGCTGGAAAGCCAGCGCACGGGGGTTGGCCTCCTCGCACAGCAGCAGGTCCAGCACGGAACTGCGCTGGACGCTGGTCAGATGGCGGGCGCGATAGGTCATCACGCTCTCGCCCAACTCCAGCAGGACCGCCAGGGTGGCCGCCTGCATCGGCTCGTCCAGGCGATCCAGGTCGGCGACATGGACACCGCGCATCAGCGCGATCATGTACAGGGACCGTTCGATGCGCCGTCCGATGTCGAGGAAGCGCCAGCCGGCGCCGCGGGTCATGCTTTCCTGCTCCAGGCCGGAGAAGGCGGCCAGCGTGATCATCACGTCGTCCAGCCGCAGCAGGAGCGACGCCGCGTCCATCCGTCCCTTCGGCGGCAGGGTCTGGCGGTCGATGGCCGACACCACCCGCCACATGTCCATCGACAGACGGTCGCGCACCGAATAGGCGGTGCGGTGCAGGCGCAGAACCTGGGCGCGCAGGCTGTTGGGATGGTCCGGATCGTTCACCGCCGCGTGCAGCGCCTCGCGCAGGCCGCGGTTGGCGCCGCTTTCCGTCACCTGCGCCATGTCAGCCGGGATCATTCCGAGAGAGCAGAGCAGGTCGAGCAGCGGGCGGAGCTGCAGGGTGGCGCCGGGCATGTTGCTGTCGATCAGCCGGCTCTGCGTCGCGCGCAGCAGGCGCAACGCTCCCTCCGCCCGTTCCGCATAGCGGCCGAGCCAATAGAGGCCATCGGCGACGCGGCTGGGCAGGTCGTTGGCGGACGGACGGGCGCCGCTGGCCGTCGGCTCCGTCGCCAGGGCCGGCCGCGGCTGGGTGGAAGCGACGTCGGCGCGCCGCGGCGCCAGAATCCAGGTGTCCTTGCTGCCGCCGCCGCTCTGCATCGACACCACCAGCCGGCCGGATTCGCTGGACACGCGGGTCAGTCCGCCGGGCATGACGGCATAGCCGCCGCTGGGGGTGGCGCAGAGGAAGACGCGCAGAACCAGCGGGCGCGGCTGCAGCCGGCCATCCTGCCAGACGGGGGCGGTGGACAGCGCCATCTGTTCCTGCGCCACGAAATACCAGGGACGGCGCTTGATCCGCTCGATCAGCGCCGACCGCTCAGCGGCCGACAGCTGGGCGCCGAAGATCGGCTCGAAGGACAGGGAGGGGAAGGCCGGCTTGACGACCAGCCCGTCGAGATGGTCGATGACGTAGGCGCGCTCCGCATCGTTGCCGCACCACCAGCTGGCGACGCCGGGCAGCCGCAGCTCCTCCCCCAGCAGATGGCGGCAGAGCGTCGGCAGCGACGACTTCATCGCCATCGATTCCATCAGGCCGGAGCCCAGCGCGTTCGCCATCACCACATTGCCGGCGCGCACCGCCTCGATCAGCCCGGCCACGCCCAGCGAGCTGTCGGCCCGCAGTTCGAGCGGATCGGCGAAGTCGGCGTCGAGCCGGCGCAGGATCACGTCCACCTGTTCCAGCCCCGACAGGGTCTTCAGGAACACGGTCCGGTCACGCACCGTCAGGTCCGCCCCCTCGACCAGGGTCAAGCCGAGGTAGCGGGCGAGATAGACATGCTCGAAATAGGTCTCGTTGTAGGGGCCGGGGGTCAGCAGGACCACGCGCGGCAGGCCGCGGGCGCCGTTGCCCCTGGGGGCGAGGGACAGCAGCGTTTCCTTGAAGGTGTCGAAGAAACCGGTCAGCCGTTCCACCTGGCAATGGCGGAAGCTGTCGGGCAGCACTTTTGCGATGACCGCGCGGTTTTCCAGCGCATAGCCGCTGCCGCTCGGCGCCTGGGTGCGGTCGGACAGCACCCACCAGCGCCCATCCGGCGCGCGGGCGAGGTCGACGGCATAGAAATGAAGATGGACATCGTTGGGCACGCGGATGCCGTGGACGGCGCGGCGGAATCCAGGGTCGGCATGGATCACCGACGGCGGCAGTCGACCGTAGCGTGTCAGGGTCTGCGGCCCGTAGAGGTCGGTCAGGATGGCGTTCAGCAGCGAGGCGCGCTGGATCAGTCCCGATTCGATGGCCTTCCATTCATGCGCCGGTAGCAGCAGCGGCATCATGTCGAGCGGCCAGGGCCGCTCCATCCCGTTGGGATCGCCGTAGATGTTGTAGGTGACGCCGTTCTGGTGCAGCAGCCGCCGCGCCTCCTCCCACCGTTCGGCCATCTGTCCGGCGTCGAGCGGCCCCAGCGTGCTCATGAAGGTCTGCCAGTGCGGCCGCAGCCGCCCCTGGCCGGTCACCATCTCGTCATAGACCTGGCCGGAGCCATAACCGATGGCATCGGCCTCGCCGAACAGCGATCCCTGCGTGAAGGGAACCGGCGGCATCCCCGACGGGACCGCGGACGCCGGCGCGCGGAAGGGCTGATCGGGCTGGGACAAGGTCTGTCTGATGCTTTTTGCCTATGAACGGAGCAACAGTCTGAACGTCTGCGTGCTGCGATGCAAGGCTGGCGGCCGGTGAACCAATCCGAAAGTGGAAACAATCCGTGCCGGTCCTTTCGTCGACGGATCGATCGGACGGCCCGTCTCCGAAACGGAAAAAGCCGGAGCGGCGCGTGAGGCGACGCTCCGGCTTTCCGGACGTTGCGAAGAAACGCCGAAGATCAGAGCGTCTTCAGGTATTCCAGCAGCTGCCAGCGCTGCGCGTCGGTCAGGCCGGCGCCGAACTCGTGGCCGGTGTTGCGGTTGCCGGGCTTCGTCGTGTCATAGACGAAGGTGGCGCCCGCCGCCGAGGAGTCCACGCCGACCTTGACCGGGTCGATGGAGGTGCTGCCCATGCGGAAGGTCGCCGACCGCTGGGACGCCGGCAGCAGCATCTCATACAGGTTGGGGACCGACCCGTTGTGCATGTAGGGTGCCGTCGCCCACACGCCGTCCAGCGGACGGGCCTTGTAGGCCAGCAGCATCTTGATGGTGCCGGCCAGGGCTTCCTCGTCGGCGGTGGCGCTGCCGGAGGTGGACGCCTTGGCGGGAGCGGCGGCGGCCTTCGCCGCGCTGCCGCCGGCCGGGACGGCGCCGACGGTCGGCTTGGTCTGGCCACGGCCGGTCAGGGCGGCGATCACCTTCTGGTGGTCGGCCGTCTGCTTGGCGCCCGGCTTCACGAAGGGCGTGGTGTCCAGCGTGCCGCCCTTGGCCTGGGATTCCGGCGACCAGCCGGCGGGGGCGCTGGCGGTCAGCCACGGCGCCGGGGCGTCGTCGCCCTTCAGCAGGTCGAGCAGCAGGCCCGGTTCGCGCACCAGATCGCCGAGGATGGCACCGATCACCGCGTTTGACAGCAGGTTGGCGGCGAGGTCCGGGTTCTTCAGCGGCTTGCCGCCGAGGAGTTGCGGCGGCATGGCGACGTTGGCGATCGCCCCGGTGTCGACCTGACGGCACAGCGCATCGACCGCCATCTTCGGATCGGCGTCGTAGTTGACGGTGATCATCTTGGCGGCGACGGCGGCATCGACGCCCTTGGTGCAGATGGTGCCGAAGGCCGCGATCACCGCCTTGGCGTTGTCCGGCTGCGCCCAGTTGAACAGCGGCACCATCTGGATGGGGGCGGTGGTGTAGGTCTCGCCGCGCGGCAGGATGGCGTGGCAGCTCTCGCAGTTTTCCTTGTAGATCGGCTCGCCGGCCGCGGCCTTGACGATGTCGACGTTGCCGGCGAGGCTGTCCGGCCACACGGGCGACCGCAGCTTGCGCAGCTGGTTTTCCATGTCGACCAGATTGCGGCCGCGGACCGTGGACTTGTAATAGTAGTGCGCGGCGTCGGCCGGCGGCTTCAGCGTCACCTTGCCGAACACGCCCAGCACCTCGCCGGCATTGCGGCCCAGCGCGTCGAAGGCGGTGGCGTTCGGCAGCAGGCCGTTCCACTGCACCCGCGGCTGGTGCGGCGCATCCCACAGGTAGGGATAGCTGACCGGGGCGTTCGGCGCGCGGTTGTTCTTCGGCAGGTTCAGGTCGATCGCCGACACGCGGTTGAAGATCATGCCGAAGGCGTCGGTGCGCATCGGCCCCCAGGGCGTGTCGGGGGTGCTGGCCGCGACGAATTCGCCGAAGGACCGGTCGAAATCCTTCAGTGCGTTGTACAGCGCCAGCTTCTGCTGGTCGGTGGCGTTGGCGCCCAGCACACGCGTGGCGAAGGGCTGGAAGGCGGCGTCGCTGGTCACGGTGGTGTGGACAGCGTTGCTCAGCCCGCTGATGAAGCCATAGAGGTCGCCGGTGGTGACCGCGCCGTCGATGCGCATGGTCTTGCCGTTCACCGTCACGTCGCCGGTGTGGCAGGCGGCGCAGGTCATGCCGAACCACTCGGTCTTGTCGGGATCGGTGTCCTTGACGAAGCCGACGGGCAGCAGGTCGGGGTTCCAACTGGCCGACGTGTTGGCCGGATAGCCGTAGCGGGTGATGCTCTTGACGAAGGGCTGCTTGGTCTGCGGATCCTCCAGCGCCATGAACCAGTCATAGCGCATGATCTGCGAGCCCTGGGTGGTGGTGTAGTACCACTGGCGGGCTTCCTGCGACCAACCCTGGTCCAGATACCACAGGCCGTTGACCTCGGTCGGCGGCTTGACCGGCACGGGGCGGGGCGGCTTGGGCGGTTCGGCGCAGGAGGCGAGCAGCAGCGCGGTGGCGGCCAGGGTCGCGTAGACGGGAGCTTTCATCCCCATTGTTCCCTTCTCGGTGGCGTGGCGCATGGGCCTTCGACCGAAGAGGGTAATACCGATAATATATGCGCGCGAAATGCTATCGCGTTATGACGCTGAAAAGTTGATGTCTCGATGGTCATGCAACCGTTCCCTCTCCCCGCGGAGGAGGGGAACGGTTGCACGCGAGGGGGGTGGAGACCTACCCCCGCCGCAGATCCAGCGTCATCGGGAATTGCGGATTGCGTTCCTCCGCCGGGATGTCCATCGGGCCGGGGGTATGGCCGAAGGGGAAGAAGCGGGCCAGACGGCGCCCTTCCGCCTCGTTGGCGTTGACCGGGAAGGTTTCGTAGTTGCGGCCGCCCGGATGCATGACGTGATAGGTGCAGCCGCCGATCGACCGGCCGGCCCAGCTGTCGAGGATGTCGAAGATCAGCGGGGTGTGGACGGGGATCGTCGGATGCAGGCAGGAGGGCGGCTGCCACGCGCGGTATCGCACGCCGCCGACGAACTCGCCCTCCACCCCGGTCGGGATCAGCGGCACGCGCCGGCCGTTGCAGGTGATGACGTGGCGGGCGTCGATCAGACCGCTGACGCGCACCTGCACCCGCTCCACCGAGCTGTCGACATAGCGCACCGTGCCGCCGCCGCCCGGCTCCTCGCCCAGGACATGCCAGGGCTCCAGCGCCATCCGCAGTTCCATGGTGATGCCGCGCTGGCTGACATGGCCGTATACCGGGAAGCGGAAGTTGAAGTGCGGTGCGAACCAGCCGTCTTCCAGCGGATAACCGTGGTCGCGCAGATCCTGCAGCACGTCGGCCATGTCCTGCTGGACGAAATGCGGCAGCATGAAGCGGTCGTGCAGGTCGGTGCCCCAGCGCACCAGCCGGCCCTTGTAGGGGTGCTTCCAGAAGCGCGCGACCAGCGCCCGCATCAGAAGCTGCTGGGTCAGGCTCATCTCCGCATGCGGCGGCATCTCGAAGGCGCGGAACTCGACGAGACCGAGACGCCCGGTGGAGCTGTCCGGCGAGTAGAGCTTGTCGATGCAGAACTCCGCCCGGTGGGTGTTTCCCTGCACGTCGACCAGCAGGTTGCGCAGCACCCGGTCGACCAGCCAGGGCGGGCAATTGCCGCCGGCCGCCGTCTGATCGATCTGGTTGAAGGCGATCTCCAGCTCATAGAGCTGGTCGTCGCGGGCCTCGTCCACGCGCGGGGCCTGGCTGGTCGGGCCGATGAACAGGCCGGAGAAGACGTAGGACAGGGAAGGGTGGTTCTGCCAATAGGTGATCAGGCTGCGCAGCAGGTCGGGCCGGCGCAGGAAGGGGCTGTCGGCCGCGGTCGCGCCGCCCATCACCACATGGTTGCCGCCGCCGGTGCCGCAATGGCGCCCGTCGATCATGAACTTCTCCGCCCCCAGGCGGGACTGGCGCGCATCCTCGTACAGGGCGATGGTGTTGCGCACCAGATCGTCCCAGCTGTGGGCCGGGTGGATGTTCACCTCGATCACGCCGGGATCTGGGGTGACGGCCAGCGAGTTCAGGCGCGGGTCCTTCGGCGGCTGGTAGCCTTCGATGACCACCGGCATCTCAAGTTCGACCGCCGTTGCCTCGATCTCCGCAAGCATCGCCAGATAGTCTTCCAGCGTGCTCATCGGCGGCATGAACAGGTGCAGGCGGCCGTTGCGCGCCTCGCAGCTCAGGGCGGTGCGCACCACCCACCAGGCCGACTTGCCTTCTTCCGGCAGTTCGTCGCGGATCTCCGCCATGATGCGCTGGCGCTGGGCGATCCGCTTGTCGGTGTGGACGCCGCGGTCGGATTCCTGGACGGCACCGCGGATCTCCTGCCGGCGCTGCACCGGGTGAGGGGGGAGCGGGCCGCGATCCTCGAATGGGTCGGTTTCCCAGGCATAGGGATAGTCGGACTTCGACACCCAGGGCAGCGAGCCCAGCGGCAGGCGGTAGCCGACCGGGCTGTCGCCTGGGATCAGCAGCAGCTTCTCCTGGCGCAGCGGCCATGTGCTGGAAAGCCAGACCGGCCCCTGCTGGGTCATGCGGCGGTTGATCGGCATGACGAAGCCCACCGGCTCTGCCAGCCCGCGGGTGAAGACGCGGGTCAGCCGCTCCCGCTCCTCCTTGTCGTCAAGCCTGCTGTTCAGCGGATCGACATTGACCGGAAGCTGCGACTCCTTGCGCAGGTAATGCCAGGGGTCCTCATAGGCGCCGAGCACGAGGTTCGGGTCGAGGCCCAGCCTTTTTGCCAGCGCCATCAGGAACACGCCGGCATCCTGGGCGGTGTGGCCGTAATCGGTGTCCTCGCGCGCCAGCAGATCGCTGTTGGACCACAGAGCCTCGCCATCGCGGCGCCAGTAGAGCGTCATCGCCCAGCGCGGCAGCGATTCGCCGGGATACCATTTGCCCTGACCGAAATGCAGCAGGCCGCCGGGGGCAAAGCGGGCCATCAGCCGGTGGATCAGGTCGGCGGCCATCTTGCGCTTTTGCGGCCCCAGCGCGGTGGTGTTCCACTCGGCGCCGTCCATGTCGTCGATGGAGACGAAGGTCGGCTCCCCGCCCATGGTGAGGCGGACGTCCTCGGCCTTCAGGTCTTCGTCCACCCGGTGACCCAGCGCTTCGATCGCCGCCCATTGCTGCGCGGTGTAGGGTTTGGTGACGCGCGGCGCCTCGTAGATGCGGGTGACCGACATTTCGTGGCCGAACTCCACCTCCGCCTCGTCGACGAGGCCCGAGATGGGAGCGGCGGAAGAGGCGTCGGGTGTGCAGGCCAGCGGAATGTGCCCCTCGCCCGCCAGCAGGCCGGAGGTGGGGTCCAGCCCGACCCAGCCGGCGCCGGGCAGGAACACCTCGGTCCAGGCATGCAGGTCGGTGAAGTCGCTTTCCGGACCGGACGGGCCATCGAGCGCCTTCTGGTCGGCGGTCAGCTGGATCAGGTAGCCGGAGACGAAACGGGCGGCGAGTCCGAGGTTGCGCAGGATCTGCACCAGCAGCCAGGCCGAATCGCGGCAGGACCCGGTGCGCTTGGTCAGAGTCTCCGCGCAGGTCTGGATGCCCGGCTCCATCCGGATGACGTAGCCGATGTCCTGTTGCAGCTGCTGGTTCACCGTGACCAGGAAATTGATGGTCGGCGTCTTCTCGCGCGGGATGGCCTTGAGATAGGCGGCCAATTCCGGCCCCGGATCCTCCGTTTCCAGATAGGGGCGCAGCTCGCGCTGCAGCCAGTCGTCGTAGGTGAAGGGGATGTGGCTCGCCTTCTCCTCCAGGAAGAAATCGAACGGATTGATCGCGGCGATTTCGGCGACCAGATCGACCTCGACGATGAACTCGCGCGTCTTTTCCGGGAAGACGAAGCGGGCCTGGAAGTTGGACTGCGGGTCCTGCTGCCAGTTCAGGAAATGCTGCTTCGGCGTGACCTTCAGCGAATAGCTGAGGATCGGCGTCCGGCAATGGGGCGCCGGGCGCAGGCGGATGATCTGCGGGCCGAGGGACACCGGCCGGTCGTAGCGATAGATCGTCTTGTGATTCAGCGCGACGTGGATCGCCATGGAAAACCCCGCCTCATGCCTGTTCGAAGATGTTCGCGCCCCGGTTTGGTCCGCGGTCGCCGTTGCAACGGTAACACCGATAAATCCGGCCCGACAGGGCAGCCCAGCTCCGATCTTACCGCAGTTGCGAAAAAGTCACGAAGTTGCCGGTGACGCGCGCTGCGGCTTTCTTCCGTTCGCGTTACCCTTTATATCCTGAGCCAATGGGGTATCGCTGCGGCGGGGTCTCGCATCCGGATGGTGTCGGTGGCGGCTTCTTCGATATTGGGCGGCAGCCGTGGGGCAAGTGGCATGGGCGACGCGGGCAATGGCGGCGCCGGACGGGGCGTCGTCACCGGGAAATATTTCAATTTCAAGCCGCTGCCTCCGCCGGCGGACATACTGGGCAACCCGCTGATCGTGCCCAACCTGCCGACGCACAAGTTGCCGAAGGAGACGTTCGGCAGCCGGGTGAAGCGTTTCCTCGCCCGGATGAACCTGGGCAGCCAATCGGCGGAAACCCGGCTGCGCTGGAAGCTGCACGATACGATCCAGGCGACCATGGCGTCGCTGTCGCCCGCCGTGACGCTGGTGGCGGAAAAGCGTGCGCCGGCGAAGCGGAAAAAGCTGTCGGTCCCGGTCGTCGTCGTGCGCCATCCCTATCATCTGCGCCATGTGTTCGAGATGCTTCCGAACATCCCCGACGCGCTGGCGGTGGAGCGGCGGTTCATCGAATTGCTGATGACCCGTGCGCTGAAGCGGTATGGCGAGCAGATGGCCCTGATGAAGGGCAGCGCCTTTTCCTTCGAGCATGAGGCGCGGGAATATTTCTTCGCGGGCTTCAAGCTGGAGAAGCAAATCAAGAAGGTCAACAGCCCCGATGAAAAATTCGCGGCGCTGCAGGCGATCCATACGAACTACTTCCATGGGCGGAACTATTATTACTTCGCACTGCTGAGGCGGGAGAAGCTGGCGCCGGATAACAAGCTGTTCATGCTGTTCGCCCGTGCGGTCTATTTCATGGCGCGGATCGATTGGAACGGCGAGCTGTTGGAGAAGCCGAACCCGCGCGCGCTGCCCAGCCGCGACGACATGCTGTTTTTCGTGGAGCGTGACAAGTCGGTCGTGACGCGCTATCGCACCGACCAGGATTTCCAGCGTCAGGTCAAGGCCGTGCTGGAAGCCTTCCCCGCTTCGTGATCTCCAGCTTCACCATTACCCAAGGTTTCCTGCCATGCGTGTGCTGTCCCTGGTGAGCGGTCTGCTGGCCGCCAGCTCCATGCTTGCGGTTCTGGCGGCGGCTCCAGCGCCGGCTGAGACGCCGGTTCCGGAGGCCGCGGCGGCAAACTGCGATTCGGCGGAGACGCCGTCGGCGCAACTGCTGTGCCGCGACGCCGGATTGGCGGCGGCGGGCGAGGCGATGGAGGCTGCGCTTGCGGCGCTGGGCGCAACCACCGACGCCGCCGGGCGGGCGGCGATCGAGGCGGGCCAGACCGTCTGGCGGGCGCGACGCGACGATGCCTGCCCGGTGACCGCCGCCGACCTTGCCGATGCCAAGGCGACCAAGTCCCGCACCGACTGCCTGCTCCGCGTCACCCGCCAGCGTACTGCGGCGCTGGAGGCTGAACGTCAGGCGCGGTCGCGCCCTGTCGCCGATCTGCCTTTGGCCGTCACCGGAGCAGCCGCGCCGCGGTTCGTGGCACCGCAGAAGACGGTGCCGCCGATCAACCGCAAGGCGACGCTGGCGGCTTTGGACGGGCGCTGGGCCAAGGCCGATCCGAACGACCGCACTGCCATCGACGATTGCCGCACGTCCTATCTGGAGATCGGCGCCGACCGGACCCTGACCGCCGTCGATCCGCGGGTGCCCCAATTTCCGCTGACCGGCCGGTTGCCGGCCGAGGGCGACCCGGTGCAGGAGGTGCCCGTGCAGCCGCTGCCGCCTGCCGAAGGGGCCACGGAGGCGGCACCCGCGCCGCTGGCGAGCTTGCGTCTGCTGCCCGCCGACTCGGCGCGCTTCGACCGGCTGATCCTGCGCATGGCGGCGCCCGCCACCTTCGCGGCGGAATTCGTCCGCTGCCGTTGATCTGCTGCCGCTGACATGTGTCGGTGCGAGCATGTGTCGGTGCGAGCGGAAACGCTCGTACCGGCAATTCCGGCTGACATGCCGTTCACACGGTGGGAATGGTGCCGCCGTCGATGACGTATTCGGTGCCGGTTATTGTCCCGGCACGATCGGAGGCGAGGAAAGCGATGAGGTTGGCGACATCGTCCGGCTTGGATGGCCGGCCGATGGGGATGCCGCCGAGCCGGTCCATGATGATCCGCTTGCCGCCTTCATAATCGGTGCCGGCGTCCTTCGCGAGCCGCTCGGCGAACCGGACCGACGCCTCGGTTTCGATCCAGCCGGGCGAAACGCGCACCACGCGCACGCCCTTGGGCGAGACCTCCTTCGACAGGCTTTTGCTGTAGGTCGAGAGTGCTGCCTTCGCAGCGGCATAGGCGGTCGTCGATTCCGGCAACGGCAGCGCGCGCTGGATGGAGGTCACATGGATGACCACGCCATGACCCTGCGCCACCATCGCCGGTACGAGTTCGCGGTCGAGCCGGATGGCTGGCATCAGATTGAGATCGAGCTCCTTGTCCCACTCCGCATCGCTCAGCGCCGCGAAGCCGCCGGCCGGAGCGGAGGAGCCACCCAGCATGTGAACGATGACATCGACTCCTCCCAGGCGCTCGCGCACTGCCGCTGCGAGCGCGGCGCACCCCTCCGCGGTGGTCAGGTCCGCAGAGACGAACATCCCGTCGTCCAGCGTGTCCGGACGGGACCGGGCTGCGGTCAGTGCACGGGCGCCGAGTTCGCGAAACAGCGCGATGGTGGCCGCACCCGCGCCGCGCGTGCCCGAGGTGATGAGCGTTCGCTTTCCTTCGAGACTGATGAACGGGGTCATGGATTGTTCTTCCTGATCGGGATTGCTCTGTCCCGCAAAGGTAAGCCTGGACGCGCGTTCCAATAATCGGGATAAAATGGGATGCGGAATTTCGATTTGCGGGACAATGTACCGGGCTGACCTGAACGATCTGGATGCGGTCATCGCCATTGCGCGAAGGGGGTCGTTTCGCGCGGCGGCGCTCGACCTGGGTATGTCGACGACCGCGCTCAGCAATGCCGTCGGAAAACTCGAATCCGGCCTCGGTGTCCGTCTGTTCAACCGAACGACGCGGAGCGTATCGCTCACCGATGCCGGCCGGGTGTTCGTCGAGCAGGTCGGTCCGGCGTTGCGGGATGTTCACGGCGCCCTGGAAGCCGTGCGGTCGCAGCAGACGATCCCGTCAGGCACGCTGCGCATCAACGCATTCGCCACGGCGGCGCGCGAGATCCTGTCGCCGCTGGTGCTGGAGTTCCTGCGCCGCCATCCGCAGGTGCATGTCGACCTCGTCACCGAAGGGCGACTGGTGGATATCGTCGCCGAGGCATTCGATCTTGGTGTACGGGTGGCCGATCTCGTTCCAAGCGACATGATCGCGATCTCCCTGGGACGCCCGCAGCGATATGCCGTTGTCGGGTCGCCGGCCTATTTCGCGACGCATGGTCGGCCGCGCGTGCCGCCTGACCTGCTCAATCACCCGTGCATTCGTGTCCGCCTTCCGAACGGCGCCCTTTTCCGGTGGCAATTCGAGAAGGACGGGCAATCGGCGCAGATCGACGTCGATGGACCGATCACCTTGGACGAGGCCAGCCTGGCGCGAATCGCCGCCCTCGAAGGTGTGGGTCTCGGATTCTTCATGGAGTCGGACGTGCGGGCCGACATCGAGGCGGGCCGTCTCGTCCGCGCGCTCGATGACTGGACGCCGCCGCGTTCCGGGCTCTGCCTCTACTATTCCGGACGACGCAATCCGTCGGCCGCCTTCAGGGCCTTCATCGGCTTGGCCCGCGAACTCGGTGCAAAGGGCGTTTCCCCAGGTTCTTGATACCTATGTTCCCGACACGAGGAATCGCACGGTCATCGACAACCGCTCTCCCGCCGGCAGGGCGATGATTCCGGCATCCGCCTCCTGCGGGCGGTTCAGCGCGTCGGTCATGTGGCTGACCGGCTCCAGGCACAGATAGGGCTCGCCGGGCGGGGCATAGACGATCAAGTGGCCGACCGGCCCGTCGGCGATCATTGTCAGGCGCAGCCGCTCTTGCGGGCGATCCAGCGTCGCCGTGCCCGACCATCCCGTGAAGCCGTTGTCCAGTGCGGCATGATCCATGACCACGCCGTGGCGAAAGTCCCAGGCGGCCGGCACCGGGCGGCGGCAGGAGGGCAGGATTGTGTCGTCATTGTCCCAGACTGCGCGTATGTCGGCGGTGACGATGCTGCCCGGCGATTTCGCGAAATAGGGATGCAGCCCCAGCCCGGCCGGCATGTCGCTGTCGGACTCGTTGATCAGGTCGAGAGTGACGGTCAGTCCCTCGCCATCGAGCGCAACGGTCTGCGTCGCACGGTAGCTCCAAGGCCAGTCGTCGGCGCGGTGGGCGAAGCCCATGCGGAGCGCATCGTCGGCCGCGGCCTCCACGGTCCAGGGAGTTGACCAGCCATGGCCGTGGATGCGGTGCGGCGATCCGGGATCGGTGGCGAGCACGACCTCTCGCCCCTGGAAGACGAAACGGCCGCCGCCGATGCGGTTGGAGAAGGGGACCAGCGGGAAGCAGGCCATGTCCGGGGCGAAATCGCCGGCCAGCGCACGGCCCGAGGCGGGGCGGAAGAGATCGACCGGACCACTGGGCGTCGACAGGCTCCAACTCGCCAGAGACCCGCCGATATGCGGAGCCGCGGCGAGCGTCATGGCCCCGTGCCGCAACGCGATGATGGTACCGGTCCGGATCATGCGTTTCTCCCATCGTCAGCGTCCGGATTTTTATCGCACATGCGAAGACCGAAAGGAACGGCCGCCGCCGGTGGCGCAACGCTGACACAGCTTCTGTGTGTTTGACGAAAAATGTGGGTATCGTACACCCCTCCTTTACCCTCCACCGGCGACGATGGGGCGCAAACCGGGGTGCGCGCAGCCGCGGATGTCAACGCGGGGAGTGCCCCGTTGTTGCAAATCGCCTTGCGTGCTCGGGCCTCGGGGGGCATCTGCAGGAAAGGTCGGGAGTGTCTAGTTCACCGCTCAGCCGCGCGATGCCGCCACCGCAGGCCGCCATGGGCTCGCTCGACGAGGCGGAACTGTGCGGCGCGCTGGCGGATTACCATGCGCTGCCGGCGCGGATGGTGATCGGCGTCGCGCTGCGTCCGTACCTGGACCCGCTGTGCCTGACCCCCACCGAACTGATCCATCTCGCCAAGCCGCTGAAATCCTGCCTGGACCAGGGGGCGCTGGTGGAGTCCGCCATCACCAGGGTCGCCGCCGTGCAGGCCCGTGCGCCGGGGCAGGAGCAGTCGAGGCGACGTCAGGCCATCCGCAGCGCGGTGGATGAGAGCTGGGCCAGGGCGCGCACCGCCCAGGCCGCCTTTGCCGCCATGCCGCGCGGACGCCGGCCGGTGGACTGGCTGC
The DNA here is from genome assembly GCF_008364825.1 of Azospirillum sp. B21. Taxonomy (GTDB): domain Bacteria; phylum Pseudomonadota; class Alphaproteobacteria; order Azospirillales; family Azospirillaceae; genus Azospirillum. The sequence continues at coordinate 579,958 of NZ_VTTO01000003.1, forward strand.
TGTCGCAGGGAACCGCGACGCCGACCGGCGACGCCGGGTACGATCTGCGGGTGGCGGTATCCCTGGAACTGGTGGAGATCAAGAGCTGGGGCGGCAAGCTGGACCGGCTGCTGGAACTGCACCAGTGGGACCGGGACGAACGGCTGGCCGCCGCGGTCGACGGAGTGATCGGCGATATTCTGGCGTCCGCCGCGGCGGGGGCGGACCTGTTCGGTGCTAACCTGTTGCCGGGAACCCTGCTGTCCACCCTGTGCGACATGCTGTTCGGCCGCATCGGCATGGAGGCCATGGGGCCGAATCGCATCGGCGTGCTGAACGCCCTGTTCCGGCAGGGCAAGCTTCCGATGGCGAAGGCCGCCGTGCTGGACCGCATCCGCCGGCAGTTGAAGGCGCCCCAGCCGCTGGGCCGCGGCGCCTTCGACCAGGAGGCGGAACTGCTGAAGACGCTGACCGGGCATCTGCTGACCCGCGACGGGCTGATCGGCGGAGCGGCGATGGCGGATGCGCTGACCGTGCGCTATTCGCGCCGGCTGGAGCAGGGCGGGGCCAGTGCCTATCGCCGCTCCATCATCGGCCTCGGCGAAGGACAGCCGGACCTGATCTGCCGCATCCACTATCTCACCCGTGTCGCCGCCACCGCCGCCGGGGAACGCCATGCGGACGAAATCCTCGCTTCTCTCGATGCCGCAGTCGGCAATGAGCTGCTGATCGAGAACATGCTGGTGCAGACGCCGGACACGGCGCTGCTGGAGCGCGACTTCGCCCGCGCGCTGGCCGCCGTCCGCTCCGCTCCGCTGCCGGCCGATGACTGTGAGCGGATCGCCGCCCGTGCCGAACGCTCCGTCGACGAGTATGTCAAGACCGGCCAGCTTGCCGTCCGGCTGAAGCAGGTGGAGCCGGTGCTGCGCCGCCGTACCATCCGGTTGGCGGAGGTCGCCTGTTCCGGACTGATCCGCGAGGACGGCGCCCTGCCGCTGGTGCGGCAGCACATCCTGGAGATCGTCCGCCAGCCGCAGTTCCAGGCCGAGATCGCCCAGCCCGACAGCGATGTCGCCCAGGCCGAGGTGCGCCGGCTGCTGCATCTGCTCGACCGTCTGCGCCAGATGGCCACCGCGCCCGCTCCGCCGCCGGTGGCGATGCCGGGGCCGGCTGCGCATCAGCCGGGGCCGCGCAGCACCGATACCGTCTGCAATCCGGCCGCCGTCGCCATCGCCGACATGCCTGCCGCAAACCGGGCGCCGGCGGATACGGTTCTGGTTTGCGCGCCGGCTGCCACGGCCCCGGTGACGGCCTCGGAAGAGTTGTGCCCGAGCTGCTACTCGGTCCACGGATCGGCCCGCGGACGGAGCGGTCCCTGCACCGGCTGCGGCTTCCCTGCTAAGTCGGACAACCGGCCGGGGGTGCATCTGGCGCCCGGCACGCTTCTGCATGACCGCTACCGCGCCGGACGGGTGCTGGGGCAGGGCGGTTTCGGCGCCACCTATCTGGGTTGGGACGACCGGCTGCGGGTGAAGGTGGCCATCAAGGAATATTACCCCGCCAACCTGATCGCGCGCCTTCCCAACGCCGCCGCCGTTTCCCCCTTCTCCGACGAGCATGCGGAGACCTTTGCCGCCGGCCTCACCAAGTTCCTGGAGGAGGCGCGGACGCTGGCCCGCCTGCGCGAGGTGCGCGAGATCGTCGGCGTCCAGGACTTCTTCGAGGAGAACGGCACCGCCTATTTGGTGATGGAGCTGCTGGAAGGCCGCACCATGAAGAAGTATCTGGCCGATTGCGGCGGCCGGATCGACGTGAGGCGAACGCTGTCGGTGGTGACGCCCATCGCCAAGGCGCTGCAGGCCATCCACGAGCAGGGGCTGATCCATCGCGACGTCAGCCCGGACAACATCTTCCTGACCAACGGCGGCGACCGCAAGCTGCTGGACTTCGGCGCGGCCCGGCAGACGGCGCGGCCGGGGGCCGGACTGACCGTCATCCTGAAGCCGGGCTACGCCCCGCCGGAGCAATATTCGAACGAAGGGCGTCAGGGCGCCTGGTCGGACGTGTATGCGCTGTGCGCCACGATCTATCTGGCGCTGACCGGCCGCACCCCGCCGGACGCCACCGCCCGCTTCATGAACGACAAGGTGCCGAGGCCGTCCGAACTGGGGGTGGCGCTGCCGCCGGGATTCGAGAAGGTGCTGATGTCCGGGCTGGCGATGCGCTGGCAGGACCGGCCGCAGTCGATGAAGGATCTGCTGCGCGCGATGACCGCGGCATTGGCCGGCGGCTGACCGTGGCGTGACCGACAGTTACGTGAACTGGGCATGAAAAAGGGGGACCGGCGCACCGGTCCCCCTTTCCTGGTCCGCTGGAGCGATGCCGTTACTTGGCGTCGGCAGCGACCTGCATCTTGATGATCTTGTCCGGGTCGGTGACCTGACCGTTGCGGGACTGGCTGCCCTTCTTGATCATGTCCACGAACTCCATGCCCTCGACCACACGGCCCCAGACCGTGTACTGGCGGTCCAGGAAGTTGGAGGGCGCGAAGCAGATGAAGAACTGGCTGTCGGCGCTGTCCGGATCCTGCGCGCGGGCCATCGACAGGGTGCCGCGGATGTGCGGAGCGCTGGAGAACTCGGCCTTCAGCTTCTTGCCGGAGCCGCCCATGCCGGTGCCGGTCGGGTCGCCGGTCTGGGCCATGAAGCCGTCGATGACGCGGTGGAAGACGACGCCGTCGTAGAAGCCCTGGCGGGTCAGTTCCTTGATGCGGGCGACGTGGTTCGGCGCCAGGTCGGGCCGCAGTTCGATCACCACGCGACCATCCTTGAGGTCGAGGTAAATGGTGTTTTCCGGATCCAAGGCCTTCGCCTCCCCTTGCGAGACTGTAAAGAACGAGACAGTGAAGATTGTGGCGAACAAGGCCGCCAGCAACGCGCGGGTCCACCGCTTCATGCGAAACACTCCGATGAGCCGAAATCCGCGCCCCGGACCATAGGGGAAAAGCGGGGGAATGCAAAGCCGCGCTGGCGGGGGGTGACGATCCGCCAAAAGTCACGGATGACCGACGCTTGTCCGGGTGTTCATCGCGGCAAGGACATGGCAAGCCATTCGGATCGCAGGAGCGGGGAGGGGACGGCGGGTGAGGCTGGGACGGGCGATAGCGGGAACGGCGGCGGTTGCGGTGACGCTGGGCGTCGTCGGCCTTGGCGGTGCCATTCTGGCCGGTCCCGCCCTGATCGGGGGAGTGGCGACCGAACTGCTGCGCGACTCCGGCTTCGCCGGGGCAGAGGTCACCGTCACCGGATTGCGGATCGCCGACGGCTGGGACGGGCTGCGGCTGGAGTTCACCGCCGGCAGCGGACTGCTGGAGGCCGCGGCCCCGACGCTGGAATTGCCGATGGCCGGCCGCGTCACGCTGTCCGGTGCGTTGCGGGTGGGGATGGAGGGCGGGACGCTGACCGTCAGCCCCGACGGCTGCCTGCCTGCCGTTGTGGAGAAGCTGACGATTAGCGCCCAGACGCTGGTCCTTCCGCAGGAAGCGACGGTCTGCGCCGCGCCGGATCGACCGCTGCTGCGCTGGTCGCCGTCGCGCCTCGACGTGGCGGCAGAGGTGAAGGCGCCGCGGCTCGACGTGCCGGCCAGCGGTCTGCGTGCCGATCAGTTGGTGTTGCGGCTGGAGCAGGACGGGAACGGGCGGCAGGCGGACGCAACCGTCGCGAAGCTGACCAACACCGCCAAGCCGGCACCGGTCGTGCCGCTCGCCGTCACCCTCCGTGCCGTTCAGGAGGGGGAGCAGCCCTGGTCCATCGCCGGCACCGCGAGGGATGCGCAGGGCCTGCTGTCCGTAACGCTGGCCGGTAGCCATGACCAGACCGCCGGCGCCGGCCGGGTGGAGGTGGTGGCGAAGCCGGTCGTGCTTGCTCAGGACGGGCCGGGACTTGCCGCCATTTCGCCGCTGGCGGCGACATTTCTCCAGAAGGCCTCCGGCATCCTGTCGGGCAAGGCGACAATCGCCTGGGACGGCAAGGGCATGACCACGGCCGGGCAGGCGACGGTGAAGGGGCTGGCCGGCGTCGCCGGGCCGGTGACCGTCGCCGGTGTGGCGGGAACGGTCGCCCTGTCCAGCCTGTCTCCGCCGGTGATCCCCGCCGGACAGAAGCTGTCCATCGGCCTGCTCGACGTCGGCGTGCCGCTGACCGACGGCACTCTGCAGTTCGGCTATGGGCGCGACGGGCGGCTGGACGTGGGCCGCGCGGAATGGCGCTGGGCCGGCGGTACGCTGCGCGCCGATCCGTTCAAGCTGGCGCCCGCCGCACCCAAGGGAGCCGTCACCCTGCATGCCGAGGGGATCGATGCAGCCAAGCTGCTGGAACTGATCGCCGTCGACGGGCTGGAGGCGAGCGGAAAGCTGGGCGGCACCCTGCCGGTGGTCTTCGCAGACGACACCGTGACGCTGAATGGCGGCGTGCTGGAATCCGCCGCCCCCGGCACCCTGCGCTACGATCCCGCCAACCCGCCCGCCGCCCTGAAGGGGGAGGAGGGAAGCCCCACCGCCATGCTGATGGGGGCACTGACCGACTTCCGATACGACAGCCTGCGGATCACCATCGACGGGCGGGCCGGTGGCGAACTCAGCGCCGGCCTGTCGCTGCGCGGCGCCAACCCGTCATTCTACGATGGCTATCCGGTTGCGCTTAACCTTAAGCTGTCGGGCGCGCTCGACCGGATTCTGCGCCAGAACCTCGACGTCTACCGGATCCCCGACACGCTGCGGGACCGCATGACCGGCTTCGACCAGAAGGACCCCTGATCGCCACCATGGTAACCAAACTCCCATCCGCACTCCCATCCGCGCGCCTGATGGCCGCCCTGCTGTTGTCCGTCGCGGCGGCGGCCTGTGCCCCCACGGTCAAGATCGAAGCGCCCGACAAACCCATCGAGATCAACTTGAATGTCCGCATCGAGCAGGAGGTGCGGGTCAAGCTGGAACGCGACGTCGACGACGCCATCCGCAACGACCCCGCCCTGTTCGGCCTGCCCACGGACTCCGTGCCCTCTCCTGCCAAGGGGAAACAGTGATGACGACCCATCCCATCACCCGCCGCCGCTTCAACCGGCTGGCCCTGTCAGCCATGGCCGCGGGGCTGCTGGCCTCCACCCTGCCGTCGCTGGCCTTTGCGCAGGATGCGCTGGCCGCCGCCAAGGCCGCGGGCCAGATCGGCGAGCGTCCGGATGGGCTGGTCGGTGCCGTTCCCGGCGCTCCCGCCACGGCCCAGGCGTTGGCCGAGCAGGTGAACGCCCAGCGGCTCGCCCGCTACCGGGAAATCGCCAAAGGCAACGGCACGGCGCTCGACAAGGTTCAGGCGGTCGCCGGCCAGCAATTGATCGAGCGGACCCCAGCAGGCCAGTTCGTGATGACCGCCGCCGGCCAGTGGCAGCGGAAGTGACCGACGCAGCCACCGTCGCCGACCTGCGCTGCCGTCTGGCCGGCAAGCCCGGCGACGGCGCGCTGTTGACAGCATTGTTCGCGGCGCTCGATGCAGCAGGGCAGGCCGGCACGCCGGATGAGGCGGTCGCCCGCTCCAACTTCGGCGAGGCGCTGCGGCGCCAAGGCCGGCTGGCAGAGGCGGAGGCCCATCACCGCAAGGCGCTGGCGTGGCTGCCGGACTTTGGCGGCAACCATTTCAATTGGGGCGTGACCCTGCAGGCGCTGGGCCGCCCGGCGGACGCAGCGTCGGCCTATGGCGAGGCCGCGCGCCTGATGCCGCGCTTTGCCCCGGCGCTCTGCAATCAGGGTGTACTGTTGCGCGAGCTCGGCCGGCTGGACGAGGCCGACGCGGCCTTGCGTCGCGCGATGGCGCTCGACCCGATGCTGGTGCCGGCGCGGCTTGCCCTGGCGGCTCTGCACCGCAGCCGCGGCGACCTGGACCGCGCCGTCGGCGGGTTCCGTGCCTGCCTGTGTCTGCGGCCCGATCTGGCGGAGGGGCAGGCGAACCTAGCCCTGACCTTGAAGGAGCGCGGGCAGCGAGGCGGAGCGAAAGACGATACCGCCAGCCTGACGGGCTTCGAGCGCGCCCTGCTCATCGGCCTGCCCGACCCCGGCGGGGTGCTGGCGCAGCTGGTGCAGCAGCGCCGGCATCTCTGCCGCTGGGATGGGCTGGAGGCGCTGTCCGCCAAGCTTGTCGGGCTGGTGCGGGAGGGGCGGACCCAGCAGGTTCATCCCTGGATCTTCCTCGGCGAAGGAGCCGGGCCGGAGCTGGAACGGGCCTGCGCCGAGCGCTACGCCGCCTGGAAGACCCGCGGTATCGGACCGGCCTTTCCGACCCGTACCGCCCGGGGTGCAACGCTGCGCATCGGTTATCTTTCCGCCGATTTCCACGAGCACGCCACCGCGGTGCTGATCGCCGAACTGGTCGAGCGGCACGACCGCGGTCGATTCGAGATCGTCGGCTGCTCCTACGCTCCCGACGATGGCGGGCCATTACGCCGGCGGCTTGCCGCGGGCTTCGACCGCTTCCTCGACCTGTCCGCAATGACGGACGAGGCGGCGGCGCAGGCGATCCATCGGGCGGGAATCGACATTCTGGTGGACCTGAAGGGGCATACCCAGGGCGCGCGGCCCGGCATTGCCGCCCGCCGGCCGGCGCCGGTGCAGGCGCAATGGCTGGGCTATCCGGGAACGACGGGCAGTCCGGCGATCGACTATGTCATCGCCGATCCGGTGGTGGCGCCGGCCGATCATCAGCGCTTCTACAGCGAACGCATCGTCCATCTGCCCGACAGCTACCAGCCGAACGACCGCAAGCGCGCCATCGGGCCGGTGCCCAGCCGTGCCGACTGCGGCCTTCCGGCGGAGGGCGTGGTCTTCTGCGCCTTCAACGCGCCCTACAAGATCGGGCCGGAACTGTTCGGCCGCTGGTGCCGCATTCTGCAACGGGTGCCGGGATCGGTCCTGTGGCTGCTGGATGGGCCGGCGGAGGTGGCGGTCAACCTGCGCTGCGCCGCGGCCGATCGGGGGATCGCGCCGGAGCGGCTGGTCTTCGCCCCCCGGCTGCCCGGTCCCGCCCATCTGGCGCGGCACCGGCTGGCCGACCTTTTCCTCGATTCGAGCCCGGTCGGCGCCCACACCACCGCGAGCGATGCCCTGTGGGCCGGGTTGCCGGTGTTGACGGTGCCGGGCCGCTCCTTCGCCGGGCGCGTGGCCGCCAGCCTGCTGCGCGCCGTCGGGCTGCCGGAACTGGCGGTGCCGGATTGGGACGCCTATGAGGCGTCGGCGCAGCGTCTGGCCGAAATGCCAAAGGAACTGGCCGCGCTGAAACGTCGGCTGGAGGAATCGCGTGCGACGGCCCCGCTGTTCGACACCGACCGTTTCGCCCGCTCCATCGAGGCCGCCTACCTCGGCATGTGGGATATCCACGCGGCGGGCGGACCGCCGCGCGGGTTCACGGTTCCGCTTCAGGGGGTTCCGCCTCAGGGATAGGCGCAGCGGTCCGCCGTGACCTCCACGAAGGAGCGCTGGGAGGCGGCGAAGGTGAAGCGGTACTCGCTGTTGTCGACGACCAGCGACTGGTGCAGCGGCAGCACGCCGGCGACCGTCGCGGTCTTGCCGCCGATGCCGGTGATGCGGATGGTCACCGGCTGTCCCGGATCGAACCAGCTTTCGGCATTGCCCTGCGTGTTGTGGGCGGACTGGCCTTCGCCCGTGACGGTCACGGTGCCGTTGCCGAAGGTCACGCCGCGCGCCCCCCCTTTCAACAGCGGGGTGCTCAACGTGAAGCGCTTGGTTTCGGCCGGCTGGCAGTTGCGCTGAACCTGTGCCTGAGAGATGACGAAGGACAGGCGGTTGGCGTCCAGACCGCTCTTCAGCCGTTCCGACACCAGCTGTGTCAGCTTGGCGAGATCGCCGGTCGGCACTTCCCGCTGCAGGCGGCCTTCCAGCTCGGCGGAACGCGCCTCCGCCGTGCGGGCGGCATGCTGCATCTGTGTGGCCAGCAGTTCCAGTTCCGCCTTCTGGCGCGACAGGGTGGCGATCTCCTCCCGCAGGGTCACGTCGCGGCCCTTCAGCTGCTCGATTCCCATCTGGTAGGAAAAGAGCCCGACGCCGAGAACCAGTGCGGCAAGCAGCAGGAACTTGATCACGCCGGCCCGCATGCGCCGGCGGTACCGTCGTTCGTAGTCGTAACGTCCCAGGGTCATGATATCGGTCGCGGCGGGCTGTCTCGTCGGGCGATATGGCTAACGGCAACGGCCAAGGGATGCAACCCCTTGGCCGTCCATTTTGCCGTGATGCCTTGTCGCTCCCGGCTATGAGCGCGCTCTGTCTACTGGTTGGCCGAGCTGCCGCCGAGGAAGCCGGCATTCAGGCCGGGGCTCTTGAACTCGCCGACATTCTTGAAGACCAGACGGAAGAAGATGGTGTTGCCGTCCTGCTCGCCGGTGGTGCTGACCGTGTAGTCGCGGCGCGCGATGGTCTGGAAAACCAGGCATTCATCCGCATAGGACAGGACCGCCAGGCTGGATCGCGGACCGGGTTGCGGCTCCATCGCCTGGGTGTGGCTGACGCCGATGCTCCAGTAGTCGGTGAACTGCGACGACACGCCGAACGACGCCTGCTCCACGCGGTCGCGGGTAACCGCGGTGCGCGACGTGGTCTGGTCGACGTAGGTATAGGAGGTCGACAGCCGCAGGAGGGGCACGCCGGCCGAGGCGTTCAGCGAATGGCGGCGCGGCCGGAGCGACTCATGGTCGATGCGGAAGCCGTAATTCAAATCCAGCCACTCGGCGGGCTGCAGGTCCAAACGGCCGACATAGTCGGACACGCTGTCCTCCAGGCCCGAGCCGCCGGTGAAGCCTGCGCCGGTCTCGGTCAGGCGGCGGCTCTGGCCCAGGAAGAGGCTAGCCGACCCCTGGGTGTTGCCGTAGATGGCGGTGCGCAGGCCGTAGGTGAAGCGCATGCCGTCATCCAGCCGGTCGATGCCGGTGAAACGGTTGGGCTGCAGCAGGTTCACCTCGTCGAACTCGATGTCCAGACTGTCCTCGTTCGGGAACAACCGGCCGTTCGGCAGCTTCGGCGCGAAGGTCAGCTGGCCGATCGGCTCGATCAGCTGGGAGGAGCTTTCGCCATAGCGGACGAAGGGATAGCGGACGGTCGCCTGCCCCTGCGGGAAGAAGCGGAAACGGCTGATGTTGTCGTCGCCGCGGATCGTCGGGTCGTTGTTGTTGAACTGCTGCGCCGTATAGCCGGCGACCAGCACGCTGCCCGACAGGGTGGTGACGAAGCCGGCATTGGAAACGATGTTGCGCTCCCATCCCGGCTGCACGACGACGCGCTGGGTATCGGGTCCAGCGTTCTGGAAGCGCGAGACGCCCAGCAGGCTGGTGTCCAGCGACCAGCGGCCGCCGAAAAGGCTTCCCGGCTCGCCCAGCGCATTGTACTGCGCATAGGGCAGGGCGACCGGTTCGGGAATCGGGTTCCCGTAGCGCATGTCCTGGAAGCTGTAGCCAGTGATCGCCGTGTAGTTCCGGCCGCGGAAGCCCTCCACGAAGGCCTTGCTGGTCAGATAGTCCTCGCGGAAATCGTAATAGCGCCGCAGGAAAGTCGGGTCGCTCGCGCGCTTGATGTCGAAGCCCGCGCGCCAGGTCTCGTCGATGTCGAACAGGCCGCGCGCGGCGACGTAGCCTCGGTTGCGCGTCTCCTTGGGCGCGGTGGTGCTGTTGCCGCCGTCGCCGCGGGTGATGGCGCCTTCCAGCTCCAGCCGGCCGTTCTCGAAGCGCTTGCGGTACTGGCCGCCCAGCAGCGGCCCCTGCTGCGAATAGTAATGCAGGTCGAAGGTGGCGTCCTGGTCCGGTCCGATGTCCCAGTAGTAATGGGTCTTGAGAATCGCGCCCAGGTTGGAGCTGTTGCCGGCGGACGGCGTCAGGAAGCCGCTCTTGCGGTCGACCGAGGGATCGGGGTGCGACAGGTAAGGCGTGTAGGCGACGGGGATCCCGAAGATCTCCATCGTCGCGTCCCGATAGCGGACCTCGTGCTCCTCGTTGTCGTGGACGATGCGCACGGCGCGGATCTGCCACAGCGGCGGCCGGGTCGGGTCCTCCTTGCAGAGGTCGCAGGGGCTGTAGACGCCGCGGTTGACGCGCGTCAGCCGACCCTCGCGCCGCTCGCCCTCCGTGCCGGCCATCCGGCCGTTGTCGGTCATCAGGACGCGGATGTTCTCGATGAACACGTCCTTCAGATCGTCGGTCAGTTCGGCGTAGTCGGCGAAGACGATGTCGCCCGACGGCTCCACCAGCCGGATCTTGCCGGTGGCGGTGACGACCTTGGTCTTCTGGTTGTAGGTGATCTTGTCGGCGCGGACGCTCCGCTTGCCCTGGGCCAGCTCGACATTGCCGCTGGCGGTGACGAGGCTGTTCACCTCGTCGAAGGTGACCTGGTCGGCGGTGAGCAGCACCGGGTCCTGCTTCTGCGCCGTCCCGTTCGCCGTTCCGCCGGCCGTTCCATTGCCGCTTCCCTGCCCGGCCGGCGACTGGGCGGCGGCCGGCTTGGTTCCGGGAACTGGGGTGGCCGGCGACTGGGCCTGCGCCATGTCGGTGAAGGCCAGATCCACGGCGACGACCCCGCACGCCACCATCAGCCCGACGATGCCGGAGCGCAGGATGGGATTGGCGGCGGTCGGAGCTTTGGCGCGGGCGCGCCGGGAGACGTGCTTGGGCATGGCGGAACGATTGGGGGAAGCGAAAGCCCAAGTCAACGGTTTCAAGACCCTACCGCGGGCAATGTCACCGTGTCGCCGTCCGCCCTGTGGCAGCAACGCCGCAGCCCCCGCCGCCGGAGCGGCGGCAGGAGCCGCGGCACTTCATCCGAACTGACTCAAACGACCCGGAAGTTCTTGAACTGCCAGGGATCGTCCTCGTCGATGTCCTCGGGGAACAGGGTGTTGCGGTCCTGCAGGGGCGTCCAGTCGCCATAGGCGCCGACCACCTCGCCCAGATAGGGGGAGGCGATGTCCAGCACCCGGCGGAAGTCGACCTCGTCCGGTTCCACCACGCCCCGATTCGGGTTCTCCAGCGTCCAGACGATGCCGCCAAGAACGGTGGAGGTCACCTGCATCGACGTGGCGTTGTTGTAGGGGGCGAGCGACCGCGCCGTGTCGATGTCGAGCCGCGAGCCGTACCAGTAGGCGCCCTTGGGGTGGCCCATCAGAAGCACGCCCAACTCGTCCATGCCGCCGGTGATCTCGTGCATCATCAGGCGCTGTTCGGCCTGCATGTTATAGTTCTTGCCGACCAGTTCGTGCAGCGACATCACCGCGTCGTCGCAGGGATGATAGGCATAGTGGCAGGTCGGCCGGTAAACGACCTTTCCGTCTTCGCGCACCGTGAAATAGTCGGAGATCGAGATCGCCTCGCTGTGGGTGATGAGGAAGCCGTGGAACGGTCCCTCCAGCGGGGTCCAGGTGCGCACGCGGGTGGCGGCGCCCGGCCGCATCAGATAGATGGCGGAATCGCAGCCGAACTCGTGCCGGCGGCCGTCGGGCGGCAACCCCTTCTCATGCGTGCCCCAGCCGAGTTCGGCCGGCTGGCAGCCCTCGCTGACGAAGCCGTCGATCGACCAGGTGTTGACGAACTCGCCGATCTGCTTGGGCTGGTTCGACACCTGGGTGTCGCGTTCCGCCACATGGATGGTCTTGATTCCCAGCTTCTGCGCCAGCCGGCCCCAGCCGTCGCGGTCGGTGGGAACGTCGGTCTCGACACCGGTGTCGGCGGCGATGTTCAGCAGCGCCTGCTTGACGAAATGCGACACCAGACCCGGATTCGCCCCATGGGTGATCAGCGCGGTCGGGCCGCCTTCGAAGCGGCTGCGCAGGGCCAGCGCAGTTTCGCGCAGCGCGTAGTTGGAGCGCAGCGACGGCGACAGGCTGGAATCGGTGTAGCCGCCCGCCCACGGTTCGGTGCAGGTGTCGGTGTAGAAGGCGCCGACCCGCTGGCAGAATTCGATCAGCGCGACCGACGAGACGTCGACCGACAGGTTGACCAGAAAATCGCCCTTGTCGATCAGCGGCTTCAGGATTTGGAAGAAGTTGTCGTTGTCGAGCGGGTTGTTGTGGAAGGCGACGCCGTAAAGCTCCGCCTCCTCGCGCCCGCGCTCCTCGGCGGTGACGATGGTGATTCGGTCGGCGGTAAGTCCGTCGATGTGACGCAGAAGCAGAGGCAAGACACCCTGGCCGATCGAACCGAATCCAACGATGACCATGCGGCCTGTGAACGTGCAGAGCTTCGTGTCCAGGGCCATGATTTTTTGTCTCCCCGAGGTAGTTTAGGCCAACGACATGGTCCGGCGCTTCCGCCCACTTCGGAGAAGTGGGAGCGGAACGCGCCGGACCGGTGAATGTTACGGGTGTCTTTACGCTTTATCCACAGATTCCGGCGGCGCGATCAGGCTGCGCAGGAGCGCAATTGATAGCCGGGGGTGGCAAGCAGCGGCGCGTCCGACACTTCCACGACGCGCGCCTGGTCGAAACCATTGAAGGCCGTGCGCAGGCAAGAGCCGTAGGCGCCGAGCTGTCCAAGCTCGATCCAGTCGCCGGCCTTGACGTCGGCCGGCAGATGGAAGGGGCCGTTCATCTTGTCGGCGCTGTCGCAGGTCGGGCCGTAGAAGCTGAACGCCTCGTCCGCCGTGTCGGCCATCGCCTCGAACGGGCGGATCAGCCGCGCCGGGAAGCGGAAGCCCGGCACGCCGGCGTCCGACAGGGCGCCATAGACGCCGTCGTTGATGAACAGCTCGCTGCCGCGCCGCTTCACCACCTGCACCACCAGCGAGACGCCGGGGGCGACCAGGGCACGGCCCGGCTCGCACCACAGGCGGCAATGCGCCGGCAGGTCGATGGATGCGATGCCGCGGGCGATGGCGGCCATGAAGTCGCCGAGCGGCGGCGGGGTGATGCCCGGATAGGACACCGGGAAGCCGCCGCCGACATCCAGCACGTCGATCGACACGCCGCTTTCGGCGATGACGTAGCCGGCGAGCGCAATGGCGCGCTCGTAGGCCGACGGGTCGAGCATCTGCGAGCCGACATGGAAGGACAGCCCGACCTTGGGTGCCGCGGCGCGGACTGCGCGCAGCAGTTCCACCGCATCGGTCATGGCGGCGCCGAACTTGCCGGACAGATCGTAGACGGCATTGCCCTTCGGCAGAGCCAGACGCACGACGAGGCCGAGATCGGCGGCGTTGTCCGTCTCCTCCAGGATCTTCTCCAGCTCCTCGCGGCTGTCGAGCACGAAGTCGCGGACACCATACTGGTGATAGGCGTTGCGGATCGCCTGACGGCCCTTGACCGGGTGCATGTAATGCAGGACGGCATCCGGGAACATCTGGCGGATCAGGCGGATCTCCCCGGGAGAGGCGACGTCGAAATGGCGCACGCCGCCGGCCCACAGAGCACGCAGCACCGCGGGTTCCGGGTTGCACTTCACGGCATAGAGCACGTCGCCGCCGCGGGCTGTGGCGTCCGTCGCCTCGGCGAAGGCGGCCAGGAAGCTGCCGGCGGTGTCGGCGAGCACGCCGGGGCGGATGCAGTGCATCGGCTCTTCCGGGCGGTGCAGGGCGACGGCCTGCGTGACGGTGGAACGGCGTCCGGTGGACAGCGAAACGGCGCTGCTGTCGTTCAGGCCGACGCGGCGCAGCGGGGTGACGGCGGAACGGGAACGCAGGAAACCCATGGCGCACTCCTATCCCCGGACGGCGGCGTGCAAACCGGCCCGGTGAGCAGACGGCGATACCCGGCCACGCCATGAGCCGGACAGCACAATGCTGTGGCACAGGTGGTGCAGCGGAATCGGCGATGTTCGGAAAAGGGTAAGGGGGGAGACGGAAAAAGCCGGTGCGAGCAGCGGCCCCGGGCTGTGAAGCTCCAGGCAACAGCGCGTCGTTTACCGGCTAAAGGGCTACCGTCTCACAGCCCCACCGTGGGCAGCGTACATACTGACCTCCCTCTCGGGACCGGCCCACTGGAATGGCCGGTTCTGCCAAAAAGGACGCGGTACGTCGTAGCATAACCACAGAGGGCCATAGGCACGTGCGGGTGCGTCGTGCCGATTGATTTACGCTATTCCGTCCGTGATTCAAGTGAAATTTTTGGGGCGCGGATAAGGCGAAGTCAGGCCGCTTCCACCGTCTCGGGTTCGAACAGGGGGAAGCGCGCGGCGATGGTGTCTCCCGTCGGGCTGGCAACCCAGCCGTCAGGCCGTGTGAAAAAACGGATGGTGGTGAAGCAGGGTCGCGGTCCCATGTCGAACCAGTGCGGCGTGCCGGCGGGAATGCTCAGCAGGTCGCCCGCCTCGCACACCACACGGAAGACCCGGCGGTCGAGATGGATGTAGAAGGCACCGGCGCCTTCGACGAAGAAGCGCGCCTCGTCCTCGTCGTGGGTGTGCTCGTCCAGGAATTTGGCGCGCAGGGCGACGACGCCCTCCGTTGCCGGGGTGACCCGCACCACGTCGACGGAGCGGAAGCGGCGGGCCTCCTTCAACGCCTCGACCGGTGCGGCATAGGCCGTCAGCACCGCTTCGGCGTCAGCGGAGGCGGGCAGGGGCGTGCCGGCGGTCCAGCGTTCGAACAGGATGCCGACATGGGCCAGATGCCCGGCCATCAAAGCGGGATCGGCCGTGCTTAATTCCGGCCGGAGGGCGTCGTTCTCCAGATAAACGGTCAGGTGACTCACTGCGCGAACTCCTGCCCAACCAATCTACACAGCCTGAAGTGATGCCCTTCGCGACGCAATAAGCGGAATCGCAAGCGCGACGGTTCGCCGCGCGATCAGCGGCTGCGCTGGAGCCCCACGGTCACGGCGACCGCAATCACCAGCAGCAGCCCGACGAAGGCCGCCACCCCCGTCCATCCGTAATCATGCCAGAACAGCCCGCCCAGCGTCCCGGCCAGGGTGGAACCCAGGTAATAGCAGAACAGGTAAATGGACGAGGCCTGCCCGCGCGCCACCATGGCCCTGCGGCCGATCCACGCGGACACGATGGAATGGGCGCCGAAGAAGGCGAAGGTGAACAGCGCGATTCCGGGGGCGATGGCGAACAGGCTGTCGAACTCCATCAGGACGAGCCCGGCCACCATCAGCGCCACCGCCGTCGCCAGGGTGCGGTTCGACCCGAAGCGTCCCGACCAGCCGCCGAACAGCGGCGAGCTGACGACGCCGAAGCTATAGACCAGGAACACCGCGCCGACGACGGCCGGCCGCAGCTCGAACGGCGGTTCGCTGAGGCGGAAGCCGATGTAGTTGAAGACGGTGACGAAGCCGCCCATCAGCAGGAAACCCAGGGAGAACAGCCCGAGCATGGCCGGATCGGTCAGCAGCCCGCGCCAAGCCCGAACCAGCGCCTTCAGCCCGGCGGCGCGGCGGACGAAATGGCGCGAGGGCGGCAGGGCGAACCAGACGATCACGGCGGCCGCCACCGCCATTGCCCCGACCGCCCCCACCGCCAGCCTCCAGGTGCCGAGATCGGTGACGATGGCGGTTACCACACGGCCGGACATGCCGCCGATGGCGGTCCCGCCAATATAGAGCCCCATGGCGACGCCGGCCGATTTCGGATCGACTTCTTCGGAGACATAGGCCATGGCGACGGCGGGCAGGCCGCTCAGCGCCAACCCTTCCAGCGCCCGCACCGCCAGGAAGCCATGCCAGTCCGGCATCAGCGCGCCGACGATGCCCAGCAGCCCGGCGGCGAGCAGGGCCGCCACCATCACCGGCTTGCGCCCGATCCCGTCGGAGATGGCGCCCGCCACCAGAAGCGCGCCCGCCAGCACGCCGGTGGTCAGCGACAGCGACAGGCTGGATTCGGCCGGCGTCACCCCGAACTCGCGCACAAAGTCGGGCAGCAGCGGTTGGACACAATAGAGCGTGGCGAAGGTGGAGAAGCCGGCGACGAACAGGATGCGGCTGGCGCGGCGATAGGCGGGGGTGCCGGCCTGCAGATAGGCGGTTTCTGCATCGGCCTGGGCACCGGTCTCGATCTCGTCGCGCACGCGCTGGGCTCCGTCATGGGTCTTCGCGCGGCTTGCTGCGGCGCACCCGCGACATTGCCCTGTGGCGCCCCTCCGTTCCAACAGCCGCCGCGGCGCAGCGGCCATGCCGTTCGTGCAGGTCCCTATCAGGAGTGGTGCCGCCACGGCCTTGTACTGGACCTTCGCCGGGGCGCGCCGTATAACCAGTGCCCCACACAATTCGTTGATTGTTCGAGCCATGCACGACCTTCGCGCCATCCGTGAGAATCCCGAAGCCTTCGACCGCGGCCTTGGCCGCCGGGGACTGGCGCCGATGTCGTCCTCCGTGCTCGACCTCGACGGCCGCCGCCGCGCCGCGCAGACCCAGATGCAGGAGATGCAGGCCCGCCGGAACGAGGCGGCGAAGGAAGTCGGCCTCGCCAAGCGCGAGGGCCGCGACGCCCAGCCGATCCTGGACGAGATGGCGGCCCTGAAGGACCGTCTGCCCCAGGTTGAGGAGGAGGAACGCGCGCTCGGCGCCGAGCTGGACGCGCTGCTGGCCGGCCTGCCCAACATCCCGGCCGACGATGTGCCGGAGGGGCCGGACGAGACGGCGAACGTCGAGGTCCGCCGCTGGGGCACCCCGGCCGATATCGCCAACCCCAAGCAGCATTACGAGTTGGGCGAGGCGCTGGGCCTGATGGATTTCGAGGCGGCGGCCCGCATGTCCGGCGCCCGCTTCACCGTTCTGAAGGGTGGACTGGCCCGTCTGGAGCGCGCGCTCGCCGACTTCATGCTGGACATCCACACGTCGGAGCATGGCTTCACCGAGATCGCGCCGCCGCTGATGGTGCGCGACAACGCCCTGTTCGGCACCGGCCAGCTGCCGAAGTTCGAGGAGGATCTGTTCAAGACCACCTCCAGCGACCACTACCTGATCCCGACCAGCGAGGTGCCGCTGACCAATCTGGTCAACGACCAGATCGTGGCGGCGGAGGAACTGCCGCTGCGCTACACGGCGCTGACTCCGTGCTTCCGGGCGGAAGCCGGCTCGGCCGGTCGTGATACCCGCGGCATGATCCGCCAGCACCAGTTCTGGAAGGTGGAGATGGTCGCCATCACCGCGCCGGAGCAGTCGGAGGACGAGCACCAGCGCATGACCCGCTGCGCCGAGACGATTCTGGAGCGGCTGGGCCTGCCCTACCGCACCATCGTTCTGTGCACCGGCGACATGGGCTTTTCCTCGCGCAAGACCTATGACGTCGAGGTGTGGCTGCCGGGCCAGAACGCCTACCGCGAGATCTCCAGCGTGTCCAATTGCGGAGATTTCCAGGCGCGGCGGATGAAGGCCCGTTGCAGGGCCAAGGGCGAGAAGCAAACTCAATTCGTGCACACCCTCAACGGATCGGGTGTGGCGGTCGGGCGCTGCCTGATCGCGGTGCTGGAGAACTACCAGCAGACCGACGGTTCCATTCTGATCCCGGAAGCGCTCCGTCCCTACATGCGCGGAGTGGAGAGGATTTCGATCTGATGTTCAACCTGCCGCTCGACCTGTCCCAGACGCGCATCCTCGTCACCAACGACGACGGCATCCATGCGCAGGGATTGAAGGTTCTGGAAGCCATCGCGCGCGAGCTGTCCGACGACGTCTGGGTGGTGGCGCCGGAGATGGAGCAGTCGGCGGCCAGCCATTCGCTGACCATCAACCGGCCGCTGCGCCTGCGCAAGCTGGACGAGCGCCGCTACACCGTGGACGGCACGCCGACCGACTGCGTCCTGCTGGCCGTCAACCATGTGATGCGGGACTCCCGTCCGACGCTGGTGCTGTCCGGTGTCAACCAGGGCTCCAACATCGGTGAGGACGTGACCTACTCCGGCACCATCGCCGCGGCGATGGAGGCGACGCTGCTGAACGTCCCCGCCATCGCCATGAGCCAGCATTACGAGCCGGGCCAGCCCATCGACTGGTCCGCCGCCGCCGCCCATGGGGCGGAGGTGGTGCGCAAGGCGGTGACGGTGGCCTGGCCGAAGAACGTGCTGCTGAACGTCAACTTCCCGGCCCGCCCGGCCGAGGAGGTGACGGGCATCCAGGTGGTTCGCCACGGCAAGCGCAAGATCGGCGACGAGCTGTTCGAGCGCGTCGACCCGCGCGGCAAGCCCTATATCTGGATCGGCACGCTGCGCGGCGAGGCCGACGTGTCCGACGACACCGACATCCATGTCGTGTTCAACGGCGGCATCTCGGTGACGCCGATCTACCTCGACCTGACCCACACCCCGACGCTGCAGACGTTGAGGCAGGCCTTCGTGTGACCTACAACCCGCGCAAGATCCGCTTGCTGATGGCCCTTCGCGGGGCCGGCGTCACCGACACCCGCGTGTTGGCGGCCATCGAGCGGATCCCGCGCGAGCTGTTCGTTCCGGAGGCTTTCCAGGACCGGGCGTGGGAGGATGTGGCTCTGCCGATCGACCTGGGCCAGACCATCAGCCAGCCGCTGGTGGTCGGGCTGATGACCCAGGCGCTGGACCTGCACCCGCGGCACCTTGTGCTGGAGGTCGGCACCGGTTCCGGCTATCAGGCGGCGGTGCTGTCGCGGTTGTGCCGCCGCGTCTTCACCATCGAGCGGCTGAAGCCGCTGCTGTGCGAGGCAGACGCGCGGTTCAAGGCGCTGGACATCGGCAACATCACCACGCGGCTCGGCGACGGGACGCGCGGCTGGCCGGAGGTGGCGCCCTTCGCCCGCATACTGGTCACAGCCGCCGGTGGGCCCGAGCCGCCAAAAGACTTGACGGATCAACTCGCCGTTGGTGGTGTCATGGTCATTCCGCTGGGGACCGATCACCGCGACCAAAGGGTGGTGCGTTTCCGCCGTTCCGAAGCTGGCCTTATCCGGGAGGACCTGTGGCCCGTCCGTTTCGTTCCGCTGCTGTCCGACCCGCCACAACCGGTCCGTTCCGCATGAGACCCGTCATGTCCGCTCGCCTTCTGCCGGCCCTGGTCCTGTCCGCCGCCGTCCTGGCACTCGGTGCCTGCGAACGGGTGGGCGGGCTGGCACCCTTCACCCATGTGACCGAGGCGCCGGATTCGGCCGGCGGAGCCATCACCGTGCAGAAGGGCGACAGCGCCTACAGCCTGTCCCGCCGCTACAATGTGCCGCTGCGCGACCTGATCGAGACGAACAAGCTGGCCCCGCCATACCGTCTGGAGGTCGGCCAGCGGCTGGTCCTGCCGACCTCGCGCCAGTACATCGTGCAGAAGGGCGACAGCCTCTACAGCATCTCGCGCATGCACAATGTGGATGTCAGCGAGCTGACGCGGCTGAACAACCTGTCGCCGCCCTATGCCGTGCAGGCCGGCCAGCCCCTGCGCCTGCCGGGCGCGAATGACGGCAGCGGAACCATGGTCGCTTCTGGCAGCGCCGTGCCGTTGACGCCGCAAGGGGCGCCGTCTGGAACGCCTGCCGGGCGCGGCTCCGTCCAAACGTCGGAACTGCCGCAGCCGGGCGCGGCTTCCTCTTCCGGCGGCATCTCCGCCACGCCGCTGCCGCCGCCGTCGAAGCCGGCCGGCAATGCCGAGCCGGCGCCCGCCCAGATCGCGCAGGCCCCCGCCGGCGACACCACCTATCAGCCGGGACAGGCGCCGACCATGCTGCGCCCACCGGGAGCCAAGCCGTCCCCGACACCGATCCCGGCGCCCTCGGCCGCACCGGCACCCGCGCCACAGCAGGAGGTCGCCGCCGCCCCGCCGCCGAAGCCGGAGCCGAAGGCGGAAGCCGCGCCCCTGCCGCGCGGCGGGGGCCGTTTCCTGTGGCCGGTGAAGGGCAAGCTGATTTCCGGCTTCGGGCCGAAACCCGACGGGCTGCACAACGACGGCCTGAACATCGCGGCGCCGAAGGGCACCGCGGTGGTCGCCGCCGACAACGGCGTGGTCGCCTATGCCGGCAACGAACTGCGCGGCTTCGGCAACCTGCTGCTGCTGAAGCATTCCGATGGCTGGATCACCGCCTACGCCCATCTCGACAAGATCGAGGTGGAGCGCGGCGCCACGGTGAAGCGGGGGCAAGTGATCGCCCGGGTCGGCCAGACCGGCGGCGTTTCCTCGCCCCAGCTCCATTTCGAGCTGCGCAAGGGCAGCCAGGCCGTCGACCCGAGCGATCAGATGGACCGCAAGGTCAGCGAAGGGGCTGGCCGAGACGACCGGCCAGGTCCTGGATGAACTGCCAAGCCACCCGGCCCGACCGGCTTCCGCGCGTGACCGACCATTCCACGGCCTCCGCACGCAGCCGGTCGGCCGGGATGTCCAGGCCGAAATGGCCGACATAACCCTCGATCATGGCGAAATAGGTATCTTGGTCGCAGTTGTGGAAGCCCAGCCACAGCCCGAACCGGTCGGACAGCGACACCTTCTCCTCCACCGCCTCGGCCGGGTTGATGGCGGTCGACCGTTCGTTCTCGATCATGTCGCGCGGCATCAGGTGGCGGCGGTTGGAGGTGGCGTAGAACACCACATTGTCCGGCCGCCCCTCGATTCCGCCATCCAGCACCGCCTTCAGCGACTTGTAATGCGCGTCGTCATGGTCGAAGGACAGATCGTCGCAGAACAGGATGAAGCGGCGCGGCTCGCCCTTCAGCCGGGCCAGCAGGCGGGGCAGGGTCGGAATGTCCTCGCGGTGGATTTCCACCAGCGCCAGCTCGCGCGGCCGTTCCAGGCAGATGGCGGCGTGGGCCGCCTTGACCAGCGAGCTCTTGCCGGTGCCGCGCGCGCCCCACAGCAGGGCGTTGTTGGCGGGCAGGCCGGCGGCGAAACGCCTCGTATTGTCCAGCAGGATCTCCCGCTGTCGTTCGATGCCCTGCAGAAGCATGATGTCGACGCGGTTGACCACCGGAACCGGTTCCAGCCGGTCGGGATCGGGGTGCCATGTGAAGGCGTCGGCCGCGGTGAAGTCCAGCGGGTGGTCCGGCGGCGGAGCCAGCCGCTCCAGCGCCTCTGCGATGCGGGTCAGCAGCGGAATCAGGGCCTGATCGGCACCGGAGGGCCCAGCACCGGAGCCAGTGATGGTTTGCGACATAATTCTCCGGATATTTTTTCTGGATGTTCCATGGAAAGTGGGCGCCTGCGCAGCCATCTTTCCGACGCCTTCGCACCGTAACACAGCAGGGCAAGCACACAAGCCGTGGGGCGCCTGCGGATTGTGGCGCATCACCATTGCATCCCGGTCATGGGCGTTTATAGTCGCGGCGTCCCGGCGGAACGCCGATCCGGTGCCGAGACCAAACCTGTAAGGAGCTTCCAGATGTTCGTTTCGACGGCTTATGCACAGACGGCGGCGCCGGCTGGCGGCGGCGGTGACATGCTCGTCCAGTTTCTGCCGCTGATCCTGATCTTTGTCGTCTTCTACTTCCTGCTGATCCGTCCGCAGCAGAAGAAGATGAAGGAGCATAAGGCCATGCTGTCGGCCATCCGCCGCGGCGACCGCGTCGTGACCGGCGGCGGCATCATCGGCATCGTCACCAAGGTCGGCTCCGACGACGAACTGACCGTCGAAATCGCCGAGAACGTGCGTGTGCGCTGCCTGCGCTCCACCGTGAATCTGGTGCTCGCCAAGACCGAGCCGGCCGGCAAGCCCGGCGGCGACGCCACCCCGACCGCCACCCCGGAAGGCGAGGCCAAGCCGGCCGACACCCCCGCCGCCGGCGGCATCGGCAAGCTGTTCGGCCGCAAGTAAGCCGCAGCCGGGTTCCTCTCACGCGGGCCAGCCCGAAGGCGCTTCCCGTCCGGACAGGCCGGCCGCCGCATGACCGCGGCGGGCCGGTCCCACCGGCGCGGGTGTCTGATCGGATTCGAGTGACGCATGCTCTATTTTTCGCGCTGGAAGATTTACCTGATCCTGGCGACCTGCATCGCCGGCTTCGTCATGATGCTGCCCAACTTCCTGGGCCGCGATACATTGGCGGCGCTGCCGTCCTGGTACGCGAACAGCAAGGTGTCTCTGGGCCTCGACCTCCGCGGCGGATCGCATCTGTTGCTCGAGGTCGACATGGCCACCGTCATCCGTGACCGGGTGGAAGGGCTGGTCGACGGCGCCCGGCAGCAGCTGCGCACCGCCAATGTCGGCTACACCGCGCTGAACGCCGGCGACCGCGCCGTGACCGTTCAGCTGCGCGACCCGGCACAGGCCGAGGACGCGGTGAAGGCGCTCCGCCAGCTGGCCAGCCCGGTCGGCGGCACCGCCTTGGGCGGCGGACAGCCGGACCTCACCGTCTCGGTCGACGGTGCCACGGTGACCGTGGCGCTGAGCGAGGTCGCGTTGCGCGACCGCGCCACCCAGGCCATCGAACAGTCGATCGAAATCGTCCGCCGCCGCATCGACGAGACCGGCGTGAACGAGCCGACCATCGCCCGCCAGGGCAACGACCGCATCCTGGTCCAACTGCCCGGCGTGGAGGATCCCGACCGGATCAAGCGCCTGCTCGGCACCACGGCCAAGATGACCTTCCGGCTGGTCGACGTGAACGCCGACCCCAACACCGGCCGCGCCCCTCCGGGATCGGAGATCCTGCCGTCCACCGAAGGCGACCGCTACCAGTCGAAATACGTCATCCGCAAGAAGGTCGAGGTCGACGGCGCCACGCTGCAGAACGCGTCCGCCGGCACCAACCCGCAGACCGGTGAATGGGTGGTGAACTTCGAGTTCAACACGGCGGGCGCCAACCGCTTCGCCGAAGTGACCAAGCAGAATGTCGGCCGGCCCTTCGCCATCGTGCTCGACAACAAGGTGATCAGCGCACCCGTCATCCGCGAGCCGATCACCGGCGGACGCGGCCAGATCAGCGGCAACTTCACCGCCGCCAACGCCAACGACCTTGCCGTCCTGCTGCGCGCCGGCGCCCTGCCGGCTCCGCTGAAGGTGATCGAGGAGCGGACCGTCGGTCCCGACCTGGGCGCCGATTCCATCCGCGCCGGCCTGACCGCGGTCGGCGTCGGCTTCGTCCTCGTCTGCGTCTACATCATCGCGTCCTACGGGCTGTTCGGCGCCTTCGCCTGCTTCGCGCTGTTCATCAACATCGTGCTGACGTTGGCGGCGCTGTCGCTGCTCCAGGCCACCCTGACCCTGCCGGGCATTGCCGGCATCCTGCTGACGCTTGGCCTTGCGGTGGATGCCAACATCCTTATCAACGAGCGCATCCGCGAGGAGACGAAGAAGGGCCGTGGCGTCTTCGCGTCGATGGAGGCCGGCTTCAGCCGCGCCTACAGCACGATCGTCGACTCCAACCTGACGACGGCGATCAAGATGTCGCTGCTGTTCATCTTCGGCACCGGCACCATCAAGGGCTTCGCCGTCACCATCACCTTCGGCATCCTCATTTCCATGTTCACCGCCACGGTGCTTGTGCGCCTGATGATGGTGACGTGGCTGCGCCGGACGCGTCCGGCCGTGTTGCCGGTCTGAGAGGTCTTCCGATGTTCCACCTCCGCCTCGTCCCCGACAACACCAAGATCCCCTTCATGAACGGCCGCATCGCCGGCCTGGTCGTGTCGGCGGTTTTGTCCCTCGCATCGGTATTCCTCTACTTCTATCCCGGCCTGAACTACGGCATCGATTTCCGTGGCGGCATCGTGATCGAGGCGCGGACGCCGCAGGCGGCCGATTTCTCCTCCCTGCGCCACACCCTGACCGGCCTCGGCATGGGGCAGGTGGCGCTGCAGGAGTTCGGGTCGCCACAGGACGTGCTGATCCGCCTGGAACGCCAGCCCGGCGACGACGCCGCCCAGCAGGTCGCCGCCGACAAGGTGCGCAGCACGCTGGCTGAAACCCTTCCCGGCACCCAGGTACGCCGGGTCGAGGCCGTCGGCGCTTCAGTCAGCGGTGAGCTGTTCGCCAACGGCATGCTGGCGCTCGGCCTCGCCATGCTGGCGATGCTGATCTACATCTGGTTCCGCTTCGAATGGCAGTTTGGCTTCGGCGCGGTGGTCACGCTGTTGCTGGACATCACCAAGATCATCGGCTTCTACGCGATCACCGGCCTCCAGTTCAATCTGGTGGCGGTCGCGGCGATCCTGACGATCATGGGCTATTCGGTGAACGACAAGGTCGTGGTCTATGACCGCATGCGCGAAAACCTGCGCATCTACAAGAAGATGCCGCTGCGCGACCTGATCGACCGGTCGATCAACGAGACGCTGAACCGCACGTTGGGAACCTCGATGTCCACCCTGCTGTCGATCATCCCGCTGGCGCTGTTCGGCGGCGAGGCTCTGCAGGATTTCGGCATCGTGCTGATCTTCGGCATCTTCCTTGCGACCAGTTCGTCGATCTTCATCGCCGCCCCCATCTTGCTGTTCCTGGGCGAGAATCGCCTTCGCCGCGGCACGCCGACCGATGCGCCGGCCGCCGATACCCCGGCGGCAACGCCGTAAAGTCGCGCGACAGACGTAAGGAGAAGGCAGCATGGCCGACATCATGCCGATGATCCCGTCCGACCGTCAGGTCATCGACGGCTATGGTCCGGGACAGTTCTGCGTTTCCGGCCAGTGGCGCGTCGGCGCGGTCGTCGTGCTGCCCGACCGCACCCAGGCCTGGGAGGCGACCGATGCCGCTTCCCTGACCCTGGAGGATTTCGCCGTGGTGCTGGCGGCCGAGCCGAAGGTGGAAATTCTGCTGCTCGGAACCGGCCCGACCATGAAGATGCTCCCCAAGGCGCTTCGCCAGAGCCTGCGCGAGCAGGGCGTGGTGGTGGAGCCGATGGACAGCCGCGCGGTGTGCCGGACCTACAACGTCCTGCTGGCCGAAGGGCGACGGGTGGCAGCGGCGATGCTGCCGGTCTGAGACTGGATCCTGCTCCGGAAACGACAAAGGCGCCCTTTCGGGCGCCTTTGCGTTTTCAACCCTCGACGGGAAGGCTTACGCAGCCATCTGCTCGGCGGCGAAGTCCCAGTTGGCGAGGTTGTCGATGACGGCCTTCACGAAGTCGGCGCGGCGGTTCTGGAAGTCGACGTAGTAGGCATGCTCCCACACGTCGATGGTGAACAGCGGCTTGTGGCCATGCGCCAGCGGGGTGTCGGCGTTGCCGGTCTTGCCGATCTTCAGCTTGTCGCCGTCCAGGTACAGCCAGGCCCAGCCGGAACCGAACTGGGTCAGGGCGGCCTGGGTCAGCTCTTCCTTGAACTTTTCGACGCTGCCGAAGTCGGCGACGATGCGCTGCTCCAGGGCCGCCGGCATCTTGCCGCCGTCCTTCTTCAGGCACTGCCAGAAGAAGGTGTGGTTCCACACCTGGGCGGCGTTGTTGAAGATGCCGACCTTCGAAGCGTCGCCGACCGAAGCCTTGATGACCTCCTCCAGGCTGGCATTGGCCAGCGGGGTGTCCTTGGTCAGGTTGTTCAGGTTGGTGACATAGGTCTGGTGGTGCTTGTCGTGATGCAGGTGCAGCGTCTCCGACGAGATGTACGGAGCCAGAGCGTCGTACGCATACGGAAGCGGCGGAAGTTCGAACGCCATTTTAATTCACCCTCTCTTCTTTGATTGTCCTTCCGGGCCGGGCCTTGCGAGCACGGCACCTCCGTCCGACCAAATAGGCCCATGACGGAAGCTTGTGAAGGCCGGAAACAGTCCCGAACGCCGTATGGGGTTATTTCCGTTCGCCAAAGCGGCCTCCGCCGCCCGGTTGCCCGAGCGTACGGCAGCCTCCAACGTGGCTGGAAGTCCTGTTTCCGTCCAGTCTCCGGCCAGCGTCAGGTTACGCCAGCGGGTCCGCGGTCCCGGCCGGCGTGCGACCGATTCGGGCGACTGATCCGGCGTCGCCCGCCGCTCCTTGACGACCCGATAGGGGCGAATCGGGGGGCCGAGTCGCTGGTCCAGACCAAGGTGCGGTGCGATTTCCACCCAAAGCGTCGCTGCGACCTCCTCGGCCGGACTTTCGGCCAGCGTGTCGGCGTCACTGACGGTGACGGACAGCAGGTCGTCGCGGGCGAACAGCCATTCCGCCGTCCCGCCGACCAGCCCAAGGAAGGGTAGGCCGCCGGGCAGCCGCAACGGGCCGTCCAGCCGGACATGCAGGTTGACGATGGCCGCACCCGGCGGCGGCACCGTCAGGCCGGGCACCAGCCGTTCCGCCGCCCAGGCCGGGGCGGCGACGATCACCTCGTCCGCTGGGCCGAGCGTCACGGCGCTGCCGCCCGCGGAGAAGCCGGTCACGCGGTCGCCGTCGAAGCTCAGCCCGTCCACCCGCGTGCCGAGATGCACGGCCGCACCGGCCGCATGCAGGCGGGCAAGCGCCGGATCGACGAATGCGGCGGACAGGCCGCGCGGGGTCAGAATCGGGCGGCAGGCCGCCTCGCCGCTCAGCAGTGTCTCGCGCAATACCGCGCCGAACAGGCGGGCGGAGACGCGCTCCACCGGTCCGTTGAGGGCGGAGACCGCCAGCGGGCGCCACAGCGGCTCGAACAGCCGGCCATCGGGCCGCAGCCGGTCGGCGACCGACCGGTCCTTGCCGGCGGTCAGGCAGCGCAAGGCGGCGATGTAATCGAGGGGCCGGCTGCCAGGGACCCGCCGCGCCGGATCGAACAGCCACAGCCCGCCGGGCCGCAAAGTCCAGGAAGCGCCGTCACGCAGGTCCAGGAAGGGGAAGGCGGCCGGGCGGATCTCATCCAGGGCATCGGCACCGCCGGTGCGGCGGGCATAATCGAGGAGATCCCGATTGCCGCTGAGCACCATATGGCTGCCATTGTCGATGGAGCGGCCGAGCGTGGCGTCGTGGAAGCTGCGGCAGCGTCCCCCGGCCTGCGGAGCCTGCTCGTAGACCACCACCCGCCTGCCGGCCTCCACCAGCCGGACGGCGGCGGCCAGCCCGGCCAACCCGGCGCCGATCACATGGGTGGTATGGGAGACGGTCTGGGAGGCAGTCATTCAGGTGGCCGGCGGCAAGCCGAGCATGCAGCGCGCCGCCACCCAAGCGCTTTCCCGCCGCCCGACCCGGACACGGGCGTTCAAGTCACGCCAGCCGGCCGCGCGCAGGCGCCGCAGCAGCCGGTGATACAGCACCATCATCGCCGTCGCCGCCCACAGCGAGCCCCGCGCCTGCCCGCCGATCGCCGCCCTGGCCTCGGCAAAGCGGGCCTCGGCGAGGTCCGCCAGCGCCTCGCAGGCCTGCGGCAGGGAGTGGTGCGCCAACACCTCCGCCGGCCGGTCGCCGGTGATGCCGGCAGCCAGCAGAAGCTCCCGCGGCAGGTAGAGCCGGTCGAGTTCGGCATCCTCGGCCAAGTCGCGCAGGATGTTGGTGAGTTGCAGGGCTTCGCCCAGCGCGAGGGCGAATCGCTCGGTGGAAGGATCGGCGCGGTCGAAGACGCGGATGGCCAGCATGCCGACCGCACCGGCGACGCGGCGGCAATAGAGGCGCAGGGTGTCGAGGTCGGGGGCGCGCATGCCGCCGGACTCCTCGCCCGCGACATCCATGGCCATGCCGTCGATCAGCGCCTCGAACTCCGCCCGCGGCAGGCCGTAGCGCTCGATGGCGCCCTTCAGCGCGGCGGTGAGCGGACCGTTGGGGGCGCCACCGACATACAGGTCGCGGATGCCCCTGCGCCAGACGTCGAGCGCCGCACGCTTGACGGCGGGCTCCCCAGGTTCGTCGGCGATATCGTCGATGCGGCGGCAGAAGGCATAGATGGCGAACATCGCCGCCCGCTTGGATGCGGGCAGCAGACGCATCGGCCAGTAGAAGGTGCTGCCCGATTTGGCCGTGACGGCGGACGCCGTATCGGAAGCCTTCTTGTCCGGCAATGTCGTGGACACCGGTTCCAGCGGGGCCGTCTCCAGCGGCGGAGGGGTCATCTGTCGCATCCTGGGCATTGCACGTCGTGACGTGCTTGGCGGTGCACGTCGTGACGTGTGGCCCGGGAGTTTATGCGGCGGAGAAGCTCCGCGCCAGCCCCCGCGCCACCGCCGCCAGCTTGTGGTGAGCGCCCAGCGTGACCTTCGCCTTCATCGGATCGCGCGCCTTCAGCCGCCGCGACAGCGATTCGGCGAGACTGAGGATCACCGCCGCCTCCATCCGCAGACCGCGGTGCTGGATCAGGCCGGGCAGGGCGGCGGCGCGTTCCAGCAGCCGGTCGGTATGCTCCAGCGCCTGATCGAAGATGGCGCGCATGCGGACGTCGCTCTCGCACTCGACCAGACGCTCGACGCTGATGCCGGCGTCGTCGAACCAGACCAGCGGGATGTAGCAGCGGCCGAGCTGGGTCCAGTCCTCCCGCGCGTCCTGCAGATGGTTCAGCACCTGCAATGCGGAGCAGAGCGCGTCGGAGGCCGGCCCCGCGGCCACCCCCTCGCCATGCAGCTCCAGCAGGTAGCGGCCGACCGGGTTGGCGGAGAAGCGGCAATACAGCAGCAGGTCGCTCCAGCTGTGGCAGCGGGCGCCGACCGCGTCGCGGCGGAAGGCACGCAGCACCTGCCGGGCATGGCGGTCGCTGACACCGGTCTTCTGCAGGCTCTCGCGCAGCTCGGTCGCCGGCTTGAGGTATGCGTGCTTGGCCTGGCCGGAGGTCAGCGCCCGTTCAAGCGCCTCAAGATAGGCCAGCTTGGTCTCCGGCTCGAGATCGGGATCGTCGGCGATGTCGTCGGCCAGCCGCACGAAGCGGTAGAAGGCGATCACATGCGGGCGCAGATGTTTCGGAATCAGGCGGGAGGCGACCGGGAAATTCTCCCCCGTCTCGTCCTTGCGGGCGACCGGGCCGGTCTTGCGGGGCTTCGTCGGGGCGATGTTGAAATCCGTCATGGGATCCCTGCCTGCTGCGCGTCGGGGCTGGCGATGCGACCTTGTGTGCTTCATATAGGCGTGGCAACAGGCTTTGGCCCGTCCTTCCGTCGATCCTCCCCACATTTTCCAATCAGGCATCCCATGGTGAAGGCTGCGACCGACCTGTCCTATTGCGGACGGGAGGTTCGGAAATATGACAACGACCACTTTCTGGCAGGTCTGTTCGTTCCCGCCGACAGGCGCGAGGCGATGTTCGCACTCTACGCCTTCAACCTGGAGATCGCGAAGACCCGCGAGGTCGTCAGCGAACCGATCCTGGGCCAGATGAGACTTCAATTCTGGCGTGACGGCATAGAGGCCGTCTATGAGGATGGACCCGTACCCCGCCATGGCGTGATGGATCCGCTTGCGGAAGCCGCGCGCGGGCTGGGGCTGAGCCGCGCCCTGTTCGACCGGCTCATCGACGCGCGGGAAGCCGACCTGGACGACACGCCGCCGGCCGACCTGACCTGCCTCGTCAACTATGCCGAGGTGACCGGGGCGCCGCTCGTCCAACTGGCCCTGGAAATCCTGGGCGTGCGGGACGGTGAGGCGATGCAGGCCGGGCGCCACGTCGGCATCGCCTACGCCCTCGCCGGCATCCTGCGCGCGGCGCCCTTCCTGGCCCGCCAGCATCGCCAGCGCCTGCCGGAAGACCTGATGCAGCGCTATGGCGCCAAGAGCGAGGATCTGTTCGCCGGCCGCTCCACCCCGGAACTGCGGGCGGTGGTGAATGAGGTCGCCGACGTTGCGCACGGGCATCTGGCCGAGGCGCGCGCCCTGCGCCGTCAGGTGCCGAAGGCGGCGGTGCCGGCGCTGCTGCCGGCCACGCTGGCCGACCTGCATCTGGGCGTGATCGCGCGGGAGGGGAACGACGTGTTCGCCCCGCGCGTGCTGCTGCCCAATCCGTTCCGGCAGATGAAGCTGGGCTGGGCGGCGATGCGCGGGCGCTACTGACGCCCGCGCGCCATCACGCCGGTCAGTCCTTCAGCCAGCTGTCGAGGTCGGCCAGTGCCCGGCGGGTGTAGGCAAGCTTGCGGTCGCGGCCGCGGATCTTGTCGTCCACCGGCGGGAACAGGCCGAAATTGACGTTCATCGGCTGGTAGGTCTCGGCCTCCGCCCCGCCGGTGATGTGGCCGAGGATGGCACCGAGCGCCGTGGTGACCGGCGGCCCGCTGATTTCCTGACCCAGACGTTCCGCCGCGGCGAAGCGGCCGGCGAGCAGGCCGACAGCCGCGCTCTCCACATAGCCCTCGCAGCCCGTGACCTGCCCGGCGAAGCGCAGGCGGGGCAGCGACTTCAGCCGCAGGGCGCCGTCGAGCAGGCGCGGGCTGTTGAGGAAGGTGTTGCGGTGCATGCCGCCCAGCCGGGCGAACTCGGCATTCTCCAGGCCGGGGATCATGCGGAAGATGCGCGCCTGTTCGGCATGGCGCAGCTTGGTCTGGAAACCGACGAGGTTGTAGAGGGTGCCCAGCGCATTGTCCTGGCGCAGTTGGACCACTGCATAGGGGCGGCGTTCCGGCTTGTGCGGGTTGGTCAGGCCGACCGGCTTCATCGGGCCGTAGCGCAGGGTGTCGACGCCGCGCTCCGCCATCACCTCGATCGGCAGGCAGCCTTCGAAGTAGGGGGTGTTCTTCTCCCACTCCTTGAAGTCGAGCTTCTCGCCCTCGATCAGCGCGGCGATGAAGGCGCGGTATTCGTCCTTCTCGAAGGCGCAGTTGATGTAGTCCTTGCCGGTTCCGCCGGGGCCGGGTTTGTCGTAGCGCGACTGGAACCACGCCTTCGACAGGTCGATGCTCTCCAGATAGACGATGGGGGCGATGGCATCGAAGAAGGCCAGCGACTCCTCGCCGGTGTGGTCGCGGACGGCTTCGGCCAGGGCGGGGGAGGTGAGAGGGCCAGTGGCGACGATGACGCTGTCCCACTCCTCCGGCGGCAGGCCGGCGACCTCCCCGCGCTGCAGGGTGATCAGCGGATGTGAGCCGATAGCCTCCGTCACCGCATCGGCGAAGCCGTCGCGGTCCATGGCGAGCGCGCCGCCGGCCGGCACCTTGTGCGCGTCGGCACAGCGGAGGATCAACGAGCCGCAGCGCCGCATCTCCTCGTGCAGCAGCCCCACCGCATTGTATTCGGCGTCGTCCGAGCGGAAGGAGTTGGAGCAGACCAGCTCCGCCAGCTTGTCGGTATCGTGGGCCTCGGTCTTGCGGACAGGCCGCATCTCGTGCAGCACGACTGGGACGCCACGCGAGGCGAGTTGCCAGGCGGCTTCCGATCCGGCGAGACCGCCGCCGATGACGTGGACGGGGCGAAGGGTGTCGGTCATTGAGACGATATTCCAGACAAAAGACTGCGGATGATTCGCGCGCAATCTAGGCTGTCTGCTGTCAAAACGACAGTCCTCAAACGGCGGCATGCCAACACAGATCGGCCGGCCCCCACAAGGAAGGCCGGCCGCAAGTCGATCAGGAGTCAGTCAGAACATCAAATCTGCCAGAACGGTGTACCGCCAGGACGAGCGGAGGCTCACTCGCTCTTGGTCGTCGTGCTGCGTTCGATGGTGGTGGCGCCGGACGGGGCCGGGGTCACGGTGGTCGAACCGTAGCTCGGCGTGGTGGTCGTGGTGGTCGTCGTGCTGGTGGTGGAGCCGTCGGAGCCGCAGGCGGCCAGCAGCAGCGCGGCCCCCAGGGCGGTGCCCACACCGGTCAGAATCGTCTTCATGCGCCTCTTCTCCCATGCAGTGCGAACTCTGCAGGGGAGAACACGGCGCAGCTTGCGTTTGTTCACGCTCTCTTTCGGGTTGCCGATTTCCGCACAGCCGGCTTCGCCTTCAGGTAGGGGGCGAGGTAACGGCCGGTATAGCTGCGCTCCACCTTCGCGACATCCTCGGGCGTGCCTTCGGCAACGATCTCGCCGCCGCCGGTGCCGCCCTCCGGACCCAGGTCGATGATCCAGTCGGCGGTCTTGATGACCTCCAGATTGTGTTCGATCACCAGCACCGTATTGCCCTGGTCGACCAGCGCGTGCAGCACCTCCATCAGCTTTTCGACGTCGGCGAAATGCAGGCCGGTGGTCGGCTCATCCAGGATGTACAGCGTCCGTCCGGTGGCGCGGCGGCTCAACTCCTTGGACAGCTTGACGCGCTGCGCCTCGCCGCCCGAGAGCGTGGTCGCCGCCTGACCGATGTGGATGTAGCCAAGGCCGACCCGTTCCAGCGTATCCATCTTGTCGCGGATGCCGGGCACGGCCTTGAAGAACTCCTTGCCCTCCTCGACCGTCATGTCCAGCACGTCGGCAATGGTCTTGTCGCGGTAGGTGACTTCCAGAGTCTCGCGGTTGTAGCGCTTGCCGTGGCAGACGTCGCAGGTGACGTAGACATCGGGCAGGAAGTGCATCTCGATCTTGATGACGCCGTCGCCCTGACAGGCCTCGCAGCGCCCGCCCTTGACGTTGAACGAGAATCGGCCGGGGCCGTAGCCGCGCGCCTTCGATTCCGGCAGACCGGCGAACCAGTCGCGGATCGGCGTGAAGGCACCGGTGTAGGTGGCGGGGTTGGAGCGCGGGGTGCGGCCGATCGGCGACTGGTCGATGTCGATGACCTTGTCGAGATGCTCCAGACCCAGCACTGCGTCATGGTCCGCCGGATGCTCGCGCGCACCCATCAGCTTGCGCGCCACCGCCTTGTACAGCGTCTCGATGATCAGCGTCGACTTGCCGCCGCCCGACACGCCGGTCACGCAGGTGAAGGTGCCCAGCGGAATCTTCGTCGAGACGTTCTGCAGGTTGTTGGCGCGCGCACCCTGCACCTCCAGGAACTGGCCGGGATGGCCGGGCCGGCGGGTGTCGGGGACCGGGACGAAGCGGGTGCCGTTCAGATATTGGGCGGTGATGCTGTCGGGGTTCTTCTGAACCTCTTCCGGCCGGCCCTGGGCGATGACGGTGCCGCCATGCTGGCCGGCGCCGGGACCCATGTCGACCAGATAGTCGGCACTGCGGATGGCGTCCTCGTCATGCTCGACGACGATGACGGTGTTGCCGATGTCGCGCAGGCGCTTCAGCGTTTCCAGCAGCCGGTCGTTGTCGCGCTGGTGCAGGCCGATGGACGGCTCGTCCAGCACATAGAGAACGCCGGTCAGGCCGGAGCCGATCTGCGAGGCAAGCCGAATCCGTTGGCTCTCGCCGCCGGACAGGGTGCCGGACCCGCGGCTGAGTGTCAGATACTCGAGGCCGACGGCGTTGAGGAAGCCAAGCCGCTCGTTGATCTCCTTCAGGATCCGGTAGGCGATCTCCCGGTCCTTCGGGCGCAGATGCTCGTTCAACTCGCTGAACCAGGCGCCGGCGCCGGCGATGGACAGTTCCGCCGCTTCGGAGATGTTGCGGCCGCGGATCTTGACCGCCAGCGCCTCGGGTTTCAGACGAGCGCCCTTGCAGACCTCGCAGGGCTGAGAGGACTGGTATTTCGACAGCTCGTCGCGGGTCCAGGCGCTGTCGGTCTCGCGGTAGCGACGCTCCAGATTGTTGACGATGCCTTCGAACGCCTTGTTGGTCTGATAGCGCCGCAGGCCATCGTCATAGGTCATGGTGATCGCCGACCCGCCCGAGCCGAACAGGATGGTCTGGCGCACCTTCTCCGGCAGATCCTGCCAGGGGGTGGTCATCGACGCGCCGAAATGCTCGCAGATGCTTTCCAGCGTCTGGTCGTAGTATTTGGAGGTCGAACCCGCCCACGGCGCGATGGCGCCCTTGGCGAGCGACAGCCGCTCGTCCGGCACCACCAGCATCGGGTCGAAATAGATCTTGCTGCCCAAGCCATCGCAGGCCGGGCAGGCGCCGAACGGGTTGTTGAAGGAGAACAGCCGCGGCTCGATCTCCGGAATGGTGAAGCCGCTGACCGGGCAGGCGAATTTCTGCGAGAACACGGTCAACTCGTTGGTTTCGGCATTCTCGACCCAGACGATGCCGTCCGCCAGCCCCAGCGCGGTCTCCAGCGAATCGGCCAGACGGTTGCCCAGCCCCTCGCGCACCACGATGCGGTCGACCACCACCTCGATGTCGTGCTTCAGCTTCTTGTTGAGCGCCGGCACCTCGTCGATCTCGTACATGGTGCCGTCGACCCGCACGCGCTGGAAGCCGCGCTTGCGCAGGTCCTGGATTTCCTTCTTGTACTCGCCCTTGCGGCCGCGCACGAACGGCGCCAGCAGCAGCAGGCGCGTGCCTTCCGGCATCGCCATGATGCGGTCCACCATCTGGCTGACCGTCTGGCTTTCGATGGGCAGGCCGGTGGCGGGCGAATAGGGGATGCCGACGCGCGCCCACAACAGGCGCATGTAGTCGTAGATCTCCGTCACCGTGCCCACGGTTGATCGCGGATTCTTCGACGTCGTCTTCTGTTCGATGGAGATGGCCGGCGACAGGCCCTCGATCGAATCGACGTCCGGCTTCTGCATCAGTTCCAGGAACTGGCGCGCGTAGGCCGACAGGCTTTCCACGTAGCGCCGCTGCCCCTCGGCATAGATCGTGTCGAAGGCGAGCGACGACTTGCCCGATCCTGACAGGCCGGTGATGACGATCAACTCGTCGCGCGGCAGATCCACATCGACGTTCTTCAGGTTGTGTTCCCGCGCGCCGCGGACGCTGATGTACTTGTTCATGGAGTGTTCTTTTACCCGAAGCCCATCCGGATGGAAAGTGGCAAGCAGCCGTGCCGCATGACGAAATACGGACCGCCCTGCTGAGTCTCTTGCGGGACCGCCGGACGCTGGCCGGCTGACGATATATGCGCCGGGCGCGTCATTGCCACGGGTGCCCGGCGCAGGTCGGTCATGACCAGAAGGGCGGCACCGCGCGGAAACGCTTCCACAGTTCGGGCAGCGCCTTGCGCCGCTTGTCCGTCTGGCGCTCGATCCAGGCGGCGACGGCGGCGGCGGTCTTCGGGTCCGCACCCTTCAGTTCGCCCAACATGCGGGCGCCGGTGACGGCGTCCTGTTCGGCGTCGAGCGCCGCCTGCAGCGGCTCAAGCGTCGCGAAGAAGGGCAGGGCGGCGGCCTCCGGATAAAGGCCGCGGAAGAAATCGGCGGTATAGCGCAGGCTGCGCAGCCGGCGGCGCAGCTTGTCGCGGCCCTTGGCATCCTCCGGCGGCTTGGCCGCTTTGCCGAGCTTCGCCATGCGGGCCGACAGCCAGCCGCCAGCCAGCGTGGCGACCGGCGCCGACAACATGGCGCGGCGGTCGCCCTCGGCCTCCGACATCCAGCGGCCATGCTCCAGCCACGCCCCCAGTCCCAGGACCATGGTGGTGCAGCCGGGCGCCAGGATCGCCGCCATCGCCTCCCGCGCCGGACCGGCCCCGGCAGAGCGGGCGAGAGCGGCAAGCTGGTCCAGCGCCGGGCGGTTGATGACCGGCAGCGCGGAGGAGTCGGCGAGCAGCGGGTCGATGACGCCGGACATCAGCACGTCCCAGCCCCGTGCCGGTCCAAGCCGTTTTGCCAGCGCCCGGCTCTCCTCCACCAGCCGGTCGGCTTCGGGGGAGGCGATCAGCGGCGCGAAGAGCCGGTGGGCGATGCGAAGCCGGCGCAGCGCGATGCGCATGCGGTGCAGCCCCTCCACGTCGCTGCCGCCCAGCGCGCAGGCCTCGTTGGCGAGGAACTGCCGCAACGCCTGGCGCAGGATGTGGCGATAGGCCTCGGCCACCGTGGTCAGGGGCGACAGGCCCAGCGGCTCGGCCTCCACCGGGCGGGGCGTCTTGCCGGTGACCAGCCGAATCCCGGCCTCCGCCTTGCTTTCGGTGCCGATGCGCATGGGGATGGCGGCCTGCAGGGTCAGTGCCAGATCGAACAGGCTGGCGACCTTTCCGGCCTTCAGCTCCAGTTCCACCTCGCTGATCGGCAGCGAGTTGCCGCCGGCATAGACCCGCCCGTCATCGACCGCCATCTCCACCGCCGTCAACGGATCGGGACGGAGCAGCAGGGTGGTGCGGCGGAAATCGGTGATGAACAGGCAGTCCAGATCGTCGAGAGCCGCCGCCGGCACCAGACCGGCGACGCCGGGATCGGTCAGCACGCCGCGATCCACCGCCTCGCCCGCGACGGTCCAGTCCCATTCCCGCCGCACCGCGACCGCGGCGGAATCGCCGGGGCTGGCGCTGTTGACCGTCTTCAGCGTCTGGACGAAGCGGTCGCCCTCCTGCCGCACGCGCAGCGCCACGCCGTTGGCTGCCAGCTTCAGGTCCGGCGTGTCGAAATAGGCGGTACGCAGGCGCTGAGTCGTCGCCGGCCCATCGGCCAGCGCCAACAGGGCCGGCAGCGAGGCGACCCGCGCCAGATCCGCCGAGGCCGCATGGAGTTTCAGCTCCACCTCGCGGAAGGCGGGGGCGGGGGCTTGCGCATCGGGGGCGGCCGACGGATTGGCTGGCGGAATGGCGGGTGGCAAGGGTCGGCGTCCTCCCGAATCCGGCCGAAATGGCCTGGCGGCCAAAGTGGCCTGGAATGGAACTGGTGGTTCCGTGGATACTCCAACCGCCGCCGCAGGTTAAGAGAGTTTACGCGGTTGCACAAAATCCGCCAGCCGGCCGGCGCCAAGCTCCAGGTCCGCCCAATGCAGGGTCTCGAAGACAAGGACGGCGCAGGCGCCGGTCGGAAATTTTTCGGCCAGATCATGGCGCAGGTGATGGTCGCCGCTGCCGGTCAGTGCGTTCGCCAACTCGTGCAGATCCGGATTGTGGGCCACCAGCATCACGCCGGTCGCCTTGTCCGGTACGTCGCGCAGCCGCTCCAGCAGCGTGCGGGCGCCGCACAGATACAGGCCGCGTTCATGCTCGACCGGCGGATAGGGTGCGCCCATCGCCGTCATCACCCGCTTGCGCGTTTCCACCGCCCGGACCGCGGTCGAGCACAGGACGAGGTCGATATGGGCATGATGCCTGGCGAGATAGCCGCCGACCAGCGACGCCGCCTTCTCCCCGCGGGCGTTCAGGGGACGGTCGTGGTCGCCCAGCGACGGATCGTCCCAGGAGGATTTGGCGTGGCGCAGCAGGAACAACGTCTTCATGGCGGGATTCGGTCGTATTAGACTGGCCGTATGGCGGGGAAGGGGTGGGAGATGGCTTGGTACATCGCCAAATGGGAGTCCTGAAACCGTAACGCATATGGGATACTCTGTCTGCCCACCATGTAACGGTTGCCCGAGGCGCCGCACCGCGGCCCGGGGCGGACGGGGTCCCAAGATTTCAGAGGTTGACGTGACGCATCTCCAGGAACTCGAGTCGGTCGGCATCGAGCCCAACGCTCCGGAACGCTTCATCAATCGGGAGCTGTCGTGGCTGGCCTTCAACCAGCGTGTCCTGGACGAGGCCGCCAATCCGAACCATCCCCTTCTGGAAAGGCTGCGCTTCCTGTCGATCTCCGCCAGCAACCTTGACGAATTCTACATGGTCCGCGTCGCCGGCCTGAAAGGGCAGGTGGCCGCCGGGGTGAAGGCGCCCAGCCCGGAGAATCTCACGCCTGCCCAGCAGCTGACGGCGGTCAAGCAGCGCATCGCCGCATTGATGGACAGCCAGCAGACGATGTGGCGCACCCTGAAGGGCGAGCTGCGCGAGGCCGGAATCTCGGTCGTCGATCCCAGTGACCTCAGCGAAGGCGAGCTGGATTGGCTGGAGGCCAAGTTCCTCGACGACATCTTCCCGATTCTGACTCCCATCGCGGTCGACCCAGCCCATCCCTTCCCGTTCCTGCCGAACCTGGGATTCTCGCTGGCGCTTCAGCTGCACGATCCGGTCAAGGGCCGGCACATCGACGCGCTGGTGCCGCTGCCCACGCAGCTGGAACGGTTCATGCGCCTGCCGGGATCGGACATCCGCTTCATCCAGCTGGAAAAGGTGGTGATGCAGTTCATCGACCGCCTGTTCCCTCCGTTCCAGGTCAAGGCGCACGGTGTCTTCCGCGTCCTGCGCGACAGCGAGATCGAGATCGAGGAAGAGGCGGAGGATCTGGTCCGCACCTTCGAAAGCGCGCTGAAGCGCCGCCGCCGCGGCAGCGTCATCCGGCTGGCGACCGACAGCGGCATGGCGGCCGATCTGCGTGAATTCCTGCGCCATGAACTGAACGTGGCGTCGGACGACGTCTTCATCCTGGACGGGCTGATCGGCCTGACGGACACCAAGCTGCTGATCGTCGACGAGCGGCCGGATCTGGTCTTCCGCCCCTTCAACGCCCGCTTCCCCGAGCGGATTCGCGATTTCGGCGGCGATTGCTTCGCAGCCATCCGCCATAAGGACATCGTCGTTCACCACCCCTACGAATCTTTCGACGTGGTGGTGCAGTTCATCCGGCAGGCGGCGCGCGACCCTCAGGTGGTGGCGATCAAGCAGACGCTCTACCGCACCAGCAAGGACAGTCCCATCGTCGCGGCCCTGATCGAGGCGGCGGAGGCCGGCAAGTCGGTAACCGCGCTGGTGGAACTGAAGGCCCGCTTCGACGAGGAGGCCAACATCCGCTGGGCGCGCGACCTGGAACGCGCCGGCGCCCAGGTGGTCTACGGCTTCGTCGATCTGAAGACGCACGCCAAGGTGTCGCTGGTCGTGCGGCGCGAGAAGAAGGCGCTGCGCAGCTACGTCCATTTCGGTACCGGCAACTATCACCCGATCACCGCGAAGGTCTACACCGACCTGTCCTTCTTCACCTGCGACCCGGCGCTGTGCCACGACGCCGCCGTGATGTTCAACTTCATGACCGGCTACGCCACGCCAAAGGTTCTGGAGAAGATCGCCATCGCGCCGATCACCCTGCGCCAGCGCCTGTCCGACCTGATCGAGGGCGAGATCGCCCATGCCGCCGCCGGCCGTCCGGCCTCGATCTGGGTGAAGCTGAACTCCCTGGTCGATCCGGTCATCATCGACAAGCTTTACAAGGCTTCCCAGGCCGGGGTGCAGATCGACATGATCATCCGCGGCATCTGCTGCCTGCGGCCGGGGGTGAAGGGGTTGTCGGAGAACATCCGCGTGCGCAGCATCGTCGGCCGCTTCCTGGAGCATGGCCGCGTCATCTGCTTCGGCAACGGCCATCCCATGCCCAGCAACCAGGCCAAGATCTTCATCTCCTCGGCTGACTGGATGACACGCAACCTGGACCGCCGCATTGAAACCCTGGTGCCCATCGAAAACCCGACGGTGCACGAACAGGTGCTCGACCAGATCATGGTCGCCAACATGAAGGACGACGCAAGCACCTGGAAGCTCGGCCCCGATGGCGTGTACCATCGGATCAAAGCTGGCCCTGACGCGTTCAGCGCCCATAATTACTTCATGACCAACCCCAGCCTGTCGGGCCGGGGCAGCGCGCTCAGCAGCAAGCGCACGCCGCCGCGGCTCATGCTGCACGCGGTGTCCTGAGGACGGGTGACGGGAGTCTGAGTATGAGCAAGGACAATCGCGCGGCCGCCGTTGCGGGCGACGTTTCCGCCGTCTGGAATGCGTCGGCCGGTGGTTCGGCGGAGCGCGTCGGCGTGATCGACATCGGGTCCAACTCGATCCGGCTCGTCGTCTATGACGGGTTGACCCGCTCGCCGCTCGCCCTGTTCAACGAGAAGGTGCTGTGCGGCCTCGGCCGCGGGGTGGAGAAGTCGGGCCTGCTGAACCCCGACGGCGTGGCCCAGGGATTGGCGGCGCTGGAACGCTTCGCCACACTGGCCCAGGGCATGCGCGTCGGCCGGCTGGATGTGATCGCCACCGCCGCCGTACGCGATGCCCGTGACGGCGCCGCCTTCGTCGACGCCATCCGCCGCCGCGCCGGCCTGACCGTCCGCGTCATCTGCGGGGAGGAAGAGGCGCGGCTGTCCGCCATGGGCGTGCTGTCCGGCACCCCCGGCGCCGACGGCCTCGTCGGCGACCTCGGCGGCGGTAGCCTGGAGTTGGTGACGCTGGACCGCGGCGTGATCGGCAAGCAGGTGACGCTGCCGCTCGGGCCCTTGCGGCTGATGGAGGTCGGCTCTTCCAAGGGCGGGCCGGCCAAGCTGATCGACCAGCATCTGGAATCGCTGCCCTGGTTGCCGGCGATGAAGGGCCGGCCCTTCTACCCAGTCGGCGGAAGCTGGCGCGCCATCGCCAAGCTGCATATGGAGCAGTCCGGCCACCCGCTGCACATCATCCACCACTACACGATTCCGTCCGCCGACGCGCGGGAGTTCACCGGTCTGATCGGCCGGCAGAGCCGCTCGTCGCTGGAGAAGATGGCGGGGTCGCGCCGCCGGCTGGACACGCTGCCCTTCGCCGGGCTGGTGCTGGAGCGGCTGCTGCGCATCGCCCAGCCGTCCAAGCTCGTGTTTTCCGCCTATGGCCTGCGGGAAGGCCACCTCTATTCGCTGCTGTCGCCGGAAGGGCAGCGCGAGGACCCGCTGATGGCCTCGGCCGCCGACTGGGCACGGCGCTTCGGGCGGATGGGCGACCCGGCTCTGCTGATGTCCTGGACAGCCGGGCTGTTCGCCGGCGAGGACGACAACGCCATCCGCCTGCGCCATGCCGCCTGCCTGCTGAGCGATGTCGGCTGGGCCGACCATCCCGATTACAGGGCCGAGCATGCCTTTCTGCGCGTGCTGCGCTACCCGTTCCCGGCGCTCGACCATGACGAGCGCGCCTTCCTGGCGCTCATCGCCCATGCCCGCTATTCGGGCACCATCGACGTGCCACTGACCGCGCCGGTGCGGACCCTGGTGTCGGAAGGGCAGGGGATGAAGGCGCTGGTGCTGGGGCTGGCACTCCGCCTCGCCCACACGCTGTCAGGCGGCGCCACGGCGCTGCTGGAGCGGACCAGCCTGAAGGTGGGCGACGGCCGCATCGTGCTGTCCCTTCCCGATGACGGCAGCGTGCCGTCCGGCGAAGCGGTGCAGCGCCGCATCGACGCGCTCGCCAAGGCGATGAACCTGAAGAGCGATGTGGTTCAGCCGCTGCGACCACAAGCGGCGGAGTAGGGCGGCAGAGCAGGGCCTGTGGAACAGGGCAATCGGGCCGCTCGCCGCTGAATGGCGGCCGCGGCCCGATCGTATCAGGTTCCGGTAATGGAAACGCCGCCGTCCACCAGCATCGCCGTACCGGTCGTGAAGCTGGAAGCATCGGACGCCAGATAGAGCGCCGACTGGGCGATCTCGCGTGGCGTGGCGAGGCGCTTCAGCGCGTGAAGCCCCTGGACGAATGCCAAGGCCTCCGGCGTGTTCGACACCGCCCGTCCCATCGGCGTGTCGGTGCCGCCCGGCAGCAATGCGTTGGCACGGATGCCGTGGGGGCCATATTCGGCGGCGATCACTCGCATCAGCCCGATCAGCCCGGCCTTGCTCGCCGCATAGGCGCCCATTCCGGGAAAGCCGACCGTGTGGCCGACGAAGGTGGAGGTGAAGATCAGCGATCCGCCGCCGCAGGCGAGCATCGCCGGAATCTGGTGCTTGGCTGCATGAAAGGCGCTGGTCAGGTTGGTGTCGATCACGTCATGCCACATCTCCGCGGTCATGTCCGGAATCGAGGTTTGGGCGCCGGTGGCGCCGGCATTGTTGAAGGCGATATCCAGACCGCCGAAGCGTTGAGTGGCGACCTGAACGGCTTCACGCGCAACCTCTGCGTCCTTGACGTCGCCGGCCACTGCGACGGCCTCGGTGCCTCTGTCCCGGATTTCCTCCGCCAGTCGCTCGAGTTCGTCGCGCCTCCGTGCCACGAGCACGAGAGTCGCGCCTTGCTCCGCGAACAGCAGCGCCGTCTCGCGGCCGATCCCCGAACTGGCGCCCGTGACGATTGCAATCTTTCCGTCGATCTGTCCCATGGCCATTCTCCGTTGCGATGAACGGCCCGAAAATCGCGAACACAGGCCATGGCAGGCTATCCGGTTCTTGCTTTCGAATTCGCAAGGTCGGAACCGCCCCGTTCCGCCCCGAACGTCCAATAATTTCCATAATCTTGCTTATGTGTTTTTTATGTGTGTAGGCGCAATGTCAGAATGTCAGTCCAGCGCAACATAGAACTGTCAGTCTTCCGTCGGGATTGCGACGGCTGGG
>NZ_VTTO01000040.1 GCF_008364825.1 Azospirillum sp. B21
GCGCCAATGGTACTGCGTCTTAAGACGTGGGAGAGTAGGTCGCCGCCAGGTCACTCAGGCTCAAGAGACGCGCAATCACGAAGCACATCGCTGACATCTTCGCACATATCGGAAACGCCCCGGCTCACATGAGCCGGGGCGTTTCTGTTTGTGCGCACAGCATGAGCGCGTTGTACGCATCCGGTGAATGCCGCGGTCAGGCAGCTATCTTCTGTTCGCGGATTACCTTCCAGTTCCAGGGCAGTAGTTCGTACAGGCGGGATTGGGGGATGTCGTTGATGTGCGCCAGCACGTCGGCGAGCCACGCCTGAGGATCGATGTCGTTGAGCTTGGCTGTGGTGATCAGGCCGTACATGATCGCCGCTCGCTGCCCGCCGCGATCGGAGCCGCAAAATAGCCATGCTTTCCTCCCGAGAGCAATCCCGCGCAGGCTGCGTTCGGCGGCGTTGTTTGTGAGACACAGCCGGCCATCGACGAGGAAGCGGGTGAAGCCGTCCCAACGGGTCAGCATGTAGTCCATCGGCTTGGCCACGGGGGCATGGCGGGAGAGCCGGGCGCGCTCCGTCCGCATCCAGTCCTCCAGTGCGGCTACCAGGGCGATGCTGTGCTCCTGGCGGGCCGCCAGCCGATCGGTCGCTGGCTTGCCGTTCAGGGCGCGCTCGAGATCAAAGATGGCGTCGATGCGCTTCACGGCTTCCAGGGCCAGCGGTGAGATCGGCGGGGCGTGCTTGCCACGTCTGGTGTTCGCGGCGATGTCGGCCAGCTTGAAGATGCCCCGCCGGGCATGTGTCCACCACAGCACGTCGCCGATTGGCCCCGGCTGGCGGTCGAGTCCCTCGCTCTGGCGCAGTGGCTGATGGAACACCAAGCGGACCAAGAGGGCGGTTTCAATCGCGAGGTCGGCGTGGCGTGCCCGACCGCCCGGGGAGGTCCGGGGAGCCGCTCGTCAGCCGGCGATCGCCGCCTCATCGACCCAAAAGGTCAGGGTGCCGCGTCGGCGCAGACCCGACTCATAGGAGGACCAATTCGTCACCCTGAACGTCAACTTGGGGATGCGGTGGCGGCGGGCGGCGTTGTGCTTGAACGGCGTGGCCGTCGCGGCGATCAGAACGACAGAGCCGCCCTTCTACAGGAGGCATTCACCCTCCGCCAACAGGCCCCGCAGCGCCTCCGTGCACCAACACCGCCTTCGCTGGCTTTGAAAGCTACAATCATGCCGTCGAACCAAAACGTCAGACGATCTTGTTTGACGAGAGACGCAGAAAACGTTAATCACCTCGGACGCGAGAGACCGTCGAGTTTCTTGGACATCGGGAGTGGAGCCAACAATGCGTGAAGCGGTCATTGTTTCGACGGCACGGACGCCGATCGGTAGGGCCTATCGTGGGGCATTCAATGCGACGTCGGCGCAGGAACTGATCGGCCATGCCGTTCGGCATGCGGTGGCCCGCGCCGGCGTCGAGAGCGGGGAGATTGAGGATTGCATCGTGGGCGCTGCGCTTCAGCAGGGTTCGACCGGCTTCAACATCGGCCGCCAAGCGGCCATGCGAGCCGGCTTGGCCGTCAGCGTCCCCGGCATGTCCGTGGACCGTCAATGCGCCTCCGGCCTGATGGCGATCGCGATCGGAGCGCGCCAGATCATACATGACGGGCAGACCACCGTCGTGGCAGGTGGGGTGGAGAGCATCAGCCTCGTCCAAAATGACAAGATGAACACATTTCGTACCGAGGACCCGTGGCTGACGGAGCACATGCCGTCCCTGTACATGTCAATGCTGGAGACGGCGGAGGTCGTTGCCGAACGTTACAACATCAGCCGTGAGGCGCAGGACGCCTACGCCCTGCAATCGCAGCAACGAACGGCGGCCGCGCAGCAGGCTGGAAGATTCGATCAGGAGATCGTGCCGCTGAAGTCGACAATGCAGGTCGTGGATAAGGCAACGGCGGTTGTGTCCGTGCAAGAGGTCGAGTTGACCCAGGACGAGGGCAACCGGCCACAGACGACGCTGGCAGGGCTTGCAGACCTCAAACCTGCCCACAAGAGCGGCCAGCGCATCGATGTCGGACGGTCGATCACAGCCGGCAACGCCTCGCAACTGTCGGACGGTGCCTCCGCAGTGGTGATGATGGAAGCCAAAGAGGCAGGGAAACGTGGAATCGCACCGCTCGGTCGCTACGTCGGTATGGCGGTTGCGGGGTTGGAGCCCGATGAGATGGGTATCGGCCCGGTATATGCGGTGCCCAAACTGTTGAAGACGCATGGGCTGTCCATCGACGATATCGGTCTCTGGGAGTTGAACGAGGCCTTCGCCGTCCAGGTGCTCTATTCCCGTGACCGGCTCGGCATTCCGAACGAACGGCTCAACGTGAACGGCGGAGCGATTTCGATTGGCCATCCCTACGGCATGTCGGGTGCCCGGATGGTGGGCCATGCGCTGATCGAAGGCAGGCGTCGCGGCGCCCGCTATGTGGTTTGCACGATGTGTGTCGGCGGCGGCATCGGGGCGGCCGGGCTCTTCGAAGTGTTCTGAATGGATCTTGAGGAGGGCCGGGTGTTCGTCCGGCCCCCATGCCGTCAGGACGCTGAATCCAATGTTGGCGGGTTGCGGTACCGAGGATTGGCCTGCCGCGCCTTACACA
Organism: Azospirillum sp. B21; assembly: GCF_008364825.1. GTDB lineage: Bacteria > Pseudomonadota > Alphaproteobacteria > Azospirillales > Azospirillaceae > Azospirillum. The sequence goes on from NZ_VTTO01000040.1 coordinate 2,641, forward strand.
CCGCGAATGGTGACGCCGCCATCCACCACCATCGTCTGGCCGGTTACGAAGGCGGAGGCTGGCGAAGCGAGGAAGACGGCAGCCCCCGCGATGTCATCGGGCTCCGCGATGCGTTTCAGTGGCGTGGTGTCGAGGTAGAATTGCAGACTTTTCGGATCGTCGACGATTGCGCGTGACAGACCGGTGCGGACCAGACCGGGAGCGATGCAGTTAACCCGGACGTTATCACCGCCGAATTCCGTCGCTAGATTGCGGGCTAACTGCATGTCCGCGGCTTTGGAGATGTTGTAGGCGCCGATCACCGGCGAACCCACGTAGCCTCCGATGGAGGAAATCACGATGATCGAACCGTCGCGGCGGGCGCGCATGCCCGGTGCAACCGCTTGTATCAGCCAATGGTTCGCGATGACGTTGTTGTCCATCACCTTCCGAAAGGCCTCGTCGCTGATGGCCGACATCGGGCCGTAATAGGGGTTGGTCGCGGCGCAACAAACCAATATGTCGATCCTTCCCCACATGTCCTGGACGCGCTCGGCCAGTCCCAGCAGGCTCGCCTTGTCCGACAGACTGGCGGCGATCGCGACAGCCCGGCCGTCTCCGTAGAGATCGTTGATGTCCTGCGCCGCCGCGTCGCACGCCGCCTGCTTGCGCGATGAAATCACGACCTTGGCACCATGCTGCGCCATGCGCTGGGCAATCGCGCGACCGATGCCTCGGCTGGAACCGGTGATCACGGCGACTTGGCCGGTCAGGTCGAAAAGCCCTCCGACGGCGGCATTGCCTGAATTGGTCATTTCGTGTCCTCGCTTGTCAGGGCTGTCATGCGAGCGATCATCATTCTCCCACTCTTTTTGTCAATCTATAATGTCTGACATTATTGACTGTTAATACGGCGGAGGGTATACGCACTCCTTACCCGAGGCCGAACTGTTCCCTAGCGTCCGGCCCTGCCGAGGCGGCCGCGCAAGGCATGGCCTGACCAACCGCGCCGGCTGGTCACAAAAGGGTTTGGTCTCAAAACGGTAAGCCAAGGAAGGCAGACATCATGGCCATGAACGCCAATGCCCCGAAGGTGGAGATAGAGCGTGTGGGCGACATCGCGCTGATACGCATCGACAACCCGCCGGTGAACGCAATGAGCGAGCGGGTGCGCCAGGGGCTGGAGGCGGCGCTCATTGCGCTGGCCGCGGACCCGTCTGTTCGAGCCTTGGCTCTTTACGGTGCGGGTCGCACCTTCGTTGCCGGCGCGGACATCCGCGAATTCGGCAAGCCCTTGGCTCCTCCCGATCCGAACGACCTGATCGGGCGCATTGAAAACTTTGCTGTGCCGGTCGTTTCGATCCTGCACGGCACAGTGCTCGGAGGCGGTCTCGAATTGGCGTTGGGGACCCACGCCCGCGTCGGCGTCGAAGGGGTGCAGGTCGGATTGCCTGAGGTTCTCCTCGGACTGCTGCCGGGAGCTGGCGGAACGCAGCGGCTGCCCCGAGTGGCCGGCGTCGCAGCGGCGCTCGACATCATTCTGTCCGGTCGCAAGGTTTCGGACCGGGAGGCGCTTTCGCTCGGGATCATCGACCGCTTGGTGCGGGACGCGCCGCGCGATGCGGCGATCGCGATGGCCAAATCCGTCCTGGACGGGAGCCTGTCGACCCGCCGGGTGAAGGATCTGCACATCAAGCCGGAGAATGCGCTGATCGAGCAGGCTGCCGAAGAGGTGAAGCGCAGGCAGCCGAACCTCGTCTCGCCACTTCGATGCATCGAGGCCATCGCAGCCTCCACCCGTCCGCTGAGCGAGGGTCTCATAGCGGAGCGCAAGGCTTTTCTCGACTGCATGAACACGACACAGCGAGCCGGCTTGGTGCATGCCTTCTTCGCGGAACGTGCCGTCACCGACATTCCAGAGAAAACCGCAATTCCTCGGCCGGTCGCGGCCATCGGCGTCATCGGAGCCGGAACCATGGGATCCGGTATCGCCACGTCCGCCTTGCTCGCCGGATTTCCGGTCGCCCTTGTCGAGACTAGCGACGAGGCGTTGAGGCGAGGCTTCGAAACCATCTCAGCCAATCTCGACGGTGCGGTCCGGCGCGGCCAACTCGCGGCAGACCTGCGGGATAGGACACTCGGGATGCTTTCGCTGTCGGCCGAACTTGTCGATCTCGATCGGGCGGATTTCATCGTGGAGGCGGCATTCGAGAACCTCGACGTCAAGAAGTCGATTTTCGCGGCACTCGACGTGATCGCCAAACCCGGTGCAATAATGGCTTCAAGCACGTCGTTCCTAAACATCGACGACATCGCTGCCGTCACAGCCCGCGCGACGGACGTCATCGGAGCGCACTTCCTTCCACCAGCCGAGTTGACGCGTTTGCTTGAAATCGGCGTCGGTACGCGAACCGCGCCGGAGGTCGTGGCGACAGCCTTCGCCCTGGCCAAGCGCTTGGGTAAGGTCGGAGTGCGCGCCGGCATGGGCGACGGCTTCATTGGCAGTCGCATCGTCCGCCAAAGCTTCAGGGCGGCCGAGCGCATGATGATAGACGGTACGAGGCCGTCGCAGATCGACCAAGCGCTTGAACGGTTCGGCTTTGCCATGGGACCTTTCCGCAGCCTTGGTCTTTCCGGACGCAACCCCGATCAGGCCGGGCGTGAACGGAAGACTGGCCAGGGATTCTACGATCATTCGCAGGATCCGATCGTTCCCTACAAGCCCGCGCTGCAGATCATCGAGGAGGAAGGCGAAAAAGCGGGGATCCCTCCGCACTCCTTCACGGATGAGGAGATCGTCAGCCGTTACATGACTGCAATGATTTCAGAGGCGGCACGCGTGGTGGAGAATGGGATCGCGTTGCGTCCGATCGACGTCGACGCCGTCTTACTCTTCGGGTACGGCTTCCCCCGTTTCCGTGGGGGGCCGCTTCATTACGCCGACACGCTTGGCCCGACTGAAATCCTCAACCGTATCGAGCGTTATGCGGTGGAGGACAGCGGCTTTTGGCAGGTGCCGGACCTTCTCCGCCGTATGGCGGAGCGCAACGGCACCTTTGCCAAGTTAAACGAAATGCGTCAAGCGCCTGCCGAACGCCACAGCGGGTGACGGACACGTCGACCGGGTGCTGGAGGGCACCGTCAAGTTGGCGGCGGCGCAGTTGCTGGTGGCGGTATGGTGCGGGTATGACGACGCGCCCCGATTGCGGCTACGCTGGCTACCGCTACCGGGGCGCGGTCATCGCAACAGCCGCGTGGCTTTACTTCCGCTTCCCCCTGAGCCTGCGGATGGTCGCGGATATGCTGGCGGCCCGGAACATCACGGTGAGCTACGAAGCGGTCCGGCAATGGAGCCTGAAGTTCGGCCGGTGGATCTCCACCGACTTGCGCCGCCGGGCGCCACGTCGAGGCGACAAATGGCATTTGAGCGAGGTCGTCCTTACAAGTGCCTCATCAGGCTGTTCAACGGCCCCTTCATCGGGGGTCTCCCGATCCGCCAACATCATCGTCACGCTCCAGATCGACCTCACTTTCACAAAGGTCAAGATCCGAGATGGAGCGGCCGCCCAAGCAACTTGAGTGCCGCTTCGTGGAAAACCTCGCTCAGAGTCGGGTGGGCATGGATAGTTCCCGCGACATCATCAAGCTCTGCCCCCATTTCCAGCGCCAGCGCAAATTCCCCCGACAGTTCGGAAACGTGGGCGCCCACCGCCTGGATGCCGATCACCCGCTGATCGTCCCGGCGCGCCACCAGCCGAACGAAGCCGCTCTCGCCGGCGTCCAGGGTCAGCGCACGGCCGTTCGCGGCGAAGGGAAATTGATCGACGATCGCATCGATCCCCTGTGCCGACGCTTCGTCCGGCGACAGGCCGACGCTGACGATCTCCGGTTCCGTGAAGCAAACTGCCGGGATCGCGGCCGGGGCAAAGCGGCGGCGGTGGCCGGCGATGATTTCCGCCACCATCTCCCCCTGGGCCGACGCCTTGTGCGCCAGCATCGGCTCGCCGACCAGATCGCCGATCGCCCAGACATTGCGCATCGAGGTCCGGCACTGGTCGTCCACCGCGACAAAGCGCCCCTGGCGATCAACACCCATCGTTTCGAATCCCCAACCCTCCAGCCGGGGGCGCCGACCCACGGTCGACAGCACGGCGTCGGTCGGCAGGCGGATCGTCCCACCATCCGCCGTCTGTACGATCAGCGCATGCCCGTCCCCTTCGGCTTCCATACCCAGCGCACGGGCCCCGAGATGAACCGTCACCCCGGCCCGTTTCAGCCAGCGCTGCACCGGATCGGTCAGAGCGGCGTCGTAAAGCGGCAGGATGCGCGGCTGTGCCTCGACCACCGTCACCGTCGATCCCATCTTTGCAAAGGCGCTGCCCAGCTCCAGCCCGATATAGCCGCCGCCGACCACCACGAGCCGGCGTGGCAGCCGGTCCAACGACAGCGCCTCGGTCGAGGACAGAACCGGCCCGCCGAAGGGCAGGGCGGGCAGCGGCACCGGCTCCGAGCCGGTGGCAAGGATCACATGCTCCGCCCTCACGGTCAGCGGGCCATCGCTGCCTTGGACGGTGCAGGTCTTGGCGTCGGAGAAGACTGCCCAGCCGCGCAGGACGCGCACCTTGGCCTTGCGCAGCAGGGCTGCCACCCCGCCGCTGAGGCGGTCGACGAGGCCGTCCTTCCAGCGCACGGCGCCGGCTAGGTCGAGGCGCGGCGGCGTGTCGAGTGCGATGCCGAGGCGGCCGTCGCCCATCGACTGGGCCATCGCCTCGAAGCTGCCGGCGACATGGATCAGCGCCTTGGACGGGATGCAGCCGCGGATCAGGCAAGTACCGCCCAGCCGGTCGGCCTCGACCAGCACGGTGTCGAGCCCGAGCTGGCCGGCGCGGATGGCGGCGACATAACCGCCCGGTCCGCCGCCGACTACCAGGACCTTGGCGGTGACGGTCTTCATGCTGGGTGCGCTCATCGCGGCGGATCCATGAACAGGGTGGCGGGCTGCTCCAGCGCGGCTTTCACCCGCTGGACGAAAGAGGCGGCGTCCCAGCCGTCGACGACCCGGTGGTCGAAGGAGCAGGACAGGTTCATCATCGACCGGATAACGACGGCGCCTTTGCGCGCCACCGGCCGCTCGGTGATCTTGTTGACGCCGACGATGGCAACCTCCGGCCGGTTGATGATCGGCGTGGTGGCGAGGCCGCCCAGCGTGCCCAGGCTGGTGATGGTGATGGTGGAGCCGCTGAGCTGCTCCCGCCCGGCCTTCCCGTCTCGCGCGGCCGTAGCCAGTTCGCGGATCGCGTGGGCGGCCTGCCAGAGGTCGAGCGTCTCGGCATGGCGGACGACCGGCACCACCAGCCCACCCGGCGTTTGCGTTGCAATGCCGGCATGCACCGCCTCGAACCGATGGACCACATTCGCCGCATCGTCATAGCGGGCGTTGATCTGCGGGAACTCCGGGAGCGCCCGGACCAGGGCCCGGATCAGGAAGGGCAGCAGAGTGAGTTTCGGCCGCACCGCGCCACCCTCGGCGTTGAGGTGGAGACGCAGTTCCTCCAGGGCGGTGACGTCGATCTCCTCGATGTAGGAGAAATGCGGGATGTGACGCTTGGCCTCCTGCATGCTCTCGGCGATCCTGCGGCGCAGGCCGCGCACCGGCACCTCCGACACCCCGGTTCTGGTCGGGGAGGGTGGCCGTTCTGCCAAGGCGACACCGCCGGCCTCACCACCTCCGCCGGCAAGATGGCGGTCGAGGTCGCGATGCAGGATCCGGCCGCCCGGGCCGGAGCCGGCTACGAACTGCAACGGGACGTCAAGGTCGCAGGCACGGCGGCGCACCGCGGGCGAGGCGGTCGGCTTGACGCCGGGCGGCCGGCGGACCAGCAGGGCGGGCACAGCGCCGTCTGGCCGGACAGGCGCGACATCCGGCGCGGGGGCAGCGGCGGCAGGCATTGCAACGCCGGCTGTCGGCAGCGCCGCCGCGGGGATGTCATCGAGCGGGTCGGCGGGGGCGTCACTGGGCACCTGATCGTCTGCTCCCTCGACTTCCAGCGCGACCAGTTCGGAACCGACCGCCAGCATCGCGCCGGGGGCGCCGTTGAGCGACAGGACCGTGCCGGCGACCGGCGAGGGGATCTCGACCGTCGCCTTGTCCGTCATAACGTCGACCAGCGTCTGGTCCTCGGCGACGCGATCGCCGGGTGCGACATGCCAGGCGACGATCTCGGCCTCGGCGGTGCCTTCGCCGACATCGGGCAGCTTGAAGACATAGCGCGCCATGCTCACTCCTCCATCACGCGGCGCAACGCCTCGGCGATTCGGGCCGGGCCGGGGAAATACTCCCACTCGAAGGCATGCGGGTAGGGCGTGTCCCAACCGGTGACCCGCTCGATCGGCGCCTCCAGATGATGGAAGCAATGTTCCTGCACCAGGGCGGACAGTTCGGCGCCGAAGCCGCCGGTCCGGGTGGCCTCATGCACGATGACGCAGCGGCCGGTCTTGCGCACCGACGCCTCGATCGTCTCGATGTCGACCGGCACCAGGGTGCGCAGGTCGAGGACTTCGGCATCGACCTGCGCGTCGCGGGCTGCGGCCAGCGCCACATGCACCATGGTGCCGTAGGCGAGGATGGTGACGGCAGTGCCGCTGCGCACCGTCGCCGCCTTGCCCAGCGGGATGGCGTAATGTCCGTCGGGAACTTCGCTGGCGGGATGCTTGGCCCAGGGCACCACCGGGCGGTCGTGATAGCCTTCGAAGGGCCCGTTGTAGAGACGCTTCGGCTCGAAGAACATCACGGGATCGTCGTCCTCGATGGCGCTGATCAGCAGCCCCTTGGCGTCGTACGGGGTCGATGGAATCACCGTCTTCAGCCCGGCGACGTGGGTGAAGATGGCCTCCGGGCTCTGGCTGTGGGTCTGGCCGCCGAAGATGCCGCCGCCATAGGGCGCGCGCACGGTGACCGGTGCCGTGAACTCGCCGCCGGACCGGTAGCGCAGCCGCGCCGCTTCGGAGATCAGCTGGTCGCAGGCGGGGTAGATGTAATCGGCGAACTGCATCTCGGCGACTGGACGCAGGCCGTAGGCGGCCATACCGACCGCGATCCCCATGATGCCGGCTTCGGTGATCGGTGTGTCGAAGACCCGGCTGCGCCCATGCTTGCGCTGCAGCCCGTCGGTGCAGCGGAACACGCCACCGAAATAGCCGACATCCTCGCCCAGAACGACGACGTCGCCGCTCCGCGTCAGCATCACGTCCATCGCCGCGTTCAGCGCCTGGACCATGGTCATGGTCGCCATCGTTCAGACCCCCGCCTGCTGGCGCTGGCGCTCCAGGTGCCAGGGCATCGTTTTGTAGACGTCCTCGAACATCGTGCGGGCCGACTGGAACGGCCCCTTGTCGAGGGTGCCGAGGGCTTCGGCCTCCTTCCCGGCGGCCTGGACCGCTTCCGCAACCTCCCGGGCCAGGTCCTCCCGTCGGGCCTCCGACCAGACGCCGAGCGCGATCAGGTGCTGGCGCAGCCTGTCGATCGGGTCGCCCAGCGGCCAGTGGGCGCCGGCATTCTCCGGCCGGTATTTGGCGGGGTCGTCACTGGTGGAATGGGCGGCGGCGCGGTAGGTGAACAGTTCGATCAGGGTCGGGCCGAGATTGGCGCGCGCCCGCGCCGCCGCCCAGCGCGTCGCCGCGAAGACCGCCAGGAAATCATTGCCGTCCACGCGCAGGCTGGGAATGCCATAGCCGAGGCCGCGCGCCGCGAAGGTCGTGCGCTCCCCGCCGGCAATGCCGTGGAAGGAGGAGATGGCCCAGTGATTGTTGACCAGATTGAGGATCACCGGGGCGCGGTAGACCGACGCGAAGGTCAGGGCATGATGGAAGTCGCCCTCCGCGGTGGCGCCCTCGCCGATCCAGGCTGCGGCGATGCGGCTGTCGCCCTTGATCGCCGAGGCCATCGCCCAGCCCACAGCTTGGCTGTATTGCGTCCCCAGATTGCCGGAGATGGAGAAGAAGCCGGCTTCCTTGCTGGAATAGAAGACCGGCATCTGCCGGCCCTTCAGCCGGTCGCCGGCATTGGAGTAGACCTGGCACATCATGTCGACCAGCGGCCAATCGCGTGCGATCAGCAACCCCTGCTGCCGGTAGGTCGGAAACAGCATGTCGGCGCGGTCGACCGCCATTCCTTGCGCGACGGCGATGGCCTCCTCGCCGGTGCATTTCATGTAGAAGGAGGTCTTGCCCTGCCGCTGGGCACGCTGCATGCGCTCGTCATAGGCGCGCACCGTCATCATCGACCGCAGCCCGCGCATCAGCATGTCGGGGCTGAGCGCCGGGTCCCAGGGACCGACGGCATGCCCCTGATCATCGAGCACGCGGACCAGATCATAGGCGAGGTCGGTCATGTCGGCCGCCGGACAATCAGTGTCGGGACGGCGGGCGGTGCCGGCCGGCGGCACGGCAAGGGTGCTGAAATCGATCTCGCTGCCGGGCCGCTGCGGAGGCTCCGGCACATGCAGACTCAATGGCGCCCGAAAAGGCACAGGGGCATCCATGGCATTCCTCCCAAAGGCAGGTGCTGGCATCGGACGTCTGTCCGAGAGGCATCGGTGATGGAAAAGCGGGGCAGGAAACGACCGGGACCGCAGCGGCGTGTCGGGGTATCGGGTCGTTGGTCCGATTATACCGTTGGTGCAGCGAATTTTCTTTGCGTTCTAATGCCCACTATGCAGAGATTGCGCATCGTTCAATTCGTTGATCACCGGTCTGGAGAGGTATTTCATGCGGATCGAACTTGACGCCATCGACCGCCGCATTCTGGCCCTGCTGCAATCCGACGCCCAGCTGTCGAGCGCCGAAATCGCCGAGCGGGTGGGGTTGTCACAAGCGCCGTGCTGGCGCCGCATCAAGCGGATGGAGGAGAACGGCGTCATCCGCCTGCGCGCGACCCTGCTCGATCGGAAGAAACTCGGGCTGAACGTGCTGGTGTTCGCGCAGGTGAAGCTCGCCGCCCATGGCCGCGCAACCTTGCCCGAATTCGAGGAGACCGTGCGCCAGCTGCCGGAGGTGCTGGAATGCTACACGCTGATGGGAGCCACCGATTACATCATCAAGGTGGTCGCCCGGGACGTCGAAACCTATGAACACTTCTTCCGCGAGAAGCTGTCCCAGCTTCCGGCGGTGCGTGAGACCAACTCGGCCATCGCGCTTTCGGAGATCAAGCACACCACAGCTTTGCCCCTGTCCCTGCTGGAGGAACCCGACTGGTCGGTACGGACGACGAAAACCCGCTGATCTTTGAGCAAGGCCAGCGGGCCCGATCGTCAGAAGCCGAGGATCGTTTCCATCTCAGTGGCCCCCTTCCAGATAAGCAGCCCGTACCTCGGGGTCGGCCAGAAGCTGCGCCCCCGTCCCCGTCATCGTGATCTTCCCCGTCACCATCACATAGGCCCGGTGCGCAAGCTTCAGCGCGTGGAACGCGTTCTGCTCGACCATGAACACCGTCATCTTCTGTTCCCGGTTGATCTCCTGGATCACCTGGAAGATCTGCTTCACGATCAGCGGCGC
>NZ_VTTO01000041.1 GCF_008364825.1 Azospirillum sp. B21
GGGGTCACTACACGAAAGTGATCAGATTGTCCGGGATGTAAGAACGCCTTGAGAACATGAGCCGTGCAGCGTTCCTGTGCCGGCTACTTGCCTCGCAAAACTCCTAAGTTTTGCGACACCCGGGCGCCGGATGGATACTCAAGGGATTTTGATGTTGCAAAAGTCTGTCGCGAAAGGAAACAATTTCGCGACGCCTTTTGCGACGGAGGCCCCATGCTCATCGGCTATGCGCGTGTCTCCACCGACGACCAGGATCTTTCGCAGCAGCGGGCGTCACTACAGGTGGCCGGCTGTCAGCGGATCTATGAGGAGAAGGTCTCCGGTGCGAAGCGCGACCGGCCACAGCTTGCCCGGCTGATCGACCAGCTCCGGGCTAATGATGTTGTGACGGTCACGCGCCTCGACAGGCTGGCCCGGTCAACCCGTGACCTTCTCGATATTGCGGAGCAGCTTGAGAGGGCCAGTGCAGGACTCCGCTCGCTCGCCGAGCCATGGGCCGACACCACCTCGCCGGCCGGTCGCATGGTTCTGACTGTGTTCGCTGGCATCGCCGAGTTCGAGCGTGCCCTGATTGCCGAGCGTACCGGTACGGGCCGCGTTGCGGCCAAAGCGCGCGGTGTTCGGTTCGGCCGGCCGCCGAAGCTGAGCGCCGACCAGATCGCTCTTGCCCGGCGACTGGTCGACGAAGGGAGGTCGCCCCGCGAAGCGGCCCAAATTCTCAATGTCCACCCATCAACGCTGTACCGGGCATTTGCCCCACAGTCGCCCAACGATGCCTTGACCGGTTCCTAATACCTATGCCGATTTTCTGTTCCACTGTTGCCGGTCCCCCAAGATCCGGTCATGCCGCAGCCAAAGCCAGAGGGAAGCGGCTCGGCCGCCAGCCCGGACAGCGGCCAAAGTCGGATCGGCTGGTGCCCAAGGTGCTGGCTTTGGTCGCCCAAGGGCGCATCTATCGTCTGCTCGGCCGGGAACTGGGCCTCAGCAAGAACACCGTCGCCGCCGTCGTGAAACGTGCGTGGGAGGGGAGAGGAGGTGGTGCGGAAGACTCTTCAATCTCTCCATAAACAATGAAACATGACGTTTTTTTGAAGAGCCGCATAGCCGCGCTTATGCCTCTTGACCCGGCCGAGCGGTGGGAGTAGAGGGGCGGCATCGTCACCGCATGATCGGTCGCTCCGCTTTCCCTTGGGAACCGGAGGCAGGACCGAGAAGGCAAGAGATGGACAGCCCCAGTAGTCGATCTACTCACATACTCCTGACGACGTCGATCGCGGGCTGACCTATCGCATGGGTCCGCCCGCGGTTCGGCGTCGTCGGGCCGATCAGAGGTAGACCATGGTGAAGTTCCTCACCAGTCGGATTTCCGTGCACCGCCAGCCTGCCGGGCGCCGGTGCTTTTCCGTGACGGGCGACCTGCGCCCGCCAAGTCGCTGACCCCCATCCACTCCGCCTGAATCCCCACCGGCGCTTTTGCGGCGCCGGACCCGTTTTGTCTGCCGGCCGGCCCCGTTCGGGGGCCGCGGGATGGTGTGTCATGGTCTGGATCAATACGAACATCTCGGTGAAGGCGGCCGACGCCGCACCGAACCGGTGGGACGTCGTCGCCCTGCCGCTGGTCATCGGCCTGCTGGCGCTGCTCGCAATCGGCGGTCACCAGATGGCCCTGCCGCTGGGCAGCGTCGAAGAGGTGCCGATCACGCTCGACCCCTGGATGCTGCCGGAATACGCCCTGCGTTCGACCCTGCGGATGCTGGCGGCGATGGCGGCGTCGCTGCTCTTCACCTTCACCTATGCCACGCTGGCGGCCAAGAGCCGGCGGGCCGGCATGCTGCTCATCCCGGTGCTCGACGTGCTGCAATCGGTGCCGGTGCTGGGATACATCTCCTTCACCGTCGTCTTCTTCCTGGGGCTGTTCCCCGGCAGCGTGCTGGGGGCGGAATGCGCGGCGATCTTCGCCATCTTCACCAGCCAGGCCTGGAACATGGCCTTCAGCTTCTACCAGTCGCTGCGCACCGTGCCGCGCGACCTGGACGAGGCGGCGACCGGCTTCGGCTTTTCCGGCTGGCAGCGCTTCTGGACGCTGGAGGCGCCCTATGCCGCCCCAGGTCTGGTGTGGAACATGATGATGTCGATGTCCGGCGGCTGGTTCTTCGTCGTCGCGTCGGAGGCGATCACTGTCGGCGACCGTACCATCACGCTGCCGGGTATCGGCTCCTACCTTGCCAAGGCCATCGACGGGCAGCGTCTGGACGCCGTCGGCTGGGCGGTGCTGGCGATGCTGCTGGTCATCCTGGCCTATGACCAGCTGCTGTTCCGCCCGCTGGTCGCCTGGGCCGACAAGTTCCGGGTCGAGCTGACCGGGGCGCAGGAGGTCCCGGACTCCTGGCTGCTCACCCTGTTCCAGCGCACCCGCTTCTTCCGCGCCGTCTTCGCGCCGTTCGACCGCCTGTTCGATCGGCTGGTCTGGCTGCGCCTGCCGTCCGGCGGTCTGTCGGGTGGTGCCGCGGGTAGCCTCCGCTCGGTCGGCAACCTGCTCGACCGCGTGCCGTCCCGGGCAGTCGACATGGTCTGGTATCTGCTGCTGGCGGGGACGGGCCTGTGGGCCGGCTGGTTGATGATCGCCTTCGTCGCGTCCGGCGTCGGCTGGGGTGATGTCGGCACCGTGCTGCTGCTCGGCGGTGCCACGCTGCTGCGGGTGATCGTGCTGATCGCGGTGGCGACGCTGGTCTGGGTGCCGCTGGGCGTCCTGATCGGGCTGCGGCCACGGCTGGCGGAGAGAGTCCAGCCGGCGGCCCAGTTCCTCGCCGCCTTCCCGGCCAACCTGCTGTTCCCGGTCGCGGTGGTCGTCATCGTCCGCTTCGATCTGAACCCGGATGTCTGGCTCAGCCCGCTGATGATCCTCGGCACCCAGTGGTACATCCTGTTCAACGTCATCGCCGGGGCCACCGCCTTCCCCAGCGACCTGAAGGAGGCGGCGGCCAATTTCCGCATCCGCGGCTGGCAATGGTGGCGCGACGTCATGCTGCCGGGCGTTTTCCCCTACTACGTCACCGGGGCGGTCACCGCGTCCGGCGGCTCGTGGAACGCCAGTATCGTGGCGGAGGCAGTGAACTGGGGCGACACCCGGCTGACCGCCCACGGGCTGGGCAGCTACATCGCCCAGGCTACCGAGGCCGGCGACTATCCGCGGATCGTGCTGGGCATCGCCGTCATGTCGCTGTTCGTCATCCTGTTCAACCGCCTGCTGTGGCGTCCGCTCTATGCGTTCGCCGAGCGCCGCCTGCGCCTCGCCTGAGGAGGACCCCGCCCATGCTGAACACCCGCAACACCACCCTCTTCGAACTGAGCGGCGTCCGTCAGGCCTATGCCAAGCCGTCGGGGCAGGATTACGTCGTGCTCGACAACGTCGACCTGAGCTTGCGCGACGGCGAGATCGTCGGGCTGCTCGGCCGCTCCGGCTCCGGCAAGTCGACCCTGCTGCGCATCGTCGCCGGGCTGGTGAAGCCGACCGGCGGCTCCGTCCGTCATCATGGCGAGCCGGTCACCGGTGCAACCGACGGGGTGGCGATGGTCTTTCAGACCTTCGCGCTGTTTCCCTGGCTGACGGTTTGGGAAAACGTCATGGCCGGCCTGAAGGCCAAGGGCGTGCCGGCCCGGGAGGCCGAGGCGCGGACCGAGGAGGCCATCGACCTGATCGGCCTGTCCGGTTTTGAATCCGCCTATCCCAAGGAGCTGTCCGGCGGCATGCGCCAGCGGGTGGGCTTCGCCCGCGCGCTGGTGGTCCATCCGGAAATCCTGCTGATGGACGAGCCCTTCTCGGCGCTGGACGTGCTGACGGCGGAGACGCTGCGCACCGACCTGCTCGACCTGTGGATGGAGCTGCGGCTGCCGACCAAGTCGATCCTGATGGTCACCCACAACATTGAGGAGGCGGTGCTGATGTGCGACCGCATCCTGGTCTTTTCCTCCAACCCCGGACGGGTGGCGGCGGAGATCCGTGTCGACATCCCCCACCCGCGCAATCGCTTGGACCCGCAGTTCCGCGCCATGGTGGACGACATCTATGGCAGGATGACCGCGCGCAAGCCGCTGGTGGCGCCGTCGCCGGCGGCGAAGCAGCCTCCGGCTCATGCCGTGCCGCTGGAGCATGTGTCGACCAACCTGCTGGCCGGCCTGCTGGAGACGCTGGCTTCGCCGGCCTATCACGGCAAGGCCGACCTGCCGCATCTGGCTGGTGCGCTGCAGCACGAGATCGACGACCTGTTCCCGATCGCTGAGACGCTGCAGATGCTCGGTCTGGCAGAGGTGGCGGAAGGCGACATCCATCTGACCGAGCCCGGCCGGCTGTTCGCCGACTCCGGCCTGGAGGATCGCAAGCAGCTGTTCGCGGAGCATCTGATCCGCTACGTGCCGCTGGCCGCCCATATCCACGGCCTGCTAAAGCAATCGGCGGTGCAGCGGGTGCCGAGCAGCCGCATCCGGGCCGAGCTCACCCCCTTCATGAGCGTGGATTATGCCGAGGAGACGCTGAAGGCGGTCACCAGTTGGGCGCGCTATGCCGAGCTGTTCACCTACGACGACGAAACCGAGACCTTCGCGTTCGAGGACGCGGACTGACCGCCGTGCCGGGGGAGAAAAGAATGAGCAGTGAAAAGGAAACAGTGGCGCTCGGCTCCATCCTGGCGAGCGGGGCGATGACGGTGGGCAAGTTCGGGGTCGGGCTGTCCACCGGCAGTCTCGGCTTGCTGTCGGAGGGATTGCACAGCCTGCTCGACCTTGGCGCGACGGTGATGACGTGGTTCGCCGTGCGGGTCAGCGACAAGCCGGCGGATGCCGAGCACCCCTATGGCCACGGCAAGATCGAGAGTGTCGCCGCCCTGGCGGAGACCGGGCTGCTGTTCCTGACCAGCGGCTGGATCGCCTATGAGGCGATCCGCCGGCTGATCGACGGCGGGGTGGAGGTCGAGGCGACCTGGTGGTCGGTCGCGGTTGTGGTAGTCTGCATCGCCGTCGACGCTTACCGCGCCCGCGAACTGGCGCGTGTCGCCAAGGATACCCGCAGTCAGGCATTGGAAGCCGACGCGCTGCATTTTTCCTCCGACATCCTGAGTTCGGCGGTGGTGCTGGTCGGGCTGGGGCTGGTGTGGCTCGGCTATCCCAAGGGCGACGCCCTGGCGGCCATCGGCGTGTCGGTGTTCGTCTGCCATGCCGGCTACCAGCTTGGCCGGCGGACCATCGACACGCTGATCGATGCGGCGCCGGCCGGCACGGCGGAGCGGGTCGAGGCGGTGGTGAGGGACCTGCCGGGCATCGCCGGGGTCCAGCGAGTGCGGGTCCGTCCGGCCGGCAGTGTGCTGTTCGTCGACCTCGACCTTCTGGTTGGGCGGACTCTGTCGCTCGATGCCGCAGCGGCACTTCGCGAGCAGGCAATCCAAGCTGTCCGGACGGAGATGCCGGAGGCCGAGGTGTCCGTCGCCACGCATCCGCTGGCGCTCGACGACGAGACGGTGATGGATCGTGTGGTGGTGCGCGCGGCCGGGCTGGGGCTGGCCGTTCACCACGTCACTGTCCAGCGGGTGAATGGACGTCTTGCGGTGGGCTTCGACCTGGAAGTCGACGGCTCGCTGCCGATCGAGGCAGCACATGCGCTGTCCTCGCGGCTTGAGGCTTCCATCCGGGATGAACTGGGAACGGACATCGAGGTCGAAAGCCACATCGAGCCGTTGCAGGACAGCGGCCTGACCGGTGTGGATGCCGAACCCAAGCTGTTGGGGGCCATCGCGGCGCATCTCTCCGCGTCCCTTCCGGTGACCGGTCCTCTGCGGGATGTCCACAATCTGCGGGTTCGCCGGAGCGCCGCCGGTCTGGTGGTGACGTTCCACAGCCATGTGGCGCCGGGAACGACCGTCGTGGCGGTGCATGACGCAATCGACACCCTGGAGCGCGACCTGCGCAGCCGCTGGCCGGACATTGTTCGGGTCATCGGCCACTCCGAACCCGATCACGATGACGGGCAGGCGGTGGACAAGCCGCGGGGCGGGAGAGCGACGGATGCAGCTTGACCTGTCCGACGCCGCCGTCGCGGCCACCACCTTCATCCGCTTCGCTCTCGCCTTCATTCTGGGGGCGCTGATCGGCTTCGAGCGTCAGTACCGGCAGCGGACCGCCGGGTTGCGCACCAACGTGCTGGTCGCCGTTGGGGCCGCCGCCTTCGCCGAGATCGGCATGCGGCTGCTGGGGCCTGAGGGGGCGACGCGGATCGTCGCCTATGTCGTGTCCGGCATCGGCTTTCTCGGTGCCGGCGTCATCATGAAGGAAGGAACCAACGTCCGGGGCCTGAACACCGCGGCGACCTTGTGGTGTTCGGCGGCGGTGGGGGCCTGTTCGGGCTGTGGCCTGCCGCTTGAGGCGGTGATGCTGACCTTCTTCGTGCTGGCCGGCAACACGCTGCTGCGGCCGCTGGTGAATTACGTCAACCGTCTGCCCATCGACGAGCGGGTGACCGAGGCGCTCTACCGGGTGCATGTCGTCGCCGACCCGGATGGGCTTTCGGATGTCCGCGATGCGCTCGCCAGCGAATTGGAGGCTCTCGATTATCCGATCCGCGACATCGAGCTGCTGTCCGAAAGCGAGGAACAGGTGGAACTGGCGGCCGTGCTCGTCCCCACCACCGCCAATCCCGGCGAGCTTGACCGCGCTGTTCTGAACCTGGAGAAAACGCCAGGGATCAAAAGCGCTACATGGACTGTCAGTACGACAACGTGATTGGAGGCGATGCTGGAGGCAAGCTCATTTGATTGGACCTACGGTTCGGCCGGCCGCCGAAGTTGACCGCTTACCAGATAGCTCTCGCTCGGCGCTTGGTCGATGAAGGGCGATCTCCCCGCGAAGCGGCGCGAATTCTCAACGTCCACGCATCAACGCTGTACCGAGCGTTTGCCCTTCAAACCCCCAAGGCTGCTGCCTTCGATTCCTGATTGGCCCTACGTCGATTTCCTGCTCCGCTGCTCCCCGGCCTTCAATAACACACGGTTGACTTATCCCCTCCAGGGGGATAGGTCAACACCATGAGCCATGCTAACAATCCCGATCTGAAGAACCGCTTGCGCCGGGCCGAAGGCCATCTCGCCACCATCACTCGCATGGTTGAGGAGGGACGGGATGGCATCGACATCGCCCAGCAGCTTCAAGCGGTCATCAAGGCCTTGGAGAAGGCAAAGAGCGTCCTGATCCTCGACCACATCGACCATCATCTCGAAGAGATCGTCGGCCCCATTCCTCGCGAGGACCGCGATCGGCTGTCCAAGCTTCGTGAGCTTGCCAAGTATCTCTAGGAGGCTGCCTATGTGCTGCCGTGCCGCTGTTGAACGCGCTTTTAACGAGTTGGTGAGGCGTGGCGAACCGAAGGCCCATGCCCGCGATGCGGGGTTGGCTATTTTCCAGTTTCACCACCCTGACGTTTCGGAAGGCGAAGCCAGATTGACAGTAGAACTCTGGACCCGTCCTTCCCTGCTTCATTAGGACCGACCCCATGCACTCCCAATCCATTGCCCCGTGGACTCATCAGCATGAGTTCCTCGGCGAGCATCACGGCCGCAACGAGCGGCGCATCTGGATCGTGGTCGCGCTGACTCTGGTCATGATGGTCGGTGAGATCGTCGGCGGCACGGTGTTCGGCTCACTGGCCCTGGTCGCCGACGGCTGGCACATGTCCACCCACGCGGCCGCGCTCAGCATCTCGGCGCTCGCCTACCTCTACGCCCGCCGTCATGTTCGCAACGTGCGCTTCGCCTTCGGCACCGGCAAGCTGGGCGAACTGGCCGCCTTTGCCTCCGCCATCATCCTGGCGATGATCGCCCTATTGATCGGTTACGAGAGCGTGGAGCGCCTCGCAAACCCAGTGCCCATTGCCTACGGCGAGGCCATCGCCATCGCTGTTCTGGGCCTTGCGGTCAACCTTGGAAGCGCATGGTTGCTGGGCGGCGAGCACCATCACCATGGGCACGAGCACCATCATGACCACCACGAGGATCATGATGGTGACCATCATGTTCACGGACATGTGCATGGGCATGGTGGTCATCATGCCCACGACCTGAACATGCGGTCGGCCTACATCCACGTCCTGGCCGACGCGGCGACCTCGGTCCTCGCCATCCTGGGGCTTCTGGCGGCCGGCCTGTTCGGCTGGACCTGGATGGACCCGATCGTCGGCTTGGTCGGTACCGCGGTCATCCTCAGCTGGGCCTATGGTCTTATCCGCGACGCCGGGGCGGTGCTGCTCGACACAGTGCCGGACCCGAAATTGGCTGCGGCTGTCCGTACGGCCTTGGAGACAGACGGCGACCGGGTGACCGATCTCCACCTCTGGCGGGTGGGACCGGGCCATATGGCTGCCATCGTCGCCCTGGTATCCGATCACCCCAAGCCGGTGGCCGCATACAAGGAGGGACTGGCCCACCTGCACGGCCTCAGCCACGTCACGGTGGAGGTGGTACAGTGTGGAGACAGCCACTCCGACTCTGGCCATGACCATCATCCCCATCGCCACGCAACGTGATACCGCCGATCCTGTGGCCGCCGAATCGCCCACAGGGTTCTGATTTTGTCTGCTCAACGTATATTCTCGCCCTTCCTGTGGCGGTACCCCAGCCTTGGAGTCGTATGACTATTCTCCTCTGAAAAAGACGCAATGGGAGATTGGAGAATGGCGCGTCGGCGGTTGCTGACCGAAGACCAGTGGGTAAGGCTCCTGGCAGTGCCGGACGACGAACGCGCGATGGTGCGCCACTATACGCTCAGCAGGGACGATCTCGACATCGTCACCCTCCGGCGCACGGCGCACACCCGCCTGGGCTGTGCCATTCTGCTCTGTTATCTCCATCATCCTGGGCGGATTCCTGGGCCGGACGAGCGCCCTCCCATCGCGCTGCTGGCGTTCGTCGCCCGGCAGGTGGGCGCCAAGCCTGACGATTTCATCGCCTACAGCCGACGTGACCAGAACCGGCGCGAGCAGGTTGCCGCGATCATGGCACGGACCGGCCACCGTGCCTTTGATCGAACCCTCTTTCGCGATCTTGCCGCTTGGCTGACCTCCAAAGCACAGATCGCACGGGACCCGATCATTCTGGCGACCACCCTGATCGATGAGTTCCGCCGCCGTCGCATCCTGATCCCTTCTGCGGCGATCCTGGAACTGATGCTCCATCAGGCTCGTGGCCGGGCCGAACGAATTCTGCACCGTGCCCTTGTCGATGGTGTTGACCAGCGGACAACCGACGCGCTGGACCGATTGCTGACCCTGCAGGCCGACACCGAAACGACCATGCTCGCTTGGTTGCGTCGGGTGCCGGCGGCTCCAACCGCCCGCAACATGCTGGCGGTCATTGAGCGCCTTTCTGCCTTGAAGGAACTCGGCATCGACCGGTCGCTGCGCGCTCGCGTGCCGGAGGTCGCGTTCGAGCGGCTCGCGGCCGAAGGCCTGCGGATGACGCCGCAGCATCTTCAGGATCTGGCGACGTCGCGCCGGCGTGCTGTGCTCACGGCCACTGCGATCCGCCTGGAGATGGATCTAACCGATGTCACCCTGTCGATGTTCGACAAGCTGATCGGCAGTCTGGCGCGGAAGGCCGAGCGTCGGACAGCCGAAAACACCCTGCGTTCCGTTCGCGATACCCAGACCCAACTGCGCGTGCTGCTGACCGCGTGCAAGGCGGTGATTGGCGCGCGGGAGGCCGGCGCCGATCCCTACGAGGCCGTCGACCAGGGGGTCGGCTGGTTCCGCTTCATGAAATGCGTCACCGACAGCGAAGCCCTTGCGAAGC
This sequence comes from Azospirillum sp. B21, assembly GCF_008364825.1. Taxonomy (GTDB): domain Bacteria; phylum Pseudomonadota; class Alphaproteobacteria; order Azospirillales; family Azospirillaceae; genus Azospirillum. The sequence goes on from NZ_VTTO01000041.1 coordinate 9,828, forward strand.
CGGAGATCGCTGACCTGCGCACCGAGATGCTTGGCCGCTACGCGACCGTTCGAGCCTTTGCCCCCACTCTCCTCAACCGTTTCAGTTTTCTCGGCAGTCCATCGGTGACGCCGTTGCTGCGGGCGCTCGATACCATTCGCGTCGTGTACGCCGCCGGGCGCCGCACTCTGCCCGAGAAGCCACCGACCGGCTTCATCCGACGCTCCTGGCGCCCCTTCGTCATCAAGAAGGAGGGCATCGACCGGAAAGCTTACGAAATCTGCGCGCTGTCCGAACTGCGTGACCGGTTGCGGGCGGGCGACGTCTGGGTGGAGGGGAGCCGCCAGTACCGGGACTTCGAGAGTTGCCTCATGCCGCGTCCGACCTTCGACATCCTTCACGAGGAGGGGGCGTTGCCCGTGGCCGTTCCACGCAACGCCGACGGTCACCTTGCTGAAAGAGGCGCGGAACTCGACCGGATCGCCGCCGAGGTGGCCGGCCTTGCCGAAAAGGGGTTGCTTGAAGACGTTGACCTGTCCGACGGCGAACTCCGCATCACGCCGATCCGGGACACGACCCCACCGGAGGCCGAAGAGCTCGGCCGCCGAGCTTACGATCTCATGCCACGGGTCAAGATCACCGATCTTCTGCTGGAAGTGGATGGCTGGACCGACTTCTCCGGCTGCTTCACGCACCAACGGAGCGGCCGTCCCGCCGACGACAGGGCGGCAACGCTGACCGCTGTGCTGGCTGATGGCATCAACCTCGGGCTGTCCCGGATGGCCGAAGCCTGCCGGGGGGCATCCATGCGGCAACTGGCCTGGATGCACGACTGGCACATCCGCTACGATACCTACATGGTGGCGCTCGCCCGCATCATCGACACGCATCGAGCCTTGCCGTTGGCTGCCGTCTGGGGTGACGGCAGCACGTCATCCTCCGATGGGCAATTCTACCGTGCTGGCGGCCGCGGCGAAGCCGTCGGCGATGTGAACGCCCATCATGGCAACGAGCCGGGCATCGCCTTCTACACCCACATCTCCGATCAGTACGGCCCCTTCCACACCAAGGTGATCGCAGCGACCGCCAGCGAGGCACCGCATGTCATCGACGGCCTTCTCCATCACCAGAGCGGCTTGGACATCGAGGAGCACTACACGGACACCGGAGGCGCAAGCGATCACGTTTTCGGCCTGTGTGCCCTGCTCGGATTCCGTTTCGCCCCGCGCATACGCGATTTGAAGGACCGGAGGCTTTACCTGCTGCCCGGTCGGGAAGCACCCGACATTCTGCGGCCCTTGGTTGGCGGAACCATCGACATCGAGCACCTCACGGCCAATTGGACGGAGTTGTTGCGACTGGCGACCTCGATCCGCTCGGGCACCGCGACGGCCTCGGCCATGCTGCGGCGGCTCTCGGCTTACCCGCGCCAGAATGGCTTGGCCCTGGCTCTGCGAGAACTCGGCCGTGTCGAGCGGACCGCGTTCACCTTACAGTGGCTGCGTGATCCCGCCCTCCGCCGGCGCGCCAACGCCGGCCTCAACAAGGGAGAGGCTCGGAACGCCCTGGCCAGGGCAATCTTCTTCAATCGCCTGGGTGAGATGCGCGATCGCAGCTTCGAAAACCAGGTCTTCCGGGCATCGGGGCTGAACCTGCTGCTATCCGCTATCATCCTGTGGAACACACGCTATCTCGAAGCTGCCTTCGCCGAACTGGCAAGCCAAGGGCATGGCGTAACCCCCGAGTTGATGCGGCATGTGGCGCCTCTGGGATGGGAGCATATCGGCCTCACCGGTGACTATGTCTGGGGAGCCGAACCCCTTCCAGAAGCCGGCCTCAGGCCATTGCGGAGATTGCAGTCCCTGCTCGCAGCATAAGTTCTATTTTCGTTCCTACATCCCGGACAATCTGATCACTTTCGTGTAGTGACCCC
>NZ_VTTO01000042.1 GCF_008364825.1 Azospirillum sp. B21
CAGTCCCTGCTCGCAGCATAAGTTCTATTTTCGTTCCTACATCCCGGACAATCTGATCACTTTCGTGTAGTGACCCCTCCTTGGTCCGCCGGAGTTGGCGCCCGACAGCGTAACGAAAGACGGCCGGAAGCTGGAGGGCTGGGGGAACACGGGACCAGAGGGTTTGGATCACCGTCCGCCCCTTGCGGGTCCGGCGTTGGGCCTGACCTGCCACCGTGCGCTGGGACCAGCGGAAGCCGATCTCGCCAAAATACAGGTCGGCATGGTCGCGACTGATGTGATGGAAAACGCCGGCGATCGTGCGCCGGACACGATCGTTGAAGCCCTCGGCCGAGTTGGCATGCACGCTGCCGCGAACATACTCGCGCTGAGAATGGCGAACGGTATCGTGCGCAGCGAACGCGCTGCCGATGGCGACGAACGCCTTCCATTCGTCGCTCATCAGGTGCGCGTTGGGATCGACAGCGGCTTCCAGCACCCGCTCAGCCTCGTCGAGCGACAGATCAGCAACCACGGCGGCACGGGCTTCGCCCGCCGGTGTCCCCGACTCCCGACCGCTTGGCCGCTGGACGACCGCGAGTGCTGGCGTCTTCGTCGTGCGGGGCTGGCCCTTGCGTCCGCGCCCCAGTTTGGGAGGGTTGGGATCACGCCGCGGCTTGGCGCCGAAATGGAACTCGTCAATCTCCACCGTCCCGCCCAGCGGGTGGTCGCGTAGCACCAGGAGCCGTAGGACATGGCCCATCCGCCATGCCGTTGGCTGGCTGACGCCGAGTGCTTCGGCCAAGCGGATGGACGAGATGCCCTTGTCCGATTGCAGGATGAACCACAGCCCCATGAGCCAGGTCCGCAACGGCAGCTTCGTTCCATGCAGCGGGGTTCGCGTCGTCACGGTGAACTGGTAGCGGCAGTCCGGATTGCAGCACTGATAAAGCCCTGGCCGCGACCGTCGTCCTATGTCGCGCCCGGCCAGGGTGATCGAACGCCGCGAGCCGCAGGCCGGACAGAGCCGTCCGTTCGGCCACACCATCGCCTCAACCAGCCGGCGGCACCGCTCCTCGTCGTGGAATGCTTCGGTCATCTCCGCCACGGTCCGAATGGCAGTCAGCTCTTCGAGCACCGATCCCATCGTCCCCTCCGTGCTTGATGGCTGAGAGTCGCACGTAAACGCTGGAAGAGCTACGCCTTACTGTGTTTGGTTGATAATGGCGAACAACGCTAAGGCAGAACGGACAAAGAACTCCGTTCATGGATCAGCATCCTCGCTTCCGTTTATGCCAAGAGCTGCATAGAGCGCGGTCTTTCCGACCTTGATGCGCGCCGCGGCTTCACGAACCGTGAGACCTTGGCCGAGGAGCGCCTTTGCCCGGCGGAGCTTGTCCTCGGTCACCACCGGCGTGCGCCCACCCTTCCGGCCACGAGCGACAGCAGCGACCAAACCAGCACGGGTCCGTTCCCGGATGAGGTCACGCTCGAACTGGCCGAGAGCGCCGAAGATGTGGAACACCAGCCGGCCGCCGGGCGTGGTCGTGTCGATCGCTTCGGTCAGCGACCGAAAGCCGACGCCACGGGCCTCCAGCATGTTTACCGTTTCGATCAGGTGCGGCAGAGACCGTCCGAGCCGGTCCAGCTTCCAGACCACCAGACTGTCGCCGGCCCGTACGAAGGCGATGGCCGCCGCCAGCCCAGGTCGATCAGCCTTGGCTCCGGATGCTTGATCCTGGAAGACCCGTTCGCAGTCTGCCTTGGCCAAGGCATCGATTTGCAGAGCCGGATCCTGATCAGCGGTCGAGACTCTGGCATAGCCGATGTTCGCCACCGCCCGCTCCGTTTGTCCGGAAACCCGTCCGACAAACTATGTGTCCGGAAAGCCGTCGTCAACGTGGGTTTCCGGACAGTTTGGCGGCTGGCCGTCAAACGGCGGGATGACGGACGGGGCGGATGATCCCGATCATACGTCGCGCAGCTGAACCGGGGCTGAACGGGTCGCTCAGCTTCGGTTCACCTGTGCGCGTGTTCCGTGTGGCCGCCGTCCCGAACCCGAGCATGACAGGCTCCAGGTTCGGTCTTGCCATCACGACGGACGAGCGACCGTCGGTGGGCGGTTGCCGGTTTCGCCTGTCGTTCGCCGAGGAAGCCCGCCGATGACGCTGCCCACCTACCGTTCGATCCTGCTGCGCGTCGCGGTCGCGGCGCTGTGCCTCGCCGTGACGGTCGGCGTCATGGCCTTCCTCGTCGAGATGGAAATCGCCGACACGCGGGTGTCCGAGCTTGCCAAGCGCGAATCCGCCGCTTTCCTGGCCGACGCCCGCGAAGCCCTATCGTCCAAAGCCGGAGCCGCGCAGGCCGAAGCCCTGCTGCGCCGCTTCATGAGCAACCGCAACGACGCGCATCGGGTCGAAACCGATGGTGTCTTCATCGTCGCCGAACCCTACGCCGCCGCCCAGGCCAAGACTGCGGAATATGTCATGCCGGGGGCCGAGTGAGCCGAGGAGCGGCTGACGGCGAGTCGCCATCTGTTCCCCCTGGCTGGCGGCTTCCGCTACGAGCGCTTTCATTTGGACGGCCTGTTCTTCATCCAGACGATGGAGCCGCTGCTCGACCGGGAGGGCTGGGTTCTCGGCTACTTCGAAAGCGTCTTTCAGTTGTCCGCCGAACGCTCCGGCGAGATCGTGAAGGACATCGCGATGATGGTCGCCGTGTCCTCGCTGTCGGTCCTGGCGGCGGCGCTGGTGCTGCTGCCGATCTTCGTCGCCTTCAACCGCGGCGTCATGGGCCTGTCGCGCCGGCTGCTGGACGCCAACATCGACATCCTGACCGTGCTGGGCAGCGCCATCGCCAAGCGCGACAGCGACACCCACGCGCACAATTACCGCGTGACCATCCTGGCGATCCGTCTGGCCGAGGCGATGGACCTGGACGCCGCCAGCATCCGGCGACTGGTGAAGGGGGCGTTCCTGCACGACGTCGGCAAGATCGCCATCCCCGACCACATCCTGCTGAAGCCCGGCAAGCTGGATGCCGACGAGTTCGCGGTGATGAAGACCCATGTCGTCCGCGGGCTGGACATCCTGCACTCGTCGGCGTGGCTGGCGGACGCCGCCGACGTGGTGGGCGGCCATCATGAGAAGTTCGACGGATCCGGCTACCCGGCGGGCTTCGCCGGCGGCGCCATCCCGGCCATCGCCCGCATCTTCGCCATCGCCGATGTGTTCGACGCCCTGACCTCGCGCCGCCCCTACAAGGATCCGATGCCCTTCGCCGCCGCCATGGACATCCTGCACGCCGGAGCGGGAGGGCATTTCGACCCGGATATGCTGGCGCGGTTCGCCGCCATCGCCGAGGGCCTGCACGGGCGGCTGACCACGCTGGGCGACGTGGGCGTGGAAGGCGAACTGCGCCGTCTGGTCGGGCATTACTTCGTGTCGTCTCCGGCGTGAGGGGGACGCGGATACCAAGCGTCATCTTTCAGCGGACGGCAGGCGAAGCTCGGCGCGAAGCCCGCCGAGCGGCGAGTCCGCGAGCCGGATGTTGCCGCCATACAGGCGCGCCAGATCCCGCACCACGGCCAGACCCAGCCCCGTGCCGGGGACACTCTCGTCAAGCCGGACGCCAGGGTTGAGGGCGATGTCGCGGGGCTCTTCGGGCAGGCCGGCGCCGTCGTCGTCGACGGTGATGCACAGCATGCCCCCGGCATCGACCCGCGAGGCGACGGCGACGCGGTGGCGCGCCCACTTGCAGGCGTTGTCCAGCAGATTGCCCAGCATCTCGTCGAGATCCTCCCGTTCGCCGGCGAAGACATGCTCCGGCGCGACGTCGATCGCGATCTCCAGCATCGCCGCGGCGTGCAGTTTCCGCATGACACGAGCCAACGCGGAGACGCAGCCGACCACCGGGGTGCTGATGCCGGGCACGCCGCGCGCCGCTGCCGCCCGCGCCCGCGCCATGTGATGGTCCACATGCCGGCACAGGATATCCACGCGGCGGACGATGTCCGCCCCGACCGCCCGCGCGTTGCGTTCGTCGAGCGAGCCGGCCTCGTTCGCCAGAACCGCCAGATTCGTCTTGAGCGCATGCGCCAGATTGCCGGCCTGCAACCGTCCCCGGCCGATGATCTCGTCCGCGTGGGCCAGCAGCGCGTTCAGGTCCTCGACCAACGGCTGGACCTCGGTCGGCATCGCTTCCGCGAAGCGCTTCTTCCGGCCGGCGCGCACTTCGGTCAGTTCGCGGCGCAGCCGAGACAGCGGCTTGAGCCCGACCTCCACCTGAACCAGCGCCGCCAGGATCAGCGTCGCGGCGAGGACCCCGAGCGACAGCGTGAGGGTGAGGTTGAACGCCTGTGTGACTTGGGCCAGTTCCTCTTGGGCGGCGCCGACGGCGATCCGGTAGGGATTGGGCCGCTCGGGAAACACGACCGAGCGTTCCAGAACCGTCAGGGGCTGGCCAGCCGGTCCCGCCACGACGTGGTGGTGGATCTCGCCGTTGGCGACCTCGTCGGCGGGCAAGGCCAGGACGCTGTCCCACAGCGACCGCGAGCGCACAAGCGGATCCCCGGCACCGCCGACCTGCCAATACAGGCCGGAAAGCGGCTGACGGAATCGCGGATCGCTCAAGGGCTGGCGCAGCGCCGGCCGGCCATCCGCGTCCGGTTCCAGCGCGGCCGCCAGCTGCTCCAGGTGATTGGCCAACTCGGCTTCGAAGCGTTGGCGGACGTGGTCGCCAAACAGGCTGGCGAGGATGAACCCGGCGACGGCAAGGGCCAGAGCGATCCACACCGCCGCGCCGACCAGCAGCCGGAAACGCAGCGAACCGGTCTGGATCGTGGCCCATCTCATGGCTCGTCCACCCGATACCCCAGGCCGCGCACCGTCTTGATGATGTCGACGCCGAGCTTGCGGCGCAGACGCCCGACGAACACCTCGACCGTGTTGGAATCGCGGTCGAAGTCCTGGGCGTAGACGTGCTCGATCAGTTCGCTGCGCGAGACCACCTGCCCCTTGCGGTGCATGAGGTAGGAGAGCACCCGGTACTCGTAGGCGGTGAGTTCCACCAGTTCGCCGCCCACGCTCACCCGGCCGGTCCGCGTGTCGAGCGTCACGCCGCCGCAGACGATCTCAGCCGTCGCGTGGCCCTTGGCGCGGCGGATCAGCGCCCGGATGCGGGCGAGCAGTTCCTCCATGCTGAACGGCTTGGCGAGGTAGTCGTCGGCACCGGCATCGATGCCCTGCACCTTCTCGTTCCAGGCGCCGCGAGCGGTGAGGATCAGCACGGGCATCGTCACCGCGTTCCGCCGCCAGCCGCGCAGCACCGACAGCCCGTCGATCTTCGGCAGGCCGAGGTCGAGGACCACCGCGTCGTAGGGTTCGGTCTCGCCGAGAAACCGCCCCTCCTCGCCGTCCGTCGCCAGATCGACGGCGTAGCCCTCGGCTTCCAGGCGCAGCTTCAACTGGCGCCCCAGATCCGGGGTGTCTTCCACCACGAGCACGCGCATGGCCCTACCTCCGTTCCCCGCGGCGCCGCTCGCGCCCCTTGGCGCGCAGGAGTTCTCCCGTCGCGGCATCGTACTCCAGCTTCAGGATGCGGCCGTCGGCGGCGATCAGCTTGAGCTCGTAGCGGAAGCCGGCGTTCTCGTCCTCCAGATCGACATCCAGGATCTCGCCGCCGAACCGCGCCTTGGCGCTCTCGACGATCCGCTCCAGCGGCAGGATGCGTCCGGCCTGCAAGGCTTCCCGTGCGCGGTCATGGTCGTCTCCGGCCAAAGCGCCGGCCGATCCCGCGAAGAGCAGGCCGCAGACCAGGATGGGCAGTGCTGAACCGATGGACATGCGCACCTCGAACTCCGGCTTGAGTCTCGCCCGCCGCTGGGTGGGGTGGAAGCCAGCGTATCGTCGCATCCCTGAACCGCCGATGAACCGCCCGTTCAGGCTCGCCTCAGGTGACCTCGGGCAAAGTGCGGTTCATCGAGCGCTCCGGCGCTCATCCAGCGCCAAAGGTGAAGCTATGTCCAAGACCGCAATCGTCGCCGTCCTCGCCGCCTTGACCCTGTCCGGGGCCGCCCATGCCGGCGACCGCCACCGCGACCGGGCATTCCAGGCGACCGGCCCGCAACCGATCGCCGAACTCCTCAAGGTCGGTGGCGGCACCGCCACCGGCACGGTCGGCCGGGTCGCCGCCAATTGGTTCGTGCTCAACGACGGCCAGACCGAGATCGACGTCACCAACCACGACGTACTGCCGGAGGGAATCCAGACCGGCGCCCCGATCACCGTCGTCGGCGCGGTCCGACACGGCGCCATCCAGGCCAGCCGGATCATCCGCGATGACGGCACCGCCTTCGGCGGCGACGCTTTCCAGGAACGTGGCCGCCGTCACCATGACGACGACTGAACCAGGAGCGCCCCTATGCTCAGGACGATGATCGTTCACAGCCTCCTCGCCGCGCTCGTCATCGGCGCACTGGCCATCGGCTATCAGGCGTCCGCCCAGGGGCTGCCGAGCCTCGCCGGGCTTTGGAGCGCCGACGCCGCGCACGACGACTGACCCCCAGCCCGCACCGCCCCAGTCTGCACCGTCCCAGTCTGCACCGACGCCAAGAGAGACCGCCATGGCCAACCGCAAACCGACCGCCGCCGAAAGGACCTTCCTCCTGCTGTTCCACGCGACGGTCTCGGGGGGCTTCCTCGTCGCCTACCTGACCGGGGACGAGGACACCTACGGCATGCACGTCTTCTCCGGTTACGCCGTCCTGGCTGCCCTGGCCTTGCGGGCGGTCGCCGGGGTGGTGGTGGCTGAAGGCAGTCCGCTGCGTTTCCCGAAACCCGCCGTCCGGCCGGCGCTGGACTGGCTGGCCCGCCTGCTGAGCGGCGATGCGAAGGCCCGCACCGAACGCAGCCCGCTGATCGCCTGGATGGCCGTGGCCCTTCTCGCCGGGGTCGGCCTCACGGCCGTCTCCGGTGCCTTGGCGGATTTCGTGGTCAAGCTCGAAGACCTGCACGAAGCCCTCGGCGAGGCCGCCTTGTGGATCGCCGCCGTGCATGTCGGGCTGATCTTCTGGCTGCACTGGCTCAAGCGTCCCCGGCCGGCGACCGTCCCCCGTTGGCCGTCGCGCCGCCCCGATCTCTCCAACCGAGTGAGCCCATGAAATCGCCCCTCCTCCTCGCCGCCGTCGCGACGCTCGCCACCGGCGTCGCCCTGGCGGCGACCGCCGATCCCAACCGTACGAAGATCCTCGACGGCTACGCCGCCCAGGCGAAGGCGCAGAGTCCCGAGTTTGCGGCCTTCTCGGCCGACCGTGGCCGCGCCCTCTACCTGGGTCCGCACAGCGGCGGCAAGGCCGAGACCCCAGCCTGCGCCGCCTGCCACACCGAGAACCCCACGGCGCAGGGGCGCCATTACAAGACCGGGCGCGCCATCGAACCGATGGCGGTCTCGGTCACGCCCAAGCGGTTCACCGACCCGGCCGAGGTCGAGAAGCGCTTCGAGCGCGATTGCCCCAACGTCCTCGGCCGGGCCTGCACCGCCCGCGAGAAGGGCGACTTCATCACCTTTCTGGCGAGCCGATAGACATGCGCTTTTCGATCGCGGCCACGGCCGCCCTGCTCCTGACCGGCAACGCCACGCTGGCGAGCGAATTCGAACGGGTGCCACCCGTGACCCATGCGGCGACGCTGAAGGAATGTGGCGAGTGTCACATGGCCTATCAGCCGGGCCTGCTGCCCGCCGCCGGCTGGACCCGCATCATGGACGGGCTGGCCGACCATTTCGGCGACAAGGCCAGCCTGCCGCCCGACGTTGCGGCGGACATCCGTGGGTACCTGACCCGGAATGCCGGCGGTGGCGACGGACAACTTGTCCGCATCACCGATCAGCGCTGGTGGCTGCGCAAACACCGCTTCGACCCCACCGTCTGGCAGCGCAGGACGGTGGGCGCCAAGGGCAACTGCGAGGCGTGCCACCGCACGGCGGCCAAGGGCCTTTACGAGGACGACTGAACGTCCGGTGGAAGGCTCTGTTGCAAACTCTTCCTGTAGGCGCGTGATGATATCGACCGGCATCACTGCCGGAGGCTACGCAGCCTGAAGTTCGAGCTGCTGATTGACGAGCTGAACGGCTTCGGCGAGCACGCAGGGGCCGACGTTGAAGGCGCGCTCGACAAGGCGCGCCTCGCCCTGCATGTTACGGGTCAGGTTGAAGGCGGCGGCCTGCCCTTTGCGGAGCGCGCGCATCACCTCGAACCCCTTGATCGTCGCATAAGCCGTCCTCAGGGTCTTGAAGCCCCGCACCGGCCGAATCAGCTGCTTCAACTTGCCGTGGTCGGCCTCGACGACATTGTTCAGGTACTTGACCTGCCGATGTTCCGTCTCCTCGGGACATTTGCCCTCGGCCTTCAGCTCCGCTAGGGCTGGCCCATAAGTGGGCGCCTTGTCGGTGTTGATGACCATCGGCTTCTCCCAATCCTTCAGGCCGTTCAGCGCCTTGCCGAGGAAACGCTTGGCGGCCGCGGTATTCCGCGTGGGCGAAAGGTAGAAGTCGATGGTGTTGCCGTGCTTGTCGACGGCCCGGTACAGGTAGGCCCACTTGCCACCGACCTTCACATAGGTTTCATCGACCCGCCAACTGGTCGATCGTGGGCAGCGCCACTGCCAGCGCAGCCGTTTCTCGATCTCGGGGGCATACTTCTGGACCCAACGGTAGATGGTGGTGTGGTCGACCGTGACGCCGCGCTCGGCCATCATCTGCTCGAGGTCACGGTAGCTGATCCCGTACGGCATTGTCACATAAACCGCGGGGCTGGCGAGCTCCTGTTGCACTGGGCATAGTGGCGGGATGAGACGTGAGCCCG
>NZ_VTTO01000043.1 GCF_008364825.1 Azospirillum sp. B21
CGCAAGATGGCCTGATGGGCGTTGGCGGGCTGCTGCAGCCGCCTTCTTGGTCTCGATCAAGTTAATGTGACGATGCCTTTCCAGCTCCTTCTCTTCCGCCCGCTTGGCGGCGTCGGCCACCCTCTGCACCAGCCGCTGGTCGATCACCCCCAGCACGGCGGCATCGACGGCATGGTGCCGGTGATCCGCCCGGTTCTTCAGATTGGCGTCGGACAGGATAGCGTTCAGCCCCCAGCGGCCGCGCAGCATCGCTGTCAGCCGGCCGGGGGCGGCCCGCACCTTCTCCAGCGGCACGATGCAGCCCAGATATTCGCGGGCGACCCTGGACAGGTGCCGGGTCTCCACCAGCTGCCGGTCGATGAATCCCCGCTCGTCCTCGAACCGCTCCATCGCGTTGGGCAGGAAGCGCCAGCGCTTGTTTTTGGGCAGCGACTCGGCGCGTTCGGCGATGGCCGCCCAATCATAGCCGTCGGCGGAGACGACGCCGAACGCCTCCCACGGCGTCCGGTTGCGCTTGATGCGGTTGGCGCGACGGTGGCAGACGATCTTGTTGTCGGCGCCGCTGGCCAGCGTCCGGCTGAAGGGCAGGATGTGATCGACATCCACATCGCCTTGCAGCAGCTGCGTCATACTAATCGGTTGGCCGGTATAAACGCAGACATGGGCGCTGCCGATCCGCGGCAGCTCCTCCCACAGCCGCAGCCGCAGCAGCGCCTCGCCGGTCGGTTCCATCCCCAATTCGCGAAGCTGCTGGGTCCGCGTCCAGTTCTTCTTCTGCTTTTCCGCCTGTTCACGCTGTTCCTTGTCGCGGTCGGCTCGGCTCTGCTTCAGATTTCGGGCCAGTTCCACCACGATCTCCTCCGGCTTGCCCCAGCGCCGGATGATCCGGTTCACCACCCGCCGCAGTTCGTTCAGCGCGACATGGACAGTCGGATTGGGAAAGCGGCCGATCCGCAGTTCGGCCGGGTCGTCCGCCTCGCCGGTGCCGAAGGCGATGAAGCGCTCCAGCGGCAGGCCGTAATAGGGCAGTTCGCCCAGCAGCTCGTCCGGGCGATAATCGGAGTGATGGAGGCCGAGCGCGCGAACCGCCTTGTCATAGGGCAGATGCTCCTCGTGCATCAGCGGCACCACCTGCTCCAGCGCCTTTTCGCTCAGTCGGCAATAGCCGTCGGGCAGGCCCGGCCGCTCGGCCGTCAGGATCGCCACCTCCCACGGCAGCCCCAGCTCCTCCACCAGCCAGGCCGCCAGTTCTCCCTCATCCTCGGCATCGATCAGGCGGCCGACGATCTCGCGCTGACGGTCGGCCGGGAAGCTGTGCCAAGCCGCGCCGATTCGCCGGCGCTTGCCCTTTTCGGCCGACAGCGCGTCGGCGGTGGCGTCGCCCTTCAGCCGGTCACGCTTGTCGTCCTCCAGATTGATGCGGGCGTCGGGTGGGAGCTTCAGCTCCTTGGCCAGCGTCTTGAAGGTCAGATCGCCCTTGCGGCACAGCCGGTCATAGAAGCGGTCGAAGTCGGCCGGCGACAGCCCCTCCTCCCCCTGCCCCGGCCGGACGATGCGCAGATTGTGCAGTTCATGCAGGATGCGGAACCGTTGGGCGATGGGCAGCGCCCAATGCGCCCGCTCCTCCTCCGGATAGAGGGTGCATTTGCCGGGCTTCACCGGCTTCAACGGGCGCTGGTGGAAGATGACGCTCTCGATCCGGTCCCATTGTTCGGCGGTGACGCCGGGATGATGCGGCGCCTGGGCGGCGCGGATCACCTGGAATTCCTCATGGACCAGCGCACGCTCCGGATAAAAGCTGTAGGTCGCCCTGGCCCCCGTGCCGGTCAGCCTTGCCCTTACTGGCTGGCGGGTGGCATGGCGGGCGGCAAGCCACTGGCCGAGTGTGCCGGCGCCGCTGGCGGCCAGCTCGGCCTTCAGAGCGGAAATGCCGGTCTTGACCTTGCCCGCCTCGTTCTCATCCCCGGCCGCCTTGCGGTTGCTCTTGAAGCCGCGGCGCTGGTTCAGGTGAAAAAGGACACGGCCGAGCTGGTGGGCCGGCAGCGGGCCGGCGACCGCCGCCGCGCGCAGCTCGTAGGGGTCCAGCCCCTCCAACGCCTTGCGCGCCTGCAGGTCTTCCGGCATCAGGGCGGCGGCGACCAGGGCGTTCATCAGAGCCTTGCGCCGGCGCAGATAGCGATCGCGGCGCCGGCGCATCGACCGAGCTAAGCGCCTATCGGCCGCCAAGGATTGCTGTGACTTCGGATCCCGGCCATCGGGGAAGATGCGAACGCCCATGCGGCGCACCCCGCAGGGCCTGCCATCCCCGTTCAGATCCAGCAGACAGAACCCAATACTGTTGGTGCCGAGATCCAGGGCGAGGCGATAGCGGAGACGCTTGGACACGAAGGAATTCCTCCCGCACATGATGCGAATGGGAAAGGAGCATTCGCACCTGAAGTGCGGAATTGTCTAAGCGCACCCCACCCGTGTCCAGAAGCAAAAAGGTCTCAACTGGATTGACGATCGCGAAATCCCGTGAGATGCTCTTCGCGGAAAGACAATCACCTTGCTTAGCCGCTGGGGGATCGGGGTCCTTCCGTTAACACGTCGCAGGGGTTTCCCCTTTGTGGCACAAGATGTGCGGCGGGCTTCGGCCCGCCGCGTTCTTTTTGGCTTGATGCCAAAGCTCTGATACCCAAGCTCTGCTCCAGCTTGCACCGCTCCGCTGTTCTGGACGACAGTGCCTTCTTGGAAAACAACTGTTCTTCATTGGCCTCGGGCCGACCTGTCCAGACGCTCTCTTCGGGGCCGCAATTCTGACCGTCGACCGCTATCGGAATGGATTTCCATATGGGGACCCATCCAGCCTGGTGTGTCTCGCTAGCTCGTAGCAAGGGCTGGACGGGCAAGGAGCGAAAAACCAGAGCTTGACAGTGCTCCTGTTTTTGGCGAACAAAAAGGGAACATAATCCTTCCCTTTCTGTCTCAAGAGACATGCATCCTGAGCCGCGCCCTAGTACCGCCCTACAAGACCTGCGCAACCGCATCCACCAGCTGGAGATTGGCGGGCGGCGCGCCATGCGCGTGCTACCCTTCGGGATCAGCGAGGTCGACGATCGGCTGCCAGGTGGCGGGCTGGCGTTGGGAGCCGTCCACGAGGTGGCCGAGGGCGGTGACCTGGGCGTGATCCACGCCGCGGCGGCCACCCTGTTCGCCGCGGGCATCCTGGCCAGAATGACCGGGCCGGTGCTCTGGTGCCTGCGGGCGTCGGACCTGTACGCCCCGGCGCTCTCCCAAGTCGGGCTGGATCCGAACCGGGTCATTTATGCAGAGGCACCCGATGAAAGGACGCTGCCTCTGCTGGTGGAGGAGGGGCTGCGCCACCGCGGACTGGCGGCCGTGGTAGGTGAACTGGCCAAGCTCCCCATGGTGGCGTCCAGACGCATGCAGATCGCCGCCGAACACTCCGGCGTCACAGCCATCATCCTGCGCCGGTGGCGCAGCCCGGCCGCGGCTGCCGCCGAGATCGGCCAGCCGACGGCTGCCGTCACCCGTTGGCGCGTTTCAGCCCTGCCGTCCAGCCCACTGCCAGCGCCGGGGATAGGCCGCAGGCGATGGCGGGTGGAACTGGTGCGGTGTCGTGGGGGCGTGGCGGGTGAGTGGGACATTGAGGGCTGCGATGAAGAGGGTCGTCTCGGTCTACCTGCCCACTTGGCCGACGGATCGGCTTCGCGTCAGGGCACGCTCATCGAAGGAACGGCACGAGCGGTCGGGCTCCGGTTCGGCACTTGAGGCCGACGAGCCGCCCGGCACACCCTTCGTCGTCGCGTCGACCGGCGCGCAGCGCGTCATCACCGCGGTGGACGTCGCCGCGCATCGGCTCGGCCTACACCGGGGCATTCCACTCGCGCACGCGCGGGCGATGGTGCCCGACCTGACGGTTGCCGACGCCGATCCTGATGCCGATGCCGAGGGCTTGCACAGGCTGGCCTTGTGGGCGCTGCGCTACAGCCCAATGGTGGCCGTGGACCCGCCAGATGGCCTGTGGATCGACATCACCGGTGCCAGCCACCTGATGGGTGGCGAGCGCCCGTTGCTCGACGATCTGATCCGCCGCCTTGCCGCGATGGGCGTCACCGCGCGAGCCGCAATCGCCGGCACGCCCGGCGCCGCCAATGCGCTCGCTCGCTTCGGCCATCGGCCAGTGTCTGTGATCGACGATGGGCTGGAGGCGGTGTCCGCGTTGCCAGTGGCCGCCCTCCGGCTGGGATCTGAGATGACCGTCGAACTCCGACGCCTGGGCTTCGAAACCGTCGGCGATCTGGAGGCGACGCCGCGTGCGCCTCTGGCCCATCGTTTCGGTACATTGCCCGGCCGGCGGCTGGATCAGGTCTTCGGCCGCGTTGCCGAACCGATCGTGCCTGTCGTACCGGTCGAGACCGTCCAGGCACGACGCAGTCTGGTCGAACCAATCAGCACGGCCGAGGCACTCCAGGCTGTCATCGGAGCGCTGGTGCAGGACCTCTGTGGACAGCTGGAGCAGCAAGGGCTGGGCGCCAGGACGCTGGACCTACTCTGGCACCGCGTGGACGGCACAGTGCAGGCTATCCGCGTCGGCACGGCGAAGCCGGTGCGCGCAGCTCCACACCTCACCCGCCTGCTTGTTGAGCGCATCGACAGCGTGGATCCGGGCTTCGGGATCGAGCTCGCCATTTTGACGGCCACGCTTGCGGAGCAATTATCGGCTGAGGAGGTCGGCCGGCTAGTGGCCGGGGAGACCGATCCCGGGACGTTCGACGAGGTGGCCACTATCGCCGGTCTGGTCGATGTGTTGGGCAACCGGATAGGTCACGACAGGGTTTTCCGCTGCGCGCCGGTGGAGAGCGATGTACCTGAGCGGTCGGTCACGCGCATCCCCGCCCTGGCGCCGCCGGTACCAGCCGGTTGGCCCTCCAAGTGGCCGCGGCCGGGACGCCTGCTGACGCCACCGGAGCCCATTGAGACGATGGCCCTGATGCCCGATCACCCGCCGATGGCCTTCACCTGGCGCGGCGTGCGCCGGCTCATCAAGCGAGCGGATGGGCCTGAGCGAATCCATGGCGAATGGTGGCGGCGTGACCGCGAGATGGCGGCCGCGCGCGACTACTATGCCGTGGAGGACCATACGGGCGAGCGCTTCTGGCTCTACCGATCCTGGGAAGGTTCCCCGGACACCGGGCCGATGCGATGGTTCATCCACGGGCTGTTCGGATGAGCGCGGCCGAGCAGGGGCGGGGTCCCGCAGGCTCGACATACGCCGAGCTCCAAGTGACCACCCACTTCAGTTTCCTGCGCGGCGCCAGCAGCTGCGAGGAGTTGTTCTCGCGGGCGGCGGCGCTGGGAATCCCCGCGCTGGGCATCGTCGATCGGCATTCGCTGGCGGGCATCGTCCGCGCCCACGAGGCGGCGCGGCAGACCGGCGTCCGGTTGGTCATCGGAAGCCGGCTTGACCTAACCGACGGCACGGCCTTGCTGCTGTACCCCATGGACCGGGCGGGCTACGGCCGGCTTTGCCGGCTGCTGACGCTCGGGAAAAGCAGGGCAGGGAAGGGCGCTTGTGATCTTGCCTGGGAGGACGTCGCCGATTGGGCCGAGGGACTGCTCGCCATCCTGGTGCCGGACGAACCGGACGATCGCTGCGCCCGGCAACTGGCGCGGCTGCGCCACACCTTTCCGGGCCGGTGCTACGTGGCCCTGACGCTCCGCCGGCGACCGGGCGATGTCCTGCGGCTGCACCTGCTGTCAGAACTGGCCGCGGCCCACCGTGTGCCGACCGTGATGACCAACGACGTCCTCTATCACGCGCCGGAACGGCGCATCATGCAGGACATCGTCACCTGCATCCGCAAGGGCTGCACCATCGACAGCGCTGGGTTCCGGCGGGAGCGGTACGCCGACCGCTTCTTGCAGCCACCGTCAGAAATCGCCCGCCTCTTTGCCCGGCACCCAGAGGCGGTGGCGCGTACGCTGGAGGTCGTGGAGCGATGCAAGTTCAGGCTGGACGAGCTGCAGTACCAATACCCTGAGGAGGTGGTAATTCCAGGCCTGACGGCGCAGCAGTCGTTGGAGCAGCTGACCTGGTCCGCCGTTGCCGACCGTTATCCCGATGGCGTGCCGGAGAAGGTCCAGGCCGTGCTCCGGCACGAGTTGCGGCTCATCGACCAGCTGGGCTACGCGCCCTACTTCCTGACCGTCCACAGCATCGTCCGGTTCGCCCGGTCTCGTGGCATCCTGTGCCAGGGCCGGGGCTCGGCGGCCAACTCAGCCGTCTGCTATGTGCTTGGCATCACCAGCATCGATCCCGAGCGTCACAACCTGCTGTTCGAACGCTTCGTATCGGCCGAACGTCGGGAGCCGCCGGACATCGACGTCGATTTCGAGCACGATCGCCGAGAAATCGTCATCCAGTGGATCTACGAGACTTACGGCCGTCACCGTGCAGCTCTGACGGCGGTGGTCACCCGGTACAGGGCGCGTGGTGCCGTCCGTGACGTCGGCAAGGTGCTCGGGCTCACCGAGGACGTCACAGCGGCACTGGCAGGGCAGATTTGGGCTTGGTCGGATGAGGGTGTCGAGGAGCAGCACGCGAAGGAGCTGAGCCTAAACCTGGAGGACCGGCGTCTGCGTCTGACTCTGGAGCTTGCTCAACAGCTGATGGGCACGCCCCGGCACCTGTCTCAGCACCCGGGCGGCTTCGTCCTCACGCAGCACCGGCTGGACGAGCTGGTGCCGATCGAGCCCGCCGCCATGGAGGACCGGCAGGTCATCGAGTGGGATAAGGACGACATCGACCTCCTCCGCATCATGAAGGTCGACATTCTGGCGCTGGGGAGGCATTGTCACATAAACCGCGGGGCTGGCGAGCTCCTGTTGCACTGGGCATAGTGGCGGGATGAGACGTGAGCC
>NZ_VTTO01000044.1 GCF_008364825.1 Azospirillum sp. B21
TGCGCATCCCTTCTCACAACACGGTATAAACTTGTCAAAGAACCCGCAGCGCCTCGGCGGCGCCGCCCGAACCATTCTGCGGCGCCTGCAGTTCGCAGCGCCGCGTCTTGTTCGCTTTATCTAGAGGACTTTACTTTCACTGTCAACCTCTTTTTTTTCGAGGTGCTCGGCAGTTACTTGGTCTGACCTCTGTTTCCCTTGAAGCAACACTGTCTTGCCGACCGTGCTGCGTCGCGGGAGGCGGTGTATAGGCCGTCCAACCGACCCGGCGCAAGCGCTTTTTTCCGACCCCCGCCGATTTTTCAGCCGAGCCGCGTTCGAAGCAGGGCGGCCCCTCCTCTACGCTGGGACACCGTCCGACCCGCCACCCGGCAAACTCGGTCGCTGCACAACAGTCATAGCGCCGCATATGACCGGGATTCGGCGTGATGGTACCTAAATCGATAAATCCGTATCAACTCCCGTACGTAGAAGCAGAGTGCGCATCCTCAATTTACCGCGAGCTTCACTGTGGCTGGTACGGCATATCATTTGGAGTTTGGTGGAACGATGCTGGTCACGGGCTGGTTCGCCGCTGCATTTGCACAGGCGTTCCCTCGCCCAGCCGTGGTGCGCCGCAACAGTTTGTCCTTATCGATTGCGGAGTTTCTCCCATGGCCCTTCTGAAGACCCCCGCCGCACTCAAGCCCGCCGGATGCACGTATCCACTCGACGACGAGCCAGCCCGGCTCCACGCGTTGCGGAGCACGGGCCTGCTGGATTCCGCACCGGATCCTGCCTTCGATGAACTGGTGTCCTGGGCCTGCGACCATTTCCAGGTTCCCATCGCCCTGGTGTCGCTGCTGGACGCCGACCGCCAGTGGTTCAAGGCGCGGCGTGGGCTGGCAACGCAGGAAACACCGCGTGACCATGCCTTCTGCCGCTTCACCATCCAGCAGAGCCTGCCGATGGTCGTGGAGGATGCCGCCAACGATCCACGGTTCCGCGACAATCCACTGGTTCTGGGATCCCCGCACATCCGTTTCTATGCCGGCGCGCCGATCATCAACCGCCACGGTCTGGCGCTCGGTTCGGTCTGCGTGATCGATACGGTGCCGCGCAGCTTCGGCATCGTGGACCGCATGGTGCTGGCTCAGCTCACCGTGACGGCACTCGTCGCGATCGAGAAGCGACAATGCTAGCTGTCCCAACTGGTTATAACGCCGGCCCCCGGGTTGCTTCACAATGGCCGACGGAATATTGACCGACAGGATAGCGCAAGGAACGACGCCAGCCGTGATGATGCATTTTCCGCCCTTGCCCATGCCATTGTCCTCGTCCACGCCCTCAATGCTGTCCCGCGAGGAGGGCCGGCTTGCGGTTCTTTGGCGCTACGAACTGCTCGACACTCCCGAGGAACCCGCCTTCGACCAGATCACCCGTTTGGCCGCAAAGTTGCTGTATGTGCCGATCGCGCTGCCGGTCTCGATCAACATCTCGATGCTGAACCTCGGGGCCAATGACTTCGCCGACCGGGTGGCCGCCATGCTGGACCGGCACGGGGTGCAGGCGGACTGGATCGGGGTCGAGAGCGACGATTTCGGCACCGGCCAGAGCGCGCTGTCCTACCTAAAGGGCATCCCGGCGACGGCGGTGAAGATCGATCAGCGCTTCATCCGCTCCATCGTCACCGAGCGCAGCGACCAGATCATGGTCCGCTCCACCATCGACCTGACCCACGATCTCGGCTATCGGGTGGTGGCGGAAGGGATGGAGACCGTCGAGGCCTATGAGTGGCTGCGCCTGCACCGCTGTGACTTCGGGCAGGGCTATCTGTTCTCCCGCCCGCTCGCGCCGGCGGCCTTCGAGAACTGGCTGGCGGCGGGCGCCTTCCGACCCGCCGCCGTGGTTGCGGTGTGACCTACGCCGTCGCCGGGCTCATCGCCGACAGGCAGGTGTCAATGGAGGCCCGTTCGATCTCGGCGTAGAGGTCGAACGGGTTCAGGACGGACGCGCCAAGGTCGGCTTCGAAACGCTGCTGGTTCGGGCTGGCGGAGAAATCCTGCTGCGCATCGTCGCCCAAGTTGGACTGGAAGATACCCGCGGCGCTGACCGGCAGAAAATCCTCATAGACCACCGGATCGAACCGGACGAGACCAGCCCCGATCAGCGACTCCAGATCGGCGTTCGGTGCCGGCGGGTTGCGCCGTCCGGTCTCGGTCAGCGAATAGGTGAAATAGCCGAGCTGCTGGCGACGGATCTCGTCCCAGCTGTCGGGAAACGGGGCGAAGACCTCCTGCAGGGCCGTCATGTACTCGGCGGCATTGGACCCGTCGGCGGCCGGGGCGACGAGACGGCGGGAATCCTGCAGCAGCGTGTCGTACAGCGCACGCCCCTTCGGCGTCAGTGCGATGCCGCGCTGCTCGATCTCGCCGAAACGCGCGGTGTGGAAACCGGACCGCCAGCCGTCGCCGTCGCGGAAATCCACCGGCTCGCTCAGCGCCTTGAAGGAGGTCTGCCGCAGCAGGATGGGGCAGCGCCGGGTCGGCGGGCCTTCCACCACGGCCTTGGGAGCGATCCCCTTCTCCGGCATCATCCGCTGCACCATGTCGATGTCCAGGGTGCGCGGGGTCAGGTGATTGATGTGCGGTCCCTTAAAGGAAACGACATCGGCGATCAGTCGATGGGCGTCATGCAGCCGTTTGTAGAGCTCCAGCGGCACATTGGCCCGGCTGTGCCAGCGGAAGGTTTCCAGCGCCTCCGCGACGAAGCGGGTGGCCTCCTCCTCCGTCAGCCCGCCGGCCGCCTCGGCTTTTTCGATCAGGGCGAGGCAGCCGGCGGTGAAGATGCTGCGCGCGGCCAGCAACTGTTCCGCCTCCTGCCGCAGTCCCGCGTCGGCGATCAGGTCGAGCCTCAGCAGCGAGGTGAAAACGCGGAAAGGATTGCGGCTCAGCGCCTCGTCGGTCACCGGACGGAAGGCGGTGGAATGGACGGGAACACCGGCTTCCGACAGGTCATAATAGCCGACCGGCTGCATGCCCATCACCGCGAACAGGCGGCGCATGGTGGACAGCTCATGCGCGGTGCCGAGCCGGATCGCGCCGTGACGCTCCTCCGTAATGCGGGCGAGACCGCCCGCGGCCTCCAACCGGTGGCGCTCCGCCGGGTCGGCGGCCAGCACCGCCTCGTTCACCTCGCGAACCAGCTCGACGAGCGTCTGATAGGCGGGAACCTCCGTCCGGTACATCTCCGACATGGCGTTGGAGAACAGGGTACGGATCGCATCGGCGCTGATAAAGCCGGCGCTGAAGGAACTCTGGGCACTCATTGCAAATCTCGCTCGCGTTGCCTGCGTCGGACCGGTCCGGACGGTCTCCCGGTCCCTCCCATGGGGCAGCTATAGCAACGAAGCACGACATTGGATTGCGATTGTTTTTACCGACTTCATGAGGAAAGCTCATGATGCGGCCGCCTGTCCTCTGGGGCGTCGTCCCGAGCTTCCCCCAGTATCCAACTACGGAAGGCGGCAAGCGGCGGATAGCTCGTCCGTTCCGACGGCCACACGATGTGATAGGCGTCCTCGCTCTCCATCGGCAGGTCGAGCGCGGGCACCAGTTGCCCCGCGCCCAATTCCTCATCGATCAGGAAACGCGGCAGCAGCGCCACCCCCAGCCCGGCGACGGCCGCCTGAATGGTGGTGCCGAACTGGTCGAACAGCATGCCATGCACCCCATCGGCCGGCGTGTCGTGCAGGGTCAGCCAGCGTTCCCATGCATCGGGACGACTGGTCAGGTGCAGCAGCGGGGCAAGACGCAGATCGCCCGGCTGCCGGAAGCAGAACCGGTCGCGCAGATCGCGACTGCAGGCGGGGACGACCGTTTCCCGGCGCAGAAGCGCCATCTCCCCACCCGGCCAGTCCGGCCGGCCGAAATGGATCGCCACGTCGACCGGATCCAGCCGGAAATCGAAAGGCGCCATGCGCGTCACCAGATTGATGGTCACGCCGGGATTTGCAGCCAGGAATTTCGGCAGCCGCGGCGTCAGCCAGCGGGCGCCGAAGGTCGGCAAGACGGCGATGCTCAGCGTGCCGCCATAGGGGTTGGCGCGCAGGTTGAGCGACGCCGTGCTGATCTTGCGCAGCGCATCGCGGACCTCGCGCACATAATACTCCCCGCCCGCAGTCAGGCGGATGGTCTGCCGTTCGCGGTGGAACAGCTCGACCTCCAGCAGCTCCTCCAGCGCTTTGATCTGGCGGCTGACAGCGCTCTGGGTCAGGGACAGCTCCTTGGCCGCCGCGGTGATGCTGCCGGTCCGCGCCGCCGCCTCGAATGCAGTCAGAAGGGACAGAGAGGGGAGGAAGCGGCGGGGGCTCTGCATCTCATTCTCACAGGGAATGACTGGTTGAGCAAACATCACTTTGCCGAAGGGGGTAGGCAAGCGAATCTTTCCAGCTGTCCGTTGATGCGGCGACCCGCTACGCTCACGGAACCGGCCCGGGGCGGTGTTTCCGGCCGGGAATGACAGACGGGCAAGAACACGGGAAAAGGACCACAGGGAATGCTGAACGATCCGCGGTCGCATGGGCTTTGGGAACGGACGGCACCTCCGGCGCCACCGACCTCGCCGCTGACCGACGCGGTCAGGGCAGACGTGGTGATCGTCGGGGCCGGTTACACCGGCCTGTCGGCCGCCCTGCATCTGGCGGAAGGCGGCGTCGACGCGGTGGTGGTCGAGGCGGTGGAGATCGGCTTCGGCGGCGCCGGGCGGAATGTCGGGCTGGTCAATGCCGGCATGTGGGTGATGCCCGACCAGCTCGTCAACACGCTGGGGCCGGTCTATGGCGAGCGGTTGATCGAGCTGCTCGGGAATGCTCCGCGCGCGGTGTTCGACCTGATCACGAAACACGCCATCTCCTGCGAGGACGAGCGCAGCGGCACCCTCCATTGCGGCGTCGGTCCCGCGGGCTTGCGCGAACTGGAGCAGCGGGCGGCGATCTGGCAGAAACGGGGAGCCCCCGTCCGCCTGCTCAATGCCGCGGAAACGGCGGAGAAGGTCGGCACCAGGGCCTATACCGGCTCGCTTCTCGATTTGCGGGCCGGCACCATCCAGCCGCTGGCCTATGCCCGCGGGCTGGCCGCCGCCGCAGTGAAGGCGGGCGCCCGCATCTTCACCCGCAGCCCCGTCCAGTCGGCAAGCGAGATCGGCGGCAAATGGGAGGTGAAGACGGCGACCGGCAGTGTGATGGCCGATTGGGTGATCGTCGCCACCGACGCCTACAGCATCGGCCCCTGGGTACAGCTTCGCACCGAGCAGGTCCACCTGCCCTACTTCAATCTGGCGACGGAGCCGCTGTCCGACGCGATGCAGAAAGCCATCTTGCCGGAGCGGCAGGGGGTGTGGGACACCAAATCGGTTCTCAGCTCCTACCGGTTCGATCGTCAGGGACGGTTGGTGTTCGGCAGTGTCGGCGCATTGCGGGGAACCGGGATCGCGGTGCACCGGGCTTGGGCGCAGCGCTCGCTTGCCGCTCTGTTCCCGCAGCTCGGTCCGGTGCGGTTCGAGTCCGAATGGTATGGGCAGATCGGGATGACCAAGGACAACCTGCCCCGTTTCCACCGGCTGGACCGCAACGTGATCGGCTTCAGCGGCTACAACGGCCGCGGCATCGCGCCCGGCACGGTTCTCGGCCGCTGCCTTGCCGACCGCATCACCGGCAAACTCACCGACGCGGAGATGCCGCTTCCCCACACGGCCCCGGATACGGTCGCCGGCCGTGCGGTGCGCGAAGCCGCCTACGAATACGGGGCGCAGGCGACCCACCTCGTCGGTGCACGGCTGCCGGGGCGGATCTGATCTGGTCCGGAAGGTGGGCATGGCCGGGCAAGACCGGCCATGCCCATCCGCTTTGCAGGCGCCTTTTGCACACTCCCTTACAGCCCCCAGGCCCCGCTTTCCGCCGGGTCGACAACCTGGATGTTGTTCTCCACGCCCTTCACGCCGGGAACGCTTTCCGCCGCGACGCGTATGGCGTCGCGCTGGGAGGCGCTGCTGATGAAGCCCCAGAGATGAACGATGCCGTTCCGGACGACGATGGCGTCGTGCGACCGCGAATCCCAGGACAGTTCCTTCATGGCCGCGGTGACACGCTCCTTGAGCACACGGTCGTCAGGGGGCGCCGCCGCGGTCTCCGGCGAGACGCTGGCCAGTGCGCGCAGCAGGTTCGCCCGGCTGATGATGCCGATCAGGTTGCCCTGACGGACCACCGGTACGCGCTTGATCCGGCGAGTCTCCATCAGCCGCACGACCTCCTCGGGCGAGGCGCTTTCGTCGACGGTGGTGACATGGGCGGTCATGACGTCCGTGACCTTGCGGGCATGGGACTTGACGAAGTCCTCCGCCGGCAGCGTGCCGCCGGACACCAGTCCCAGCCACCAGGAGCGGTGGCGCTCGGTCCCGAGTTCCACCCGGCGCAGCAGGTCGCCCTCGCTGATGATGCCGACCACCTTGCCGGCGGCATCCACCACGGGCATGCCGCTGATGTTGTTCTCCAGCATCTTCTTGGCCGCATCGGCGACAGTCGCGTCCGCGCCGATGGTGATGACGCGCGGCGTCATCAGATCGATAGCCTTCATGGTTTCGCTCCCCCTTGATGTTGTGCGGTGAAGAGAGAGTAGGGAGCGGCAAACCGAGAGCTATTGATCTGCCGCAAATCAGCGGCAAGCTTTCCGCATGGTGGAAAAGACCGTCAGGCGACAACGAAAAACGCCCCGGCTCATGTGAACCGGGGCGTTTCTGGTGGGGTGTGCGAAGATGTCAGCGATGTGCTTCGGGTTTGACGTCTCTTGAGCCTGAGTGACCTGGCGGCGACCTACTCTCCCACGTCTTAAGACGCAGTACCATTGGCGC
>NZ_VTTO01000045.1 GCF_008364825.1 Azospirillum sp. B21
GGTGTCGCTTTCTCCTGAGAATTTTCACGCGGCTTGACCAAGATCGTATCGACGGATCAAGGGCTTCTATGCAAAGCTTGCGGCTGAAAATTTTCTTGCAGCCGAACGCTTTCGCGGGAGGGCGTGTGGGGTATGGGACGGCGATCCGACGATCCACCCGATGACCCACGCTGGTCCGAAGCCGAGCGCCTAGCCACGCAGCTCGACCGCATTTTGGACAGCACCTCTGTGAAGAGCGAGGCACGTGCTGCCGCCATCAATGATCTTGCGACCCGTCTCAAACGGACGCCTCAGACGATCCGCAACCACCTGCGCAGATACAGCCGGCGCCGCTTGGTCCGCGACCTGCTGCGCGACGATTCGGGACGCGGAGCCAGGCTGTCGGAAGAGGCCGAAACCATCGTCCGGGCCGTCCTCGACGACAAGTATCTGACCCCTGAAGGGTGCTCCCTGAACGAGGCCACCATCGTGATCAATGGGCGCCTGGAAGGCGCTGGGCTGAAGCCGGTCTCGTTCAACACGGTGAAGAGCCGACTCTGGAAGCACTGGACGGCCGAAGAGGTGGCCCGTCGGCGTGGCGAAACCGTCAGGGTGCGCAAGCACCGGCACCGGGGCGGTTCGCTGGTCCCGGACTATCCGCTGCAAATCTGCCAGATCGACGAGACGGAAATCGACGTGCTCGCTGTTGACGACGCGGGTCACCTGCTGAAGCGGCTTTGGCTCATCGTTCTGGTCGATGTGCTGACCCACATGATCCTGGGCTTCTGGCTGTGGCCGCGGTCGGCCAACCGGGAGGCGATCGGACTGTGCCTTCAGCACGCCATCCGCCCGAAGGGAGCGTACTTTCAGAAGTTCGGCATCGAAGCCACGGATGTCTTCGGCCGACCGGAGCGCATCATTTCGGATCGGGCTGCCTGGTACAAGGCTCTGAAAGGCCACCGCGGCCTGGAGGATCTCCGCATCACGGTGGATCCCCGGCATGGCGAGCCGCATATCCGCAACGTGGTTGAACGCCTGCAGGGATCGATCAACCAGCAGCTCCGCAAGGCCCGCGGGCAGACCGGTCGCTCCGTCGCCGACCGAGGCGACTATCCCGCCGAGGAACGCGCCTGCCTCACCTATGAGCAGATCGAGAAGGCGGCGGCCATCACCGCGTTCCGCATCTGCAACGGGGAAATGGATGAGAAAACCCGTAAGCGCCCTGATCTTGAATGGAGCAAGCACGCCTCCCGCATTCCCGAGCATCTCCTGACCGTCGACTGGGAGGAGGTCCAGCTCGCTTTCCTGCCGGAAAGCACATGCAGCTTGTCCAGCAAAGGCATCCCGGCCTTCGGCCTCTTTTATTGGAAGCCGGACGATGGCCGGCTGGCCGAAATTTACGCCAACCGCGGACGCGAAAAACTACGGACCAAGGTCAACCGCAATGACGTCAGCCACATCTACCTGTGGCACCCGACGCTGATGCAATGGCTCACGGTCCCCCGCGCCGATGGCGTGCTGACCCCCATGACGGCCTGGGAACTGGACGCCCAGAATGGCCGGGAGCGCCAGGAGGCGGGCACTTCCTGGGCGGAGCGAGGGAAATCACGCGAAATGGTGGACGAGGCGCTGACTCCGCCCCCACGGCCTCGCAAGGCGCGGGTCAGCCGGAAGGCGGCAAGCGACGCCTTGGCGGCGCGCGTCGCCAGTGAGGCCCCCAAACCCTATGCGGCGGATATGGAGATCAACCGTCTCAAGACCACCGGAGACGGTTTGGGAGTCTTGCCGGTGACGGATGACAGTTTCGAGGTCGAGCACTGGGGGACGTCATGACCGACCATCTGAACGATGAAGCGCGACAGCGGCTTGAGACCCTCAGCGATGAGGACCGCTGCCTGTACCTGGGAGAAACACGGTGGATTGGCTATCCAGCCGCCGTGAAAGCCCTGACGGACCTCGTGAGACTCCGGGAACGACCGAAATCCACCCGAACCACGGGGGTCGCGGTATGCGGTCCGTTCCGCAATGGCAAGACCATGGTTGCGGATCGCTTCCTGAAAACGCCGTCGGTCCAAATGCGCCCCATCTACTACTACCAGATGCCCAGCGAACCCTCCCGCACAGAGTTCCTGTCCGGCCTCATCCGGGCGATGGGCCGCGTGCCGGACCCGACCAACCGCACGATCGATGGCCGGCGCCAGCAGATGATGGATCTGTTCGGAGAATACGAACCCCGCGTCATCATCTTCGATGACGCGCACCACGGCTTCCGCGGCAGCGGTGCCAAGGAATTTCACACCCTGCTGCGCGTGATGGGGCATGAGTGGGATATTTCACCCGTGCTGATCGGTGACCGGTCGCTGGCGGAGGTGATCCACAACGACGGGGAACTGCGCACCCGCCTGACAAGCGCCCCACTGCCCCGCTGGCAATACGATGCCGATTATGCCCGCCTTCTGAACAGCCTGGTCCTCAGCCTGCCACTGCGCCGGAAATCGGACTTGACGGAGGACACGCTGGCCAAGCGCATCTTTCTGACATCCGAAGGGTTGATCGGCGACATCGTGCAGACGGTCACGGCGACCGCGGTCGAAGCTGTGCGCCGCGGCGAGGAACGGATCACCATGGCGCTGTTCGACGACATGAAGTTCCGCCCGCCCTCCAAACGGTTTTCCGCACAGGATTTGCTGGGGCTGGGGTGATGGCACCGTCGCCCTCCCTCCCGGACACCGGACCTTTCCCGGTTGAGCTGTTGGAACGGGGCCGTCCGACCGGAGAGCGCTGGGCCACCGATCCCGTCCCGTTTCCAGACGAATTGTTCAGCAGTTGGCTGGCCCGGATGGCCCACGCCAACGCGATGGGGCCGGACAGCTTCCTGACTCATCTGCGACTGAAAAGCCGGATAGCGGTCGCCGATCCAGATCGTGAACAGGCGCCGCGCCTGATCGCCTATCTGGAACGTCAAACCGGCCATCGCCGCCGGATTGGCCCGCTGCAACGGTTTGCCCATCCGATTGGCCGGCCTTGGGCCGGCGCGGTTGTCGCCCCCCGCTTCTGTCCGCTGTGCTGGCGCGAGGATGCCAGCCCCTACCTGCCCTGGTTCTGGCGGGTTGACGTGGCAGCGGTGTGCGTCCGGCACAACCGGTTCCTCCACGACCGTTGCCCGCGGTGCCTTGCTGAACTGGTACCGCTCCACGGTTCGGCGCGTCGTCCATTGTGGCGCTGCCATGCCTGTGGCACCGATCTTCGCACCGTCCCGGCCGCGAAGGCTCCGCGCACCGTGGTCCGGGGACAGCAGCTGCTCCTGGAACTGGCAGCTCTGGCCGAAGACATCGACCGGCCGGAACTGATCGAGCATGCGCTGACCGCGTTCCGGGCATTGGGCGACAAACCGAACGGCGCAGCCTGGACCCTTCGTCAGCGATTGCACGCGGTGGGCGCCTCCTTGGCCGCCGCCCATGAGGTGTTGGTGGCGCCGGCGACAGGGTCCACCCGCACCCTCCTTGTACGGCTCCTGGCGGGGGGATCGCTGGATGCTCTCGACACGACGGTTCTGCTGCCGGCCCGCTGCTGGCCGTCCATTGAGGAGGCCATGCGGCCACCGCAACAGCGTCGACGGCCGGTCGGAGCTGACCGTTCCGCCCTGGTGGGCGCCTATGCTCAGGTCTGGAGCCGGATAACCCCTGCCCGGGCCTTGGCCATCGGCCTGACCAGCGACGTCCGCTCCGCACCCGTGACCGAGGTGCGGAGCGCGACGGTTGCGGACGTGAAAGCCGCAGCCCAGTTGCTCGACCGGCGGTCTGCAGCTGGCTCCGAAATCAAAAGCTGGATGGGGGTCATAAGCGGTTGGCTGAATTCCCCCCGGGCTCACCTCACCATCGGCACCATCGACACCCGGGTCGTGCAGCTGGCCCTGTTCGTCGACGCCATCCTCACCGTTCTGGTGGTGGAGGCCGCGTTGGAGGATCAGCTTCCCACCTTTCTTCGGGTGCTCCGACAGGCGGTCCATCGACGGTGCCTTCTGGCGGGCGCCCAAGCCATGGATACCGGGGTCTCGCCGAACCGGGTGGTCCTGTTCGAAGCCGCCGGCTGGCGGCGTCATGGAGAAGCGCCTTACCGGTTTGCCTGCGATTTTCTCATGGCCCCGCGTCACGGTCCGCCGGTCCACATGCGCCACGGCCTGCTGGATGAGGCCCAGCCGCTCAGCGGCCGGGTGGCAGGAAGCTGAGATCGCAGGCCCAGACCCGCTCGCCGCCGCGGTCGGCGATGTCGCGCACCACGCCGGCCTTGGCGAGCTGCTCCACCAGCAGATGCACCCCGCGCAGCGATAGCCCGCAGCGCCCCTTCAGCTCGCCCGCCACCCGGCTGATGGTGAAGGCCGGACGGTCGTGCAGCCAGTCGAGCACATCGGGCAGGCGCGAGCTGCTGCGCCGCGGCGTGGCGGCCAGCCGCGCCTCCCAGTGTTCCTGGACCAGATCGAGATGGCGCAGCCGCTCCAGCTCATGCGCCACCAGCTCAGGCATGCTGTCGAGGACCCAGCGCGTCCAGGCGCCTTCCGTCCCGGCCAGGGCGAGGCGGTAGCCGGTGACGTCGCGGGCGAGCGCCGCCGTCAGCGGTGGCCACGCATGATGCAGCCGGCAGGCCCCACGGACCAGGTCGGGGGCGGCGAGCCAGACCACCACGCTCCACCAGGAGGTCGGCGGCCGCTCCACCGCGACCGCGGCGCGCAGGGCGGCGCTCTCGGCATCGTCGTCCGCACCCTGGCGCTCCGGCGCTCCCGGGTCGGGGCGCAGCGCCAGGGCGCGGATCGCCGCCGCAGCCCCGAGCAGGCCGGGAGCGGCCTCCATGGCTTCCGCCACCGCCTCCAGCGCCGGACCGGCATCGGCGGCGCGGGCCGCGCCGAGGCCGACCGGACGGCCGCCCTGGGCAACACTCCAGCGCCGGTGCAGCTCGTCCAGCCAGGGCCGGGTCCAGGGCGTCAGCGGCGGGGTAGTACCGGCCGCATCGCCTTCCCCGTCGTCCAGTTCTTCGCCGCTCCCGAGGTCGATCGCCTCCAAGGCGGCAATCGAGGCGCGCACCGCGGCCACGACGTCCCCCGACTCCTCCTCCCTGGCCGGAAGGGCGGCGGGCCGGACGGGGGCGTGTTCCGGCGGCAGGGCGGCAGTCAGACCGGCCGGCAGCTGGGCGAACAGCGGCACCAGCAGAGCGGCGCGAGCGGCCTCGCCCTGGGCGTGCTCCGGCGCGGCCAGGGCGCGCTGGAAGTCGTGGGCGTCGAGGCGGTGGCCGTCGAGGCGGATCACCGCGGCGGCCGAGCGGCGGGCGGCATCGGCGGCGAGGCGCCGGCGCCGCGCCGGATCGGCGAGCGCCTGGTCGAGGCGGCCGAGCGCGCGTTCGGCGGCGAGCAGGGCGGGGAGACAGGAGAGGACGGTCATCGCGACTCCGGGAAAGCCGCGTCAGGATAGCCGATTGCAGCGATCTTTGTTAACTGCATCAACATCGGGAAGCAGGGAAAATTGGTTTTCGATAACGCTTCGATAATGACAGTTATCAATGCGTTATTCAGCCGCTGGACTGGCAGGCGCCGCGCCGCTAGGATGGCGCCATGCCCACCCACCTGTCGGCTGGCGAAATAACCTTTACTGACCGCTTTTCGGCGCGAATTCTGGTCTCAATAACGTGAACTGAGACCCAGTCGCCGGGCGGTTTGTCCTCAATAACCTTTACCGGCGATCTCAATAACCTTAACTGGGGCCCAGTCCCTAGCCGGGCTGTACTCCCACAATGCAGACGCCTTTCCGCCTCAGCATGCCGGTTGGCATCTTGTCGCCCTTTGGTTGGGAGGGGTTCACGATCCCGGTTGCCAGAGCTTTCCGTTGCTCGGTGCAACGGCCCTTCTCTCACCGTGCGGTGATGCCGGCGCGAGCTCCGGCCTGTTCAAACCGCCTGTATAGGCCGCCAAACGATCATTTTCTCAAAACTGATTAAACTAGGCGTCTTGTCTCGCGCCGGCTGACGGCCTCAAGCGATCAACGGAGCGCAAGCCGGGCCGCGGCGCATAGATATTTTACCAAACGGTC
>NZ_VTTO01000046.1:1659-4355 GCF_008364825.1 Azospirillum sp. B21
GAGATCAAGCGTCTGAAGGGCATCTGGTGGATGCCTTGGCACTGAGAGGCGATGAAGGACGTAGCACGTTGCGATAAGTCACGGGGAGCCGCGAGCAGGCTTTGATCCGTGAATTTCCGAATGGGGAAACCCACAGCTTCGGCTGTATCCCACACTGAATCCATAGGTGTGGGAAGCGAACCCGGCGAACTGAAACATCTAAGTAGCCGGAGGAAAGGACATCAACCGAGACTCCGCTAGTAGTGGCGAGCGAACGCGGACCAGGCCAGTGATTGCTTCTACATAACCGGAACCGTCTGGAAAGTCGGGCCATAGCGGGTGATAGCCCCGTACGGATAAACCGGAAGCAATCCTCGAGTAGGGCGGGGCACGTGAAACCCTGTCTGAACATGGGGGGACCACCCTCCAAGCCTAAGTACTCCTCAGTGACCGATAGTGCACCAGTACCGTGAGGGAAAGGTGAAAAGCACCCCGACAAGGGGAGTGAAACAGTTCCTGAAACCGGATGCCTACAAGCAGTCGGAGCCTCTTCATGGGGTGACGGCGTACCTTTTGTATAATGGGTCAGCGACTTAGAGTATGCAGCGAGCTTAAGCCGGTAGGTGGAGGCGCAGCGAAAGCGAGTCTGAATAGGGCGACCGAGTTGCATGCTTTAGACCCGAAACCTGATGATCTAGCCATGGGCAGGTTGAAGGTGCGGTAACACGCACTGGAGGACCGAACTCACGCCTGTTGAAAAAGTCGGAGATGACCTGTGGCTAGGGGTGAAAGGCCAATCAAATCAGGAAATAGCTGGTTCTCCGCGAAAGCTATTTAGGTAGCGCGTCGGATATCACCTGCGGGGGTAGAGCACTGGATGGGCTAGGGGGGCGCGAGCCTTACCAAACCTAACCAAACTCCGAATACCGCAGAGTGCAGTCCGGCAGACAGACGGTGGGTGCTAAGGTCCATCGTCGAGAGGGAAACAGCCCAGACCGCCAGCTAAGGTCCCCAAATCACGGCTAAGTGGGAAAGGATGTGGGAAGGCCATGACAACCAGGAGGTTGGCTTAGAAGCAGCCATCCTTTAAAGAAAGCGTAATAGCTCACTGGTCTAGTTAAGCCGGCCTGCGCCGAAAATGTATCGGGGCTCAAGCCGTGTACCGAAGCTGCGGATGTGATCTTTGATCACGTGGTAGCGGAGCGTTCCGTAAGCCTGCGAAGGGTGTCCGTGAGGCCGCCTGGAGGTATCGGAAGTGAGAATGCTGACATGAGTAGCGACAAAGAGTGTGAGAAACACTCTCGCCGAAAGTCCAAGGGTTCCTGCGCAAGGTTAATCCACGCAGGGTGAGCCGGCCCCTAAGGCGAGGCCGAAAGGCGTAGTCGATGGGAACCACGTTAATAATCGTGGGCCTGGCGGAGGTGACGGATGGGAAAGCGTGTATGTCCTTATCGGATTGGACATGCTGTGGACCTGTTCCAGGAAACAGCCCCGCCGTATAGACCGTACCCCAAACCGACACAGGTGGACTGGTAGAGTATACCCAGGCGCTTGAGAGAATGGTGTTGAAGGAACTCGGCAAATTGCCCTCGTAACTTCGGAAGAAGAGGGCCCCGTTGTGGCGCAAGCCATGGCGGGGGGCACAGACCAGGGGGTAGCGACTGTTTACTAAAAACACAGGGCTCTGCGAAGCCACACAAGGCGACGTATAGGGTCTGACGCCTGCCCGGTGCCGGAAGGTTAAGAGGAGAGGTGCAAGCCTTGAATTGAAGCCCCGGTAAACGGCGGCCGTAACTATAACGGTCCTAAGGTAGCGAAATTCCTTGTCGGGTAAGTTCCGACCTGCACGAATGGCGTAACGACTTCCCCGCTGTCTCCAACACCAACTCAGCGAAATTGAACTCTCCGTGAAGATGCGGAGTTCCCGCGGTCAGACGGAAAGACCCCGTGCACCTTTACTACAGCTTTGCAGTGGTGCTAGGGACTTCATGTGTAGGATAGGTGGGAGGCTTGGAAGCCCGGGCGCCAGCCCGGGTGGAGCCAACCTTGAAATACCACCCTTGAAGTCTCTGGCATCTAACCGTGGCCCGTGATCCGGGTCCGGGACCCTGCATGGCGGGTAGTTTGACTGGGGCGGTCGCCTCCCAAAGTGTAA
Source organism: Azospirillum sp. B21 (assembly GCF_008364825.1). Classification (GTDB taxonomy): domain Bacteria; phylum Pseudomonadota; class Alphaproteobacteria; order Azospirillales; family Azospirillaceae; genus Azospirillum. Next base: position 3,794 of record NZ_VTTO01000046.1, read on the forward strand.
CGGAGGCGCGCGATGGTGGGCTCAGAGCGGTCGGAAATCGCTCGTCGAGTGCAATGGCATAAGCCCGCCTGACTGCAAGACTGACAAGTCGAGCAGAGACGAAAGTCGGCCATAGTGATCCGGTGGCTCCACGTGGACGGGCCATCGCTCAACGGATAAAAGGTACGCCGGGGATAACAGGCTGATGACTCCCAAGAGTCCATATCGACGGAGTCGTTTGGCACCTCGATGTCGGCTCATCACATCCTGGGGCTGGAGCAGGTCCCAAGGGTTCGGCTGTTCGCCGATTAAAGTGGTACGTGAGCTGGGTTTAGAACGTCGTGAGACAGTTCGGTCCCTATCTGCCGTGGGTGTCGGAGTTTTGCGAGGATCTGTCCCTAGTACGAGAGGACCGGGATGGACATACCTCTGGTGCACCGGTTGTCACGCCAGTGGCATGGCCGGGTAGCTAAGTATGGACGGGATAACCGCTGAAAGCATCTAAGCGGGAAACCCACCTCTAAACCAGAGCTCCCTTGAGAGCCGTGACAGACCATCACGTCGATAGGAGGCATGTGGACGG
>NZ_VTTO01000047.1 GCF_008364825.1 Azospirillum sp. B21
GGCGGGAGCGGCAGCCGCCGGGGCGGCGCCGGCGCTGGCGCCCTCGTTGATGACGCCCAGCAGGGCGCCGACCTCGACGTTCGCACCTTCCGCGGCGACGATTTCCGCCAGCACGCCGGCGGCCGACGCGTTCACCTCAAGCGTGACCTTGTCGGTCTCCAGCTCGACCAGCGCCTCGTCCATGGCGACGCTGTCGCCGGCCTTCTTCAGCCAGCGGGCGACCGTCGCCTCGGAGACGGACTCACCCAGCGTGGGGACCTTGATGTCGGTAGCCATTTCTTTTCCTCGTTTGTCTTCTTGTTCGCTTGGGTGATGGTCAGCGGACCGTCAGGGCTTCGTCCAGGAGCTTGGCCTGCTCCTGGTTGTGGCGCTTCAGCAGGCCGGTCGCCGGCGAGGCGGTGGCCGGGCGGCCGACATAGGACGGACGGGCGGCCTTGTGGCCGACATCCTTCAGCACGGCTTCCAGGCGGCGGTCGGCGAAGAACCAGGCGCCCTGGTTCTCCGGCTCTTCCTGGCACCAGACCAGCTCGGCGTTCGGATACTTGGCGAACTCGGCCGCCAGCGCGTCCTTCGGGAACGGATAGAGCTGTTCCAGGCGCAGGATGACGACGTCCTTGATGCCGCGGCTCATGCGCTCCTGCAGCAGGTCGTAATAGACCTTGCCGGAGCAGACGACGATGCGGCGGATCTTGTCGTTGGCGGCCAGATCGTTGGCGGTCTCGCCCAGCACGCGGTGGAAGCTGCTGCCCGGACCCATCTCCGACAGGTCGGAGATGCACAGCTTGTGGCGCAGCAGCGACTTCGGCGTGAACAGGACCAGCGGCTTGCGGAAGCTGCGGCGGATCTGGCGGCGGAAGACGTGGAACAGGTTGGCCGGCGTCGTCACGTTGCAGATCTGCCAGTTGTCCTCGGCGCACATCTGCAGGAAGCGTTCCGGACGGGCGGACGAGTGTTCCGGACCCTGGCCCTCGTAGCCGTGCGGCAGCAGCATCACCAGGCCGGACATGCGCAGCCACTTGGACTCGCCCGACGAGATGAACTGGTCGATGATGGTCTGCGCGGTGTTGGCGAAATCGCCGAACTGCGCTTCCCACAGGACCAGATTGTGCGGCTCTGCCAGCGAATAGCCGTACTCGTAACCGACGACCGCGGCTTCCGACAGCGGGCTGTCATGGACCTCGAAGGTCGCCTGATCCGGGCTGACGTGGCAGAGCGGGATGTACTTCTCTTCGGTGTTCTGGTCGTACATCACCGCATGGCGGTGCGAGAAGGTGCCGCGGCCGGAATCCTGGCCCGACAGGCGGACGCCGGTGCCCTCGGCGACCAGCGTGCCGTAGGCCAGCGCCTCGGCGGTCGCCCAGTCGATGCCTTCGCCCGATTCGAGCGTCTTCTTCTTGGCTTCCAGCTGGCGCGCGATCTTGGAGTTGATCGCGAAGTCCTTCGGGTACTCGCAGAGCTTGAAGCCGATTTCCTTCAGCTTGGCGATGTCCACGCCGGTTTCGCCGCGGTGGGGCGAATCGGCACCCTGCGCCTGCAGGCCGGCCCACTTGCCTTCCAGCCAGTCGGCCTTGTTCGGCTTGTAGGTGCTGGACGCCTCGAACTCACCCTCCAGCTTCTTCATGAAGTCCTGGGTGATCTGGTCGCCCTCGGCCTGGGTGATGACGTTCTCGCTCACCAGCTGCTTGGCATACAGCTCGCGCGTGGTCGCGTGGGCACGGATGTTCTTGTACATGATGGGCTGGGTGAAGCCCGGCTCGTCGCCCTCGTTGTGGCCGTGGCGGCGGTAGCAGACCATGTCGATCACGACGTCCCGCTTGAACTTCTGGCGGAACTCGATGGCGATGCGGCTGACATGCACGACGGCTTCGGGATCGTCGCCGTTCACGTGGAAGATCGGCGCCTGCACCATCTTGGCCATGTCGGAGCAGTACACGCCCGACCGCGAATAAGTCGGGTTGGTGGTGAAGCCGATCTGGTTGTTGATGATGAAGTGCATGGTGCCGCCGGTGCGGTAGCCGCGCAGCTCCGACAGGCCCAGCGTCTCGGCCACGATGCCCTGGCCGGCGAAGGCGGCGTCGCCGTGGATCAGCACGCCCATCACCTGCTCGCGCTCCAGGTCGCGGCGCTGCTGCTGCTTGGCGCGCACCTTGCCCAGCACGACCGGGTTGACCCATTCCAGGTGGGACGGGTTGGCGGTCAGCGACAGGTGGACGATGTTGCCGTTGAAGTCGCGGTCCGACGAGGTGCCGAGATGGTACTTCACGTCGCCCGAACCCTGGACGTCCTGCGGGCTCGACGGGTTGCCCTGGAACTCCGAGAAGACGGCGGAGAAGGGCTTGCCCATGAAGTTGGTCAGCACGTTCAGACGGCCGCGGTGGGCCATGCCGACGACGACTTCTTTGAGGCCGAGCTGGCCGCCGCGCTTCAGGATCTGCTCCAGCGCGGGGATCATCGACTCGCCGCCCTCAAGGCCGAAGCGCTTGGTGCCGGTGTATTTCAGCTGCAGGAACTTCTCGAAGCCCTCGGCCGCGGTCAGACGCTCAAGGATGGCGCGCTTGCCGTTCACCGTGAAATCGGTGTGGTTGCGGCCGCCCTCGATGCGCTCCTGGATCCAGGCCTTCTCTTCAGGGTCCTGGATGTGCATGAACTCGACGCCGATCGTCCCGCAATAGGTCTTGTGCAGGATTTCGAGGATCTGGCGCAGGGTCGCCGTTTCCAGGCCGAGCGAGTAGTTCAGGAAGATCGGACGGTCGAGGTCGCCCGGGCCGAAGCCGTAGGTCGCCGGATCCAGTTCCGGGTGCGGCTCGCGCTTTTCCAGGCCCAGCGGGTCGAAATGGGCGTTCATGTGGCCGCGGACGCGGAAGACGCGGATCAGCATCAGGGCGCGGATGCTGTCCAGCGTGGCGGCGCGCAGCTGCTGCGGGCTGATGCCGCCATAGACCTGCTGGGCGTGGGCCAGCATGGCGCCGTTGCCCGGACCGTTCATCGCGGCGGCGGCGCCATTGCCGGCGGCACCGTTGGGAGCGGAGACGATGAAGCTCTCGGCGACCGGGTCGCGCTTGGCCTTGGGGTCCTCCAGATCGGACACGGTCCAGGACGCGCCGCGCAGCTCGTCCAGGACGGCGCGCGAATCCTCGTCCAGATCCTGGAAGAAGCTGTTCCAGCTGGGATCGACGGCGGCCGGGTTGGACAGATAGCTGGCGTAGAGCTCGGCGACGTAACCGGCGTTCGAGCCGAAGAGGAACGAGGTCTGTTCCAGATTTGCCGACATGGTTTCACCTCGGGCGTGGACCCGGGTCCCTGTGGGAGAATTTCGTGTGGATGAAGGGGACGGGGTTGGATCCCCATGTGCAAACGCCGACGGATGAGCGCCGACGACGAAGGCCGGCGGCGCGAAAGACGCTCCGTCGACGCTTGCATATGGGTCCCCAGGACCGTCCGTCCAAGAGGGCCGCCCGGAGGTGCGAGGGGCGGCGGGCGGGGCACCGCAGCGTCCCGCCCGTCTTCCTCTCCTTCAAAGGCGCAAGGCCGCGGACGCCGCGGTGAGGCGGCGTCCGCAGGCGATCAGCCCTTGAACACCTTCAGCATGGTGGAGCCCAGGCTGGCGGGGCTGTCGGCGACGGCGATGCCGACCGACTTCATGAAGTCGATCTTGAAGTCG
>NZ_VTTO01000048.1 GCF_008364825.1 Azospirillum sp. B21
ACCTCGGACGAGGCCACCTGGCCGTCGCCGTTGGCGTCGACCACCTGGTACAGGCCGGAGTTCGTGCCGTTGTTGGCCAGAACCAGCGTGCTTGCACCAGCCGACGAGTTCGTCAGCGTTCCCAGAGCCGTACGGAAGTTGGCGAGGTTGGCATCCGTCAGGCTGCCGCTGACCGCCGAGGACAGGCTGACCAGTTCGTCGGCCATGCTCACCCCGTTGGTCGCCGCGGTCGCCGTGCCCAGCGCCTGGTCGCCATTCCGATCCGCCGTGGTCCGGGCGGCATCCGTCAGCTGCACCTTGTCGGTGCCGCTCTGGAAGTTCGACACCGAGATGAAGCCGGTGTTCGCGCCCAGCGCAGCGATGTCGCTGAAGGACGAGTACACGACCGTATCGGTGCCGCTGCCCGACGCCAGGCTGATGCTGTCGCCCGTGCCGCCCTGGAAGCGGATCGACCCGCTGGTCACCGTGATCGCATCGGTGCCGAGGCCGCCGACCAGGGTCTCGATGCCGCTGACCGACATGGTCACGCCGGTGTTGCCGGTGGTGATCACGTCGTTGCCGGCACCGCCGACCAGGGTCTCGATGCCGCGCAGCAGCACCGTCGAACCGCCGTCGCCGAGGCTGACCACATCCGTGGCCGCACCGCCGACGATGATCTCGATCCCGCTCTCGGCACGCATGGTCACGCCGGTGTCGCCCAGGATCACCAGGTCGCTGCCCGCACCGCCGGTCATGGTGTCGATGCCGCGGGTGATGACGGTGTTACCCGACGCACCCAGGGTCACGACGTCCGAACCGGTGCCGCCGACCAGGAACTCGACGCCCGACGCCAGCATCGTCACGCCCGCCGAGGCGGTGAAGACGATGTCGGTGGCAGCGCCGCCGGTCAGGGTGTCGATGCCCGACACGGTGATCGTGTTCGGCGTGTCGCCGAGCGTGACCACGTCGATGCCGGTCGCGCCGATCAGGGTCTCGACCGCACGGGTCAGCAGGGTGCTGCCCGAAGTGGCGAGGCTGACGACGTCGGTGGCGGCGCCACCGATCAGCAGCTCGATGCCCGTACCCAGCGCCATGGTGACGCCGGTGTCGCCCAGGAACACCCAGTCGGTGCCCGCACCGCCCGACAGCGTGTCGATGCCGCGGGTGATGACGGTGTTGCCGGTGTCACCCAGGAACACGAGGTCGGTGCCCGTGCCGCCGACCAGGAACTCCACGCCCGAGGCGGTCATCGTCACGCCGGCGGAGCCGGTGAAGACGATGTCGGTGTTCGCACCGCCGGTCAGGGTGTCGATGCCGGTCACCGTGACCGTGTTCGGCGTGTCGCCGAGCGTGATCACGTCCGTGCCCGTCGAGCCGACGAGGGTCTCGATCGCACGGATCAGCAGGGTCGCGCCCGCGGTGCTGATGCTCAGCACGTCGGTGGCGGCGCCGCCGACCAGGATCTCGATGTTCAGGCCGAGCGTCATCGTGTTGCCGGTGTCACCCAGGAACACGAGGTCGGTGCCCGCACCGCCGATCAGCGTCTCGATGCCGCGGATGGTGGTGGTGTTGCCGGTCGAACCCAGGGTCAGGACGTCGGTGCCGGCAGCGCTGACCACGTAGTCCGCACCCGAGACGGTCAGGGTCGCACCCGCCGAACCGGTGAGGATGACTTCCAGGCCCGTGCCGCCGATCAGCGTGTCGATGCCGAGCGCCAGCAGCGTGCCACCGGCGGTGCCGATGGTGACGACGTCGATGCCGGTATCGCCGATCAGGGTCTCGACGCCCGACACCACCATGGTGTTGCCGGCCGTGCCCAGGGTGACGATGTCCGAAGCCGAACCGCCGGTCAGCGTCTCGATCCCGCTGACGAGCAGCGAGTTCGCGGTGTTGCCCAGCGTGACGACGTCGGTGCCGGTCTGACCGGTCAGCGTCTCGATGCCGCGCAGCAGCACCGTGTTGCCGGCCGTGCCCAGGGTGACCACGTCGGTGCCGGTGCCGCCGATCAGGATGTCGATCGCCGAAACCAGGGCCGTCGTGCCGCCCGAACCCAGGAAGATCAGCTCGGAGCCCGTGCCGCCGGCGATCGTCTCCAGCGCATTGGCCAGCAGGGTCGAACCCGCCGTGCCGATGGTGATGACGTCGGTGCCCGTGCCGCCCGTGACCGTCTCCAGAGCCGAAACCAGCAGCGTGCCGCCGGTCGTGGCAATGTTGATCACGTCGGTGCCGGCGCCGCCGGACAGAACCTCCAGCGCCGAGACCAGCATGGTGGTGCCGGTGTCGCCGATGGTGATGACGTCCGTGCCGGTGTTGCCGGTCAGGGTCTCCAGGCCGCGCAGGATGACCGTGTTACCGGCCGTGCCCAGCGTGACGACGTCGGTGGTGGTGCCGCCGACCAGGATCTCCAGGCCCGAGGCCAGGACGGTGTTGCCCGAGGAACCCAGGAACACGAGGTCGGAACCCGTGCCGCCGAGGATCGTCTCGATGGAGTTGGCGACCAGCGAGTTGCCGGCGGTGCCCAGGGTGATGACGTCGGTGGCCGCGCCGCCGGTGACCGTCTCGACAGCCGAAACCACCAGGCTGGTGCCCGCCGTGCTCAGCAGGGTGAGGACGTCGGTGGCCGCGCCGCCAACCACGGCGTCGATCAGCGAGATCGCCATCGTGCTGCCGGCCGAGCCGAGGGTGACGACGTCGTTGCCGGCCGTACCGGTCAGCGTCTC
>NZ_VTTO01000049.1 GCF_008364825.1 Azospirillum sp. B21
CGGGCTCACGTCTCATCCCGCCACTATGCCCAGTGCAACAGGAGCTCGCCAGCCCCGCGGTTTATGTGACAATGCCGGCCGCCAAAATCAGGATGTTTCTTTGTAAATCCAGCCACTTGGACTCCATGACGGCGTGACCTACCGTTCGGCGCCGATGTACACCACGCCGGCGTCGGCCCACGCTCTCACCTGTTCGCCGGTCGGCAAGCGGGAGAGCAAGGGAGTGGATCAGGCCGCGCGAACCCGGCCGATGAACGCATCCACCTCCGTCCGCAGGCGCTCAGCCTCGCGCGACAGCTGGCCGGCGGCGTCGAGGACCTGGCTCGACGCCGTTCCCGCCTCCTCGGCTGCCTTGCTCACGCCGACGATGTTGTTGGACACCTCCTGGGTGCCCTGGGCGGCCTGCTGCACGTTGCGCCCGATCTCCTGGGTGGCGGCGGACTGTTCCTCGACCGCCGCGGCGATGGTGCCGGCGATCTCGTTCACCTGCGTGATGGTGCGGCCGATGCCGCGGATGGCCTCGACCGCACCGCCCGTCTGCGCCTGGATTTCGGCGATCTGGGCAGCGATCTCCTCGGTCGCCTTGGCCGTCTGGCTGGCCAGCTGCTTCACCTCGCTGGCGACCACGGCAAAGCCTTTGCCGGCCTCGCCCGCGCGTGCCGCCTCGATCGTGGCGTTGAGCGCCAGCAGGTTGGTCTGGCTGGCGATGTTCTGGATGAGGCTGACGACGTCGCCGATGCGCTGGGCGGCCGTCGCAAGTCCCTCGACGGTCGTGTTGGTGGTCTCCGCCTGCACCACCGCGTCCTTGGAGATGCGCGAGGACTCGCTGACCTGACGGCTGATCTCGCTGATCGAGCTGCCCAGCTCCTCGGACGCCGACGCGACGGTCTGCACGTTGGCGGAGGCCTGCTCGGTCGCCGCGGCCACCGCGGTGGACTGTCGCGCCGTTTCCTCGGCAATGGCCGACATGCTCTGGGCATTCGACTGCAGCTGGGTGGCCGCGGACGAGACCGCCTGCACCACGCCCTGGACGCTCGCCTCGAACTGGTCGGCCAGCGCCATCATCGCCGCCTTGCGCTCCTGCTCGGCGCGCTTCTCGGCCTCCTTCGCTTCGGCCTCGAGCCGCCGGGTGCGCTGCATGTTCTCCTTGAACACCCGCATCGCGTCGGCAATGTCGCCGATCTCGTCCTTGCGCCCCACGCCATAGATGTCGGTCGCCAGATTGCCGTCCGCCAGCTGGCGCAGGCTGCCAACCGACGCCGCCACGGGGCGGCCGATGCCAAAGACGGCGATGGCGTAACCGAGGGCGATGCCGCCCAGCACCCCCACCCCCGCCACGATCTTCACCAGCCATTCCGTGCGCTCGGCCCGCTCGCTGGCTGCCTTGGAGATGCTCTCCGACTGGTGGTCCGTGAATTCGTTGTAGGCTCGGATCGCTTGGTAGAGCTTTTCAGCCGCAGCGCGCGAGGTCATGGCGGAGTCGATGATCTCCTGGCGGGCCTTGTCATTGGTGATCTGGGTTCCGTTGCGCTTGGCGATCTGGAAGGTCTCCTGCAGCTCCGGCTGATAGGCGGCGTAGGCCTCGTCGACGGCGCGCAGGAGTTCCGCCTGCCGCGGGCTGGCGGACTTCTTGAGGTCGGTAATGTGCCGCTCGAAGTTGGCGCGCTGCTCACCGACGATCCGTTCGACCTCCGCGACCTCGGCCGGCGATGGGTTGGCGGCGATGCGGAACTCCGAACGGCTGAGGATGAGGAGGCATTGTCACATAAACCGCGGGGCTGGCGAGCTCCTGTTGCACTGGGCATAGTGGCGGGATGAGACGTGAGCC
>NZ_VTTO01000004.1:0-77191 GCF_008364825.1 Azospirillum sp. B21
GTCGGCGCCGCGCTGTCGTTCAGCGCCCCGCCGTCGGTGGACCGGGTTATAGGCGCCCTCCCCCAAAACTGGCAAGCAGTTTTTTGCGCTTCGATGAAAAATTCCTGACGGTTCGTTTTTCATCGGAGCCTGAAGCGGATTCAGTGTAAGGGAACGACCCACCAACCGCGGCGTGGCCGGCGACCGTCCGAGCGCGCCAATCCATAGTGTTCCCATAGGGTTCATCCCTGCGGTCTTGTGTCGGTTGACAGGGTCGGACCGGTCCAGCATCGTCCGATCCAAAGGCTTAACACCTTCGGTGATGGCCATTGCCGGCCGCCTGCTGGGCAGCCCCAGGGGTTACAGGAGGAGGACGACGGTGCGTTCGAGGCTCTCCCGCCTTCCCACGCTCGCCTTGCTTGCCATCATGACCGCCGGTGCGCTGACGCCCGCGGCGGTTGCCGCGCGCGGTGCCGATGCGCCGAACGGCCGCGGGCCCCAGATCTACAAGCCTGCGGTCAAGCCGAACACGGGAGCGGAGGACGCGTCCGAGGCCAAGGACGATGCCAAACGCAGCGACGGCATCAGTGATGGCGGTCCTGCCGGTCCGGTTGACCGCCGCACCCTGTCCATCGGCCGCGGGGACACGCTGATGGATCTGCTCGCCGAAGCAAAGGTGCCGTCGAACGACGCCCATGATGCGGTAGCCGCCCTGCGGGAGGTATACAATCCGCGCCGCCTGCAGGTCGGACAGCGCGTCACGGTTCTGTTCGAACCGCGCCGCGGCGGCGCCCGCAAGTTCGTAGGCCTGGAGTTCGCGCCCGATCCGCTGCGGTCGGTGTCGATCGCGCGCAAGGGTGATGCCGGCTTCACCTCCAGCCAGATCGAGAAGCCGGTGACGCGCAAGCCGGTCGCGGCGCAGGGTGTCATCCGCTCCAGCCTGTTCGAGGCGGGGGCGCAGGCCGGGGTTCCGATCTCGGTCATGATGGCCTTCCTCCAGAACTTCTCCTATGACGTCGACTTCCAGCGCGACCTGCAGCCGGGCGACCGGTTCGAGGTGATGTACGAGAAGCTGGTCACAGCCGACGGCACCGAGGCGGGCGAAGGCGAGTTGCTGTACGCATCGCTGACGCTGAGCGGCGACGACATGCCGATCTACCGGTTCAAGACCCGCGACGGGCGGATCGACTATTACAACGACGACGGCGAGAGCATCCGCCGCGCCCTGCTGCGCACCCCGATCGACGGTGCCCGCATCACGTCGGGCTTCGGCATGCGCCGTCACCCGATCCTGGGGTTCAGCAAGATGCACAAGGGCGTGGATTTCGGGGCGCCGTCGGGAACGCCGATCTATGCCGCCGGCCGCGGCACCATCGAGCTGGCGGAGCGCAACAGCTCCTACGGCAACTATGTCCGCATCCGCCACAACACCGAGATCACCACCGCCTACGCCCATATGAGCCGCTTCGCCAAGTCTATCCGCCGCGGTGCGCGGGTCGATCAGGGCGACATCATCGGCTATGTCGGCACCACAGGGCGGTCAACTGGTCCGCACCTGCATTACGAGGTGCTGAAGGCCGGACATCAGGTGAACCCGCGCTCCGTCGACCTGCCGACCGGCGAGAAGCTGGATGGGCGGGAACTCCAGAACTTCCAGCAGGCCCGGCGGGCGATCGACAAGCTGTTCGAGGACTCCCGCAGCGGCCTGCAGCTGGCGCGCACCCCTGCACCGGCCTCCCCGGAGGAGAAGGGCTGCAACAAGGCCACAAGCTGCTGATGGCCGGCCCCTGATCGGCGTGCCGGCGGCGATTGCCGCCGGTGATGGCCGCAAGGTTGCGCCTATTCCTTGTTCATCATGGTCCGGATGGCGCCGACGAATTGCCGCGCGGTGTTCTCGTCATCCAGCATCTTCTGCAGCTTTTCACGGATGATCATCGCCTTCGGCCGCTGCTGCATCGCGCGTTCGATGGCGACGTCGGCTTCGCCGGGCTTCAACGGTTCGAGGTCGGAGGACATGGCGGACATCCCGTGCGGAAAGGCTGTGTCGGGTCGGCACGCAGGTAAGGATAGCCGGATCCGATCGGGCCATCATCAGGCAAAGATCATCAGGGGCGTCAGGGTCAGCGATACTGCCCGACAGTCTCCACCGCTTCCCCGCCGGTGCCGAGCTTGAACTCGGTGACGCCGGGGGCGGTGTCGGGATTGATGCCGCCGAGGTCGAGCGTGCGGACACCACGCTGCTTCAACTCCTGCATCGCCTTCCACAACACCAGCCGCATGGCGCCGCTCTTGCGGCCGGACTCGTCGGCCCAGCTGATCTGGCTGGTGGCACAGATGCCGTGGCGGAAGAACAGACCGCAGGCCACCGGCTTGCGGCCGTCGAGCGCCGTCACCATCAGCGCCCCGTCAGCGCGGCCGCCGCCTTTGACCATGGCATTGCGCAGGCGGACGGCCAGCGGCCCGGTCATGGCGCGGAAGCCCTTGCCCAGTGCCTGGTCGTGCTCCTGCTTCATCAACCAGGGCAGGTTGTCGGCCTTCCAATCGACGTCGAGGACGAGACCGGCCTTCTCCGCCCCGCGCAGACGCTGGCGCCAGTCGCGGGCAAGGCCGGCACGCATCGCCTCCTCATTGCGGGTCAGGTCGAACCAGACGGTCCGGTAGCCGGGTCCGACCTTGCGGAAGCCGCAGCGGGCGAGCAGCGCCTCCGTCTCCGGTCCGGCGGGCAGTTCCGGCAGCAGGCTGGCGCGGCTGAGCGGCGAGCGCGGGCAGGCGCGGCGCAGCAGGCGGAACACCGGCTCCAGCGTGTCGGCATCGGGGATCGTGCCGTCGAGCCAGAGCGGGCCGCGGTAGCACTGGCGGTCGTGGAACAGCTTGAGCATGCGGCGGTCGAGCGTCTGGACGAGCCCCAGCGGCTCGCCGCCGCGGCGGATCACGCCCAGCCGCGGGACATGGCCATAGGTGCGGCCCATGGCGCGGCCATAGGCGAAGCTCTGCAGCAGGGTCGAGCGGGGTACGCGGGCGAACAATGTGTCCCAGTCGCCGACCGTGCCCTCGTTCCAGACGATGTCGATGTCCGGCATCGGTGCCTCCGATGAATAGGGCCGCCGGATCAGGCCGGCGGCAGGGCGGAGGTCGCCTCTTCCACCTGGGCGAAGGTCGGACGGTATTCCGGTTCCAGCACGTTACGCGCGTATTCGACCGAGATTGCGGGCGCGTAGCCGGACAGATGCGCGATCAGGCCGGTCTTCATGGCGTGATAGTACCTGCCTTCGGCGTGGTAGATGTTCTTCAGGCCGCTGGCGATCGGGGCGAGGAAGCCGTAGGCGACCAGAATGCCGGTGAAGGTGCCGACCAGCGCGCCGCCGATCAGCTTGCCCAGTACCTCCGGCGGTTCGGTGATCGAACCCATGGTGTGAATCACGCCCAGCACCGCGGCGACGATGCCCAGCGCCGGCACCGCGTCGGCGACCGCCTGGATGGCGTCGGCGATGCGCTGGTGTTCGTGGTGCATCGTCTCGATATCCTCGTCCATCAGGTCGACCAGTTCGTGGGGGTTGTCGGCGCCCAGCGACATCAGACGGAGATAGGTGCAGAGGAAGGCGATGGCATGGTGATCGCCGTAGAATTTCGGGAACTGCTGGAAAAGCGGGGAATCCTCCGGCTTTTCGATGTGCTGTTCCAGCGCCAGCAAGCCCTTGGTCTTCGCGATCTTGAAGACCTGGTACATCATGGTGAGGACCTCCAGGAAGTCCTCCTTCTTGTATTTCGGACCCTTGAAGAGGTGGCCCAGCTCCTTGCCGGTATGGGTGACCACGGACTTGGGGTTGGCGATGAAGAACGCCCCGGCGGCCGATCCGAGAATGATCATGAACTCGAACGGCATCCACAGCACGCCCATGTGGCCGCCGCCGAGGATGTAGCCGCCGAACACGCTGACCACCACGATGACCAAACCGATGATCACGAACATCCGGTCTTCTCCCTACCCCTACCCGCCACGGACCGCAGGATGCATCCGACCCACAGAAGGCCGGAGATCGGTTGAGTTTCCGTAAACCACCCGAACGGTCTACCGCCTTCGCGACAGGCCGCGCGATCCTACCGGTGCAGATGGGTCCTGTCACGAAAGGACTGGCGGTGCAGGCTTTTCAGGCTTTGCGAACCGGTGGCCGGGCGGCGGCAAGGTGCCGGAGGAGACCGGAGTGGTTAGCGGGATGAGAGGGAGGACACAGGATGGTCACAGCCGGAACGCAGGAACGCCCCGGCGACCGGACATGACCGGGCAGCCGAGGCGTTCGAAACAGGGGATCGTCAGCGGAGCGGAATGTTCATCTGGACGCTGACACCCGGCGGCGGGGGGGGCGGGGCATAGACGACGGCGGGCGGCGCATAGGATGGCGCATAGACGACCCGCGGCGGGGGCGGCGGAGCGGGAACCACCACCACCGGCGGCGGGGCGCCATAGATGACGACCGGGCCGTCGTCATGATGATGGTGCTTCTTCTTGTGCTTGTGATGGCCCCAGGCATGGCCGCGGCCATGGTCCCCCGGATCGGCGAAGGACGGCGTCGACAGCGCGGCGCCGAGCAGCAGGACGGCAGCCGCGGCACCGGCCGTCCTGGCGACGGTGCGGGCCACCCGACGCACGGCTTTCTCCGGCGTCCGGGGGTGCTGCATGGTGGCTGCGGCGTTCATCGGCCTGATCTCCTCGGATGGGCTTGCGGACGGGCTTGTGGCGGCTGGATGTTGACGGTGGCGGGGATGGGGACAAGGACGGGGCGAAGGGCCGCGTACCCATTTCGATGGGATAGTCCCTTATGCTCAGGCTTGGGCTGGACCGGGTGAGACATTTTTCGGGCGGTGTCCGGCGGAGAAGCGGGTGGATGGCGGTTTGGCCGCCGCGCATCCTTACCTATGAAGCTGTTGTTCGGGGGGCGGTATCGCTACCCATCCGGTGGGGGTAGGCCGGATGCAGCGGGCGGATGCCAGCTCCTTCCCCACCCGCTTGATCCGATAGGCGCCGGAGAGCGTATGAGGCAACATATGTAAGGATGTCGCCGTCCACCGCGTGCCGACTCCGCCGATATCGATCCCAGCCGCCGAGCCACAGCGATGACCGTTCGGACCCGCTTTCATACCGTCACATTGGCCGCCGCACTTGCGGCGGTCCTTTCCATGATGGGAGCCACCAGCGCCATGGCCGCCAGCAGCAGTGCAACCAACGCCTACAGCTTCACCTTCCAGGGCATCGACGGACAGCCGCTGCCGCTGTCGCAGTTCGAGGGCAAGGCGATCCTGGTGGTCAACACCGCGTCGCAATGCGGTTTCACCCCGCAATACAAGGGGCTGCAGGCGCTGTGGCAGAGCTACCGCGACCGCGGGCTGGTGGTGGTGGGCGTGCCGTCCGACGACTTCGGCGGGCAGGAGCCGGGGAATGCGACCCAGATCAAGGACTTCTGCGAGGTCAACTATCGGATCGACTTCCCGATGACGGACAAGACGGTGGTGTCGGGCGACGGCGCCCACCCGTTCTACCGCTGGGCGTCGAACGAGATGGGCTTCCTCGCCAAGCCGCGCTGGAACTTCCACAAATATCTGGTCGGCCCGGACGGCAAGCTGGTGTCCTGGTTCTCCACCATGACCGACCCCGAAGCGGACAAGGTGCGCGAGGCGATCGAAAAGCTGCTGCCGGAGAAGGCGCCGAAGTCTTAAGGGGAGTCGACGCAGGCCACCTCCCCTACTCCACCGCCTGACGCAGCGCCGCGGCCCCCGCCCAGGGGGCGAGCGGCAGGGCGGCGGCGAGGATGCCGGCGAGCAGCAGCAGATGCGGGCGCGGCGTCAGGCTGTTGATGGCGGCGTCGATGGCGCCGGCGCCGAAGATCAGCACCGGGATGTAGAGCGGCAGGATCAGCAGCGACAGCAGCACGCCGCCGCGCCGAGCCCCCAGGGTCAGCGCGGCGCCGATGGAGCCGATCAGGCTGAGGATCGGCGTCCCCAGCGTCAGGGTCAGCACCAGCACGCCGAAGCCTTGCGCATCCATGTTCAGCAGGACGGCCAGCAGCGGGGCGGCGACGATCAGCGGCACGCCGGTCACCAGCCAGTGGGCCAGCGTCTTCGCCAGCACCGCGGCCTCCAGCGGCAGGGAGGACAGCGACAGAAGCTCCAGCGAGCCGTCCTCGTAATCGGTCTGGAACAGCCGCTCCAGCGACAGCAGCGAAGCGAGCAGCGCCGCCACCCAGATCACGCCGGCGGCGATGCGGGCAAGAATGTTCGGCTCCGGCCCGACGCCGAAGGGGAACAGCACCACGCACAGGACGAAGAACATGACGGCGATGGTGGCATCCGACCCCTGGCGCAGGGCCAGCCGCAGGTCACGCGCCACAAGGCGCAGGAAACGGCTCATCGCGCGGCTCCCTCTTCCTGAAACTCGCCCTCGCCACCCGCTTCATCGTCGGCATAGGGGGTGAAGTCGTCCAGATGCAGTTCCTCGCCGCCGGGGGTGGCGATGTCGGTGTGGGTGGACAGCACCACCATGCCGCCCTCGGCGCGGTGTTCGGCGATCAGCCCCTCGAACAGGGCGATGGCGGCACGGTCGAGCGCCACGGTCGGCTCGTCCAGCAACCACAGGGTCGCCGGTGCGGCCAGCAGCCGCGCCAGGTTGAGCCGGCGCTTCTGCCCGGCCGACAGGTAGCGGCCCGGCACCCCGGCGATGTGCGGCACCCCCAGCCGATCGAGCGCCGCCCGCGCATTGGCGGCCGGATCGGCGGCTCCCGCCAGCGCCGCCCAGAAGGCGAGGTTCTCCGCCGCCGTCAGCACCGGCTTCACCGCGTCCAGATGGCCGACATACTGCACCCGCGCCCGGTGGCCGTCGGGATCGTCGGCAACCGACACACCGTCCCAGCCGAGCGTGCCGCGCAGCGGTTTCAACAGGCCGGCCATCACCCGCAGCAAGCTGGACTTGCCGCTGCCGTTGGGGCCGAGCAGCACCAGCGCGCCGCCGGGAGCGATGCGGAACTCCAGCCCGGTGAAGACCAGCCGGTCGCCACGCAGGCAGGTCAGCTCGGATCCGGAAAAAACGGGCATGGGACGGGTCGCGCCTCCGGTTGAGGGAGGCGCTGCTATAGCACAGGGCGGGGGAAAAGCCGGAGCAAGAATGGCGTCGCCGCTGCATGAGCCACGCAAAGAAAAAGGCCACCGCGAGGGGGTTCTCGCGATGGCCGCGCGCCCGGCCGGGTCCGGCCGGACGATGCTCGATGGAACGGCGCCCGTTCATCGCGGCGGTGGCGCTAGGGGGGACGCCGATGCGCGCGACATGCGTCGCCGGTTGCTTGAGATAAAGTCTATAGGGAGAAAGTGGCAAAATTTGGATGCAGTTCGAGCAATCGGACGTTGTCCTGCGGCGGACTGGCGGCATCGCAGCGCTGCGCTCCCATGCGCGGGATGCAGCGCGGGGGTGCCGGGAACGGCAGGATCAAAGCCCGACCGCTTGTTCTGAATCAACGCCTTACCCTGCCGCCCTGCCGCATCGTGGCGCCGTCGCTCCCCCATCCGCGGGGAGTGTCGCGTCGTTTCCGGAACCCGTCCGGGGCCTGCCGGAACCCTGCCCAATCGTGTTCAGCAAGCGAGTCCTCCCATGTCGGCCTTCACGTCGGCCTTCGCAGACATTCTCCAGGCCATGCCGCCGATCGCGCGGGTGGTCCTCATGCTCGGCCTCGTGTCGGCGGCGGGCGTGGCGCTCGGCCATATCAAAATCCGAGGGGTCGGGCTCGGCATCGGCGGTGTGCTGTTTTCCGGCATCGCCGGCGGCCACATCGCCAAGCAGGCGGGCATCGCCTTCAATCCGGAGATGATGGACTTCATCCGCGACTTCGGGTTGATCCTGTTCGTCTACACCATCGGCATCCAGGTCGGCCCCGGCTTCTTCGCGGCGTTGCGCCGCACCGGGCTGGCGTTGAACGGGCTGGCTCTGCTGATGGTGGGATCGAGCATCCTGCTGACCGCGGCGCTGGTCTCGTCGGGGGCGCTGTCGCTGGGGTCCTCGCTGGGGGTGTTCGCCGGTGCGGTGACCAATGCCCCGGCGCTCGCCGCCACCCAGCAGGTCCTGACGGAGGTCGGGGCCGACGCCGCGGTGATGGCCCTGCCCGGCCTCGCCTTCGCCGTCACCTACCCGTTCGGCATCGCCGGCAACCTGCTGGCGATGGCCGCCGTCCGCATCCTGTTCCGCATCGACCCGGAGGCGGAGGCCGCCCGCTTCGAGGAATGCCGCCGCGCCGAGGTGTCGAAGCTGGAGACGATGGATCTGGCCGTGCGCAACCCGGAACTGGAAGGCAAGGCGCTCGGCTCCATCGACCTGCTGTGCGGCCAGGGGGTGGTCGCCTCGCGCCTGCTGTGCGACGGCAAGCTCTGCGTCCCGCATGACGACACCCGCCTGAAGCTGGGCGACGTGCTGCATGTGGTCGGGCCGCGGCAGAAGCTGGAGCAGGTTCGGACGCTGCTGGGGCAGGAGTTCGAACGGCCGCTGACCACCAAGGGCACCGACCTGAAATGGGAGCGCATCGTCGTCACCAACAACGGCGTGCTGGGCAAGTCGATCGCCGCCCTGAACCTGCAGGAGGCCCATGACGTGGTGGTCAGCCGCGTCAACCGGTCGGGCGTGGAGCTGGTGCCGACCCAGGCGCTGAAGCTGCAGTTCGGCGACATCCTGACGGTGATCGGCCGGCCGGACAGCCTCGCCTCCGTCGGGCAGATCTTCGGCAACTCCGCCCGCAAGCTGCAGCAGGTGGAGATGATCCCGCTGTTCCTGGGCATCGCGCTGGGCGCGGCGCTGGGCGCCATCCCGATCTTCCTGCCGGGCATGCCGGCGCCGCTGCGCCTGGGTCTGGCCGGCGGGCCGCTGATCGTGGCGCTGATCCTGGGCCGCGTCGGCCATATCGGGCCGCTGGTCTGGTTCATGCCGCCGGCCGCCAACCTGGCGCTGCGCGAGATCGGCATCGTCCTGTTCCTGGCCGTGCTGGGCATCGCGTCGGGCGACCGCTTCGTCGCCACGCTGGCCAGCGGCGCCGGATGGCCCTGGATGATGTGGGGCGTGCTGGTGACGCTGGTGCCGCTGCTGCTGACCGGGCTGATCGCGCGCGGGCTGATGAAGCTGAATTTCCTGACCATCTGCGGCGTGCTGGCCGGCGCCCAGACCAATCCGCCGGGGCTGGCCTACGCCAACGCGCTGGTCGCGTCGGAGGCTCCGGCGCTGGCCTATGCCACGGTCTATCCGCTGGCGATGTGCCTGCGCATCCTGGGACCGCAGATTTTGGTACTTTTGTTGTGGTGACGCATCATTTTCCGACACAAGCGGCACAACGTGCGCGGCGTGTGAAATCCGCGTTGCGGAACGCCTACGCGCCGGTCTAGCCTGTGCCGCAATGGTCAGACCATAACCAGCCCCCACAACCCTGCCGGTTCCCACGCATGCATCGCCATCCGCCCGTCAGCGACTCCGCACCCGCCGCCGTCGTCGTGGAGGATTTGCACAAGCGGTTCGGCGATCTGGAGGTGCTGAAGGGCGTGTCGCTGACCGCCCGCGAAGGCGACGTGATCACGCTGATCGGCTCCTCCGGTTCGGGCAAGAGCACGCTTCTGCGCTGCATCAACATGCTGGAGATTCCGGATGATGGGCGCGTCGTCATCGGCGGCGAGGCCATCGCGCTGAAGAAGACGCGCCGCGGCGCCACCGTTCCCGCCGACACCCGTCAGGTGGAACGCATCCGCACGAGCCTCGGCATGGTGTTCCAGAGCTTCAACCTCTGGACCCACATGACCATCCTGGAAAACGTGATCGAGGCGCCGGTGCATGTGCTGGGCGTGCCGAAGGCGGAAGCCGTCGACCGCGCCCGCATGCTGCTCGACAAGGTCGGCATCCTGGCCAAGGCCGACAGCTACCCGGTCCAGCTCTCGGGCGGGCAGCAGCAGCGCGCGGCCATTGCGCGGGCGCTCGCCATGCAGCCGAAGGTGATGCTGTTCGACGAGCCGACCTCGGCGCTGGACCCCGAGCTGGTCGGCGAGGTCCTGCGCGTCATCCGCCAATTGGCGGACGAAGGCAACACGATGATCCTGGTGACGCACGAGATGGGCTTCGCCCGCGAAGTGGCGTCCAAGGTGGTTTTCCTGCATCAGGGGCGGATCGAGGAGGAGGGGTCACCCGACAAGGTGCTGACCGACCCCGACTCGGACCGGGTGCGGCAGTTCCTCTCGCGCCATCTGTCCGGCGCGGCGTGAGGGGACGAGGCAGAGGGCAGGACCGGACCGTCAGAAACAGCCCGGCCGCCGACAAGGGCGGAAGAACGGGCGAACCGAACAGAGGAGTGTGTGCGTTGAAGAAGATCGTTTCGGCCCTGGCGCTGGGCGCCATGATGGCTGTGGCCGCGGCGGGCGCCGCCGGCGCCAAGGAGTGGAAGACGGTCCGCATCGGCAGCGAGGGCGCCTATCCTCCGTGGAACGCCACCGACACCTCGGGCAAGCTGATCGGCTTCGAGATCGACCTCGCCAACGACCTGTGCAAGCGCATGAAGGTGTCTTGCGAGTTCGTCGCCCAGGATTGGGACGGCATCATCCCGGCCCTGCAGCAGGGCAAGTACGACGCCATCATGTCGGCGATGACCATCACCGACGAGCGCAGGAAGGTCATCGACTTCTCCGCCCCCTACGGCACCGAGCCGTCGGTCTTCGCCGTTCTGACCGACTCGCCGCTGGGCAAGGCGCTGAACCTCGGCGCCGATCGCATCGACCTGAACGACCAGGCCAAGGCCAAGCCGGTGCTGGACAAGCTGGCCGAAGCACTGAAGGGCAAGTCCGTCGGCGTCCAGGTGTCGACCATCCAGGCCGACTTCATGGACAAGCATCTGTCGAAGGTGACCATGCGCACCTACGACAAGATCGACAATGCCGGCATCGACCTGAACTCCGGCCGCGTCGACGCCATGTTCGGCGACCGGTCGGTGGTCGAGGCGGTGCTGAAGGCCACGCCGGGCAAGATGGTCGTCGTCGGCCCGAACTTCATCGGCGGCGTGATCGGCGAGGGCATGGGCGTCGGCCTGCGCAAGGACACCGCCGACCTGAAGGCGATGTTCGACAAGGCCATCGGCGAGGCTCTGAAGGACGGCACCGTCAAGAAGCTGAGCACGCAGCATTTCGGCTACGACATCTCCCCCAAGTAAGGCGACCAGGAAAGGCGGACCTCCAGTCCGCCTGTCTGATCGGAACGGCGCCCGGCGGCCTTCGCGGCAACCGGGCGCCGTTCGTTCCCTGATCGCCGTTAGCTGACCCCGTACGGCCGGCCTTCCGCGCCGCGCCCGGCGGGCCTTACCGGGCGTGCCAATGCTGGAACTCCTTTCCTTCGGTCCCAACGGCTGGGGCGGACAGCTTCTGATGGGAACCGCGATGACCGTCGCGGTCGCCGTGTCGGCCTTTGCCTTCGGCATCCTCGTCGGGTCGCTCGGCGCCTCGGCCAAGCTCAGCCATTCCCTGGCGCTGAACGTGGTGGCCGACATCTACACAACGGTCGTCCGCGGCATCCCCGAACTGCTGGTCATCTATCTGCTGTTCTTCGGCGGCAGCAGCGTCGCCACCTCCATCGCCGCCGCCTTCGGCTATGACGGGCGGGTCGACCTGAACGCCTTCACCATCGGCGTGCTGGCGGTCGGGCTGATCTCCGGCGCCTATTCGACGGAGGTGATCCGCGGTGCGGTGCAGTCCGTCCCCTTCGGCCAGATCGAGGCGGCGCGCGCCTGCGGGATGAGCCGCTGGCTGATCCTGCGCCGGGTGCTGGTGCCGCAGACCCTGCGTTTCGCCCTGCCCGGCCTCGGCAATGTCTGGCAGCTGACGCTGAAGGACACGGCGCTGGTGTCGGTGACGGCCTTGGCCGAGCTGATGCGCGTGACGCATCTGGCGGCCGGCGCCACGCGCCAGCCCTTCCTGTTCTATGGGACCGCCGCCGTGCTGTACCTGCTGCTGACCACCATTTCGACGGCGCTGTTCAACCGCGCCGAAATCTCCGCCAACCGCGGCGTCCGGAGGGCCTGAGGCCATGAACTGGCAACTGATGTGGGACAGCCTGCCCCGCATGCTCGGCGGACTGTCGCTGACGCTGCAGTTGATCGTCGGATCGCTGGCGCTGGGCGCGCTGGTCGCCTTTGGCGTCGCGCTTCTGCGGCTGTCCGGCAACCGCGTGGTGGAGACGCTGGCCGCGGCCTATGTCTTCGTCTTCCGCGGCACGCCGCTGCTGGTGCAGATCTTCCTGGTCTACTATGGGCTGGGCCAGTTCGAGTTCATCCGCGAGAGCATCCTCTGGCCCTTCCTGCGCGAGCCCTACTGGTGCGCCATCCTGGCGCTGACGCTGAACACCGGCGCCTACACCAGCGAGGTGCTGCGCGGCGCCATCCTGTCGGTGCCCCAGGGGCAGGTGGAGGCGGCGCGGGCCTGCGGCATGTCCCGCGCGCTCGCCTTCCGCCGCATCGTGCTGCCGGTGGCGATCCGCCAGATGCTGCCGGCCTACGGCAACGAGGTGATCCTGATGGTCAAGGCGACGTCGCTCGCCAGCACCATCACGCTGATGGAGGTCACCGGCATCGCCCGGCGCATGATCGCCCAGACCTTCGCGGTCTTCGAGCTGTTCATCGTCGCAGGCGCGATCTATCTGGTGCTGAACTTCGTCGCCACCCGCCTGATCAAGTTCGCCGAATGGCGCCTGACCCCCTATCTGCGGGCGCGGGCGTAAGTAAGGATAGCGTTTTGCTTGCCCTCACCCGCCCCGGGAGTTGTCCCCTCTCCCCCCTGGGGAGAGGGCCAGGGTGAGGGGGACGCACAGCGACGATCCCCGAGTATCCTTACCTGAGAAAAGAAAACGCCGCGGCTCGTCCCAATGACGGCCACGGCGCATCCCCCTCACCCAACCCTCTCCCCAGGGGGGAGAGGGCAAGTTCTGGTTCTCTCACTGCCCCAGCATCTCGAAGGACGGCGGCGCCGGGTCGACCACGCGCGATCCGGTGGGCGTGATCTCCATCACCGCAAGCCCGCGTTCGACCATGCCGTCGGCGCGCAGGCGGAACAGGCCGTCCAGACCCTCGAAGCCGTTGGGGTTGGTCATCGCCATACGGTCGAAGGGCACCGGGCCGCCACTGCGGGTCAGCACCGCGGCGATGGAGGTCGCATCATAGGCCAGCGTCGCGATGCGCGGCGGCTTGCGGCCATAGACCTGCTCGAACTGCGACTCGAAGCGGGCGCGGGTCTGCGGCGCGGGTGCGGCGTACCAGGCGCCGACCAGCGCCGGCTCCTGCCCCAGCGCCCCTTGCGAGCTGTCGTCCCACAGGCCGGTGCCCAGCAGCTTGACCTGCTGCGGCTGCACGCCGTTCGCCGCCAGCGCCTGGGCGATCCCCTGGGCGCGCTGCCCGCCTTCGGCCAGCATCACCGCCTGCGGCTGCGGCGTCACCTGCGCCACCTGCTTGGCCGGGACCGACAGGTCGGTGACGGCCGGGTCATAGCGTTCGACCTGCGTGGTCATGGTGCCCAGCCGCGGGCCGATGGACTGCAAGGCGTTGACCACCGCATCGCCATAGGGCGAGCGCGGCGCCAGCACGGTGAAGCGCGTCACCCCGCGCGAGCGGGCGAAGCCGGCGACGCGGCTGACCTGATCGGCCGGGACGAAGCCCAGCACATAGGTGCCGTTGCCGGCCTGGGTGGCGTCGTTGGTGAAGGCCAGCACGTCGACGCCGGCATTCTGGGCGATGGGACGCACCGCGGCGACGTCGGCGGCGAACAGCGGGCCGATGATCAGGCGGGCGCCTTCGGCCAGCGCCTGGCGCGCGGCGTCGGCCGCACCGCTCGGCGTGCCCTTGGTATCGCGCGGCAGAAGCTGAAGCTGGTCGCCGGCCATGTCGAACAGCGCCATTTGCGCTGCGTCCAGCATGGCCTGTCCGATGGCCGCGCTCTGGCCGCTGAGCGGCACCAGGACGGCCACCTTGACGGGGCTCTGCGCGTCGGGCAGGGGAGCCACCGGAGCCGGGACCGGTTGCGGCGCTTGTGCCACCCGCGGCGGCGCGCTTACAGTCGAACAGGCCGACAACAGGCCGGCGACCAGCAAGGCTGCCACGCCGTGACGTTTCAGACCCTGTGAGAAAGCTGTTGCCAAGCGTGCCACCAATCATCTCCACATCTGCTGAAACGGCCGCCAATACCGAAGGCGAGACCCAAGGCATGGTTCAAAGTGGCGCTCAAGGTAGCCCCCTCGCCGCGCCAAGTAAACTCGCGGGCGGACTCCATGTCGTCGCTACCCCCATCGGAAACGCAGCGGACATCACGCTGCGGGCGCTCGACACGCTGAAGCGGGCCGACGCCATCGCCTGCGAGGACACGCGCGTCACCGCAAAGCTGATGGGCATCCACGGCATCCACACCCCCTTCGTCTCCTACCACGAGCACAACGCCGCAAAGATGCGTCCGGTCCTGATCGGCCGCATGAAAAAGGGCGAAGCCATCGCGCTGGTCACCGATGCCGGCACGCCGCTGGTCTCCGACCCCGGCTACAAGCTGGTGCGGGAATGCGTGGCGGAAGGCGTGGCGGTGACCACCCTGCCCGGCGCGTCGGCCCCGCTGGTGGCGCTGGTGCTGTCCGGCCTGCCGACCGACCGTTTCCTGTTCGCCGGCTTCCTGCCGAACAAGAGCAGCGCGCGACGCGCCACCGCCGGAGAGCTGAAGGGCGTGCCGGCCACGCTGGTCTTCTTCGAATCCCCGCAGCGCCTGCCGGAGTCGCTGGCCGACCTCGCCGACATCCTGGGCCCGCGCGAGGCCGCCGTCGCCCGCGAACTGACCAAGCTGTACGAGGAGGTGCGGCGCGGCACCCTGCCGGAGCTGGCCGCCCATTACGCCGAGGCCGGCCCGCCGCGCGGCGAGGTCGTGCTGGTGATCGGTCCGCCGGGAGAGGAGGCGACGCCCGGCGAAGCCGACGTGGACGCGCTGCTGCGCGAGGCGCTGACCCGCCTGTCTGTGCGCGACGCCGCCGCCGACGTTGCCGCCCGCACCGGCCAGCACAAGCGCACCGTCTACGCCCGCGCGCTGGAGTTGCAGCGGGAGGAGAAGGGCAAATGACCGACCTGGATGCGCGGCGCCTGCGTGCCGAAAGCCTTGGCCGCCGGGCGGAGGCGCTGTGCCGCCTGTCGCTGCGGCTGCGCGGCTACCGCATCCTGGCCAGCCGCCTGCGCACGCCGATGGGCGAGATCGACATCGTCGCCCGGCGCGGAAAGACCATCGCCATCGTCGAGGTGAAGGCGCGCGGCGACTGGGACACCGCCAACGAGGCGCTGAACGCCCGCCAGCGCGGCCGGCTGGTCCGTGCCGCCCATGCCTTCCTGGGCGCCAACCCCCGCTATGCCGGCTATGTCTTGCGCTTCGACGTGATGCTGGTTACCCCTTGGGCCTGGCCCCGTCATCTGGTCGATGCCTGGAGACTGTGAGGGGATGAATTTGAGGGGGCGACAGTCTTGAGCAACCGCGCGGAAGCCCGCGAAATCCTGCGCCGCATCGGCGACCAGCCGGACGACGAGATCGATCTGGCCGAAGCCGCCCTGGCGCTCGGCGCGCTGGAGCTGCCGAATGCCGAGCTCGCCCCCTACCGCGCCCACATCCGCGCCATCGTCGAGGATCTGGCCGCCCGCGTCGCGGCGCAGGATCCGGCAAATGTCAGCCTGGAAGCACGCATCGCCCATCTGCATGCGGTGATCGGCGGGCGCCACGGCTATTCCGGCGACCACGACACCTACGACGACCTGCAGAACGCCAACCTGCTGCGGGTGATCGACCGCCGGCGCGGCCTGCCGGTGGCGCTGGGCATTCTCTATATGCACGCCGCCCGCTCGCAGGGCTGGCCGATGGTGGGGCTGAACTTCCCCGGCCATTTCCTGGTCCGCATCGAGAAGGACGGCGCGCGCGCCATCATCGATCCCTTCAACGAGGGGCAGACCCGCAGCGTCGTCGATCTGCGCGACCTGCTGAAGGCCACCGCCGGCAGCGCCGCCGAGCTGGAGCCCGGCCATTACCAGCCGGTGTCGAACCGCGACGTGCTGCTGCGGCTGCAGAACAACATCAAGCTGCGCCACCTGTCGGCGCACGAGGTGCCGAAGGCGCTGGAGGTGCTGGAGGCGATGCGCCTGTTCGCCCCGCACGAGCCGGCGCTGTGGCGCGAGACCGGCCTTCTGGAGGCCCATGCCGGGAACCTGAAGGACGCCATCACCGCGCTGGAGACCTTCATGGCGCTGACCGGCGACGACCATCACCGCCACCAGACCGCCTCGCTGATCCAGCAGTTGAAGAACCGCCTGAACTGACCCCGTTCCAGAGGGACCCGTCATGAGCCTCGCCGTCGCCTTCCAGATGGACCCCATCGAGTCGATCAACATCGACACCGATTCCAGCTTCATGATGGCGCTGGAGGCGCAGAAGCGCGGCCATCGCCTGTACCACTACCACCCGCGCGACCTGATCCTGACCGGCAACCGCCTGACCGCCCGCGTGCGCGAGATGACGGTGGTGCGCCAGCGCGGCGCCCATTACACGCTGGGCGAGCCGGTGCCGACCGACCTGTCGACAATGGACGTCATCCTGCTGCGGCAGGACCCGCCCTTCGACATGGCCTACATCACCTCCACGCACCTGCTGGAGCATGTGCAGCCCAAGGTGCTGGTGGTCAACGACCCGGCCGAAGTGCGCAACGCGCCGGAAAAGCTGTTCATCACCAAGTTCCCCGACCTGATGCCGCCGACGCTGATCACCAGCGACAAGCAGGCCATCCTGGAGTTCCGAGCGGAGCACAAGGACATCATCGTCAAGCCGCTGTTCGGCAACGGCGGCGCCGGCGTCTTCCACCTGAAGCCCGACGACGAGAATCTGGGATCGCTGCTGGAACTGTTCACCCAGCTCTACCGCGAGCCGGTGATCGTGCAGAAGTACCTGCCGGAGATCCGCCAGGGCGACAAGCGCATCATCCTGGTCGACGGCGAGCCGGTGGGCGCGGTCAGCCGCATGCCGCTGGAGGGCGAGGCCCGCGCCAACTTCCATGCCGGCGGCAGCGCCCGGAAGACCGAACTGACCGCGCGCGAACGCGAGATGTGCGCCGCCATCGGCCCGGTGCTGCGCGAGAAGGGGCTGGTCTTCGTCGGCATCGACGTGATCGGCGACTACATGACCGAGATCAACGTCACCTCCCCCACCGGCATCCAGGAGATCAACCGCCTGGACGGCGTGCAGCTGGAAGCCCTGCTGTGGGACGCCATCGAGCGCCGCCGCGCGACCAAGTAAGGATACGCTGCAGCGCGAGAGCGTGGCGTAGCGTTGTGCAATTTTTTCGGGAAGCGGAGGTCCGCATACCCTTGCGGGCAATCGGCTCCGGACTTATCTTGAACCGTGGGAGCGGCGGCTCCGACCCCGCCGCTCCCTGGTCCAGCCTTAGCCCTGGTAGAGGTCAAGCAGACGCTTGATGATCTCCAGGACAAGGACCAGAAGGAAGGATTCGTTTCATCCTTCTTCTCCTTCTCGTGTGGCGGGGGCGGCGGGTCCGCCCCCCTCCCAACCACACGAACGCGGCGGTAGCACACAGGCGCATTCAATACAACCGCCGCTGCCTGCACGCGACGATCCGCGCGGACGACGATCAACCGCGCGGCGTGCCTTGACCGGCGGACTTCGGGGGGCGATAACTGCCGCCTCCCAGAGTTTTCGAGCGAGACCACCCGTGAACCGCATTTTTTCCGGCATGCAGCCGACCCGGCAGCTTCACCTCGGCAACTATCTGGGGGCGCTGCGCAACTGGGTGGAACTGCAGAACAGCTACGAGTGCATCTTCTGCGTCGTCGACCTGCACGCGCTGACCATCGACCAGGACCCCGAGGTCCTGCGCAACAACATCCGCGAGGTCGCCGCGGCTTACATCGCCGCCGGCATCGACCCGGACAAGAACATCCTGTTCAACCAGTCGGTCGTGTCGGGCCATGCCGAACTGGGCTGGATTCTGTCCTGCCACACGCCGCTGGGCTGGCTGAACCGCATGACCCAGTTCAAGGAAAAGGCCGGCAAGCAGAAGGACATGGCCAATCTGGGCCTGTACGCCTACCCGACGCTGATGGCAGCCGACATCCTGCTTTACAAGGCCACCCATGTGCCGGTGGGCGAGGACCAGAAGCAGCATCTGGAACTGGCGCGCGACATCGCCGGCGCCTTCAACCGCCGCTATGAAACCGAGTTCTTCCCGCTGCCCGAGCCGCAGATCCTGGGCGAGGCGACGCGGGTGATGAGCCTGCGCGACGGCAAGAAGAAGATGTCGAAGTCGGACGAGTCCGAATATTCGCGCATCAACATGACCGACGACGCCGACACCATCGCGCAGAAGATCCGCAAGGCGAAGACCGACCCGGAGCCTCTGCCGGAAACCGTGACCGAGCTGGAGGCCCGCCCCGAGGCCGACAACCTCGTCACCATCTACGGCGCGCTGGCCAGCCAGTCGCGCGAGCAGGTGCTGGCGCAGTTCGCGGGTGCGCAGTTCTCCGACTTCAAGAAGTCGCTGGTCGACCTGTCGGTGGACAAGCTGGCGCCGATCACCACCCGCATGAAGGAGCTGCTGGCCGACAAGGCGGAGATCGACCGGCTGCTGAAGAAGGGCGGTGAGCGCGCTGCCGCCATCGCCGAGAAGAACCTGAACGACGTGAAGGACATCATCGGCCTGCTGCGGCCGTAAGGATGCCCTGCGCGTGACGGCCCCCATCCTGATCACCGGCTTCGCGCCGTTCGGGCTCCCCCCGAACGGCGAAGCGGATCACTCTCCCGCTGGGCATCCCTGGGCAGCCGATCCGACCGCCCTGCTGATGGACCGGCTTTCGGGAGAGCCGGGGGTCGTCACCGCCACCTTGCCTCCTCTCTATGACGCCTGCGGCGAAGCCTTCGCCGAGCTGCTGACCGAACACCGGCCACTGGCGGCGCTCGGCTTTGCCTATTGGGAAGCGAGCGATTACATCCGGCTGGAACGGCTGGCCTGGAACCGCGACGAAAGCCCGCTGGCCGACGCCGCCGGCACGGTGCGCGAACACGCCGACATCGTGCCCGACGGGCCTACCGCCTATGGCAGCACCCTGCCGGTGCCGCGGGTGATGCGGGAATTGTCGATGGCCGGGCTGCCGGTGACCTTCGGCGATTTCTCCGGCGGCTTCCTCGGCAACCATCTGTTCTACCGGGCGCGCAACATCATCGAGAGCGCCGACCTGGATATCCCCTACGGCTTCTTCCACATGCCGCCGCTGCCTGAACGCGCGGCAACGCTGCGCCGCTTCGGCGGCCTGAGTTTGGAACGGCAGGAACTGGCGGTGCGCACGCTGGTGAGGATGCTGCGCACGGCGCTGAACGGAGTCGTCTGAAGGCGGAAATCAAGCTGTTTTGGCGGGACGGCGCTGGTCGGGCGGGTTCACGATGGCGCGCAACGCGTCCAGGAACTCACGGCCCTTGTCGGTCAGGGTGACGATCTTACGGCGGCGTTCGCGCGGATCTTCCTGCGCCTGCACCAGATCGAGGCCGGCCTTGCCGAAGCTGTGCCAGCGGCTGAGCGCCGCGACGTTGCGCGACGCGGAGGATTGGGCGATGCCCAGGCGTTCCGCCAGTTCGCCGATGGAAATGCCTTCGCTCTGCGCGATGGTCATGAAACTCAGCGCATACTGGATGGGCAGGTCGGGGTCGAGCTTGCGGAACGCCTCAAGCACCTGGACGACGGTAAGGACCTCGTCATGACGAACGCGGGCCGGCATTCAGCAGGTCTCCGCGGCGCCGCGCGCTATGCAGCGCGGGAGGGTGGTCCCCAACGGGCCGGTGTGTAGATGATGTTCAGGCGTCCAAGCCATAGGATGACTTCCCCGTTTTCACGCCGCAGGTCGAACGACCCGGCCGGCGATGCCCAGCGGGCGTGTTCAACGAAGAGACGGTGACCGCAAAAACCCAGAAAGACACACATGGGATCCTCTCGATATCCGGAATTCACGTTCGAAGGGTGCGGGACGAAGAAGGGCGGCTTGGGCATGATTGGCGGCCATATGGACGGCGGTGGCGGCCGGATCGCCCGATCGGCGAGTCCAGGCGGTGGTTACGATGGCTTTCATCGATACTCTCCAGGGGTTGAGTGATGCCGGCGTGAGAGGCCGGCGGATCCGGTATCGCCGCTCAGCGATACGGTTGCAAGGTCAAAAATGTCCGCGCTTCCGATAGGTTCCGATCGCGGATGTGAAAAGGCCGAAGACGGCATGCAAGTGGAGGCTCTTCGCCGTCCCCGGCATCCCCGTCCGCCAATCCGATGTCGCGCCGCAGGTGGTCGCACAATCGGCCCGGTCCGGAGGACGCCCCGGAATCGAGCCAGCGGCTCCGCAACGCCGTCCACAAGGTCGGCATGATCTGCTCCTTTGCCTGGGAGGCTCCGAACACCGGAGCCTCTGGAGGCGAAATAGTTCCGCAGTCGGATGTGTTCCGTCAACCTGTCCGTCAGTGGATCGGCGTGTCCATTTGGAAGCGGCGTGACCATTGCCGCACGCCTGTGGCAAATCGGCACCGCTCGCGCACGGTTTCACCAGCGGGCGGGATGGCGGCGGGCATCTCTGGACAAGCGGGGGGCTGGTCGGTCAAACAAAGCCGTCGGCGAACGCCTTCGGTGGTACTCCGTCTCTCTGCTCCCCATCCATCGGTTCCGGACCGTCCATTCGTGTTGACCGCCCTCTCCCCCGTATGGCCGACAGCGGTGCGCTCCGCCCTGACGCTACGGGCGGTTCTGGCGATGGCCGTCGCGACGATGGCGGCGCTGTGGACCGGTCCGGCGGCAGCGGAGGCGCGCTTCACCCCAGGCCCCTGCTGGTTCACCGTGCCGGAGGGCGAGGCGGCCTTGTGCGGAACGGTGGCGGTTCCGGAACGGCGCGACCGCCCCAACAGCCGCAGCCTGCGCCTGCCGGTCGCCGTCCTGCTCAGCACCGCCCGCCAGCCCGCCCCCGACCCCGTGCTGTTCCTGGAGGGTGGCCCCGGTGCTTCACCCTTCGGCAGCGGCGAGGCGACGGAAGAGCGGATGGAGGTGTGGTGGGAGCTGTCGGCCCCCTTCCGCCGCGCCCGCAACCTGATCCTGTTCGATCCGCGCGGCGTCGGCCGGGCGGAGCCGGACACCGACTGTCGCGAACTGGACGGCGTCGCCCCCACCCGCGGCACCCGGCCGCTGACGCGCGAACAGCGGGCGGCTTTGGAACGGGCAGCGGTCAGCGCCTGCGCCGCCCGGCTGACGGCGGCCGGGCTGGACGGCACCCAGTTCTCCACCCCCGTCGCGGCGGAGGATGCGCTGGACATCGCCACCGCGCTGGGCGCTCAGCGCATCAACCTGTTCGCGGTATCCTACGGCACGCGGGTGGGTTTGGAGATCTTGCGGCGGCAGGGCGGCCGTGTCCGCACCGCCGTGTTCGACAGCGTCTATCCGCCCGACGTCAACGCGCAGGAGGAGGCCGCCTGGCTGGCGCAACGGGCCTACCGCCGGCTGTTCGACGATTGCGCCGCCAACCGCGGCTGCCGGTCGGCCTTTCCCGATCTGGAAAAGCGCTTCCTCGATCTGGTGGAGCGGCTGGACCGCAATCCGGTCGACATCGTCGTCGGCGATCACGAGACGCGCCGCGCCCTGCGGCTGACCGGCGGAATGGCGATCGCCGCCGGGTTGGAAGCACTGGCGATCAGCGAGGCGGTCCCCCTCGTGCCGACCATCATCGACCGCGCCGCCCGCGGCCAGTATGCGACCCTGGCGGAATGGGCGCCGACCAACTGGCTGGGAGACCCGGAAATCGCCGACGGGCTGGTCTTCTCCACCGAATGCCGGGAGTCGGTCAACAGTGCCGAACCGCTGAAGCGCGCCGACAATGCCCGTCGCTATGCGCCGTATGGCCTCGTCGCCACCGACGATCCCGGCCAGCGCGTCTGCCGTCTGTGGCCCGCCGGCCACCAGGAAGCGGCCGAACGGCTGCCGGTCGCCAGCCCGGTGCCGGTCCTTCTGCTGTCCGGCGCCTACGATCCGGTCACCCCGCCGGAATGGGGCGACCGCGCCGCCGCCACCCTGCCCAAGAGCCGCCATCTGGTCTTCCGCGCCGCCAGCCATATCGTGACTTCCAGCGAGGACTGCGCCATGGCCGCCGCGGTGACCTTCGTCGAGCAGGAGTCGGTGCCGGCAACCGTCTGTCCGGGAGCGGCCAAGCCGCCGGTGTTCGAACGGCCGTGAGTTGGATTGGCGGAAGCGCCGGCCACGGTTGCCCCCACCCTTCCCAGGCTTACGCCTGGGCCCCTTCCCTCCCCCGCTGGGCAGGGGAGGGAGCTTCTGGAGCTTTGCAAAAGTGCGGCGGCAGTCCCTCCCCCGCGAGAGCGGGGGAGGATAGGTGGGGGTCTAACGTCTCCGAGAATTCTCAGTCCCCTCACCGCCCCGGCGCGATCCGCCGGTAGCTCAGCGCTTCCGCGATGTGACGGCGCCTCACCCCTTCCACCCCGTCCAGGTCGGCCAGCGTCCGACCCACCCGCATCACCCGGTGGTAGCCGCGGGCCGACAGCTTCAGCCGCTCCGCCGCCTCGGTCAGCAGGGCGCGGCCGGGGGCGTCGGGCGAGGCGACCTTCTCCAGCAGTTCGCCGTCCGCCTCGGCGTTCGTGCGCACCGCCCGGCCGGCCGGGTAAGGACCGAAGCCGCCATAGCGTTCCGCCTGGATCGCGCGGGCGACGGCGACGCGGGCGGCGATGTCGGCGCTGCCCTCCGCCGGCGGCGGCAGGCTGAGGTCGGCGGGGCTGACCGCCGGCACGTCGATGTGTGTTAGCTTCAAATAAATTTCAGACTATAGCCTGGCTAACCCATTGATTCTCCGAGTCGGATGTTAATCTAAATTTCAGACTGATGCAGTTAAAATTCAGACCTGCTCGAAGTCCTCACCTAATGGCTGGACCGGTTCGACGGCGCTTTATCTGCGATCGTTGAATTGCCGTGGTTCGGCATCGCCCGATGCTATTCCCGCTTGAGACCTGTCGTTCTTGAACGGTAACCAGGAAGCTGATATCCGCATCCTTCACTCTTCTGACCGCGCGCCACCCATCTGCTGTAGCGCTCCACCACATGGGTATCTGTCTCGCCAGCCTGAAGCGCTTCGGCGCCGTGATGCGGGCGGCAGCCATGGTGGCGCGGATCTCCACCGGAGAGATCGCCGAGTCGGAGGTAGCAGCGGTAGACGACAGGAGGGACCGGCACACCGACGCGCTCGGGTGGTGTTTGCCCCCACCCCAGGCCATTGAAGAACAAAAAGATTTTCAAGTTTTTCGATGAGTTCGCCATCGAGGTGCGGAGATATCCTTTCCCCCTTGATTGTCCGCAGACACTGCTTCCCGCTCCCCTCTTTGGAAGGGTGACGCGGTCGACCACGCCGCCCCTTCCGGCTAACGCCTATGCCCAAGCGTCAACTCCTAGGTCCGGTCCCGGACCGGCATCGGGCTCCAGTCCGCGCACCCATGTCTTAGCTGACGGAATTGCGAGGAATATATGTACACGAACCACTGTCCATCCGGTGTCAAAACCGCGTTCCATCGTTTTTTTTAAAATCCGCCTTGCTTTTTAGGGAAAGTGTTCCTATCTGGATCGGGTTACACCGTAAGATGGCGGACACTGCGATTATGGCTGAGGCTGAACTGAGACCCGTACTGCGGGACGACTATCTGGCACTGCTGAAGGACTCGGGCTTGCTGGCCGGCATCGCCGGCGAGGACATCGACGAGACGATCGGCAACCTTCAACCGACGCCGCGACAGTATGGCGACGGCCAACTCGTGTGCCGGGCGGGTGCCAAGGCCAACTGCCTGTGGATCGTCGTCCAGGGGGCGGTTGGGGTGAAGCATGGCCGCAATAACCTGCTCGATCGCAAGATCCCCTACATCGTCGGCGAACAGGCCATCATCGAACCCGACTCCACCCGGTCGGCTGACCTCGTCGCGTTCGGTCCGACCACGCTGCTGGAAATCGGCCGCACCTGTGTGGAGCGGCTGCCGCCCGGCATCCTGGCCGCCGTCTGGCGCAACCTCGCCGGCGTGGTCTCGGCGAAGCTGCGCTACGCCACGATCCAGCGGTCCGAGTTCATCGACCGGGATCGCGACAACACCGCCATCATCAGCCGCTTCCTCAACCAGCATCAGCAGGGCTTCGTCCTGGCCCAGGGCTCGCTCTCCGCCGGACATTTCCCCGACAAACTGGAAGCCGGCCGGTTCGTGATCCTCTTCAGCGACGTCGTCGGCTTCTCCAAGCTCGCGTTGCGGATTTCTCCGGCAGAGACCGCTGAGATCATCCGGCGCTGCATGCAGTTGCAGTCCGGCGCCATCGAAGCCGCCGACGGCTATGTCGATAAATTCATGGGCGACGGCTTGATGGCGTACTGGCCGGTGCCGACGACTGCAACCCCTGACGATGTCGCGCAACTCTGCGATCAGGCTCTGAGCGCGGCAATCGCCGCGGTCAAGCTGATGGCGGATATTCCGGTGGAGGGTGACAAGCTCGGCCTGCGTGTCGGTCTCCATCTCGGGGAAGCCATAGCCGGCAACTTCGGGTCGCCGGACCGGATGCAGGTCACGCTGCTCGGGCCGGAGGTCAACGCCGCAGCGCGCCTGGAGCAGGCCAGGAGCGACGATATGCTGGCCGGGGATGCTCTGGCCGATGTTCGGGTCAGCACCGCCTTCTACAACGCGCTTCCGGAAGCGAGCCGAGCCCTGCTGCCGTTCGAAGCGACCATCAAAGCAAAGCAGGCCGACATCGATCTGCGCAGCGGCCCGCCGCAGGCTGCCATCTGACCACGTCTCAGGAAAGGAGCCGACATCATGGCGGGGAACTGGAACAGCAAGCGGGCCGGGGATCGCATCGATCAGGCCCTGAAGGATGTGGAAAAGGTCGAGGTCAAGACCCTCGTGTCGAAGAGCGATGTCCTGAACCTTCCGACAAATGTCGCCTACAAGGTCGATGCGGCACACATCTACATCGATCTTCTCAATATCTATGACATGCTGGGCAAAGACAGCGAGACGGAACAGAAGCACCGGCGTGCGCTGCGGTTCTTGAACCTGCACCAGCGTGCGGTACAGGTGATCCTGGAGGACGCAGACGCCGTCAAGGTCGATTTCCACAACCAGCGTCTCCACGCGGTGGTGGTCCTGCCGCTGGACGACGAGGCCAAGCGGATCAACAAGGCGGTGACCATCGGCGACAGCGTGATCAAGCTGCTGAAGAGTGTGTCGGATCCCGACGACCCGCTCCCGGCCGCCAAGGTGCGGGTTGGCATCGACAGCGGGATGGCTTTGGCGGTCA
This sequence comes from Azospirillum sp. B21, assembly GCF_008364825.1. Taxonomy (GTDB): domain Bacteria; phylum Pseudomonadota; class Alphaproteobacteria; order Azospirillales; family Azospirillaceae; genus Azospirillum. Next base: position 25,385 of record NZ_VTTO01000004.1, read on the forward strand.
ACAATGGCCGCCGTGGAAGCCGCGAACCCCTGTTCCTCGGCAACCCTGCCAACATCGCAGCCAAGCTGGCGGCAGGCACCGGGACGGCCAGGACGGGGATCTTCGTGACATCCGGTGCCCGCAAGACCGCTGGGCTTGACGTGGTGGAGGTCGAGGATCAGGCAACGACGCCTTTGTCGAAGACGGAGATCGAGGCGGCGGTTGCCGCGTCCGGCCTGGACATCGACATCGACGATGTGCTGGAGACATGGAACGATCAGCTGGCAGACCATCCGCTGAAGAGTTTCAAGTTCACCCGCCCGACACCTCCCCTCAGCGACTTCGAGGCGATTTTCTCCGAGATCGGTCCCGCCAGTTCGCGTCGGATCGAAGGCGTGACCTTCTATGCCGACATCGATGGGTTCACGAAGTTCGTCGCCACGCACCTCGACGACGAGCCGGAGAAGGTCGTCAGGACCCTTCACGTGCTGCGCAAGGAATTGCACAGTGTCCTGAACATTGATTTTGACGGCATGAAAGTGCGCTTCATCGGCGACTGCATTCATGGACAGCTGGCCGAGGGCGCAGCGAGCACCGATCGCGAGGCGACCGTCAGCACCGCAGTCCTGGCTGCCGGTGGCATGCGCTCCAGCTTCGACCTGGCAAAGGAAAAAATCGGTGAGATCGACGAGCTCGGACTCGCCATCGGCTTCGATCTCGGTTACGCCGCGATGAGCCGACTTGGCATCAAAGGGAAACGCTCCCGCTGCTCGCTCGGACGGGCGACAATACAGGCGGAGGATGAACAAAAGCGGTGCAGCGGCACCGAAACAGCCTTGGGATCCGACGCCTACAGCGCGGGTTCCAAAGCGGTGCAGGACCTGTTCGGCAAAAAGCGCAAGAAAGCCGATCTGGATTATGCCGCCGCGGTGACCGCGCTGTCCGACCAGGGCGACAGCACTGCAAAGGCTGCGGTTGCCAGAGCCATGGTGACTGCGCCTGCTTACGTGAAAGCCGCATCTGACTACGATGCCCGCCCCTATTCTACGCCGATGCGGGGTTGAGGATCGATGAGCGCTTCAGCGCATCACGCGGCAACCACCGTGGCCACCGGGTTGACCGGGCTTCTCAACAGTCCCCGTCTGAGCCGATTGTGCCGGACAGCCGACGCGGATGGGCACACCATCCGCTTCGTCAACCCGGGCGAACTCGGCCTGCGCATCGTCATCCCAAGAAATGATGGCCGTGAGATACCGTTCGACGTCATGATCACGGTCACGAACGGCGCCTTGGTTGTCAAGGAGGACGCACGGTCGGCCGACGCAAGGCTCCCGCCTGTTTGTCCGAGCCGACATATCAACCCGGATGGATCGTTCTGCCTGCATTGGCCCGATGTCGAGCCCATCGAGGTTCTCGACGACAACGGGGCACGACAGTGGCTCACCGCACTCGTCGCCTTCCTGATGCTGCAGGTGAAAGTCGAGATTACCCGATGCTGGCCGGCCGAAGCTGGGTGGGCGCACGGCTTGGCTGCCCGACCCCAATGGCTGGCGGAGAAAGCCGCCAGCGGCATATCGATGGAACTCGCCTCGCAGATCCGGTTCCGTCGGCTCAAGGTTGACAAGGCCGGCCGCATCCTGCTGTGCGATGGGCGGCGGATCGCGTCGATCACCAAAAACGGGGGGAAACCGGAAACCCTCGTTGGCCTTCGTCGACCCTGCCTCTGTGGAGCACATCGCCGCAGCCGGCCAGTCCTGCGTCGCAACTGCAAAGATCACAGCCGCCTTCTGGTCAAAATCATCCAGTTCCTGCATCAGATGCAAAAACATGAGGATTCACATGTCGCGTCCCTGCGCCAGGACGGGATCGCGTGCTGTCGATCCTTGAACGACTGCCCTATGCGGTGATCGGCGATTTGACCAACAAGGCATCCAAACCCTGCGCATGACTCAGTCAGTCGGGTTCCTTCTCTAGTCCTACAGTTGAGCCTGTGAGGCTGACGGGCGGGAGCTGTTGAAGGGAGTCTCCGCTTGAGGAGGCTTCCATGACCGCTGCTCTGGGTGTGTTGACGGGTTGGCCGTCCCGGCTGGATGAGCTGTTCGGCCGCAATTCCAATGAATTCGCGCGCGCCGAGCCGCGTCAGCAGGCCCGCAAGTACCTTGAAGGGCTGCTCGGCGGCGCCAAGCGCAAGAACGGCTGGCAGCTGGCCGAACAGATCGGCGACGCCCGGCCCTGGCGCACGCAGCGGGTGCTCAGCCACGTGCTGTGGGACCAGGACCGTGTCCGCGACGTATGCCGTGCCTACGTCGTCGAGCAACTCGGCCGCGATGGTGTGCTCATCGTCGATGAAACCGGCTTTCTCAAGAAGGGCGAGCATTCCGTCGGCGTGGCTCGGCAATATTCCGGCACCGCCGGGCGTATCGACAACTGTCAGGTCGGTGTGCTCCTGGCCTACGCTACCGAGCGTGGCCACGCACTGATCGACCGCCGCCTCTATCTGCCCGAGGACTGGCTGGATGACGCGCATCGGCGCGAGGGCCGCATCCCGGCCGACGTGGCGTTCGCCACCAAGCCGGCGATAGCGCGGGCGATGATCGCGCAGGCCCTGGATGCTGGCGTGCCGTGCGGCTGGGTGGCCGCGGACGCACTCTACGGCTCGGACAAGAGCCTGCGCGTGCTGCTGGAGCAGCGCGAGATCCCCTACGTGCTGGCGGTGCGCGGCAACGAGGTGCTGAACGTCCTGACCGCTGAGCGCGAGTTCCTCCACCTCAAGGCCTCGGCCTTGGCCGACCTCGTGCCGGAGGATGGCTGGAAGCGGCTGAGCGCCGGCGTCGGCGCCAAGGGGCAGCGCTACTACGACTGGGCCCGGTTGCGCCTGTTCCGCTTGCAGGAACCGCCCTGGGATCATTGGCTGCTGATCCGCCGCAACCGCAAGGACCACGCCGACAAGGCCTACTACGTCACCTTCGGGCCGATGGAAACCACCTTGGCGGACTTGGCGCGGGTGGCCGGGCGGCGGTGGGCGATCGAGGAATGCTTCGAGATCGCCAAGCAGGATTGCGGGTTGGCCGATTACGAGGTCCGCAGTTGGCATGGCTGGTACCGGCACATCACCCTCTCGATGCTGGCGCTCGCCTTTCTCGCCGCCATGCGCCAGCGGCTCACTACGGAAAAAGGGGCGGCCGCCGAACGCCATTCGAGCCAATTGCCTACAGCATGCCGGAGATCCGCCACCTCATCACCGCCCTCCAGAGGCAGTGTCCACCTGGGCTCGCCCTGATCCTCGCCTGGTCGGTGTGGCAGCGAACGCATCAGGCCGTCGCCCGCGCGTATCACTGGGGCCGCCAGCTCATGTCAAGGCAACCTCAACTATAAGACTAGATGTTTAGTCCCGGCGTTTGATGGTGCATCCTACCTGCAGGAATGGAGGGATGTACTATGGGCCAAGTACTCCATGGGAGCGCCACGACGACAGAGGCGATCCGTCGAGCGATACAACATAGTCAAGAGAGCCTGAGGGCTCTGGCCAAGCGCTACGGGATCAACCCGAAGACGGTTGCCAAGTGGAAAGCGCGGCCCACGGTAACCGACAAGAAGACCGGTCCCAAGGCACCTCGTTCGACGGTGCTGCCGGTGGAAGAAGAGGCAGTCATCGTCGCTTTCCGGCGCTATACCCTGCTGCCGCTCGATGACTGCCTCTATGCCCTGCAGCCGACAATCCCCCACCTGACCCGGTCATCACTGCATCGATGCTTGCAGCGCCATGGCATTGCCCGCCTGCCTGATGTCGAAGGAGACAAGCCGGTCCGCAGGAAGTTCAAGGCCTATCCCATCGGCTTCTTCCATATCGACATCGCCGAGGTTCGGACCGAACAGAGCAAGTTGCACATGTTCGTCGCCATTGATCGAACGTCGAAGTTCGCCTTCGTCGAACTGCATGAGACGGCGACGACAGCGACCTCCAAAGACTTCCTGCTGCGCCTGATCGCCGCTGTCCCCTACAAAATCCACACGGTGCTCACCGACAACGGCATCCAGTTCACCACACCGGGTGGCGGCGGATCGGCCGTCCCATTGATCAAGGAAGCCATCGCCAAGGGCGAGCGCTTCCGAGCCCATGCCTTCGAACTTGCCTGTGCGCGTCACGACATCGACCACCGCACGACCAAGCCCAAGCACCCGTGGACCAACGGCCAGGTCGAGCGCATGAATCGAACCCTCAAGGACGCCACGGTCAAGCGCTTCTACTACGAAAGCCACGACCAACTCCGGCAACACCTCACCGACTTCGTGGCCGCCTACAACTTCGCACGCAGGCTCAAGACCCTGAAGGGGCTGACACCATACGAGTTCGTCTGCAGAGCTTGGCAGAAAGACCCCTCCAGCTTCACCGAAAACCCGCACCATCAAACGCCGGGACTAAACATCTAGCGATCGCCAGGGTCCGCCCTGAAAGCACCGCGCTGCTACCCTCGCGGCACGACCTTTTCGCTTAGTCTCAAGGATGCTTCATTGTTCGTCGAATGGCAGCGGAAGTGTATCGCCAAACCGTGGAAAAGCCTTGTCGAGTTTGCGTTCATAATCTGCATAGGTGTCGGAGATTTTCATGAGCGCTTTGCATGCAACCAAAAGCTCCTGAAGCCGCCTGTACCCTTCAGTCTCAGTCAAATGAGTGAACAACTTTTCAGAAGGCCGCCCTGATTTTCCACGTTTCACCACTCTCTGAAGCTCTTTACGTACACCTGGAGCCAACCGATTGTAGATATCTTCAGTTCTTCTGGCAAAAATCAAAGGCCTTTTCATGCTGGATGGATCGTACTCGTAGCCATGCAAGCGATGCATTTCCTTATAGAACTCACTATCGAACGTCCTAACCCAAGGGAATGCTTCCTTCGATACATACTTCTCCAACAGCCGGATCAGAGCATCCTTCGCTCTCATGTCCTGAAAGCCGGTCGCTTCATCCACAAGTGCGTCAATGGCAACATTCGTCAGTGCCTCAAGCAACGTCAGACATGCTTCTGCGATGTGCTTCTGGCTGGAAAGTAGTTTTCCTGCCATGTGTGCCTTGGCGTAGACCCAGCAGACATCAGGGAGGAGCTGCGCCTTGTACCCCAATGCACGCCCGCCACCGGCATTGCCGCGTCTTTCCGTCTCAAAAACGATAGGGATCGACGAAGCCGCTAACCCATTGCCAATAAACGGTTCCAGGTTCTTCGCACGAAGGAATGCCGGCAAGTCGGCGAAGTCGGATCCGGAGGCGCTTTTGGGGGTTGGCGCCCGGCCGATTGCGGTGAGAAACCCTGCCTGTGTCAGGACTCTGGTGTTGTCCTTGTCGTCCAGCACGGCACAAGGAATATTGCCGACCCTAAGAACGCCAGTCACGATCACCTTGGGTACCGGTTCGCTCCCAGCCCCGGCCTGACTGGACCACCGTGCGATGGCTCCCTGCCTTGCAATATGCTTGCGTTCCTCGGGCGTGAGCTTCTCAGCCCGGCGCTTCCCGCCTTTGCTCTGCGGGGTTTCGTCGCTCATGATCAATACCCCATGCTTGCTTAAGCATGGTATATGCTTGCTGAATTTCTTTAGCAAGCATAACGGAACGAATGCGAATGTGCTTGCTGACTTCCCCAGTGCTTGACAACCGTCTTCCTTGCCGCCACAGCCCGCTGCTCGGGCGTAAGCGGACTGGAGCCCGACCGTCCCTGGGCTTCCTGTCATTTTCGCCCGACGCCAATCGTCGCCGGCATTGTCCCCGTCATCGAGGCACTGCGCTTTCGGCGCTAGCCGTGTCATACAGCGGGTCTCGCCTGGGCATCGCGACACCATCGGAAGGGTGTTGGCTGGCCAACGTCCGACCACACCGCAGGTACCCCCCAGCCGGTTCTTGTCGATTGGTCCCGGTCTGCAAGAGGCACAGAGACCTCAGGAGGCGATCTCGCCTCATGCGGAGGACGCAGCAGGTCTCTTGGACCCGCCCCTATCGATTTCCCAGCCAGCCGGCCAACAAGCCATGGCGACCATGTAACCGACCGTGCGGCCAAGCTTGGGCTGCGGTAAGATCGGGCGAGATTGCTGGCTGGAGGAGGACAGGATGCGGCGGCGGATCGTCAAACCCAACACCCGCAGTTTCACCGGACGCCATGTGCTGCCGGACGGCAGCGGCGACGTCCGCTTCGAGTCGGGGCTCGAGCGGGATTTCCTGACCCTGCTGAGCCTGCGCGACGATGTCCGGGAGATCGTCGAGCAGCCACTGACCATCGATATCGTTTGGCCCGGCGGGCAAGTGCGCCGCTACACGCCCGACTTCAAGGTCACCTATGCCGACCGGGTGGTCCTGTACGAGGTCAAGTACCGCGAGCAGCTGCGCAAGCTGTGGCCGACCCATCGCCATAAGTTCCTGCAGGCCAGAGCCTGGGCAAACAGCCAGGGCCTGCGGTTCCGCATCGTCACCGACCTGACCATCCGCACCGTCCGCTTCGAGAATGCGCGCCTGCTCAGCCCCTATTTGGGGATCGAGCCGGATGCCGGCATGGCCCAGGCGATCACCGACGGCCTCGCCCACGGGCCACGGACGGTGCTGGACCTCGCCCAAACCCTGTGCCCCGAGCGCTGGGACCGCGCACGCTTCTACGCGGCGCTGTGGCCGATGTTGGCCAACCGCAGCCTGCGGATGGACCCGCGGGCGCCGCTCGGCATGGACCTGCTGGTCGGGCTGTCCTCATGACCGATACCCTGCCGATGCCAGCCCCCCTCACCTACCGCCTGGGAGTGGATGCCGAGGTCGATTTGGGTGGCATCCTCGGCATCGTGGTGTCGATCGTCTCGCTGACCAGCGTGCTGATCGAGAACAGCGCCACCGGGGAACGGGCCATCCACGAGGCCGTCGGGCTGAAACCCTGGACGGGCACGGACGCCAGGCAGCGCCCCATCCCCGATCTGGCCGAGTTCACCGAGGAGGAACTGGCGGTCGGCCGGCAGCGGCAGGACGAGATCGAAGCTCTTCTGGTCCTGCGCCGCCGCACCAAGGCAGACGTGTCTCTGGCCGCCGAGCGCCTGGGGCTGCGGGTCTCGACGTTGTATGGACTGATCAACGACTACGAATCGGAACGCTCGCTCACCTGCCTGATCCCGCACGCCTACCGCCAGCGGCGGCGGCGCAAGCGGATCGGAGCCGAGACGGAGCAGATCATCGCCACGGCGATCGATGCGATCTACATGCCGAATGCCGGAGCGCGGGCGACCGAGGTCATCACGGAGGTGCTGGACCAGCTGAAGCGCGCCGGGCTCAAGCCGGTGGCGCCCAACACGATCCGCGCCCGGGTGCAGGCCCTTGACCCGAAGGCGGTCGACACGGCCCGGTTCGGCGGCATGGCGGCGGAACGCCGGCACCACCAGACTTACGGCACCGGCGATCCAGCGCGGTGGCCGCTGCAGCGCATCCAGATCGATCACACCGTCGCCGACTTCTTCGTCGTCAGCCCGGACGTCCAAGCCGTGACCCGGCCGATCCTCACGCTGGCCGTCGACGAGTTCAGCCGGGTGGTGAAGGGCTTCTACCTGTCGATCCACCGGCCGTCGACGCTCTCGGTGGCGATGGCCCTGACCCACGGCATCCTCGACAAGGAAGAGTTCTGCCGCCGCCATGGCCTGGAGTCGCCCTACCCGGTCTGGGGGCTCGACGATGCCATCCTGACCGACAACGCCGCGGAGTTCGACAGCCGCGGCCTTCAGCTCGGCTGCCGGCAATGGCGCATCCGCGGCGACTTCCGGCCACTCGGCCAGCCCTATTTCGGCGGTCGCATCGAACGCCTGGTCGGCACGATGATGGGCGATGTCCGGCTGATCCCCGGCTACACCTTCAACAGCATCGGCGAACGGGGAAAAGACTATGACGGCCGCGCCGGCGCCGCTCTGACGATTGAGGAGGCAACGCGCCGTCTGGCGATCATGATCGTCGATCGCTACCATCGGAGCCGGCATTCCGCCTTGGGGACGACCCCGCTGAAGGCGTACGAGCACGGCATCCTCGGCAGCGACCGTATCCCCGGACGTGGCTACCCGCGCATGCCGTCCGACCCCGGACGCCTTCTCAAGGATTTTCTCCCGGTCGAGTACCGGACCGTCCAGGCCTACGGCATCCGGCTCAACCACCTGACCTACCAGAGCGACCTCCTCCGGGTGCTGGCCAGCCGGAAGGACGGCCGGAAATACGTGGTCCGCTACGATCCGAGAAACGTCAGCGTGATCCATTTCTACAATCCGGACACGCAGGAGTATTACGATATCCCGCTGCGGGACCGCCACCGGCCGCCGGTGGCGCTGTGGGAGGTCGACGACGCCGTCGCCGAGCTGAAGCGCCTCGGGCACGATGCCGACGACGAGCACGCCATCTTCCGGGCGATCGCGCGATGCCGCCAGATCGATGCCGAGGCAGCCCGCAAGTCGGCCGCGGCCCGGCGCCGGCAGGAACGCCGGCGGGAGGACGCGAAGGCCCATGCGGCCCCTGCCCCGACGACCGCTGCGGCCCACGACACAATACCGGCCACCGTGCCGTCGACCGAGGCCGGGAACGATCAGCAGCCCACCCGGCGCGTCCGGCCGATCCGTGATCTGGAGGGCTGGTGATGACCGGCTACGACCACCTCCACCCCTCCACCGTACCGCTGCTGGAGTTGCCGGCTGCGGAGCGGATCGAACGGGTTCGCACCAAGCGTTGGATCCCCTACGCCTCAATTCGGGACCCCTACGCGGCGATGCGGACGCTGCTGGACATCCCCCGCCAGCAGCGTCCCGAGAACATCCTGATCGAAGCGCCGACCAACAACGGCAAGTCAACGTTGCTGGAGCGCTTCGAGGCCGATCACCCTCCCCTGCACCGCCCCGACCAGGACAAGTCGCTGATCCCGGTTTTGATGATCTGCCTGCCGGAGCACCCGACCCTGATCATCGTCTACCAGACGATCCTCGACCGGCTTGGCTGCCCTTATGCACCGAGCGCCCGGCGGGCGGAGCTGAGGCGAGCGGTGGTTACCAACCTGGAGAAGGTCGGCACCCGGGTTCTGCTGGTCGACGAGCTTCATAACCTGGCCTTGTCCGGCCCGCAGGAGCGCGATGCCATCCTCGCCTTCTTCCGCGCCCTGGGAAACGAGCCGGCCTTGCGCATCAGCCTCGTCTTCGCCGGAACCCCAGGCGCCCGGATCACCACCCAGAGCGACCCCCAACTGCTCAACCGCTTCGACGTGTTCCAACTTCGGCTCTGGCGGGATGGGGACGCCTTTCGGGAACTGCTGGCCTCGTTCGAAGCGCTGATGCCCTTGCGAGAGCCGTCGTATCTGGGTGACGACGATGCGATCGCCCGCGACATCCTGAGCCGTGGCGAAGGGGTCATCGGCGAGTTCTTCAAGATCGTCAGCCGGGCCGCGGTGCTGGCGATCGAGTCGGGTGAGGAGCGGATCACGCTGAAAACGCTGTCGCGCATCCGCTACCAGGCCCCCTCGCACCGCAAGGTGACGATCGACGATGTGCCGGCGCTGCCATGACGCTCCGGCCGTGGCCCTGCCGACCGAAGCCACTGCCGGATGAACTGCTGTCGTCCTGGATCGCCCGCACCGCCATCGCGAACGGCCTGACTCCGGGACATTTCATACGCGCGGCCTGGCCTGAGGTCCGGGTCGCGGCTCGTGACATCGACCATGTCGGTCCCAGCCACGTGGTCGAGCGCATGGCGGCAAGGACCCTCACAGACCCGGAACGGGCCTGGAGCACCACGCTGGGCAGCTTCAGCGGCTTTCTGTTCGAGGCGCACGCTCCGGCCGACGGTCGGCACGGTGGGACCAAATGGATCACCCGCACCCGGATTGCCGGCGGCATCTGGCACTGGCCGGGACAGCAGTTCTGTCCTGCCTGCCTGGCCGAAGATCCGGTCTGGATGAGGCGGTCCTGGCGCCTGGCGCTGTCGGCGGTCTGCCCCCACCATGGCTGCGTACTGGCGGACCGCTGCGGCCGGTGCGAAGCGCCGGTCACGGTCATCCGGGCGGACCATCCTGGACAGTGTCACGCCTGCCAAGGCGATCTGTCGCTCACCCCCTCTGCCGCAGCGCCGTGGGAAGCCATCGCCCTCCACCGGCGCCATGAGGCCATCCTCGCCCGTGGCTGGGCGCAACTGGGAGAGTATAGTCTTTATTCCACCCGGTATTTCGACCTGCTGCACTATGTGCTGCGCTTGCTCGCAGGGCCGCGTTACGGAGAGCGGCTGCGGACGATCGTCAGCCGCCTGTGGGGCGGCGATGCCACGCCGCCGGTGCGACCGGTCGGGCTGGCCAAGCTTGAAACGCTTTCCCCAGGCGACCGTGCCCGGCTTCTCGACCTGGCCGCGCGCCTCCTGCCGGGATGGCCATACCGGTTCGTCGGCGCCTGTGCCGAAGCCGGGGCATGGCAGGGAGAGCTGATGTTCCACTTCGCCGATGCCCCCTTCGCTTTTGCCGATCCGGTGCGCCGGCTGCTTCACAATGCGCCGTACCGCCCCACACGCGAGGAAGCCGCAGCAGCGGCCGCCCATCTGCACCGCAGCGGTCAGCCGGTCACGACGCGCGCTCTGAGCAAGCTGGCGGGATCGGGCGCCGTCCGCGCCCGCCTGCACAGACCGGATGCGCCCTGACTGTCAGGGCAGAACCGGGACCGACACCAGGCGCCACGTCCGACCATCCCGCTCCACCCGCCCCGCGTGCTTCAGGCGGTTCAACACCATGCCGGTGGTCTTGGGATGCACGGCCAGGCCGAGGCGCGCCTGGGCTTCGCGTGCGATGTCCGAGGCCTTCAGGCTCTTCGGGTAAGCCGCGGTCAAAGCGGCGAGGACCTGGGCCTGGAAGGCCCCCTTGCCGACCGTCCGGCCCGTCGTGGCCGCCACGACCAAGGGCGGCGGCAGTGGAACCGTCAGCACGCGGGCCGCCGCTTCGGCATCGGCCAGTGACGACCGCAGCACACTCAGCCGCTCCTGAAGCCGGTCGATCTGCCCGGTTGCCGCGATGATCTCCTGTCGGATGACAGCCACCCTGCCGGCGAGTTCCTGGCTGAATTGCGTGTGCGCGGTCATCGGCACCCCTCCACCGGCCTGTCATCTTCCCTTGCGATCAAAGAATTCTAATCATATTATTTTTATTCTTCAATGCCGAGGTTTCAGTCGATGACGGTGCAGACGACGTTCGGTCAAGACCTCAAAGCATGGCGGACCGATCTGGGGCTCACGCAGACGCAGGCGGCCCATCTTCTGGCAATCGGCCAGAGCTGGTACAGCAAGCTCGAGAAGGATACGAACCCGCCGGGTCACAAGGTGATCGAACGCTTTTCTGCGCTCCGTCACTCATCCAGCCAGCAACACTCCATGTACACATCCGCCTGCACAGCGTTGCTGGAGGAATTGCGCGTGGAAGCCGGCCGCAGGCCAAAGCGCACGGAGGAGGCTCTGCGCATCGCCGTATCGCTCATCCGGTTCGTGAACGCGGAATGAAGACTATTCCTTGGGGAACCACCTTGCCCGATCCGACGGCGTTGGCCCGCATCGGTGGAGCGTTAACCGCGGACCTCGCTCTGGCGCTCGCCTTCCGCCGTTGGATCTATCGCTGGGAATGTTGCCCGTCGCCCTCTCCCGATCTGCTCCGGCTGCGGTTGGTGCGCCGGCACCGCGGGAGGGAGCGCACCGTTGTCATCGACGCGATGCAGCGCACGTCGTTGCGCCGGCAGTGGAGAGCGATCGGCGAGACCATGCGAAGCACGCGGCAAGCCGCCGTCCAGCGCAAGGAAGACTATTTTCTGCTGACCGACCGTTCGATGTCACCGGTCCTGCGCGGCAATCTGGAGCGTTTGGTCGCCTGCCGCCCCGCCTGCCCGCCCCGCGCGGTGGAACGGGCACTCTGCGACGAATGCCCGCCGCACGCGCTGATATCGATCGGCGTCCTGATGGCGCGGGCCGGCCGGCTCGGCATCCCCGCACCGGCCGCCCATGCCGCGATCATCTGGATGCTGGCGGTCGACGATTTGCGCTGCGATCTTCACCAGCCGCTGGGTCGGGATGCGTATGTTCGGCGTCTGTGGAGCTATGAGCCGACGGCACCTCAGCCCTTGCCAGAACCGCCTCAACAATCTGGTCCACCGTGGCGGTTTCCGTTCTGACCTTGGTGAACAGCAGATGGTGACGCAGATCGCCGACACCCCGGCCGTTCATCCGTTCCCCCCATTGCCCCCGCCGGGCGCGCACGGCCGTGACGACGCTGCACAGGTCCTGTTCCGACAAGCGGCTGCCATCCGGCTGAGCGATCAGCATCACCCCCTCCCAGTCCTTGGGATGCTTCGGGCGTGGTTCGAGGCCCATCAGACAGCTCCAGCGTCCGGACACGGAGAACTCCGCCACGAGAACCATGCGGGTCAGCCGGTCGGTGATCTTGTGCCACCACCCTCCGTTGGGATGCGGCGGCAGGCAGCCGAAGGTGAATTCGCCATGGTGCCGTTCGGCTCCCGGCGGCACCACCAGACCGGCAAGACCGGTCACGGATGAGTGGCACGACAGCGCCCGCAAGACGTCGCAGAACAGATCGACCTCGGGCTCGGTCGGCGGGTCCGCGGGAGGCTGCTCATTCCCGGTGATGAGCCTCACCCGGCGCACGGTTCCCTGGTCCGCCCCCAACACGCCGCTCGACACCTCGTCGGGAACGAGCACCTCCCCTGGGATGTGCACAACCGGCGTGCTGGTGGTGGCACGCTGGATGGTCTCGACACGGAGCGGCAGGTTGCTGAGTGCCGGAAACCGTGGAACGATGGAGGGGAGTTTCAGATCCTCCTGGGGCAAGTGCCGGTTCGGCCGGCGATTGTTGACCACCCGCTTTGGCCCGACATAGCCTGCGATGCTGTGCATCAGCACACGTCCGCCCTCGTCATGAGTTCCGGCAGGCTCGTCCTCGCACCTCTCGATGATCAGCTCATCGAACGGGAACGGTGCCGTACATTGGAAGAGACGGAGCAAGAGAACCCGTTCCGTCGGAGTACCGTCGGCCAGCGTAGCCGTGAATCGCTTTCCCTCCCCCGTCAGCCTCGTGCGTCCGGTAAGGGGAAACGTCGCGTACAGCGAGGCTGGCCGCCGTCCTGCCGCTGCAGCCATGGCTGCCAGGAAGGGCAAGCAGAAGGCCTGACGCTCGGCAGAGTTTTCCGCGGTGCCGAAGAAACGGCCGAGAGTGCAGCAATCGTCCCGGCCAAAGCCAGCCCGGGGTGCAATCCGGAGCACCCGCCAAGGGGCGTCAGCGGTTGCCGAGGACGACGGATCGGCTGGCACAATCTCCATCCTGGTGCGCGTGAGATCGCACAGACTTCCCGGGTCTCGCAGGAACGCTCCGTTCAACAAGGCTTGGGCGAGGGCCGTCGACGTTCCGATGTAGAACTGGGCCAGGGTAAGAGCCGGGATGATCAGGCCGTAGGGATCGTTGCCCACCTGCACGCCGACCAACCGGACATCCCTGCTGTGGAGCCGATAGACATGGGGCGGCAGGATGTAGTCGGTCTTGCGCTGTGGCGAAACCGGGTCGTATCCGCCGAACTCGCGGATCCGGTTGGAACCGACGGTCACGTCGAGCGTACAGTCTTCCAGTGTCTCAGCGCTGTCGGCAATCTTCTGACCATCATGCCAGACGCTGCCGATGATCAACAGCGGCAACCATCCCGCTCCTGCCAGAGCCCTTTTGGGAACGGAATTCCCTCCAATTCCAACGAACAGACAGTCGATCAACGGATCGAAAGGATCGGTCGCGTTGCTATGCGGACCATTGATCCAAACCAGACGCCACGGTCCGCCCTCGGGGAAGGTCTCGAAGAAAAGTTCTATATCCTCGGCGGAAGCACGGACTGAATTGAGTGCCACGCCCATCTCCCTCAGCTCATTCGGGTTATCAGAGTGGCCGAGCGCTTGGTGCATAAGCAATCGATTGCATTGTGGGGGACCATCACCGAAGCAATGATTGGATGTGCCATATCGATTTGGAAACGAAACGAGGCTTCCGGGATACTGTTTTTCGCACGCCCTGCTGGCGCCGGCGCTGCTCATTTCGTTGGCGCAATGAGGGTATCGACGCTTTCCCTTGGATGAGGGCGTTGCCACAACGATGCAAATGCCCGGCGAATCGGGACACGCATGACGCGGAGATGGCGCCGAACGCCCCCCTCTCCATCAGCAGCGATATCGGCTTGCGACCGGATTTGCCAGCCGGAGCTGTGAAGGACCTCACTGTCACCCTCCATCACCGAAAGCAGAAACACATGCTTGTGAAATCAACTTTACGGAGAAGGCTGTGTGCCTGGTCTCAAAAAACATGACGGTCGATGGTCACCGCACCTCGATGAGCCTGGAACCCGTCATGTGGGACGCTCTCCGTGACGCTGCCCGGCGAGAGGGTATGACAGCCAATGCCCTTGTTTCCCAACTCGCAGAGCGGTCTCCACGCACCCTGACGAGCGACGTCCGGGCGTTCATCGCCGGCTGCTACCGGGCGGCAGCCACCGAGGCAGGACACAGTGCCGCCGGACATGGCCTGGAGCTTCCATTGACGGTAGATCGGTTCATGACCGATCCCGGCCCATCACCCACTCTCCCTGCCGAGAGGTTGGCATCGGTCCGATAGGCCCCAGCACTCTGCACCTTCCAACAGCCGTGGCTGCGGCGCCTTCGTTTCTCGGACCTCCGGGTACGACCGAACGTCCGTGGACACGATCCCCGCCGGTCCGTTCACCGGCGGCACCACGCTCCTCGTCAGGACAATTTCCGATCTGAAACCATTGTCTTCAGATATTCTGGTTTCCAGTATTTTGTCTTTATCTTCTACCCTGGACTTATCGTTTTTCCATCAGGCTGATATCCATCCCAGCAGGCCTGAAAGAGGGCAACTCACGAGCGGAATTTCTGTTTCTTCTGCTGGAAACGACTGGAATTTCGAGGGGCCAGCCTCTGCGCCATCCGGATTCCGAATGGAATCCTCGCAGGGTCAAAAAGGCAACTTTCGTATCTCTTGAGCGGTTGCGACAGAGTGATTTGACGCGCATACTTATCAATAGATCAATTGCATGCGTAAGTAAAAAAGTTGTAACTGAAAATCAAACGGGTTGGGAGGGGTCGATGTCATTCATGCCACTCGGTTCGATGCAGGAGCCGCGTCCATCCGACACGGTCCTGGCGTTGATCGAAGCCGCACTCAATTCCGACTTCGTGGCGGTCCGCCGCCTCGGCACCACCCTGGTCCGCAGCCTTCCTGAACCGGATCGGGTCAGCACGCAGGAGCGGCTCACGCGGCTGTTCCGAGGCGCGGGCGGAACCCGCCCGCCGCACGCCGTGGCGCCCCTCGACGTCAAAACCAAATCCCCCCTGGTTGAGGAGCTGCCTTGGCCAACAGGCCCGCTGTTCCTTGACGACGAGGACTCCCAGCTGCTGGAGCGGTTCATCGCCGAAGCGCAGGCGGCCGACGAGCTCGCCGGCGCCGGACTGGCGCCACGCTCCAATCTGCTGCTGGTCGGGCCGCCGGGAACCGGCAAGACCCTGACGGCTGGCCACATCGCAGCGCGCCTGGGGCTGCCCTTCCATGTGGCCCGGCTCGACACCATCGTGTCTTCGCTGCTCGGAGACACGGCCAAGAACATCCGCGGCATCTTCGACTTCGTCCAGCGCGAACAGGGGCTGCTGTTCCTGGACGAGATCGACGCCGTCGCCAAGCAGCGGGACGATGCCCGCGACATCGGTGAGTTGAAGCGCGTCGTCAACACTCTGCTGCAAGGGCTCGACCGCCTCGACCATCGCTGTGTCGTCATCGCCGCCAGCAACCACGGCCACCTGCTCGATCCGGCGGTGTGGCGCCGCTTCCCATACCGCCTCACTGTCGATCAGCCGGCGGCGGGGCTGCGCGCCAGCCTGTGGTCCCATTATCTCGGCCTCGACCCCGCGGAGGCCCCTATTGCCGATGCCTTGGCCGGCATGTCGGACGGGTTGTCGGGCTCCGATGTCGCCGAGATCGCCCTTGCTGCCCGGCGCACCGCTCATCTGAAACGGACAAAAGTTTCCTTCACCGCAATCGCCGGTGCGCTTCTGGATTGCGCGAATGGCAAATTTTCGTTACCAACCATAGGTGAGCTCGACCGCGACGCGACCCTCAGTCTGCGCCGCGCGGTCGGCGAGCGGTTCGATTTGACCAACGGCCAGCTCAGCGCCCTCTTCTCCGTGACCTACGAGGCCGTGGCAAAGGACGCGCGGGTGAAACGCGCCGGGGGGAAGCGAAGGAGCGGCCTTGCCCAACAATCCGGTGCTGCGGCTGACGGTGCACCCACGGCGGGAGCGCGTGACCGGCGGCGGTAAAGACGACAGCAAAATCACTCCCCATTATGCCGACCGGCGCCGGGCCCTTATCGAACGGGTGTCGAGCCTGGTCGACCCGGCATCGCCTCACACGCTCTGGTTCGCCGGACACGCGCTGTTCTGGGTCGGCGTCGACCTCGACTCGCTGGCTCCAACCTACACGCCAAACGATCTCTTCCACTCCGACATCGGCGTACGGCTCGTCGCTCCCTGGAACACGGGTTATGTGGTCGAGGTGCCCTTAGCCAGCCGCGCTGCTCTGCTGCAGCGCCTGCGGCAGCCCAACACCACTCCGCAGCGGGTGGACATCTCACGGATCGTCAGCTTCCGCCCGCTTCACAAGGAGATCACCCCAGACAGCCTGAAGCAGGCCTGGGCGACGGCCGCCCTGGACGGGCCGGGGGTTCCCGCCGGGTTCATTGTCTGCCTGCCGCCCTTCCAGTCCGTCGCCGCACGAGACGCCGTCCTTGAGCATCTCTGGCGCTGGATGGCCGAGCAGCCGATGATCCAGCTCGGCCAGTCCCTGCCCATGGAAGGCGGTTCGGATCTGGTTCTGCCGAACGGCCAGCCGGGTGGCGCCCCGCTGGTGCCCGGGGCCGCGGCGGACCAGCGTCGACGCATCCAAGCCTCCTATCGCGCCGGCCATCACCCACGCCTGCCGGTGACGGCGTGTTTGCGCGAAGCGCTGTTTCAGGGAAGCGAGCGCGGTCTCATCGTCCGCTGGGACCCGGTCACTCCCCTGGCACCGGCGCGACCTGGAGGTGGCCGGGAGCCTGACCTTGACCGCGAGATCTCGCTCGATGAACCGATCGTCGGGCACATCGACGGGGGTTTTACCTCGCGGCGCTACCGCCCCGCCGTGGTCTGGGAAGCCGACCCCTTCCTGGCACCGGCCGATCTGGACACCAACCACGGCAACTGCACCGCGGCGCTGATCGTCGAAGCCCATGGCTGGAACACCGATCTCGATCTTCCTCCCCTGCACTGCCGCCTGGGTATCGTGCCGGCGGTCCCGCGCTCGACCTAGGGCTGGGACCCATAAAGGGATTCCCAAGGGTGCGGGGTTGTGATTCAAGGTCTCCGGAAGGAGACCGCTGTTGGACCGAGACTATTTTTGGCTGACCGACACGCAGTTTGCGCGGCTTGAACCACATCTGCCGACGGACACCCGTGGCAAGCCCCGGGTCGATGATCGCCGGGTCATCAGCGGTATCGTGCATGTCCTGATCTCCGGCTGCCGGTGGAAGGATGCCCCTGCGGTCTACGGGCCGCGCAAGACGCTGTACAACCGCTTCCAGCGCTGGGCGGCCAAGGGTGTCTGGTCGAACCTGTTTCACGCTCTGGCCACCGCCGGAGGACCGCCCGCGGAGGTTTTGATCGATTCCTCCGCCGTAAAGGCGCATCGCTGCGCCTCGGGCGGAAAAGGGGGGAGCGGAACCAGGCGATCGGTCGCTCGCGCGGCGGTCGCACCACCAAAATCCACGCCCTGACCGACCGGAACTGCCGCCCCATCGCCTTCCTACTCACCGGCGGGCAGGTCGCGGATTGCGTTGCTGCCGACACCCTGCTCGACAAAGTCGCCGCCGCCGATCTGATCCATGGCGACAAGGGCTACGACACCAACGCCGTGCGCCGGAAGATCGAGGCGATTGGAGCCGCGCCAAACATCCCGCCCAAGATCAACCGCATCTGGAAAAACTGTTTCTCGCCATACCTTTATCGAAACCGCAACGCCATCGAGCGCATGTTCAATCGGCTCAAGGATTTCCGACGTGTCGCCACCCGTTACGACCGGCTGGCCACAAACTTCCATGCCGCCGTCTGCATCGCCGCTGCCGTCTGCTACTGGTTATGAGTCCCAGCCCTACAGCGGCCCCTGGGACCTCGGCGCCCTGATCCTGTTCCTCGACAGTGTTCTGAAAGCGCATCCCGAAACCACCGTGTGGAACATCTCCGCCAACCTCCGCCATGCCTGCGAGCGGAATCGGGTCAGCGAGTTCGGTCACCAGTTGTCGCAACTCGCCCGCCGGCACCGGGTGTTGTTCGTCGTTTCGACCGGCAACCGCACCGGCGATGGCGAGGAGCGGATCGCTCCCCCTGCCGATGCCGAAGCGGCCCTGACCGTCGCCGGTCGCCTTCCCAATGGGCACGGCAAGGTCGGCGATTTTTGTCCAGTGTCCCGGGTCGGGCTTGGTCCCGACGACATGCTGAAGCCGGAACTGAGTTGGTTCTCGGTCGTCCAGGTCATCGGCGGCCGCTACGGTCGTGCCTCGAGCTATGCCGCCGCCCTGGTCAGCCGGCTGGCCGCCCACACCTGGGCCCATCTGCGCCAGCCCTCGCCTGATTTGGTGAAAGCCCTGCTGATCAACGCCGCGGACGGCGTGGGCCACCACTACCGGCGCGGTTATGGCAGCCCGGTGCGGCCCCAGCTTCCCTGGGAGACCGACGACGGCACCGTCACCCTGTGCTGGCAGGGCCGGATGAGCGCGAAGCTGCGCTACTACTGGGAAGGCATCGAGATTCCGCTCAGCCTGCGTCCGGGAGGTCTGTTCCGCGGTCGCGTCCGGCTGGTTTGCATCCTTGCACCCGTGACGCACATGCGCGGCACGAACTACGCGTCGACCCGCCTGGAGGCAGCGCTGCAGTACCGGAACGGGAAAGGCGAGTGGGCCCGTCTGGCCGGCAGCTTGCCCTCCGATACGGCGGAGGGGATCGCCCGCGCCAAGGATGCCAAGTGGCAGCCCCTGCGCTGCTACAACCGGCAGACCCGGCGCGGCGTCACGCTGGGCGGCCCGGAGCTCCGCCTGTCGGCACGGCTGTTCTGGCGCGACCGCTACCTGTACCCGGAGTTGGAGACCGACGAGGTCGAATGCGACGTGACCTTCATCGTCACCTTGCAGAGTTCCGACGCTCAGGCCCCCGTCCACGCTGAGTTCATTCAGGCGATGGACGGGAAGGTCGAGCACGCGGTGATCGAACCCGAGATCGAAATCGACAGCAGCATTTAGCTTCTGCCAAACATCCCAGCCATTCACTCTCTTGGTCTTCCTCACCCAGAAGGATGTAGAAGAAAATGGAAAAATTGAAAATCAATAGCATCGAAGGAAAGGGTGATCTTCAAGAGGAATGCGTATGGCTTGATGTTCTTGAGGACATCAGTAGCTTGGCTTATTACATGGTAACCGATACCACCTATACAGGTGACAACAGCATATCCAATGAACTGCGCCATATGTACTGGTTTGCCCCAAAGGCAGTGAAAAAAGGCGATTGGATAAAATTGATGACCAAGGCTGGCACGAACAGCACCTCGACCAACAATCGAAAATCGACCACCCATGTTCTGTATTGGGGTTTGGGAAGAACGATATGGAACAAGACAGGCGATGCCGCTATACTTTTTACAATAGAGAATTGGAAGACAACGAAGGCTTGAGAAAAACAGAGCGCAAGCCGTTGCGCATGATTCTGTGCCGATCGAGATCATCGCGGGCGAGCCGTCAGCCTAGCCGCCGTCCGCACTGCTTCGTCTGGATCGCTGCGGTGCTGCAGGAAATGGCCCTGCAGCACCGCAGGAGCCAGAGCGCGACCGCCGACCGCGGCGACGAAGGCTCCCGCCAAACCCCCACGGTCCGGGTAGAAGGCCTGGAACATCCGGGCAATCTGCTCGCCCGTCGCCAAACCGATCTCCTGCCGCCGGTCGATGCGCCCGGGCCGGATCAGCGCCGGGTCGAGCCGGTCCAGGTGGTTGGTCGTCATCACAAGCAGATGCCCCTCCTGCGACATCACCCCGTCGATGGCGTTCAGCAATCCTGAGAAGGTGATACCCCGGCCCGCCGTCTCGGCGTCCCGGTCCCGGAACACGGCATCGATGTCTTCGAACAGAAGCACGCTGCGCGCCGGCGCCGTGCCAAGCAGCGCGCACAGTTGCTGGTCATCGAGCCGGTCGGAGGCAAGGTTCACGATGCTCAGGTCGAGATCGAGTTCACTGGCAAGCGCCCGGATCAGGCTCGTCTTTCCGGTTCCGGGCGGACCGTACAGCAGATAGCCGCGGCGCCAGGGAATGCCGCGGGCGCTGTACCAGGCTTCGCCGGCCAGGAAGGTTCGGGCGTCCTCCAGGAGAGCCTCGCCCACCCCATCGGCGAGAAAGACGGAACTCAGCGGCCGCCGGCGGATGGTCGTGCGGCCGCTCCACTCGCCGTAAGACTCCACCATATGCACGGCGATGCAGTCAGGGTCCCGCCCACCGAACTGCCGGTCGGCAGTCCGCAGCAGGTTGGTCAGCATGGCCCGGTTGCGGGACAGGGCCCGCAAGGTGATCGTCTCGACAGGCTGGCGTCCAGATGAGGACATCCCAGCATTGCCGACTCCGACCGAACGTTCGACCCACAGCAGCATCCCGCCCTCGTACAGGAAATGGCTGCCTTGCCCGGGAGACAGGCGCAGAGCCTCCGCCTCTCCTTGCGGCACCCGAGCCGCGGTCAGTCGGCGACAGCGGGCAGTGTAGGGATGGGCGGCGAACCAGGCGACCAGCGATTCGAACAGGGGCGAACGGCTATCGACGGTGAGGGTGGTGATGAACCAAGCCTCGACGATGAAGCGCAGCAGGGAGGGCAACAGTCGCAGGGCCGCCGCACCGGCGACGCCAAAGGCGCCAAGAGCCAAGCCACCGGTGAAGACTTGGTTGTCCAGCTGCGCCGCAACGGCCTGTGAGAGAGCCTCAAGCATGATCCGTCACCCTGGGGGACAGGATGTACCGGATACAGGCATGCAACAACGCCGCGGGAAAGCAGTGGCCCCACGGAGCGGAAAGCACGACAAGTCGCGTATGTGTGTATGAAGTACGGCGCAGTCTCCCTATCAGAAGCGAAAAGAGCCGTCAATCCATCAGAAGCATCTCCCTCAAACGCCGTGGCTTCGATCACGCCCATCGCTCCCTGAACCGTTGGCATCGCGATCCTCAGGGGCCAGAACCATGACCGGTCGGCCAGGATGGCTGCGATGCCAACAGCAGCCATAAAGCAGAGGTGACGCGTGGCGAGATGTTGGGCGCGATCCCGGCCTGCTCGATCTTCCGGCAGACGACGGTACTATCCTATCCCTTGCTGCCGTGCAGGAGACCGGTGGCGGGCATCCGGTCGAGCCAACGGTCGACGGCGGTGCAGTCGGCGACCTGACCGCCGGTCGGCGGAAGGTGAGCGACCGGCCGCGCGGATCGCTCAGGGCATGGATTTTGGTGCTTCGGCCGCCATGGGACAGCCCGATGACCTGGGCATGCTCCCCCCTTTGCCGCCGCTTGCCGACCGATGGACGCGCACTGCCGTGGAGGCGATCATCACCTGGGCCGGCGAGCCACCCGCCGCGGCCAAAGCATGGAAGAGGTCTTCCCAGGCGCCCTTGGCCACCCAGCGGACGAAGCGGTTGTGATGCGACTTGCGGGAGCCATGGACCGACGGAGCATCCACGCGCGGCTTGCCACGGGTATCGCGCGGAAGGTGCAGCTCAAGCCGCCCAGGCTGCTCCACCGTCAACCAGAACTGACCGCTGCTCATCGAAAGTCCCTTTCCAGGGCGCCCAGTCATAACGAGTCCATCTGGAAAAAGCCCTTTCATGCATCCGGACCATGAACATTCAGGCGGCGGATCGGTGCCACGCCTACACACTCCGACTGATGCCCTGCGGGAGGCCTGAGGCTGCCTGACCGCCGAAATCCAAGCGACTCCGCTGCACCGGGAACGCAGAAGGACCAAACGTCATTGCGGTTTTACACCTTGACCGGGATCAAGCCAGTGCCTCTGCTTTCGGAACCGCCGCGAACCCGGCCAGCGGGTGTTCCGGGCTTCCGAAACAATGCTGCCTCGGTTCCGTTTAACTCTCTTGCGGTGTGCATCGCCTCGCCGAGGTGGGCATTGCTGACGGGAGGCAGTCAGCGTGGGCTGGAAGATCCCCAGAAGCCACGTAAAGATCGCACTCGGTGCGGCTGTGATGGCCGCTCCGCTGCTCGGCTACGAGGTTCTTTCCCTGACCACGCTGCGCCAGGAGCGTGAACAGGAACTGGAGGCGGAGGCCGGCCGTCTCCTTGTGCTGGTGGACACCGAACAGCGAAAAACCGTGGAGGATATCCGCCACATTTTCGCGACCCTGCAGGCGACCGGGGTCCCCCACCTGCCGCCTGCCGATTGCCTGGGCATCATGGAAAAGCTCAGGCCGTCATACCCAAGCCACCTCGAAATTCAGCTTGCCGATAAGACTGGCCGGGTGTGGTGCGCAACACAGCCTGGATCGGTTGGGACCGACATCGGCGATCTGCCGAGTTTCCGGGAGGCGCTGCTGAACGACCGGGTTGTCGTCGGCGAACCTGGCCCGATCCGGGCGACACCGACCGCCCAAGGGCGCACGATCCTGCCGTACAGGCAACGCTATAAAGGGGCGAACGGACAACCCGACGGCACGATGACCGCTTTGATCGACTTGGACTGGCTGAAGGACTATGTCGTCAAGCTGCCCTGGCCGCCATACGCCGTGGTTACGATCGTGCATCCGGACGGACAGATCCTCGCACGGGCGCCGATGGACAAGGGGCTTGTCCTCGGCACCAGGCTTCCGGACCGGCTGCGCTACACCTTGGCGGGGTCTGCATCCGGCTCCGGGCAATCTCCCGGTCTCGACGGGGTGGAACGGCGCTTCGTCTTCCTGCCGCCGAAGGCAACCGATGCCGGGCTGATGCTGGCGGTGGCCATCGCCCCCGGTGAAGCGCTGCAGCCCATCGACCGGTCGGCCGCCAGTTCCCTTGCAGCGTTCGTGCTGCTGCTTGCATTGGTGTTCGCCGTCGGCGCGTACGGGACGTCACGACTCGCCACCGCCAGGCGCCAGGAGGCCGCCGCGGCCGCCCGGATGTCGTCCGTTCTGGAGAGCACGTCGGACGCAGTGATGGAAATCGAAAGCGATTGGACGGTCTCCTACCTGAATCCCCAGGCATGGGACCTCCTGAGCCTGGAGCGTGACGTCACCGGAGATCATGCACAGGCCGCGTTCGACTGTCTCGCCGGCTCCGACCTCGAAGCCTGCCTCAAGACCGTCATGGATCGTCGCGTGGAGGTTGAGTTCGAGTTCCTCTACCAGCGGACCGGACGATGGTTCGCGCTGCGGGTGTTCCCATCGCGCAAAGGCGTAGCCATCTATTTCCGTGATGTCACGGAGCAAAGGGCGGCGGACGGTGAACGCCGTGCCTTGGCTGGAGAGCTGGAGCGGGAGAGGTTTCTGCTGCGGGCGATCAGCGACAGCCTGCCCATCGGGTTGCTGATCGTCGAGGCTCCGTCGGGGCGCCTCCTCATGCACAACCCTGCAGCCGAGCAGCTGATCGGACACCGCATCATGGCTACGTCCAGCGTTGCGGATTACAGCGCCTATGGCGGCGTCCGGGCCGACGGTACGCCGTTGCCCGCCGATGAGTATCCTCCCGCCCGAGTGCTGCGGGGAGAACTGGTGTCACAGGAGGAAATGCACTACCGCCGGGGTGACGGCTCGATAACCACTTTCCTTGTCGAGGCGGTGCCCGTGCATGGAGCCGACGGCAGGGTGGACCTCGTCGTGGTCGCCTTCCACGACATCTCGCGGCGGAAAGCCATGGAAGAGGCGTTGCGGGAGAGCGAACGGACCTTGAGCGCCGCCCTGGCCTCGGCCAGGGCGGGGACCTGGACATGGGACATCCGATCCGGGGAAATCAATTGGTCGCCGGGCAACTACCTGATCCATGGCATACAGCCCGGCGACGGACATGCCCGCTTTTCGGAGTGGGTGGCTGCGCTTCATCCGGAGGACCGGAGCGAAGCGAAAAGGAGGGTCAGGAGGACTTTGGCATCGCGGCAGACCGCCTACGATGTCGAGTATCGGGTCCTGCTGCCGGATGGCGGCATTCGGTGGGTCGCCGGCATCGGCAAGGCCGAGTATGACGAAACCGGCCGGCCGCTGCGAATGTCGGGCCTCACGGTGGATATCACCGATCGCAAAACTATGGAAGTCGCGCTGAGGACAGCGAAGGAGGAGTCCGATCGGGCGAACAGGGCGAAGGCTCGCTTTCTGGCGGCGGCCAGCCACGACCTGCGCCAGCCGCTCCAGTCGATGGCTTTGTTCGGCGGCGCGTTGCACACACATGTGAAGGATGGCCGCGGAACGGAGATGCTGCTCATGTTGGAGCGCGGAACCGAGACGATGAAGGCACTCCTCGACAGCCTGCTCGATGTCTCCCGTCTCGACGTCGACGTTGTGAAGCCGCAGGTGTCCAGCTTTGATCTGGACGCGCTCATCCAGGAAATCACCGACTCCTACCGGCCGCTCGCCGCCACCAAGGGGCTGACCGTTTCTTCCGGCGGCTCATGCTGCGGCGTGACCGTCCGCAGCGACCGCACCATGCTTGGGCGGATCATCCGCAACCTCGTCGAGAACGCGGTTCGTTACACCGAGCAGGGAGGGATCACGGTTTCCTGCCGGATCGAGCGGGAAAGCGCATGGATCGACGTCGCAGACACCGGCATCGGCATCCCTCACGACCAGATCACCATGATTTTCGACGAGTTCCACCAAATTGGCAATCCCGAGCGGGACCGCAGCCGCGGTCTCGGCCTGGGATTGTCGATCGTGCAGCGCCTGTCCCGGATCCTTGCCCATGAGGTCCGCGTGCACTCAAGGCTTGGAGAAGGATCGGTTTTCTCCGTCGAGGCCCCGATCGACCTCAATGCGGATGTGCGGGAGGCTGTGACCGCGCACAACGAGACCGCCCGTCCGATCGGCCGCGGGCGACTTGCGCTTCTGATCGATGACGACACCATCGTCCTGATGTCGCTGCGGACACTGCTGGAGGAATGGGGGTATGACACGCTGATTTCCGGCTCCCCCGAGCAAGCCATGGCCATTGTCGCCGAGGCTGGCCGCCGGCCGGACGTGGTTGTCGCCGACTATCGTCTTCGGGCTGGCCGGAATGGGTGCGAGGCGATCAGGGATGTCCGCAACCAACTGGGATTGGAGATTCCGGGTGTTATCCTGACCGGCGAGACCGGAGCGGAGTGTGCGCGCGACGTTGGCCAGTATGGGCTGGGAATAATCCACAAGCCGGTCATGCCGGGCCAATTGTGGGCGGCCCTGGAACGGCTGCTCGGCTCCACGCGCCAGGACACCAGGCTGTGAGGGTGCGCCGATCGGCTTGGACGTGGCGTTCATCCACGCCTCCAGTGCTGCGGCGGACGGTTCATCACCGTTGGCGCACAGGGGTTTTGCCAGGAGTTCGGATTGTCCAGGAAGGTCGCGAGGGCGGTGATCCGGACGGAAGCCACGGAGTTCCGCGACACGCGCACGAACCAGCCTTTGCCGAAGATCGGCCCCTGGCGTGAAGAGCTCGACGCTCTGTTGCTGGCCAATGAGGGCAAGGCGCCATGGGAGCGCCTGACGCCGGTTCGGCTGTTCGAGATGCTACGATCCGGTGGATATGAGGGCGGCTACGACGCGGTCCGCCGCTACGCCCGGGTTTGCCGGCAGGAGCAGGAGCCCTCCATCGCCCAAGCCTACATGCCGTTGAGCTTTGCCCCGGGCGAGGTCACCCAGCTCGACCGGAGCCATGAGGTCGTCCCGATCAACGGAACGACGGTCACGGTGAAGGTGGCCCATGTCCGTCTGTGCCATAGCCGGATGCTGTTCGTACGGGCCTGCCCGCGCGAAAGTCAGGGGCTGGTGTTCGACACCCACGACCGCGCCTTCGCCTTGCCACAGGGAGCCTGTACGCGGGGCATCTGCGACACCATGAAAACGGCCGTCGTTACGAGGATCGCCGGCAAGGAGCGCGTCCACAACCGGCGCTTCCCGCAGATGTGCAGCCACCATCCGGTCGTTCCGGTCGCCTGCACCCCGGCTTGGGGCTGGGAGCAGGGAAAGGTCGAGACCCAGGTCGGCTTGGTCTGCGAGCGCGTCTTCGCGCCGGCTGCGGGTGAAGAACTACGATGAACTCAACGGCTTGCCTTGGTTTTGGTAAAATGCTTGAACAGAGTGTTCCTGCCGCATCCATCCTGGGAGACCTGAGCGGACCACAGCTGTTAATTTGCAACGATGACTGTCGAGTTCAAACGACACAGACATCCATTGTTTTGGATCTCTGATATGTGCGCCAATAATGTCTCCGGAGACCATGCACGCTTCTCATATTATAACGCTTTCTTTGCGCTTTCCCCTCTAAAACGGAGAGAGAGGATTTGGAATTCCTTTTGTAAATTCGCCACGACAGACTCGGGATTTTATTACTCTCACGTCAGGGAAATCATGATCCATGCGTTCGTTCGTTCATTGCACCTGCACCAAGGATGGATTTTCTCTGTATCAGGTGGGGCAAAACTACCCGGTTGAGGCGGATTTTGACGCTCATCGCCAAGTGGGATGCTTGGTCGTCCTGCTCCCCGACGGTCCGATTTGGCTCGGAGACACCGCTGGGATGACGGCGAACGACATCGAGGCCACCGCCGCCGCCGGGGCGATGGTGATGGAGGTCAGCCCGCCCAACAAACTCGTCCTCGCCTGTCAGATGCCCTTTCCGGCCGTATAAGGATCATGACGGGGATGAGGACAGGCCTCATCCCTGGCAGATGTCCTCACTCCGCCGCCCAGGCAAGCGGAGCAAAGCCCGCACGGTGAGCCATTTGCTCGAGGAGCACGGGCAAGCTTTCCTCTTGTCTGTTGAAGCGGACATGCACCGCTCCGTCGCTCAACGCTTGCACCGTAACGGTGACCGTCGCGGACATGCCGTCCGGTGCCAATCGAGCGGTATCTCCGGGTGTCAATGCGTGCTGCCGGGGCGTCAGCAGTCTGGCTCCGTCCATCGACAGGTCGGCAATGCGGACAGTCAACTGTCCTCGGGCCGCCGCGAGTTGGGCCGGGTGGTCGATGGCATGACGGGGGCTGCGCCGGCGATCCGCTTCGGTTGTCGATGTCCGGACGACGCGCACCAGCGTTCTGCGCAGGGCCTCGATGCTGTGCGCGACCTCCTCCGAGCCGATGCGGACCTGGGCGGCCTGGGAGCCGGTCTGGGCCGCCTCCTGCGACACCGTGGCGATGCTGGTGGACACCGCCTGGGCGGCGCGGGAGGTTTCGACGACGTTGCGGCTGATCTCCTGGGTGGCCGCGGCCTGCTCCTCCATGGCGGCGGCGATCGCTCCGGTGACCTGATCGATCTCGCCGATCGTGCTGCCGATCTGCTCCACCGCAGTCACCGCCGCGCCGGTCACGGCCTGCACTTCGGCGATGAGGCGCGTGATCTCCTCGGTCGAGCGGGCGGTCTGGTTGGCGAGGGTCTTGACCTCCTGGGCCACGACAGCAAAGCCCTTGCCCGCCTCCCCCGCCCGCGCCGCCTCGATGGTGGCGTTCAGCGCCAGGAGATTGGTCTGGCTGGCGATGTCGTCGATGAGCTTGACGACGTCGCCGATCCGGTTGACGGCGCTGGAGAGCGAGACGATCGTTTCCTGTGTGTGGGTGCCCCCTGCGACGGCACGGCGGGTGACGGTGCTCGAGTGGGCGATCTGAGCGGAGATCTCCCGGATCGAGGCCGCCAGTTCTTCGGTCGCCGACGCCACCGTCTGCGCGTTCATCAGCGCCTGTTCGGCAGCGGTGGAAACGGTGCGGGCGTTCTCGCTGACCCGGTCGGCCGCCGCGGCCATGCGGTCGGCATCCTCGGCCATGCCGCCGGTATGCCTGGCGACCTCCTCCACCGCCTGTCCCGCCTCGCGTTCAACCGTCGCCGCCATGGCGAGCATCGCGGCGGCACGCTCCTCATCCGCTTGCCGCTGTCGTTCGCCCCGCTCCTGACTGGCATAATCCAGCTTGGCCTTTACCGCATTGAGCGTCGACCGGATGCGGCTGAATTCGGCGATGCCTGCACTGGGGATATGGGCCCGCAGGTCGCCACGGGCGATCGCGTCGAGATGGGCTTCGACAAGGGACAGGGGGTGACGAACCGTCTTCAGGATGACATGGCCGGCAACGACGGCGAACAGCCCTCCGAACAGAAGCAAGCTTAGGGTCACCGCGTCGGTGAGCTCGGCATGGAAAAGCGGCGGCAGACCCAGACCAGCCATCACGAGCATGAAAAGGACGAAGGTGGCGGTCAGACGGCCGGTGACGCTCCTGGCCCATCGGATCATCGTCGGCCCGATCCCGCGGCTGACGATGTCGCCGTCCAGCAGGGCATACGCGTGCGGCGTGCCGGACCTGAACAGGGCGTAAACCCGCTCCGCCTCCTCAACGGATGCCCGGTCGGGTTTGGAGCGGATGGAAATGAAGCCGGTGATCCGGCCGTCCTCGGTGACCGGCGTGACGTTGGCCTTGACCCAATAATGATCGCCGCTCTTGGTCCGGTTCTTCACCAAACCTTCCCAGGGGCGCCCCTCTTTGATCGTCGCCCACAGATTTGCGAACGCGTCCTTCGGCATGTGCGGGTGACGCACGATGTTGTGGGGAGCGCCGGTCAATTCGGCTTCGGTGAAGCCGCTGATGTCCGTGAATGCTTTATTGACGAAGACAATCCGGCCCGTGATGTCTGTTCGTGAGACCAGAAGCTGGTCGTCGCTTAGGAGAACTTCCCTGCCGGTCACCGGTCCATTGTCGCGCATCCCTTGCCCCCGATTTGAACGAGTGGGTCGATCACCCACTCAAAGCGGTGCAAATTTCGCGCCGGACTTGATGATCCGATCCGTGTATTTTCTCGAGGCACGCTCGGCAACGCTCCCTGAATTGCCCCGTTCTCGGCACTCTCGTGACATCGCCACCGCTCAAAATGCGATATTTTTGTAAAATGTGATGCAAAATGCGAGCATGATCACCCGGCCCCTCCGCGCCGCAAGCGGGGGCGTTCCCTCCAGCGAAGCCAATTGCCGGACGCTGACTGCACTCAGCGCTGGAGTTGCTTGGCCAGGTGTCGTGTGAGGACCGCAACCGCAGTCGGCTTGGTATAGACCGCGACCTGCGGGAACCGGTCCGACAGGCCGGACGACTGCGGGGTCGCGGTGTGGAGGACGATCGGAACTCCTGTTTTTTCCAGCGCTTCAAGGACCGGACCGACCGTCCCGTCGGACAGCGTCACGTCCAGGATGGCGGCGTCGATTTTATGGGAGCCGATCAGATCGAGTGCCTCCAGCACCGTTGCCGCAGGACCGACGGGCAACCCGTGGGCATCCTCGACGGCAAGGATGAGGTCATAGGCGATGAACGGCTCATCCTCGACGACGAGAACATGCGCGCTGCCGAGATCGGGCTGGGTTCTGGACGAGACTGTGTGGACCATGATGTCACGGATCGTGCGGGGGATTGCCTGTTGTACGACTGCCGGCTCTGAGTTCACTGGCTCAATTTTCCAAAAGGAATGATCAGGGTGACGCGCAGGCCGGCTTGGCACCACTCCTGGCTGATGCGGCCACCGAGTTGACTGCCGATGCTCATTTGTATCAGCTGCGAGCCGAAACCACGCCGTGCGGGAGGCGTCCGAACCACCGGTCCTCCGCTCTCGCGCCACAGCAGGATGAGCGTATCGCCCTCGGTTTGCCAGGACACCGTCAGCGTTCCTTGCGTGGACGACAGAGCTCCGTACTTGGCGGCGTTCGTCGCCAGCTCGTGAAGCGTCAAGGCCAGGCTGGTCGCCGCCGTCGGGCCGGCATGAACCTGCGGGCCCTCGAGGTGGAGACTGTCAGTCCCCGGCGCGAGGTGGGGAACGATCACCGCCTGCATCAGCTCCACCAGGGTGGTACCGTCCGTGGCGGCGGCTTCCCCGGTCACCGCCGGGCGGATCAAGTCATGAGCCCGCGCCAACGCCAGAAGGCGACCGGTGAGGGCATCGGCCATGTCCCGCACCCCGGCGGAGGTGCGCGCCGTCATGGCGACCATCCCGACGGCGACGGCGAACAGGTTCTTGACCCGGTGGTTGAGCTCACGCACCAGCAGCTGGCGATCTTCCTCTGCCCGCTTCCGGCTGGTGAGGTCGACCGACGTGCCGACAAGGCCAACCACCTGTCCGGTCCCGTCGCGGAACGCCGTCTTGTGGGAAAGCCAAATCCGCGGCCCCCGTTCGTCCTGCCCGACGACCTCTTCCAATTCCTCGGTCGTGCCGCTTTCCATGATCCGCCGGTCGGTTTCCATGATCCGCCGGCCTTGCTCCTTGTCGTCGAGGAATTCCAGATCGGTACGCCCCTCGACCTCGCTCCAGGGCTTGCCGATCAGCTCCATCACCGGACCGTTGGCAATGCGCATGCGGCCATCGATGTCTTTCACATAAATCAGGGCGGGAACCGATTCGATGACGGTTCTGAGGATGCGGGTGGCTTCGGTGGCCTCCGCCTCCTTCCGCCGCAACTCCTCTTCAACCTGCTTGCGCCTGTCGATGTCGATCAGCACGCCCGGAAAGCGGAGCGGCTTTCCCGCGGCATCGAGACTGCAATGCCCATTCGCCTCGACCCAGCGGTAGGTGCCGTCGAATTGGCGCACACGGTACTCGGCGCTGTAAGGTCCTCCTGTCTCCATCACGGACGCAACCGCCTGCCTGACGTGCGACCAGTCCTCCGGATGAATGGATGCCATCAGAAGCCCCAGGGACAAACCTTGCTGGCATTGCTGCGGCGACAGAGCAAAGGAGCGGGCAAAGCGCTCATCGACGGTAAAACGGTCGGCAGGGATGTCCCAGACCCAGGTTCCGACGATGGCTCCGCTGTTCAAGGCAAGGTCGATGCGCTCGACCGCGATGCGCAGGGCTTCTTCGGTCGACTTGCGGTCGGTGATGTCGATCACGACACCCGGAAACCTCGCCGGGAGGCCCTGGGCGTTCCGGGCGCAACGGCCCCGCGCCAGGACCCAACGAGTCTTGCCGTCCAACCCGGTCACCCG
This sequence comes from Azospirillum sp. B21, assembly GCF_008364825.1. GTDB lineage: Bacteria > Pseudomonadota > Alphaproteobacteria > Azospirillales > Azospirillaceae > Azospirillum. The sequence goes on from NZ_VTTO01000004.1 coordinate 56,649, forward strand.
GTACTCCGCCAGATAATCGTCTCCTCCGTCCACAGCGCGCGCGATTTCTGCAGCAACCGCACCGCGGTCATCCGGATGGATGGCCGCCACATAGGTTGCGATCGGCAGGCCGTCCGCCGCCCGTTCCGGCTCGACACCGAACAGGGTGGCAAAGGTGGCGTCGACGGTCACGATGTCCGTCCGGACATCCCAACTCCAAGTCCCAATGCCTCCAGCGGCATCGAGCGCAAAGCGGAAGCGCTCCTCGCTGGCGCGGAGCGCCTCCTGGGCCACCTTCAGATCGTGCACGTCGGTGCAGGTGCCGTACCAACGGACAATCCGCCCCGCCGCATCGCGAACCGGCTGGGCCCGACCGATAACCCAACGGTACCGACCGCTGCGATGACGGAGCCGGTATTCGATGTGGTAGGGTTCACCGGTGGCGAGCGACCGACGCCACACACTCCAGGCGCGGTCACGATCATCGGGGTGGAACATGTCGTTCCACGCCTCGCCTTCGGTTGCCCCGTCCGGCGCGCCGGTGAACCCGTACCAACGCTGGTTGAAATAGTCGTGGTGCCCGTCAGGCCGTGTCGACCAGATCATTTGGTCGATGGAGTCGACGATGGCCTGGAACTTGGCCTCGCTGGCCTGCAGTTGCGCCCGGATCGCCGTCCGGTCGGTGATGTCGCGCATGAAGGCAACCACCCCCAGCACACGGCCGTTGGCAGCAATCATGCGGTTGGCGGTGATGGCCACGTCGACAAGCCGGCCATCCTTGTGCCGCCGTACGGTATCGATCTGTACCTCTTCGCCGGACAGGGCGCGGTCGAACACACCGGTCGGACCTTCCGGACAAGGCTCCGGCAGCAACAAAGTGACCGGAGCGCCGATCGCTTCCTGCATGCTATAGCCGAACATCCGGGTGGCAGCCGGGTTCCATGCGATGATCCGGCCCTCTCCCACCGCAAAGACAATGATGGCGTCAGGAGCAGTGTTTATGATCGCCGCATAGCGGGCGTCCTCCTCACCAAGGCCCTCATCCCGTTCAATGGCAGCGTCTCCAAAACCGGAACCGTCGGCACAAGAAAAGTCAGACATTTTCTTCTATCTTTGATTGGACCTCTTGCCGCCACACATGCCGGCTGACATGCGTTACAAGTTCACAAGAGCGGAGTCATTACACTAGGTTAAAACGAACATACCCGACAGAGATTTTTCTCTGAGAGTACGCCGTAAGCCTTATAGCCATTGACTTTCTCATCCGAAAGCATGCGGTTCGTTGCTTGGCTTGGACACACCTCAATCGGAACAGAAGTGCCGCTGGAGCATGACGAAAAACCTGTCATGCTGAATCAACTCACCATCAGAACAACTCAAGGCAATAAATTATATATTATATTCTAATCCTATCAGAAAACATCAGCCTTCACATTTCCGGGATCGATGCGGCGAAACAGCCGTTCCCCTCGCAGGATATCACGCACCCCCACGACAGAACCGACACCTGCAGCTTTCAACATTGCTTCCAATGCCTCTGCTGCTTCAACCAAGGGCCATGAAAGCCATCTTCATCAATCGGGACAATCACAAGTGCTTGTGACCCATCGGGCATGGCGCTTCTTCCATTACATCTCCAGCACAAAAGAAAGCCGCCCACTTGATGGTGGGGCGGCTTTCAGTCGATCAGAACGCATGGGCTAGGAGACTGTTCTGAAGATAGACAACCACGAAAGCGCGATGCTCTAATGTGGTCTTCAACATCGGATGCCGCGTGTTTGTTCCGCACAGCCCCGAAAAAATGCCGTTGCCGGGATTGAGGCACACCGGATGCGGATCTGCAATGTTCGGGGCTTGCAGCCAGGGGTGGGGAGGGACGAACCAAGCGCGACCAGCCGCGCCTGCTCGTGAAGACCCCGAATGTTGGTCTTCCCCGGACCAGCAGCCTCCGCGCATCCTGTTCATCCTTTTGGCCAAGGCCGATAACGGGCTTTGGCAGCCTGCCTTCAGTCCCCTCCCCATCAAGGACGGCATAGCGTTGAGTTGGCCGATTTGCGTCCACCCCAGGGGACCTTGCGAGGGACATCGATTTGGCTGATCACGCCTTGGTAGAGTTACTGACAGTCGCTATCCCGAGCGGGAGTGCCCGCGAAATCACTGTTCGTGAAGACCGATGAACAGCTTTCGGACTTCAGTCTCTGAACGACGCCGGCTTTGAACCTGATGGAGAATTTCTTCCGATTCGACTCTCAATTCCGCTGCAAGCGATTGCTGAATGTAAGAGAGGGCATGAACTTTCCGGGCAAATCTTTGCGTGCTGAGTGCCCATTGCCGGAGCTCATCAATAAACCCGTCGATGTCTTCGTCAGGGCTGTCGTTCATAGCCGGATATTATCATAACGATATTGCAGCATGCATCTGCTCTAAGACCGACTTGACCAAAGTCATAGAATAGGCAGGTGGAATGAGAACCAGTCATCGTTGCTTGGGCATTGCCGCCCGTCTTCCAAGTCCATCGGATTTCTGCAGGGAGCATGAAACGGGTGGTATCTGCTCGATTTCGAGGTTCATGCCCTGCCTCTCCATTTCAACATGTACTGTACAACCATCAACAAGAAAGCCGCCCCTGCATATGAGGAGCGGCTTCCAGTGGAACAGAAACGCATCGCAAGGAGACTGCACGGAACACTTGCCACCACAAAGCGCGTTGCTCTGACACCCTCTCCAACGTCAGGAGTCGCCGATTGTTCCACAGCCTCATCACATATTTTCGCAGGTCATCCACGAGAAGTCTGGCCTCAAGCCGTGAGCAGATCAACTGTGAGGGCTTCAGGACCGTATGAAGCTTGTCGTCGGACGACAAGTCCCCGGCCGAAGGCACTGGCCGAAAGCCACATCGACGCAAGTTTCGCGCCACCCCATACTGGCCGCCGAACGAGCGGCATGCCAGGGTACAAGACTGCCGCTGCAGTACGCTGGTCCTGCTGAGGAGGAATGATGACTGCGCGCGACGCCACCAACCGGACTGAGGGTGTTGCATCAGCGTTGTCATCAGACCAGGAAACCTGGCTTCGTTCAGCACTCGACTGTGCGGGTATGGGCGCTTGGCGCGCGTGGCCTGAAACCGGGGACTTCGAGGCGACCGTTGGGGCAAAACGGCTCCATGGCCTGCCGGACGATGCGCCGCTGGACGAGACCTCCGCCATGGATGTGATCCATCCGGATGACCGCGACCGGGTCAGGAGTGCCTTGCAGAGTGCGATGGAGCGGGGCGCGGACTATTGTGCGGAGTTCCGAACCGTGCTTCCGGACGGCACCGTCCGATGGCTTCTTTCACGTGGGCGCTGGATGCCGTCCGTTGACGGGCAACCGCCGCATATGATTGGCGTCGTGCAGGACATCAGCGAGCGCAAGCAGGCGGAAGACGCGCTCGCCCATAGCGAGGCGCGGCTTCGTGAAGCCCAGGACATCGCCGGCTTGGCGTTCTGGGAATTCATCTTTGCAGATGGCACGGTCATTTGGAGCGATGCCATGTTCCGGCTGCTTGGCCGGGATGCACGCCAAGGTCCGCCGACGCTTGAGGAGGTTCGCAGCCTCCTGCATCCCGACGACCAACCGTTGCTCGACACCTTCCTGGAGAACGCTGCTGCAGCCTGCCAAGACTATGAGGCGGACTGGCGTCTGCGTCATGCCGACGGGACATACCGCTGGGTGCGCACGCGCGCGCGCGCGTTTGCGGATGCAAACGGGCGATGTGTGCGCTTGTTCGGCACGGATTTGGACATCACCGAACGAAAACGGGTGGACGAGGATCTGCGACGTCTGGTCGAGCAGCGCGAGATGCTGGTCCGAGAGGCTCACCATCGCATCAAGAACAATGTCGCGTCCATTGCTGCGCTCCTGGCGATGCAGGCCCGCTCCCAGACATCGGATACGGTTCGTGAAGCGTTGCTCGATGCCCAACAACGTGTCCACACGGTCGGGCGAATCCACGAGGCGCTCTACCGCTCGGAGAGCTTCACGTCGGTCGATGTGGGAGCACACCTGCAAGCGTTGATGAAAGACGTCGCACAGTCGTCCGTGACGCGACAGGGGCGACCGCCCACACTGCGCCTGCAATGTCCTGTCGGGGTGGAACTGTCGGCCGACACCGTCACACCTCTGTCGATGATCGCGGTCGAACTCGTCACCAACGCCCTGAAATATGCGAGCGGAGACAAGGATGAGGTGGAGATCGACATCGCGCTCTGTGGTCGAACGACGATGCGCCTGGTCGTCGCTGACAACGGCCCGGGATTGCCTGCCGGTGCTCGAAGCGCAGGAGGCTTGGGCATGCGCCTCGTTGATCTCTTGGCACAACAACTCCGGGGAACCGTGTCGTACAAAAGCAGTCCAGCGGGCCTGCGGGTGACTGTGGCGTTTTCGCCTTCGCCAGCTCTATGAGGTCAGGTTGACAAGAGTTTGACTGAGAAGCCTCAAAGGTCGTGAGCATCCAAGAGATGAGGGGGACGCCCTGGTTTCTCGTTACAATAACCGGAACAGTCGCTGTCCATTCCGCGCAGCTTGAGGAAAGCCGTTGCCGTGAGACCAACGGCAAGGATTGCCTTCAGCGGCATCTCAAGAACCTTGGGTTCAGCGCGCAGGCTGCTCATGACGAGCTCTCCGAGCTTCGGGGTTGGGTCACCCCGTCACGTACTGGAGCCATTGGAGCAAAGTTCAGGCCATCTTCGACGGGGTGGCGAGGCGCAGACATGGTTGTCTTTTGGTCGGTGGCCGCAGGCTTCACCACACACTTCTTTTCACACTGCTTCACAATTTCACTGATATTTAATGCATATTTGATATAAGATGATGGTTGTGCCCTGGGCTTGCAGATCGATCACCCTGTGGGGCAGCGTGTCGGACTGGGCAGGAGATTGTTTTCGCTTGTTGAGCAAAACACGAAGGCGGAATAGCCTGTTTTTATCGGTTTCCAAGGCTGATGTGCGACTAATATTATGCGGAGCCAATCGTTGTGTGTCGCAGCATCAGCTGGAGCGCAGCTTTGAACGCCGCCATTCAGACGCTTGTTTACATTTATCCGCGAGATATTTCACTGTTGGTTCGCTCTTCAATCCTATAATGAGCTTCGAAAAGATGAACGGCTCCCCCCATGTGCTTGTTGCGGAGGATGAAGACCTCGTCGCGTTGGTGGTGGCGGAAATGCTGGAAGCCGCGGGGTTCCGGGTGACTGTGGTCCAGAATGGTCAAAAGGCCATCGAGGCCGATGCCGCTGATGCCGCCGATCTCCTGGTGACCGACATGCGGATGCCCGTCCTGGGGGGCGAGGCTTTGATCCGATGCCTTCGGCAGCGACGGACTGACCTGCCTATCATCGTCATGACCGGATACAGCGAAGATCTTCCAGACGAAGAGCCAGGATGCCTGATCATCCTACGCAAGCCATTCCCGCTGGAGGCACTGGTCCATCATGTCGGTAGCTTGCTGAACAGGCGAAGCACATGATGAGGTGAGCCGACGTGTGGAGTGCCTCCAGCCACCGGCTGTCTGGAAGTTCGAGCGAAGCCTAGCCATCACTTGGTGCGTCGGAGGTCGGTAGATGCAGGGTGGGGCCGATGGGACGCGGGCGGATGGCTGGCCAGCTCACTGAAGGTGCGATCCAGCAGCCCCTGGACTCCCACCGTGCCGGAAGGCGGTTCGCTGGAAGAACCGTTCGCATGCAGAGTGGGGAACGGCGAGTGGTTGTCGTCATCCCAACTCAGTCAGAGAGCCAGCAGCATGTGTGCTGAAACATATAAACCCGCTTACCGGCAACCAGCAGTGCCTCGATACACCACCACATGCTGATCGATCTTGAGGAAACAAAGGGCTGGCCCTTGCGTTGGGGCCAGCCGCAATCCAGAATGCCAAGGATTATGGTGGTTTTTACTTGCCTTTCTTCGACTTCATTTTTGCTTTTTCTTTTGTAACGGTTCCGCCCGCTCGCGGGCCGGCGCCCAGTTCTGCGCCGGTCAGCGGATCGGCGTCCGGCTTGGACATGGTGCGGGCGGCCACCGCATTGACCGCGGCCATCTCCGATGCGGCCAGTTTGACCGTCGGGTTGCCGTCGCCGCCGTTGACCGGGGCATCGCCCATCTTGACGTCCACGAACTCCCACTGGGCGCCCTGGTTCCAGGGGCCGCGCATGTCGCCCTCGCCCTGGCTCATGTTGTAGTACTTGTCGGTGTATTCCGGCTTGCCCGGCAGCTTGCCGGGCGGGAAGTTGTTGTCGATGGAGTACAGCGCCTTCTCGAAGCTCTTCTGGTGGGCGATCTCGCGGGTCATCAGGAAGCCCAGCGCATCCTTCACGCCCGGATCGTTGGTGACGTTGATCAGGCGCTCGTAGATGATCTTGGCGCGCGATTCCGCCGCGATGTTGGAGCGCAGATCGGCCGTCGGGTCGCCGATGCTGTCGATGTAGCCGCCGGTCCACAGCTGCCCGGCGGAATTCACCAGGGCCGGGCCGCCGCCATACAGAAGCGACAGGGTGTGGCTGCCGTTGCCCTGGGTGATGTTGGCATAGAGGTCGGCGGTCTCCTCCGCCCCCTCGGCCAGCTTGCCCTTGGCGCCCTTGGTCAGCATGGCGACGATGGAGCCGATCACCTCGAGGTGGCTCAGTTCCTCGGTCGCGATGTCGATCAGCATGTCCTTGCGGCCCGGATCCTCGTCGGCCAGACCCTGGGTGAAGTAGCGCATGGCTGCGGCGAGTTCACCCTGCGGGCCGCCGAACTGCTCCAGCATCAGGCTGGCGAGCACCGGGTTGGGCTCCGACACGCGAACCGTGTACATGAGCTTTTTGTTATGCATGAACATGAAAGGACGACTCCTGCCTATGCATGCCAATGGTTTGCTGAGCCTGAGCGCATCTCCGTACACAGCGAAGAGGTAGGGATGTAACGCTCCGGTCACGCTTCGATGCTATGAACGCAGCTAGCGGAGGCCTGTTCCCACCAGCCAAGTTTCAGCATTGCGTTCCCGTTCATCGGGCGAGTTATCGACCGGTGCTGGATATAGAGCATCGTCGCACCAGATCAGGCGTTAACAACGCGCTTCCAGCTCCACGGCAGGAGCTCGGCAAGGCCGTTGGCGGGATAGCCATTCAGGATGTCGCGGACCTAAGCCAAAGCGCGAGGCGAGCATTGTTGAGCGCACCTTCAACGCCGGCCCCTGCCCAGCTGTCCCGGACGTCCGCCGGGACAGCCTTCCGGCTTACTTGGATTGTCCAGTGGCCCGGCCCTCTCTCCGGCGTCGGGATCGGTGCGGCGGCTCCCGCAGGTCGGCTGAGAGACTGAGCCGAGCGATCGCTGGCGGAGTGTCTGGACCAGTTCCCGTGCATCCCCCTCCGATCGACGTCGGAAGCGGACCTGATGAACGGTTTCCTGCGCTTCGATCCGCAGCTCCGCTGCGCGCGAGCGCTGCAGCAGAGACAGGGCATGGAGCTTGCGGGCAAACCGCTGAGTGCTCGATGCCCAGGCACGGAGGTCGGCCATGAAATCGTCGAAGTCGTCGGCAGGATGATCGTTCATGCTGGATGCTGGTTAGGAAATTGGTGCTGTGGTCTATGTCTCTGTGCCCAGGCGGCTCGGTCGGGGCTTCAGGCTGAGGACGTGGACGGGAGTTGGTACGTCGGGCAGGTCATGAGGCGGCAGTCACAATTGGGAAAACGACAGCCCACCCCGTTCACCTCCGCAGCATGGTTGGCAAGGAGACGATGGAGCGCTCGGATGTCCCGACTCGGAAGCACACCCTGAACCATGCTGTCCGCAAGGATGATCTTGAGCAATGCCATGATGTGGCGCTCTGCATCGATGGCGGATGCAAGAATGCGGTTGAGAGACGTCGTTGCGGGGTCCCCGGTATCGATGGAGCTGTGGGGGCTGGGCTGAGGGGGTTCGGTTCCAGGAGGGGCAGTCGACTTATCGAGATCCATGCTTGCGTGACTCTGTGGCGTGCATTGCCGGGAAATGCTCTCCCGGATTGCGAAGGTTGTCATGGAAGTATGATAAGGTCGGGTGGCTTGGCGATGGTGGGGCTTTTGGCGGCCGGCCCAGCCGCCATCTGTGCGCGGTTAGAGCACCCTCTCACTGTCGAAGTGGCGCCACTCGAAGCCTGCTCCGGCGTTCAGCCGGACCATCGCCGCGCCCTGGCCAACCCTGCACCTGAACCGTCAAAGAGGCCTGACTGCCGAAAACCAGAGCCGCGGTCTGGAACAACGCCGATCATCATCAGGCCTCATAATTGAGATCAAACAATTCATGCAAATATAATCCTGGCTGCATGGCGATGTTCATTATATTATTAGCCATATTAGAAAAATTTAATTATCTTAGATCACTGGACTTGATTTGCTTACTACCTTCCCAGCATATGGTGAGCCTGCGGTATTCGGCCATGCCTTGCCTCGGTTGAGGTGGGGTCCACGCCCGCTGCAGCGCAAGCGTATTTGTAAGCATGTGACAGCAAGCCAAGTGAAAAGATGGGGTCTTGTGATCGCTGCAAGAAATCATCGTATGGGCTTAGGGAGCCAATCACTTGGCTCCAGAGGATCGGGTCATCCATAAACATCAGGTTCATGGCCCAAGCACCGAATTGCCGCTGCCTCAACCCGTCATTGGAAAGCAGAAGATCCACGTGATGGTGTCGCGTGTCGATGGATATCCTACGAAAGATCGAGATAACAGCATCGTCAGGCCCCTCCAAAATCTGAAGGAACACACCACCACACTCAACCATAAACCCTGTGACCCCGGCCCTTCGGTTATATTTTGCGGATGATATGCATATATCCTGCATATCGGGGTATGGCATTATGGATTTCAGCTCACTCCGAAAAGCATATGTTATCATCATTCCTCCCATTCTGTTTGATTGGAACTCTGCGGTTCCTCATTTTTGCTTTAGCATCAGAGATTACGCTTGCATCCGATGTTGTCACTGAACGAAATGGTGCAACAGATTTCTTGATTGTAACGGAGTGTAATCGTACAACGCGCGAATATAGGGAGAAGCCCATGTACCAAAGCTCCACCGTCCTCAGCAGTTCGGGGTAACCGTCAAGCTCGCGTTAACCCGATGGTTGGCTTACAGGGTTACGGCATAGGCCTGCCATGACGATGCGCTTCGACCGATTATCCGCCGGCGACCGACTCTCTGGTGAGATGATCCGCAACCAGCAGCAGATGCAACCATCGAAAGCTGAAACGGTAACGCCGGTGCGACGGCTAGGGTCCGAACCCATAAAGAGTCTTTTCCGCAGGGGGGCGTTGTGATTCCCGCTATAGCCGTCATCGCGAAAGATGGTCTCGCTGACGATGTCCTCGCCTTGCTCCTGCATATGCGTGCGACGGCGATCGAGTTGCTGCTCAATGGTCTGCGCTTGGGCTTGCCGTGAGGTCGAAACCCGCACATAGAACGCTGTCCTCATGATTCCCCTCCTGTGCTGGTGGGGAGGGATCGACCGCTTGCGGTGAAGCCGGCGAGACGGCCTGAAGGGTCATCTCCAGGATGAGCATGTATGCCCGATCCCATCGCCGGGCCCGATCCATCGTCGCCTGCATTTGGCGGCGAATTTGCCAGTGGCGCTTTATCGGCACCTCCCCGATCTGCGTTCAGACCGGGAACCGTGCTCACGCCTATTTGAATACAATCCCGTAGACGCAAAGCAACCCGCCACCAACTCAGGAAAAGCCATCCTGAGCGTGACAAGCAGAATTTATCATTTGCGATCAGCCCGTTGAGCGCATGTTCGGACGCCTCAAGGACTTCCGGCGCATCGCCACCCGCTATGACCGCTCCGCAACCAACTTTATGGCCGCAGCCCACATCGCCGCAACCGTCGCCTACTGGTTATGAGTCCGGACCCTATGCGAGACGGTAGTCCTGGAATGCGCAAAGTCGAATGATCAGACTGTCCGGGATGTGGGAAGATGATGTGAATCCAACCTGACCCGTTCTGACCAGCAGTCGTTTTGCCGGATGAGACCCAGCCAAGCCGGACTTCAACCAGAAATGGCTGGATGAAAGGCGGTCGCGACAAGATGTTGAGTTCGTCCCCGGCTGGCCCGGATTTCACAAGTTTGCGCGATGCGCGAAGTCGTGGCGGACCAAGCGCTTACGCCCTCGACAACCGGGGCGCCGGACAGCGATTATGGAACACCGGTTTTTGCAACCGAAAGCGAAGGGGACCCATCCACTCTTGAAACGGTCCCTTCCGCTGTCCGACGCAACCGCATTCTGCCCAGCGCCTCCAGTTTTGCGAGGCGACCTGCAATGATGCAGGGACCGATCAGGGTTCCCCCGCGCATATCTGAACCTCTCGCTCTGGTATGCTCCTTGCCTAAGAGTTGACGTTCTTATCATCTCGCTGTTGCAGCGGAGTTGCCATGCCCCGACACAAAAGCGCTCTGCTCGCCGCCGCATTGGCTTTGATCGTCGTCATAGGCATGACGGTCCACGTCGTTTGGCGGGACCGGCAGACCACCATCGCACAGATGGAGGCGCTTGCCGCCGACATGGCCAAGGTCGTCGAATCCCATGTCCTGCATACCACCAGAGGCGCAGACATCGCCTTGCGCCAAGCTGCCACTGTGGTCGACGACGCCGGCAGCCTGGAGGCCGTCCGAGTTCCCCCTTACTGGTACCGACTGCGCGACGCACTCGCCAATGTGGACGGTGGCGACACTCTCTGGCTGTTCGACGCCAAGGGAAACAGCGTGGTCGGGACCGGGCGGCAGCAGGACCGACCGATCAACATTGCCGATCGCCCCTATTTCCGGGCGGTGATGGAGGGCGCCGACCTCGTGATCAGTCCGGCACTGCGCAGTCGTTTGGACAACCGTATCATCTTCATCATCGCGCGACCGATCCGCGACTGGACCGGCGAAATCATCGGCGTCGCAAGTACCGCAATGAAGACGGAATGGTTGGTCAACTTCTATGCCTTGATGTCCTTCGGGCTGGAGACCACCGTCACAGTCTTCCGCACCGACGGCGAGATCGTTGCCCGTAACCCGGACCTCGCCAACCACATCGGCAAGAACAACCGGAACGGACCGCTCTTTCAGGAACAACTCCCACGCTCTCCAACCGGCGTCTACTGGGCACGATCCATGCTGGATGGCACGGAGAGGCTCGCGGCCTACCGGCTCATTCCCAATCTGAACCTGGTCGTCTATGCCGGGATCGACAGCGGATCGGTGTTTGCCGCTTGGCAGTCCCGTTCACTCTGGTTCATCGCCGAAGTGATTCTGACCACGATCCTCGTCCTGCTCCTGCTCCTATGGGGGGCCGGCATGATCCGCCGCGAACACCATGTCCAAAAGCGTGCGCTCGAAGCAGAAGGCGCTGCACGGCAACTGGATGCCGAACTCCATCAGGCCCGGCGCGATGCCCTGACCGGTCTGCCCGCCCGAGGGCTGTTCCTGGAAATGGCGGAGGAACTGCACCTGAGCGCCAAGAAAAAGAGGGCCACCCTGGCCTTTCTCTACATCGACCTGGACGGCTTCAAGGGTGTCAACGATCGCCATGGCCACGAGCAAGGCGACAAGGTCCTGAGGATGGTTGCCGAGATCATGCGCCGGACCACTCGGGACAGCGATCTGCTCGGCCGGCTTGGCGGCGATGAGTTCGTCATCTGCCTGTCCGGACATGGCCCCGATGTCCGGGCCGTCGCCACCGGCGTCGCCGCCCGCATCATCAGGGACGTTCGCGAGCTGGATCTGGGGGTGGGGTGCAGCGTCGGAATTGCGCTCACCGCGGACGAGTGTGACGACGTGGGCTGTGTTCTGCGCTTGGCAGACGCCGCGATGTATCGTGCCAAGACGGCAGGAAAAGGGGTGTGGTCCATTCACGAACCGGCGCAAGAGCCTTGCCTGTCTTGCGACAGCAGAATAGTTGCCTGAGCCGCTGCGCCCCTTTGGTCGCAGGGGACGGGAACCGGTCTGGCTGAGAGGCCTCGCTCCTGCTGCTTGCGCCGGCACCTGGCTGATGCCGCGCGACAAGATACCAAACCGATCGGTCACCTTGGGGACCATGGCCGAAGCTGCAGAGGAAGCGGACTGCGGTGGGCACGTCAGCGCTTCGGGAGTTCTCCTTGCACTCTCGGTGGGATGCCCTTCGCCCGCGGCTTACGCCCCGGGCTTTTCACATGAGTCACTCTTATTTCACACCTCTGATCTGCCAAATAACGCCGGAAGAGGGGTGACAGCCCCGAACATCTCGCGAACTTCGTCAGTTGATCGACACCAGGGGCAGTAGACGGGTGCCGACCGGTTCATCCTCAAACCGTTGCAACTCATTGAACTGTCACGATGCACGCTTTGGCACCGCTCCCCCCTCCTGCCCCGTCCCGGCCCGTCTGAGCGAGCCGCCACGCCAGTCGGCCGGCTGACCCGGGCGACGGTCAAGGGTGCCTTCCATGACCCGGTCGGTCGGCGTACCATCACCACCGTCAGGTGCGGCATGCAGGGCGCGGAACGACCGCTACAGTGGGGTGGGTCATGCAGGGCACAGATCGGCAGGGCACAGATCGCCAAGAACGCCTCCGGACAGTCATCGACCTCCTGCCTCTGGGCAAGCGCCAGAAGGCACTCGCCATGGAAAGCATCGACAGCATGTCAGCGGATGAGAAAAGCGATATGCTCGCACTTTGCGATCAAACAATCAGCCACCTTCCAGCCGCTCTGGAAGCCGTCAGGCGACTGCGGGGCATCGCTCCAATCGTTCAAGTCGCCGATCCATCGCCGTCCGATACTGAGCAGTGACATGCCTCGTCTCATATCCGCAACCGATGCCAGACGGCAATTCTCTGCGATCCTCAAGCAGGCCGCCAGCGGCCGGACGGTGATCATCACCCAGCGCGGGCAACCCATGGCGCGGCTGGAGCCATATGCGTCACCCTCAGCCAATGGCGATGCCTGCTCGGCTTGGAACCGCTTGTTCCAAACCCTGGATGAGGGTGTGCATCTCGACACTCGCAGAGTGGATCGCACGTCCTTGTACAACCGGCGATGAGTGGTCCCACCGGGTGCAACACCCGTTGGCTGTCGATTCATAAGCAGCGTTTCCAGGGACCCGGCACGCCCATGGATGACCGGGTTCTCGTCAGGACGATCACGCGTCAACGCGGCTACGCCCGGCTGCGGCCGATGACTGAATACCATCGCCATGGAGATGCCCCAGGGCGCCGATGTCGTTCTCATCGACACGTCGATCGACTTGAAGACGTGGCGTGAACGCTGCGGATCGCCGTCGGCAAGGCGAAGTCAATCCGCAGCCGTACCGAAATCAATCCCGGCGATGCGGTGGACAGATCGGGTAGGCATGTCGGAAACGCCGTCTACGCACGATGTGATTGACTGTTCCGGAGTTCAAACCAACCTGAATACTCTCTTCTGTCTGGCTGGTCCTCTCTACGTTTACCAGCCACAACACGTAGCAAGCTTTCATGAACGTAGCCCTTCTCGACTGGTGGGAACACATGCCGCTACGATCGCCTCCTTCTGGAGAGGCCTGCCATGGGATTTTCGCGATCGAACTCTAAGCCCCAAAACCGGCTATCCGGACGCGGTTTTTGGATTGTCCACACCGTGGTGCGACTAACCTGAAACATACGGGCAACATCTTCCACGGGCCATTCTCCGGAAAGAACGGCGCATAGAATACACCCGGCGTGTTCAAGCGAAATCTCCGGTGGACGACCAGATGAGCGAATGGCAATAGCTCTCTCGAGCACTGAAGTAATCAGCGCTTGACAAACCCACACCCGTGCGCAATCCTCGTAATTGTGTGGTTGAGGGATGCGCAAGAGCATACTCATTTTCTAGAAAGGGCGGCCGGTGCAACGGCTGCCCTTTTTGCATTGCCTAGTCTATTCCATCTTTGCCCCCTCCGTCGCCTAGTGGTCCGCGCCGAACGGGCAGTTACGTTCTACAAAGGATGCTGGCAGGCTGCGGGGCATGGATGTCTCGCAGTGGCCATTGACCTGAAGCTGGCGCCTGCCGACCGGAAGCGGTTGGCGGCCCTTGTCCGCAGCGGCAACACGCCGCAGAAGCTGGTACCGCGCGCCCGGATCGCTCTGCTGAGCGACGGCATGCACCTGAACGGCGCCATTGCCCGGGGGGTCAGCGTCGCCTTGCCGACCGTGCACCGCTGGCAACGCCGCGTTCAGGAGTAGGGCGTGGACGGGCTGGTGCGCGACAAGACGAGCCCGTCACGCATCCCACCCTTGGCGCCGGAGGTGGTCGAGCGCGTGGTGGAGATGACGCTCCAGGAACCGCCCGATGAAGCCACGCACTGGAGCAGCCGCACGATGGTGGCGGCCAGTGGGGTGAGCGATACCAGCGTGCACCGGATCTGGCGCGCTCACGGCCTCAAGCCGCATCGGGTGCGCACCTTCAAGCTCTCGCGCGATCCCAAGTTCGTCGAGAAGGTTCAGGACATGGTCGGCCTGTACATGGACCCGCCGCAGCACGCGCTGGTGCCGTCGGTCGATGAGAAGTCGCAGATTCAAGCCCTCGAGCGCACCCAGCCGGCGTTGCCGCTGGCCAAGGGCCAACCCGCCACGCACACGCACGACTACACCCGGCACGGCACGACGACGCTGTTCGCAGCACTGAACGTGCTGGACGGTACTGTGCTCGGCCAATGCGCGGCACGGCACCGGCATCAGGAGTTCATCCGCTTTCTCAACGCCGTCCAGGCGGCGGTGCCGGTCTGTAAGGTGGTGCATGTCATCCTGGACAACGACGCCACCCACAAGCACCCGAAGGTCCGTGCTTGGCTGGAGAAGCACCCGCGCTGGGTCTTCCACTTCACCCCGACCTCGGCGTCTTGGCTGAACGCGGTGGAGGGCTTCTTCGCCAAGCTAACCCACAAGCGCCTGCGCCGGGGCAGCTTCCGCGGCATCGTCGATCTTCAGGCTGCCATCCACCGCTTCATCAAGGAGCACAACAAGACCGCCAAGCGCTTCGTCTGGACCGCCAATCCCGACCGCATCATCGCCAGCATCAACAAGGCTGAACGAGCGTCATCCTCGCGCCATTGAACACCCTCTCTACGGCGTGGGGAGGGTGTTCTTCAGGATGCTCGGCCAGTCGCGCAACTGACCTCGTCCCATGCCTGGACAGTGAGGTGCTTTGCGATCCGGCCGTTCCGCAGTTCGAGGGTCATCGCCGACATCACGTGGCACCCGTCAGAATAGGCGCACTCCTCGACGAAGGCGGCGCGGTCCGGCCCAACCACCTCATGACCGACGCGATGCGTCATGTCCCTGGAGCAGACATCGCGCCAGAACGCCGCAATCGCCTCCCTGCCCGACAACGTCATCGGCGAACTGGGCGGACGGTTGCGATCGACGATCACCATCTCGGCATCATCGGCGTAGAGCCCGACCAAGGTGGTGGCGTCGCTATGTTCAAGGGCCTGTTTCAGGTCACCGAAGTTGAAGGTTTTGGTTGCGGATGTCGCCATGGCACACCCCTTGGGAAAGTTTCGGCGCAGCTGCGCTAGGATACTCCTCCGTGTTCCGCACGTCCGCAGCGCGGACGGGTATCGAAAGGCCGGCCGTCGCCGCATTTGCCACTGCAAACTGGTGAGGTTCTTCAGACGGTTTGAACAGCCCTATGGTGTCATGCCCGAGCTTGACAAGGGCATCCACGGCCAACGAAGAACGACGCCGGATTTGCGGATGACAACAGCACGCCGCGCTTCTGCCCAGCTACAAACGATACCATCTGTCTGGTTCGGGCCACCAGTCGCACGCAGTATCCTCCATGCCATCACGACAGACGACGGCGCCACCAGCCTGTGAGGGTACAAGGCACGGAACGCCAAGTCTGAAATTTAACTGAACCAGTCTGATAGTTAGCTGAAGAGTCTGAAACTTAACTGTAATTAACAATGTGCAGGTCGATACGGTCGAACAAAGGCCCGCTGATCTTCGACTGGTAGTCCGCGGCGCATTTCGGCGCGCGGGCGCAGGCGAGCGAGGCGTCGTCGAGATGGCCGCAGCGGCAGGGGTTCATCGCCGCCACCAGCTGCACGCGCGCCGGATAGGTCACATGATGGTTGGCGCGGCTGACCACCGCCTTGCCGGTCTCCAGGGGTTGACGCAATGCCTCCAGCAGCGGGCGGGGAAACTCCGGCAACTCGTCGAGGAACAGAACGCCCTGGTGTGCCAGGGAAATCTCCCCCGGCTTGGCCCGCGTGCCGCCGCCGACCAGCGCCGGCAGGCTGGCCGACTGGTGCGGCGAACGGTAGGGGCGCTGGCGCAGCAGCCGTCCCTCCTCCAGCAGCCCGCCGACGCTGTGGATCATCGACACCTCCAGCGCCTCCGCCGGGTCGAGCGGCGGCAGAAGGCCGGGCAGGCGGGCGGCCAGCATCGACTTGCCGGAGCCGGGCGGCCCGATCATCAGCAGATTGTGCGAGCCGGCGGCGGCGACCTCCAGCGCGCGCTTGGCGGTCTCGTTACCCTTCACGTCACGCAGGTCGGGCGGCGGCGCATCCTGTTCCTGCATGCGCGGCTTGGGCGGGGTCAGCACCTGGGTGCCCTTGAAGTGGTTGATGAGGGCCAGCAGGTTGGCCGGCGCCAGCACGTCCAGATCGGGACCGGCCCAGGCCGCCTCCCCGCCGCAAGCCGCCGGGCAGATCAGACCGCGGTCATTGGCCAGCGCGTCGATGGCGGCGGGCAGCACGCCGGCCACCGGCGTCAGGGCACCGTCCAGCGCCAGTTCGCCCAACGCCACATAGCGGGCGATCTCCGCATCCGGCAGCACCCCCATCACCGTCAGCAGGCCAAGCGCGATCGGCAGGTCGAAATGGCTTCCCTCCTTCAGCACGTCGGCGGGGGCGAGGTTGACGGTGATCCGCTTGGCCGGCAGCGCCAGCCCCAGCGCATGCAGGGCGGCGCGCACCCGCTCCCGGCTCTCCCCCACCGCCTTGTCGGGCAGGCCGACGACGGTGAAGGCGACGATTCCCCCGGACATCTGGACCTGGACGTCGATCCCCAGCACCTCGATGCCCTGGAACGCCACCGTGTTGACGCGCGCAACCACCACTTCACCCCGGAAGAGACGCCCGATCGGGCGGAATGCACGCGATTGTAGTCACTGCCATACCATTGCGCCAGCACGGGATGCCGGCGCCGGATGTGTATCCGCCGCCTCTCCGGCCCCGGCATGCCCGCCCGGCGCAGGGAACGGTTGTCGCAGCCGGCCAGCCGCCTAACATGAGGGCCAACCCATTCCGGGCCGCAATCCCGGCACGCATCATAAAAAAGGAACCGCCACCGTGCAGCTTCACCTGAGCACCTGGGCCGAGGTCGAGGCCTATCTGAAGACCTCCAAGGGCATCATCATGCCGATCGGCTCGACCGAGCAGCACGGGCCGAACGGGCTGGTCGGCACCGATGCCATCTGCGCCGAAGTCATCGCGAAGGGGGTCGGCGACGCCACCGGCGCGCTGGTCGGCCCGACCATCCCGGTCGGCATGGCCGTCCACCACATGGAATTCCCCGGCTCGATGACGCTGAAGCCGTCGACGCTGATCGCGGTGCTGCGCGACTATGTCGGCTCGCTGGCCGAACACGGGTTCGAGCGCTTCTTCTTCGTCAACGGCCATGGCGGCAACATCGCCACGCTGCGCGCCGCCTTCTACGAGATCTATGCGGAGAACCGCGCGCTGCGCGGCCGCGACGCGCCGGATCTGCGTTGCACCCTGGTGAACTGGTGGGAGAACGGCGAGGTCGGCCGGCTGTCGCGCGAGCTGTACCAGGGCAAGGAAGGCTCGCACGCCACGCCCAGCGAGGTGTCGCTGACCCAGTATGCCTATCCCGATTCGATCAAGACCGCGGCGCTGGAACCGGAACAGGCGCCGGCCGGCGGTTTCCACGACGCCCGCGACTTCCGCCGCCGCTATCCCGACGGCCGCATCGGCTCGGCCCCCGGCCTTGCCCGCCCCGAGCACGGCCAGCGCCTGTACGAGGCGGCGGTCGGCGCCATCAGCGCCCAGTACCGCGCCTTCCTGTCGGAGCAGTGAGGACGGCCCGCGGTCGCAGGTGGGCGGGGCTTCTTCGCCCCGCACGTTGATTCGGCGGTTGGACCTGCCTAAATTCGGACCGGTCGACGGGATTCCCGATCCCCGTCGGCCGAATGCGAAACGACGGCCCAGAAAAGACCGCCAGACGTCCATGATCAACGAGCTGAACCAGCGATCGCGCGAAGTCTTCCGACTGATCGTCGACGCCTATGTGGCGTCGGGCGAACCGGTCGGCTCGCGCACCATTTCGCGGCGGCTTGGCATGGCCTTGTCGCCCGCGACCATCCGCAACGTGATGGCCGACCTGGAGGAGCAGGGGCTGCTCTACGCCCCGCACACCTCCGCCGGCCGCATCCCGACCGACGCCGGCCTGCGCATGTTCGTCGACGGCCTGCTGGAGATCGGGTCGCTGACCGAGGACGAGCGCGCCTCGATCGAAGCGAAATGCTCCGCCTCCGGCCGCGCCTTCGCCGACGTGCTGGGGGAGGCGTCGACCATGCTGTCCGGCCTGTCGCACTGCGCCGGCCTGGTGGTGGCGCCCAAGACCGACCGACCGCTGAAGCACATCGAATTCGTGTCGCTCGGCCCCGGCCGCGCCCTCGTCGTTCTGGTGAACGAGGATGGGCTGGTCGAGAACCGGGTGATCGAGGTGCCGATGGGGGTCCCCACCTCCACCCTGCAGACGGTGTCGAACTTCCTCAGCGCCAAGCTCGCCGGGCGTACGCTGGACGAGGCCCGGCAGGAGGTGCTGCAGGAGATCGAACAGCAGAAGACCCAGTTGGACGAGCTGTCGCGCAAGGTGGTCGCCGCAGGGCTCGCCACCTGGGCCGGCAGCGGCGGGTCGAACGCCGGCCAGTTGATCGTCCGCGGCCAGTCCCGCCTGCTGGAGGACGTCACCGCCCTGTCGGACCTGGAGCGCGTGCGCGCCCTGTTCGAGGCGCTGGAGACCAAGGAGACCATGCTGCGCATGCTGGACGCCACCGGCCGCGGCGACGGCGTGCAGATCTTCATCGGGGCGGAGAACGTGCTGTTCAACCACTCCGGCTGTTCGATGATCATCTCCCCGTTCCAGAACAGCCGCGAGCAGGTGATCGGCGCCATCGGGGTCATCGGCCCGACCCGCATCAACTACGCCCGCATCATTCCGCTGGTGGATTACACCGCCAAGGTGGTCAGCCGGCTGATCGGCTGACCGTTCTCACCTCGCCTCACTCCCCGCCATACTGACCAAGCAAGAATTGAGAAAACCATGAGCGAAGAGCAGAACAAGCCCGCCGACGCCACCGTGGAGCCGACCGAGGCCACCGCCGAGACCGCCAACACGGCCGCCCCCAACGGTGCCCCCAACGGTGCCGATGCCGGTTCGCCCGAGGACCGCGTCGCCAAGCTGGAGGCGGAGGTCGCCAGCCTGAAGGACCAGCTTCTGCGCGCCATGGCGGAGACGGAGAACACCCGCCGCCGTGCCCAGCGCGACCGCGAGGACGCCAGCAAGTTCGCCGTGTCCAGCTTCGCCAAGGAACTGGTGTCGGTCGCCGACAACCTGCGCCGTGCGCTGGACGCCGTCCCGGCCGAGGGCCGCGAGCAGGACGAGATGCTGAAGGGCCTCGCCGTCGGCGTCGAGGCGACCGAGCGCCAGCTGTTCGCCGCCTTCGACCGCGCCGGCATCAAGAAGCTGGACCCGGCCGGCGAGCCGTTCGACCCGAACTTCCATCAGGTCATGTTCGAGATCGAGAACACCGGCAAGGCCGCCGGCACCGTCGTCCAGGTGCTGCAGCCCGGCTACACCATCCATGGCCGCCTGCTGCGCGAGGCGATGGTCGGCGTCGCCAAGGGCGGTGACGCGGGCGGACAGCACGTCGATACGAAGGCGTAAGCATACAGCCTCCGCAAAGCCCCCAGTTCAGCGGCGATGCCGCCGGGCCGGGGGCTTGGCGTTGTTCGGAATAGGGGACGCCAGCGGTTGACGGTCACCGGGAAATTGCCTAGGCCTTTCCCTTATTCCTTTCGGCCGAGCAACCGGAGCCGCGTTCCATGCCCAAGAGCGTCCTGACCGTCGACGATTCCAAGACCATCCGCGACATGGTAGGGTTCACGCTGAAAGGCGCCGGCTATGAGGTGGCGGAGGCGTCGGACGGCAATGCCGGACTTGCGCTGATCAGCCAGCGCAAGTTCGACTGCATCATCACCGACCTGAACATGCCGGGCTTGGACGGGCTGGCCCTGACCCGCGCCATCCGCGCCTCGGCCCTCAACCGCGCCACTCCGGTGCTGTTGCTGACCACAGAAGCCGACCCCGCCAAGAAGACCGCCGGCCGCGAAGCCGGTGCCACCGGCTGGCTGGTGAAGCCCTTCAATCCGGAAAAGCTGGTGGAGACGGTGCGGAAGGTTTGTCCGTAAGCCGTCTCTCTCCGGGATTTCCCCCTCTCCCCCCTGGGGAGAGGGTCGGGGTGAGGGGGTACGTTGCAGGATTTTTGTCGAAGAGCTGCCATGCG
>NZ_VTTO01000004.1:77201-492444 GCF_008364825.1 Azospirillum sp. B21
CCCTCACCCTAACCCTCTCCCCGGGGGGGAGAGGGGACTTTGGGCAGAGGGGGTATCCGCCGCGCCACCAGAAACTCCCCCTCCGGGTCATGCGCCGCGAACCGCTGCTGTGCCTTACCACGGTCGGCAACGGCGTAGCAGTAGACGCAACCGTGCGGACAGCTGTCGTAATCGCCGATGTCGCGGCTCTCCGCGCACAGGCAGCCGGACCGGTTACCCTTCTCCCTTGCCGCCACCGGATACCCCGCCACATCCGACAGCCGGACCGCGTCGACGCAGCGGGCCGACGCCGTGCCGGGGGTGTCCACCAACTCCGGCTGGGTGCAGAGCGTCAGCGCCATCCCCTCCCCCGCAGCGATCCCGGCCAGATCCGCCAACAACGCGCGCTTCTCCCCCGCCTCCGGGTCGCGCCAGCCGATGCCGGCGGCGGCAAGGTTGCGGGCGGTCTTGCGGTAGGGCTGCAGGAAGGACACCACCACCTCGTCGGACACGCCGCGCAGTGAGCGGGCGATCCGGGCGAAGGTCTCACGGTGCCAGTCCGACGGCGTGGCCTCGGTCAACGCGATGGGGTCGTAGCGCCAGACCACCGCGCGCGGTCCCCAGCGCTCGCGCACCCGCGCCATATGGCCAACCGCGGTTTCCCAAGCGGGAACCGAACGCTCCAGCGCAGTCGGCAGGCCGGTGACGCTGTACTGCACGACGAAGGGAAAGCCGCGCTCCGCCACCCTGTCGAGCGCGCCGAGAAACGGCCCCAGATTCTTGGTCCAGAAGATGAAGCCGTCGACCGCCGGCCGGGTCAGGTCGATGCGGTAGGTCTGGCCGCCATAGGGATTGACCATCCGGCAAAAGCCGGCGTCCAGGCGGTTCAGGAACCAGCGCCCGTAGAAGGCGGGAATGTCGGTCTTGTAGCTGGCGGAGATGATCATGCAGCCAGCATGGGAATGCCGGCCCGCCGCATCAAGGGCGGGCCGGCATCATCCACAGGCGGACCTTACTGAACGGCGCGGACTTCGACCACTTCGGGGATGTAGTGGCGCAGCATGTTCTCGATGCCGTGCTTCAGCGTGGCGGTGGAGCTGGGGCAGCCGGAGCAGGCCCCCTTCATCGCCAGATAGACCACACCCTTCTCGAAGCCCTGGAAGGTGATGTCGCCGCCGTCCTGGGCGACCGAGGGGCGGACGCGGGTGTCCAGCAGTTCCTTGATCTGCTCGACGATCTCCTCGTCGTCGGCGTTCGACGCCGCGGCATGGCCGTCGCCGCCGTCCTCCAGCAGGACCGGGCGGTCGGCGGTGAAATGCTCCATGATGACGCCGAGGATCGACGGCTTCAGCAGGAACCAGTCGCGCGCGTCCGTCTTGGTGATGGTGATGAAATCGGCACCCAGGAACACGCCGACGATGCCCTCGATCTCGAACAGGCGTTGGGCGAGCGGCGAACGGGCGGCATCCTCGCGGCTGGTGAAGTCGGCGGTGCCGCGTCCGAGCACGTCACGCCCCGGCAGGAACTTGAGAGTCGCCGGGTTGGGCGTCTGCTCGGTCTGAATGAACATGGTCTGGTCCTCCATCGGCGGCGGAATGGAACCGCCGGCGCGCCCGGGATTGGGCCGCGGCACGATTGGGGGAAATTTGGGCCGAAACGCCGGGCGGATCAAGGACCCGGGCTGTGTGGGTATTCGGCATCCGGCATGCGCCGCTATCCTTACCTGCGTGGCGTCAGGTGATCGCGTCGAGCGCCTCGTTGCTGAGGCCGCCGGGGACGATGGTCAGCGGGATGCGCAGGCGCCCGAGCCCGCGGCCGGTGTAGTAGGAGATCAGCGGGCCGGGACCTTCCGGGTCGGTGCCGGCGGCGAGGACGAGGATGGAGATGCTGGGCTCCTCCGCGATGAGGGCCAGCACCTCCTCCAGCCGGTTGCCTTCGCGGACATAGAGCGCCGGCAGGGTGCCGGTCAGCTGGTTGACCTCGCGCGCCAGTTTCTGCAGCTTCTGCTCCGCCTCGGCGCGCTGTTCCTCGCGGATCAGGTTCTCCACCGCCAGCCAGTGCTGCATCTCGCCCTGCTCCAGCACAGTCAGCAGCGCCACCTTGCCGCCCGACTTGCGGGCGCGCAGGCAGGCATAGCGCAAGGCCACCTTCAGTTCGGGGCTGTCGTCGACCACCACCAGGAAGATGCGCACGGGCGGGGGAGTCTGCGTCGCGTCGGTCATCTCGGTTACCCTCTCGGCTTAGACCCGGCGGAATGCGGCGCCGGCCGCCCAGCCGGCCGCGATGGCGCCGATGACGGCAGCCACCCCGTAGGTGACCGGGCGGTTGCGGGCGAAGTCCGACACTTCGGCGCTGAACCCGATCTTGGATACCACCAGCGGCGTGGTCTGGGCGCTGACCACGTCGCCGTCACGAATCAGCAGGGCTTCGACATTGTACAGCCCTGTCGGGACATTGGCCGGAAAATAGATGTTGGTGCGGAACAGCCGTTCGCCCAGGAAGGCGACCTGTCCCATGGAGATGGCATACAGACCCTGGCGCTGCTTGTTGCGGATCAGCGCGCTCCGGTAGGCGGCAAGCTGTTCCGGCGGCAGGGTGGCGTCGGCCGGCAGCTGCAGCTGCGGCAGGCCCAGCTGGTGGCGCTCCAGCACCGGGCGGCCGACCAGCTGGTCGAGCGGGCGGCTGACCGCCACCGTGTAGAAGCTGGGCACCTGGTCGAAGCGCAGGCTGTCGGTGTTCATCCACATGCCGGCCACCCGCTCCTTCCGGCGGACGGTGGCGGGCGCCCGCGGGCCGGTGACGACGATGGCGACGTCACCCGCCCCGTCGGTGGTGCCGAACAGCACGACTTCCGTGCCCGTGAAGCCGGTGGTGATGGCGATCAGGTGGCTGGACAGGTCGGCGACCAGCTGCTGCGCCCACACCGTCGCCGCAACCGTGCCGCCCAGCAGCAGCCCGGCCAGCGCTGCCGCCCCCTGGACCAGCCTGCGTTTGCTCAAGCCGGCCATCACCGCACCCCCATGGTCAGGGTGAACAGGTCGTCGGGGCGCGAGAACAGGTCGAAGGCCAGCTTCAGCGCCACCGCCACCACGATCGTCGCCAGCGCCAGCCGGGCGGTCTCGCCGCGCAGGCGGCTGCCGGCCTTGGTGCCGAACTGGGCACCGACCACGCCGCCGATCAGCAGAAGAAGCGCCAGCATGGCGTCCACCGTCTGGTTGGTGGCCGCCTGCAGCAGGGTCGCCGCCGCGGTGGTGAAGATGATCTGGAACAGCGAGGTGCCGGCGACCAGACCGGCGGGCATGTTCAGCAGATAGATCATCGCCGGCACCAGAAGAAAGCCGCCGCCGATGCCCATGATCGCCACCAGCATGCCGCCGACCGCCCCGATCCCCGCCGGCAGCAGGGCGGAAATGTAGAGCTTGGACCGCTGGAACCGCATCTTGAACGGCAGGCCGTGCAGCCAGATGTGGCGGTGCAGCTTGCCTCGCTTTGCCGTGGGGGCACGGCGGCGCAGGATGGCGCGGCTGCTTTCCACCAGCATCATCCCGCCGATGGTGCCCAGGAAGAAGACGTAGGACAGGGTGATCGCGATGTCGATCTGGCCCAGCCGCTGCAGGATGCCGAAGATCCATACACCCACCGCGGTGCCGACCACGCCGCCGCCCAGCATGACGACGCCCAGCTTCACATCGACATTGCCGCGCCGCCAGTGGGCGAGCACGCCCGACACGCTGGCGGCCACCAGCTGGTTGGCCTGGGTGCCGACGGCGATGGCGGGGGGAACGCCGATGAAGATCAGCAGCGGCGTCATCAGGAAGCCGCCGCCCACCCCGAACATGCCCGACAGGAAACCCACCAGCCAGCCCATGCCGAGCACCAGCAGCGCGTTGACCGACATCTCGGCAATCGGCAGGTAGACTTGCATGGAGGGGCGATCTGTCGGAAGCGGCGGGACCGGCAGCTTACCCGAGCCGGCGCGGTGGCGGAAGACCACAGCGGCGGCCTTTGGGGCTAGACGTCAGGACACGACCTCAGGACACCGCCGCGTGGAAGAACACCTGATAGCCCGCCTTGTGCGGGAAGACATGCTCCGCCTCGCGCCGGGCGGACTGCATGTCCAGCGCATGCACCACGATCCGGTTGCCATAGCGCCAAGCCGGGTTCACCGGCTTCCCGGCGGCGCGGGCGGCGGCGGCGACGGTGGTGTCGTACTGCACCTCCGCCCGGAAAACGCGCCGGTTGGCGGCGGGGGTGCCGAGGATGCGCAGGAAGACCGGCGGCTCCTTGTCCAGCGTATCGATCTGGCGCTGAAGATGGTTGACCCGCTGTTCGGCGGCGGACAGGCGGCCCGTCGCCTCCTCCAGCCGGCAGGTCAGGTCGGCCAGCGCCTCCGCCTCCGCGCGCTGGCGTTCCTTCAGCGGCAGAACCGAGCGCCGCATCCGTTCCAGCCCGGCCGCCCGTTCCCAGCCGCGTCGGAAGCCGACCCAGCTCAGGTGGCACAGCACCGCCAGCGCCGCCACCAGCGGGACCACCGAGTCGAGGATCGTCCGCACCGCCTCCATCACCGCACCATCCCTGCGCCTTCATGCTTGCCTTTGGCACGTCCGTTGCTGAACCGCCGACAAGCACGCAGCAAGGAGCGTGCCGGAGGGACGGATGGGCAATGGGTTGCGCGCGGACGGCAAGACACGGGGGACGGGGCGATGACGTCGGACGCGCCGCTGCTGCTTGTCCTGGAGATGGTGATCCTGATGGCCTGCCTCAGCTGGATCACCGTGTCGATCATCCGGATCGGCCACCGGATCGCCGCCGTCCAGCGCCGCAAGTCGCAGCTGCGCCAGGGACGGACGGAGCTGACCCAGACCACCGAGGCGCTGCGCCGCGACATGCGCCGCCATGAGGCCGAACTGCGCCAGACGGAAGAGGCCATCGCCGTGCGCGCCGCACAGGCGGCGGAACTGCAGAGCCGGCTGAACGACCTTCGCCGCCACGGCCCCAGGGAATACACGCTGCTGAACGAACGGTTCGGCGACAAGGACCGGCTGTGGCTGCTCACCGTCCCGCGGCCGGACCGCCCGGAACGCTGGGCGGTGGCCGCCCCGGACAGCGGAACGGCGATGGCGCTGCTGTGCGCCAGGATCACCGTGCCGGAAAGGCCGGTGCTGGACGACCAGCTGAATTAGTCCAAAACGGAACCGGCCGCAGTTGCAGAATGCAACGCGGCCGGCAACGTGGTCGCGAAATGACGTGCAATTCGCGCTTACAGAACGCCCTTCGAAGCGACCAGATCGCGCAGGTTCACCTCCGGCCGGGCGCCGACATGGCTGATGATCTCCGCCGCGGCGATGGCGCCCAGACGGCCGCAGACCGCCGGCGACAGGCCGCGGGTGTAGCCGAACAGGAAGCCGGAGGCATAGAGGTCGCCGGCGCCGGTGGTGTCGACCACACGCTCGACCGGCTCCGCCGCCACCTCGACCACCTCGCCGCCGGAGACGATGACGGCGCCCTTCTCGCTGCGGGTCAGCGCCGCGGTCTTGCCAAGCCGCTTCACCGCGGCCAGCGCGTCCTCGAACCGGTCGGTGCCGTAGAGGGCGCCGATCTCGTGCTCGTTTGCGAAGAGGATATCGACGTGGCGCTCCACCAGATCGACGAACTCGGCATGGTGGCGGTGGACGCAGAAGCTGTCGGACAGCGACAGCGACACCTTGCGTCCGGCGGCATGGGCGATCTCGGCCGCCTTGCGGAAGGCCTCCTTGGCGCGGGGCGGATCCCACAGATAGCCTTCCAGATAGGTCACCTGCGAGCCGGCGATCACCGCCTCGTCGATATCCTCCGGCCCCAGCTCGACGCAGGCGCCGAGATAGGTGTTCATCGAGCGCTGGGCGTCCGGCGTGACGAGGATCAGGCAACGCGCGGTCGGCGCCCCGGCAACCAGCGGCGCGCTGTCGAAGGCGACGCCCGAGGCGCGGATGTCGTGGCGGAACACGTCGCCCAGCTGGTCCTTGGCGACCTTGCCGATATAGGCGCCGCGGCCGCCGAGCATCGCGATACCGGCCATGGTGTTGCCCGCCGAGCCGCCGGAGACCTCGACGCCCGGTCCCATGCGGCCGTAGAGCTCCTCCGCACGGGCGGCGTCGATCAGCGTCATTGCCCCCTTCTCGATGGTGTTGGCGGCGAGAAAGGCGTCGTCGGCGTGGGCGATCACGTCCACGATGGCGTTGCCGATGCCGGTGACGTCGTAGGCGGACGCGGCCATGGGCTCTCCTGATAAGGTCTGGCGGTGAAGGCGATGTTGCGGCGCGAGTATAACCGCGGGCGCCCACATCACAAGTGCGGCTCCTGGAAGCACTCCCGATGTTTCCCGGCTGCGCCCGTGGCGGCAGCGGCTTGCATGATGAAAGTGACTATGCCACTGTCGCCGCCATGCGACGCACCCGACTGACCGATGTCCCCTGTCCGATCGCCCGTGGCCTCGACGAGGTCGGGGAATGGTGGTCCCTGCTGATCCTGCGCGATGCGATGCGCGGCCTGACACGCTTCGACGAGTTCCAGCGCAGCATCGGGCTCGCCACCAACATGCTGACCCGCCGCCTGCAGGCTCTGGTCGAGGCCGGGCTGCTGGAGAAGCGGCCCTACCAGGAACGCCCGCTGCGCCACGGCTATCATCTGACCGACAAGGGACGGGATTTCCTGCCGGTGCTGGTCGCCATGGCCGACTGGGGCAGCCGCTGGCTGCTGCCCGGCGGAACGTTCCGGCTGGTCGACCGCGAGACCGGGCAGCCCGTCGACCCGGTGCTGATCGACCGGAACAGCGGCGAAGCGGTCCGGCCGGAGCGGCTGCGTCCGGAATTGACGATCCCTGCAAAGGACGAAACGCAATGAGACGAGTCGTGGTCACCGGTCTGGGGGCGGTCACACCGCTCGGTGCCGGCGTGATGCCGAGCTGGCGCGCCGTTCTGGACGGGCGGAGCGGCATACGGGCGATAACCGGGATCGATGTCGCCGACCTGCCCTGCCGCATCGCCGGCCAGGTGCCGGAAAGCGGCGATCCGGCTTCCGATGCCGCTTTCGACGCGGATGCGATCGTGCCGCCGAAGGACCAGCGCAAGATGGATCGCTTCATCCTGCTGGCGCTCGCCGCCGCGGAGGAGGCGGTGTCCGATGCCGGCTGGCGTCCGGCGGACGCGGAGGCGCAGGAGCGCACCGGCGTGCTGATCGGCTCCGGCATCGGCGGCCTGCCGGCACTGGCCGGGACGGCGCTGACCCTGCACGAGAAGGGGCCGCGCCGCATCTCGCCCTTCTTCGTGCCGTCGATGCTGATCAACCTCGCATCGGGCCACGTGTCGATCCGCTACGGCTTCCGCGGACCGAACCACGCGGTCGTGACCGCCTGCGCGACGGGGGCGCACGCCATCGGCGACGCGGCCCGGCTGATCGCCATGGACGACGCCGACGTCATGCTGGCCGGCGGCAGCGAGGCGGCGCTCTGCCGGCTCGGGCTCGCGGGCTTCTGCGCCGCCCGCGCCATGTCCACGGGCTTCAACGACGACCCGGCCCGCGCGTCCCGCCCCTGGGATCGCGACCGCGACGGCTTCGTGATGGGCGAAGGAGCCGGCGTGCTGGTGCTGGAAGAACTGGAGCATGCCCGACGGCGCGGAGCAACGATCTATGCCGAGGTCACCGGCTATGGTCTGTCGGGGGACGCCTACCACATCACCTCCCCGGCGGAGGACGGCAATGGCGCCTTCCGCGCCATGCGCGCTGCGCTGAAGCGGGCCGGGCTGGCGCCGGAGGAGGTCGATTACGTCAACGCCCACGCCACCTCCACCCCGGCCGGCGACCCGGTGGAGATCGCGGCGGTCAAGCGGCTGTTCGGTCCGGCGGCGGCCGGCCTTTCCATGTCCTCGACCAAATCGGCGACCGGCCATCTGCTGGGGGCGGCGGGTGCCGTGGAGGCGATCTTCGCCATCCTCGCCCTGCGCGACCAGGTGGCCCCGCCCACCCTCAACCTGGACGCGCCGTCGGAGGGCTGCGACCTGGATCTGGTGCCGCTGCGGCCGAAGGAGCGGCGTATCCGTCATGTCCTGTCCAACAGCTTCGGCTTCGGCGGAACCAACGCCGCGCTGGTGTTCAGCCCCGTGACGTGACGGGGGTGACGGAAGGGGGGACTGGAACCTGGAGCCCGGCCACCGTAGATATGCGGGCGGCCGCGCGCCCTTCCCCCACCGCCTGACGGACCGCCGATGATCCGCGCCCTTTTTCTTGCCTTCTCCCAGCTGACCGATCCCCGCGTGCGCCGGGTGGTGTGGACCGGGGTGTTCGTCTCGGCGCTCGCCTATGCGCTGCTGGCCGGCGGGACGTGGTGGGCGCTGTCGGTGACGCCGCTCAGCGGCTATGTCTGGCTCGACACCATCATCGACCTGCTGGGCGGGCTGGGGGTGCTGGTGGTGGCGTGGCTGCTGTTTCCGGCCACCGTCGGCATGGTGTCGAGCTTCTTCCTGGACGAGGTGGTCGAACGGGTGGAGGCGCGCCATTATCCCGCCCTGCCCGCCCCGCGCCAGGCAGGCCTGCTCGAGGAACTGGCGACGGCACTGCGCTTCCTGATCCTGGTTCTGGCGATCAACCTGGTGGCGCTGCCGATCTACATCTTCGCGCCGGGCCTGAACCTGATCGTCTTCTACACCGTCAACGGCTATCTGCTGGGCCGGGAGTATTTCGAGATGGTCGCCCACCGGCGGCTGGACCGGACGTCAGCGCGGATGCTGCGGCGGGCCCGGCCGCTGAAACCTTTTTTGGCCGGGGTCGCCATCGCCTTTCTTTCGACAATCCCCTTCGTCAATTTGCTGGTCCCGGTCGTCGCCAGCGCCTTCATGGTTCATGTCCTACAGTCCATGTCGGCTCCCCTTGCGGCGGGCCGGACGACCGTGATACGCCGCTAGGCGGCACGGCCGCACACCGTCGCCTGCCCGGCGGCGCCCTTCCGGCACCGGGCCTCCAGCCCTCCGGCCCATCCCGCCACCCGTAGTCCAGATTGGGGGAACCGCTCATGCTGTTCGGACGAAAGACTCCGCCCGCCGCTCCCAAGGCCGACAGCCCCGCCCCACCGCAGCCGGGTGCCCGTCCGTACGCACCGGGCGAGGCCGGCGCCGTCTCGTCGCCGCTCGCCTCGCTGAACACTCCGGTTCCCGGCCAAATCCCTGGGCACATGCCCGGACAAATGCAGGGCGGCGACCCGACGTCCGCCGTCGCGGCCGGCGCCGCCGCACCCAGCATGGCCCACGCGCTGGCCGATGCGCAGCACGCCGCACCGGCTTATCCCGATATGCCTTCCGCCTCGAAGGGACCCGACATGAACAGCATTCCCAAGCCCCCGACCGCGCCGTCCGTGCCCGGCGCCGGTTTCAAGACCGATGTGCCGCGCCGCGTCGTCGACATGCCGGGCTCGGCCCCGCGCCAGCCGTCGATGCCGGTCGCCGCCGCTCCGGTGCCGCCCGCCCCGGCCCCTGCCCCGGCAATGCCGGAGCAGCGCCGCCTGACCGTCGGCCGCGACATCTCCCTGACCGGCGAGATCGGGTCCTGCGACGTTCTGGTGGTCGAGGGCACGGTTGAGGCCAAGCTGCGCGAGGGCCGTCTGGTCGAGATCGCGGAGTCCGGCCTGTTCAGGGGCTCGGTCGACATCGAGGAGGCGGACATCGCCGGCCGGTTCGAGGGCGACATCGCCGTCCGCGGCCGTCTGACCGTGCGCTCCACCGGCAAGATCACCGGGTCGATCCGCTTCGGCGAGCTGGCGGTCGATGCCGGCGGCCAGCTGATCGGCGACGTCCAGATCTACGGCGCGGGCACCAAGCCGGCCGCCGCCCCGGCCCCCGCCCAGGTCGAGCAGGCCCCGACGGCCGAAGCGGTCTGAACCGCACCGGACACAGAAAAGCCCGGCTGGCTCCGCCATGCCGGGCTTTTTCGTGCCCCCGACTTCGTTTGTGGGGCAAGAGGTCAGGCGATGACCTTGTCCTTGAAGGCGCAGAGGTCGGCCACCGGGCAGATCGGACAGTCGGGCTTGCGGGCCTTGCAGACATAGCGGCCGTGCAGGATCAGCCAGTGATGGGCATGGCGGCGGTAGAGCTTCGGCACCGCCTTCAGCAGCTTGGCCTCCACCGCGTCCGGCGTCTTGCCGGGAGCAAGCCCGGTGCGGTTGCCGACGCGGAAGATGTGGGTGTCGACCGCGATCGTCTCCTCCCCGAAGGCGACGTTCAGGACGACGTTGGCGGTCTTGCGGCCGACGCCGGGAAGCTGTTCCAGCGCCTCTCGGTCGCGCGGCACCTCGCCGCCATGGCGTTCGATCAGCAGTTCCGACAGGCGAATGACGTTCTTGGCCTTGGTGTTGAACAGGCCGATCGTCTTGATGTACTGGCGCAACCCCTCCTCGCCCAGCGCCACCATCTGTTCGGGCGTGGTGACGATTTTGAACAGCGGGCCGGTGGCCTTGTTCACGCCGACGTCGGTCGCCTGGGCCGACAGCACGACGGCGACCAGCAGCGTGTAAGGATTGACGTATTCCAGCTCGCTCCGGGGTTCCGGGTTGGCGGCGGACAGGCGGCGGAAGAATTCCTGGACGGCGGCGGGCTTCATGGCCGCCACCATAGCCGCAACGGCCGGGGTTGCGCCAGAGCCGGGGAAGCAAGGTGCCGGGATGCGGCGAACCGACCCAAACTGCAGCGCTGCATCGCATTTTGCGACAGAAATGGAGAGAAATCACGCCAATCCAACAGAATTCGTCGCAGGAATGGCCCTTCTCCCCGGATCCAGCGGTGGCGTATGATTTGCTGGTCGGCAAGACACCGGCCGAACACCTCCGCTCGAGCCATGGATCTTCGTGGTTGTATTGCTCGGCCGG
Organism: Azospirillum sp. B21; assembly: GCF_008364825.1. GTDB lineage: Bacteria > Pseudomonadota > Alphaproteobacteria > Azospirillales > Azospirillaceae > Azospirillum. The sequence continues at coordinate 88,072 of NZ_VTTO01000004.1, forward strand.
GATAAGGGTGTATGGATATGACCGCTTCTTATCTTGTGGAAGTCACGGACTGGGGACTGCACGTCCGGTTGCAGGGGTCGCTGTCGATCGACCAGCGCGATGCCGTAGCCCGCCAGGTGGAGGTGCAGTGCGCCAACCTGGACAGCCGCGGCACGCCATGGAGCAGCCTGATCGAGTTCGACCGTTTCGAAATCGACGACTTCCGACCCGAGATCGTCGTCGCCCTTATGAAGCTGGCCCGGCGCTGCGGCCAACTGCGCTGCGCGGTGGTGATGACCGACTGGCATTGGGCCTCGGTGATGGCCGATACGATGATCGCCGCCGGCACCGACGATCAGGCACGGATCTTCGTTCAGGCGGCAGGCGATACCGCAGATGCGCTGGAAGAGGCTCCCGCCGACGGGATGCCGGCCGGCGATTTCACCAGGATGGACAGCGCCATGGCCTGGGTGGTGCACGGCGGCGTGGTGCCGATGGTGTCGAAAGCGGCATAACCCCGCCGTTCCAACACTTATTCGGCGGGGCGCTTTTCAGCGGGCGGTTTTCAGCGGCGCACCGGTCGTCTAGTATTGCCGCCATGCCCATCGACATCTCCGACTCCCGGCCCGGCGACCAGCCCCCCGGCCGGCCGGACGGCCAGGCCGGCGACGCTCCCAAGGGGGATCACGCCGGCAGCGGTCCCGTGCGCGTGTTCTTCGATGCCATCCTCCATCCCCACCGCAGTCTGGGCCGCAACGGCTACCGGGCGGTGATGGCGGTGGTGATCCTGCTGAATCTGGTCGTCGCCGGCATCTTCGTCGCCAACGGCGCCTGGCCGGTGGTTCCCTTCTGCGGGCTGGACGTTCTGGCGCTGTGGCTTGCCTTCCGCGTCAGCTACCGCTCCGCCCGCCAGTATGAGCGGGTGCGGCTGACCGAAACCTCCCTGACGGTCCAGCGGGTTCACTGGAAGGCGCCGGAGCGGCGCTGGTCCTTCCATCCCCACTGGCTGCGGATCACCCACACCGAGCGCGCCGACCACGACCGCCGCGGTCCGGCCGGTCAGGTCACGCTGACCTCACATGGCCAGTCGGTGGGCGTCGGCAGCTTCCTGACGCCGGACGAGCGCTCAAGCTTCGCCCGCGCTCTGGACGACGCGTTGCGCCGCTGGCGCCACCCGCCCTGCCCGCCGGCCCCGGCCGGGTAAGGATGTCGGGGAGCGAAGGCGACAAGGAAAAGGCACCAAAGAAAACGCCCGGCAGTGCCGGGCGTTTTCCTGTCCCTGAGGCTGGAGTCCGCGTTACGACCCCTGGCTGAGCGCCTCCGCCAGCGCGCGGTCTTGCTGGTTCTGGCCGACGACCAGCTGCATCGACTGGGTCGGCATGGCGATGCCCAGTTCGTCGAACTTCTTCTTCAGCAGGCGGTTGAACTCGCGGCTCACTCCCCACTGACGGGTCGGGCGGGTCTTGAACTGGGCCAGGATGTTGATGCCGGTGTCGGACAGCTTGTCGACGCCCAGCACCTCCAGCGGGTTCAGGATATCGGCGGCGAACTGCGGCTGGGCCTGCACCTCGGCACCCGTCTCCTTCAGCACGGAGATGATGCGGTCGGGATCCTCGCGGTTGGACACCGTGACGGTGAACAGCGTGACCGAGAAGTCCTTGCTCATGTTCTTCACGGTGGTCACGGCGCTGAACGGCACGGAGTGGACGGCGCCGGCGCCGTCGCGCAGCCGGATCGAGCGGATCGAGATCGCCTCCACCGTGCCGGAATGGCCGCCGCCGACATCGACCACGTCGCCGACCGACACCGTGTCCTCGAACAGGATGAACAGGCCGGTGATGATGTCCTTGACCAGCGTCTGCGATCCGAAACCGATGGCCAGACCGACGACACCGGCGCCGGCCAGCAGCGGTGCGATGTTGACGCCCAGTTCCGACAGGGTGATCAGCGACACCATCGTCACCAGCAGGATCAGGAAGGCGTTGCGCAGCAGCGGCAGCAGCGTGCGCATGCGGGCGCTGCGTTCGATGCGGGTGCCGTTCTTGTCGGTGGCACGCAGCAGATGCTCGATCAGCGCGCTCACCACCTCCCAGGCGACGATGGCGCCGGCCAGCAGCAGGCCGATGGAGATGGTGCTGCCGACGATGCGGCGGCCAGCTGCGGATTCGACCAGCCCCAGCGTGTCGACGCCCCAGCCGTTCAGCGCCGCGCCCAGCGCCACCAGCCAGATGATGATCTTGCCGATGCGCTGGACGATCGGGAGATAGTGGAAGGCGCGGGTGTGCAGCTGCGGCAGGTTGCCGGCCAGATCGCGGTTCATCGTCAGGCCGCGGCGCAGCGCCCGGTTCAGCCCGCCGACCAGCAGCCGGGCCACCACCACCGCCACCACCGTCACCACGGTGCCGCGGGCCAGATATTCGAAGCCGCCGTAGACGTTCAGCACCCAGACGCCCAGCGTCACCACGACATAGAGGATGGCAAGGACGTGCCAGATCTCGGCGAAGCGGCGGCGCGCGGTGCGCAGGACCGCCCCCTGCCCTTCCGCCTCGCGCCGGGCGGTGGCCAGCGGGTCGCCGTCGCCCGACAGCGGGTTGCCGCGCATCCACTCGGCCACGGCGACGCGGTTCTGCAAAATCAGCACGATCGTCATGGCGGCAAGCACCACGCCCAGCAGCTTCAGCAGCGCGCCATAGGCACCCAGCGGCAGGCCGAGCACATAGGCGCCCTCCGCCAGGAAATAGCCGTAGACCGCGACCGCGATCAGGCGGCGCGACCAGACGTAACAGCGGCGCGCCCCGGTGTCGCTGGTCTGGACCAGCCGCAGGTTGGGCGCGTCGGGGGCGAAGGTCATCCGCACCAGGATCAGCAGCGCCTGGGTGATGACGGTGGCGTTCACCACCGCCAGCGCCACCAGCCGCACCCGCGGCGCCGGTTCTGTCACCGACAGGATGGTGTAGGCGACGACGATGAAGCCGACGATCGGCGCCAGTTCCAGCACCGCGCGGCCGAGCAGCATGGGGATGCGCAGCAGGGCGGAGCCGACATGGCGGGAGGCCAGCGCATGGCGCGGCCGGGCGAGCAGCCAGGCGATGCCGCGGGCGGCAATGGCGCCGATGCCGAGGATCATCGCCAGCTGGACGGCAATTTGCACCCAGCGCTCGCGCGCCATGTCGTCCTGCACCTGCCGCTGCACCCAGGACAGGGCCCCCGGCAGGTCGGCGAAGACGTTGGCGACCTGCACCAGCTGGCGGCTGACCACGTCCATGCGCGCCGCCAGGAAGGCCAGCGCCCGGGCGCCGATGGTCTGCGGCAGCGCCGATTCGCCCTCCGCCTCCTTGGCCTGGGCCAGCCCGCGCTGGGCGGTGATCAGGTTGCGCAGCTGCGTGACCAGCTGCGACCGGGCGTCCTGGTTCTCCAGCGTGCCGACCAGCGCCTCCAGCTGCTGCACGGTCGCCTCATCGACCACAACCGGGGCCGCAGCCGCGGGGGCGGGCGCGGCGGCGGGTGCCGGAACGGCGCCGGGCACGGGCGAGGCGGCCAGCGCGGCCGGCCCCGCTCCGGCCAGCAGGGCCGCGAGCAGCAGGACGGCAAGGCCGCCGGACAGGAACAAACGCCAAGCGCGTGCCCAAACGCGTGCAGGGGGGTTTGCGGCGGGCGTTGCAGACCGGATCATCGGCAAATCACTCGGGTGGTCATCGGGAAGCGGGCGGTATGGAACGGGGCGGCGGACTGCGGCCGGCCGGCACCCTGGCGTGGAACTGTGGCTCCAATATGCCGGGTTTCGGGAAGTTAGTTCTCCCGCTTCCGCTTGCCAACCCGACTGTCTGTTCCTTTTTTAAGCGGGACCCCTGCCGGACCGGCCGGACACGCAGAAGAGGACGAGCCATGAGCGATACACCCCCCGACCCGGAGCGGACCACCGGATTGGAACCGGACCGGGAGGTCGGGCAGGAAGGCGCAATCCGCGACAAGCTGGTCGCCACGAAGGAGCAGTGGGCCCGCGACGGCCGCGCCCTGACCGGCCATGCCGCCGACCCGGCACGCGAGCGGCTGCCGCCCGGCCAGCGGCTTGTCACCGACTGGCCGGTGCTGGACCTGGGCATCACGCCGAAAGTGACGACGGCGAACTGGACGCTCGCGGTCGACGGGCTGGTGGAGAACCCGCTGTCCTGGAACTGGCAGGATTTCCAGGCCCAGCCTCAGGAGAGTTTCGTCTCCGACATCCACTGCGTCACCACTTGGTCGCGCTACGACAACCGATGGGAGGGCGTCAGCGCCCGCCGCCTGCTGGAACTGGCCCGGCCGAAGCCGGAGGCGCACTTCGTCGTCTTCCATTCCTTCGACGGCTATACCACCAACGTTGCCCTGTCCGATTTCGACGACGACGGCGTGCTGCTCGCCACGACCTGGGAAGGCCAGCCGATCAGCCGCGACCATGGCGGGCCGGTGCGCATCGTCCTGCCCAAGCTGTATTTCTGGAAGAGTGCGAAGTGGGTGAAGCGGATCGAGCTGCTGGCCGGCGACCGCAAAGGCTATTGGGAGGTCCGCGGCTACAACAACCACGCCGACCCGTGGCTGGAGGAGCGCTATTCCGACTGACGCCGTGAAGCGGCTCTTCCCCCAAAAGCCACTTTCACCTTGCCGACGAAACCGTTAAGGTGCGGCGCAAGTGGCCCCGTAGCTCATCAGGATAGAGCGCGAGTTTCCTAAACTTGAGGCAGCAGGTTCGAGTCCTGCCGGGGTCACCACCACCATTGCGGTTTCAGTGCGCAGCGATCAATGCGCGACGATGGGGCAAACCGTCGCTCTCGTCGCCTTCGCCAGATCGGCCGGCGCCAGCACGATCTGCAGGCCGCGCCTGCCGCCATTCACCACCATTTCCGGCAGCGCTTCGGCGCTCGCGTCGATGAAGGTCGGCAGCGCCTTCTTCTGGCCCAGCGGGCTGATGCCGCCAACCAGGAAGCCCGTGGTCTTTTCCGCCAGCGCCGGGTCGGCAAGGTCGGCCTTCTTCGCCTTGGCCGCCGCGGCGATGGCCTTCAAATCCAGCTTGGCCGCGACCGGAATGACGGCGCAGGCCAGCGCCTTGGGCTCCAGCTGGACGATCAGGGTCTTGTAGACGATGGCGGGGTCGAGCCCGAGCGATTCGGCGGCGTGCAGGCCGATGGCGTCGGCCGACGGATCGTATTCGTACTCCATCAGCCGGAAGGCGACGCCCGCCGCCTTCACCGCGTTGACCGCCGGTGTCACCTTCGCCGCCATGCCCCACACCGCTCACTGGAAAACAGCGACGGGAGCTTGGCAGGCGGCGTTGTGGGTGTAAAGCCCTCTGGACCTCACTCCATCCCGCGCGAGGACGGGTTGCCGATCATCGTCAGGAATTCGCGGCGGGTGGAGGGGTCGGTGCGGAAGGCGCCCAGCATGCGGCTGGTCACCATGGTCACGCCGGTCTTGTGCACGCCGCGGGTGGTCATGCACTGGTGCTGCGCCTCGACCACGACGGCGACGCCCTCGGGCTGAAGGACCTCGTCGATGGTGTTGGCGATCTGGGCCGTCATCTTCTCCTGGATCTGCAGGCGCTTGCCATAGGCCTCGACCAGCCGCGCCAGCTTGGAGATGCCGACGACGCGGCGGCGCGGCAGATAGGCGACATGCGCCTTGCCGATGATCGGCACCATGTGGTGCTCGCAGTAGGATTCCACCCTGATGTCACGCAGCACGACCATCTCGTCGTAGCCGTCGGTCTCCTCGAAGGTGCGCGACAGGATCTCCACCGGGTCGATGCCGTAGCCGGCGAAGAACTCCTCGTAGGAGCGGACGACGCGGTCGGGCGTGCCGACCAGACCCTCGCGCGCCGGATCGTCGCCGGCCCAGCGGATCAGGGTCCGCACGGCTTCCTCCGCTTCCGCGCGCGACGGACGGGCGACCGCCTCAGGGAGGGGACGGCCGGGGCCGCGAAGCACGTTGTCCACGCCCTGGGGCTTGACGAGCGGGGTCTTGGTAGCCGTCACGGGAACATCCTTTCCATAACTGGGAAAACGCCCTGCATTGACCATCGGTCGCGAACCGACGGCTGCCGCGCAACACGCCCATCGTGTCTAGCGTCACTCGTGTCTAGCGACATTACGGAGCCGAAGCCTCGGCGGATCAACCGAACGGCTCACAATACGAAAGGAACCGCGTATGACCGAAGCGGCGGCACCTATCGCCGCTTCCGTCGCCTGGAGCCTTTCGGAAATCCCTAGATGGGACCAACCCTATGGCCTTCAAGCTATGGACAAAGTACGGGCAGCCATGCGGATTGTCAAAGCTGCGTGTGGAATTCTTCCAATATCCACACACATTCTATTGTATTATTCGTCTGCATCGGAAACTGCCGGCCGGCGAGTTTCCCGTATCAGTTCAGCTGCATCGGCTGGTGCGGGCTGTCGAGTGAGAAGGCGGGGATCGTCACGTCGAAGGCGCGGCCGTCCGCTCCTTCCATGCCGTAGGTGCCGGCCATGATGCCGGACGGCGTGCCGAGCGGCGTGCCGCTGGTGTATTCGAAATGGTCGCCCGGCTCCAGGACCGGCTGCTCGCCGACCACGCCGGGACCCCGCACCTCCTGCACGCGGCCCATGGCGTCGGTGATGCGCCAGTGGCGGGTGCGCAGCTGCACCGTCTCGCTGCCCTCGTTCTCGATGCGGACATGATAGGCCCAGACGAAGCGGCCCTCGGCCGGAGCCGACTGGTCTTCCAGGAACACGGGCTGGACGGTGACGCGGATGTCGTTGGTGACGGCGGTGTACATGGCAGACGATCCTGGCAGACGTTCCGAAGACGACGCCGGCTGAAAAAGGGCCGGCGGCTGGGGAGTCCGGGTGGCTGGGCGGCGGTTCAGCGCAGAATAAAGTCGCCCTCCCCCACTGTCCAGAACCCGGCCGGACAATCCTGCGACATCCCCGCACTGGGTTGGATACAGTCATGCATCATCGCCGGGTCTCCACGGTCTTGCGACGGGGGGGCGACGATGATATATGCGCAAGTCCCAGCAACGGCCGAAGAGCCTTGTCCATGTCTCGTTCGCACGCCCTTCGCATCCGACGACGGAGCCTCGCACCGCGCATTGCGGTTGCGGCCGTCCTTGGGTCGCGTGCGAACGCCAAAGGCACAACGGGGATCTGACACCCCGGCCTTCCGGCGGCGGCGCGATCCGCCCTTCAGAAGCCTTCTGAGAAGACCTTCTTCCCGCCGGGAGCCCCACGCATGATCATCACCGTCGAAGAGCCGAAGCACGCCGCCGCCATCGAGGCCCTGCTGGACGCGTCGTTCGGCCCGGACCGCTTCACCAAGACCGCCTACCGGCTGCGCGACGGCGTCGACTCGATCCCCGCCCTGAACCTCGTCGCCATCGAGCATGACGAGCATGGGCGCGAGGTGGTGGTGGGCACCATCCGCTACTGGCCGATCCTGGTCGGCGGCACCGTCCAGTCCATCCTGCTCGGCCCCATCGCGGTCGCCGCCCACCTGCAGGGCAGCGGGCTGGGCAGCAAGATGATCCGGATGAGCCTGAACAAGGCGGTGGCGCTGGGCCACAAGTCGGTGATCCTGGTCGGCGACGCCCCCTATTACGAGCGGTTCGGCTTCTCCCGCGCCCTGACGCTTGGCATGGAGATGCCGGGTCCGGTCGACATGAACCGGCTGCTGGGACTGGAACTGGTCGAGGGCGCGCTGTCGGGTGCCGCCGGCATGATCGGCAAGCCGGAACCGGCCGATGTCCAGGACTCCGCCATCGGCACCACTCCGGTGCTGGTGCAGGCCCTCGACATGCCGACCGGCATCCAGACGGGAGACACCCCCGTCCCTTTCAGTGCCCTGTTCAGCCGGACGGCGGCGGAGCGAATCTGGACTGACCGCGTGCGGCGGACCGACTGGTTCTGGCGCGGCGGACTGCAGGCCGGGGCGGCGTGAGCATTTGGGCCCTTGGTTCGGATTGCGGAAACGCCCTGTTTGCAAATAGGGGTGGGGCGAAGCGGGATTGACTCGATTCGCCCCACACGCGATACCATCTTTTCAGGAGCGACGCCGGATGGACGGCGTGCCGCGCGCCACGCAGCATCGTGAGCGCGCTATTCGTTTTTGTTCTGAGCGGAAGGGTGCGGGTTGACCAAGAAGCTGTTCATCAAGACCTGGGGCTGCCAGATGAACGTGTACGACTCCGCCCGGATGGCGGACGTCCTGGCACCGCTGGGCTACCAACCGGTCGATGAGCCGGACGGCGCCGACATGGTGATCCTGAACACCTGCCACATTCGCGAGAAGGCGGCCGAGAAGGTCTTCTCGGAGCTTGGCCGGCTGCGCCAGCTGAAGGACCGCAAGGCGGAGGCCGAGGACGGCCGGATGATCCTGGCGGTCGCCGGCTGCGTCGCCCAGGCCGAAGGCGAGGAGATCGTCGCCCGCGCCCCCTTCGTCGACATGGTCTTCGGCCCGCAGACCTACCACACCCTGCCGGAGATGGTGGCGAAGGCCAGCCGCGCCGCCGGCAGTGTGCTGAACACCGATTTCCCAGCCGAATCCAAGTTCGACTTCCTGCCGGAGGAAGCCGGCAGCCAGGGCGTGTCCGCCTTCCTGGCCGTGCAGGAGGGTTGCGACAAGTTCTGCACCTTCTGCGTCGTGCCCTATACCCGCGGAGCCGAGTTCTCCCGCCCCGCAGACCAGATCGTTGCGGAAGCGAAACGGCTTGTCGCCGGCGGCACGCGCGAGATCAACCTGCTGGGCCAGAACGTCAACGCCTGGCACGGCGACGGGCCGGACGGCACCACCTGGGGCCTCGGGCGGCTGGTCCGCGAACTGGCGGAGATCGACGGGCTGGAGCGCATCCGCTACACCACCTCGCATCCCCGCGACATGGCCGACGACCTGATCCGCGCCCATGCCGAGGTGCCGCAGCTGATGCCCTACCTGCATCTGCCGGTGCAGGCGGGATCGGATCGCATCCTGGCGGCAATGAACCGCAAGCACACCGCTGACGACTACCGCCGTCTGGTCGACCGGCTACGCACCGCCAAGCCCGATCTGGCGATGTCCGGCGACTTCATCGTCGGCTTCCCCGGCGAGAGCGACGCCGATTTCGCCGCGACGCTGAAGCTGGTCACCGAGATCGGCTATGCCCAGGCCTACTCCTTCAAATACAGCCCGCGCCCCGGCACCCCGGCTTCGGTCGAGGGATCCCAGGTGCCGGAAGAGGTGAAGGAGGCACGGCTGGCGGCGCTGCATCAGCTGCTGAACGCCCAACAGGTCGCCTTCAACCACAGCTTCGTCGGCCGTAGCGTCCCGGTGCTGTTCGACCGGGTTGGCCGTCGCGACGGCCAGCTGCTGGGCCGCAGCCCGTGGATGCAGTCGGTCCATGCCGAGGCGGACGAACGGCTGCTCGGCCGCATCGTCGAGGTGCAGGTGGATGCCGCCCTTGCCAACAGCCTCGCCGGCACCGTCGTGACCGGCGAGTATATCACCGCCTCTCCCTTCCAGCCTGCCGTAACCTTGGAGGCAAGCGCTTGAACGGTCTGCCCGAACGGCGTATCGACGTTCAATTCGATGACAACCGGCTGCTGCCGATGCTGTACGGGGAGCATGACCGCCACCTCGCCCGCATCGAATCCCTTCTGGGCGTGTCGCTGATCTCCCGCGGCAACACCTTGACCATCTCCGGCCCGCCGGAAGCTGCCGAGACGGCGCGCACGGCGCTGAACGGCCTGTATGGCCGGCTGAGCCGCGGCCAGACCATCGACGGCGGCGAGGTCGACGGCGCTGTCCGCATGGCGACCGCCGACGTCGGTTTCGCCGGTGTGGCCGCCGGTGAGGAGCCGCGCGCGCCCGGCCCGCAGGCGACCATCACCCGCGCCGAGATCGCGCTGCGCACCCGCCGGCGCGGCCCGATCACCCCGCGCACCCCCACCCAGGCCGCCTATCTGCAAGCACTGGCGGAGAGCGAACTGGTCTTCGGGCTCGGTCCGGCCGGCACCGGCAAGACCTATCTGGCGGTGGCGCAGGCAGTGGCGCTGCTGACCACCGGTCAGGTCGACCGCATCGTGCTGTCGCGCCCGGCCGTGGAGGCGGGTGAGCGTCTGGGCTTCCTGCCCGGCGACCTGAAGGAAAAGGTCGATCCTTACCTGCGTCCGCTCTACGACGCGCTGCACGACATGCTGCCGGCGGAACAGGTGAAGAAGCGGCTGGAGTCCGGCGAGATCGAGATCGCGCCGCTGGCTTTCATGCGCGGCCGGACGCTGGGCAACGCCTTCGTCATCCTGGATGAGGCGCAGAACACCACGCCCATGCAGATGAAGATGTTCCTGACCCGTCTCGGCGAAGGCGGGCGGATGGTCGTTACCGGCGACATCTCGCAGATCGACCTGCCGACGGGCACCCGGTCGGGCCTGCGTGACGCGCTGGACATCCTGCGCGGGGTGGAAGGCGTGCGTTTCGTCCGCTTCACCGATGCCGACGTCGTCCGTCACCCGATGGTGGCCCGCATCATCCGCGCCTATGACCAGGCCGATGTCCGCGAGGCGGCGCGCAAGCAGGCCCGCCGTACCGGTTCCACACCCGAAACGACCGACCGCGAGGCCGGTATCGTTGGGGAGGAGGAATGACCAGCGCCGTCGACATCACTGTTTCACGTGAAGCCGGCGACTGGGCCGAGGACGCCGAGTGGCTGGCGGAGCGCGCAGCGCTCGCCGCGCTGGGCGCCGCCTATGACGACGAGGAAGGACCGGCCGAGCTGTCGGTCGTCCTGGCCGACGACGCGCTGGTCCACAGGCTGAACCGTGAGTATCGCGGCAAGGACAAGCCGACCAATGTGCTGTCCTTCGCCCTGACCGAAGCGGAGGAGCCGGAAGCGCAAGACGGCATGCCCGTCATGCTGGGCGACGTCATCCTGGCCTATGAAACGGTCGCCCGCGAAGCCTCCGAGCAGCGGAAAAACTTCAAAGACCACATGACTCACCTTGTGATGCATGGTGTTCTGCATCTGCTGGGCTATGATCACGAGACGGACGACGAGGCCGAGGAGATGGAAGCGCTGGAAACCCGGTTGCTCGCCAGCTTCGGAATTGCCGACCCCTATGCCGCCAACCACCAACCGCCGGACCGATGAGCGAAATATCCGACAGTCGCACGCCCCGTGATGACCACGGGGCCGAAGACCATTCCCTGGGCCACCTGTTCAAGGGGTGGCTCCGCACCGTCTGGGGCGGCCGCGAGGACACATCCCTGCGCGGGACGATCGAGGAACTGATCGCAGGCCTGGACGATGCCGCCAGCGAGGACGGCGAGGATTCGCTGGGCTCCGGCGAGCGTGCGCTGCTGACCAACATCCTGAAGCTGCGCGACCGCACCGTCGCCGACGTGATGGTGCCGCGCGCCGACATCGTCGCGGTCGAGATCGACACGCCCTTCCCCACCCTGGTCCAGCGCGTCGCCGAGGAAGGCCATTCCCGCCTGCCGGTGTTCCGCGACACGTTGGACGACGTGGTCGGCATCATCCACATCAAGGATGTGCTGACCCTGCTGGCGAAGCAGGCGATCTCGCCGGAGGGCCTGCGCCACAGGCCGGACCTGACCGGCATCATCCGCGAGGCGAAGATCGTCGCCCCCTCCATGCATGTGCTCGACCTGCTGGTGCAGATGCGCCAGACCCGCCAGCACATGGCGCTGGTGGTGGACGAGTTCGGCGGCATCGACGGACTCGTCACCATCGAGGATTTGGTGGAAGAGATCGTCGGCGAGATCGAGGACGAGCATGACGAAACCGCGGCGCCGCGTCTGGTCGAACGCCCCGACGGCAGCCTGATCGCCGATGCCCGCCTGCCCATCGAGGATTTCGAGCACCGCGTCGGCCCGGTCCTGTCCGAGGAAGAGCGCGAGGACATCGATACGCTCGGCGGTCTGGTCGTCTCCATCGCCGGCCGCGTACCGGGGCTGGGCGAACGGCTGGTCCACCCTTCGGGCCTGGAGTTCGAGATCGTCGATGCCGACTCTCGCCGCCTGAAGCGCCTGCGCGTCCACAACGTCCCGGCCAACAGTTCGGAGTTGGCGGAGACGGCCTAAGGGTCAGCCATGCTGCTCTCTCCCTGACCCTCCCACGCCATCGGACGGACCTTCGGTCAGCCGAGAGCGGGAGAGGGGGGGGCTTCCGCCGCTTCGCGATGACATCACGCCATCGAGCGTTCTACCCCCTCCGCCGCTGACAAGCGGGGGAGGGATGGGGAGGGGGCACCCCGCAACGACGCCCCCCTTCCACAACCCAGCCACGCCCACAAGCACCTTGGCGCCCCTGCCCGGCCGCATTACCTATGGCGCCGCCTGCCCTTGCCGCTGCCGGAGTTTCCGCCTTGACCGCCACCGACACCATGCCCGTCCCGGCCCGGCTGGGCCGCGTCTCCGCGCGGCTGTCCGCGCTGACCGGATGGCGCCGGATTGCCGCCGCGTTGGTGCTGGGTGGGCTCGCCACGCTGGCGCTGCCGCCGGCCGATCTGCTGCCGGTGCTGCTGGTGGCGTTTCCCGGGCTGATCTGGCTGCTGGACGGAGTGGAGACGAAAAAGGGCGCCTTCGCGATCGGCTGGTTCTTCGGCTTCGGCCATCACCTGCTGGGCCTCTATTGGGTCAGCGCCGCGCTGTTCACGGATATCGAGCGTTTCTGGTGGGCCTTGCCGCTGTCCGCGGCCGGACTGCCGATCCTGCTGGCGATGTTCAGCGGCGGCGCCACCCTGTCATTCCACCTTCTGCGCCGCCGCGGCTTCGGCGCCGGGCTGGCGCGGCCGCTGCTGTTCGCCGCCTGCTGGTGTCTGTGGGAATGGCTGCGCGGCCATGTCTTCACCGGTTTCCCATGGAACCTGATCGGCTATGGCTGGGTCGGGGTGCTGCCGGTGCTGCAGAGCGTGTCGCTGTTCGGCATCTATGGCCTGACGCTGGTGACGGTGCTGGTCGCCTCGCTGCCCGCCGCCCTGCCCGACCGCGACACCACGCCGCCCCGCGCCTGGGCCGGCGTCGCCGCCGGGCTGGCGCTGCTGGCCGTGCTCGGCGGCTGGGGAGCCTGGAGGCTGGCGGGTGCGGTCGACGAGCCGGTGCCCGGCGTCAGGCTGCGGCTGGTCCAGGCGGCCATCGACCAGCGGCTGAAATGGGCTCCCGGCGAACGGGTGCAGAATTTCCAGAGCCACCTCGCCCTGTCGGCCGCCCCGCCGGCCGATCCCGCCGCCCCGCCGCCAAACGTCGTCATCTGGCCGGAGACCGCCGTCCCCTTCTTCATCGAGGACGACGCGCGCGTGCGGCAGGCGATGGCATCCGTCACCCCGTCCGGCGGGCTGCTGATCACCGGAGCGCCCCGCACCACCGTCGGCGAGGACGGCGAGCGGCGCTACTACAACGGCATGGTGGCGGTGGACGGCAGCGGCGCCGCGGTCGCCAGCTACGACAAGTTCCACCTCGTCCCCTTCGGCGAGTACATGCCGCTGCGGCAGTGGCTGCCGGTCGGTGCCATCGCCGGCAACGGGGCGGAGTTCTCCGCCGGGCCGGGACCGCGCACCCTGCATCTTGCAGGCAGTGCCGCCGGTCTGCCGCCCTTCAGCCCGTTGATCTGCTACGAGAGTATCTTCCCAGGTGCCGTGGTCGACACCGCCGACCGCCCCCAATGGCTGCTGAACCTGACCAACGACGCCTGGTACGGCCGCACCGCCGGCCCCCACCAGCATTTCGCCATCAATCAGGTCCGCGCGGTGGAGGAAGGGCTGCCGCTAGTCAGGGTGGCGAATACGGGAATATCCGGGGTGGTGGATGCGTACGGACGTGTGCAACAATTGCTCGGTCTGGGTGAGCGGGGCTTCATCGATACCACGTTGCCGAATGCGCCATCCGGCGTCACAGCCTATGCCCGCATGGGCGACTGGATTTTCGGCATAGGGCTTCTGGGCTGTTTTCTGGCGGCCTTGGCCTCGCGATATCACCGGTGACGCAGCATTACGGGCAATAGGCCCGCCATAGGCAGAACAATTTCGTGCAACCGGGTTGACCGGAGCGGACTTGACTGCATACGTGGATATGTCGTAACTAGGTTGCACAACCGTTACAGGGATAAACGAGATGCAGACTGAAACTGGGGCGCCGCGCGGGCGCCGTGCGGGTGCGGGCCGTCCGAAGACCGGAAAGCCGAATCCCATCGATGTCCATGTCGGATCCCGCGTCCGTCTCCGCCGCACACTTCTCGGCATGAGCCAGGAAAAGCTGGGCGAGGCGATCGGCCTGACCTTCCAGCAGGTGCAGAAGTACGAACGCGGTGCCAACCGCATTGGTGCGTCGCGTCTGTTCGATCTCAGCCGTGTGCTCGACGTGCCGGTCTCCTTCTTCTTCGACGACATGCCGGCCGATGCCGCCGCCGCCCGTGTCGAGGACGACGATGAGGCGGGTGCTTCGGACGAGCGGGCCGTCGCTGCCTACGAGCCCGATCCGATGGCCAAGCGCGAGACGCTGGAGCTGGTCCGCGCCTATTACAAGATCAGCGACCCGTCCGTGCGCAAGCGCCTGTTCGAGTTGACGAAAGCGGTCGCCAGCGCTGCCGTCGCGGAAGCGGCGGAGTAACTCCTGCCGGTTGATGCACGGCATGTGATACCCACCGAAAGGGGACGGCGCGGCGCGCCCGCGCTCCCCCTTAGTGTGGCATGTGCGCTGATTGGTCCGATCCCTTACCGCTGGTAGTCTTCTTGACCGCGGGTGAATTCCTTGTCAAAACCGGTTTTGGACCGGTGTCTGCGGCCGCTGTACCGGTCTGCCGTTTCGGCTCATGAAATAGCGTGCCGCCGAATGCCGAGGTTTCCCGTGGCAAAGCTCAACTACGTCTTCACCAGCGAGTCCGTGTCGGAAGGTCATCCCGACAAGGTCTGCGACCGCATTTCCGACGCCATCGTCGATCTTTATCTTTCGCACGACCCGCAGGCCCGCGTGGCCGTCGAGACGCTTGCGACCACCAATCAGGTCGTTCTGGCCGGCGAAGTCCGCGGCCCCGACAGCATCAAGGCCGACCAGTTGGTCGAGGTCGCCCGCGCCGCGGTGAAGGACATCGGTTACGAGCAGGACGGCTTCCATTGGGAGAAGATGGACGTCAAGTGCTTCGTCCACTCCCAGTCCGCCGACATCGCGGTCGGCGTCGACGCCGCCGGCAACAAGGACGAGGGTGCCGGCGACCAGGGCATCATGTTCGGCTATGCCTGCCGCGAGACCCCGGCCCTGATGCCGGCGCCGATCTATTACAGCCACGCCATCCTGAAGTCGCTGGCCGAGGCGCGCCATTCCGGCGCCGCCCCGCAGCTGGGCCCGGACGCCAAGAGCCAGGTCACCCTGCAGTACATCGACGGCAAGCCGATGCGGGCCACCGCCATCGTGCTGTCGACCCAGCACGCCGAGGGGCTGGAGCAGGACGCCGTGCGCGAGATCGTCCTGCCGCACATCGTCAACTGCCTGCCGGAAGGCTGGATGTGCGACGATAAGAACCTGTACGTCAACCCGACCGGCCGTTTCGTCATCGGCGGCCCGGACGGCGACGCCGGCCTGACCGGCCGCAAGATCATCGTCGACACCTACGGCGGCGCGGCCCCGCACGGCGGCGGCGCCTTCTCCGGCAAGGATCCGACGAAGGTCGACCGCTCGGCCGCCTATGCCGCCCGCTATCTCGCCAAGAACGTCGTCGCGGCGGAACTGGCGGAGAAGTGCACGATCCAGGTCTCCTACGCCATCGGCGTGTCGAAGCCGCTGTCGGTCTATGTCGACACCCACGGCACCGGCAACGTCGACGAGGACCGTCTGTCCGACATCCTGCAGCAGCTGGTGGACCTGTCCCCGCGCGGCATCCGCACGCATCTGGGCCTGAACAAGCCGATCTACGCCCGCACCGCCGCCTACGGCCATTTTGGCCGCGAGCCGGAGGTCGACGGCGGCTTCTCATGGGAGAAGACCGATCTGGTCGGCGACCTGCGGAACGCCTTCCTCTAAGGCGCCTTCGCGGCATAGTATCCGCAGCCGATGCGGAAAAAACGGCAGGGGCTGGAAACGGCCCCTGCTTTCTTTTGCGCTTTCCTCATTTCCATGCAGCGTTCCGACATGACCGACGACAGCACCTCCGGACCCCTTTCCGAAAGCTCCAACCGCCTCTTCGGGCGCCGCAAGGGCCGGCCGTTGCGCAAGCGCCGGACGGAACTGATCGACACCCTGCTGCCGCAGCTTCAGATCGCACTGCCCAAGCCCGGCGACAGCCTGGATCCCGCCGGGCTGTTCGATACACCCAAGCGCGAGGTCTGGCTGGAGGTCGGGTTCGGCATGGGCCATCACCTGGCCTGGCAGGCCGGACACAATCCGGATGTCGGTTTCATCGGTGCCGAACCCTTCATCAACGGCATCGCCGGCCTGCTGGGCATGATCGAGGACGAGGGCTTGAGCAATGTCCGCATCCAGCCCGACGACGCCCGGCCGCTGCTGGACGCCCTGCCCGACGCCTCAATCGGCCGCGCCTTCGTGCTGTTCGCCGACCCATGGCCGAAGAAGCGTCATGCCGACCGCCGGTTCATCGGACCGGAGAACCTGCCGCGGCTGGCCCGCGTGCTGAAGGACGGCGCGGAGCTGCGCCTGGCCAGCGACGACATGGGTCTGGTGCGCTGGATGCTTGAACACACGGTCAAGCATCCCGATTTCGAATGGACGGCGCGACGCCCGTCGGACTGGCGCGTCCGGCCCGACGACTGGCCGGCGACCCGATACGAGGAAAAGGCTATCGCCGCCGGCCGCAAGCCGGTCTTCATGCGGTTCGTCCGTCGCCCGCGAAGCTGACGCATACCCGTTCCGCTTGAGAATCCGACCAGCAAAGCCGATCAGGACCGAAAAGGCTTGCGGCATCGGTCGGAATGACTATATTCAGCCTCTGAGAACCCATACGGATCGGCGGCCCGGGCAACCGGGCCGGCGAGACGCTTTGCGGGTGGGCTTTTGCCCACTTATTTTTTTATCAGCGTGTGGAAACATGCGCTTTTTGAACCTTCTGTTGTGGAAACCTCGTCCGGTTCGATCCCGGCCGCAGGCTTTGGGTCAGGTGGAATGGACGCTACAGGTCGCATCGAACAGATCATCACGCCGTCGGTCGAAGCCATGGGCTATGAGGTCGTGCGCGTTCAGATCTCAGGCGGCCAGCGGTCGGTTCTCCAGATCATGGCGGAGCGCGCCGACGGCGCGCCCATGACTGTCGAGGATTGCGCCGACATCAGCCGCTCCGTCTCGGCCCTGCTGGACGTGGAAGACCCGATTCGCGAAGCCTACACGCTGGAGGTCAGCTCACCCGGCATCGACCGGCCGCTGACCCGCCTCAAGGATTTCGAGCGCTTCGCCGGCTTCGAAGCCCGGCTGGAGAGCCGCATGGCTATCGACGGCCGCAAGCGTTTCAAGGGCATGCTGAAGGGCGTCGAGGACGGCCTCGTGTGCGTCGACACCGAACAGGGACCGGCCCGGCTGGAGTTCGACAACATCCTGCGCGCCAAGCTGGTGCTGACGGACGAGTTGATCCGCGCCAGCCAGGAGCAGCAGGAAGGCCCGCAGAACTGACGGCCCGGGTCCGCCAAGGACACGCCGACAGGATGCCCGCCCCCGAAAGCCGAACCGATATCCCGCCGAACCGACCGGACATCACGCAAGACCGGCATCACACAAGACCGAGCCAGGAAGTGTAACGGATGGAATTGCTGCAAGTCGCTGACGCGGTCGCCCGCGAAAAGAACATCGACCGGGACGAAGTCCTGGAGGCGATGGAGCAGGCGATTCAGAAGGCCGGCCGCTCCAAGTACGGCCACGAGCACGACATCCGCGCCCGGATCGACCGCAAGACCGGCGACATCCATCTGACCCGCCATTTGGAGGTGGTCGAGACGGTGGAGAACGAGGCCACGCAGGTCACCCTGCCCTACGCCCAGCGCCGCAAGCCCGGCGCCAAGATCGGCGATTTCCTGGTCGACCCGCTGCCGCCGATCGATTTCGGCCGCATCGCCGCCCAGACCGCCAAGCAGGTGATCGTGCAGAAGGTGCGCGACGCCGAGCGCAAGCGCCAGTTCAACGAGTACAAGGACCGCAACGGCGAGATCGTCAACGGTCTGGTCAAGCGCGTGGAATACGGCAACGTCACCGTCGACCTGGGTCGCGCCGAAGCGATCCTGCGCCGCGACGAGCTGCTGCCGCGCGAGCATTTCAAGAACGGCGACCGTGTGCGCGCCTATATCTACGACGTCCGCGAGGAACCGCGCGGGCCCCAGATCTTCCTGTCGCGCACGCATCCCATGTTCATGGCGAAGCTGTTCGCCCAGGAAGTGCCGGAAATCTACGACGGCATCATCGAGATCCGGGCGGTCGCCCGTGATCCGGGAAGCCGTGCGAAGATCGCCGTCCACAGCAACGACAGCTCCATCGACCCGGTCGGCGCCTGCGTCGGCATGCGCGGCAGCCGCGTCCAGGCGGTCGTCGGCGAGCTGCAGGGCGAGAAGATCGACATCATCCCGTGGTCGGGCGAGGCGGCGACCTTCGTCGTCAACGCGCTCGCCCCGGCCGAGGTCGCAAAGGTCGTGCTCGACGACGACAACCACCGCATCGAGGTGGTGGTGCCCGACGACCAGCTGTCGCTGGCCATCGGCCGCCGCGGCCAGAATGTGCGCCTCGCCTCGATGCTGACCGGCTGGGACATCGACATCCTCACCGAACAGGAGGAGTCGGAGCGCCGGTCGGAGGAAATCCACAGCCGTTCGGCCCTGTTTATGAAGGCGCTGGACGTCGACGACGTGATCGCCCACCTGTTGGTTGCCGAAGGCTTCACCTCGGTCGAGGAGATCGCCTTCGTCGAGACCGAGGAGCTGGCGGAGATCGAAGGCTTCGACGAGTCGGTTGCCGACGAGCTGAAGCAGCGCGCCCTCGCCTTCCTGGAAGTGCAGGACGAGCAGGCGAACGAACGCCGTCTGGAACTGGGCGTCGAGGACATCGTCGCCGAGCTGACCGGCTTCACCGCCACGCAGCTGGTGAAGCTGGGCGAGAACGGCGTGAAGACGCTGGACGATCTGGCCGATCTGGCCGGTGACGAGCTGGTCGAGATCCTGTCCAAGGACGGCGCCAAGGACGCGCCCTCGGAGGAAGAGGCGAACGCGATCATCATGGCCGCGCGCGCCCACTGGTTCGAGGGTGAGGAACAGGACGGCGCCGCCGCGGCCCCTGCGGCAGATGGCAGCGCCGGTGGTCAGGGCGCGCAGGCCTGACCGGCAGCAATGCCGGTTGGAACTGCGCCCGACAGGAACGATTATTCGGGACCGCGCGAGCGGATGACGATCGGATGACCGAACGGAACGACGAACGGACACCGACCGCCGCCGCGGATGCGGTGCCGGATCAGGAATTGGTACAGGACGAAGGTGCCGGGACGGACCGCCTGCCGGCCGACGACGAGAAGGGGCCTCTGCGCCGCTGCATCGCGTCGGGCACGGTCGGGCCGAAGGAGAGCATGATCCGCTTCGTGATCGGCCCCGACGGTGAGGTGGTTCCCGACCTGGAGGAACGTCTGCCCGGCCGCGGCCTTTGGGTCACGGCCGACCGGGATGCCCTGGCGAAGGCCATGGGTAAATCCGTTTTCGCCAAAGCGGCCCGTCGGGCGGTGAAAGTACCGCCCGATCTGGCCGAGAGGCTGGAACGGCTGCTGGAACGGCGTTGTCTGCACGCGTTGGGCCTTGCCCGCCGTGCCGGGCACGTTTTGGCGGGGTACGAGAAGGTGCGCGAGGCGTTGAAGGCCAACCAGGTCGGCCGTGCGGGTCCCCCGCCGGCCCTGCTGGTGGAAGCCGCGGACGGCTCGCTGGACCAGCGCGGCAAGGTGACGGCGCTCGCGCCGTCGCTGCCGGTGATCGATCTGTTCGAGTCCTCGGCCTTGGCCGCGGCGCTTGGACGCGATCACGCGGTGCATGCCGTGGTGGCGCGAGGCAGGCTGGCCGCTGGGCTGGTCCGCGAAGCGGCACGCTTGAGGGGGCTGAAAGGTCCCCGGAGGCACCTGGACCTGAAAGATCCCCCAGGGGATCGGGATGCGCACCAGGATTCTGATAAGGGCTCGGGAGTCGGCGATACGGCCGGCCGGCCTGCGATGTAACGTCTGACCACTCGGGAACCGATGACCGATAGCAACGACCAGGACCAGAAGAAAGTCTTGCACCTAACCGGCGCCAGCAAAGGAAAGCTGGAGTCGAAGAAGCCGG
The DNA here is from genome assembly GCF_008364825.1 of Azospirillum sp. B21. Classification (GTDB taxonomy): domain Bacteria; phylum Pseudomonadota; class Alphaproteobacteria; order Azospirillales; family Azospirillaceae; genus Azospirillum. The sequence continues at coordinate 108,327 of NZ_VTTO01000004.1, forward strand.
TCGAGACCCAGGTCCGGCAGAGCTTCTCCCATGGCCGGTCAAAAGCGGTGACCGTAGAGGTCAAGCGCAAGCGTCATGTTGAAAAGGGCGCCGTGCCCGGCGTTGCCGACGGCGGCGCCGCTGCGCGTCAAGCTGCCCAGGGCCTGCCCATGCGCGGCGCGCAGGGCCAGCGGCCCCGCGGCGGTGGTGCCCCTGCCGGGCGCCAACTGACCCGCGAGGAGCTGGAATCCCGCCTGCGTGCGCTTCGTGGCGCCGCGGCGTTCGAAGAGCAGCGCCGGATCGAGGCCGAGGAAGAAGCGGTCCGCGCGGAAGCGCGCGCCGCCGAGGCCGCCGCCCGTGCCGCCGAAGAGGCAACCGCCGCTCCTGCCGCCGCATCCGATACCGCTGCCGCTCCGACCGTCTCCGACGCTCCGGCTCAGGCCGAGCCGGAAATGCCGCCGATCATCCTGGACGCCGACACCTTGCGCCAGCGCGAGCTGGACGAGATGCGCGCCATCCAGGAGGAAGAGCGCAAGATCGCCGCAGAGGCCGAACGCCGCCGCAAGGAGGAAGAGGCCAAGCGCAAGGAAGCCGAGGAGGCCAAGCGCCGCGATGCCGAACCGGCGCCGCGCCGTGACGGTGGCCGCGATGGCGCCGCCCGTGACGGTGCCCGTCCCGCCGGTGCCCGTCCGGCTGGCGATCAGCGCCCCGGCGGTGCCTCCGCCCGTCCTGCCGGCGACGCCGCTCCCGGCCGTACCCTGCCGGGCGCAGGTGCCCCGCCGGCCCGCGCCGTCGAGGAAGAGGACGACAACCGCCGCAAGGGTGGCCGTGGCGGCGCCCCGGCCAAGGCCGCTCCGGCCCGTCCGGCCGCCAAGGCTCCCGCCGGTGCCGACCGCCGCAAGGGCACCAAGCTGACCGTCTCGCAGGCGCTCAGCGACGACGGCAGCGACCGCACCCGGTCGCTGGCCGCCGTCCGCCGTGCCCGCGAGCGTGAACGCCTGCGCCAGATGAGCCGCCAGGAGACGGCGAAGGTCACCCGCGACGTCGTGCTGCCGGAAGTCATCACCGTCCAGGAGCTGGCCAACCGCATGGCCGAGCGTGGCGCCGACGTCATCAAGGCGCTGATGCGCATGGGCGTGATGGCGACCATCAACCAGACCATCGACGCCGACACCGCCGAGCTGCTGATCACCGAGTTCGGCCACCGCGTCCGCCGCGTGTCGGAGTCCGACGTCGAGATCGGCCTGCGTGCCACCGAGGAAGAGGGTGCCATCCTGGTCCCGCGTCCTCCGGTCGTCACGATCATGGGCCACGTCGACCACGGCAAGACCTCGCTGCTCGACGCGCTGCGCCAGACCGACGTGGTGTCGGGCGAAGCCGGCGGCATCACCCAGCACATCGGCGCCTATCAGGTGCAGCTGGAGTCGGGTGCGAAGATCACCTTCATCGACACGCCGGGTCACGCCGCCTTCACCGAGATGCGTGCCCGCGGCGCCAACGTCACCGACGTGGTCGTGCTGGTGGTGGCCGCCAACGACGGCGTCATGCCGCAGACGATCGAAGCCATCCGCCACGCCAAGGCGGCCAAGGTTCCGATCATCGTCGCCATCAACAAGTGCGACCTGCCCGATGCCAAGCCGGAGCGCGTCCGTCAGGAACTGCTCCAGCACGAGCTGGTGGTCGAGGAGATGGGCGGCGACGTTCTCGACGTCGAAGTGTCGGCCAAGGCCAAGCGCAACCTGAACAAGCTGGAAGAGGCCATCCTCCTCCAGGCCGAAATCCTGGAGCTGCGGGCCAACCCCGAGCGCGCCGCCGAAGGCGTCGTCATCGAGGCGAAGCTGGAGCGTGGCCGTGGTTCGGTCGCCACCGTTCTGGTCCAGCGCGGCACGCTGAAGGTCGGTGACGTGTTCGTGACGGGTGCCGAATGGGGCCGCGTCCGTGCGCTGATCAACGACCGCGGCCAGAACGTCAACGAGGCGGCCCCGGCTGTCCCCGTCGAGGTCCTGGGCCTGAACGGCACGCCGATGGCCGGCGACGACTTCACCGTCGTCGAGTCCGAAGCCCGTGCCCGCGAGATCGCCGAGTTCCGCCAGCGCAAGAAGCGCGAAGCGGTGGTGGCGGCGTCGGCCCGCGGTTCGCTGCAGGACATGTTCAGCCGCATCCAGGCCGGCGAGGCCAAGGAACTGCCGGTCGTCATCAAGGGCGACGTGCAGGGCTCGATCGAAGCCATCGCCAGCTCGCTGGAGAAGCTCACGGCCGAGAACACCGAGGTCAAGGTCCGCGTCCTGCACAACTCGGTCGGTGCGATCAACGAGTCCGACATCACGCTGGCCAATGCGTCCAACGCGATGATCATCGGCTTCAACGTCCGCGCCAACCCGCAGGCCCGCGACCTCGCCAAGCGCGACGGCGTCGAAATCCGCTACTACTCGATCATCTACAACGTGATCGACGACGTGAAGGCGGCGCTGACCGGTCTGTTGTCTCCGACGCTGCGGGAACGCTTCATCGGCTACGCGACCATCCGCGAGGTGTTCAACATCACGAAGGTCGGCAAGGTCGCCGGTTGTATGGTCACGCAGGGTGTCGTCAAGCGCGGCGCCGGCGTCCGCCTGCTGCGCGACAACGTCGTTATTCACGAAGGCACGCTCAAGACGCTCAAGCGCTTCAAGGACGAAGTCAAGGAAGTGCGCGAGGGCTACGAGTGCGGCATGGCCTTCGAGAATTACGACAACATCCAGGCCGGCGATCAGATCGAAGCCTTCGAGATCGAGGAAATCGCCCGCGAGCTGTAAATCCGACGGCCCGCCCGGCCCCTTCCGGCCCATCTTACGATGGATCACCGGAGCGGGCCGGGCGGTTCGTTTTCCGGACATTTTCCGGACGAAGGTGGTGAAGCCTACCTGGAGGTGACGCTATGGATCGCATTCCGCTATCCGAAGCCGACGGGCACATGGCCGAACTGATCGACCGTGTGGAGAATGGCGAAGAGATCGTCATCCTTCGCGACGGAAAGCCGGCGGTGAAGCTGGTGCCCGTCGCCGAATACGCGCAGTCCGAAGGCGTTCCGACCGGTAAGCCACCGATACGGTTCGGCTTCGCCAAGGGCCAGATCCGGATCGCCGATGATTTCGACGCTCCGCTGCCGGACGACCTGTTGAAGAGTTTCTACGGTCTCGCTCCGGATGAGGAGTGGCCGGACCAGTGGAAAGGAATGCCGGGGTGAAGCTGCTGCTCGACAGCCATGTGCTGCTGTGGCTGGCCACCGACGACCCGAAGCTCGGCCCTGCCGTCCGGACGGTGATCGCCGACGGCTCCAGCACCGTTCTGGCGAGCATCGCATCGCTCTGGGAACTCACCATCAAGGTTGGTCTCGGAAAGTTGACGTTGCCCAGCGGGTTCCATCGCCTTCTGGTCGAGAACGGACTGACGATCCTTGCCATAGATGTCCGTCACATCGAGAGGTTGGACAGCCTGCCCCGGCACCATGGCGATCCCTTCGACCGGATGCTGATCGCACAGGCGCAGGCGGATGGCTTGACGCTGGTAAGTGCCGACCGAACCATAAGACTTTACGACGTGCCCGTTCTCTGGTCCTGACCGCCGTCGGACCGCACGGGTAGCAGACATCGACGAAAGACACGTATCATGGCCAGCAAGAAGCGCGGCGCGTTCACCGCCGGCAAGCCCCCGTCCCAACGGCAACTGCGCGTCGGCGAGGAGTTGCGCCACGCGCTTGCCGACCTGTTCCGCCGCGGTGACTTCCACGATCCGGAGCTGGCCTCGCTGAACGTCACGGTCACCGAGGTGCGGATCAGCCCCGACCTATCCAACGCCACCGTCTTCTATTCGACGCTGGGCGGCGAGCGGATGGAGGAGGCCCAGGTCGCCCTGCGCCGGGCCGCCGCCTTCCTGCGCGGACAGGTCGCGCGCATGGTCAACCTGCGCCATGCCCCGACGCTGAGCTTCGAAGGCGACACCTCCTTCGACTATGCCCACCGCATCGACAGCATCCTGCACAGCCCGGAGGTCGCCCGCGACCTGAGCGGACATCCGCTGGGCCGCGTCAACGGCGACGACGACCATGACGAGGACGAGGACGACTCCTGGGATGAGGAGGACGATCTCGGCCCCGACGAGGCGAACGAGGACGACGACCTCGACGATGACGACCGCGCCATGCTCGATGACGAGGACAAGGGTGCGGATAAGGGCGAAGGCGACGACGAGAGCCGGGGTGAGAGCCGGGGCGGCCGTCGTGGCTCGTAAGCGGAAGGGCACGCCGATCCATGGCTGGGTCGTGCTGGACAAGCCGGAAGGCATGACCTCCACCCAGGCGCTGTCGAAGGTGCGCCGCCTGCTGAACGCCGAGAAGGCGGGGCATGGCGGCACCCTGGACCCGCTGGCGACCGGTATCCTGCCGATCGCGCTGGGCGAGGCGACCAAGACCGTCTCCTACGCCATGGATGGGGCCAAGACCTACCGCTTCTCCATCCGCTGGGGCGAGCGGACGACCACGGACGACCGCGAGGGCGCGGTGATCGACCGCTCCGACCACCGGCCGAGCACGGATGCGATCCGCGCCGCCCTGCCCGCCTTCTTGGGCGAGATCCAGCAGGTGCCGCCGCAGTTCTGCGCCATCAAGATCGACGGCGAGCGCGCCTACGACATCGCGCGCGAAGGCGACGCGGTCGATCTGGCCGCCCGCACCGTGCGCATCGACCGCTTTGAACTTGTCGAGGAGCCGGACACCGACCATGCGGTGTTCGAGGTCGATTGCGGCAAGGGTACCTATGTCCGCTCGCTGGCCCGCGACCTGTCGGAAGCGCTGGGAACGGTCGGCCATGTCGGGCTTCTGCGCCGTTTGCGCGTCGGATCCTTCACGCTGGACCGCGCGATTTCCCTGGACGAACTGGCCGCCATGGAGCAAGGTGCGGCCGTCGAACGACTTCTGTTGCCGATCGAGACCGCGCTGGACGACATCCCGGCGCTGGCCCTGACGGAAGCGGAAGCGCACCGACTGAGGCACGGCCAGACGGTGGCTCTCCTCACCCGGCAGGATCGTGACCGCCTGATGGCGGTTCAGGGTGCTGACGGTGGGGATGGCACCGTTATTGCGCTTTTCGGCGGAACGCCGGTGGCGTTGGCCCGTGTCGAGGGGGCGGAGGTCCGTCCGGTGCGCGTGCTCAACCTCACGTGATTTAGGAGACCCCGATGTCGATTACGCCCGAGCGCAAGCAAGAGCTGATCAAGGAATATTCGCGCGGTGAGGCCGACACCGGCTCGCCCGAGGTTCAGGTGTCGATCCTGACGGAGCGCATCAGCAACCTGACCGAACACCTGAAGAGCCACAAGAAGGACTTCCACTCCCGCCGTGGTCTGCTGGTGATGGTCGGTCAGCGCCGCCGTCTGCTCGACTACCTGAAGAAGAAGGATCAGTCGCGCTACGCCGCTCTGATCGAGCGTCTGGGCCTGCGCCGCTAACGGCTGCGCCGTCCCGCTGACGGGTTCGGGTTCCCCTGGCCGGCCACCTCCGGCCGGGGGCTTCCCACCGGAGCAGCGGAACAAGGAAAAGTCTTCGTTCACCTGTACCGTTCCGGAACACCTCATTGGTTATTGGCAATAGAAACTCGATCTTGAGCGTTTCGTGATGGACAGGCCGGCCCGTTTATTCGGGGACCGGCCTTTTTTGCATCCACGGCACCTCTATCTTGATTCGTTCATTCCTGTTGTCGAACACCATATCACCAGTTTTCTCGCGGGGTCCTACGACCGATGGCCCCGGCCTTGGGCGGCAATCCGGCCGTTGCAGGGTGTCGGATGGAAGGAAAGAATCCATGTTTACTGTTCATCGTAAAGAAATCGAATGGGGCGGGCGCAAGCTGGTCCTCGAGACGGGCAAGATCGCCCGCCAGGCCAACGGCGCGGTTCTGGTCACCTATGGTGACACCACCGTCCTGTGCACCGCCGTCGCTGCCAAGGCGCCGAAGCCGGGCGTCGATTTCTTCCCGCTGACCGTCAATTACCAGGAAAAAGCGTTCGCGGCCGGCAAGATCCCCGGCGGCTTCTTCAAGCGCGAAGGCCGTCCGACCGAGAAGGAAACGCTGGTCAGCCGCCTGATCGACCGTCCGATCCGTCCGCTGTTCGCCGATGGCTTCCGCAACGAGACGCAGGTCGTCTGCACCGTGCTGAGCCATGATCTGGAGAACGATCCGGACATCGTGGCGATGGTCGGCGCCTCGGCCGCCCTGACGATCTCCGGCATCCCGTTCCTGGGTCCGATCGGCGCCGCCCGCGTCGGCTACAAGAACGGCCAGTATGTGCTGAACCCGACCATGGACGAGGTCGAGGACAGCGATCTGGACCTGGTCGTCGCCGGCACCGTCGAAGGCGTGCTGATGGTCGAATCGGAAGCCAAGGAGCTGACCGAAGAGGTCATGCTGGGCGCCGTCATGTTCGGCCACACCAACTTCCAGCCGGTGATCGAGATGATCATCGATCTGGCCGAGGAAGCCGCCAAGGAGCCGTGGGATCTGCCGGAGCCGGCCTATGACCGCAAGGCCCTGAAGGCTCGCCTGCGCGAGACCGTCGGGTCGGATGTCGAGGCTGCCTACACCGAGACGGTCAAGCAGAGCCGCTACGAGAAGGTCGGCGCCGCCAAGGCGAAGGCGCTCGAGACGCTGGCCGAGGAATTCGACGCCCAGTCGATCGGTTTCGAGTTCAAGGAGCTTGAGGCCGACATCCTGCGCGGCGCCGTCCTGAAGACCGGCCGCCGCATCGACGGTCGCGACACCAAGACCGTGCGCCCGATCGTGTCGGAAGTCGGCATCCTGCCGCGCGCCCACGGTTCGGCCCTGTTCACCCGCGGCGAAACCCAGGCGCTGGTCGTGACCACGCTCGGCACCAGCCAGGACGAGCAGATCATCGACGCGCTCGAAGGCGAGTACCGCGAGCACTTCATGCTGCACTACAACTTCCCCCCGTACTCGGTGGGTGAAGCCGGCCGCATGGGCAGCCCGGGCCGCCGCGAGATCGGCCACGGCAAGCTGGCGTGGCGCGCCATCCACCCGCTGCTGCCGAAGAAGGAAGACTTCCCCTACACGCTGCGCGTCGTGTCGGAAGTCACGGAGTCCAACGGCTCCTCCTCGATGGCCACCGTCTGCGGCACCTCGCTGTCGCTGATGGACGCCGGTGCCCCGCTGGCCCGTCCGGTCGCCGGCATCGCCATGGGCCTGATCAAGGAAGACCACGGCTTTGCCGTCCTGTCGGACATCCTGGGTGACGAAGACCACCTGGGCGACATGGACTTCAAGGTCGCCGGCACCGAGGTCGGCGTCACCGCGCTCCAGATGGACATCAAGATCACCTCGATCACCGAGGAGATCATGAAGATCGCGCTGGGCCAGGCCAAGGACGGCCGCCTGCATATCCTGGGCGAGATGTCGAAGGCGCTGACCGGCGCCCGCGAAGGCGTCAACGAGAACGCCCCGCGCATCACCGTGATCAACATCCCGAAGGAGAAGATCCGCGACGTGATCGGCTCCGGCGGCAAGGTGATCCGCGAGATCGTGGAGCAGACCGGCGCCAAGATCGACATCGACGACGACGGCACCGTCAAGGTTTCGGCCGTCGACCAGAAGAAGTCGGACGCCGCCATCGAGTGGATCAAGGGCATCGTCGCCGAGCCGGAGATGGGCGTCGTCTACACCGGCAAGGTCGTGAAGGTCGTCGATTTCGGCGCCTTCGTGAACTTCCTGGGCTCGCGCGACGGTCTCGTCCACATCTCCGAACTGGCGCAGCAGCGCGTCGGCAAGGTGTCGGACGTCGTGTCGCAGGGTGACTCGGTGAAGGTCAAGGTCATCGGCTTCGACGATCGCGGCAAGGTCAAGCTGTCGATGAAGCAGGTCGACCAGGCCACCGGCGAAGACCTGACCAAGAAGGCGGAGTGATCCGTCTCTCCCGGTTCGGGTAACGAAAAAGCCCCGGCTCGCAGGAGCCGGGGCTTTTTTCTTTCTGCGGCGCCGTCAGCGGCCGCCCGACACGTCGAGGATCGCGCCGGTCGTGTAGGACGCGGCATCGCTCAGCAGCCAGACGGCGGCCTCGGCCACCTCCTCCGCCCGCCCGGCCCGGCCAAGCGGAGCGTTGACGCCCAGGCGCTGGGCGCGGCCTGGCTGTCCGCCGCTGGCGTGGATCTCCGTGTCGATCAGGCCGGGGCGGATCGCATTGACGCGGACACCCTGCGGCCCCAACTCCTTCGACAGCCCGATCGTCAGCGTGTCGAGCGCCGCCTTCGATCCGGCGTAGTCGACATATTCGAAGGGCGAGCCGAGCCGGGCCGCCGCCGAGGACATCAGGACGATGGAACCCGCCCCCCGCGGCGCCAGACGGCGCGCACTCTCCCGCGCGCAGAGATAGGCGCCAAAGACGTTCACCTCGAACACGCGGCGCATCCGCTCTGCGCTCATTTCGGCCAAGGGGCAGGATGGCGCGACGATGCCGGCGTTCACCACCACGCCGTCGAGCGGTCCAAGCTGCTGTTCCGCCGCCTCGAACATGGCGACGACATCCGCCTCGACCGCCACGTCGCCGCGCAGCGTCACCGCCCGGCCGCCCGCCGCCCGCACCGCGTCGGCCGTTTCATCGGCGGCGGCTTCGTTGCCGATATAATTGATGCCCACCGACCAGCCGCGGCTGCCGGCCAGAATAGCGGTGGCCTTTCCGATCCCGCGCCCGCCGCCGGTGATAAGGATGGCTTTCATGACTCCCTCTGGATTGAGCCTCAACCACTGCGACAGTATGCTTGCCCGAACCGGGTGAACACCCCGAACAAGCGGTGCTTTCCATCGCTGCCCCTGTCCCTCACCCTCCGGTTTCATGTCGCGCGCCGAACGTCTCCTCGATCTGATGCAGGTTCTGCGGCGGCACCGGCAGCCGGTCAGCGGCAAGTCGCTTGCCGACGAGCTGGGGGTCAGCCTGCGCACGCTCTATCGCGACATCGCCACGCTGCAGGCGCAGGGCGCGATGATCGAGGGGGAGCCGGGGGTGGGCTATCTGCTGCGCGCCGGCTTCCTGCTGCCGCCGCTGATGTTCACCGAGGAGGAACTGGAGGCGCTGGTGCTGGGGTCGCGCTGGGTGGTGGACCGCGGCGACAGCCGGCTTGGCGGGGCGGCGCGCAACGCGCTCGCCAAGATCGCCGCGGTGCTGCCGCCGGACAAGCGGGAGGGCCTGGACGGCTCCACCCTGCTGGTGGGTCCGGGTGAACCGATCGCCGCAGGGGATGCCGAGTTGGCGACCATCCGCAGCGCCATCAGGACGGAGCGCAAGCTGGAGATCGCCTATCGCGACCGCGACGGGTCGGAAAGCCGGCGCATCGTCTGGCCCTTCGCGCTGGGATTCTTCGACCGGGTGCGGGTGATGGTGGCGTGGTGCGAGCTGCGCCAGTCCTTCCGCCATTTCCGCACCGACCGTATCCTTGCGCTGACCGCCAGCGACACCCGCTATCCCCGTCGCCGGCAGGCGATGCTGAAGGAGTGGCGCGCGGCGGAGGGTATCCCGCAGTAGCGATTGAGGTGGGGGCTGACAGCATGCTGACGGAAACTGTCAGCATGTGGGCCTAGTCTTGGCTGTGCCGGTGAGGGCGGCGAACGGAACCGCCCCACCCCAATCCTTCAAGACCGGAGCCAGCCATGACCGCGACCCAGACCACCACCAAGACCGCTACCGCCAAGCTCGCCCTCGATTTCGTCCTGCTCCATGTCGACAGCCCGGCCGCCAGCGCCGCCTTTTACGCCGACCTGCTGGGCCGGCCGCCGGTGGAAGCCTCCCCCACCTTCGCCATGTTCAAGGCGGGCGAGGGGCTGATGCTGGGCCTGTGGTCGCGCCACACGGTGGAGCCGGCGGCGACCATGCCGGGGGGCAGCGAGATCGCCTTCACCGTCGCCGACGAGGCCGCGGTGCGCGACCTTCACGCCGACTGGAGCGCCCGCGGCCTGACCATCCTGCAGCCGCCGACCGCAATGGATTTCGGTCATACCTTCGTTGCACGCGACCCCGACGGTCACCGGCTGCGCGTGTTCGCCCCCCACCAGGAAGAAGCCCGGTCCGAGCAGGTGCGGTCGTGAGCGGCGGCACGCGGACCGGCAGCTGGATCGCGGTGGCCAGCGCCGAGCATGTGCGGCGCGGCCGGGCCGGCGGCTTCATGCAGGTCTGCCACGGCAAGGCGGCGCCGCTGCGGCGGATCCGGCCGGGCGACCGCGTCGTCTACTACTCCCCCACCGATCGGTTCGGCGCGGCGGACGGGCTGAAATCCTTCACCGCTATCGGCACCGTCCTGCCGGGAGAGCCCTACGCCTTCGACATGGGCGGCGGCTTCATCCCCTTCCGGCGCGACGTGTCATGGTGGCCGGCGGAGGAGGCACCGATCCAACCGCTGCTGGACCGGCTGGAGTTGACCGCCGGAGTGCGGAACTGGGGTTATCCCTTCCGCTTCGGACTGCTGCCGGTCAGCCCCCGCGATTTCGATCTGATCGCCGGGGCGATGCAGGCGGCCGGTTGTGAGGGGATGCGGGAGGAACTGGCCGCCTGACCGAAAAAAGATCCGCCGGCGGGACGGGATGAAAAACCCCTCCCCCGGCGTCTATACAGTCGATGAACCGAGCGCCTCCAGGGGCTTGGGACCACTCATACCTTGGTGTCAGAGTACGAACGAACGGCGGTTCTTCCTGACCGAGATCAAGGCGAAACCCCTCGCAGTCCGCCATACATGCGCTTATATCGTCCGCAAGCCTGACCAAGGTCACCTGTACCGGGGCCATCGTTCTATGCATCGCTTCGCCAATCCCGCCCGTTTCCTGCGCCTGTCGGCCGTGCTTCTGCCGTGGTGCGCAGGGGCGACCGTGATCCTGACGATCCTCGGGCTGTGGCTCAGCCTGTTCGGCTCGCCGCCCGACTATCAGCAGGGCGAGACGGTGCGGATCATGTACATCCATGTGCCCGCCGCTTGGATGAGCCTGTTCGTCTACACCAACATGGCCATCGCCGCGGCGTGCGGCCTGGTGTGGAAGCACCCGCTGGCCGACCTGTTCGCGAAAGCCGCCGCCCCCATCGGCGCCGGCTTCACCTTCGTGTGCCTGGTGACCGGGTCGCTGTGGGGAGCGCCGATGTGGGGAACCTGGTGGGTGTGGGACGCCCGGCTAACCAGCGTGCTGATCCTGTTCTTCCTGTATCTCGGCTACATGGCCCTGGTGAACGCCTTCGACGATCCGCAGCGCGGCATGAAGGCCGGCAACGTCCTGCTATTGGTCGGCATCGTCAACGTGCCGATCATCAAGTTCTCGGTCGACTGGTGGAACACGCTGCATCAGCCCGCCAGCGTCGTGCGCATGGGCGGCCCCAGCATCGACCCCACCATGCTGACGCCGCTTCTGGTGATGGCCGGCGCCTTCACCGCCTATTTCCTGTCGGTGGTCCTGCTGCGCGTGCGCACGGAGATCGCCCAGCGCAAAATACAGACGCTGCGGCTGTCGGTTGCCGGCGACGGCGCCGTGACGGACGGGATGCAGGGCTAAGGGCGCAGGGAGCAAGACGATGAACGAATTCCTCCACATGGGCGGGTACGCCGCCTACGTCTGGCCGGCCTACGGCATCGCCACCCTTGTCCTGCTGGGCCTGCTGGTCGCCACCTGGAAGGGGCTGCGCAACGCCGAGGCGACGCTGAAGGCACTGGAAAGCGCCCGCCCGGCCCGCCGCCGCACCCGCAACGCCGGCCGCAAAGCGGCCGATCAGAACGCCGGAACGCCGGTGGAAGCGAGCGAAGGATGACCCGCAAGAAACGCCGCCTGTACATGCTGGGCCTCGCCCTCCTGGGGCTGGGCTCGGCGACCGCCCTGGCGCTGACCGCCTTCCAGGACAACATCGTCTTCTTCTACAGCCCGACCCAGCTGCAGACGCAGCAGGTCGGCGACCGCAATTTCCGCCTGGGCGGGCTGGTCGAGGAAGGCAGCGTGCAGAAGACGCCGGACGGCCTCACCACCTCCTTCCGCGTCACCGACACCGCCCACACCATCGACGTCCGCTATCGCGGCCAGCTGCCCGACCTGTTCCGCGAGGGCCAGGGCGTGGTGGCCGAGGGCAAGCTGACCGGCGGCGTCTTCGTCGCGCGCGAGGTGCTGGCCAAGCATGACGAGAACTACATGCCGCCCGAGGTGTCGGAGGCGCTGAAGCAGGCAGGCGTCTACAAGAACCCGGCTGAGTCCGAGACAAAGACCGCGAAGAAGGAGTAGCGGGACCGTGATCCCCGAACTCGGCCATTACGCGCTGGTGCTGGCGCTGTTCGTCGCGCTGGTGCAGTCGGTGCCGCCGCTGGTCGGCGCCGCCACCCGCAACGGTGCCTGGATGAACGTCGCGGTGCCCGCGGCCATCGCCCAGATGCTGCTGGTGCTGGTCGCCTATGCCGCCCTGACCTGGGCGCATGTGGTGTCCGACTTCAGCGTGCTGAACGTGGTGCAGAACAGCCACTCGGCCAAGCCGATGCTCTACAAGGTGTCGGGCGTCTGGGGCAACCACGAGGGCTCGATGATGCTGTGGATCGTCATGCTGACGGTCTTCGGCGCCGCCGTGGCCATGTTCGGGCGCAACCTGCCGCCGACCTTGAAGGCCCGGGTGCTGGCGGTCCAGGGGCTGATCGGGGTCGGCTTCCTGCTGTTCATCCTCATCACCTCCAACCCCTTCATCCGCGTGGTCCCGGCGCCGATCGACGGCAACGACCTGAACCCGCTGCTGCAGGACCCCGGCCTCGCCTTCCACCCGCCCTTCCTCTATGCGGGATATGTCGGCTTCTCCATGGCCTTCTCCTTCGCCGTGGCCGCCCTGATCGAGGGGCGGGTCGATCCCGCCTGGGCGCGCTGGGTGCGGCCCTGGACGCTGGCGGCCTGGTCGACCCTGACCATGGGCATCGCCATGGGGTCCTGGTGGGCCTATTACGAGCTGGGCTGGGGCGGCTGGTGGTACTGGGACCCGGTGGAGAACGCGTCCTTCATGCCCTGGCTGGCCGGCACCGCGCTGCTGCACTCCGCCATCGTGGTGGAGAAGCGCGACGCGCTGAAGAGCTGGACCATCCTGCTGTCCATCGTCACCTTCTCGCTGTCGCTGATGGGCACCTTCCTGGTGCGCTCCGGCATCCTGACCTCGGTCCATGCCTTCGCGGTCGATCCCAAGCGCGGCGTCTTCATCCTGGTGCTGCTGGCGATCGCCACCGGCGGCTCGCTGCTGCTCTACAGCCTGCGCGCGCCGTCGCTGAAGGCCGGCGGCCTGTTCGCGCCGATCAGCCGCGAGGGCGCGCTGGTGATGAACAACCTGCTGCTGTCGACCGCGACGGCGACGGTGTTCATCGGCACGCTCTATCCGCTGTTCCTCGACATCCTGAACCTGGGCAAGGTGTCGGTCGGCGCCCCCTTCTTCAACGCCACCTTCATACCCGTCGCCATCCCGATGATCGTCGCCATGGTGGTCGGCCCCTTCCTGTCCTGGAAGCGGGCGGATCTGTGGGCGGCGCTGAGCCGGCTGTGGATCGCCGGCGTCGCCGTGGTGGTCGCCGTCGCCATCACCGCCTATGTCAAGGCGGGCGGCGGGCCGCTGCTGGCGCTGGTGGGCATCGCACTCGCCGCCTGGGCCTTCGTCGGCTCGCTGGTGGAGTTCGCCGACCGCATCGCCCTGTTCCGTACCTCCTTCCGCAACAGCTGGCACCGCGCCGTGCATCTGCCGCGCAGCGCCTGGGGCATGACCATCGCGCACGCCTGCGTCGGCCTGTCGATCCTCGGCATGACCGGCACCTCGGCCTGGCAGACGGAATCGATCACGGCGATGAAGCCGGGCGATCAGACCACCGTCGCAGGCTACGAGTTCCGCTTCGACAGCATCGGTCTGGTCGACGGCCCGAACTTCAAAGCGGAACGCGGCGTCTTCACCGTCACCAAGGATGGCCGGTCCATCGCCACCCTGACGCCGGAACGCCGCAGCTACAGCACCACCCGGATGACGACCACGGAATCGGCCATCCACACCACGGTCTTCTCCGACCTGTATGTGGCGCTGGGCGACCCGACGCAGAACGGCACCGCCTGGATCGTCCGCATCTATCACCACCCGCTGGTGCCGTGGATCTGGATCGGCGGCGCGGGGATGATGCTGGGCGGACTGGTGAGCCTGACCGACCGCCGGTTCCGCATCGGCGCGCCGGAACGCCGCCGTACGGCCGGCAAGTCGGCTCCGCTTCCGGCCGAATGAGGACCAAGACACCATGCGCCGCCTTCTGTACCTGCTGCCCTTCCTGCTGTTCATCGGGGTGGGCATCGCCTTCTACCTGGGGTTCCAGCGCGACCCGCGCGACATCCCGTCGGCCCTGATCGACAAGCCGGCGCCGACCTTCGACCTGCCGGCCATTCCGGGCCAGCCGGCGACGGGCGGCCTGTCCTCGGCCAAGCTGACCGGCGATGTGACGCTGGTGAACGTCTTCGCCTCCTGGTGCATCCCCTGCAAGGCGGAGCATCCCGTCATCACCCGCCTGTCGCGCGAGCAGGGGGTGACGGTCTTCGGCATCAACTACAAGGACAAGCCGGAGGACGCGCTGACCTGGCTGGCGCGCAACGGCAACCCCTATGCCGCCATCGGCGCCGACCAGGACGGCCGGGTGTCGATCGACTGGGGCGTCTACGGCGTGCCGGAAAGCTACCTGATCGACCGCCAGGGCCGGATCCGCTTCAAGCATGTCGGCCCGCTGACTCCGCAGGTGGTGGAGGAGCAGCTTCTCCCCATGGTCAAGCATCTGAGGCAGGGCTGATGACGCGCATCCTTCCCGCCGCCCTGCTGGCGCTGTCGCTGACCCTGCCGGCGCTGACCCCGGCCCTGGCCGTCCAGCCCGAAGAGGTCCTGCCGGATCCGGCGCTGGAATCCCGCGCCCGCGCCATCAGCCAGGAGCTGCGCTGTCTGGTCTGCCAGAACCAGTCGATCGACGACAGCAACGCGCCGCTGGCCCGCGACCTGCGGGTTCTGGTGCGCGACCGGCTGCAGGCCGGCGACAGCGACGCGAAGGTGATGGAGTATGTCACCGACCGTTACGGCGACTATGTGCTGCTGCGCCCGCCCTTCAAAGCGACCACGCTGGTGCTGTGGATCGGCCCCTTCGCCGTGCTGCTGTTGGGGGCGATCGGCACCTTCCTGTTCCTGCGCGGGCGGCGCGGCGTGACCGCCGGCACCGACACCGCTCCCCTGAGCGCGGATGAGCGGCGGCGGCTGGATGCCCTGCTGCGGAAAGACGACTGATGCTGTTCTGGATTCTCGCCGCCGTCCTGACCGCGGCCGTGCTGCTGCTGATCGTACCGCCGCTGCTGCGGTCCGGTGCCGCCGCTCCCGATCGCGATGCCTTCGACCGCGAGGTCTACCGCGACCAGCTGGACGAGCTGGAACGCGACCGCGCGCGCGGCCTGATCAACGACGCCCAGGCCGAGGCCGCCAAGGCCGAGGTCGCGCGGCGCATGCTGGCAACCGCGGAGAAAAGCGGTTCCGCCGCGGCCCCCGCGACCCCGCGCAGCGCGCGCGTGCTGGCGGTGCTGCTGGCGCTGGTGGTGCCGCTGGGCGCGCTCAGCGTCTATGGCCTGTATGGCCGCCCGGATCTGCCGGCGCAGCCGTTGGCGTCGCGCAACCTGGAGCAGGAACGCGGCGGCCCGCCCAAGACCGTGCTGGCGGCTATGGACAAGCTGAAGGCGCAGCTGGCGGAGAACCCGGGCGACCTGCAGGGCTGGCTGATCCTGGGTCAGGCCTATGCCAAGATGGGCCGCAACGCCGACGCGGCGGATGCCCTGCGCCACGCCGTCGCCCTGAACAAGGACGATGTGGAGCTGCAGGGCCTGTTCGGCGAGACTCTGGTGTCGGCCAACGACGGCATGGTTCCTGAAGAGGCGGTCAAGGCCTTCGACGCCGTGCTGGCGAAGGAGCCGAAGGATCCGCGCGCCCGTTTCTTCGCGGCGCTCGCGCGCTATCAGGCCGGCGACCGCCAGGATGCGCTGAACCGCTGGGCCTCGCTGATGGCGGAATCGCCGGCCGACGCGCCGTGGGTGCCGGTCCTGCGCGACCAGATCCGCGAAGCCGCGATTGCGCTGGACCTCGATCCCGCCAAGGTGACGCCGCAGCCGCTGCCCGCGGAGCAGAAGCCCGCCGGCCCTGTTGCACAGGGGCAGAGCGGCCAGAACAGTCAGGCGGCCGAGGGCCAGAGCCAGGACGAGATGATCCGCGGCATGGTCGCCGGCCTCGCCGCCAAGCTGGACGCCGACCCATCGGACGTCGAAGGCTGGCTGAAGCTCGCCCGCTCCTACGGTGTGCTGGGTGAGCCGGAGAAGGCGCTGGAAGCGGCCCGCAAGGCGCGCGAGCGGGCACCGGACCGCGCCGACGTGCAGGTGGTCTATGCCAACGCCGTGCTGCAGACCCAGCCGCGCAACGAGAAGCCCAAGCCCCTGCCGGAGGAGGCGACCTCCGCCCTGCGGTTGGCGCTGAAGACGGAGCCGGAGAACAAGGACGCGCTGTGGCTGCTGGGCCTCGACGCCATGATGTCGGGCCGCAAGGACGAGGCCGCCGCCCATTGGGGCAAGCTGATCGCCCAGTTCAAGCCGAGCGATCCGGAATACACCCTGTTGAAGGGGCGTTTGGACGCGTTGAAGGCGGGCGGCTGAGGCTTTCCGCCTGCCCCCTTCCATTTCTCCCTACGCCTTTTCTTTCGCGTTGCGGCGACACACATTGACAGGGGCGCGTCGGCGGGCTTTATCCCACGGCGCAGCCCCTTTTTCCTTTCCGCAGAAGGTTCCGCGCCGATGACCCGCAGACGACTGCCCACGCCCGACGAGCGGCGCTTGTGGCGGATCGCCATGCGCGACGCCGAACCGATGCCGGGCCGGCAGATCGAGACCGAGCCGGAGCCCCTGGCGACGATGGCGGAGCTGGTGGAGGAGCCGGTGGCGACCAGCCTCGCCCCGCCGCCGACCGCAAGGCAGCATCCCTCCCCGCCCCGGCCGGTCCGCGCACCCCATCCGCCGCTGACGCCGGGCTCCACCGCCAACATCGACCGCCGGACCGGCGACCGCTTCCGCCGTGGCGAGCTGGAAATCGACGGCCGGATCGACCTGCATGGCATGACCCAGGCGCAGGCGCATACCGCCCTCGCCTCCTTCGTCCACCGCGCCTGGAACGAGGGGCGGCGCTGCGTCCTGGTCATCACCGGCAAGGGCAGCTTCGGCGGGCTGGGCGTCCTGCGTCAGGCGACCCCCCGCTGGCTGGCGGATCCGGCCCTGCGCCCGATGGTGCTGGCAATCCAGCCGGCCCGTCCTAAGGATGGCGGCGACGGCGCGCTGTATGTCTTGATCAAACGGCGGCGCGACCGTAAGGACTGAGTCCCAAACAATCAGGGACTTTCCATGACTCCGTTCGGCGAACGGGTCCGGTCGCTGCGCGACGCCAAGGGCGTGACGCTGAAGCAGATGGCGACGGATCTGTCCATCTCGTCCGCCTATCTGTCGGCGCTGGAACACGGCAAGCGCGGCCAGCCCTCGCCGCAGCTGGTCCGGCAGATCTGCGCCTATTTCGGCATCATCTGGGATGAGGCGGAGGAACTGGAACGGCTGGCGGATCTGTCCCATCCCCGCGTGACGGTCGACACCGCGGGCTTGAGCGCGAAAGCGACGGAGCTGGCCAACCGGCTGTCGGAACGGATCGGCGACCTTGACGAGGAGCGGATCGACGCGATCCTGGCGATCCTGGACGCGGTGCCGCCGAAGAAGGCCGGGCGGCGGCGGGTGGGGGTGCGGCGGAGGTGATGGGGTTGTGGGGGTGTCGGCTGGCGATTGCCCCCACCTAACCTCCCCCGCTTCGCTGGGGAGGGACTGCCGCCGCCTTTCCAAACAAGCACTTGCCCCCTCCCCCGCCCAGCTCTCGCACAAAGCTCCGCTTTGTGCTGACGCGGCAGGCGGACCATAGGTCCGCTGAGAGCGGGGGAGGGATGGGGTGGGGGTCTCACTCAGCAAAGGCGCAGCCGCCCTCAAGCCTTCCCGATCATCCGCCCCAGGTCGCGCCCGGCGAACAGGTGGATGTGCAGGTGGGGCACTTCCTGGTGCGCGGCCTCGCCGCAGTTGGACAGGATGCGGTAGCCGGGACCATCGGCGCCGACCATGCGGGCGACTTCGCCCACCGCGCGGAACAGGCCGGCGATCTCCGCCTCCGAGGCCTGGGCGGTGAAGTCGTCCATGTCGATGTAGGCGCCCTTCGGGATCACCAGCACATGGGTCGGCGTCTGCGGGTCGATGTCGTGGAAAGCGAGCGCATGCTCGGTCTCGTGCACCTTCTTGCACGGGATTTCGCCGCGCAGGATGCGGGCGAACACATTGCTGTCGTCATAGCTCTTGGCCATCGCGTGCGTCCTCTTGGTGGGGAATCCCGCTCAAGCCTTGCGGGACTTCTTCTCGTCGATGCCGCTGGTGCCCTCGCGCTGGGCGAGTTTGATCCAGACCTCCGCCGGATCCAGCCCCAGGTCGGCCCACAGCACCAGCAGGTGATAGAGCAGGTCGGCGGATTCCGCAGCCAGCGCCGCCTTGTCGCCGCGCACCGCCTCCAGAATCGCCTCCACCGCCTCTTCGCCCACCTTCTGGGCGATCTTGGCGGTGCCGCGGCTGTAGAGCTTCGCGGTGTAGGAGGTTTCCGGATCCGCGCCCTTGCGGCCCTGGACGGTGACGAACAGCCGGTCCAGCACCTCGGCGCTCAGCGGGGCCGGCGCCTTCTCGGCAGACTTCTTGTCACCCATTTGCCGTCTCCACCGCCGCATTCGCCGCCCGAGCCGGGCGCACCGGGATGCCGGCGGCACTCAGCGCCGCCTTGGCCTGACCGATGGTGTAGGTGCCGAAATGGAAGATCGAGGCGGCGAGCACCGCGGTGGCGTGCCCCTCGCGGATGCCCTCCACCAGATGGTCGAGCGTGCCGACGCCGCCCGACGCGATCACCGGGATGCGGATCGAGTCCGCCACGGTGCGCGTCAGCTCCAGGTCGAAGCCGCTCTTGGTGCCGTCGCGGTCCATCGAGGTCAGCAGGATTTCTCCGGCCCCCAGCGATTCCATCCGCTTCGCCCATTCCACCGCGTCGATGCCGGTGGCGTTGCGCCCGCCATGGGTGAAGACCTCCCATTTGCCGGGCGCGACCTTCTTGGCGTCGATGGCGACGACGATGCATTGCGCGCCGAACTTCTCTGCGCCCTCGCGCACGAACTCCGGGCGGTGGATCGCCGCGGTGTTGATCGACACCTTGTCGGCACCGGCCAGCAGCAGCTTGCGGATGTCATCCACCGTGCGCACGCCGCCGCCGACGGTCAGCGGCATGAAGACCTGCTCCGCCGTCCGCCGCACCACGTCGAAGATGGTGTCGCGGTTCTCGTGGCTGGCGGTGATGTCGAGGAAGGTCAGTTCGTCGGCACCTTCGCGGTCGTAGACGCGGGCCTGTTCCACCGGATCGCCGGCATCGACCAGATCGACGAAGTTGACCCCCTTCACCACGCGGCCGTCCTTGACGTCCAGGCAGGGGATGACACGCATCTTCAGCATCAGTCGGCGTCCTCGACGGCGGTGGCGGAGAGCAGGGCCAGCGCTTCCCTAGGGTCGATCCGGCCATCGTACAGCGCACGGCCGCAGATCACGCCCTCGATCCCGGCGTCCTCTTCGATCTTCAGGGCCTTGAGGTCGTCGATCGACGACACGCCGCCCGACGCGATCACCGGGGTGGTCAGATGGTAGGCGAGGTCGGAGGTCGATTCCACGTTGACGCCGCCCATGGCGCCGTCGCGGTTGATGTCGGTGTAGATGATGGCGGAGACGCCGCAATCCTCGAACTTCAGCGCCAGGTCCAGCGCCTTGATGTCGGAGGTCTCGGCCCAGCCGGCCACGGCGACATAGCCTTCGCGGGCGTCGATGCCGACGGCGACCTTGCCCGGGAACTCGCGGCAGGCGGTCTTCACCAGATCGGGGTCACGCAGAGCCACCGTGCCCAGGATGACGCGGCTGACGCCCTTTTCCAGCCACATCCCGATGGTGTTCAGATCGCGGATGCCGCCGCCGAGCTGCACCGGGATGGTGACGGATTTCAGGATGCTCTCGACAGCGGCGCCGTTCACCGGCTTGCCTTCGAAGGCACCGTTGAGGTCGACCAGATGCAGCCATTCGAAGCCCTGGCTCTGGAACAGGCGGGCCTGTTCGCCGGGATCGGTGTTGAAGACCGTGGCCTGGCTCATCTCGCCGCGCAGCAGGCGGACGCAGGCACCGTCCTTGAGGTCGATGGCGGGGTAGATGATCATCGCTGGCGTCTTCCTATGGCGTTGCTGGCGGTTAAAGGGCTGGCGGCTGGTGGGCAGGCTGGAGGTCTTTGCAGTAGAAATGGCCGGCGAGCGGCTTGCCCTGCACCAGCGCATAGAAGGGATGGGTTCCCCAGCGCCTGAAGCCGAGCGATTCATAGAGCGCGATGGCCGCCTCCTGCGTCACACGGACATCCAGGTTCAACACCTGGAAACCGGCGGCGCAGGCTTCGTCCACCACCGCCATGGTCAGCCGGCGGGCAAGCCCGTGGCCGCGCGCCCAGGGGGCGACGAAGCTGGTGGTCAGCTGGGCGGCGTGGGCCTGCGCCTCGTTGTTGCGCGGCGGCTTGACCAGCTGGGCGGATCCGGCAACCACCCCGTCGAGGCGGGCGACGAACAGCACCCGTTCCGGCACCACCAGCACGCCTTTCCAGAACCGCTCCATCACGTCGCGCGGCGGCGGCTCGACCCAGCCGAAGCCACCGCCGGCGCGGATGGCGTCGTCGGCGGCGTCGCACAGGTCATGCAGGTCGGCGGTCTTCAGCGCATCGACCTTGTCGATGGCGATCTCGGCCATCGCGTCAGACCTTCCAGCGCAGGAAGTTGGCGATCAGCGCCAGCCCGGTCGCCTGGCTCTTCTCCGGGTGGAACTGGGTGCCGACCAGATTGTCGCGCCCGACCACCGCAGCGAAGGGGCCGCCATAGTCGGCCGACGCGATCAGCGTGTCGGGATCGTCCAGCTTGAACTGGTAGGAATGGACGAAATAGGCATGCGCGCCCTCCGGCAGCCCGGCCAGGACGGGGTGCTGGTGGCGGATGTTCAGCTCGTTCCAGCCCATATGGGGGATTTTAAGGGCCGGATCCGCTGGCTCCAGCTTCACCACCTCGCCCCGGATCCAACCCAGCCCCTCGGTCACGCCATATTCGCGCCCGCGTTCGGCCATCAGCTGCATGCCGACGCAGATGCCCAGGAAGGGCCGGCCGCGGCGGTGCACCACCTCCTCCAGCGCCTCGAGCATGCCCGGCACTTCCGACAGGCCGCGCTTGCAGTCGGCGAAGGCGCCGACGCCCGGCAGAACCACACGGTCGGCGTGGCGGACCGCGTCGGCGTCGGAGGTGACGAGAACAGTGTAGGAGGCTTCGGCTTCGCCGGCCGCGCGCTCGATCGCCTTGGCGGCGGAGCGCAGGTTGCCGGAGCCGTAATCGATCAGCGCGACCGTTTCCATGAACGTGACAAACCTTCCGATAGGACGGCGGAGGGGGAGTTCAGGTCCCCGCCGTCAGAGCGATCCGCCGAGCGTGCCCTTGGTGGAGGGCACCGCATCGCGCTTGCGCGGGTCGATCTCCACCCCGGCGCGCAGTGCGCGGGCAAGCGCCTTGTAGCAGCTTTCCACGATATGGTGGTTGTTCTCGCCATACAGGTTTTCGACGTGCAGCGTCACGCCGGCGGCCATGGCGAAGGCCTGGAACCACTCACGGAACAGCTCGGTGTCGAAATCGCCGATCTTGTCGCGGGTGAAGTTCACCTTCCAGATCAGGTAGGGCCGGTTGGAAAAGTCCAGGGCCACCCGCGTCAGCGTCTCGTCCATCGGGACATAGGAATGGCCGTAGCGCTGGATACCCTTGCGGTCGCCCAGCGCCTTCGCCACCGCCATGCCGATGGCGATGCCGGTGTCCTCGGTCGTGTGGTGGTAATCGATGTGCAGGTCGCCGTCGGCCAGGACGGTCAGGTCCATCAGGCTGTGGCGCGACAGCTGTTCCAGCATGTGGTCGAGGAAGCCGACCCCTGTCTTGACGTCGTAGACGCCGGTGCCGTCAAGGTTCAGCGCGACCCGGATCCGGGTCTCGGTGGTGTTCCGCTCGATCGAGGCGCGGCGGCCGCCGTTGATGGGGGTCTGGTCCATGGCGGTTTTGTAGCAGGAAGCATCCCTGCGCGCCAGCTTCCGGCACGATTGATGCGCGGCTTGTCCATTCCGACGATTGTCCTACGAAGGTGTGCGGGGTACAGTTCTATACACTTCCTGCGTGCATATCCGCTTATGACGATCTTCCCGCGTTCATTCGCCGCAGCATTGTTGCTCCTTCTCGGCCTGCTGCCGGCCGGATGCGGCGGCATGTCCCCGCCGCCGCAGGCCGGCAAAGCCGCTCCTCCGGTGGCTGCCGGGACCACCGCCCCTTTCCGCTTCGGCGAGCTTGCCATCGGATCGATGCGGCGCGGGATGCAGATCGGCCGCCATGTCTGGGGCATCGACTGTGCCCCACCGTATGACGACGTCTATTGGACCAGCGGCGTCAACATGCGCCGCGGCTCCACCTTCGAGGAGCGGTTTGCCGAGGTGATGACGGCCGCCGGTTTCGACGTGGTCGGACGGCCCGGCGGTCCCGACAACCCCGACGGCAACCGTAGCCGCGCCCGCTTCACCGTGCAGGGCGACCTGCGCGACGTGCAGCTGGAGCTGTGCAATCGCGTCAACTGGCTGACCGGCAGCAGCAAGGGCAGTTCCGGCACCGGCAGCGTCAAGGTGGAATGGACGGTCTACGACACGCGCAGCGGCGGGCTGGTCCAACGCATCGTCACCACCGGCGTGACGACCCAGGAGCGCGGCGTGCCTCAGGGCGATACCATGTTGATGGAGGAGGCCTTCGCCGCCGCGGTGGAGGTGCTCGCCGCCGATGCGGGGTTCCGCGCCCTGCTGTCGGGCGGCACCCTTCCCGCCGCGGCGGCGACGACGGCGGCGATGGTTTCCACAGCAACGCCGTCCGGATCCGGGCCGATCCCACTGGGGCCGGCGGTTGCTGCTCCGGGTGCGGCATCCGTTTACCCATCGGCGGGCCGGCTTCTGCTGCGAACCGGAGGCGGATCCGGCCGGGTCGCGTCGGCGCGGGTGGCTGTCGCTGGATCGTCGGGCGTTTCCCATGGGTTCGTCATCGGCGAGACCGATGTGGCGGACGAGGTACAGGCGGTGCTGCTGGCTCATCTCCCCGGATCCGATCCCACCGTCACCGTTCGGCCCGCGCGCGGCGTGGAACTGACCGGCTGGGTGGTTGGGCGCGATGCGGCGAGCGGCTTCGCCCTGGTGAGGGTGCCGGCGCGGCTGACCGCCCTTCCCGTCCGCACCCGGACCTTGCGCGTCAGCGAACCGGTGCGGGCGATCCCCGGCGGACGGGGCAAGGAGATCGAGGGGATCGTCGGCGGCTTGCAATCAGGAGAGGGCCATGGTGCCACGCTGATCCAGGCGGATCTGGGCTCCGCCGCCCTGTTCACGGCAGTGACGGAGGCCGGCGACCCGCTGCTGAGTGGCGACGGCATGCTGGTCGGTGTGGCGCCGTCCGCCGGCCGCTCGGTCGCCACGCCGGCGGGGCTGGTCGAGTTCCTGGCGATCGGTCCGCTGCTCGACCGGCTGGGGGCGGATCCGACAAGCCAAAATCCAGCAGGTCCGGAACCGGTCGCACCAAGCGCTTCTTCTCCGCCATCCAAACAGGATCGAATGGGCCGCAACACCGCTTGGAAGGCGGAACGGAACCGGTTGGGCCGCGGCATTCCGTCCGATGATCTGGCCGATCCCTGGGCAGAGGACGAGGAGCTTGACGGCGATGTTCTTGACGGGGACCGCGCCCCTCCCACATAGACCGGATGCCCTGCCGCCGCGGCTCCATGGGCTTGCGCCCTGTATATGGTGCGCCTTTCCGGGGCGGCGGGCGGCTCCCCTTTTCCAGCATGGTTTGCGCATGACCTACCCAGCGTCCAATCCACACGATCCCATCCAATGGCACGGTACCACCATCCTGTCCGTGCGCAAGAACGGTCAGGTGGTGATCGCCGGCGACGGGCAGGTCTCGGTCGGCCAGACGGTGATGAAGGCCAATGCGCGCAAGGTCCGCTGGCTGGCCGGCGGCACGGTGATGGCCGGTTTCGCCGGCGCCACCGCCGACGCGCTGACCCTGTTCGAGCGGCTTGAAGGCAAGCTGGAGCAGTATCCCGGCCAACTGACCCGCGCCTGTGTCGAGATGGCCAAGGACTGGCGCACCGACCGTTACCTGCGCCGTCTGGAGGCGATGATGGCCGTGGCCGACAAGTCCGTCAGCCTCGTGCTGACCGGCAACGGCGATGTGCTGGAACCGGAGGATGGGCTGATCGGCATCGGTTCCGGCGGGTCCTATGCCTTGTCGGCGGCGCGCGCGCTGATCGACATCGACGGGATGGATGCGGAGGCAGTGGCGCGCAAGGCGATGAAGATCGCCGCCGGCATCTGCGTCTACACCAACGAAAACGTCACCCTGGAAAAGCTGTGAGCGCCATGACGATCCAGACCGCTTCCGTGTCCGCCGACACCGCCGCCTTCAGCCCGCGCGAGATCGTCTCCGAACTCGACCGCTACATCGTCGGCCAGAACGACGCCAAGCGCGCGGTCGCCATCGCGCTGCGCAACCGCTGGCGCCGGCAGCAGCTGCCGGAGGGCCTGCGGGAAGAGGTGCTGCCGAAGAACATCCTGATGATCGGCCCGACCGGCGTCGGCAAGACTGAGATCGCCCGCCGTCTCGCCAAACTGGCCCAGGCCCCCTTCCTGAAGGTGGAGGCGACCAAGTTCACGGAAGTCGGCTATGTCGGCCGCGACGTCGAGCAGATCGTCCGCGATCTGGTGGAGGCCGCCATCGGTCTGACCCGCGAGCGGCTGCGCAAGGAGGTCGCCGCCAAGGCCGAACTGCGCGCCGAGGAACGCGTTCTCGACGCGCTGTGCGGTGACAGCGCCAGTGCCGACACCCGCGCCAAGTTCCGCAAGATGCTGCGCGAAGGCACGCTGAACGACAAGGAGATCGAAGTCCAAGTGGCCGACACCGGCGGCGGCAACATGCCGACCTTCGACATCCCCGGCATGCCGGGCGCCCAGATGGGCATGCTGAACCTGAACGACATGTTCGGCAAGATGATGGGCGGCCGCACCAAGACCCGCCGCATGTCGGTCGCCGAGAGCCACGGCGTGCTGATGGCCGAGGAGTCCGACAAGCTGCTGGACCAGGAGAAGGTGGTGGCGGAGGCGATCCGCGCGGTCGAGCAGAACGGCATCGTCTTCCTCGACGAGATCGACAAGATCTCCGCCCGCTCGGACGCGCGTGGCGCCGACGTCAGCCGCGAGGGCGTTCAGCGCGACCTGCTGCCGCTGATCGAGGGAACGACGGTCTCGACCAAGCATGGTCCGGTCAAGACCGACCACATCCTGTTCATCGCGTCCGGCGCCTTCCACATCGCCAAGCCGTCGGACCTTCTGCCCGAACTCCAGGGCCGCCTGCCGATCCGCGTCGAGCTGAAGGCGCTGAGCCAGGACGACTTCAAGCGCATCCTGACCGAGCCGGAAGCCAGCCTGATCCGCCAGTACAAGGCCCTGATGAAGACGGAGGAGGTCGATCTCGTCTTCACCGACGACAGCATCGACGAGTTGGCGCGGCTGGCGGCGGAGATCAACAGCTCCGTCGAGAACATCGGCGCGCGGCGCCTGCACACCGTGCTGGAACGCCTGCTGGAGGAGATCAGCTTCGCCGCCAGCGACCGCGCGGGAGAGACCATCACCATCGACGCCGCCCTGGTGCGCGAGCGTGTCGGCGGGCTGGCGAAGAACGCGGATCTGTCGAAGTTCATTCTGTGAGGGGGTGGGGGCGCCCGCGTCGGGCGCCCCGCTTCACGTGAAACATTCCCCTACCCGCCTGCCGCCACCTTCACACTCTTCGGCAGCAGCAGCGCGTAGGTGCCGCGGCTCTTCATCACCCCGGCCTTCTGTTCCGCTTCCGTCCCATGACCCCAGAAGACATCGCCGCGCACCGGCCCGCGGATGGCGCCGCCGGTGTCCTGGGCGATCAGCAGCCGCTGCAGCCGCTGCCGGCCGTCGAGCGGATCCTCGGCATCCAGCCAGACCGGTGCGCCGTATGGCATAAACTTGGAGTCCACAGCCAGACTGCGCCCCGGCGTCAGCGCCACGCCCTGGGCGCCGTTCGGACCATCGCCAGTCAGCGGTTGGAAGAAGACGTAGGACGGGTTGACGTTCATCACAGCTGCCGCCTGGTCGGGATTGGCGAGCAGCCATGCGCGGATGGTCTGGAGCGAGACCTCCTCCCGCTTCAGCGCGCCGCGGTCGATCAGCTCCTTGCCGATGGCGACGTATTTGTGGCCGTTCTGGGCGGCATAGCCGACGCGCATCTCGCTGCCGTCTGCCAGCCGGATCCGCCCCGACCCTTGGATTTGTAGGAAGAAGGCGCCGATGGGGTCCTTCACCCAGACCAGTTCCAGCCCCTTGCCCTCGAGGGCGCCGGCGGCGATGGCAGCGCGGTCCTCATAGGGCTTCAGCCGGCCGTTCACCACCCGACCGGCGGTGCGTTCCCCCTTCCAGCGATCTGAGAACTCGCCGAGATCCACCATCACCAAGTCCGGAGGCTGGCGATGGAGCGGCACGGGATAGGCCGGATCCGGCCGGCGGCTGCCCTCCAGCTCGGGCTCGTAATAGCCGGTGAACAGCCCTTCACGCGTGCCGTTGTTGCCGGCGGCATAGGGGGTGAAGTTGGCTTCGAAGAAGGCGCGGGCGGCATCGTCTCCGGGCGGCAGATCCGCCAGTTGGGCGCAAGGACCCTGCCAGTCGCCGATGGTGCCGGCCACCCCGTTCGGCCCGACCGGCCGGTCCGCCGGCTGCGTCCTGAAACGGGCACAGGAGCGGGCGAGCGCCGGGATCGCCTGGGCGACCGGATCGGTCCGCCATCCCGGAAGCTCGGCGAAGGACAGTGGTGCCAGCGTCAGGGCATCGGGCGGCGGCTTGGCCTCTTCCCGCTTAGCTTCGTCCTTCGGCGTGCAGGCCGAAAACAGCAACGCCACCGCCCCGAAGAGGGCGATGGCGCTGAAACCGGTCCGATGACGGGTGTTCATTCCTGGCGGTCGTCCGATCACTGAACCGGCCGCACCTCGACCAGCGACCAGTTCGGGTCGCGCGAGCGGATGTTGCGGGCGAAGGTCCAGACGTCGACGTTCTCCACCAGCGCCTTGGGATCGCCGTCGATGATGGTGCCGTCGCGGTCGCGCACCACATTGACCTGATCGGTGACCAGGCGGACGGTGACGAAGGCTGTGCGGCCGGCATCCAGGCGAGCTTCCACCACCTCGGCCTCGCGCACGAACTCGATACGGGCCTCGTGCTGCTCGCCAGCGGCCTGGCGGTCGCGGATGACGCGGGCGAAGCTCTCGTACACATCGTCGGCCAGCAGCGGGCGAAGCGTCGCAGTGTCGCCGCGGGCGAAAGCATCGACGATCATGGCGAAAGCGGCCTTGGCGCCCTCCAGGAAATGCTTCTCCTCGAAGGTCGGGTCGGCGGCGCGGATTTGTTCGATGGAGGCGGCCAGCGACAGCGGCTCATCCGGAGAGACTGCGACATCAGGACGCGGCCTATTGCGCTCCGGCAGCGGCACGACGTTATCGGGCTTCGCGGTGCTGGGGGCGGGGGTGAACGGGTTGGGGCGCTGACGCTCCTCCCCCGTCCGGCGGCCCAAGACGCTGCGCAGCCGATAAACGAGGAAGGCCGCGATCATCGCGAAGATCACGATCTCGATGAACACGAACCCATCTCCCATCATCTGTTCCTTCCAACGACTTGAGCCAACGACTTGAGCGATTTGACCTGCGGAAGCGGCCTTGAGACGGCGGATCCGGCGGCGGATCCGATGAAAGATCCGGCTGCGGCCGCGGCGTCACCGCCTGCCCCACCCCTGGACCTTGCGGATGGGCGGCATTACGTGTTGCTTGCCCGTCAGAAACCGCCATCCCGGATGGAGCCGCCGGCCTTTCGACCGGACGACCTATCCAAACCTAGATAGGGGCAGCGAGCCCGAAGAGCAAGGACACCATGAATCCCCTGCTGTTGATCCTTCTTCTGCCGATCCTGGAGATCGTCGGATTCATCCAGGTCGGCGACTGGATCGGCGCCGGGCCGACCATCGGGCTTCTCGCCCTGTCGGCGGTGGTGGGCGTGCTGCTGGTCCGCCACCGCGGCCTTGCGTCCCTGACCCGTGCGCAGGCAGCGGCGGCCCGCGGCGAGGCGCCGATCGGTACGGTGCTGGACGGCTTCTGCGCCGTTCTGGCCGGCATCCTGCTGATCATTCCCGGCTTCCTGACCGACATACTGGGTCTGGTGCTGCTGATCGGTCCGCTGCGCCGAGGTATCGGCCGCTGGCTGCTCGGCCGCATCGGCGCCGGCATGCCGGTCTTCACCACCATGGGCGGGACCGCCGCCGGCGGGCGACCCGGTTTCGGAAGCGGCAGTTTCGGCGGCACGGCGGACCGTAGTTTCGGCGAGCCCGGCTTCGGACCCGGCAATGCCCGCCGCGCCGACGATCCCTTCCGCCCCGCGCCCGGCGTGATCGACGCCGATTACCAGGACGTCACGCCTGGCGAGGGCGGAACGGGCGACGGAAAGGAGGATGCCGACGCGCCGCGGCTGACCGATTCCCAATGGGGGAAGCACCGCCCGGATGAGCGCCGCTGAGCCGCAGGATTGCAGGCGGTTTCCGTTGGCAGGACGGCCGATCCGTGATAGCCAGCCCATTGGGCGAAGGCACAACCGTCGCGAACCAAACCCTGTCACCTCACATCCGGGTCGGCCAGCCGCCCCTGCCCTGTTCCAAGCCGGGACCCGGGCCGGGAGGAAGGCCGGCGATTAGGAGTCCGTTATGTCCGATCAGATGAGCAACGGCGCCGAGCAGCAGCAGGCGTCCTCGCTGCCGATGCATGTCCTCGCGCAGTATGTGAAGGACCTCTCGTTCGAGAACCCCAACGCCCCGCAGAGCCTGCTGCCCAACCAGCCGCAGCCGCAGGTGAACATCGGCGTCGACGTCCAGGGTCAGAAGGTCGGCGAAGACATCTACGAGCTGACGCTGAACCTGCGTTGCGAAGCCCGTCAGGGCGAGGCTGTGGCCTTCCTGGTCGAGCTGTCCTATGGCGCCCTGTTCCAGTTCCCCGGCCTGCCGGAAGAGCATCACCGCCCGGTCCTGATGATCGAGGGCGCCCGGATGATCTTCCCGTTCGCCCGCGCCATCGTCTCCAGCGCGACCCGCGAAGGCGGCTTCCCGCCGCTGATGATCAACCCGATCGACTTCGCCGAGCTGTATCACCGCCAGTCGGCCCAGCAGGCCGAACAGCCGCAGCAGCCCCCGTTCTGATCCACAGCCGGATCGGACGGAGCCGAAAAGAAAAGGGCGGGTGGCCGAAAGGCCCCCGCCCTTTTTCATGCTCTTCTTCGAACCACCCGACTTTTCCCGGCCATTCCCCCTCTCCCCGGGGGGAGAGGGGATCCTTTCCAGCTTCGGGAGATCTGCCAGGACCCGGATCCGTCCCCTACTGGTTCATGCTTTCGAAGAACTCGTTGTTCGACTTGGTGTGCTTCAGCTTGTCGACCAGGAAGTCCACCGCGTCGGTCACGCCCATCGGCATCAGGATGCGGCGCAGGATCCACATCTTCGACATCGTGCCCTTGTCGACCAGCAGCTCTTCCTTGCGGGTGCCCGACTTGGAGATGTCGATGGCCGGGAAGGTGCGCTTGTCGGAGAGCTTGCGGTCCAGCACGATTTCCGAGTTGCCGGTGCCCTTGAACTCTTCGAAGATCACCTCGTCCATGCGGCTGCCGGTGTCGATCAGCGCGGTGGCGATGATGGTGAGCGACCCGCCCTCTTCCACGTTGCGGGCGGCGCCGAAGAAGCGCTTGGGCCGCTGCAGGGCGTTGGCGTCGACACCGCCGGTCAGCACCTTGCCGGACGACGGCACCACCGTGTTGTAGGCGCGGGCCAGACGGGTGATGCTGTCCAGCAGGATGACCACGTCGCGCTTGTGTTCAACCAAGCGCTTGGCCTTCTCGATCACCATTTCGGCGACCTGCACGTGGCGGGTGGCCGGCTCGTCGAAGGTGGAGCTGATGACCTCGCCGCGGACCGAGCGGGCCATGTCCGTCACTTCTTCCGGACGCTCGTCGATCAACAGGACGATCAGATAGGCTTCGGGGTGGTTGGTGGCGACCGAGTGGGCGATGTTCTGCAGCATCACCGTCTTGCCGGTGCGCGGCGGCGCCACGATCAGCCCGCGCTGCCCCTTGCCGAGCGGCGCCACCAGGTCGACGATGCGGCCGGTGAGGTTCTTCTTGGTGGGGTCCTCGACCTCCATCCGGATGCGTTCTTCCGGATAGAGCGGCGTCAGGTTGTCGAAGTTGATGCGGTGACGGACCTTGTCGGGCGCGTCGAAATTGATGGTGTTGACCTTCAGCAGGGCGAAGTAGCGCTCACCGTCCTTGGGCGAGCGGATCTGCCCTTCCACCGTGTCGCCGGTGCGCAGGCCGAAGCGGCGCACCTGGCTGGGACTGACGTAAATGTCGTCGGGACCCGGCAGATAGTTGGCTTCCGGCGAGCGCAGGAAACCGAACCCGTCCTGCAGCACCTCCAAAACGCCGTCGCCGAAGATCGGAATGTCGTTCTCGGCTAGCTGCTTCAGGATCGCGAACATCATGTCCTGCTTGCGCAGCGTGCTCGCGTTCTCGATCTGCAGCTCCTCCGCGAACGCCAGCAGTTCGGCGGGGCTTTTGCACTTCAGCTCTTGGAGATGCATCGGATTGCCTGTGAAATCGTCATGCGGGGGAGGTGACCCTAAGGGGATGGGAAGTGCCTGGAACCCCGGCGGACGGCGGTTGGAGGCGGCGGGAGCCGCAACGCGGTCGCGTCGGGTGGGCAGCGGGTGGCGCTTTGACGATCACGCGCCAGGGCGTCCGGAAAATGGTCGCACGGGAGCGGGTCGCCAGCCACCAGGCCCGGCTCAAGAACAGAGCGTCGGATCGGCAGATGTGGGCGTGGGAGGCCGCGGGGCGAAAACCCCGTGGTCCTGACATGGTTATCGGATCGGCGGGCGCAAGTCAAACGAAAGCGAAACCCGCACCGGTCGCGGATTCCGCTTTTTCCGGGGTGTGGAAGACTGTTCGATCACGTACCGCCGGTCAGAAGGGCTTGACGATCACGAAGATGACGATGCCGATCATCAGCAGGGTCGGCACCTCGTTGGCGATGCGGTAGAAGCGTTGCGGCCGCGTGTTGCGGTCCTCGGCGAATTCCCGGCGCCACTTGGCCATCATCATGTG
The DNA here is from genome assembly GCF_008364825.1 of Azospirillum sp. B21. GTDB lineage: Bacteria > Pseudomonadota > Alphaproteobacteria > Azospirillales > Azospirillaceae > Azospirillum. The sequence goes on from NZ_VTTO01000004.1 coordinate 139,821, forward strand.
GCTGGCGGTCAGCAGCAGCACGAACAGCAGCTTGGCGTGCAGCCAGCCCTGCTTCATCCATTCCGGCGTCAACACGATCATGCCGATGCCGAACACGTACGCCGCGATCATCGCCGGGTTCATGATGGCTCGCAGCAGGCGGCGCTCCATCACCTTGAAGCGTTCCGACGTGTCGGATCCGGCCGCCACCTCGCAATGGTAGACGAACAGGCGCGGCAAATAGAGCAGCCCCGCCATCCAGGCGATGATGCTGATGACGTGCAGCGCCTTGATCCATTCATACAGCACCGGGCGTGTCCCCTCTTTCGTTGCGGTTCAGCGCCGCGCCTGCGGGCAGCCGGGGAAGTTGGGCGGGCAGATCCGGTCGCCGTTCTGGGCGCAGACCGCCGCCTTTCCCGCAATCATCTGCCTCACCAGCCGGGCCAGCCCGTCGATGAAGCCGGGATGCACCCCCACCGTCGGAACGCGGGTGAAGTGCGGAACCCCTGCTTCCTTGGCCAGATGGCGGTATTCGATCTCGATCTCCACCAGCGTCTCGGAATGCTCCGATACGAAGGCCATCGGCACCACCAGGATCGGCACGCCGTCCTGGCCGGCGCGGCGGATCTCGGCGTCGGTGCTGGGGCCGATCCACTCCATCGGGCCGACGCGGCTCTGGTAGCAGTTCACCCAATCCAGATGCTCGATGCCCAGCGCCGCGGCGATGGATTCGGCCGTACGCTCGCACTGCCACTGATAGGGGTCTCCGCCGGTCACCACCTTCTTCGGCAGGCCGTGGGCGGAGAACAGGACGCGCGGCGTACCATGGGCCTTGGCGGCCTCGTACAGCGGACGGATCAGGTCGGCCGACGCATCGATGAAGCCGGCCTGGGTCGGGTAGCAGCACAGCAGCCGGGTCGGCGCCGCCAACCCGACGGTCTTCGCCGCCTCGTGCCACACCTTGGCGCTGGAGGCCGTGGTGGTTGTGGAGAATTGCGGATAGAGCGGCAGCAGAACCACCAGATCCGGGTCGTAGGCCTTCACGCGGGCCGCCGTCTCGGCACTCATCGGGTGCCAGTAGCGCATGGCGATGAAGACCTTGGTCTCCGCGCCATCCGCGGCTGGATCCGCCGCCAGTACCGCCTCCAGCGCCGCAGCCTGGGCCTCCGTGTTCTCCAGCAGCGGCGACTTGCCGCCCAGCTGGGCGTAGATCTCCGTCGCCGGCTTCGCCCGCCGCCCGCTGATCAGGCTGGCGATCAGGAAGCGGAACGGGTTCGGCAGCCGGATGATGGCCGGATCCGCGAACAGGTTGAACAGGAAGGGCCGTACGGATTCCGGCGCGTCGGGACCGCCGAGGTTGAACAGCACGACGGCCACGCGGCGCGGTCGGCCGCCGGGAAGGGATTGCGAGGCGGATGTCTGGGGAGGTTGCTGGATCATGGTGCCCGCTAAACTGGAGCGTCGCCGTGCTTGTGTCCAGACCCCCGCCGTCGCTTTTTCAGCCCGTCAGGACCCGCCGCCCGAAAAGCCGTCAGCCGCGGTTCGGCCACTCGCGCAGGATCCGGGTCAGCGCCGCCACATGATCGGGCGGGGTGGACTGGATCACGCCATGGCCCAGGTTGAACACGAAGGGCCGGTCGGCCAACGCCTCCAGGATGCCGAGGGTCGCCGTCTCCAGCGCCTTGCCGCCGGTGGCCAGCATGATCGGGTCGAGGTTTCCCTGCACCGGCAGGCGGGGCTGCAGCGTACGGGCGGCCCACACCGGCGAGACGGTGGTATCGAGCCCGACGGCGTCGACGCCGGCATCGGCGATGTAATCCTCATAGGCGTGGCCGGCCCCGCGCGGGAAGCCGATGATCGGCGTGTTCGGGTGCTTGGCCTTCACCAGTGCGACGATCCGCCGCGTCGGCTCGATCACCCAGCGGCGGAACTCGCCGACCGGAAGGACGCCGGCCCAGCTGTCGAACAGCTGCACCGTTTCCGCCCCCGCCTCGATCTGGCGGCAGAGATAGTCGGCAGTGACCTCCACGATCAGATCGATCAGCTGGGCGAATCCCACCGGGTCGCCGTAGGCCCAGCGCTTGACGTGCGCATACTCCTTCGACCCTGCCCCTTCGACCATGTAGCAGGCGATGGTCCAGGGAGCCCCCGCAAAGCCGATCAGCGTCGTATCCCGGGGGATCGCGGTGGAGAGCCGGCGCACCGTCTCGTAGACCGGCGCCAGCGTCTCGTGGAAGCGGTCGCGCGACAGGCGCTTCAGGTCCTCGACGTTGCGGACCGGATCCAGCTTCGGCCCCTCCCCTTCCAGATAGGCGAGAGGCTGGCCCAGGGCATGCGGTACCACCAGGATGTCGGAGAACAGAATCGCAGCGTCCATGCCGTAGCGGCGCAGCGGCTGCAAGGTCACCTCGACCGCGAAGTCGGGATTGTAGCAGAGGTCAAGGAAGCTGCCCGCCTTCGCCCGCAGTTCCCGGTACTCCGGCAGGTAGCGCCCGGCCTGACGCATCAGCCAGAAGGGCGGACGCGTCCGCACCTCTCCCGCCAGGGCGGCGAGCATCGGCTTCAGCAGGGACTTCGGATTCTGGACGGCGGAGCTGGAATCGGACAAGGCGGTGCGTTCCCCTGAATGCGAATCTCGATTCCGCGATTGCAACACGGAATCGGGCGCGGAATCTCGGACGGGTTTATCCCCTCTTCTTCACTATATTTTTTAAAGGGAGAAAGGAAGAGGATGAGGTGGATGGCTGTGGATAACGGTGATCCCCGGGCAGCGCGAATCTATCCACAGATCCGGGGGCTTGTGCGGACATGTGCGCGGATCTGTGGACGATTCGGAGCACTACCGCCGGAAACGGCTGAAATGCTATAGCTGGACGAATGGGAGTCCCGTGGATAACAGCGCGGGCGGGGCCGGATCTTCCCAGCTTCCGAAGCGGTCGGCGGAGTTGTCCTCCCCTTGGCCGTATCGGGGAGGAGGAGTCCCCCGGTCGGGATGAAACGCAGGCGGATCCGGTTGTCCACAGATCTGGGCCGGGTTCTCCACAGAATGTTGGGGACGGATGAAAGAGTTCCACCTACATCTCGTGTCCGATGCGACGGGCGAGACCATCAACAGCGTGGCGCGCGCCTGCGTCATCCAGTTCGACGACGTTCGGCCGATCGAGCATTTCTGGAATCTGGTGCGGACCGACCGCCAGCTCGACCTCGTCCTGGAGGGGATCCGGGACAATCACGGGCTGGTGATGTTCACGCTGGTCGACGAGACGCTGCGCCGCCGCCTGCAGGATTTCTGCCGCGAGATGCAGGTTCCCTGCATCCCCGTGCTCGATCCGCTGATCAACGCGCTCGCCGCCTTCCTGGGCGTGGAATCGCAGCGCCAGCCCGGCCGCCAGCATGTCCTGGACGCCGAGTATTTCAGCCGCATCGATGCGGTCGATTTCGCCCTGTCGCACGACGACGGCCAGTCGAACTGGGACCTGCACGAGGCCGACGTGGTTCTGATCGGCGTGTCGCGCAGTTCCAAGACGCCGACCTGCATCTATCTGGCCAACCGCGGCATCAAGGCGGCCAACATCCCGCTGGTGCCTGGCAGTCCACTGCCGGCCGAGGTCGATCTCCTGACCCGGCCGCTGATCGTCGGGCTGACCAAGGACCCCGACCGGCTGGTGCAGATCCGCCGCAACCGGCTGAAGCTGCTCAACCAGGGTGAGGGCTCCAGCTACGCCGATCCCGAATTGGTGCGCTCCGAAGTGCAGGAGGCGCGGCGTCTGTTCAGCCGGCGCGGCTGGCCGGTGATCGACGTCTCCCGCCGCTCCATCGAGGAGACGGCCGCCGAAATCATGATGCTGCTGGCCCGCCGCCAGAGCGGCACCTTCAGCCCGGAAGGAAAGAAGACGTGAGTGCGCCCGTTCTGGTGCTGGCGTCCGGCTCGCGCACGCGGGCGGCGATGCTGGAGCAGGCCGGCGTCAGCGCCATCCTCGACAAGCCGCTGATCGATGAGGACGAGGTGAAGGCTGCCGGCCGGGCGGAAGGCGTCCCGGCCGATGCGGTCGCCGAGGCCCTGGCCGAGCTGAAGGCCCAGCGCATCACCCGCCGACATCCCGGCGCGCTGGTGGTCGGCGCCGACCAGATGCTGGAATGCGAGGGCCGCTGGTTCGACAAGCCGGCCGACCGGGCGGCGGCGCGTGCACAGCTTTTGGACCTGCGGGGCAAGACCCACCGGCTGGTCAGCTGTGCCGTTGTGGTGCGCAACGGCGAGCGGATGTGGCACAAGGTCGACAGCGCCCGCCTGACCATGCGCAACTTCACCGAAGATTTCCTCGACGACTATCTGGACCGCGTCGGCGACGACGTGCTGCACTCCGTCGGCGCCTATCAGTTGGAAGGGCTGGGCGCGCAGCTGTTCCAGCGGGTCGAGGGTGATTTCTTCACCATCCTCGGGCTTCCGCTTCTGCCGCTGCTCGGGTTTCTGCGCGTGCATGGGGTGGGCAAGGAATGACGACGGTCGGTTCAATCAGTGGCAAGGCAAAGGTCGCCGGTGTGATGGGCTGGCCGATCGGTCATTCGCGGTCTCCCCGGCTGCATGGATTCTGGCTGCGGCAGTATGGGATCGACGGCGCCTATGTCCCTCTGGCGGTGGTGCCGGAGCGCGCCGAGCAGGCGATCCGCGCCCTGCCCGCGCTGGGCTTTCGCGGCTGCAACGTCACCGTTCCGTTGAAGGAGATCGCCTATCGCACCGTCGACCGTCTGGACGAGACCGCCCGCCGGATGGGGGCCGTCAACACCATCGTGGTGGCGGACGATGGCGCGTTGGAAGGCGGCAACACCGACGGCTTCGGCTTCATCGAGAACTTGCGCGCCGAACAGCCAAGTTGGACGGCGGAGAACGGCCCGGCCGTGGTGATCGGCGCCGGCGGAGCCGCCCGTGCCGTGGTGGTCGCCCTGCTCGACGCCGGTGCGCCGGAGGTCCGTCTGGTCAACCGCACCCGTGCCCGCGCCGAGGATCTGGCGGCGGATCTGGCCGCCGTCGGGTTTTCCGGCGGCGTGACAGTGCTGGATTGGGTTTCACGTGAAACGGCGCTCGACGGTGCCGGGCTGCTGGTGAACACGACCACCCAGGGCATGGCGGGTCAGCCGGCGCTGGACCTGTCCCTGCGCGCCCTGCCCGTCTCGGCGGTCGTCAACGACATCGTCTATGTGCCCCTGGAAACCCCTCTGCTTGCCGAGGCCAGGATGCGCGGCAATCCGGTGGCCGGTGGCATCGGCATGCTGCTGCACCAGGCACGACCGGGCTTCAAGGCTTGGTTCGGCATTGAGCCGCAGGTGACGGCGGAACTGACCCGCTTCGTTCTGGAAGGCTGAGGCACGGCCATGATCGTGTTGGGCCTGACCGGTTCCATCGGCATGGGCAAGAGCACCGCCGCCCGTATGCTGCAAGCCATGGGCGCCCCGGTCTGCGATTCCGATGCGGTGGTGCATGGGCTGCTCGGCCGCGGCGGCCGGGCGGTGCCGGTCATCGATGCCGCCTTCCCCGGCGTGGTGATCGACGGGGCGGTCAGCCGGCCGGCGCTGGGCGCTGCGGTGTTCCGTGATCCGGATGCGCTGAAACGGCTGGAGGCCATCCTGCACCCGATGGTCCAGGCGGCGCAGCGCGACTTTCTCGCCCGTGCCGCCCGTCGCGGTGCGAAGATCGCCGTGCTAGACATCCCGTTGCTGTTCGAGACCCATGGCGAGCGGCGGGTCGATGCCACCATTGTCGTCTCCGCCCCCTTCGCCGTGCAGCGCGCCCGCGTGCTGGCGCGGCCGGGCATGACGGCGGAGAAGTTCGCCGGCATCCTTGCCCGCCAGATGCCGGATGCCGAGAAGCGGCGGCGTGCCGACCATGTCGTACCGACAGGCGCCGGTCGGCTGGTGACGCGGCGGGCACTTCAGGGCATTGTGCGGGACGTGATGCGGCGGCCGGGCAGGCATTGGCCGCCGCGCGGCTATCAACCAGGGCAAATCCATCATGCGTGAAATCGTTCTCGACACCGAAACCACGGGCTTCAAGCCGGAGGAGGGCCATCGGCTGGTCGAGATCGGCTGCATCGAGCTGGTCAACCACTTGGCCACCGGCGAACGCTTCCACGTCTACCTCAATCCCGAACGCGACATGCCGCCGGAGGCCTTCGCCGTTCACGGGCTGAGCACCGAGTTCCTGGCGGACAAACCGCTGTTCAACGATGTCGCCGCCGATTTCGTCGCCTTCATCGGCGACTCCCCGCTGGTGATTCACAACGCCGCCTTCGACATGCACTTCCTGAATTGGGAGCTGAAGATCGCCGGCTATCCGGTGATGCCGAAGGACCGCGCCATCGACACGCTGCTGATGGCCCGGCAGAAATTCCCCGGCTCGCCCGCCACGCTGGATGCGCTGTGCAAGCGCTTCGGTGTCGACAACTCCAACCGCACGCTGCACGGCGCGCTGCTCGACGCCCAGTTGCTGGCCGAGGTCTATCTGGAGCTTCTGGGCGGGCGGCAGACCGGCCTGTCCTTCGCCGGCGGTCCGGCATCGAAGGGCGGATCTGCCGGCCCGGTCCGCATCGACCGCCCCTTCCGCGAAGCCCGCGTCTTCGCCGTCAGCGACGAGGAAGCCGCAGCGCATGCCGAGATGCTGAAGAAGATGAAGAACCCGCTTTGGGCGGTGGAATAGTCCGCATCGCTTGCCCCCTCCCCGACCCTCCCCCGCTGGGCGGGGGAGGGAGCAAGTGCTTGTGCGGGAGAGTGGCGGCAGTCCCTCCCCCGCCCAGCGGGGGAGGATAGGTGGGGGCAATCGCCGGCCGAAACCTTACGGCACCAGCACCGTCGACCCCGTCGTCGCCCGCGCCTCGAGCGCCCGGTGCGCCTCCGCGGTGTCCTTCAGCGCGAAGCGCTGGTTGACCGTGAAGGTCACGCCGCCATTCTTCACCGCGTCGAACAGATCCGCGGCGGACGCCATCAGATCCTCCCTCTTGGCGGTGTAGGTCGCCAGGGTCGGCCGGGTCACGTAGAGCGATCCTTTCGCCGCCAGCAGCCCCAGATCCAGCGGTGCCGGCGCGCCGGACGCGGCACCGAACAGCACCATCAGCCCGCGCGGCCGCAGGCAATCCAGCCCGTCCAGGAAGGTCGTCTTGCCGACGCCGTCATAGACCACCGGCACGCCCTGCCCGTCCGTCAGGTCCTTCACCCGGGTGACGAAATTCTCGCGGGTGTAGTCGATGGTGTGGTGGCAGCCATGGGCCTTGGCCAGTTCGGCCTTCTCCGCCGACCCGACCGTGCCGATCACCGTGGCGCCGAGATGCCGCGCCCAGGAACACAGCAGCAGCCCGACCCCGCCGGCCGCGGCCTGCACCAGGATGGTGTCGCCGGGCTGCACCGCATAGGTGCTGCGCAGCAGATACTGCGCGGTCAGCCCCTGCAGCAGCGTGGCCGCCGTCGCCTGCTCGTCGAGCCAGCTCGGCAGCGGCACCAGCCGGTCGGCGGCGATCAGGCGGCTCTCGGCGTAGGCGCCGATGGACATGGCGTAGCCGACCCGGTCGCCGATCTTCAGCGTGGTGACGTCCGGGCCCAGCGCTTCGACCACGCCGGTGCCGGCCATACCGATCACCGCCGGCAGATCCGGCAGCTTGTAGGCGCCGGAGCGGTGATAGGTGTCGATGTAGTTCAGCCCGACCGCGGTCTGGCGGATACGCACCTGGCCGGGGCCGGGTTCTCCCACCTCGATCTCGTCCCAGCGCAGAACCTCCGGCCCGCCGTGCTCATGGATGCGGATCGCGTGAACCATGGTGGTGTGGTCTCCCTTCTTGTTTGGAGTTCTCGTGCGTCTCAGAGCAGCGCGAACTGCTCCGCCGCCGCACCGTTGCCCTGCCCTCTGCCGGACTCCCCTGATCCGGCATGCCGGCGTTCCAGTGCCAGCAGCCACGCCTTGGTGTCCAGCCCGCCATGGCCGGAATAGCCACCGGGCGCCCCGCCACTGGCCAGCACCCGGTGGCAGGGGATGACGATCGGGATCGGGTTGGCGCCGCAAGCCCCGCCGACCGCGCGCGGCCCACTGCCCAACATCTTCGCCATCCCGCCATAGGTCGCCGTGCCGCCATAGGGGATCGCCAGCATCGCGTCCCACACGCTCCGCCGGAAGGCGGTGCCTGCCGGCTTCAGCGGCAGGTCGAAGCGCTGGAGCCGGCCGGCGAAATAGGCCTCCAACTGGCGCGCCGTTTCGACCAGCACCGCGTCGGGCTCGTCATGATCGAAGCGGCCCCAGCCGACCGAGGTCAGGGCGGATCCGTCCCCGGTCAGCATCAGGGGCCCTAGCGGGCTGTCGATGGATAGACGCGCCATAGCTTTTCTCCCCGGAAGTCAGTTTCCCGTTGCCAGAAGGGCGGCCAGATCCGCCGGCGCGCTCACCGGCGCCGAACAGGTCATGCCGCGGCAGACATAGGCGGTGGCCCTCCCGTCGCGCATCCCCTTCCCCTGTGCCGGATGACCGGCGGGCAGATCCGCCCCCGGAGCCAACACGGTCAGAATTCGGTTGGGCAGCGAACGGTCGAGCACCGTCCGTCGCAGCGCCTCCGTCTCCGCCGCCTTGGGCGGTCCGACGATGACGATCTGCAGCGGCGCCGTCATCAGCTCCACGGAGTTCAGGAAGGTGGTCAGGGGGAAGAAGTTGCGGGTCAGCTCGCCGGAGAAGGCGGCGGCAAGCGCGTCCGCCCGCTCGCGATAGGCATCCTCGCCGGTGCGCTGGAACAGGGTAGCCAGCACCGCCAGCATGGTGCCGTTGCCGCTGGGGGTGGCGTTGTCGTAGGCGGTCTTGGTGCGGACGATCAGCCCTTCCGCATCGTCGGCGGTGAAGAAATAGCCGCCGTTGGCGCCGTCCCAGAAATGGGCGTCGAGCGTCGCCACCCAAAGCTTGGCCTGATCGAGCGCCGCCGGATCCCCGGTCGCCTCATGCAGCGCCAGGGCGGCGCGCGCCATATGGGCATAGTCGTCCAGCATGCCCGTGTGCTTGCCCTGCCCGTGTCGCCAGCTGTGGCAGAGCCGCCCGTTCGTATCCATCCGGTCGCGGACGAAGGCGAAGGCGCGGCCGGCGGCGTCCAGCCACTCCGGCTCGTCCAGCGCCAGGGCGGCGTGGGTCAGTGCCGCGATCATCAGGCCGTTCCAGTCGGCCAGCACCTTGTCGTCCCAACCCGGCCGGACCCGCTTAGACCGTGCCCGCAGCAGAATCTCCCGGCCCTTGGCGAGCGTCGCCTCGGTGGCGTCGTCGGCCAGCGACAGGCCGCCCAGCCGGTTCAGGATGGTGACGCCTTCCCAATTGCCCTGGGGTAGCACCTCGTAAACGCGCTTAAACGTCGCCAGCCCGTCTGCGCCCAGGGCCGGGGTCAGCAGCCGGTCGACCTCCTCCTCGTTCCATATATAGAAGAGTCCCTCTTCGCCTTCGCTGTCGGCGTCCAGAGTCGCGGCGAAGCCGCCGCCGTCGGCGATCATCTCGCGCAGCAGCCAGCCGACCGTCTCGCGGATGCGGGTCTCCAGCAACGGGTCGCGCGTCTCCTGCCAGACCAGCGTCATCAGGTCGAGCAGCTCCGCGTTGTCGTAGAGCATCTTCTCGAAATGCGGCACCAGCCAGCGTTCATCGACCGAATAGCGGGCGAAGCCGCCGCCGAGATGGTCGTAGATGCCGCCCTGCGCCATGTTGGCCAGCGTGTGGGTCACCGCCTCGCGGAAGGGCTCGCGGCCGGTGCGCTGCCAGGCCCGCCACAGCAGTTCGAACAACGGCACCTGCGGGAACTTCGGCGCCGTGCCGATGCCGCCATGGATCGGATCGACCTCCCGCAGCAGCCTTTGCGCCACCTGATCCAGCACCCCGGCATCGACGGCGCCGGCCGACCGGTTCTCTCCCATACCGGCGAGCGCCGATTTCAGCGCATCGACATTCTTGCCGACCTTGTCCTGCTCATTGGCATAGGTGCCGGCGATGCCGCGCAGCACGTCGGGAAATCCGGCGCGGCCATAGCGTGGGGCCGGCGGGAAATAGGTGCCGCCCCAGAAGGGTTCGGCATCTGGCGTCAGGAACATGGTCAGCGGCCAGCCGCCCTGTTGTCCCAGCAGCGCAAGCGCCGACTGATAGATGGTGTCGAGATCCGGCCGCTCCTCCCGGTCCACCTTGATGTTGACGAACAACTCGTTCATCAGCCCGGCGATCTCCGGGTTCTCGAAGCTTTCGTGCGCCATCACGTGGCACCAGTGGCAGGCGGCATAGCCGACCGACAGCAGCACCGGCTTGTTCTCCGCCTTCGCGCGGGCGAAAGCATCATGTCCCCAGGGCATCCAATGCACCGGGTTGTCCTTATGCTGCAGCAGATAGGGGCTCGTCTCCCGGCCTAGCAGGTTCGCGCCCAACGGAGTGGCGGGCATGGCGGTGTCCGATCTGTTGGTGTGTCGTGAATCAATAGGTGGCGCCGGGGTGGCGTTGCGCCAGTGCATCCTATCTGTATAGTGGGGCATGAGCCGCTGCGGCGCTCAACCCCAAAATCAACACGGCCAATGCCTGGACCGGTGCCGGATCCGGTGCCCGGCTCCCGGTCTGGAGGGGGTCCCATGAAAATCACCGTCGACATCGACTGCACCCCGGATGAGGCTCGGCATTTCCTCGGCCTGCCCGACGTAAAGCCGATGCAGGATGCCATGATGCACGAGATCCAGGAGCGGATGCGTGCGAACCTCCAGGCCATGGACCCGGAGACCATGCTGAAGACCTGGCTTCCCGCCGGCATCCAGGGCATGGAGCAGATGCAGAAGATGTTTTGGTCCCAGATGGCATCGGCCCTGGGGCAGGAAGGAAGAAAGTGACCGATCCGAAGCCGTATTTCGAAGCCCATGTTTTTTGCTGCACCAACCGCCGCCCCGACGGGCACAAGCGCGGGTCCTGCGCCGCCCAAGGGTCAGAGAAGCTGCGCGACTATATGAAGGCCCGCGCCCGCGAACTCGGCTTCGACGGCAAGGTGCGGATCAACTCGGCCGGTTGCCTCGACCGGTGCGAGCTGGGCCCGACGCTGGTGATCTATCCCGAAGGCGTTTGGTACACCTATCACAGCACCGGCGACGTGGACGAAATCCTGCAGACCCATCTGGTCGAAGGCCGCCGCGTCGAGCGGCTGATGCTGACGACGGAGCAGCGGGAGCTGCGACCCGAGCAGCTCGGCTGATCCGACAGCGATGTTCACCACCATCTTTGCGCTCGCCACCGCCCCCGGCCGATCCGGTGTGGCGGTGGTTCGCATTTCGGGACCTGAGGCCGGATCCGCCCTCGCTGCATTGACCGGCCGTCCCCTGCCTGCGCCACGCCGTGCTGTGCTGACCAAGCTGCGCGACCCAAAGACTGGCGACATGCTCGACGACGCGCTGGTCCTACGCTTCGCCGCCCCCGCCAGCTTCACCGGCGAGGATGTGGTGGAGTTGCACCTGCATGGCGGCCGCGCCGTCGTCGCCGGGGTGATCGAGGCGCTCGCCAGCCTGCCCGGCTTGCGGCTGGCAGAACCCGGCGAGTTCACCCGCCGCGCCTTCGAAAACGGCAAGCTCGACCTGACGGAGGCCGAGGCAGTCGCCGACCTGATCGATGCCGAGACCAATGCCCAGCGCCGTCAGGCATTGCGGCAGATGGAGGGGGCGCTTGGCCGGCTCTATGACGGCTGGCGCGAGCGGCTGACCCGGGCGTTGGCCCATATCGAGGCGGACATCGACTTCGCCGAGGATGATCTGCCGGGCGGTGTCGCCGACGCCGTCCGTCCGGTGATCGCCGGGCTGGCCGACGAGATCGCCGCCCATCTCGACGACGGCGGTCGCGGCGAGCGGCTACGCGAAGGGCTGCACATCGCCATCGTCGGTGCGCCCAATGCCGGCAAGTCCAGCCTGCTGAATGCCCTCGCCCGCCGTGACGCCGCCATCGTGTCTGCCCGCGCCGGCACCACCCGTGACATCATCGAGGTGCATCTCGACCTCGGCGGCTATCCGGTCGTGCTGGCCGACACCGCCGGCTTGCGTGAGGCCGCCGCCGACGAGGTGGAGGAGGAAGGCATCCGCCGCGCCCGAGACCGGGCGGCGCGCGCCGACGTGAAGGTGGCGGTGTTCGACGCCACCACCCTGCCCGATCTCGATCCGGCGACGCTGGACCTGATCGACCGCGATACGGTGGTGGTGTTCAACAAGTCAGACCTTGCTACGGCCACCGACCTGCGGCCGGATCTGTCCCCGATTCTGGTTTCTGCCCAGACCGGGGCTGGGCTGAAGGCTTTGGAGGAGAAGCTGACGGAGTTCAGCGCCGACCGCCTTGCGATCGGCAGTGCGCCCTCCCTGACCCGCGCCCGTCACCGTGCGGCGCTGACCGAATGCCGTGAGTCGCTAGTGCGTGCGCTGGATGCGCCGCTTCCCGAACTGGCGGCGGAGGATGTGCGTCTCGCCAGCCGGGCGCTGGGACGCATCACCGGACGAGTTGATGTGGAGGATCTGCTGGACGTGATCTTCCGGGACTTCTGCATCGGGAAGTGAGGGCGTGTTTCACGTGAAACAGCGGGTGGGGTGAGAAGGACATTCAACCACTCCCCACCCCACGATTTCCCTGCCCCGCCTCTTGGATCCCCGCGTTCATTCCGCTATGGTCCCGCACATGCGAAGCTTTGATGTCATCGTTGTCGGCGGCGGTCACGCCGGCTGTGAGGCGGCTGCGGCGGCCGCGCGCATGGGTGCGCGCACGCTCCTGCTGACCCACAAGGTCGAAACCATTGGCGAGATGTCCTGCAACCCCGCCATCGGCGGCTTGGCCAAGGGCCATCTGGTGCGGGAGATCGATGCGCTGGACGGCGTGATGGCGAAGGCCATCGACCGCGGCGGCATCCAGTTCCGCATCCTGAACCGCAGCAAGGGTCCCGCCGTTCGCGGCCCGCGCGCCCAGGCCGACCGCAAGCTCTATCGCCAGGCGATGCAGTCGCTGCTGGCCGAGCAGGAGAATCTGTTCATCGAAGCCGGTGGTGCCGAAGACCTGATCGTCGATGCGGATTCCAGTACTTCTGGGCAGCGGATCACCGGTGTCGTGACCGGGGCCGGCGAGACCATCCGCGCCGGTGCGGTGGTGCTGACCACCGGAACCTTCCTGCGCGGTCTGATCCACATCGGCGAGGAACGCACTCCCGCCGGCCGGGTCGGAGAGGCGCCGTCCATCGGCCTGTCCGACACGCTGGCCCGGTTGGGCTTCCCGCTCGGCCGGTTGAAGACCGGCACGCCGCCGCGGCTCGACGGCCGCACCATCGATTGGGATGCGCTGGAGAAGCAGCCGGGCGACACCCCGCCCCCGCCCTTCTCCTATATGACCGAGCGGATCGACACGCCGCAGATCGACTGCGCGATCACCTGGACGACGCCGGAGGCCCATGCGCTGATCCGCGCCAATCTGCATCGCGCGCCGATGTATTCCGGGCAGATCACCGGCACCGGTCCGCGCTATTGTCCGTCCATCGAGGACAAGGTCGTCCGCTTCGCCGAGAAGGAGAAGCACCAGATCTTCCTTGAGCCGGAAGGGCTGGACGATCCCACCGTCTACCCGAACGGCATCTCCACCTCCCTGCCTCGCGATGTGCAGCTTGGCATCCTCGCCAGCATGCCGGGTCTGGAGAAGGTGGTGATGATCCGCCCCGGCTATGCCATCGAATACGACTATGTCGATCCGCGCGAGCTGAAGCCGACGCTGGAGACCCGCCGGGCGCCGCGGCTGTTCCTGGCCGGCCAGATCAACGGTACCACCGGCTATGAAGAGGCGGCGGCCCAGGGCCTGATGGCCGGGATCAACGCTGCTCTGGCAGCAAGCGGCAACCGCGATGGCTTCGTGCTCGACCGTGCCGACGCCTATATCGGCGTGCTGATCGACGACCTGATCGGCCGGGGCACCAACGAGCCCTACCGTATGTTCACCTCGCGCGCCGAATATCGGCTGCTGCTGCGCGCCGACAATGCCGACCAGCGGCTGACCGACAAGGGCGTTGCCATCGGCTGCGTCGGCTCCGAGCGTCGTGACGTCTTTGCCGCCAAGAGTGCGGCACTGTCGGCTGGTCGCGTGCTGGTGGCCTCGCTGCAGGCGACGCCGGCCGAACTCGCTCGCCAGGGGGTCGCGGTGAACCAGGACGGCGTGCGCCGCAGTGCCGCCGACCTGCTGCGCTATCCGGACATTGATCTTGCCGCCCTAACCCGCCTGTGGCCGGAGTTGGGGGAGATTGCCTCGGAGATCGCCGAGCAGTTGGAGATCGACGGAAAATACGCTGGCTATCTCGGTCGGCAGGAGGCCGACATCCGGGCCTTCCGCAAGGACGAGTCCCTTGCCCTGCCCGATGATCTGGACGTCGATGGCATCGGCAGCCTTTCCGCCGAAATCCGGCAGAAGCTGCGCCAGTCGCGCCCGGCGACCCTGGGTGCGGCGGCCCGCATACCCGGCATGACCCCGGCCGCTCTGGTCGCCCTGCTCCGTCATGTGAAACGTCGCGAAGCGGTTTCCTCTGGGGTGGCTGCGGAATGAGTGGGTTCGATGCCGTCGCATTTCAGGAAGCCACCGGTGTTTCACGTGAAACACTCGACCGCCTGATCGCCTACGAGGCGCTGCTGCGCAAGTGGCAGCCGAAGATCAATCTGGTCGGCCCTTCCACTCTGCCCGATGCCTGGAAACGTCACTTCCTCGACTCCGCTCAGCTCCATCCGTTGTTGCCGGAGGGTACGCGGGTGCTGGTCGATCTCGGCAGTGGTGCCGGTTTCCCCGGTCTGGTGCTCGCCATTCTCGGTGTGCCGCAGGTGCATCTGATCGAGAGCGATGTGCGCAAATGCGCCTTCCTCCGCGAGGTCGCCCGCGTTTGCGAAGCGCCGGTCACCGTTCATACCAAGCGGATCGAGACCGTCACCGGCATCGAGGCCGATGTCGTCACCGCCCGTGCGTTGGCACCGCTGGCAGACCTCTTCACCTGGGCTCATCCTTTCATCGGAGCGCGCGGCAAGTGCCTGTTCCTGAAGGGTGCGGCGCTGGACGACGAATTGACCGCCACCACGCAATATTGGACAATGGAATCCGAGCGATTTGACAGCCGCACCGATCCCAGCGGAACCATCCTGCGTGTGAGTTACCTTGAGCGTGTGTGAAGACCGTGCCTGACACTGTTGTTCCCCCGCCCTCCTCCCGCCAACCGGACTCCCGAGAGGCTGCCATGTCTGCCGTCACCCGTCCCCTTGCCCGCGTGGTTGCGATTGCCAACCAGAAGGGCGGCGTGGGCAAGACCACGACGACGATCAACCTCGCCACCGCGCTCGCCGTCATCGGCAAGCGGGTTCTGGTGATCGACCTCGACCCTCAGGGCAATGCGTCCACGGGTCTCGGCATTCCGCGTTCGGACCGCCGCGTCGGCATCTATGACGTGCTGTTCGACGACGTGTCGCTGGAGGATGCCGCCACCCCCTCCTCCGTGCCGAACCTGTCGATCATCACCTCGTCGGTCGATCTGTCGGGTGCGGAAATCGAGCTGGTCGGTGCCGAGCGGCGCGAGTTCCGCCTGCGTGAAGCGGTCGCCAACAGTGCGCTCGAATACGACTATGTCCTGATCGACTGCCCACCGGCACTCGGGCTGCTGACGCTGAACGCGCTGGTCGCCTCGCATGCCGTGATGGTTCCCCTGCAGTGCGAGTTCTACGCGCTGGAGGGTCTCAGCCATCTGGTCCGCACCATCGAGCGGGTGAAGCGCGCCTTCAACCCGAACCTCGACATCCACGGCGTCGTGCTGACCATGTTCGACAAGCGCAACAACCTGTCGGACATGGTGGCGGCGGACGTTCGTGGTTTCTTCGGGGAGAAGGTGTACGACACCGTGATCCCGCGCAACGTCAAGGTCTCCGAGGCGCCGTCGCACGGCAAGCCGGTGCTGATCTACGACATGCGCTGCCCCGGATCCCAGGCCTACATCCATCTGGCGGGCGAGGTGCTGCGCCGTGAGAAGAGACTGACCGCATGATCGACGACACCAAGCAAGGTGGCGCCCGCCGCGCCAGCCTGGGCCGCGGCCTTTCCGCCCTGTTCGGCGAGGCGACCGAGGATTATTCGGCACTCGACAAGGTGCGGCAGTCCAAGCAGGTGCCGATCGAGTTCGTCCACCCCGGCAAATACCAGCCGCGGCGGAAGTTCGACGAAGAGGCGATCAGCGGCCTTGTCGAGTCCATCCGCGACAAGGGCATCCTTCAGCCGCTGTTGGTGCGCCGCGACGCCGAGGACGCCAATTCCTACGAGCTGATCGCCGGCGAACGCCGCTGGCGCGCCGCGCAGATCGCTGGCCTGCACGAGGTGCCGGTCATCATCCGCGATCTCAGCGACCGCGAGGCGCTGGAAATCGCGCTGATCGAGAACATCCAACGCCAGGATCTGACCCCTCTGGAAGAGGCGGAGGGTTACCGCCGCCTGATGGAGGAGTTCGAGCATACGCAGGAGGATCTGGCCCGCGCCGTCGGCAAGAGCCGCAGCCATGTCGCCAACATGATGCGCCTGCTGGCTTTGCCGGATCCGGTCAAATCGATGGTGCAGGACGGTGCGCTGACCGCCGGCCATGCCCGTGCCCTGCTGACCGCCCCGGATCCGGCCGCAGTCGCCCGCGAGGTGATTACGCGCGGCCTGAACGTCCGCCAGACCGAAGACCTCATGCGCGGCGACCAGCCGAAGGCGAAGAAGGGCAAGGCCGCGAACGACGGATCCGGCGCCGCCCCGGCGATGAAGGATGTCGACCTGATCAATCTTGAGGAGGAGATCTCCGCCCGCATCGGGCTGAAGGTCGCAATCAATCCTCAGGGACAGCGGGGAACCATCACCATCCACTATCAAACGCTCGACCAGCTCGACGACGTGCTGCACCGTCTGGGTGGAGAGGAGTAAGGGGGCCTCGGGGGGAACTGGCTCGCCCCTATACCCGCGCCTTTTCCAGGTCGATGTAGCGGTAGAACAGTCCGTTCTCTTCCATGGGTGCACTCGACCAGACTTCGACCCACTCCGCGCCGATGGGCGGCATCAGCGTGTCGCCGTTCACTGCGCTCTCCACGCGGGTCAGATGCAGGCAATCGGCGATGGGAAGAGCCTCGCGGAATAGCGCGGCGCCGCCGATGACGCAGAGCTCCGCCGCACCGGACTCCTGCGCCCAGGACACGGCGGCTCCCAACCCGAAGAACCAGCGGGCACCGTCATGCTCCCCGACCGCCGTCTGACGGCTGAGGACGAGGTTGTCGCGGCCGGGAAGCGGGCGCAGCGGCAGCGACTCCCAGGTTTTGCGGCCCATCAGCACCGGCTTGCCCATGGTCAGCTGCTTGAACCGGCGCAGATCACCGGGAAGAGTCCAGGGCAATCGACCATCGCGGCCGATCACGTCGTTCATCGCAGCGGCCACAATCAGACTGATGCGCATCCCCTGCCCTTTCGCGGTTCAGATCGGGCAGATCTTACGCCAAAATTGCGCTGAGCACCGCGTTCAGTCGCTGTAGCCCCTCCGATGTCGCAGAGAGACGATGCGCATCGCGGGTCAGGAAGCCGCCTTCGATCAGGCGAGACAACGCCGCCGGCTCCACGAAATCGTCCAGCGTCCGGCCGGATTCCTCCACCAGACGGGCAAGCCGCACCCCTTCGCTCAGGCGCAGCCCCATCATCAGCAGCTCGGTGCCACGGGCATCGCGGCCGATCGGGTTGGGAGTGGAGGCGCCATGGCCGTCGCGTTCCACCCGCTCCAGCCAGATTTCCGGGGCACGATGGGCGCGAGTCGCAAACTTTTCGTTATCCAGCGTCAGCCGCCCATGCGCGCCGGGCCCGATGCCGACATAATCACCATAGCGCCAATAGGTCAGGTTGTGGCGGCTTTCCTCGCCCGGACGGGCGTGATTGGAAATCTCGTAGGCCGGCAGCCCCGCCGCCGTAAGCTGGCTCTGCGTGGCTTCATAGAGATCGCCGGCGAGATCCTCGTCGGGGAGCACCAGATCGCCACGGGCGTGCATCGGGTAGAAGGCCGTCCCCTCCTCGATCGTCAGCTGATAGACCGAGAGATGGCCGACGGCGTAATCCAGCG
Organism: Azospirillum sp. B21; assembly: GCF_008364825.1. Taxonomy (GTDB): domain Bacteria; phylum Pseudomonadota; class Alphaproteobacteria; order Azospirillales; family Azospirillaceae; genus Azospirillum. Next base: position 157,925 of record NZ_VTTO01000004.1, read on the forward strand.
CCCGCGCCAGTTCCGCTTGCCAAGCCGCCACCGTCTGGCCGGGACGGGCATAGATCAGGTCGAAGGAAAAGCGGTCGAAGGTCCGCGCCGCCAGTTCGATGGCGCCGGTGGCCTCCGCCGCGTTGTGCTGTCGGCCAAGGAACTTCAGGCTGGCGTCGTCCAACGCCTGGATGCCGAGAGAAACGCGGTTGATCCCGGCGGTGCGGAAGGCGCGGAACTTGTCGGCCTCGACGGAGGTCGGGTTGGCCTCCAGCGTCACCTCCAGCCGCTCGGCGACCGGCCAGCGTTGAGTGACGCGGTCGATGATGGCGCCCACCGTTGCCGGCTCCATCAGCGACGGGGTGCCGCCGCCGAAGAAGATGGAGGTGACGGTGCGCCCGGCGGTCAGGTCGGCGTAATGGTCCAGTTCGCGCAGCAGCCCGGCCCGCCAGCGGTCGTGGTCGACGCGCTCGCGGACATGGCTGTTGAAATCGCAATAGGGGCACTTCGACTTGCAGAAGGGCCAATGGACGTAGACGGCGAAACCAGGCCCCTCATAACCATGATCGGACGCACTCACCGGAAACACCGCTCCACCAGCTGGCGGAAGGCGTCGGCGCGGTGGCTCATCTCGTGCTTCTTGGCCGGATCCATCTCGCCGAAGGTCAGGCCGTGGCCGTCCGGCAGGAACATCGGATCATAGCCGAAGCCGTGCGGCCCGCGCGGCGGCCACACCAGCGTGCCGTAGCAGCGGCCCTCCACCGTCTCGACATGGCCGTCCGGCCAGGCGAGCGACAGGGCGCAGACGAAATAGGCGCTGCGGTCGCTCTGCTCGGCGAGACCGTCCTCGACCTTTTGCATCGCCATGGCGAAGTCCTTGGCCGGGCCGGCCCAGCGGGCGGAGTAGATGCCGGGATCGCCGTTCAGCGCCGGCACCACCAGTCCACTGTCGTCGGCAAGCGCGACATGGCCGGCGGCGGCCGCAGCCTTGGCCTTCAGCTCCGCATTGGCGATGAAGGTGGTTCCGGTCTCTTCCGGTTCGGGCAGGCCCAGCTCCCCGGCCGAGGTGAAGGTGGCGACATAGGGGCCGAGCAGGTCGGCGATCTCGCGCACCTTGCCCTTGTTGTGGCTGGCGATGACGAGGGTGTCGCCGGTGAAGCGGCGGGGAGCGGACATGGTGATGAACCTCTGGCTGATACGGCCTTACTTGATGCCGAGAACCTGCTTCTGCAACGCCACCAGCTCGTTCACGCCCTTGCGGGCGAGCGCCAGCAGCTCCATGAACTGCGGCTCGGAGAAGGGGGTTTCCTCGGCGGTGCCCTGGATTTCGACGATGCCGGCCCTGCCGGTCAGGACGAAATTGGCATCGGCCTGCGCCTTGGAGTCCTCGTCGTAATCGAGATCGAGCACGGCATTGCCCTGGAACAGGCCGCAGGACACGGCGGCGACCTGATCGGTCAGCGGCATGGTCTTCAGCGCGCCGATCTGCATCAGGTGCTGGAAGGCCAGATGCAGGGCGACATAGCTGCCGGTGATGGCGGCGGTGCGGGTGCCGCCGTCGGCCTGGATGACGTCGCAGTCGATCTTGATCTGCTTCTCACCCATCGCCGAACGGTCGGTGACGGCGCGCAGTGCGCGGCCGATCAGGCGTTGGATTTCCTGGGTACGGCCGGACTGCTTGCCCTTGGCCGCCTCGCGGTCGGTGCGGCTGTGGGTGGAGCGCGGTAGCATGCCGTATTCGGCGGTGACCCAGCCGAGCCCGGTGTTCTTCAGGAAACGCGGCACAGTTTCGTCGACGCTGGCCGTGCACAGCACATGCGTGTTGCCGAAGCGCACCATGCAGGAGCCCTCGGCGTAGCGGCTGAAGCCGGGTTCGAGGGAGACGGTGCGCAGTTGGTCGAAGGCGCGGCCGGAGGGGCGCATGGGCATCATTCCGAAGGTCGGTTGCAATCGGGCGGCAAGCTACCGGCTCCGCCCGTTCCCGTCCAGCATGGCGTCCCGCCTGCCCGCCGGCAGCGGGGCGGGGACGCGGCGTCGGACGGGGCGGAGACGAATTGGATGGGCTGGCAAACAAACTGGATGTGTCGTTAATTGGCAGGAAAATGCATGATTCGTACAAAACGGTGCCGATCCAGGCTTGGCGAGTTGCGCGTTCGGCGTATACCATCGCTGCCCCACCGTCGGCAGCGCACCGCACAAAAAGGCATCAACGACGACCGACGGGCTGCACACTCCGTTGAGGAACACGACATCCATGTCCGACACCAAGCGCGTCACCGACGAAGAGGCCCTGCTGCTGCATTCCAGCGGCCGGCCCGGCAAGCTGGAAATCACCCCGACCAAGCCGCTGACCACCCAGCGCGATCTGGCGCTGGCCTACTCGCCCGGCGTGGCGGTGCCTTGTCTGCGCATCGCCGAGGATCCGTCCCTCGCCTACGACTACACGGCCAAGGGCAACATCGTCGCCATCATCTCCAACGGCACGGCGGTGCTGGGGCTGGGCGACCTCGGCGCGCTGGCCGGCAAGCCGGTGATGGAAGGCAAGGCGGTGCTGTTCAAGCGCTTCGCCGACGTCGACGGCATCGACCTGGAGGTCGACACCCGCGACGTGGACGAGTTCGTCAACTGCGTGCGCTTCCTCGGCCCCAGCTTCGGCGGCATCAACCTGGAAGACATCAAAGCGCCCGACTGCTTCATCATTGAGGAGCGGCTGCGCGAGCTGCTGGACATTCCGGTCTTCCATGACGACCAGCACGGTACCGCGATCATCGCCGCTGCCGGCCTGATCAACGCCTGCGACATCACCGGCCGCCGAATCGAAGACGTGAAGATGGTGGTGAACGGCGCTGGTGCCGCGGGCATCGCCTGCGCCGAGCTGTTCTGCACGATGGGTGTTTCACGTGAAAACATCATCCTGTGCGACACCAAGGGCGTGGTCTATCGCGGCCGCACCAGCGGCATGAACCAATGGAAGTCGTCCTTCGCCGTCGACACCGACAAGCGCACGCTGGAAGAGGCGGTGGCGGGCTCCGACGTGTTCGTCGGCTTGTCGGCCAAGGGGGCGATGACGCCGGAGATGGTGAAGTCGATGGCGGCCAAGCCGATCATCTTCGCGCTGGCCAACCCCGATCCGGAGATCACGCCGGAAGAGGTGAAGGCGGTGCGCAACGACGCCATCGTGGCGACCGGCCGCTCCGACTACCCGAACCAGGTCAACAACGTCCTGGGCTTCCCCTACCTGTTCCGTGGCGCGCTGGATGTCCGCGCCACCACCATCAACGAGGCGATGAAGGTCGCCGCCGCCAAGGCGCTGGCGGCGCTGGCGCGCGAGGATGTGCCGGACGAGGTCGATGCCGCCTATTCCGGGCGCCGGCTGCGTTATGGTCCGGACTACATCATCCCGGTGCCTTTCGATCCGCGCCTGATCGTCACCGTTCCGGCCGCCGTCGCCCAGGCGGCGATGGAAAGCGGCGTGGCGCGCAAACCGATCCTCGATCTGACCAGCTACAAGCACAGCCTGCGCACCCGGCTGGACCCGACGGCCGACAGCCTGGAACTGATCCTGGAGAAGGTGCGGACCAACCCGCGCCGCGTCGTCTTCGCCGAGGGCGAGGAGGAGCGGACGATCCGCGCCGCCATGGCCTTCCGCGCCCATGGCTATGGAACGCCGGTGCTGATCGGCCGCGAGGAGGTGATCAGGGAACAGCTGGTGGCGATGGGACAGCCCAACGTCCAGTTCGAAATCCACAACGCGCGCCTGTCGGATGCCAACCGCCGCTATGCCGACCATCTCTACCGCCGCCTGCAGCGTAAGGGCGCCCTGCTGCGCGACTGCCAGCGGATGGTCAACCAGGACCGCAACGTGTTCGCCGCCTGCATGGTTGCGCAGGGCGATGCCCATGCCATGGTGACCGGCCTCACCCGCAGCTTCGGCGTCGCCTATGAGGAACTCCGTCGCGTCATCGACCCGAAGGCGAGCGAGCCGGTGTTCGGCCTGCACCTGTTCATCACCCGCAACCGCACCGTCTTCATCGCCGACACCACCGTCCATGTCCGTCCCGACGGCAAGACGCTGGCCGACATCGCTGTCGGTGCCGCTGCCAAGGCCCGGCAGATGGGGCACGAGCCGCGGGTGGCGTTGCTGTCCTTCTCCAACTTCGGCCAGACGCCGCACCCGAACACCGATCCTCTGAGCGAGGCCCTGTCGATCCTCGACAGCCGCCGGGTCGATTTCGAGTATGACGGCGAGATGTCGGCCGACGTGGCGCTGGATTACCAGTTGATGAAGCGGGTCTACCCGTTCTCGCGGCTGTCCGGACCGGCCAACGTGCTGATCATGCCCGGCCTGCATTCGGCCAACATCTCGGCCAAGCTGCTGAACAAGATGGCCGGCGGCCAGATGATCGGCCCGCTGCTGATCGGCTTGGACAAGCCGGCGCAGATCGTCAGCATGGGCGCCTCGGTGAACGACATCGTCACCGCCGCGGCCCTGGCGGCGCATGACTCGCTGCCGTGGTGAGTTGAGACGCTCTTTCTAAAAATCCCCTCTCCCCCTGGGGAGAGGGTTTGGGTGAGGGGGACGCATAGGCCGGAGTGTCTTCGGCTACGCCGAACCCCTCATCCCGACCTTCTCCCCAGGGGGAGAAGGAGAGTCATCCATCACCCCAACGTCTTGTAGAAGTATGTCGTGTCACAGAACCCGCCTTCCGGCCACAGGGCGTAGTGCGGGATGACGCCGACCTTCACCCAGCCGGCGCGGATGTACAGGCGTTCGGCATCCGGCGAGGCAGTGTCCAGGACCAGCAGGGTCTTGCCGGCGGCGCGTGCGGCATCCTCGGCGGCCTGCATCAGGGCGGCGCCGACGCCACGGCGGCGGGCGCGGCGGTGGACCAGCATCTTGGAGAGGTCGGCGCGGTGGGGCTGGTTCGGCGGCTGGCCGATCACCAACTGGACGGTGCCCAGCACGCCCTCCCCGTCCTCAGCCACCAGCAGGATGCGGTCGCCTTGCTCCACCTCCAACGCCACGTTCCGCCAGAAGTCTTCGGCAGTGGTGCGGTCGAGCGGTGCCATGAAGCTGACCGAGGCACCGCCCGCCACGCAATCCAGCAGCACGTCCGTCAGCCCCGGCACGGCGGCATGGACTTGCGGAGCCGACAGCATGCGAACCGTCACGGCGGCGGCTCCGCTTCCCCTATTCACTCGTCCGGAGTCCAGGCAAGCGCTGTCCATGGCATGCTCCTTCAGCGTTTAACGGCGTTTAGGGTTGGGCGCCCGTCGGTGGTCAGCGCCACGATGTAGCGGGCCGTCCGGTCCGTCGGGTTGTGGAAGCCGGTCGGGCGGTCGAGCCGCATGGCGAGGCAGTCGCCGGTGGACAGGCGGTGCGTCACCTCTCCCACCGTCAGGGCGATGGTGCCGTCCAGAAGATAAACCTGCTGCTCCACCGTCGCGGCGCGGTTGCCGCTGTCGTAGGAAACGCGGGCGCCCGGCGGAAGCTCCACCTCCACCAGTTCGATGGGCGACGGGAAGCCCGGCGGCGACAGGTTGCGGCGGCGGTAACCGGTGGCGGGGTCGGTCCAGGCAACCTGATCGGTGCGGCGGGCGACGGGGTTGGCGTCTTCCCGTTCGGCCTCCGCGAACAACGCCGCCAGCGTCACGCCCAGCCCGGCGGCGAGCCGGTCCAGGACGGAGGCGGTCGGGCTGCTCTCCCCCCGCTCCACCAGCGAGATCATGGAACGGCTGACGCCCGACCGTTCGGCCAAGCCGCCGAGGGTCAGGCCACGGTCCGCCCTCAAGGCACGCAGGCGGGCGGCAAGGCGGCTGTCGATGTCGTCTGTCGGGTCATCCATGATGGTAGAATGTCGGTCCACTATATTGGAGTCAACGAAGGACCGCACAGTACCGCACATGAATCTTTTATGACCGCCGCGCGGCATGCGCGACGATGGTGTAGAAGGGCTGATCGTCACGCTTCCTGCCCCATCCACCCCTGACCCGGTGCCTTTCCCATGCGCCTGAAGGCGTCGCCGCCCACCCCGCTGCTGACCGCGATCCTGTTGATGCTGGTGCCCCTGCTGGGCGTGCTGGCCTGGGCGGTTCATGTCGGGGCGCTGCATGGCGGGCTGGCGTTGGTCGCGGCTGCGCTGGCGCTGACAGGCGCGGTGCTGGTCCTGCGCACCTACCGGCGCGATGCCGATGCGATGACCGACTATGCCGCCCGGCTGGCGGAGGCCGACGAGCCGCTGGCCCCTATCGGAACGCCCCCCGCCCTGAAGGCGTTGACCGCGACCATCGGCCGGCTGCACCGGGTCGGCCTGCGCCGGGCGGAAAGCGTGCGGATGCAGTTGGATGCGGATGAAGCGGTGATCGACGCCCTGCCCGCCCCGCTGCTGCTGATGGATGCGGAGCGGCAGGTGGTGCGGGCCAACCAGACTGCGCGGGAGCTGTTCGGCGACAAGGTGGTGGACCGCGACCTTGCCTCCTCCCTGCGCACGCCGACGGTGCTGGAGGCGGTGGATTCGGTCCTGCGCGGGGGTGCGTCGCGCATCATCGAATTCACGCTGCCGGTGCCGGTGGAACGCAGCTTCGAGGCGCAGGTGAAGCCCTTCCAGCGGCTGGTGCCGGAACCCGATCCCTCTCTGCTGGATGGCGAGATCGAGGAGGAACCGGCGCCGCGTCCGCCCACCGTCGCCCGCATGGCGATCCTGACCCTGCACGACGTCACCGCCGCCCGCCGGTCGGAGCAGATGCGCGCCGACTTCATCGCCAACGCCAGCCACGAGCTGCGCACGCCGCTGTCCTCGCTGCTGGGCTTCATCGAGACGTTGCGCGGTCCGGCGCGCGACGATCCGGAGGCGCAGGACCGCTTCCTGTCGATCATGCACGACCAGGCCAGCCGCATGACCCGGCTGGTCAACGACCTGCTCTCCCTCTCCCGCATCGAACTGGACGAGCATATGCCGCCCAACGGCCGGGTCGATGTGGTGGAGGAGCTGGAGAACGTCATCGCCGCGCTGGAGCTGAAGGCCGCCCAGCGCCGCATCCGCCTGCGGCTGGAAGCGCCGGAATCCCTGCCCTATGTCATCGGCGACGAGGACCAGCTGACCCAGGTCTTCCAGAATCTGGTCAGCAACGCGATCAAATACACGCGCGAGGATACGGACGTGACCGTCACCGTGGCGCTGGCCGACGGCGCGGCGGTGGGCTTTGCGGGGCTTCCTACACCCACCGGCGCCACGGCGAAGGACAAGCGCGTGGTGCGCAGCGGCACGGCGATGGTGTCGGTCTCGGTGCGCGACCATGGCGACGGCATTGCCCGCACCCACCTGCCCCGCCTGACCGAGCGCTTCTACCGCGTCGATGCAGCGCGGTCCCGTGCCATGGGCGGTACCGGGCTGGGGCTTGCCATCGTCAAGCACATCCTGAATCGCCATCGTGGACGCCTGACCATCGAAAGCGAGGTGGGGGTGGGCAGCGCCTTCACGGTCTATCTGCCCGTGGTGGGAGAGGTTGCTTCTCCCTCTCCCCCCCGGGGAGAGGGACGGGGTGAGGGGGAAGCGTGGCAGGATTCTCGCGAAAGAGCCGCCGCGCGACCCCTCACCCTAACCCTCTCCCCGGGGGGGAGAGGGGACTTGGCAGTGTGCGAGAGGGGTGAAGCGTGTCTGTGACCGTGTCATGAAAGTGTCATAAAAACGCAATCAATCGGTCGCCCTCCGGGTCTATGGTCCGCGCCATTCCAATGGAGCAGTCTCCGTTTCCTCAAGGAGGGGCACCCGTGACCACCCGGACGCCTGTCATCGCCGCGAGCGCCTTTGCCCTGGCCCTGAGCTTCGCCGCCACCCCCGCTTCGGCGCAGTCGCGCGACCAGATCCGCGCGGTCGGCTCCTCCACCGTCTTCCCCTTCACCACCGCGGTGGCCGAGGCTTTCGGCAAGACCGGCAAGTTCAAGACGCCGGTGATCGAGTCGACCGGTACCGGCGGCGGGCTGAAGCTGTTCTGTGCCGGCGTCGGCCCGGGCCATCCCGACATCGCCAACGCCTCGCGCCGCATCAAGAAGTCGGAGGTCGACCAGTGCGCCGCCAACGGCGTCACCACGATCACCGAGCTGAAGATCGGCTATGACGGCATCGCCCTGGCTTCATCCAAGAAGGCCGCCCCGGTGTCGCTGTCGACCATCGTGCTGTGGAAGGCGCTGGCGAAGGAGGTGCCGGTGAATGGCGCCCTGGTCGCCAACCCGTACAAGCTGTGGTCGGACATCGACCCGACACTGCCCAAGGCCGCGATCGAGGTGCTGGGCCCGCCCCCGACCTCCGGTACCCGCGACACCTTCAACGAGCTGGCGATGCTGGAGGGCTGCAAGAAGGTGGCCGAGGTCGCCAAGGCGGTTCCAGACGAAAAGGCGCGCGAGCGTGCCTGCATGACCATCCGCGAGGACGGCGCCTATGTCGAAGCCGGCGAGAACGACAATCTGATCGTCCAGAAGCTGACGGCCAACCCCAACGCCTTCGGCGTCTTCGGCTACAGCTATCTCGACCAGAACCGCGACACGCTGCGCGCGGCGAAGATGGACGGGGTGGAGCTGACCGCAGAGACGGTGGCGGCCGGCCAGTATGAGCTGGCGCGTCCGCTCTACATCTATGTAAAGACCGCCCATGCCGGCGTCATTCCGGGCATCCGCGAGTTCATCGGCGAATACACCTCCGAACGCGCGGTGGGCGAGGACGGCTATCTGGTCGACAAGGGCCTGATCCCGGAACCGAAGGCCCTGCGCGACGCCGCCCGGACCCAGGCGGTCGGGCTGACGCCGCTGCAGTTCTGACCATCCATTCTCCCTCCGGGCATCCCGCATGCAGCTGACCCTTCTCGCCCTGATCCTGGCCCTGCTCACCGTGATCGGTTTCATGACCGGCCGGTCTCGGGCAGCGGCGTCCGTCGGCGGGCGGGTGGCGGAACTGCATTCGGTCCCCTCCTACCACGGCGTCTATGTGGCGCTGTGGGCCGGGCTGCCGGCGCTGCTGCTGTTCGTGGCCTGGACCGCGGCGGAAGGCTGGCTCGCCATGCAGCTGGTCCTGTCCTCCCTGCCGGAGCGGCTGACCACCGGCGACGGCCAGTCGGTCGCCCTGCTGAAAGCCGACATCCTCAACCTCGCCCGCGGCATTGCCACCGGGCGCGAGCCCGATCCCCTGGTGCAGGATGCCGCCCGCCGCTATGCGGGCTTGCGCGACCTTGCCGACTGGAGCCTGCTGGCCGTCGGCGCCAGCCTCGCCGTCGCCGGTCTCGCCTGGGGCCGCCACCGCATCGGCCCGGACCTGCGGGCCCGCCCGGCGGTGGAGCGGGTGGTGCGGGTGGCGCTGATCGTCTGCTCGATGGTCGCCATCCTGACCACGGTCGGCATCGTCCTGTCGCTGCTGTTCGAGGCGCTGCGCTTCTTCACCGTCGTCTCGCCGCTGGATTTCCTGTTCGGTACCCATTGGAGCCCGCAGATGGCGATGCGGGCCGATCAGGTCGGCTCCAGCGGCTCCTTCGGCGCGATCCCGCTGTTCGCCGGCACGCTTCTCATCACGGTCATCGCCATGCTGGTGGCGGTGCCGGTGGGGCTGATGGCGGCGATCTACATGTCGGAATATGCCGGGCGCGGCGTGCGCACCTGGCTGAAGCCGGCTCTGGAGATTCTGGCCGGCATCCCGACCGTGGTCTATGGCTTCTTCGCCGCGCTGACCATGGCGCCCTTCGTGCGGTCGGTGGGCGAGGCGCTGGGGCTGGACGTCAGTTCGGAATCGGCGCTGGCGGCCGGCATCGTCATGGGGGTGATGATCATCCCCTTCGTCAGCTCGCTGTCGGACGACGTCATCAACGCGGTGCCGCAGAGCTTGCGCGACGGCTCCTACGGCCTCGGCGCCACCAGGTCGGAGACGATCAAGCAGGTGGTCCTGCCGGCGGCGCTGCCGGGCATCGTCGCCGCGGTGATGCTGGCGGTCAGCCGTGCCATCGGCGAGACGATGATCGTCACCATGGCGTCTGGCCTGACCGCCAACATGACCGCCAACCCGCTGCAGGCGGTGACCACCGTCACCACCCAGATCGCCACGCTGCTGGTCGGCGACCAGGAGTTCGACAGCCCGAAGACGCTGTCGGCCTTCGGCCTCGGCCTCGTGCTGTTCCTCGTCACGCTCTGCCTCAACATGGTCGCCCTGCGGGTGGTCCGGACCTATCGGGAAAAATATGACTGACCTCGTCGAGCAGGACGTGTCGGCCGTGACGCCCTCCCCTGCCTCCTCCTCCGGCTCCAACACTCCAGTGAAATCGCGCGTCAGGAGCGAGGCCTTCGCCCGCCGCCTGCGCGCCCGCCATGTCGCCGAACGCCGCTTCCGGCTGGCCGGCGCCGCAGCGGTGGCGCTGGCGGCGCTGATGCTGGTGGTGCTTCTGGGCTCCATCGTTGCCAAGGGCAGCACCGCCTTCTGGGAAGCGCGGATCCGGCTGGAGGTGACGCTGGACCCGGCGGAGGTGGCCGAGCGCAACTATGCCCCCATCCTGCGCCGGGCGCTCCATGCCCAGTTCCCGCAGGTGACCGACCGCGCCGGCAAGCGCGTGCTGAACGACCTGCTGTCGTCGGGCGCGCCTTACGAGCTGGAGGCGATGGTCGCGAAGAACCCGGCGCTGGTCGGCACCACTCTGACCGTCTGGGTGCGCGCCGACGACGAGATCGACCAGCTGGTGAAGGGCCGCTACCGCCGCGACCTGCCGGAGAGCGAACGCGGGCTCAGCGATGCCAAGATCGCCGCGGCCGATGCGCTGCTGGCCTCCGGCGCGCTGGCGCAGGGCTTCAACACCACCCTGTTCACCGCCGGCGACAGCCGGGAGCCGGAACAGGCCGGTATCGGCGGCGCCATCGTCGGCTCGCTGCTGACGTTGCTGGTGACCATGGCGCTGTCGGTGCCGGTTGGCATCTCCGCCGCGGTCTATCTGGAGGAATTCGCGCCGAAGAACCGCTGGACCGACCTGATCGAGGTGAACATCAACAACCTCGCCGCGGTGCCGTCGATCATCTTCGGCCTGCTGGGTCTGGCGGTGTTCCTCGGCTTCTTCGGCATGCCGCGCTCGGCGCCGCTGGTCGGCGGGCTGGTGATGGCGCTGATGACGCTGCCGGTCATCATCATCTCGGCCCGCGTCGCGCTGAAGGCGGTTCCGCCGTCGATCCGCGAGGCAGCATTGGGGATCGGCGCATCGCCCCTGCAGACGGTGCTGCACCATGTGCTGCCTCTGGCGATGCCCGGCATCCTGACCGGCACCATCATCGGCATGGCCCGCGCGCTGGGCGAGACGGCGCCGCTGCTGATGATCGGCATGGTCGCCTTCATCGTCGACGTGCCCCATGGGCTGACCGACAGCGCCACGGTGCTTCCGGTGCAGATCTACATGTGGGCCGACAGCCCGGAGCGTGCCTTCACCGAGCGCACCTCCGCGGCGATCCTGATCCTGCTCGGCGTCCTGATCCTTCTGAACGGGACGGCCGTGATCCTGCGCAAGATTTTCGAGAGACGGTGGTGAGCGCCCCATGAGCATTACAAGCGGCATCCCGAGCCCGCTGAAGCTTCGTCCCCGCGGCGATGGACGGGCGGAGCAGCGTTCCAGCGCCGATCTGCCGGCCAAGATGACCGCGCGCGGGGTCAAGGTGTTCTACTGCGCGAAGCAGGCGTTGAAGGGCATCGACCTCGACATCCACGAGAACCGGGTGCTGGCGCTGATCGGCCCGTCCGGCTGCGGCAAGTCGACCTTCCTGCGCTGCCTGAACCGGATGAACGACACCGTCGAGGGCTGCCGGGTCGAGGGACGGATCGCGCTGGACGGCGAGGATGTCTACGGCAAGGCCGTGGATGCGGTGCAACTGCGCGCCCGCGTCGGCATGGTGTTCCAGAAGCCGAACCCGTTTCCGAAGTCGATCTACGACAACATCGCCTATGGCCCGCGAATCCACGGCCTCGCTTCAGGCCGCGACGAGTTGGACGAGGTGGTGCAGACGTCCCTCAAGCGCGCCGGCCTGTGGGGCGAGGTGAAGGACCGCCTGCGCGAGCCGGGCACCAGCCTGTCCGGCGGCCAGCAGCAGCGGCTGTGCATCGCCCGCGCCATCGCCGTCAGCCCCGAGGTGATCCTGATGGACGAGCCCTGCTCGGCGCTCGACCCCATCGCGACCGCCCATATCGAGGAGCTGATCGACGAGCTGCGGGCCAACTACACCATCGTCATCGTCACCCACAACATGCAGCAGGCCGCCCGCGTGTCGCAGCGCACCGCCTTCTTCCATCTGGGCGAGATGGTGGAATGCGACGACACCGAGGAAATCTTCACCAACCCGCGCGACGAGCGCACCCAGGGCTACATCACCGGCCGCTACGGCTGAAACCATCCGCCGACCTATGCGCCCCCCTCCCTCCTTTGTTGAAAAGGCTGTCCCATGCCGGTTAACGTCGAGACGCGCGCTGTGAACGGAGCCTCCATGAACGCGGCCCTGAAGCCGCTCGTCCTGGTCGTCGAGGACGAGGCCGACATCCTGACGCTGTTGAAGTACAACCTGGAAAAGGAAGGCTTCCGCGTCGCCACCGCCAGCGACGGCGAGGAGGCCCTGCTGGCCGCCGGCGAACAGACGCCGCACATCGTGCTGCTCGACTGGATGCTGCCGCTGATGAGCGGGCTGGAGGTCTGCCGCCAGCTGCGCCGCAATGCCAAGACGCGCGACATCCCGATCATCATGCTGACCGCCCGCGGCGAGGAAGGCGACCGGGTGCGCGGCCTGAATTCCGGGGCCGACGACTACATCACCAAGCCCTTCTCCCCGACGGAGCTGGTGGCGCGCATGCGCGCGGTGCTGCGCCGCGCCTCCCCCGGCATGACGGACGAGGTGCTGACCTTCGCCGACGTGACGATGGATCTGGCCGCCCACCGCGTACGCCGCAACGGCCGGGACGTACATCTGGGCCCGACCGAATTCCGCCTGCTGCGCCACTTCATGCAGCATCCAGGCCGCGTCTTCTCCCGCGAACAGCTGCTCGATCTGGTGTGGGGCCACGACGTGTACGTCGAGCCGCGTACGGTCGACGTACACATCCGCCGCCTGCGCAAGGCGATGAACGAAGAGGACGAGCTGGACCTGATCCGCACCGTACGGTCGGCGGGGTATGCGCTGGATACGAAGTCGGTGTAATGCGACGTTAGACCCCCACCTAACCTCCCCCGCTGGGCGGGGGAGGGACTGCCGCCACTCTCCCGCCCAAGCACTCCCCTCCCCCGCCCAGCGGGGGAGGGTTAGGGTGGGGGACTAACGCAGCGGCACTGGTGAGGATTCCCCCATGATCCTGCTCTTCACCGACTTCGGCCTCTCCGGCCCCTACACCGGCCAGATGAAGGCGGTGCTGGCGCAACAGGCGCCAACCGTCCCGATCATCGACCTGTTCGCCGACGCCCCCGCCTTCGACCCGCAGCTGTCGGCCTATCTCCTGGCCGCCTACGTCCCGGCCTTCCCCGCCGGCAGCGTCTTTCTCTGCGTCGTCGATCCCGGTGTCGGCACCGACCGCCGGCCGGTGATGGTGGAGGCGGACGGGCGCTGGTTCATCGGTCCCGACAACGGCCTCTTCGCCCTGCTCGCCCGCCGCGCAACGTCGCTAAACGCCTGGACCATCGACTGGATTCCGGATCGGCTGTCCGCCAGCTTCCATGGCCGCGACCTGTTCGCCCCCGTTGCCGCCGATCTGGCGGCCGGCCGGCCGGTGCAGCGCAGCCCCCTCCCCCTCGCCGCCATCGACCGCCCCGACTGGCCGGACGAACTGGCCCGCATCGTCTATGTCGATGTCTACGGCAACGCCATGACCGGGATGCGGGCATCCGCCCTGCCCGCCGATGCGGTGCTGACCGTCGCCGGCACCCACATCGCCCGTGCCCGTACCTTCGGCGCCGTCGGGCCGGGGGAGCCGCTGTGGTACGAGAACTCCAACGGGCTGGCGGAGATCGCCGTCAACCGCGGGCGGGCTGACGAGGCGCTGGGTCTCAAGGTCGGCGATGCGGTGACGGTCGGGTCCTGAAACGAAAACCGCCCGGAAGCGGGCGCTTCCGGGCGGTTGCTGCGTCGATCAGGCGCTTGTCCGATCAGGCGTCTTCAGGCTCAGTCGTTGTTGCGCTGACCCAGGAACTGCAGCAGGAACTGGAACAGGTTGATGAAGTCCAGGTACAGCGTCAGGGCGCCCATCAGGGCCAGCTTGCCGGTGCTTTCGTGATCGTAGCCCTCGGCGTAGCTTTCCTTGATCGCCTGGGTGTCGTAGGCGGTCAGGCCGGTGAAGATCAGCACGCCGATGGCGGAGATCGCGAAGTGCAGGGCCGGCGACTGGAAGAAGATGTTCGCCAGGCCGGCGATGACCAGGCCGATGACGCCCATCATCAGGAACGAGCCCATCTTCGACAGGTCGGCCTTCGTGGTGTAGCCGTACAGGCTCATCGCCAGGAAGGTCGCGGCGGTGACGAAGAAGGTCAGCGCGATCGACGCCCCGGTGAAGACCAGGAAGATGGCCGACATCGACAGCCCCATCGCGCCGCAATAGGCCCAGAAGACCATCTGTGCCGATGCGAAGGACAGGCGCTGGATGCCGAAGGACAGCACCATCACGAACGCCAGCGGGGCCAGCATCACCACCCACTTCAGCGGCGTGCCGAAGATGGCCGCCATCATGGCCGGGCTGGACGACACGAGCGCGGCGACCAGGCCCGTCAGGATCAGGCCGGCACCCATGTAGTTGTACACGCGCAGCATGTGCTGGCGCAGGCCTTCGTCGAAGTATCCCCGATCTGTCGCGCGGCCTGCGGTCGCGAAGCGGTTATAGGTCGGGTCTGCCATGTTGGTTTCCTCGGTGGAATAGGGTGATCCCGTCGGGATGACATATTGGCGAGTCCGCAATTCGGTTCAATAGGAATCGGCAGCGGTTCTCCAAGATGAAAAAGCTTTCACGTTTCGTTTTTGCTACCGCTTTCTGCCGCGGGAATCACTCGTTGCGAAGCAATGGCGCGGACGGCTGGCCCAAAGCCCGCCAAGTACCATAGAACCCGAAAGCGAGAGTGATCGCCGTGCTGAGCAAGGCCGTGGTGACCACCGCCGACGGCAGGAAGCTCCACTCCCAATGCATCAGGAAGCGCAGCACCGCCCAGGCGGTCAGCGTGCCGATGCAGCCGGCGATGACCGCGGTCAGAAGGCCCAGCAACCCGTACTCCAACAGGAAGGCGCGTAGCACGTCGCCGCGCGTCGCCCCCAGGACCTTCAGCACCACCGCGTCATAGACCCGGCGACGATGCCCGGCGGCGACCGCGCCGGCCAGCACCAGCGTGCCGGCGGCCAGCGTGATGCCGGCGACGATGCGCACCGCCGTGCCGATATGGCCCAGCATCTCCGACACCGTGTCGAGCGCGTCCTTGATCCGCACCATGGTGATGTTGGGGAAGCGCTGCAGCACGGCGCGCTGCACCTGCGTTTCGGCATCCGGCGTGGCGCGGACCGTGGCGACCCAGGTCTGCGGCGCGCCTTCCAGCGTGCCGGGGGCGAAGACCATGGTGAAATTGATCGCCATGCTGCTGAAATCGGCGGCGCGGACATTGGCGACCGTGGCCTCGATGCTGCGGCCCAGGATGTTGATCGACAGCGTGGCGCCGGGGCCGATGCCGAAGGCCTCGGCGACGCTTTGGTGGATGGAGATCAGCGGCGGGCCGGCATAGTCGGTCGCCCACCAGCTGCCGGCGGTGACGGTGGAATGCTTCGGCAGCGTCGCCGAATAGGTGATGCCGCGGTCGCCGGCCAGGATCCAGGCCTGCTCCGGATTGACCAGCGCCTTTTCGGCATCCTGCCCGTTCACCCGCTCGATCCGGCCGCGCAGGCTCGGCACCGCCTCGAAGGCGCTGGTGCCGGGGATGCCGGTGACGAGGCCGCGCAAGGGATCGAACTGGTCGCGCTGGATGTCGACGAAGAAGAAGCTGGGGGCGTCCTGCGGTATCGTCTCCGACACCCGGCGGGAGAAATTGCCCTGGATCAGCGCGATGGCGACCAGCACCGTCAGGCCGAGCCCGAGCGACAGCACCACCGCCGCCGTCGGGTTGCCCGGCCGGTGCAGGTTGGCGAGCGCCAGCCGCAGCCCCGGCCGCCGGACGCGCCCTACCCGCTTCGCCCCCCAGGTGACCAGCGCCGCGGCGGCGCGGAAGGCGATGAAGGTGGCGATGGAGCCGCCCACGAACCACAGGGCGAAGAGCTTGTTATGGGCGGTCAGCACCGCCAGTCCGGCGAGCGCAACCGCCGACGCGATCATCGCCAACGTATAGGGCATGCGCGGCCGGCCGGCGGCCGGGGCGATCACGTCGCGGAACAGGGCGCCGGCCGGCACCTCCCGCGCCCGGCCGAGCGGCCAGAGCGAGAAGGTCAGCGCCGTCAGCACGCCATAGAGGGCGGCGAGCGCCAATGCACCCGGATAGACGCCGATATGGGCGGACACCGGCAGAACGCCGTCGAGAAGCCGGCCCAGCGCCAGCGGCGCAACGGCACCCAGCGCCAGCCCGATGACGATGCCCAGCAGCGCGAGCGCCAGGATCTGCGCCAGATAGAGTTGGAACACCAAGGCGCCCGGCGCGCCGATGCACTTCATCATGGCGATGGTGCGGGCGCGTGAGTCCAGATGGCTGCGCACCGCGTTGCCTACCCCGACGCCGCCGACCAGCAGTGCGGTCAGCCCGACCAGCGTCAGGAACAGCGTCATGCGGTCGATGAAGCGCTCGATCTGCGGTGAGGCGTTGGTGTAGTCCCGCATCCGCCAGGGAGCGTCGGGGAAGCGGGCGCGCAAATCCTCCTGCCACGCCTTCAGGTCGGTTTCCGGCGGCAGCGCCACCTTGGCGCTCCACCAGGTGAGACTGCCGGGTTGCAGCAACCCGGTGTCCTGCAGCGACGGCAACGCCACCATCAGGCGCGGCCCCAGCGAAAAGGCGTTTGAGGAGGCGCGGTCCGGCTCGCGGTCCAGCACGGCGGCGACACGATAGGCACCCTCGCCGACATGGATGGTGTCGCCGGTCTTCACGCCCAATCGGTCGACGAGGCTCGCCTCGATCACCGCACCCCAGCGGCCATCCTTCTGCGCCAGCGCGTCGCGCAGGTCGCCGCCGCCGACCAGGGTGACGGTGCCGTAGAGCGGGTAGACGTCGTCGACAGCCTTCAGCTCGACCAGCGAAGAGCGGACGTCATCATCGGCCCGCGCCATCGCCCGCATCTCGGCGGAGGTCGACACCCGGCCGGTTGCGGTCAGCGCCGCCATCTGCCCGCCTTCCGGCGGATTGTAGAGTTGCCGCAACGCGACGTCGCCGCCCAGGATCGAACGTCCGTCATTGGCCAGCCCGTCGAGCAAGCCGCTCGACACCGACTGCACGGCGGCGATGGCGGCGACGCCCAGCGCCAGGCAGGCGAGGAAGACCCAGAAGCCCTTCAGGCCGGTGCGCAGCTCCCGCCGGGCGAGGCGGAGGGCGAGGCTGAGGTTGGTCATCGCGTTGCCCCCTCGTACCCGCGCTTATCCCCTCTCCCCCCCGGGGAGAGGGTTAGGGTGAAGGGGACGCATGGCGAGGATTGTGTCCGTGACGAGAGTATCGCACGCCGAATGACGCCACGCGGTGCATCCCCCTCACCCCTACCCTCTCCCCGGGGGGGAGAGGGGGAAACGGCTTGCGTAAGTCCAGTCATCCCCCTCACTCCCCCGCCGCCTGCAGCCTTGCGCGCCGTGCCGCCTGCCCGTCGTCGGCGATGCGGCCGTCGGCGAGCCGGACCGTCCGGTCGCAGCGGGCGGCGAGGCTCGGGTCGTGGGTGATCAGCACCAGTGTCGTGCCGCGCCGTTCGGCCAGATCGAACAGCAGCTTCACGATGGTGGCGCCGGTGTCGATGTCGAGGTTGCCGGTCGGCTCGTCGGCCAGAAGCAGCGACGGCTCGGTCACGAAGGCGCGGGCCAATGCCGTGCGCTGCTGCTCGCCGCCCGATAGCTGGCCGGGATAATGGTGGATGCGGTGGCCCAGGCCCACCTGCTCCAGCCCGATGCGGGCGCGGTCGAAAGCGTCGGCGACCCCGGCGAATTCCAGCGGGATGGCGACATTCTCCAGCGCCGTCATGGTCGGCACCAGATGGAAAGCCTGGAAGACGATCCCCACATGCTGCCGGCGGAAGCGCGCCAATCCGTCCTCGTCCAGCCGGTTCAGCTCCTGTCCGGCGACGCGGACGGTGCCGCCGCTGGGGCGTTCCAGGCCGGCCATCACCATCATCATGGTCGACTTGCCGGAACCGCTGGGGCCGACGACGCCGACCCGCTCCCCGGCCGCCACCTGAAGATTCACGCCCCGCAGGATGTTGACGGGCCCGGCACCGCTGTCCAATCTCAAGTGGACGTCGTCGAGTTCCACGATGGAATCGTTGCCGATTGAATCGGGGAGGGGTCGGGCGATGGAATTGGACGACGTTGCAGAGGATTGGACTTTGGACATGCGACTCTCGCACAAGCGGAACGGACCATCGCCATATGGCACGACCCGCCGGGCTTTCAACATGGCCGCCATCGGCGCCGCACTCGCCTTCGTTTTTGCGTCAGGGGTACAGATGACCGTTCCGACCCGCGCAGAGGCGGCGCAGCCGGTGAAGTTGCTGGCGCTGGGCGACAGCCTGACCGCCGGCTACGGCCTGCCGGAACCGCAGGGCTTCACCCGCCAGTTGGAAAAGGCGCTGGCCGACAAGGGATACAGCGTCACCGTCATCAATGCCGGCGTGTCGGGCGACACCACCGCCGGTGGCCGGGCACGGCTGGACTGGGCGCTGGCCGACAAGCCCGACGCCGCCATCGTGGAGTTGGGCGCCAACGACATGCTGCGCGGGCTCGATCCCGCCCAGGCGAAGGACAACCTCGACGTCATCCTGAAGACGCTGAAGGATCGCAGGATTCCGACTCTGCTGGCCGGCATGTACGCCTCTCCCAGCTTGGGGAAACCCTATACCGACAAGTTCAACGCCATCTATCCCGACCTTGCGAAGACCTATGACCTGCCGCTCTACCCCTTCTTCCTCGACGGGGTGGCGTTGCAGCAGGCACTCATCCAGCAGGACGGGCTGCATCCCAATGCCCAGGGCGTGGCGATGATCGTGGAGCGCATCCTGCCTTCCGTCACCGCCCTGCTCGACAGTCTGCCGCAAATCCAGAAGACTACCGAAAAACCCGGAGGCTGACCCATCATGACCGTGACCCTGGACAGCGACACCCGCTTTCACGCCGCCTGCGCCGCCGGGGCGGAGTGGGGACCGACGGTCAAGGCCTGCCTGGACAAACTGGGGCCGGTCGCCGGCTGCAACCTGGGCTTCCTCTACCTGACCGACGGGCTGGCGGAGCATGCGACCAGCATCGTCACCCTGCTGCGCGGCGTCACCGGCATCCGCCATTGGGTCGGCACCGTGGGCATCGGCGTGATGGCGAACGGTGAGGCCCTGTTCGACGAGCCGGGGCTGGCGATCATGGCCGCCCGCCTGCCGGAGGACAGCTTCCGCCTGTTCCCCACCCTGACCGACGGGCTGGAGCCGCTGCGCGGCAGTGCCGGCGGCTGGCTGGACAAGCATGGCGCGGCGCTGGCGCTGGTCCATGTCGATCCGCACCATGCCGACATGGCCGGGTTGGTGTCCCGCCTGTCGGAGGAGGCCGGCGTCTTCCTGGTCGGCGGGCTGACCGCTTCGCGCGGGGAGTTCCCGCAGATCGCCGCCGGGGCCGAGGATGGCGATCCGGTCACCGACGGCGGCGTGTCGGGGGTGCTGTTCGCGCCCAACCTGCCGGTCGCCACCGCCCTGACCCAGGGCTGCCGACCCATCGGGCCGACCCGCACCGTCACCGCCAGCGACGACAACGTGATCCTGGAGATCGACGGGCGCCCGGCGCTGGACGTCTTCAAGGAGGACATCGGTCCGGAGCTTGCCGCCGACCTGCGGCAGGTGTCCGGGCTGATCTGCGCCGGGCTGCCCATCGTCGGCTCCGACACCCAGGACTATCTGGTCCGCGACCTGATCGCCATCGACCCGCGCGCCGGCTGGATCTCCATCGCGGACCGGGTGACGACCGGCCAAGCGGTGATGTTCACCCGCCGCGATCCCGAAACCGCCGCCGCCGACATGCGCCGGATGCTGGACAGCCTCAGGAAACGGGTGAAGGCGACGCCGAAGGGCGCGGTGTATGTCAGCTGCATCGCCCGCGGTCCCAGCCTGTTCGGCACCGCCGACGCCGAGCTGTCGATGATCCGTGAGACCTTCGGCGACATCCCGCTGACGGGTTTCTTCGCGTCGGGCGAGGTGTCGCACAACCGGCTCTATGGCTACACCGGCGTGTTGACGCTCTTTCTGTAAAGATCACTTCGAATAAGGAACGTTCCGGATGCAGTATCGTCCGCTCGGCCGAACCGGCCTGTCGGTCAGCGCCATCGGCCTGGGCACCATGACCTGGGGCCGCCAGAACACCGAGGCCGAAGGCCATGCCCAGATGGACGCGGCACTCGACCGCGGCATCAATTTCTGGGACACGGCGGAGATGTACGCGATCCCGCCCACGGCCGACACCTACGGCAAGACGGAGGAGGTGATCGGCAGCTGGTTCCAATCGCGCGGCAAGCGCGACCGGGTTATCCTCGCCAGCAAGATCATCGGCGCGCCGGCCGGCGGCTTCGGCTGGATACGCGATGGCAAGTCGCTGCTGGACCGCGCCAACCTCTTCGCGGCGGTCGAGGCCAGCCTGTCGCGGCTGAAGACCGATTACATCGACCTCTATCAGATCCACTGGCCGGACCGCGTCACCAACCGCTTCGGCGTCCGCACCTATCAGCACAAGCCGCAGCATGACGGCGTGCCGATCGAAGAGACGCTGGCAGCGCTGGCCGAATTGGTCCAGGCCGGAAAGATCCGCCATGTCGGCCTGTCGAACGAGAGCCCCTGGGGCGTGATGCGCTACCTGCGCGCTGCCGAGGACGCCGGCCTGCCGCGCGTCGCCTCGATCCAGAACGCCTACAACCTGCTGAACCGGACCTTCGAGAACGGTCTGTCGGAGGTGGCCCTGCGCGAGGATGTCGGGCTGCTGGCCTATTCGCCGCTGGCCGCCGGCACGCTGACCGGCAAGTATCTGAACGGTGCCATTCCGCCGGGCAGCCGCCGCGCGCTCGACCACCGGCCGTCGCGCTACGCCACCGTCAATGCGGATGCGGCGACGGAAGCCTATCTGGACATCGCCCGCCGCCATGGTCTGGCGCCCAACCAGATGGCCATCGCCTTCACGGTGCAGCAGCCCTTCGTCACCTCGTCCCTGATCGGGGCGACGACGATGGAGACGCTGATCTCCAACATCGACTCCATCGACCTGACCCTGTCACCGGAGGTGATGGCGGAGATCGACGCCGTGCACAACCGCATGCCGGATCCGTGTCCGTAAGGTGTCGGTAAGGTGTCGCATCGTTCGCCCCCTCCCCATCCCTCCCCTGCTCTCGGCCGGCCGAAGGCCGGTCCGATCGCGGGAGAGGGGGTAGGAAGCTTGGTGACGTGACTTGTTCGCGAAGCGGCGGCAGTCCCCTCTCCCACCGAAGGTGGGGGAGGGTCAGGGAGGGGGCAATCCGCCGCCGTTGCAGCAACCCCGGAGGTGTCCCATGCTCCGCCTGTTCGTCGCCCTCGACCTGACGGAGGAAGTTCGCCAGCGGTTGGCGGGGCTGGCCGGCGGGGTGCCCGGTGCGCGCTGGACCGAGCCCGAGAACCTGCACCTTACCCTGCGCTTCATCGGCGAGGTGCCGGAGGATCAGGCGATGGACATCGACGCCGCGCTGGCGGAGGTCCGGGCACCGGCCTTCCCGCTTACCCTCGACGGGGTCGGCGTGTACGGCAGCGCGCGCCGGGCGCGGGTTCTATGGGCGGGGGTGGAGCGCAGCGAGGCGCTGGCCCATCTGCAGGCCAAGGTCGAATCCGCGCTTGTCCGCTGCGGCCTGCCGGCGGAGGAGCGGAAATTCTCACCCCACGTCACGCTTGCCCGGCTGAAGGACGCGCCGGCCGACCGTATCGGCCGCTTCCTGTCCGACCGCGGCCTGTTCCGCGCCGGCCCGATGCCGGTGGAGCATGTCACGCTCTACCGCAGTCATCTCGGCAACGGCGGTGCGGTGTATGAGGCTCTGCGTGAATATCCGCTCGATGCCGCTTAGGCGAGGATTTCATCCCAGGGCTGGGGGTCGGAGTCAGGTCTGATGCCGTCGCCCGGTCCGATCACCCGGTTCTTGCCGTCCTGCTTGGCGCGGTACATGCGCTGGTCGGCCAGTTCCACCAGGGCTTCCCAATCGGCGGGGCGGTCGGTGGTCTGCTCGGCGATGCCGATGCTGGCGGTCTGCAGGCTGCCATCGGGCCGCTTGCCGAATCCGGCGCGGCGCATCCGCTCCACCGCGATCATCGCGCCGTCCAACGGGGTGTCGGGCATGATGATCAGGAATTCCTCCCCGCCCCAGCGGACCAGCGCATCGGACTGGCGCAGCAGGCTGCGGATGGTGTTGGCGGCATGGCGCAGGACCCGATCGCCCTCTTCATGTCCATAGCGGTCGTTGACCGCCTTGAAATCGTCCAGGTCGACGAAGATCGCCGTCAGCGGCTGCGATGCCCGCTCGGCATGGGCGACCTGGAGTTTCAGCAACTCCTCGCCGATGCGACGGGAAAAGGCGCCGGTCAGCGCGTCGTGCGCCGCCTGCTCCAGCAGGGCGATCATGAAATGCAGCTGGCTGATCGCCGCCAGCGTCGCCACCACCGCGATCAGCGCCAGCAGCCAGAGCGCGCTGATGTAGGAGGGGAACGGCATCACCAGCGACCCATAGAAGCCGGCGGCCAGATGGGCGCCCAGCATCGGAGCGGCGAACAGGGCGCCTTCCAGCGCGGTCAGCGGAAAGACGCTGAGACCCGCCACCATCACGAAAGGCAGATAGCCGTAGCCGGCGCTGACGGCGATGCGCAGATCGTCGACGCCCTGGTTGTAGAGCAGCGGATGCGAGATGGCGAAGAACAGCGTCGGGATCGCCAGCAGCGCCGCCAGCCGCCACCAGGCGCAGACCATGTCCTCGCACGACCGGCGGTCGAAAGCGAGCGCCAGGAAGGCGGCGCTGGCGGTCAGGCGCAGGATGATCAGCCAGATGGCCAGCGACCATTCGAAGACGGTGACGTCGATGGCGATCCACAGCGGGGTCAGGATGCCGAAGATCAGCGCCACCATCCGCACGCGCGACTGGATCATCGCGGCGCGTCGCCGTTGCAGGATGGGCGTGTGGTTGACCGGATGGATCAGCGTGGGCAGTTCGTCGCCCCGGACGAAGGCGTCGAACAGGGCGGCGAGGAGCCTGTCAACCCGCATGCAGCCGCCTGCCCCCGGCTTGAGCCGGGCATGTCGCCGAAGAGTTAGCCATGATGGGTGATTACACGCGCATGACCATCCCTTCAACGGCTTTCGCGTGGAAATGGCCTTTCGGCCTTCGGAAAGCACGGAAAGCTCCGGCCATGCGACAAAAAGTAACGGGCGGTGCGTCACCGACACGCCGCCCGTTCACAACGCCCGTCCCGGAGAGCGGAAAGGCTCCTCGGTTCAGTCCTTCAGGTCTTCCCACAGCTCCTTCACCTTGGCGAAGAAGCCTTCCGACTGCGGATTCGACCCTTCCTTGGCGGCGCCCTCGAACTCGCGCAGCAGTTCCTGCTGGCGCTTGGTCAGGTTCACCGGGGTCTCCACCACCGCCTGGATGTACATGTCGCCGCGCTGGGCGCTGCGCAGCACCGACATGCCCTTGGCCTTGATGCGGAACTGGTGGCCGGACTGGGTGCCCGGCGGCACCGTCACCTTGGTGCGGGTGCCGTCGATGGTCGGAACCTCCACCGAACCGCCGAGCGCCGCCGTGGTCATCGGGATCGGCACCCGGCAGTGGATGTTGGCGCCGTCGCGCTGGAAGATCGGGTGCGGCCCGATCGCCAGGAAGATGTAGAGGTCGCCGGCCGGTGCCCCGCGCAATCCCGCTTCGCCCTCCCCCGCCAGACGGATGCGGGTGCCGTCCTCGACGCCGGCGGGGATGTTGACCTGCAGGGTCTTTTCCTTGCGCAGACGGCCGGAGCCGCCGCAGGTCTTGCAGGCGTCCTTGATGACCTTGCCGGCGCCATGGCAGCCGGGGCAGGTCCGCTCGATGGTGAAGAAGCCCTGCTGCGCCCGCACCTTGCCGTGGCCCTGGCAGGTCGGGCAGGTGATCGGCTGGGTCCCCGCCGCGGCACCGGAGCCGTTGCAGCCGTCGCACTGCACGGTGGTGGGCACGCGGATGGTGGTCTGGGTGCCCTTGAAGGCCTCCTCCAGCCCGATCTCCAGGTTGTAGCGCAGGTCCTGGCCGCGGCCGGACGCACCGCCGCCGCCGCGGCGCCCGCCCATGAACTCCCCGAACATCTCGTCGAAGATGTCGGCGAAGCCGCCACCGCCGCCGAAGTCGAAGTTGAAGCCGCCGGCCCCGGCACCCGCGCCCGGACCACGGCCACCCTCGAAGGCGGCGTGGCCGAACCGGTCGTAGGCCGCGCGCTTCTGATCGTCCTTCAGGACGTCATACGCTTCGCTGATTTCCTTGAACTTCTGCTCGGCGTCCTTGTCACCCTGGTTGCGGTCCGGGTGGTACTGCATCGCCATCTTGCGATAAGCCTTTTTCAGCTCATCCGCGCTGGCGTTCTTCGCCACACCGAGCAGCTCGTAATAATCCTGTTTCGCCATGGGGGCCGACCGCCTTTGAGTCGTTCTGGTCCAAACTGTCCGCGTCGTGCCGGAACCTGAGCCCAGCATACCGAAGGCCCGCCGCCGGGAAAAGGCGGCGGGCCATCGATGCTCGCGTCAGATCCGTATCAAAAAGAAGCTTGCCGAGCCTTAGGCCGACTTCTTCTTGTCGTCCTGGACCTCTTCGAAGTCGGCGTCGACGACGCCCGGCTCGTTCGGCTGGGCGCCCGGCGCCTCGCCGCCCGCAGCCGGGGCCTCGCCCTGGCCGGCCTTGTACATCGCCTCGCCCAGCTTCATCGAAACCTGGGCCAGCGCGTCGGTCTTCGCCTTGATGCCGTCCAGATCCTCGCTGTCCAGCACCGACTTCAGCTCGGCGACGGCAGCCTCCGCGGCGGTCTTGTCGGAGGCCGGGATCTTGTCGCCGTTCTCCTTGATGGTCCGCTCGGTGGTGTGGATCAGGGCGTCGGCATGGTTGCGGGCGTCGACCAGCTCACGGCGCTTCTTGTCGTCGGCCGAGTGGGCTTCGGCGTCCTTGACCATCTTCTGGATGTCGGCGTCCGACAGGCCGCCCGAGGCCTGGATGCGGATCTGCTGCTCCTTGCCGGTCGCCTTGTCCTTCGCCGTGACGCTGACGATGCCGTTGGCGTCGATGTCGAAGGTCACCTCGATCTGCGGCACGCCGCGCGGGGCCGGCGGGATGCCGACCAGATCGAACTGGCCCAGCATCTTGTTGTCCTGCGCCATCTCGCGCTCGCCCTGGAAGACGCGGATGGTGACGGCGTTCTGGTTGTCCTCGGCGGTCGAGAAGGTCTGGCTCTTCTTCGTCGGGACCGTGGTGTTGCGGTCGATCAGACGGGTGAAGACACCGCCCAGCGTCTCGATGCCCAGCGACAGCGGGGTGACGTCGAGCAGCAGGACGTCCTTGACCTCGCCCTTCAGCACGCCGCCCTGGATGGCGGCGCCGATGGCGACCACCTCGTCCGGGTTCACGCCGCGGTGCGGCTCACGGCCGAAGAACTGCTTCACCGCGTCGATGACCTTGGGCATGCGGGTCATGCCGCCGACCAGGATCACCTCGTCGATCTCGCTGGCTTTCAGGCCGGCATCCTTCAGGGCCGCCTTGCAGGGCTCGATCGTGCGCTGCACCAGGTCGTCCACCAGGGCTTCCAGCTTGGCGCGGGTCAGCTTGATGTTCAGGTGCTTCGGACCGGTCTGGTCGGCGGTGATGAAGGGCAGGTTGACTTCGGTCTGCGTGGTGGACGACAGCTCGATCTTCGCCTTTTCCGCAGCTTCCTTCAGGCGCTGCAGCGCGAGCTTGTCCTTGCGCAGGTCGATGCCCTGCTCCTTGTTGAACTCGTCGGCCAGATATTCGATGACCCGGCTGTCGAAGTCCTCGCCGCCGAGGAAGGTGTCGCCGTTGGTCGACTTCACCTCGAACACGCCGTCGCCGATCTCCAGTACGGAGATGTCGAAGGTGCCGCCGCCCAGGTCATAGACCGCGACGGTGCCGGTGCCCTTCTTCTCCATGCCGTAGGCCAGAGCGGCGGCCGTCGGCTCGTTGATGATGCGCAGCACGTCCAGGCCGGCGATCTTGCCGGCGTCCTTGGTGGCTTGGCGCTGGCTGTCGTTGAAGTAGGCCGGGACGGTGATGACCGCCTGCGTGACCTTCTCGCCCAGATAGTTCTCGGCGGTTTCCTTCATCTTGGTGAGGATGAAGGCGCTGATCTGGCTGGGGCTGTACTTCTTGCCGTGCGCCTCGACCCAGGCGTCGCCGTTGTCGCCGGAGATGATGCGGTAGGGAACCAGGCCCTGGTCCTTCTTCGTCAGCGGATCGTCGAAACGGCGGCCGATCAGACGCTTGATGGCGAAGAGGGTGTTTTCCGGATTGGTGACCGCCTGGCGCTTGGCGGGCTGGCCGATCAGCCGCTCGCCGCCCTGGCTGAAGGCGACCATGGACGGCGTGGTCCGCGCGCCCTCGGCGTTCTCGATCACCTTGGCGCTGCCGCCTTCCATCACGGCGACGCACGAGTTCGTGGTGCCGAGGTCGATACCAATCACTTTGCTCATGTTCAGCCTCTTTCGTTCGGCAGATGCGTGGCGGCCCGTCTGGTCCGGCACCGCCGCGATCCCCATTGGGTCGGTGAAACGTCGGTGGAGCGCTTGAGGGTCCGGCCCATGGAGTTCCGATCCATGAGGTCCGGCCCGTGCTGGCGGAGATATAGGCGGAGCCGTTTCGGGCTGCAACAGGGTGGCGCGCCTTTCGGTCTGCAAAAGCGGGGAAAAAACGCTGCAGTCTCGTCCTTCCCGCTGGCGTTGCCGATCCGCATCCCGTGGCAGTAGAATACCGATGTATTCAAATCCGCAAAGATGAATATCCCGATATTCATCGCATCTGATTCAACTCGTCACAAGCGTTACAAGTGAATAATAGTTCGACTATGAACCATCTTCTGAAGTTAACCTTTCATTAACAAGCAACGGCGTGCTGAGCTGCTTCGAATCAATTCGCGGTTGCTGTGTTTATTCATGGAACGGCAAATCTATTAGTGAAACCACAAAAGAAATATGCTATCTCCTTTGCCCTATAGGGGATGACCGCAAAGGGTCGGGCCGGCGACGTCTGCGTCGCGGCCAACACAGCATGCGGTTCCATGCAAAGCTGGTCACACAGGTGTGAAAGGGAAGCGCGATGATGGACGAACGACGCGATGTGGCCCTGGCCATCAAGTCCTGCCTGGACAGCCTGATGAGCGACGCGACGCGTTGCGATCTGGACGACCTCGCGCGCTTCATCAGCCTCGCCGCCCTGGCCGCGGAAGAGGCGGCGGTCGCCCACGATCCGAAGTCCGTCCGCCTGAAGGCGCTGATGGCCACCGGCGCCGGCCACTGCTGACCGGTATCCCGGCTTTAGGCATACCGGCGTTTCGGGCGCGGCAGCCGTCAGGATCTACAGAATCTCCGCATTGCGGATGGCGTCGTCGATCCGGCCCAGCATTTCGGCGCAGGAGTCGTCGCCATCCATCAGGGCGGGCAGCGCGAAGCTGAACATCGCGACGGCGGCCACTGCTCCCCCAACGGTCCCTGCCGCTTCCGCGCGTTCCGCGCCGACCAGCCACAGGTAATGAGTCTCGGCCCGGCCGTCTTCTTCCGTCCGCATCATCGCCTGGGCGATCATAGCGCCGTCGGCACGGCTTTCCACCGTCCGGTCGCCGGCCCGCGGATCCTGCGGTCTGACGAAGCGAAGGGCCATCTCCTGCAGGGTGCCGGCCACGCCGCCGGACTCCGGCCGCGGCGTCACCCGGTCGGTCACCAGCCGCAGCACGCCGGCAGCCGGAGGTGGCGGCCGGAAGGTGCCGACGGGCTGCCCCTCATGCTCTTCCACATCGACCGCCCAGCCCGGCGGCAGGCGGAACCGCACCGTATCGGCCCAGCCGATGTCGGATCCCGGTCCATTCGTCACTTGTCCATTCTGCATCTGGGGGCCTTGCGCCATCGCTCCCTCCCGGGTTTGCCGCGCACGCCGCAACGGCGCGCCAGGGCCGGCACCATAGGCGCCACAGGCCGTGCCGCCAATGCCCTATCGGAGCCCTTGGGTTTTGGGGAAATCCCCGGGAAAACGCCTCAGACCGTCATTCCGGAATCAGGAACTGCACGCCCAGCCAGCGCCAGCGGCCGTCGGCGGTCGGCAGGGTGCAGTTGACGCGGGCGCGGCCCGGCGGGAAGGGGTCTCTGATGCGGACCTCCACCCGGTCCTCCGCGATGCGTTCCAGCGCGGTGCGGCCCTGGCCGGTGGCGAAGCAGGCCAGCTTCGAACTGTCCCCCACCCCGTCGGCGATGGTGAAGCCCAGCGGCGGCGGGTTGACGGTGACCAGCGGGTCGTCGGGGGTCAGGTCCGACACTGGCAGCGGCAGGGCGTTGGCCGCCAGCTCGAACCGGTCGGCACTGCCATAGGTCTCGTTCATAACGAAACGCGGCAGGCCCCAGGGATCAGCCTGGGCATGCAGCACGCCCGACTGCTGGCCGAAGGCGGCGGTGAAGCCCTGGTCGATCACCAGCTGCCGCACCGCCAGCGAATATTCCCCTTGCGGGTAGGAGAAGATCGTCGGGCGCCGCCCCAGCTCCGTCTGGAAGCGGTCGGACATCCGGCGCAGGTCGGCGGCCAATTGGTCCGGGCTGCGCGCCAGCATCGACTGTGTCGAGGTGCCGAGCGCGCCGATGGTGACGCCGGCTGCCGCCAGCTGCCGGATTTCGCCCCAGGTCATGTGGGTGGGAGAGCCGCGGTCGACCGCGTCGGTCGCGACGAACAGCGTGAAGGGCAGATTGGCCGCCTTCAGCCGCGGCCAGGCCTCGGTGAAGGCGGAGCGGCTGGCTTCGTCGATGGTGATGGCGACCGTGCGGTCGGGCAGCGGCTTCCCGGTGCGCAGGGCGTCCAGGATCTTCGGCAGCGGCAGGACGCGGTAGTCGCCGTCAGTCAGCTCGTCCAGATGGGCTTCGAACTGGTCGATGCGGATGCTGATCGAGGGGTTCTGGTCCTCGCCGAAGCGGTCATAGGCGAAGACGACCGCGCTGGCGCCCGGCGGAAGGGCGGAGTCGGCCATGGCCGGCCGCGACGCCGGCACGAGCGCGGTCCAGACGGACAGCGCGGCGGCAGCGAGAACCTTGACGGCACGACGGAACGGCATGGCGCCCTGCGGAATAGGCTGGCCGGGACGACCTCCGCCCCGACGCAAAGGGTGTGCCATAGTCTCCGCCATGCGAACAAGCGCCGACCGCCACTTTCCCGCTGAGGGCAGCGATGCGGTGCGCGCGTGCAACAATGGAACGCCTGATCCGCAGCACACGCCCCGATACGGACGGCGTCGGGATGCTGCCCAGCCTGTGTCGGCCGATCCTACATCAGCCGCCCGCCGGCGGCGGCGTCGGTCAACAGGGGGTAGCGCTCCGCATCCGGCAGCTGGTAATGCCACCATTCGGACGGGTAGTGCTCCCAGCCCGCGGCGACCATCACGCCCAGCAGCATGGCGCGGTTGCGCTGCTGCTCCGCGGTCAGGTCGCTGCGGCCATGGTGCGACCGTTCCGTCATCGCGTCGAACCCGGTGCCCATGTCCAGCGGTACGCCGGCGGCATCGACAAGCGTCAGGTCGATCGCTACGCCGCGGGTGTGGTTGGAGCCCAGCCGGGGGTCGGCGATGTAGGTCGGATCGGAAAAGGCATGCCAAAGCCGCCATTGCGCCTCTGCCGGGCGGAAGGCATCGTACACCCGCAACCGGCAGCCGATGCCGCGCGCCAGCCGGATGGCGTCGGTCAGCCGGCGGGCCGCGTCGGGGTGCAGCAGGCACACCGCCGACCGGTAGATCGGTGCGCCCGACAGGTTGTCGGCGGTGGCGTAGAGAAGCTCCAGGTCGATATCGAAGGCCGGAGGCGCGATTTCGGTCAGCATGGAAAGGGCAATCGTCGGCGTATTGGGAAGAGGCACGACCTCTAGCATGGTGCCGGCGCCGCCTGCCATGGTCGCGGGTCTGCCATGCCCGGGCCGGCTGCCGGTGCGGGCCCGTACGGGATTGTGTCCGGCCGGCAATCCATGGTGAAGGCAGGCTCGTATGAAGACGGGCCGGCGCGGCGGGGAAACCCGATACGGCGGCGGTTAAGGAAGGTGGGGCGATGAAGGTTCTGGGTCTGGATACGGCGACGTCCGGCTGTTCGGCCGCGCTGTGGGAGGGCACTGTCGGCTTGGCCGGTGCCCCGAGTGGTGCGCCACGCGTGACCGTGCGGCGCAGCGCCCCGATGGCGCGCGGGCAGGCCGAGGTGCTGGTGCCGCTGGCGCAGGAGGTGCTGGCGGAAGCCGGCGCCGCGTTCGACGACCTCGACCGCATCGCCGTCACCGTCGGGCCGGGGGCCTTCACCGGGTTGCGCATCGCGCTGGCCGCCGCCCGCGGGATCGCCGTCGCGCGGGATCTTCCGGTGGTCGGCATCACCAGCTTCGACGCCATCGCCCATGGCGTGCCGGAGGCAGAGCGTGCCGGGCGCCCCCTGCTGGTCGCCGTCGACAGCCGGCGGGCCGAGCCCTTCCTGCAGCTCTACGACGCCGCGCTGGCGCCGGTGGGGAAGCCGGCGATGCCGGACCCGGCGGCGATCCCCGGCTGGCTCGACGCGCTGTGCCCGTCCGGACCGTTGCTGCTGGCCGGCGACGCGGCGGCGGCGCTGGTCCCGCTGCTGGCCGGTCGGTCCGGGCTGGCGGTGGCGGCGGGCGACGGGTTGCCGGATGCCGCGGTGGTGGCGGCGCTGGGGGCCGCCCGTCCGACCGGCTTGCCGGCCGAACCCTTCTATCTTCGTCCGCCCGACGTCACCCTGCCGAAGGCGGCCACCGTGCCGAAGGCGGCCGATGCCGAGGCCGGCCCTGGGGACGGTCCTGGGGACGGCCCCAAGGGCGGATCGGGAAACTGGTCGTGACCGCGCCCGCCGTCCGCCTTCACCCTGCCGGCTCGCTGGAGTCCGGGGTGGTCGCCGCCCTGCAGCAGGCCTGCTTCCCGGAGGATCCGTGGGATGAGGCGTCGGTCGCCACCCTGACCGCTCCGCCTGCCGGTTTCGCCGTCATCGCGCTGGACGTGCAGGACCAGCCGGTCGGTTTCGTCATGGCCCGGGTCGCGGCGGAGGATGCGGAGATCCTGGCCATCGGCGTGCTGCCGCAGGCCCGGCAGGGCGGCGTCGGCCGCCTGCTGGTCGAGGCGGCGGTCGCCGGGTCCGGTGACCTGGGAGCGACTGCGCTGTTTCTCGAGGTCGCAGAAGACAACCAGGCGGCATGGACTCTATACAAGGCTTGCGGCTTCTTTTCCGTCGGACGCCGTCCCGGATACTACAAACGACCTGACGGCCGGGTCGCGGCGCTTGTCCTGCGCCGCAATCTCGACGGGGCATAGGGGTTAATTTTTCCGAACGATCAGGCGGTGGACTCCCTCCGGCCCATCCAATCGTTCGGGGTGGACAGACAGAATGCTGTGACCCAACTCCATCAAGGATCGTGGAACGTTTTCCAAGGGTTCGCCTGCATTCAGCCGGACTTCGAGCGTCTGACCCGCGTCCATCCGCTCCACCATCAACTTGGTCTTGACGAAGGTTAACGGACAAACCTGCGAGGTGATGTCGAGAAACAAGTCTGTGGAGCTTTTTTCGGTCACCGATTCCTCTTTGTTCCAAAGGATGGATATTGCACGCCGCAGAAAACCTCTTTATATGGTGAGGTACGAATGCCGCGGAGCAAGCTTACATGAGCAACGGGTCCCCTTCCAACGCGCTGTTGTCTCTGACCACGGAGATCGTGGCGGCGCATGTCTCCAACAATACAGTCGCACTGACCGATCTTCCGACCCTGATCGAGCAGGTCTACAAGTCGCTGGCCAACGTCGGCACCGAACCGGTGGTGGCGGAGGAGCGGCCGCAGCCCGCAGTGCCGATCAAGAAGTCGGTCACGCCGGACTATATTGTGTGCCTGGAAGACGGCAAGAAGCTGAAGATGCTGAAGCGCCATCTGAAGACGGCGTACAATATGACCCCAGAAGAATACCGCGACCGCTGGGGCCTGCCGGCCGACTACCCGATGGTTGCGCCGAACTACGCGCGCCAGCGCAGCTCACTGGCCAAGCAGATCGGCCTCGGCACCCGCGCCCGCCGCGGCGCCTGAGGATCGGAGTTTCCGCAGGGCGGGCGGATGCCGATCACGGCGCCCCCGCTCTGGCCCATCCTCTTCCGGCCCATACTCTTCCGGTGCGCCTTACGTCCTGGGCCGCCGCTCCTGCCCTTCCGCGGTCGTCCCGCTCGCGGTCACCTGAAAACCTCACCTGAAAACCGTGGTGGCCAGGCGATCGCCCCCAAACCATAGGTTCGACGCCCTTGCCTGCAGCACCGCGGATGCCGGTCCCGGCCGGCTGGCGGCGCCATACGATGTCGGTTGACCGGGAACCGCCTGATCGTGTTATCCCTTGCGCTGCGTGCGACGCTGTTCGTCCCGACGTGGCCGCCCGGGCCCCGGCGGAAACAGCCGGCGCGGCGCATCGTCCCGAACCATCGCAGCGGACCGTCGACATGGCTGATGCAAGCTTGGACCAGCCGGACATGACCCGGACCAGCCCGGAGCGGGGCGAAGCGTCCGCACAGGACGCCGTCGGTTCCGATGCGGCGGTCTCCAGGCTCATGGATGGCATCCGCCTGGGCACGCTGGAGGTGCGGCTGGCCCGGTCGGCGGAGGAGATTGACTGGGCGCAGGCCCTGCGCTACCGCGTCTTCTATGAGGAGATGGCGGCGATCCCCTCTCCCGCGATGCAGGCCCAGGGCCGCGACTTCGACGATTACGACGATGTGGCCGACCATCTGCTGGTCATCGACCATGCGCGCGGCAACGGTCCGGACATGGTGGTCGGCACCTACCGCCTGATCCGCCGGCCTGCCGCCGAGAAGGTCGGGCGTTTCTATTCCAGCGACGAATACGACATCGGCCGGCTCGCCAGCTATCCCGGCGAGGTGCTGGAGCTGGGCCGGTCCTGCGTCGACGCCGGCTACCGCTCGCGCGGCAGCATGCAGCTGCTGTGGCAGGGCATCGCCGCCTATGTCTTCCAGCATGACATCGCCCTGATGTTCGGCTGCGCCAGCCTGCCCGGCACCGACCCCGATGCGCTGGCGGAGCCGCTGTCCTACCTGTACCACCATCACCTCGCCCCGCCGGAGCTGCGGGCGACGGCCCTGCCGGAACGCCATGTCTCGCTCGACCGCATGCCGAAGGACCGCATCGATCCCCGGCGGGCTCTGAACATCCTGCCGCCGCTGATCAAGGGCTATCTGCGCCTGGGCGGGTTCATCGGCGACGGTGCGGTCATCGATCATCAGTTCAACACCACCGATGTCTGCATCGTGGTGAAGACCGACCTGATCACCGACAAGTACTTCAAGCATTACGAACGTCGCAGCCGCGACAGCCAGGCTAGCTGAGGCGATCATGACCCGTACCGCGCGCGCCCTGGGATCGTCCGGCCGCGGGGCCCTGCGCCTTAGCCTGTACCTGCTGTGGACCTTGCTGCTGATCCCGCTCCAGGCATTGGCCGTGGCGCGGGGATGGCGGCTGTGCCGTACCCTGCCGCGCTTCTATCACCGCGTCTGCACCCGGCTGATGGGGCTGGACGTGGTGGTGCGCGGTGAACAGGTGTCCGGCGGACCGGTGCTGTTCGTGTCCAACCACTCCTCCTACCTGGACATCTCGGTGCTGGGGTCGCTGATCCCCGGTTCCTTCGTCGCCAAGACGGAGGTCGGGACCTGGCCCTTCTTCGGCCTGCTCGCCCGCCTTCAGCGCACGGTCTTCGTGGAGCGCAAGGCGCGCACCTCGGTCGACAAGCAGCGCGACGACATCGGCGGCCGCCTGGATGCCGGGGACAGCCTGATCCTGTTCCCGGAGGGGACCTCCAGCGACGGCAACCGCACCCTTCCCTTCAAGACCGCGCTGTTCGCCGTCGCCGCCCGCCGCATCGACGGCCGTCCGCTGACGGTCCAGCCGGTCAGCGTCGCCGCCACCCGGCTCGACGGCATCCCGATGGGCATCGCCTTCCGCCCCTTCTATGCGTGGTACGGCGACATGGATCTGGTGCCGCACCTGTGGCAGGCCTTCCGCCTCGGCGGCATGACGATCGAGGTGGAATTCCACGCGCCGGTGACCATCGACGGCTTTTCCAGCCGCAAGGCTCTGGCGGACCATTGCCAGCGCGTGGTCGCCGACGGCGTCGCCCGCGCCATCTCCGGCCGCCCCGACGCGCCGGTGCGGGCCAAGGACACCGCTCCGCAGGCAGCGGCCTCCCCCACTCCAGCCCTTGCTCCGGCGATCAGCGATCCTGCGCACGGGAGTGCTTGATTCCGCTCTTGTATCCGCCGCGCCGGTCGCCTATAAACAGCGGGCGCGCGGGTGTAGCTCAATGGTAGAGCAGAAGCTTCCCAAGCTTACGACGAGGGTTCGATTCCCTTCACCCGCTCCAATTTCCTACTGATTTTTGGGACAATATGGGATCCTCGCCGAGGCACACGGTGTGCCTCCTACCGAGAGGAGCCCAGTTTGGCCACTATCGAAAAGCGCGGGGCGAAAAGCGCGGGGCGTATCAGTTCCGCGCCAAAATTCGCATCCGTGAAGTTGCGGAAACCCGGACCTTTGAGACGCACAAGGCCACCGAGGATTGGCGCAGAGGCTGGAAGGCCAGATCGTTGGCGAAGAGTACGAGGACACCCGCGCGGCAAAGAATACGCCGTTGAGCGTTGCACTCCCCACCTGCGGACGGCGCAGCTGGCGTCGCGTCTCGGTTGAGATCAGCGCGCATCTCGTCTTGAAGAGCGGCGCGCCCTCCACCTACACTCTCCTCAGTTCCAGCAGCGTCCGCCTGTTCCAAGGATCTGACGCGCTTCCTTATCCTCTAGAGGGGTCCTTTCAATCTCCCGCCCGTCAAAGGACCGGTCGTAGGGAAAGGTCCCTCTATGGTTAAGCGTTATCTCACCCGCCGCGAGGCAACCGCCTAATCTTGGCGTGTCGCTGTCCTATCTCGCTCACCTGCCGGAGCACGAGGCGCCGAAGCCGATCCCGTATCCCGGCCGCGTCGTGCGTTATGACACGGTCGATCTCGACGCCTGGGTGTCTGCGGGCAAGCTCAAGTCCGTTACCATTGCCATCGCGCACCCGCCTGCCACTCGCCACCGGCGACCTGGCCGGCCGACGAAGGCGCAGCAGATCGCCCGCCGGAGCGAGATGGCTCGCTTGGCGGCGGAGGCGTGACCATGCGCACGATCAAGGCTGTTCAGCCGGACTCCAGCCGTACCAAGACCTCGCAGCGGTCGAAGAGCAAGCCTTCCAAGCGGAAAGGCCTCACGCTGAACGCGAGCGCGCTCCTGCGCGCGGTAGAAAAGAGCGATGAGGCGCATTCCCTGATTGAGGTGTTATTGCGCTATGTGCCGAATCCGGACTGGCACGGCAAGCGCGCCGTTCCGGCAGGTTGCTTCGCCGATCTAGCAATCGAAGGTGTGACCTCTCAAACTTCCCCACCGCCGGAGGTTGCGTTCGGCGCCGCAATGGCGATGATCTCCGCACGCCTGATTGCCAACGGCTCGGTCGTCCGTATTGACGCCGATCATACCGTTGATCCTACGTTGTGGCTGGTGATCCTGGCGCTCTCCGGGTCCGCAAAGACGTTCGGAGCCGACCGTGTTCTCGACATCGGCCGGCCCGTATACTTCGAGGACCCGAGTTCGTCAGCGGGATACTTTGAAGCTCTCAGGTCAGGCAAGAACCGTACCCTGTGGTTCCGGGACGAGTTCGGCCAGCTGCTGAAGTACCTCAAAGACCCGAGCAGTCCCACATTGGCGGCATGAAGGACTACATTCTCCGCATTTACGACGGAAAGCGCCTGGAGAAGCGGCTCAAGGACTCTTATGAGGTCGTGGACAATCCAGCCCTTACGATCCTCGGAATTACGGTGGATGCTACCTTCCACCAGTGTATTGACCCTGAGTCCTTGGTGGATGGGCTCATGCAAAGGTTCAATTTTCTGATTGCTTCTCCTGGGAAGTCTGCCGGCGCGCTCTGGAGGATTTCGGAGCAGATTCAGCCCGCTGGAAAGGATCGTGCGCCGGCTGGAGGATTTCGTGGCGCGCCGCCGAGAGAAGGGGCTCGACACCTCGCCGCGTGACGTGATCGCGAGCTACGTCGCCAAGTCGGCCAATGAGGCGCGCGCGCTGCTCAGTCTTGTCCTCGAAGGAATGGCGCGCCGCTCCCGAATCTAGCGCCTTACCAGCGGCTGCTGCTGACCCGCTGCTGACAGGGGAAAATGCCGAAAATTTGATTGCAATTCAATGGCGTAGGCAAACTTGCTGCACGCTTCTCCGGAGGGGGCACCTCCGGAGAAGCGCTCCCGAACATCACCACTGATCGCGGTCTATGCGTTCTATCGGAAGTCCAGCCGCCTTCCACGAGTCTACACCGCCGCGGTACCAGCCGACGTTGGTGTAGCCGATACGCTGGGCGCGCAGCGCGGCATTGTAGGACAGCCAGCACTCCGAACTTAGGCAATAGAAGACCACCGGCTTGGTTTTGTCGCCGCCAGTCAACTCATCCAAGCGCTTCGCCATGCGCGCCTGGGTCGGGTCGTCGAAGCCGGCGCCCTGTCCTGCACCGCTCAGCCACACGGAGCCGGGCAGCGCGTTAACCCAGGAGCCGGTGAGCACATTGATCAGGACCGGCTTACTATTGCCCTGGAGCGATTGGGCAAGGGCATAGGTGGCGACCACCTTGGCACCAGGCAAGGTGACCGGAGTCGGCGCATGATAGCTGCCCTTACGGATGACATCCTGAGGCGCAACCCCCCAGTCCTTATCCTCGGCGCTAAAAGGACGCGCTTCAAGCTGCGATACCACCTGGGTCATTGATTGACTGGAGGTGCTCGTAGTTTGGCAACCGGCAAGAAAAAGCGACGAAATGGAAATAAGGAGTGCAAATTTTTTCACGATGATGGAGGTTCCTCTTCCTGGAGTGATCAAAGTAACAGGCTCTTCAGCTTTGTGTCTTGGCCAGCGTAAGATGCGCGACGCCACGTCCGGTGGTGATCTGTCCCTCCATCACACCCGGTTGCGAGATCGAATGGGCCTCAACCCGACCTGAGGCAGCGTCTACGACGATGCTGTAGCCGTTGTCTTTGACTTCGATGTCGATGTCGGCCGGACGTCCGCGTCCGTTGGAACGCTCGCTGGCGGTGTAGCCCTTTGCCTTGAGAGTGTTGCTACTCGATCCCTTGGTCACGCTCTCGATAGCAAGGGTGATCTTCACGCCACCGGTACCGGAACCATTTGCGCTGCCGTTCCAAATACCGGCGAGTTCCTTGGCAACGTTGGCCAAGCGCGGATCACCGGAGGCAACCGACGGATCGATGGTGGTGCGGAAGTCAGAGCCGATGATCTTTGTCTCGCTGCCTGCCCCGGACGTGGTCTGGCAGGCAGACAGCGCCGCAGCGGCGGCCAGCAAGCTAATGGCGCCGAATCGACCCAAATCGTTCAAGATGCGCATTTATATAAGATCCTGTTTTTGTTGCTGCCCGGTGCCCCTACCGGAGGCTCGAGGCCGCAACTTAGTAGAGCAATCTTCAAAAGCAATCAAACATCTGCGGAAGGCTGGAGTGGCTGCTCAGCTTCGGATTTTACGAGTTGCTCAGAATCGCGTATATGGACGCGCCATGCACCGTAACCGTTCAGACCATTACCCACGCTATCGCTGATAAAAGGTGGAATAGCGACGGAAGGCACAATCATAGGTACACTATTCATGCGCCTTGGCCATTTTTCTGCCCGCAGAGTCTCCGCGCTAGCAGTGGGCGCCGCTCTGCTGAGCGGCTGCCAGACACCGCCTAAGATGGCTGTCGTTCCCGGCGAGCCTGTTGCTCTCGCTCCGGCGGCGTTCCGGTGCCCGCCGACAGGCACTGTGGTCGAGTACGAGGCCGGGCGCACCATAACCTACCTCGCCCAGGAACAACCAGACGCCTGCCTGATTACAAACGGCGCGCGCACCCAGTCCATGATCTACAACCTCATCCCCGCAGACCGCCGCGCCGCCGACGCGCTGCGCTCAGTGCTAACCAAGCTGTGGCCGCTCCAAGTCGGCAAGGCTGTGATCTCTGAGCGCGATCCCTTCCTCACGGGCAACGACGACATCGACGCCAAGTTCGTCACTGGCGTGAATGAGACCATCACCGTGCTCCGGTCCGAACGCCTGATCACCCCGGCGGGCACCTTCGACACCTATGTGATCGAACGCGCCTACACCAGCCTCTACGGCGACAGCGCTGGACGATATTACTACTGGTACGAGCCCAAGAACGGTCTTGTGCTCAAAGGGCTGTACGAGCGCGATTCAGGTGTCAACAAAGTTCGGGCGCCGAATATGACCGCCCAGCGTGTCCAGATCGGTGCCGCCCGTAGCCAATAAATCACAATCCGCGAATCATGACTCACACCGTTTCGCCATCTGCTCGCGGTGGTGAGCGATGGTCGTGACGGGAATTGAGGGGTGAACCGCACCAGGTTTCCTGGAGGCCCCATCATCTGAGAGGGTGGAGTCATTATGACGAAGCAGGCATCACCCAAATACGCCCGTGACGTGCGCGAGCGCGCGGTTCGGATGGTGTTCGAACACGAGGGCGAGCATGCCTCGCAGTGGGCGGCGATCAGCTCGATCGCGGCGAAGATCGGCTGCACGGCGGAGACGTTGCGGGGCTGGGTCCGGCAGGCCGACCGTGACCAGGGCAAGCGGCCCGGTCCGACAACGGACGAGCAGGAGCGGATCAAGGCGCTGGAGCGCGAAAACCGAGAGCGGCGCCAAGCGAACGAGATCCTACGCAAGGCGTCGGCGTATTTCGCCCAGGCGGAGTTCGACCGCCCGTTCAGGTAATGATCGCCTTCATCGCCGCGCTCCGCACCGTTCGCGGGGACGAGCCGACCTGCCGAGTGCTGCCGATTGCCCATCGACTTACCACGCCCATGCCGCCCGGCGGGCCGATCCGTCCAGGGCGCCGGCCCGTTCGCGAAGCGACGCGGAACTGAGCGTTGCCATCGGGCGGGTCTGGGATGCGAACTTCAAGGTCTATGGGGTGAGGAAAGTGTGGCGGCAGTTGCGGCGGGAGGGCATCGATGTGGCGCGCTGCACAGTGGCCCGGCCGATGTAGCACATGGGCTTGAAAGGGGCGACACGGGGCAAGACGGTGCGCACAACGATCAGCGACCGCGCGGCGCCATGCCCCCTTGCGGCAACATTCCCCCCGCTGAGGCCGAAGCGCGATACTATGCTCAAACCGAAGACGTCGCTATTGCGGCGTGACTCGAGCCAGATGGCCTTCTGTCTAAGGCGGTTCACGACCTCGCAAGCCGGCTCCTGGCGCAGCAGCGGGAGCGCGACCGTCGTGACGGTACGCGCCGCAGAATTCTGGTGGGCTCGATGATGTTCCACATGATGGCCAATGCACCGGAACTGCGGATGCACTTGCTCGCACAGCTCAACTTTTTCTAAACCGCTACGTGGACAGACTGCTCTTCCGCCTGCCGCCACATACGAAGGCGGCAGGCATGGAAGGTTAGGGTAAATATCAAATAATTGCTTGATCTTCTGATCTTGGAGCAATGGTGTAGTTCTACACGGGGCGGAAGTTTTTACAGCGCAGCACCCGCAGCACCCATTGCCATACCGGAGACAACCGTCATCCCTCTGCGGCAACCTTGATGTTGAGACGCTTGCCCGATAGCACGTCGAACCGCTTCCAGAGATAGCATCCGCCCGGCTTTGAAGGCGTCTCGTCGGCATTATGATCGATCACCCGGAGCGGCGTACGGACGCACACATCTCCCACGCTCGTCAGACCGGCACCCTTCACTTGCCGGATCTCACGGTCCGGGATCTCC
Organism: Azospirillum sp. B21; assembly: GCF_008364825.1. Classification (GTDB taxonomy): domain Bacteria; phylum Pseudomonadota; class Alphaproteobacteria; order Azospirillales; family Azospirillaceae; genus Azospirillum. The sequence continues at coordinate 198,172 of NZ_VTTO01000004.1, forward strand.
TTGGAGGAGAGGGTGATCTCTCTGCCGTCGGCACCGGATGCCACCCTCAGGAAGTCGAGCGGCAACCCTGCGGAGGCGCCGGGTGCGACGGTGCCGCGGTCCTCCAGAGACAGCGCCAGCACGCCCTTGCCCAGATGCTTCGCGGACTTCACGCCCCGTACCTTGTGCAGTTCCCGAACGTTGCGCTCCATCTCCTCGTCGCTCTTGGCCGCAAGCTGCGGGTACTGGACGTACTGCTGGTAGGCCAGGAGGTGGGTGGCCTTCCCGTCGAATGTCGCGGTCCACGTACGAGCTGAATCGAGCGTGACCGTGGCACTATAGTCGTTGGGGAGCAAGCAACCGGACAGCGCAAGGACGGCAGCGGCAGCAAGGGTAGTGTGCAGGAATCTCACTGATGTCTCCGGTTAAGGAACTGAGGGCAGCCGTGGAGCCTGGGGCGCCGTTTGGCAACGTCCCTCTGCACGGCGGCGATGGCGCCACCGAGGTCGGCCTTGCGGCTTGTGGAAGCCTTCAGCCTACGTTTGGTGAGCTTCGCGCCGAGAACTTCGACGGCCCGATGGTACGCGTCGGCCTGCTCGTTGGTGAGCGTGCCCCAGCGTGAGGACTGGAGGTCGTACTCGCGGAAGTCGCTGCTGTCTAGCGCCGTCTAGACCGGATACTACACAGGTTGCCCAATCTCTTCCGGCGGGGCGCGGTGAACCGAAGCGCACCAAAAGCTGGAGTTGTGTAGATCGACTGCACAGCCCAGGTCGGACCTCCACCTACCGCCACGCGTCAATCTGCCGCACATCCAAACACGGGGCAAAGTGGGGCAGTGCTGGTGCACAACGCTGCATCTCCATGCATCGCGTTGCAATGAAGAATCAATCGCTTACCAGCATCGCCCTGCATCATGGGAGAGTAAATTCAGCTTCCCAAGCTTACGACGAGGGTTCGATTCCCTTCACCCGCTCCTAACGCCGCATCGGTTGCGGCTTGAAAATTTCCCTTTTGAAAATCTGGTCGTGAAGGCTGGGCGGTCTGTGCCGGTGGGTACGGATGGGCGCTCTCTTTTGCGTTGGCAGTTCGCCGATGGGGTGGTTGCCGGGCTGGCGGCGATCCTTGAGGCTGGGCAGCATCGTCCGTCCGCCCGAAGGGGAACGCCCATGCAGCCAATCGAACGAGCGCGCCGCCTCAGCCGGTCCCTGCAAGCGCGCTTCCGCATCGACCTGTTCTCCGCCCTGGTGGAGCGCGAGTTCGAACGGCGGCTGGCGGAAACCATCCTGGAGGCGGAGCGCGACGCCTATCGCCGGGGGCGCGAGGAGGCGCTGGCCGGATCGGGCGGTGCCGCGGTTCTGGTGAGCACCGAGGACGGGAAAGCCGCGGTCAATCCATCTCCGCGGCGGGAAGAGGGGGCATGGCCGGGCGGGAGGCCCATGACCATGTGAGGCCCGCCCGCTCGGCGCAGGCGTAATGCCAGGGGCGCTGGTCGCCATGGCCGGCCCAATGCGGATCGCCCGTGCGGATCGGCCGGCCGCAGGCGCAGCACAGTGGACCGTTGCGCGCCGCACGCCCGGATTGGGCGCGCGCGGCGCCGGTCTTTGCCGATTTCGGCTTCGGTTCCCATCCCAGCGAGGCGGGATGCCGTCCGTACTGCGCCATGGTCTTTCCCCTGGTTTGCGGTGATCCCCCGATCACGGCCAAAACGCGTCCATAGGCATCGATAACAACGCGGTCGTGGCGGAGCGAGAATGCCGCCGTCGCGCTGCGTTGCCAACAACAAGGATGGACAGGTTCCAACCCGAAATCGTTGCCCTTCCGTGTGGGCAGGCGGCTCAAAACTGCTCGTTGTCGGGCGGCTTTGCAGAGAACACACAATAGTCACTACAGACTTCGGCACGCTTCACATGATTGCTTCCGCCAATTGTCTGGGGCAATGACGCGGTCATCTTTTGGTCTGTTTCCGGTCACACCGCCGTTCATAACCAGTTAACCGTTGGAGACTAGCGTCCGCCGCCTTCGCTGCATTGCGGCATGTTCTTCATGCGAAGGCGCTCCATGACGGCATTTCTTCTGGATTATCTTCCCACCTTTACCGCCATTTCTCCCGTCGCGGCGACCGGCATTGCCGGACTGATGGCCGGAACACTGTCGACGCTGCTCGGCGACCGGCGGGCGATCCTGTTGGCGCAGGCGACGGCGTCCATGCTTTTTCTACTGCATTTCCTGCTGCTGGGGGCCTGGACCGGCATGCTGATGTGCGCGCTGGGGCTGGTGCAGATGGTCGTGCGCTGCCGGCGGCAACCGGGGCGGCTGCTGGGGCTGCTCTATGCGCTGACCGTGCCGGCGGCCCTGGCGGTGGCGGCGCTGACTTGGCAGGGGCCGATGTCGGCGCTGTCGGCAACGGGCTTTCTGCTGGCGACGCTCGGCCGCTGGCAGGGCGCGGTCGGGCGGATGCGGCTGTTCTTCATCGGCGCGACGCTGGTCGGGTCGGGGCACAATCTGCTGGCCGGATCGGTCTTCGGGCTGGTGTCGGACGCGATGGCGCTGACCGGGCATGGCCTCGCCCTGTGGCGCGCCGGGACCTTCCGGGGGCTGTCCGACCGCCTGTCCGCCGTGCGCACCGTTTTCGGGACAGCTGCTTGAAACCGTCGGCGCACCCCACCGGTGCACCCCCGATTGCTCCCGGTGCGGAGCGGGAACATTCAGCCCTACGGCAGGGTTGTGGCAACGAAGGGGAAGTTTGGGAGGACCTGCCGTTATGGAAAAAGACCAGATCGTCGATACGCTCAATGACCTGATCCGCATCGTCGAGGACAGTCACGAAGGTTACCGGCAGGCCGCCGAAACCGCCGAGGACGAGGATCTGAAGGCCCTGTTCAACGATCTGGCCGCCCAACGCGGCGCCATCGTCCGCGAGATCCAGAGGCTGGTCGCCGAACAGGGCGGGGCGCCCGACATGGGCGGCACCATGATGGGCGGTGCCCATCGCTTCTTCCTGGAACTGAAGTCCGCCGTGATGGGCCACGACCGCGCCGCGATCATCGCGGAGGTCGAACGGGGCGAAACCGAATGCCTGCGCCGCTATGACGAAGCCATGGCGAAGGAGCTTCCCCTGCCCATCACCGCCGTCATCGCCCAGCATCTGGACCGCATCCGCGTCGACCGTGACCGCATGGCGGCGTTGCGCGGGGTGGTGGCATGATGGTGCGTCGCAGCATTGCGGGGGCGCCGGAGCGGGCGTAGGCTTTCGGTCCGTGGTCCAGCCCGCTGGCTGGACCAACTGCCCCGCCGATCATCCGGCATATGGTGGCCGGATGTCGGCTCCACCTGGACATGGATTGATGAACAGCGACAAACAGAAAGCAGACCAGTCCGGCAACGATCTGGTCACCAAGGGCGCTTTCGCCCTCTACCACGCCGAGAACGCCCACCGCGTGGCCGAATTCAAGAAGTCCAAGAATGCCGAGGCGGCGATCGCCGCCGATTTCGACGCCTACCGCTCCCGCTATCTGCGAAAGTTCAAGGATGTCTTCGACAGCCTGTCCGAACAGGGGCTGACCGTCACCCGCGCGGTGTGACCCGGCCGGGTGCCACAGCCGGCGCCTGCCCCGATATCCCGGTCCCCGCCGCCGCCGCACGACGCCGGTCCGCCGCGTCCAGCACCGCGAGGCGCCCGGCGGGATCGAGATCCCTCCAGACCATGATGTCGTTCAGCGTCCGGTAACAGCCGACGCAGACCTCCCGATCGTCCAGCGTGCAGAGCCGGATGCAGGGGGATGGAACCTGATCGTCGCGGGTCGCTTGCGTCATGGCGCGACTGTGCCAAGGCTGCCGCATCGCGGCAAGCGGTGCGTTGCGCGGGCCACCTCTCCCGAATGGGATGGGAAAGCCGCAGGCCCGCCGCTATACTGTGCGGCATGGCCCGCATGCTGTTCCTCCGCGACATCGACGCCGACGTGCAACTGCGCTGCCGCGCCTGCGGGCATGGCGGCGTGCTTCCCCGTGCCATGCTGGAACGGCGCTTCGGCCCGAACTATCCGGTGCTGTCGATCGCGCCGCATTACCGCTGCTCGCGTTGCGACTCCCGCGACATCGAAAGCCGGCCGATCCTGGCGCCGCCGCCGGCCGCCTCCTTCGAGGCCGCGAACGAGGAGCCGTCCTTCGACGCGCCGCTGGCGGCACTGAACGGTTTGCTCGCCTCGCTGCGTGGCGACGCACCGGCGGCGAAAGGGCAGTCCGTTTCTCCGCCTCCCCCTCCTCCCCCACTTGCTCCCGCCGCCCCGGTGCGCAGCAAGCCGCTGTCGGAGCTTCCGCTGGCCGATCTGGTGGCCGATGGTCCGGGCGATGACGGCGCCGCTCCGCTGTGGGAGCCGGTTTCCCTGGCGGACATGGCGGCACGGCTGGGTGCGATCAGGCCGGGCGACGATGAGCCCGACCGGGACGGCGAACCGGATGGCGGCGATCCGTTCGATGACGGTTGGGACGATCCGGCCCCGCCTGCCCGCCCCGCCGGGAAGGAGACCGCCCGCGACAATGCTCCCGACGCCGATCCCGACGAGGGCGGGGACGAGACGCTGGCGGCGATGCATCGCCTGCTGGCCCAGGCCCATTGGAGCGAGGACGACGAACCGGAAGCCCCTGCGCCGACGACCGCCCGCCGCTTCGAGCAGCCGGGGACGGAAGAGGACATCGACGGGTCAGCGGAAGAGGACGAGCCGACGGTCTTCTCCCATAAGATCCTGGTGCGCAAGGATTTCGAGGAAGACTGGGGAGAACCCGAGTCCGAGTTCGACCGCTGGCGGTCGGAAGAGGACCGCGACACGGCGGACGGCTTCGATGAGGATGAGGAGCCGTCTGACGAGGAGATTCTGTCCTTCGCGATCCGCGACCCGGAAAAACCGGTTGCTCAGCCGATAAACCGGCCGGCGGCCAAGTCGGCCAAGCCCGCTGCACCGCCGCCGGCCGATGAACCGCTCGATTTCGACCAGCACCGCGCCGAACGCCGTGCCCAGCGTCCACCCCCGCCGCCGGAGGATGAGGAAGGCTTCGACCGCACCCTCGCCGCCTTGCGGTCGATGATCGAGGATGCGGCCAATGACCCGGACGACGATGCTCCGCCCCTGCCGCGGAAGTCGCCTGCTGCGGAGGCAAGGGGCATCGACAAAGGCACCGACAGGAACACCGACAGCCCCCGCGGAGCGGCAGCCGGATGGGAGGATGAGGACAAGAGCGTGGACGATCCGCTCTCCGGTTTCGATGCCGATCCGGCGCCCGACCCCGATCCCGACCGTGACTCTGCGCCGGCCGGCCGCCGCTCCGCCCAGGAACGCGAGATCGAAGAGGCGATGAAGGCCCTGCGCGGCCTGATCGAGGAGGAGGTGACGCTCGAGCCCCCGCCTCCGGCATCCGCCCCCGCCCCCGCCCCCGCCCCCGCCCCCGCCCCGAAGCCGCGTGCCGGCAAACCGCGCCCTCCGTCCCGCAGCGAGCCGATCGTCCCTTCCGCGGAAGAGGCTGAGCCCGCGGAACCGGTTGCCAAGCAGCTCGCCCCCAAGGCGGTCGATCCGACGCCGCTCAGCAAGACCATCGCGGCACTGCGCGGCATGCTGGAACTGGACGGCAAGCGCAAGCGCTGACGCGGCTGTGGTCCTTCCGGCAAGCGGTCACTTGCGCGGGCGCTTTTCCTGCATGATCTCCAGCTGCAGCTGCTGGATTTCGGCCAGGCGCTGCCATTGGCGCTGGATCAGGTAATCCATCTTTTCGTGCAGGTGCCGGATTTCCAGCTCGGCCTTCAGGTTGACGCGGTAGTCGTTCTCGGAGCGCAGCCGGTCCTTCGCCTCCTGCCGCTTCTGGCTCATCATGATGACCGGGGCCTGGATGGCGGCCAGGCAGGACAGCACGAGGTTCAGCAGGATGAAGGGATAAGGGTCGAAGGCCTTTGGATCGCCTTCGATGATGTTGATGATCATCCACACGCCCAGGAAGAAGGCGAAGGAGATCAGGAAGGCCCAACTGCCGCCGAAGCTGGCCAGCCCGTCCGACAGGCGTTCTCCCAGCGTGCGGCGGTCGTCGTACTCCTCCTCCGGGTTCTCGGCCAGCGTCTCGTGGCGGGCGAGGCTTTCGGCGACCTCGCGGTCCAGTTCGCTGAGTTCGCCATGCTCGGCCTGCAGCAGCTCCGCCACATAGAGCGAGCGGTAGCGCGCCAGCTCCTGCCGGCTGATCTGCGAGTCCGGCTCCAGATGCGGGTGGTCCAGCCGGATGCGGTCGGCAAGGTTGGGGCGCAGCGCGTCCAGTGCGATCAGGTCGCGCTTTGGCCGGCGCTTGCCGCTGATGGCGCAGGGTTGGCGCTTGGACGCCAACGGGCCCGCGTCTTCCTGGCCGGCACCGAGGTTCGGCACTGCGGACTCGTCGCCGTCGTCCGGCGGAAGCTGATGGTCGGTCATGATGTCGCCCTCCCTCGAATGCGCGGACCGGGGTGACCGACTTTATGCCCGACCGTTGCGGCAAGCCGGTTAAATCGCTGAAAGATCGTAAGACCCGGCAAAGTAGGGGAGCCGTTGCGACGGCTGGAGACTTGCCGCGGCACGAGACACCACCGGCTGCCGCCTTGGCGAAGCCAAGATGACAGGCGGTTCATCCTTGTCGGCCGCATAAGGAAAAGGGGCCGCCTTGCGGCAGCCCCTATCCTTACCTGTGCGGCGTATCGGCCCGTCAGCCGATGCGCCAGACCTCCGGGCTGTTCTCCAGCCGCTTCAGCAGGGCGATCCGCTGCTGCTCGATCTCGTCGGGCAGGCGGTCGCCGAAGCGGTTGAACAGTTCCTCCTGGTCCTTCGCCTCGGCCTCGGCCTCCTTGCGGTCGATGTCCATGATCTTGGCGAACTTGTCGGCCGGGAAGTTCAGGCCGGACCAGTTCAGATCCTGGTAGCGCGGGGAATAGCCGAAGGGCGATTCCGCCACGTCGGTGGCGCGGCCGCGGACGCGGTCGACGATCCACTTCAGCACGCGCATGTTGTCGCCGAAGCCCGGCCAGACGAACTTGCCGTTCTCGTCCTTGCGGAACCAGTTGACGCGGTAGATGCGCGGCAGGCTTTCCACCTTGCCTTCCATCGACAGCCAGTGGTTCCAGTAATCGGCCATGTTGTAGCCGCAGAAGGGCAGCATGGCGAACGGGTCGCGGCGGATGGCGGCCTGGCCGACGGCGGCGGCGGTGGCCTCCGAGCCCATGGTCGCGGCCCAATAGACGCCTTCGCGCCAGTTGTAGGCCTCGAACACCAGCGGGAAGGTCTTCGACAGGCGGCCGCCGAAGATGAAGGCGCTGATCGGAACGCCGGCCGGATCCTCCCAGGCCGGATCGATCGACGGGCACTGCGCCGCCGGGGCGGTGAAGCGGCTGTTCGGGTGGGCGGCGACGCGGCCGCAGCCCGGGGTCCAATCCTTGCCCTGCCAGTCGATCAGGTGCGCCGGCGCCTCGTCCGTCAGGCCTTCCCACCACACGTCGCCGTCGTCGGTCAGGGCGACGTTGGTGAAGATGACGTTGTGGTCCAGCGTCTTCAGCGCGTTCGGGTTCGACTTCACGCTGGTGCCGGGGGCGACGCCGAAGAAGCCGGCCTCCGGATTGATGGCGCGCAGCGTGCCGTCGGGCTGCGGCTTGATCCAGGCGATGTCGTCACCGATGGTGCGGACCTTCCAGCCCTCGAACTCCTTCGGCGGGACCAGCATGGCGAAGTTGGTCTTGCCGCAGGCCGACGGGAAGGCGGCGCCGACATAGGTCTTCTCGCCGGTCGGGCTTTCCACGCCGAGGATCAGCATGTGCTCGGCCAGCCAGCCCTGCTCGCGGCCCATGGAGGACGCAATGCGCAGCGCGAAGCACTTCTTGCCCAACAGCGCGTTGCCGCCGTAGCCGGAGCCGTAGGAGACGATGCGGTGCTCTTCCGGGAAATGGACGATGTACTTGTTGTCGGCATTGCAGGGCCACGGCACGTCCTGCTGGCCCGGCTCCAGCGGGGCGCCGATGGAATGCAGGCAGGGGACGAAGTCGCCGTCGCCCAGGATGTCCAGCACCTTCTGGCCCATGCGGGTCATCAGGCGCATGTTGACGGCGACATAGGGGCTGTCGGAGATCTGCACGCCGATGTGCGAGATGTCGGAACCCAGCGGCCCCATGCTGAACGGCACCACATACATGGTGCGGCCGCGCATGCAGCCCTCGAACAGGCCGTCCAGCTTGGCCTTCATCTCCTCCGGCGCCATCCAGTTGTTGGTCGGACCGGCTTCCTCGCGCGTCTTGGAGCAGATGTAAGTGCTGTCCTCGACCCGGGCGACGTCGCCCGGATCGGAACGGCAGAGGAAGGAGTTCTGGCGCTTGGCCTCGTTCAGGCGGATGAAGGTGCCGGCTTCCACCATCTCGTTGCAGAGACGGTCATATTCTTCCTGCGACCCGTCGCACCAGTGAACGCGCTCCGGTTTGCATTTCAGCGCGATCTCCTCGACCCAGGCCAGGAGCTTCTTGTTCCGCGTCCGCATATTGCCAGTCATATCGTCCTCTCGAAGGCTGGGCCGGTACCGCCGCGCCGGGCATCCCATCGGGGTCCCGCGGCCGGTCCGGCCGTCTTTGTCCGTTGTCGTGTCAGATGGAAGGAGTCCGCCGGATCGGCGGTCCGATCAGCGGGATGCCGGTCCGAACGGGCGGCAGGGCCGGAGGCCCGCCGGGATCGGCGGCACCGCGCAGGCGCGGCGACGAAACGGTGCAAAGGGCGGCCCTGAGGCGACAGGTCTGGGGGCCAGGGGCCCGGACGGGAAACGGGTCGATCCGTTATGGTCCACTGAAGTGTTCTCCTGGTTGCGCAAGCCCACACGCCGCCTTCTTGTTCTTGGTGCGGTGTGCGGTGGTGTCGAAGCGACCTCTCGGCTGGTCGTTCGGGCTGACGGTTGGCTGCTCGTCTCTCTCGGTCTGTGATCGCGCCTTTTGGCTTGTTCCGCCTTCGGCTTCTTTTGCTTTTATGGTCGGGCTCTTTTCGGTGGCCCTTTGTTCGGGCGTCCCTGTTGTTCGGGCGTCCCTTCTTGGGCTTCGGGGTCCGTCAGGCGCCCCCTTCGCCGGTTATCGCATGTCCTGGCGGTCCGGTCCCGTCCTGCGGCCGGATCAGTGCATCCAGCATCAGTCTAGCCGATTCCGGGTCATGGATTCTCTGCTCAAAATCGACGCGGGCGACGTACCCCCCGCGTCGCAGGTCGCATCCCTCCGGGTCCACCCCGGTCAGGCTCCAGCTTTCCCCTTGCCCGGCGCCGTCCTCATCTGTGGAGGGAACCAGCCGGGGGCCGTACCCCTCGCCGTTCAGGCGGTCGAGCAGCTCCGCCTCCCCCGCCGCCAGCGCCGGGGCGGAGGCAGGCAGGTCCAGCTCGGCGGCGGACAGCCAGTGGATGCGGCCGAAGCCGGCGACCAGATGGGCGCGCTCCACCATTACGCGGTAGATCGCGAAATCGGCGAAGCCGGCATAGAAGGCGGCATCGGGATGGCGGCGCAAGTAACGCGCCCGGTGGGCGGGGTCGTCCGACCGCTCCGCCCGGCCCAGGACCGACAGGCGCGCACCGGTCAGCGGCTGCGCCAACCCGGCGGTGCGGTCGAACAGCAGGCCGACCCGGCCGTCGGCCAGCAGGTTGCGGGTGTGGTCGGCCAGTGTGGAAAGCAGAAGCAGCGGGCTGCCGTCATGGTCGAACGCCACCAGCACCAGCGATGGGTAGGGCCAGCCGCCCTTGTCCGGGCCACCGGTCTCAGCGCTGCCGGTGGCGTCGGGCCGCTGGGCGGTGGCCAGCGCGGCGCGGTCGCAGGCGCGCATCAGGCGCCGGGCGCTGGTGGCCGGAGCCGTGCCGCCCGTGCGGTCGCCGGGAGGCATCGCGCCCTCCTTCCCGTCCGGAACGGTGCCGGTCGGAGAGGACGCCGAAGAGGCGTTCAGAAAACTCATTCCAAAACGAGTGCGTTCTCCCGCGCGGCACCGTTGTTCGGCGCCGCATTGCCGCCATATTGGACCATACAAATGCTGCGGGAAAAGAGAAAACTGCCGCTGGTACCTGGACTCTGGCATAAAGTATTGGGATGACCACTCGGCCTATGCCTGATGTTTCCGCTAACATTTCAGGTCCCGCCCCGCTCGACCGTTCCGTTCCGACCGATTGGGAAGCTGTTACGACCATGGCCCACACCGTCGCCCTGGTGGATGACGATCGCAACATCCTGGCTTCCGTCTCCATCGCCCTGGAGGCCGAAGGTTTCGACGTGCGCACCTATACCGACGGCGCCGAGGCGCTGCGCGGCCTGACCCAGCGCCCGCCGGACCTCGCCGTGCTCGACATCAAGATGCCGCGCATGGACGGCATGGAGTTGCTGCAACGTCTGCGTCAGACCAGCCACATCCCCGTCATCTTCCTGACCAGCAAGGACGACGAGCTGGACGAGCTGATGGGCCTGCGCATGGGGGCGGACGACTACATCAAGAAGCCCTTCTCGCAGCGCCTGCTGATCGAGCGCATCCGGGCCCTGCTGCGGCGCGAGGCGCTGCGCGGCGAGACCGCCGAGGCCGATCCCGGCCAGATGATCACCCGCGGGCCGCTTCTGTTGGACGGCGCCCGCCATGCCTGCAGCTGGAAGGGCCAGCCGATCGACCTGACGGTGACGGAGTTCCTCCTGGTCCGGGCGCTGGCCCAGCGGCCGGGCCATGTGAAGAACCGCGACCAACTGATGGACGCGGCCTATGGCGAGCATGTCTACGTCGACGACCGCACCATCGACAGCCACATCAAGCGGCTGCGCAAGAAGTTCAAGGCGGTCGACCCCGACTTCTCCCAGATCGAAACGCTCTATGGCGTCGGTTACCGGTACAAGGAGTAAGCCGGTGTCCGCGACGGGCGGAGCGAGGCCCAAGGAGAGGCCGGCGCGGCGGCGCGGCGTGTCGCCGCTGACCCTGCGCATCCTGGCGGTGAACGTGCTGGCGCTGCTGGTGCTGGCGGCGGGCCTGCTCTATCTCGGCCGCTACCAGGACCGGCTGATCCAGGCGGAAACCGAGGCGCTGGCGACCGAGGCGCGCATCTTCGCCTCCGCGCTGGGCGAGGGCGCGGTGAACCGCATCCTGACGGCTCCTTCCCCCACCGGGGCATCCACCACCGACGAGGGAGGCGAGCGGTTCGAGCTGGCGCCGGAGCTGGCCCGCCCGATGGTCCGCCGGTTGGCGGAGGCGACGGCGACCCGCACCCGCCTGTACGACATCGACGGGCACATGCTGTCCGACAGCCGCGTGCTGGTCGGCTCCCAGGGGCGCATCGAGATCCGCGAACTGCCCTCTCCGCCGGCCGGGGATCCGGTCAGCCGCGCGATCAACGATCTCTACACCCGGCTGATCGACGTGGTGCCCAGCCGCGAGGGATTGCCGGCCTACCGCGAGGCGCCCGGCCAGCCGAACCCCGATGTGGAGCGGGCGCTCGGCGGCGAGGCGGCGGCCACCGTCTGGCGCGTCGACGGCGAGGGCGGCGACCCGGAACTGCTGCTGACAGTGGCGGTGCCGGTGCAGCGTTATCGCGAGGTGCTTGGCGCGGTGCTGCTGGCGCGCAGCGGCGGCGAGATCGACCGGGCCATCCGCTCCGTCCGCTTCGACATCCTGCGGGTGTTCGGCGTGGCGCTGTTGGTGACGGTCGCCCTGTCCTTCTATCTGGCCGGCACCATCGCCCGGCCGATCCGCCGGCTGGCCCAGGCTGCCGACCGGCTGCGCACCAGCCACGGCCGTCATGCCGAGATCCCCGACCTGACCCGCCGCGGCGACGAGATCGGCGAGTTGTCCGGCGTGCTGCGCGAGATGACCGATGCGCTGTGGACGCGGATGGACGCCATCGAACGTTTCGCCGCCGATGTCGCCCACGAGATCAAGAACCCGCTGACCTCGCTGCGCAGCGCGGTGGAAACCGCCGGCCGCGTCAGCGACCCGCGCCACCGCGACCGGTTGATGGCGATCATCGCCGACGACGTGCAGCGGCTGGACCGGCTGATCAGCGACATCTCCAACGCTTCGCGCCTCGACGCCGAGCTGTCGCGGGCGGAGCCGGAACCGGTCGATATCGGCCTTCTGCTGACCATGCTGGCCGAACTGCGCCAGACGGTTGCCGAAACCGTGGACGAGACGGTGGCGGCCGGTGGTGGCGAAGTGCCTGGAGAAGGCGGCGCGGAGGATGGCCGGCCCATGCCGCCCCGCCTCGTGATCGACATTCCCGCGGGCGAGCGGCTGGTGGTGCCGGGGCTGGAGGGGCGGTTGACGCAGGTGTTCCAGAACCTGATCGACAACGCCCTGTCCTTCTCGCCGCCCGGCAGCGTCGTGCGGCTGTCCGCCCGGCGCACCGGACGCACCGTGACCGTGGTGGTGTCCGACCAGGGGCCCGGTATTCCCGACGGGAAGGAGGAGGCGATCTTCGACCGCTTCTACACCGAACGTCCGGCGGGCGAGAAGTTCGGGACCCATTCCGGTCTCGGACTTTCGATAGCAAAGCAGATAGTCAGTGCCCACAACGGATCGATATCCGCGCGAAACCGTCAGGTATCTGGGGGAGCGGTCGACGGCGCCGACTTCACCGTTATCCTGCCATTGTTATGAGACCTTCGACCAAAATACATACATCCCCGGCACTATCGGGTGGACAAGCCCGGTCTATCGACCGATCATGGCGGCGGTCGTTCTCGCTTGCCGGCTGATGCGACGGCCGGTCCTTATCGGTCCGGTTGTTTCCTCTGCTCCATATGGTGATCGAAGGGTGGCCATCCCCCGGAACAAACATGTGGGGTTGCCATGCCTGAGTCCGGTCCGCCCGAGTCGCTCGCGAAAAGGTTGTCCCCGGCGGGTTCCCGTTCCCGTGGACCCGTCCCGGGAGAGGCCGAGGTCGTCGACCTCCGCCGCTACCGGCTGGCCCGTCTGATCCGCGATGCCGGACGGCAGCAGGGGGAATTGGCCCGTCTGATGCGCGACGGCGCGCGGGAGCGCAACCAGCTGGCGGAGGCGCTTCAGGGCGCGCAACGCCATCTCGCCAGCATCGCCGACAACTACAAGATCCTGCTGGTCCGGCTGCAGCGGGAAAAGGACTTCCGCGACGCCTGCCAGGAGGCGGCGGAGCTGGAGGACTTGGACGAGATGATCCGCCGCCGCGACGCCCTTGCCCTGGAACTGGAGGCCATTCGCCGCACCCCCCGTGGAGCCGCCGGCAACTGAGCGGGGCCGTATGCCATCGTCTCCCGTGTTCCGGCAGGGTGTGATCCATGCCGAAAGAACGGAGGAAAGCGGATGGGGGAGCCCGGTCAGGTGTCCCCGCCTGACCAGTCGGGCCACCGTTCCGTTTCCATTGACAGAACCCGCGCCACGTCTCACCTTCGCCAGACTATGGTGACGATTCACGGCACCTGCGTCTTGCTCTCCGAGATCGGCGTGCTGCTGCGCGGGGAGTCCGGACGCGGAAAATCGGATTTGGCCTTGCGACTGATCGACGGTGGCGCCCGGCTGGTCTCGGATGACCGGGTGGCGTTGCGCGCCGCCTCCGGACGGCTGACCGCTTCCGCCCCGCCGGCGCTGGCCGGGCTGCTGGAGGTGCGGGGCGTCGGCATCCTGCCGGTCCCGTCCGTCGCGTCGGCCGATGTCGGGCTCGTCGTCGATCTGGTGCCGCGCGACGGGGTGGAACGCCTGCCGCAGGCGGAGACCGAGATGCTGATGGGCATCACTCTTCCCCGGCTGGGCCTGCACGCCTTCGACGCCTCCACCCCCGCCAAGATCCGTCTTGCCGCCGCCTGCCTGCGCGACGGGCGGCTGGAGCGGGTCCCCGCCGGCCTGTCGGCCCAGCCCGGCCCGAACCAGACCCAGCTCAGCCCGGTCGCGCCATGAGCCTGTCCGACGTGCCGTCCGATCCCGCCACCAGCGCGCCGGCCAACCCTGCGACGGTCCGCGGCCGCGTCGTGCTGGTCACCGGCCTTTCCGGCGCCGGCATGTCGGTGGCGCTGAAGGCGCTGGAGGATCTGGGATACGAGGCGGTCGACAATCTGCGCCTGTCGCTGGTCTCCGCCCTGATCCAACAGGCCGACCCGAAGCGCCGGCCGCTGGCGCTGGTGATCGACAGCCGGACCCGCGACTTTTCCGCGCAGAACTTCCTGGACGAGCTGGCGGAGTTGCGCGGCCGCGACGACCTGGACGTCAGTCTGGTCTTCCTCGATTGCGGCGACGAGGTTCTGCAACGCCGTTTCACCGAGACGCGCCGCCGCCATCCGCTGGCGGAGGACCGTACGGTCCCCGATGGCATCCAGCGCGAGCGTGCCCTGCTGTTCCCGCTGAAGGAGGAAGCCGACGTCACGATCGACACGACGCAACTGTCCATTCACGATTTGCGGCGCATTCTGTCGGGGCATTTCCGGCGTGACGCCCAGGCAGCCCTGCAGGTGTTCGTGACCTCCTTCTCCTTCCGCCAGGGTCTTCCGCGCGAAGCCGATCTGGTCTTCGACGTGCGGTTCCTGACCAACCCGCATTACGACCCGGAGCTTCGGCCGCTGACCGGCCTGAACCCGGCCGTCGCGGCACGGGTGGAAAGCGACCCCGACTTCCCCGCCTTCTTCCGGAACCTGACGGAGCTGCTGCGACCGCTGCTGCCCCGCTACAACCAGGAAGGAAAGAGCTATCTGACCATCGCCATCGGCTGCACCGGCGGCAAGCACCGGTCGGTCTTCATCGCCGAACGGCTGGCCGCCTGGCTGAAGGAGCAGAGGCTGCGGGTCAGCCTGAGCCACCGCGAACTCGACCGGCTGGGGCTTCGCACCGCCGGGCAGACCGGCACCCCGGCCGGCAACATGGGATGATGCAAATTGCGCCTTGACGACCATACGTCCAACCAACGATCCAGATGCGATGCGGGCGGTTGCCGTGCGGCAGCGGTTCTCGCGCAGGTCTCCGGGGAGGACCCAACCTTGAAGGATGTCCCATGATCGGTATGGTTCTTGTCACCCACGGACGGCTGGCCGAGGAGTTCATCGCCGCGCTGTTCCACGTGGTGGGCGAACAGCAGCAGGTGCGCGCCGTGTGCATCGGCCCGGACGACGACATGGAACAGCGCCGCCAGGACATCCTGAACTCGGTGGCGGAGGTCGACGACGGGTCGGGTGTCGTGGTGCTGACCGACATGTTCGGCGGCACGCCGTCCAACCTCGCCATCTCCATCATGGACAAGGCGAAGGTGGAGGTGATCGCCGGCGTCAACCTGCCGATGCTGATCAAGCTCGCCAGCGTGCGGAAGACCGAACCGCTCGACAAGTCGGTGATCGCCGCCCGCGATGCCGGGCAGAAATACATCAACGTCGCCTCCACCCTCCTGTCGGACTGAAACCGCCCTCGATGAGCCCTCCCGACGAAACGGCGCCCGCCGACGGCGAAATCCGCCGCACCGCCACCATCACCAACCAGCGCGGCCTGCATGCCCGCGCCTCGGCCAAGTTCGTGAAGCTGGTCGCCACCTTCGACGCCGAAATCTCGGTGCGCCGCGGCGAGTCCGTCGTGTCCGGCGAGTCGATCATGGGGCTGATGATGCTGGCTGCCGGCCCCGGAACCACGGTGGAACTGCGCGCGACCGGCACGGACGCAGACGCGGCGATGGACGCCCTCCTGGACCTGATCAACCGCAAGTTCGATGAAGAGTGATCTGCCCTCCACCGGCGCGGCCAACGGCCCCGTGGCCGGTCCCGATCGCGGCGGCTCCGGCGGCGGTTTTGGCGGCGTCCCCTCGTCCGAATCTTGGAGCGGCTCGGCGCGCGCCCTGCGCGGCCTGGGCGTGTCCCCCGGCATCGCCATCGGCCCGGCCCATGTGGTGGAAAGCGGCGCCGTCGCCATCCCCGAATACACCGTCGAACCGCAAGCCGTCGAGGCGGAGGTCGCCCGCTTCAACGAGGCGGCGGCCAAGGCGCGGCGCCAGATCAAGAAGCTGAAGAGCAAGGCGCTGGTCCTGCCCGATTCGGCGTCGGAAGAGATCGGTTTCCTGCTGGACGCCCACCTGTCGATGGTCACCAACTCGCGCCTGACCCGCGGGGTGGAGCATCGCATCAAGCAGGACCGCGTCAATGCCGAGGTCGCCATCCAGGCGGAGATCGCCGCCATCGCCGCAACCTTCGCCGGCATGGACGACGCCTATCTGGCCGGCCGCATCGACGACATCCGCGAGGTCGGGCGGCGGCTGACCCGCAACCTGATGAAGCAGGAATACCGGGCCTTCAGCAACCTGCCTCCCGGCAGCATCATCCTGGCGGAGGAACTGACCCCCGCCGACACCGCCCTGCTCGACCCCACCGTCGTCGGCGGCTTCGCCACCGTGCTGGGCGGGGCGGAAGGGCACACGGCGATCCTCGCCCGTTCGCTCGGCCTGCCGGCGGTGCTGGGCGCGCCCGGCCTGCTGGCGGGGGTGCGCAACGGCGTGACGGTGATCGTCGACGGCCTGCAGGGCCGCGTGCTGATCGACCCGCCGGCCGATGTGCTGGCGGAGTATGGCGAGCGCCGGGCCGCGCGCGAACGCGAGCGCCAGGGACTGAAGAGCTTGCGCAAGCTGCCGGCCGTCACCCGCGACGGCACCGCGGTGACGCTGATGGCGAACCTGGAGCTGCCGCGCGACCTGGATCAGGCGCTGGAGCATGGCGCCCAGGGCATCGGCCTGCTGCGGACCGAGTTCATGTTCATGAACCGCGACCATCTGCCCGACGAGGATGAGCAGTACGGCGTGCTGCGCACCATGATCGAGGGGATGGGCGGCCGCACCGTCACCGCCCGCACAATGGATCTGGGCGGCGAGAAGCTGGCCGGCTGGATGGCGGGCCGCTATGGCGAGCCGGCCAACCCCGCTCTCGGCCTGCGCGCCATCCGGCTCGGCCTGCGCGAACCGAAGCTGCTGGAAACCCAGCTCGCCGCCATGTTGCGGGCCGGGGCGCATGGGCCGCTGCGCATCCTGCTGCCGATGATTGCGTCGGTGGCGGAGGTGCAGAAGGTGCGGGAGATGATGGGGCAGGTCGCCCGCCGCCTGCGGCGCCGCGGCATCGCCATCGCCGACCCGCTGCCGCCGGTGGGGGTGATGGTGGAGGTGCCGGGAGCGGCCCTGTCGGCCGACGCGCTGGCCTATGCCGCCGATTTCTTCGCCATCGGCACCAACGACCTGACCCAGTACACGCTGGCCATCGACCGTGCCGACGAACAGGTCGCCACGCTGTACGACCCGCTGCATCCGGCGGTGCTGCGGCTGATCCAGTTCACCATCGAGGCGGCCTTGCGTGCCCGCATCACGGTGTCGGTCTGCGGCGAGATCGCCGGCGACCCGCGCTACACCGCGCTGCTGCTCGGTCTCGGCGTGCGCGAACTGTCGATGGCGCCGCTGGCGGTGCCGGCGGTGAAGAAACGCATCCGCTCGCTCGACCTGATGGAGGCGAGCAAACGCGCCCGCGTCATCATGGACCAGAGCGACAGCGGACGGATCGCCACACTGCTCGACGACTTCAACGCGATCCTGTAAGCGACGGAGGGGAGCTGCTCCGCAAGTCTCCCCTCATTCCTCCTCATCCTCCTCCGAATCATCCTCCTCCCCCTCCGGTGTCGGCGATACCGCCGCACTCCGCCCCACCTCCCGCTCCAGCTTCTCGATCTGCTCGGGGTGGCTGATCTCGATCATCGGGCCGTTGCGCAGGGTGATCCAGCCGCGCACGCGCACGCGCCGCCCTTCCAAGGACAGCGGGTCGATGCCGGCGCGGGTGACCTCGCGCATCGCGGCACGGCCGATATGGACGGTGACGTCGCTGCGCCAGTCGGTACCGAAATCCAGCCAGGCCTCGCCGCCGCTCTTGGAGATGGCCAGCACCACCCCTTCCACCAATTGAAAGCCGTCGCGGTCGCGGGCGAGGTCGTCGGGATCGGCGGCGTCGCGAACCGCATAGACCCGGCTGCGCCAAAGCCCGCGCCCGGCGTTGCGCGCGGCGTCCTCGCCGGCCAGCAGTTCGGCGGCATAGGCGCGGGCGTCGGGCCGGGTGTGGACGCGGGCCAGCCCACGGACGACCAGGGCCGATTGCAGCCACAAGCCGTCTTCCCGCACCAGATTGGCAAGCAGCCGGCCATGGCGGTCGACCGGCGCCGGCCCGTGCAGGGCGACGCGGCGGCCGAGCGCCAGTTCGGACAGCGCCCTGGTCGCCGCCTCCGCCAGCGGCCAGACGCGGCCGTCGGCGGGACCCGCGCTGCGTGGCGGCTTGGCGGCTTCGATCCCCGCCAGCCGGACGCGGCGGCCGTCCTCCAACTCCAGCGTGTCGCCGTCCAGCACGGCGGTGACGCGCAACGGCTCCGCCGACGCGGCACCGGTCAGCAACAGCCAACTCAGCAGCAGAACCGGCAAGCCCACAAGCGGGAGCGGGACAAGTCGCATGGAGATCGCCGTCTTTGCGGAACAACCGCCGCCGGGCGGGGTTTTGACCGGTATGCCGATCCACGCCCCCTTCCGCAAGCCGTTCCGTGCCGCGCTGGCAGCCCTCTGTCTGGCCGTCACGGCACCCGCCCTGACCGCCCCCGCCCCGGCAACGGCCGGGCTGCTGGACAATGTCCTGTCCGGCGACGAGTCGGCGCTGGGCGCGCAGGAGCATCCCAAGATTCTGGCCCAGTTCGGCGGGGCGGTGAAGGACGCGCGGCTGCAGGGCTATGTCGAGCAGCTGGGCCGTAAGCTGGCCTCCACCACGGCGCGGGCGCGCGAGCCCTGGACCTTCACCGTTCTGGACAGCGACGTGGTCAACGCCTTCGCCGTGCCCGGCGGCTATGTCTACGTCACCCGCGGCCTGCTGGCGCTGGCGAAGGACGAGGCGGAGGTGGCCGGCGTGCTGGCGCACGAGATCGGCCACGTCACCGCCCGCCATTCGGCGCAGCGCCAGACCCGGCAGACCATCGCCGGCATCCTCGCCGCCGGGGTCGGGCTGGTGTTCGGCAACGACACGTTGGCGCAGCTGGCCGGGCTGGGCGGCACCGCGGTGGTCGCCAGCTATTCGCGCGAACAGGAACTGGAGGCTGACCAGCTCGGCGTCGAGACGCTGCGCCGCGCCGGCTATGATCCCTTCGCCATGGCGACCTTCCTGGAAACCCTGCGCCGCGACAGCCAGTATGGCGGCTTGCGCGCCGGCAACAAGGGCGAGGGCGGCTTCGACTTCTTCGCCAGCCACCCGGCGACCGAGGAGCGCGTGCGCCGCGCCGCCGAGCTTGCCCGCGCGATCCCGCAGGGCGGCGCTCGCCCGCGCGATCCTTACCTGGCCGCGGTCGACGGCATGGTCTATGGCGACAGCCCGGAGAACGGCTATGTGCGCGACCGGACCTTCGCCCACCCGCAGCTGGGCATCGCCTTCACCGTGCCGAAGGGCTATTCGCTGCTGAACGGCGCGGAACAGGTGATCGCCAAGGGACAGAACGGCGCCGCCATGGCCTTCGACGGCGGATCGGCGGCCGGCGTCTCCGACCCGGCGTCCTTCCTGACCGGGGTGTGGGGGAAAGGGGCCAACCTGTCCAACCTCCAGCGCATCACCATCGGCGGCATGCCCGCCGCCACCGCCACCACCCGCGGCGAGGCGGAGGGCGAGAGCGCGGACATCCGGCTGGTGGCGATCCGCATGCCGGACGGGCGGATGTACCGCTTCACCTTCCTGGCACCCGCGGGAAATCTGGCTCGTTTCGATACCGATTTCCAGGCGACGGCCAACAGCTTCCATCAGTTGACCGCGCAGGAGGCCGCCCGCTACCGCCCGCGCCGCGTCCAGGTGGCGACGGTGCAGCCCGGCGACAGCGTCGAAGGCTTCGTCCGCCGCATGCCGCAGGAGCCCTATGCCGAGGAACTGTTCCGGATCATCAACGACCTGCCCCCCGGCACGCCGCTGCAAGCGGGGCAGCGGGTGAAGGTGATCGTCGGCGAATAGGGGTGGATGGGCGCGCCGGCAAACATCAGCTTGGCCGCATGAAATCCGCGTAAGGATACAGCCCGCCGGGTTGCTCCGGAACGTACGTGCGGGTAGGCTGCGGCGCATGCCCGACAGCCCTTCAGCACGCGTACAGTTGCCTCTGCCCGCTCCGGCGCCGGCCGCGAAATCGGCCGGGCAGGCGGGCACCAGGGCGCGGGCGAAGTTGGCGCCGGAGCCGGCTGGACGGCGACGGCTGCGGCTGCCGATCGCCGCGGTGCTGGTCGCGGGGTTCGGGTCGCTGATGCTGGCGGCGGTCGCCAGCGTCCTTGTCCTGGGACTGGTCAGCGCCAGCACCAACACCTTCGCCCTGCTGAACGACAAGGCCGATCTGGCACTGGCGGGGGTGGAGGTGCGGGTGCGCCACCAGCTTGACCCCGCGCGGGAAATGGCGCGCTTCGTCGCCGGACTGGTCGAGCGCGGAGACCTGCAGGCGAATGACGGCACGGCGATGACCGACACCCTGCGCGGTGCGCTGGCCGGCGCGCCGGACGTGACGGGACTGGCCTTCATCCGCCCGGACCTGACCGGGGTCCGCGTCGGCCGGCTGAACGGCGGGCTGGTGGCCGAGCCCTTCGACATGCAGGGCGAGAGCGATATCCCGCCGGAGGTGCTGGACGGCCCCAACCGCAGCGCCGCCACCTGGGCAGATCCACGCTGGTTGAAGGAAGCGCAGAACAGCTTCCTCACCCTGTACCAGCCGGTGCGGCGCGACGGCCGCTATCTGGGACAGGTGGCGGTCGGCGTGTCGCTGGGCGATCTGTCGCGCTTCCTGTCGGTGCTGTATGTGGAGCAGGGGCTGAACGCCTTCGTGCTGTACGACCACGGCCATGTGCTGGCTCACCCGGCGCTGGTCGGCCGCAGCTTCGATTTTTCCGGCAAGCTCGACGGGCCGCCGCTGCCGCGGATCGATCAGGTGGACGACCCGGCGCTGGCGGCGCTGTGGACCAGCGGGGTCCCGGTCCAGTCGCTGAAGAAGCGGGTGGAGGCGCGCGGTGTGCGCGTGCTGGGCAGCGACTACATGTTCCTGACCCGCAGCATGGCGGGATACGGCCAGCAGGACTGGATCATCGGCATCGGCTATCGCGACGGCGAGATGGGCGTCGAGATCCGCCGGCTCTACATCACCGGCGCCGTGGGGCTCGCCATCCTGCTGGTGTCGGTCGGGGTGGCGCTTCTGGTCGGGCGGCGGATCAGCCGGCAGGTGGCCCGGCTGGCCGAGGCCGCCGACCGCGTCCGCGCCTTCGAATTCCGCGCGATCCCCGATCTGCCGGATTCCCGCCTCCGCGAGATGGCGCGCGCCGCCGCCGCCTTCAACGCCATGATCGCCGGCCTGCGCTGGTTCGAGACCTATGTGCCGAAGGCGCTGGTCCTGCGCCTGATGCGCCAGCGCGAGACCGAAGGCGGGCTCGATTCCGTGCAGCGCGAGGTGACGGTGATGTTCACCGATATCCGCGGCTTCTCGCGCATGGCCGAGCATATGGCCGCCGCCGACACCGCCGCCCTGCTGAACGAGCATTTCACCCTGCTCGCCGCCTGCATCGAGGCGGAAGGCGGCACGGTGGACAAGTTCATCGGCGATTCCCTGATGGCCTTCTGGGGGGCGCCGGAGGCACAGGAGGACCATGCCGTCCGCGCGCTGCGCGCCGCCCTTGCCATCCATCACGCGATCCGCGCCGACAACCGCCGCCGCGTCGCCGCCGGGCAGGCGCCGATCCATGTCCGCGTCGGCCTGCACAGCGGCCCGGTGGTGGTGGGCAACATCGGCTCCGACAGCCGGATCAACTACACCATCGTCGGCGACACGGTGAACGTCGCCGCCCGCATCGAGGAGCTGTCGGGCGGACTCCAGGGCGATGCCGAGGTGATCGTGCTGACCAGCGGCGTCACCGCCGCCAAGGGCAAGGATGCCGTTCCGCTGGTCCGCCAGGGTGGCCGCTCCCTGCGTGGCCGCACCGGCATGACCGAACTCTGGCGCCTGGTGCCGGAGGAGGAGAAGAAGGACGCGGCGAAGGCGGCGGCGCCGTCCGGAGCCAACGCAACGCCAACTCCAGCGCCTTCTCCCGGACCGGCAGAAGGCGTCAAGCCGGAATTCGTAGGTAAGGATACGCCCTGAACCGGGGCGGTGTATTCAGCTAAGTCACTGACAAAGCTGGAAACACCCTCCCCTCCATCCTTACGTCAACGCCAGCCGCGCCGGCCGCCGCGGCGGTCGTCCTCGTCGAACAGCTCGGCCAGCTTGTTCATCATCGTGCCGCCCAGCTGCTCCGCATCGACGATGGTGACGGCGCGGCGGTAGTAGCGGGTCACGTCGTGGCCGATGCCTATCGCCACCAGCTCCACCGGCGACCGGGTCTCGATCTGCTCGATGGTCTGGCGCAGATGGCGTTCCAGATAATTGCCGGCATTCACCGACAGGGTGGAGTCGTCCACCGGCGCGCCGTCGGAGATCACCATCAGGATGCGGCGCTGTTCCGGCCGGCCGAGCAGGCGGTTGTGCGCCCACTGCAGCGCCTCGCCGTCGATGTTCTCCTTCAGGATGCCTTCGCGCAGCATCAGGCCCAGATTCTTGCGGGCGCGGCGCCACGGCATGTCGGCGGCCTTGTAGACGATGTGGCGGAGGTCGTTCAGGCGGCCGGGATGCGGCGGCTTGCCGGCGGCGACCCAGGCCTCGCGCGCCTGCCCGCCCTTCCAGGCGCGGGTGGTGAAGCCCAGCACCTCCACCTTCACCGCGCAGCGCTCCAGCGTGCGGGCGAGGATGTCGGCGCTCATCGCGGCGATGGAGATCGGCCGGCCGCGCATCGAGCCGGAATTGTCGATCAGCAGCGACACCACCGTGTCGCGGAAATCCATCTCCTTCTCTGCCTTGAAGGAGAGCGGCAGCACCGGGTTGGCGACGACGCGGGCCAGACGGGCGGCGTCGAGGATGCCCTCTTCCAGGTCGAAGTTCCAGGAGCGCTGCTGCTTGGCCATCAGCCGGCGCTGCAGCCGGTTCGCCAGCTTGGAGATCACGCCCTGCAGATGCTGCAGCTGCTGGTCCAGCAGATGGCGCAGCCGCTCCAGCTCCGCCGGGTCGCAGAGGTCGGCGGCGTCCACCACCTCGTCATACTGGGTGGTGAAGGCCTTGTAGGCGTTGGGATCGGGTTCGTTGCGGCGGTTGGCGTCGTTGCGCCAGGGCTGGCCGGGACCGGCGGGCTCCTCCGCCCCCTCGCCTTCGCCCATCTCCATGTCACCTTCCTCGCCGGCGCCTTCCTCGGCGCTGTCGCCGGCCTCCGAGGAGTCCTGCATCTCGGACGAGGCCATGGATTCGGACTCGGACTGGTCCTCGTCCTGGCCGCGGGTCTGGCCGCTCTCGGGCGAATTCTCATCCTCGGAGGACTGGGTCTGCTGGTCCTCCTCCTCTTCCTGGTCGGCTTCCTGACCGACTTCCATGTCGAGGTCGGCCAGCAGCCGGCGCACGGCCTTGGCGTAGGCCTCCTGATCGCCGGCATAGTTGGCCAGCCCCTTCATGTCGCGGCCCAGCCGCTCCTCGATCCAGGGGCGCCAGAGATCGACCGCGTGGGCGGCGGCGGGCGGTGGTGCTGCTCCGGTCATCGCCTCGCGCGCCATCAGCCGCAGCGCCTCGGCCAGCGGCACCTGCCCGCGATCCTCGACACGGTCGAGGCCCTGGCGGGTGTAACGGTCGTCCAGCGCCGCCTCGAGATTGTGTGCGACGCCGGCCATGTCGCGGCTGCCCAACGCCTCGCAGCGCGCCTGTTCCAGCGCGTCGTAGGCTTGGCGCGCCGCATCGCCCAGCGGCATGCGGTGGGCATGCACCGTGGCGTCGTGATAGCGCAGCCGCAGCGCCACGGCATCGGCCGCCCCGCGCAGCTTGGCGACCTCGACCGGATTCAGGTCGCGCGCCGGCAGCGGCACCCGAACCCGCTGGCCCGACAGCCCCGGCGGATCGGACGAAAAGCCCACCTGCACCTCCGCCCGGCGGGACATGGCGCGCACCGTGGCGGTAGTGGACCGCTTGAAGGCCTCGACGGGGGAGTCGTTCTGGGTGGTCATCGCGGGGCGTCTTCGGGTTGTGGTACCGGCTTCGGACAAGGTCGGAGAGCTGCGGGCAAGATTGACACGGATTTCACGGATTTGGGCACGGATTTCACGGATTTTCTAATGTGCCAGTACTCGCTTGACCGTAAGGCTTGGTCCGGCGAAGTTGAACAGAAGGCCAACCGGCAATCCGCTTGCCCGCAGATAGTTCAGAACTTGGCGGCTGTGGGCTTGGATCAAAGCCTCGCAAACCTTCAACTCCACGATCAACCGCTGTTCGACCACGAGATCCGCAAAATAGCTGCCGACGGGATCACCTTTGTAAAGCACCTTGAAAGGCACTTCCGTGGCAGCCGTCAAACCGGCGTCGGATAACTCACGAAACAGGGCCTTTTTATAGACCTGCTCTGCGAATCCATGGCCCAATGCGGCATGAACCGCAAAGGCGGCACCGATGACCCGCTCGGTCAAGCGGTCGAGATCGGCACCCAGGCTCACCTTCATCCGTGAAATCCGTGTTTAAATCCGTGAAATCCGTGTAAATCCTTGTGTGCTGCGCCCCGACTTCAGGAGGGAAAGCAAGGGCGCAGGATCGTCACACGAGGTTCGCCTGGACCCCCGTCTCCGGCAGTTCGACGCCGAAGCAGCGCTGGTAGTATTCGGCCACCGTCGGCCGCTCCACCTCGTCGCACTTGTTGAGGAAGGTGATGCGGAAGGCGAAGGCGACGTCGTTGAAGATGCGCGCGTTCTCGGCCCAGGTGATGACCGTGCGCGGGCTCATGACGGTGGAGATGTCGCCGTTGATGAAGCCGGCGCGGGTCAGGTCGGCCAGCCGCACCATCGACGCCACCGTGTCGCGGCCCTTGGCGTCGTCATAGGACGCGACCTTGGCCTGGACGATCTTCATCTCGGCGTCGACCGGCAGGTAGTTCAGGGTCGCCACGATGTTCCAGCGGTCCATCTGGCCCTGGTTGATCTGCTGCGTGCCGTGGTACAGGCCGGTGGTGTCGCCGAGGCCGACGGTGTTCGCGGTGGCGAACAGGCGGAAGGCCGGGTGCGGGCGGATGACGCGGTTCTGGTCGAGCAGCGTCAGCTTGCCTTCCACCTCCAGCACGCGCTGGATCACGAACATCACATCCGGACGGCCGGCGTCATACTCGTCGAACACCAGGGCGCAGGCATGCTGCAGGGCCCAGGGCAGGATGCCCTCGCGGTATTCGGTGACCTGCACGCCGTCGCGCAGAACGATGGCGTCCTTGCCCATCAGGTCGATGCGGCTGATGTGGCTGTCCAGGTTGACACGGATGCATGGCCAGTTCAGCCGCGCCGCCACCTGTTCGATGTGGGTCGACTTGCCGGTGCCGTGATAGCCCTGGACCATGACGCGGCGGTTGTAGGCGAAGCCGGCGAGGATGGCCAGCGTCGTATCCCGGTCGAACCGGTAGGCGCTGTCGAGGTCGGGCACATGCTCCGAGCGCTGGCTGAAGGCCGGCACCTGCATGTCGCTGTCGATTCCGAAGACCTCGCGCACCGAGACCGTCGTATCGGGCTTGTGGTCGAACAGGGCCGAGCTGGCCTGGGTCGCTCCTTGGGAAGCCATGGGTGGTTTCTTACGTTCCAGCGAGTGTCGGTTGTCCAGCGGCCGCGGGGTTGACCCGGCCCGCCAACGGAGGTTCAGGCAGCATAACAGGCTTTCAGCGTATTGTAGGCCTGATTGATTTCTTTCAGGCGTTCTTCCGCAGCCTTGTCGCCGCCGTTGGCATCGGGATGGTGCTTTTTCGCAAGCTCCCGATAGCGTGCCTTGATGCGCGTGAAGTCCACGGGCGGTGTCAGTTCCAGGACGGCAAGCGCCTTTTCCTCTTCGGTCCGGGCGTGGCTCCGCCGGTGCGCCTTTTCCTCGTCCTTCGTCTTGCCGGCATCCTGGCCGAATTCGAAGCTGAAGCCGTTGACCACGCGCTCGCGGATGAAGCGCTCCTGCGTCGCCCATTTGCCGAGCGGCCAGCTCGGCCGCTGCCAGGTGGTGTCGCGCCGCACCTCCGCCTCGATCTGGTCGGTGGACATGCCGGCGTAATAGTCCCAGGCGCGGTTGTACTCCCGGACATGGTCCAGGCAGAACCACCAGTACTCGTTGAGACTGCTGCGGCTTTTCGGCGCACGGTATTCGCCCGCGGCGACGCACTCAGGGTGGTCGCACACACGGGTGGCCGCACGCGGGGCGGCGTAGCTGTCGTAACTGGAGCGGGCGCGGTTCCTGGTCATCGGGCAAGTATGGGAAGAGCCGATGCCTCTGGCAAGCACGCCGAATCAGGCTTCCGTCATCCGCAACGCGCGGGTCGCGGCGCTTGACAGACGATGAATCGCACCCTCTCCTTTGCGGTGCGGATCGCCGGGGGGAGCCGCTCCTCCGCCGGCCGCCCTTCCACCGCTCATGCGAGAGAAACCGGAACCCCGCCATGGAATACGCCACCCGCATCCGCGAGAAGCTGACCGCCGGACTGGCGCCTGATCGTCTGGAGGTGGTCGACGACTCCGCCCGGCACGCCGGCCATGCCGGTGCGGACGCCGCGGGCGAGACCCATTTCCACGTTACCGTCGTCTCCGCCGCCTTCGCCGGCAAGTCGCGGGTGGAGCGCCAGCGCATGGTCTATGCCCTGCTGGCCGACGAATTGCGCGAGCGGGTGCACGCGCTGGGCCTGACCACCCACGCCCCCGGCGAAGCCGGAGCCTGACCGCCGCTTCGCTTCCCTCCGCGTTTCAACACTCGGTTCCCGCCTCTCAAGTAACGCGCGGTTGAGGGGCTGAAATTGCATACATATGAATGCAACTATGAGTCGATTTTAGAAAATGTTGTAAGAATGAGACGCGCGTGCGTGGTTGCAATTCCCGCTGCGTTTAGTAAAGTGCGATATATGCAACCATTTATCGCGCCGTGGCGGACACAAACTTCGCATGTCCGCCGGCGGCTTCGTGGAAGGGGCTGCGGATGGCGAAGCGTGGGCCGAAGAAAAAGCGGGTGAACACCCCACAGGCAGGGGTGGAACCATTGAGAAGCCAGAACATCATGATCGGCGGTCATCGCACGAGCATGCGGCTGGAACCGTCGATGTGGGATGCTCTGGAGGATATCGGCCGTCGGGAAGGACTGACCGTCAATCGTCTCTGCACGCAGATCAAGGAACGGATCGAGGAGCAGGCTCGCCGCCGCGGCATCAACCCCGAGGAAGCGGACGTCACCCTGACCTCCGCCGTGCGTGTCTTCATTGCGTCCTACTACCGGCGAGCTTGCACCGAGGATGGTCATGTGCGCGCCGGCCATGGCGGCAGCGATCCGTTCATCGGCACGCCATTCGAACTGCCGGCTGTCGATGACGTCGACGGCGGCCAGTCCGCGGTCGCGGCAGGCGGCAGCTTTCCCACCCCCGGCGGCCAATCGGCGTCGCCAAGCACCCTGCTGGAGGCATAAAGGCGCGCCGCGACCTGGCCACCGGCCGCAGTCCGCCTTTCCTTCCGCTGTTTTGCAGAGCGGCGTCGCCTATTCCGCCGCTTCCTCGCGGGCGGAGTCTTCGCCTTGCTCGCCGGTGTAGTGGGCAGGCCAATGTTTGCGCACCACTTCGCCGTTGCTGTCGAAGATGTGGCACATGTTCAGCAGGACCGGCCGTTTGCCGTCGTCGTGGGTCGGCTTGCCGGCAGCTTTCGCCCGTTCGGCCGCCTCGCGGGCCAGGATCGGGTAGACTGTCTGGAAGGCGGTGGTGGCCAGCGGGCCCAGCAGCTCCACCAAATGGGTGCAGCCCTTCGGCCCGCCCAGCCGGTCCTTGACCGCACGGGTCCAGCCCGGACCGATGCGCAGGCCAACCAGCTTCTGGAACTGCGGCGTGATGCTGCCGCAGGCGTTGTAGGGGCTGTGCTGGGTGACCGCCTCCACCGCCTGGACGGTCAGCTTGTCGTCGACGGTCAGGCGCATCCACATCTGGTGGATCGGCGTTCCCGGCTCCAGATGTCCGCGCTCCTCGGTATGGAACCCATAGCTCTTGACGTCGGTCAGGTGCCCTTCGATGTCCCACAGCCCGTCGGTGCGCCGGAATCCCTGGCAGGTGACGCGGCGGGTGTGGATCGGCTCGCGCGCGGCGGGGGCGGACAGCGAGGGCGCGGACATCGGGCTTTCCAGTTCATCAGGTAGAATGGCTCACCATCGACTATCGGCGGGGCCGGGCGCCCGGTCAACCCGACCCCGCCGCAACGCAGCGTTACCTATAGGTCAGCCTTGCGGTCACCGTTGCGTTCAGCCGAGCCTGGCCTCCGCCGAATAGCCGCTGCCGAACATGTAGGCCTCGCGGCTGCGCAGTTCGTCCTCCAGATGGGCGCGGACGACGGCGAACAGGTCGCGGATCGACACCATGCCGACCACCTCGCCATCGACCGCGATGGGCAGGTGGCGGTAACGGCGCTGTTCCATCAGGTCGAGCGCGGAGAGTGCCGTGGCCGAGGGTTCCAGTGTGTCGGGATTCTCGGTCATCACGGCCGACAGCGGCGTGGTGTCGGGGTCGAGTCCGGCGGCCACCACGCGTACGGTCATGTCGCGTTCGGTGACGATGCCTTTCAGCGTCCGCCCTTCGGTGACCAGCACCGCAGCGATGCGCTTCTCTGCCATCAGCGTGGCGGCATCGCGGACGGTGGCGCCCGACGGCAGGCAGGACAGCTCCTGGTTCTTGATGACATCCGGCATCAGTCGACGTGTCGGCATGTGTCCCATCTCCCTCGTGATTGCAGGTTTTGTGGACGAACGATGCACTCGACCGCGATTTCGCAGCGCGGTAATGCCGATCCTGTCAGCTTGATGATCTGATAGTCAATAGAACTGATTGTTAAAAACCATACATGTTTCCGGATTGGTTTTCGCTTCCGCCGGTTTTACTGCGGAGAATCAAGCCGCTTGCGCAGCCCTTCGAAGCCGCTGGTGTAGATGCCGGCGATGGTCTTGCGCGCTTCCGCATCGGGGGCGCCGCTGGCCTCGAAGCTGGAGGACCAGGTGATGCGGGTGGTGCGGGCATCCACCGCGCTGAGCCGGATGGTGGAACTGTAGTTCTTCACCGGCAGCGGTCCGCTCAGCAGCGTGTAGCGCAGGCGGTGCTTGGCGGCGGAGACGGCCATCAGCCGTTCCTGGATGGCGCCGCCGCCCTTCAGGGCGAGGTCGCGTTCCTGAGTGCCGCCGGTCTTGCGCAGGGTGCAGCCCTCCACGGCCGGATGCCAGTCGGCGATGGCGCAGAAGGGCGCGATCTGTTTCCACACCTGCTCGATCGGCGCCTTGATCGTCGCCTGCTCGCGCACTTCCAGCGCCATGGCCGGTGCCGCCACCAACAGCAGAGCACCCAACGCCGACATGCCCGCAATCGCCTTCATCGCCCATCCTCCCTTGTCCGCCGCGACGGGACGGCCGCGGTCTTGGTCGGGAGTATGGGCGGGCAACGGCGAGGGCGGCTATTGTGCGAAAGACTGACTATCCGCAAATGCTCGATCAAAGGGATGCGGGTATCAGGCTGGGGTCACCGCCTCTTCCAGAACGGAGCGGACGGCGGCGGCATCGACGTCGCGACGGGTGAAGGCGTTGCCGATGCGGTCGGCCAGGATGAAGGTGATGCGGCCGTCCTGCACCTTCTTGTCCTTGGCCATCGACCGCACCAGCCCGTCCACGTCCCAGGCGACGCCGGGGATGTCGGCCGGGCGTACCGGCAGGCCCACGTCCGCCAGATGGGCGCGGGCGCGCTGGGCATCCTCCGCCGGGCAAAGCCCCAGCCGCACCGACAGGTCGAAGGCGAGCACCATGCCTATCGCCACCCCCTCGCCATGCAGCAGGGTCTGGCCGAAGCCGGTCGCCGCCTCCAGCGCATGGCCGAAGGTGTGGCCCAGGTTCAGCAATGCCCGGTCGCCGCTCTCGCGCTCGTCCACCCCGACGATGTCGGCCTTGGCACGGCAGCTGACGGTCACGGCATGGCGCCGGGCGTCGCTGTCGCCGTCCACCACCCGCCGGCCGTTCTGCTCCAGCCAGGCGAAGAAGTCGGGCTGGCGGATCAGGCCGTACTTCACCACCTCGGCGTAGCCGGCCAGCACTTCGCGCCGCGGCAGGGTGTCGAGCGTGGCGGTGTCGGCGATGACCAGCCGCGGCTGGTGGAAGGCGCCGATCAGGTTCTTGCCGTGGCGGCTGTTGATGCCGGTCTTGCCGCCGACCGAGCTGTCGACCTGGGACAGCAGCGTGGTCGGCACCTGGATGAAGTCGATGCCGCGCAGGGCCGATGCGGCGGCGAAACCGGTGATGTCGCCGATCACCCCGCCGCCCAGCGCCAGCAGGACGGTGGACC
Source organism: Azospirillum sp. B21 (assembly GCF_008364825.1). Taxonomy (GTDB): domain Bacteria; phylum Pseudomonadota; class Alphaproteobacteria; order Azospirillales; family Azospirillaceae; genus Azospirillum. Next base: position 228,550 of record NZ_VTTO01000004.1, read on the forward strand.
GTTCGATGCCGCGGCCCAGAATGTCGTCCATCAGCTGCTGGAAATGGCCGAAGTCCTTGGTCTTCTCGCCGGCCGGCAGGACGATGGCCGGCTGCGGCGCGATCCCTGCCTCCAGCATCGCGGCGTTCAGCGTATCCAGATGCAGCGGCGCCACGTTGGCGTCGGTCACCACGATGGGCGCCCGGCCGCGGGTGACGGCGGCGATGCGCTCGCCCGCATCGGCCAGCACACCGTCGCCGACCAGGATGTCGTAGCTGCGGGCGCCCAGCTCCAGGCGGACGGTGTCGAGTGCGGCCGGGGTGGTGGCGGAGACGGAGGTCATCGGGGCAGTCCGCGAGGCTGGAGGTTCAGGAAAGGGCGTGGGGACCAGCCGTCAGGGGGCGTCGGCCTTGGGGGCGTCGGCCTTGGCGGCCCGGCCGCCGCGCGGCTGGCGGTGGGGGAGCTGGACGCCGAAATGGGCCTCCAGCGCGTCGATCACCAGTTCAACCGTCACGTCGGGCGGGCGTTCGTCGCTGACCACGGTCAGGTCGGCCTCGGCATAGACGGGATAGCGCTGTTCCATCAGCCGGCCCAGGATGGCGCGCGGGTCTCCCTGGTTCAGGATGGGGCGGTGGGTGCGCCGCGCGGTGCGGGCGACCAGGACGTCCAATTCGGCGCGCAGCCAGACCGAAAGGCCGTACTGGCGGATGGCGGCGCGGGTGTCCGGGTCCATGAAGGCGCCCCCGCCGGTCGCCAGGATGTGCACCGGCTCGTCCTTCAGCAGGCGGGTGATGATGCGGCGCTCGACGGAGCGGAAGACCGGCTCGCCGTCGCGGGCGAAGATCTCGGCGATGGTGCAGCCAGCCGCGGCCTCGATCTCGGTGTCGGCGTCGCGGAAGGGCAGGTGGAGCCGTGTCGCCAGCCGGCGCCCGATGGCGCTCTTGCCGGCACCCATCAGCCCGACCAGCACCACGGTGCGCGGCAGCAGCGGTGTCTTGTCCTCCGCCGCTCCGGCCCCCGTTTCCGGAAGCAGGGCCGCCGTCGCCTTGTGCAATCCCGTCACATCCATCTGATCCGCCACCCGTACCCGCAACTCCGCTGTCCGCCCGATCCAGCGGGACAGCCGTCATACCGCTGAAACAGACAACACTCATACCCGCCGAAAGCTGGCCGGCACAAGCGCGCTCCCAGCCGTCGTTCCGAAAAGCCGGCCCCGTCAGCTGGTCCGAAAAGCCGGCCCGAAAGCCGGGTGGGCGGGTTGCGCGGCGGTCCAACCTGTGGCTACACTGCGCCGCCGCCGAACGGAGTCTCCGTCGGCGGCGCTCCCGGTCGCCGGGTCCGCCGCGGCCGGGGTGCGGATGCTTTAGCAGAAAAGCCATTGCTTGTCCCAAGCCCTGCGACCGCCGGGCGTGGTAGCTCCGCTCCGATCCGCTGTTTTCCGACACAACGCGTCCTTGGTGCCATGAGCCGGTTTCTTTCGATCCTCATCGTCCTGCTGTTGCTGGTGATCGCCGGTGGCATGGTTTTCCTCGCCTCGTGGGACCTGCCGGCTCCATCGAAGACGGTGGAGAAGGTTTTGCCGGATGAGCGCTTCCCGCGCTGAACCCCGACCATCGGCCGGAGCTGTTTCGTATTCGGGCTCCCCGCTTTCGGCCACCCTGCTGCTGGCCGGACTGCTGGCGGCCGGCTGGACGGTCACCGGCTGGACGGTCACCGGCTGGACGGTCACCGGCTGGATGGCGTCCGCCGCGGCACAGGTCGTCGGCCCGCCGATCCGGCTGGCACCCGACGCCGGGATGCAGGCGCCTGATTCCTCCCGGTCTCCCTCTCCGACCCCTGCCGCAACACCTGCGGCTGCGCCCGCCGTCGTCCCGGCCTACCCGCCCGCGGTCACTCCGCCGCCGCCCGTGTCCCCCGTGGTGGCGCGGCCGGCTCCGGTCGCCCGCGAGGCGCTGGGCGCGCCCGATCCGGATGGGGCGGGGACGCTGAGCGGGCTGCAGGGGCTGGGCGCCGACCCCTGGCGCGGCATCGGCCGGGCGGAGCTTCTGCCGCTGATCGCCGCTCTTCCTGTCGACACCCCCTCCCCCGCCGTCAAGGCGCTGGAACGCCGGCTGCTGCTGAGCGCCGGGTCACCCGCCGTCGCGGAGGGAGAGGTGCCGCCGCTCCGCCGCTTCGGTGCGTTGCGCATCGAGAAGCTGGCGCGCATCGGCGATCCCGCCGGGGCGGCCGATCTGGCGGCCCTGCTGCCCGCGGCGCTGGCAGTGGACGAGGTGGCCGCGAAGGCGCTGACCGATGCGGAACTGGTGCGCGGCGGCATGGACTGCACACGCGCGCTCGCCCGCGGCAAGAGCTTCGCCTCCGCCTATTGGACCAGGCTGGCTCTGTTCTGCCATGCCCGCGTCGGCAACCGCGCCGGCATCGACGAGGCGCTGGCGACCCTGCGCAACGGCGGCGCCCGGCGGTCCGACCCGTTCCTGATGGTGGCCGATGCGCTGGCCGGCGCGGCGGTGCCCCCTGCCCGTTCGCTGATCCTGCACGGCGACCCCGAAGGACTGGCGCTGACGCTGGCCGCGATGCGGACGGCGCGGATCGGGATTCCGCCCGACCGGCTGCCGCTGGACAACCCGCCGGCCCTGGCCGCCATCGCCACCAACCCGTCCACCGATTCCGCCACCCGCGCCGCAGCCGGGGAACGCGCGGCGGCCTCCCTGTTCCTCGACGCTCGCCAGCTGCTCGACCTCTATGTCCAGGTGCCGCCGTCCGGCGACGAACTCTTGCGGGTCAGGGACATCGCCCGGCGCGACCGCGGCGCCCGCACCCGTGCCCTGGTCCATCAGGCGATGGCGGCGGCGATGGATGGGCAGCGCCGCCTCGCGCTGGCCTCCCTGGCGGTGGAGCTGGTGGACCCGCGCCTGCGCGCCGGGTCGGTCGGCGGTGCGGCGGCCGGGCTGCTCGACACCGTGTCGCCGAGCGGGGACGCCGCGACCCTGGCTCCGGCGGCGGCACGACTCTATTACGCGCAGGGCCGGCTCGATCAGGGGCGGCGTTGGCATGATCTGGCCCTGCGCAGCGGGCGGAGCGCCGACACCGCATGGCTCTGGCCGCTGGCGGTCGTGGCGACAGGGCGCGGCGCCGACGATCCGCGTGCGCTGACCGCCTGGCTGGAGGAGGCGCTGCGCGGCGCCGACGGTCCTGCCCGCAGCCGCATCGCCGGGCAGCTGGCCCTTCTGCAGGCGACGGGCGTCGCGGTACCGGACGAGGCCTGGATGCAGGCCACCGACGGCGCCGGTCCGCCCAGCGGCAGCGATGCCGGGGTCGATCCGGCGCTGTGGCAGCGGCTGGGCGACGCCGCCGCCGGCGGGCGGGTCGGCGAGACGGTGGTCGCCGCCCTGCTCCTGCTGGGGGAGGCCGGGCCTTCCGGCCTGCCGCCGGTGGTCACCGCGCGGGTGGCGGCCAACCTGAAGGCGGTGGGGCTGGAGCAGGACGCCCGCGCCCTTGCCCGCGAGGCGATGGCGGCCATTGCCGGACCCGCCGCTCCCGATCCCGCCCTTTCCGCCCCCGCCCTTTCTGACCGGGGTGCGCAATGACCTCATGCACCGAAAGCCTGCCATCACGATGACCGCCCCCAAGAGTCCCGCCAAGCGGCGGGGCCGGCCGTGCAAGCCGCGCCCGCTCGCCACCTCCCCGCATCTGGACGCCTTCCTCGACATGCTGACGGCGGAGCGCGGGGCGGCGGTGAACACGCGGCTGGCCTATGAACGCGACCTTGCCGACCTGGGACGCTGGCTCGCCCAGCGCAGCGTCGCGCTGGAAGCGGCGGGCACCGAGGATCTGCGGGCCTATCTGGCGGTGCAGAGCAAGGACGGCGCCCCGCGCACGGTGGCACGGCGGCTGTCGGCGATGCGGCAGTTCTACCGCTTCCTGCTGTCGGAAGGCCGGCGGGTCGACGATCCCGCCTCGCCGCTCGACAGCCCCAAGCAGGGCCGTCCGCTGCCCAAGATCCTGACGGAGGCGGAGGTCGGCGCCATGCTGTCCACCGCCGAGGCGCGTGGCGGGCCGGAGGGGCTGCGGCTGGTGGCCCTGCTGGAGGTGCTCTACGCCACCGGCCTGCGCGTGTCGGAGCTGGTCGGCCTGCCGATGACCGCCATCATGCGCGACGGCCGCGGCCTGCTGGTGCGCGGCAAGGGCGGCAAGGAGCGGATGGTCCCGCTGTCCGACCCGGCGCTGGCTGCGCTGGCCGCCTATATTCCCTTGCGCGGCCATTTCATTCCGCCGGCCGCCGGTGCCGAGGCCGGGCACAGCCCCTTCCTGTTCCCGTCACGCATCTCTGCCGAAGGACACCTGACGCGCCAGCGCTTCGCTCAACTGCTGAAACAGCTGGCCATCGAGTCCGGCATCGACCCGGAGAAGGTCAGCCCGCACGTCCTGCGCCACGCTTTCGCCACCCATCTGCTGGACCATGGCGCCGACCTGCGGTCAGTGCAGAAGATGCTGGGTCATGCCGACATCGCGACGACTCAGATCTACACCCATGTGGTGACGGAACGGCTGAAGAAGGTCATGCACGACCACCACCCGCTCGCCCGCCGCAGGGTGGAGGAGCCTTCGGAGGGGTGATGGAGGTAAGGATGGGGAGGGAGGTGCGGGCTTCGATTGCCCCCACCCCGACCCTCCCCTGCTCTCAGCGGACCTATGGTCCGCCTGCCGCGTCAGCACAAAGCGAATCTTTGTGCGAGAGCTGGGCGGGGGAGGGGGTAAGTGCTTGTGCGGAAAGGCGGCGGCAGTCCCTCCCCTGCGAAGCGGGGGAGGTTAGGTGGGGGCATCGTCAGCCGACACCTCCCCCGATCCTTACTTCTTCTCCAGCATCAGCGTGCCCTGACGGGACACCTTGTTCTTGATCTTGTCGGCCAGCAGGGCGAGCGCCCAGGGCAGCTGAACCTCCATCTCGACGCTGTCGTCCAGCACGTCGATGTGGCCGGCGATGGTCTGGGCCAGCGCCACGACGCGGAAGTTCAGGCGGTCGTCGGTCCAGCTGTCGTCGACGCTGGCGGACACGGCGCTGAGACGGGCCCGCGCCTCGCCCATGCCGTCGACCAGCCGGCGCTTGGCCTCCGCCCGGCCGAGCGAATGGGGGATGGACAGGGTCAGGGGCTTGGGCATCGTCGGCGGCTCCGCACTGCACAGGATCGGATGGACAAGGATAACGCCGGCGGCGGGTCTTGGGTCCCGGTCACCCAGCCTTCACGCCGTTGGCGGGCGCGCGCACCGGCATGATGCAGCGGACATGGGCACTGCGGTAGACGCCGGTGCCGCCGGACTCGTCCAGCTCCAGCCGGCCGCCATGCAGCTCCATCACGTTGCGGGCCAGCGAGACGCCGAGGGCTGCCGCGCCCTGCGGGTCGGCGTCCGGCGGGGCGGCGCCGCTGACCGACAAGGTGATGCTGCCGTTCAACCGTTCGCCGGCCAGCCGGATGCGGCGGTCGGCCGGCGGGTTGCGGATGGCGCCGACCACCAGGGTGAACAGCGCCTGCTTCAGCCGCTTGCCGTCGCCCTCGATCTCGCCCAGTGCCTCCGGCGCCACGACCTCCATGCGCAGCCCTTCGCGCCGGGCCCATTCGCGGGTGAGGCTGGCCACCGAGTCGAGCAGGTCGGGCAGGCTGACCGTCTCGCGTTCCAGCGTGGTCACGCCGGCCCCGAGGCTGGTCAGGTCGACGACGTCGTCGATCAGCTCCAGAAGCCGCTCCCCCGCCGTCAGCATGCTGCGCACATATTCCATCTGCCGGGCGTTGAGCTCGCCGAAATACTGGTTCGCCAGCACCTCGGCGAAGCCGATGATGCCGTTCAGCGGCGTGCGCAGATGGTGGGAGACGTTGGCGATGAACTCGCTCTTCAGCTGGTCGGCGGCCTCCAGCGCCGCGTTGGAGGCGCGCAGCGCCGTCTCCAGCCGGGCGCCGTCGGTCACGTCCAGATAGCTGTTCAGCACCGCCCCGTCGGGCAGCGGCAGGGTGGAGAACTCCACCACCGACCCGTCGCTGCGCTCCACCCGACCGGAGCGGACGCTGCGTTCCAGCGTGGCGCCGATCAGCTCCTCCTTCAGGGCTTCCCAGCCTGAGGCGGCGGCCTCCCCCTGCTTGTCCGGCGGCGCGATCTCCAGCAGCGGACGCATGCGTTCGAAGACGTCGGCGATGTGCGGTTCGCCATGCAGGTCGCCGTCCGCCAAATCCCAGATGCGGGCGAAGGCCGGATTGGACAGCTTCAGACGGCCGTCGCCCCCGAACACGGCGATGCCCTCCGCCAGATTGTCCAGCGTCTCCTGCTGCACGGCCATCAGCGTGTTGTAGGAGGATTCCAGCGCCAGCGTGTTGGTCACGTCCTCCAGGATGGTGATCAGCCCGCCCTGCGGATGCGGCGCGGCCAGATGGCGCAGCGTGGTGCCGTCGGGCAGGTGCAGCATCTCCTCCACCGGCTCCACCAGATGGGTGTAGCGGGTCAGGCGTTCGCGCTTGAAGGTCTGGTAGTCGGCATATTCGGGCAGGCGGCGGCGGGCGCGCAGCTCCTCCAGCAGTTCGGCGTTGGTGGGCTCGGTGCGCAGCCACGCCTCGTCCAGGTCCCACAGCCGGGCATAGGCCTGGTTGAAGAAGGTCAGGCGGGTGTCGGAGCCGAAGATCGCGATGGCGGTGCCCAGCCGTTCCAGCACCTCGGCATGCGCCGTCAGGTGGCGGTCCAGTTCGCCGCGCAGTTCCTCCAGCGGGGTCAGGTCCAGGGCATAGCCGACCACCAGCGTGCCGCCGCCGTCGGTCAGCGGCAGCGGCGCCTCCGTCACCTCCAGCAGGCGGCGTTCGGTGCCGATCACCACGGGTGCGCGGTCGGACTGGGCGAAGCCGCCGCTGCGCGCCCGTTCGGCCAGAGCCGGACCGGTGGCGGTCAGTTCCCGCCCCTCCGTCACCACGCTGTCCGGATCGCTGTCCACGGCGCGGGCATAGGCGCGGTTGCACCACGACAGCCGTAACGAGCGGTCGCGCATCCACACCGGGATCGGCAGGGCGTCGGCCATCGCCTGCAGCTCCGCAAGGCGGGAGCGGGCGACCCCGGTTTCCGTCTCGTGACGGCGGGTGGCGTCCTGCGCGGCGTCGCGGGCTAAGGTGACGTCCTCGATCCACACCACGTCGCAGCAGCTGTCGCCGGCACAGCCGCGCCGGCCGGTCAGCACCAGCCGCCGGCCATCCGGTGCCAGCCCTTCGCACCGGAAAGGCTCGCCGTCGCGGCGCAGGCGGGCAAGGGCGGCGGCGAAGTCGGGCGACGACACCGCGTCCGGCACGGCGTCGGCCTTGGAGATGCCCAGCAGGACCGCTGCCTCTTCCGACAGGGCGCCTCCACCCGATTCGGTCCAGGCGCACCAGGGGAAGGGAGAGGCGGCGAGCATGGCCCGCCAGCGGTCGCGGTCTGCGGCTGCATGTTCGGCCTCGCGCCGGGTTTCCTTGTTCCAAAAGAAGCCAGCGAAACCGACCACGCTTTCCACCCCCGGATCGCCGGGGCTTGGCGACGGCCCGGCTGAATCAGTCGAAATGAATCAAGATATCCAGAGTAGTTCAGCCATACCCCACCGACAAGCAACTCGCGTCCACCGTGCGCCTTTTCGGGTTGGCGCTCCCGTCCAGGTAGATTTCGCCCCAACACGTCCGGTCACGCCATGCTCTCTTCCGGCTGGGGCACCGTCTCTTTCGTGTGACGGAGCTTGCGAATCGCTTTTTCGACATCCGGGAAGGCCGCGGCCATCGCATGGGCATGGCGTTCCACCTCCCCCAGCTGCGCGTTCACGATCGCGCGCTCCAAAGCGGTGCAGGCGGCGGCCAGCACCCGCGCGCCCGCGGTGCGTGCCGCCCCGGCGGCGGAATGGGCGGCCGCCCGCGCCTCTTCCATCTCCCCGGCGTCGAGCGCCTGCCGCACCCGGTCCAGGGTGGGCCGCGTCGTTTCGATGAAGAAGTCCATCATGTCCAGCGTGCCGCCATCAATGCCTTCCTCCCGTCCTCCGCCGAAGGTCTCGCGCAGGTGGTCGAGGTCGAGCACCGGCAGGGCCGAGTCGTCGGGCGGGCGGGCGGGTTGCGGTCCAGGCGGAACCTTCACCTCCGGCGGGCGGGGAGGAACGTCGAGCCGCCGGGCCAGAACCTGCGACAGCTGGACCAGCGTCACCGGCTTGGCGAGGTAATCGTCCATGCCGGCGGCCAGACAGCGCTCCATCTCGCCGGACAGCGCATTGGCGGTCATGGCGACGATGGCGGTGCGCCGGCCGGTCCCGCCCTCCTCCGCCCGAATGCGGCGGGCAAGCTCGTAACCGTCCATCACCGGCATGTGGCAGTCGGTGATGACCAGCCGGTGGCGGCCGGCGCGCCATGCCGCCAGTGCCTGCTCCCCATCCGCCGCCAGATCCACCGAGCAGCCCAGGCGGCGCAGCTGGCGCAGAACAACCTGCTGGTTGGTCGGATGGTCTTCCGCCACCAGGACCGGGCCGTGGGCCGGCGGACTGTCCCGCTCTCCCTCTCCCGCTCCGGCGCGGGCGGGGACAAGGAGCGGCGGACCGGATCGCTCCGCTTCGGTATACACGGCACTGGCCCGGTCCGCGTCGGGTGCGGCACGGCCGGTCAGGAGGGCGGCGGCGCGGATCAGGGCGGCGCGGTGGACCGGCTGGGCCAGCCCGCCCGGTCCGCCGTGGGGCGAAGCGACCGCGGGACCGTTCCCCCGTCCGTCGCCCAGCAGCAGCCGCGGCAGTCCGGGTCCGCAGGCGCCGGCCAGCGGTTCCAGCCGTCCGGCCATCGCCCCGCTTGTGACCAGCAGCCCCACCCCCCCGCGCCCCAGGCGGGAGGCCGCATCGGCCACCGTGGCGGCGGCGGTCACCGTCGCCCCGCCCTGCTCCAGGTAGCGGGCCAGCACGTCGCGCTGCACGTCATCCTCGTCGGCGACCAGCACGGCCAGTCCGGCCAGCGGCGCCGGGGCGGGCAAGACGGGATCCTCCCCCTGCGGCAGGTCCACCGTGAACCAGAAGGTCGACCCTCGGCCGGGCACCGACTCGACGCCGATCCGTCCGCCCATCCGTTCGATCAGCCGGGTGCAGATCGCCAGCCCGAGCCCGGTGCCGCCGAAGCGCCGGGTGGTGGAGCTGTCGGCCTGGCTGAAGGGTTGGAACAGCCGGGCCTGCCCCTCCGGCCCGATGCCGATGCCGGTGTCCTCCACTGCCACATGCAGGCGCACGTGATTTTGGCGTGTGGACCCGGCGGCATGGACGCGCAGCACCACCCGGCCGCGGTCGGTGAACTTGATGGCGTTGCCGGCCAGGTTGAACAGGATCTGGCGCAGCCGACCGGAATCGCCGCGCAGCCGTGCCGGCACCGACCGGTCGATGTCGCAGATCAGCGCCAGCCCCTTCTGGTGGGCCTGGGGCGCCAGCAGGTCCGCCACCCCCTCCACCAGTTCGGCCGGGCGCAGGTCGAGCTCCTCCAGGTCCAGCTTTCCGGCCTCGATCTTCGACAAATCCAGGATGTCGTCGATGATCCGCAGCAGTGCGGCGCCGCTCTCCCGCATGGTGGAGACCAGCGTTCGCTGCTCCTCGTCCAGCGGGGTCAGCGCCATCAGCTCCAGCATGCCGAGCACGCCGTTCATGGGCGTGCGGATCTCGTGGCTCATGGTCGCCAGGAATTCCGCCTTCGAGCGGGCGGCGATCTCCGCCTGTTCCTTGGCGGCGCGCAGCGCTTCTTCCGCCTGCTTGCGCGCGGTGATGTCGTAGCTCCAGGCCAGCACCGCCGGCTCACCTTCGAAGCTGGTGCGCTGGAGCGTCTGCAGGGCCCAGACCCGGCTGCCGTCCGGCCGGTCGACCGCGACCTCCGCGTCGCGCACCACCACGCCGCCGGCCTCCGCCTCCACCTCCTGCCCCGGGCCCTGCCCCGCTCCGCCCCGGCTGATGCTGGCGCCTGGCAGGGCCAGCGCGTGGCGGCTGCCGATGAACGCGTCCAGCGGCCGGCCGGCAAGTTCGGCGGCGCGGGCGTTGGCGAAGGCGACGGTGCCGTCGGTGCGGCCGATGGAGACGCCGACCGGGCTCTGTTCCAGGATGGTGCGCAGCCGCCGCTCGCCGTCGGCCAGCGCGCTTTCGCGGGCGCGGATGGTGGTGACGAAATAGGCCAGCGCGCGGGCCATCTCGCCGATCTCGTCCCGGCTGCCGGACGGGGTGGCCGGGGGCAGGTCAAGGTCTGGCATCGCCGCCGGCTCGGCCGTCTCCACCGCCTGCATGGCGCTGCGCAGCCGGCGCAGCCGCGCCACCACGTTGCGGTGGATGTAGGCGAAAATCGCGGCGGCGCCCAGGATCGACAGCAGCGCCATGGCGACCACCGCCCGCTCGCCGTCGCGGATCACCCGCTCGAATTCGGACGAGCGGCGGGCGACGTCCTGCTCCACCGCCAGGAAATAGTCGGACACGATGCCGACCAGTTGGTCCGACACCGCCTGATTGCGGGCCGCGGACCGCTTGACCGCCCGCTGCAACGACAGCTCCGCCGCGCGCAGGGTGAACAGGGGGGATCGCCCGAAGGCCGCCTCCTCCACCTCGCGCTGCAGCGGCTGCAGCCGGGCGGCGCGGTCCGACGGCAGCAGGGCCAGCGCCGCGGCGGCATTGTCCAGCGCCATGCGGGTCTCTGCCTGGAACCCGTCCAGCTGGCTGTCGCGGTCGGCGCGCAGGGCGGCCAGCAGCGTGGTGGCTGCCGCGGTCAGGTCCCGGCGCCAGCGTTCCAGCGCGTCGCGGCTGCGCTCCGCCGCCTCGGCATCCGGAAGGCCGGAGCGCGTCTCCATCGGCCAGGGCGCCTCCTCCTCCCGCGACTCGGCGGCGCCGAGCCGGCCGGTCAGGGCGGCCAGTTCCTGGGCGCGGGCGTTGGTCTCTGCGGTCAGGGCCAGTTGCTGCCGGACCTGGGCGTTCAGGGTCAGCAGCGTGCCGACCAGTTCGTTCTTGCGGCGGTCGAGTTCGCCCAGATCGGCTTGAGCGCCATTCGCTTGGCCGCCATTTCCCTGTCCGCCGCTCCCTTGGCCGCCGCTCCCTTGGCCGCCATGAGCGATCAGCCGGGCCATCAGCTGTTCCAGCCGGACGATCTGGTCGCCCATCCGCGCCATCACCGCCTCGCGCGCGGTCTGGTCCTGGGCGGCGACCAGGGCGGGGGCGATCGCGGCCACGGCGCCGCTCTGCTGCACCAGCTGTGCGGCGGCGACCAACCCCGGCACCTTGGCCGTGGCGATCTGCTCGTATCCCTGGTGGAAGCGGGAAAACAGCGAGACGGCGACGACGCTGGTCGCCGCGGCCAGCCCGCCGATGACCGTCAATCCCGCCAGGATGCGGAACGCCACGCTCCGCCGGGGACTCCGCATGACCACCCCCTTGCCCGCCGCCAGTGCCGGAGGGGGTGCTTCGCCCGCTGCGTCATACCCCTTCCGGCGCGGCGATCATGCCACAGAAACGAAGGCGGGGGATGGAGTTCTCAGGCGACGCCGGTGGACCCGAAGCCGCCGGCGCCGCGCGCGGTCTCGTCCAACGACTCGACAGCCACCAGTGCCGCCTGGGGGGCCGGGGCGATCACCGCCTGGGCGATGCGGTCGCCGCGGGCGATGGTGAAGGGCTCTTCCCCCAGATTGATCAGACAGACGCCGACCGGCCCGCGATAGTCGCAGTCGACGGTGCCCGGCGTGTTCAGCACCGTCACGCCGTTCTTCACCGCCAGACCGGAGCGCGGCCGGATCTGCATCTCCCACCCCGCCGGCAGCCCGACGGCGAAGCCGGTCTGCACCAGCATCCGCTTGCCAGGATCCAGCACGGCGGGCTCATCCGCCGGCACCGCGGCGCGCAGGTCGAACCCCGCCGCGCCTTCGGTGGCGTAGGACGGCAGCGGCAGGTCGTCATTGCCGGGCAGGCGGAGGAAGGCGACGGTGGGAGACATGGGGGATCCTGTGATTGGTGAGGGTCGGGGAGGGGCGCCGGGTAGACGCTACTTCCCGGCGAAATGCTCCGCCACCGCCTCGGCCAGCCGGTCGGCGACGGCGTCCTTGGGCATGGTCGGCCAGGATTCGGTGCCGTCGGCGCGGATCAGGTGGACGGTGTTGTCGCTGCCGCCGAAGGTTCCGGTGCCGGGGGAGACATCGTTGGCGACGATCCAGTCGCAGCCCTTGCGAGCGCGCTTGGCGGTGGCGTAGGCCAGCACGTCGCCGGTCTCCGCCGCGAAGCCGACCACCAGCGTCGGGCGGCGCTCGCCGGGCCGGGACAGGGTGGCGAGGATGTCGGGGTTCTCGGTCAGGGCCAACGTCGGCGGGCCGCCGCCGTCCTTCTTCAGCTTGCGGTCGGACGCGCCGTCGACACGCCAGTCGGCGACCGCGGCGGCACAGACCGCGATGTCGGCGGGCAGCGCCGCCTCGCAGGCCGCCAGCATCTCGCGCGCCGTCTCGATATGGACCACGCTGCAGCCGGCCGGGTCGGGCAGGCGGGTCGGGCCGCTGACCAGCGTCACCGCGGCCCCCAGCTTCGCCAGCGCGGCGGCGATGGCGTGCCCCTGCTTGCCCGACGAGCGGTTGGCGATGTAGCGCACCGGGTCGATCGGCTCATGCGTCGGGCCGCTGGTGACGACGGCGTGGCGTCCGGTCAATGGGAGGCCGGCCAGGGGGCGGTGAGCGTCCTCCGCGAAGAGCGCGGCGATGGCGTCGATGATCTCCATCGGCTCGGCCATGCGGCCGGGGCCGTATTCGTTGCAGGCCATCACGCCCTCGTTCGGGCCGACGCGCCGGACGCCGCGGCTTTCCAGCAGCGCCATGTTGGCTTGGGTCGCGGCATGCTGCCACATCCGCACATTCATGGCGGGGGCGACCAGCACCGGCTTGTCGGTGGCCAGCAGGACGGTGGCGGCCAGATCGTCGGCCATGCCGGCGGCCATGCGTGCCAGTAGGTTGGCGGTGGCCGGCGCCACCACCAGCAGGTCGGCCTCGCGCGACAGGCGGATGTGGCCCATCTCCGATTCGTCGGTCAGCGACCACAGGTCCCGGTAGACGGTGTCCTCGGTCAGCGCCTGTACCGACAACGGCGTGACGAAGCGGGCGCCGGCCTCGGTCAGCACCGCGCGCACCGTCACACCCCGTTCGCGCAGGCGGCGGATCAGGTCCAGGCTCTTGTAGGCGGCAATGCCGCCGGCGATGACCAGCAGCACGCGCTTGCCGGCCAGAATGGCGTGATCGGCCATGGCGAACCCCCTCTTCCGACACCTTGATGCCCGCTGCTGATAGTTCATCGCGCTTCCCCCGGCAAGCGGCGGCACCGCGACATATCCGGTCCGGCAGTGATATCGATGCGTTCACGCCCCGCGCATGCGCGTGGGGGTGGGATTTTCAGAAATATCTGTTAGACAATAGGGGCAGCCCCGCCCCTACCTCTGCGTGTCGCCCACAGCATGCCGCCCGGTTCCATCCCCGTCCTGCTGATCGAAGACACGCCGTCGCTGGCCCGTGTCTATGCGGAATACCTGAAGAAGGAATCCCACACCGTCATATCGGTGGAAACGGGGGCCGACGCGCTGGCGCAGCTGAACGACGGCGCGCCCAAGGTGGTGCTGCTGGACCTGCAGCTGCCGGACATGAACGGGATGGAGGTGCTGAAACGCATCGACACCCAGGCCCTGCCCTGCGCGGTCATCGTCATTACCGCCCACGGCTCGGTGAAGGCGGCGGTGGAGGCGATGCGCTACGGCGCCTATGATTTCCTGGTGAAGCCCTTCTCCGCCGACCGGCTGGTGGTGACGGTCCGCAATGCCATGGAGCGGCTGCGGCTGGCCCAGCTGGTCGACACCTTCGAGAAGGACCTGAACCGCGCCCGCTATCACGGCTTCATCGGTTCGTCGCTGGCGATGCAGGCAGTCTACCGCATCGTCGACAGCGCCGCCTCTTCGCGCGCGACCGTCTTCATCACCGGCGAGTCGGGCACCGGCAAGGAGGTCTGCGCCGAGGCGATCCACCGCCAGAGCCAGCGGGCGGCCAGGCCCTTCATTGCCATCAACTGTGGCGCCATCCCGAAGGATCTCATGGAAAGCGAGATCTTCGGCCATGTGAAGGGCAGCTTCACCGGGGCGGTGTCCGACCGCGAGGGCGCGGCGGCACGCGCCGATGGCGGCACTCTGTTCCTGGACGAGATCTGCGAACTGGCGCCCGACCTGCAGACCAAGCTGCTGCGCTTCATCCAGACCGGCACCTTCACCCCCGTCGGCGGGTCGAAGCTGGAGAAGGTCGATCTGCGCATCGTCTGCGCCACCAACCGCGACCCCCTGCGCGAGGTGGAGGAGGGACGGTTCCGCGAGGATCTGTACTACCGCCTGCATGTGATCCCCATCCACCTGCCGCCGCTGCGCGAGCGCGAGGACGACGTGCTGGAGATCGCCCGCCATTATCTGGCGGAATTCGCGAAGGAGGAGAAGAAGGGCTTCACCAGCTTCTCCCCCGAAGCGCAACAGGCGCTGCGCCACTACCACTGGCCGGGCAATGTCCGGCAACTGCAGAATGTCGTGCGCATCGTCGCCGTCCTGCATGATGGCGACACGGTGACGCCGGAGATGCTGCCGCCGCCGCTGGGCGCGCCGCAGCCGCTGGTTCCCGCCGCAGTACCCGCCCTGGCGGCGGCCGGTGCCGCCCCGGCGCCGCGCCCGCATGTTCCCCCTTCCCCCGACTCCATCAAGCCCCTGTGGGAGGTGGAGAAGGACGCCATCGAGGATGCCATCGCCGCCTGCGAGGGCAACATCCCGCGCGCCGCCGCCCTGTTGCAGATCAGTGCGTCCACGATCTACCGCAAACGTCTGGCTTGGCAGGCCGAAGGGAAGCTCTAACCCATTATTTCGGCAATGATTTCCTGGCGAAGTGCGGAATCTGCCAAGAAATGGACTAATACCCTTCGACAAAGTTCCGTCGCCTTGGTCGTAATTCCACTCGGGATTTCGTCATCCTTTGTCCTATGCCGTGAGACGGAATTGCCCGCAACCACAGCATGCGGCTAGCCTCCCCGCACAATGTCTTGGTTCCGCTTGCCCGGCAGACCTCATGGCGCGGCCGATGCCGGCGATTCCGGACCAATCCGTTTTGCTGAAGACTTGTCTCGCAGTGACCAGGGGGAGGCTCATGACCAACGGCACCGTAAAATGGTTCAACACCACCAAAGGGTACGGCTTCATCGCGCCGGAGGCCGGTTCGAAGGACGTGTTCGTGCACATCACCGCGGTCCAGCGCTCCGGGCTGCATGCCCTGTCGGAAGGCCAGCGCGTTCAGTTCGAGGTGGAGCGCGGCAACAACGGCAAGGATTCCGCGGTGAACATCAGCGTCGTCGAGTGACGGGTCCCCGCTGAGTCAGACCGGATACCCGGCGGCGCGGTAGGCCGCGATGGCGTCCCCGGCCAGCCGGGGAATTTCGCCGCGCAGCCCCTCCACCGTGTCCGCCGCCCCGTCTCCCTCCCCGTCCCCTTGGCCTTCCGCCCTTTCCGCCCCTTCCGCCCCAAGCGAGGCCCGGCAGGCCATCTCCAACGCACGGGCGGCGCTGCACAGGGCACGGGCGCCGAAGGTCCCGGCGGTGCTTTTCAGCGTGTGCGCCTCGCGCGTCAGCACGGCGCGGTCGGTCTCCGCCGCGATGCGCGCCACCCGTTCCCGCGTTTCCTCCACGAACTGCCGCAGCACGTCGGCCAGCAGCTCCGCCTCCAAATCCTGGGCCAGCTGGGCCAGCACCTCGCGGTCCAGCGCCTCGCCCGCCGCTTCCGGAGCTGCCGCTGCGCAGGGGCCGAAACCGGCCGATGCGTCGGCGGACGGCTCGGAGCGCTGGGACGCGCGCAGCCATTTCTCCACGGTCTCCAGCAGCAGCGCCCGGTCCACCGGCTTGGCGACATGGTCGTTCATGCCGGCGTCCTGGCAGCGGACGCGGTCGGCCTCCTCAGTGTCGGCGGTCATGGCGACCACCGGCACCCGGCCGGCCGGCCCCGGCAGGTCGCGCAGCAGCCGCGTGGCGGTCAGCCCGTCCATCTCCGGCATCGACAAATCCATCAGGATCAGGTCATAGCCGCCGGCCTGCGCCGCCATCACCGCTTCCAATCCATTGTTCGCGGTGTCGGCGCGGTGGCCGGCCTGGGCAAGGATGGCGGTGACCAGCATCTGGTTCAGCGGACTGTCCTCCACCACCAGAATCCGGCGGGGAACCGGCTGGAGATCCGTGGGGAGAAGCGACGGCGGCGTCCGCTGCGTCATCGGAAGCATGCTCCGCAATAAAGGAGGCGCCAGTGTAAGGGCGCGGCCTTGTCCATGCAAAGCCCCGCTCCATGTTTGCGGACGGGTGGAAATCACCGATTTCCGTGGCCCGGCGCTTCAAATCGGCGCGTCCCACCGGTATGGTGGCGCGCTTGGCCGGCGTCCGGATCCGATGCCGCCCGCAAGACCGAGCCCTATCCCGGCTTTCCTTCGACTTCAGGCAGTGCCGCAGACGATGACCAAACTGAACACCTACCGCTCCGGTCCCGACGAGCGCGGGCATTTCGGAATCTTTGGCGGCCGTTTCGTCGCCGAGACGCTGATGCCCCTGATCCTGGAGGTCGAGAAGGCCTATCGCGAGGCGCGGGCCGATCCCGCCTTCGAAGGCGAGATGCGCCAGCAGCTGAAGCAGTATGTCGGCCGTCCCAACCCGCTCTATTACGCCGAGCGCCTGACCGGGCAGCTGGGTGGCGCCAAGATCTACTTCAAGCGCGAGGAGCTGAACCACACCGGCGCTCACAAGATCAACAACTGCATCGGCCAGATCCTGCTGGCCCGGCGCATGGGCAAGACCCGCATCATCGCCGAGACGGGCGCCGGCCAGCATGGCGTGGCGACCGCGACGGTCTGCGCGCTCTACAACATGCCCTGCGTCATCTACATGGGCGAGACCGACATCGCCCGCCAGCAGCCCAACGTCTTCCGCATGAAGCTGCTGGGGGCGGAGGTCCGCCCGGTCACCTCGGGCAGCGGCACGCTGAAGGACGCGATGAACGAGGCGCTGCGCGACTGGGTCACCAACGTCGCCGACACCTTCTACATCATCGGCACCGCCGCCGGCCCGCATCCCTATCCCGCCATGGTCCGCGACTTCCAGTCGGTGATCGGCGACGAGGTCCGCACCCAGATGCAGGAGCTGGAAGGCCGCCTGCCCGACAGCCTGGTCGCCTGCGTCGGCGGCGGGTCGAACGCCATCGGCCTGTTCCACCCCTTCCTCGACGATTCCACGGTGCAGATGATCGGCGTCGAGGCCGCCGGCCGCGGCATCGAGAAGGGGCCGCTGGACCATGCCGCCTCGATCAACGGTGGGCGTCCGGGCGTGCTGCACGGCAACCGCACCTACCTGCTGCAGGACGAGGACGGCCAGATCCTGGAAGGCCACTCGATCTCCGCCGGCCTCGACTATCCCGGCATCGGGCCGGAGCACAGCTGGCTGCATGACGTCGGCCGGGTCGAATACGCCTATGCCACCGACCAGGAGGCGCTGGACGCCTTCCAGCTCTGCGCCCGCACCGAGGGCATCATTCCGGCGCTGGAATCCGCCCACGGCCTTGCCGAGGTCATCAAGCGCGCACCGAAACTGCCCAAGGACCACCTGATGGTGCTGTGCCTGTCGGGCCGCGGCGACAAGGACATCTTCTCCGTCGCCAAGCATCTGGGAGTGGAACTGTGAGTGCCGACATGAAGAGTGCCGATGTCCTGGCCGAAGGCCGCATCGCCCGCCGTTTTGCCGCCCTGAAGGCGGAGGGACGTGCCGGTCTGGTCACCTTCATCACCGCCGGCGATCCCGATCCCACCGTGTCGCAGGCGGTTCTGAACGGCCTGCCGGCCGCCGGTGCCGACCTGATCGAACTCGGCATGCCCTTCACCGACCCGATGGCCGACGGCCCGGCGATCCAGGCCTCCTCGCTGCGCGCGCTGAAGGCCGGGATGACGGTGCGCAAGACGCTGGAGATGGTGCGCGGCTTCCGCAAGCAGGATGCCGACACGCCGATCATCCTGATGGGCTATTTCAATCCGATCCACGCCTATGGGGTGGAACCCTTCCTGGCCGACGCGCGCGCGGCCGGGGTGGACGGCCTGATCGTCGTCGACCTGCCGCCGGAAGAGGACGAGGAGCTGTGCATCCCGGCGCTGCAGGCCGGCGTCAGCTTCGTACGCCTGACGACGCCGACCACCGACGAGGCGCGCATGCCCATGGTGATGCGCAACACCTCGGGCTTCGTCTATTACGTGTCGATCGCCGGCATCACCGGCACCGCCAGCGCGTCGAACACCGCCATCGACGCGGCGGTCGCCCGGCTGAAGCGCCACACCGACCTGCCGGTCGCCGTCGGCTTCGGCATCAAGACGCCGGATCAGGCCGCCGAGGTCGCCCGCGTCGCCGATGCCGCCGTGGTCGGCTCCGCCATCGTCACCCGTCTGGCCGACAGCCTGGCCGCCGGAGTCGACGGGGCGGCCGCGGTCGAGGACGTGCTTGGCTTCGTCGGCGAACTGGCCAAGGGCGTGCGCGCCGCGCGAGGCTGAGGGACGGACGGTTTACAACGACGGCAAACCGCTTTACGACACCTGCAACACGATCGCTCATGGCGACGAACGGCTGAAGAGCCCGGTGCGGCACGGACCCGATGTCCGGCCGCCGCCGAGCTTCGGCGTACCGCCATGTCGTTGAAAGGCGTTCCATGAACTGGCTTACCAACTACGTCCGCCCCAAGATCCGCGCGCTCTACGCCCGCAAGGAAGTGCCCGACAACCTCTGGCACAAGTGCCCGAGCTGCGAGTCGATGCTGTTCCACCGCGAGTTGGAAGAGAACCTGCACGTCTGCCAGCATTGCGGCTTCCACATGCGGCTGGACCCCATCAAGCGTCTGGAGTCGATGTTCGACGACGGCGCCTATGAGGGTGTCGAGCTGCCGAAGTCGGTCGCCGACCCGCTGAAGTTCCGCGACCAGAAGCGCTATACCGACCGCCTGAAGGAAGCCCAGACCAAGACTGGCCGCACCGACGCCATCGTGGTGGGCGAGGGCCGCATCGGCGGCCATGCCGCCGTGGTCGCCGCCTTCGACTTCGGCTTCATGGGCGGGTCGATGGGCATCGCCGTCGGCGAAGGGCTGCTGACCGCTGCCCGTCTGGCGGTGGCGAAGAACGCGCCGCTGATCGTGGTTCCGGCGTCGGGCGGCGCCCGCATGCAGGAAGGCATCCTGTCGCTGATGCAGATGCCGCGCACCACCATCGCGGTGGAGATGGTCAAGGAAGCCGGCCTGCCCTACATCGTGGTGCTGACCGACCCGACCACCGGCGGCGTCACCGCCAGCTTCGCCATGCTGGGCGACATCCACATCGCCGAGAAGGGCGCGCAGATCGGCTTCGCCGGCGCCCGCGTGATCGAGAGCACGATCCGCGAGACCCTGCCGGAAGGCTTCCAGCGCTCCGAATATCTGCTGGAACACGGCATGGTCGACATGGTCGTCCACCGCCGCGACCTGCGGCCGACGCTGGTCCGCACCATCGGCCTGCTGATGACGCCACGCATCGACGCGGTGGTGGAGGACATCGACCTGACCGCCGCCGAGGCGGCCGACGGCGAGCCGGCCCAGATGCCCCAGACGGCGACGCAGGCCACTGCGGCCCATCCGGTCGCGACGCAGCAGGCGTCTTCCCAGCCGGCGGCTCCGGTCCAGGCCGGCGACGACTGACCGGCACCCCTCAGCTCATCCGACCAGAGACGATCATGACCGACGCCTCCCTTCCGCTGGCCAATCCGCCCGCCCGGCCGGCCGCGACCCGTTCCGACCCGGTGTTGGACCGGTTGAAGGGGCTTCACCCCAAGGTCATCGACCTGTCGCTGGACCGGGTGCATCGGCTGCTGGCGGCGTTGGGCCATCCGGAGCGGAAGCTGCCACCGGTGGTCCATGTCGCCGGCACCAACGGCAAGGGATCGACAGTCGCCTTCCTGCGCGCGATTCTGGAGGCGGCCGGCTACCGCGTCCATGTCTACACCTCTCCGCACCTCGTGCGCTTCCATGAGCGCATCCGGCTTGCCGGGCGGCTGATCGACGACGAACATCTGGCCGCCCTGCTGGAGGAGTGCGAGACCGCCAATGCCGGCAACCCGATCACCTTCTTCGAGGTGACGACGGTCGCCGCCTTCCTTGCCTTCTCCCGCGTGCCGGCCGACGTGGTCCTGCTGGAGACCGGGCTGGGCGGGCGGCTGGACGCCACCAATGTGGTGGCGAAGCCGGCGGTGACGGCGATCACCCGCATCTCCTACGACCACCGCCAGTTCCTGGGCGACTCGCTGCTGGAGATCGGCAGCGAGAAGGCCGGCATCTTCAAGCCGGGCGTCCCGGTCGTGCTGGCCCCACAGCCGGAGGCCGACGCGCTCAGGGCGCTGAAGCTGCGCGCCAACGCCATCGCCGCCCCCATCCAGAGCTGGTCTGTGCAGGAGCGGCCGGACGGCTTCCGTTTCGAGAGCGCCAAGCGGCAGCTCGACCTGCCGATGCCGGGCCTGGCCGGCGTCCACCAGATCACCAATGCCGGCGTCGCCATCGCCTGCCTGGACCACCTGCCGCTGGCCGTCGACGACGAGGCGGTGCGCAAGGGTCTCGCCACCGTCGAATGGCCGGCCCGGCTGCAGCGCCTGACCCGCGGCCCGCTGGCCGAAAGCCTGCCGCCGGGCTGGGAGCTGTGGCTGGACGGCGGCCACAACGACTCGGCGGGTGAGGTGCTGGCCCGGCAGGCGGTCGACTGGTCGCGCGGTCAGCCCGGCAACGGTCGATCGGAGGACTCTCCTGCCCTGCCGTTGTTCGTGATCTACGGCATGCTGTCCAGCAAGGACCCGTTCGAGTTCCTGGGCCCGCTGGCTCCTTTCACCCATTCCCTGCGCGCAGTGGCGATCCCCGGCGAGGAAGCCAGCTTCACCGCGGAGGAATCCTGCGAGACGGCCAAACTCTGCGGCATCCGCGACCATGCGGCCGCCGACTGCGTGGAGTCCGCCCTGGCAGATCTCGTGGCCAATCGTCCGGGACCGGCGCGCGTCCTGATCTGCGGCTCCCTCTATCTTGCCGGCACGGTGCTGGCGGAGAACGGCTGAGATCCGTCATTGTCGGGAGGCGGGTTTTTCCAGCCACCGGACGGGGGGAAGCTCCCATGGTTCGAACGGGTTCGACGACCGCGATTCTGGCTGCCGTGCTCTTCGGCGTCAGCACGCCGATGGCGAAGCTGCTGGTCCATGACCTGTCGCCCTGGATGCTGGCGGGCCTGCTGTATCTCGGCTCCGGAACCGGCCTGGGGCTGGTCCGGCTGGTCCGTGGGCTGGTGGTCTCGGCGGAGCGGGGCGAACGGAGCATCCGCGGCACCGAGTGGTTCTGGCTGCTGGGCGCCGTCCTGGCCGGGGGGATCGCCGCACCGGTGCTGCTGATGTCCGGCCTGGCGGCCACGCCGGCATCAAGCGCTTCGCTTCTGCTCAATCTGGAAGGAGTGTTCACCGCTCTCCTGGCGTGGTTCGTCTTCCATGAAGGCTTCGACCGGCGGCTCGTCGCCGGCATGGTCGCCATCGTCGCGGGGGCGGTTGTGCTGTCCTGGGGTGGGCCGGTGGAAATCGCCGGTGGTTGGGGGGCGGCCGCGGTCGCCGCCGCCTGCCTGATGTGGGCGGTGGACAACAACCTGACCCGCAAGGTCTCGCTGGCCGACCCCATGGACATCGCCACGATCAAGGGGCTGGTCGCCGGTGGCGTCAATGTCGGGATCGCCCTTGCCCTCGGCGACGGCATGCCCGCCGCGCCGACGATGATCGCGGCCATGCTGGTCGGGCTGCTGGGCTACGGCGTCAGCCTTGTCTTGTTCGTGTTCGCTCTGCGGTACATCGGCACCGCCAGGACCGGTGCCTATTTCTCCACCGCCCCTTTCGTCGGAGGCATCGCCTCGCTGGCGATGTTCGGCGAGCCGCTGACGGCGGGGCTGGTCATTGCGGCGATCCTGATGGGAATCGGTGTCTGGCTGCACCTGACCGAGGACCACGACCATGAGCATGTCCATGAGGAGATCGAGCACGACCACCCGCATGTCCATGACGAGCATCACCAGCATGGTCACGACGGCCCGGTGACCGAGCCGCACAGCCACCGGCATCGTCACGCGCGTCTGAGGCACCGGCACCCCCATTACCCCGATGCGCACCACGTCCACACGCACTGAGGCATGGGCCGGACCACCGGTGGGGAAGCTTATGGGAAGCGCGGAGGCATCGGCTTGCCGTAGGGAACACTGTCGGGGCGGACGCAATCTGCAAAAACAAAAAAGCGGGCAAGATGCCGTTCCCGGCAACGCCCGCTGACGATCAATCAATACTGTCCCCCTTCCAGCGAAGGGGAAAATGGTGGAGCCGAGGAGGATCGAACTCCCGACCTACGCATTGCGAACGCGTCGCTCTCCCAGCTGAGCTACGGCCCCACACTCACACCGTGGCGTCTTCGTTGCCCCGGCGTGGCGCGGATATTGTCCATGACGGGGGGTGCTGTCAAGCGCTTGATTCAGAAAAAATGAAGCGCCGGCGCAAGGGCCTGGCCCGACCCCTGCGTCGGCGGCGTACCGGTCTATGCGCCGCAGGCCACCCGGCCTATCGGCGGGCCGCCGTACTGGACAGGTCTCTCCGCTTATGCTTAGGGTGCCCGGAAAAGGCTGGCGCTCGCTTCGCACTGCGTTGCGTGCGGCCATCCCAAAGAACTGCTATGGAGCTGGGCCGGCATGATCGCGCTGTATATGCTCATCAACACCATTCTGGACCTGTTCTTCTGGGTCCTCATCCTGTCGGCGATCCTCAGCTGGCTGGTGGCCTTCAACGTGGTGAACACGCGCAACCGCGCGGTCTATGTGATCGGCGACTTCCTGTATCGCATCACCGAACCGGTGCTGCGCCCGATCCGCCGCGTCCTGCCCAACATGGGCGGGCTGGATCTGTCGCCGATCGTGGTTCTGCTGGCGATCTCCTTCATCCAGAACCTGATGGCCCAGTACTGGCCGCGCTTCTGACCGTGGCGGCGTCCTCTCCGTTCGAGGCGGTGGCCGACGGCCTGCGGGTGGCACTCCGGGTGACGCCCAAGGCGTCGCGCAACGCGGTGACCGGCACTGCCGAGACCGCCGGAGGCGGGAAGGTTCTCAAGCTGGCGGTCACGGCGGTGCCGGAAAACGGCAAAGCCAACGAGGCTGTCATAAAACTGTTGTCGAAGGCATGGAAACTGCCCAAGACCAGCCTGACGGTGGTGGCCGGCGCCACCGACCGGAACAAGATACTGCATGTGGCCGGCGACCCGGCGGCTCTGCTGCCGCGGCTGTCGGCCCTGATCGACGATGTGGGCACCGAGGGTGGAGAGTAGCATGGCGGACGCGAAGATCATCGACGGCAAGGCCTTTGCGGCCGGCCTGCGCGCGCGGGTGGCGGACGGTGTGGCGGCGCTGAAGGCCAGCCATGGCGTCACCCCCGGTCTGGCCGTCGTGCTGGTGGGCGAGGATCCGGCCAGCCAGGTCTATGTCCGCTCCAAGGAACGGGCCCTGGTCGAGTTGGGCATGAACAGCTTCGACCATCACGAACCGGCCGACATGGTCGAATCCGACCTGCTGGCTCTGATCGACCGCCTGAACGCCGATCCGGCCGTGCATGGCATCCTGGTCCAGCTGCCGCTGCCCAAGCACATCGACAGCCAGAAGGTGCTGGCCCGCATCGTGCCGGAAAAGGACGCCGACGGTTTCCATGTGGTCAATGCCGGCCTGCTCGCCACCGGCCAGCCGGGCGCCATCGTGCCCTGCACCCCGCTGGGCAGCCTGCTGCTGATCCGCGACACGCTGGGCCGCGACCTGAAGGGTAAGCGCGCCCTTGTGCTGGGCCGCTCCAATATCGTCGGCAAGCCGATGGCGCAGCTCCTGTTGCAGGCCGACTGCACGGTGACCATGGCCCATTCCCGCACGGCGGATCTGCCGGAGGAATGCCGTCGCGCCGATATCCTGGTGGCGGCGGTCGGCCGGCCGGAGATGGTGCGCGGCGACTGGATCAAGCCCGGCGCCACCGTGATCGACGTCGGCATCAACCGCGTCGCGGCGGCGGAGCCCGGCAAGACCAAGCTGGTCGGCGACGTCGCCTTCGACGAGGCGGTGAAGGTCGCCGGTGCCATCACGCCGGTGCCCGGCGGTGTCGGCCCGATGACCATCGCCTGCCTGATGCTGAACACGCTGGCCGCCGCCTGCCGCGCCGCCGGCGCGCCGGTGCCGGAAGAGGCGGCCCTTTGATCACCGTCCATGCCCGTGCCGAAGACGGGCGGGTGGTGCGCCAGCCGCTCGAACTCGGCGAGGATCTGCCGGTCGGCGCGGTCTGGATCGACCTTCTGCGCCCGACGGAAGCGGAGCGTGCCCATGTCGGCGCGCTGACCGGCTTCGATCTCCCGACGCGCGAGGAGATGAAGGAGATCGAGGCCTCCAGCCAGCTCTATGTGGAAGGGGAGGGGATCTACATGACCTCTCCCATCATCTCGCGCGCGACCTCGCCCCATCCCGAGCAGGGCGAACTGACCTTCGTCCTGACCCCGCGCCACCTGATCACGCTGCGCTACACCGAACCGTTGCCGGTCATCACCTTCGCCGCCCGCTGCGTCCGCCAGCCGGAGTTGCTGGCGACGGGGGAGAGCGCGCTGTTCGGCCTGCTCGACGCCGTGATCGACCGGGTGGCCGACGTGCTGGAACTGGTCGGCGGCCGCATCGACGAACTGTCGGCCCGCATCTTCGACGATTCGCTGGATGGCGGCGGCTTCGGCAAGGCGGCCAAGAAGCCGGACGAGTTGCAGGACGTGCTGCGCGGCATCGGCCGGGCCGGCGACCTGACCCACAAGGTGCGCGACAGCTTGGCCGGGCTCGATCGGCTGGTGGTGTTCATGACCTCGGTCAGCGGCGGCCGGCTGAACAAGGAACAGAAGACCGCGCTGAAGACGATGACGCGCGACTTGCGGTCGCTGACCGAGCATGCCGGCTTCCTGGCGCACGAAGCGAATTTCCTGCTCGACGCCACGCTGGGCCTGATCAACATCGAGCAGAACGCCATCATCAAGATCTTCTCGGTCGTCTCGGTGGCGCTGATGCCGCCGACCCTGATCGCGTCCGCCTACGGCATGAATTTCAAGCATATGCCGGAACTGGAGTGGAGTTTCGGCTATCCCCTGGCCATCCTGCTGATGGTGCTGTCGGCGGTGGTTCCGCTCTGGTACTTCCGCCGGCGCGGCTGGCTGTAAGTCAAGGATAGGCTGGCCGCGCTCTTCACCGAACTCGACGCCGGTGGGGTGCGCCCGCGACGGCGCGTCGCAGTTGCTGAGATTTCCGATTTTGAGAGTGGAAGCTCTTCCGCAATACCTATGCGTGCGCCAGAGTGGCGGCGCGGACGGGATGGCGGACTGGCCGCCATCCCCGCCGCTTACGAGGAGTGAAGAGGATGATGCAAATCCTCAAGCTCCTGATCCTCGTGCTGGAGATCGTCAAGCGGCTGCTTGACCTCTACCGGTAAGGATCGGGCCGGCGGGCAGGGGAGAGGCGCCCCTGCCCGCCAAGCCTGATATTGCCTCATCCACGCTCGTAGTCAATCGCCGGTATAGGACGACTCACGCCGCCAGCCCGCCACCCAGTTCGATGCGGACCTCGACCACGCCGGGCTCGTCCAGGTTCTCCTTGCGGACGAAACCGAGCGCGCGGCACATGTTCAGCATGTTGGTGTTCTCGCGCAGAACCTCGCCATAGACTTCCCGGATGCCGCGCGAGCGGGCGTAATCGAGGATCTTGTTCATCAGGATATAGCCCAGCCCCTGGCCCTTCATGTCCGACCGCACCATCACCGCATATTCGGCGCGGCGGTTGTCGGGGTCAGCGGTGATGCGAACCACGCCGTACATGATGGTGTCGCCGGTCTGCGGATCGGGACCGACGGCGATCAGCCCCATCTCGCGGTCGTAGTCGATCTGGGTCAGCCGCGCCGCCGCTTGGTGCGACAGCCGCTTCAGCGGCGCGAAGAAGCGCAGGCGCAGGTCCTCGGCCGTCTGATTCTCCACCAGATGGTGCACCAGCGGCTCGTCCTCCGGCAGGATCGGGCGGACGAAGAACTGGCGGCCGTCCTTGATGGTGATGCGATCCTCCAGCGCCTTCGGATAGGGGCGGATCGCCAGCCGCGCCGCGCCGGCCAAGGCCGGCACGCCGACCTTGATGCGGGCATCCAGCGCCATCACGCCGTTGGCGTCTGCCAGCAGCGGGTTGATGTCCATCTCGGCGATCTCGGGGAAATCCACGACCAGCTGGCTGACCTTGTTCAGCGTCAGCGCCACCGCATCCAGATCGACCGCCGCGCGGGAGCGGAAGCCCTGCAACTGCCGGTGGATGCGGGTGCGGCTCATCTGCTCGGCGGCCAGCTTCATGTTCAGCGGCGGCAGGGCCAGCGCGTAATCCTCCACCACCTCCACGCCGATGCCGCCCTCGCCGAACAGCAGGACCGGGCCGAACATCTCGTTCTCGGTCATGCCGACGATCAGTTCGTAGGCGTCGGGGCTGACGGCCATCTCCTGCACGGTAAAGCCCTCGATCTTCGCCTCGGGCGCCAGTTCGGCGACGCGGGCCAGCATGGCTTCGGCCTCCGCCTTCACGTCCTCCGGGCTGGTCAGGCCGAGAGCCACGCCGCCGACGTCGGACTTGTGGGTGATGTCGTGCGACAGGATCTTCAGCGCGATCGGGCCGCCGATGACGCGGGCGGCGTTCGCCGCCTCCTCCGGCGTCTCGGCGACGCGGGTGTCGACCACCGGAATGCCGTAGGCGGCAAGCACGCGCTTTGCCTCATATTCGCTCAGCCACTCGCGCTTCTCGGCCATGGCGCGGGAGACCACCTTCTTCACGGTGATCTCGTCGGGCTGGAAATCCTCCGCCACGGACGGCGGGGTCTCCATCAGAAGCTGTTGGCTGCGGCGATAGCGCACCAGATGCATGAAGGCGCGCACCGCGTCGGACGGGCCGTTGTAGGTCGGGATGCGGGCGTCGGCGAACAGCTTGCGCGCCTCCACCGCCGACTGGTCGCCGATCCAGCTGGTCAGCACCGGATGGCGGCGGGCCTTGTTGGCCTGCACCGTCTCCGCCACCGCCTGGGCGATGGCCTCGCTGTCGGTCAGGGCGGACGGGCAGTGCAGGACCAGCACCGCGTCGTTGCTGGTGTCCTGCATCAGCGCGTTCAGCGCCTCGGCATAGCGCTTGGGCGTGGCGTCGGCCCCGATGCGCAACGGATTGCGGAAGGGGGCGCCACCCGGCTGCGGACCCAGAGCCTTGGTCAGCGCCTCCTGCGTTTCCGGCGCCATCGCGGCGAGCTGGCCGCCGGCCTGGATCAGCTTGTCGGTGGCCATGACGCCCATGCCGCCGCCATTGGTCAGGATCGCCAGCCGGTCGCCGGTGATCGGCACCCCGGTGCCCAGCGTGCCGGCGGCGTCGAACAGTTCGGCCAGATCGTTCACCCGCAACACGCCGGCGCGGCGGAACACCGCGTCATAGACCGCGTCCGACACCGCCAAGGCGCCGGTGTGCGAGGCCGCGGCCTCCTGCGCCTCGTCGGAGCGGCCGGCCTTGATGACGATCACCGGCTTCTGGCGCGAGGCGGAGCGGGCGGCCGACATGAATTTGCGGGCCTGCGTGATGCTCTCGATATAGAGCAGGATGGCGCGTACCGTGACGTCGGAGGCCAGATAGTCCAGCAGATCGCCGAAATCGACGTCACCGCGGTCGCCCAGCGACACCAGATGCGAGAAGCCGATGCCGCGCGAGGTCGCCCAGTCGGCGACGGAGGTCAGCACCATCGAGCTCTGCGCCACCAGCGCCACGTCGCCCTTGCGGGGCGCCACCGGCGCGAAGCTGGCGTTCATGCCGCGGCCCGGCACCATGGCGCCCAGGCTGTTTGGGCCCAGCACCCGCATCAGATAGGGCTTCGCCGCGTCCAGCATCGCCTGGGTCTGGTCGGCGGACATGCCGTTGGTCATGACGATGGCGGCCTTGGTCCCGCGCTTGCCCAGCGCGTCGATGGTCGCCGCCACCGTGTCGGGGGCCGTGCAGATGACGCCCAGGTCCGGCGTGATCGGCAGGCTATCCACAGTCTTGTAGGTCAGCACCCCTTCCACCGCACGCTCGGTCGCGTTGACCGGCATCACCGGCCCGTCGAATCCGGCCTGGAACAGATTGCGGGCCACCACGGCCCCCACCGTGCCCGGCTTGCGGCTGGCGCCGATCAGGGCGATGGAGGCGGGCTTGAACAGCTTGTCGAGGTTGCGAACGGTCATGACCGGATCCGGTGCTGGGATAGGGCGCCGGCCCCAGTCTGCCACGGGTCGCCGACGGTTTTGATGACGAACAGCGCCGGCCCGGACTTTCATCCCCGCCATTTGCTGCGCCGCAACATTACGGGCTGGTATGACCATTGGGCAAGGGGCGTTTCGTCGCGCCTATGCAAAACCGCCCAACTGACAGGATGCGCACTTGCGGCGGGAGGCCGGGCGTCGCCAAGCTATCGGCCCACCGGACGCCAACTTGCGCAAAGGAGCCTGTTCATGAAGGTCGGAATCGTCGGGGCGGGGTTCGTCGGCAGCACCGCGGCCTTCGCCATGGTGACCACCGGCGCCGCGAGCGAGGTCGTGCTGGTCGACATGAACGAGGCGCTGGCCCAAGCCCAGGCGCAGGACATCGCCCATGCCGTGCCCTTCACCCATGCGGTCACCGTTCGCGCCGGCTCCTATGCCGCGCTGGAGGGGGCGGGCGTGGTCGTGCTGTCGGCCGGCGTCGCCCAGAAGCCGGGGGAAACCCGGCTGGAGCTGCTGGAGCGCAATGCCAAGGTGTTCGGCGCCATCATTCCGGAGGTGCTGAAGGCCGCCCCCGACGCCGTCCTGCTGGTTGCCAGCAACCCGGTGGACGTGATGACGCAGATCGCGACGCGGATCAGCGGTCTGCCGCGCAACCGGGTCATCGGGTCGGGTACCGTTCTCGACACCGCGCGCTTCCGCGCCCTGCTGGCCGAGCAGTTGGCAGTCACCCCGCGGTCCGTCCATGCCCATGTCGTCGGCGAGCATGGCGACTCGGAGGTTCTGCTGTGGTCGAGCGCCACCGTCGCCGGCTTGCCTGTCGAGCAGGCGGCCGACCAGCTCCGCCGCAACCTGACGGCGGAGGACCGCGCCGCCATCGACGAGGGGGTGCGCCGTGCCGCCTACCGCATCATCAACGGCAAGGGCCACACCGCCTTCGGCATCGCCGGCGGGCTGGCCCGGCTGGTGTCGGCCATCGGCGCCGACGAACGGATGGTGGCGACCTGCGCCATGCTGACCGACGATGTCTGCGGGGTGCCGCAGGTGGTGCTGTCGCTGCCGCGCGTCATCGGCGCCGGCGGCGTGCTCGACACCGTCCTGCCCAACCTGTCGGCGGAGGAGGCGGCGGCCCTGCGCCGCAGCGCCGAAATCCTGAAGGAAGCCGCCGACGGGGTGGAGCGCCGCATGGGCTGGACCAGTTGACGCTACTTCACGTGATCCGCCAGGCCCGTCGCCAACCCGTCGAAGACGGCGCGGCAGCGGGGGGTGGAGCGCAGATCCTCGTGCATGGCGACCCACACCCCCATGGGCAACTCGAAGCGGTCGGCCAGCAGCCGGACCAGATCGGGGTTCCGCCGCGCCAGCGGGACCTGACAGATGCCGATGCCGAACCCGGCCTCGATCGCTGCCAGCTGCGCCAGATGGCTGTCGGTGCGCAGGGCGAAGCGGGGCAGGGTGAGGCCCGGCACGCGCTGCATCATCGCGCGGATGTCCGGCGTCTCGCGGTCGAAGCCGATCAGGCTGTGGCCGTCGAACTCCTCCAGGCTGCGTGGCGTGCCGTGGCGCTCCAGGTAGCGGCGGTGGGCGTGCAGACCCAGCGCGATGCTGCCGACCCGCCGCACCAGAAGCGCCTGCTGGTCGGGCTCCACCATCCGCACGGCGACATCGGCATCGCGTTGCAGCAGATTGTCGATGCCGTTGGACAGCACCAGCTCGACCTCCAGCGCCGGATGGCGGCTCCGAAGGCCGGCCAGGATCGCCGGCAGGATGCGGGCGCCCACCACCTCGCTGGCGGTGACCCGCACCGTGCCGCGTACCTCCGCTCCCCATCCTGACGCCGTGCGCCACAGGCTGGCCGCCGCCGCATCCAATGCCTCCGCCTGCGGACGCAAGGCCAGCGCCGCGTCGGTCGGATCAAGCCCGCGCGGAGAGCGCACGAACAGGGAGCCGCCGACCGCCTCCTCCAGCGCGGCGATATGGCGGGCGAGGGTGGGTTGCGTCAACCCCAGGGCGCGTGCCGCCGCAGACAGCGACCCTTCACGGATCACCGCAAGGAAACTGCGGTAGAGGTCCCAGCTGGGTGGTGGCGGGTTCATCGATTTCAGTATAGCAACCCGCCACAGTTCGACAATTCCGTTCATCCGTTCCCCGGCCCATCCTTCCGCCGTCATGAAGCGAAAAGCGATGGGGGCAGCAATGGAACGGCAGGCGACCGGCACGGACAGGACCGCCCTGGTTCTGGGTGCGACCGGCGGAGTCGGCGGCGAGATGGCGCGGGCGCTGGCGGCGCGAGGCTGGACGGTGCGCGGTCTGCGCCGCAAACCGGCGGAGCGGCTGCGACAGGACGGAATTCAGTGGATGTTCGGCGACGCGATGAATGCCGCCGACGTGGCGGCGGCGGCCGAGGGCGCAGCGCTGATCGTCCACGCGGTGAATCCGCCGGGATACCGTCATTGGGACCGGTTGGTTCTACCCATGCTGGACAACAGCATCGCCGCAGCCTGCGTCAACCGTGCCCGCATCCTGCTGCCCGGCACCGTCTACAACTATGGCCCCGACGTCTTCCCGCTGATCCCGGAGACGGCGGCGCAGAACCCGCTCACCCGCAAGGGTGCCATCCGGGTGGAGATGGAGCGTCGGTTGCATCGCGCGGTGGGGCAGGGGGCGAGATTGCTGATCCTGCGCTGCGGCGACTTCTTCGGTCCGCAGGCGGGCAACAGCTGGTTCAGCCAAGGATTGCTGACGCCCGGCAAGCCGCCGACCCGGATCAACCAGCCGGGCCGGCCGGGGATCGGCCATCAATGGGCCTATCTGCCCGACGTGGCGGAAACCGCGATGCGTCTGCTCGACCGCGAGGCGGAGTTGGGCAACGACGCGATGTTCCACATGGATGGACACTGGGATGCCGATGGCGGCCGGATGGTCTCGGCCATCCTCCGCGCACTGGGCGAGCCAAGCCTGCCGGTGAGGCGGATGCCCTGGTGGGTGCTGCGGCTGGCCGGTCCGGCGGTGCCGCTGTTTCGCGAACTCAGCGAGATGCGCTATCTGTGGCAGGAACCGGTGCGGCTCGACAACCGCCGCCTGCTGGCCTTCCTGGGCGAGGAACCGCACACCCCGCTGGATCCGGCAGTGCGCAGGACGCTTGCCGGTTTGGAATATCTCAAGCTGGGGCATCTCCCCGCACTGCCGGCGGAAACGCCGGAGGCAGGGAGATGCATACCCGACCGCGTGGCCTCTCGCCGTATGGGCTGAGACCACACGGTTCAAACCAATCCTCAGACCACCGGACCCGGAGTGCCTTTGTTGGCTTCCAGGGCGCGGGCCAGGCCTTCCTCGATCTTCTTGGCCGCCTCTTCGGCGTTGCCCCAGCCGCGGACCTTCACCCACTTATTCTTTTCGAGATCCTTGTAGTGCTCGAAGAAGTGAGCGATCTGCTCGATCACGATCGACGGCAGGTCGGTGTAGTCCTTCACGTCGGTGTAGAACGGGTGCAGCTTGTCGACAGGAACGGCCAGCAGCTTCTCGTCCTCGCCGGCCTCGTCCTCCATGTACAGGACGCCGATGGGACGCGAGCGCAGGACCGCACCCGGGACGACGCCGTGCTGGCCGACGACGCAGACGTCCACCGGATCGCCGTCACCCGACAGGGTGTGCGGGATGAAGCCGTAGTTGCAGGGATAGAACATCGCGGTGTGCAGGAAACGGTCGACGAACACCGCGCCCGATTCCTTGTCGACTTCGTACTTCACCGGCTGGCCGCCGATCGGAATCTCGATGACGACGTTCACGTCCCAGGGGGCATTCTTACCCGCGGCGAGCTTGCTCAGATCCATGTATCGCGTTCCTTCGACTGGCGTATTCAGGGCACGTTCTTGTTTCGGCGCCGATGCCCGGTCCGGCGCCACGCGGGGCCGGAGTTTAGGCGGAACGCCGATCAAGGCCAAGGAACTTGCGTGGGCTCTTGCGCAGGTGCGGCAAAGGGGCAACCCTGCCGGGCATGGCCCGCCCGATCATCCTGCTCCTCATCCTTCTGGCTCTGCCGGCGCTCCGTCCGGCATGGGCGGAGGCCCCCGAACACCAAACGCCGACGCACGGCATCGCCATGCATGTCAGTGTAACGCATGGCATAGCCATGCACGGCGATCTGGCATTGCCGCCGGATTTCACCGCCTTCCCCTATGTCGACCCGGCCGCGGTGAAGGGCGGGACCATCCGGCAGGCAGTGACCGGCAGCTTCGACAGTCTCCACCCGCACATCGTCAAGGGCGTGCCGGCGCTGGGCCTGGGCTATGTGTTCGAGGCGCTGCTGACGCGGTCGTGGGACGAGCCCTTCTCGCTCTATGGTCTCCTGGCCGACCGGGTGGAGGTGGCCGGCGACCGCTCCGCCGTCACCTTCCGCATCAATCCCAAGGCGCGCTGGCATGACGGGACGCCGGTGACCGCCGACGACGTGCTGTTCTCCCTGGAGATGCAGCGGCGGCACGGCACGCCCAACCGTCGTTTGTTCTACGCCAAGGTCGCGGCAGCCGAAGCGCCCGATCCGCAGACCGTCCGCTTCGCCTTCGCCTCCAACCCGGACGGAGCCATCGACCGCGAGATGCCGCTGCTGATGGGGTTGATGCCGATCCATTCGAAAGCCTTCTGGACCGGACGCGACTTCAACCGCACGACGCTGGAGCCGATCGTCGGCAGCGGTCCCTACCGTATCGCCGCCGTCGATCCGGGAAGGCGCATCGTCTATGAGCGGGTGCGCGACTATTGGGGCCGCGACCTGCCTACCCGTGTCGGGCAGTTCAACGCCGATCGGCTGGAATTCGACTATTACCGCGATGATTCCGTGGCGCTGGAAGCCTTCAAGGCCGGGCAGGGCGATGTTCGTTACGAGAGCGATCCGGCCAAATGGGCCACCGGCTACGACGGCCCGGCCCTGCGCGACGGCCGCATTGTGCGGGAGGAACTGCCGAACCGGCGGCCGGAGCCGGCGCGCGGTCTGATCTTCAACACCCGCCGACCGATCTTCGCCGATCTGCGGGTGCGCCGGGCGTTGGGGATGGCGACCGACTTCGATTGGATCGGCCGCAGCCTGTTCCACGGGCTGCTGACCCGCACCGCCAGCTATTACCCCAACTCCGACCTTGCCGCTCGCGGCTTGCCGGAGGGGGAGGAGTTGCGGGCGCTGGAGCCATTCCGCGACCGGTTGCCGCCGGAGCTGTTCACCCACCCGTTCGCCCTGCCGGATGGCGGGACCGGCAACGGCCCGGCGGGCCTGCGCGCCAGCCGGCGCGAGGCGTTGCGGCTGCTGGAGCAGGCCGGCTGGCGGGTGCGCGACGGCCGGCTGACCGATGCGGCCGGGAATCGTTTCGCCTTCGAAATCATTCTCTCCGATCCATCGGAGGAGCGGGTGGCGCTGGAATTTGCCCGTTCGCTGGAGCCGCTGGGCATCGAAGCGCGCGTCCGGACGGTGGACAGTGCCCAGTTCCAGGGGCGGCTGGACCGTTTCGATTTCGATATGACTATGCGCTGGTGGGCGTCCAGCCTGTCTCCCGGAAACGAGCAGCTCTATTACTACGGGTCCGACGCGGCCGGGCAGGAGGGAAGCCGCAATCTGGCCGGCATCCGCGACCCGGTGGTCGACGAACTTGCCCGCTCCATCGCCGCGGCCACCACGCGGGCGGAGCTGGTCGGCCGGGTGCGGGCGCTGGACCGGGTG
The DNA here is from genome assembly GCF_008364825.1 of Azospirillum sp. B21. GTDB lineage: Bacteria > Pseudomonadota > Alphaproteobacteria > Azospirillales > Azospirillaceae > Azospirillum. The sequence goes on from NZ_VTTO01000004.1 coordinate 262,648, forward strand.
CTGCTGTGGGGACACTACATGGTCCCGCTGTTCCACAGCCCGGTGGACCGGATCGCCCGCTGGGCGACCTTGCGGCGCCCAGCCCTCACACCGCTGTATGGACCGATGGTGGAAAGCTGGTGGGTGGCGCCTTAGTGCCGTCGGTCGGACCTTCCCCCGCGAAAAGGGAGAAGGTCTTTTTCCCGGTGAGCGAGCCTACCGGTCGTGCAGCGGGGCCATCTGATCCAGGCGGTGGGCGAAGTCGATGTCGGACTGGGTCACGGCATCGGCGCTGCGGGTGTAGAGGATCACCTCCACCCGGCCGAGGTCGTTGAACCATTCGGGATGGTGGCCGGTCTTCTCGGCCAGCAGGGCGACCTGGTTCATGAACCCCCAGGCGGCCGGGAAGTCGGCGAAATGGAAGGTCTTGCGTATGGCGTCGCGTTCCAGCACCTCCGACCAGCCGTGCAGTTCCTTCAGTGCCGTCTGGCGATGCGCGCCAACCAAACGATCGGACATGATAACCTCCCTTTCTTTCGTCCCTCTTTTGCCGCCCGCAGCTTCTTGGCGAACGGGCAGCGGTCCGCTACCTTCTGCGGCATGATACGGAAACCTTCAGGTCCCCATACGGTTCCGCCCACGGTCGAAGACCTGGAGCGCATGGCCGAAGAAGCGCTTGAAACCATCCCGGCGGAGCTTCTGGCCCCGGTCGGAAACCTCGTCATCCATGTCGAGGATTTTCCCGATGAGGATACCGAGCGGGAGATGGAGCTGGAAAGCCCATTCGATCTGCTGGGGCTGTACCGGGGTGTGGATCTGACGCGGCAAAGCGTCGCCGACCTGCGCGGCGGGCCGGACATGATCTTCCTCTACCGCCGGCCGATCCTGGATTACTGGTGCGAGACGGGCGAAGAATTGCCGGCCATCGTCCGCCATGTCCTGATCCATGAGATCGGCCATCATTTCGGCTTCTCCGACGACGACATGGAGCGGATCGAGACGATGGAGTAGGTGGAGGGGGAGGGCGTTCAGCCCTCCAGCGCGTCGGCCACCCGGCGGCGCAGGGCCGGCACCAGTTCCTCCTCGAACCAGGGGTTCCGGTTCAGCCAGGCGGTGTTGCGCCAGCTCGGGTGCGGCAGCGGGATATAGGCCGGTCCGTAGTCGCGCCAGTTCGCCACCGTCTCCGTCATCGTCGCCTTCCGGCGGTCGCCCAGATAGCGCGTTTGGGCGTACTGCCCGATCAGCAGGGTCAGCCGGACGCCCGACAGCGCGTCGAGCACCGGCGGGTGCCACAAGGGCGCGCATTCGGGTCTTGGCGGGTAATCGCCGCCCTTCGGCATGGTTCCGGGATAGCACAGCCCCATCGGCACCACGGCGATGCGGGATTCGTCGTAGAAGGCGGTCCGGTCCATCGCCAGCCACTTGCGCAGCCGGTCGCCGGAGGCGTCGTCCCAGGGGATGCCGCTGGCATGCACCCGTGCGCCGGGCGCTTGGCCGACGATCAGCAGGCGGGCGGCGGGGGTGCCGCGCAGGACAGGGCGACAGCCGTGTGGCAGGACGCCCGCGCACAGCGTGCAGGCGCGCACCCTCGCGAACAGGCGGTCCAGGTCGGAACCGCCTTCAATCATGTCATCGGACAATCGATAGCAAATCCTGGACGAAGGCCGGCACCACCTGGGTCGCCGGGCCGTTGATCGAGCTGTGGAAATAGGACGCGCCTTCCGAGGGTTCCAGGTTCAGCTCGACCGTATAGGCGCCGGCCGACCGCGCCTCTGCCACAAATCCGGCAGCGGGGTAGACATGGCCCGATGTGCCGATCGACACGAACAGGTCGCATTCCTCCAGCGCCCGCTGGATGCGCTCCATCTGGTAGGGCATCTCGCCGAACCACACCACGTCCGGCCGCATGCCGCCCTTGCGCCCGCAGGTCAGGCAATGGTCGTGCACCGACAGGTCGCCCTGCACCTCCACCACCGTGCGGCAATGCAGGCAAAAGGCCTTCAGCAGTTCGCCATGCATGTGCAGCGGCGCCGTCGACCCACCGCGCTCGTGCAGATCGTCGATGTTCTGGGTCACCAGCAGGACATCGCCCTTCCAGCGCCGCTCCAGCTCCGCCAGCGCCCGGTGCGCGGCGTTGGGCTGCACCGCCGGGTCGGCGAGGCCGTGGCGACGGTCGTTGTAGAAGCGGTGGACGAGGTCGGGGTTGCGCGCGAAGCCCTGCGGCGTCGCCACATCCTCCAGATCGACCTGGCTCCAGATGCCGCCGGCGCAGCGGAAGGTGTCCAGCCCCGATTCCTTGGAAATCCCGGCCCCGGTCAGGATGACGATCGAGTCGGTCGGACGCAGGCGGTTGGTCAGCGCGGGTGAGGGCATGGCATCCCCTTGATGTCTGGCGATCGGATTCACGCTTCAAATCGAGTCCGATTTTACGCGATCCGATCTAACGGTTCGGAAACCGGTCATGTGGAAAACTGCTGCGGCGTACGCTCGTCGCGCCCGGAAGTAAAGCCGCTGAAAAGAAGGAAGGGGGATACCGCAGGTGGTCAAGGTCCTGTTCGTCTGCACGGGCAACATCTGCCGCTCGCCGACCGCCGAGGGGGTGTTCCGCCATCTGGCCGAGCGCGCCGGTCTCGGGCCGCATGTGATCGCCGATTCCGCCGGCACCCACAGCTATCATGTCGGCGAGCCACCCGACCTGCGCACGCAATACGCGGCACTGGCCCGCGGTGTCGACCTGTCGGCTCTGCGTGCCCGCAAGGTGGCGGCGGCCGACTTCACCCGCTTCGACCATATCCTGGCGATGGACCACGGCCATCTGGCCCAGCTGCGCCGCATCGCTCCGCCGGGTACCACCGCATCGCTCCGCCTGTTCCTGGACGACGCGCCGGGATTTGAGGGCCGCGAGGTTCCCGATCCTTATTATGGTGGCCCGGACGGTTTCGAAGAGGTGCTGGACCTGTGCGAGGCCGGGTCGCACGGCCTGCTGGACCGCCTGATGCGCGAAAGCAAGTTTCCGATTCGCGAACGCATCGGTTAACGTCTCGCTGTGACCCGGTTGCTTGGTTTATGCTGCCGGGATTAGCCCTTTCGGAGCATCCGTCCGCCATGACCAGCGCAGCCACCGGCACCACCACGCCCGGCGGAATCCTCGACGGCATCGTGCTGTTCGAGGCCTTCTCGCCGGAGGAGCGCGCGGCCGTGGCCTCGCGCGGGCGGGTGTTCGATGCACCGGTCGGCACGGTGCTGATGCGCGAAGGCGACGGCGCCAGCTCGCTTTATGTGCTGCTGGACGGCACGGTGCGGGTGGTGCGCAACGACCAGTTCGGCGGTCAGGTGGAGGTCGGATTCCGCCGCGCCGGCGACTGTTTCGGCGAGATGGCGCTGATCGACGGCGGCGCCCGCTCCGCCTCGGTGATCGCCGCCACGCCGGTGACGGTGTTCGAGCTGGAACGCGAGCTGTTCCTGGCGCTGATCTCCCCCTCGCCCGATCTGCTGGCGAAGCTGCTGCGCGAACTCAGCCGGATGATCCGCGAGGTGTCGGAACGGGTGGTGCGCGAGGATCTGGAGCGCCGCACCCGCATCGCCGAATCGGCTTTGGCCCGCCAGCGCGCCATCACCCAGGCGGTGACCGGGCTGGCGCATGAGTTGAACACGCCGCTCGGCGTCTGCGTCACCGCCGCCAGCCACCTGCAGGAGATGGCCCGTCCCGGCAACGGCCCGCTCGCAACCGAGGAGTTGCGCGAGCCGGCCGCCCTGCTCGATGCCAATCTCGCGCGCGCGGTGGAGCTGGTGGAGGCGTTTTCCGCCATCGCCGCCTGCCAGAACGCCGAACCGTTGGAGGCGCTGGACCTGCGCCAGACGGCGGCCGACATCGCGGCGCTGTTCGCCGTCCAGCATCCGGAGCTGCCGCTGGCCTTGCGGGTGATGCCGGGCGCCCCCTGTCCCTGGATCGGCTGCACCCAACCGCTGGAGCGAGTGTTGCACCACCTGTTCGCCAACGCCGCCGCCCATGGCTATGCCGGCGGTCCCGGCGTCGCCGAGGTGGCGGTGGAGCCGGCGACGCTGGATGCGGTGCCGGCCTGGAACCTGATCGTCCGCGACCGCGGCGCCGGCATTCCGGCGGAGCATCTGCCGCTCCTGACCGATCCCTTCTTCACCACCGCCCGCAGCCGCGGCCACAAGGGGTTGGGTCTGGCGGTGGTCTTCAACACGGTGACCGGCCCGCTCGGCGGCAGGGTCGCCTTCGACAGCGCGCCGGGGGCCGGCACGACGGTGACGATCACCCTGCCGCAGGAGCTGTGAGGGCGGAAGCCGCCGTCGCCTTCTACCCGTGCAGGGCGAGCCCCTTCACCGTCTTGTCGACCGCCTTCTTCGGCCCGCGCAGGGCCAGTCCGACCAGATCGGGGGCGGCCGGATCCTCGGCCCGGAAAGCGGCACGGTTGGCGGCATCGTGCCCCGTGGCGAACATGGCGGCGACGTAGGGCACCAGTGTCAGCCCCCGTTCCAAGGCGCCGTCGCGGACCGCCCGCAGCCGGTCGCCATCGGCTGCGAAGATCATGATCGGCTGGCCGAGCATCCGGCCATAGCGTCGGTCGGCACCGTCGACATAGGGCTCGCCCAGCGCTTCGGGGGCTGCGGCGGCGATGCCGGTGGCCAGGAAGGCGGCGACGTTCAGCTTCTGCCACACCGGCAGATCAGCGCGGATGACCAGCGCGACCTTGGTGTCGAAGCGGATGGGTGCGTCAGGGGCGATGGGTTCGGCTATCTGGGTATCGGGCATGGCGGTAGTCTCCTTCGCCCATCCAGATGCCGGATGATCGCGTCTCAGTCTGGAACGTTCGTGCACAGATCGCGGTAGGCGGCGGGCGTCATGCCGTAGGCGCGGCGGAACCAGCGGCCCAGATGGCTCTGGTCTGCGAACCCGACCTCTGCCGCGACCAGGGCCGGGGCCTCGCCGCCGGCCAGCCGCCGCCGGGCGGCGCGCAGGCGCAGCCGGACCAGATAGGCATGCGGCGACAGGCCGAAGGCGGCGCGGAAGGCGCGGTTCAGACGGAAGCGGTCGACGCCGGCGGCGGCCGACAGCTCGTCCAGCCCGACATCCTCGGCCATGCGGGCGTGCAGCAGGTCGCGCGCCAGGGCGGCGGCGCGGTCGGGGCGCAGGCGCTGGCGGTCCGGCGGTGGGGCAACATGACCGGTCAGCCTCGCCGCCAGACGGTCCACCGACAGGTCGCGGGCAAGCCGCCCCTCCCCGCGGTGCAGGGCCAGGAAGGCGGACAGGATCGCCGCGGCAAGTCCGGGATCGTCGGCCAGCGTGTCGCGGAAGCCCAAACAGCCGGTGGCACGCGGCATCAGATCGTTCAAGGCATCGGTGCGCGCGGTCAGCAGCGGCACCGGCAGGTAGAGCATGGCGTAGGTGAAGCCGTCCTCAGCGGGGCTATGGCCGTCATGGGCCTCGCCGGGTTCGATCAGGATGACGCGGCCGGGGGTGCTGGTGTGCAGCCGCCGCCGGCAGCGGAAGGCCTGCACCCCCTGTTCGGTGACGCCGACCAGCAGCTCGTCATGGTCGTGCAGGTCATAGGCATGGCCGCGGAAATGGGCGCGGATGGTCTCTATGCCGGTCTCCGCGTCGCGGCGGACCGCCACCCAGTCCTGCTTGCCGTCCGCCATGCGTCCCATGCGGCACCCCCATTGCCGGATCGTCGGTCAGTAGATCAGCTCGTTCTCGCCGCCGCCTTCGGAGATGACCAGTTCGCCGCGGGCGGCGAGGTCCTTGGCCAGCTGGACCATGTACATCTGCGCCTCGTCCACGTCGCGGACGCGGACCGGGCCCATGGCAGCCATGTCCTCGCGCAGGATCTTGGCCGCGCGCTCGGACATGTTGGAGAAGAACAGATCCTTCAGCGACTCCGACGCGCCCTTCAGCGCGGTGCCCAGCTTCTGCTTGTCCACCGTGCGCAGGACGGTCTGGACGCCGCCGGGGTCGAGCTTCGACAGATCCTCGAAGGTGAACATCAGCGACTTGATGCGCTCGGCGCTGTCGCGGTTGCGCTCCTCCAGGGCCGCCATGAAGCGGTGCTCGGTGGTGCGGTCCAGTCCGTTGAAGATCTCCGCCAGCATTTCGTGGCTGTCGCGGCGGCTGGTGCGGGCGAGATTGGTCATGAACTCCGTGCGCAGCGTGCGCTCAACATCGTCCAGAACCTCCTTCTGCACCGCCTCCATGCGCAGCATCCGCATGACGACCTCCATGGCGAAGCTTTCCGGAAGCTGGGTCAGCACCCGGCCGGCATGTTCGGGACGGATCTTGGACAGGACGACCGCGACGGTCTGCGGGTACTCGTTCTTCAGGTAGTTGGACAGGACCGATTCGTTGACGTTCGCCAGCTTGTCCCACATCGTACGGCCCGCCGGACCACGGATTTCCTCCATGATCTGGTCGACCTTGTCCTTGGGCAGGGTCTTCAGCAGCAGCCGCTCGGTCGAATCGAAGGAGCCGACGAGCGAGCCGGTGGCCGACATCTGCTCGGCGAACTCGACGAACAGGCGCTCGATCAGGTTGGCCGACACCGTGCCCAGGTTCGCCATCACCTGGGACAGCTCCTTGATCTCCTCGTCGTCCATCAGCGAGAACAGTCTGGTGGCATGCTCTTCGCCCAGCGCGAGCATCATGATGGCGGCCTTTTCCGGGCCGGTGAGGGTCCGGTAATCCTCGCGAACCTTCAACGCCATCTGTCCGCCTCCACCGATCCGCCCACCTCGCGCCGGAGGCGGGCGGTTCATTCTTACACGTCAGGTTTCCTATTCTTCCGTTTTAATACGATCCGCTTGCGCATTCCATCCCTTCAGGGGAGAGGGGTGGGGACGAATTCAACCAATTCCCCCACCCTTCCTGCCGCCCCTTGCCCCCGCCGGCTGTAACCTCAGCCGAACCGCTTGGCGATCACGGCATAGGCGGCGCGCAGGCCCAGCGCCTCGCCGCCTTCCGGACGGCCGGGACGGGCGGAACCGTTCCAGGCATAGGTGTCCAGGTGCGCCCAAGGCGTGCCCTTCGACACGAATTCCTGCAGGAACAGCCCGGCGGTGATGGCGCCGGCGAAGCCGTTGGTGGTGACGTTGTTGATGTCCGCCACCTTGCTGTCCAACCCCTTGCGGTAGGGCGCCCACAGCGGCAGCCGCCACATCGGGTCGTCCACCGCGCTCCCGGCCTCCGTCAGGTCGTTGGCCAGCGCGTCGTCGTTGCACATCAGCGCCGGCAGGTCGGGCCCCAGCGCCACGCGGGCGGCGCCGGTCAGGGTGGCGAAGTCGATCAGCAGCTCCGGCTTCTCCGAATCGGCCTCCGCCAGCGCATCACACAGGATCAGGCGGCCTTCGGCATCGGTGTTGCCGACCTCCACCGTCAGGCCCTTGCGGGTCTTCAGCACGTCCTGCGGCTTGAAGCTGTCGCCGGACACGACATTCTCCACCGCGGGCACCAGCACGCGCAGCCGAACCGGCAGCCCGGCCATCATGATCATCCGGCCGAGCGCCAGCGCATGCGCAGCCCCGCCCATGTCCTTCTTCATGATGAGCATGGCCGAGGACGGCTTCAGGTCCAGCCCGCCGGTGTCGAAGCACACGCCCTTGCCGACGATGGTGACCTTCGGATGCTGCGGGTTGCCCCAGCGCAGGTCGATCAGCCGCGGTTCGCGCGGGCTGGCGCGGCCGACGGCATGGATGGCCGGATAGTCGCGGTCGAGCAGGTCCTGCCCGACGATCACCTCGACCGCCGCATCGAACTCCGCCGCCAGATCCTGCGCCGCCTGGGCCAGTTCGGCCGGACCCATGTCGCAGGCCGGGGTGTTCACCAGATCGCGCACCAGCCAGGTGGCGGTCGCCGCCCGCTCCACCTCGCCGCGGTCGGCCTCCGCCGGCCAGACCAGATTGGCGAAGCCCTTCTCCGGCGGCTTCCTGTAGCGGGTGAAGCGATAGCTGCCGAGCGCCCAGCCCAGCGCGGCCCGTGTCGCCGCCCGCGCGTCCAGTGCCGCGTCGATCTTGTAGGAGCCGGCCGGAAGCGAGGCGGGCATCCCGGCGAAGGCCCACAAATCGTCGATGGCCGACACGCCGGCCAGCATATGGGCGACGCCCCCGTCCGGTCCCGGCAGGAAGACGGTCGATCCGGCCTCGCCGGTGAAGCCGACCGCCTTGACCCAGGATGCTGTGGCCGGCGATTGCGCGGCCAGCCAGTCGGGCAGCCCGGCCTTGGTCACGGGGGTGAGGGCGACGGTGTCGGGGCCGTCGACGGCAAGCAGGGTGGCGAGCAAGACTGGGGAATCCTTCTCACGAGATCACGTCACGCATCCGATGCGGATGCCCATCCTCCAAGGATGGCGCGGCCGGCCCCGGCTGGAAAGGGGTGCGATGCGCCGGGCAGGCATGGGCGGGCTGTGAAAGTCGGCGGATGGAACAGAGTGGAACGGTTTTCCGGGCATGTTCCAGTGTTCCATCCGGCCGTCCCGGTCCGGCCATGCCTCCCTTTCGACGGGTCAGGATGGAACGGATGAAACAATGTGAAACAGGCTTCCGGCGATGTTCCATTGTTCCCTGTGCCGGGCGGGTCGCGGTTGGGCGATCCTGCCGGAACGGCGTGGGACGATCTGCTGCAATGGAACGGCGCATCGGGGACATGCCGCGACCCTCCCAATTTCGTAGGTAAAATATCCTAACACAGGGAGAGGAAGCCGCCAGTGCTTCTTGCCGACCAGGGAGCTAGTCGCTTCCCGTCTGAGGCACGGGAGACGGTTGAACGTCGGCCAGCGCGATTTCGATCCGCTCCTTGCCCTTGCCGGTGTTGCGACGCTTGAGGGTCAGCGCGCCGATCTCGCCGGTCCGGCGCAGGTGGGTGCCGCCGCAGGGCACCCTGGCGAAGCCGGGGATCTCCCAGAAGCGGCGCTCGGCAGCCTCGTCGCTGAAGCCGCTCAGGATGCGGGTGTCGGCGGCGACGATGCGCGCGGCCTCGGCGGCGAATTCGGGCAGCAGCGGGGTCAGCGGCTCGTTCCAGGCGAAGTCGATGCGCGCCTTGTCGGCGGCGATATGGGCGCCGACCTTGTGGATGCCGGGCAGGCGGCCCATCACCAGTTCAAGCACGATCTCGGCTGCGAAGTGCAGGCGCATCAGCCGGTAGCGGCGTTCCCAGTCGATCTCCAGAGCGACGGCTTCGCCGGGGCCGAGGCCGTGGCCGGGCGCAAGCCTGTAGCGGATCTCGCGACCGTCCTTGCGGGCCTCCAGCACCTCGAGGCCGCCGATCGTGCCGGCATCGCTCTCCTGCCCGCCGGAGAGCGCATAGAGGATGGTGGCCTCCAGCGTCACCTCGTCGCCGTCGACCGTGGCTATGCGGCTATCCAGGCGGGTGCGGTAGGGATCGTCCCAGAACATCTTCCGGGTCATGGAGAACCTCGCGCAACGTAACGGATCGGTTTGTGTCGCGGATGGACAGTCCGCCCGCCCACACGGCCATATAATAGACCGGTCTCGATGAAATGCCCGGAAAAGCGTTGTCGCGCGGATGGGGCAGATGCTTGCTCCGGCGCAACCCGAAGGCTTGCTCCGGTCCCGGTGCCGGGTCATGCTCACGCCCCCGCAGATTGCATGTCCTGAAAGGTGCAGCCCGATGTCCGACCTGACTCTGGTGATGGGAAACAAGGCTTATTCGTCGTGGTCGCTTCGCCCCTGGTTGGCGATGAAGCAGGCGGGTCTTGCCTTTGCCGAGACCGTCATTCCCCTGCGCCAGCCGGACACCGCCGCGCGCATCGCCGAGCATTCGCCGTCGGGCCGCGTGCCGTCCCTGATCCATGCCGGGCTGACCGTGTGGGATTCGCTGGCGATCTGCGAATATGTGGCGGAACTGGCGCCCGAGGCCGGGCTGTGGCCGGCGGACCGGGCGGCGCGGGCGGTCGCGCGGGCGGTGTCGGCGGAGATGCATTCCGGCTTCGTGTCGCTGCGCACCAGCATGCCGATGAACCTGAAGGGCGACCGCAAAGGGCAGGGCATGACGGATGCGACCGCCGCGGACATCGCCCGCATCGAGGCGCTGTGGGCCGATATGCGCGCGCGCTTCGGCATCCCGGCGGGCGGGCCGTTCCTGTTCGGAGCCTTTACCATCGCCGACACCATGTTCGCCCCGGTGGTGACGCGGCTGGAGACCTATGGCGTTGCGGAGTCGCCGGAGTCGCGGGCCTACATGGATGCCGTGCTGGCGCTGCCGGCGATGCGGGAATGGATCGCGGCGGCCAAGGAAGAGCCTTGGGAGTTCGAGCCTTGAGCAATGCCGGCTTCACCATCCGGCCGGCGGGGCCGGAGGATGCCGAGGCGGTCGGCGCGCTGCTCCGGGCCTCATACCCGCCGCTGATGGCCGCGGGCTATCCGGCGGACGTGCTGGAGCGCGCCCTGCCGGCGATGATGAAGGCCAACCCGCTGCTGCTGCGGTCGGGCACCTATCATTTGGCGGTGTCAGAGGGCGGCGCCGTCATCGGCTGCGGCGGCTGGACCCGCGAACCGCCGGGAGCGCCCTGCCAGCCGGTCGATCCAACGGTCGGGCATATCCGGCATTTCGCCACCCATCCCGATGTTTTGCGCCGCGGCGTCGGCAGCGCCCTTCTCGGCCGCTGCATCGAGGAAGCGCGGGTTGCCGGCGTTCGCCGGCTGGAGTGCCTGTCGAGCCTCGTTGCCGAGCGGTTCTATGAGTCGGCAGGCTTCCGCGCGGTTGGAAAGCGGTCGGTGATCCTGGCGCCCGGCGTCCAGTTCGACAGCATCGTCATGGTACTGGAGCTGACTCCACCCACCGGTTGACGCAACCCCGAATGAGAAACGGCGCGCCGTCCTGCCGGATGGCGCGCCGTTTTCATGTCCGCTCCTCAATTCCCCCTCTCCCCCCCGGGGAGAGGGTCGGGGTGAGGGGGAGGCACTGCGAGGATCGGCAAGGATGCGAGGTGTCGGTCACCCGGAAAAGACACGCCGTGCATCCCCCTCACCCTAACCCTCTCCCCGGGGGGGAGAGGGGATGGTCCGCTGCTTGTGGGAGAGGGCTTTACTCCGCCGGGATGGCGCGCGGCAGGGTCACCGGCACGGCCAGACGGTGCAGCATCTCCTTCGGAACCACCTGCCAGAAGTGGCCGAGTTCACGCTGCCAATCGTTGAGGATCTCGGCGGCGAAACGGCTCTGCGTCTCGGCGACGTGCTCCTCGATCAGGGCGCGGAGCTGGGCCTCGTAATGGGGCACCTCGATCCGCTGGAAGATGACGCTTTCCTCGTTGATGTGCAGCGGCAGCGAGTCCTCCGGGTCGTACAGGTAGGCCATGCCCCCGGTCATGCCGGCGGCGAAGTTGTCGCCGACCTTGCCCAGGATGACAGCCGTGCCGCCCGTCATGTACTCGCAGCCGTTGGAGCCGCAGCCCTCCACCACCACGGTGGCGCCGGAGTTGCGCACCGCGAACCGCTCGCCCGCCTGGCCGGCGGCGAACAGCTTGCCGGCGGTGGCGCCGTACAGCACCGTGTTGCCGATGATGGTGTTCTTGTTCGACTCCAGCGGGCTGCTGGTCGCCGGACGGACCACGATGGTGCCGCCCGACAGGCCCTTGCCGACATAGTCGTTGGCGTCGCCCATCACCTCCAGCTTGATGCCCTGGACCGCGAAGGCGCCCAGGGACTGGCCGGCGGTGCCGCGCAGGCGGACGGTGATGTGGCCGGGCTGCAGCCCGAACATCCCGAACTTCCGCGTGACCATCGAGGACAGCCGCGTGCCGATGGCGCGCTGCGTGTTGCGGGCGTTGTAGGCGAGCTGCATCTTCTCGCCTTCCTCGAACAGCGGGCGGGCATCGGCGACGATGCGGGCGTCCAGCGTGTCCGGCACCTCGTTGCGGCCCTGCAGCGTGCAGTAGCGCGCGTTCTCGCCCGGATCGACCTGGGCCAGCAACGGGTTGAGGTCGAGGTCGTCCAGGTGGGCGCCGCCGCGGCTGACCTGATGCAGCAGGTCGGTGCGGCCGATCACCTCGGTCAGCGAGCGGAAGCCCAGGCGGGCCAGGATCTCGCGGACCTCTTCGGCCAGGAAGGTGAAGAGGTTGACGACCTTCTCCGGCGTGCCGACGAACTTCTCGCGCAGCTTCTCGTCCTGGACGCAGACGCCGACCGGGCAGGTGTTGGAATGGCACTGCCGGACCATGATGCAGCCCATGGCGATCAGGCTGGCGGTGCCGATGCCGAACTCTTCCGCGCCCAGCATGGCGGCGATGACGATGTCGCGGCCGGTCTTCAGGCCGCCGTCGGTGCGCAGCCGCACACGGTGGCGCAGCTTGTTCAGCGTCAGGACCTGATGCACCTCCGACAGGCCCATCTCCCAGGGCAGGCCGGCGAACTTGATCGAGGTCTGCGGCGAGGCACCGGTGCCGCCGGAGTTGCCGGAGATCAGGATGATGTCGGCATTGGCCTTGGCCACGCCGGCGGCGATGGTGCCGATGCCCGACCGGCTGACCAGCTTCACCGTGACCTTGGCGTCCGGGTTGATCTGCTTCAGGTCATAGATGAGCTGAGCCAGATCCTCGATCGAGTAGATGTCGTGGTGCGGCGGCGGGCTGATCAGCATGACGCCCGGCGTCGAATGACGCAGCCGCGCGATCATCTCCGTCACCTTGAAGCCGGGCAGCTGGCCACCCTCGCCGGGCTTGGCGCCCTGGGCGACCTTGATCTCCAGCTCGCGGCACTGGTTCAGGTACTCGGCGGTGACGCCGAAGCGGCCCGACGCCACCTGCTTGATGGCGGAGTTCCAGTTGTCGCCGTTCTTGTCGGGACGGAAGCGCGCCGGATCCTCGCCGCCCTCGCCCGAGTCGGACTTGGCGCCGATGCGGTTCATGGCGACGTTCAGCGTGCCGTGCGCCTCGGGCGACAATGCTCCCATCGACATGCCCGGCGTGATGAAGCGCTTGCGGATGGAGGTGATGCTCTCCACCTCGTCCACCGGAACGGCGGCCTTGGTGGTGCGGAACTCCAGCAGGTCGCGCAGCTGCATCGGCGGCCGCTTGTTCACCTGCTCCGAATACTTCTTGAAGGTGGTGTAGCTGTCGTTGGTGACGGCCTGCTGCAGGGTGTGGATGATCCCACCCTCCCAGCCATGGCGGTCGCCCGACTTGCGGAAGCGGTAGAAGCCGCCGACCGGCAGCGGCAGCGCCTCGCCGGCATAGGCCAGCGCATGCTGCTCCAGAACCTTCTTCTGGATGCCGTTCAGGCCGATGCCGGAGATGCGGCTGACCATCGCCGGGAAATGCTCGGCGACCAGGGCGCGGCTGAGGCCGATGGCCTCGAAGTTGCCGCCGCCGCGGTAGCTGCTGATGACCGAGATGCCCATCTTGGACATGATCTTCAGCAGGCCGTCGTCGATGGCCTTCTTGTAGTTCGTCATCGCCTTTTCCAGCGACAGCGAACCGAGCAGGCCGCGGCGCTGGCGCTCGGCCACCGCTTCCTGCGCCAGATAGGCGTTGACGGTGGTGGCGCCGACGCCGATCAGCACCGCGAAATAATGGGTGTCCAGGCATTCCGCCGTGCGCAGGTTCAGCGAGGTGAAAGTGCGCAGGTTGGAGCGGATCAGGTGGGTGTGGACCGCACCGGTCGCCAGGATGGCCGGAATGGCGGCGCGGGCCGAACCCATCGCCTCGTCGGTCAGGACGACGTGGTTGGCGCCGCCGCGCACGGCGTCCTCCGCCTCCTGGCGGATGCGGCGCAGGGCATCGCGCAGGGCGTCCGGACCGGCATCGACCGGGAAGGTCGCGTCGATCACCGCGGCGGTGTCGCCCATGTATTCCCGCATGGCGTGGAATTCGGCGGTGGTCAGGACCGGGCTGTCGAGTTGCAGCAACCGGGTCTGGCTCTCATCCTCGTCCAGGATGTTGCCGAGGTTGCCCAGACGCGTCTTCAGGCTCATCACCCGGCGCTCGCGAAGCGAGTCGATCGGCGGATTGGTGACCTGCGAGAAGTTCTGGCGGAAGAAGTGGTGCAGGCCGCGGTACTTGTCCGACAGCACGGCGATGGGGCTGTCGTCGCCCATCGAGCCGACGGCTTCCTTGCCGTCCTCCGCCATCGGGTGGAGGATCAGCTCCATGTCTTCCATGGCGAGGCCGAAGGCCATCTGGCGACGGCGCAGCTCCTCCTTCTCCATCTCCGACGGCTCGCCCTTCAAGGCGGCGGACTTCACCAGCTCGTCCAGGTGCGTGGTGTTCTTGACCCACTGGCCCCAGGGCTTCTGGCTGGCCAGATGGTCCTTCAGCTCACGGTCGTTGAACAGCTTGCCGGCCTGCAGATCGACGGCGATCATCTCGCCCGGGCCGAGGCGGCCCTTCTCGACCACCTGGTTCTCCTCGATCTTGACCATGCCGGTCTCGGAGCCGCCGATGATCAGGCCATCGGTGGTGATGGTGTAGCGCATCGGGCGCAGGCCGTTGCGGTCCATGCCGCCGACGACCCAGCGGCCGTCGGTCATGGCGAGCGCGGCCGGGCCGTCCCACGGCTCCATCACCGAGTTGCAGTAGGCGATCAGCGCCTTGTGGTTTTCCGGCGTGGTCTGCGAGCTGGTCAGCGCCTGCGGCACCAGCATCATCTTGACCATCGGCGCGCTGCGGCCGGCGCGGACCATAACCTCGAACACCGTGTCGAGCGCGCCCGAGTCGGACAGGCCGACGCCGATCACCGGCTTCAGGTCCGCCATGTGGGTGCCGAACACCGGATGCTCCATCCGGGTCTCGTGCGCCTTCATCCAGTTGACGTTGCCCTTCAGCGTGTTGATCTCGCCGTTGTGGGCGAGCATGCGGAAGGGCTGGGCCAGCGGCCAGGTCGGGAAGGTGTTGGTCGAATAGCGCTGGTGGTAGATGGCGAAGGACGACTCGAAGCGGTCGTCGGTCAGGTCCGGGTAGAAGGTGGACAGCTGTTCGGCCAGGAACATGCCCTTGTAGATGATCGAACGGGCCGACAGGGAGCAGATGTAGAAGTCGTTGATCTGCTCGCCATGCACCGCCTTCTCGATCCGACGGCGGATGATGTAGAGGTCGAGTTCGAACTGCTCGTCGGACACGCCCTTGGAATTGCCGATGATGATCTGCTCGATCTCGGGCCGGGTCGCATTGGCCTTCTCGCCGATGATGTCGACGTTGATCGGCACCTGACGCCAGCCGTAGATGTAATAGCCGAAGGCCAGGATCTCGGTCTCGACGATGCAGCGGCAGGCTTCCTGGGCGTCCAGGCTGATGCGCGGCAGGAAGACCTGGCCGACCGCCAGGTTGTTCTCCGGCGGGGTGTGGCCGATGACCTTGACGTGGTCCTTGAAGAACTTCTGCGGCACCTGGACATGGATGCCGGCGCCGTCGCCGGTCTTGCCGTCGGCGTCGACCGCGCCGCGGTGCCAGACCGCCTTCAGGGCCTCGATGCCTTTCTCGACCACCGAACGGCGGGGCTTGCCGTCGATCGCGGCGATGAAGCCGACGCCGCAGGCGTCGTGCTCGTCGGCCGGATTGTAGGCGTGCGCAGTGGTCAGCGCCGCGGCGTTGGCGCGGAAATCGGCGACGAACTGCTCACCCTGGTTCAACGAGCCCTGGTTAAACTCGGCGGTCATGGAACGACCCTTTCACAGTCTGGACGTTGACCTGGGGGGCGGAAGGGATGGCCCCCTGGGGTAGACGGTGGTTCTGGTGACGAACTTGGGATGGGGGACGCTTGCCCCCTCCCTAACCCTCCCCCGCTTTGCGGGAGAGGGAACTCCGCCGCTTTTGCGCTCAACTCCCTCTCCCGCGAAGCGGGGGAGGGTCGGGGAGGGGGCGGGCGGCGTTGCGACTGGGTGGACTTACTCGGCGGCAACCGCCAGCTTCGGGGCGCCGACGGTCTGGGCGTAGGCGTGCATCGCCTCGGCGGCGTCGCGGCCGTCGCGGATGGCCCAGACCACCAGCGAGGCGCCGCGGACGATGTCGCCGGCGGCGAAGACGCCGTCCAGGCTGGTCATCTTGGTGCGGTGGTCGACCAGCAGCGTGCCCCAGCGGGTGACGGTGAGGTCCGGCGCGCCGAACATGCCCGGCAGATCCTCCGGCTCGAAGCCGAGAGCCTTGATGACGAGGTCGGCCGGCTCGGTGAACTCGGAGCCCTCGATCACCTGCGGGGTTTGGCGGCCGGTGGCGTCGGCGACACCCAGATGGATGCGCACGGCGCGGACGCCGGTCACCACGTCCCCGCCGGTGAAGCCCTCGGGAGCGGCCTGCCAGACGAACTCGACGCCCTCTTCCTCGGCATGCGCCACTTCGCGCTGCGAGCCCGGCATGTTCTTGCGGTCGCGGCGGTACAGGCACTTGACGGAGGTCGCACCCTGGCGGATCGCCGTGCGCACGCAGTCCATGGCGGTGTCGCCGCCGCCGAGCACCACCACCTTCTTGCCGGCGGCGTTCAGCGAACCATTCTCGTAAGCCTCGACGGAGTCGCCCAGGCCGACGCGGTTGGAGGTGGTGAGGTATTCCAGCGCCGGAACGATGTTCTTCAGGCCGGCGCCGGGAGCCTCGATGTCGCGGGCCTTGTAGACGCCGGTGGCGACCAGGATGGTGACGTGGCGCTCGCGCAGCTCGGCCAGCGAGGCGTCGCGGCCGACCTCGAAATTCGAATGGAAGATGACGCCGGCATCGGCCAGACGCTGGACGCGGCGGGCGACGACGTCCTTCTCCAGCTTGAAGCCGGGGATGCCGTAGACCAGCAGGCCGCCCATGCGGTCGTAGCGGTCGTAGACATGGACCTCGTAGCCCTTGGCGCGCAGCTCCTCCGCGGCGGCGAGGCCGGCCGGGCCGGCGCCGATCACGCCGACCGACAGGCCCAGCTCGCGGGCCGGCTTGCGCGGCTTGACCCAGCCGTTCTCCCAGGCGGTGTCGTTGATGTACTTCTCCACCGAACCGATGGTGACGGCGCCGTGGGTCGACTGCTCGATGACGCAGTTGCCCTCGCACAGGCGGTCCTGCGGGCAGATGCGGCCGCAGATTTCGGGGAAGTTGTTGGTGGCCTGGGAGACCTCGTAGGCTTCCTCAAGGCGGCCCTCGGCGGTCAGCTTCAGCCAGTCGGGGATGTTGTTGGAGACCGGGCAATGCACCTGGCAGAAGGGAACGCCGCACTGCGAGCAGCGGTTGGCCTGCTCGCCGGCGCGCTCGTCGCTGAAGCGGGCGTAGATCTCGGCGAAGTCCTGGCGACGGTCGGCGGCGGACCGCTTGTCGGGCATCTTCTGCGCGGTGTGCACGAAGCCCAACATTTTCTGGTTCGCCATGACGTCTGCTCCTTCGCTTCGCGGCCCCGTCGTCTGCTGCGGGGACATCGCCTTGCTGGGCCTGACCGGGGGCTGCGGCGTTGGCCTACACCGACCGGCTGGGTTGAAATCGAACGTCCGCAAAGTGGCGGACGCTCGTCATATAACGCATGCGCGGGGACGGCGGAAGCACAAAAGAACCGATAGGTCCGTTTTGTTGACCTTTTCTCCCGCAAGGCTGGAATGCATGAGCGGTGCGGCATAGCGTCACAAAAACGAGACAGAAAATTAGTCCACAAATGAGACTATCTCGCAAATAGGGGTACCGACCCCTCGCCGTCGCCAAGCACCGGCCCCGCCTGCTATAAGCACCGCAACATCCAACCGTGCCGAAGGCTCCGTGCCACGATGATGATCGATCAATATCTGGACGCCACCCTGATGGGTCTGGTGGAGGGGCTAACCGAGTTCCTGCCCGTCTCCTCCACCGGTCACCTCATCATGCTGGACGAACTGCTGGGCTTCCAGGGGCCGCCCGGCAAGGTGTTCGAGGTGGTGATCCAGCTCGGCGCCATTCTCGCGATCTGCGTGGTGTATTTCCAGCGGCTGTGGCATGTCGCCACGGGGCTGAAGGACGATCCTGGCGCGCGGCGCTTCGTGATGGCGGTGCTGATCGGCTTCCTGCCGGCGATGGTGCTGGGCGCCGCCCTGCATGGCGTCATCAAGACGCTGCTGTTCAACCCGACGGTGGTCAGCATCGCCCTGATCCTGGGCGGCGTCGCCATCCTGCTGGTGGAGCGGCTGATCCCGGTCGCCCGCTATCACAAGATCGAGAATTTCTCCGCCCCGCTGGCGCTGAAGATCGGCTTCTGTCAGTGCCTGGCGCTGGTGCCGGGCGTGTCGCGGTCGGGGGCCAGCATCCTGGGCGCCCTGCTGATGGGCGTCGACCGCAAGGCGGCGGCCGAGTTCTCCTTCTTCCTCGCGGTGCCGACCATGGCCGGCGCCACCGCCTACGACCTCTACAAGAACTGGTCGGTGATGAGCCTGGACAGCGGCCTGCTGATCCTGGTCGGCTTCGTCACCGCCTTCATCGCCGCGGCGTTGGTGGTGAAGACGCTGGTCGACTTCGTCGGCCGCTACGGCTTCACCCCCTTCGGCTGGTACCGCATCGCCATCGGCACCGGCATGCTGGCCTTCCTGTATCTGTGATGCGGCGGATGGTCCTGCGACGTCGCCCGGCGGGAAACTGCCGGGCTCAGCGTTTCCCGACCACCATGTGCCGTATCGACAAGAGGATGTATGGCTCATCCGTAAGCCGGTTGCCGATGCGGTAGACCGTCCCCGCAGGCGGCGATATGACGGCACAGCGGTAAGCGACGCCGGCCGTACGTCTGCCGTGATTGACCGACATGATCAGCACCGTCTCTCCGGCAATCGGCCGGACATCGTCCGGGTGCATCGGACTGCGAACCGCTTTCAGCAGAACTGCATGAAGCGCCGCCGCGTCGTCATCGTCCGCCGGAAACGCGATGCCGTTGTAGTCTACAAGGACAGGTCTGATCATCATGCATGCGGATTGCCGGAGTCTTGCAAGGACTCTTCCGGAAGTCTCCGCCGATTGCAATGGGCATTGGCCTTGGCGACGAAGGGCCGCATCCAAGCCGCGCTCTGCACGCCCCACGTGCCGCCGGAACCAAGAGACGGCACTGAGAGACGACTCCGCTCACACCTCGTTCAGCGAGGCTGCGCCTCAAGCATGGCGACAACACGGTCAAGTGCCTCGATCTCTTCGCGGCTCTGCGGCGGACAAACGCTCACTTCGCTCGGGTCGAAGTGACCGCGGCCGGTATCGTAAAGCTCCTCCCGCGTGGCCAAACGGTAGCCGGGAGGAACTGCGGGGGAGCCGTCCGGTATCGAACGTGGGCTGCGTTTGCGCAGAACGAGGGGCTGGGCCTTCAGCGGCTTCGAGGGACGGACAAGCGTCGGTGCCGACGAACCGCATTCATCCCGAGTGTCCGAGCTTTCGTGGCCGGTCGGGCTTCCCTGGAAGCAGAGCATCATCTCGTCGCGCAGCTGCTTGTTCCGAACCACTGCCAACTCCCTATGAGATGCGGATATCGGGCGTTCAAAACACCACGTCGGCCGAGCCGCTCCGAAATGCGGGTGATTCCCAAACAATAGGAAATGGTGTCGCCGCCTGTCAAATAGGCAACGCTGCCACTTTACTTTTGTCGCGGCCTCGGCCCCTCGGATCAGTGCGACCGCGGCACCGCCCGCGCCGCGGCGACGGCCACGAACAGGGCGAGCACCGCGATCAGCGCGAAGGCGGTGGCGAGGCTGGTCGCCTGGGCGATGAAGCCGACCAGCGGCGGGCCGGCCAGCACGCCGGTGTAGCCCATGGTCGACACCGCGGCGACGGCATGGTCGGCGCGGCCGCTGTCCACCGCGCCCGCCGTGCTGAACAGCACCGGGACGATGTTCGACAGGCCGATCCCGGTCAGCCCGAACCCGGCCATCGCCAGCAGCGGCGATCCGTCCGCCACCACACCGGCCGCCAGCACGAGCCCCAGCCCGGCCGCGGCCAGCAGCCCGCCGCCGCTCATCAGCGTCGCCCCGCCGAAGCGGTGGCGCAGCCGGTCGCCGCTGAAGCGTCCCGCGGCCATGGCGGCGCAGAACACGCCGAAGCCCATGCCGGCGAGCGAGGCCGGGGCGCCGAGATCGTCGCGCAGATGGATGGCGCTCCAGTCCAGGATGGCGCCCTCGCTCATGAAGGACAGAGCGGCGAGCAGGCCGAGCAGCAGGGTCTTGCGGTCGGGCAGGACCAACCCGCCGGACGAGGCGTTGCGGTCGGGCAGGAACCGGCCCTGCAAGGCGAGGAACAGCGCGACCAGCCCGACCGACACCAGCGCGGCCTGCGCCGCCGGCGCCATCAGCGGCAGCAGCAGCCCGCCCAAGCCGGCACCCGCCAGCCCGCCGAGGCTCCACATCCCATGCAGCGAGGACATGATCGGCCGGCCGAGCCGCCGCTCCACCAGCGCGCCCTGGGCGTTCATGGCGACGTCCATGGTGCCGCCCGACGCGCCGAACAGCGCCAGCACGATGCACAGCGTCACCACGTCGGGCACAAGTGCCGGCAGGGGCAGGAACGCGGCGAACAGCAGGGCGGTCACCCGCGTCACCGGCGCGCTGCCCAGCCGCCCCAGCAGCGGCCCGCTGGCGATCATCGCGGTCAGCGCGCCGACGGCAAGGCAGAGCAGCGCCACCCCCAGTATGGCGGGGCTGAGGTCGAGCCGGTTCTTCAGCAGCGGGATCTGTGTCGCCCAGACGCCGAAGACGGTGCCGTTCAGGAAGAAGGCGGTGACGGTCGCCCAGCGCGCGGCGGCGGCCTGCTCCACCACCCGACCCGCGCCGCCGCGGATATCCTCTGCCCCTGTCATCGCCCGTCCCGTCTCTGTTGAACTGCCGACATGACGGCGGACGGCGGGGAAATCAAGCAGGGAAGCGGCAGGCGTGCCATGCCGCAAGCGGGCGGAACTCCGCAGACGTGCTGCCACGAAACTCTCAGTGCCGCCACATCTTGGCGGCCGACAGCAGCAGGATCGCCGACAGGGCCGGCAGCAGCACCGACTCCGGCACGACGCCCAGCAGCCGGCCGCCGATGAAGGCGCCGGCCAGCGATCCCGCCGCCATCAGCAGCACGAATCCGCGGTTGCGGGCCAGCACCGACAGGCTGCGGTCGCGGGCGTAGCGGGAAAAGCCGGCGATCATGGTCGGCAGGCTGATCGCCAGGGACAGGCTGCCCGCCAGCTTGACGTCGACGCCGAACAGCAGGACCAGCGTCGGAATCAGCAGCTCGCCGCCGGCCACGCCCAGGATGGAGGCGACGACGCCGATGGCGAAGCCGGCGGCGGTCCCGGCGGCGACCAGCGCCAAACCGCCCACCGCAGGCGCCCCGCCGCCCGCCGCGCCATGGCCGAACAGCAGGACGCCGGCGATCAGCACCAGCAGCAGGGCGATCACCCGGTGCAGCCGGGCGGCGTCCATCCGCACCGCCCAGCCCGCACCGATCCAGGCGCCCAGCAGGCTGCCGGCCAGAAGGTTGACGATCACCGTCCCGTTGGCGGCGACGAGGCCGAGCGGGACCGCGCCGGCACGGAAGGGAAGGGCGGCGGCGACGACGACGAGGCTCATCGCCTTGTTCAGGATGACGGCGTCGAGCACCGCGAAGCGGAAGGCGCCGACCAGAAGGGGCAGCCGGAACTCGGCCCCGCCCAGCCCGATCAGGCCGCCCAGCGTGCCGATGACGGCGCCGCTGAGGAAGGAGGCAAGCGCGCGCAGCCCGTTCAAGGCAAAAGCTCCAATGCGAAAGCCCCGGCGCAGGGGCCGGGGCTTTCGGAAGTCACGGGAGGGGCTCCGCCGCTCAGTGGGCGTTGCCGGTCAGGCCGCTGTACTTGCCGCCGACGATGAAGCGCGACAGGTAGGTCGGCAGGATCACCTCGCAGGTGGCAAGCTCGGTGATGCCCAGGTCCTTGAAGCCCAGCGCGGTCGGGGAGGCGACGTTGTCCTGCTTCAGCAGCGCCACCTGGTCGCGGGTCAGGGCGGGGGCCAGCACCGGCACCTTCTCCAGGATGCCGGCCAGCGATTCGGCCGCACCCCAGGGGATGGTCACGAGCGGGCGGTGGCGCTGGATGTCCCGCTGGGTCAGCTCCAGCAGTTCCCGGAAGGTGTAGACGCGCGGACCGCCCAGCTCGTAGGTCTTGCCGCGGCTGGCGTCGTTCTCCAGCGAGGCGACGACGGCGTCGGCCAGATTGCCGACATAGACCGGCTGGAAACGGGTCTTGCCACCGCCGATCAGCGGCAGGGCGGGGGCTTTCTGCGCCATCGCGGCGAACTTGTTGAAGAAGTTGTCCTCCGGTCCGAAGACGATGCTAGGGCGCAGGATCGTCGCCGCCGGGAAGGCGGACAGCACCGCCTGCTCGCCGGCCGCCTTGGAACGGGCGTAGGAGGAGGGGGAATTGGCGTCGGCGCCGATGGCGGAGACGTGGATCAGCCGGTTGACGCCGTTGGCGGCGGCCAGACGGGCGATGCGGGCGGCGGCATCGACATGCACGCCCTGGAAGCTCTGGCTCCCGCGCTCGTACAGCACTCCCAGCAGGTTGATGACGACGTCCGCGCCCTGCACGGCGCGGGCGACCGACTCGTCCTTGGTGCAGTCGGTGGCGAAGGGGACGATCTGGCCGACGGCGCCGGCCGTCTTCAGGAACGTAGCCTTGCCCGGATTGCGGGTGGCGATGCGGATTTGGGCGCCGGACTTGGCAAGGCGCCGGATCAGGTGGCGGCCGATGAAGCCCGAACCGCCGAACACCGTGATAACCTGAGTGCGATAGGACATCGACCGTCTCCCGTGTCGTTGCGCGCCGTAACCGGGGCTTTCACGCGGCGGCTGACCCGCTTCCGCGCGCCCCCGCGCGTCGTCCGACTGTGTGTCGCCATGAGGACTGCTGGAACTGCGGGCATGCTTATAGCGAATGGGCCGCCGCCAATCTAGGGACTGCATTGCCGCGCCGGCCGGCGATGGGGTGAAAACCCGCGATGCGACAAAAAAATGAAGGGGTCGGAAAAAAGCTGTTGACGCCCCCCGGCCGGATCATTAAACAACCGCCCACACACCGAGCACCGAGCCCAGGTGGCGGAATTGGTAGACGCGCAGGTTTCAGGTACCTGTGGCAGAAATGTCGTGGAAGTTCGAGTCTTCTCCTGGGCACCATTTCTTTCTACCCGGCTGCGCCGCATGCACAGCTCCTTCGATCGAGAGGGAGGCAGTGCAGAGCGGCGTTCGTCGTTTCTAGGGTCCGTGGCCGGGGGCCTGACCACCGGGAAACGACCATGCCCATCGACCTTCATGACGGCGACCTCCCCGACGGCCTCGACCTCGCCGCCGGCGCCCGCGACAACTGCGTGGCCATCGACACCGAGACCATGGGGCTGAACCCCCACCGCGACCGCCTGTGCCTCGTGCAGTTGTCGGCAGGCGACGGTGCGGTCCATCTGGTGCAGTTCCGTCCCGGCCAGTATGAGGCGCCGAACCTGAAGCGACTGCTGACCGATCCCGGCGTGACCAAGCTGTTCCACTTCGCCCGCTTCGACGTGGCGGTGATGAAGGCCTATCTGGGCGTCGACTGCCGGCCGGTCTATTGCACCAAGGTGGCCTCCAAGCTGGTCCGCACCTTCACCGACCGCCATGGCCTGAAGGATCTGTGCAAGGACCTGCTGGGGGTGGAAATCTCCAAGCAGCAGCAGTCCTCCGACTGGGGCGCGCCCGAGTTGACCACCGACCAGATGAAGTACGCGGCGTCGGACGTGCTGCACCTGCACGACCTGAAGGCGAAGCTGGACGTCATGCTGGCCCGCGAGGGACGCACCCATCTGGCCCAGGCCTGCTTCGACTTCCTGCCGGCCCGCGGCGAACTGGACCTCGGCGGCTGGGAAACCCCGGACATTTTGGCGCACTGAGCGCCCGGTGACGCGAAAGTCCCCTCTCCCCCGCTCTCGCGCAAACGACGTTTGCGCTGACGCGACAGGCGGACCTCCGGTCCGCCGAAAGCGGGGAGAGGGTTAGGGTGAGGGGGACGCGCGGCAGCCCATCACCGAGAGTCCACCCCGTGCATCCCCCTCACCCCGACCCTCTCCGGGGGGGAGAGGGAGAGCGCCCCCTCCCCTGACCAGGCGTGGATTTGACCCGGCGTCCCCCGGCGGGCATACTGCACGACGCGCCTGCCGGGAGCCATCCGGGCGGGCGCGTGTTTGTGAACGGCCTGCCTATCGGGCCTTTGAACGGAAGGCATGACCGCCTTGACCAGCGCTATCACGTCCAGCCTGACCGCCGCTTCGACCGAAACGAGTGCCTTGGAGAACCGCGACCTCGCCTGCGCCACCCGCGTCCTGCGGACGGAGGCGGATGCGCTGGTGGCGCTGGCGGACAGCCTCGACGGAGCCTTCCTGCGGGCGCTCGACCTGCTGAACGGCATCGAAGGCCGGGTGGTCGTCACCGGCATGGGCAAGTCGGGCCATGTCGCCCGCAAGATCGCCGCGACCATGGCCTCCACCGGCACGCCGGCCTTCTTCGTCCATCCGGGCGAGGCGAGCCACGGCGACCTCGGCATGATCGCGAAGAACGACGCCGTGGTGGCGCTGTCCAATTCGGGCGAGACGCACGAGCTGGCCGACATCATCGCCTTCACCCGCCGCTTCGGCATCCCGCTGATCGGCATGACCCGCCGGGCCGCCTCCTCGCTGGCCGAGCAGTCGGACGTGGCGCTGATCCTGCCGCCGGTGCCGGAGGCCTGCCCGCTGGGTTTGGCGCCCACCACCTCCACCACCATGATGCTGGCGCTGGGCGACGCCATCGCGGTGGCGCTGCTGGAACGGCGCGGCTTCTCCGCCGCCGATTTCCGGGAGTTCCACCCCGGCGGACAGCTGGGCCGCGCCCTGCTGAAGGTGACGGACATCATGCACAAGGGGACCGATTTGCCCCTGTGCCGCCTTGACTCGCCGCTGTCCGACGTCATCTTCGAGATGACGGCCAAGCGGCTCGGCTGCGTCGGGGTGACCGACGAGGCGGGCGCGCTGGTCGGGATCATCACCGACGGCGACGTGCGCCGTCATCTGACGCCGGAGCTTCTGGCAGAGCGCGCCGACAGCATCATGTCGCCGCGGCCAAAGACCATCCGCCCGAAGGCGTTGATCGTCGAGGCGCTGCGGGAGATGAACGAGAAGAAGATCACCACCCTGTTCGTGATCGAGGACGACCGGCCGCTGGGCATCGTGCACATCCACGATTGCCTGCGCGCAGGTGCCGCCTGACCGCGTTCTTGTCCATTATGGAAGCCAAGCGCCGAGCCGGAGGGACAGAGAGTTGAGCCTGGACGACCTGCGCAGCCCCGACCGCACCGGAACCGCCCCGCCTGCAGCACCGTCTGCAACCGGGCAGGACCGCCGCGCGTCCGCTCCCGCCCAGGGCCCGGCGGAGCCGCCGGCCGTGCTGCGCGCGCACCGGCGGCGCGACACGCGCCCGGTCAGCCGGTTCCACAGCCGTTTCGTCTCGGCCTTGAAGTTCGCGCTTCCGGCGGCGGCGCTGGCGATGATGGCACTGCTGGCCGCCTGGCCGTCCCTGAACAGTCCGCCGACTCCGCGCATTTCCGCCGATGCCGGGCAGAGCGAGATGCTGAAGCCGCGCTATTTCAGTCTGGACGAACACAACCAGCCCTTCTCGCTGGTGGCGGCCAAGGCCGACAAATCGACCGACCAGCCCGACATCGTCCTGCTGGACGACCCGCAGGCCGAGATGACCGAGAGCACCGGCACCTGGGTGACCATGCGGTCCGACAAGGGCTGGTACAATCAGGTCACCGGCATCCTGCTGATGCGCGGCAACGTCCATGTCCTGCGCGACGACGGCAACGAATTCACCACCAGCGAGGCCGAGGCCGACATCCGCAAGGGCAACGCCTGGGGCGATCAGGCGGTGGCCGGCCAGGGTCCGCAGGGCGAAATCAACGCCAAGGGCTTCCGCATGACGGACCGCGGCAAGAATGTCGTCTTCCTCAACCAGTCGAAGGCCGAGGTCCAGGCCGCCGAACGCCCAGGGAGCAAGAAGCCGTGACGTCCAAACGGTCGCCGTCCAGAACCGTTTTCTCCCTGTCGGCGATCCCGGCCGCCGCGGCGCTGGCCGCCGGGCTGCTGCTCGCCGCTCCCGCCATGGCCCAGGGCCTGCCCGGCATGGGCGGCAAGCAGCCGGTGGAAATCAACGCCGACCAGGCGATCGAATGGCACCAGGACGTGCGCGCCTATGTGGCGCGCGGCAACGCCTCGGCCAAGCGCAACGACTCGACCGTCTTCGCCGACGTGCTGACCGCCTATTACCGCGAGGTGCCCGGCAAGGGGAACGAGGTGTTCCAGCTGGTGGCCGACGGCAATGTCCGCATCGTCAGCCCGACCCAGCAGGTGTTCGGCGACCATGGCGTCTATGACGTCGACAAGCAGGTCGCCGTCGTCACCGGCAAGGATCTGAAGCTGGTCACCACCAAGGACGTGATCACCGCCCGCGACAGCCTGGAATATTACGAGGCGCGCGAGTTGACGGTGGCGCGCGGCGACGCGGTGGCGGTGCGCGGCAC
The DNA here is from genome assembly GCF_008364825.1 of Azospirillum sp. B21. GTDB lineage: Bacteria > Pseudomonadota > Alphaproteobacteria > Azospirillales > Azospirillaceae > Azospirillum. The sequence continues at coordinate 289,081 of NZ_VTTO01000004.1, forward strand.
CGACCGGCTGCGCGCCGACGTGCTGATCGGCCGGCTGAAGAAGCTGCCGGACGGCACCACCCAGATGGAGCGGATCGACGGCTCCGGCAGCGTCATCGTCACCACGCCCAGCGATGTGGCGCTGTCGGACAAGCTGGTCTATTCGGTGGCCGACAATGTCGCGGTGCTGATCGGCAATGTCCGCATCACCCGCGGCGACAACCAGCTGAACGGCGAAGCCGCCGAGATGAACATGAACACCAAGATCAACCGCGTCATTGCCGGCCGCGATGCCGGCGGCCGGGTCAGCGGCCTGCTGATCCCCGCCGAGAAGGCCGGCGACCAGCCCGGCGCGGCAGGCAAGAAGCCGTGACCGTGCTGACCGCCAACGGACCCGGCGCCGCCCCCGCCGGCAGCACTCCCGCAGCATCCGTCCCGGTCGAAGGGCTGGTGGCGCAGCATCTCGGCAAGTCCTTCAAGAAGCGGCCGGTGGTGCGCGACGTCTCGATCAGCGTCCAGCGCGGCGAGGCGGTGGGGCTGCTCGGCCCCAACGGCGCCGGCAAGACCACCTGCTTCTACATGATCACCGGCCTGATCGCCGCAGACTCCGGCACGATCACGCTGGACGGCCAGGACATCACCGCGCTGCCGATGTACCGCCGCGCCCGGCTCGGCATCGGCTATCTGCCGCAGGAGGCCTCGATCTTCCGCGGCATGACGGTGGAGAACAACATCCGCTCCGTGCTGGAGGTGGTGGAGAGCGACCGCGACGCGCGCGAGGCGATGCTGGACGAACTTCTGGCCGAATTCTCGGTGACGCATCTGCGCCGCTCGCCGGCACTGGCGCTGTCGGGCGGCGAGCGGCGGCGCGTGGAGATCGCCCGCGCCCTGGCCGGCCAGCCGCACTTCATTCTGCTGGACGAGCCGCTGGCCGGCATCGACCCCATCGCGGTGAACGACATCCGCGAACTGGTCGGACATCTGCGCGACCGCGGCATCGGCGTGCTGATCACCGACCACAACGTGCGTGAAACGCTCGACCTCGTCGATCGGGCATATATTTTGCACGATGGTGTGGTACTAATGGAGGGACAACCGGACGAGATCGTGGCGCACGAGGGCGTGCGTCGGGTCTATCTCGGCGACCGGTTCAGTCTGTAGCCCTCCGTTTCCACTGGTCCCGGTTCAACAGCCATGGCGCTTGCTCAACGTCTCGACCTTCGACAAGCCCAGACCCTGGTGATGACGCCGCAGCTGCAGCAGGCGATCAAGCTGCTGCAGTTGTCGAACATCGAACTGTCGGACTTCGTCGACCGCGAGATCGAGCAGAACCCTCTGCTGGAGCGCGACAGCGGCCCCGGTGACGGCGGCAGCGACCCTGTGGGCGACGGGGCCGGCGGCGAGGCGCCGGGTGGGCTCGACGGTCCCGGCGGCATGGAGGCGAACGGCCTCAGCATCGACGGGCTGAACGGCCGCGACGACGGGCCGGGTCTGGCCCCGTCCGACGGGCGCACCCGCGACACGGTGGAGATGACGTCCTCCGACACGCTGGCCTCTTCGTCGGAGGCGCCGCTCGACACCGATTTCGAGAATGTCTACGGCGACGACCGCTTTTCCGACGGGTCGGACGGCGGCAGCGAGGTCTACGGGGCCTATGGCGAGCGCGGCGGACGCAGCGGCTTCGACGATGACGACAGCAACCTCGAAGCGACGCTGACCAGCGAAAAGAACCTGCGCGACCACCTGACCGAGCAGCTGAAGATCGACCTGCCCGACCTGGGCGACCAGCTGATCGGGCTGGCCCTGATCGACATGCTGGACGAGGCCGGCTGGCTGGTCGGCTTCGACGCCCAGGCGCTGGCCGAGCAGCTGGGCTGCGGGGCGGACCGGGTGGAGCGGGTTCTGGCCGCCTGCCAGCGCTTCGACCCGCCCGGCATCTTCGCGCGGTCGCTGAAGGAATGCCTGGCGATCCAGCTGCGCGAGAAGAACCGGCTGGACCCGGCGATGGCGGCGCTGCTCGACAACCTGGAGCTTCTGGCCGCCCGCAACCTGCCTGCCATCATGAAGGTCTGCGGCGTCGATGCCGAGGACGTCGCCGACATGGTCGCCGACATCCGCAAGCTGAACCCGAAGCCGGCGCTGGCCTTCGACCATACCCCGGCCCAGCTGGTCACCCCCGACATCCTGATGCGCGCCAATCCCGGCGGCGGCTGGCTGATCGACCTGAACCCGGACACGCTGCCGCGGGTGCTGGTCAACCACCGCTATTTCGCCCGCATCTCCGACAGCGCCAAGTCGAAGGCCGACAAGGAGTATCTCTCCGAGCGGTTCCAGTCGGCGAACTGGCTGGTCAAGTCGCTGCACCAGCGCGCCACCACCATCCTGAAGGTGGCGAGCGAGATCATCCGCCAGCAGGATGCCTTCTTCATCCATGGCGTCTCACACCTGCGGCCGCTGATCCTGCGCGACATCGCCGAGGCCATCGGCATGCATGAGAGCACCGTCAGCCGCGTCACCACCAACAAGTTCATGGCGACTCCGCGTGGCGTCTTCGAGCTGAAATACTTCTTCACCTCCGCCATCCAGAGTGCTGACGGCCAAGCCTCCCACTCCGCCGAAGCGGTTCGGCACCGCATCAAGACGATGATCGATGCCGAGAAGCCGGACGACGTGCTGTCGGACGACAAACTGGTGGAGATTCTCCGTGCCGAAGGGATCGACATTGCGCGAAGGACGGTCGCGAAGTATCGTGAAGCGATGAAAATACCGTCATCGGTGCAGCGACGCCGTGCCAAGATGTCACGCATGTAGGCAGGTCGGGCGGGGGAGGGCTCGATTGACAGTCCGATAGCCCTTGCCTATCGTCCCGGCCCGCACGCGGTGGACCGCATCTCCACACGTCGTCTCTACACCGTCCCCAGCGGACCAATTTTTTGGAAACGTTCCACCATGCAACTCACCGTCAAAGGCAAGCAGCTCGACGTGGGCGACGCTCTGCGCACCCATGTGGCCGATAGCCTGAGCGCCGTCGTCGGCAAGTACTTCGACAAGCCGATCGAAGCGACCGTGATCCTGACCAAGGACGCGCACCTCTACAAGGCAGACATCCAGGCCCATGTGGGCCGCGGCATCATGCTGCAGAGTGCCGGTGACGCCACCGAGCCGTATCCGGCCTTCGACATCGCCTGCGAGAAGCTGGCGAAGCGCCTGCGCCGCTACAAGCGCCGCCTGCGCGACCACCACGCGGCCGAGAACGGCGCCGCCATGCCCGCGAACTACCGCGTGCTGGAGGCCGACGCCGACGAGCAGCATGACGAGGTCGAGACGGTTGCCGACGGCGCCCATCAGCCGATGGTCGTGGCGGAGATGGAGACGAGCATCGCCACCCTGTCGGTCAGCGAGGCGGTGATGCGCCTGGAGCTGGCGCAGGCCCCCGCCCTGATGTTCCACAACGGTGCGCATGGCCGCCTGAACATGGTCTATCGCCGCGCCGACGGGAACATCGGCTGGGTCGATCCGGCGGAGAAGGCCGGCGCCTGACGGCGCCGACCCGTACCCCTGGTCTAGAAGCGTCATGCTCGACCTCATCTCTCCGCACGCCATCCTCCCGAACCTGAAGGCCAGCAACAAGAAGCAGGCCCTGCAGGAGATGGCGCGCAAAGCGTCCGAGCTGACCGGTCAGCACGAGCGGGCGATCTTCGACGTGCTTCTGGAGCGCGAAAGGCTGGGCACGACCGGCGTGGGCCATGGCATCGCCATCCCGCACGGCAAGCTGTCCAGCCTGGACCGCGTCCACGGCGTCTTCGCCCGCTTGGAGCGGCCCATCGATTTCGACGCGATCGATGAGCAGCCGGTCGATCTGATCTTCCTCCTCCTCGCCCCGGAACAGGCGGGTGCCGACCATCTGAAGGCTCTGGCCCGCGTCTCGCGCCTTCTGCGGGACCAGTCCATGTGCGAAAAGCTGCGCGGAGCCCAATCCGGCGACGCGATGTACGCGCTTCTGACCCAGCACGAGCCGAGCCCGTCCAACTGACCGGCCGCCAGTGCGGGAACAGGATGCCGAAAGGGCCGCTGCACGGGCTGTGCGCGGCCCTTTTTCTTTCGGGTCGGATGCACCAAGTGGTGTGGGGCCGGACGGGCTGGTAGGATACCGACAAGCCGACACGACCAACGGGGGCCAAGGCCATGGCGGGCATATCGCGCAAGCCGTGGATTTCGCCGCAGGACTATCTCGCCGCCGAGCGGACGGCTGAGGCCCGCCATGAGTATGTCGACGGCGAGATCTTCGCCATGGTCGGGGCGAGCCGCCGGCATGCGACCATCGTCGGCAACCTGTTCGTCGCCCTGCGGCAGGCCGCCCGCGCCCGCGGTTGCCAGGCTTACGCCAATGACGTGAAGGTCAGGGTGGAGGCGGCGAACGCCTTCTACTATCCCGACCTCGTCGCGACCTGCGCCGGTGGCGACGACGATCCCTATGTGGTCAAGGACCCGGTGCTGGTCGTGGAGGTTCTCTCCGACAGCACCGAGGCCATCGACCGCCGCGAGAAGCGGACCAACTACCAGAAAATTCCGTCTTTGCGCGAAATCGTCCTGGTCTCGCAGACCGAACGCCTGGTGGAGGTGTACCGCCGCGACGGTGCCGGCTGGACCGTCGACGTGGTGCGCGACGGGCCGGTCATGCTGGCCTCTCTGGACCTGACCGTTCCTCTGGAATCTGTGTACGAGGACTGAAAGCAAGCCGCGCTCTATAAAAGCGCACTCTCTTCGGTCGTCATCCCCGCGAAGGCGGGGATCCAGGCTTGCGGTTCAAGTCCCTGAGACGGCTGGATTCCGGCCTTCGCGGGGATGACGGTCGAGGCGAGGAGGCATCGTCTTTGGTCGAGCGGCGGTCCTCATCCCCGCTCCGCCCAGCCCATGTAGTTCACGTCCAGATCGCGCGCGTTCAGGCGGAACTCGTCGCTCAGCGGGTTGTACGTGATGCCGGTCAGGTCGCGTACGCTCAGCCCGTACGTGCGTACGGCGGCGTTCAGTTCGGACGGGCGCAGGAACTGGCGCCAGTTGTGGGTGCCGCGCGGCAGCCAGCGCAGGATGTACTCCGCCCCGACGATGGCGAGAGCGAAGGATTTCGGCGTGCGGTTCAGCGTCGCCAGGAACAGGACGCCGCCGGGGGCCAGCAGGTCGGACAGCGACTTCACGAACAGGTTCACGTCGGCGACATGTTCGATCACCTCCATCGCCAGCACCACGTCGAACTTTTCGCCGCTGGCCGCCAATGCCTCGGCGGTGGTGGCCCGGTAGTCGACGGTCGTGCCGGTCTCGGCGGCATGGGTGGCGGCGGTCTTGATGTTCTTCTCCGACGCGTCGACGCCGACCACGGTGGCGCCCATCCGCGCGATCGGTTCGGCCAGCAGGCCGCCGCCGCAGCCGATGTCGACCACGCGCAGGCCTGCCAGCGGATTGGGCGCCAGGGGGTCGCGGCCCAAACGCTTGCACACGGCATCGCGGATGTAGGTCAGGCGCAGCGGGTTCAGCCGGTGCAGCGGCTTGAACTTGCCGGTCGGATCCCACCACTCGGCGGCGATGGCGGAGAAGCGGGCGACATCCTCCGGGTCCACGGTTCCACCCCCGACTCCACCCGCCGGAGCGGTTGCGGACGCGTGCGGGAAGGCGGAGGATGAGGCGGTCATGGTGAAAATCCGTAAACAGGGTGGCGGGACGGGTGCGGGCAACTTGCCTCGCTTCCACTGACGGAGTATGGATACGCCGCCCCGCGCCGGCAACGGTGGAGCGGGGGTGCGCTCCGCCGACCCGCATGATCCAGATGGCATGATCCAGATGGCATGACCGGGCGGCCAGACATGGTGTGAGGTATGGCGCGGATCGTCCTGAAGTTCGGAGGCACGTCGGTCGGCGACATCGACCGCATCAAGAACGTGGCCCGGAAGGTCGAGCAGGAAGTCAAGGCGGGGCATCAGGTCGCCGTCGTCGTGTCGGCGATGTCCGGCGTGACCAACCAGCTCGTCAAATATTGCAACGACATCGACAAGCTGCATGACGCGCGCGAATACGACGCGGTCGTCGCCAGCGGCGAGCAGGTGACCTCCGGTCTCCTGGCCGTCGCCCTGCAGTCGCTCGGCATTCCCGCCCGCTCCTGGGCGGGCTGGCAGATTCCGATCCGCACCGACGACACGCACGGCAAAGCGCGCATCGTCTCCATCGACACCAGCGAGATGGAAAAGTCCCTGCAGACCGGCGAAGTCGCCGTGGTCGCGGGCTTCCAGGGCGTGTCGAACGAGGGCCGCATCACCACGCTGGGCCGCGGCGGCTCCGACACCTCGGCGGTGGCGCTGGCTGCGGCGGTGAAGGCCGACCGCTGCGACATCTACACCGACGTCGACGGCGTCTACACCACCGACCCGCGCATCGTCTCCAAGGCGCGCAAGCTCGACAAGATCACCTATGAGGAGATGCTCGAGCTGGCCTCGCAGGGGGCTAAGGTGCTTCAGACCCGCTCGGTTGAGATGGCGATGAACCACCGCGTGCGCGTGCAGGTGCTGTCCAGCTTCGAAGCGGCGGCGGGCAGCTCGCTTCCCGGAACCCTGGTTGTTGACGAGGACGAGATCGTGGAAAAGGAAGTTGTTAGCGGCATCGCCTACAGCCGCGACGAGGCGAAGATCACCCTGGTGGGCGTCGCCGACCAGCCGGGCGTCGCCGCCGCCATCTTCGGTCCGCTGACCGACAACGCCGTCAACGTCGACATGATCGTCCAGAACGTGTCGGAAGACGGCAAGTCCACCGACATGACCTTCACCGTCGGCAAGGCCGATCTGGCCCGCGGCGTGAAGGTGCTGGAGGACGCGCAGTCCACCCTGAACTACAAGCGCATCGTGTCCGATGCCAACGTGGTCAAGGTGTCGGTCATCGGCGTCGGCATGCGCAGCCACGCCGGCGTCGCCCAGCGCATGTTCAAGGCGCTGGCCGACAAGGGCATCAACATCCAGGTCATCTCGACCTCGGAGATCAAGATTTCGGTCCTGATCGCCGAAGAGTATGCGGAGCTGGCGCTGCGCGCCCTGCACACCGCCTACGGCCTGGACGCCGCCTGAGTGCAGGTGGGGACCCGGGTGCCGGGGACCGCAACAGCAGGAAAGGGCCGGCCATGACCGACGCCACATCATACGCGGCGGCAGCATCGGCCCGGCTCGACCGGCTCTGGCAGCGGGGCCGGGACTTCCTCGGCACCCGCACCGCCGTGATGGGCGGAGCCATGAGCTGGGTGTCGGAACGCCACCTCGTCTCCGCCATCTCCAACGCCGGCGGTTTCGGCGTGCTGGCCTGCGGCTCGATGGCCCCGGACCAGCTGGCGGTGGAGATCGCCGGCACCCGGGCGCTGACCGACAAGCCGTTCGGCGTCAACGTCATCAACATGCACCCGGCGCTGGACCAGCTGATCGATGTCTGCCGCGAGCAGGGCGTCGGCCATGTGGTCGTCGCCGGCGGCCTGCCGACCGGCGCCACCCTGCGCCGCATCAAGGACGGCGGGGCCAGGGCGATGGCCTTTGCCCCCACGCTGGGGGCCGGCCGCCGGCTGGTGAAGCAGGGCGCCGACGCACTGGTGATCGAGGGAACCGAGGCCGGCGGCCATATCGGTCCGGTCTCCACCACCGTGCTGGCCCAGGAAATCCTGCCCGACCTGCGCGAGGTGCCGGTGTTCGTCGCCGGCGGCATCGGCCGGGGCGAGGCCATCCTCTCCTATCTGGAACTGGGGGCGGCCGGCGTGCAGGTCGGCACCCGCTTCGTCTGCGCCACCGAATGCGTGGCCCATCCCAATTTCAAGCAGGCCTTCATCCGGGCCTCCGCCCGCGACGCCCAGCCCTCGGTGCAGATCGACCCGCGCTTTCCGGTGATCCCGGTGCGGGCGCTGGCGAACGAGGCATCGAAGCGCTTCATGGAATTCCAGCGCGACATCATCGCCAGGGTCGACTCCGGCGTCATGAGCCGCGACGAAGGCATGCTGGAGATCGAACATTTCTGGGCCGGTGCGCTGCGCCGCGCGGTCATCGAGGGCGACGTGGAGAACGGCTCCCTCATGGCCGGGCAGAGCGTCGGTCTGGTCACCCGCGAACAACCGGTGGCGGACATCCTTGCCGAATTGATCGCCCAGGCCGAATCGGCGCTGGCACGGCGGGCGAGTGATGAGGCATCGTTGGGGGAAGTGGCGGGAGTGATGGCGGAGCCGCCCGTGGGAGCGCTGTAGCGATATGACGGACACCCTCGACACGGCAGCCGGCGATGGTGGTATGGGCGGCGGTATGGGCGGGGGCATGCATCCCCGGTTCGACGGCACCTCGTCGCGCCGGCTGCTCGCCCGGCTGCGCGACATCATGGCCGGATCGGGGTCGGGGCAGGACCGGCTGGACAAGATCGTCACGCTGATCGCGGCGGAGATGAAGGCCGACGTCTGCTCCTGCTACATCATGCGGGCCGGCGAGGTGCTGGAGCTGTTCTCCACCGAAGGCCTGAACAAGACCGCCGTCCACAACACCCGGCTCAGGGTGGGCGAGGGCATCGTCGGCTACATCGCCGGCCACGCCCGTCCGGTCGCGCTGGACAACGCACCCTCCCACCCCAGCTTCGCCTACCGCCCGGAAACGGGGGAGGACCCGTTCCAGTCGCTGGCGGGCGTGCCGATCCTGCGCGGCAGCAAGGTGCGCGGCGTGCTGGTGATCCAGCACAAGGACCGCCGCCGCTATGTCGAGGAGGAGGTCGAAACCCTCCAGACCATCGCCATGGTCGTCGCCGAACTGGTGGCCCAGAGCGAACTGGTCAACCCGGTGGAGGTCACCACCACCGGCGATCCCGTGCTGCTGCCCGCCCGCCTGTCCGGCACGGCGATGAGCGCCGGGCTGGCCATGGGGCTGGCCGTCATCCACCGGCCGCAGCTGACCGTCCGCCAGATGGTGGCGGAGGACGCCGACGCCGAGCTGGAGCGCTTCAACACCGCGCTTCAGACCATGCACAGCGCCATCGACGATCTGCTGGAAGCGGCGTCGCTGGCGGGCTTGAGCGAACCGCGCGACATCCTGGAAACCTACCGGATGTTCGCCGAGGACCGCGGCTGGCTGTCGCGCATCCGCGAGGCGATCCGCGTCGGCCTGACGGCGGAAGCGGCGGTGCAGCAGGTGCAGAACGACACCCGCGCCCGCATGAGCCATCTGACCGATCCCTATATCCGGGAACGGCTGATGGATTTCGAGGACCTGACCAACAGGTTGCTGCAACATCTGGCCGGCAAGACCAGCGGCACCGACGGGGCCACCCTGCCGGACGACATGATCCTGGTCGCCCGCTCCATGGGGCCGGCGGAACTGCTGGATTACGACCGCACCCGGCTGCGTGGCCTGCTGCTGGAGGAAGGGTCGCCGGCCAGCCATGTCTGCATCGTCGCCCGCGCGCTGAACATCCCGGTGGTGCAGGCGGCCGACGCGCTGAACCGGATCGAGCCGCTGGACCAGCTGATCGTCGACGGCGACCATGGGCAGGTCTTCATCCGCCCGGCCGAAGACATCCAGATGGCCTTCGCCGAGGCGGTCGCGTTGCAGCACCGCAAGGAGCAGATGTATGCGGAGATCCGCAACCTGCCTTCGGTGACGCGCGACGGGGTGCCGATCTCCATCCAGCTGAACTGCGGCCTGCTGATCGACCTGCCGCATCTGACCGCCAGCGGTGCCGAGGGAGTCGGGCTCTACCGCACCGAAATCCCTTTCATGGTCCGGGCGTCGTATCCCGACGTGAAGGCCCAGACCGACCTCTATTCCCGCATCCTGGACGAGGTCGGCGACAAGCCGATCGTCTTCCGCACGCTGGATGTCGGCGGCGACAAGATGCTGCCCTACATGACCGGCGGCGAGGAGGAGAACCCGGCGCTGGGCTGGCGCGCGGTGCGCATCGGGCTGGACCACCCGTCGCTGCTGCGCCAGCAGTTGCGCGCGCTGCTGCTGGCCGCCGCCGGCCGGCCGCTGTCGGTGATGTTCCCGATGATCGCCGAAGTGGCGGAGTTCGACGGCGCCCGCCGCCTGCTGGATCTGGAGCTGAAGCGGCTGGCCGCCCAGGGCATCGACCCACCGAGCGGTCTGCGCGTCGGCACGATGATCGAGGTGCCGTCGCTGTTGTGGCAACTTCCTGCGCTGTTGCCGCGGCTGGATTTCCTGTCGGTCGGCTCCAACGACCTGACCCAGTATCTGTTCGCCGCCGACCGCGGCAACCCGCGCACCTCCACCCGCTACGACCCGCTGTCGCCGTCGATGCTGTGCGTGCTGCGGCGGCTGGTGGACGAGTGCGCCAGGCACAAGGTGTCGCTGAGCATCTGCGGCGAGATGGCCGGCCGGCCGCTGGACGCCATGGCGCTGATCGGCGTCGGCTTCCGCACCCTGTCGATGTCGCCGCCGTCGGTCGGTCCGGTGAAGACCATGCTGCGTTCGATGGACGTCGGGGCGCTGCGGCAGTACATGAGCGGGCTCTACACCGGCGCCGACCACAGCCTGCGCGACAAGCTGAAGACCTTCGCCAAGGATCACGGGGTTCTGATCTGAGGGGCCAACCTAGCCCCCAAGGCTACTCCCCAGGCCACTTGTCACGACCCGCAACCCCTGACCCGCGGTCATTGCGGTTGCGCCGCGGGGGCGGCATGTCGTACCCATTCCGCTTGTTGCATCCGCACGGATGCCCCGGTTGCGCATGACTTTCGGCGTGCGCGCTAGTTGCGAGCAGATGGCGAGCCCATGGCCAAGCGCAAGGTTTTCGACGATTTCGACCCGGCTCCGCCCGGCCCCTCCGTCTCCGAGACCCTGCGCTCCACGCGCATGGCGCACGGCTACGACCTGCGCGATGTCGCGGCGATGCTGCGCATCCGTTATCCGTATCTGCTGGCGATCGAGGAAGGGCGGTTCGACGAGCTGCCGGGCAGCACCTACGCCATCGGCTTCCTGCGGTCCTACGCCGAGTGCCTGGGGCTGGATCCCGACACCGTCGTCACCCGCTACAAGGACGAGGCGGCCGGCACCGTCCGCCGGCAGGAACTGTACCTGCCGACCCCGGCGGCCGAAGGGGGGCGCGCCTCGGGCGGGACGCTGCTGCTGGGCACTCTGGTTCTGGCCGGCATCGTCTATGGCGGCTGGTATTATCTGTCGGCGACCGACCGGACGGTGACCGATCTGGTGCCGACCCTGCCGGACCGGCTGGTCTCGCTGCTGGACGGCGTGCCGTCCAAGCCAGCCGCCCCGGCGCCCGAGCAGGCCGGCACCGGGGCACAGCCGGGAGCGGAGCCGTCGGTTCCCGCGCCGGTGATCGCCACCGCCCCGGCCACGCCCGCCGCCCCGCCAACTGCCGCGGCTCCGGCGGCTCCCGCCCCCGCGGCGGGCGCCCCTGCTCCGGGAGCTGCCGCTCCGGGTGCCGCCGCGAAGCCGCCGCAGGGGACCGCCCCGACCGCTCCGGCGCCGGCCGCTTCGACGGCTGCCGGCAAGCCGCCGGCCGTCGCGGCCGTTCCGCCCGCGGTGCTGCCGCCGGCACAGTCGCCGCTGCCCTCCGCCAACGCGCCATCCACCAACCAGGCCGCCGGGCAGGTTCCTGGGCAGACCGGCGGACAAGCCATCGTCAACGTTCCGGCTCCGCCGCCGGAGGATGACGAGGAGGCGTCGCCACAGGACCCGACCCCGCTGAACGCCGCGGCCAATCCGCCAGCCGCACCGGCCGCGCCGACGGCGACGGTGCCGGCCAACGGCAAGGTGTATGGCACGCTGAACACCAATGCGAAGCTGGTCCTGAAGGCGACCCAGGAAAGCTGGCTTCAGGTGCGCGACGGCAGCGAGATCGTCTTCACCCGCGTGCTGAAGCCGGGCGATACCTTCCGCGTTCCCGACAAGCCCAACGTGAAGATCCGCACCGGCAATGCCGGCGGTCTGGTGGTGATGGCCGATGGCGGCGAAAGCCCGCCGCTGGGCTCCGTCGGGCAGGTTCTGCGCGATGTCGCCATCGACGGCAACGGGGTGGTGCGGCGCTGAGCCCGCGCCATCCTGCATGGCCCGCTTAATTGCATGGCTTGAATACCCGATCTTGAAACCGGGGCGCCGGACCGCACTTCTGGCCTGACGCCGGCTGCGCTAGGATGCGGCTTCCGGCCCCCATTCCCGGGATTGTTTCGCTGTCCAGAGGCTGACCTGAGATGACCGTGCGCGCCTACCGCCAGATCCTTCGCCGCAAATCGCGCCAGATTCGCGTCGGCAACGTGTTGGTCGGCGGCGACGCGCCGATCTCGGTCCAGACCATGACCAACACGCCGACCACCGACGTCAAGGCGACGGTGGAGCAGATCCAGGCGGCCGAGCGGGTGGGGGCGGACATCGTCCGCGTCTCCTGCCCCGACCGCGAGTCGGCGCTGGCGCTGAAGGACATCGTGCAACAGGTGAAGGTGCCGATCGTCGCCGACATCCATTTCCACTACAAGCGCGCCATCGAGGCGGCGGAGAGCGGGGCGGCCTGCCTGCGCATCAACCCCGGCAACATCGGCTCGGCCGAACGGGTGCGCGAGGTGGTGAAGGCGGCCAAGGATCATGGCTGTTCGATGCGCATCGGCGTCAATGCCGGCTCGCTGGAGCAGGATCTGCTGGAGAAATACGGCGAGCCCTGCCCGGAGGCGATGGTCGAAAGCGCGCTGAACCACGCGAAGATCCTGGAAGACAACGACTTCCGCGAGTTCAAGATTTCGGTGAAGGCGTCGGACGCCTTCCTGGCCGTTGCCGCCTATCAGGGGCTGGCCGAGGCCTGCGATTATCCGCTGCACATCGGCATCACCGAGGCGGGCGGCCTGCGCGCCGGAACGGTGAAGTCGTCGATCGGGCTCGGCATGCTGCTGTGGTCGGGCATCGGCGACACGCTGCGCGTCTCGCTGTCGGCCGATCCGGCGGAAGAGGTCCTGGTCGGCTACGACATCCTGAAGTCGCTGGGCCTGCGCCGCCGCGGCGTCACCGTCATCTCCTGCCCCAGCTGCGCGCGGCAGAACTTCAACGTCATCAAGACGGTGGAGCTGCTGGAACAGAAGCTGGCTCACATCACCACGCCGCTGACCCTGTCGGTGATCGGCTGCGTCGTGAACGGGCCGGGCGAGGCGCGGGAGACCGACATCGGCCTGACCGGCGGCGGCAACAACACCCATCAGGTCTATCTGTCCGGCGTCACCGACCACCGGCTGAAGGACCAGGACATCGTCCAGCATCTGGTCGGTCTGGTCGAGAAGAAGGCCGCCGAGATCGAAGCGGCGAAGGCCGCATCGGAAGCAGCGGCGGAAGCCGCCGAAGCGGAAACCACCCGAGACGTGGCTCCCGCCGCGGAGTAAGCTGCCCCCGTTTTAAGCAGGGACAGCGATCTACGGCGTGACCACCACCTCCTACCTCGTCATCGGCGCCAGCCACCGGACCTGTTCCGGCGCGGTCCGCGACCGCCTGTCCACCGACGAGGCGGAAGTGGCGGGCATGCTGGAGCGGCTGCGCGCAGCAGGCGTGGGGCAGGCGCTGTGGCTCAGCACCTGCGACCGGGTGGAGGTTCAGGCGGTCCATGAGCGCCCGAACGAGGCGGCGCTGGCAATCGCCGAGGCGATGGCCGACCGCGTCGGGCTGCCGACATCCGATCTGGCGCCGCAGCTCTACACCCGCACCGGCATCGACGCGGTGCGCCACCTGTTCGCGGTGGCCTGCTCGCTCGACAGCCAGATCGTCGGCGAACCGCATATCCTGGGCCAGTTGAAGGCCGCCCACCGCAGCGCCGCCGGCGCCGGGATGACCGGGCCGGAGCTGGAGGCGGTGCTGCAGGCCGCCTATGCCGCCGCCAAGCGGGTGCGCAGCGAGACGCCGATCGCGGAGGGCGCCACCTCGTTGGCCGCCGCCGCCATCCAGGTGGCGCGCGACCTGCACGGCGACATCCGGCGCTGCGGCGCCCTGCTGCTGGGGTTGGGCGATATGGGCGCCCTGGTGCTGGAGGGGCTGCGCGATGCCGGGCTGCCGCGGCTGACGGTCGCAGCCCCGGTGGACCGGCGGGCGGAAGCGGCGGCGCGGCGGCTGGACGGGCATTTCGCCCCCTGGGCCGATCTGGAGACGGCGATGACCGGCGCCGATATCCTGGTGGCCGCGGCCGGCCTTGGACGCTATATCCTCACGGCTCCGATGATGGAGGCGGTGCTGAAACGCCGCCGCCGCCGTCCGGTCTTCGTGGTCGATGCCGCCATCCCGGCGGACGTCGATCCGGCGGTGGCGGGCATGGACGGCGCCTTCGTCTATGATCTGGCCGATCTGGAGCGGGTGGCGCTGCAGGGCCGCGTCGGGCGCGAGGCGGCGACCCAGGCGGCCTGGATGATCGTGGACGAGGCGGTTTCCGCCTTCGCCCGCGACCGTGCGGAACGTGCCGCGGTGCCTGCCGTGGCGGCGCTGCGCAGCCATTTCGAGGCGGAACGGCGGCGCCTGCTGGCCGGGCACGGCGATCTGGACGCGGCGTCGGCGACGCGGCTGCTGGTCAACCGGCTGCTGCACGCCCCGTCGGAAGCGCTGCGCGCGCTGGCCGCCGATGGCAGCGGTGAGGGGCTGGCCGAACGGGCCGCGGCCGAACGGCTGATGTTCCGGCTGTTCGGGCTGGACAGGTTCGGGCGGGACGGCATGGCCTGTGATGGGGCCGAAGAGACTGAACGGGATAAGGACGAGCAACGTGAGCCTGGACGAGAAGTTCGATAAGGTGATGGCCCGGTACGACGAGCTGCGCGACACGCTTGCGGCCGGCCTTGCCGAGTCCGGCGACTTCGCCCGGCTGTCCAAGGAATATGCCGACCTCACCCCGATCGCCGAGGCCATCGCGGAGCTGAAGAAGGGCCGCGCCGAGGCCGCCGATCTGGCGGAGATGATCGCCGCTCCCGACGCCGACCCCGAGATGAAGGCGATGGCGGAGGAGGAGTTCCACCTCCTGACCAAGCGCATCCCGGATCTGGAGCGCAAGGTGCAGATCTCGCTTCTGCCCAAGGACGAGGCGGACGAGAAGAACGCCATCCTTGAGGTGCGCGCCGGCACCGGCGGCGACGAGGCCGCCCTGTTCGCCGCCGAGCTGTTCGAGATGTACCGCCGCTATGCCGGCCTGCATGGCTGGCGGTTCGAGGCGATGGACGTCAGCGAGACCGGCATCGGCGGCTACAAGGAGGCCACCGCCAACATCACCGGCCGCGGCGTGTTCGCCCGGCTGAAGTTCGAGTCGGGCGTCCACCGCGTCCAGCGCGTGCCGGCGACCGAGGCGCAGGGCCGCATCCACACCTCCGCCGCCACCGTCGCCGTGCTGCCCGAGGCGGAGGAGGTGGACATCCACATCGACGAGAAGGATCTGCGGATCGACGTCTTCCGCTCCTCCGGCCCCGGCGGCCAGTCGGTCAACACCACCGACAGCGCGGTCCGCATCACCCACCTGCCGACCGGCTTGGTGGTGAGCCAGCAGGACGAGAAGTCGCAGCACAAGAACAAGGCCAAGGCGCTGAAGGTGCTGCGCGCCCGCCTGTACGACCGCGAACGCGCCGAGAAGGACGCCGCCCGCGCCGCCGACCGCAAGAACCAGGTCGGCAGCGGCGACCGCTCGGAACGCATCCGCACCTACAATTTCCCGCAAGGGCGCGTGACCGACCACCGCATCAACCTGACGCTCTACAAGATCGACAAGGTGATGGCTGGCGAGGCGCTGGACGAACTGATCGACGCGCTGGTGTCCGAGGACGAGGCCGCCCGGCTGGCGGAGTTGGGGTGAGGGGCTTCACGCGGCGTGCGCCTTAATTCCCTCCCCCGCCCAGCGGGGGAGGGTTAGGGTGGGGGCAAGTGTCCGCACGTCGAACTCCTCCCAAAGCCGCCAGCACGCTCGCCGCCACGCCCTCCGGATTGCGAAGAACATCGTTGTTCCAGAACCTGAGTACCCGCCAGCCGCGCTCCATCAGGAACTTCGTGCGCGCCTCGTCATAGCCGGAGTCGGCATGCTGCCCGCCATCGACTTCGACCGCGAGACAGACCTCCAGGCAGGCAAAATCAAGGATATAGGGAGGGACCGGATGCTGACGCCGGAACCGCCAGCCACCAAGCTGGCCGTTGCGCAGGTACTGCCACAGGCGCCGCTCGGCGTCCGTCGGCAGCGTGCGCATGCCGCGGGCTCGGTGCTTGAGGACGGGGCCGCGCATGGGGTGAGTGCGGATGTGTGGGGAGTTTGCCCCCACCCTAACCCTCCCCCGCTGGGCGGGGGAGGGGATGAGTTGTCGCGGAGGAGAGGAGTACAATCATGAACCTCCGCACCCTGCGCGCCCAGGCCGAGGCGCGGCTGCGCGAGGCCGGTGTCGATACGCCGGAGCTCGACGCCCGCTACCTGCTCGAACATGCGCTGACGCTCACCCGCACCGACTTCGTTACGAAAGCCGAACAAGTCATCCCCGCCGCCGATGCCGCCCGTGCCCTGGCGCTGGTCGAGCGTCGCGCCGCGCGGGAGCCGGTGGGGCGCATCCTGGGGCACCGGGAGTTCTGGACCATCGACCTCGCCCTCAACCCCGACACGCTGGAGCCGCGGCCGGACACCGAGACGGTGGTGGAGGCGGTGCTGGCCGCCATTCCCGACCGGAAGGCCCCGCTGCGCTTGATCGATTTCGGAACCGGAACGGGATGCATCCTGCTTGCGCTGCTGTCGGAACTGCCGAACGCCACCGGTGTCGGCGTCGATCTCAGCCCGCTGGCGGTGGAGGGGGCGGCCGGCAACGCCGAGCGCAATGGGCTGGCGGGGCGCGCCCGCTTCCAGACTGGGGATTGGGCCAAGGGGATCAAGGAACGTTTCGACATCGTGGTGTCCAACCCGCCCTATATCCCCAGCGCCGACATCGCCACGCTAGAGCCGGAGGTGCGGGAGCATGACCCCCTCCGTGCGCTGGACGGCGGGCCGGACGGGCTGGCGCCCTACCGCATCCTCGCCGCCGAGCTGCCGCGCCTGCTGGTTCCCGGCGGTCTGGCCGCCTTCGAGGTCGGGCAGGGTCAGGCGGAGGACGTGGCGGCGCTGGTCGAGGCGCAGGGATTGGGGGAGACCGCGATCCTGTGTGACCTCGGTGGGGTAAAGCGCTGCGTCAGGGCACGAAAGGTGCTGTGAACCGGCCGCTTATCCAAAAAAACGGTTGGATCGCCGGCCTTTGCCGGGTAGTGTGCGGTACACGACCGCGAACCTACGGCCTGCGGAGCAAGAATCTCGGATGGTTTTCTGCCGAGCGCTGACCGCCATGGCCCGCCGCACGCGATGCGGACGCGTCGTTTGAACCCCGTGAGCGACCCATGGAAATCGTCCATGGCGGGCTCGGTGGCCGGGCCGCAAGGCCGGATGGCCGCCGGAGCGTTCCGGGGACTGCACTTCTCTTGCATGGGGCCTTAAGAGCCGAATGAGACAGGGACCGAACTCCAGGCGTTCGCGTGGTCGTGGCAACAGCGGCGGCGGGGGCAGCGGCGGCGGTGGTGGCGGGGGCGGCGGTGGTGCCGGCCGGCGCCAGAACGTTCCGCTGCGTCACCAGACCTTCGACAGCAACGGCCCGGATGTCCGCATCCGCGGCAATGCGTGGCAGGTGCAGGAAAAGTATCAGGCGCTGGCCCGCGACGCGATGTCGTCCGGTGACCGCGTGCAGGCGGAAAACTACCTGCAGCATGCGGAGCATTACCTGCGCATCATCAACCAGATCCAGGAATCGGAAAACCGCCAGCGCGGCGGCCAGCCGAGCATCGGGCACGGTCACCAGTCGCAGGGTTCCTCGCAGGTCGGCGACGATGACGACCAGCAGGGCGAGGACGAGACGGACGGCGAGGAACGGGCGGCCGTCAACGCCTGACGCCCTGCGTTTGAGCTTGGATACCTGAAAGTTCAGTCCGGCGTGACCGGGTCGCCCACCGCGATCCGGCCGCCGCCGGTCACCCGGGCGCGCAGCAGGATCTGGCTGTGGCCGTACCCCCGCTCCATGATGTTCGGCAGGCTGAGGTCGGCGACGCCGCTGTCCGGGTTCACATCGTTGCCGGGCGTGCAGTCAAGCGCCTCCACCACCTCCAGCGTTGCGCCGCCAATGGTCAGGGTCCGGCCGATCCAGCCGCGTTCCGCCCACGGATCGATGTCGTCCAGCAGCAGGTTGGCGCGCAGGCGGCGGGGATCGACCGGCTGCTTGGCGATCCGCTCCTCCAAATCGCGCAGGCTGGCGAGGTTCAGCAGGGTGACCGACGGTTCTTCGCTGTCGCCGAAGGCGCCGTGCTGCGCCTCGATCAGGCGGGGCATGCCGGGGACGATGCCGGCCAGATAGGCGGCGAAGAACTGTTCAAGCAGCGTGCGGCCCATCGGTTGGTCCAGCCGGCCGCGCGACACCTGCCGGCCGCCGCGCCGGATGATCAGCGCGCGCGTCTCCTCGTCGAACTCGGTCTGCAGCGCCGCCAGCTTTTCCGTGCGGTCCAGCGTGAAGAAATCGGACGGCAGGCGCCAGCCCTCCGTCTCGGTGTCCAGCGCGGCCGGGCCGTGCAGCAGCCCGTAATGGCGGTCGAGCGGGATCGCCTGTCCGGCGGTCAGGTCGATGGCGGTCAGGTCCTGGCCGCTCATGCCCTTGACGGGATAGCGGCGGATGGCGGTCAGTGTGGCGTTCATTGCACTGCACAATGAAAGGGCCGGAGCGTCCCTGTCAACCGATGCGGTGCCTGTTTCTCACGCTACGGCTGGGGGAAAGGCGGTGGGGGGTATCCCGGGACCGCCAACTCCACCGCAATGATCTGGTGCCGCTACCAGCGTTCGGCGACGGGGTGGTTCCCGAGAAATTCCTCCAGCCGCCGCCCGGTGGCCGGTGACAAATCCGCCGGAAGCCGGTCGATCGGGAAGAAGCGGGTCTCGACGATCTCCACTCCGTCCGCCTTCGGCGTGCCGCTCCAGCCGCGCACCACGAAGACCGCCACATGGTCGCTCGCCCCGTTGCGGAAGCGGGCATAGATCCCGAAAGGCTGAGCGGGCCGGTCGGCGATCAGCCCGACCTCCTCCCGCACCTCGCGGCGCATGGCGTCGACCAACGTCTCCCCTCGCCCGACGCCGCCGCCGGGCAGATGCCAGCCGCCGACATAACTGTGGCGGATCAGCAGCACGCGCGGGGCTGCCGGGTCCGACTCGTCGACGATGATTGCCCGCACCCCCATGGTCAGCGGGCGCGCGATCCGGTGCCAGATTCCGCGCATGCTCCAGGCGAGGCGCAGCAGCCGCGCCGTCATGGTCCGCGGCATGGCTTGGCCCGCGGGCGTTGCTGCGGGCTTCACATCGGAGGCGGTGCGCGTGGTGGGGCGGGTGGCGGAACTGGCCAGATCGGTCATGATGGGAGTCCGGGGCGGGGAGGCCGGCGGAAGGCAGGCTGGCGGCAGTCTAGCCGGGGCGGGCAGGCGCCGTGTAGGGGGGCAATCGGCGGGTCACGCACTACCCCTTTCTTACGGTCCTACGCGGTCGGGACGATGGGGGTGTGGCGGCTTTTCTCTCCCGATAACCTTTCTACGCCGATGGTCTTGCATGACCTCCGGCCCTGCCTACATCTCTCGCAGCATCCTTGCGGATCGCACTGTCATGTGGATCGAGTTGACCGGGCTGCCTCGCGGACGGTCGACGGGAGATGAGGGGAGCATCATGGATTTCGAGCAGTACACCGAGCGTAGCCGCGGGTTCATCCAGGCCGCGCAGACCCTGGCCGTGCGCCGCGGGCATCAGCGCCTGACCCCGGAACATCTGTTGAAGACCCTGTTGGACGACAAGGAAGGCCTTGCCGCCAACCTGATCCGTGCAGCGGGCGGCGACCCCAAGGCGGCCCTGTCGGCGGTCGATGCAGAACTGGACAAGCTGCCGAAGGTGGAAGGCAGCGGCGCCGGTCAGCTCTACCTGACGCCCGAACTCTCCCGCGTCTTCGAACAGGCGGAGAAGGTCGCCGAGAAGGCCGGCGACAGCTTCGTCACCGCCGAACGCATCCTGCTGGCGCTGGCCATGGCCGACGGCACCCCGTCTGCTAAGGCGCTGAAGTCCGCCGGCGTGACGCCGCAGGCGCTGAACACCGCCATCAACGACATCCGTAAGGGCCGCACCGCCGACAGCGCCAGTGCCGAGCAGGGTTATGACGCGCTGAAGAAGTATGCGCGCGACCTGACCGCCGCGGCGCGCGACGGCAAGCTCGACCCCGTGATCGGCCGCGATGAGGAAATCCGCCGCACCATCCAGGTGCTGGCCCGCCGCACCAAGAACAATCCCGTCCTGATCGGCGAGCCCGGCGTCGGCAAGACCGCCATCGTCGAGGGGCTGGCCCAGCGCATCGTCAAGGGCGACGTGCCGGAAGGCTTGAAGAACAAGCAACTGCTGTCGCTCGACCTCGGCGCGCTGGTGGCCGGTGCCAAGTATCGCGGCGAGTTCGAGGAGCGGCTGAAGGCCGTGCTGTCGGAAATCCAGGCGGCGGCCGGCGAGATCGTCGTCTTCATCGACGAGCTGCACACGCTGGTCGGCGCCGGCAAGTCGGACGGCGCGATGGACGCCTCCAACATGCTGAAGCCGGCCCTGGCGCGCGGCGAACTGCATTGCGTCGGCGCCACCACGCTGGACGAGTTCCGCAAGTACATCGAGAAGGACGCGGCGCTGGCCCGGCGCTTCCAGCCGGTCTTCGTCTCGGAGCCGACGGTGGAGGACACCATCTCCATCCTGCGCGGCCTGAAGGAGCGGTATGAGGTGCACCATGGCGTGCGCATCACCGACAGCGCCATCGTATCGGCGGCGACCCTGTCCAACCGCTACATCACCGACCGCTTCCTGCCCGACAAGGCCATCGACCTGATCGACGAGGCGGCGAGCCGCCTGCGCATGGCGGTGGACAGCAAGCCGGAAGCCATTGACGAGCTGGACCGCCGCATCATCCAGTTGAAGATCGAGCGTGAAGCGCTGAAGCGCGAGCAGGACTCCGCGTCGCGCGACCGCCTGGTCAACCTGGAACGCGAGCTGTCCGACCTGGAGCAGGAGTCGGCCGAGCTGACCGCCAAGTGGCAGGCCGAGAAGGACCAGCTGCAGGGCGCGCAGAAGATCAAGGAGGATCTGGAGAAGGCCCGCACCGAACTGGAGACGGCGCAGCGCGACGGCAACTGGGGCCGCGCGGGCGAACTGGCCTACGGCGTCATTCCCGGCCTGGAAAAGGCGCTGAAGGAGGCCGAGGAGCATGCCAGCAGCCGCATGCTGAACGAGGAGGTGCGCGACGGCGACATCGCCGCGGTGGTCAGCCGCTGGACCGGCGTGCCGGTCGACAAGATGTTGGCCGGCGAGCGCGAGAAGCTGCTGGCGATGGAAGACAAGCTGCGCGGCCGGGTGATCGGCCAGGACGAGGCGATCGTCGCCGTGTCCAACGCCGTGCGCCGGGCGCGGGCCGGGCTGCAGGACCCGAACCGCCCCATCGGCTCCTTCCTGTTCCTGGGTCCGACCGGCGTCGGCAAGACCGAGCTGACCAAGGCGCTGGCCGAATTCCTGTTCGACGACGAGACGGCGATGGTCCGGCTCGACATGTCGGAATACATGGAAAAGCATTCCGTCGCCCGCATGATCGGCGCGCCTCCGGGCTATGTCGGCTATGAGGAGGGCGGGGCGCTGACCGAGGCGGTGCGCCGCCGGCCCTATCAGGTCGTGCTGTTCGACGAGGTGGAGAAGGCCCACCCCGACGTCTTCAACGTGCTGCTGCAGGTGCTGGACGACGGCCGCCTGACCGACGGGCAGGGCCGCACGGTCGATTTCCGCAACGTCGTCATCATCATGACCTCCAACCTCGGCTCGCAGGCGCTGGCCGAGCAGCCGGAGGGCGAGGACAGCGCTGCCGTGCGCGAGGAGGTGATGGAGGCCGTCCGCGCCCATTTCCGGCCAGAGTTCCTGAACCGCCTGGACGAGATCCTGCTGTTCCACCGGCTCGACCGCCGGCATATGGGCGGGATCGTCAAGATCCAGCTCGGCCGCCTGACGAAGATGCTCGCCGATCGCGAGATCACGCTGACGGTGGACGAGGCCGCGACGGAATGGCTGGCCGAGGCCGGCTACGATCCGGTGTACGGCGCCCGTCCGCTGAAGCGGGTGATCCAGCGCGAACTGCAGAACCCGCTGGCGACCCTGATCCTGGAAGGCCGGATCAAGGACGGGCAGACCGTGGCGGTTGGCGCCGAAGGCGGATCGCTGACCATCGACGGCCAGCCGGTCAGCGGGCTGGTTCGGCGGGGGTGACCGGTAGACCGCTTCCCTCAAGTCCCCTCTCCCCCCTGGGGAGAGGGTTAGGGTGGGGGGGACGCAAGGCGAGGATTCTCGAAAATCCACCCATGTGCATCCCCCTCACCCCGACCCTCTCCCCGGGGGGGAGAGGGGGGTATTCCGGCAGGTCACCTCAATAACACGGCGCGCCCAACCCTTCCGCCTCGAACGTTGCCTTCACCGCCGGACGCTCCAGCACGCGGGCGAGGTACGGACCCAGGTTGGTGAGCGTACGTGCCGGCCGTCCCATGAAGCGGGTCCAGCGGCACAGCATGAACAGGTACGGGTCGACCGCGCTGTACGTGTCGCCCAGCAGCCACGTACGCCCCGCCAGCGCCCGGTCCAACCCATCGAAATGGCCGTTCAGCCGGGCTTCGGTGGCCGCCTTGAAGGCGGCTTGCGCCTCCGCGCCCTCGACATGGCGTTCGGGGTAGAAGTACAGCAGCATCTCGGCCTGGACGCTGTTGGTCAGGTAGACCAGCCACTTGTAGAATTCCGCCCGCTCGGCCGTGCCGACCGCGGGGGCCAGCTTCGCCTCAGGATGGCTGTCGGCCAGATGCAGGCAGATGGCGGCGGATTCGTACAGCACCAGATCGCCGTCCACCAGCGTCGGCACCCGGCCGTGCGGGTTCAGCGCCAGATAGGCCGCGCTCTTGTGCTCCCCCTTGTCACGGTCGAGCAGCACGAGATCGAAGGGCCGGCCGATCTCGCGCAGCAGGATGTGCGGCGCCATCGCGGCGGTGCTGGGCATGCCGTAAAGCGTGGGCAAGGCGGTCTCTCCCTCTCGTCGTTCCGGTCAAGCTGTCCCATCGGGCCCGGCCTCCCGCCAGCGCCTTGCGTGCATGGCACGGATGACCAGGAAGCAGGTTTGTGGAGTGGCCGAACTGTGCGTATGATCGGCGGTACTGTTTAACAAATCGAACACCCCCGGCGGACCTCGACCGGACGGCGGGGGGAGCGAACCCGACAAGACCGAACAGGAAGACCCTTTCCATGACCGCTCCGGGCAGCACCGTCGGCAACTCCGCCGCCAGCCGCGACAAGGCCTTCATCCTCCATCCCTACACCAACCTTGACGTCCACGAGACGCAGGGGCCGATGATCATCGAGCGCGGCGAGGGCATCCGCGTCTTCGACGACGGCGGCAAGGATTACATCGAGGGCATGGCCAGCCTGTGGTGCGTCTCGCTCGGCTGGGGGGAGGAGCGGCTGGTCCAGGCGGCGACCAAGCAGATGCGGCAGCTGTCCAGCTATCACATCTTCGGCCACAAGTCGCATGAGCCGGGAATCGATCTGGCGGAAAAGCTGATCGGACTGGCGCCGGTGCCGATGTCGAAGGTCTTCTTCGCCAATTCGGGTTCGGAAGCCAACGACACCGCGATCAAACTGATCTGGTACTACAACAACGCGCTCGGCCGGCCGGAGAAGAAGAAGATCCTCTCGCGCCAGCGTGCCTATCACGGCGTGACGGTGGCGACCGCCAGCCTGACCGGGCTGCCCAACAACCACCGCGATTTCGACCTGCCGATCGCCCGCATCATCCATGGCGATTGCCCGCACCACTACCGCAACGCCCTTGAGGGCGAGAGCGAGGAAGCCTTCGCCACCCGCTTGGCCGAACAGCTGGAGGCGCTGATCCTGGCCGAGGGGCCGGACACCATCGCCGCCATGTTCGCCGAGCCGATCATGGGTGCCGGCGGCGTCGTGGTGCCGCCCGCGACCTACTTCGCCAAGATCCAGCCGGTGTTGAAGAAATACGACATCCTACTGGTCGCCGACGAGGTGATCTGCGGCTTCGGCCGCACCGGCAATTTCTGGGGCAGCCAGACCATGGGCATGCAGCCGGACATCCTGACCTGCGCCAAGCAGCTGTCGTCGGGCTATCTGCCGATCTCCGCCGTCATGGTGTCGGACGCGGTCTATCGCGCCTGCGTCGACGAGAGCCGGAAGATCGGCACCTTCGGCCATGGCTACACCTACTCCGCCCACCCGGTGGCGGCGGCGGTGGCGCTGGAAACGTTGAAGATCTACGAGGAGCGCGACATCGTCGGCCATATCCGCGGGGTCGCTCCGGCGTTCCAGAACCGTCTGAAGGCGCTGGCGGAGCATCCGCTGGTCGGCGAGGCCCGCGGTATCGGCCTGATCGGCGCGCTGGAACTGGTGGCCGACAAGGCGACCAAGGTGCCTTTCGACCCGCCCGGCCGCGCCGGCGCACTG
This sequence comes from Azospirillum sp. B21, assembly GCF_008364825.1. Lineage (GTDB taxonomy): Bacteria > Pseudomonadota > Alphaproteobacteria > Azospirillales > Azospirillaceae > Azospirillum. The sequence continues at coordinate 313,624 of NZ_VTTO01000004.1, forward strand.
GTCAACGGCCTTGCCCAGGAGAACGGCCTGATCGTCCGCGCCATGGGCGATTCCATCGCGCTGTGCCCGCCGCTGGTGATCTCCGAGGCGGAGATTCGCGAGACCTTCGACCGGCTGACCAAGGCGCTGGACGCCGCGGTGCCGGTTCTGCGCGGGTGAGATTCGGCCGGGGGTGGGGCGCTTCGCGCCCTATCCCCTCCGCAGATGCATCTTGCCCAGGCCGCCCAGTGCGTCGAACAGCTGGCGGAACTGGGTGAGGAACTGCTCCCACGTCGCCTTCGTCGTCGGCTCGATGGCGGCGTGCAGGGCGCCCAGGCTGGTCCTGCCGTCGACCCTAGACAGGATCGGCCCGGCCAGCCGCGGCAGGGGCAGGGCCACGATGCTGCCCATCAGGTCGAATTCCAGGCTGCCACCGGGCGGCACGGTCTTCGCCACCATCGGGCCGTCGATGTCGCGCAGGACCGGGATAACGTCCGGCCCGTCCGGCGCGATGCGGGCGGCCTCCAGATCGGCGGGACGCAGCAGATAGGCGATGTGCTTGGTGAAGGCGCCGGTGATGCGCTCGGTCCAGGCGGCGCGTTCCAGCATGCCCATTGCCTCCAGCCGCTTCAGCACGCGGGCGTCCTTGACCCACAGCGACGGTTCGTAGCGCAACGGGTCGATCAGCGTCGCGATGGCGAGCCCGGCGCTGTCCGCCAGTTCCGCCAGCTGCGGCACGCTGTAGGGCCGGTCGCAGCTGTGCAGCAGCAGGTCGTAGAGGTTGGCGTCGGCCAGCCGGTGGTCGCTGATATGCGGGTTGTTCAGCAGCCAGTTGGTCGGCGGCAGCGCCTGGATCAGCCGGCGGGCCAGCGCCACCTTCTCGGCCGCCGGCAGCCCCTCGGTCATGCCGCGCAGCGCCTCCTGCATCGGGTAGACGCCGGTGCGGCCATAGGGGGCGTAGACCATGATGCCAATGCCGCCGCCGGGCGCCAGTGCGCCGGCCAGAGAGCGCAAGCCCGCCGCCGGATCGTCCAGATGGTGCAGCACGCCGCAGCAGTCGATGTAGTCGAACGGCCCCATTCCATCGAGTTCCAGCAGTGATCCACGGCGGAAGTCGATGTTGGTCAGACCGCGCGCCTTGGCCCGCGCCTCGGCGACGGCGCGGCTGGCGTCGGACAGGTCGATGTAGGTGATGCGGCCGGGATTGCCGGCATCGGCCATCTGCTGCGCCAGCATGATGGTGCCGTCCCCCGTGCCGCCGCCGGCCACCAGCACGCGCAGCGGCCGGGAATGGTCGATCCGGCCGCCGAAGACATGCTGGACCAGCTCGTCCAGATGGCTGGGCGAGCCGGTGATCAGGCGCTTGGACTCGTCGGCCGGGTTGCGCGCCGGGTAGGGATAGGCTTCGTACTGGGCGCGCAGGTCGTCGATGCTCATGGGGGGCTGCTCATAAGGGACGGGCGCGGCGACCATAGCACCGCAGCCGCACCCGCTGCATCCGCCTGATGACGGCCTTTCTCAGCCCGGCCAGCCCGCCGCGGCACGTACCTCGCCCACCCGCGTGCCGGCGCGGTTCAGCAGCGGGGCAGTCAGCAATTGCGGCACGCGCGCCCATTGGGCATCGGTCAGCGCCTTGGTCGAGCGGATCAGCGCGGCCAGAGCCACCTCGCGGGCGCGGGCGGCGCCATCCTCGATCTTCAGCGCGATGCCGATGCCCTGGTCCGGGATCACGGCGCAGCCGACACCCTCGGCCCCGCCCTTGACCAGGACGGCGCCGCCGGCCGCCTCCATCAGCGCGGTGTCGAAGGTGCCGGTGCCGCCGATCAGGAAGGGGTGCTTGCCCCAAGCGGCAGCGATGCGGGTGACGGCCGCGGCCCGCGCGTCGGGCAGGTCGACCGGGTCGGCAATGCGGGCCATGGCATAGGCGATGGCGCCCAGCGGGATGCCGACGGTCGGGATGGAACAGCCGTCCACACCCCAGGGTGCGCCGAACAGATCCTGGCCGGTCATCTGCTCCATCACGCCCAGGATGCGCTGCTGCACCGGGTGTTCGTAGCGGACATAGCCCTTCAGCCGCTCGCCCTTGTGCTTCGCCGTGGTCAGGAAGCCGCTGTGCTTGCCGGAGCAGTTGTTGTGGAAGGCGGTCGGCGCCTCGCCGCGGCGGACCAGATCCTCGGCGGTGGCGGGATCGTAGGGGATCTGCGCGCCGCATTCGTAGTCGTCGAGCGTCAGCCCGACCCGCTCCGCCCAGGATCGCACCAGTTCGGTGTGGCGCGGCTCGCCATTGTGGGAGGAGCAGGCGAGCGCCAGTTCCTCGTCCCCCAGCCCGAAGGCGTCGAGCGCGCCGCTTTCCACCAGCGGGATCGCCTGCAGCGACTTGATGGCGGAGCGCGGATAGACCAGCGCGTCGATGTCGCCCCAGCGCGCCAGCACATGGCCGCCGGCATCGACGATGCAGGCGCGGGCGCGGTGGACCGATTCCACCAGGCTGCCGCGCGTCACCTCGACGGTGATCGGGCTTTCCGCAGGACCGGACAGGTCGGCGCGGCCCTCGGCGCTCTCGCCATGGTGGTGGGAATGGCCGTGGTGGTGATCCCCACCGCAGCAGGAATGGTCGTGGGTATGGTCTTGGCTCATGCCGGCAAGCTTGCCTCGGGCGGACGGTGGCGGCAAGCTCCCGCCCGGTTATCTTTGGCTTCGATGTGTGGGTTCTTCATGCGTGGTTATTTCGGAATCGGGGTGGAGCGGATCAGCAAGCCGGGCAATGTCGGCAACCTGATGCGCACCGCCCATGCCTTCGGCGCCTCCTTCTTCTTCGCCATCGATCCGGAACCGGATCTGCGGGAGACGAAGCTGGTCGACACCTCGGGCGCCACGCTGCACCTGCCGCTCTACATCCACGAGCGGGTCGCCGACTTTACCCTGCCCAGGGACTGCATGCTGGTCGGGGTGGAACTGACCGACGACGCGGTGGAACTGCCCAGCTTCCGCCACCCGTCCCGCGCCGCCTATGTGCTGGGGCCGGAGCGCGACAGCCTGTCACCGGCCCTGCTGGCGCGCTGCGACCATGTGGTCAAGATCCCGATGTCCTTCTGCATCAATGTCGGCGTCGCCGGGGCGCTGGTGATGTATGACCGGATGATCTCGCTCGGCCGCTTCGCCGAGCGCCCGGTGCGTCCCGGCGGCCCGCTGGAGGCGCCGGCCCAGCATCGCCATGGCCGACAGATCATGCGCAACGCCGACCGCCGCCGCCGCATCCGCGGAGAGCAGAAGCCCGCCGCGGACGACAGCGACGAGTAAGCATAGGGTCAGAGCGGCAGCGGATCGTCTCCGGCGACGGCGCAGATCCGCTGCACCACCGCGGGCTTGGGCAGCGATATCTCCCCCTGTTCGAAGGCGACCACCTGAAGCGTGCCGCGCACCGCCTCCAGCAACTCGCCCCGGCGCAGCAGGAAGTCGGGGGAGGACGGGCGGCCGAAGCGGGCGTTGCCGTCGGCGAAGGTCTCGTAGATCAGCACGCCGCCGGGTTCCAGCGCCGTCAGGATGGCGGAGAAGAGCGGGCGGTACAGGTAGTTGGTGACGACGATCCCGGCGAAGCGGCCGTCGATCGGCAGGGAATCGGGAGCGGCGCCCGAGTCGCCGCTTTCCAGATCGGCCTGGATCAGGTCGACGCCCGCGCTGCCTTCCAGGTCGGCGACGCCGCCGAGATCGCGGTCCAGACCGACGACCGGATGGCCGCGCCGGTGGAACAGCCGCAGATGCCGTCCGCCGCCGCAGGCGAGGTCGAGCACCGGACCGCCCGCCCGCACCAGCGGGGCGAAGCGCTCCACCCAGGGGGAGGGCGGCGAAAGCGGGTGGGGCGTGGGCATGGTCGGATTTCCCTTCGCGGACTTTCCTTTGGCGGTCGCGGAAACGATATCACAGGTGGTATGGACGACAGGACCGGGCGGCGTTTGACGGCGCGGCCCGGCCGTGCTGAATTAGGGCAAATCCCGAGTCGCGCCGCAACCCGGACCGGCGCACCGGGGCGGACCTTCCTGCTGCGGGTTAGTTTGGGGCTTGTGGGGATATGATCCTCTTCGCGTTGAGATGCTCGGCCGACCACCGGTTCGAGGCATGGTTCCGCAACGGTGCCGCCTATGACGAACAGGCGGCGGCGCACCAGATCGCCTGCCCGATCTGCGGCGACACCGTCGTCGGCAAGGCGCCGATGGCCCCGCGCATCGCCAAGGGCGTCGCCAAGGCCGCCGACCGTGCGCGCGAACAGGCCGAAGCCGTCGCGGCCGACGCCCCGCCGGCGGCCGTTTCCGCCGCCATTCCCGGCCATGCCCCTTCCCTTGCGCCCGCCGCCCTGCCGGCGCCGATTCCCGCCCCGGTTCCGCTGCCCAGCGCCGCCGACATGGTCGCCGCCCTGCCGCCCAGCCTGAACGACGCCCAGCGCGAGGCGGTGGCCGAGGTGATGCGGCAGCTGACCGAGGTGCGGCGCAGCGTGGAGAAGAACTGCGATTATGTCGGCGACCGCTTCGCCGAAGAGGCGCGGCGCATCCATTACGGCGAGACCGACCCCCGCGGCATCTATGGCGAGGCGTCGGACGACGAGGTCGCCGAACTCCACGAGGAAGGTGTGACATTTCACCGCATTCCGTGGATTCCGCGAAGCGACTCCTGAGGGTTGCGGCCGCCGCGCCGGATGCGGCGGCACCACTGATTCCCAACGAAACCATCTGAAAAGCTGACTGTTTGTAAGGCGCGCCCGGAAACGGGGGCGCCTTTCTCGTATGCCGCCGCAGCCCTGGCCGGGGCCTGGATTTCCGGGGATTTCCGGGGGATCGTCCCCGGTTGGCGCACCATCCCATCGACCAAGGTAGGGGGTGCGCCCAACAATGATCTGTATCAAACAATTGGGCAGGTCAAGGGCGTACGAATTACGGGGAGAAACCCGGACGCGACCGCCCGGACGGCAAATGCCCGCATGTCCCGCAGACGGTGTCTGAAGGACAGCCGAACAATTGCCGGCACTCGATGAGGGGACGCACATGAATCAAAGCGCACAACGGATTTTGAACAATCCGAAGTTCCAGGAGCTGGTGGCGAAACGGTCCGCCTTCGCCTGGACTTTGTCGATTGCCATGCTGGTCATCTATTTCGGTTTCATTCTGCTGGTGGCGTTCGGGAAGAGCTTCCTGGGCACGCCGATCGGCTCCGGCGTCACGACCTGGGGCATTCCGGTCGGCGTCTTCACCATCGTGTCCGCCTTCATCCTGACCGGCATCTACGTCTACCGGGCGAACGGCGAATTCGACGAGCTGAACCGCCAGATCCTGGAGGAATCGAAGTGATCCGCGCAGCCACCACCCGCATCGCCGCCCCGGCTGCCGCCCTGGCCGCCATGGCGGGCGCGCTGGTTCCCGCCTCCGCTTACGCCGCCGCCGTCGAAGGCGCGGTGACCAAGCAGGCGACGAACTGGTCCGCCATCATCATGTTCCTGATCTTCGTCCTCCTGACGCTGGGCATCACCTTCTGGGCGGCCCGCCGGACGAAGTCGGCCAAGGACTTCTACGCCGCCGGCGGCGGCATCACCGGCTTCCAGAACGGTCTGGCCATCGCCGGCGACTACATGTCGGCCGCGTCCTTCCTGGGCATCGCCGGCCTGGTGTACGCCAACGGCTTCGACGGCCTGATCTTCTCGGTGGGCTGGCTGGTCGGCTGGCCGATCATCCTGTTCCTGATCGCGGAACGGCTGCGCAACCTCGGCAAGTACACCTTCGCCGACGTCGCCTCCTACCGCTTCCAGCAGACGCCGATCCGCACCCTGTCGGCCTGCGGCTCGCTGGCGACCGTCACCTTCTACCTGATCGCCCAGATGGTGGGCGCCGGCAAGCTGATCCAGCTGCTGTTCGGCCTCGACTATCTGGTCGCCGTCATCATCGTCGGCGTGCTGATGATCGGCTACGTGACCTTCGGCGGCATGCTGGCGACCACCTGGGTGCAGATCATCAAGGCGGTGATGCTGCTGTCCGGCGCCTCCTTCATGGCCTTCATGATCCTGGCGAAGTTCGGCTTCAGCCCCGAGGCGATGTTCAAGGCCGCGGTCGACATTCACCCGAAGGGTCTGGCGATCATGTCGCCGGGCGCGCTGATCAGCGATCCGATCTCGGCGATCTCGCTGGGCATGGCGCTGATGTTCGGCACCGCCGGCCTGCCGCACATCCTGATGCGCTTCTTCACCGTCGCCGACGCCAAGGAAGCCCGCAAGTCGGTCTTCTACGCCACCGGCTTCATCGGCTACTTCTACATCCTGACCTTCATCATCGGCTTCGGCGCCATCCTGATGATCCTGGCCCCCGACGCCACCGGCGCCTATCCCTTCCTGACGGCGGCCCCGGCGGCCGGCGCCAAGGCGGTGATCGCCAACGTCATCGGCGGCACCAACATGGCGGCCATCCACACCGCCCATGCGGTCGGCGGCGACCTGTTCTACGGCTTCATCTCGGCGGTCGCCTTCGCCACCATCCTGGCGGTGGTCGCGGGTCTGACGCTGGCCGGCGCCTCTGCGGTCTCCCATGACCTCTACGCCTCGGTCTTCGCCAAGGGCCGCGTGAACGAGGCCGACGAAATCCGCGTCTCGAAGATTACCACGGTCGTCATCGGCATCCTGTCGATCGTCCTCGGCATCGCCTTCGAGAACCAGAACGTCGCCTTCATGGTCGGCCTGGCCTTCGTCATCGCCGCCTCGGCCAACTTCCCGATCCTGCTGATGTCGATGTTCTGGAACAAGATGACCACCCGCGGCGCCGTCATCGGCGGCACGCTGGGCCTGGTGTCGGCGGTCACGATGCTGGTCCTGGGTCCGACGGTGTGGAAGGCGGTTCTGGGCAACCCGGCCGCGCTCTTCCCCTACGACAACCCCGGCCTGTTCTCGATCATCATCGCCTTCGTCGGCATCTGGTTCTTCTCGATCACCGACAACAGCGCGCAGGCCCAGAAGGAGCGCAAAGACTTCGAAGCCCAGTACATCCGGTCGCAGACCGGCCTGGGTGCCGAGGGTGCCTCCGCCCACTAAGGCCACCTGCCGAACGAAGAAAACGGGCAAAGCGCCAAGAAGAAGAACGGAAGGGATCGCGTCTCGCACCGCATCCCTTCCTCCCACCGGGGGAGGCATCCCTTCCCCTCCGGGAAAACGCTCCAGCCCGTGCGGTGAGCGAACCACGCCGCCAAATGTCGCACCCGCTTCCGGCATCACGCCCGGCGGGTGTATCCTGAAAAGCGCCTCCGGATGCGATCCGGGGGCGCTTTTTTATGCCCCGCCCTCCTGTGACGGAGCCCGCCCGTGCAGCACGCGACGCCGACCGCCTCCCCCGACTTCGATTTCGGCCGGCACCCCTTCAATCTGCTGACGGCGGATCAGCGCGCGGCGCTGGCCGGCGCGCTGGACATCGCGCTCTATCCGCGCGAGGCCGTGATCCTCTGCCGGGAGGAGCCGACCGACTCGCTGTTTGTCGTCTTGCGCGGGACCGTGCAGGAACGCCGCGGCGGCGATGTGGCGGCGCTCCATGGGCCGGGCGACCGCTTCGGCCTGCAGGCGCTGTATGGCTCGGTGGGAGGCGACGGCATCGGCGCCGGCGCCCGCCGCTTCGTCGCGGTCGAGGAGTGCGTCTGCCATCTGATCCCGCGCGCGGCGCTGGAGGCGCTGGCCGCCGAGAATTCCGCCTTCGGCACCGCCATCCTCGGCGACTTCGCCCAGCGCATGCGCGATCTGGCGGCCGAGCGGTCCAACCGCGAGATGGCGGCGTTGACCATGGCCCGCATCCGGCAGGCCTACCTGCACCCGCCGCTGTTCGTGGAGGCCGCCGCCAGCCTGCGCGACGCGGCCGAGGCGATGAGGCAGAACCGCGCGAGCAGCGTCCTGGTGCGCGGGGCGGACGGGCAGACCGGCATCCTGACCGGCACCGACCTGCGCGATCTGGTGGTGCTGGACGGCCGGCCGGTGACCGACCCGGTCGGGCCGCTCGCCCGTTACGGCCTGCTGACGCTGGACCGCGACGACCTGCTGTTCAACGCGCTGGTCCTGATGACCAAGCATGCGGTGCGCCGCGTCGTGGTGACGGAGAACGGGGCCGTCGTCGGGCTGTTGGGGCAAAGCGACCTGCTGGCGGTGCTGTCCAACCATTCCCAGGTCATCGGCGTGCAGGTGGAGCATGCGACCGGGCCCGACGACCTGCGCCGGGCCAGCCGCTCCATCGTCGAGCTGATCCGCACCCTGCACGCCACCGGGGTCAAGGTGTCCTTCATCGCCGATCTGGTGACGGAGCTGAACCGCCGCATCTTCCGCAAGCTGTTCGAACTGCTGGCCCCGCCGGAGCTGCTGGCGAACAGCTGCCTGATCGTGATGGGCAGCGAAGGGCGCGGCGAGCAGCTGCTGAAGACCGACCAGGACAACGGCCTGATCCTGCGCGACGGCTTCGACTGTCCCGATCTGCCTCGCATCGCCGCCGAGTTCACCCGCCATCTGGTGGAGTTCGGCTATCCGCCCTGTCCGGGCAACATCATGCTGTCCAACCCGGAGTGGACGCGGCCGCTCGCCGGCTACAAGGATGCGATCTTCAGCTGGATCCACCGCCCGGACGAAGCGGCGCAGATGAACCTCGCCATCTTCTACGACGCCGCCCCGGTGGCCGGCGACGCCACGCTGCTGCAGGACGCGAAGGACTATCTGCTGGGCCGGCTGCAGGACAACCAGATGTTCTTCACCCAGTTCGCCCGCCCGACCCTGTCCTTCGACACGCCGAGCGGCCTGTTCGCCGCCCTCTTCGACCGGCGGCGGGGGGAGCCGGTGGACATCAAGAAGGCCGGCATCTTCCCCATCGTCCATGGCGTGCGGGCGCTGGCCCTGGAAAAGCATCGGGCGGAGACCAACACGGTGGAGCGCATCCAGGTGCTGGCCGAATTGGGTGCGCTGGACCGCAAGATGGCCGGCGATCTGGTGGAGGCCTTCACCATCCTGTCGACCATCCGGCTGAAGGCGCGCGTCGATCTTCCGGAGCCCGGATCGGAGGAGGGGGCGGAGCTGGCGATCGACAACCTCGTTTATCCCGACCGGCTGGGCAAGCTCGACCATGACCAGTTCAAGGACTGTCTGGCGCTGGTGAAAAGCTTCAAGGAGCTGATCGCCCATCATTTCCGCCTGAACCACTGAGGCGGCGATGGTCCAGTCCGCACATACCGACATCGACCGCCACAGCGACAGGCGCGAACGCGTGGCGATCCATTGCGAGGCGACCAGCTTCGACCTGGAGACTGCAAGGCCGCTGGTCTTCGCCGCCATCCGCATTCGCGGGCCGCGCATCCTGACCGGCAGCGCCCTGCTGCTCCATCCCGGCAGCGACAGCGGGCTGGGGGAGGCCGGCGACCGGCTGCACGCCTTCATCGGCGACCGGCCGCTGGTCGGCTATTACCTGGATTTCGCCGTCGCCATGGCGGAACGCCTGACCGGCCGCCCGATGGCGCAGGAGCGGGTGGAGGTGTCGGGCCTCTATTACGACCGCAAGATCCGCAACGCGGTGAAGCATGCGGTCGACCTGCGGCTGGACAGCATGATCCGCGATCTCGACCTGCCGGTCCGCCCCGAGGGGGCTATCGGCACCGCGCTGGCCGTGGCGATGGCATGGCTGCGGCTGACCCAGGAGGGGCGCTGAGGAATCGGAACCGATGCCCTAGAGTGTGATCGGTTCAAGCGGAATCGCTTGAGGCGTGAATCACACGGAAAACCATAAGCTTAGAGTCTGTCTGGTGCTTCAATAAGCACCAGACAGACTCTAGAACCCCACCCGCTCCACCTCGAAGCTACGGTCGTGGGTCAGCGACGGGACCATGCCGCGGGCTTCCGCCACCCGGTCGAGGTCGAGGTCGGCGGTGATGAAGCCGACATCGGTGCCGGCATCGGCCAGCACCTCGCCCCACGGCGCGATCAGCAGGGAATGGCCGTAGGTCTGGCGGCCCTGGTCGTGGCTGCCGGTCTGGGCCGGGGCGATCACGAAACAGCCGGTCTCGATGGCACGGGCGCGCAGAAGCGTGTGCCAGTGGGCGCGGCCGGTCGGCACGGTGAAGGCGGCCGGCACGGTCAGGATCGACGCCCCCGCCATGGCCAGCGCCCGGTACAGATAGGCGAAGCGCACGTCGTAGCAGACGGTCATGCCGATGCCGCCCCACGGGCTGGACGCCACCACCGCCCGCTCGCCCGGCCGGAAGCTGGCCGATTCGCGATAGGACTCGCCGTTCTTCAGCGTGACGTCGAACATGTGGATCTTGTCGTAGGAGGCGACGATCCGACCGTCGGCGTCGAACAGATAGCTGCGGTTGGCCGCGCGCCCGTCGTCGAGCAGGACATGCAGGGTGCCGCCTAGGATCCAGGCCCCGGTCTCCCGCGCCAGATCGGCGAAGAAGGGGATGCCGGGATGCTCCGCCTCGCTGCGGACGCGCTGCATCGTCTTGTCACGGCCCTGGACGATCCAGCCGACATTCTCCGGCAGGGCGATGAAGGCTGCCCCGGCATCGCGGGCGCGGCGGACGAGGTCGCCCGCCGCCAGCAGGTTCGGCTCAAGCTCCGTGCCCGCATTCACCTGGACGCAGGCGGCCTTCAGCATGCCGCTGCCGAGGATGGCTTCGCTCATGCGGCGATGCCGAGCAGCGGATCGAGCTTGCCGGCGCGGTCCAGCGCGTGGATGTCGTCGCTGCCGCCATAGGGCTTCCCGTCGATGAAGATCTGCGGGACGGTGGTCCGGCCTTCCGACCGCTCGATCATCTCGCTGCGGCGGCCCGGCTGGGCGTAGAGGTCGATTTCCTCGTATTTCACGCCCTTGCCGTCGAGCAGGCTCTTGGCCCGCATGCAGTAGGGGCAGAAGGGCGTGGTGTAGATGACGACGTCGGCCATGCCACTGGGCTCCTTTTGGACGTTGGGAAACTATAAGGTCAACCCACGAGGGGCGCCAGACGTTGCAGCCCGCGCGCAACGCCGGTCAGCATCGCCGAACCCGGCCCTTTTCAAGCGTCAGCGGTGCACCACGCGGGCCAGCGTCAACACGTCCACCCGGGCCACCCCGGCGCGCAGCAGGACGCGCGTGCATTCCGCCAGCGTCGCCCCGGTGGTCAGCACGTCGTCGACCAGAATCAGCCGCTGACCCGTTACCGATTGCCCCGGCCGCAGGCGGAAGGCGCCCTTGACGTTGCGGTGGCGTCCCTGGCGGTCCAGCCCGCCCTGGGTCGGGGTGGCGCGCCGCCGCTCCAGCAGGTCGGGGATGGCCGGCACGCCGCTGTGCCGCGACAGCGCCTGCGCCAGCAGGGCGGCCTGGTTGTAGCGGCGGTGGAACAGCCGGCCGCGGTGCAGCGGCACCGGCACCAGCCGGTCGGCGTCCTCCAGCAACTCCCGCCCGGCGCGGGCCAGCCAGACGCCGTAGGCCTTGGCGGCATGGATCCGGTCGCCATGCTTGAAGCCCAGCACCAGCGGCCGGCTGCCGTCGTCATAGACCAGCACGGCGCGGGCGCGGGCGAAGGGAGGACGGGCGGCCACACAGGCGCCGCACAGGGCGCCCTCCTGCGCCTCATATTCGAAGGGCAGGCCGCAGCAGGCGCACAGCGGCGGGGCGATGAAGGTTAGGCCGCTCCAGCAGCGCGCGCACAGTCCTCCCTGCCGGTCCACTGCCTCGCCGCAGCTGAGGCAGCGCGGCGGCAGTAGCGCGTCCAGCAGCCTGGCGGCGGCACCGGCGGCGGCGCGGCCCAATCCGGCAAGATGGGCAGGTGTTTGCATCCGACCGGTCCCGTCACTGCAACATGGCGATGCGTTCGAAGATCACGCCGGTGTAGTCGCGCAGAGCCAGATAGATCGCCGGGCCGGTGACGAACAGGATCAGCAGCGTGGCGAAGAACTTGGTGTCCTGCTGCAGCGAGGGCTCGTTGATATGGGTGGCGCTCTGGAACAGCATGAGCACCGTCGACAGCAGGGCGGTGATGCCCAGCGGCGGCAGCGAGATCTTCAGGATGACCATCAGCGCTTCGTGGCTGACGGCGATGGCCTCATCGATGCCCATGCTGATGCCTGTCCGGTTTGCCGACCCGTTCGGGGGTGGTGCCGTGGAGATGGTGGCTGGGCTGCGAGTGTAGCACGGTTGTGGTGCCGCCGGGCTGGGGTATAGTGCGGCCATGACAAGCCCCGACAGCATGACCGTCTTCGACCGCGCGTTGGTCCGCCGCCGCCGCGACCGCGCCGTCGCCGAATTCTCCGACCATTCCTTCCTGTTCGAGGAGATCGCCGACCGGCTGGCCGACCGGCTGGAGGACGTGATTCGTCCCTTCCCGCTGGCGCTGGATGTCGGTTGCCACGACGGGGCGATGGGCCGCATCCTGAAAGGCCGCAAGGGCATCGAACGGCTGGTCGCCTGCGACCTGTCGCCGGACTTCGCCCGTGCCGCCGGCGGTCCGGGCAACCCCGCAATCGCCGCCGATGAGGAGTTTCTGCCCTTCGCCCCCGGCAGCTTCGATCTGGTGGTCAGCAATCTCAGCCTGCACTGGGTCAACGACCTGCCGGGTGCCCTGGTGCAGATCAGGCAGGCGCTGAAGCCCGATGGCTTCTTCTGCGCCTCGATGCTGGGCGGCCAGACGCTGGCCGAGCTGCGCCGCTGCCTGTACGAGGCGGAGATGGAGGTGGCTGGCGGCGTCTCCCCCCGCGTGTCGCCCTTCGCCGAGATCAAGGATGCCGGCGGGTTGCTGCAACGTGCCGGCTTCGCCCTGCCAGTGGTCGACAGCGACGTCATCACCGTGACCTATTCCGACGCCTTCGCCCTGATGCGCGAACTGCGGGGCATGGGCGAGACCAACGCCGTGCTGGCGCGGCGCAAGGTTCCCGCCACGCGCGCCATGCTGTTCGATGCGGCCCAACGCTATGCCCAACTCTACGCCGAGCCGGACGGGCGGATCCCGGTGACCTTCGAGGTGCTCTATCTCGCCGGCTGGTCGCCGCATGAAAGCCAGCAGCAGCCGCTGAAGCCCGGCAGCGGGCAGATTCCGCTCGGCGACGCGCTGAAGGGCGGCGGCATTCACTGAAGCAGGCTGAGGGGCTGGTTTACGCAACCAGCTTCCAGGCCATCCAGCCCAGCACCCCGGCGTTCACCAGCATGATCGCCGGGGCGATGCGGGCGACGGCGGTGCGCCAGGTGCGGCCGGCGACATGACCGGCCAGCCCCACCGCCAGCAGGCTCGGCACCGTTCCGAGCGCGAAGGCGGTCATCCCGAGCGCACCGGTCAGCGCGCTGCCGCTCGCCGCCGCGACCGCGATGGCGCCATAGAGCATCCCGCAGGGAATGAAGCCCAGCGCCACCCCCAGCCCATAGCCGCGCCAGCCGGTCGGGTTGCCGAACAGCGGCCGGGCGAGGCCGGACACCCGGTTCCCCCACCAGCTCTGCAGCCGGCCTTTGCCGAGCGACGGCGCTTTCGGCAACCAGGACAGGACGCTGCGCGCGGCGTAGCCGAGGAAGAACAGCGCCGCCAGCGCCAGCAGCGCCACCGACAGCCAGCGCAGTCCGGGCAGCGCCCCGATATGGCCGGCGACCGAGGCCGACAGCGCGCCGATCAGCGCATAGGTCGTCGCCCGGCCGGCATGGTAGGGCAGCACGGCCGCCCCGGTCAGGCGCCGGAACTCCGACATCGCCGACAGCGGCACCCGCTCCAGCCGTGCCGAGACCTGCGCCAGCACGAAGGGGCCGCACATGCCGGTGCAATGGGTGGTTCCGCCGACCAGCCCGGCGGTCAGCAGGGCCAGCAACAGTCCGCCGTCACGGTCGATGACCACGGCACACTGGTTCAGTCCGGCATCCAGCAGCGACAGGGCGTCCAAGGCAGAGCCTCTCCGAATCGGGAACTGGCGGCGATCTTAAGGGGGAGGGGAGGGCGGTCCAATGACGTGTGTCAATGGATCCGGCGCGCTTTGGGGGTGTGGGGGGAAGCGACCGGGGGGTGGTGGTTGCTGCAGTTGCCCCCTCCCCATCCCTCCCCCGCTTCGCGGTGGAGGGGGTAGGATGCTTGTGGGCGTGAGGTTGATCGCCGGAGCGGCGGAGTTCCCTCTCCCACCGAAGGTGGGGGAGGGTTAGGGTGGGGGCGACCGTAGCAACGACCTAATCAACCACGGTCGCTTAACCCCACGCCGTCAGGCCAGCAGGCGGGCGATGGGCGGACGGCTGGGGTGGAGGACGACGCCGTCGTCGGCCGGTTCGACCTTGGCGTCCGGATAGGCGGCCAGGGCGTATTGCAGGGCCTGCACGAAGCGCGGCTTGAAGTGCTTCATCTGGTCGTAGCCGGCGCCGAACTGGGCATAGAGCGACGGCCAGGAGATCGGCTGCGGCCGGCTCAGCGAATGCAGACGATAGGCCAGCCAGACATAGAGGTCGAGGCTGAGCGAGCGGTCCTTCAACTGCCGCACCGCTTCCTCCAGCAGCGGGACCGGATGGTCGCGCAGGGCCTGGAAGAAGGTCTCGTCCAATTGGACCACGTCGTTCCACAGCGTACCCTGGCGGTCGTCGCCGAGGTCGTCGTGGAAGATCAGGCCGCGCTTGACGATGCCGCCCTTCTCGAACACGTCGGCATTCTCGCCGTCCCAGAAGAATTTCAGGGTGCAGGCGGAGATGCGCAGAGACTGCTCGCGGAAGCCGCGGAAGGTCTCGCCGCCGACGCTGATGCCCATGCGGGTCAGCCAGTCGCGCATGGAGCGGCCGAGTTCCACCTCGCGCCGGCCGGTGCGCACCGCCTGGGTCTGCAGATAGATCAGGATCATCCGTGCCCGCGCGCCATAGGGCACGCCGAACAGCTTCACCTTGCCGTTTACCTTCAGCCGTCCCGGTTCGACCAGCAGCGTCACCTGATGGCCGCGCTTTTCCCAGGGTGCGTCGTCGGCCAGCTTCTTGTGCGGCAGGCTGGTCAGGCAGAAGCCGCTGTAGGTGATGCCGAGATGCTGGTTCTCGTCCGCCAGGATGTCGGCGGCGATGTCCACCAGCGTCCGATCCTCGGGCCGAACCAGCGCGCGCGCCTTGTCCCGCCCATGTTCGATCACCAGCCTGTGTATGTCGCCCATCGCCGCCCCGCCCAGATGTTGTGGCATCCTGGTGAGCGGCGGGCGCCGGAGTCAATGTGGGGTTAGGCGACCGTGCTAGTCGACGGTTAGTTGTTAGACTTATTAGTTGAGTCGCCGCTTATCCCCATGGGGAAAGCCCGAGTCGCGCCGCTTTTCCCCACGAATCCGCCGCTTTGCCCCACGGGGAACGGGGTGGACAAATGAGGGCGGTCGCTTTTCCCCACGGGCGGCAAGGGGCGACTCGCGACGGTTGCGGAGGGACTCGGGAGGCGGGTGGTCGCTTAACCCCACGGGTGGGGGCGTCGGCGGGCGACGCCCCATCCCCCTCAATGGCTCATCAGCACCGGAACCGTCATGTGCTGCAGCATGAAGCGGGTCATGCCGCCCAGCACCAGTTCGCGGAAGCGGGAGCGGCCATAGGCGCCCATCACCAGCAGGTCGCAGCTTTCGTCGGCGGCCATGTTCAGCACGGTGTCGCCGGGTTCCACCACGTCGGTGGCGACGTGGGTGGCCTCCACGCGGCAGCCGTGGCGGGACAGGTGGCGGGCGATGTCGGCGCAGGGTTCGTCGCCCAGGCCATCGGGGCCGCGCTTCGGATTGGCGGCCATCACCACGACCCGCTTGGCGGTGGACAGCAGGGGCATGGCGTCGCCGATGGCGCGCGCAGCCTCGCGGCTGCCGTTCCAGCCGACCAGAATCCGTTCGCCGATGGAGGAGAAGCGTCCGGCATAGGGCACGACCAGAAGCGGCCGGCCGCATTCGAACAGCAGGTCGGCCGGCTGCGCGACCGGCTGGTCGCGGTCGCGGTCCGGAGCCGGCTGGCCGACCACCACCAGATCGGCGTAACGGCCGCGCACGGCGGCGGCAATGGTCGGGTCGCCTTCCTGAACCAGCCATTCCGAACGGTCGCTCAGGCCATGGTGGCGCATGGCGTCGTTGAAGGCCGCAGCCATTTGGGCCGTCTGGTCGTTGCGCGACTGACGGCGGCTCTCACGCAGTTCCTGCGGAAACTGGGATTCGATATAGCCGGGGAACACGACGTCGGTGAAGGCGTAGAGCGCGGTCAGATGCGCATCGCACCGGGCCGCGAGCTGGGCCGCGAGGTCGAGACGCGCTGCGGACGCGGGCGTATCGTCGACGACCACCAGAATGTCCTTGAGAGCCATGACGTAATTCCTGCCCATTGATTGTGATCGTTGCCGCCATCGCCAATCGAAGCAGGGGCGATGCACGGGCGGGGCGGTGCCGGGCGGGATAACCTCACTTGCAGTGGCCCGCACGCGTTGGCCCCACTTGCCTTGGCAGTATAAAGCCGTCGACGGTTGCCGATGTCTTTCCTTTACAGGGCACAGCCATGCCCTCTTCGCGTTCCTGCACTGCACACAAACGACTTCGGAGCGGATGGCTGTACAAGGATACAATCCCAGGCCGCAAGGAAGATGGCAAGGAGCGCAGGCCATATATTCATCCGCCCCGAACGAATGCGCCCAACGAAACAAAAAGCCGGGATTGTGGTTCGATTCATCCTGCAACCCGGACTTGAGTGAATACTATAATATGCGGCTGTGTCTTCGTCGCACCGGCTGTAGAAACCTCCAAGCTCTGCTGCTGCCGGGCGCCTTTGGTTTTGACGTGCGGGTGACACTTCGCGTAAGTGTTGGGTATCGATTTCCTGATGAGTACCCCGCTCTAACCTCGCCATGAGTCCAGATCCCCGAATCTCCGCGCTGGCCGACGCTCTGTCGGGTGCCGCCTCCGGTGCGCCGGGGCTTGACGCCCTGCGTCAGATTCTCGACGCCATGACCGTGAGGGTGGCGTTGATGGACCCGCAGCGGCGGCACATTTACGCCAACCGCGCTTATCTGGAGATGATGGGGACCAGCCTGGACAAGGCGGTCGGCACCACCATCGGTCAGCATCTGGGACTGGAACTGCAGCGTAGCACCAAGGCGCTGGCCGAACGGGCGCTGTCGGGCGAGACGGTGCAGACGGAGGGATGGATCACCCAGGCCGACGGGCAGCAGCGCTACGTGACGCGGCTGCATGCTCCGCACCGGACGGACGATGGCGCCATCACCGGCTATTTCGTCATCCTGCAGGACATGACCGAACGCCGGCAGGTGCAGGACGACTTGTTCCGCCTCGCCTATTACGATCCCGTGACCGGGCTGGCCAACCGCCTGATGCTGCTGAAGCACATGGCGGACTACCGCAACATGGGCGAGCCGTTCACGCTGGTCATCCTGGACATCGACCGATTCGCCGAAATCCGCAGCAGCATGGGCCAGGGCTTCGCCAACGAGCTGCTGGACGATCTGGCGCAGCGGATGGGGGCGCAGGCCGCCGCCTTCGACCTGATCGCGCGGGTCAGCGACCATGCCTTTGCCCTGCTGGCCGGCGGCACCTGCGACCGGCCGGCGCTGGAGGCCGCCATCGACGAGCTGGCGGCGGTGGTGCGCTCCGCCCGCTCCAGCTCCGGCGGTACGGTGTTCCTGTCGGCCAGCATCGGCGTGGTGGAGGCCCAGCCCGGCCACGAGCGGCCGGAGGACGTGCTGCGCGACGCCGAGATCGCCACCGCCCGCGCCCGCGAACAGGGCGGCGGCCGACAGGCCTGGTTCGACCCGGCGATGCATTCCCATGTGGTCGAGCAGGTCCGGCTGGAGCATGACCTGCGCGGCGCGCTGGCCAGCGGCAGCGACCTGTGGGTGGCCTACCAGCCGATCGTGGAGATGGTGACCGGCGGGCTTGCCGGGTTCGAGGCGCTGATGCGCTGGAACCACCCGGAACGCGGCAACATCCCGCCCGGCATCTTCATCCCCATCGCCGAGAGCACCGGCCTTGTCGTGTCGCTCGGCACCTGGGTCCTGCGGCAGGCCTGCCTGCAGATCGCGGAGTGGCAGGACCGGCGCGAACCGGGCTCCGCCCCGCTGTTCATGAGCGTCAACCTGTCCACCCACCAGCTGTCCGACCCCAACTTCGTCCAGGTCGTGCGCGAGGTCCTGCGCGAGACCGGGGTGGAGCCGTCCTGGATCAAGCTGGAGCTGACGGAAAGCGCCGTCATGGACAAGGCCGAGCAGTCGATCCGGCTGCTGCGCGACCTGCGGGCGCTGGGCATCAAGCTGTCGATCGACGATTTCGGCACCGGCTATTCGTCGCTGTCCTACCTGCACAAGCTGCCCATCGACAGCCTGAAGGTCGACCGTTCCTTCGTCTCGGCCATGCACCAGTCGGAGGAAAACCGCGCCATCGTCCGCATCATCATGGATCTGGCGCGCCTGCTGGGCTTCGACGTGATCGCCGAGGGCATCGAGACCAGCGCCGACGCCAATCTTCTGCGGGCGCTGGCCTGCGACTATGGTCAGGGCTACCACTTCGCCCGCCCGCTGCCGCCGGACGAGGCGGGCAAGCTGGTGGGCGGGGAGCTGCCTTGGCAGATGCCGCGGTGAGGGGTGGTTTAGCGGTGCCCCCTCCCTAACCCTCCCCCTCTTCGGACCGGCCTGCGGCCGGCCGAGGGGAGAGGGGACTGCCGCCGCTTCGGCATTTACGTTACGCAAACAAGCGTCCTGCCCCCTCTCCCTCGAAGAGGAGGAGGGATGGGGAGGGGGCAATGCGCTCCACCACCCCCGAACTCACTTCCCCCGGACGAACTTCGGCGTTCCCGCGGCGCTGGGCAGCAGGCGGACGGCGTAGGGGCTGGTGCGCATCTGCGCCACCGCCTGGGCCGGGCCGGGAACCGTCTCGCGGTAGCCGACGACCAGATCGGCCCCCTTCTGCTGCACGCTGTCGATGGTGACGCCGTAGCCCGCCGTGTCGCGGGGACCAAGGAACACCGCGACCGCCATCCGGCCGCCGGGCAGGGAGGTCGGGGCCGGTTCGCCGACGCGCGCCCACAGCGCCGTCCATTCGGCGCCGTCGCGGGCGACGACATAGGCGCGCTCGGCGGCGCTGCTGTGGTTGCCCTGCCAGACGGTGCCGGCCTCCGCCTGGGCCGGCAGCAGGTTGCCCCCGGCGCGGTCGGTGCCGCTCTGGCAGGCGGTCAGCACAAGGGCGGGGGCGAGAACCAGCGGGATCAGGCGCAGACGGGACGGCAGCTTCATGGGACGGTCAGGCGCTCCGCGGCAGGATCGTCTCGACCAGCGAGGCCCAATAGCTGGCGCCGGTGGTCAGGATCGCGTCGTTGAAATCGTAATGCGGGTTGTGCAGGCGGCAGGACGGACCGCGGTGGCCGCCATGGCCGAGCCAGATGTAGGCACCCGGCCGCTCCTTCAGCATATAGCCGAAGTCTTCCGCCGCCATGGTCGGGGCGGGGGCCCAGACCACATTCCCATCGCCCACCACCTTGGCCGCCGCCGCAGCAGCGACGCGCGCCTCCGGCTCGCTGTTGACGGTGGCGGGGTAGCCGGGGCGGAAGCGCAACTCGGCCTTGGCGCCCAGCCCTTCGGCGATGCTGGAGACGAGGCGGGCGAACTGCTCCTGGATGCGGCGGTGGTTTTCTTCCGTAAAGGTGCGCATGGTGCCGAGCATCCGCGCGCCATCGGGGATGACGTTGGCGGCGGTCCCTGCCTCCACCACCGTGATCGACACCACCGCGCTGTCGGCCGGGTTGGTGCCGCGGCTGACCAGGCTCTGCGCCGCGGTGATGATGTGGGCGGACACCAGGACCGGGTCGATGCCGCGATGGGGCATGGCGGCATGGGCGCCGTGGCCGGTCACATGGATCTCGAACTGGTTGGCCGCCGCCATCACCGGGCCGGGATGGACGGCGATCTGGCCGGCCGGCAACTCCGGCCAGTTGTGCAGGCCATAGACCTGCTCGCAGTCGAACTGACTGAACAGGCCGTCGTCGATCATCCGCTTCGCACCGCCAAGCCCTTCCTCGGCCGGCTGGAAGATGAAGTGGACGGTGCCGTCGAAGTTGCGCGTCTCCGCCAGATAGCGGGCGGCGCCCAGCAGCATGGCGGTGTGGCCGTCATGGCCGCAGGCGTGCATCTTGCCGGCATGGCGCGAGGCATGGTCGAAGTCGTTCGCCTCCGGCATCGGCAGCGCGTCCATGTCGGCGCGAAGGCCGATGGCCCGGCCGCTGCCGGTGCCCAGCCCCTTCAGCGTGCCGACCACGCCGGTTCCACCCAGGCCGCGATGCACCGTGATGCCGAATTCCGCCAGCTTCGCGGCGACGATGTCGGAGGTGCGCTCCTCCTCGAACCCAAGTTCCGGGTGGGCGTGGATGTCGCGCCGCCACGCGGTCATGTCGTCCTGGAAAGCGGCGATGCGGTTGTTGATCGGCATGTCTCTAACACTGGTTGGAACGGCCGGATGCCGTTCGGGGAAGCTGGTGGAAGGATCGTGACGGGAACGCAACGACTAGCCGGGAACGGCCATCTCGGGAACCGCCATGCCGCGCCGCACCGCCGGCCGGCCGGCCATGGCGTCGTGCCAGCGCTTCAGGTGGGGGAAGCGGTCGAGCAGCCCGCCGCCGGCCACCGCCGCGGCGGCGATGAAGGGGAAGCAGGCGATGTCGGCGATGGAGTAGGTGGTGCCGCCCAGATGCTCCGCGACGCCCAGCCGGTCCTCCAGCGCCGAATAGCAGCGCATCAACTCGCCCTTGTACAGGTCGATGGCGTGGGGGATGCGGTCGGGGGCGCGGGCGGCGAAGCGCTGCATGTCGATGGCGGTCGGGCCAAGGTCGCTGACGCCCAGCATGAACCAGCTCATCGCCTCCGCCCGCTCGTCCTCGTCCTCGGGCAGCAGGCGGCCGGTGCGCTCGGCGAAATGCAGCAGGATGGCGCCGGAGCCGAACAGGCGCCGCACCCGGCCGCCCGGCAACTCCTCCACCAGGGCGGGGATCTTGGTGATCGGGCTGATCGCCAGGAAATCCGGCCGCTTGTTCTCGCCGGCGGCCAGATCGACGCGATGGACGGCGTAGGTCAGCCCCAACTCCTCCAGCAGGATGGAGGCCTTGCGACCGTTGGGCGTGGGAAAGCTGTAGAGCGTAAGCATGCGGTGACGGTCCCTGCGCTCTGCACGGGGCGGTTCCCCGCGAGCGATGGCACAGTCTGGCCGATTTGCGCGGCGAACGCCAGCGACAGCGCGGGCAATTCGGGAACTCAGAACAGAGGCGCGCAGCCGTCCGGCTTCACGATGCGGGTGGCCGAGGGCGGGTTGGCCGCCAGCTTCGACGCCGGACGGATCGGCCGCCGTACCAACTCGCCCCCGCAGTTCGGGCAGCGCTGCCCCGGCAGCCGGGCACGGCAATCCGCGCAGAAGGTGCATTCGAAGGAGCAGATATAGGCGTTCTCCGCCGCGGGTGGCAGGTCGCGGTCGCAGCATTCGCAGTTGGGGCGCAGGTCCAGCATGGCGCGGTCTCCGGTGTGGGATGCGCCACGAGGATAGCCGCGGACACGGCGGATGGAGAGTGGCGCGGCTGCCGACGGACGTGAAGATCCTGCCAAAAGCGATGCGCCCTCCCCCGGAGGAATCACATCGCCTCCGCCCGGCGGCCGAAGAGGGCGCGCAGCTTGCGGCCGATGATGCCGCCCAGCATGCCGTGGCCGCCGCCGGCCTTGGGGAACCAGCCGGGATCGTCGGTCTGGAAGCGGCGGATGACATGGACGAAGGCATCGACCACGTCGGGATCGAAGTCGCGCCCGGCCCGTTCGACGATCCAGGAGATCGCGTCCTCCACCGCCCAGGCGCTGCGGTACTGGCGGCTGGTGATCAGCGCGTCGAATACGTCCGCCACCGCCATGATGCGGGCGCCGATGGGAATGGCGTTGCCCTTCAGCCCCTCCAGATAGCCAGACCCGTCATAGCGTTCATGGTGGTAGCGCGCGATTTCCGCCGCGATCGACAGCAGCGACCGCCCGCGCAGGGGCACCGCCGCCTCGGCCAGGATGCGGTGGCCGATCTCGGTGTGGCGCTGGATCATCTGCATGTCGATGCCGGTCAGTTCGCCCGGCATGCCCAGCGTCTCGTCGGACACGCTCAGCATGCCGACATCGTGCAGCAAGGCGGCGAGCCCGACCTTCTCGACGAAATCGGCGTCCAGCTCGTCACCGAACTTGCCGCGCTGGTGCAATTCGCGGGCGATGGACCCCACCAGCCTCTCGATGCGCTGCAAATGGCCGCTGGCGGCGTTGTCCTTGTATTCGGCGAGCGCCCCCATCGCCAGGACGGTGGCCTTCTGCGAGGTGTTCAGCTCCTCGATCAGCAGGGCGTTCTCGAAGGCGATGGAGCATTTGTTGCGGAACAGCTCCAGCAACTGCCATTCGCGGGCGGTGCCGTCGTTGCGGCCCTCGACATAGATCATGCCGGTGATGCCGCCGTTGGCGCGCAGGCGCAGAGCGCAGAAATCCGGCTCGATGATGGTTTCGCTGCTGGGCGACAGCCGTTCCAGCGCCGCCTCCACCCGCGGCTCGCCGAGCGCCGACACCTCCACGTCCTTCCATTTGGCGAAACGGCCGGTGGAGGCGCGCACGCGGATCTTGCGGTCGCGGGGCAGCGTGTCGCCCTGGATGCACAAAAGCGCATGGTGGCCGATGCCGAGAAGCCCGACCACGCGCGGCAGGATGTTGGGGAACAGCACGTCGGGCGTGCGCATCTCCAGGAGGCCGGTGGTGGCGACCAACATGCGGGCCAGCCCCTTGCGCCCGGCGGCCAGTGCCTGGAGGCTGGCGAAGGTGCGCAGCTGTCCGGCCACGGCGGCACGGAGCGCTCGCGGCGTCAGTTCCGCCTTCACGCGCCAGTCGCCGACGTCGTTGGCGGCGATCGCCTCGTCCTCCGCCGTCATCCCGGGATTGCCGGCACAGACAAGGATGCGGGTGCGCTGGTTGCCGAGATCGCGGCGCAGATGGGTCACCAGATCCAGCCCGGCCCGTTCGCTTTCCAGCGCGATCTCCAGCAGGATCAGGGCGGTGTCGGGATACTGCTGCAGCGCGTTGCGCGCCTCGGCGGCGGAGGCGGCGCCCAGCAGCGCGATGCCGGCGCCTTCGATGGACAGCCCGTCCAGCGCCGACCGGGATGTCGCCAGCAGCGACGGGTCGGGATCGACGACCAGGACCTTGAAGGGCGGCTTGGCGACCGGACCGGCCATCTCCGGCCGTGCATCGTCGTGGAGCATGGCATTCTCAGCGGTTGCGCGTGCGTGCTGCGCGTTCGCCAAAGTAATCCCATACGACCATTCATTCAACCGATGACGAAAGGTCGGCCGGCGATATCCATGCCTGCGACGATGTAGCCACGCCCGCGGCGCCGTGCCGTACCGCCCGACCGGAAATGTCAGCCGGAGACGTCAACCGGAGACGTCGGCCCGCGCCCTCACCCCGCGACGATGGCGGCCACCACCTCCGATGCGAGAAGGGTCGGGTTGACGGGCTTGGAGATGACGCGCGTCACGCCCAGCCTGGCGAAGGCGGCGGCGGCCAACTCGGACGGAACCTTGTCCTCGATGGCCGACAGGATGACGACCGGCATCTCCGGACGCAGGGTGCGCGCGGCCTGAATGACCTCGAACCCGTCATGATCCGGCATGATGATGTCGGTCAGGACGAGGTCGAACTTTTCCACATAGAGGATGCCGATGGCTTCCGGGGCGCTGGCACACAGGGTCAGTTCATGACCATCGCGGGTCAGGATCGCGCGGATCAGGTTGCGCGTGACCGGGTCGTCGTCCACCACCAGTAGCTTGGCCATGCCAGTCCCCGTCGCGTTCATGCCGGACGCAGGTATAGCGTGAACCTCAGGTTACGCCAGCGGCAAGTTTGTGACCCCTCATTGTCCTCAAGCGTGTCGAAGTGTCACGAGGCGTGCGCTGCCGGCTGTGAGAAACGGGCCTGTTCGGGCCTGCCGGTCTTGGAATGGTCTGTCCGTTTGGGGTAGTGTCCGCCCGCACCCCACGGACCAACAACGAGCAGACGCAAGACCGATGTTGCTTCCCAACGCCGTCCGCCGATTTGCCGGGGCCGCCTTTGCCGGTTCTGTCCTCTCCGCGCTTCTTGCCGCCGGCCTGACGGCCGCGCCGGCCGCCGCCGCCGACCCGCGCCATCTCGGCACCTTCAAGGATTGGAACGCCTTCGCGTTCGAGGAGAAGGGGCAGAAGGTCTGCTACATCTCCAGCCAGCCCAAGAAGACGGAGCCGAAGGCCAAGCGCGGCGACATCTACGCGCTGGTGACTCACCGCCCGTCGGAAAAGACCCTGGACGTCGTCAGCATCATTGTCGGCTATCCGTTCAAGAAGGGCAGCGAAGCCGAGGTCTCGGTCGACGGCAAGGAGTTCAAGCTGTTCACCGACGGCGAGACCGCCTGGGCCCGCGATGCCGAGAGCGACCGCGCGGTGACGGCGGCGCTTCGCGACGGCAGGCAGATGGTGGTGAAGGGCGTGTCCGGCCGCGGCACCAGGACCACCGACACCTACAGCCTTGCCGGCGTCGGACAGGCCTATGATGCGATCAACGAGGCCTGCGGCGTGAAGCGCTGATCGCCGCAGCGGTTTACTCGGGTTTTTTCCCTCGAGTCTTTTGACTCCGAACGCTCATGGCCCTATGTAATGGGGCCATGAGCGCCTCCAATCATGCCTCCGCCTTCGTTCTGCCGGCGACCGATGCCGACGGACGCAAGAACCTTGTCGGCCTGTCCCGCGAAGAGCTGGAAGCCGAGATGCTGGCCGTTGGCCTGGAAAAGTTCCGGGCACGCCAGCTCTGGCACTGGATCTATCACCGCGGCTCCACCGATTTCACCGAAATGACCACGCTGGCCAAGCCGGTGCGGGAAAAGCTGGCCGACGCCTACATCGTGGCGCGGCCGACGGTGGTGAAGGACCTGAAATCGGCGGACGGCACCCGCAAGTGGCTGCTGCGCATGCCCGACGGGCAGGAGGTGGAGAGCGTCCACATTCCCGAGGAGGATCGCGGCACGCTCTGCGTCTCCTCGCAGGTCGGCTGCACGCTGACCTGCCGCTTCTGCCATACGGGCACGCAGCGTCTGGTTCGCAACCTGGATTCGGCGGAGATCGTGGCGCAGGTGATGCTGGCCCGCGACATGTTGAACGAATGGCCGGCGCCGCCCGACGGGCGCATGCTGTCCAACATCGTCATGATGGGCATGGGCGAACCGCTGTTCAATTACGACAACGTCGCCAAGGCGCTGAAGATCGTGATGGACGGCGACGGCATTTCGATCTCCAAGCGGCGCATCACGCTGTCGACCTCCGGCGTCGTGCCGATGATGGAGCGCTGCGGCGAGGAGCTGAACGTCAACCTCGCGGTCAGCCTGCACGCGGTGACCGACGAACTGCGCAACCTCATCATGCCCATCAACCGCAAATACCCGCTGCGGGACCTGATGGAGGCCTGCCGCAACTATCCCGGCCTGTCCAACGCCCGGCGCATCACCTTCGAATATGTGATGCTGAAGGGCGTGAACGACACGCCGGCCGATGCGCGGGCGCTGGTGAAGCTGCTGGAAGGCATTCCGGCCAAGATCAACCTGATCCCCTTCAACGAATGGCCGGGCGCTCCCTACGAGCGGTCGACCGCGCGCGCGATCCAGGTCTTCGGCGACATCGTCAACAATGCCGGCTATGCCAGCCCCGTGCGCACCCCGCGCGGCGAGGACATCATGGCCGCCTGCGGCCAGCTGAAGAGCGCCAGCCTGCGCATGACCGCCGCCGAACGCGCCGCCATCGCCGCCGTCATCGCGGAGAAGGACGCGGCGCTGGCGTCGTGACGTTGGGTTTGCCGGGGGACGGTCCCCCGGGAATTGCGGACGGCGTCGTGCTGTGACAGGGTGTCGGCACTTCCGCCAACAGCCCCGGCCCCAGCATCGGCATGCCCGCCCCCATCGAGGACATCATCGCCAAGGCGATCAAGGACGCCGACAAGTCCTTCTTCAACGAGGATTATGCCAAGCAGGCCCACGCGGTGATCACGGCGTTGAAAAAGGCGGGGTACGAGGTGGCGCCGGTGAAGCCGCCGCCGGGGCTGGTCGAATGGGCCAAGGACAACATTCCGTTCGGCCGTCTTCGTCCGGCGGAACTGATTACGCAGATGTACTCGATGATGGTCGAGAACGTGCGCCGCTTCGACAAGTAGCGGCGGCTCAAGCTGGACAGCCTCCGACTGACCTCATTCGCTGGTATTACCACAGGACCCGAAGGCCGTTTCTTTTCAGCCACTTCCCGCGCTGCGCCAAAATCGTCACACCAGCACTTTCGGCCACCCCCCGCCGTTGACTCGGCTGCTGCGGGAGCGTAATTCATTGCGCCAACCAATAGGACGGACAGCCGTCCCAAAAGGGCACGCACCACCCAGCCGCCGCGGCAATCGTCATGTTGCGCCGCGCCCGGCCGCGAACAGAGGACGACGCAATGGCAAACGGCAGCGGTCGGCCGCTCTCCCCGCACCTTCAAGTCTACAAACTCCCGCTGAGCGCAGTCATGTCCATCACGCACCGCATCACGGGCGTCGGGCTGGCTGTGGGCACGCTTCTGCTGGTCTGGTGGCTGGTCGCCGCCGCCGCCGGTCCGGAGGCGTTTGCGCGCGCGCAGGGCTTCATCGGCTCCTTCTTCGGCCTGCTCCTGATGTTCGGCTGGTCGGCGGCGCTGTACTACCACCTGTGCAACGGCATCCGCCATCTGGTCTGGGACGCCGGCAAGTCGTTCGAGCTGACCGATGCCGACCGGAACAACAAGATCATCCTCGGCGCGACGGCGGTGCTGACCGTGCTGACCTGGATCGTCGGCCTGGCCGTGTGGTGAGGAGATAAGACATGGCGTCCAATAGCAAGACCCTCCGTTCGCCGCTGCAGGTCGCGCGCGGTCTGGGTTCCGCCAAGCATGGTACCGAACATTGGTGGTCGCAGCGTCTGACCGCGATCGCCCTGGTCCCGCTGACCGTCTGGTTCGTCTTCGGGGTCATCGGTCATCTGGGTGCCGATCACGCCGCCTTCGTCGCCTGGATGAAGTCGCCCTTCTCGGCGGTCATGATGGTCCTCACCGCCGTGGTCACCTTCCACCATGCGCAGTCCGGGCTGCAGGTGGTCATCGAAGACTATGTGCATGTCGAATGGCAGAAGATGGCGCTGATCATCGGCGTCAAGTTCCTGTCCTTCGCCCTGGCGGCCGCCTGCGTGCTGGCCGTCGTGAAGATCTTCATCGGAGCCTGACGACCATGGCGACCGCCTACAACATCATCGACCACACCTATGACGTCGTCGTCGTCGGCGCCGGCGGCGCCGGTCTGCGCGCCACCTTCGGCATGGCCGAAAAGGGCCTGAAGACCGCCTGCATCACCAAGGTGTTTCCGACCCGCTCCCACACCGTGGCGGCGCAGGGCGGCATCTCGGCCGCGCTCGGCAACATGGGCGAGGACGACTGGCGCTACCACATGTACGACACCGTGAAGGGGTCGGACTGGCTGGGCGACCAGGACGCCATCGAGTACATGTGCCGCGAGGCCATCCCGGCGATCATCGAGCTGGAGCATTACGGCGTTCCGTTCTCGCGCACGCCGGAAGGCAAGATCTACCAGCGCGCCTTCGGCGGCATGACCGCGCAGTACGGCAAGACCCAGGCCTACCGCACCTGCGCCGCCGCCGACCGCACCGGCCACGCCATCCTGCACACCCTCTACCAGCAGTCGCTGAAGCACGAGGCGGAGTTCTTCGTCGAATACTTCGCGCTCGACCTCATCATGGAGGACGGCGTCTGCAAGGGCGTGCTGGCCTGGAACCTGGACGACGGCACGCTGCACCGCTTCCGCGGCCAGCTGGTGGTGCTGGCGACCGGCGGCTACGGCCGCGCCTATTTCTCGGCGACCTCGGCCCACACCTGCACCGGCGACGGCGGCGGCATGATCCTGCGCGCCGGCCTGCCCCTGCAGGACATGGAGTTCGTGCAGTTCCACCCGACCGGCATCTACGGCTCCGGCTGCCTCATCACCGAGGGCGTGCGCGGCGAGGGCGGCTACCTGACCAACTCCAACGGCGAGCGCTTCATGGAGCGCTATGCCCCGTCGGCCAAGGACCTGGCGTCGCGCGACGTCGTGTCCCGCTCGATGACCATCGAGATCCGCGAAGGCCGCGGCGTGGGTGAGCACAAGGACCACATCCACCTGCACCTGGAGCATCTGCCGCCGGAGATCA
The DNA here is from genome assembly GCF_008364825.1 of Azospirillum sp. B21. Taxonomy (GTDB): domain Bacteria; phylum Pseudomonadota; class Alphaproteobacteria; order Azospirillales; family Azospirillaceae; genus Azospirillum. The sequence goes on from NZ_VTTO01000004.1 coordinate 341,852, forward strand.
TCCACCAGCGCCTGCCCGGCATCGCCGAGACGGCCAAGATCTTCGCCGGCGTGGATGTCACCAAGGAGCCGATCCCGGTTCTGCCGACCGTCCATTACAACATGGGCGGCATCCCGACCAACGTTCACTGCGAGGTGCTGTCGCCGACCGCGGAGAACCCGGATCAGGTGGTTCCGGGCCTGATGGCCATCGGCGAGGCGGCCTGCGTGTCGGTGCACGGCGCCAACCGCCTGGGCTCCAACTCGCTGCTCGATCTGGTGGTGTTCGGCCGTGCGGCCGCCATCCGCGCCGCCGAGATCGTCCAGCCGGGCAAGGCCCCGTCGGTCAAGCCGGATGCTTGCGACAAGGCGCTGGAGCGGTTCGACCGCATCCGCAACGCCAAGGGCTCGATCAAGTCGGCCGACCTGCGGCTGGACATGCAGCGGACGATGCAGAACAACTGCGCCGTCTTCCGCACCGGCGAGGTCCTGGACGAGGGCGTGAAGAAGATCGACGCGGTCTACGCCAAGAAGGGCGAGATCGCCATCTCCGACCGCTCGCTGGTCTGGAACTCCGATCTGGTCGAGGCGCTGGAACTGGACAACCTGCTGGGCCAGGCGGTCGCCACCCTGCATTCCGCCCAGAACCGTCCGGAAAGCCGCGGCGCGCACGCGCGTGAGGACTATCCGAACCGCGACGACGAAGGTTGGATGAAGCACACCGTCATCTGGGTCGCGGACAATGGCGAGACGAAGATCGATTACCGCCCGGTCCACATGTACACCCTGACCGACGAGGTCGAGGTCTTCCCGCCCAAGGCCCGCGTGTACTAAGGCCCGCCGGATAAAGGAAATCAGCCATGGTTGAATTCAACCTGCCAGCCAACTCCAAGGTTGGCGTCGGCAAGACCGTCAACGTCGCGAACGGCGCCAAGCGGGCCAAGAGCTTCAAGATCTACCGCTGGAACCCGGACGACGGCCAGAACCCGCGCGTCGACACCTATGTGGTCGATCTCGACAAGTTCGGGCCGATGATCCTGGACGCGATCATCTACATCAAGAACCAGGTCGACAGCACCCTGACCTTCCGCCGGTCCTGCCGCGAGGGCATCTGCGGGTCGTGCGCGATGAACATCGACGGCACGAACACGCTGGCCTGCCTGAAGGCGATCGACGAGGTTCCGGGCGACGTCAAGATCTACCCGCTGCCGCACATGCCGGTGGTGAAGGATCTGGTCCCCGACCTGAAGCACATCTACGCCCAGCTCGCATCGATCAAGCCGTGGCTGCAGTCGCAGTCCCCGGCCCCGAGCCGCGAGCGGCTGCAGTCGCCGGAGGACCGCGCCAAGCTGGACGGCCTCTACGAGTGCATCCTGTGCTTCTGCTGCTCGACCTCCTGCCCCAGCTACTGGTGGAACGGCGACCGTTACCTCGGCCCGTCGATCCTGCTCCAGGCCTATCGCTGGATCGTCGACAGCCGCGACGAGATGACGGGCGAGCGCCTCGACAACCTCGAGGACCCGTTCCGCCTCTACCGCTGCCACACCATCATGAACTGCACCAAGGCATGCCCGAAGGGTCTGAACCCCGCCAAGGCCATCGCCGAGATCAAGAAGCTGATGGTCGTGCGCCGCTGATCGCGGACACGAGACTTGCGACACCGGAAAAGGCGCCCCTTCGGGGGCGCCTTTTTTGTTTGGGCGCGTCAGACGAAGTCGGGATCGGTCGGGCGCGACGGCGGCAGGTCGTTGCCGGGGGCCGGACTGTCGGTGGTGCCGGGGCCGCCGGGATCGGGCAGGTCGGGGGCATCGGTTACCGGCACGTCGACGACGGGGGCATCTTCGTGCGGGCCGGGGAACGGGCCGGCGGACAGGATGGACGGGGTGGCGCTGAGGCCGGGGGCGGTGGTCGGCATGGAATGCTTCCCCTCTGCGGGTCGTTGGCGGTTGCTTGCTCTCCCCTATCAACGGGCGAGTCCGCAATCCGCTCCATCGCACGGGACAATTGCGTGCGGACCGGTTGACCGGCGGCGGCGAGGGGGTATGCTCTTCGGAGATCACCAACGACGACGAACCACCAATGGGCGGCGCGAACCGGCGTCGCCCAGCGGGCAAACACATTTCTATCCTAGGGAAGGACCAATCATGGGCGGCATGGCAGGCCAGGCGTGGAGCTGGATCCAGGGCGAATGGGTGGAGGGCAATCCGCCGATCGTCGGACCGCTGTCCCACACGCTGTGGCTCTCTTCGACGGTCTTCGACGGCGCGCGCGCCTTCCAGGGCGTGGCCCCCGACCTGGACCTGCACTGCGCCCGCGCCATCCGTTCGGCCCAGGTGCTGGGGCTGGAGCCGATGGTCACCGCCGGCGAGATCGAGGAGCTGTGTTGGGACGGCATCCGCCGCTTCCCCAAGGACGCGGAGCTGTACATCCGCCCGATGTTCTACGCCGATGACGGCTTCGTCGCCCCGGCGCCGGAGAGCACGCGCTTCGTCCTGTCGATCTACGAGGACCCGCTGCCGCAGCCGACCGGCTTCGCGGCCTGCATCTCCACCCGCCGCCGCCCGATCCCGACCATGGCCCCGACCGAAGCCAAGGCGGCGTGCCTCTATCCCAATGCCGGGCTGGCACTGACCGAGGCGCGCAAGCGCGGCTTCCAGAACGCCATCATGCTGGACGCCATCGGCAATGTGGCGGAGTTCGCGACGTCCAACATCTTCATCGCCAAGGACGGCGTGGTGCGCACCCCGGTGCCGAACGGCTGCTTCCTGAACGGCATCACCCGCCAGCGCGTCATCGCCCTGCTGCGGGGCGACGGCGTCACGGTGGAGGAATGCACCCTGACGCCCAAGGACTTGCTGGAGGCCGACGAGGTCTTCTCCACCGGCAACCACGCCAAATGCGTGCCGGTGACCAAGGTGGAGGACCGCAGCTTCGCGGCCGGTCCGCTCTTCCAGCGGGCGCGGGCGCTCTATTGGGAATACGCGTTCCGCTGATCGAGCAGAGCAACCGCCGCCCGGCGGTGATGGGCCAGCGTGGCGGCCAAACGGGCCAGCCACGCGTCGGTCCTGCAGGTTGTGGCGGTCAGGCTGCCGCGGCGTCGGGAAGCCGCAAGGCGCGCCTCGGCCGCGAGGTCGCTGTGCAGGCGGAGCGTTGCTGCGCGCTTGACGGCGTTGGCGCGGGCGGCACCGCCGAGCAAAGCGGTACGCAACTCGGGCGTCGGCGGTCGGGCGTCATGGGTGCGGTGAAGGCTGTCCAGGCTTGCGGCGCGATCCATGGAATGGACGATAGCCCCTGCCGGGGTGGACGGTAAAGGGAAATTTTCCTAGGAAGAGTTGGGCGTGCGAGAGGCATTTGCCCCCTCCCTAACCCTCCCCCGCTGTCGCGGGAGAGGGAACTGCCGCCGCTCCGTTGGATAACTCCCGCAAGCGTCCTACCCCCTCTCCCTCGAAGAGGGGGAGGGATGGGGAGGGGGCACCCGACGCGAAAACTTACCTCACTGGCTCGCCCAGATGATCCGCGCCATCCAGGCGACGTCCGACATCGGAATGCTGCGGTCGGGGTGGGCGCGGTTGATCGACAGAAGCTCGATCTTGGTCGCCGTTTCGCGGATCAGTTGCTTGGCCATCACCTCGCCGCCCTTGGTGCGGACGACGACGCGGTCGTTGCGGCGGATCTGTGCCGCGGGGGAGACGATGATGGTGTCGCCGTCGCGATAGACCGGCTCCATGCTGTCGCCGGAAATCTCCAGCGCATAGGCGTGCGGATCGCCCAGGCTGGGGAACAGCAGTTCGTCCCAGCCGCTGCCGGCGGGGAAGCCGGCGTCGTCGAAATAGCCGGCGGAACCGGCCTGGGCATAGCCGATCACCGGAACCCGCTGCAGCGGGGTGGTGCCGGCGCCATCGCCGACCAGCGACACGAATTCCGACAGGGAAGCGCCGGTGGCGTCCAGCACCTTGGAGATGCTTTCCGTCGATGGCCAGCGCAGCTTGCCGTCGCTGGTCGTGCGCTTGCTCTTGTTGAAAGTGGTCGGGTCCAGTCCGGCGCGCCGTGCCAGCCCGGAGGCGGAGAGCCCGTGCTGTGCCGCGAGGCGGTCGATGGCCCGCCAGATGTCCGTATGTTTCAGCATGGGACGATAATCTCATAAAGCGGCGACAGCGTCCCTAGGAACTTTTTCATAAACCTGTTGACCGCGCCCGCGGGCCGGAACATAACGCAAACAGATGGCGCGGCCGCAATCCTGGCCCGGCGCCGCTCTCTTTCAAAAATCCGAAGCCGCAAGGAGACCAGCATGCTGAGTCCGGCCGCCCCCGCTTTGCCCGCCACCCGCCCGTCCCATGTCGTTCGGCTGCAGGCCGAGCCTTACCGCGCCGATGGCGAGCCCTTCGCCGGGGCGGAAGAGGCGTGGTTCTGGGCGGTGCAGGCGCAGGACGCCAAGGCGGCCGGCGCCCGCGTCGTCGCCGGGCGTGGGCTGGTCGAGCGACCCTGCGAGCCGCAGGACGTGCTGCGGGTGGTCGACCGGCTGTACCGGACGCGCAAGCTGCTGCGCGACCATCTGCATGTGCTGGTCCATTACGGCCGCCGCCAGAGCGCGCCGGCGCCCGACCGCTTCCGCGAGCAGCGCGCCCATTCCTTGTGGCAGGAGGCTTTCGAGGTCATCGCACCGGCCCTGCGCGACAAGGGCATCGCCCGATGACAGCCGCCCCGATCGCTTGGGTGGTGTACCGGGGAGAGGCGCCGCTGTGGTGGCTGCGTCTGCTGAAGCCGGGTTTCCGCCATTGCCTGGCCCTGCTGAACGACGGGCGGCGCTGGGTGGCGGTCGATCCGCTGGCGGGCTTCACCGACGTGGCGGTGCTGGACCTGCCGGCCGACTTCGACCTGCCGGGCTGGTACCGCGCCCAGGGGCTGACGGTGGACCCCGCCCCGCTGCGCCGCCCCGCCGGCCCCGCCCCCTGGGGCCCCTTCACCTGCGTCGAGGCGGTCAAGCGCCTGATCGGCCTGCGCGCCCGTTGGGTGCTGACCCCCTGGCAACTGCATCGCCACCTGACCGGAGGAACCCGCGAATGCCTGCATCCGCAGCCGTGAAACCCGCCGCAGGCAGGTCGGCAGGCAGGACGAAGGACCTGTCGGAGCCGGAAGCCCTGCTGGAGCGCTACCGCGTCGCCCGCGAGAGCCGGGCCGTCTGGGAGAGCCATTGGCAGGACTGCTACGACCATGCGCTGCCCAACGGCCGGCCCTTCCGCGGCGGCGGAACGCCGGGAGAGCGGCGCGTCGACCGGCTGTTCGACGGCACCGCCCCCGATGCGGTGGAACAGCTGGCGGCCAGCCTGCTGTCGGAGCTGACACCGCCCTGGTCGCGCTGGTTCGGCTTCCAGCCCGGTCCGGCGCTGGTGGGGGCGGAGCGCGACCGCATCGCTCCGCTGCTCGACCGTGCCGCCGGGATCGTGCAGGCGCATTTCGACCGCTCCAACTTCGCGGTGGAGGTGCATCAGGCCTTCCTCGACCTCGTCACCGTCGGCACCGCCAGCCTCTTGATGGAGGAGGCCGCACCCGGCGCCCCGTCCAGCCTGCGCTTTACCGCCGTGCCGCTGGCCGAGGCGGTGCTGGAGGAGGGGCCGGACGGCCGGCTCGACGCCACCTTCCGGCGCAGCGAGGCGACGCTGGCCCAAATCCTCCAGCGCTTCCCCGGTGCGGACCTGCCCGACGAGCTGCGCAAACAGGCGGCCGACGAACCCGACAGCCGCTTCCCTCTGGTCGAGGCGGTGCTGCCCGACGGTACGGCCTATCGCTGGGGGGTGGTGCTGGACAGCGGGCTGACCGAGCCGTCCTGGCTCGCACAGGGGCGCTTCGCCCAGTCGCCCTTCGTCAATTTCCGCTGGCTGAAGGCGCCGGGGGAAACCTATGGCCGGTCGCCGGTGATGAAGGCGCTGCCCGACATCAAGACCGCCAACAAGGTGGTGGAGCTGGTGCTGAAGAACGCCTCCATCGCCGTCACCGGCATCTGGCAGGCGGAGGATGACGGGGTGCTGAATCCCGCCACCATCCGCCTGGTGCCCGGCACCATCATCCCGAAGGCGATGGGGTCGGCCGGGCTGACGCCGTTGGCCAATCCCGGCCGGTTCGACGTGTCGCAGCTGGTGCTGGACGACCTGCGCGGGCGCATCCGTCACGCATTGCTGGTCGATCGGCTGGGTCCGGTGGAGTCGGCGCGCATGACCGCGACCGAAGTGCTGGAGCGTTCGGTGGAGATGGCCCGGCTGCTTGGCGCCACCTATGGCCGGTTGCAGGCGGAGCTGATGACGCCGCTCCTGCTGCGGGCGGTGGCAATTCTGTGCCGGCGCGGCGAGATCCCCGACATCACCGTGGATGGCCGTCTGGTGGAGTTGCAGCACCGCTCCCCGCTTGCCCAGGCACAGGCCCAGCGCGACGTCCAGGCGACCCTGCGCTGGCTGGACAGCGTCAAGGCGCTGGGGCCGGAGGCAGAGACCGCGGTGGATGCGGCGGCGACGGCCCGCTGGCTGGGCGAGGCCTTCGGCGTGCCGGCCAAGCTGATGCGGGCGGAGCCAGCGGCGGCACCGGATGCCGAGCTGTCCAATGCCGAGCTGTCCAATGGCTGAGCCGCCGATGGTCGAACGGGCCGGCTGGGATTGGCTGGAGGCGCCGCCCCTGACCGGTCCGATCCCCACAGCGGCGGCCGGGACCGATCCGGCGCCCAGCTTCGCCCGCTGCTTCGCCGGGACCGACGGCGCGCGGGTGCTGGCGGTGTTGCGGGCGATGACGCTCGACCGCGCGCTGGGACCCGACGCGCCGGAGGCGGCACTGCGCCACCTCGAAGGACAGCGCCAGCTGGTCGCCACCATCCTCGCGCTCGTCGCGCGCGGGCGGGCGGGCTGACCGGCGGCATGCCCTTCCCCCTTTCCCTATCCTGCAGGAGTTGATGATGGCCGACACTTTGCTGACCGAGACGCCCGCACCCGCCGCCGCACCCGCCGCCGATGCGGTCCCGCCGCTGCCGATCCCCGAAAAGTTCAGGGATCCCAAGACCGGCGAACTGCGCGTCGAGGCGCTGCTGAAATCCTATCTGGAGCTTGAGCGGCGGCTGTCCCAGCAGCCTTCGGCGCAGACGGCCGGCCTGGCGGCGCCCCCCGAACCGGCTGCTTTCGATCCGGCCAGCCTCGATCCGGCGCAGCTTCGTCGTCTGATGGGGGCGCCGGAGTCGGCGGAGGGTTATTGCATCGCCTGCGATCATGGCCTGTTCCAGCCGGACCCGGAGATCAACGGCCGCCTGTTCGAGGCCGGCTACACCCCGGCGCAGGCCCAGCTTCTGTACGATCTCGCGGCCGAGCGGATGGTCCCGCTGATCCAGACCGTCGCCGCCGAGTTCCAGGCGGAACGGGAGGTCGAACGGCTGGTCGCCCGCTTCGGCGGCGAGGAGCGCTGGCGCGAGGTGTCGCGGCAGCTGCTGGCCTGGGCCGGCAAGACCCTGCCGCCGGCCGCGGTCGAAGGGCTGGCGACCTCCTACGAAGGTGTCATGGCGCTCTATTCGATGATGACCGGCAGCGAGCCGTCCGCCCTGTCGATGGCGGGAGCCCGCCCCGGTGGCGGGGATGGCGAGGCGGAACTGCGCACCCTGATGCGTGATCCCCGCTATTGGCGCGACCGTGACCCGGCGCTGATCGCCCGTGTCACCGAAGGCTTCCAGCGACTCTATCCCAGCCAGGGATGAGCCGAGGGTCGGACCGGTAAGGCTCTGACCATCAATGCCGATCGCCTTTTGCCCGGCCGTTTTTCCGCTTTCGCGGGAGGAGACGGCCGGGCAAGTCCGCTTGAAACATCGCTTCCCATGATCGGTAATAATGCTGCCTGTGGGGCAAAGCGTCGCAGTCTGCAACCTTCGTATCGGTTGGACAGCTGTCTGTTGCGCATGCGAAGAAAAAATTGCATTGCGCGATTGAAATGAAGTCGCCACTTTCCACAAACGACTAACCGTCCGTTAACTTAACGGACAAGAGAGCGACGCCAGGCACGATGACGCTGCGCCGCAAGATTCGCTGGCTGACCTGGATCGGCCTGATCGGCTGCCTGATGGCGGCGATCCCGGCGCTTTACCTGCTGCGCCAGGGCATGATCGCGGAGCGGGAACAGGTCGCGGCCGCGCTGGTGGATTCGGCAGGCGGGCTTCTACGCGACCTGGACCGGTCGGCGGCGTCGGGCGCCATGTCGGCCGAGGAGGCGCGCGACCGGGCGCGGACGGCCCTGCGGGCGCTGGCCGCCAAGCCTTTCCATGTCACGATCTTCACCGACGGCATCGTCCCGCCCGGCTGGCCGCCGATGGATCGCTCCGTGACCGCCGAAGGCCGGTTCGAGCCCTGGGGCTGGGCCATCGCCGCCGCCGGCGACGTCGGCGATCTCGACCGGGCCTTCCTGGTGGAGGCGTCGGGATTCCTGCTGTTCCTGGCGGTGCTGCTGGTGCTGAGCTGGCCCGGATCGCTGTTCCTGTCCCAACATGTCGTCGGTCCGCTGGAAATGCTGTCCGACCGCATGCGCCTGCTGACGGAGGGTCGGACCGATATCGACATTCCCGGCCGCGAGCGCCGCGACGAATTCGGCGCGATGGCCCGCGCCATGGAGTTCTTCCGCCGCGCCGCCATTGCCCTGATCGAACGGGACGAGCGGCTGGCCGGCATCATGAACAATGTCAGCGAGGCGATCCTGCTGGTCGATTCCCGCGGCCGGATCGAGGAGCACAATCCCGCCGCCGTCGCCCTGCTCGGCGTTCCAGCCGAAGACCTGCGCGGGCGTCCGCTGTCGAGCCTGTTCGCCGCCCCCGATCGCGCCCGGATCGATTCGCTGCTGGCCGATATGGCTGTCGACCTTATCGGTGACGCCGAGACTGCGGCGCCGGTGCGGGAGCATGCGCTGGGGATCGAACGTCCCGGAGGCGGCGACCGCATCGACGCCTCGCTCAGCGTCTCGCCGCTGGTGGTGCGGGGGCGCCGCGGCTTCGTCTGCGCGCTGGCCGACGTGACCGACCGGCTGCGGCATGAGCGCGAGCTGATGAGGCTGGCCACCCGCGACCGGCTGACCGGACTGCCCAACCGGGCGATGATCGAATCGCTGCTGGAGACGGCGGTGGAGCGCAGCCATCGCGACCGCCGCCCCTTCGCCGTGCTGTGCCTGGACCTGTCGCGCTTCAAGCTGATCACCGACACGCTGGGCCATCAGGCCGGCGATGCGCTGTTGCAGGAGGTGGCCCGGCGGGTCGCCGCCGCCGTCCGCCCTGACGATCCCGTCGGTCGCATCGGCACCGACGATTTCGCCGTGATCGTCGAGGAGATCCGCGGTGCCCCGGAGGCTGCGGCCATCGCCGACCGAATCCTCGAGTCTTTCGACGCCCCGGTCACCTTGCCGGGCTGCGAGCATTATGTCCGCCCGGCGGTGGGCATCGCGGTCTATCCCGACGATCTGGCGGGGACGGCGGGCTGGGACGCGGCGGCGGACGTCATGGATCCGCAGGCGTTGCTGCGCGCCGCCGAAACGGCGCTCTACGCCGCCAAGCGGATGGGCGGGCGCCGCCATGCCTTCTTCCGACCCGAGCTGGCCGAACAGGCGCGGCGCCAGCTGGCGTTGGACGGCGACCTGCGCGCGGCGCTGGCGCTGAAGCAGTTCCGTCTGCACTACCAGCCCAAGGTGTCGCTGATCGACTTCTCGCTGGAGGGGTTCGAGGCGCTGCTGCGCTGGGAAAAGCCGGGGCAGGGGCAAGAGCGGGGAACGATGATCCCGCCCGGCGAGTTCATTCCCGTGGCGGAGGAGACCGGCTTCATCGTTCCGCTTGGCGACTGGGTGCTGGACGAGGCCTGCCGGCAGATGCGCGACTGGCTGGATGCGGGCATGGAGCCGGTGCCGGTCGCCGTCAACATCTCGCCCAAGCATCTGCGCAACCGCAGCGCCGAGGATTTCCGCCGCATCATCGACCGCCATGGACTGCCTCCCGGCCTGATCGAACTGGAGATCACCGAGGGCGCCGTAATGCAGGACCTCGACCATGCGCTGGGGGTGCTGGCGGCGTTGAAGGCGATGGGCATCCGGGTGGCGGTGGACGATTTCGGCACCGGCCATTCCAGCTTGAGCTATCTGAAGCGGCTGCCGATCACCACGCTGAAGATCGACCGCTCCTTCATCAACGGCGTGCCGAACGAGCGCGAGGATGCCGGCATCGTGTCCACCATCATCGCCATGGCCGACATGCTGGGCCTGCATGTGGTCGCCGAAGGGGTGGAGAAGACCGAGCAGGCCAATTTCCTGCGCCACCACAACTGCACCCAGGTCCAGGGCTGGCTGACCGGCCGTCCGGTGCCGGCGGACGCCGCCTGCGGCCTGCTGACGGAGCGGCTGCGCCAGACCGCGTAGTCAGGGGAGCGGCTGCTCTTCAGGCGCCTTCTTGCGCCGCGGACGCGGGACCGTCAATTCGACCAGGGTGACGGGGCGGAAATTCCAGACATCGACGCCGACGTCGATCTGCCGCGGCTGCGGCTTCAATTGGCCGTGGCTGTGGCCGTGCAGGTTCAACGCCTTGCGGTGCATGCCGTTCCAGGTGCGGAAGGCGTAATGGCACATCACCAGATCGATGCCGTCCAGCGTCAGTTCGGCGTAATGCCGCACGCTGGCCCAGCCCGGCAGCGCAAGCGTGGCCGCACCGTCATTGTTGCCGGCGATCAGATGCTTGGTGCCGTTCAGCCGGCCGAGCAGGTCCGCCATGGCGTCCGGCCGCATGTGCAGGGCAAAGTCGCCGAGGTGCCAGACCTCGTCATCGGGGCCGACGGTGGCGTTCCAGTTGGCCTCCATCGCCGCGTCCATCTCGGCCGTGGAGTCGAAGGGGCGGCGGAAGCGCCCGCGGGCGCCGCCATGGCCGAAATGGGTGTCGGAGGTGAAATAGACGGTCATCGACCGGTCAACGCCGCTGCGCGGCGGGCGGTTCCCTGCACCAGGGTCTCACCCGCCGCGCGCCGGTTCGAAGGCTTCAGTGCTTGTGATCGTCCGCCGCCGGATCGAGGAAGCGGTGGAGGTGGACGATGTAGTAGCGGGTGTGGGCATCGTCGATGGTCTGGCCGGTTGCGCCGCGCCATGCCTTGTAGGCGTCCTCGTAGCTCGGGAAGATGCCGACGATGTGCAGCTTCGACGGATCGACGAACTGGTCCGTGTCCGGACGCACGAGTTCGCCGCCGAACACGAGGTGGAGGAGCTGTTTGTCGGGCATGGCCTATGAGTCCTTGTAACCGGGGGTGAAGGGGAATTACGGCTGTCTTTGCGCCGGCAGGCCGGCTGATGCGTCGCATTCTCATATCCGCCGGCCGGGCGGTGCTTCAAGCCTGTTGACAGGCCATTCGACCGATGCCACCACGGGACTGCGGCGTTTCCAGGATCAGGACAAAGAATCCGTCCCTTTGCCGCAGATGACAAGCGCCAGAAATACGGCTGAACACTGCGAGGATCGAGCGATGGCAAGTGGTCATACCGCGACTCGGGAGAAACATGGGCGTGAGGTTCGGGTCTGGGACCTACCGACCCGGCTGTTTCATTGGGGGCTGGTCGCCGCGGTGGCTGTCGCGATTCTGTCAGCCGAGCTTGGTATGCTTTCCATTCATATGTTGGCGGGCGAAACAGTTCTGATACTGGTGCTGTTCCGGCTGGGCTGGGGCGTGGTGGGCAGCCAGACCGCGCGCTTTGCCGATTTCGTAAAGGGGCCGGGCGCCATCCTGGACTATCTGAAGCGGTCGCGGGCGGGTGGGGAAGCCGCCTTCACCCTGGGCCACAACCCGCTGGGCGCCCTGATGGTGGTGGCGCTGCTGCTGATCCTGCTGGTCCAGGCGACGAGCGGCCTGTTCACCAGCGACGACATCCTGGTCGACGGTCCGCTGGTGCCGATGGCCTCCGGCGCCACGGTGGCGACGCTGAGCTCGATCCACCGCCTGCTGGCCAACGGCATCTTCGTGCTGATCGGGCTGCATGTGGTGGCCGTGTTCTTCTACCTGCTGGTCAAGAAGGACAACCTGATCCGGCCGATGGTGACCGGCCGCAAGAGCTTGCCCGGCCGTGTCGCGACGTCGGAACCGCGGCGTGCCCCGGCGGCGCTGGCGCTGGCGATCCTGGCCGCTTCCGCGGGGCTGGTCTTCCTGGTGCTGCGCGCCGCCGGCTGAGCCTGCGTCTTCGCCGGGTGTTTTCCCCAAGTGGCAGCCATATGCCATTGGTTGTGTGCGACAACTCGTCGTCTATGGCCGGACGCCTGCTTGTCTAGAATGACTCCAGATTGATCCGAGCCAAACCTCAACGAACCAATGACGCCGGCCCGACTTCCGGGATCGATCGACCTTTGCCTTTTTGAAGCCGAAGGTTGTGGAGGATGTCGGCCGTGCCGGGGGACAGCCAGCCATGCACGCACAATCCGGACATCGCCCGACCGCAGCGCTGAAAGGCCTGCTGATCGGCACCGCCGCCGCCCTGGGCATCCTCGCCGCGACCGCCGGTACGGCACCGGCCGCCGATCCGCCCGCGGCTGGCGACGCCCTGATGGGCCGTGCGCGCGAAATGTTCAAGCCGCTGCCCGCCACCCTGCCGGCGATTCGCAACAATGCGGTCACGCGCGAGAAGATCGAACTCGGCAAGATGCTGTTCTTCGATCCGCGCCTGTCGGCCAGCGGCATCTTCTCGTGCAACAGCTGCCACAATCTCGGCCTCGGCGGCGTCGACGGGCTGGAGACCTCGGTCGGTCATGGCTGGCAGAAGGGTCCGCGCAACGCGCCGACCGTGCTGAACGCCGTGCTGAACGTTGCCCAGTTCTGGGACGGCCGGGCGGAAGACCTGAAGGCCCAGGCCAAGGGGCCGATCCAGGCCGGCGTGGAGATGAACAGCACGCCCGACCGCGTGATGGCCGTGCTTAACAGCATCCCCGCCTACAAGACGAAGTTCGCCGACGCCTTCCCGAACGAGAAGGATCCGGTGACCTTCGACAATGTCGCCATGGCGATCGAGGCGTTCGAAGCGACGCTGACCACCCCCGCCTCTCCCTTCGACCAGTATCTGGAGGGCAAGGCCGATGCGCTGACCGGCACGCAGAAGGCCGGGTTGGAGCTGTTCATCGACAAGGGCTGCGCCGGCTGCCACAACGGCGTCAATGTCGGCGGTCATGATTACTTCCCCTTCGGCGTGGTGACCCGTCCGGGGGCGGAGATCCTGCCGCCGGGCGACAAGGGCCGCTTCGCCGTCACCAAGACCGCCGACGACGAATATGTCTTCCGCGCGCCCACCCTGCGCAACGTCACGCTGACCGCCCCCTATTTCCATTCCGGCAAGGTGTGGGATCTGCGCCAGGCGGTGGCGGTGATGGGGTCGAGCCAGCTCGGCGCCACCCTGTCCGACCAGGAGATCGACAAGATCACCGCCTTCCTGACGACGCTGACCGGCCAGCAGCCGCGCGTCGAGTATCCGTTGCTGCCGGCCAGCACGCCGGCCACGCCGCAGCCCGTGTTCAAGTAAAGGTTCGGGCAGGGTTCCGGTAATGGAAAAGCCCTTCCCCACGCTGGTGGGGAAGGGCTTTTTTCGTCTGGCCGGCGTCCGTCGGAACTGCCGCTTATTCGGAGCGGTAGCGCTGGTGGCAGGCCTTGCAGGTGTCGGCCATGGCGCCGAACGCATTGCCCGTCGCGGCCTTGTCACCCGAGGCGGCGGCGACCTTCAGCGCCTTGGCGGCGGTCTGCGTGTCCTGCGCCTTGGCGGTGAAGTCCGGGAAGTTCGCCCAGATCACTTCCTTGGCCGCCGTCTTGCCCTTGTCGGAGCCGGGCGGGAACAGGCCGGGGATCTTGGCGGCGAAGGCGTCGATGCGGTCGGCCACCGGACCGATGGCGGCCAGATCGCCCTTGCCCACCGCGTCCTTGATCTCGCCCATCGCCTTCTTGTAGTCCTCGAACCCGGCCTTGCGGGTCTGGATGACGTCCTGAGCGAAAGCGACGCCGCCGGTCAGCATCAGCGCGGCCGAGGCCGCAAGCACTATACGGGAAAACACGGTTCTTATCCCTTCTTGAATTCAGTTCCCCACGCGAGACTTTACACACGGCTAGGCCGAAAATGTCAAGTGAAGTAGGAACGAAAGGTTTTGGACCATCATGGTATTCATTTGTATTGTAAGAAATAATGCTGCGCATGGTGAGGGTGGTATTTGGTAATTCCGCAGGCTCCATCCGAAGGGTGTCGGGAATACCGGCGAAGCCGCGCAAGGCTACCCGCCAACGATGACCCTATACGGCTTGGTCGATGCGCCGGTACGGTGCGGCCACAGGGCGGAAAATCCGCGGAACCGGGCGGTTTTCACCGGCCGACCGGCCTTGCAACCGGGGTGGAGCGGAAGTAAGGTCCCGCCTCGCGCCTTCCACCCGGAGGGGCAGGCGTCGCACGACGTCTCCGCCACACCGTCTCCATAGCCCTGAGGGGGCCCATCGCCATGTCGATCATCGCGTCCCGCCTGTCCCGCATCAAGCCGTCGCCGACCATCGCCGTGACCAACAAAGCCCGCGAGCTGAAAGCGGCCGGTCGCGACGTTATCGGCCTGGGTGCCGGCGAGCCGGATTTCGATACCCCCGACAACATCAAGGCCGCCGCCATCAAGGCGATCGAGGCCGGTGACACCAAGTATACCGCGGTGGACGGCACGCCGGCCCTGAAGAAGGCGATCTGTGCCAAGTTCGAGCGCGAGAACGGCCTGAAGTACACGCCCGACCAGATCACCGTCGGCGTCGGCGGCAAGCAGGTGCTGTACAACGCCCTGATGGCGACGCTGAACCAGGGCGACGAGGTCATCATCCCGGCCCCCTACTGGGTCAGCTATCCGGACATGGTGGAACTGGCGGAAGGCACGCCGGTCTTCGTCTCCTGCCCGGCCGAGCAGGGCTTCAAGCTGCAGCCCGCCGACCTGGAGAAGGCGATCACGCCGAAGACCAAGTGGCTGATCCTGAACTCGCCGTCGAACCCGTCGGGCGCCGCCTACACCCGCGCCGAGATGAAGGCGCTGACCGACGTGCTGGTCCGCCACCCGCATGTCTGGGTGATGACCGACGACATGTACGAACACCTGCTGTATGACGGCCTGGAGTTCGTCACCCCGGCCCAGGTCGAACCGTCGCTGTACGACCGCACCCTGACCGTCAACGGCGTGTCGAAGTCCTACGCGATGACCGGCTGGCGCATCGGCTATGCCGGCGGCCCGAAGGATCTCATCAAGGCCATCGGCGTGATCCAGAGCCAGTCGACCTCCAACCCGACCTCCATCGCCCAGGCCGCCGCCGTCGAGGCGCTGAACGGTCCGCAGGACTTCATCAAGGAGCGTGGCGAGGCTTTCCGCCAGCGTCGCGACCTGGTGGTGTCCATGCTGAACCAGGCCACCGGCATCAGCTGCCCGAAGCCGGAAGGCGCCTTCTACGTCTATCCGTCCTGCGCCGGCACCATCGGCAAGACGACCCCGGACGGCAAGGTGATCGAGACCGACGAGGATTTCGTCACCTACCTGCTGGAGTCGGAAGGCGTCGCGGTCGTCCAGGGGTCTGCCTTCGGCCTCGCCCCGCACTTCCGCATCTCCTACGCGACCTCGACGGAAGCGCTGGAAGAGGCGTGCAAGCGCATCCAGCGCGCCTGCGGCAACCTGCGCTGATCGCGCCGCCGCGTTGACTGAGTAAGAGAAGGGCCGGCGCCGCGAGGGTGCCGGCCCTTTTCGTTTTTATGGGCGGAAATCAGGGCTACCCTTACCGTCATGCCGCTGGGTGCGGTTGCGGCGTGCTTAGCCTAAAGAGAAGCTGCAATGCTCAGTTCTTCGCTCTATGTGGGAAAGGGCAATCCTGCTGCGTCGAAGAATGGGAAGGAACGGAATGGCTCTGGTCCCCTGCGCTGCGTGCGGGCACAAGATTTCCGCTGAAGCGCCGACTTGTCCATCCTGCGGGCACCCCGGTGCAAGTGCACCTGGGGGTGGGCGTGACGGAATGGCACGGATCGCCGGTACGGTCGCCGGCACCTACATCTCGGCGCAGATGCTCGCCAGCATCATTGTCGGTTCGGTCGCCATCCTCAGCTTTGCCGGCATCATGATCGCCTTGATTTTGAGGGGTTGAGCGTGCCGAAGGGCTGGGATCTGACCTTCCGGCGCATGGCGGGGTGACCACCATCCGATGGGCGTCCCCGTTCCCGCGCGATGTTCCGGCGGAGACGGGGACGGCCTTTCACAGCGCCGCCAGCATGTCCTTGCGGATTTCCACCGCGCGGTCGGCGGCCTTGCCGACCACCTCCTGCAGGCGCTCGAACTCGGCGCTGTAGCTGCCGACGCCGAAGGTCAGCGACCGCAGCTCGACGATCAGATCCTGCATGTCGGCTTGCGGCATGCACGCCTTCACCTCGTCCCAGCCGGGCCAGCCCGGCCGCGCGTCGAAGCCCAGAAGCTGGCCGCGCCGGCCGCTGACCAGCCGCTGCACCTTGGGCGTGAAGGCGCTGGGCACCGCGATGGTCACGGTCAGGATCGGCTCCAGCAGCACCGGCTCGCAGGCCGGCAGGGCTTCGGCCATCGCCTGCCGCGCCACCGTCTTGAAGGCCATGTCGGAACTGTCGACGGCGTGGAACTGGCCGCCGGTCAGCCTCACCGCGAAATCCACCACCGGGAAGCCGAGCGGCCCGCGGACCGCCGCCTCGCGCACGCCGGCCTCCACCGCCGGGATGTACTGGCGCGGCACGGCGCCGCCGACCACCGCATCCTCGAACTGGATGCCCGATCCGCGCGGCAGCGGGCGGATCTCCACATGGATGTCGGCGAACTGGCCGTGGCCGCCGGTCTGGCGCTTGAAGCGGGCGTGGTGGCTGGTGCTCTTGCGGATCGTCTCCTTGTAGGGGACCTGCGGCGGCTGGCCCTTCACCGCGACGTTGAAGCGGCTGCGCAGCCGGTCCATCGCCAGCTTCAGATGCACATCGCCCTGGCCCCACAGAACCAGCTCCCCGGTTTCGGGCGACTGGTCGAGCGTCAGGGACGGGTCCTCCTCCCGCAGCTTCTGCAGGGCGGCGGACAGCTTCACCTCGTCATTGCGGTTTTCGGCACGGAGCGCCAGCCCATGCACCGGCGGCGCGGCGGCCGGCCAGTCGGCGGGCGGGCCGAGGTTGGTCTTTTCGGTCAGCCGGTCGCCGGTCGCCGCCTTTTCCAGCCGGCCGAGCGCGACGAGATCGCCCGCCACCGCCTGCGGCACCTTGGTCTGGTCGCGGCCGAACAGCTGGAAGATGCCGGACACCCGTTCCCCGCCCAGCGTCATGCCGTCGGTGACGGTGCCGCGCCAGATGCGGGCAAGGCTGAGCTTCCCGGCATGGGAGCCCATCATCGTCTTGACCACCTGGGCCGTCACCGTCGCATCCGACGGGATATCGACGCGGGCGGCGGTGACGCCGACCTCCGGCCCGTCATGGCGCAGGGCCTTCAGCAGGCGGCGGATGCCGTTGTCGTTCTCCGCCGATCCGAAGAAGACCGGGACGATCAGGTCGTCGGCCAGCTCGTGCGCCAGCGTTTCGTAAAGCTCCGCGCTGTCGGGGGCCATGTCCTCCAGCAGTTTTTCCAGCAGGGCGTCGTCGAAGTCGGCGGCCGATTCCAGCATCGCCTGCCGCGCCTCCGCCTCCCAGTCGCGGACGCTGTCGGGCAGGGCCACCAGATCGGACGGCTTGTGCGGGTTGAAGCGCCAGGCGCGCTCGCTGACCAGATCGACCAGCCCGGTGATCTGGCCGTTCTCGCGCAGCGGCACCTCGCGCAGGACCAGCTTGCGGGCGGAGACCTCCTGGTAGGCGGCGACGACGTCGCGCACCCGCAGGTCTCCCAGCGTGTCGATCTTGTTGATGAACAGCAGATGCGGAATGCGGTGGTCGTCCAGCACCTTGAACAGCGGGGCCAGCAGGACCGCCTTCTCCGGCGCCGCCTCCGCCACCACGATGGCGATGTCGGCGGCCATCAGCGCCGCCTGCGCCTCGCCCGTCAACTCCACCGAGCCGGGGCAGTCCAGGATCGACCAGCGTTCACCCAGGTAATCGAAGGAGGCGACGTTCAGCTCGGTGCTCATCGACCGGGCCTTTGCCTCCGGCGACGTGTCGCCCACGGCGTTGCCGTCCCGCACGCTGCCCTTGCGGGTGACGGCCCCCGCCGCGAACAGCAGGCTTTCGAGCAGCGTCGTCTTGCCGGCGAGATAGGGGCCGACCAGCGCCGCGCAGCGCGCCGTCCGGATTTGCGTATGCGGCATTCACACCTCCCGTGGAAGCTTCGGGCCATTCCGGCCGTTCTAGGAGGGGCCGGGCTGCCGGGCCGCGCCGGGGATGGGGCGCTGGTGCCGGCCGCCGTGGAGGCCCGTTCGCGTGTGGCTCTAGACAGTCACTTAGAAAAACCGGCACGTCCGGGTGGGGCGACGGGCGGCGGCGGACGGGTGCGGGGATGGCGCATCGGGTCCGGGGCCGGCGGAACGCCCGCATCGGACTTTCGATGCTCCACCCGAACGGCGCGGCTGTCGATGGAAAAAAGGGGCGGCAAACCGTCACGCAGCCGCTGTCTGCGCCGGGGATTCGACAGCGCAGGCGCGGCAGGGGTGAGTGCATTCATGCGTCGATAGGCCGCATCGGTGTAAGGCAGCCATGCCAACTCCGGTGCCGATCGGCGGCCTGCCCGGCTAAGGCGTTCAAATTCAATGGAATGCGTCTCAAAGATGTGTTCGGCGGAGAGTTTGCTTCAATATTGCTATGTTGCAATGCGATATGACCGCGACGAAATGGGGCGGACAAATGCATGAAACCTTCTGCTAGTAGCTTGATCCGAAAATGGCTGCGCGCAAAAGCGACGACGGCCGCACAACAATCGACGGGCCGCCCGGCGTCCGCCGGCAGGCCTCCAGTCCTTGGGGAAAATGCATATGCGCCTGTGGTTTCGTTTGGTGGTTGCCGGCCTGATCGCCGCCGGGACTGCCGTTTCCGCCCCGCTGTCCACTCCCGCCGCGGCACAGGCGGCCAAGCCGACGCAAGAGGACGCGAAGTCCATCACCCTGAAGGCGGCAGACCTGATCGCCGCCCAGGGGCTGGACGAGGCCACCAAGGCCTTCAACGCCGACGGTCCGTTCAAGTACGGCGAGATCTACGTCAACGTCATCGACTTCACCGGGGTGTGGAAGGTCTATCCGCCGCGTCCGGCCGGCGTCGGGCAGAGTGTCATCAACGTCAAGGACCCGGATGGCCGCTTCATCGTCCAGGACGTGCTGGCCGTCGCCAAGGACAAGGGCGAGGGCTGGGTCGAGTACCGCTGGCTGAACCCCGCCAGCAACAAGATCGAGCCGAAGATCACCTACGTGAAGCGCGTGCCCGGCCAGGAACTGGTCGCCTATGTCGGCATCTACAAGTGACGACGGCAAATGACGGTGGCAAGTGACGGCCGCCGCGTGACGCGGTGACCGTCCGGCGACGCTGAGGGGGGAATGAGGATGAGCGGCGGTGTCTTTGCGCGTCTGTCGGGCCTGTCGGTGGCGGGCCGGGTGTTCGCGGCGCCCCTGATGGGGATCGTCCTGACGGTGGCGGCTCTGGTCCTGGCCGACCGCGAGTCGGAACAGGCGCTGACCGCCGTGGACGGCATCCACAGCGAGGCGGCGGAGCGGCTGGGCCGCGTCGACCGGCTGGTCGCCATCGCCTATGTCATCCACAGCGACGTGTCGCGGCATCTGGCCCTGTCCGGGTCGGGCATCGAGGAGGCGAAGCTCCAGGCCATGCGCGATGCCATCGCCGCCAACCTGGGCAAGGCGCGCACCGCGATCGTGGAACTGCGCGCCCTGCCGCTGGCCGAGGCGGAGCGCGCGATGCTGGACGATGTGTCGGCCCGGCTCGGCGCCTATGCCAAGGCGGTGGACGAGATGAACCAGATGGCGGCCATCGACCGCCTGATCGGCATCCCGATGATGGCCCACACCGATGCCCAATTCGCCGCCCTGACGGACAAGGTGATGGAGACGCAGGCCGCCATCGGCCGCTCCACCGCCGCCGCCACCCAGGCCACCCGCGACGCCACCGCAGCGGCGCGGCGCGACTTCGCGCTGGTGATGGGCGGGCTGCTTCTGGCGATGATGGCGGCCGGGCTGGTGCTCGCCCGCTCCATCACAAGGCCGTTGCAGCAACTCTCCCGCACCACCACGGAACTCGCCGCCGGGAAGCTGGACGGCGTGGTCGAGGGCGGCTGGATGCGCAACGAGATCGGCGCCATGGCCCGCGCGCTGGAGGTGTTCCAGACCAACGCCCGCGAGGTGGAGCGGCTGACCGCCGACCAGCAGCGCCAGAAGGCGGAGGCCGAGGCGGAGAAGCACCGCGCCATCCGGGAACTGGCCGACCTGTTCGAGGCCCGCGTGTCCGAGGTGGTCCAGCAGGTGGGGGCCGGCGCCCATCAGGTGCGCAGCAATGCCGCCGGCATGCTGGAGCGCGCCGACAGCGCCAACCGGCAGGCCGCCACCGTCGCCGCCGCCAGCGCCCAGGCAGGCTCCAGCGTCCAGACCGCCGCCGCCGCGACGGAGGAGATGTCGGCCTCCATCGCCGAGATCGGCGCCCAGGTCCGCCGCTCCTTCGACATGGTGCGCGGCGCGGTGCGGGCAGTGGAGGAGACCAACGGCCATGTCGTGGGCCTGTCCGACGCCGCCCACCGCATCGGCGAGATCGTCGGCCTGATCAACTCCATCGCGGCGCAAACCAATCTTCTGGCGCTGAACGCGACCATCGAGGCGGCGCGGGCGGGGGAGGCCGGCAAGGGCTTCGCCGTGGTGGCGAGCGAGGTGAAGAACCTCGCCAATCAGACGGCGAAGGCCACCGAGGACATCGGCACCCAGATCGCCGCCATGCAGCAGGTGACCGGCGCCGCCGTCGCCGCCATCCGGGGGGTGGGCGAGACGGTGGTCGGCATCGACGAGATCGTCGGTTCCATCGCCGGCGCCATGGAACAGCAGGCCGCCGCCACCGGGGAAATCACCCGCAACGTGCAGGAGGCCGCCGCCGGCACCAGCGACGTTTCCCGCACCATCGCCACCGTCTCCGCCAGCGCCGGCGAGACCGGCACCGCCGCCGGCGAGGTGCTGCGCGCGGCGGAGCTGCTCGACGGGCAGGCGGTGACGCTGAGCCGCGAGGTGAAGCACTTCATCGGGCGACTGCGGGCAGGGTGAGGGGCGCCGGTCCTGCCATTCTCCTTATCGTTGGTCTGACCTGCCATCCCCAAGTGTGGCCGCGAAGTTTGGTCGCATCAGTCTTGAAACCATTCGCTCGCGCCCAAGCTGATGTCCGAGGCGGCGGGGCGGAGGCCGGTGACGGCCGTGCCGATGCCGGGGTATGATGCAGGACCCAACAAGAAGGATCGTAAGATGAAGATCGACATCGGGATCTCGGACGCAGACCGCAAATCCATCGCCGAAGGGCTGAACAAGGTTCTGGCCGACACCTTCGCGCTCTACATCAAGACCCATTCGTTCCACTGGAACGTCACCGGGCCGATGTTCAACACGCTCCACACCATGTTCATGACGCAGTACACGGAGCTGTGGACCGCGCTGGACGAGATCGCGGAGCGCATCCGCGCGCTGGGCTATCCGGCGCCGGGCAGCTTCTCGCAGTTCGCGGAACTGGCCTCGATCAAGGAGGAAGTGGGTGTTCCGAAGGCGAACGACATGATCCGCCAGCTGGTCGAAGGCCATGAGGCCGCCGCCCGCACCATCCGCAGCGTCTTCCCGGCGGCCGAGCAGGGCAGCGACGAGCCGACCGCCGACCTGCTGACCCAGCGCCTGCAGATCCATGACAAGACCGCCTGGATGCTGCGCAGCATGCTGGAGTAGCCGCTCCATTTCGAATGCCCTTCTCCCCTTGCGGGAGAGGGGCTTTGACTGCATGAGTCATAAAGGGCCTCCCCGTCGGATGGACGGGGAGGCCCTTTCCGTTTGAACTCGGGCCGCTTCTTGCCCTACGCCGCGTTCCTGGCCTGCTGGCGGACCGGCAGGTTGGGGATGGTCAGAGTGAAGATGGTGCCGCCATCGCGCTCGATCTTCAGGGTGGCGCCTGCCTGATGCGACAGGGCCTGCACCAGGTTCAAGCCCAGCCCGCTGCTGGAGCCGCCACGGCTGGGCCGCTTGTGCTGGCTCGGCATACCGGCGGGCAGGCCGACGCCGTTGTCGCGCACGATCAGCCGCATTCCGTTTTCTTCGCGCTCCAACATCACGCGCACGGTGCCGGGATGGCCGTGCGGGAAGGCATGCAGCAGCGCGTTCGACACCAGTTCGCTGGTGGCGATGGCCAGCGGCGTGGCGCGGTCGGCATCGACGATCCAGTCCTGCGTCTCCAGCTCCAGCCGGGCGGCGGTCGGGTTGTCGGAACGGACCAGCCCGTCGCACATCTGGCGCAACGCGTCGGCGAAGTTGATGTGGGCCGGCTCGTCGGACCGGTGGAGCAGTTCGTGCAGCAGGCTCATGGTCTGGATGCGGCGCAGGCTTTCGTCGAAGCCGCGGCGGGCATGTTCGTCGATGCGGGCCGCCTGCAGGCGCAGCAGGCTGCAGATGACCTGAAGGTTGTTCTTCACCCGGTGCTGGACCTCCTTCAACAGCACCTCCTTGTCGGTCACCGCGGCCTCCAGCTGGGCATTGGCGCGCTCCAGCTGGGCGGTGCGCTGGTGGACATGCTCCTCCAGCGTGTCGTAGGCGTGCTGAAGGGCGTCCTCCGCCTCGCGTTCGCGCCGGGCCCGCTGGATGGCGAGCGCGCCGATCACCGCCACCGTGGCGCAGGCCGCCGCAGCGAAGGCGGCGTAAATCCACAGCCTCTCCGTCCAGCGCTGCAGAACGCTGCCGGTGGCGATGGTCACCACGGCCGACAGGCCGGTGTCGCCGATCGGGCGCGTCACGGTGATGTCGTCGGCATGACTGGCCGTATCGTCGTCGCCTTTGCGCCCACCCATGGTGCCGCCGCCCTCCGGCTCGCGCAGCAGCGGCGTGCCGTCCGACTTCAGGAGGGAGATGCTGTGGCCATAGCCGACGTCGAGCGCGCGGTAGACGTCGCGGAAGGCACGCGCGTCCAGCCCGGCGACCGCCCAGCCGCGCGGCGTGCTGCCGGGAAGCGGCTGCGCCAGCGTGACCACCGTCCGGCCGCCCATCCGGCCGTCGCCGATGGCCCGGCCATCGGGCCTCAACGCCGGTGCGGCGGCGGGCGGCGCATCCGGCAGGCTGGACAGGCGCAGGGCGCCGGAGGCGTCGCGGATCTCCAGCCCCACCATGTGGGGGGCGCTGGCCGCCAGCAGGGCCATGCGGTCGCGGGTCGCCTGATCGTCGGGCAACGGCGTACCGGCCGCGCCGGCCAGAGTCGCCGTCTGGGTCAGCAGCAGGTCGCCCGACTCGATCAGCCGGGCGGCATGTTCCGCCGCCAGAAGCCCGATGTTGCCGGCGACCCCGGTCGCCTGCTGCACCGCCTCGTTGCGGTCGCGCCAGGCGAAGACGGCCGACAGCCCGACGGTCAGCAGAACGGCCGCCGTGCAGGCGATCAGGACCAGCGCCGAACCGGGCAGCCGGTAGAGCGGGGAGGATTGGGAACGCAGCGCGCGCAACGGCATCGTGTCGGAAACCATGTGGGGGTGCGGCCATTCATGCTTGGCCGGAAACGGTAACACCGTCCGGCGGGTGACGGTTCCGCCGAACGCTACCCGTGTTGAAGCGGCAGCGGCCACCACCTATTGTGAGGTGCCGACAAAGTCTTCCTGCTTTGTCGGGTGTAATGGCAGGTAGCTGGAGGATGGTGTTATGCGGATCGACGGGACGGCCTATCGCACCATCTGGCCGGAAGGCGGGGGAACCGTCGCCATCATCGATCAGACCCGGCTGCCGCATGATTTCGCCGTCGTCCGCCTGACCAGCCTGGAGGAGGCCGCCCACGCCATCCGCGCCATGCTGGTGCGCGGCGCCCCGCTGATCGGTGCCGCCGCCGCCTATGGCGTGGCGTTGGCCCTGCGCGCGGATGCGAGCGACCGCGGGCTGGAGCGCGCCTGCGCGACCTTGCTGGCGACCCGGCCGACCGCGGTCAACCTGCGCTGGGCGCTGGAGCGCATGCGCGCCCTGCTGGTGCCGCTCCCCGAGTCGCAGCGCGTTGACGCGGCCGAGGCGGAAGCGGCGGCCATCGCCGACGAGGATGTGGAGATCAACCGCGCCATCGGCCTGCATGGCGCAGCATTGATCCGGGCCGCGGCGGAGCGCAAAAAGCCGGGCGAGCCGGTCAACGTGCTGACCCACTGCAATGCCGGCTGGCTCGCCACGGTCGATTGGGGCACGGCGCTGGCCCCGGTCTATGCCGCCTTCGAGCAGGGCATCCCGCTGCATGTCTGGGTGGACGAGACGCGCCCGCGCAACCAGGGCGCCAGCCTGACCGCTTGGGAGCTGAAGCATCACGGCGTTCCCCACACCGTCATCGCCGACAATGTCGGCGGCCATCTGATGCAGCACGGCAAGGTCGACCTGTGCATCGTCGGCACCGACCGCACCACGGCGACCGGCGACGTCTGCAACAAGATCGGCACCTACCTGAAGGCGTTGGCGGCCCATGACAACGGCGTTCCCTTCTATGTCGGGCTGCCGTCACCGACCATCGACTGGACCATCGCCGATGGCGTGCGGGAGATTCCCATCGAGGAGCGCGACGGCCGCGAGGTCAGCGAACTGACCGGCCGCACCGCCGACGGCCGGATCGAGACGGTGCGCGTCACCCCCGACGGCAGTCCGGTCGCCAATTACGCCTTCGACGTGACGCCGGCCCGGCTGGTGACCGGCCTGATCACCGAACGCGGCGTCTGCGCCCCGTCGCGCGACGGGCTGCTCGGGCTGTTTCCGGAACGGGCGTAGGCTGGAGAGGGGGGCGGGGAAGCGTCAGCGGCGGTCGGAGAGCAGCCGCCGCCACAGCGGCTGCGGCGTGTCTTCCGCATTCTTGGCATCGAGCCACTGGTCCGCCAACTCGCGGACCTGCCAGTCGCCGAGGAAACGCTCGCAGTCGATGGCGGTGTAAAGGCGCACGCGCTTTTTCCCCAGCCTTTCGAAATAATCCAGCGTTCTTTGGCGGTCGATGTCTTCCATGGGCCCCAATGAAACGGAGATTGTGGACGGTCCATACCGGATGTTTGTCCGTACTCCGGATATTGGAAGAAGCCCCCTGCCCGTGCAACTGTCCCTTCGTCGCGGTTTCATCCCCCGGAAGGGGTGGAGCCCGTCCCCCTATCGGGAGTCGGCATCGAGGCGTCCGGTATGGACCACGACATCCGACAGCGGAATGCCGGCCTGCGAGGCTGCCCGCTCCAGAGACTGGCGGTCGGGCCAGTAGAGGCGGCCGCCGGCCTCCGTCAGCACACCCTGCCGCTTGATGACCCACAGGCCGCTGAACGCCATCTCGATGATCCGGCCCATCGGGCTGGAGTGGGTGGAGGATTGGTTCCGGTCGGGTGGGCGGCCGGTGTCGTGGTGTCTGTCGTTGAACGTCATCTCTGCTCTTCCCTGTGCCGGCCTTTCTTTGCGTGGCTTCGACATGCCCGCGCAAGGAGCCGATCTCTGTCTCCCCATGAGCACGATGCTTTAGAGGGAAAGCAATGTCCTAACCAAGTCGCGCAGGAATTTCATTCGGAAAGTTGTAATTATTTGTTGTCGAACGGAAACAATTCAAATGGTCTTACCACACTATTTGGTAACCATATTCAAAACATGGTGAAAAGATCGTTTAGGCTGCGGAAAATCTTGCCGTCGATTCACCATCGTCTTTGCAAATCATTCTTACGCGAACGAAGCAGATCCTGCCGAACGGATGGCATCGATACCCCTAAATGGTCACAGCACCGCCCGGTGCCGCTCACCAAACATAAGCATGGCCGCAGAGGGAGCCTGGGAAGGGCACCCGAAGGCCACGCCTGTGTTTGAAGGAAAAGAGCGATGAAGACGACCATGCGGACATTCACCGCCAGGGCCACCACCAGGGCCACCACCGGAGCGATGGCGCTGCTGATCGGTGCGACCCTGCTCGGCGGCTGTTCGAACCTGAACCACCGCGAGAACCGTGCCCTGACGGGCGGAGCGATCGGTGCCGCGGGTGGTGCCGCCATCGGTGCGGTCACCGGCGGCAGTGCGGTCTATGGCGGACTGCTGGGCGGTGCCGCCGGCGCTGCTGTCGGCGCCCTGACTGCGGAGGACGGGAAAAAGCATCGCCGCTGAGGCATCGACGGTGAGCGGCCGAAGGGCGGTACTCCTGCTCCCCTCTGCCGCTCACTCGTCCTCGCGCTCACTCGTCCTCGTCGTCCTCGAACTGGTCGAGGCTCAGCGACCGGACCTCGGTGCTGGGGTTGGGGGCCGGCGGGGCTGCGGGCGGCATGCCGGCGGGCCGGGGCGCGGCCGGCCGGGCGACGCTGCGGCCGGCGGGCATATGGGCATTGGGGCCCTTCAACGGACTGTTCAGCGTGCCGCGCGGGCCGATGCTGGGTTCGTCGCCGAAGTCGGGCAGCGGCGGAATGCGGTCCATCACGCGGCGGATCAGGGCGGCGATGCGGTCGGTCTCGGCACGCAGGGCCTGCCCGCGCTCCCCCTCATAGAGCGGATCGTCCAGGAACTTGCGAATTTCCAGGACGCCGCGCAGCTCCACCCCGCACATCTCGTGGGTGCCGATGGGCAGGGCCTTCACCCGGGCGAAGCTGGAAAAGAAGCCGGCGCTGCCCTCCACGAACTGGACCACCATGCGGGCGTGCAGACGTTCCAGCGCGGTGGTCATGGGATCGATCAGATCCTCCATCTCCTCCGGCGCGGCATCCAGCCGTTCCTGCGTCAGCGCCGCCAGCGCGAAGAAGTCGCGCACGCGCCGGCTGAAGCGGCGGTAACGGGCCAGCCCGCCGACCGACACCCGCTCGCGCGCCGTCTGGGCCAGCTCCGCCGACTGCTTCAGCATGGCGTCGAGCCGCATCAGCAGCGTTGCGATCTCGCGCTGGCGCTGGGCGGCGCTGCGGCCGGGCGTGGGTGCCGGCGGGGCGGCCGGGCGGCGGGGTGGGTTGGAACGCATCATGCCGGTACGGGGTGGCTCCTCTGCTGTCCGCGATCCGGCGCCGGGCCTCTGCCGGTCAGGCCCTAGCGCTGGGTGCGGACGGTCACCGACTTTTGCCCGCCGCCGCGCACCACCGTCAACTGCACCGGCGTGCCGACGCGCAGAAGACCGATGCGATTGCGGAAATCTGTGGCGCTGCGGATGGCGCGGCCATCGACCGCCACCACCACGTCGCCGCTGCGCAGGCCGCCGCTGTCGGCGGGCGATCCGCGCTCGATCTTGGCGATCAGCGCGCCCTCGTCGCCCTTCAGGTTCAGGCTTTCCGCCAGATCGGGCGTCAGGTCCTGGATAGCGACGCCCAGCCGGCCGCGCCGCACCTCGCCATATTCGCGCAGCTGTTCCATCACCGAGCGGACGATGGTGACGGGCACGGCGAAGCCGATGCCGACCGATCCGCCGGCCGGACCGATGATGGCGGTGTTGATGCCGATCAGCTCGCCCTGGAAATTGACCAGCGCGCCGCCGGAATTGCCGGGGTTGATCGAGGCATCGGTCTGGATGAAGTCCTCGTACCCCTCGATCTTCAGCCCGCTGCGGCCGAGCGCCGAAACGATGCCGGAGGTCACGGTCTGGCCCAGCCCGAACGGGTTGCCGATGGCGACGACGAAATCGCCGACCTTGGCGCGGTCCGAGTCGCCGAGCGGCAGGGCGGTCAGGCTCTCCGCCTTGATCTGGAGCAGCGCGATGTCGGTGGCGGCGTCGCGGCCGATCAGCTTGGCGCGCAGGCGGCGGCGGTCCTTCAGCGTGACGGCGATCTCCTGCGCGTTCTCCACCACATGGCTGTTGGTGACGACATAGCCGTTGGCGGCGTCGACGATCACGCCGGACCCGGCGCTGACCTGCGGGCGGCCCTGCGGCATTTGGTCCGGCAGGTTGAAGAAGCGGCGGAAGAAGGGGTCGCGCAGCAGCGGGTTTTCCGCCTGGGGCGCCTGGCTCAGCACCGAGATGTTCACCACCGCCGGGGTCACCTGCTCCAGCATCGGGGCGATGGTGCCGCCGCCGACCGCACCCAGCGGCAGCGCCGCCGCGGCGGGCGAAGCGCCCAGCCCGACCGCGGACCCGGCCCGGCCCAGCGCCGAATCGGCCGGTGCGACCAGCGCGCCGCCGGCCAGCGCAGCCATCCCGACCGCAGCCGCAAACACCACCGGACGCACCACCGCTTTCATGGCTTCTTCCTTTCTTGGAGGGGAATTTTTGTCAAAGACCGTCATCGACCGGGCTGATTTGGGACAGAAAGGAAGGGGGTTCAAGCCTGTCCGACCCCCGGTGCTTCCGCCACCCGCCGATGGTCGAATCCACAGGGGAGAATGATAGCGTGGCGGCGGCGGAAACTCCCGGTAAAGAAATTCGGTGGTATAGGACAGGGCTGGCGCAGCCCCCGGCATGGCGGGAAGGCGTGGCTGCTGGATAACGGGTTGAGCGCGATGAGCGGCGGGTCACTGCTCGAACTGACCGAGCAAGAGTATCTGCAGATGGAGGAGGCCCTGTCGCAGACGGCGCGGGGCCGCGCCTTTCTGCGCATGCGCGACCGGCGCAGCCGCGTCGTCGCCTCCGACGATTTCCACCGGCTGGTCGACAAGCTGGAAACCCAGGTCGACCGGCTGAGCGGCGCCTCTCCCAGCGCCTTTGCCGCCCTGACGCCGGGTGAGGATCCGCGCATCCAGCAGGAACTGACCGCCATCACCCAGGTGGTGCGCGAGGCGCGCAGCGACATCGCCGCGCTGAAGGCCACCGACACCGGATCCAACCGGATCGAGGCGGCGACCGGCGAGTTGGACGAGATCGTCGCCGCCACCGAACGCGCCACCACCGACATCCTGAACGCGACGGAGAAGATCCAGGAAATCACCATGTCGATGCCGCGCGACGACGACGATCTGGCCGAGCGGATCGACGCGATCGAGGCGTGGTGCATCGAGATCATGACCGCCTGCTCCTTCCAGGACATCACCGGCCAGCGCACCACCAAGGTCGTCAACACGCTGCGCTATATCGAAGAGCGCGTGAACACGATGATCGAAATCTGGGGCGTCGAGCGGCTGGCCGTCGCCCCGGAGCAGCACCATGGCGAGGTCGCCTCCCACCGCAAGATGGGCGACACCCGTCCCGACGCGCATCTGCTGAACGGGCCGCAGCTGGGCGGTCCGGAGGTCAGCCAGGACGCCATCGACGCGCTGTTCGCCAGCGTGCCCGAGGTGGCGGAACGGGCGGAGCCGCTGCCGGCCGGCGTGGAGCCCTCTCCTCCTCCGCCACCCCCACCCCCACCCCCAGCTCCTCCACCCCCTGTCGCGAAGCCGGCCCCGCCCCCGCCCCCGCCGCCTGCCGATCCCGGCGGCGGCGATGGCGGCGGTGCGATTTCCCAGGCCGACATCGACGCACTCTTCGCGTGACCGGCCATGGCGCAAGACGGCAAATCCCGCATCCGCCTGACCCAGGACCAGCTCGACCGCGTGTGCGAGCGCCATGTCCGATTCGCCGAGGGGCGGCCGAACGGTGCCCGCGCCAATCTTCCCTTCTTCGACCTGTCGGGCCTGTCGCTGGCCGGCCGCAACCTGACCGGCGCCCATCTGGCCGGCGCCATCCTGCGCGACGCCGACCTGCGCGGGACGGTGCTGGACCATGCCGATCTCTATGGCGCCGACCTGCGCGGGGCCGACCTGTCGGAAGCGCGGCTGTTCCGCACCGACATGCGCGGCGCCAACGTGCGCGGCGCCCGGCTGGACGGCGCCACCATGGTCGAGGTCGACCTGCGCGACGGCAGCATGGTCAACCGCAACAGTGCCGGCGAGCTGAAGGTGGTGGGCTTCGACCCCGGCCCGGCCGACATGGCGTCAGCCCGGCTGACCAACGCCGACATGGCGCGGGCCAAGCTGTCGGGCAGCTTCGCGCGGGCGGCCGACTTCACCAACACCCGGCTGGCCGGCGCCCGGCTGGACCGCACCGACCTGCGCGACGCCAACTTCTCCGGCGCCGATCTGCGCGGGGCGGACCTCAACGGTTCCGACCTGCGCGGCGCGATCCTGGACGGGGCGAGCCTGGACGCGGCCGGGCTGGAGCAGGCGATCCGCACCGACGAGCAGGCCCATGCCGCCCGGCAGGCGCCGCCGCAGGCACCGGCACCCGAACCGGAGCCGGACGAGACTGCCGCGGCGGCCGAACTGCCGGCCCTGCCGGCCGAGCAGCTGGACGGCATGCTGCGCCAGCACATGATCTGGCTGGGCACCAGCGGCAAGCAGGGATGCCAGCTCGACCTGACCGGGTTGAACCTGGAGGGGGCCGATCTGGCCGGCAAGATCCTGACGCTGGCCAAGGGCACCGGCGCCCGGCTGCGCCATGCCCGGCTGAACGGCGCCCAGCTGCAGGCGGCCCAGTTCGACGGCGCCGATCTGCGCTCCGCCGACCTGCGCTCCGCCGACCTGCGCGGGGTGAAGCTGGATCGCGCCATCCTGATCGACAGCCGGCTGGACGGCGCCAACCTGGGCATGCTGCTGGTCAGCGCCGGGGCCAAGGTGATGCGGGCCTCGCTGGTGCGGGCGCGGTTGGCCGGCGCCTCGCTGGCCCAGACCAACCTGAAGGGCAGCGACCTGACGCTGGCCGACCTGACCGGCTGCGACCGCTCCTCGGCGGTGCTGGAGGGCGCCATCCTGGAGGGGACGCGGCTGGGCGGGGCCTGATCCCTTCGGCGGAGCGTTCCGCCCGGCGGGATTTCTTTCGCCCGGTGGGATTTCTTTCGCGAAGCCGTTGATTGCTTTCAAATTTCCGTCACGATCCATGCCGGAGATTGCCGCCGCTGCCGCGGACGGCACTGTCCGCAAGAGGCGGCTTCTTCCCTGACCGGGCAGATGGAGAACTGAAAAAGGGTTGTACCGTAACGGTTTAGCGCCACGGGTGGGCTTGACGCCTTGGCAGGCCGGTGGCACGCTGATGCTCAAGCGCGGCGCACCGCGACCATAAGCGCCCGCACCGAATGGGGGAACGTCAACGGTCATGACCAAGTCGGAACTGATCCAACGGCTGGCGGAACGCAATCCGCATCTCTACCAGCGCGACATCGAGAAGATCGTCGGCACCATCTTCGATGAGATCACGGAAGCTCTGGCGCGCGGCGACCGGGTGGAGTTGCGCGGCTTCGGTGCCTTCTCCATCAAGAAGCGGGACGCGCGCACGGGTCGCAACCCCCGGACCGGAGAATCGGTTGACGTCGGCGAGAAATGCATTCCTTTCTTCAAGACCGGCAAGCAGCTCCGGGAACGTCTGAACACGGACTGAGCGCCGGCCCGGCCGTCTCTCCCCGCCGAATTTCTGAGGAACCTTCGCTTTGCGCCATATTTCCTGGATCGTCACCCTGCCGGTGGCCCTCGTCGCGATCCTGTTCGCGATCTCCAACCGCGGCATCGTGACCCTGTCGCTGTGGCCGCTGCCCTTCACACTCGACACCCCGGTCTATCTGGCCGCGCTGGTGGCGCTGCTGCTGGGCTTCCTGGCCGGCGGCTTCATCGTCTGGAACAGCCAGCGCCGCCACCGCCGCCGCGCCCGGCGCGAGAGCAACCGCGTGCTGTATCTGGAGCGCGAACTGAAGGAGGCGCAGGCCCGCGCCGCCGCAGCCGAGAAGCGGCTGGCCGAAAGCACCCGTCCGGTCTCGGGCCCGCTGCCGGGCTCCAGCGGCGGACTGCCGGTTCCGGCCGCCGAGACCAGCGCGCCGACGGTGCATTGAAGCCGGCGTAACCGGACGTCGTTTTTCCCCTCTCCCAGCCCGTCTTGATGTGAGGGGGGCGGGGGCGGTCGGCGGGAGGAGGTCCCATGCGCACGGTCAGCGCCGCCGAGCTTCGTTCCGTCCTGCACCACCGCATGCTGATCGAACGGCTGCGGCAGAGTTTCCGCGCCGGCGTGGAGGCTCCGCCGCCGCATCGCCACCGGGTGGAGACCTACGGGTCCAGCGACGCCACCCTTCTGCTGGCGCCGGCCTGGCAGGTGAACCAGTCGGTCGGCTTGCGGATCGACACCGTCTTTCCCGACAATGCCGGCGGAGACCTGCCGACCACCCAGGGCGTCTATCTGCTGGCCGACGGCAAGACCGGGGTGCCGCAGGCGCTGCTGGACTCCTCCGCGGCGCTCGCCCGGCGCAGCGGTGCCGCGTCCTCGGCGCTCGCCGCCTCCTATCTGGCGCGGCCGGATGCGGAGCGCCTGCTGGTGGTCGGCACCGGCCCTCTCGCGCTTGAGTTGGTGGAGGCCCACACCGCCGTGCGGACGATCCGCCATGTGCTGGTCTGGGGCCGCGACCTGCAGAAGGCCAAGCGCCTCGCCGCCCGGTTCCACCGGCCGAAGTTCCGGATCGAGGCGACCGGCGACCTGGAGGGGGCGGTGCGCGGCGCCGACATCGTCGCCTGCGCCACCACGGCGCGCGAGCCGCTGATCCGCGGCGACTGGCTGCGGCCGGGCCAGCATCTGGAGCTGTTGGGCGGGGTGACGCCGGAGATGCGTGAGGCCGACGACGGCTGCATCCGCCGCTCCCGCGTTTTCGTCGATTGTCGCGACCGCACACCGGTGGAGGCGGGAGACATCGCCCAACCGCTGGCATCCGGTCTGCTGACCGCGGACGACATCGCCGGCGACCTGTTCGACCTCAGCCGCGGCGAGCGGGCGGGCCGGCGCTTCTACGACCAGATCACCCTGTTCAAATCGGTGGGCACGGCGCTGGCCGACCTCTGCGCCGCGCAGATGGCGGTGGAGATGGTGCTGCACAACGATTCGATCCGCTGAGCGGGCAGAACAGGGCCGCCCGGCATCGGGACCTGCGTCTCCGAAAGACAGGGTTACCGGCGGTCCGTCCTGCGCTACTATTCCGCGATTCTTGCCGCTTGCCCGCCGTCCGGCGCGGCGATCCGCAGCTGCGGAAAAGGAACGGCCGCTTTCATGAATCCGCCTGCCCAATCATCCGACGAGCCCGCCGGGAGCCCGACTCCGGCCGCTGACATCGTCCATTCCTACCGCAAGCCGCGGCTGGAGGCGGCCATCGGCTGGCTGGCGGCCTGCGGCTTCCTGTTCCTCGCGGCGGTGACTGCGGTGGTCGGGGTGCAATCGCGCGAGCGGGCGCTGAACGGGGCTCAGGAGCGCGCCGAGGCCGCGGTCCGGGTGCTGGCGGAACATGCGGCCCGCCTGTTCGACGCAGCCGACCTTCTGGTGGAATATGCCGCCCAGGAAACCGCCGGGCGCCCGTGGGACGAGATCGCCGGGTCGCGTGCTCTGTGGGACAAGCTGAACGGCCAGCGCGCCCGCCTGCCTTTCCTGGATGCGATCTGGCTGAACGACGGGGCGGGGCTGCTGCGGCTGACGACGCTGGCCTTTCCGGCGCCCTTTTCCAATGCGTCCGACCGAGATGTCTTCCTGTTCCACAGCCGGGGGACCGGGGTGGGCGATGCGGTGGACCAGCCCCATATCGGCCCGCGCATCATCGGCCGGGTGACCAACAAGGCGACCTTCCTGCTCAGCCGCCGGCTGTCGGAACCGGACGGCCGTTTCCGCGGCATGGCTTCGGTCACCATCGATCCCTCCTATCTGTCGGGCTTCTACAAGGAGTTGGACGTTCCCCATCGGCCGGTGACCATCCTGGTGCGGGCCGGCGATCTCGACGTCCTGGTGCGCGAGCCCGAGGATGCCGTCGATCCGGCACCGCTGTCGGATCTGGCCCGCCGGGCGATCCAGACGCGGCCGGAAGGCGGGGCGGCCCGCGACGACACGGTCATCGTCGCCCATCGCCGGGTCGACAGCTGGCCGGTTCATGTGGTCGTCCGGCTTGATACGGCTCCGGTCCTGGCGTCGTGGCACCGGTTGATCGCGCCCTATGCCGGACTGGGTGCGGCGGCGGCGCTGGCGCTGGCGGCGCTGTCGGTCTTCGGCTTCCGGCAGGCCGGCGCCGCCCGGCAGGTGCAGCGCGAACTGGAGCGTCGGGTGGTCGAGCGGACCGCGTCGCTCCAGCGCACCATCGGCGAGCGCGACGCGGCCTTGGCGCAGAAGGACCTGCTGATGCGCGAGGTCAACCACCGCATCAAGAACAGCCTGCAGGTGGTGTCAAGCCTGCTGGGCCTGCAGGGGCAGGCGGTGGGCGATCCGCGGCTGAGCGACCATCTGCTGGAGGCGGGGCGGCGCGTACAGGCCATCGCCGACATCCACCGGCTGCTCTACCGCGTCGACGACGTCCATTTCATCCCCTTCCACGACTATCTGACCGAGTTGTGCCGGGAGCTGGAGCGCTCCGCCCGGTCCGAAGGCGGCGACTGGCG
Organism: Azospirillum sp. B21; assembly: GCF_008364825.1. Classification (GTDB taxonomy): domain Bacteria; phylum Pseudomonadota; class Alphaproteobacteria; order Azospirillales; family Azospirillaceae; genus Azospirillum. The sequence goes on from NZ_VTTO01000004.1 coordinate 376,263, forward strand.
GCTGGAACTGGCGGTGGAGCCGGCGGAGGTGCCGACCGATCATGCCGTGCCGCTGGGCCTGCTCGCCAACGAACTGGTGATGAACGCCATCAAGCATGCCTACCGGCCGCTCGCCACCCCGGTATCCGCCGAGGCGGGCAACGGTGACGGCGGGCCGGATGGGAGCGGCCGCGACGCCGTCAACGTCATTTCCGTGAGCCTGCGGTCGGATGGCGACGCGTTGCGCCTGGTCGTCGGCGACCGCGGCGTCGGGCTGTCGCCCGATTTCGACTGGCGCCGCAGCCGCAGCCTGGGTATGCGCCTGATCCACACCCTGTCCAAGCAGCTGGGCGCCACCCTGACGGTGGAGAACACCAGCCCCGGCGTGCGGTTCACCATCCGCCTGCCGCACCGGCCCGTCCAATCAGGCTCCATATCGTGAAGACCGCCACACGTCATACGGGAGTATGGACGTAGAGGTCGGTTGCATTTCGCTTGCGTCACCCCGGTTATCGTCGGAGGATCATCGCCTCGGGACAGGAGGTGGGGGTTGTTCTGCGCGGTTCATGTTTGCGCTAACGCGTCAGACGGCGGACCGGCCCGGACCCTGCTGCCGCAACTGGCCCCGAACAGCTTCCACCGAACGCCTTCACCAAAGCGGCTCTCCAGGGACGACTGACCGTGACCGTCTCAGCCTCTCCCCCCATGAATGCGGGCCCCGGTCTGCGGGCGCCGGCGAACCGTCTGCTGCTGGGTGCCGGCTTCATGCTGCTGTCGGCACTGCTGTTCGGGATCGGCAACTCGGCCGTGCGATGGGCCTCCACCGTCATGGACCCGCTGGAGGTCGTGTTCTTCCGCAACCTGTTCAGCCTGCTGTGGATGCTGCCTTGGGCGCTGACGGCGGGGGCGCCGGCCTGCCGGTCGGTGCTGGCGGAACGGCGGCTGCGTCCCTACGTGACGCGGGCGGTGACCAGCCTGTGCGCGATGGCCGGCTGGTTTTATGCCATCGCCTATATCCCTTTGCCGACCGCGACATCGGTCAGTTTCGCCATTCCGCTGTTCGTCACAGTGGGTGCGGCGCTGATCCTGGGGGAGCGGGTGCGGCTGCGGCGCTGGGCGGCGGTGTGTGCCGGCTTCGCCGGGGTGCTGATCGTGCTGCGGCCGGGCGCCACTCCGGTCGATCTGGCTTTGCTGGCCCTGTTCGCGCATTGCCTTGCCGCCGCCGCCACCGTGCTGCAGATGCGGATGCTCAGCCGCAGGGACAGCGCGCCGGTCATCGTCACCTTCCTTGGCCTGCTGGTCACCCCGATGGCGCTGGTGCCGGCGCTGTTCGTCTGGACTTGGCCAAGCTGGAGCGTGCTGGGCGCGCTGGCGCTTCTGGGCGGGCTGCTGACCGCGGGCCAGCTGGCGATGACGAAGGCGCTGTCGCTGGCCGAATCCTCGGCGATGATGCCCTACGATTATGCCCGGCTGCCCTTCACCGCGCTGGTGGCGTGGCTTGCCTTCGGCCAGACCATGGATCTGTGGGGCTGGGTGGGCGCGCTGGTGATCGCCGGATCTGCGCTCTACACCATGCACCGCGACGCGGCAGACGGGCGCAAGGCGGCGCGCAAATCCACAGGGGCGGCGGCCGGTTAGCCGGTCCTTTCCGGATTACCAGCCGCCTCGGCGCGCAGCGTCTCCTTCGCGCGGGTCCAGTGCGCCGGGGTCAGGTTGGCACGCACCGTCTGGATGGCGGCGGCCAGCACCGCCGCATCGTCGGTGAAGCCGGCGATCAGCAGCCAGTCGGGCACGACATCCACAGGCAGCACGAAATAGGCCAAGGCGGCCAGCAGGATCCCCTTCGCCCGGTAGGGCGTCGCCGGATCGGTCGCGCAGAAATAGGCGGCCAGCAACTCTTCCAGGAAAGGAATGCGGTGCAGGTTGGCGCGCAGCTTCGGCCAGAAGCGGCGGCGGACCAGCCGCTCGTCCTGCTCGACCCGCTCGGGATCGGGAATCGTCAGCGCGGTGCTGGTGCCGGTGGGAACCGATGCTGTCATGGACGCTGAAACCCTCCGGGATCTGGTCCCTTTAGAGAAACCGCCGGCATCACGGCCAGCGTGGATCGTCATCCTATGCGCTCCGTCCATACGGTGTGGTATGGTGGGGCGGCCATCTGGTAAACAAAGCCATCCGGCAAACAACAAGTGCGATCACAGCCTGTTGGACACAAGGCCGGCGCCCCGTACGGACCGGCCGCAATTAAGGAGGAGATGCCATGAACATCCAGGGTCTGTCCGCCATCGTCACCGGCGGCGCCTCGGGCATGGGGGCGGCGACGGCGCGTCATCTGGCCGGGCTCGGCGCCAAGGTGACCGTGCTGGACGTCAACGAGGACGCGGTGCTGAAGACCGCGCACGAGATCGGCGGGCTGGGCCTGGTCTGCGACGTCACCGACGGCGCTTCCGCCGAGCGGGCGCTCGATCAGGCGCGCTCCGCCCATGGGCCGGCCCGCATCGCGGTGAATTGCGCCGGCATCGCCCCGGCGCAGCGCATCGTCGGCCGCGACGGCCCGATGCCGCTGGAGAATTTCCGCTCGGTGATCGAGGTGAACCTGATCGGCAGCTTCAACATCCTGCGGCTGGCCGCCGCCGACATGGCGAAGCTGGACCCGCTGGACAGCGGCGAGCGCGGGGTGATCGTCAACACCGCCTCCGTCGCCGCCTATGAGGGGCAGATCGGGCAGGCCGCCTATGCCGCGTCGAAGGGCGGCATCGTCGCCCTGACCATCTGCGCGGCGCGCGACCTTGCCCGCAACGGCATCCGCGTGATGACGGTGGCCCCCGGCCTGATCGGCACGCCGATGCTGCTGAACATGCCGCAGGAGGTGCAGGACAGCCTCGCCGCCACCGTCCCCTTCCCCAAGCGCTTCGGCAAGCCGGAGGAGTACGCCCGTCTCGTCCAGCACATCCTGGAGAACGAGATGCTGAACGGCGACGTCATCCGCCTGGACGGCGCCATCCGCATGGCGCCGCAGTAAGGATCGCGGGCGCAATCCAAGGAGCGGTCCCGCACCGGGGCCGTTCCTTCGCTTCTTGAAATCTCAGCCTTCCGTCATGGCGGCTTCGTCCGCCCGCTCCGCCTCGCCCAGCAGGTCGATCAGCAGGGTGGTGCAGTGCTGCAGCCGCTGGTCGGCGGTCGCGGTCGCCATGTCGCGGCCGGTCTGCTCCTGCCAATCCTGCAGCATCAGCGCCAGATGTTTCCGGACGTGGTCTTCCCGATCCAATCGCCGCGTCGCCATGTCGCCTCCCGTCTCCGCTCGAACCTGCCGTCAGTCCATTCGGTGCCCGCCTGATCCGGCGGGGCACCCTTTGTGTAGCCTCAAACTGGGTAGCCGTCGCCTCCGTCAACAGTCAGAGCCCAAGATGGTCACAGGCGGACCGGTATCGTCCGCGCAGGCTTCCGATGTGCAATCCGCCTATGAACTGTTGGAAAGCCGGGACCGCCAAGCCCATGTTAGCGCCATCATCGAGGAGGCAACCATGAGCACCACAAGCAACGGCGTCAGCAGGACGGGATTGCCGACCCGCCGCTTCGGCACCACCGACATGGAGATCACCCGCGTCGGCTTCGGGGCCTGGGCGATCGGCGGGCCGGATTGGGCCGCCGGCTGGGGGGCGCAGGACGACAGCCAGTCGGTCACGGCCATCCGCCATGCGGTGGAACGCGGCATCAACTGGATCGACACCGCCGCCGTCTACGGCCTCGGCCATTCCGAAGAGATCGTTCGCCAAGCCCTGGCCGAAATCCCGGAGGCCGAGCGCCCCTATGTCTTCACCAAATGCGGTCTGGTGTGGGACGAGGCCGACCGCAAGGCGATGCCGCGCCGGATCGGCAAACCCGACAGCATCCGCCGCGAACTGGAAGCGTCGCTGAAGCGGCTGGGCGTCGAGCGCATCGACCTCTACCAGATGCACTGGCCGGCCGAACATGAGGCGGTCGAGGAATATTGGCAGACCCTGCTGGACCTGAAGACGGAAGGCAAGGTCCGCGCCGTCGGCCTGTCCAACCACAACGCCGCCCAGTTGGAAGCGGCGGAGCGGCTGGGCCATGTCGACATGCTGCAGCCGCCCTTCTCGGCGATCCGGCGCGATGTCGCCGGATCCGAGTTGCCCTGGTGCCTGTCGCACCAGACCGGCGTCATCGTCTACAGCCCGATGCAAGCCGGCCTGCTGACCGGCCGCTTCACAGTGGAGCGGGCGAAGGCGCTGCCGGCCGACGATTGGCGGTCCAGCAACGCCAACTTCACCGGCGAGGCGCTGGAGCGCAATCTGGCGCTGGCGCAGTCCTTCGGCCCGATCGCCGAGCGGCACGGCACCACCATCGCCGCCGTCGCGGTGGCCTGGGTGCTGTCCTGGCCGGCGATCACCGGTGCCATTGTCGGCGCCCGCACGCCGGCCCAGGTTGATGGCTGGCTGGACGCCGCCACCCTGACCCTGACGCCGGAGGATCTCGACGAAATCGCCGACTCCATCGCCCGGACCGGAGCGGGCAGCGGCCCGTCCCATCCCAACCGCGTCTGATATCGACGGGTTCGACCATAAGAGGAAAGGCAACCGCTTCATGACCGATGCAACGGTGCGAGCCAAACTGCTGGGCCTGCCCGGCAGCCTGCGCAGCAACTCCAACTCGCTGGCCGTCCTGCGCGGGCTGCAGCACGCCCTGCCGGCCGGCCTCAGCATGGACATCCGCGACCTGCGCCTGCCGCTTTACGACCAGGACATCGACACCCCCGACGCCCCGGCGGAGGTCCAGGCCTTCCGTCAAGCCATCGCCGAGGCCGACGGCGTGGTCATCGTCACGCCGGAGTATAATTACGGTATGCCGGGCGTGCTGAAGAACGCGCTCGACTGGGCATCGCGTCCCTACGGCAAGTCGGCGCTGAACGGCAAGCCGGTGCTGGTCATCTCCAACTCCCCCGCCTTCACCGGCGGCGTGCGCGCGCATCAGCAGGTGAACGATACGTTGCTGGCGATCCCGGCCAAGCTGATCGGCGGCGCCCAGGTGGTCATCGGCACCGTCGGCGAGAAGATCAAGGACGGCAAGCTGGCCGACGAGGCGGTGTTGAAGTTCGCACTGGGCGCCATCGACAAGGTGGTTACGGCTGCGGGGAAGTAGAGCGAATCGATTGGCTGAAGGAGCAGTCGTGGCAGCATCAGTTCATCAAGAGGTTGTTGCTATTATCACTCAGTTGAGGCTTGGGTAAAAATAAATACCGCGTGACATTTTTGCATCGATGGCTTCAATGGGTTTGTACGGAGTGTGTCCTGGGATGCTCAAGGGCCGCGTGCCCTCTCCCCCCTTAAGGGGGGAGAGGGCACGCGGCCCTTGAGTGCATCAGTTCGCACTGTTCCGCCCTGTCCCCCTTAAGGGGGACAGGGCGGAACAGTGCGAACTAAAAGGTGTTGCTTTCTCAGGAAAGAAAGCTACATTGTTTTTTCAGGAGATGGAGGGCTGCGCTATGACAACGAACGCCAAAGCGACCAAGGCCACTGCTGCAGAGCAGGTCGTAACCAAGGCAGTTCTGCGAGCAGCTGAACAACTCTGCATTCCCAATGGTGCGCTCGCCAAAATTCTCGGTGTTTCTGAGCCGACTGTCTCGCGTATGAAGAACCATGGCTACCAACTCTCGGAACGCGGAAAAGAGTTCGAGCTTGCTATTCTTCTAATACGCCTTTATCGCTCACTGGACACGATCGTGGGCGGTGAAGCCGATGTGGCAAGCGCTTGGCTGAGGAACTTCAACACTGCGCTTGATGGAAAGCCGCTTGAGCAGATCCAGACCATCATTGGGCTCTTGAATGTCATCGGATATTTGGACAGTCGACGCGCTATTGTCTAGTAAGCGTCCTTTAGGTGGAAGTGTGTGGAGAGTGGTGGAGGCCCAAAATAAGGTCTCCACCCTTAAGCTTGTCGATAATTTAGATGAGCAGTATCTTCTGGAAGACTTGATTGAAGCGACGAAGCCTAAGCTTCCAAAGCAGTGTAGTGGGCTAAACTTCTTGCTTTCATCACCGTTCCGTTATGATGCGGAATATCCTAATGGCTCGCGTTTTCGTAGGGCAGGGAAAACTCTTGGTGTTTTCTATGCCTCTGAGGATGTAAAAACTGCGGTTGCGGAGCTGTGTTTTTACAGACTGCTATTTTTCTCTGAGTCTCCGCAAACTCAAATGCCAGCTAATCCTGGAGAATATACGGCTTTTTCTGTAGAATATAAAACTGACATCGGCTTGGATTTGATGGATGCGCCGCTTTCCGATCAAAGCTCTCTTTGGCTCCATCCTACTATATACGGTCCCTGCCAAGATTTGGCTGATGCAGCACGCCAAGTCGGAGTGCAGGCTATTCGCTACGAATCAATCCGCGACCCGGAACGCGGTGCTAACTTGGCTCTGTTAGATTGCGCTGTGTTCTGCAAGCCCGAGCCAACAAGTCTGCAGAGTTGGCAGCTATTCTTGCGTCGAGATAGTGTACAGGCGTTGCGTGAGTTCCCGCGCCTGACATTGAATTTCGAGAAATCCGGCTTCAACGACCCACGCCTGTAAGCCGCGGGGTCGGTCATATCAAGATCAGGTGGATGCGGGAGAGCCGCCGGCCCTCCCGCGACTCCGATGACTTACCCGATCTTCTGCTTGGCCATCGCGCCCAGACGCAGGCGGAGCGCGTTCAGCTTGATGAAGCCTTCGGCGTCCTTCTGGTTGTAGACGCTGTCCTGCTCGAAGGTCACATAGTCCATGCGGTACAGGGAGTTGGGCGACTTGCGGCCGACGACCGTGACGTTGCCCTTGAACAGCTTCAGGCGGACCGTGCCGTTGACCAGCGACTGGGTCTGGTCGATCAGCGCCTGGATGGCCAGACGCTCCGGGCTCCACCAGTAGCCGCAATAGATCAGCTCGGCGTAGCGCGGCATCAGCTCGTCCTTCAGGTGGCCGGCGCCGCGGTCGAGCGTGATGCTCTCCATGGCGCGGTGCGCCACCAGCAGGATGCTGCCGCCCGGGGTCTCGTAGACGCCGCGCGACTTCATGCCGACATAGCGGTTCTCGACCAGATCGAGGCGGCCGATGCCGTTCTCGCCGCCCAGGCGGTTCAGCTCGGTCAGCAGGGCCGCCGGGGACAGCGCCTTGCCGTCGATGGCGACCGCGTCACCGTTCTTGAACTCGACCTCGATGTAGGTCGGGGTGTCCGGCGCCTTTTCCGGGGCGACGGAGCGGGTGTACATGTCCTCGTCCGGCTCGACCCACGGATCCTCCAGCGCCTTGCCCTCATACGAGATGTGCAGGAGGTTGGCGTCGGTGGAGTAGGGGGCCTCGCCGCGCTTGTCCTTGGCGATCGGAATCTGGTTCTTCTCGGCGTAGTCCAGCAGCGTGGTGCGGCTGTTCAGGGTCCACTCGCGCCACGGCGCGATGACCGTGATGTCCGGCCGCAGGGCGTAGTAGCCCAGCTCGAAGCGGACCTGGTCGTTGCCCTTGCCGGTGGCGCCATGGGCGACGGCGTCGGCGCCGACCATGTTGGCGATCTCGATCTGGCGCTTGGCGATCAGCGGCCGGGCGATCGAGGTGCCGAGCAGGTAGGTGCCCTCGTAGAGCGTGTTGGCGCGGAACATCGGGAAGACGAAGTCGCGAACGAATTCCTCGCGCAGGTCGTCGATGAAGATGTTTTCCGGCTTGATGCCCAGAAGCTCGGCCTTCTTGCGGGCGGGCTCCAGCTCCTCGCCCTGGCCGAGGTCGGCGGTGAAGGTCACCACCTCGCAGGAATAGGTCTCCTGCAGCCACTTCAGGATGACCGAGGTGTCGAGGCCGCCCGAATAGGCGAGCACCACTTTCTTGATCTGTTTGCCGGACGCGCCGCTCATGGGACTGCTCTTGCAGTAGAGAAAGGTAAGGCCGCGACCGTAAGGCCTTTCCCGCCCACCTTCAAGCCCCGCGGGCGCCGTTTAGGCGCCGAACGGCTATGGGGAGCGCCTACTCGATCTTCTCGCCGGCGTAGGTGCCCCAGAAATCGGCACGCTTCATCCAGCCGCGATAGCCTTTCAACTCCACCTCGCACCAGTCGTCGCGGCATTTCTTCAGCGATCCGATGACGCCCGGCTCGGCCCGCGCCACCACCGCGCTGTCGCCGCGCGGCGCCTCGTGCACGGTGCGGGTCTGGCCGACGATCAGGACGCCGCGGCGGCCGGACAGCGCGCTCTGGTGCACCCATCCTTCCGCCCCCTCCCAGTCGCGGATGCGACGCCAGGTGTCGAATTCCTGGATGATCTCCACCGGCATGTCCTTGCGGCGGAAGACCCATTCGATGGGGTAGCTGCCGTTGGGGCCGGAGCGCAGGTTCACTTCGCCGACGCGCACGGTGACGAAGCGGGGGATCGGCAGGCCCGACGCGTGGGTGGGGTCCTTGCGATTTTCCGTGCCTTTCTCCGCGGCCCAGGCCGTGCCGCCATAGGCCGTGCTGCCGCAGGCCGCGCCCAGCCCCATCATCAGGGCCAGCATGGCGAGGACGGAGCGGCGGACGAGCATGGCGGCACCGGTGTTGACGGAAGGGAGCGGCGAAATCGGGCCGCACTATAGAGACCACCCGTTCGATAGGGCAAGCGCCGCCACCCCCAATCGGAGGATGTGGTCCAACCGCCGGATGTCCTGCCGCAGGACGGGCATTCGCGACGGACTTCTGGACAGTCCAACGGCCGCTTGGTATGGCAACCGGGGACCGGAACAGCCACGCAGGACCATGAGATGCGGGCGGGCCGGGGCAAGGGAGGACCAGCACCGATGACCGACAAGAAGAAGCCGCTCGTTGTCGTCACCCGCAAGCTGCCGGACGTCATCGAGACGCGGATGATGGAGCTGTTCGACACCCGGCTCAATCCGGACGACGTTCCGCTGACCCCCGCCCAGATGCAGGAGGCGATGGCCGTCGCCGAGGTTCTGGTGCCCACCGTCACCGACCGCATCGACCGCGCCCTGATCGAGTCCGCCGGATCTCAGCTGCGGCTGATCGCCTCCTTCGGCACCGGCGTCGACCACATCGACCTGAAGGCGGCGCGCGAGCGCGGCATCATCGTCACCAACACCCCCGGCGTTCTGACCGACGACACGGCCGACATGACCATGGCGCTGCTGCTGGCCACCGCGCGGCGCGTGGCGGAAGGCGAGCGGCTGGTCCGCTCCGGCCAGTGGACCGGCTGGGGCCCGACCACCATGCTGGGCCACCGCATCAGCGGCAAGCGGCTGGGCATCCTGGGCATGGGCCGCATCGGCTCGGCCCTGGCGCGCCGGGCGCGCGCCTTCGGCATGTCGATCCACTACCACAACCGCCGCCGCGTCCATCCCGAGCTGGAACAGGAGCTGGAGGCGACCTACTGGTCCAGCCTGGACCAGATGCTGGCGCGGATGGACATCGTGTCGATCAACTGCCCGCACACGCCGGCCACTTATCATCTGCTGTCGGAACGCCGGCTGAAGCTGCTGCGGCCGCACTGCTATATCGTCAACACCTCGCGCGGCGAGGTGATCGACGAGGTGGCGCTGACCCGCATGCTGTCGAAGGGCGAGATCGCCGGTGCCGGCCTGGACGTGTTCGAGCATGAGCCGGCCGTCAACCCAAAGCTTCTGCGGCTGGACAACGTCGTGCTGTTGCCGCACATGGGTTCCGCCACCATTGAGGGGCGCATCGACATGGGCGAGAAGGTGGTGATCAACATCAAGACCTTCATCGACGGCCACACCCCGCCCGACCGCGTGCTGGAAGCGCTTCTGTAAGGGGCGGGATGGGGCAGGCGGCGTATTATCGGCGGTCATTCCCGCGAAGGCGGGAATCCAGCTTGCCCTTTGGTTGCCCGACGACATGCCCCGACACAATGCCTGGATCCCCGCCTTCGCGGGGATGACGGCCTGATCGAAGACGTGCCTGCCGCCGTCGAACCGGCGAAGGCTCGGTCAGGACGCGGAGGTTTCCAGCGCCGACACGTCCTGCAGTTCCGCCTCCAGCCTGGTCTTGGCGGCGGCGGCGATTTCCTCGTCGGCCTGGATGCGGCTCATGTCCTCCGGCGTCACGGCGCCGGCGGCGATCACCAGTTCGGCGAAGTCCGACAGATAGACGCTACCCTTCACCGTGCGCTGGACCAGCACGTTGCGCTTGTCCTCCGCATCGCGCTTGCGCTTGACGAAACCCAGCACCGACAACCGGTCGAGCGCGCGGGTCACGGCGGGCTTGGAGATGTTCAGCAGGGACGCGAGGCCGCGCACGGTGTGCGGCGGATCGGTCAGATAGACCTGGAGCAGGATCGCCAGCTGTCGCGCCGACAGGTCCGGCCCGTCCCGGCGGACGCTGGCGACCAGCGCCGTGCGCCACAACCCCAGCGCCTTCAGGTTCCGTGCCATGCCTCCCTCCGGAAAGCCGCGCCTGGCTCCGCAACCGGAGCACGCGCCGCGAAGTGTCGCCTACCCGAACGATGCAGGCAAGAGATTCGCGTTCACCGGACAGGAGAAGCGGCGCGGTCGGCCGCGTGCATCGCTTCTACTTTCCTTCCCGCTTCAACAGCAGCGGCTTTGCCGTGCCGGTGACCAGCACATTCCCGCCGGTCAGTGGGACCATGGTCAGGCTGAAGCCGGCCGACACGGGCGCGAGGCTGACCGCCTGCTTCGCCGCATTGGGGGCGGGGGAGACACCCGCCGCCTTGACCTCCTTCGGGTCGAAGGGGGCGTCCTCGCCCTGGCCGGCAACGTCATAGCCGCCGCACTCGCTGCCGACGCAGATGCCGGTGGCGTCGATGCGGGCCTTGCCGGCGGGGCCGCCGAAGGGCGTGTCCTCCGCACTGCCAGTCCAGCTCCAGCTGCCGCGCAGCCAATCGGGAAGGCGGGTGTCCTTCTGGAGTTCCAGGTTGTCGGCGATCAGCCCCATGCTGCCGCCCAAGCCCTGTGCCGCCACCGCCTCGGCGATGCGGCGGGCCTCGGCGGTGCCGATGGAATAGCGGCCGGCGATCTGCGGCGTCCATGCCGCCACCGCGCCATCCACCGCGGCGCGGAGACGTTCGCCCCAACCCGGCGCGATCCAGCGCGGGTTGCTCCAGCCGGCGGCATCCTTGACCAGCGCCGCCAGTTCCGGTGCGTCGGCGAGGAACAGGCGCGGGTCGACCGCCGACTTCATGCGGTCGATCGCCATCTGGCGGTAGCTGGCGAAGCGGATGGTGCCGGTGCGGTTGGACGCGGCCTCCAGCATCGGGGCCAGCAGGTCGTCCACCGCCGTCCAGGCGGGGGAGGCGAGCAGGGCGTTGTCGTCCGGGCAGGCGGGATGGGCGCCGAAATTGTCGCGGTTGCTGCCATAGAGCGGCTCCATCGCCTTCCAGGCCGCCGCACCGCGCCGCTCCATCACCGAGCAGGGCCACGCCATCTCGACATCGTCGCTGACCACCCGCAAGGCGGTCAGGAAGCCCTCGTCGGTCGTCAGGTCGACTCCCGACGCGGTCTCGCGCGAATAAGGATCCTCGATGCCCTCGACGGCTTCGCGCAGCAGGGCGTCGGCCTTGGCGCGGTCGGGGGAGGGGCCGAAGCGCAGCGCATAGGCGGTCCACCCCTTGCCCAGCCCGCCGCGGATCTCGGCCAGCCGCTTCCCGGCGCCGGCCGGGTCGGCGGCGATCCCGTCGACGATGGCCGCCAGCGCGGTGACCGCCTTGGGCACCGACTCGGCCAACGCGGTCCTGCGGGCGTCGAGGACCGGACCGAGGCAGGTGGCGACGGACGAGCCCGCCGTGGCGCACTGATTGCGCTGGGCCAGCCACGCCTTCTGCTCCGCCCGCAGCCGTTCGCGGTCGGCGGTACCGGACAGGGCCTGCAGCGTCTTGTAGGCGTCGGCGATCTCACTGTCGGCATCGGCCAGCTTCGGATCGGCGCAGATCGCCTTTTCCACGGGCGTGGAGGCCGCCTTGCAGTCGAAGGACGGCTGTGCCCGGGCCGTACCGCCTGCGACCATGACCGAAAGGGCCAGTGCCGCGCCGGCGAGCGCCATCCGTCCATGCGGCGGCAGCGTCAAGCGGATCGACGGTCCCGTAAGGTCCAGCTGGCCCATCATGTCTCCCTGGGATTGTGGCCCGGGGAAGATACGGAATCCCCCGCCATTTGTCCCGTCCCAGGGCAGGAAGATCTCAGGGCAGGAAGGCAACCGAGACGGCGGCGAAATGGCAGCTGGCGGCGGCCAGCACCAGCAGGTGCCAGACCGCATTGTTGTAGGGCATCCGCTCCATCAGGTGGAAGACGACGCCGACGGTGTAGATCAGGCCGCCGGCAACCAGCAGCCACAGCGCGGGTGCCGACAGCACCGACCCCAGCGGCTCCAGCGCGGTGACGATCGCCCAGCCCAGCCCGAGATACAGCGCCAGCCCCAGCCGGTGGAAGCGTCCGGGAAAGCGCAGCTTCAGCGCCGCCCCGAAGGCGGCCCCGCCCCATACAGCGCCGCCCAGCACGACGCCCTGGCCCAGCCCCAGCGTGAAGGGGGTGTAGGTGCCGGCGATCATCACGAAGATCATGGCATGGTCGACCCGCCGCAGCAGGGCCTTGCCGAAGCCGGGCGGGGCGAGGTTGTAGGCGGCCGACGCGCTGAGCATGCCGACCAGCCCCAGCCCATAGATCGCCAGGGCAAGGGCCGTTCGGGTGGGCATCGTGCCGGAGAGGACCGCGGCATTCAGCAGCCAGACGAATCCGGCGATCCCGGCTGTGACGCCGACGGCATGGACGACCGCATCCGCCCGCCGCTCGCCGACGCTGTAGACGGGAAACTGGTGGGCATCCGGCATCGGCACATCACCTCGATCGACGCGTGGAGGGAAGGTGGCCGCCGGAAAGGGGCCCTGCGTCGAACATGGTGTGCCTGCCGCACCTGCGCCACCGTCCGATGGTGGGATGGGGGCGCGGTGTGTTTGGGCCATCCGCTTATGCGGGAAGAAGCGGCCGGCTTCCCGGCGTCGTTACTTGGCGCCGCTATTCAGCGTCCTTATTCGGCTGCGTAGGCGATGGTTTCCGGCGCGCGATGGCGCGGCATCGGCTCCGACAAACCGGCGGCCTTGCGGAAATAGCAGAGGGCGTAAACGCGGACGCAGCCGGTGAGATTGTCACAGTCCTGGCGTTCGGCATCGATCTTCGACACCAGCTCGCTCATCGTCATGTGCTCGCGGGTGCAGATTTCCTCCAGCGACTCCCACTCCACCGGCATCAGCTTCATGCTGGTCCGCTTGCCGTTCACCCTGATGTTGCGCATCTGCATGTGGGAGCCCTCCGTTGCTGGTGCATAAACAGGTATGCGAAACCGCTGCGACCTTGCTGTGAAGTTTTTCACAGGCGAGAGAACGACGATGGGGCTGGACACGTTACAGGAGCAGCGGACAGCCGGACGGATGCCAGCCCGCTCCACCGGATCGGAGGTTGCGATGACCCGACATAATGCCTTGCATTCCATAATAGAAGAGGCCGCCGCCGCACGTTCGGCGCTGTGCGAGAACGAGTTGGTCATCCGCCTGGACAACATCCTGGCCATCGCACGCGCGGCGCTGGAGGAGGAAGAAGGGGACGAAATGCCGCAGCCCGCCCAAACTGTCCGCCGGACTCTCGGCCCATAAAAAAACCGCCGCTAACCCATTGGATTAGCGGCGAGTTGAACAGGGAGGCTTCACGTCTGGGAGACGCTGGGTCCGAGGACCCAACCCCGGAGGGGAGACCTCCGGGACGAAACATCGGGTGCTGCGTCGCAGCATCCAACGGTCAAAATTTGACCATTCCGCTGCCAACTTTCCAGGCACAAATGAATAAATCTACCATGCAAGCCACGCATGGCTAGAAAAGACCCTTAGAAGGCTAATAAAAATGCCGAAATCGACCGGACTGCTCCCGAATGATGGTGCAGCGCGGTCAATTTCGGCAACTCTCTTGCAAACTGTCGGAAAATGCGCCGGATCAGAACGGAGTTTCTGCCACTTTTTTGACCAGGAAGTCGCGGAAGACCGCGATGCGCTTGGAATGGCGCAATTCTTCGGCATAAACGAAGTAAGCATCGACTTTCGGGCCGTCGACGTCCGGCAGGACGCGGGTCACGTCCTTGGAGAAGCTGTCGACCAGGAAGTCGGGAAGCGCGCCGATGCCCAGCCCGCTCTCCACCGCGCGGTAGATGGCGTAGACGCTGTTGACCTGCAGGATCGGCTTCCGGTTGGGCGAGGGGTCGCCCACCTCCATAATCCAGTTGACGTTGGGGATTGGCGCCCGCACGTCCGGCGGATAGGTGATCAGGTCGTGGCTGTCCAACTCGGCCGGCGTCTTGGGCGTACCCTTCTTCTTCAAGTAGCTCTGGCTGGCATAAAGATGGAAGCGGATCGACATCAGGTGCCGCTGGATCAGGTCCGGCTGGCGCGGCGTGTTCATGCGGATGGCGATGTCCGCCTCCCGCATCGCCAGGTCCAGCTCGTCGTCGTCGATCAGCAGAGTCAGCTGGATGTCGGGGTAGATCGACATGAACTCGTTGATGCGCGGCGTCAGCCAGGTCGATCCGAAGGCGACGGTCGTCGTCACCCGCAGCGGCCCCTTGGGATGCTCCCGGCTTTCGGTCAGCATCGCCTCGGTCATCGACAGCTTGGCGAAGACGTCGCGGGCGGTGCGGTGAAGCAACTCGCCCTGTTCGGTCAGGATCAGCCCGCGGGCGTGGCGGTGAAACAGCGGAACGCCCAGGCTTTCCTCAAGCGCGCTGATCTGGCGGCTGACCGCCGACTGGCTGAGGTTCAACGTCTCGCCGGCATGCGTGAAGCTGCCGGCTTCGGCCACCGCGTGGAAAACCCGCAGCTTGTCCCAATCCATCATGCTGTCCCGCCCCGGTGCGCAGCCGCCCGGAGCCTCCCATTATCTTGAGGACGGCGCATGGCCGCCATGCATGTTTATAGCGGGAACGCGCCCGGAACGCACGCGCTACCAACCCTGACTCGCACGAAAATTAATCATGATCGCCGGAATTATTCTCATCCGAAGTCTCAGCGATCCGGCTATATCCGCAGAATGGATAGGGCTGTTGCCGATGCTCGGAAACGGCCGGCCGGCGGTTCGACCCAGTTTTGCTAATCCGCCGCATCGGTCAATGCGGCAGCCTTGACCGATGCGCTGCGCGGGTTGCCGTCTCTTTCGGCCGACTTGCCGCCGCCGATGTGCCCGCTGATCTCGTCGCCGGCATCGGCGGGCAGGCGCCAGAAGGGCAGGCTGGAGGCGCAGGCCATCAGCCCCACCGTCAGGAAGGCCGGGACGAAGGAGGCCGGGGTCAGGACGCCGCCGCTCCACTGCACGGTCAGGTGCAGCGCCGTGGCGCCGACGGCGACTCCCAGGCTCAGCGACAGCTGCTGCATCACGCTGGCCAGCGTGTTGGCCCGGCTGGTCATCGCCTGCGGCACCTCGGCATAGCTCAGCGTGTTCATGCCGGTGAATTGCAGCGACCGGAAGAAGCCGCCCAGCAGCAGCGCGCCCAGGATCACCAGATGCGGCGTGTCGGGCCGGAAGGCGCCGTAGCCGGCCAGGATGACACCGCTGACCAGCGCATTCAGCCCCAGCACCAGACGGAAGCCGAAGCGGCGCAGGATCGGGCCGGCCAGCGCCTTCATCGTCAGCGCCCCCGCCGCCCCGGCGAAGGTCAGGGCTCCCGACTCGAAGGCGGTCAGGCCGAAGCCGATCTGCAGCATCACCGGCATCAGGAAGGGCACCGCGCCGATGCCGATGCGGAACAGCGTGCCGCCCAGAACCGAGGCGCGGTAGGTCGGCAGCCGGAACAGCGACGGGTCCAGCACCGGCCGCACCACCCGCCGGGCATGGCGCAGATAGGCCAGCGTCGCCAGCAGCGCCGCCCCCAGCAGCCCCGCCACGGCATAGGCCGGCAGCAGGTCGCGCCCGACATTCTCGAAGCCGAACATGAAGGCGGCGAGTGCTATGGAACTCCACAGGAAACCGCGGGCGTCGAAGGGGTCGCGCTGCTCCTCCTTCAGGTTGGGGATCAGCGCCAGAACGAGCGCGATGCCGACCAGCCCGATCGGCACGTTGATGAAGAAGATCCAACGCCAGGAGGCATAGGTGGTGATGGCGCCGCCCACCAGAGGGCCCAGCGCCGGGCCGATCAGCGCCGGCAGGGTCATCCGCGCCATGGCCGTCACCAGCTGGTCCTTGGGCACCGTGCGCAGCAGGATCAGCCGGCCGACCGGCACCATCATCGCGCCGCCGATGCCCTGGACGATGCGGGCGGCGACCAGCTCGGCCAGACCGTTCGACAGTCCGCAGGCGACGGAGCCCAGCGTGAAGACGCCGATGGCGCTGGCGAAGACGGTGCGCGCGCCGTAGCGGTCGGCCGCCCAGCCGCTGACCGGCAGGAACACCGCCAGCGCCAGCATGTAGGAGGTCATCGCCAGACTGAGCCGCAGGGGATCCTCGCCCATCGACCGCGCGATCTCCGGCAGCGCGGTGGCGATCACCGTCGCGTCGAGATTCTCCATGAACAGGGCGCAGGCGATGATCAGCGGGGTGACACGCGACATGACGGACCGTCAGGCAGGGAGCGGAACCCTAGGAATGTGAGCCGTTCCGCCGCCATGACCATCGCGCGTGCGAAAGCCCTGCCATGCGTAAGCGCGGTCGGAGATAGACCGTCTTTTGGGAAGTGCGGGATCGGCGGGCAAGATCGACACGGATGTCACGGATTTCGACACGGATGTCACGGATGCGGCGTTGCCCGGGTCCATGCCTGCCGGGAACGGCCGGAACGTCGCCATGTTCAAGAAAAATCCGTGTAATCCGTGTCTAAATCCGTGACATCCGTGTGAATCTTGTGAACCGCAACTGCACTTTCCCCAAAATCAGCGCCCCGTGAACACCGGCTTCCGCTTCTCCAGGAAGGCGCGGTAGCCCTCGCGGAAGTCTTGCGTGCCGAAGCAGCGGTAGCATTCGGCGATCTCCGCTTCGGTCAGCGGAACCGGGTCTGACAGGCGGCGGACATAGCGCTTGTGCAGGGTGGCGGCCAGCGGTGCGCCGGCGGCGATGCGCTGGACGGTCGCGGCGATCTCCGCCTCGAATCCCTCGTCGGGAACGACTCGGTGGACGAGCTTCTTGTCCTTGGCCTCCGCCGCCCCGAAGACGCGGCCTTCCAGCAGGATTTCCAGCGCCGCCGGGCCGCCGGCCACGTCGGCGACCAGCTTCAGCTCCGTCGGTCCCATGGAAATGCCGAGCCGGCTGACGGGCACGCCGAAGCGGCTGCTCTCCGAACAGACCCTGAGGTCGCAGGCCAGCGCCACCGCCAGCCCGATGCCGCAGCAGGGGCCGTCGATTGCGGCCAGCACCGGGTGGCGAAGGCCGCGCAGTCCGTCCAGCCCCTCGTCCATCAGGTCGCCGTAGGCGGCGCCCTGTTCGGGGCTGTTGCGCTCGCTCTCGAACTCGGAGATGTCGGCGCCGGGGGAGAAGGTGCGGGCGCCGGTGGAACCGGGTCCGCCGCGCATCACCACGACGCGGGTTCCCTCGTCGGTCTCCAGCGCGCCCAGGTGGCCGATCAGGGCGTGCCACATCGGTTTGTCGAAGGCGTTCAGCTTGTCCGGGTTGGACAGGGTCAGGGTCGCGACCGCTCCATCGCGGGTCAGGGTGATGGTGCCGGCCATGCCGCAATCTCCATCCGTTGCCGTATGGCCGCACACCATAGCGCCCTGCCGAAGGGACGCAAGACGCCCGGTGCCGCAGCGCGGCAAAGACGGATAGAACCTCCACGAAAAAAGTGAGGGGAGGGTGAATTTTCCTCTTGCGGCGGAGGCCGCGTTTCCGTAGAAAGCGGCTCCCGGACGACGGGAGCGCGGGCGTAGCTCAGGGGTAGAGCACAACCTTGCCAAGGTTGGGGTCGAGGGTTCGAATCCCTTCGCCCGCTCCAGTTCTCCGGTAAAGCGAAGACCAAAGGGCCGGGCGGCAACGCACCGGCCCTTCGCTTTTTCCGTCTTGGCCATTCCGGCCCGGCTTTTTCGGTCTCCATGGCCTGGAATCACCGGGCATCCCGTATCGACACCGGCCGTCCGGCGCGCTAGATCCTTATCCATGACCGACACTTCCCTCGCCGCCCGCGGCGTTGCGCTCGACCTGCTGCGCGACGTGCTGCGCAAGTCCGTTCCCTTCGACGACGCGTTCGACGCGCATCCCGAACTGGCGGCGCTGCAGCCGCGCGACCGCGGCTTCGTCCGCCTGCTGGTCGCCACCGTCCTGCGCCGCCTGGGCCAGATCGACGAGCTGATCCAGTCGAGCCTCGCCAAGCCGGGCCTGCCCAAAGCCGCCATCCACGACATGCTGCGGCTGGGAACGGCGCAGCTGGTGTTCCTGAACACCCCCGCCCATGCCGCAGTCGATACCGCGGTGGAACTGGCGGCGGCGCGCAACGCCGCTCCCTACAAGGGGCTGATCAACGCCGTGCTGCGCCGAATCGGACGCGAAGGGGTGGAGATGGCGGCGCGGCAGGATGCCGGGCGGCTGAACACGCCGGACTGGCTGTGGCTGTCCTGGCGCTCCGCCTACGGCACCGCCCGCACCCGCGGCATCGTCGAGGCGCACCTGCACGAGGCGCCGCTGGACATCACGGTGAAGTCCGACCCGGAGGGCTGGGCCGAGCGGCTGGGCGCCACCCTGCTGCCGACCGGATCGCTGCGCCGCCCGCCCGGCGGATCGGTGATCGAGCTTCCGGGCTTCGAGGACGGGGAGTGGTGGATCCAGGACCTCGCCGCCTCGCTGCCGGCCAAGCTGTTCGGCGATCTTCGGGGCAAGCGGGTGTTCGACCTGTGCGCCGCTCCCGGCGGCAAGACGGCGCAGCTGGTGGTGCAGGGTGCGCAGGTCACCGCCATCGACCGCTCGGCCCGCCGGCTGGAGCGGGTCACCGAAAATCTGAAGCGCCTCAAGCTGCAGGCCGAGGTGCTGGCCGCCGACGCCGCGACCTGGGAGCCGGAGGAGCCGGCCGACGCCGTGCTGCTCGACGCGCCCTGTTCGGCGACCGGGGCGATCCGGCGCCATCCCGACATCCTGCGCGTCAAGACGCCCGACGACATCGCCAAGCTGGCCCGTGCCCAGTCGCGGCTGCTCGCCCGCTCGGTCGAGCTGGTCAAGCCTGGTGGCACGCTGATCTACTGCACCTGCTCCCTCCAGCCGGAGGAAGGGGAGGCGCAGATCGCCCGCCTGCTGGACCAGGACAAGCGGGTGGAGCGCTGGCCGGTCACCGCCGGGGAGCTCGGCGGGCTGTCGGAGCCGATCAACGAGGCCGGCGAGATCCGCAGCCTTCCGGGGATGCTGGCCGATCTCGGCGGGATTGACGGCTTCTTCGTCGCACGACTGCGGCGACGCCCGGACTGAGGCCGCATCCGTTCCGCAGCGAGGGATAATTCCCAGGCCCGTCTTGCGGTGCGGGCGGCGAATTGATACGACACGACCTATGCTTTCGTCCGTGTTCTCCCGCACCGCATCATCACCCTCCGCCGGCCGCCGACGCCGCTCGCGGTCCTGAAGGAGTCGGCGCTGATGGGCGACGGGAACGGACGGTTTCGCAGCGGCATGGCGCGCCTTGCCTATGGGAATCCCCTCTACGCCCTGATGCTGGGCGGCAAGGCGCCGGGGGCGCTGGCGGTGGTCCCGCCCGATCCCTGGCCGGGCGACACCGGAAACGGCAATGCCATGCTGGCCGGCCGGATGGGGTTCGCCGGGCAGGCCGTCATGGTCGATCCCAACGGCGCGCCCAACTGGCGGCCCCAGGGCGTCAGCCCCGGCTGGCTGCGCGCCGCCCACGGCTTCGAATGGCTGCGCGATCTGCGCGCGGTCGGCGGCGACACGGCGCGGCGCCGGGCGCGGGTGCTGGTGTGGTCGTGGCTGGACCAGAATGGCGGCTGGCACGCGCAGAGCTGGGCGCCCGACGTGCTGGGCACGCGGCTGGCCAGCTGGATCGGCCTGCATGACTTCTACTGCGCCTCGGCCGACGACGAATTCCGCGCCCGGGTGTTCGAGAGCATGGCGCGCCAGCTTCGCCATCTGCTTCGGGTGGTGCCGGCCAAGCTGGACGGCGAACGGCTGATCGGCGCGATCAAGGGGCTGCTCTATGGCGGCTATTGCCTGCCCGATCAGGACAAGGCGGCACGGGAGGCCCTGCGCCTGCTCGACAAGGAACTGCCGCGCCAGATCCTGCCCGACGGCGGCCATGTGGAGCGCAACCCGTCGATCCAGATGCGGGTGTTGCGCGACCTGATCGACATGCGCGCCGTTCTGCGCGTCGCGAAGGAGGAGGTACCGGAAAGCCTCCAGCACGCCATCGACCGCATGACGCCGGCGCTGCGCTTCTTCCGCCACGTCGATGGCGGGCTCGCCCTGTTCAACGGCGGGCGGGAGGAGGACCCGGCGCTGATCGACACGGTGCTGGCCCAGGCCGACGCCCGCGGCCGTCCGCTGAAGAGCGCGCCGCACACCGGGTTCGAGCGGCTGCTCGCCGGGCGCACCCTGGTGCTGCTCGACACCGGCGCGCCGCCGCCGGTGGGGCTGGACCGCAGCGCCCACGCCGGCACCCTGTCGATGGAGGTCTCCGTCAACAAGGAGCGGCTGATCGTCAATTGCGGCAGCCATCCCTCGCAACGCGGTCCCTGGCGCGCGGCGCTGGCCGGCACCTCCGCCCATTCGACCATGGTGGTGGCCGACACCAACTCGTCGGAAGTTCTGGAGAAGGGTGGGCTGGGCCGCCGGCCGACGAATGTCAATTGCGAGCGGCAGGAATCCGACGGCGCCATGCTGGTGGTCGCCAGCCACAACGGCTACAGCAAGGGCTTCGGCCTGTTGCACCGCCGCCGCGTCTATCTTGCCGACAATGGCGAGGATCTGCGGGGCGAAGACACGCTGGAGCCGGTGATCGGCGCCACGCCGCAGCCGCAGCCCTACGCCATCCGCTTCCACCTGCATCCGAATGTCGAGGTGGTGCCGGTCCAGGGACAGGGCGACGGGCGGGACGACCAGGTGCTTCTGCGCCTGCCCAGCGGCAATGCCTGGCGCATGCGGGTGACCGGCGCCGTGCTGGAGGTGGCGGAGAGCGTCTATCTCGGCAGCGGGGACGAGCCCCGCCGCACCCGGCAGATCATGATGCAGGGACAATGCGGCCCCGAAGGGCTGACGGTGAAATGGGCCTTGCGCCGCGAGCGCAAGGCGGCGTAAATCGCGCCCATCCGCAGTGGCCGGGCCTATACCCTTCGGGAGAGGGCGTGGAAACACGGATGAACACGGGATTCGGAGCACGGACGACCACGGGACTCTTCACGCCGTGCTTATCCATGTCCGTCCGGGCCGGCATCGCCGGGGGCGGGCAGGGATAAGCACGGATGAGCGGCATTTCCGTGGTCGTCCGTGCTTTTCTTCTTCCGTGCTTGTCCGGGTCTCCCCGGTTGCCTGCGGTCTTATGCACCACCCGCAGCGATCAGGATGACGCCATGAGCCCGCCCAAAGCCAACCATGCCCCCGCCCCCGACAAGGTCCGCATCGCCCGCGCCCTGATCTCCGTATCCGACAAGGCCGGTCTGGTGGAGCTGGGCAAGGCGCTCGCCGCCCGCGGCGTCGAGATCCTGTCGACCGGCGGTTCGGCCCAGCGTCTGGCCGAGGCCGGCGTGCCGGTCAAGGAGGTCTCCGACCACACCGGCTTCCCGGAGATCATGGACGGCCGCGTCAAGACGCTGCACCCGCGCGTCCATGGCGGCATCCTGGCCCGCCGCGACATCCATGCCGACGCGATGGCCCAGCACGACATCCCCGGCATCGATCTGGTGGTGGTCAACCTCTACCCGTTCGAGGCGACGGTCGCCAAGGGCGCGGCCTATGACGACTGCGTCGAGAACATCGACATCGGCGGGCCGGCGATGATCCGCGCCGCCGCCAAGAACCACGATTTCGTCGCCATCGTCACCGAGCCGTCCGATTACGAGGCGGTGATGGACGAGCTGGCGACCCATGACGGCTGCGTCACCCTGGCCCTGCGCCGCAAGCTGGCCCAGCGCGCCTATGCCCGCACCGCCGCCTACGACGCCGCCATCTCCACCTGGCTGGCCGGCCAGCTGGGCGAGACCTTCCCGCCGCGCACCACCCTGTCCGGCGCCCTGGCCCAGACCCTGCGCTATGGCGAGAACCCGCACCAGCAGGCGGCCTTCTACGTCACCGGGGAGAAGCGTCCGGGCGTCGCCACCGCCGTGCAGCTGCAGGGCAAGGAGCTGTCCTACAACAACCTGAACGATACCGACGCCGCCTTCGAGCTGGTGGCGGAGTTCGAGCAGCCGGCCGTCGCCATCATCAAGCACGCCAACCCCTGCGGCGTGGCGCAGGGTGCGAACCTGCTGGAGGCCTACAAGTCGGCCCTGCTGTGCGATCCGGTCAGCGCCTTCGGCGGCATCATCGCCGTCAACCGCAGCCTGGACGCCGAGACGGCCGAGGAAATCTCCAAGCTGTTCGCCGAGGTGGTGATCGCCCCGGACGCCGACGAGGCCGCCCGCGCGCTGCTGGCGACCAAGAAGAACCTGCGCGTGCTGCTGACCAAGGACGTGCCGAACCCGGCCGAACCCGGCATGATGATCAAGCAGCTGTCGGGCGGCTTCCTGCTGCAGAACCGCGACAGCGGCCGCGTCAACCCGGCCGAGCTGAAGGTCGTCACCAAGCGCGCCCCGACCGAACAGGAACTGGCCGACCTGCTGTTCGCCTTCCGCGTCGCCAAGCACGTCAAGTCGAACGCCATCGTCTATGCCAAGAACGGCGCCACGGTGGGTGTCGGTGCCGGCCAGATGAGCCGCGTCGACTCTGCCCGCATCGCCGCCATCAAGTCGGCCGAAGCCGCCAAGGCCGCCGGCCTGTCGGAGCCGCTGACCAAGGGTTCGGTCGTCGCTTCGGACGCCTTCTTCCCGTTTGCGGACGGCCTGCTGGCCGCTGCCGAGGCAGGGGTGACGGCGGTGATCCAGCCGGGCGGCTCGATCCGCGACAACGACGTGATCGCCGCCGCGGACGAGAAGGGCCTGGCGATGGTGCTGACCGGAATGCGGCACTTCCGGCATTGAGTTGGTGGGGGAAGTTAGACCCCCGCCTAACCTCCCCCGCTGGGTGGGGGAGGGACTACCGCCGCTTTCCCGAACAAGCACTTGCCCCCTCCCCCGCCCAGCGGGGGAGGGTCGGGGTGGGGGCAAGCGCCGCGAACCCCCTCACGCCTCCGCCAACAGGTCGTCGGAATCCTCGACCCGCTTCAGCATCGACTGACGCAGTTTCAGCAGCGCCCGGTGCTCCAACTGGCGCACGCGCTCCTTGCTGACACCCAGTTCGCGGCCCAACTCCTCCAGCGTGGCGCCTTCCTCGCGCAGCCGGCGTTCGCGGATGATAGTGCGTTCGCGCGGGCTCAGTTCGCCCAACGCCTCCGCCAGCCATTGCGAGCGCGTGTTGGCGTCGCGCATGCCGATCACCACATCCTCCGGAGAGGGGCGCTGGTCGGCCAGGAAATCCTGCCAGTCGTCGTCGGAGCCATCGGCCACCGGCGTGTTCAGCGACTGGTCGGAGCCGGACAGCCGCATCTCCATCGCCTCGACCTCGGCGACATCGACATTCAATTCGCCCGCGATCCACTCGCGGCCTTCCCTGGTCAGGGGCGCGCCGCTGCCGTTCCGGGTGGCGCTATCGATCTTGGCGCGCAGGCGGCGCAGGTTGAAGAACAGGGATTTCTGCGCGGCGGTGGTGCCGGTCCGCACGATCGACCAGTTGCGCAGGATGTAGTCCTGCATGGCCGAACGGATCCACCAGGCGGCGTAGGTGGAGAAACGCACCTCGCGGTCGGGCTCGAAGCGGCTGGCCGCCTGCATCAGGCCGACATTGCCCTCCTGGACGAGATCGCCCATCGGCAGGCCGTAGTTGCGGAAACGGGACGCGGTGGCCACCACCAGACGGGTATAGGCCCGGACCAGCTGATGCAGGGCGCGTTCGTCATTCCCTTCGCGCCATTTTCGGGCGAGGTCGAATTCATGGTCGCGCGACAGCAACGGTTCGCGCATGGATGCCTTGATGAAGCTCAGATTTGCACGCTGAGTCTCCGGATCGTCGATGTATGCCATCCGTCCCTTCCTTCCCGTCTGGGCGGCATCGTGTTCCTTCGCATATCCCCGTACTTTCGGGTCTTCGCCGTTGCCGCCCGCCCCCGGTCGATGCCGTCGGGTTACACAACAAGCATGAGCGCGCCCTGTTGCGGAATCATACGCAGGTGTAGGGGGAACGGATCACAAGGGATGGACGATTTTTGCCGGAGGCCTATTCCATGGCATTCCGGAGGATGGCGGGAGCGGTATGCGGGGGCAGGATGGACGGGCGGAAGGTGGACGGGCGGAAGGTCTGGGCTGGACCTAAGGGTGGGTCACACCTGGAAAAGGTCCAGCATTTCGCCGAAAGAATCGAAGCAGGCGCAGACGAGGTGCCCACCGCGGCCGCAGCCGCCGTCCAGCGTCACCGTCACCGGTCCTACATCCACGCTGGGGTCTTCCGGCGACCAGAGAGGGTTGTAGCCGCGCACGAGGCGGCGGAAACCGCCATAGGGCTGCTCCAGCCGGGCGAAGGCGGCGCCGCCCCACCAGAAGGCGTCGCCCTGGCCGGTGAGCGGACGGCGCGGGTCGATGCCGGCGCTGACCAGAAGCAGGCTGCCGCCGCCCCGGCTGCTGGCGCCGGGAGGTCCGTCATCCGGCCCGTCCCCGGAGATCGGGCTTCCGACCGGGCCGCCGGTGTAGGCGGCACGGCGCAGGGCGTTGAACAGTGCCTCGTGTCCGGGATGGGCGGCCATCGACTGGCGCAGCTCGCGCGTCCAGCGGCCAAGCATCACGGCGCCGCCGCGCGCCGCCGCCATGCCCGCCTCCAGGTTGCCGCCATAGGCCGCCAGCGTCGGCGCCACGCCCTGGCGCAGCATCCAGTCCAGCACGGTGCGGGGATCGGGGGCGAAGTGGAGTTGCTGCAACTTCTGCCACATCTCCTCCTGCTGGCCGCGGAGGTAGACGATGTCCGACGCGATCATGCCCGGCATCGCCAGCAGCCCGATGCGGAAGGCCAGCAGCCGGTCGATGGTCTCCACCACCCGGTCGCCGAAGCCGATCATGTTGCCGAGATAGACCAGCCGGTCGCCGGGGCGGAAGCGCTGGGCGATGGCATGGTGGATCACGTCCAGCCGGTCGGGCTGGGCATGGATCGCGCCGATGGCCCAGACGCGGCGCGGACGGCCGAGCGACGCGAAGCGGCTGTCGTCCTCGACGGCGGCGACGATGGTCCCGGCATGGCGGGCGGGATGACCAAGGCGCGGCGGCAGACCCAAACTCGATCCCCTTCGACGTCGTTCGCGAAGCCGGTGTCAGCGGCCCGTCCGGTGGTGCCGGCAAATGCCGGGACCGGAAGGCGGCGGGGAGTTTAGGCGTGTCATGCCGCCGAAACAAAGGTGAAAAAACGAGACGGGCGCGCGGCTTGAGGTAGCAGCCGCGCGCCCGTTCGTGTCACGGACGGATTTTCGGGACGTATCCCGGTCCGGGATCAGGCCGCCTTGGACAGCACCGACTCCAGACGCTCCGTCGCCTTGGTCTCGTCGATCTTCTCGACGGCGGCCAGTTCGCGGGCCAGACGCTCCAGGGCGGCCTGATAGATCTGGCGCTCGCTGTAGGACTGGTCGGACTGGTCGGCGCCGCGGTACAGGTCGCGCACAACCTCGGCGATGGACACCGGATCGCCGGAGTTGATCTTGGCCTCATACTCCTGGGCGCGGCGGCTCCACATCGTGCGGCGGACGCGTGAACGGCCCTGCAGGGTCTCCAGCGCGACCTTGATGCGGTCCTTGGAGGACAGGCGGCGCAGGCCGGCGTTGCGGGCCTTGGTGACGGGAACCTTGAGCGTCATCCGCTCTTTCTCGAACGTGATCGCGTAGAGTTGAACCTCGAGTCCGGCGATGCTGTGGGTCTCGATCCCTTCGACCCGACCGACGCCATGAGCCGGATAAACGACGAAGTCACCGGCTTCGAAGTCAAGCTTGTTCGACATTTGGATTGGCTCTCACTTCTCGCGATCACGCCATTTTGCCGTCCCGGTGGAAGGGACGAAAAAGGACCCCGGACAGTTATGGCGCCGTGGGGATGGGGCCCATCCACGACGATCACAAAAGCCACGAGTCCTTGAGCGAAGGGAAAACCGGCAATGGCGCGGAGGCCGGCTCCGGGCGCGCATTATAGCGATGTTACGCCCGAGTTACAAAGGGAACGCGCAAGCACCCGGGCGGAAATCGTCCATCGCCCGGCCATGGCCGACCCGTCGATTTTGCATGGCAACATCGGCGGGTGCAATCGGTTGATGTGGCCCGACTCGGAAGAATCGTGGGTTTCCCCTGGGGGGAAGCCCGGCGAGCCGGGCCGCATCCGCTGGTCTGGTCTCAGCCGCCCGCCTTGGGCGAGAAGAACTTCTCGAACTTGCCGTCCACGCCCTTGAACTCGTCGGCGTCCGCCGGCGCGTCCTTCTTGCGGGTGATGTTCGGCCACTGGCCCGAATAGTCGCGGTTCAGCTCCAGCCACTTGGTCGCACGGTCGTCGGTGTCGGGGACGATCGCCTCGGCCGGGCATTCCGGCTCGCACACGCCGCAGTCGATGCACTCGTCGGGGTGGATGACCAGCATGTTCTCACCCTCGTAGAAGCAATCCACGGGGCAGACTTCGACGCAGTCGGTGTACTTGCACTTGATGCAGCCGTCGGTGACGACGTAGGGCATGATCTCTTCTCCGCTGTTCCGGCCTGCGGTGTCGGCCGCGCGTCGCTGTTCCGGTATCGCCCCAAAGGACATCCCTGGGGGGCGGATCGAAGCCGTTTCCAAAAGGTCACGCGCGTGGCACCGGGCCGGATGGCCAACCCGCGCCTGCCTAGCACGCCGCCGACAAGCCGTTCAACCCCGCGCGTGATGTGGGCGACCCTGTCGCACCACCAATGGCGTCGTTTACGGGGGCACCGTCCGACACCGCCGCCAGGAAGGCGCGCAGGCTGCCCGTCTCGATGGAGTCGGCGCGGCGGACGAATTGGGTGGGCATGCGGGCCAGCGCGTCGGGCAGCGGCCGGGCCGCCAGCAACTCGCGCCAGGGTTCGCGCTCCACCACCGACCGCGGCATCACCGTCACCCCCATGCCGGCGCCGACGCAGCCGAGGATGGCGTCGAGCGCGCCGAATTCCATGACGCGGAAGGGCACGCGTCCGGCCTCGCGCATCGCCATCTCGGCCCGGCCGCGATAGGCGCAGGCGCGGCCGAAGACGATCAGGGTGCGCCGGGCGCTGTCGGTGGTCAGGCCGGCGGCGGGTTCGACCAGCACCAACTCCTCGTCGAAGATGCGCCGGGCGGTCAGGTCGGGATGCTCCACCGCGCCGCCGACGAAGGCGCCGTCCAGCCGCCCGGCCAGCACCTCGGCCAGCAGGGTCTCGGTCGGGCCGGGGGCGATGGTCAGCTCCACGTCGGGATGATCGCGGTGGAAGCGGGCCAGGATCGGCGGCAGCCGTACCGCGGCGGTCGATTCCATGCTGCCCACCGCCAGCCGCCCGCCGCGCCCGGCGGCCTCCGCCACCGCGTCGCGGGCCTGGGCGACCAGCCGCAGCACCCGGTCGGCATAGCCGGCCAGCACGCGCCCGGCCGGCGTCGGCTCCATTCCGCGGCTAAGGCGCAGGAACAGGTCGACGCCCAAATCCTCCTCCAGCCGCTTGACCCGCGCGGTGACGTTGGACTGCACGCAGTTCAGCGCCTCGGCCGCCCGGCTGACGCTGCCGGTATCGGCCACCGCCTTCACCACCCGCAAACCGGCGAGATCCATCGCGACGCCTCCTGCCCGCTGCCCCATGCCCCGGTGCCCGATGTCAACGCATGGCACCCATCACCGGAAGTGGAGCTTATCATCAGAACAATTCATTGGAAATGAGGGCGGTGCCGCAGCCATGATGGACGATCAAATCAATCGGCTGGCCGAACAGTCCCTAGTCCAACGAGCCGGCCGAAAACCGAGAGGGCGTGGATCATGGTTCGGGTGCTGGTCGGCGGCGTGATCGGGCTTGCCATCGCGATGGGGGTTGCGCGCTTCGCCTTCACCCCGATCCTGCCGGCGATGCAGGCGGCCACCGGGTTGGGGGCCGATGGCGCCGGACTGCTCGCCTCGCTGAACTATCTGGGATATTTCGTCGGCGCGCTGGGGATGGGTCTCGTGCCGCATGGTGCCGCGCGCACCGCCGTGTTCCGGCTGTCGCTGCTGCTCAGCGTCGCCACCACCGCGGCGATGGGGCTCGACCTGGGCGATGCCGGACAGGCGATGCCGGTCTGGTTGGTCCTGCGCTTCCTGTCGGGGGTGTCGAGCGCGGGCATCTTCATCCTGGGCATCGCCATGGTGCTGGACACGCTGGCACGCGAGGGCGGGGAACGCTTCGCCGGCTGGCTCTACACCGGGGTGGGGCTCGGCATCGCTTCGTCGGGGCTGTTCGTGGCGCTGTTCGGCGGACGGCTGGGCTGGGCCGGCGACTGGGTGGCGCTGGGGGCGATCTGCGCGGTGCTGGGGCTGCTGCCCGGCCTCTGGGTGCGCGATCCGGCGCCGCAGCCGCAAGCCGCCGCGGCCGGGACGGCGGGGAACGCCGCCGCGGCGCGGGCGGGCGGGCTGTCGGCCCCGCTTCTGCTGCTGACTCTGGCCTATTTCCTGGAGGGCGGCGGCTACATCGTGTCCGCCACCTTCCTGGTGTCGATCCTGAAGACCGATCCCGGCACCGCGGCGGTGGGCGAGGCGGCCTGGATGGTTGCAGGGTTGGGAGCGATCGGCGCCGGGGTGTTCTGGGCCGCGGTGGCCCGGCGGACCGGCAGCTGGTGGTCGCTGATCCTGGCGCACCTGACGCAGGCCGTCACCATCCTGCTGCCGATGACCGGTTCGCCGACGGTCGCCGTCATCTCCGCCCTGCTGTTCGGCGGCACCTTCGTCGGCATCGTGTCGCAGGCCTTCGCGCTGGGGCGGCAGCTGTCGGCCGGCGCATCGGCCAAGGTGGTGGGAGCGCTGACCGCCGCCTATGGGCTGGGCCAGATCATCGGGCCACTGCCCGCCGGGCTGGTGGTGACGCACACCGGCAGCTTCAACGCCGCGCTGCTGGGGGCCGCCGCCGCCGTGCTGTTCGGCGCGCTGCTGCTGGCGGTCGGCATGGTGATCGCCGGGCGGCGGTCGTCGGCGGGGCCGGCGCTGGCCACTCCCAATGCTTCGCCCAATGCTTCGTAAGTATTCGTAAGGCTTGCCTGCGACAATCGGCGCCGCATCCGCAGCAATGCCGTTGTTCTCCCCCATCGTCCGCTTTGGCTACAGTCTGGTCCACAACAACCAGACCCCGGGGGAGTCCATGAAACGCAAGCTGGTTCCGGACGTCGTGAAGGCGCAGGAACTGATCCTGGTGCCGGAGGATACCTCCGTCGCCACCGTGTCGAAGATGATGGCCGACAAGAACATCGGCGCGGTGCTGGTGGTGAACCATGGCGCGCTGATCGGCATCGTCACCGAGCGCGACCTGAACAACAAGGTGCTGTCGAAAGACCTCGACCCGTCGGCGGTGGAGGTTGGGACGGTGATGACCCGCAACCCCGACAGCCTGCCGCCCGACGCCGACGCGGTCGATGCGCTGAAGCTGATGCATGACAAGCATTACCGCCACCTGCCCATCACCCAGGGCAAGCGCGCGGTCGGCATCGTGTCGATCCGCGACCTGTTCAAGGTCGCCTACGAGCACATGATGGCCGACCGCGCCGAGGCGTGATGGAAGAAGGGGGCGCCTCGCCAAGCGCGCGCCCCCTTTGTCCTCAATGCGGCCTCAATGCTTGGCAGTCGCCTTGCGTTTGGCCAGCAGGTTCAGCGCCTCCACCAGGGTGGAGAAGGCGATGGCGAAGTACAGGTAGCCCTTGGGGATGTGGAAGCCCAGGCCGTCCGCCACCAGCGCCACGCCGACCAGCAGCAGGAAGGACAGCGCCAGCATCTTAACCGTGACGTGACGGTTGACGAAGTCGCCGACCGGGCCGGAGGCGAACAGCATCACCGCCATGGCGATGACCACGGCCGCGACCATCACCGGCAGATGGTCGGACATGCCGACGGCGGTGATGACGCTGTCGAGCGAGAAGACGATGTCCAGGAACATGATCTGGACGACCACCGAGGTGAAGGTGGCGTGCTTCGGCGCGGTGCCCCCCTCCTCATGGCCTTCGACGGTGTGGTGGATCTCCAGCGTGCCCTTGGCCAGCAGGAACAGGCCGCCCAGCACCAGGATCAGGTCGCGGCCCGACACGTCCCAGCCGGCGACGGTGAACAGCGGCTGGGTCAGCTGCGCCACCCAGGCAATGGAGGCGAGCAGGGCCAGGCGCGTCAGCAGCGCCAGCGCCAGACCGACTTGGCGGGCGCGTTGCTGCTGTTCGGGCGGCAGCTTCGACGCCATGATCGAGATGAAGATAATGTTGTCGATACCCAGCACGATCTCCAACGCGGTCAACGTCAGAAGGCTGGCCCAGACATTCGGGTCTGCAAGCAGGTCGAGCATGAAGAAGCGGGGCTCCGGCGGTCGGTGGGCGCTGTCAGGGGACTGTGCGCCGGCACCGCAAGGCGCCAGCGTGACCGCGCGCAGATGAGGTCGCCTCCCGCCCGCTGCAAGAGGGGCGGGAGCGATTTAGCCGCTGGAATTCGGTTATAGCCTGTCCGGCGGAGATGGGATGCCGGGCGGCTGACGCAAGTGGAATGATGCGGGGGCCGATCAGGATCCGAAGGCCCGGTGCCCCCAGGCCGCAGCCTCCGTCCGGTTGGTCTCCATCCGTCCGTTGTCCATCCGTCCGTTGTCGGGCCTGCCGGCCTCCATCCGGGGTGTCCAGGCGCGGCGACGCACCGCCATCTGCAGGCGGCAATCCTGAGAGCAGTAGCGCGGCGCCGGACCACGCGCGGACGTGCGGACGAACGGCCTGCCGCAGCAGGCGCAATAGAGAGTGGTCATGGTCGTTTCCTCCGAAACGGGCGGCCGTTTGCCGGCCTTGCCCCCGCGCCGCGGGATTGAACGTCCCCGCGGCCTTGCTGATGCGTTGGCTGTATTGTGTCCAGAGGTTGCGGGCGCTGCCAGCGTTCAAAGGGCATAAACCGTGGGAGCGGAAAGTATTCGCTTCGGAAAATCCGAGCAGAGGCAGCGGCTTAGATGATCTTGCGCGTCAATTCGCCGCGTCGTGTCTGTCGGGGGCGGCATGGCCGTCCCGGCGGCCACCGACATCTGAAGCCGCAGCGGTTGAAGGCCGCAGCGGTTGAAGATTGTCGGCAAGGATATCCGGCCATGGTATCTGCTGGGAGTGCGAACTTTGCGCGTCGCGTGCGGAACCCGCGGGGGCGGTGAGGGGTTCTTCCCTTGCGGGGATTCGCGCGTCAGGCGCGGGACCGACTGATCGGGGGACTTGCGATGATCGACGCCATCCGCACACGCCGGCGCAACCTTGCCGAAGACCTCCCGCCGGGCGGTTCCGGCAGCAGCGTCCCCATCGATTTCCAGCGGCTGGAGCGGCTTCGCCGCCTGTCCCGTCTGATGGACAGCCGCTGGCGCATTCCCTTCACCCGCATCCCCATCGGGCTGGACGGAATCGCCAGCATCGTGCCGGTGGCGGGGGATACCGCGACCGCCGTGGTCTCGGCCTACATCATCATGGAAGCGGCCCGCTTCGACCTGCCCAAGGCGCTGCTGGCCCGCATGGCCTTCAACGTCGCGCTGGATTGGGCGGTCGGGTCGGTCCCGGTGGTGGGGACCGTGTTCGACATCGCCTTCAAGGCCAACCGGGCCAACCTGAACCTGCTGCACGAGCATCTGGAGCAGCGCCTGGCCGCGGCGGCGGCGAAGCGCTGAAGGGCGGCCCCTGAGGTCTTGACGTGGATCAAGGCGGGGGTGGGGTGGCTGCGGCACTCTGTCGCTCATGAACGCCATCACTGCCTTGGCCGTAAAGCCGGCCCCCGCCGCCCCGTCCCGTTCCCACGGTGTCGATGCCGCGCTGCTCGCCAAGTATGACGGGCTGCGGGTGCCGCGCTACACCAGCTACCCGACCGCGCCGCACTTCACGCCCGAGGTGAACGGCGAGGTCTATGGCGGCTGGCTGGAGGCGATCGACCCCGTGCGCTCCGGGTCGCTCTACCTGCATGTGCCCTTCTGTCAGAAGATGTGCTGGTACTGCGGCTGCCACACCAAGATCGTCGCGCGCTATGAGCCGATCGCCGAGTATCTCGGCCATATGCGGCGCGAGATCGCCATGGTGGCCGACCGCATTCCCGGCCGGCTGGCGGTGCGCCACATCCATTTCGGCGGCGGCACCCCGACCATGATGGCGCCCGGCGATTTCGAGGCGATGATCGCGCTGCTGCGCACCCACTTCGACGTCGCCGCCGATGCCGAGCTGGCGGTGGAGATCGACCCCCGCACCCTGACGGCGGAGATGGCGGCGGCGCTGGGCCGCGCCGGGGTCAACCGCGCCTCGCTGGGCGTGCAGGATTTCGACGAGACGGTGCAGCAGGCGATCAACCGCGTCCAGCCGCGCGCCGTGACCGAACAGGCGCTGGCCTGGCTGAAGGAGGCCGGCATCGCCAGCGTCAACCTCGACCTGATGTACGGCCTGCCGCACCAGTCGGTGGAAAGCGTCACCCGCTCCGCCGAGATCGCGCTGGAAATGGCGCCCGACCGGCTGTCGGTCTTCGGCTACGCCCATGTGCCGTGGATGAAGACCCACCAGAAGAAGATCGACGAATCCGTGCTGGCCGGCTCGCTCGGCCGGTGGGAGCAGTTCGCCGCCATTGGCGACACGCTGGCCGCCGCCGGCTACAGCGCCATCGGTCTCGACCATTTCGCCCGTCCCGGCGACGAACTGGCGGTGCAGCAGGAGGAAGGGCGGCTGGGCCGCAACTTCCAGGGCTACACCACCGACGATGCCGAGGTCCTGCTGGGCTTCGGCTCCTCCTCCATCGGCGCGCTGCCGCAGGGCTATGTGCAGAACGCCGTGCCGTTCGACCACTACGCCGCCGCCATCGAGGAAGGCCGCCTGCCCACCGGCAAGGGCATCGCGCTGACCACGGACGACAAGGTGCGGCGCGACCTGATCATGCGGCTGATGTGCGACCTGTCGGTCGACACCGCGGCCATCGCCAGCAGCCACGGCCTGGACGAGTCCGCCTTCGACGTCGAACTGGAGGGCATGGCCGATCTGGTCGCCGACGGCGTCGCGGTGGTTGAGGGACGGCGCGTCCATGTGCCGGAAAGCGCCCGCCCCCTGATGCGCATCGTCGCCGCCCGCTTCGACACCCACCTGTCCAAGGGCGCCGGGCGGCACAGCCGGGCGGTTTGAGGGCCGGGCGGTTTGAGGGCCGGGCGGTCTGACAAGCGCGCTTCAGAAAGAAAAGGCGGCCGGCGCCACCCGCCGACCGCCTTTTCCCGTGCCGCGCAGCCGAACCCACACGTTTGCGCGGCAACCTCGTCGATACCCGGCGTCGAAGTCCACTCCGCGACATGCCCCTCCGGCCGGTGTCGTGGAGGTGCCGATTGTCGAGATACGCGGGCCGGGGGTGAACTCCTGCGCTCCGGCTCCGGCCGCCCCAAAAAGCGCATAGCGATCCCGGTTGCGCTGCGGTAGCGAAGGAAGCCCCGCCTCCTGTATGGTCGCGCCGAAGGCCGATGGCCTTCCTGCCTTCACTCTGCCCCGTTCAAGGTGAGCGATGATCCGGCGCGTGCGTACCCTTCCGCTGATGGTGGCCCTGGTCACGCTGACGGTTCCCGGCTGCATGCCGTACCAGCGCATCCCCAACCCGCCGACCGTGCGCACCGCGCCCGATACCGGGGCGGGGCTGGAGCCCATGTATGGGGAATGGCAGGTGGACAGACCGACACCGGTCTATGCAAAGCCCGCCGCCGGGTCGGGCGTCGTCGCCACGCTGGGCGCCGGGCAGGCGGTCAGCACGCTGGGCCGGGTGCGCAACAGCGATTGGGTCGCGGTGAAGGCCGGCGGCTCCACCGCCTATGTCCGGCTGCACCTGCTCAGCCTGAAGGGCAACACGCCGCGCGGCAGCCGCGGCACCTCAACCACCCTGGAAAAGCCCGTCGACAATGCCGGCCCGACCATCAAGGCGGCACCGCGCGGCAAGATCGGCGCCACCCCCATCGCCAACTGAACCGGGCGATCTGAAACCCGGCACATCCGGTCCCAGGATCCTATCCCATCACAAGACAGGAGTCGCAGACTCCCCCTCGACAAGGCTCCGTGATAGAACATATCAGGAACATATGCCTGTCGAGCGGAGCCGAGTCATGTCCACCCTGCCGTCCCCTTCCGTGCCTGCGGAGTCTGCGCCGCGCGACCGTGCCGGCGTGCTGGCCGACCTGCGCGCGCGCATCCGGCGGATCGAGGGGGTGGGCGGTGACGGCGGGCGGATCCTGCCGTTCGGGGTGGAGGCCATCGACGCGCATCTGCCCGACGGCGGCCTGCCGCTGGGCTGCCTGCATGCGGTGACGGCGGAGGATCCGGGTGCGGGCACCGGCTTCGCCGCCACTCTGCTGGGCCGGCTGGCGACGCCGAAGGCTCCGGCATTATGGATCCTGCGGGGACGCGACCTCCATGCGCCGGGGTTGGCGGCCTATGGGCTGACACCGGACCGGCTGGTGGCGGTGCGAGCGGTGCGGGCGGTCGACGCGCTGTGGGCGATGGAGGAGGCGCTGCGCTGTTCCGCCCTGTCGGCGGTGCTGGGCGAATTGGAGGGGCTGGACCTCACCGCCAGCCGGCGGCTGCAGCTGGCCGCCGAGTCGTCGGGGGTAACCGGCTTCCTGCTGGATCTTGGCGCAGGCATGCCGGGCCGCAGGGGCGGAAGGCCGGAAGGGCTCAGCGCCGCGGTGACGCGCTGGCGGCTGGATGCGGCACCCAGCCGGGATGAGGAGGAGGATAGGGCTCCGCGCCCGGCCGGAGGCCTGCCGGGATTGGGAGCGCCGCGCTGGTCCGTCGCGCTGGAACGCTGCCGTGGCGGCCGTCCGGGCCGCTGGACCCTCATCCGCGAGGAGGAGGGCTGGCGCGATGCCGGAGAACCCAGGGCCGGAAACCGGTGGCAGATGTCCGACACCCGACAGTCGAGCCGGCAAAGCGGCCTGTCGGATCACCGCCCGGCTGCCGCCGGCCGGTGAGTGCCGTCAGGAGGTGCCGCTCAGTAGTCGGTCGCCCAGTCGGGCTCGCGGCGGGCGGCCTGCTCCGAGTCGTCCGGCTCGGTCATCCAGCGGGGATCGTCAGCGTCCAGCGGCGCGTAGAGCGGCAGCTGGCGGGCGAATTCCGCGCTTTCGGCATCGCGGCGCTGCTTCAGCAGGCGGTCGGCAAGGTGGGCGGGCAGCATGGCAGGTCTCCTTCTGAGCGCCGGATGGCACCGCGGATCGGCCTGACAAAGGCCGGTCCTGGCCCACCCGTCGTCCTGTTTGCCTGGATACTAACTACGCAAGTTCCAGGCCAGCTGTTAAGCGCGTCACACGAGGTCCATGACACACGAATAAGTCTCTACAAACGGTTTATACGAAGCCACTTTGAACCCAGATGAACCGGTATGACACGGGGGTGTTGGTGGGGGGATCTGTCGTACATGCCGTGGCGGCGGTCACCGTTCGGTCGGCATCCGCCGCTCTGCGAGTGAGATGTGTTCCCTTCCGCGCCATTCCAACCCATATTCGCGGCCAATCCTCTTCAAGGAATGCGTACCTCCCATGCACAGCGCCCCCGTACCCGAGTCCTGCCCCAACTGCCTAAAGCCTAATCACCTGTGCATTTGCGAGGCAGTGCAGCCGATCGACAACGGCGTGTTCCTGCTGATCCTGCAGCACCCGCAGGAGAAGCGCGAGAATCTCGGCACCGCCCAGATCGCCCATCTGCAGTTCGCCAATTCGATGGTGAAGGTCGGGCTGAGCTGGCCGGGGCTGAAGCGCATCCTGGGGCGCGAGGTCGATCCCAAGCGCTGGGGCGTGCTGTATCTCGGCCCGGTGAAGGAGGGCGGCGCCCCGCGGGCCGAGGTCGCGGTGGTCGACAAGAACGGCCAGCCGCTGCGCGACAGTGCCGAGATCCTGGAGGATCTGGAGGGCGTCATCGTCCTGGACGGCACCTGGAGCCAGGCCAAGACCCTGTGGTGGCGCAATGCCTGGCTGCTGAAGTGCCGCCGCATCGTGCTGAACCCGCAGTTCCGCTCGCTCTATGGGCAGGCGCGCAAGGAGCCGCGGCGCGACAGCGTCTCCACCCTGGAGGCCGGCGCCTTCCTGCTGTCGCGGCTGGAGGGCGATCAGGCGATCCTCGACACCGCGCTGAAGCCCTTCTCCCTGCTGCTGAAGAAGCTGCGCCAGCCCCGTCCGCGCCCTGCTGCGCAGCCCCCGCGCGACCATGCCGGCGGCGATGCGGATGCTGGTGATGGCAGTGCCGGCAGCGATGGAGGCGGGGAGGACTGATCTCCTTCGGCGCATCTCCTTCGATCGGTCGCGCCGCTGCAACGAACCGGCACCTGGGCTGTTGATGATGGATGAGAGGGCCGGTACCGCCGGCCGCGACATCCATCAGACCGAAGGAAGGAGACGCGCCATGAAAGGCATCCTGCTATGGCTGGTCGGCATTCCGATCCCGATCATCATCCTGCTGTACCTGTTCAACGTGTTCTGATCGGGCTTATCCGGGCGAAGTGGCCCGTATACGAACGGTTGCCGGGTTGACGGGGGCGCGGCGCGGGGTGCCAAATGCGGCCCCCAGCCCCGCGCCTTCCCCCTTATCCGCAATCGAACGAGAGAATGATGGCCAGCGATTTCGTTCCCTTCGGTCTGACCGTCTGCGGTCTCAGCGAGCTTTGCAATTTCGGCGGCGGCAAGGTCAGCCATGTGCTGTCCATCCTCGATCCCGAGATGACCGAGCCGAGCGACTTCGGCGATTACGGCGAGCATGAGCGGCTGGAGCTGCGCTTCCACGACATCATCGAGCCGACCCGCGGCCAGATCGCGCCGGAACGCGCGGACGTCGAACGCATCCTGGCCTTCGGCCGCGACCTGCTGGCCGAACCGGTGGACTGTCGCCATCTGCTGGTCCACTGCCATGCCGGCGTGTCGCGTTCCACCGCCGCCCTGACCATGATCCTGGCCCAGGCCCAGCCCGACCGCCCGGCCGCCGACGCGGTCGCCGCCGTGGTCGCTATCCGCGCCCAGACCTGGCCCAACCTGCGCATGACCGAATTCGCCGACGACATCCTCGGCCGCCGGGGCGAACTGGTCGCTGCCGTGCGCCAGCGCCATTTCACGCTGGGCAAGCAGCGCCCCGAACTGGTCCAGTTCATGATCGACAACGGCCGCGTTCGCGAGGTCGAGGATTTGATCGACTGAGGAACCGGAGGCTGAAGGGGAGGTCGGTCGCCGACCTCTCCACCCCGCCTCACCGCAGCGGGTAGGTCACCACGTCGACCGAGGTTTCGGCCACCGTGCCGGCGATGTCCACGGCGGTGCCGGCGAGGCTGGCGGCGCCGCTGGCCACGCCGGTGACGGCACCGCAGCCGGCCAGCGGACCGCCCAGCAGCAGCAGGGCGGCGAGGGGGAGAAGGCGGTGCCTGAGGGGGCGGCGGGACATGGAGTCCTCCAGGGACGAAAGCGCAAAAAAGAAATCGGCGGGAATTGCAGCACGCAATCCCCACCGATTCGTTAATTCAGGCTTTTAGCGCAAAGGCCGGCTGATCCTCTCCGCTCAGAATTCCTTCCAGTCGTCGTCGTCGCTGACGCTGTGCTTCAGCACCGGGACCGCCGTCGCCGTGCCACGCGCCGGGGCGTCGGTGCGGGCGGCGGGCTTGGCCGAAACATTGCCGTGGGCGGTGCCGGCGCCGCGGGCGGCAGGCTTCGCCGCCGGTTTGGCGGCCGTACCGCGGGCCGAGGCCTGGGTGGAGGTCTGGGCCGGGGTGCGGCGGGTGGCCGGGGCGGAGTAGGCGCCGGTCATGGCGTGGGGTGCCGCGACATAGCCGGAACCAACGGCCTGATCGAACTTGAAGAAGCCGACCAGCGCCTTCAGGTCGCTGGCCTGACCGCTCATCGCCTGGGCGGCGGCGGTGGTCTCCTCCACCAGGGCGGCGTTCTTCTGCGTCATCTCGTCCATGTTGGCGACGGTCGAGTTGATCTCGTCCAGCGCCGTCGCCTGCTCGGCCGAGGCCGAGGCCATCTCGGCGATCAGGGTCGCCACCTGCTGCACGCCCGACACGATGCCCTGCAGCGCGTCGCCGGCCTTGCTGACCAGATCGACGCCGTCCTTCACCTGGGCGTCGCTGTCCAGGATCAGGCCCTTGATCTCCTTCGATGCCTGGGCGGAACGCTGGGCGAGCTGCCGCACCTCCTGCGCCACCACGGCGAAGCCGCGGCCGGCATCGCCGGCGCGCGCAGCCTCGACCGCCGCGTTCAGCGCCAGCAGATTGGTCTGGAAGGCGATCTCGTCGATCACGCCGATGATGTCGGTGATCTTGCGGCTGGATTCCTCAATCCGGCGCATGGCCTCAATGGCGGAGCCGGCGACGCCGCCGCCCGACTCGGCGGAGCCGCGGGCCTGGGTCGCCATCACGTTGGCGCGCTGGGCATTGTCGGCGTTGGAGCGCACGGTCGCCCCCAGCTCTTCCATGCTGGCCGCGGTCTCCTCCAGCGAGGAGGCCTGCTGCTCGGTCCGGTCGGCGAGGTCGGAGGAGCCGAGCGACACCTCTGCGGCGGCGGCGGCGATGGTCTCGGCCGCCTGGGTGATCTGCCCGACGATCTCGGCCAGCCGGGTGGAGGTGGCGTTGACGTCGGTCTTCACCCGCTCGAAGGCGCCCTGGTAGTCGCGGGTGACGCGGCGGTTCAGGTCGCCCTGGGCCAGCGCGCTCAGCACCTCGCCCAGGTCGGCGATGACCGCCTCCACCGTGTCGGTCAGGCGGTTGATGCCCTCCGACATGGTCTTGTAGAAGCCGTCCTTGCCGGCCAGATCGATGCGGCGTTCCAGGTCGCCCTTCGACACGGCGTCGATCAGGGTGGCGATCTCCTCGCCGATGGCCTGCTCGCGGGCGCGCTGGGCCTCCGCGGCGCGCCGCTCGGCCTCCAGCCGTTCACGCTCGGCCTCGTCCATCCGCTTCTTCTCGACGGCGTTCTCCTTGAACACCAGGACCGCCTTGGCCATGCGGCCGATCTCGTCGCGGTTCTCCAGTGCGGGAACGTCGACGGCGAGGTTGCCGGCGGCCAGCTCCGTCATCGTGCCGGTCATCTGCACCACCGGGCGGACGATGGAGCGGGCGGTGACCAGGGCGATCAGGATGCCGATGGCGAACGCGCCGACCGCCATGCCGATCAGCAGGGTGGAGGTGCGCTCCATGTCGGTCTGCGCGCCGGTCAGCACCGCCTTGCGCGCATCGGTCTGCGAGGCGACGGTCTTCTCCACCAGTTCGCCGAACTCCTCCGCCTCCTTCACCATGGTGACGAAGGCCAGCGTCTGGGCGTCGCCGACGGCGGTGACGACGCGCTTGAAGCTGTCCAGGTAACGGCTTGCGGTCTGCACCGCATCCTCCGCGGCGCGCTTCTGTGCCGGGTCTGTCAGACGGGCGGACAGTGCGGTCGCGGTCTTGATGAACGCCTCTACACGGGTGCGCACCTCCTCGTCGGCCTTCGCGGTCGGCTCGGTCAGGAAGCGCTGGGCGCTGAGGCGGGCGAGGATCAGCGATTCCTGTGCCTGGCCGGCATAGGCGGAGGACTCGAAGTCGCCGGCGGCGATCCCGCCGGCCATCACCTGGCTCAGCCCCTCGCGCGCCTTGACGCCCAGCGGCACCAGCTCGTCCGACACCAGACGGTCGCGCTGCTCGCGCAGCTTCACCAGCTGGGCGAAGTTGGCGCTGTAGCTGTCGACCTTCTGCGACATGCGGGCGATGAGGGCGCGGCGCCCTTCATCCAGCGTGGCGTCCCGCGAGGTTCGCAGCATTTCGGACAGGGCCCTCTGCTGCGCCTGGATCGGCGGGACCAGGGCGTTGTTCCCGGAGAAGGAGTAGTTGACCACGTTGCGCCGCATGTTCGCGACCAGGCTGTCGATGTCCGAGATCCTGATCGAATTGTCGGAGATCGACGCATAACGGGTGAAGCCGTCCTCCACCGTCGACAGCGACCGGACGCCCAGTGCGGCCACCAGGGTGAGAAGGGCGAGGATCAGAAGGAAACCCACCTGGATGCGGGTACCCACCTTGAATCGGCCGGCGAAACTGGCGTTCTGCATGGTCAAATGCCTTGGTCTGCGGTGCGGATCGAACGCGATACGCCCGGCAGGGTAGAGGAAGATGGTTTCCAGTCCGTTGCCATGGCGACAGGAAATGCACCACCTGCTGACCAGGGCCGCGCCAAAAACGTGCCAAAGAGGTGACATGCCCCTTTGACGACGCTGCACGGGTCCCTAGGTTAGGTCGCCTGACCCCAATCCTTTGCGACGGCTCTTCGGAACGGCGCCATCCCCGCCACGATTTCCCGAACAGTCCCCGAGACCCGAACAGACCGATGCGCCGCAGTCTTCCGCCAAGCCCCCCGGCCAGCTCCGATTCCAGCGCCTTTTCCCGTCCTTCCGGCGATCTGCGTGCGGCGATCCGCTCGCTGGCCCCCTACATCTGGCCGCAAGAGTCGATGGAAACGCGGGTGCGGGTGGTGCTGGCGATGCTCCTGCTGGTGGGAGCGAAGGTCGCCAATGTCTATGTGCCGATCTTCTACAAGCATGCGGTGGACGCCCTGACGCCGGCCGGCGGGGCGGGGCCTGGGGTGAACGCGGTCGTCGCCATCCCCCTGGGACTGATCGTCGCATACGGCCTTGCCCGCGTCACCTCGCTGGTCTTCGCCGAACTGCGCGACGCCGTCTTCGCAACGGTGGCGCAACGTACCATCCGCAAGGTGGCGCTGTCGGTGTTCCGGCACCTGCATGCGCTGTCATTGCGCTTCCATCTGGAACGCCAGACCGGCGGCCTGACCCGCTCGCTGGAGCGCGGAACCCGGGCGATCGAATCGCTGCTGCGCTACACCCTGTTCTCCATCGTGCCGACGCTGGTGGAGATCGCGCTGGTCTGCGCCATCCTGTGGAAGCTGTTCAGCATCTGGTTCGCGCTGGCCACCTTCGTCACGGTGATGAGTTACATCCTCTACACGTTCTTCGTGTCGGAATGGCGCATCAAGTTCCGCCGTATGATGAACGATACCGATAACAAGGCCAACACCAAGGCCATCGACAGC
The DNA here is from genome assembly GCF_008364825.1 of Azospirillum sp. B21. GTDB lineage: Bacteria > Pseudomonadota > Alphaproteobacteria > Azospirillales > Azospirillaceae > Azospirillum. The sequence continues at coordinate 417,596 of NZ_VTTO01000004.1, forward strand.
CTGCTGAACTACGAGACGGTCAAGTATTTCGGCAACGAGGAGCATGAGGCCCGCCGCTACGACGGCGCCCTGCAGAGCTACGAGGCGGCGGCGGTGCGCAGCCAGCAGAGCCTGTCGCTTCTGAATGTCGGCCAGTCGGCGATCATCTCGCTGGGTCTGGCGGTGGTGATGGGCATGGCCGCCAAGGGCATCGTCGACGGCAGCATGTCACTGGGCGATTTCGTGCTGGTGAACACCTATCTGCTGCAGCTCTACCAGCCCCTGAATTTCTTCGGGGTCGTCTATCGCGAGATCAAGCAGTCGCTGATCGACATTGAAGCTATGGTGACCCTGCTGGCGGTCGACCGCGAGGTGGCCGACGGTCCCGACGCGAAGCCGTTGGAGGTCGACGGGGCGGAACTGCGCTTCGAGGGGGTGGAGTTCGGCTACGATCCGCGCCGGGCGATCCTGAAGGATGTCAGCTTCACCGTGCCGGCCGGCAAGACGGTCGCCATCGTCGGCCCGTCGGGCGCCGGCAAGTCCACCATCAGCCGGCTGCTGTTCCGCTTCTATGACGTCAACGGCGGCCGGGTGATGATCGACGGGCAGGACATCCGCGACGTCACCCAGGCCTCGCTGCGGGCGTCCATCGGCATCGTCCCGCAGGACACCGTGCTGTTCAACGACACCGTCTTCTACAACATCGCCTATGGCCGCCCCGGCGCCAGCCCGGCGGAGGTGGAGCGGGCGGCAAGGCTGGCCCACATCCACGACTTCATCATGGCCCTGCCCGACGGCTACCAGACCACGGTGGGCGAGCGCGGGCTGAAGCTGTCCGGCGGCGAGAAGCAGCGCGTCGCCATCGCCCGCACCATCCTGAAGGACCCGGCGATCCTGCTGTTCGACGAGGCGACGAGCGCACTGGACACCCACACGGAGCGGGAAATCCAGGCCAACCTGCGCGAAGTCAGCCGCGGCCGCACAACGCTGGTGATCGCCCACCGGCTGTCCACCGTGATCGACGCCGACGAGATCCTGGTGCTGGAGGCCGGCCGGGTGATCGAACGCGGCCGCCACGCCGACCTGCTGGCCGCCCGCGGCGCCTATGCCGCCCTGTGGGCGCGGCAGCAGGAATCCAGCCAGGGTCCGACGCCGCTGCCCGGCGTGCTGGCGCCGACCTGACCGGAACTGGGAAACGAGGAAACATGGGACCGGCAAGGCAGGCGCTGCGCGCCGCGACGCGCGAAAGCCACGACCGGCTGGACAAGGCGGCAGTGCTGCAGCCGCTGGTCCGGCCGGACATCACGGCCGACCAGTATGCCCGCGCACTGGCCGTGCTCTACGGCTTCAACGCGCCGGTGGAGCGGGAAATGGGAGAGCCGGCGGGCGCGGCGCGGATGGCGCTGCTGCGCGAGGATCTGCGGGTGCTCGGCACCGATCCGGATACGCTGCCGGAGATGGTCGGGCTGCCGCCGCTGGACAGTGCGCCGGCCCGGCTGGCGGCGCGCTACGTGCTGGACGGTTCGGCCCATGGCGGGCGGGCGATGCTGCCGGGGATCACCCGCGCGCTGGGGTATGACGCCCGGCGCGGAGCCCGTTTCCTGGCGTCGGATGGGTTGGACATGGCGGGCGCCTGGAAAGCCCTGATGGTGAGGCTGGAGCAGGAGCTTGCCGATCCGGCGGCACTTGCGGTCGCCTGCGCCACCGCCGCCGCCCTGTTCGCGGCGCTGGAGCGGTGGACGGCAGAGCAGCGGATGGGGGAGCAGAAGGGTTGAAACTGGCGCATGGCCCCATCCCTTGCTAGGGTGCCGGACCATCCGCATTCGGGTTTCTGGAGACCGCCTGCCCATGACCGCGCCAGCCTCGCGCATCTATTGCTCCGTCGACACCACCGAAATCGACGCCGCCCGCCGCATCGCCGGGCAGGTGGCCGGGGCCGTCGGCGGCATCAAGCTGGGGCTGGAGTTCTTCATCGCCCAGGGGCCGGCCGGCGTCCGCGCCGTGGTGGGGGAGGACGGGCCGCCGCTGTTCCTCGACCTGAAGCTGCATGACATCCCCAACACGGTGGCGGGCGGCGTGCGCGCGGCGCTGCCGCTGAAGCCGGCCTTCATGACCATCCACAGCGCCGGCGGGCCGGCGATGATGCGCGCGGCAGCGGAGACGGCGGCGACTGCCGGTGCGGATCGTCCCAAGATCCTGGCCGTTACCGTCCTGACCAGCCTGGACGAGGGCGACCTCGGCGCTGTCGGGCAGTCGGTGCCGGTGGCAGACCAAGTGGTGCGGCTGGCGAAGCTCGCCAAGGCGTCCGGGGTCGACGGCGTCGTCTGCTCCCCGGCCGAGGTGGCGCTGGTCCGCGCGGCCTGCGGACCCGATTTCATCCTGATGGTGCCCGGCATCCGCCCGGCCTGGGCCGCCACCAACGACCAGAAGCGCATCATGACGCCGGCGGAGGCGCTGGCCGCTGGCGCCGACCATCTGGTCATCGGCCGCCCGATCACCGCCGATCCCGACCCGGCCGCGGCCGCCCGCCGCATCGTTGCCGAAATCTATGACAATTTTGGGGGGACCGCATGACCGTCGCCGCCAAGATCTGTGGCCTGACCGAGCCCGAGAGCCTGCGCGCCGCCGTCGCCGGCGGGGCGCGCTATGTCGGCTTCGTCTTCTATCCGCGCAGCCCGCGCGCCATCGCGCCGGCGATGGCGGCGGAACTGGCCCGGCTGCTGCCGACCGGCGTGCGCTCGGTCGGGCTGTTCGTCGATCCCGACGACGAGTTCCTGGAGCATGTCACCGGGCAGGTGCCGCTCGACCTGATCCAGCTGCATGGCGCCGAGACGCCGCGCCGCATTGCCGAGATCAAGGCCCGCTATGCCCTGCCGGTGATGAAGGCGATCCGGGTCGGCGGGCCGGAAGACCTGACCGCGGCGCTGGAGGCGGCGGAAGTGGCCGACCGGCTGCTGTTCGACGCCAAGCCGCCGGCCAAGGTGTCGGCGCTGCCCGGCGGCAACGGCATCGCCTTCGACTGGACGATCCTGGCCGGCCGCAGCTGGCCGCGCCCCTGGATGCTGTCGGGCGGCCTGACGGCGGAGAACGTGGCGGAGGCGGTGCGCGTCACCGGCGCCACCGAGGTCGACGTGTCCTCGGGCGTGGAGGATCGTCCCGGCCGCAAGGATCCGGCGCTGGTCCGCGCCTTCCTGTCGACGGTCGCCGGGCTTTAAGGGCGATTTTGCCCGAAAGCGACCTGTTTTAGACGAATGCTTCGGCTTATCTTGATCGCATGGCGGGACCCTGCGCCGTCGGGTAGGATGCGCCCATGAGCGATTCGACCACTCCGTCCACAACCGAGGCGCTCGGCGCCGTGCTCGACGAGCATCTGCGCTGGATCGGCCAGTGGCAGCGCGCCGTTTTCTACCGTGAGGGCCGCGGCGGGGAACGGTCGTCGGCCCCGGCCTCCTTCCAGGCCTGGTGTCAGGCGGCCAGCCATGACGACCTGCTGCAGCAGCCGGCGGTGCAGAAGCTGGCCAACCTGCACGAGCAGATGCATCGCCAAGCCCGGCTGATCCTGCTGAAGGCGTCCGGCGGCGAGCCGCCGACCGAGGCCGAGTATGAAGGGGTGATCGGCCGCTTCGAGGAGTTCATGCTGCATCTGCGCCGGATGGAGCGCGCCTTCGCCGCCGCAGCGTCCGGCCTGGACCCGCTGACCGGCCTGCGCACGCGGCGCGGCATGGGCGAGGCGCTGGAGCGCGAGCACAACCGCTACCGCCGCACCGGACAGCCTTTCTGCGTCGCGCTGTGCGACATCGACAAATTCAAGGGCATCAACGACAGCTACGGCCATGACATCGGCGACCGGGTGCTGGCGGCGACGGCTGCCGTCATCAGCCGCGGCGTCCGCAGCTTCGACGAGGCCTTCCGCATGGGCGGCGAGGAGTTCCTGGTCTGTTTGAAGGAAACCGGGCTGGACGAGGGCTATGCGGTGATCGAGCGGCTGCGCGTCGATCTGATGCGCTCGCCGGTGATGCTGCCCGACGGCCGGCTGATCCCCGTCACCGCGTCCTTTGGGCTGGTGGAGGCGGTGTCCGACCTGACCGTGGACGATCTGGTGGTCTGCGCCGACCGCGCGCTCTATCAGGCGAAGAATTCCGGCCGCAACCGCGTGATCCGCTACGGCATCGACCGTCCGGAACCGAAACCCGTTCCGGTGAAGGCGGGGCGGGGGTAGGGACAAGCAGAACCTGTCCGGTCAGCGCCCTTGGCCCCGGACCCTCTGACGCGCTAGGATCGCGATAACCTTACCGTCAGCCGCGATCCGGATTCCATGCGCACTCAGCCCGAATTCCCCAACCTGTTCATCCTCGACCATCCGCTGATCCAGCACAAGCTGACCCATATGCGGAACAAGGAACGGTCGACCGGCGGGTTCCGCACCCTGCTGCGCGAGATCTCGCTGCTGATGGGCTATGAACTGACGCGCGACATCCCGCTGACCAACGAGCGAATCGAGACGCCGCTGCAGCCAATGGACGCGCCGGTGATCCTGGGCAAGAAGCTGGCCGTCGTGCCGGTGCTGCGTGCCGGGCTCGGCATGTCGGCCGGCCTGCTGGAACTGGTGCCATCGGCGCGCGAGGGGCATATCGGCCTCTACCGCGACCATGAGACCAAGCAGCCGCACGAATATCTGGTGAAACTGCCGCCGGCCGAAGGGCGGCTGTTCATCGTCGTCGATCCGATGCTGGCGACCGGCAACTCCGCCGCCCACGCCTGCGACGTGCTGAACCGCCATGGCGTGGACGACCACAACATCCGCTTCATGGCACTGGTCGCGGCACCCGAAGGCGTGCGCCGCTTCCACGAGTCGCACCCGGACGTGAAGGTCTTTACCGCCGCTCTCGACAGCCATCTGGACGAGAACGCCTACATCGTCCCCGGACTCGGCGATGCCGGTGACCGCATGTTCGGTACCAAGTAAGATAACCCCCGTCCGCATCCGCCGGGCCGGCCGCCCTGGGGCAGGTCCGGCGGATGCGCGCGATGGGGGCTTCTCGCGCCGGTTTCTCGCGTCTCGCGCAGTGGTGCGGCGGGGGCCATGGCTTCCCGCCGGTATGGACGATCCTGCGACGCTTTCCAGTGACCGGCGCGTCAACGCAGGCATGCTCACGTATTCCCGGACTGAGCACATGGTCATTGTGGAAGTACAGTCCATATTTGCGTTGTCCGTCCCAAGTCATGGCGGATTGCCGGCCTGATGGCGGGAAGCGGCCATGCGCCATCCACAGGGCATGGGACCATCCCACTTGTGCGAAGGTCCCATGCGACGGCGGCTTGATTTCGATCAATGCCGGGTGGCGTATCGGTAAGGATCATGCCATTCTCTCGATGCGCCGGACGAATGGCCTAGCCCTTATGTTCTGAGCGGTGCAGCCGACCGTGTGGACGAACGCGAACGGAAACGCGCGATGGATTACGAAACTTTCTTCCGCAACCAGATTGCGACCCTGAAGCAGGACGGCCGCTATCGGGTGTTCGCCAACCTGGAACGCCATGCGGGCAACTTCCCGACGGCGACCTTCCGCGATTCCAACGGGCGCGAGCGTCCGGTCACGGTCTGGTGCTCCAACGACTATCTCGGCATGGGCCAGCACCCGAACGTGCTGAAGGCGATGCACGACGCGCTGGACCAGGTCGGCGCCGGCGCCGGCGGCACCCGCAACATCTCCGGCACCAACATCTACCATGTGCTGCTGGAACGCGAGTTGGCCGACTTGCACCACAAGGAAGCGGCGCTGCTCTTCACCTCGGGCTATGTGTCGAACGATGCGACGCTGACCACGCTGGGCAAGATCCTGCCCAATTGCGTGATCCTGTCGGACGCGCTGAACCACAACTCGATGATCACCGGCATCCGCAACTCGGGCGCCGAGAAGCACATCTTCCGCCACAACGACCCCAAGCACCTGGACGAACTGCTGTCCGGCATCGCTCCCGGCCGGCCGAAGGTGGTGGCGTTCGAAAGCGTCTATTCGATGGACGGCGACATCGCCCCCATCCACGACCTGTGCGACGTCGCCGACAAGCACGGTGCCATGACCTATCTGGACGAGGTGCACGCCGTCGGCATGTATGGCGCCCGCGGCGCCGGCGTGGCCGAGCGCGACGGTGCCATGGACCGGCTGACCATCGTCGAAGGCACGCTGGGCAAGGCCTTCGGCGTGCAGGGCGGCTACATCACCGGCTCCGCCGCGCTGATCGACTGCGTCCGCAGCTTCGCCGCCGGCTTCATCTTCTCCACCTCGCTGTCGCCGGTCCTGGCGGCGGGGGCGCTGGCCTCCATCCGTCACCTGAAGAACAGCGACATCGAGCGGACGAAGCATCAGGAGCGTGCGGCCACCCTGAAGCGGATGTTCGCCGATGCCGGCCTGCCGGTGATGCCGTCGGTCAGCCACATCGTTCCGCTGATGGTCGGCGATGCGCACCGCTGCAAGCGTGCCTCGGACGAACTGCTGGAGCGGCATGGCATCTACGTCCAGCCGATCAATTATCCCACCGTCCCGCGCGGGACGGAGCGGCTGCGCTTCACCCCGACCCCGCTGCACACCGATGCGCAGATGGGCATGCTGGTGGACGCGCTGCTGGACGTGTGGAGCCGGCTGGATCTGCGGCTCGCCGCCTGAGTTGAAAGCCCCCTGTCAAAGACCCCTTTGGCGGTAAGGACGTTTTGTCCTCTGGACATATGGGTCGGCCATCCCTAATTTGGGGATATGGTTGCGACCGGTTCGCAGTTTCTTCGCTGCGCGCCGGTCGTGACCGTGCCGTCCTTTTGTCTTTCCGGGGCATCGCCCAGGGGGTTCGCCATGTACCGTGACAACTCGCTGATGCCGAAGGAGGCCGTGCGCCTCGTCGTCCTGGGCACGCTGATCCAGGGCGGGCCGCTGCGCTACGCCGATCTGGCCGGTTCCGTGCGTCATTTCCTCGACCGCATCATGGGTCCGTCGCTGGATCTGATGGGCACCTCGCTGGAGATGCTGCGCTACGAGGGGCTGATCGAGGCGCTGGATGGCAGCGGCATGGAAGACAACGCCCTGCTGGGGCCGACCGAGACAGGCCGGGCGGAGTTCGAGACGCTGATGCGCGCCAATGTGCGCGCGCCGTCGGCCGATGGGCTGAACAAGCTGGTCATCGCGCTGAAGCTGCGCTTCCTGCACCTGCTGGACGTCGAGTCGCAGCGCGACCAGATCGACAATCTCGTGGCACTCTGCGAGACCGAACTGGCCCGGCTGGGTGACCTGAAGCGGGCGGATGTCGGCAGCGACGTCGGCAGCGACACCCACTTCGCCTCCTGGCTCGATCTTGATATCGCCCAGGCCGAAGACCGCCTGACCTGGTTCCAGGGGCTGCTGGCGCGGCTCTGACATCTTACACGACCCGGTGATTTCGTTACGCGCGGCGCGCCCTTGCACATAGGGACGCGCCGCGTCTGTTTCGGCGCACGGTTTTGGTGTACGTTCGGGGTACCTCTTTCCTCGCGCCGGAATCCGCTCCATGGCCTCGTACCTGTCGACCGACGACCTCGAAGACCGCTTGCGCATGGAGTTCGTGGACGACGCGCGCGATCGGCTGGAGCTGATGAACACGACGCTGGCGGACCGCGTGAAGGGCCAGCGCAGCGATGCCGAGACCATCGGCGTCCTACGGCTGGAGGCCCACAACTTCAAGGGCATGGGCACCAGCTTCGGCTATCCCACCGTCAGCCTCGTCGCCCACCGTCTGGAGGATTACCTCAGCGGCCTGAAGCGGCTGGACGAGAAGCAGCTGATCGACGCCCAGATCTTCATCGACCGCATCTCCGAACTGGTCGACCGCGCCGAACAGCCGCTGCTGGCCGAGACCAACCGGATCATCCGCGCGCTGCCGGTGCGCTACGAGTTCCAGGTCACCGACGTCGAAGTCCGCAACGTCGAGATCATGCTGGTCACCCCGTCCAAGGTCGTCGCCAAGAAGCTGGGGACGGAACTGGCGGCCTGCGGCTTCCGCACCATGACGGTGACCGACCCGATCGAGTCGATCAGCCTCGCCGTCCGCGTTCCCCCGGACATGGTCATCGCGTCGATGGTGATGGACGGCCTGTCCGGCCTCGACCTGATCCGCGGCCTGCGCGCCATGAGCGTGACCCACCATGTGCCGATGGCGCTGCTGACCTCGCTGAACCTCGACCACCCGTCGCTGAAGGAGATCCCGCACGGCGTCTCCGTCATCCGCGTCGGCGAGCATTTCGGCGACGACTTCGCCGCGGTGGTGGCCAAGCACAATCTCGGCTGATCGACCAAATCGGTCAAGCTGCCCCTCGTCTGAACGTCATCGTCATATAGCCGCGCTTGCGCCGGCGGGAATCCCCATGTTAGGCGTCGGACCGGTCCAATAGGCTGGAGCAGCGCCCGAATGACGGAGGTTCTTCGCCGGTACGGCCCGGTCCTGACCGGGGCGATCCTGCTGGCGGTGGCGCTGTGGCTGGCGCTGCTGGTGGTGCTGCCGCAGCTGATGATGATCGGCTTCTCCTTCCGGCCGTCGCTGCCGCCGTCCAAGCTCGGCGGGCCGGAGGACGTGTTCACGGTCAAAAACTATCTGACGCTGTGGACCAACAGCATCCATCTGTCGATCTTCCTGAAGACGATCTGGGCCAGCGCCCTGGTCACGGCGACCACGCTGGCCGTCTGCTATCCGGTCGCCTTCTATCTGGCGCAGGTGGCGCCGAAGCGGCGGCTGCCGCTGCTGATCCTGATGCTGGTCGTTCCCTTCTGGATCAACGAGCTGCTGCGCACCTTCTCCTGGTACATCATCCTGGCCTTCAACGGGCCGCTGAACGCGATCCTGCTGAATCTCGGCATCATCGACGAGCCGCGGCGCTTCCTGGGCGGCGACGGCGGGGTGATCGTCGGCATGGTCTATGTCTACATCCTGTTCATGGTCTTCCCGCTCTACAACGCCATCGAATCGCTGGACCGCAACCAGATCGAGGCGGCGCGGGACCTGGGCGCCGGCTGGCTGCGCATCCATCGCCGCATCGTGCTTCCCCATGCCAAGCCCGGCATCGCCGTCGGCTGCATCATGACCTTCATGCTGGCGGCCGGCAGCTACGCCGTGCCGGCCCTGCTGGGCGGGCCGAACAGCCGCTGGTTCACCGAGATCATCTACAACTGGTTCTTCGAGGGCGGGAACTGGAACCAGGGGGCGGCCTACGCCTTCATCCTGCTGGTGCTGTGCATCGGCTTCATCCTGGGCGCGATGCGGCTGTTCCGCGTCGGGCTGGCGGATATCGCGAAGTGAGCCCGCAACCATGACCGCCGCCCGACTCCGCCGCCTGCTGACCGGCGCCTATCTGGTGCTGTTCTTCGGCTATCTGTTCCTGCCGCTGGGCATCATGGCGGCGGCGACCTTCAACAGCAGCCGCTTTCCCACCGTGACGCCGTGGATGGGCTTCACGCTGAGCTGGTTCCAGGCGCTGTGGGACGACCAGCGCATGTGGGCGGCGCTGGGCACCAGCCTGATGGTGGGGGCGGGGGTGATCGCGTTGGCCGTACCGCTGGGGCTGGCGGCGGCGCTGCTGCTCGACCGGCTGCACAGCCGGGCCAAGACCTTCCTCTATGCGTTGATGGTGTCGCCGCTGCTGACGCCGGGGGTGATCGTCGGCATCTCCACACTGGTGTTCTGGCGGGAGTGGTTCGGGGTCAGCGGCGGGCTGTTCCTGACCGTCGTCGCGCAGTCCAGCTTCATCGCCGCCTATGCCATGCTGCTGTTCTCGGCAAGGCTGGAGCGGTTCGATCTGGTGCTGGAGGAGGCTGCGCTCGACCTCGGCGCCACGCATGGGCAGGTGTTCCGGCGCATCACGCTGCCGTACCTGATGCCGGCGATCCTGTCGGCGTCCCTGCTGGCCTTCCTGCAGAGCTTCGAGAACTACAACACCACGCTGTTCGTGCGCGGGCTGGACACCACACTGACCGTCTACATCGCGACCAAGGTGCGCACCGGCCTGACCCCGGCGGTCAACGCGCTGTCGCTGGTGCTGATCGCGCTGACCATCCTGGGCGCCGTCGCCTACGAGATCCTGCGCCGGCGCGAGGCGCGCCGGCTGGCAGGGTCCGCAGTAGCCTTGGAGTCGGCCTGAGGCTCAGTCCTCTTCCGCCTCGTCGGCGTCCGCCTCGATCTGGGCGGCGAGGTCGCGCAGCATGTCGATCACGTCTTCGTGGCTGGTCTCGTCCACGGCGGCGTTCACCGCGGCCTCGATCATGGCGACGGCGATGTAGGGGCCGAGCGGGCCACCTTCCTTGATCGCCTCATCCAGATGCTTTTCGGCGATCGACAGCGCCTTTTCGAACAGCGCCTCGGCCGTCTGGTTGGTGGTGTCCTTGCTCATCGTCCGGTCCGTTGCGGAGGGTTGGTCCGACTCCAATAACACGCCCAATCGGCGATTGGCGCGGGAATTCGCGGGGTCCGCCGCAAATAGCGGCATCAAACGGGAGGCCGGGCTTGCGCCGCCCCCCGACCATACGCCACAGTCCGGAAGTGGATTGACCTATACGGCAAGGGAACAGCATGACCGGCACGCCCGACCTGACCAGCCCCGACCTCTACCGCTTCTGGTGGGAGGAGCGCGTGCGCTTCAACGACCTCGATGCGGTGGGGCATGTCAACAACAACGCCATCGGGGTTTATTTCGAGCAGGCGCGAGTCGCCCTGATCCATCAGGTCGGCGGCTTCACCGACGAGGTTCCCTGGACGGTCGTGCTGGCCCGCAGCCTGATCGAATACAAGGCGGAACTGCTCTATCCCAACACGGTCCGCGTCGGGGCGCGGACGCTTCGGCTGGGAACCAGCTCGATCACGCTGGGCTGCGCCATCTTCCTGGGCGACCGCTGCATCGCCACCCAGGAAGCCGTGGCGGTGATCGTCGACAAGGCTGCCCATCGCCCGACTCCCATTCCGGAACCGTTGCGCGCCAAGCTGCTGGAGGCGTAAAGGGGGGCGCACTTCTCCCTCACCGGACCTCCCGTCATGACGCGCTCACCCCAGCGCCCTTCCGGCAAGCGCCCCTTCGCCAAGGGACGCCCGCCCGCCCGCAAGACCAACCATGCTTCTGCCGAAACGCGGGAGCTGGAGGTCGCCATCACCGATGTCGGCGCTCGCGGCGACGGGCTGGCCTTCGCCGAAGGCTTGCGTCTGTTTGTGCCCTACACGGTGACCGGCGACCATGTGCGCGTACGCATCGGTGACGGCGATGGAAAGGGGGAAGGCGTACGGGCCGAACTTGTTGAAATTCTTGAACCCGGCCCCGGACGCCAGACGCCACCCTGCCGTCATTTCGGCCGCTGCGGCGGCTGTACGCTCCAACACATGGACGATGCGACGTACGCGGCCTGGACCGTCGGAATGGTGCGCGGCGCGCTGGAACGGGTCGGGTTGGGTGAGGTGCCGCTGGAACCGCTGGCGCGCACGCCGGCCGGTGCCCGCCGCCGCGCCCGCTTTGCGGCTCTGAAGCGCGGCAAGCGTGTCTGGTTCGGTTTCAATGAACGCCAGAGCCACAGGCTGGTCGACCTGGAGGAGTGCCCCGTTCTGGCCTCCCGCCTGTTCGCCTTGGTGGAGCCCTTGCGCGGTGTACTGGCGGAGATCCTGCCGGACGGCGGCGACGCCGACGTGGTGCTGACCGACCTGGAGGGCGGGGCCGACCTGCTGCTGGTCGGGCCGCGCAGCCTCGACCGTGCCGCGCGTGAGGCGCTGGTCGCCTTCGAGCCGGAACGCATCGCCCGCATCGCTTGGCAACCCACCGACCGCGCCGCGCCGGAACCGGTGGCGAACCGACGCCCGGCCTTTATTCGTTTCGCAGACGTTCCGATCCAGCCGCCGCCCGGCGCCTTCCTCCAGGCCAGTGCCGAGGGCGAGGCTGCCCTGGTTGCCGCGGTGCGCGAGGGGGTGGGGCCGGCGGCCCGCATTGCCGATCTGTTCGCCGGCATCGGCACCTTTTCCATTCCGCTTGCGCAACAAGCAGCGGTCCATGCGGTGGAGGGCGACGAGCCGGCTGTGGCGGCGCTCGGCCGCTCGGTCCAGGGACTGCGGCTGACGGCGGAGCGCCGCGACCTGTTCGACAATCCGCTAAGCGCCAAGGAACTCAATCGTTACGATGCCGTGGTGTTCGATCCGCCGCGCGCCGGTGCTGCAGCCCAGGCGGCGGCGCTTGCCGGCAGCAAGGTGCCACGGGTGGTGGGGGTGTCCTGCAATCCGTCGAGCTTCGCCCGCGACGCGCGGGTGCTGGTGGATGGCGGCTATCGTCTGGTGAAGGTCTGGCCGGTCGACCAGTTCCTATGGTCGGCCCATGTCGAGGTGGTTGGCCTGTTCGAGCGGTGAGGAGGTTGGACCCCCACCCTGACCCTCCCCCGCTGGGCGGGGGAGGGTCAGGGTGGGGGCATTCGAAGACTGAACGCCTTCAATCCAGCTGCAGCACGATGGCCTTGAGATAGGCCGACTCCGGCAGATGCGGGTGGACCGGGTGGTCCGGACCGGCGCCGGCGCTGCGCAGGATGCGGCCGGTGCGGCCGGCATCGTGCAGGCCGCGGGCGACCTGTTCGGCAAAAGTCGGCGGATCGACATTGTGGCTGCACGACCCGCACAGCAGAAAGCCACCGGGCGCCGTGATCTTTGCGGCCAAGCGAGCCATCTTGCGATAGGCGCGGCAACCGGCTCCCAGATCCTTCTTCGATTTTACGAAGGCCGGCGGGTCGGCCACCACCACCTGGAAGGTCTCGCCAGCGGCGCTAAGACGCTCCATCTCCTGGAAGGCGTCGGCCTTGCGCGCCTCGAAGCGGTCGGCGACGCCGTTCGCCTCGGCGGCGCGGGTGGCGTTCTCCAGCGCCAGGGCGGAGCGGTCGACCGCAACCACATGGGTGGCGCCGGCCACTGCGCATTGGATGCCGAAGCCACCGTTGTAGCTGTAGAAGTCGATGGCGCGCCCGCCCTTTGCCAGCGAGGCGATGAAGGCGCGGTTGTCGCGCTGGTCGTAGAACCAGCCGGTCTTCTGGCCGTCCAGCGGATTGGCGAAGAAGGTCACGCCGTTCTCTTCCAGCCGGATCGGGCCGTCGAGCTCGCCCTTCGCCAGCCGGGTCTCCTCGGTCAGACCCTCCAGTGCGCGCTGGCTGCCGTCGTTGCGCAGGATGACCGTGCGCGGCGCCATCACCTCGTCGATGGCGGCCAGGATGTCGTCGATACGGTTGTCCATGAAGACGGAGTTGGCCTGCACCGTCACTACGTCGTCGAAACGGTCGACGATCAGGCCGGGAAGACCGTCGGCCTCGGCATGGACCACGCGGTAGAAGGGACGGGAGAACAGCCGCTCGCGCAGTTCGACCGCGCGGCGCAGCCGGTCTGTGATGAAGGCATGATCCACCACGGTCGCCGGATCGCTCGACAGCAGCCGCGCGGCGATCAGCGTGTGCGGATTGAAGGTGTAGATGCCCAACGGCGTCCCGCCGGGGTCCAGAAGCCGAACCGGGGTGCCGGGCGGGACCGCCTTGGCGATGGTGTCCATCTGGACTTCGTTGGAATAGACCCAGGGATGCCCCTGCATGACGCGCCGCTGGCGGCCGGCCTGCAGGTGGATCGGCGGGTACTTCTTGACGGGTTTGGTGCCGGTGTCGCTCATGGGGCCGCATCCTAACGGCAAATCGCCGGCGTGCAACGGATCCCTGGCAACGGATCCCTGAAAGTCCCGGATGCCGGGCGGCTACTCCACCCCGCGCAGGCTGTCCGCCACGGCGGGGGCATTGTCGTTGACCACGGCCAGATCCTTGCAGAAGCGGATCGTCTCCTGCCGGTGGCCTTCGGTGCGGAAACAGTCGGGGATCGGACTGCGCCGGGCGTCCAGCGGGAGATGGCGCTCCGGCAGGGTGGTGTGGATGGCGGCGCAGCCGAGCTGCCGGGCCAGCGCCTCCATCGCCCGCAGCAGGGTCTCGGCGATGCCGGCCACGTCGAACAGGTCCAACACCACGAAGTTGTCAACGCTCAGCACCCGGCCGTGGCGCAGGTGCGGCTCCACCGCGTAGGAAAACAGGCCGTGCATGTAGCCCTGGGCGTTCTGCACGGTGATGATGCCGGCATCAGCGGGCAGGCCGGAGCGCCCGGCGCCACCACCCTTGCTTGCGGTTCCCAACACCGCTGCGGCAAATGCGCGCCATTGGTCGACCCCCAGTCCCGGCGAGATTGCGCAGACCAGCGGGTAGGCCTGGTCGACTTGGCGCCGACCAAGGGGTTTCGCGATGAAACTGTCGTCCATTTCAGTCCGGCCGATTGCAAGGACACTGAACGATGGCAGGGCGGGCCCGCCAGGGTCGTTGACGTAGATCAATGTTGTACAAGCCCCCCCTACACATAGTGGGGCCCATTGGAGACAGGCGCGCCCGGCGTCCCTCTTGGCATTCCCGAGTGCAACCTGTCCCGCTCCTTAACAGTACGTACCCAGTGGTGGTGCAACCCAGACGGTGCGGCCTCGCGGCCGCCCGGGGCAAACGGGAGAGATTGTATGACATCAGCGACTCTGACTTCAGGGGCCACCCTGGGCAGCCAGCGGGTGTCGGAAGACGTGCGTTACCATGAGGACGCCATCCGACTCTTCGTGATCGCTGCAGTGTTCTGGGGCGTGGTCGGTTTCCTGGCCGGCACCTTCATCGCTCTGCAGCTGGCCTTCCCGGCGCTGAATCTCGGGTTGGAGTGGACGAGCTTCGGGCGCCTGCGCCCCGTCCACACCTCGGCCGTGATTTTCGCGTTCGGCGGCAATGTGCTGTTCGCCACCTCGCTCTATTCGGTTCAACGGACTTGCCGTCAGCATCTCTTCGGGGGCGAAGGGCTGGCGAAGTTCGTTTTCTGGAACTACAACGTCTTCATCGTGCTTGCGGCGCTGAGCTATGTCCTGGGCTACACCCAGGGCAAGGAATACGCCGAGCCCGAGTGGATCCTCGATCTGTACCTGACGGTCGTCTGGGTGCTCTATGCGGTCCAGTTCATCGGCACCGTGATGACGCGGCGCGAGTCGCACATCTATGTGGCGAACTGGTTCTTCATGGCGTTCATCCTGACCGTCGCCATCCTGCACATCGGCAACAACGTCAACATCCCGGTGTCGCTGTTCGGCATGAAGTCCTACAGCTTCGTGTCGGGCGTGCAGAGCGCGATGGTGCAGTGGTGGTACGGCCACAACGCGGTCGGCTTCTTCCTGACCGCCGGCTTCCTGGGCATCATGTACTACTTCGTGCCCAAGCGCGCCGAGCGGCCGGTCTATTCCTACCGCCTGTCGATCGTCCACTTCTGGACCCTGATCTTCCTCTACATCTGGGCCGGCCCGCACCACCTGCACTACACCTCCCTGCCGGACTGGGCGCAGACGCTGGGCATGACCTTCTCGGTCATGCTGTGGATGCCGTCCTGGGGCGGCATGATCAACGGCATCATGACCCTGTCGGGCGCCTGGGATAAGCTGCGCACCGACCCGGTCCTGCGTTTCCTGGTCACCTCGGTCGCCTTCTACGGCATGTCGACCTTCGAAGGCCCGCTGATGTCGGTCAAGCCGGTCAACGCCCTGTCGCACTACACCGACTGGACCGTCGGCCACGTGCACTCCGGCGCTCTCGGCTGGGTCGCCTTCGTCTCCTTCGGCGCGATCTATTATCTCGTGCCGGTGCTGTGGAAGCGCTCGCAGCTCTACAGCATGCGTCTGGTCAGCTACCACTTCTGGACCGCCACCATCGGCATCGTGCTCTACATCACCGCCATGTGGGTGTCGGGCATCATGCAGGGCCTGATGTGGCGTGCCTACGACAACCTGGGCTTCCTGCAGTACTCCTTCGTGGAGACCGTCGCGGCGATGCACCCGTTCTACGTGATCCGCGCGATGGGCGGCGTCCTGTTCGTCATCGGCGCTCTCATCATGGTCTACAACCTGTGGCGCACGGCGAAGGGCGATGTCCGCATCGAGAAGCCCTATGTCACCACCCCGCACAAGGCGGCGGTCGGCGCGGCCTGACGCTAGGGAAGGATGCGAGAAATGGCTCAGGAAAAAAAGGGCTTCAGCCACGATCTGATCGAGCGGAACACGCTTCTTCTGATCGTGCTCGTGCTGATCACCGTGTCGATCGGCGGTCTGGTCCAGATCGTCCCGCTCTTCACCATCGAATCGACCATCGAGAAGGTGGAGGGGGTCCGTCCCTACTCCCCGCTCGAACTGGCCGGGCAGAACATCTACTACCGTGAAGGCTGCTACAACTGCCACAGCCAGCAGATCCGTCCGTTCCGTGACGAGGTCGAGCGTTACGGCCACTACTCGCTGGCTGCGGAGTCGATGTACGACCATCCGTTCCAGTGGGGCTCCAAGCGCACGGGTCCGGACCTGGCCCGCGTCGGCGGCAAGTACTCCAACGACTGGCAGGTCGCCCATCTGGTGAACCCGCGCGCGGTCGTGCCGGAGTCCATCATGCCGGGCTATGCCTGGATGAAGGACCGTCCGCTGAGCTATGGCGACATCGCCGATCACCTGAAGGCGCTGAAGATCGTCGGCGTTCCCTACTCCGACGAGCAGATCGCCAACGCCAAGGCCGACCTGGAAGCGCAGAAGAACCCGGACGGCGACACCGCCGGCCTGGCCAAGCGCTATCCGAAGGCCGTGGTCGCGAACTTCACCGGCAACAAGACCGTCACCGAAATGGACGCTCTCGTCGCCTACCTGCAGGTGCTGGGCACCATGGTGGACTTCACCAAGTACCAGTCGCCGAAGCAGCTGCAGCAGTAATCGGGGGAGGAATCCATGGACTTGGATTCGATCACGGTGATGCTTCGGTCCTTCTGGACGGTGTGGTTGATGCTGCTGCTGACGGGTATCCTGGTTTACGCCATGTGGCCCGGCAACCGCCGCACCTTCGACGACGCCGCCCAGATCCCGCTCAAGGATGATGGTCAGGAGCTTTAGACCATGGCACAGAATTACAAGGACGAGCTGTCCGGCGTCGAGACCACCGGCCACGAGTGGGATGGACTGCGCGAACTGAACAACCCGCTGCCCAAGTGGTGGCTGTACCTCTTCTACGTCTGCATCGCCTGGTCGCTGGTGTACTACGTGTTCTACCCGGCCTGGCCGCTGGGCAAGACCTACACGAAGGGCATCCTCGGCTATTCGCAGCGTGAAGAACTCGATACCCGGATGGCGGAGGCGAAGGCCGGCCAGGCCAAGTTCCTGACCGCCATCGCCGCCAAGTCGGTCGACGAAATCCAGAAGGACAAGGACCTGCTGGGCTTCGCCATGGCCGGCGGCCGGTCCTACTTCAACGAGAACTGCGCCGCCTGCCACGGTGCCGGCGGCCAGGGTGCCAAGGGCTTCCCGACGCTGGCCGACGACGTGTGGCTGTGGGGCGGCTCCTCGGCCGACATCTACAAGACCATCCAGCACGGCATCCGTTCGGATGACGGCGACACCCGTGGCGTGCCGAATGTCGGCATGACCGCCTTCGGCAAGGACGGCATCCTGAACCGCGACCAGATCGATCAGGTCACGGACTATGTGCTGTCGCTGAACGGCAAGACCGCCGATGCGGGCAAGGTCGCCAAGGGCAAGACCGTCTATGACGAGAACTGCGCCGCCTGCCACGGCGACGCTGGTCAGGGTTCGGTCGCCGCCGGTCTCGACGGCATCGGCGCTCCCCCGCTGAAGCAGGCCAACTGGCTCTACGGCGGCGACAAGGCCACGCTGATGGACACGGTGACCAACGGCCGTGCCGGCATGATGCCGGCCTGGTCGAAGCGTCTGGACGACGCGACGATCAAGTCGCTGGCGGTCTACGTCCACAACCTGGGCGGCGGCAAGTAAGCCGATCCCGATCCGGGGATAAGTTCGGAACCGACCTGAAGGGCGTCGGGGAGTTCGCTCCCCGGCGCCCTTTTCCTATGGGAAACGGCCTGCCGGCTGGCGGTTCCGTGAACTTCCTGTCATTTGATCCAGCGCAATGTACCTGCGGCAATCGGTCGCCATAGTGCCCGGACCGGCCACCGGAATTTGCCGACCAGAAGCCGCCGACCAGTCGAAGGGCAGCCAGCGACCATGACCATCAGCACGACCACCGGAAACCGCCCCACCGCTCCGAAGCGTGTCAAGCCGCCGCGCCAGAAGGGATGGTACATCCCCTGGATCTTCGTCGGCCTCTTCATGATCGTCCTGACGGTGAACGCGATCATGGTCCATTTCGCCATGTCGAGCTGGACCGGGGTGCAGACCGAGAACCACTTCATCAAGGGCATCAGCTACAACAAGGATCTCGCCGGCGCCCGCGCCCAGGCCGAACGCGGCTGGCAGGTGCAGGCGGAATTCACCAGCACCGAGCCTCGCAAGGCCCTGGTCGCCATCACCGCCCGCGACAAGGAAGGCCGCGTCCTGAAGGATGCCGGCGTCACCGTGTCGATGATCCGTCCGACCACCGTCGGCCACGACAAGACGCTGACCCTGCCGTATCTGGGCGAAGGCCGTTACGGCGCTCCGGTGGAACTGGACCTGGAAGGCCAGTGGGACATGCGCTTCGTCATCACCCACTCCACCGGCGATTATCAGGACCAGAAGCGTGTCTGGGTGCAGTGAGCTTTGAAGGGGCCAATCGGCAGCGATTGCCGGGCCGGGATCATCGGGGTGCTGTGAGATGAGCGTCTGCCTCCATTGCGGACAAGAGTTGGGCGAGGGCGTGCAAGCCAACTCCAACGCCGCCACGACCGCCACCGATGGGGCCGGCCCTTTCTGCTGCACCGGCTGCGCCGCCGCCTACGATCTCGTCCGCGGCCTGGGGCTGGAGCGCTATTACGAGCGCCGCAGCGTCGATCCCACCGCGCGCCCGCTGCGCCCCGACGACGCCCCGACGGTGGATTACGAACCGCATGCGCGCGAGGAGTCCGATGGCACCCGCAGCCTGCACCTGATGGTCGACGGCATGCAGTGCGCCGCCTGCGTCTGGCTGATCGAATCGGCGCTCAGCCGCCAGCCGGGCGTCGGCCACGCCCGCATGAACATGACCACGCGCCGGCTGACGGTGCGCTGGGACCCCAAGGTCACCGATGCCAACACGGTGGTCGGCACCGTCGCCCAGCTGGGCTATCGCGCCGTGCCCTTCGATCCGGACCGGCTGGGCGGCGCCCAGGCGAGGAGCGAGAAGGAGCTTCTGCGCGCCATGGCCGTCGCCGGCTTCGCCATGGGCAACGTCATGCTGCTGTCGGTGTCGGTCTGGGCCGGCCACAGCCAGGGCATGGGCAGCGCCACCCGCGACCTGATGCACTGGATCTCGGCGCTGATCTGCATGCCGGCCATCGCCTATGCGCTGCGTCCCTTCGCGCGCTCGGCGCTGTCGGCCCTGCGCCACGGCCGCACCAACATGGACGTGCCGATCACCATCGGCGTCCTGCTCGCCACCGGCATGAGCCTGTTCGAGACGATCCACAGCGGCGACCATGCCTACTTCGACGGCGGCGTGATGCTGCTGTTCTTCCTGCTGGTCGGCCGCTATCTCGACCAGCGGGCGCGTGGCCGGGCGCGTTCGGCGGCGGAACAGTTGCTGGGACTGCGCGCCAACGCCGTCACCATCCTGCGCGAGGACGGCACCAGCGCCGTCGTTCCGCCGGAACAGGTCACCAGCGGAACCACCATCCTGGTCGCGGCCGGCGAGCGCATCCCGGTGGACGGCCGGGTGTCCGACGGCATTTCAGACCTCGACACCGGCCTGATCACCGGCGAGACGGTGCCGGGCACCGCAAGGCCGGGCGATCAGGTCTTCGCCGGAACGCTGAACCTGACCGCACCGCTGCGCCTGACCGTCACCGCGGTGGGGGAGGGCACGCTGCTGGCCGAGATCGTCCGGCTGATGGAGGTGGCCGAACAGGGCCGCGCCAAATATGTCGCCATCGCCGACCGGGTGTCGCGGCTCTATGCCCCGGTGGTGCATCTGGCGGCCCTGAGCACCTTCGGTGCCTGGATGCTGCTGGGCGGGGCGATGTGGCAGGACGCGCTGATGAACGCCATCGCCGTGCTGATCATCACCTGCCCCTGCGCGCTGGCGCTGGCGGTGCCGGTGGTGCAGGTGATTGCCAGCGGCCGGCTGATGCGCCAGGGCACCCTGTTGAAGAGCCCGACCGCGCTGGAACGACTCGCCGCCATCGACACGGTGGTGTTCGACAAGACCGGCACCCTGACCGAAGGGCGCCCGGTGCCGCAGCTGGACGGGCTGGCGGCGGAGGATCTGGCGCTGGCGGCCTCGCTGGCCGCGGCCAGCCGCCATCCGCTCGCCCGCGCGCTCGCTGCAGCCGCGCCACAGGTGCCGGTGGCCGCAGGCGTGCGCGAGATCGCCGGTGCCGGCCTGTTGCTGCAGACCCCTGATGGGGAGGTCCGGCTCGGCAGCCGCCGTTTCACCGGCGCGCCGCTGGAGGCGGAGGACGCCGCCGGTCCGGAGCTGTGGCTCGCCCGTCCGGGCGAGGAGCCGCGGCGAATCGTGTTCCTCGACGCTCCGCGGCCGGACGCCGCCGCCGTGGTGGCGGCGCTGAAGGCGCGCGGGCTGGAGGTGCGACTGCTGTCGGGCGACCGCAATGGGGCGGTGGCGGCAGTGGCGGAGCGGCTGGGCATCGCCGACTGGCGTGCCGAGCAGACCCCTACCGACAAGACCGCCGTGCTGGCCGAACTGGCCGCCGAGGGACGCACGGTTCTGATGGTGGGCGACGGGCTGAACGATGCCCCGGCGCTGGCCGCGGCGGCGGTGTCGATGTCGCCCTCCACCGCGGTGGACGTCAGCCAGACCGCGGCGGACGTGGTGTTCCAGGGCCGGCTGCTGCGCCCGATCGTCGAGACGGTGGAGGTCGCCCGCCGGTCCGGCCGTCTGGTCCGGCAGAATTTCGGCATCGCGCTGGTGTATAACCTCTGCGCCGTGCCGCTCGCGATGGGCGGAATGCTGACGCCGCTGCTGGCGGCGCTCGCCATGTCGTCGTCGTCGCTGATCGTCATTCTCAACGCGCTGCGGCTGGCCCGTGGTGCCATCGTCAAGGATGTTCCCGTCCAGGAAATGGCTGTGCGGGATCTGCCGGGTAAGGATTCGAGTGATGGACGAGCTTCTCTATCTGATCGCGATCGCGCTCAGCCTGGGCGGTCTGGGGCTGACGGCCTTTCTGTGGGCGCTGAAGTCCGGCCAGTTTGATGATCTCGACGGCGCGGCGCACCGCGTCCTGTTCGACGACGACCTGCCGGCGGCCCCCCGGTCGGGAACCGAGCCGGCCGCTCCGGAGGCTGTCCGGAGGCAATAGTGCCAAAGCCCGTATGGGCAAAGAAAAGGTTGTATGCGTGCGAGGTTGCGATTCTCAGCGATTGCCACCAATATGAGCCCATGCGGAATGAAAGGCTGGGTTCGTCCATGCCACCTTTTGATACGGTTCGCGCTCGGGAAAAGAGCGCTGCGACGGAAATGAATCCCTGCGGGGCCTGTCCCGTGCGCAGCCTGACGGTTTGCGCCGCGCTGGAACCGGAGGAACTGCGGCGCCTTGCCGACATTCTGCAGAATGTGCGCATCGATGCCGGCCACACCCTGTTCGCCGAAGGCGACGCGGCCGACGCGCTCTACAACGTCACCTCCGGTACGGTGAAGCTGTACAAGCTGCTGCCGGACGGGCGCCGCCAGATCACCGGCTTCCTGGTGACCGGCGACTTCCTGGGGCTGGCCGTCAACGACAGTTATGCCTACACCGCGGAGACCGTCACCAGCGCCTCGCTCTGCCGCTTCCCGCGCAAGAAGATCGACGCGCTGCTGGAGGAATTCCCCAAGATGCAGCGGCGCCTGTTCTCCATGGCGTCGAACGAATTGGCCGCCGCTCAGGACCAGATGCTCCTGCTCGGCCGCAAGACGGCGAAGGAGAAGATCTGCTCCTTCCTGCTGATGCTGTCCCAGCGGGCTGCCCGCCGCGGTCATAAGGAAAACCCGGTCTTCGTGCCGATGAGCCGCGCCGACATCGCCGATTATCTGGGCCTGACCACCGAGACGGTCAGCCGCACCTTCACACAGTTGAAGACCGCGGGGGTCATCTCGCTGCAGGAAGGCAACAAGGTCCTGATCGCGGACATCGACGCGATGTACGATCTGGCCGAAGGGGCGTGACGCGGGGTGTAGCGCCTTTGCAGGGTGCGGGCGTGCTCGGCAATTCTTCCACGGATTTCACGGATTAGGACACGGATTTCACGGATGTTCTTCCGCAAAGCTATGGCTTGACGGAGAATATCCGCTCCGGCAAGCTATAAAAAAATCCGTGTAATCCGTGTCTGAATCCGTGAAATCCGTGTAAATCTTGCCGGACATATCCGCAGTCCGGCAAGACTACAGCGCGCGTTACTCCCCCCGCACCGGCCGCAGTTCGAACTGCAGCCACACCAACATTGACACCACCAGGATCGCGCCGGCCTGATGGGCGGCGGCGACCGGGAGCCACACCACGGTCAGCAGCGTGACGATGCCCAGCGCGATCTGCAGCAGGATCATGACGGCCGACGCCAATGCTGCGCGGCCGGCGCGGCCGGGCAGGCGGGCGTTCAAGACGCGGGCGGACAGCACCAGGACCAGGACGCCGGTCAGGATGGCCAGCGTGCGGTGGATGAGCTGGATCGCCGCGGTGTTCTCGAACGGATTGAGCCACCAGGGGGTCAGCGTGTTCACCTCCGGCGGAATCCAGTGGCCGGCCATCAGCGGGAAGGTGTTGTAGGCGAGGCCGGCGTCCGATCCGGCGACGAAGGCGCCCCAGACGATGGTGACGGCGACCAGCCCAAGCGCCCAGCCGGTAAGGCGGCGCAGGCCGGCAGCCTCCGGACGCCACCCCGCCAGCGGCAGGGGGTCGAGCAGCCCCAGCGCGGTGCGCAGCAGCAGGGCGTAGATCAGGATCGCGGTGCCGAGATGCAGGGCCAGCCGGTAATGGCTGACGTTCGGCGCATCGACCAGCCCGCTCTTCACCATGAACCAGCCGATGCCGCCCTGCAGCCCGCCCAGCAGGAACAGGCCCATCAATTTCGGCCACAGTTCGGCCGAGATGCGGCCTTGCATCCAGAAGCGCAGGAAGGGGATGAGGAAGACGAACCCGATCAGCTGGCCCCACAGCCGGTGGAACCACTCCCACCAGAAGATCGACTGGAACCCCGCCAGATCCATGTGGCTGTTGTAGATGCGAAATTCGGGCGTCTGCTTGTAGAGGTCGAAGACCCGGTTCCACTCCGCCTCCGACAAGGGCGGCAGGATGCCGATCAGCGGTTTCCATTCCACCATCGACAGACCCGATTCGGTCAGCCGGGTGATGGCGCCGATCACGGCCATGGCCAGCACCATGGCGGCGCAGACCAGAAGCCAGACGGCGATCGGCCGATCCGGATTGGGGCGGGCGGAGGAGGCGAGGCGGTCGGAGGCAAAGGCGGTCACGGCGGTAATCCGGAGCACGGCGGTGGGATGTTCGCCAATGTGGTGCGAACATCCCGCTCCGTCAAACGCCTCTTGTCCCGTATGGGGCGGGCGGTGTTCGCTCAGGCGGT
Organism: Azospirillum sp. B21; assembly: GCF_008364825.1. Classification (GTDB taxonomy): domain Bacteria; phylum Pseudomonadota; class Alphaproteobacteria; order Azospirillales; family Azospirillaceae; genus Azospirillum. The sequence continues at coordinate 441,174 of NZ_VTTO01000004.1, forward strand.
TCCGTCGGCCGTGGCGATGCCGCCCTGGGCCTGGGCGGTCTGGCTCTGGAACAGTGCCGCCTCGGCCGCGCGGCGGGCGACGAGGCCCGGCAGCTGGGTCGGCTTGCCGTTCACCGTGGCGTAGACCCAGCGGCCGAACTGGCCTGCGGCCCCGGCATAGTCGCCGGCGTTCAGCAGCTTCAGCAGGGTCGAGCTTTGCAGGCTGCCGGCCCCCAAATTGAAGACGAAGGAGGACAGGGCGCCGCGCTGGTCGTCGTTGAGGGACACCTTCACCAACATGTCGACGCGGCCGGCGGCATCCGTCAGGTCGGAGGCGAGGAAGCTGTCGGCCTGATCGGCGGTGATGGTCTGGCCCATCTTCACGCCCGCCGTGTGACCGTAGCCGATGGTGGGGACGCCCGCCGGGCAGAGATAGGCTTTGAGATACAGACCTTCGAAATGCTTCACGAGGTCGACCGCGGCTTGGCAGACCGGCTTGGTGGTCATGATTGAAAACTCCCGCTTCGCGCGCCAGGAGGGCGATATGCGCCCTCAAAGGAGGCGAATCTAGGCATAATACCCGTGAAACGGGAAGTATAGATTTCAAATTGTCGCAAACAGTTACCGCGGCGAGGCGTGAGGCTCAGGGCGCGAGGGTGTGGGCCGCCCCGAACAGCACGAACAGGGCGAACAGGAGCGCGAACAGTCCGGCGATTGTCGTGCATTCCAGCAGCGCCTCCACCAGCCTGCCCTCGCGATCCTGCCAGGTCGGAAGCCTGAAACTCGGAGGCTTGCAAGTCCGCTGCCCGATGGCGGGACTGGCGCCGGTGCCGTTTGCCGCCTCGTCCGCCACCTCGCCGGACAGGCTGCCGGCTGCATTACGATCGCTCCAGCCTTCGTTCCAGGACTTTGTCCTGCGCTCCGCCATCATCGCGCCCTCCGCAATCTTCGCCGCCGGAATTCGCTAAAATTTTAGCGGTCTGAGAGTGCGGGCGCTGTGACGGCAATCACAGGGGCGCGGAAGGCATAAAGTCGGGGTTGATGCGGGAAGCCGGAAGGGCGTCAGTGAATATGGAAATCCGCAGCGGCATGGCGCAACTCGCCGGGAGAGATCAGGATCTGGCTCGCCAGCCGGACCGAATGCAGCTTACCGTCAAGATTGCGCTGCCAGAAATCGAGGAAGCGGCGCAGGACGGGATAATCCGGCGCCTGATCCAAATCCTGCCACAGATAGCTCTGCAGAAGGCCGGGATGGTCCGGCATATGATAGAGGATCTCGGCCGTGGTCAGGCGGAAATCGCGGAGCTGAAGGATGAGATTGGCCATGCGCGGTCTCCCATGCGGTCGGCTGTTCGGTCGGGGCTGTGCGGTGTCCGGTTCCTCTCATGCGTTCCCGGCAGCGGTGCGCCGGTACCGGGACGGTCGGGTCTTCATGTGACCCTTTGAAGAAATCTTGCCCGGTGCAGCTTCCTCTCGCAAGACAAAAAATCGTTCTTTGCCAATATGTTAGCAGCATGGGAGAACGAGTGCTGCCGGCATTTGCGCCAAATTCCGAAACGAGCCTCTTGAATCCCCAAACTGCTTCGATTAGCTGTCTGGCACTCGCCGGGTGGGAGTGCTAACAGCCGCCGCCCGCGCCAATTCACGTCAGTCAGAACCAAGCCTTGATCCAAGGAGGCATTCCATGAAGTTCCGCCCGCTGCACGACCGCGTCGTCGTCAAGCGTCTGGAGTCCGACACCAAGACCAAGGGTGGGATCATCATCCCCGACACGGCCAAGGAAAAGCCGCAGGAAGGCGAGATCATCGCCGTCGGCCCCGGCGCTCGTGACGAGGCCGGCAAGGTCGTGGCGCTGGACGTCAAGGCCGGCGACCGCATCCTGTTCGGCAAGTGGTCGGGCACGGAAGTGAAGATCGAAGGCGTCGATTACCTGATCATGAAGGAATCGGACATCATGGGCGTCATCGAGGCCTAAGTCCTCCGCCCGTATCCTTCGAAATTTACAAGTTAAAGGAATCGAGACATGGCTGCCAAAGACGTCAAGTTCGGCCCCACCGCGCGCGAAAAGCTGCTGCGTGGCGTTGACATCCTCGCCGACGCCGTGAAGGTCACGCTGGGCCCGAAGGGCCGCAACGTCGTGATCGAGAAGTCCTTCGGCGCTCCGCGCATCACCAAGGACGGCGTGTCGGTCGCCAAGGAAATCGAACTGTCGGACAAGTTCGAGAACATGGGCGCCCAGATGGTCCGCGAGGTCGCCTCGAAGACCAACGACCTGGCCGGTGACGGCACCACCACCGCCACCGTCCTGGCCCAGGCCATCGTCCGCGAAGGCGTGACGAAGGTCGCCGCCGGCCTGAACCCGATGGACCTGAAGCGCGGCATCGACATCGCCGTCGCCGCCGTCGTCGCCGACATCCAGGCCCGCGCCAAGAAGGTCACGACCAACGACGAGATCGCCCAGGTCGGCACCATCTCCGCCAACGGCGAAGCCGAAATCGGCAAGATGATCGCCCAGGCGATGGAGCGCGTCGGCAACGAAGGCGTCATCACGGTGGAAGAGGCCAAGAGCCTGGACACCGAGCTGGACGTCGTCGAGGGCATGCAGTTCGACCGCGGCTACCTGTCGCCGTACTTCATCACCAACGCCGACAAGATGATCGCGGACCTCGAAAACCCGTTCATCCTGCTGCACGAGAAGAAGCTGTCGGGCCTCCAGCCGCTGCTGCCGGTCCTCGAGGCCGTCGTTCAGTCGTCGCGTCCGCTGCTGATCATCGCCGAGGACATCGAGGGCGAGGCCCTGGCCACCCTGGTCGTCAACAAGCTGCGCGGCGGCCTGAAGATCGCCGCCGTGAAGGCCCCGGGCTTCGGTGATCGCCGCAAGGCGATGCTGGAGGACATGGCCATCCTGACCGGCGGCCAGGTCATCAGCGAAGATCTCGGCATCAAGCTCGAGAACGTCACCCTCGACATGCTGGGCACCGCCAAGAAGGTCGTGATCTCCAAGGAGACCACCACGATCGTCGACGGCGCCGGCGAGAAGGCCGACATCGAAGCCCGTTGCGGCCAGATCCGCGCCCAGGCCGAGGAGACCACCTCGGACTACGACCGCGAGAAGCTGCAGGAGCGTCTGGCCAAGCTGGCCGGCGGCGTCGCGGTCATCCGCGTCGGCGGTGCGACCGAGGTCGAGGTGAAGGAGCGCAAGGATCGCGTTGACGACGCCATGCACGCCACCCGCGCCGCGGTGGAAGAGGGTGTGGTCGCCGGTGGCGGTTCGGCCCTGCTGTACGCCGGCAAGGCGCTGGACAAGCTGACCCCGGCCAACGACGAGCAGCGCGTCGGCATCGACATCATCCGCCGCGCCCTGCAGGCCCCGGTCCGTCAGATCGCCTACAACGCGGGCACCGACGGTTCGATCGTGGTCGGCAAGCTGCTGGACCAGAACGACGCCAACTTCGGCTACGACGCCCAGAAGGGTGAGTTCACCGATCTGGTCGCCGCCGGCATCATCGACCCGGTGAAGGTGGTCCGCACCGCCCTGCAGGACGCGGCCTCGATCGCCGGCCTGCTGATCACCACCGAGGCGATGATCGCCGAGAAGCCGGAGAAGAAGGCTGCTCCGGGCGGCATGCCGGGTGGCATGGGCGGCATGGACGACATGGGCTTCTAATAGCCCGCCGTTCAGCCGTTCTTCGGTTTGGAAAGGGGCGCCTCCGCAAGGGGGCGTCCTTTTCCTTTTGGGGCCGGAGATATCCCGGAGTTATCCCGGAGATGCCTGGGCAGGTTGCAGCCACTCTTCGCCATCCTGAAAAGTCAAGGCGAAGTCCGCCTTGCTTTGGCGCGGGCGCCTCCCAATAATCCGCCCCTCTCGCCGGGCACCCCAATGCGGGGCGCCGGCCTCTGACTTCCGTCTTTTTCAACGAGGGCTTGTTCCATGCGCTCCTTCGAGGGCCAGCATTCCGACAACGTCGCCATCAAGCGCACCCGCGAGCAGAAGCAGCGCCAGCTGGTTCAGCTCAAGGAGCAGCTGGCGACGCTGAAAGCCCACGCGGCCCCCGCCATCCGTGAAGCGCTGGTCAAGCGCATCGCCGAACTCGACGCCGAACTGCGCCAGCCTGCCAAGCCTCCCCGTGAGGGTCGCGAGGACGCTCCGCGTCCCCCCCGCCGCGAATCGCGCCCCAGCGTCTTCCGCGCCGAAGACGGCGGCGACCGCAGCGCCGCGGTGTCCGCATCCAGCGTTTTCGCCTCACCCCGCCGCCGCAGCTGAGGACGGACAGCGCCATGCCTGCCGATCGCACCGCTCCCGTCAAAGGATCCCGTCTCGCCGATCAGGCCTGGCTGCTGATGATGCTGCCGCCCCTGTTCTGGGCGGGCAACGCGGTCCTGGGGCGTGCGGTCGCCGGGGCCGTGCCGCCCATCGGGTTGGCCTTCTGGCGCTGGTGCCTGGGCGTGCTGATCGTGCTGCCCTTCGCCTGGCCGCACCTGCGCCATGACATCACGCCGGTCCTGGCGCGTTGGAAGAGCGTGCTGCTGCTGGGCACGCTGGGCATCGGCATCTACAACACCTTCCAATACATCGCGCTGAACACGACGACCGCGCTGAACTGCGTGATGCTGCAGTCGTCGATGCCCGTGATGATCGTCCTGATGAGCCTCGTCCTGTTCCGCGACCGGATCGGGGCGATGCAGGGGCTGGGCATCGCCGTCTCGCTGGTCGGTGCGATGACGCTGATCTCCCATGGCGATCCGGCGACGCTGCTGGGTCTGGAGCTGAACGCAGGCGATGTCTGGATGCTGGCGGCGGTGGTGATCTATGCCGCCTACACCACGCTGCTGCGCCGTCGGCCGGCGATCCATGGCCTGAGCTTCGTCGTCGTCACCTTCGCCATCGGTGCAGTGGAGCTGCTGCCCTTCTATATCTGGGAAAGCCTGAGCGGGCATCCTGTGCAGGCGAGCGGCATCACGCTGCTGGCGGTCGGCTATACCGTGCTGTTCCCGTCCATCGCCGCCTATCTCTGCTTCAACCGGGCGGTGGAACTGCTCGGCCCCAACACGGCGGGCCTCGCCATCCATCTGGTGCCCGTCTTCGGCAGCCTGCTTGCCATTCTGTTCCTGGGCGAGCAGCCGCATCTCTATCACGGGATCGGCATCGCCCTGATCGCCGCCGGCATCGTCCTGGCGACCCGCCGCCGCGTCTGACGGATTTCCAGATTATTTCCAGTGGCGGGTAACTTTCCTCATTCCGTGCTGAAGCGATGTTGTCCGAGAGCTGTTCTTGCTCGCGGGGCAACATGTGTCCCGCGGTATTCTTCAACAAGCTCTTCAGGCTGTTTGAATTTTAGCGAATCTATTCTTGAAGATCGCCGATTGGTTTTGCGGTGTGTGGTGGGATAGCGTTCCGATTGGGCATATCGGGAGGATGTTCGCGCGTATACTATCCCCGATATCCCTTTAGACACATCCGCTATCCTTCGCGCCAGCGGCGGTCAATAAGGGATGACCGCTAAAATGCAGGTCATGGCGGCGGTTCGCACACCGATCGGTCGCCATGAGGAGCCGGCGCTGTCCGCCGGTCCGCTGTGGTGGAGGTCCCAAGATGCCCCTGCAAATGCCTGTGCCGGTTTCCGTGAATACTGCCTGCCTCGTTCACATCGTCGACGGCGACCTGCTGTCGCGCAGCACGCTCTCGCGGGCATTGGGTGCCGTCGGCATCGCCTGCCGCGTCCACAGCACCGGCGCCGACGCGCTGGCCGTGCTGGGCACCGCCTCCTCCTGCATCGTCGTGCGCAACGACCTGCCGGACATGACCGCCATCGAATTCATGGCCGAAGCCTCGCTGCATGGGCATGACCTGCCGGTTCTGGTGGTTACCGAACAGGGCGACGTCGACGCCGCCGTGGCCGCGATGAAGGCCGGGGCGTCCGATTGCATCGCCCATCCCTTCGCCGTCCCCGCCTTCCTGGACCGGCTGCGCGCCTGTCTGGCATCGGGCACCCCCCATGCCGAGCAGCGCGACCGCGGCCGCGACGCCGTCCGCCGACTCGCTCTGCTGAGCCGCCGCGAGTCGGAGGTGCTGGAACTGATCGTCGAAGGCAAGCAGAGCAAGACCATCGCCTGGGAACTGGGCATCAGCATCAAGACGGTGGAGGTCCACCGTGCCCGCATCATGGAGAAGACCGGCAGCCGGTCCATCGTCGGGCTGGGCCGCCTGTGGGAAGCGGCGGAGATGCTGCGCGGTCGCGACCTGCCGCGTGCGCTGCCCATCCGTCAGACGGCGATGATGGAAGCGATCGCATCCTGACGATCCATCCGGGTGCGGCATTCCAGGCGGAATGACGTTGCCGGGACCAAGGCTTCGAAAATCGGTGCCGGTCCGGTCCTTCTCGTTGGGATCGGCGGCCAGAGGATTGTAAAGTTCTGGAGAAGAGCAACCAGAACGCCGACAGGAGCGGTCCGATGTTCCCCGACCATGGTCACCGTCGCATTTCCGTGGCGTCGCCCGACGATATCGCCACGGCGCGGCGGATCGCGGCGGAGCGGGCTGACGGCGTGCTGGCCGCCGAAGAGGCCGCCCGTTTGGACCGCCTCGTGGCGTCGTTGTGCGGATATGCGCTGAACCGTCCCGATGGGACGCTGCTGATCGCCCGCATGCGGTCCGGAGCCGGGGTCGAGTGCCTGGCGTACGACCGCGATCCCACGACGACCGAACTGCCGCCGGACCTGATCCAGGGGCTTGGCGCCGATCTGGAGGAGGCGCGGCGGCTGGCCGACCGTTTCCACATCCACGCCACGCCGGGCATCGGGTCGGCGCTGCTGGTCCGCGTGCTGCGCCCCGGTGCCAACGATTCGCCGCCCGCCGACGCCATGGCGGAGGTCGGAGCGGTGATGGTCGAGCGACAGGGTGGCGAAACCGTCCGGCGCGGGCCCTTCATCGACCATTGGTTCGTCCGCTGCTCCTCCGCCCGCGGGCCGGACGGTCCCTGTGGAATCGCGCTGATGATCGACGGCGAGACCGAGCCGGATGATCAGGCGGCCGATCAGGAGGCAGGCGGAGCCGGTGAGAAGGCACCGTCCGGGCCGTTCACCAGGATGACGCCGGACGTGATCGCGCAGGTCGGGACGGTGGTCGCCGCGACTGTGCCCGATCTGCCCGCCCCCGTGGTGGTCAACGCCATCCGGCGCGACCTGAGGATTCGGCCCGAGTTGGGGCTGTCCCACGATCCGGTCCTGAAACGGATCGGCCGGTCCGCCCTGGCGATTCTGCGATTCGACGGCAAGGCGGTCGATTACACGGCGCTCGGCACCCTGGCCGGCGCGGTGGTGCGCCCGCAGGAGATGCTGGCGCTCGGTGCCCGCTGGGCGATGGTGGGATTCAATCCGCGGGCTCCGGCGTCGGTCCATCTGCTGTGGGGACCGGGCGATCATGTGGTCCTCTACACCAGCGGCTGCGCCCGGTTGCCTGCCCTGTTCATCCACCGGGACCTGCACAAGGTCGAACCCACTCTGGCCGCACTCGTCCTGCTTCGCGACGGCGTCGTGCGCGACGACGACCACACCATCCTGGTCCTGCGAAACCGCGTCGACCGCGTTCCCGCTTCCGCCGGCTGAGTGTCCGTCAGCGGCCCCAGCCGTGCGGGCCGCCGGGGCGTTCCCACGCATGCGGGTCGCCGTTATGGTCCCCTCCGCCCCGGTTGCCCCAGTTCCCCCGGTTGCCCCAATCCCCTCGATTGCCCCGATCCCCGCGGTTTCCCCAATCCCTGCGATTGTCCCACCCCCGTCGGCGCCAGCCGCGGTCGTCATCCCATGTGCGATAGCGATAGCCGGGCTGCACGACGACCGGCGGCGGAACCGCGTATACGGTCGGGGGCGGCACCACCACGGTCTCGCCATAAGCGGGGTAGTAGGGATCGTACCCACCCGTGGCGACGCAGCCCGAAAGTGCGGCGGCGCTCGCGGCCAGGAGCAGGGCGGTCAGGATCTTGGGGCGGACGATGCTCATGGCCTTGCTTTCCGTTGCAGAGACCGGACTCGGCGGTGAGGCTGGTCATCGGTACAAACACCTCAGCTCGCCCGGCTATTCCATACCCCCTTGGCGTCAATCCGTTCGCCCACCGATTCATGGGGCGATGCATAGGGCGATCGATCATGGAAAGGGATGGATGAAACAAGAACTATGAATTTAACATATCCTGTGGACGCCGCCATCCTGCGCCTCGACTTCTTCTCCATCCTTGAAGGCGAGGCCATCATGAAAGCCACCGGTTACCGCAAAAGCCTGCCCGTCGCCGACATCGACGCGCTGATCGATGTCGAGATCGACCGCCCGACCCCCACCGGCCGCGACCTACTGGTCCGGGTGGAGGCGGTTTCCGTCAATCCCGTCGACACCAAGCTGCGCCGCAACGCCGCTCCCGCCGATGGCGATTTGCGCATCCTGGGCTTCGACGCCGCCGGTATCGTCGAGGCGGTCGGACCGGATGTCACCCTGTTCCGCCCAGGCGACGCCGTGTTCTATGCCGGCTCCATCGACCGCCCCGGCACCAACGCCGAGTTCCATCTGGTCGACGAGCGCATCGTCGGCGCCCGCCCAGCCAGCCTGAGTGTCGCGGAGGCTGCCGCCCTGCCGCTGACCGCCATTACGGCGTGGGAGATGCTGTTCCACCGCCTGGGCCTGCCGCGCGACGGGGGTGAGGGCAAATCGCTGCTGATCGTCGGCGGGGCCGGCGGCGTCGGCTCCATCGCCATCCAACTGGCCCGCCGGCTGACCAAGGTTCGCGTGCTGGCCACCGCCTCGCGGCCGGAGACCGCCGATTGGGTGCGCGAGCTGGGTGCCCATGACGTGATCGACCACAGCAGGCCGATGGCGGAGCAGGTGAAGGCGCTGGGGCTGTCCGGCGTCGAATACATCTTCTCCACCACCGCGACCGACCGCCATTTCCAGGATCTGGTCGAACTGGTGGCGCCGCAGGGCTGCATCGGCCTGATCGACGACCCCGAGCCCATCGACGTACGCCTGCTGAAGCGCAAGAGCGTCTCGCTCCATTGGGAGCTGATGTTCACCCGCCCACTGTTCCAGACCAACGACATGATTGCCCAGCATGAACTGCTGAACGAGGTGTCGCGTCTGGTCGATGCCGGCATCCTGCGCACCACGCTGACGGAAACGCTGGGCCGTATCGACGCCGCCACCCTGCGCAAGGCCCATGCCCTGATCGAATCGGGCAAGGCCCGCGGCAAACTGGTGCTGGAAGGCTTCTGACCGGTCGGCTCGCCCCCCCCGTTCAACCCGCCAGGGCAAGCGGCGGGCGGGCCGGGTACATGGCCGACAGACTGTCCAGAATGAAGCCGACCAGAGGTTCGGCGAGGCGGCGGTTGCGCGCCGTCTCGCCGAAGATCGCCATTTCGACGTTGCCGAGTTCGGGCAGGCCGTCCTCCACGCCCAGCCGGCGCACGCCCTCCGGTATGGAGGACTCGCTCAGCACCGCCACGCCCAGCCCGGCGCGGACGGCGGCCTGAACCCCCATGACGCTGCCGCTGGTGTAGACCACCCGCCAGGGGCGCCCGGCCTCGCCCAGCGCCGCCAGCCCGCGGTTGCGGAAGACGCAAGGTGCGGGCAGGGCGCAGAAGGGAAGGGGGCCGTCGGCAGGGATCTCCAGCCCGGGGGCCGCGACCCAGCGCATCGGTTCGGTCCAGATGCCGCGTCCCCGGCTGTCACCCGCGTCGCGGCGGGAGATGACGAGGTCCAGGTCACCCCCATCCAGCGCCGAGACCAGTTCGCCGCACAGGCCCACCCGTACGTCGATGTGCAGGCGCGGGTGCAGCTTGGCGAAGCGGCGCAGGACATGGGGAAGATGGTCGGACAGGAAATACTCCGCCACGCCCAGGCGCAGTTCGCCCTCCGCCGCCGGTTCGGCGAAGCGGCGCACCGTCTCGTCGTTCAGGTCCAGCAGGCGGCGGGCATAGCCCATCAGCAGCTCGCCGTCATGGGTCAGCGCCAGCGACCGGCTGGTCCGCTCGAACACCCGGCGGCCGAGCGTGTCCTCCAGCTTCTTGATCTTGACGCTGATCGCCGACTGGGTCCGGCCCAGCCGTTCGGCCGCCGCGGTGAAGCCGCCGGCCTCCGCCACAGTGACGAAGGCGCGCAGCGCGTCGATCTCCAGGTCGGGCAGGGACATGAGGATACATTCCGAACAATGATCGTTAGCGCGCATCCTATCGGAATCGTTCATGGATGGCGAGCGGCGCATTGGGACAAGCGGCGGCCAAGCCGTTGAACCGGGACGTGGGCATTCTCATTGTCAGCCCTCCGGGCCTTGCCGCCCGGATGCCCGATGATCCCGAGGAGAGAGACGTCCGATGACCCGTTTTCCCGCGCCGGCCGGTAGTTTGGCCCTCGCATTCGCCGCCGCGGTCCTGCTTGCCGGCTGCCAGATGCCGGGCACCATGCCGCCGCAACAGACCGCCGCCCTCCCGCCGCCGGCAGTGCCGAAGCCGCCGCCCGAGGCCCGCGGTATCTGGATCGTCGGCAGCCCGGCCCTGCGCGGCACCGTTGATCAGGCGGCAGCCAAGTATGACGGCGGACCCGACACCAAGCCGCGTCTTGATGCCCGCGGCACCGCCGCCGGCTTCCGCGCCTTCTGCGGCGGGGTCGGGCTGGATCATCCCGACATGGTGGCCTCCGACCGCCCGATCGGCGCGGCCGAATACCAGCGCTGCCGCACCGCCGGCATCACGCTGACCGAATACGCCTTCGGGCCGAAGCGCTTCGTCTACGTCAAGGACTCGCACATGATGGCGGTGCCCGGCGTGAACGATTTCGTCGCCAGCTGGGGCCAGAGCGGCAAGCCGGTGAGCGCGCCGACCGCGGGGAGCTGAGAGGCGGAGATCGAGGGAGAATTACCCCGCCGCGAACAATCCGCCCTCGTCGGGGGCGTCGGCCGCGTCGTCGGCGTTCGGATCGCCGAGCGCGGTTTCCCACCCCAGTGCCGGCAGGCTGATGGCGCGGGTGTTGCCGAGGCCGCTGCGGCTGGTGATGAAGCCACGCTGTTCCATGTAGGTCAGCAGGCGGCGGCCGCGTCCCTTCGACCGGCTGCCGCAGGCGCGGGCCACGTCGGCGTCCGATGGGCAGGGGGCGTGGTCCAGTGCCGCGCGGGCCAGCAGCAGGAAGACCGGCTGGATGTCCTCCGCCAGGGTGGCGGCGACCTCCGTCGCGCGTTGCCAGGCGGGATCGTCGCCGCGGCCCGCCCCGACGCGGGCGGTCGCCAGACGACGGCGGAAGGCGGGCAGCGCCAGCCGGTCGCCATCCACCCCGCGGCCCCGGCAGCGCACCAGGAAATCCTGGTACAGCACGGCCAGCGAGCGGTAGGGCGCCTCCGGATCGGCCAGCACCTCGGCCAGAACCTGATCATATTGCGCCTCGCGCTCGGCAGCCTGCTCAGGCGTTTCCTCCGGCTCCAAAGGCAGCAGGGCGGGCTGTTCGGCGGCGCTGTCATCCGGGGATGGCGGCGGGGCGGCGGGACGGCCACGCGCCAGCTGCGCCATCAGGTCGGCGCTGGCCGAGGTCGAGGGGCGGCGGACATAGCGCGGCGGCTCAGGTTCGGTGGTGGTGAAGATCAGGTCGCGGGCGTCCTCCACCGGGGTGGCGGGTGGCGGCATCAGCGTCGGGCTGCCGGTGCGGCCCTGGGTCTCCACCGCGCCGATGCGCAGGGGCAGCGGCCGGCGCGACAGGGCCGGGCCGAGCGCGATGAAATGGCCGCGCTCCAGATCGCGGAACATCTCCGCCTGCCGGCGCTCCATGCCCAGCAGGTCGGCGGCGCGCGCCATGTCGATGTCGAGGAAGGTGCGGCCCATCAGGAAGTTGGACGCCTCGGCCGCGACGTTCTTCGCCAGCTTCGCCAGACGCTGGGTGGCGATCACCCCGGCCAGCCCGCGCTTGCGCCCGCGGCACATCAGGTTGGTCATGGCCCCGAGCGAGACCTTGCGCGCCTCGTCGGACACCTCGCCGGCGGCGGAGGGGGCGAACAGCTGCGCCTCGTCCACCACCACCAGCATCGGATACCAGAAGTCGCGGTCGGCATCGAACAGCCCGCCCAGGAAGGCGGCGGCGTGGCGCATCTGCATTTCCGCGTCCAGCCCTTCCAGGTTCAGGACGACGGAGACGCGGTGCTGGCGCACGCGGGCGGCGACCGATTGCAGGGCGGCCTCGCTGTGCTCGTCAGCCTCCACCACCACATGGCCGAAGCGTTCGGCCAGCGTGACGAAGTCGCCTTCCGGGTCGATCACCGCCTGCTGCACCCATTGGGCGCTCTGTTCGATCAGCCGGCGCAGCAGGTGCGACTTGCCGGAGCCGGAATTTCCCTGAACCAGCAGACGGGTCGCCAGCAGCTCCTCCAGGTCGAGCGTCGCGGCGCCGCCCGCGTTCGTCGCTCCCATGTCGATGCCGACCTTCATCCCGCTCGCCTCCCGCTCACCCGAACCGTCCCCGTTGGGGAGGGCCTTCCTATAGCGCAGGCGGGCGCGGCGATACGAGGATTCGATTCGGCGCGGCTGGGCTGCAGACGGGGAGCCACTCTCCGGCCGATTGAGCGGTTATGGCGCGGATGAGCGCTCCGGTGGTGGGGCGGGTCTTGCGGCGGAGGGCGGTTTGACTATAGTCTTGCGGACAGGAGGGTGCGGTGCCAGCCGCACCCCCCGTCCGGTCCGGTTACTTCAGCAGGTCAAGGATCACCTTGATCAACTGAAGCACCAGGACCAGGAGTACGAGTGCTTTTTCCACTCTGTGCTCCCAGGTAGGTGGGACGCGGGCGGTGGCCTGTCCGCCGCCCGGTTCCCACCATTGCATGCATAGCGATGCAGGGTGGTATGGGCAACGCGCATTCCACCGCACCGTGTTCAGACCTCATCTATGATCAACCCGCGTTTTGGCGCGACTGAATCCTCCGCGTTCCCGACGGGTGGCGGCGTCGTGCGACAACGCCGGGCTGTGGTCATGAAAACGCAAACAAGCTCTGTTACAAGCAGATGCCGATTTACTGCGGGATCGGCGCTGGCGGACCGAGCGATGACTGTGCTGACCACCACCATAGCCGGGACCAAAGCCGGACTGACGGAAAGCGACCACGCCGGGTCCTACGGCGCGAACTGGAACGCCGTTCGTTCCGCCGATGGCGATGTCGCGGCGTTCGATTGGGCATCGGCCGTCGGGCTCTTGCGCTATGCCTTCCAACCCATCGTCCAGCTGCGGTCCGGCCGCTGCCATGGCTATGAGGCGCTGCTGCGCGGGTTCGAGCGCACCGGCTTTTCCAATGCCGGCGAATTGCTGGACGCCGCCGAGGCCGCAGGATTGCTGGCGATGGTGGAGACCGCGCTGCACGCCAAGGCGGTCGCCGCCTACCGCGCGCTGGCGGGCTGGAGCGAGGCGAAGCTGTTCCTGAACCTGGACGCCCGGCTGATCGGGCAGCCGGACTCACCCTGGCTGGCCCGTGACCCCGCGGCGTCCCGCAACAGCGGCATCGTGCTGGAACTGTCGGAGAGCCGTCCGGTGCCCCGCGGCGTCGCGGTGGACGCGGCGGTGGACCGCTACCGCCATGGCGGGGTCGCCATCGCCATCGACGATTTCGGCGTCGGCCATTCCGGTCTGCGGACGCTTTACGAGGCGCGGCCGGACTATGTGAAGATCGACCGCTTCTTCATCGCCGGCATCGACGCGGATTCGCGCAAGCGGGCGCTGGTGGCGGCCTTGGCCGGCCACGCCCATGCGCTGGGCATCCAGATCGTGGCGGAGGGGGTGGAGACCGTCGCCGAGTTCTACACCTGCCGGGATCTCGGCTGCGACTTCGCCCAGGGCTTCCTGATCGCCCGGCCGCGGGTGGATTTGACCGGGCTGCCCAACCGCTATGCCATCGTCGAGGATCTCAACCGCCAGGACCGGCGCCAGCCCAGCGAGTCGCACCGCCGCCTGTCGGAGGTGATCGAGCGGCTGCCGCCGCTGCGGGTCGATTCGCGCAAGACCGAGTTGCTGGACTATTTCCGCCGTGACGGCAGCGCATCCATCGCCCCGATCGTGGACGAACAAGACCGGCCACTGGGGCTGATCCGGGAACGCGACCTGAAGCGCTTCGTCTATTCACGCTTCGGTGGGGAGTTGCTGCGCAACCGTGGATTGGGCGACCGGCTGGACGATCTGGTCATCCGCTCGCCGGTCTGCGACATCTCCATGCCGCTGGACCGGGTGATCGAAGCCTTCTCCACCGAATCCGCCGCCGACGGCATCATGATCGTCGAAGGCGGCGCGTATGCCGGCGTGCTGTCGGGCGGCGCGCTGCTGCGGCTGGTGCATGAGCGCAATCTGGCGATGGCGACGGACCAGAACCCGCTGACGCGCCTGCCCGGCAACGCCGCCATCCTGCGTCACATCGAAGGGGCGCTGGCCGATGGTGCGCGCAGCCATGTGCTGGCCTATCTGGATTTCGACAACTTCAAGCCCTTCAACGACAATTTCGGTTTCCGCCAGGGCGACCGCGCCATCCTGATGTTCAGCGAGCGGCTGAAGGCCTGGGCCGGCAGCGCCGGGGCGGCCATCGACGCCGACGCTTTCGCCGGCCACATCGGCGGCGACGACTTCTTCCTGGGCGTCAGCGGCGGGGAGGAGGGCGAGGTGCTGGCCCGGCTGGCGGAACTGCTGGCCCTGTTTCGCTCCGACGCCGAAAGCCTGTACGACGCCGAAACGCGGGTCAGCGGCGGCTTCCTGGCGAAGGACCGCTATGGGGCGGTGCGGCGTTTTCCGCTGCTGGCGGCCAGCGGCGTCGCCGTGGTGATCCCGCCCGGCTGCCACGGCCTGACCCCGGACACCATCAACGCCGCCATCGCCGACCACAAGGCCACCGCCAAGGGGGCGGAGGACAAGCTGTGCGTGGCGCGGCTGGCGTGAGGGGAGTCAGGGTGCGGTTGCCCCCTCCCTCACGCGTAATCCCGGAAGCTCTCCGCCGTCGCGCGGTCGTAACCCAGGCTGGCACGCAGGAGCTGCAACGTGTAGGGCTCGCGCGCCGCACCGCGGCGCAACTCCTCCACCGTCATCTCCTCCACCAGCCGCCCGCGGTTCATCACCGCCAGCCGGTCGCACAGATTGGCGACGACGGCGAGGTTGTGGGTGACCAGCACCATGGTCAGGCCATGCTCGGCCCGCAGGCGGCGCAGCAGGTTCAGGATCTCCGCCTGGACCGAGACGTCGAGGGCGGAGGTCGGCTCGTCCAGCAGCAGGACGCGGGGCTCCAGAACCAGGGCGCGGGCGATGGCGACGCGCTGGCGCTGGCCGCCGGAGAGCTGGTGCGGATAGCGGAAGCGGAAGGCGGGGCCGAGCCCGACATCGCGCAGCACCCGGTCGATGCGGGCGTCGGCATCGCCCAGCCCATGGATGGCGATCGGCTCGGCCAGGATGCGGTCCACGGTGTGGCGGGGGTGCAGCGAGCCGTAGGGGTCCTGGAACACCATCTGGCAGAGCTTGTAGAAGCCCTTTTGCCTCTTCGGTCCCTGCTCCGTGCCGGCGACGGCGATGCGGCCGGTCCAGTCGTCGTTCAGGCCGCTGACCGCGCGCAGGACGGTGGACTTGCCGGAGCCTGACTCGCCGACCAGTCCGAAGCTTTCCCCCTCCCGCACCGACAGGGTGACGCCGTCCACCGCGGTGACGGCGTCGGCGCCATCGCCGAAACTGACCCGCAAATCTTGGATGTCGATCATCATCCTACGCCTCCAGCCACGCGGGGTCGCGGCTCAGCACCGGCAGGTCGCCCGGCGGCTCGTCGATCTTCGGCAGGCTGGCCAGCAGGCCGCGGGTGTAGGGGTGTTGGGCGGCGTGCAGGTCCGACGCGCGGCAGCTCTCCACCACCCGGCCGGCATACATGATCAGGATGCGGTCGCAGAAGGAGGCGACGAGGTTCAAATCGTGGCTGACGAAGATCATGCCCATGCCGCGCTGGGAACAGAGGTCGTCCAGGATCGCCAGCACCTGCATCTGTACAGTGACGTCCAGCGCCGAAGTCGGCTCGTCGGCGATCAGCAGGTCGGGGTCGGGGATCAGCATCATCGCGATCATGATGCGCTGGCCCATGCCGCCCGACACCTCGTGCGGGTAGCGGTCATAGACGCGCTCCGGATCGCGGATGCGCACGGCGGCCAGCATCTCCAGCGCGCGGCGCTTCGCCTCGGCGGCGCCGGCCTTGCTGTGGACGCGGTAGGCCTCGGCGATCTGGCGGCCGACGGTCATCACCGGGTTGAGCGAGTATTTCGGATCCTGCATCACCATGGCGATGCGCCGGCCGCGGATGTCGCGCATGCGCTTGGCCGAGGCCGTCAGCAGATCCTCGCCGTTGAAGGCCAGCCGGTCGGCGGTGACCCGGCCCGGCGGCGGCACGAGGCGCAGGATGGAGCGGCCGGTCATCGACTTGCCGGAGCCCGACTCGCCGACGATGCCCAGCTTTTCCCGACCCAGCGTGAAGGAGACGCCGCGCACCGCCTCGGCCATACCGGTGCGGGTCGGGAAAGCGACGCGGAGGTTGGAGACTTCCAGCAGGGGGGCGTTGTCCGTCGTCTTTCTATCGGTCATCGTCAGTCCCCCTTCGGGTCCAGCACGTCGCGCAGCCCGTCGCCCAGCAGGTTGAAGCCCAGGCTGACGATGAAGATGGCGAATCCCGGCATGGCGGCGACCCACCATTGCTCCAGCACATATTGCCGGCCGCTGGCGATCATTGCCCCCCATTCTGGCAGCGGCGGCTGGGCGCCCAGCCCGAGGAAGCCAAGGCCGGCGGCAGTCAGAATCACGCCGGCCATGTCCAGCGTCGTCCGCACGATCAGCGAGGCGACGCACAGCGGCATGATGTGGCCGAGGATGATGCGCAGGCTGGACGCTCCCTGCAGCCGGGCGGCGCTGATGAAGTCGGCGCGGCGGACGGTCAGCGTCTCCGCCCGCGCGATGCGGGCATAGGGCGGCCAGGAGGTGATGGCGATGGCGATCACCGCATTCTCGATGCCGGGGCCGAGCGCGGCGACGAAGGCCAGCGCCAGGATCAGCTTGGGGAAGGCCAGCGCGATGTCGGTGATCCGCATCAGCACGGTATCGACCCAGCCGCCGAAATAGCCGGCGACCGTGCCGATCACCAGCCCGGCCAGCGGCGCCGTCGCCGCCACCAGCGCCACGATCATCAGCGTCAGCCGTGCGCCGTGGATCAGGCGGGAGAGGATGTCGCGCCCGAAGGCATCGGTGCCCAGCCAATGGGCGGCGCTCGGCGGCAGCAACCGGTTGTTCAAATCCTGGGCATAGGGGTGGTAGGGCGCCAGCACCGGGGCCAGTGCCGCGACGATGACCAGGGCCAGCACGATCAGCAGCCCGGCGACGGCCAGCCGGTTGCGGCGGAAGGCGGTCCAGCCGGCCCAGGCGCGGCCCAGCCGGGCCTGCGCACGGGACTGTGGCGTGTCGGTGGTCAGCCAGTCGCGCCAGCCGGCGGATCGGGGGTCGGTGCGCGCGGTCATCGGGCTCGGGGATCCAGAAGGCGATAGAGCAGGTCGGACAGCAGGTTCAGCGCGATGAAGACCGCGCCGACCACCAGCGTCCCGCCCAGCACCGCGTTCATGTCGGCGCTGAGCAGCGAATTGGTGATGTAGAGCCCCAGGCCGGGCCAGGCGAACACCGTCTCGGTCAGCACCGACCCCTCCAGCAGCCCGGCATAGGACAGGGCAATGACGGTGATCAGCGGCACCGCGATGTTGCGCAGCGCATGGCCCCAGACCACGCGGGTCTCCGACATTCCTTTCACCCGGGCGGTGGTGATGTATTCCTGGCGCAGTTGGTCCAGCATGAAGCCGCGCGTCATCCGCGCGATGTAGGCGACGCTGTAGAGGCCGAGGATGGCGGACGGCAGCACCAGATGCTGGACGGCATTCCAGAAGATGTCGGTTTCGCCGGCCAGCAGGGCATCGACGGTGACGATGCCGGTCACCGCATCGACCATTCCCTCATAGAAGACGTCGACCCGGCCCGGTCCAGGCACCCAGTCCAGCTTGGCGTAGAACAGCAGCAGCGCCATCAGACCCAGCCAGAAGATCGGCAGCGAATGACCGATCAGGCCGAGGAGGCGGATGGCATGGTCGGGCCAGCGCCCGCGATTGACGGCGGCGAACACCCCGGCCGGTACGCCCAGCACCGCGCCGATGACGACCGCGACCGTCGCCAGTTCCAGCGTTGCCGGGAAGACACGCAGCACATCCTCCAGCACCGGGCGGGAGGTCAGCACCGAGGTGCCGAGGTCGCCCTGAGCCACGTCGCCGACATAGCGGAGGAACTGCTGCCACAGCGGCAGGTCGAGGCCCAGCTGCGTGCGCATCTGCGCATAGCTTTCGGCATTCGCCCGGTCGCCGAGCGCCGACAGGACCGGATCGATCGGCACCACGCGCCCGATCAGGAATGTGACCAGCAGTAGGCCCAGCAGGGTGGCGGCCACCGTGACCAGCAGGGTCAGGCCGCGTTTCAGCGTAGGCAAGAGGACTCCCTCGCGGTTGGACGCGCCCAGTCGAACGCGCTCAAGGGAATCACAGTCGGGGCTTTGTGCAAAGCCCGTCAAGGGCATAGGGGGGATGGGGGGTGGCGTGGGTGCTGTGGATGCGCCGCTTGCCCCCTCCCTATCCCTCCCCCGCGTTCCGCGGGAGAGGGGATTGGCTGCTAGGTAGCGTGACGATTTGCAAAAGAGCGGCGGAGTTCCCTCTCCCGCTTGAGCGGGGGAGGGTTAGGGAGGGGGCATCCGTCGCTTGAACTCAACCCTCAGCTCACCAGGTCCCCGCCGGGCTGGGATCGCCATGGGCACCGGCGGCCGGCTCGTGGTGGGCGAGCCAGCGCTCGGCCTCCAGCGCGGCCATGCAGCCCATGCCGGCGGCGGTGACCGCCTGACGGTAAACCTTGTCCTTCACGTCGCCGGCGGCGAAGACGCCGGGGATGTTGGTGGCGGTCGAATCGGGCACGGTGACGATGTAGCCCGACTCGTCCATCTCCACCTTGCCCTGGAAGATGCCGGTCGCCGGCACATGGCCGATGGCGACGAAGACGCCGGCCACCGGAATGACGCGCTCCTCGCCCGACTTGACGTTCTTCACGCGCACGCCGGTGACGGCGCGCGGATTGCCCATCGTCCCGTCGCCCTCGCCGACGATCTCCTCGACCGTGCTGTCCCAAACCACCTCGATCTTCGGGTGGCGGAACAGGCGGTCCTGCATGATGCGTTCGGCGCGGAAGCTGTCGCGGCGGTGGATGACCGTCACCTTGGTGGCGTGGTTGGTCAGGTACAGCGCCTCCTCCACCGCGGAGTTGCCACCGCCGATCACCGCCACCTCCTTGCCGCGGAAGAAGAAGCCGTCGCAGGTGGCGCAGGCCGACACGCCGAAGCCGCGATAGATCTCTTCCGTCGAGATGCCGAGCCAGCGCGCCTGGGCGCCGGTGGCGATGATGACGCTGTCGGCGGTGTAGGTGTCGCCGCTGTCGCCCTTGCAGACGAAGGGACGCCGGGTGAAGTCGACGTCGGTGATCAGGTCGAACACCATCTTCGTGCCGACATGCTCCGCCTGCTTCTGCATCTGCTCCATCAGCCAGGGGCCCTGGATCGGATCGGCGAAGCCGGGGAAATTCTCCACATCGGTGGTGATCATCAGCTGGCCGCCCGGCTGCATGCCCTGGACCATCAGCGGTTCCAGATTGGCGCGCGCGGCATAGATGGCGGCGGTGTAGCCGGCCGGGCCGGCGCCGATGATGAGGACCTTGGTGTGGTGCGTGGTGGCCATGGGTCTGATCCCGCAGTGATCGGCAGAAGGGAGTTTGCGATTGGAACGGTTCTAGAAACCGAACATATGGTCGAGGCTGAAGGCGCTTTCACCAGCAGCAAGGCAGCCATGGTAGCCGAACAGGCGGCAGGTGGTGTCGCGGATCAGCACATAGGCATGATCGCCCGCCGCAATCCGTTCCGCTTCCGAAAACATCTCGTGATAGCGCCAGAAACGTGAGCCACCACAGGGGATTTCCAGCCGCTTCCGCGCCACCTCCACGCCGTCGCGGCGCCGCAGGATCAGCTTGGTGTCCGACAGGGCATGCCATGGCGTCGAGGCAGGGTAGACGAGGTGACAGAGCGTGTCCCACGGGTCGGTGCCCAGCCGCAGGAACAGGCGGGTCGACAGGCCGGGCGCACGGCCATGGTAGCTCTGCGGTTCGTCGCGGTAGACCATCGCCATGTTGAACATATGGCTGCCGAAGCTGGTCTCCGCCACATGGCCGGTGTTTACGTCCTCGTAACGGACCAGCGCGTGCAGCCAGCCGTCGGCAACCGTTCCGGCTTCGAAATCATAGACCAGTTCGACGTGGCCCCAGCCATCGACGACCGTCCTGTCGGCGACCAGCCCGGTGACGTCCAGCGCCCTGCTGTCGGAGCGCTTGAGGTTGCCGAAGCGGTGTTCCGCCACCGCGGCGCCGTTGCGGTCGTAGACCACGGCCTTCACCGGAAGTTCGGTCTGCGCCGTGCTCATCGGCGTCGGCAGCAGGGTGGTGCGCCAACGGCCCATCGGCAGCAGCGGCGCCGGCAGGATGTGGCCCTTGCCGACCACGCCCTTGTCCACCGCGCCGCCGGTCAGCAGCGGCAGCTTGGGGTCCGGCTTCAGATCGGTGCGTTCCACATTGGCGTGGGCCATGCGGCGGCGGCCGTCGGCGGCGACGATCTCGTAGCGGGGGCGGACGAAATGCTTACCGGCCTGCACCTCGAACTGCTGAGGCCAGCGTGCTTCGGGGAACAGGCTGGCGGTGTCCAACTCGACGGTGGCGAAGGCCGGGACGGCGCGGTCGAGCAGGCGGATCTCCGGCGAGCCCATCAGGTTCAGCCCGACAGCGCCGGCCGGGATCGGGGTGGGGTGGCTGTTCTGGATCCACAACGACACCCGCTCTCCCTCGCGCGGGGCGGGCAGGCCGGCATAGAGATCGGCCGGCCAGGCGTTGGCGTCGTGGGTGCAGGACAGCACCGTCTCGTCGTCGCCATAGGTGTCGAGCGCGTATTTGACCACGTCATGCCCGGCGGCGCCGATGATGTGGAGGAACAGCGAGCCGCAGAAGGGGGACAGGTTGAAGCGCTCGCGCACCTGCCGGCTGTCGATCACCACCGTGCCGTCGGTCGGCGGCATCGGCTCCGTCCAGTCGGCGATCGGGCGTCCCTCGCCGTCGAACAGGCAGGCCCACAGCCGGGTGCCCTTGGCACCGTAGCGCGGCCAGTAGTTGGCCGACACCACGCGGGTATGGTGGCCGTCGCCGTCGCGGAACCAGGCGAAATTGGTCGCCCAGTTGAACTTCGACAGGTAATGGCCGGGGTCGTTCAGCATGTCTTCCGGCACGCGCATGGCGTCCAGAGAGACGACACCTGCCTGCTTCGGGATCAGGTGGGCGATGTGGCCTTCCAGGCGCTGCGAATCGAAGGCGACGATGAAGACGGTGCGGGCGCCGCTGGTCGGCAGGTCCGTCACCGGGCGGGCGGCGTGGCCGAACACCTCTTTCCCGACCTGCTCAACATCCTGGACATAGATGCCGCAGACCGGCACCGCCGACAGGTCGTAGAATTCGGCCAGACCGGACAGCAGGCCCATCGGGTCATAGACGGCCACCGGCCCGTAGGAGGCCAGCCGCGATATCAGGATCGCGGCCTTGGGCGCCGCCAGGGGATGGCCCACCGCCTTGAAGAAGCTGGAGCCGCCGGTGACGTTGGAAAAGGTCTCGATCCGAAGGGACATCAGGGCACACACGCGCGATAGCAAAGCCAGGGCGTCGGTTATAGCCCCTTCGGCCGGGTAGGCGACAGTGATTTGCAGGCGACCGGATTTTGTCGGAGCGCATCTGGATCGCCGTGCCGTGACGGCGGCACTGCCGGACGTGCCGTGTGTGCAGGAGGGCTTTTTCCCGAGTCTGTCTGCGACAAATCCTGTTGTGAATTCCCGTGCCGGAGGTGTAAAACGCCTTTAACCAACAGGCGGGAATGGGGGAGATGACGACGTTTCCACCTGCGGACCGGTACGAGGCCGGTGCCGGCAGGATCCGTCGGTTCCCTTGCTGCCGCGATACGCACAGTCAGAATACCGGGAGTCGCTCGTGATGCTCCGCATCTCCAAGAAGCTGATGTTCGCCATCGAGGCGGTCCTCGACATCGCCTACAACGCGGGCACCGAGCCGGTGCAGTCCGGGGAGATCACCCGGCGCCAGGGCATCCCGAAGCGTTACCTGGAGCAGGTGCTTCAGCAGCTGGTGCGCGAAGGCGTGCTGGCCGGGGTGCGGGGACCGCGCGGCGGTTACCGGCTGGCGCGCGAGCGGCGGCGGATCACGCTGGGCGAGATCGTGCGGGTCGTCCGTTCGATGGAGACCGCCACCGATCCGATCGAAGAGCCGGCGGGCTCCATCCTCGGCCATCAGGTCGTGCGTCCGCTGTGGGGCGAATTGCAGGAGGAATGCATGGCGAAGCTCGACACCATCACGGTCGAGGATCTGTGCATGCGCGCCCGGCGCGCCGGCGTGGAAAGCGAAACCGAGGACCGGATCGACTTCACGATCTGAAGCTTCGGCCGAGGCTTCAACGGAAATCAGCGGGGTCGTATGAACGGCCCGGCGCCCCCACTTCCCGTTTGAACCCTACTTCCCGTTTGACAGGCCACCCGCGCTGGATAATGCTCGGCCTGGGGTGTTGAACTCACTTATAACACAAATCTCAGAGGTGGAATCATGGCTGCACCCGAATTCCGTGGCAAGATCTATGACAGCATCCTCGATACGATCGGCGCCACGCCGCTGGTGCGGCTGAACCGCCTCGCCGAGGATGCCGGGGTCAAGGCCCAGATCCTTGGCAAGCTGGAGTTCTTCAACCCGCTGGCCAGCGTCAAGGACCGCATCGGCAGCGCCATGATCGAGGCCGCGGAGGCCGCCGGCACCATCGCCCCCGGCCGCACGACGCTGGTCGAGCCCACCTCCGGCAACACCGGCATCGCGCTGGCCTTCGTCGCCGCCGCCAAGGGCTACAAGCTGATCCTGACCATGCCGGAAAGCATGTCGGTCGAGCGGCGCAAGATGCTGAAGCTGCTGGGCGCCGAGCTGGTGCTGACCCCGGCGTCGGAAGGGATGAAGGGCGCCATCCGCAAGGCGGAGGAGATCCTGGCCGCCGACCCGAACGCCTACCTGCTGCAGCAGTTCAAGAACGCCGCCAACCCGGCCGTCCACCGCGCCACCACGGCGGAGGAAATCTGGAAGGACACCGACGGTCAGGTCGATTTCCTGATCTCCGGCGTGGGCACCGGCGGCACCCTGACCGGCACCGCCGAGGTCATCAAGTCGCGCAAGCCCTCTTTCAAGGCCGTGGCGGTGGAGCCGGAGGACAGCCCGGTCCTGTCCGGCGGCATGCCGGGCCCGCACAAGATCCAGGGCATCGGCGCCGGCTTCGTTCCCGACATCCTGAAGAAGGAGCTGATCGACGAGGTGGTGCGCATCTCCAACCAGCGCGCCTTCGAAACCGCCCGCAAGGTCGCCCGCCTGGAAGGTGTTCCGGTCGGCATCTCGTCGGGTGCGGCGCTCGCCGCGGCGCTGGAGGTCGGCGCCCGTCCTGAGAACGAGGGCAAGCAGATCGTCGTGATCCTGCCGTCCTTCGCCGAGCGCTACCTGTCGACCGCCCTGTTCGAAGGGTTGGAGTAACCGCCGACGCTGCGGAGCGGGGCGGTGCCGCCTCCCGCTCCGCAGCCTATCCGCGAAATTCCGGCCCGAAATTTGACGGAATTCGCGGCTTGCGCTATTCTCTCCGGCGTCAGCAGAGCAATTTCCGTCCGCGCCGCCGGGGAGTGACCGCCATGTCGGATGTGACCGCCGCCACCTATGTCCCGAACCTGTCGAGCAGTTCCTTCTCGCAGTTGAAGGGGCAGACGACCAAGATCGGCGTCGACGGGGCCAATGCCGACACCCAGACCTTCACGGTCAGCAAGGCCGGCGAGTTCAATTTCAAGGTCAACGATACCTTCACCAACGTCGAGATCCGCAACGACCGGAACGAGGTGGTTACGACCATCCGGTCGAAGGAATCGGCGTCGGACGCCACCGCGCGGCTGGGGCCGGGCACCTACACGGCGACCATTTCGCAGGCCAACCGGGCGGCGGGCGTGCGCGATTATTCGCTGGACGTCACCGAACGGCAGAACATCCTGGTGACCGGTGCCGGCGCGACGTTGAAGGGCACCGCCCAGCCGCCGGGCAACGGCGACACCGGCGTGCAGAAGCACACCTTCAATGTCCTGCAGGGCGGCAGCTTCACCGCCAACATATCGCTTCCCAACACGCGCTGGGCGATGATGGACAAGGACGGCAAGGTCGTCGCCGCCAGCGACTCGGGCAAGCCCGATTCCCAGCAGACATTCCTGCAGAAGCCGACCTACAAGCTGGAGCCCGGCCAATACACGATGGTGGTGGTCCCGCCGTCGAGTATGAAGTCGCCGACCGATTTCATGCTGAGCCTCGTGCCGCGCAATGCGGAGCTGTCCGAGACGGGACTGAACCAGGAAAGCGCCATTTCCAAGACTCTGCGCGAACGGCAGACCCGGCTGCGGCAATGGGCGTCGGAAGCGAAGCCCACCTCGACCAGGGTCTGACGGCCATCGAGATGCCGGGCGGCATCCGCGTGTCGGAAAATGCTGCATCGAATGTTGCTGAAACGGTGCGGCCTTGCGCTATGCTGCCGGCCATGGACTTCACGGACACCCAGCTTCACCGCTATTCCCGCCACATCGTGCTGCCGGAAGTCGGCGGCATCGGGCAGGAGCGGCTTCTGCGATCCAAGGTGCTGGTCGTCGGCGCCGGCGGCCTTGGCGCGCCCCTTCTCCTGTATCTGGCGGCGGCCGGCGTCGGCACCATCGGCATCGTCGATGACGACACGGTCGACCTGTCGAACCTGCAGCGGCAGGTGATCCATGACGAATCGACGCTCGGCCGCCCGAAGGTGGAGAGCGCCGCCGCCCGCATCCACGCGCTGAACCCCGATGTCCGGGTGGAAGCCCACCGGATGCGGCTGAACCGCGACAACGCGATGGACCTGATCGGCCGCTACGATCTGGTCGCCGACGGGTCGGACAATTTCGCCACGCGCTTCCTGCTGAACGACGCCTGCTTCCTGGCCGGCAAGACGCTGGTGTCGGCGGCGATCCTGCGCTTCGACGGACAGCTGAGCACCTTCAAGGCCCATCTGGGCGCGCCGCACCCCTGCTATCGCTGCCTGTTCCCGGAACCGCCGCCGCGCGGCACCGTGCCGTCCTGTTCCGAAGGCGGGGTGCTGGGAGCGCTGGCCGGTTTCGTCGGTTCGCTGCAGGCGACGGAGGTGCTGAAGGAGCTGCTGGGATTGGGTGAAAGCCTGTCGGGCAGCCTGCTGATGATGGACACGCTCTATGCGTCCTATCAGCGCATCACCATCAGGCGGGATCCCGACTGCGCGCTTTGCGGCGATCATCCGACCATCCATGACCTTTCCGCCCACTGACGGGCGCCACGGGAAAGACGGGAGGCGGCCCATCATGTCCACCACCATGTCGCAATCCTCGGCCGAGAGCACCTCGGCCCTGTCGATCGTCCTGTTCGCCGGCGGCTTCGACCGCGTCCATTACGCCCTGGTGATGGCCAGCGCCGCGGCGGCCACCAACCGCAAGGTCACGCTGTTCTTCACCGGCCGCGCGCTGCGTGCCCTGGTGCATGAGAGCGAGCCGGGGGTGCTGGGCTGGCACGATCTGGACCCGGCTGACGACGGCAGCTCGCCGGTGGCGCGCGACCGCTATTTCGCCACCCACGGCCTCGCCACCTTCGAGGAACTGCTGGAGGCCTGCGTCGCCATGGGCGTGACGGTGATGGCCTGCGAGATGGGGCTGCGGGCCCTCGGCCTGCCGCCGGGCGTGCAGCTGCGCGCCGACGTGCCGGTCGCCACCGGCGGCGTCGTCACCTTTTTGAACGACGCGCCCAAGGGCGGCGCCATGCTGTTCATCTGACACCATTCTCCGAATCTGTTCATCTGATCTGGCGGAAAGAGCATGAACGACAACCGCGAGATCCTCGACCTCGCCAACCGTTTCGAGTCGATTGCCACCGACGGGTTCGAAGGGCGCCCCTACCGGACGGCGCTGGCCGGTCTCGCCCGCCATGTGCGGGGCCATGCCGGGCTGGCGCCGCAGGTCGCCCATGCCCTGGGCGTGATGATCCGGCTGATCGGCGAAAGCGATCCCGAAGGCCGCTTCGCCGCCAAGACCACCATCCTGCAGGAAGCCGTGGAGTTGCTGACGGAGGATTAAGGACCGCCGTGGCAGCCTTGATCGGGGCGCGAGGCTGCCATGCGTCACGCCGGAGCGGCTCGCCCCGTCATGGGGGCGATGACACTCCATACGAGGATGCGAACCATGGCTTTCCGTTTCACCGTCGCCACCGATGCGCCGTCCCTGTTCGCCACGCTGTACGCCACCGCCAAGACCATCCGCGGCAGCGGCCTGCCGACCGGCTTGATCCACCTGATCGACCTGCGCGTGTCGCAGATCAACGGCTGCGCCTATTGCATCGACATGCATACCAAGGAAGCCCGCCACGACGGCCAGTCGGAACAGCGCATCGCCGCCCTTGCCGAGTGGGAGCGGTCGGATCTGTTCCTGCCCGACGAACGCGCCGCTTTCGCCTGGGCCGAGGTGCTGACCCGCGCCCAGCATGACCGCATCGACGAAGCGTACCGGGCGCTGCAAAGCCATTTCAGCGCCGAGCAGATCGCTCAACTGACGGTGACGGCTGCGCAGATCAACGCCTGGAACCGCATCGGCATCGCCCAGCACATCGAAGGCACCGCCGTCGGGATGGCGGCGTGACGGCGCTGGCCGACCCGGAGACCGCGCTCGCCGCCTTCGCGGGCGAGCGGGCGCGGCTGCGCGCCTTGGCCTACCGGCTGCTCGGGTCGGTGGCGGAGGCGGAGGACACGCTGCAGGACGCCTGGCTGCGCTGGTCCGCGGTGGCGCCCGGCAGCGTCGGGTCGGCCCCCGCCTTTCTGACCACCCTGGTGACTCGGCTGGCGCTCGACCGGCTGCGCTCCGCCCGGGTGGCGCGGGAACGCTATTACGGGCTTTGGCTGCCCGAACCGGAGGTCGCCGGCTGGGCCGATGGGACGGACGAGGTGGCCGACGCCGAGTCGGTGCCGATCGCGATGCTCCTGCTGCTGGAACGGCTGGCGCCGGACCAGCGCGCGGTCTTCGTCCTGCGCGAGGCGATGGACCTGGATTACGCGGAGATCGCCCAGACTCTCGGCAAGTCGGCGGAGGCCTGCCGCCAGATCCTGCGGCGCGCCCGGGCCCGGCTGGCAGAACCGGCCGCGACGATCAGCGATCCGGATGCGGGGCGCCGTCTGGCCGATGCCTTCGCCGAGGCCAGCGTCCGGCGTGACTACGCCGCCATCGTGGCCCTGCTGTCGGACGATGCCCAATGGCTGAGCGACGGCGGCGGCATGGTGCGGACGGCGGTCAATCCGCTCTTCGGCGCCGACCGCATCGCCCGCTTCCTGATGGGCGTCCAGCGCAAGCGGGGCGTCGGATTCGGCTTCGTGCCGGTGCGGGTGAATGGCGGACCGGGGCTTCTCACCGAACTGGGGGGCTCCTTCCGCAGCGTCCTGGCCTTCGACATAGCCGGCGGCCGCATCCGGCGGATCTACCAGATCGCCAACCCGCAAAAGCTGGAGCATGTTGCGGGATTCGGAGACACCGGCGTCCAATAGGGAAAAGCGGCAGGGCTCATGGCTGGGCCTATGCCGTCGCCTCGTCCAGCCAGCGGTCGAGTGCGGTCAGGTCGACCGGGCGGGGCAGGATGGGGAAGGGAGCATTCTGCACGCGCCGGCCGGTCATCAGGATGCGCGTCTGCGGATAAAGCATCGCCGCCAGCGCCGCGGCACGATCGCCCTCGTCGCCTTCATGCTCCAGCGGCAGCAATGCGACGACCGGCGCCTCCGCACCGATGATGGTCAGCGCCTCCAGCGCATCGTCGGTCTGCGAAACCTGAAAACCGCGGCCGGACAGATGGCCGGCCAGCGCCTCGCGTTGGATGCGGTCGGCATCGGCCACCACGGCCCGGCGTCCGCCATAGCCCGGTATCCGGATGTCGGCATCGATGCTGAAGCTCACGTTTCCCCTCCGTCCATCATGTTTTCTTTATGGACGTCTGGGAGTATGCGGGGCTGCAGACAGGTTGTAAACGGCTGCTACCTGCGGTTCGACCTTCGTCGAATGCGGATCACTTCGCCCTTGTGCATCAGCGCCAGCATCGGCAGATCGCTGGGGTGGTTGCCGTAGCCCCAGGTGGCGGCGACCGGGCCGTTGCCGGCGATCCAGGCGGTCACCCGTTCCGCCTTGTCCAGTCGCACGCAGTTGGCGGTGCTGAGGCTGCCGGTCAGCTTGCCGTCCGCCACCTCCATCCCCGTGGCCAGCAGGTCGTCCACCTCCAGCCCGCGCAGAAGTGCGGGCATGTAGAGGTCGAGCGCGCCGGTGGCGACCACCACCCGGCGCCCCTGCCGGCGATGCTCCTTCAGCACCTCCAGCATGGGCTGGTGCCAGCGGACGCGGGGGACCATCCGCTCCGCCGCGGCCAGCGCGTCGGCCACCGGCAGGCCGCGCAGGGTACGCTTCAGATAGATGGCCTTCACCGATCCGGGAAAATCGCAGCCCGGCCCGCGGCCGCGGACATGACGGTGCATCGCAGAGCGGATGGCGTCGGCCAGAGCCAGCGCGGCGCGGCGCCGGCCGATCACCTCGCCGACGAACATCGGCAGGCTGTCGCCGTGGATCAGCGTGCCGTCGAAGTCGAAGAAGGCGACGCCGGACGGACCGCATACCGGCGAATCGGAGGCCGGCGAATCGGATGCCTGCAAATCGGAGGCCGGCAATTCGAGATGCTGCGCCGGCAGGAGCGCCGGCTGCGCGAGGCTGGTCCGGGGCGCGGGATCGGGAAGGTGGGTGGTCTGCATGCGCCGTTTATCCGGCCGCCGTGGCACGGCGGGCAAGGTCTTTTACGGCAACCCTGGGGACGGATCCCGGTCTGCCGCGAGCCGCAGAGCCGTCAATGCAGCATCGTCGGGCCGCAGGGCGTTTCGAACAGCGGGCCGTCCTCAGCCCCGTCCTCGTTCCCCTCATCGCCCTCTGCGGCATCCTCGGCCTCCTCAAGCTGTGCGATCAGGTCGCCGGAAGCCTCCTCCAGACCGGCCTTGACGGCGATCAGCAGGTTGATGATCTCGCCATTGTCCTGCTCCAGGCTGCGGACCCGCTCCTCCAGCCGGTCGATGCGGCGCAGCAGCAGGTCCGACAGTCGGTCCAGCCGTTCGAGAACGGGATCCGGGCCGACAGGAGTCGGGCCAACAGGAGCCGCGGCGGTGATTTGGGCGTTGATCGGTTCAGCCCCGGACTGGATCGGCGGGCTTTCGGGCCGGGTGTCGGGGCGGTCGTCGTGGCGGTCATCCATGGTGCGGCCGGTTCCGGTCAGTGAGGTTTGCTCCTCGCCTAACCTTGGGCCGTCGGCCCGCAAGGTCCAGTCCGGCACCCGATGCACCCCGCAAGCGATGGCCGCCTGACCCGCCCGTTGCGCGTGTGGCGATTCCGGGTGGGGGCGAAATCAGCCGCCACCCCTTGTGCGCAACGCCGCAGAGCCCGGTGTATAGTTAAGACTCAGATTTATCGGCACGCCGCTTGCGCGGGACGCCGTACAGTTCCAGCCGATGGCCGATCAGGTCATAGCCCAGTTCGCGGGCAATGCTTTCCTTCAGCCGTTCCATTTCATCATTGGTGAACTCTATGACTTCACCGGAATCGACATCGATCAGATGATGGTGGTGATCGGTTCTTGCTTCCTCATAGCGCGCGCGTCCATCGCCGAAATCGAGGCGGTCGATCACATGCGCTTCCTCGAACAGCCGCATCGTCCGGTAGACGGTTGCGATGGAAATGCGCGGGTCGATGGCGGATGCGCGGCGATGCACCTCCTCCACGTCGGGATGGTCCGTCGCCTCCGACAGCACGCGCGAGATCACGCGGCGCTGGTCGGTCATCTTCAATCCCTTCTTCACGCACAATTCTTCGAGGCGCGAGGGCATGGACATCCCCTGTAATCCTGTTCTGTGTGACGGGCGGCGGATCGCCCCTCCGGGTCTCCCTGATGCCCGGGATGCCGACAGCGAAGGCCGGCCGGACGGACAAGCCCGGT
This sequence comes from Azospirillum sp. B21, assembly GCF_008364825.1. GTDB lineage: Bacteria > Pseudomonadota > Alphaproteobacteria > Azospirillales > Azospirillaceae > Azospirillum. The sequence continues at coordinate 471,436 of NZ_VTTO01000004.1, forward strand.
CGGCCGAACGCGGCACCCCGAATACCCGACCATCATACTGTGTTTCGGAACCATTCTCAAATGCCCAGGTCACGGCCGGACGGACGAACGTGCAAAAGCCTCTCCTTCCATGGTTATAGGACTTTTGTATGGGTCTGTGGCGGGGTGGATGGTCGGAGCGGAAACCAATTGCTCATAATCCGCTGCTAGGTTTTGCCGTTGGAGCGCCGCGCATCCTGCGACCGGTGCCGACCGGGCATGATCGCGCCGGAGAAGGGAGGGGGTGAGACGCCGTGACGCCATTCGATCCGCCGCTTCCCGCCGCGGCCGCCATGCCGGAGGCGCACATGGACGAACCCGCCTTCACCGCCGCCGGGCTGGCGGTTCCGGTGCCGCCGCTGGTGCACGGACAGGATTGTGCCGCCGCCGCCGCCCGTTTCAACCGCCAGCCCGATTTGCCCGCCCTGCCGGTGGTCGACGGCGAGGGCTGCGTTGTCGGCCTGCTGGAGCGCAGCCGTCTTCCGCCGGACGGGGGAATGGATGCCACGATTGTAGAGGTGTCCGCTCTCATGGACCGGCATCCCCTGCTGGTGGAGGGGACGACCCCGCTGGCGGAGATCGGACGGCGGCTGGCCCGGCTGAAGCCGGCGGCGCTGGTGACCGGCTTCCTGGTGGTGGACCAGGGCCGCTATCTGGGCGTCGGCACGGTGACCGGGCTGATGGCGCGCTCCGCCGAACAGACGGATCTGCGTGCCCGCCAGCTGGAGGAGGCGCGCCGGCAGGCTGAACGGGCGATCCGGGCCAAGACCGCCTTCCTCGCCAACATGAGCCACGAGATCCGCACGCCGCTGACCGCGATGATGGGATTCGCCGAGCTGCTGGAGCAGGAGGTGGCAGGACCGCACGCCATCCCGCTCTACCGCGACTATGCCCGCGACATCGCCGAGAGCGGCCGGCACCTGATGGAGCTGATCAACGACCTGCTCGACCTGTCCAAGGCCGATGCCGACCGGCTGGAGCTGGTGGACGGGACGGTGGACGTGGTGCGGGTGGCGATCGGCACGGGGCGGCTGCTGGCCGAACGGGCGGGGCGCCATGGCGTCCGCATCGTCACCGCCGTGCCCACGGACTTGCCGCCGTTGCGCGCGGATGAACGCAAGCTGCGCCAGATGCTGCTGAACCTGCTGTCGAACGCGGTGAAGTTCACGCCGGTCGACGGGGTGGTGACGCTGGGCGCCCGCGTGGCGGCCGACGGCACGCTGTGGCTGTCGGTGCACGACACCGGCATCGGCATGACCGGGGAGGAGTTGGCGAAGGCGCTGGAACCCTGGGGCCAGATCGACAGCGCGCTGGCTCGCACCCAGGTCGGTACCGGGCTGGGCCTGCCGCTGACCAAGCGCCTGATCGAACTGCATGGCGGCCGCCTGGACGTCGTCAGCCGCCGCGACGAGGGCACCGTCATGTCGCTGGTGTTCCCGCCGGAGCGTGTGGGGCGGGGGTAGAATGGAAAAGCCCCCTCCTCCGGGGAGGAGAGGGCCTTTCCTTCAGGCTTTCCTGTGGATGGCGATCCTTACGCCAGCCCCTTCTCCATCGCGCTCGCCAGGCGGCGGGCGAAGGCGGCGGGGTCGGGCAGGGGCTCGCCCTCGACGATGCGGGCCTGGTCGAGCAGCAGCCATGCCGCATCCTCCAGCGCGTCGGTGGCGCCGCTACCCTTGGCCCGTTCGGCCAGCCGCTTGATCAGGGCGTGGGACGGGTTGATCTCCAGAATGCGCTTGCCGACCTCGCCGTTCAGCTGCTTGTGCTGCTTCAGCAGGCGTTCCAGATGCATGTCCATGTCATTGTCGTCGGCGACCAGACAGACGGCACTGTCGGTCAGGCGTTCGGACTTGCGGACATCCTTCACCACGTCGGACAGGGTCAGCTTCAGCAGGGCCAGCAGGTCGGTCAGTTCGCTCTCCGGCGCCTTCTCCTCCGGCTTCTCGGGCTCCTCGCCCTTGATCTTGCCGAGATCGGCGCCGCCGCGGGTCACCGACTTGAACGGCTTGCCGTCATAGACGCCGACCGACGGCATCCAGAACTCGTCCACCGGGTCGGTCAGCAGCAGCACCTCGACGCCCTTGGCCTTGAAGCCCTCCAGCTGCGGGCTGCGCAGCAGGGTGTCGATGTCGTCGCCGCTGATGGTGTAGATGGCGTCCTGGCCTTCCTTCATGCGGGCGACATACTGCTCCAGCGAGACGAGATCCTCGCCGGCGGTGGTGCGGAAGCGCAGCAGCTTCAGCAATTCGTCCCGGTGCTCGTAATCCTCATAGAGGCCTTCCTTCAGCACCGCGCCGAAATTCTCCCAGAAGCTGTCGTATTCGGCCGCGTTCTCGGTGTCCTTGGCCTTCTTCGACAGTTCCGACAGGACGCGCCGGGTGATGCCGGCCTTGATCTTGGCCAGCATCGGGTTGTGCTGCAGCATCTCGCGGCTGATGTTCAGCGGCAGATCCTCGCTGTCGACCACGCCGCGCAGGAAGCGCAGGTAGGGCGGGATCAGCCCTTCCGCCGCGTCGGTGATGAAGACGCGCTTGACGTACAGCTTCACCCGGTGGGCGCGCTTGGGGTCGAACAGGTCGAAGGGCTTGGTCGAGGGGACGTAGAGCAGGTTGGTGTATTCCAGCGCCCCTTCGGCCCGCCAGTGCAGGGTCAGCCACGGATCGTCGAAGGCGTGGCCGACATGGTGGTAGAATTCCTTGTATTGGTCGGCGGTGATCTCCGACTTCGACCGGGTCCACAGGGCCGACGCGCTGTTGAGCGCCTTGGCGTCGTCACCCTCGCCGAACAGGATCGGGATGGCGATGTGGTCGGAATATTTGCGGACGATGCCGCCCAGTCGGGCCTCGTCAAGATACTCGTCGTCGCCGTCGCGCAGATGCAGGACGATCTTCGTGCCGCGCGACAGGCCGTCGGCCTCGGCGATGGTGAACTCGCCCTTGCCGTCGGATTCCCAACGCCAGCCATGGGCCTCGCCGGCCTTGCGGGTCAGCACCGTGACCTTGTCGGCGGCCATGAAGGCGGAATAGAAGCCGACGCCGAACTGGCCGATCAGGTTGACGTCCTTCTTGCCGTCACCCTTCTCCGCACCTTCCAGCGACTTCATGAAGGCGGCGGTGCCGGAGCGGGCGATGGTGCCGAGATTCTCGACCAGATCCTCGCGGTTCATGCCGATGCCGTTGTCGGCGACGGTCAGGGTCCGCGCGTCCTTGTCGACCAGCAGGCGGACCTTGAGGTTCGGATCGTCGGCCGAGAGTTCCGGCTGGGTCAGCGCCGCGTAGCGCAGGCGGTCGCAGGCGTCCGACGCGTTGGAGACCAGTTCGCGCAGGAACACTTCCTTCTCGCTGTAGAGCGAGTGGGCGACGATGTCGAGCAGACGGCTGACCTCGGCTTGAAAACTGAGCCGTTCCTCGGTCATGGGGGCACCTTCGTTGGTTTTGCACGGGTGGTGGCGTCAAGACGGCGGAGATATGTGAAAGCGTCCCGGCCGTTCAAGAGGCTTGTGCCGTGCAACCGCGGGAGGTGTGCGGCGGGGTGTCGCGGTTGGGGGAGGTGTCGGCTGACGATGCCCCTACCCTGACCCTCCCCCGCTGGGCGGGGGAGGGGATAGGCGCTTGATTGGCAAAGCGGCGGCAGTCCCTCCCCCGCTCAGCGGGGGAGGTTAGGTGGGGGTCTAACTTTCCCTTATTTCTTCTTCGGCGCCGGAGCCGGCGCCGGAGCCGGCTCGGGCTCGCCGCCGCCCGCCAGCAGCGGGGTCATGTCGGCGCCGTTCAGCAGGAGCTGGCCGGCCTCCGTCACGTCGATCTTGTAGGTGCGTATCTCGGCGCCGCTGTCGTCCTTGCCGGCCTGACCCAGGGCCTGGATCATCGCCAGCCCGCCCAGCAGGTCCTGCGTCTCCTTGTCGGGCTTGGCGCCCGGCGCCGGCTGCATCGCCTTCACGGCGGCGTCGATGCCGCGCAGCAGGACGGTGGCGCCGCCGGTGACGCCGAAGGCGGCCGGGGTCGCGACCTTCAGGGCGCCGGTGGCGGTGCCGGCGGTGGCGGGGGTGTCGAGGTTCAGCGCGTCGATGCGCAGCTCGGTCCCGGCCTCGCCCATCGCGGCCATCGCCTGCTGCATGATGACCTCGGACGACGGCGGGGGCGGCGGGGCCTTGGCCGGCTTGGCGCCCTTCTTCGGCGGCGGGGCCTCCTCCGCCTCGGCGGTCTTGGCCAGTTCGGTGAAGGCCTTCCACAAGGCGGTGTTCGGCAGCTTGGCGACCGACAGCTTCATTTCGAATGCGCGCGGGGTGAAGGCGGCGGGGGCCGGCGACGGCGTCATGACGAAGTCGCGGGCCTCGATGCCCATGCTGACGGTCGACTGTGCCTGGTCCAGATCGGTCAGGCCGCTGCGGAAGGCGAGCTGGCCCAGCGTGATCGTCATGCCGTCTTCGGGATTGACGACCGACAGGTTCGACATGCGCATCGCGCCGGTGATGCCGCCGAACATGCCCTGCATCTTCGGCAGCAGCTCCGAAGGCGTCGGCGGCACGCCGCGGGCGGCGGCCTGCTCCGACAGCTTCTGCAGCGCGCTGACCTTGGTCAGGTCGACCCGGCTGTAGGCGGCCTCGGCGGTGACCCCGCCGATCCTCATCAGTTCCTTGTTCTTCTCGTCCAGCACCGACAGGCCGCCGAAGGCGAAGGCTGCCGGGCCGCTCCACAGCGTGGCGCCGCCGGCGCCGGCCTCCGGCTTCAGGTCCTGGACCATGGTCATGGAGGCGATGGAGATCTTGCCCTTGCCGTCTGCGGCGCTGACGGCGATATCGTTGAAGGCGCCGTCCACGGCCAGCAGGGTCTCCAGCGTGCCAGACCAGGTGCTGGTGAAGGACTGCTTGCCGATGGAGATGGTGGCCGCGTCGACATACTCGTCGTTGTCGTCCAGGTTCTGCACCTTGATCGCGCTGGGCAGCGTGATAGAGACGCCATACTGGCCGTCGTCCTTCGGCGTCACCGACAAGAGGACGGTGCCGATGTCGAACAGGGTGCCTTCGGCATCCTCGGCCGACAGGCGCGGCAGGGCGACGTCGTAATGGTCGCCGGCCGGCTTGACGGTCGGGTCACCCTGCCATTCGAAACCGATGCCCTCGCCTTCCTCGGTGGGTGGCGGGAACCAGCGGGGCAGATCCTTCTTCAGCGACGCGGCGAGCGCCTTGGCGCCGGCCTCGTCGACCGCGGGGGCGGCGTGGGCGGCCTGGGAGAGTGGCCAGCCGGCGACCAGCGCCAGCATGCCGCCGGCGATCAGGGCGGGCCGCAGGGAACGGACCGGCAGGGCCGGGACGGACGAAAGACGGCGCAGACGCATCGAGGAACAACTCCCAACTTACGATTTTGGGAGCACGTTAAGCCTGATACGCGAGGCCGGTCCATGCCTCTGATGCGTCAGTTCCTAAGAGAGCATTAAAAATCCAGATCGGCGTAGTGCCGGGGCGGCGGGCAACCGGTGATGTTGTCGGCCAGCAGGGCGCGGAAGCTGGGGCGCGACTTGATGCGGGCATACCAGTCCTTGGCTTCCGGGCTGCGGTCCCACGGCACGTTGTCGATATAGTCCAGGCAGGACAGTTGGGCCGCGGCGGCAATGTCGGCCAGCGTGAAGGCGGTTCCCGCCAGCCAGGGCCGCCGTTCCGACAGGAAGGCGATGTAGTCGAGGTGGTAGGTGATGTTGGCCAGACCGGCGCGAATCGCCGGCGCGAAGGGATGGCCCTGGCCGGACAGCCGCTTGATCAGCTTCTCGCCCACCAGATTCTCGCCCACCTCTCGTTCGAACTTGTGCAGGAACCAGTCGGCGATCCGCCGCACCTCCGCCCGCGCCGCAACCTCCCGCGGCAGCAGGGGAGTGTCGGGATAGGCCTCCTCCAGATATTCGATCACGGCGAGGCCGCCGGCGACGACGGTCCCATCCTCCTCCACCAGCACCGGCACCTCGCCGGCGGGGTTCATCTTCAGGAAGTCGGTGCGCCTCTCCCATGGTTTTTCGACCACGGGTTCGAAGGGAAGGCCCTTCTCGGCGAGCATGACGCGCGCGACGCGCGACAGGGGGTGGATCGGGTGGTGGTACAGGGTTCGCATGGCGGCGGGACTTTACCGCAATGCGGCACGTGAAAACAGCCCGCGCATCGGCGCTTGCGCGTCTCGTTGGGGGAGGGTTGACGCGGCTTCCGGCAAGAGAGGCGGCAATGGAAGGTGGCGGAGGAGCGGGCTTCTCACCCCGCCCGCGACAGGCGATAGAGCACCAGCGCGTCCCCTTCGTCGGACGGCGCGTCAACCGGCGTCCAGCCGTTGCGTTCGTAGAAGGCGCGGGCGGCGGCGTTGCGGGCGGCGCAGGCCAGTTCGGCCGGGCGCTGGCCGCCGTGCAGCAGGCCCAGAGCTTCGCGCAGCAGGGCGGAACCGATGCCGCGCTTGTGCCATCCGGGGTCGATGAACAGGTTGTGGATGATGCGGGCCTGCGGATCGAGGGAGACGAAGCCGACCACCGTCCCCTCCGCCTCGGCGACCAGCACCGCATCCTCGCGCACGCAGTCGTAATAATCATCCAGCCTGAAGCGGTCGGCGGGCTGCCAGGAAAAGGCTTGGCGGCGGCCATGCAGGAAGATCTCGGCGCAGCGCGGCGCGTCGGCGCTGCGGACGGAACGGATTGCGATGCCCCTCCCTTCGCCGGCCGGCATGCCTCCTCCCCTCTGCCCGTTGCGGTCGATCGTCTGGATCAACCGGATGGGAAGCAGGATATTCCCTCGGTGGGGCGGCGGGGAACGCTCCTTTCGTCTCGTCCCGAGAACGGAGCCTCAGCGTGCCGTCTTCTCCCCGGCCGGCTTGTCTCCGACGGCTTTATCCCCGGTGCCGGCGCCGTTCTCCGGCGCGGATGCGGGCGCGCGGTTCTCCTCGTTGGCGGCGTTGCCCAGCAGGCCGGCCTCCCGGTAATAGCGCTCCGCTCCCGGATGCAGGGGGACGGAGACGTTGGCGACTGCGCGGGCGGGGTCGAAATTGCGGCCCTGCGGATGCCCGTCGGCCAGGATGCGGCGGGTGTTCTCGTGCCACAGCGCCCGGACGATGCCGTAGATCAGGTCCGCGTTGCGGTCGGCGCGGGTCAGCAGCTCCGCCCCCAGGCTCAGCGTCGGGGTGGGGGCGCTGCCGGGATAGGCGTTGGCAGGGATCTCGTCATCGATATAGAAGCGCTGGGTCCGCAGCAGCCGGGCGGCCGGCTCGCCATCCAGCGGCACCAGCCGGATCGGCACGCGCGCCGCCACGTCCGCGACCGCCGATACCGGATAGCCGCCGACCATGAAGAAGCCGTCCAGTTCGCCCTTGGCCAACCGGTCGGCCGCCATGCCGGGCTTGAGATAGTGCGGCGTGATCGTCGTTTCCGACAGGCCGTAGGCGTCCAGGATCAGCCGCGCCTCCACCAGCGTGCCCGACCCTTCCTCGCCCAATGAGATGCTGCGGCCCTTCAGGTCGGCCATGCGGTCGATGAATCCGTCGGACCGGACGACGATCTGGATCGCCTCCGCATAGAGCATGCCGAGCGAGCGCAGCTCCGCGAAGGGGCGCTTGCCGGTGAAACTGCCGGTGCCGCTGTAGGCCCAGAAGGCGACGTCGGCCTGGGCGAAGCCGGCCTCCACCGTGCCGGCGCGCAGCAACTCGATGTTGTCGACGGAGCCGTTGCTGGCCTGCGCCACCACGATCAGGCCGGGGATGCCGCAGCTTCCGCCCTTGTCGCAGGGGCGGGATCCCGGCGGGTTGGAGATGGCGTTGGCGATCAGCCCACCGATCGGGAAATAGGTGCCGGCGGTGGTGCCGGTGCCGATGCGGAAATAGCGCAGGTCCTGCGCCGCCGCCGGCCGTCCTCCTCCCAACGCCAGACCGCCGGCGGAAGCCAGCAGCGGCGGCAGCGCCAACGCGCCCAACAGGCGGCCCAGCAGTCGCCGGCGGGTCAGTTGGCTGATCGGGGGGACCGCATCGGAATGAGTCTGAAGCCCCGGAGAGGAGAGCCCCGGCGGGGTAAGGCAGGCTTTGGCGGCTGCGCGGGGCACCGGGGCGTTCCGTTCGTCTGGCCCGGTCATCCGGGCTGGGAAGAGGGGTGCCTTCAAAGATTTCCGCGCAACCCCCTCATTTCAAGGCCAACCGGTCAAATCACGCCGACGAGGTCGAGAACGCCCGCGACTGCTACCGCACCGCCACACACGCGCACCGCCCGGTCCGACTCGGCCTGCGTCACCGCGATCGACAGGCCGAGCCCGCCGCAGGCCACCAGCATCAGTCCGGCGGCGAAGCCGGCCCAGTAGAGCGGCGGCCCCTGGTGGGCGTGGCCGTGGAACACCGCGGCGACCGCGGCGACCAGAACCGCCAGCACGGCCGGCGCCCGTACCCCCAGCGCCACCAGCGATCCGATCACGACCAGCGACGCCGCCAGCCCCGGCCCGGCATAGGGCAGCCGCAGCCCCATCTGCGCGGCGAAGCCCGCCGCCAGCGCCGCAGTCACGGCGGCGGCCGGCACCTGCCAGACCGCAGTGCCGCCGGCCTGTCCCGCCCACATGCCGATGCCGAGGATGCCCAGCAGATGCTGCAGCACCCACACCGGCGTGGTCAGCCCGTTGCCGAAGGCCCCCGTCACCGTCGTCATGCGCCCGCATCCTCCATCCGTTCCGAATCACGGGGCCGGTATGGCGGCAGAGCGGGTGCGGGGTCAAGCCGCCAAGGCGGAGGTTGCAGGGAAGGTGCTGCCGGAAGATTAGCGTGCCAGCGGGTCGCCCCATTGGCGCAGGTCGTTCTCGCGCTTCATCAGATCGCGCTGGCCCAGCGGGTCGAGCCGCCCCATGGCGTCGTCGGTGCGCATGCGGTCCACCTCCGGCCGGATCAGGTCGCGCTTGAAGGCGTCGGTGGCGCTCTGCGACGAGGGCGGGGGCGGCACCGGGATCGGGCGCGGCGGCTGCGGCAGGGCGGCCGGGTCGGGTGGGGGCGACGAACTGCCGCGGGGACGTTTGGGAGGCGGCCGGTCGGTGTCTCTCGAGTCGGTGTCTCTGGAGTTGGCGCGGGGCTGCGGCTCCTCTGCCTGCCGCGGCCGGGCGGTGGTGCCGGGCCGCGGGTCGTCACGCGACTGCTCCGCCTGGATCTGGCTCCAGGTCCGCCGTTCCCCGCCTCCCGGGACGAATGTCTGGTTGTAGACCGGCGGGAAGGCCTGGGCGCGGCCGGGGGTATCGTCGCGCAACTCCGACGGTGCACAGGCGCCTGCGGCCAGCAGAAAAGCCAGCGGTGCCAGACGGCGGACGACGAGAGGCGGGAGATGTGGGGTCATGAACGGAATGTCGGCATTGCCGAACGTTTCGGCAAGATGACCCTAAAGGAGGGACTCCCCTCGCAGCCAAGCTGTCGCTAAAGTGTTCTTTCTTTGTTCTGATTGTTGGTTCCCGTATGACGCGCTTCCCTCACCACCCAGACCTATCCCCCTCTCCCCCCCGGGGAGAGGGTCGGGGTGAGGGGGATGCGCGGCGTGGCTATCCCAAAGGTCCCGCCGCGCCTCCCCCTCACCCTAACCCTCTCCCCGGGGGGGAGAGGGGATTGGGTCATTGGGGAGGAAGGCGCCGCATCCTCGCCCTGTGGCTGCCACGCCTTCCGACGGACGCGCGGGAGCGGACCATGCCGCCCGAGTCGCGGGCCCGCCCCTTCGCCCTGCTGCGGACGGAGCGCCAGCGCCGGATGGTGGTCGGGGTCAACCGGGCGGCGGCATCGGCCGGCATCGGCCCCGGCCATACCCTCAGCGACGCCCGTGCCCTGGAGCCTGCGCTGGAGGTGGCGGAGGCGACACCGGAGGCCGATTCGGCCCTGCTCGGCCGCATCGCCGACTGGGCGCGGCGCTACAGCCCCTGGACCGCGGCGGACGAGCCGGACGGGGTGGTGATCGACATCACCGGCTGCGCCCATCTGTTCGCCAACCATCTATGCGAGGGCGAGACGGCGCTGGCCGCCGACCTGACCGGACGGCTGCGCGCCGCCGGCTTCAGTGCCCGTGCCGCCATCGCCGACACCCCGGCCGCCGCCTGGGGGCTGGTGCGGTTCGGCAGCCCGGAGGATCGGCGGCAGGAGCGGCTGGACGGGCTGCCGCTGGCCGCCCTGCGCCTGCCCGCGGAGACGGTGGAGGGGCTGCATGCGCTGGGATTGCGCCGGATCGGCGACCTGCATGCCATGCCGCGGGCCGGATTGGCGGCGCGGTTCGGGGCCAGGTTGCTGCAACGATACGATCAGGCCTTCGGCCGACTGGACGAGCCGATCTCCCCGGGCCGGCCGGTGCCGGAGCATCGCGAGCGCCTGACCTTCGCCGAACCGATCGCCACGCCCGAATCGATCGCCGGGGCGCTCCGCCATCTGTTAGGCCGGCTGTGCAAGGGGCTGGAGGCGACGGGGCAGGGGGTGCGCCGGCTGCGGCTGGACGCCCACCGCACCGACCAGCGGGTGGATGACGAACCGCAGAGCCTGACGCTCGGCACCAGCCGCCCGACCCGCGATCCGGCGGCACTGGCCCGGCTTGCCGCCCCGCTGCTGGAGCGGATCGAACCCGGTCCGGGGCTGGAGACGCTGGTGCTGTCCGCGACGGAGACGGGGCCGCTCACCGCCATCCAGACCGGCATCGACGGCGAGGGGATTGACGGCGGATTGGCGGAACTGGTCGACCGGCTGGCTCTGCGGCTGGGGGAGCGGGCGGTGCTGCGGCTGGTGCCGCGGGAAAGCTGGCTGCCGGAGCGCTGCGTGGCGCCGTTGCCGCCGGTGGAGGCCTTGCCGCTGCCGAAGCCCTGGCCGGCCGGCCGGCCGCGGCCCCTGCGCCTGCTGACCCCGCCCGAACCGATCGAGGCCACCGCCCCGCTGCCCGACGACCCGCCGCTGCAGTTCGTCTGGCGCGGCCTGCGCCACCGCGTGAGCCGGGCCGAAGGGCCGGAGCGGATCGAGTACGAATGGTGGCGTCCGGAGGGATCGCTGGGGTTGGCCGTGCGCGATTACTACCGCGTGGAGGATGGCGCCGGCCGCCGCTTCTGGCTGTTCCGCGCCGGACTGTACCGGCCGGGGGAGTGGCCGCGCTGGTTCCTGCACGGGTTTCTGGGGTGAGGTGCTTTTGCCCCCTCCCTAACCCTACCCCGCTGTCGCGGGAGAGGGGACTGCCGCTGTACTTTTGCAAAGCTCCTGCCCCCTCCACCGCCGAAGGCGGGGGAGGGATGGGGAGGGGGCATCGGGCATGAGGGGGCATATGGGCCAGGACTTACCCCAGCCCCTTCTGCCCCATCTCCAGGAACTTCTCGCGGCGCTTGGCGCGCAGGGTGACGCCGTCGAGGCCGTCAAGTTCGCCCAGCGACTCCTCGATGCAGTCGCCGAGCTTCTTGATGGTCTCGGCCGGGTCGCGGTGGGCGCCGCCGATCGGCTCGCTCACCACGCGGTCAATGACGCCCAGTTCCTTCAGGTCCTGGCTGATCAGGCGCAGCGCGATGGCCGCCTCGCCCGCCATGTCGGAGCTGCGCCACAGGATCGACGCGCAGCCTTCCGGCGAGATCACCGAATAGATGGCGTGTTCCAGCATCAGCACGCGGTCGGCGGTGGCAATCGCGATGGCGCCGCCCGACCCGCCCTCGCCGATGACCGAGGACACCATCGGCACGTTCAGCCGCAGGCAGCGCTCGATGCTCTTGGCGATGGCCTCGGCCTGGCCGCGCTCCTCCGCCTGGACGCCGGGGAAGGCGCCGGCGGTGTCGACCAGCGAGACGACCGGCAGCTTGAAGCGGTCGGCCAGATCCATCAGGCGCTGGGCCTTGCGGTAGCCTTCCGGCTTCGCCATGCCGAAATTGTGGCGGACGCGCGATTCGGTGTCGTTGCCCTTTTCCTGGCCGATCACCACCACCGAGCGGCCGCGGAAGCGACCCAGCCCGCCGATGACCGCGCGGTCCTCGGCGAAATGGCGGTCGCCGGCCAGCGGCGTGAAGTCCTCGATCAGGCCGTGCACATAGTCCAGGCAATGCGGACGATTGGGGTGGCGGGCCACCTGAACCTTCTGCGCGGGCGTGAGCTTGGCGTAGGTCTGCCGCAGGAGCTTGTCGACCTTGGCCTGCAGCTTTGCGACCTCGTCGGCGATGTTGATGTCGCCGGCGTTGGTCAGGTGCCGCAACTCCTCGATCTTGCCTTCAAGCTCGGCGATCGGCTTTTCGAATTCCAGGAAGGTCTGCATGCCGGACACGGGTGGTTGGCGGGGCGCACGAAAAAACGCGCGCTTGGTTAGCACGCCCGGCGCGCCTGCGCCACAGCGGAAAGATGCGGGACGGCCTGGGAAGGGTTCCGCGACGAACCCACAGGGTTTATCCTCATCCGCCGCGGAATTCCAACCCTAATCATTCCGGGGCGACTCCAGACCGATGACCTCCTTCAAGGACCATTTCTCCGGCCATGCCGGCGATTACCGCGCCTTCCGGCCGACATACCCGGATGGACTGGCGGCCGCGCTGGCTGATGCGGCCCCGTCGCGTGCCCTGGCCTGGGACGTCGGTTGCGGCAACGGGCAGTTCTCAGTCGCGCTCGCCGCCCGCTTCCAAACGGTCCACGCCACCGACGCCAGCGCGGAGCAGATCGCCCAGGCCGAACCGCATCCCAATCTCCGCTATGCCGTCGCCCCGGCGGAAGACAGCGGCCTGCCAGACGGCTGCTGCGACCTGATCGTCGCGGCGCAGGCGGCGCATTGGTTCGATCTCGACCGCTTCTATGCCGAAGTGCGGCGGGTGGCGAAGCCGGGGGCGGCGGTGGCGCTGGTCTGCTACGCGCTGCAGAAGTTGGATGATCCGGTTCTGGATGCGGTGGTGGAGCGTTTTCACAACGGCATGCTGGGACCCCACTGGCCGGCCGACCGCTGGAAGGTGGTGAACGGCTACCGCGACCTGGATTTTCCGTTCGCGACAGTGCCGGCGCCGCCGCTGGCGATGGAGGCGGCGTGGTCGCTGCCCCGGCTGCTCGGCTACATGAACACCTGGTCGGGTGTGAAGGCGGCGACCCGGGCGTTCGGCCGCAACCCGCTGGAGGCGTTCGCGGAGGAGATCGCGCCGCTGTGGGGCGAGCCGGAACGCGAGCGGCGGATCCGCTGGCCGCTGACGGTCAGGCTGGGGCGGGTGAAGTAGAGTGGAGGCAAGGCACTGCCCCCACCCCCGCCCGTATCGTGTATCGCGGTCCTACATCGGGTCCAGTTCCGAATCCCAATAAAGAAAATCCCGCCAACTCTCGTGAAGGAAGTTTGGCGGGAAGGCGCGTCCGTTCTCTTGCAGCTCGTAGGCGGTGGGCTGGAAAGGCGGACTGAGCGGGATCATGCCGCAGACATGGGGAAGGCGGTCGCCCTTCGCCAGGTTGCAGGCGGAACAGGAGGTGATGACGTTTTCCCACGTCGTCCGACCGCCGCGGGATCGCGGAATCACATGGTCGAAGGTCAGATCGTGGGTGGGGAAGGGGCGGCCGCAATACTGGCAGGTGAAGCGGTCGCGCAGGAAGACGTTGAAGCGGGTGAAGGCCGGGCGGCGCGTTGCCGGAATGAACTCTTTCAGAGAGATGACGCTGGGCAACCGGACTTCGAAACTTGGGGATCTGACGACCCGGTCATAGTGCGATACGATGTTGACCCGTTCCAGAAAGACCGCCTTGACCGCTTCCTGCCAGGACCATAGCGACAAGGGGAAGTAACTGAGCGGGCGGAAATCCGCGTTCAGCACCAGAGCCGGACAGTGATCGGGTGGTGGAGCCAATGGCCACTCCCTTGTCTGGAACCGTGTCTGGATCCCGGCACGCGTCACAGCTGCGGCTTCGTGCGCGGGGGCGTGTCTACTCCGCCCCGGCGGCCGGCCCAACTGCGGGATCGTCTTCCGGGACAACCAGATACATAGTGGATCGGCGGCCCGGACTCAACATCTTGACCCGGTAGAGCCGAATTTCTTCACCGTTGTGTAACCTTTTTCGCGCTGAGGGCATTACCGGCAGGGGCGGGAACCGCTCATCCGGCACCACGCGCGGCGGCTGTGACATCGGGAAAAAAGACTCGCGCTTCCCTTGCACGCTTACCCCTCGTTAACCATACCGGAGCCATGGTGGGGCTCGTTGATCCAAGCCAATCCTGCCGGCCCGAGCCGGCCGGAAGCGACTCCGAGGAAAGTCCGCCATGACCGCCGTCATCATCGACCTCGCCCAGAAGCGCCGTGAACGCGAGGAGCGTGAGCGCCAGATCCGCATCGACGCTTTCGACCGCGAGCTGCGCCGCCGTCTGGCGCTGTATCTGGAAGGCGAAGAGATCCCGGTCGAACCGATCCGCGACAATCCCTACATCTGAGACCAACCGGATCGTTACATCCCGCGCCCTGTCCGGCGCGCGATCCGCTATAAAGCGGGAATGAGCGATCTCGTCACCCGCTTCGCCCCGAGCCCCACCGGGCACCTGCATCTGGGGCATGCCCATTCCGCGCTGTTCGGCTGGACCACCGCCCGCAGCGCCGCCGGCCGCTTCCTGTTGCGGATCGAGGACATCGATCCCAACCGCTGCCGCCCCGAATACGAGCGCGACCTGATCGAGGATCTGGCTTGGCTCGGCCTCGACTGGGACGGCCCGGTCCGGCGCCAGTCCGATCATTTCGACGATTTCCGCGCGGCACTCGCCCGGCTCGAGTCGCTGGGCGTGCTTTATCCCTGTTTCTGCACCCGCAAGGACATCGCCGCCGAGATCGCGCGGGCCGGTGCAGCGCCGCACGGCCCCGACGGTCCCCTTTATCCCGGCACCTGCCGCCACCGCTCGCCCGAGGAGCGGACGGAGCGGATCGCCCGTGGCGATGCCTGGGCGCTGCGGCTGGACGTGGCCGCCGCCTGCCGGCTGACCGGACCGCTGCGCTGGCACGACCGCGCCAAGGGCTGGCAGGAGGCGACTCCGGAACTGTTGGGCGATGTGGTGCTGGCCCGTAAGGACACGCCGACCAGCTACCATCTCAGCGTCACCGTGGACGACCATCTGCAGGGCGTGACGCTGGTCACCCGCGGCGAGGATCTGTTCTTCGCCACCCATCTGCACCGCCTGCTGCAGGCCTTGCTGGGCTACGATCCGCCCGACTACCATCATCACGGCCTGCTGCGGAACGCGGCGGGCGAGCGGCTGGCCAAGCGCGACCGCGCCCAGACCCTGCGCTCGCTCCGCGACGAAGGCCGCAGCCCGGTCGAGGTTCGGGCGCTGGCAGGGTTTGCCGGGGCCGGGTTTGCGGGATAGGGCTCACCCCATCTGCGCCACCGGCAGGGTAGACGCGCAGGCGGCGCTCCGCCCGGCGGCGTTGCGTAGTGCCTCGGGCGTCAGGCTCTCCTTGCCCAGCAGGGCTTCGGCGGCCAGGCGACCGGAGATGACGCAGGCCTCCACGCCGGGACCGGGGAACACGCCGGCGCCGGTCAGGCACAGGCCGGGGATCGGACTGCGGCGGGTCAGGCGTCGTTGGTCGGGAGCGATGCCGTAGATGCTACCGGCGCTGGTGTGGGCATAGCGGGCGAATGTGGCGGCGCTGGCCTCCTGCCGGGTGGTGATGTGCCGTTCCAGATCGGGGATCAGGCGGGAAGCCGCGGCGACCATCGCGTCGCCCTCCGCGCGCTTGCGCGCCTTGTAGGACGGATCGGCGCGGTTCCAGCCGGCATCGGCCGGGGCCAGCCGCAGCAGCGC
Organism: Azospirillum sp. B21; assembly: GCF_008364825.1. Taxonomy (GTDB): domain Bacteria; phylum Pseudomonadota; class Alphaproteobacteria; order Azospirillales; family Azospirillaceae; genus Azospirillum. The sequence goes on from NZ_VTTO01000004.1 coordinate 487,168, forward strand.
CACCGCTGCATGCCCTTCGGGTGCGAGGCTGCGGTCGTGGGTGGACGGGACGGCGATGGCCATGCCGAAGCCGGCCTCATCCCGCGGCAGGAAGGTCATCGCCGGCAGGTCGGGGACGATGTCCAGCCCAAGCGTGACCATGAAGGCCGAGGCGGACGGACGCATCGCCGCGCAGCGGGCGGCATAGGCAGCCGGCAGATGTTCCCTCCCCACCAGTTCCAGCATGGTCCGCCGCACGTCGGCGTTGGAGATCACGGCGGGAGCGCGGAAGACGCGGCCATCTGCGGTCTCCACCCCGGTGGCGCGGCCGTTCTCGATCAGGATGCGGGTGACGGGGGTGCGCAGCCGGACCTCACCGCCGTCGGCGCGGATCGACTGGGCCAGTGCGTCGGCCAGCGCCTGCGACCCGCCGGCCGGATAGAAGCCGCCGGAGAACCAATAGCCGAAGATCGGCGCCATCTGGCCGACGGTCAGCAACTCCGCCCGGTCGCTGAGATAGCCGGTCAGCACGGTCAGCAGGCGTTGGCCGGCGCGGTCGGGGATGTAATGGTCCAGCATCTCATGGAACGGCCGGGCCATCCAGCGCATGGCGTGCGGGCTCTCCGTCACATAGCGCCGCATCGCCGCCACCGATTGCGGGATGTTGGGCAGGCCGCGTTCGGCGCAGCCGCGATACATGTCGTCATAGACCGCCCGCATCTCCGCCAGGAAGGCGGCGGCTCCGGCGGCGCTGGGCGGGTGGTCGGCGGCGATCTGGGTTGCCAGCCCATCGGCATCGTCGGCCAGTAGACGCAACTTGCCGTCCAGCGCGACGCCGCGGTTCACCGGTTGCCAGTCCACCCGGTCCGCGACCCCCAGCGAGCGCAGCAGATGGTCGACCGGACCGCCGGGATGGGCGCCGCTGATGTCGTGGACGCCGGCATCGAAGACGTAGCGGAAGGGCTCGGCGCCCGGTTCTCTGCGGTTGCGCGCCTTGACCGTCCAACTGGTGCAGAAGCCGCCGGGGCGGTCATGCGCCTCCAGCACCGTCACCCGCGCGCCGGCCCGCGCCAGCAGCGCCGCCGCCGTCAGGCCGCCGATGCCGGAACCGACCACCACCACGTCACGCTCATTCGGGACGGTACGCGTGCGGTTCAGGATCGCGGGAGCCGGCCAGGGGTGCGGATCGGCCTCCGCCAGTCGGCGGCGCATTGCCCGCCCGACGATCCAATCCGGCAGCAGCCGGTTGGCGACAATGCCCAGTGCGCTGCTGCCGATGGAGAAAGCGGCCTCCCAGCCGGGCAGGGCGGCGAAGCCGAGACCGCCGATCAGGAACAGCACGCCCCAGACCGTCGTCATCAGCCGGTTGACGGCGACGAACTGCGGCAGGTGCCAATACTCGCGCGGCCAGTCGTCGCGGGCATATTGCAGGGTAAAGGGGTTGCCGGCGGCGATGCTGCCGAAGGCCATGGCCGCCAGCGCCAGATGGATGGAGAGGCCGAGATTGTGGACCGGCCAGTCCCAGCCCAGCGGACCGCAGACGGGCAGGATGGCGAAGAAGGCGGCCGCCACCAACTCGGGCGCCTTGAGGGAGCCGCGCAGCCTGTCGAGGACGCAGAGGGCAAGGCTGGCCGCCAGCGCCGCAAGGGAGGCCGGCAGCAGCCCGGCCAGCGGCAGGACGGCGCCGAACAGCAGCCAGGGAGAGAAGCCCAGCAGAATGCGGAACGCGATGGGGAGCTTGCGCATCGGGATGGTGCCTTCGCGGGTGGTGGGTGTTGCGAAGGACCATCGGCGGGAGGCGGGTGTACGTGCCAGCGAGGGTACGCCGGACGCAGGGGCGGCTTCGTGAACTGCGGTGTGCGGCGGTTCACGATGCGTGAAGTGCGGGGGCGTACGTTTCAGGCAGGGTGTACGTGTGTGGCGACGTTAGACCCCCACCTAACCTCCCCCGCTGGGCGGGGGAGGGATTGCCGCCACTCTCCCGCAACAGTACTTAACCCCCTCCCCCGCCCAGCGGGGGAGGGTTGGGGTGGGGGCAGCGCAGCAGCCACTTACAACGGCCGCCGTGCCTTCAACGCCGCGGTCAGCGTGCCGTCGTCGAGATAGTCCAACTCGCCGCCGACCGGGACGCCGTGCGCCAGACGCGAGACCGACACGTCGGAGTCGGTCAGGCGGTCGGTCACCACATGGGCGGTGGTCTGGCCGTCGACGGTGGCGTTCAGCGCCAGGATGACTTCGCGCACCGCCGGGTCCTTGGCGCGTTCGGCGAGGCCGGCGATGTTCAGGTCGTCGGGTCCGACACCCTGCAGGGCCGACAGCAGGCCGCCCAGCACATGGTAGGTGCCGCGGAAGGCGCGGGTGCGTTCCAGTGCCCACAAATCGCCGGCATCCTCCACCACGCAGATGACCGAGCGGTCGCGGGTGGGGTCGGAGCAGACGGTGCAGGGATCGCGGCTGTCCAGGTTGCCGCAGATGGAGCAGGCGCGGATCGATTCGCCGGCCGCCGCCATCGCTTCCGACAGGGGCACCAGCAGGCTGTCACGCCGCTTCATCAGATGCAGCGCCGCCCGACGCGCCGACCGGGGACCGAGCCCCGGCAGCTTGGACAGCAACTGGATCAGGCGTTCGATTTCAGGTCCGATCATGGATGTGCAAATCCGCCTCTCCCCTCCAGGGAGAGGGGATTTTCACAGGTACTGTAGGATCAGAACGGCAGCTTCATGCCCGGCGGCAGCTTCAGGCCGCCCATCATCTTCGAGGTCTCCTCAGCGACGTGCTGTTCGACCTTCTTCTTGGCGTCGTTGAAGGCGGCGACGATCAGGTCCTCCAGCACCTCGACGTCCTCGGGATCGACCACCGACTTGTCGAGCTTGACCTTCTTCATCTCGCTCTTGCCGTTGACGGTCACGACGACCATGCCGGCGGCGCTCTGGCCGGTCACTTCGACCTGCTCCAGGCTCGCCTGCATTTCCTGCATCTTGGCCTGCATCTGCTGGGCCTGCTTCATCATGTTGCCGATATTCTTCATCGGTCAGTACTCTCCTTCGTCGTCGAGGGGGTAGTAGACCCCGTCGTCCTGCTGCTGAACCATGAAATCGGGTGTCTCGCCGTCATCCGCAACCGCCGCACTCTCCGCCGCGGCAACTTCGGCGAGGTCGCGGATGTCGATGATCTTGGCACCGGTAAAGGCGTCGAGCACGGCGCGCACCACCGGGTTGGTTTCCGCCTCCGACAGCGCGCGGCGCTTTTCGGCCTGGCCCTGCTCGGCCAACGTCGGCTGGGCGTGGCCTTCGGACAGGGCGACGATCCAGCGGTGGCCGGTCCATTCGGTCAGGAACTGCCCGACCTTGGCCGGGAGGGTCGGCGGAGCGGCGGGGCGGAGCTTCAGCTCCAGCCGGCCTGGCTCCATGCGGACCAGTTGCACCGTCTCCATCAGATAGCCGTAAAGCGCGCCCTCGCGCCGGTCGGAGAACAGTTGCACCAGCGCACGGAAGTCGTGCGGCATCGGCGACAGCTCCTCGCCGGCGGGAGCGGCGGCGGGGGCAGCTTGGGCTACCGGGGCACTCTGCGGCTGGGCCGAGCCAATGGAGCGGGCGACGGCGTGGGTGGCCACGGAAGAGGGTTGGCTTGCGACCGCGACCGGCCCGCCAGCGCCCATGCCGCCACCGCCGGGACCGCGGCCCATCGGCGCGCCCCCTCCACCGTTGGCTCCGCCGTTGGCCTGCTGGGCCTGGAACTGGCGGATCAGCTCGCCCGGCGTCGGCAAATCGGCGGCGTAGGACAGGCGGACGATCACCATCTCCAGCGCCTGCTGCGGCACCGGGGCGGCCTGTACCTCGTTCAGCCCCTTCAACAGAAGCTGCCAGGCGCGGGTCAGCGCCGGCATGCCGAGCTTGCCCGACAGAGTGGCGCCGCGCGTGCGCTCCGCCTCCGGCAGGGAGGGGTCGTTGGCGCTGTCGGGCACCACCTTCAGCCGGGTCAGATTGTGGACGAGGTCCAGCAGGTCCTGCAGGATCACCACCGGATCGGCGCCGACGCGGTGCAGGTCGGCCAGGATGTCCATCGCCTCGGCGGGACGGGCGGAAACCGCGGCCTCGAACAGGTCGATCACGCGGGTGCGGTCGGCCAGACCCAGCATGTCGCGCACCTGCTGCGCCGTGACGGTGCCGGCGGCGAGCGCGATGGCCTGATCGAGCAGCGACAGCCCGTCGCGCACCGACCCGTCGGCCGCGCGCGCGATCAGGGCCGCGGCATCCCCCTCGATGTCGGCGCCTTCCATGGCGGTGACGCGGGTGAAATGCTCCTTCAGCACCTGGGCGTCAACGCGGCGCAGGTCGAAGCGCTGGCAGCGCGACAGCACCGTGACCGGCACCTTGCGGATCTCGGTGGTGGCGAAGACGAACTTCACATGGCTCGGCGGTTCCTCAAGCGTCTTCAGGAGCGCGTTGAACGCGCTCTTCGACAGCATGTGGACCTCGTCGATGATGTAGAGCTTGTAGCGGGCCGAGACGGGCGAGTAGCGCACGCCGTCGATGATCTCGCGGATGTCGTCGACGCCGGTGTGGCTGGCGGCGTCCATCTCCATCACGTCGACGTGGCGGTCTTCCGCGATGGCGCGGCAATTGTCGCAGACGCCGCAGGGGCTGACCGTCGGCCCGCCCTTGCCGTCGGGGCCGGTGCAGTTCAGCGCGCGGGCGATGATGCGGGCGGTGGTGGTCTTGCCGACGCCGCGTACGCCGGTCAGCATGAAGGCCTGGGCGATGCGGCCGGACTGGATGGCGTTGGTCAGGGTGCGGACCAGCGCGTCCTGCCCGATCAGCTCGTCGAAGGTCTTCGGCCGGTATTTGCGCGCGAGCACCCGATAGGCCTGCCCGGTGGCAGGAGCCGTGGCGGGTGCGGAAGCGGGAGTGTCGACTGTGGTATCGGTCACGCGGCTGGCCTGTCGAAACGACGGGAGGGGAATTTCGGGCCGCAGGATAGCGTCCCGGCGCCGCGCTGTCGCCGTCTGTTTCGTGCTGGCAATTTTTGAAGAGGGTGGGAGACTGGACGAACGACCCGAGCCGTAACTCGTTGCGGCTGCTTCCTTCCGGACCTGACCGGGTTGGCGAGGGACTCGTCCGACGCCAGTCTCCCGTCGCTGTTATGGGCATTTGCGCCGGCGGATGCAAGCCTATTCGAGCGTCGGCGTTTTCCTGGCTGCAACGGTTGCGCTCAGTCCGGACATGAAAAATGTCCGCTGTCAAGTCCTTCATTCAGACATGCAGTGGGGAAAAAGCTCTTACAGGGCAATAGGTTAGG
>NZ_VTTO01000050.1 GCF_008364825.1 Azospirillum sp. B21
GTGTAGGCGCAATGTCAGAATGTCAGTCCAGCGCAACATAGAACTGTCAGTCTTCCGTCGGGATTGCGACGGCTGGGAGGCTGGCGATGGGCTGGATAGCGATGAGCGAACGGGAGTTGCAGCGCGTCGAGGTTCTCGGCGATGTGCTGAGCGGTCGCCGCGGGGTCGGATCGGCGGCGTCGGTTCTGGGTTTGAGCGAACGTCAGGTGTGGCGGCTGTTGGCGCGCTACAAGGCTGGTGGCGGCGGCGCCCTGGTTCACCGCGGGCGTGGCCGTCCGTCGAACCGGCGGCTTGGCGATGAGGTGCGGGAGCGCGCGCTGGAGCTGGTTCGCAGTCGGTATGGCGATTTCGGCCCGACCTTGGCGGCGGAGATGCTGCGGGACAGGCATGGGCTGACGGTTTCGCGCGAGACGTTGCGTCAGTGGATGGCGGCGGCTGGCCTTTGGCTGTCGCGTCGGCAACGCCGGCAATTCCACCCTCCCCGGCTGCGCCGCGAGCGGTTCGGCGAGTTGATCCAGATCGACGGCAGCGAGCACCGCTGGTTCGAGGATCGCGCCGATCCTTGCACGCTTCTGGTGTTCATCGACGATGCGACGGGCCGGCTGATGCAGCTTCGCTTCGCCCGGTCGGAGAGCGCCTTTTCCTACTTCGAGGCGCTGGAGGGTTATCTGAAGGCCCATGGCCGGCCGCTGGCCTTGTACTCGGACAAAGACTCGGTGTTCCGGGTCTCGCAGCGCGAGGCGAAGGGCGGCCAGGGCATGACGCAGTTCGGCCGGGCGTTGGCGGAGTTGAACATCGAGATCCTGTGTGCCAACTCCAGCCAAGCGAAGGGGCGGGTCGAGCGGGTGAACCGGACGCTGCAGGACCGGCTGGTGAAGGAGTTGCGGCTGGCCGGCATCTCCGGCATCGAGGCGGGCAATGCCTTCCTGCCCGGCTTCATCGAGCGCTTCAACGCCCGCTTTGCCCTGCCCCCTGCCCGGCCGGACGATCTGCACCGGCCGCTGACCATCGCGCCGGATCGGCTGCGCCAGGTTCTGTGCTGGCGCGAGCAGCGCCATGTCGGGCAGCAGCTGACGCTGTCCTACGAGCGCAAGCGGATCATGCTGGAGGAAACCGAGCTGACGCGGGGACTGGCTGGCCAGTATGTCGACACCTATGCCTTCGCCGACGGTCGTCTGGAGGTGCGGTGGAAGGGGGTGGCGCTGTCGTATCGGGCCTTCGACAAGGACCAGCGGGTCAGCCAAGCCGATATCGTGGAGAACAAGCGGCTGAGTGCGGTGCTGGCCCAGGTGAAGGAGATGCAGGAGAACCGGCCGCCGCCTCGGGTGAAGACCAACAGCGAGAAGACCGGCTACCGCAAGACGGGGCGGCGCAAGCCGAACAGCGGACCAGCCGAAGGCGCCTGCGTGGCCGACTGACCGCAGCTGTTTGCCCTCTATCCGTGAGGTCCCGATGCGACCGGCATTCCTGGCAGCAGGATGATGGCTCGGCGATCGTCGCCGCCGTCAAGCCCTGCGCCTGCGGCGCACCGCACAGCGGCTTCGGGGCTTGACCGCGCCGCCGAGCCGACCCCGAACGCATCCATGCCAGAGATGCCGAAGAAGACCCGACACACCGCCAAGCCGAAGCCGCTCCCGCTGACACTCCTACTTTGCTCCAGCCACTGACACTTCTACCCGGGCGCAACAT
>NZ_VTTO01000051.1 GCF_008364825.1 Azospirillum sp. B21
CGCAAGATGGCCTGATGGGCGTTGGCGGGCTGCTGCAGCCGCCTTCTTGGTCTCGATCAAGTTAATGTGACGATGCCCGCATGACACCGGTAAGCCGGACGACCGGTGTTGCTATCATGCGGTACAGCGCCCCGTTGATGATGACGACCAGCGCGACCAGCGCGACGATGATCGTCAACGTACCGCGGACCGCGACGTCAGTAGTGAGGACCGCATCGTCAGCCAGTTCCGTTGAGTAGGCCTGAGCGGCCTCGGCAATGGCCGTCAGCTGGTCTTGCATGACCAAGCGCAATGGGCGTGCCTCACCAAACCAGATGCGATCATTCACCTGACGCGATGCAATCACCTCCTGCAGAGCTTTGGCAAAAGCTGCATGGATGGCGGTCACGTCGCGGAGCTTTGGGACGGTTACTGCGAGCTGATCGAGAGCGATCGCCGGGTCGGACAAGGCGGCGACCGCCTGTCCGGCAGTGGCTGCATCGCCATCTGCGCCCGTGCTCAGGAAAATTGCCGCCATATCTACAGCGGTCCTCATTGCTCGCTCGTAGGCACGGATGGCTGCACCGCTGGGGCTGTCGGTCTCCGTCATGCCGACAGCCGTCGAAATCTCTTGGGCGAGGAGAAGGCGTGCCGACCGGTAGTCCTGCTCCGACGCAGTAAGGAAGTGACGCCGGGCGGTGATCCCCCGCTCCGTCAGTTCACTGTAGCGTTGCATCATCTCGCGGGCATCGCGAAGCGCTGCCTGGCGATCGGGCCGGGTCGAGGTCGCGATTGCCCGGTCGATCAGCGCCAAGCTGCGCTCGCGATCCCGCGCACTCATCGCCTCGAACCGCTTCAGGTCCTCCACGCTGCCTGTGGTGGCGATTGCGAGGTTTGCGTAGGCCACGCTCATGAAGCGGGCTTGGAGCTCCTGCGTGGTCGACGCCACCTGCGCCGCCCGTTGGGACAGCGCCGTGTCGGTACGGACCCGGTCAAAGGCGCTGTAGGTCCAGTAAGCAATCCCTACGATCAGAGCAACCACAAGGGCTCCACCGCCGGAAAGCTTTGCGGCGATGGACACGTTCCGGAAAGCCATTAACATTCTGCTCTATTTTCCTTTATTATTCCGAGCCTTTGTACGGGTGATGCCTCTGGTCAGATTGCTATGGCCTTACAAAACCTGTTTGCCCATGCAGGCAACATCTGCTTCGCTGCGCCAGAGGGTGCTTCTACTCTGCTCCAGATGGACTGCACTCAGAGCGCAGGCAGACGTTCACGAGCTGGGAGACCATTCAGTGGCAGTACCAACCTTGATACGTCACCACCCTTGACGGGAATGGTCTCGAAAGAGCCGCCAAGGGTTTTGGCGGCGGCACTGGCCAGAGTGGAACCAATGCCGATGGAGACCTTCCTGGAGAGAAGGCCGGAGCGAGATGTCCCCCGTCGGTCGATAATGATGGCGAGCCAGGCGTCGGCCTGTGCCACCCGTACCTCGACCACACTGCTGCGCTGCATGTCCTTGGTTGCCTCGCTTAGAAGGGCAAACAGCGTGCTGCCGGCATCGTCACATTAACTTGATCGAGACCAAGAAGGCGGCTGCAGCAGCCCGCCAACGCCCATCAGGCCATCTT
>NZ_VTTO01000052.1 GCF_008364825.1 Azospirillum sp. B21
TCCCGTTTTCGACGGCTGGGAGGCTGGCGATGGGCTGGATCACGATGAGCGAACGAGACTTGCAACGGGTCGAGGTTCTCGGCGAGGTGCTAAGCGGTCGCCGTGGGATCGGATCGGCGGCGTCGGTTTTGGCTTTGAGCGAGCGTCAGGTGTGGCGGCTTCTGGCGCGCTACAAGGCCGGTGGCGGCGGTGCTTTGGTTCACCGGGGGCGCGGCCGTCCATCGAACCGGCGGCTTGGCGATGAGGTGCGCGAGCGGGCGCTGGAGTTGGTTCGCAGCCGGTATGGCGATTTCGGCCCGACCCTGGCGGCGGAAATGCTGAGGGACAAGCATGGGCTGACGGTCTCGCGCGAGACGTTGCGCCAGTGGATGACGGACGCTGGTCTGTGGTTATCGCGTCGGCAGCGCCGGCAGTTCCACCCTCCCCGGCTGCGCCGCGAGCGGTTCGGCGAGTTGATCCAGATCGACGGCAGCGAGCACCGCTGGTTCGAGGATCGCGCCGATCCCTGCACGCTTCTGGTGTTCATCGACGATGCGACAGGCCAGCTGATGCAGCTTCGCTTCGCTCAATCGGAGAGCGCCTTTTCCTACTTCGAGGCGCTGGAGGGCTATCTGAACGCCCATGGCCGACCGTTGGCCTTCTACTCGGACAAAGCCACGGTGTTCCGGGTTCCACAGCGCGAGGCAAAGGGCGGCCAGGGCATGACGCAGTTCGGCCGGGCCTTGGCGGAATTGAACATCGAGATCCTGTGTGCCAACTCCAGCCAAGCCAAAGGGCGGGTCGAGCGGGTGAACCGGACGCTGCAGGACCGGCTGGTGAAGGAGTTGCGGCTGACCGGCATCACCGGCATCGAGGCGGGCAACGCCTTCCTGCCCGGCTTCGTCGAGCGCTTCAACGCCCGCTTTGCCCTGCCCCCTTCCCGGCCGGACGATCTGCACCGGCCGTTGAACATCGCGCCGGATCGGCTGCGCCAGGTGCTGTGCTGGCGCGAACAGCGCCATGTCGGGCAGCAGCTGACGCTGTCCTACGAGCGCAAGCTGATCATGCTGGAGGAGACGGAGCTGACGCGGGGGCTGGTTGGCCAGTATGTCGACACCTACGCCTTCGCCGATGGCCGTCTGGAGGTGCGATGGAAGGGGGTGGCCTTGTCTTATCGGGCCTTCGACAAGGACCAGCGGGTCACCCAGGCCGACGTTGTGGAGAACAAGCGGCTGAGTGCGGTGCTGGCCCAGGTGAAGGAGATGCAGGAGAGCCGACCTCCACCTCGGGTGAAGACCAACAGCGAGAAGAACGGCTACCGCAAGACAGGCCGGCGCAAGCGGCAGGGCGGACCACCCGACAGTGCCTGCGCG
>NZ_VTTO01000053.1 GCF_008364825.1 Azospirillum sp. B21
CGGGAAACCCACCTCTAAACCAGAGCTCCCTTGAGAGCCGTGACAGACCATCACGTCGATAGGAGGCATGTGGACGGGCAGCAATGTCTGAAGCTAAGCCTTACTAATCGCTCGATCGGCTTGATCTCACCCCACAAACCGCGCCATGCGCAGCAGCAAGCCTGCTTGACGCACACACCGCAGTTCGATACATCCTCACCCTCACTTGCACTGAACAGCGATACGCTTTGGGAAGAGCGTCGGTCTTGAGCCTTGGTGACCTGGTGGTCATGGCGAGGTGTCAAACACCCGATCCCATCCCGAACTCGGCCGTGAAAAGCCTCCGCGCCAATGGTACTGCGTCTTAAGACGTGGGAGAGTAGGTCGCCGCCAGGTCACTCAGGCTCAAGAGACGCGCAATCCAAAGCTCAAATCGCCGGCATCGTCACGATATCCATCACCCCATATCAGAGACATCCGCGGGGTGGAGCAGCCCGGTAGCTCGTCAGGCTCATAACCTGAAGGCCGCAGGTTCAAATCCTGCCCCCGCAACCACCATTACCGAACGCACCTGTTCGCAAAGGCCGGACGCTCCCGCAGCGCCGGCCTTTCGTGCGTTTGCGCCCAGCCCAAGGCTGAGCAGCGCCACCAGGTCGCCCTCCAGCTCGATCTCGACACCCCGGGCATCGGCAGTGCCGAAGCGTACCGCAACACGCTCGATCAGCGGGCGCAGCCGGTCGCGCGCTTCGATCCGGTGGTCCGGGTCCTCCAGCGTTGCCGCCAGATCGGCGATCCGCTCCCGGTAGAGGGACGCCAGATCGTCGGGCAGGACCACCGGCGGTGAGGGAGGGGAGGCCAGCGCCGCTTCCAGCGATTCGACCTTCGCCTCCAACTCGACCATCACCCGGTGCAGGTGATCGGTCAGCCGGCCCTGCCGTGCGGTGGCGTCGAGTCCATCGAGATCCTGACGCACCTTCCTCAATTCGGCTTCCATCCGCCGCTGTTCAGCAGTCTGTTCCTGCCCATCCGTCCGAACCGCCTCTCGGAAGGCAGCGATGAAGGCCGCTACCATGTCGTCCTGCATCAGCCGGTCACGCAGAGCGTCCAGCACCAACTTCTCCAGCACGCTCCGCCGGACGCTGCCCTGGTTGGAGCAGGAGGCCGACGATGATCTTTCCCTGCTTCGGTGGACACGGGTTCACGCAGATCTTAGCTCGGCCTGTTCGGGGGTGATGTATCCGATGGCCGAGTGAGCGCGTTGGCGATTGTAGTAGGTTTCGATGTAG
>NZ_VTTO01000054.1 GCF_008364825.1 Azospirillum sp. B21
TTTAAAAAAGGCCATCAGCATCTTCTCGGAACCGCCGAGATGAGGTTCCGCTTCATCGAGGACCACCGGGACGAGTTCCCGGCCCGGCTCATGTGCTCGGTACTCGGGGTGTCCGCCAGCGGTTACTACGCGTGGCGTGGGCGGCCGGAAAGCCAGCGGGCCGTCGCCAACCGACAGCTTCTGGTCGAGATCCGACGCGTTCATGGTCGCCACTATGGCCGCTATGGCAGCCCGCGCGTGCATGCATCCCTCCGCGCGGAGGGCGTCGCCGCCAGCCGGGGCCGGGTGGCGCGTCTGATGCGCCGCCACGGCATCCGGGGTGCAGCCGCACGCCGGTTCCGGCCCGTAACGACCGATAGCCGCCATGGCCTTCCGGTCGCTCCCGATCTGCTGGGTCAGGTCTTCCAGGTGGCCGAGCCCAACCGGGTCTGGCTTGCCGACATCACCTATTTGCCCACTGCTGAAGGCTGGCTGTATCTGGCGGCGGTGCTCGATCTGGCGACCCGGAAGATCGTTGGCTGGGCGATGCGCGATCATATGCGCGCCGAACTCACCACCTCGGCTCTGGTGATGGCCATCCAGCGCCAACGGCCGTCTGTGGGTCTCATCCAGCATTCCGATCGCGGCAGTCAGTATGCCTCTCGGGACTACCGAGACCTGTTGCAGGCGGCCGGGATGCGGCAGTCCATGTCGCGCAAGGGCTGCTGCTACGACAATGCTCCCATGGAGAGCTTCTTCCACACTCTCAAGGTCGAGTTGGTCCATCGTACTCGGTTCGAAACCCGCGACCAGGCCCGCCGGGAGGTGTTCGCCTACATCGAAACCTACTACAATCGCCAACGCGCTCACTCGGCCATCGGATACATCACCCCCGAACAGGCCGAGCTAA
>NZ_VTTO01000055.1 GCF_008364825.1 Azospirillum sp. B21
CTGGGCGCCGTTGGAGTTGGTCACCTGGATCTGCAGGTCGACCTTCTTCTCGATGGTCGAGATGCCGTTGCCCTGGTTGTTCGCCGCTTCCAGCAGCTTGCGGTCGACGGTGAAGGACACCACCGTGCCCGACGCGAAGCTTTCCGAGATCCTCTTGGTCAGCGCGTTGGTCGTGCTGGCGGTCACGGTGAAGTCGCGGACCTCGCCGGCCGTGGTCTGACCGGTCAGGATGATCGTGCCGCTGCCGCCCACGCTGGCGGTGGCCACGTCCTTGCCCTGCAGGCGTCCGCCCGAGATCGCGTTGCTGATCGAAGCGGCCAGCTGGTTCGCGACGTTCGTGCTCGCGGTCTGGCCCATGGCGACGTCGCCGGCGGTCGCGGTGTAGCTGAAGGTCTGGCCTTCGACCGTGATGCTGAAGATGTCGCCTTCTTCGACGGTGCCCTTGACGTTCACACCCGACGTCTGCGGGTTGCCAGCCGTGGCGGGCGTCGCCAGGTTGGTCGTCATCGTCTGCGTGTTGTCGAAGTAGGAGATCGTGCGGCTTTCGTTGCCGTCCGACACGATGAAGTCGCGGGTGCGGCCGTTGGCGCCGCGGACTTCGATCTGGACGTCGGAGAAGCTGCCCAGCGTGCTGGACATCGTGCCCGACAGCTGCAGGCCGACGAGGCCGTGCTTGTTCTCGGCCTTGGAGATGTCGGCGGTCTTGCCCTCCACCGAACCGTCGCCCTTGATGCGGATCGAATAGGTGTCGGGGGCGATGACGTTGGTGACGCGGGCGTTGTCGACGCCGGTGATGGTGTTGACGGCGGCACGGGACTCGCTGGTGCTGTCCATGCTCATGCCGTTGCCG
>NZ_VTTO01000056.1 GCF_008364825.1 Azospirillum sp. B21
GGCATTGTCACATAAACCGCGGGGCTGGCGAGCTCCTGTTGCACTGGGCATAGTGGCGGGATGAGACGTGAGCCCGATCCCCATTACCGCCACCGCTTCCCGGCCGAGCTGATCGCGCATGCGGTTTGGCTCTACCATACATTCCCGCTCAGCTTTCGGGATGTCGAACTGCTCCTGGCCGACCGCGGCGTTGAGGTTTCCTATGAAACGGTGCGGCGCTGGTGCCGCAAGTTCGCCCAGACCTTTGCCAACCGGCTGCGCCGCCGGCGCCCACAGCCCGGTGACCGCTGGCACTTGGACGAGGTCTTCATCAAGATCCATGGTGTCCAGCACTACCTCTGGCGCGCGGTCGATCAGGAGGGTGTGGTGCTCGACATCCTGGTGCAGAACCGGCGCAACACCAAGGCGGCCAAGCGCTTCTTCAGGAAGCTGTTGACGGGGTTGCGCTACGTGCCCCGCGTCGTCGTAACCGACAAGCTGAAGTCGTACGCCGCCGCCAAAGGGAAGATCATCCCCGGCGTGGAGCACCGGCAAAGCCGGTATCTCAACAATCGCGCTGAGAACTCGCACCAGCCGACCCGGCTGCGTGAGCGACGGATGAAGCGCTTCACGTCACCCCGGCAGGCCCAGCAGTTTCTCTCCGCCCATGGCCCCATTCACCAGCATTCCCACCCGCGCCGGCACCTTATGACGGCCGCCGAATATCGGGCCTATCGAGCCAACGCTTTCGCCGTCTGGCAGCAGGAGACGTGTGTCCGCAAGATGGCCTGATGGGCGTTGGCGGGCTGCTGCAGCCGCCTTCTTGGTCTCGATCAAGTTAATGTGACGATGCC
>NZ_VTTO01000057.1 GCF_008364825.1 Azospirillum sp. B21
AAGGTCAGCGACTGGGGTGAAGTCGTAACAAGGTAGCCGTAGGGGAACCTGCGGCTGGATCACCTCCTTTCTAAGGACGCCGACCCTGGATGGTCCGGCACCTCAGCCGAAGCAGCTTTCTCTGCCGCCGCCGGCGCATCCCTTCTCACGGTTCTCGACGTGCTTCCAAGCGAAGCACGTGCGGGCTAGTAGCTCAGTTGGTTAGAGCGCGCGCTTGATAAGCGTGAGGTCGGAGGTTCAAATCCTCCCTGGCCCACCATGTTTAGCGGTCGTGCGCGTCTCCAGAGATGGAGGGCCGATCGGGGGCATAGCTCAGTTGGGAGAGCGCCTGCTTTGCAAGCAGGAGGTCGTCGGTTCGATCCCGTCTGCCTCCACCAGTTCTTCTGGTGTCGAGGGTGGATGACGAGCCGCCCAGCTTCGAGGACCGTTGGAAGGAACCACAACACGGCAACGTGAACAATGACGAGCGCTTCGCGCTCGTCATTGTGTCCCGCAAGGGACGGGATCATGGACAAGTGAAGATGAAGTGCAAGTGACCGAGGACGCTCCTCGGCCGGCAAGCTCACAAGGCACGCTGGCTGGGAGTAGCATCGAACGGCGGAAACAGCCAACCCTGTCGGTTGGCTCGCGAGCAGGCTTGTTCCTGCGCGTGGCGCTTAGCGTTTTCGTTGGAGTTGAGATCAAGCGTCTGAAGGGCATCTGGTGGATGCCTTGGCACTGAGAGGCGATGAAGGACGTAGCACGTTGCGATAA
>NZ_VTTO01000005.1:0-162678 GCF_008364825.1 Azospirillum sp. B21
CCCGCCCGCCGGCGGCGCCCGCCTGCAGCTGGCTGTAGACCATCGGCAGCTCGTTGGGCGAATGCTCGGTGTCCAGCACCAGCCAGTCGAAGCCGGAGCCGGCGATGATCTCCACCGTCACATGGCTCGACAGGATCGACCACAGGCCGATCTGCAGGCGGCCGGCGTCCAGCGCGCGCTTGAAGGAATTCTGGGGAATGGTCATGGCTTTACCTCGTGGCTCTACATGCGTCGATCGGGCGCGCCGATCAGGATCGCGCGGAAATCGTTGACGTTGGTCAGGGTCGGGCCGGTCACCACGCCGTCGCCCAACGCCTCGAAGAAGCCGTGGCCGTCGTTGTCGGCCAGGCTGTCGCGCGGCTTCAGCCCCAGGGTCCAGGCCCGCGCCAGCGTGTCGGGGGTGATGATGGCGCCGGCGATCTCCTCCTGCCCGTCCACCCCGTCGGTATCGCCGGCGATGGCGTGGATGGCCGCATGGCCGTCCAGCGCGATGGCGAGCGACAGCAGGAACTCCACGTTGCGCCCGCCGCGGCCCGATCCGCGCACCGTCACCGTGGTCTCGCCGCCCGACAGCAGGATGCAGGGCGCGGTGAAGGGCTGGGCGCGGTCGGCCACCTGCAGGGCGAGCCCGCCCAGCACCGTGCCGACGTCGCGCGCCTCGCCTTCGATGCGGTCGCTCAGGACGTGCACCGGGTAGCCGGCCTCGCGGGCGACGGCGGCGGCGGCCTCCAGCGCCATCTGCGGCGTGGCGATCAGGCGGGCCTCGCACCCCGCCAGCCGCGGGTCGTCCGGCTTGACGCTCTCGCCGCGTCCGCTTTCCAGCAGTTCCCGCACCGCGGGCGGCAGGTCGATGCCGTAGCGGCGGAGGATGGCGAGCGCGTCGGCGCAGCCGGTGGGATCGCCGACGGTGGGGCCCGACGCGATGTCCATCGGGTTGTCGCCCGGCACGTCGGACAGCAGCAGGGTCAGCACCCGGGCCGGAGCGCAGGCGGCGGCGAGCCGGCCGCCCTTCACCGCCGACAGGTGGCGGCGCACGCAGTTCATCTCGGAAATCGTGGCGCCGGAGGCGAGCAGGGCGCGGTTGACCGCCTGCTTGTCCTCCAGCGTCACGCCGTCGAGCGGCAGCGCCAGCAGCGCCGAGCCGCCGCCGGAGATCAGGCACAGCACCAGATCGTCCGCGCCGAGGCCGGAGACCAGGGCGCGGATGCGCTCGGCCGCCGCCAGCCCGGCGGCGTCGGGCACCGGGTGGGCGGCCTCGACGATCCCGATGCGCCCGCACGGCACCGCATAGCCGTAGCGGGTGACCACCAGCCCGGAGAGCTCTCCCGGCCAATGGTCCTCGACCGCCCGCGCCATCGCCGCCGAAGCCTTGCCGGCGCCGATCACCACCAGCCGGCCTTTGGGGGGCTCAGGCAGGTTGGCCGGCACGCACAGCGCCGGCTGGGCGGCGGCGATTGCGGCCTCGAACATCTGGCGCAGCAGGTCGCGCGGAATGGTCGACATGGAACGAGCCTCCTCAAACCTCTCGGGTTCAGGCCTTCTGGCCGATCTCGAAGTTGGCGAGCATTTCCAGCGCGCGGACCATGCCGGAATGGTCCCAGGCCTTGCCGCCGTTGGCGGCGCAGGCGTTGAACAGCTCCTGGGCGGTTGCGGTGTTGGGCAGGCTGACGCCGAGCGAGCGGGCGGTGGCGAGCGCGAGGTTGAGGTCCTTCTGGTGCAGCTCGATGCGGAAGCCCGGATCGAAGCTGCGCTTGACCATGCGCTCGCCATGGACCTCCAGGATGCGGGAGTTGGCGAAGCCGCCCATCAGGGCCTGCCGGACCTTGGCGGGATCGGCGCCGGCCTTGGCGGCGAGCAGCAGGGCCTCGCCGACCGCCTCGATGGTCAGTGCGACGATGATCTGGTTGGCGACCTTGGTGGTCTGGCCGTCGCCGTTGCCGCCGACCAGCGTGATGTTCTTGCCCATCAGCTCGAACAGCGGGTGGACGGTGCCGAAGGCCTTCTCGGGCCCGCCGACCATGATGGTGAGCGAGGCGGCCTTGGCGCCGACCTCGCCGCCGGAGACGGGCGCGTCTAGATAGTCGCAGCCGAGTTCGTTGACGCGGCGGGCGAAGTCCTTGGTGGCGACCGGGGAGATGGAGGACATGTCCACCACGATCTTGCCGGCGCTGAGCCCCTCGGCGACGCCGCCGGCGCCGAACAGGACCTTTTCGACGTCGGGGGTGTCGGGGACCATGATGAAGACGATCTCGGCCTGTTCCGCCACCTCCTTGCCGGAACCGCAGGTCACGGCGCCGCCGACGGTCAGGGCGTCGGGCACCGGGCCGACGGTGTGGACGAACAGCGCGTGGCCCGCCGCCTGCAGGTGGCCCGCCATCGGCGCGCCCATGATCCCCAACCCGATAAAGCCGATCTTGCTCATGATGTCTCCAATCCTATGTATTTGCGACTGAACGTGTTTTTCAGCTGCCGATGCCGGGATCAGGCTGCCTGGAGCAGGGCCTGCGTGTATCCCAGGCAGAAGGAGAAGAAGCGCTCGCGGTCCGGATCCACGTCGGAGAAGGGGACGTGGTCCGGACAGAGGACGCCCTTGTACCCGACCTCGCGGTAGGCGCGGATGCAGGCCGCCATGTCCACCGACCCCTCATCCGGCATCGCTTCGCGGAAGTCGAGATAGCCGCCCCGGATGTTGCGGAAATGGACCATGAAGATGCGGTTCTGCGGACCGAAGGTGCGGATGGCTTCCAGCACCGTTTCGGTCGGGTTCCGCGACATCTCGGCGATGGTTCCCTGGCAGAAGTTGAAGCCGAGCGACTTGCTTTCCGGCGCCAGTGCGATGAAGCGCCTGAGCCCATCCAGCGAGCCCAGCACATGGTGTACGCCGTTCAGGCCGCCCGGCGGATAGGCCGGGTCGTGCGGGTGGCAGGCGAGCTTGACGCCCGCCTTTTCGGCGATTGGAAGCAGCGCCTCCACCAGATACTGGATGGCCCGCCAGCCGTCCGCTTCGGAGATGCCGCCGGCCTGCGAGGCCATCACCTGACCGCAGGTTTCGGCAGCGCCGCCGGCACGCGCATCCTCGTCGTCCGGCAGCACGGTGCCCCAGTAGGAGAAGCGGGCGTCGTTCTCCGCCTTGTACTCGTCGGCCTTGAAGGTCGAGCAGCGCATGCCGCCGCGCCCCTCCACTTCGCCGGTGCGGGTGATGCCGACCATGGCGACCGTGTATTTCACCATGTCCACGCCGCCGTCCGCGGCGGCCTGGATGTTGTGGCGCAGCTCCTTCGCTTTGGCCGCTGCCTTTTCCGGCGCGCGCAGGCTGTCGAGCAGGATGGAGCCGACATCCAGCGCCATGCCTTCCAGGCGCATGCCGAGGCTTTCGATCGACCGGCGCTGCGCCGCGACCTTGCCCGCGTCCCACAGGCCGTCCTCGCCGATCACCGCGTTGTTGGGGCGGGTGTCGATGACGATGCCCTTGCAGCCGAGCTGGGCGGACAGGCGCAGGCGGCTGTCGGTCGGGTTGATCAACTGTTCGCCGATATACATCGGGAAATCCTCTCGAATGCGTCTTCAGCGGGGGATGACGGAGCCGGTCACTTCCTGAGTTCCATGCGCTTGATCTCGCCGACGACGACCAGATAGCTGACCGCGGCGATCAGGGCGTTGGCGCCGACGAACAGCAGGGCGCCGTTGAAGGAACCCGACGTCTGGATGATGTAGCCGATGATGATCGGCGTGCTGATCGACGAGATGTTGCCGCACATGTTGAAGACGCCGCCCGACAGGCCGGTGATCTCCTTGGGCGCGCAGTCCGACATGACGGCCCAGCCCAGCGCGCCGATGCCCTTGCCGAAGAAGGCCAGCGCCATGAAGCCGACCACGATCCATTGCACGTCGGTGTAGTTGCAGGCGATCATGCTCATCGACAGCAGCATGCCGAGCACGATCGGTGTCTTGCGCGCCGCGGTCAGCGAGAAGCCCTTGCGCAGCATGGCGTCCGAAAGCACGCCGCCCAGGATACCGCCGGCAAAGCCGCAGATGGCGGGGATCGAGGCGACGAAGCCGGCGCTCAGCACCGACATGCCGCGGGCCTGCACCAGATAGACCGGGAACCAGGTGATGAAGAAATAGGTGATCGCGTTGATGCAGAACTGGCCGAGGAAGATGCCGGCCATCATCCGGCTGGCGAACAACTGGCGGATGTAATCCCACTTGGCGCCGCCGGCCGCATCGGTCTTCTTCTTCGCGGCGTCGTCCATGTTGACCAGACCGCCGCCCGCGGCGATGTAGTCAATCTCCGCCTGATTGATCTTCGGGTGGTCGACCGGGCTGTAGACGGTCTTCAGCCAGATGCCGGAAACCAGGAGGCCGAGTGTGCCCATGAAGCCGAAGGCCCAGGGCCAGCCGAAGGAGTGGGTGAGCCAGCCCATCAGCGGGGCGAAGATCACCGTGGCGAAATACTGGGCCGAGTTGAAGATGGCCGAGGCCGTGGCGCGCTCATGGCCGGGGAACCAGGCGGCGACCACGCGGCTGTTGCCGGGGAAGGAAGGAGCTTCCGCAAGGCCGACTGCGAAGCGCAACGCGAACAGGGCCGTCACCGCCGCGGCGCCGGTCAGGAAGCCGACGAAGCCCTGGAACAGGGTGAACACCGACCATGTGAAAATGCTCGCCGCATACACCCACTTCGAGCCGAAGCGGTCGAGCAGCCAGCCGCCCGGCAGTTGGCCGATGACGTAGGACCAGCCGAAGGCGGAGAAGATGAAGCCCATCTGCGCGGCATTGATGCCGAGATCCTTCGACAGAACCGGGCCGGCGATGGCCAGAACGGCGCGGTCGGCGTAGTTGATTGCTGTCACGACGAACAGCATAACAACGATCGTCCACCGGATACGTGTTTTTGTTGCCGCTGCCGCGCCTGCGACAGAGCTGTGATCCATCACTGTGTTGACACTCATGTGGCGCCTCCATTCCCGATGCTGCGCTGCCGTTTGTTATTTTCTAAGGCGCGCTTATCGGAAGAAAGATTCTGGTGTGAGCGCTCTCTTATGGTTGGAAGAGCGCTTGATGTCTCTTGTTACCGCTCACAATAGCGCTGTGACTCCTAAACTCAACATCGGGCCGGCGCAAGAGCCTGCGGCGCTTTGCCACGATTTTTTCCGTTGGCCCAACCATCGAGGTAGCCGCCGGGGGGATCGGCCGAGGCAGCCGCCGGTACGTCCGCGGTCAACCCCCCGGCTCGGACACGCCGCCAATCCGCCGGACGTCCTTGCGTCGAACCGTCGCAAGCCGTATTTAACCTCTACATCCTGGGGTTTACGCCGTGTCCGACACACCAGTTATTCGCCCGCGTCAGGGTGCAGCCAAGAAAGACGCCATCCCGGCGAAGACGGCCGGAAGCCGCGGCACTCGTCCGACCAGCGGCAAGGCGACGCTGGAAACCGTGGCGACGCTGGCCGGTGTTTCCAGGATGACGGTCTCCCGCGTGATCAATCATCCCGAATCGGTGACCCCGGAGCTGCGGGAGATCGTTCTCAAGGCCATCTCCGAAACCGGCTATGTTCCCAACCTGCTGGCCGGCGGGCTGGCATCGAGCCGGACCAAGCTGGTCGCCGCGGTCGTGCCGACGCTGACGCATGTGCTGTTCTCCGGAGCGATCCAGGCCTTCACCGACCGGCTGGCGCTGGACGGCTACCAGATGCTGCTGGGCCTGTCCGGCTATCCGACCGAGCGGGAGGGCGAACTGCTGCAGGCCATCCTCAGCCGCCGTCCGGACGCCCTGTATCTCACCGGCACCAGCCATCTGGCACAGACGCGCCGTCAACTGCGCGCGGCCAACATTCCGATCGTCGAAACCTGGGACCTCTCGCACAAGGCCGTGGACATGGCCGTGGGCTTCTCCCATGAGGCGGTCGGCCGTGGAGTGGCGGAGTATTTTTATTCCAAGGGGTACCGGCAGTTTGCCGCGTTCAGCGCCGACGATGGACGCGCCCAGCTGCGCAGCAGGGAGTACGTCGCGACCCTGGCAGCGCACGGGATCGGCGACGTCACCTGCATCACCACGCCGGCCCCAAGCACGATGGCGATGGGACGCGAGGCTTTGGGCCAACTACTGGCCGATGGGAACTGGCGGGGGGCCATACAATGCAGCTCCGATGCAATGGCGCATGGGGTGGTGCTCGAGGCGCAAGCCCGTGGCTTGTCGGTGCCGGGGGACATCGCCGTGATCGGCTTCGGCGATTTGGATTTCGCCGCCTACATGTCGCCCCCGTTGAGCACCGTGCGCATCGACCGCTTCGCGATCGGCCGCTTGGCCGCCGAGGCCCTGCTGACCCGCTTGGCAGGCGGACGCGTGGCTCGGAAGGTGGTGGATGTCGGTTTTGAGATCATCGAACGGGCCACCTCCTGATCCGGTGGACTTGCTGCGGAGGCCGGAGCGAGCGTCCTGCACCGGCGCCGGCTTTCCTCAGTCCCTGAACTTCCTGGCGATCGCCTCGGTGGTGCGGGCGAGCAGGCCGGTATCGATGCCGACGGCGGTGTAGACGCAGCCGGCGGCCATGTAGCGGCGCGCCAGAGTCTCGTCGGCGGTGAGGATGCCCGCCCGGCTGCCGGCGGCGACGATCCGGCCGATGGTCTTCTCGATCAGCTCGACGATCTCCGGGTTGCCCTGGTCGCCGAGATAGCCGAGATCGGACGACAGGTCGCCCGGACCGATGAACAGCCCGTCGATGCCCGGCACCGCGGCGATGGCCTCCAGATTGTCGAGGCCCTTGCGCGTCTCGATCTGTACCAGGATGCAGATATCCTCGTGGGCGCGGCGGTGATAGTCCTTCACCCGGCCGAAGCGCGAAGCCCGGCTGGCCCCGGCGAAGCCGCGGATGCCGTTCGGGGGAAAGCGCGTGGCGGCGACCGCGGCCTCGGCCTCCTCCACCGTCTCCATCATCGGGATCAGGAAGGACTGCACGCCGATGTCGAGATAGCGCTTGATGACGATCGGATCGTTGTCCGGAATGCGGACGACCGGATGCGTCGCGTTCTCCATCATCGCCTGCAGCTGCGCCAGGATGCCCGGCACGTCGTTGGGCGCGTGTTCGGCGTCGAGCAGCAGCCAGTCGAAGCCGGAGCCCGCCAGGATCTCGGTGGCGGTGGGGCTGGCCATGCTGTTCCAGAAACCGATCTGCTTGTGGCCGGCCTGGATGGCGCGCTTGAAGGAATTGGTGCGGAGGTCCACGGGACGGCGTGCCTTTCGATGGAGGGTTGACGGGTTTGCCTGCCCTATTCCGCCAGCGCCTGGGCACGCTTGCGCAGGACGGCGGGGGAGAGCATGGCGAGCAGCAGGACCGCGACGACGGCGAGCAGCACGGCGCTGATCGGGCGGGTGAGGAAGACCGACGGGTCGCCGTCGGACAGCTGCATGGCGCGGCGGAAATTCTCCTCCAGCTGCGGGCCGAGCACGAGGCCGAGCAGCAGCGGCGCGGGCTCCACGCCCACCTTGATGAAGAAGTAGCCCACCACGGCACAGCCCAGCATGAGCCAGACGTTGAAGACGCTGTTGGAGATGCCGTAGGTGCCGATGCAGCAGAACAGGACGATGGCCGGGAACAGCAGGCGGTAGGGGATCTTCAGCATCGACACCCACAGTCCGACCAGCGGCAGGTTGATGATCAGCAGCATCAGGTTGCCGGTCCACATGCTGGCGATGACGCCCCAGACCAGCGCGGGCTGTTCGGTCATCACCTGCGGGCCGGGCTGGATGCCCTGCATCATCAAGGCACCGATCATCAGCGCCATCAGCGCGTTGGCGGGAATGCCGAGGGTCAGCAGCGGGATGAAACTGGTCTGCGCCCCGGCGTTGTTCGCCGCCTCCGGCCCGGCGACGCCTTCGATGGCGCCCTTGCCGAAACGCCGGGGATCGCGGGCGATCTTCTTCTCCAGCGCATAGGCGGTGAAGGGTGGCAGCGCCGCGCCCCCGCCCGGCAGCACGCCCAATGCGGAGCCGATGGCGGTGCCGCGAACCATGGCTGGGAAGGCGGCCTTGAGGTCGGCGCGTGTCGGCACGAGGTCGCGCAGCTTCTGGCTGACCACCTGCCGGACCTCGTTGCGCTCCAGGTTCGCCATGATCTCGGCCAGCCCGAACATGCCCATCGCCACCGGGACGAAATCGAGCCCGTCGGACAGCGCCGGGATGCCGAAGGTCATGCGCGCCGCACCGGAATTCACGTCGATCCCGACGGTGCCCAGCAGAAGGCCGAGGAACACCATCGCCAGTGACTTCGACACCGAGCCGTGCGCCAGGATCACAGCGGCGAGCAGGCCGAGGACCAGCAGGCTGAAATACTCCACCGCGGTGAATTTCAGCGCCAATGCTGCCAGCGGCAGGCTGAGGAGCGCGATGACGACAGTGGCGACGGTCCCGGCGAAGAAGGACGACACGGCGGCGATCGCCAGCGCCGGACCCGCCCGCCCGTGGCGCGCCATCGCGTGCCCGTCCAGGCAGGTGACGACCGAGGACGTCTCGCCCGGCACATTGACCAGGATGGCCGTGGTGGAGCCGCCATACTGCGCGCCGTAGAAGATGCCCGCGAGCATGATCAGCGCCGATTCCGGCGGCAGCCCGAAGGTGAAGGGCAGAAGCAGAGCCACCGTCGGGATGGGACCGATGCCGGGCAGCACGCCGATGGCCGTGCCGATGACGACGCCAATCAGGCAATAGAGCAGGTGGTTGAATTGCAGGGCCGTGGAAAGGCCGAGCAGGAGATTGTCGAACAGCTCCATGGGGCGCCTCCCCGAGCTAGATGGACCAGGGCCAGATCGGCACCGGCAGGGCGAGAGCCTTCACGAACAGAAGGACCGCCCCGGCGGTGACGGACAGGCCGAACAGGATGACTTCGAACAGGCGGCTTTCGCGGCTGGCCGCGGCGGCCAGCAGGACCGCCGAGAAGGAGGCTGCCACCAGACCGGCGTCCTCGATCAGGAGCGCGAAGGCGCCGACGGCGACGGCGATTCCCAATATCGGCCGCGTCTGCACCCGCTCGATGCCGGCATGTCCCCGCGCCAGGCCGCGGCCGGCGAAGAACAGGCCGAAGCCGAGAAGGATCAGCGCGATGGCGCGCGGCATGTAGCCGGGCCCCATATCGGCCGCGGAGCCGCCGGAGAGCCTCGACGTCGCGGCGAAGGCGCCTGCCGACACCGCGATCAGGAAAACGCCGAACAGAAGGTCGGGCCAGTCGAGCCGCCGCCCCTGCGGCCGGAGCTGGGACATGTCGAAATGGGGCATGGCGAATGTCCGGGGAAGCTGGTCAGTTGGTCTTGATGTCCGCGGCGCGGACGATGCCGCCCCAGGACTCGATGTTGGTGGCGAGCCATGCCTTGACCTCGTCCGGCGTGCCGGGGCGCACCATGCCGCCCTGTTCCGCGACCTTTTCCTTGATCTCCGGCATTGCAAGGATCTTCTGAAGCTCGGCATTCAGCTTGGAGATCACCTCCGGCGGCGCCTTGCCGGTGGTCAGAATGGCCTGCCACGTCCCGGCATCGGCCAGCGGGAGCCCGGCCTCCTTGAAGGTCTGCGCGTCCGGCAGGGTGGGCAGCCGGGCATCGCCGGTCACGGCGATGCCGACGAGCTGCTTGGATGTCACGAAGGGCAGCGTCGCGGTGGCGCCGTTGATGATCACCGTGCTTTCGCCCGACACGACCGCGCGCGACGCCGCGGCGCCGCCCTTGTAGGGCACGGCCTTCCACTCGATGCCGAGATCGTGGGCCAGCGCCACCGACGTGATGTGGTTGAGCGCGCCGACGCCGGAGTTGGCGACGGCCAGCTTGCCGGGGTTGGCCTTGGCGTAGGCCACCAGTTCCGGAACGGTCTTGGCCGGCACGGACGGATGCACCGCCATCACATAGGGGCCGAACATCACCATTCCGACCGGCGCCAGATCCTTCTGCACGTCGTAGGACAGGTCCGGGAACAGGCTGGGAGCCACCGCCAGCGAGCCGATGTCCATCAGCAGAAGCGTGTGCCCGTCCGGCCGGGCCTTCGCCACGGCATCGGCGCCAATGTTGCCCGCGGCACCCGGCTTGTTCTCCACCACCACCGGCTGGCCGACCGCTTCGGACAGCTTGGGGCCGATGAGGCGGGCGAGAATGTCGGACGTGCCGCCGGGTGCGAAGGGTACCACGATGCGCACCGGGCGGTCGAACGACTGTGCCTGCACGAGGGTGGGAATGATGGCGCTGCACAGCGCCAGGGCAGCGACAGCCGCCCCCAGACGACGAAACTTCATCGACGTTTCCTCCACTTGGCGATTTTTCGCGCGTGTCGTGCCTGTGGTCGGCGGCACATTTTTGTTCGCAGCGTTGAAGGTATGTTACACGGACTGTCGTTGCTTAATGAGTTGTTCTGCGCATCGATCGATGCCATTTTTGGATCGATGTTCGAACTCAGCCATCTTCGATGCTTCGTCGCGGTTGCCGAGGAACTGCATTTCGGCCGGGCCGCCGCGCGCCTGAACCTCACGCAATCGCCGCTCAGCCGTCAGATACAGCTGCTGGAACATGCGCTGGACGTTCGGCTTCTGGACCGCACCAGCCGTTCCGTCACCCTGACGCGGGCGGGGCATAACTTCCTGCCGGAAGCGCGCCGGCTTCTTCGCCTCGCGGAGGGCGCCGCCCTGGCCGCCCGGCGGACGGCGATCGGCGAGGAGGGCACGGTGACGCTGGGCTTTACCGCGGCCTCCGGATATGAATTCCTGCCGCGGCTGATCCAGACGCTGCGGGAGACGGCGCCGGGGATCGATCTGGACCTGAAGGAGATGGTGTCGGCCGACCAACTGGACTCGCTGACGGCCGGGCGAATCGACATCGGCCTGATCCGTCCGTCCTACAACCGCCGTGAATTCGACTCGCTGTGCGTGGTGCGCGAACCGCTGGTGCTGGCCGCACCGGAAGGCCATCCCTTGGCCACGTTTCCGGAGGTGTCGATCACCGACCTCGACCACCAGCCGATGGTGGCCTATTCACCGTATGAGGCGCGATACTTCTACGACCTGCTCGCCACCCTCTTCACCAGCGCCGGGGTCCGCCCGCGCTATGCGCAGCACATCAGCCAGATCCACACGATCCTGGGGCTGGTGAAGGCGGGAATCGGGCTGGCGCTGGTGCCGCGCGCGGCGCTCAATCTGCGTTTCCAGGGGGTGGTGCTGCGGCCGCTTGCGGGCGATGCGCATCCGATCGTGGAACTGCACGCGGTCTGGCGTCCGAGAAACGCCAATCCTGCGGTGGCGACGGTGCAGACGGTCCTGCGCGAGATCGCCGGCGAACGCCGGACGCGCGGACAATCGCCCGTTTGCTCACCATCGGCCGCCGGATGAAGTTTCCAATTCTGAGCCCGGTCTAACCGCCCTGGCGTCCGTAGCCGATCGGCGGCGGGGCCAGATCCAGAATGCGCCGGTAGAGCCGCTCCGCCTCCTCCTTCGGCTTGATGCCGAACAGGGGATTGTCGTTCTCGCGGAAGGCGTCGTCTATCCCGCGCCAATCCTCCTCCGTCAGCACCCGTTCGGCCAGCGGCAGCAGCTGTTCCTCCTCGGTCTGGAGATGGGCGTATTCCAAGGTGGCGTAGCGTTCGGCCGTGGCGAAGAAATCCTCCGCCGCGCCGTCGTCGCCGGCCTCGAAACAAACCAGCTGGCGTTTCAGCGTCTCGATCATCGGATAGCCCAGCGCGTGTTCGCGCTCCAGCTTGCCGAGCAGGGCTTCGGCTTCCGGCGCGCGGCGGCGGACGGCGGCGAAGAGGAATCGGTCCTCCTTCGGGTGGTGCCAGTGGTCGGGATAGCTGACGATGTAGTCGAGGATGGCGCGCAGCAGGGAGAAGTCGGGGGAGGCCCCGCCGCGGATGGCGCGGATCTGGTGGCGCAGGGCGTGCAGCACCGCGGCGATGGCGAAATGCTCGTCCTTGATGATGCGGATGGCGTCCATGCTGGGTCGGTCTCCCCGATCTGGGTGGTGAGGATCAGGGCAGCGCACGCGAGGCGTCGCCCAGCCGGTGGTAGGCGCGGTTGAAGTAGACGAGGCCGCCGTCGGGCCTGCCTTCGGGTCCCGCGTCGCGCTGGCGGATGTCGACGACCTGACAGTAGAAGACGCTGTGGGTGCCGACGCTGTGGGTGTCGACGATGCGGCAGTCGAAGTTGACCAGCGCGCCGGCCAGCGCCGGGCTGCCGGTCTCCAGGCTGGTCCAGTCGGCATGGGCAAAGCGTTCGTCGGCCGACAGGGCGCGGTTGGAGAAGACCTCCGACAGCGACTGCTGCGCCCCGCACAGCGGGTTGACGCACAGCACCCCATTCTCCGTGAAGGCCCGATGCACGAAGGAGGACTGGTTCAGGCAGACCAGCAGGGTCGGCGGCTGGTCGGTCACGCTGCACACCGCAGTGGCGGTGAAGCCGGCCCGGCCGCCCGGTCCGGCGGTGGTGATGATGTTCACGGCACCGGTCAGCATCGACATGCCGTTGCGGAAGCGGGAAACCTCAACCATTGGGGGAGTCCTTGGTCTCAGATGTCGAGGACGAGCGTGTCGGTGCGGGCGCGCGAACAGCAGAGCAGGATCTGGTCGTTGTCGGCCTTCTCCTCGTCGGTCAGGAAGACGTCGCGGTGGTCCGGAATGCCCTCCAGCACGGTGCACAGGCAGGTGCCGCAGACGCCCTGTTCGCAGGACATCTGCACCTTGATGCCGATGCGGCCGAGCGCCTGGACGATCGTTTCGTCCTCCGCCACCTGCACGGTCTTGCCGCTGCGCTTCGCCACCACCTCGAAGGCACCGCCGCCGGTGGCGACCTCCGCCTGGAAATATTCGCGGTGGATGTGCTCGGCGGGCAGGCCGAGGCGGGTCGCCTCGCCGATCACCCAGTCCATGAAGCCGGTCGGGCCGCAGACATAGAGGTGCGTGCCGGCGGGCGCGCTGCCGAGCAGGTCGGGCAGGTCGAGGCGCTGGCCGGCCGGGCCGTCGTCGAGATGCAGCGCGCTGCGGTCGCGGAACGCCGCTTCGGCCAGTTCGCCCAGGAAGGCGCAGGCGTCACGGCTGCGGCCGCAGTAGTGCAGCTCGAAACTGCCGCCCGCCGTCGCCAGGGCGTGGGCCATGGCGATCATCGGGGTGATGCCGATGCCGCCGCCGATCAGGATGGAATGGGCCGCCTCCGCCGCCAGCGGGAACAGGTTGCGCGGCAGGCCGACCGCGACCTCCGTCCCCTCCTGCAAGCCCTCATGCGCTGCGACCGAGCCGCCGCGCGAGGCGGGATCGCGCAGGATGCCCAGCCGGTAGCGGCTGCGGTCGGCCGGGTCGCCGCACAGCGAATATTGCCGGACCAGCCCCGGCGCCAGATGGAGGTCGACATGCGCCCCGGCCTCGAAGGGCGGCAGCGGGTTGCCGGTCCTGTCGATAAGGTCCAGCAGCAGCACCCCGTTCCCTTCGACCCGGCGGCGGGCCACCGTCAGCGTCAGCGTGTCTTGCGTCGTCATGACCGTCTTTCCTCAGCGCATGAAGATGCCGCCGTTGATGTCCCAGGCCGCACCGGTGGTGAAATCCGCATCCGGCGAGGCCAGCTCCACCGCCATCCTCGCGACGAAGGCGGGGTTGCCCAGCCGTTTCACCGGGATCATGCCGATCAGCGTTTCCAGCCGCTCCGGCGGGACGGAGGCGCGGACCGACGGCAGTTCCATCGGGCCGGGGGCGATGGCGTTAACGGTGACGTTGCTGGCCGCCAGTTCGCGGGCGAAGATCTTGGTCAGCGTCAGGATGCCGGCCTTGGAGGAGGCATAATGCGCCCCCGACGCCGTGCCGCCATTCTGCCCAGCCAGCGAGGCGATGTTGACGATGCGGCCGTAGCCGGCCTTCGCCAGATGGGCGCCGAAGACCTGACAGCCGAGGAAAGTGCCGCGCAGGTTGACGGTCAGCACCGCGTCGAATTCCTCCGGCGTGATCTGCATGACCGGGGTCATCGGCGTCATCGCGGCGTTGTTGACCGCCACATGCAGCGCCCCCCAGCGGGCCAGCGCGGCATCGAGCGCCGTGGAGAAATCCGCCTTGCGGGTGACGTCGAGCACCAGCGGCAGCACCGCCTTGCCCAACGGATCCAGGCTTGCCGCCGCATCATTCACCGCGTCCTCGGCGACGTCGGTCAGGGCGACGCAGTAGCCGGCGGCGAGGAACTGTTCGGCGATGACCCGGCCCAGCCCCTGGGCCGCGCCGGTGACGAGAGCGACCTGTGCCATCCCGTGGGCTCCTTGTCAGAGGATGTAGCCGATGCTGTGCAGTGCGTCGGTGGAGTTCACCAGCCGGACGATCTTGCTCTTCAGCCGGAAACCGTCGCCGCTGCGGGCCAGCTCGTAGGTGACGTCGGCGGTGTAGTCGCGCAGCGTCTCCTTGCGGAACTCGCGCAGATGCTGGGCGGCGCGGACGGTGACGGTGGCGCCGTCGTCGGCCAGGATGCGGAAGCGCGACAGCGAGCGCACGGTGCGCGAGGCCGGCTGGGTCGAGACGGACTCGCCGCCGGTCAGGCGGGCGACGCGCTTGGCCCGCATGTCGGCGTCGTCATAGGCGTAGTTCAGCCGGTCGGCGAGGTCCGTTGCCTCGGGATCGATCGGCACGATGTAGAGGCCGTCGGCGGTCCATTGCGCCAGCCAGTCCTGATACTCGCGGTGGTCGAGCATGTCGGCCTCCTGCCAGAGGAAGGCACCGACCTCGGTGAGGAGTTGGGTGTTCATAGAGTGTGTCTCCGGGGGGAGTGGTGTGGCGGCGGGGGAGTGTTGCCCCCTCCCTAACCCTCCCCCTCTTCGAGGGAGAGGGGACTGCCGCTGTTCAGCAAATCTTCCCCTCTCCCGCGAAGCGGGGGAGGGAGGGACCCGCGGCGCAGCCGTGGGAGGGAGGGGGCACGAGGGGGATTCGCACCCTCACTCCGTCATCAGCTTCTTCCACTGCTGATAGGCGGCGCGCATGCCGGTCTCGGCGCTGACGTCGCCGGCGCGGCCGTCTTCGGTGATGCGCTCGCCGGGTAGGCCGCGGTTCAGCAGGATCCACAAATCGTTGCCGGCCTGGGCGCCCTTCTGCACCCGCTCCCAAGCTTCGGAGTCATCCGGGGTGCCGAAGCCCATCGGACCCTGGAAATGCTCGTGCAGGCGAAGGCGGGCGCGGTTGGCGGCGGCGGGGCCGCCGTCCATGGTGATGACGGCGTGGTGGATCTCCGTCTCGTTCACCGACACCGGGCGCAGCACGCGGAAGAAGGCCATCGAACAGGCGATGTTGGGGAACAGGTTCAGGTTGAAGCCCGACCCGCCGACGGTGCGGACGATGCGCCGCACCTTGGCCTCGTCATGGCCCTCACGGCGCAGTTCCTCAGCCAGCTCCGCGAAGCGGGCGGGGACGGGGGCGTCGAGATTCTCCTCCAGGTCCACCAGTTCGGGGATCATCACCATGACGCTGTGACCGTTGCCGAGATCCTCGACGAAGCCGGGGCCGTTGACGAAGTCCAGCATGCGCTCGGTCTGCTCGTCGACCGAGGACAGGAAGGACTTGTGGACGACCGGGAAATGATAGCCGTCGGTGGTGTTCTCCAGCTGGATCTTCCAGTTGCCGGGGAAGCGGAAGCGGTGCTCGCCGGCCACCTTGATCGGGTAGCCGCCGCCCTGCTTCATGAACAGGTCCATCCACTTCTTCGCCGGGCCGAGCCAGTCGGCGAGCGGCTCGATGTCCTCGCGGAAGCTGGCGAAGACCATGCCGGCATATTCCTCGACCCGCAGGCTCTTCAGCGGATACTCGCCCTTGTCGAGGCACTGGCCGTAGCTTTCCGGATGGGGCACGCCGCGCAGACTGCCGTCCAGGCCGTAGCTCCAGCCGTGATAGGGGCAGACGAAGCTGTTGGTTCGGCCCTTCTTCTCTTCGCAGACCGTGGCGGCGCGGTGGCGGCAGCGGTTCAGCAGGACATGGATCTTCTGCTTGCGGTCGCGCACCACCACCACCGGCTGGCGGCCGACATAGGTGGACTTGTAGTCGCCGGCCTCCTTCACTTCGCTGACATGGGCGACCCAGACCCAGCAGTTGGCGAAGATGCGGTCCATCTCCTGCTCGAAGATCGCCGGGTCGGTGTAGAGCGAGGTGTGGGCGCGGTCGGCGCGCACGAGGTCGGCAAGGTCGCGGCTTGCAGCCGGCGGGGCTTTGAGATCGATGGCCATGGCTATGGTCTTTCCGTCTTAAGGGCGGAGAAGGGGAGCGGAGAGGAGGGGGGTCACTCCGGGACCGGAACCGGGTCGGGACGGTTCCAGCTGTCGACCGGGCGGCTAAACAGGTTTTCGGTGCGGAAATGGCTCATGCGCCAGGCGCTCTCTTCCAGGCGGAAATCCACCGTCAGCCGGGCGGCGTTCAGGTGCGATCCGCCGGCGGCGAAGGTCGAGGTCTGCAACATGATCCAAGTGCCTTCCGCCGTGTCTGGACTGGTTGTCCGGATCAGCTCGGAGGTCAGGAAATGGACGTTCAGCGCGAAGTGGGAGGGTTCGACCATGTATTTGGCGAACATCTCCCGCAGGGCCGCACGGCCGGTAATCCGGCCGAAGGTCTTTGCGTATTTTTCGCCGATGCCCTCCCACACCGCGTCGCGCGTGAACAGGCCGGCAAGCTCGTCCAACGGCGTCGCCGGGGTCAGTGCGTCGCACAGCGCCATGTAGCGGACCATGCAGGCGCGGACGGCGGCCTCCGCCTCGAAGCGGGCGAGGCGTGCCGCCAGTTCGCCGGGATCGGCGGGGAGGGCGGCGGTCATTGCGGGATCACCAACTCGCGGCCGACGCGGGCCTCGACGCGGCAGTATTTCCACAGCTTGAAGGTGCCGTCGCCGACGGGCGTGACGCGGAACAGGTTGCAGGCGGCGGTCACCGTCTCGATGTCCGGCACGTCGGCCAGCACATAGGTGGTCCAGGGCCAGTTGGTGGACGGGCCGACCATGATCTGGTCGTCGTCCAGGTTGCCCAGCACGTTGACGCCCGGCAGCTCGCCGATGCCGCGCATCATGGCGGAAAAGGCGCCCCAGACCTGCTTGGCCTCTTCCGCCGTCGCGTCGAAGAAGTTCTGGTTGACGCCGATGCAGAACAGAACGCGCAGGGGCTTCTTGTCGCTCATGGAAGGTCTCCGGGGTGGGGGTCAGAGATAGCCGGGCAGGGGGGAGAGGCCGAACAGCATGGCGCCGGCGTTCTGGTAGGTGACGTCGCCGAGGAAGGCATGCTGGGTGATCATCTGCACGTCGCGGACCTGCCGCGCGATCGGGCAGCGCTCATAGACGCCGGCCATGCCGGTCAGCATCTGCGCCCGGCGCGTCACCTCGGCGGCGGTGCGGGTGGCGTGAGTGGCCGACAGGCGCAGCATGCTGACCTGATCCGGCGCCGGATCGTCGCCGGCCAGCAGGCATTGCCAAACCTCGTCGATGGCGCCATAGAACCAGGAGCGGGCGGCGCGCAGTTCGGCCTCCAGCTTCGCGGTCTCCAGCTGGGAGGCGACGCGCTCCCCCAGCTTCGGCGCGCCAGTGACCGAGGCGCGGGATCCCATGGAGCGGAGTTCGTCCAAAGCGGCGCGGGCGATGCCGAGCGAGACGACCGACAGAACCTGTGCCGCGAAGGCCAGCGTGGGATAACGGTAGAGCGGTTCGTCCAGCGCCGATTTGCCGCCGCGTACGAAGGTCCATTCCTCCGGCACCACCACGTCGTCGACCACGAGGTCGTGGCTGCCGGTGCCGAGCAGTCCGACGACATCCCAGTTGCGTTCGATCTTGACCGCGCTGCGCGGCATCACCGCCATGCGCGGCAGACCGCCGGTGCCGTCGCTGTTCTTCGGCGCGATGCCGACGCCGACGATATCGGCGCCCATGCAGCCGCTGGCCCAACTCCACCGGCCCTTCACCTTCAGGCCGCCATCGACGAAGACCGCCGGCTGCGGCGGGAAGATGCCGCCGGCGAAAACGAGGTCGGGTCCGCGGGCATAGAGGCTGCGCAACGTGTCGAGCGGCAGGGCCGACAGATAGACCGCCCCGATGCCGAAGCTGGCGACCCAGCCGGCCGATCCGTCGGCCTCGGCGATGCGCTCCACCAGCCGGCAGAACTCGGCCGGGGAGCGTTCGTCGCCGCCGAAGCGGCGGGCGACAAGGGCGCGGTAGACGCCGAGCGCGCGGTAGCGTTCGACGATGTCCTGGGAGATGAACTGCTGCTGTTCGAATTCGGCGCGTCGGCCGCGGATCTCGGTCAGAAGCTCCGCAAGCAGAGCGTCGTCGAAGCTCCGGCCGCCGTCCTGTGTCTGCGCGGGCAGAGTCACCAACATCGGGATCTCCATGGCAGGCGATGGGGCAGGCTATGGAGGAAAGGCGCGCGTCCGCATTCGGAGCGCGGCTCCGTCCATGGCATCGGGGGGAATGGGGTGTTGGTCTTGAAGCGGTTAGGCTGGACCGGGCAATCGCTCGGCGATGTGGGCCGCGACCGCGCACAGCAGCTCGTCCGCGCCCTTGGCGGCGACCAGCTGCAGGCTGGCCGGTGCGCCGCCAACGGGGGCGAGCGGGATGGCGATGGCCGGGTGGCCGGACAGGTTGAAGGGGCGGACCAGCGTGGTCATGCGGACCAGCCGGCTGGTGTCGCCGGCATCCGCCACCAGTGGCGGCGGCCCGGCCATGGTCGGCAGGGCGACGACCGCAACCCGCGCCAGCAGCGCATCGACCTCCGCGGTGAAGGCGGTGCGCACAGCCTCGGCGCGTGCCACATCCTCGACCGTGGTACGGGCGGCGTTGCGCAGGCGGACCGCCACGTCCTCGCCGACCAGACCGGTTTC
Source organism: Azospirillum sp. B21 (assembly GCF_008364825.1). Taxonomy (GTDB): domain Bacteria; phylum Pseudomonadota; class Alphaproteobacteria; order Azospirillales; family Azospirillaceae; genus Azospirillum. Next base: position 18,824 of record NZ_VTTO01000005.1, read on the forward strand.
CACCAGTGCCGCGCAGGCCGCCCAGGTTTCGACATTGATGACCGAAAGCCCGGCCTCGAAGGCGGCGTGCATGCCGGTCAGGGCGACGGATTCCACCGGGAGACCGGCGGCTTCGACCGTGGCCCGCACGGCGGCGGCGATGGCGTCGTCGGCGTCGGTTTCCAGCAGGCCGATGGCTACGCCATCAATGGGCGGCAGCGGTCCGAAGGTCGGATCGATGCCCGCCATGCAGGCGATCAGCCGGTCCATATCCGGGGCGAAGGGGCCGACGCAGTCCAGCGTGCTCCGGGCCGGCATCACGCCGCGGCGGCTGACCCGCCCGAAGGTCGGCTTCAGCCCGAACACGCCGCAGCAGGCGGCGGGGATGCGTACGGAACCGCCGGTATCGGTGCCGATGGCGGCATCGACAAGGCCCGCGGCGACCGCGGCGGCCGAGCCGCTGGACGACCCGCCGGGCACGAAGTCGGGGTATTTCAGGTTCGGCGCGGTGCCGGCCCAGCGATTGATGCCGGTGGTACCGAAGGCCAGCTCGTGCATCGTGGTCTTGCCGGTGATCCGCCAGCCGGCGGCGAGCAGATTGTCCACGATTTCAGCGTTTTCCGCGGCCGGCGGAGCGTCGTCCAGAGACCGGCTGCCGGCGCGTGTCGGCGTTCCGGCGATGTCGATGCTGTCCTTGATCGCCACCGTGGGCGCCGCGTCGCGGTGGGTGGCGTCGCCGGCGAGGTCGAGCGATTGAACGAAGATTGTCATGGGCAATGCCTTCCCCGGTCTGACCGGCTTCCCCACGGATTCAGACGACACCGGGCTTGTCTTTCGTCGCCGGGATCGGAGCCGTTCGGGGTGGATGGGATGACCGAAGCCTAATGGCGAGAAACGTGAATAGTCAATTGACTTTGGAAAAATAGTTTTTGGCAGCGAAGCACAAAATCCGAGCAGTGCTTTGGCGGCGACGCGGGCGGAGAAGCGGAACGAGATCTAGGCCTGCTGTTATTCATCGTTCTGATAAAGAAAGGTTTTCCAGGATCTTCGTACTTTCCGGATACGGCCTCATTCCAAAGTACCTGATCGCCGCGCTTGGTGGGAGTTCGCCTGCAAAGCATGCATTCGAGTGCCAAAAAATGGGCAGTTTTTCTTGAAAATTCGATTGCGGATTCACGGAACTCTGGCTTAATGGGCGGCAAGAGCGACCGGCACCGGACGTGACCACCACAGGATTTCACCGGTGGTGCGTGGTGTCGCCGCCATCGAACCCCCAAAAGAACAAAGCTGCCGGGAAATATTGGCCGGCGTGATGCGGAAGCGTCTTTGTTTTCTCGTGTCCTTCCGGTCTTCGTACCGGCGGGATCCTCGTTAAATGTTCGCGTCTTCTATTGTCGCTGTATTGGGTGATTGATGCGGCGGCGGCGCCGCTTTCATTGGCGCGGTCTTTGCTTTGTTCCTTTCAGCAGAACAAGAGGTTGGGCGGCAGGGGGCTCCTTCGGGAACCGGCCGCACCGGCCCGGCGGGTCCGGCGGCGAAAAGTCCGTCGGACCGGGACAGACGGCAACACGAAATGGCGGCAACACGAAATGGAGGGTGTGGTGATTGCAAAGAAACTGGCGGTCTCGCTGCTGTTCGGGGCGTTCGCGGTGGGCGCCGCCCTGCCGGCCGACGCGCAGGTGAAGGTCGGCGTGGTGACCTCCTCGACCGGCCCCATCGCGCTGGTCGGCATTCCGCAGAAGAACAGCGTGCCGTTGCTGCCGGCCACGGTCGGCGGCCAGACGGTGCAGTACATCACGCTTGATGACGGCAGCGACCCGACGGCCACCGTCGCCGCCTTCAAGAAGCTGATCACCGAGGAGAAGGTGGACGCCATCATCGGCCCCTCCGGCTCGCCCAACGCCATGGGGGTGATCCAGTTCGCGGCCGAGTCCGGCGTGCCGATGCTGGCCCCGGTGGGCACCGCCGCCGTGGTGCTGCCGATGACCGAGCAGAAGAAATGGGTGTTCAAGACCACTCAGAACGACGACCTTATCGCCGAGGCGCTGCTGGAGCACATGGCGAAGGCCGGCATCAAGTCGGTCGGCTTCATCGGCACCGCCGATCCCTATGGCGACAACTGGCAGAAGGTGTTCGGCGAGGGTGCGGCCAAGCGCGGCATCAAGCTGCTGGCGAGCGAGCGCTTCCAGCGGCAGGACACCTCGCTGACCGCGCAGGGTCTGAAGATCCTGTCGGCCTCGCCCGACGCGGTGCTGATCGCCGCCCCCGGCAGTTCCTCGGTGCTGCCGCAGACGACGCTGTTCGACCAGGGATATCGCGGCAAAATCTATCAGACGCATGGTGCGGCGCTGCCCGACTTCCTGAAGCTCGGCGGCAAGAAGGTGGAGGGCACGATCCTGGCTGCCAGCCTGATGCTGGTGCTGGACCAGGTGCCCGACAGCCATCCATCGAAGAAGATCGCCAGCGACTATGTCGCCGCCTATGAGAAGCAGAACGGCTCCAAGCCCGCCACCTTCGGCGCCAACGTCTATGACGCCGGCCTGCTGCTGGAGCGCGCCATCCCCGTCGCCTTGAAGGGCGGGGAGCCGGGATCGGCCGCCTTCCGCACCGCGCTGCGCGACGCGCTGGAACAGGTGAAGGAGCTGCCGGCGACGCAGGGCGTCTACAACCTGACCGCCGCCGACCACAGCGGCTTCGACGAGCGCGGTCGCGAGCTGATCACCGTGTCCGGCGGCAAGTGGACGCTGGTGAAGTGAGCCGTGTGACGCATTGCCCGTGAAATGACCTCGTGAAGTGATCCGGCGGCGGCGACCCAGAATCCATTTTCCGGGCCGCCGCCGGAGCGAAGGGATACCGGTCATGAATCTCCAGATCGTCATGCTGCTGGGCCAGGACGGGATCACCAACGGCGCCATCTATGCGCTGTTGGCGCTGTCGATCCTGCTGGTCTTTACGGTGACCCGAATCCTTCTGATTCCGCAGGGCGAATTCGTCGCCTTCGCCGCCCTGACCATGGCCGCGATGCAGGGCGGAACCCCGGTCCGTCTGGGCTGGCTGCTGCTGGCGCTGGCCGCCGCCGCCCTGGTCATGGACAGTCATGCCGCATGGCGGCGCGACGGCCGCATCGCGGTGCGGCGCGGGCCGGCGCTGGGCGTCGCCTATGCCGCCGGACTGACCGCGCTGACCACGCTGGTGCCGCTGGCCGAAGCCGGCGTCGCGCTGCAGGCGCTGGTCACCATGGCATTGATCGTGCCGTTGGGGCTGGCGCTCTACCGTGTCTTCTACCAGCCGATCGCCGCGGCGCACCCGCTGGTGCTGCTGATTGTCTCCATCGCCGTGCATGTCGTGCTGGTCGGCGTCGGGCTGCTGATGTTCGGTCCGGAGGGCGCGCGGACGGAGCCGTTCTCCGACGGCGGCCTCAGGCTGGGCATGGTGATGCTGAACAGCCAGACCATCTGGGTGGTCGCGGTGTCGCTGGCCCTGATCCTGGGGCTGTACCTGTTCTTCGAGCGCAGCCTGTACGGCAAGGCGCTGCGCGCCGCCGCGGTCAACCGGCTGGGGGCAGAGCTGGTCGGCATCTCGCCGGAACTGGCGGGCAAGGCCAGCTTCGCGCTGGCGGCGCTGATCGGAAGCCTGTCCGGCATCCTGATCGCGCCCATCACCACGATCTATTACGACAGCGGCTTCATCATCAGCCTGAAGGGCTTCGTCGGCGCCATCATCGGCGGGCTGGCGAGCTACCCGGTCGCTGCACTGGGCGCCCTGCTGATCGGGCAGGCCGAATCCTTCTCCACCTTCTGGGCCAGCAGCTACAAGGAGGTGATCGTGTTCACGCTGATCCTTCCGGTACTGGTCTGGCGCTCCCTCTCCCACCATGGCGCGGAGGACGAGGAATGAAGCCCGGCGTGCTTTCCAAGACTCCGACCGTAAAACCGGCCGTCCCGATGCCCAAGCTGTCGCCGTCCGCCTGGATCCTGCTGGCCCTGCTGCCGGTGCTGGCTGTCGCACCGCTGGTCCTGCCGACTTATCAGGTCACGCTGGCCAACAACATCGGCATCTTCGCGCTGGCGACGCTGGGCCTCGTCCTGCTGACTGGCGTCGCCGGAATGACCAGCTTCGGACAGGCCGCATTCATCGGCGTCAGCGCCTATGCCACCGCCTATCTCGCCACCGTGTCCGCCGCCGACCTGCCGGGGCCGCTCGCCTGGATGGCGGGGTCGCCGCTGGCCGGGCTCGCGGTCGGGCTGGTGCTGACGTTCGCCGTCGCCACGGTGCTGGGGGCGGTGACACTGCGGCTGTCGGGGCATTACCTGCCGCTCGGCACCATCGCCTGGGGGCTGTCGCTGTTCTACTTGTTCGGCAATCTCGAGTTCCTCGGCGGCCACACCGGCCTGTCGGGCATCCCGGCGCTGAGCCTGTTCGGCATCGCCTTCGACCGGGCGGAGGCACTGTTCTACCTGATCTGGGCGATCCTGCTGCTGGCGGTGGTGGCGACGCTGAACCTGCTGGACTCCCGCGTCGGCCGCGCCATCCGGGCGCTGCGCGGCGGGCAGCGCATGTCTGAATCGATGGGCGTCGACAGCTTCCGCGCCAAGATGACCGCCTTCCTGGTCGCCGCTCTCTATGCCGGGCTGGCCGGCTGGCTCTATGCCTACACCCAACGCTTCGTCAGCCCGGCCCCCTTCAGCCTGCAGGCAGGCATCGACTTCCTGTTCATGGCGCTGATCGGCGGGGTCGGACAGGTCTGGGGCGCGGTGATCGGCGCGGCCGGCGTCACCTTCGCCAAGCAATGGCTGCAGGATCTGCTGCCGCACCTGCTGGGCCGTACCGGCAACTTCGAAGCCATCGTCTTCGGGCTGTTGATCGTGCTGCTGATGCAGCGCCTGCCCGGCGGCGTTGCCGGCTGGATCGCCAAGGTGTTCGAGCGGCGGAGGCATCGGCCGACCGGGGCGGTGGACGACGTGGATCTGCCCGCGGCCGAACCGCTCCCCCGCCGGGAGATGCCGGCCAAGGGCGAAGTGGTGCTGGAAGCCAAGGGGGTGACCCGCCGCTTCGGCGGGCTGGTCGCCAACCGCGACATCAGCTTCACCGTGCGGGCCGGCGAGATCCTGGCGGTTATCGGTCCGAACGGCGCCGGCAAGAGCACGCTGTTCAACCAGCTCTCCTGCGTCGACCATCCGACCTCTGGCGAGATTCTGTTCCGCGGCGAGCGCATCGACGGCCGCACCGCCCGCGCCATGGCCGGCGCCGGCCTCAGCCGCAGCTTCCAGCACGTCAAGCTGCTCCCCACCATGTCCGTGCTGGAGAATGTCGCCATCGGCGCCCATCTGCGCGGCTCCAAGGGCGTTGCCGCCGCAGCATTGCGGCTGGACCGGGCGGAGGAGGCGCGGCTGCTGGACGAGGCGCGGCGCCAGCTGATCCGCGTTGGGCTCGGCCAATACCTGCATGTCGAGGCGGGCAGCCTCGCGCTCGGCCAGCAGCGCATCCTGGAGATCGCCCGCGCGCTGTGCGCCGATCCCTGCCTGCTGCTGCTGGACGAGCCGGCCGCCGGCCTGCGTTTCCTGGAAAAGCAGGCGCTGGCCGAGCTGCTGGTTAAGCTGCGGTCGGAGGGGATGGCGATCCTGTTGGTCGAACATGACATGGACTTCGTCATGGGGCTGGTCGACCGCGTTTATGTGATGGAGTTCGGCGAGCGCATCGCCGAGGGACCACCCGAGACGATCCAGACCAATCCGGCCGTTCTCGAAGCCTATCTGGGAGGTGTCGAATGAGCGCGCCACTGCTGGAGGTCACCGACCTCTGCGTCTCCTACGGCAAGATCGAGGCGCTGAGCAACGCCAGCCTGCGGGTAGGCGAGGGGCAGATCGTCACCGTCATCGGCCCGAATGGCGCCGGCAAGACCACGCTTCTGTCCGCCATCATGGGCGTGCTGCCGTCGCGCGGCCGGGTCAGCTTCCTTGGCCATGACGGGCAGTCGCCGGCCATTCAGGACATGGTGGCGCGCGGCATGAGCCTCGTGCCGGAAAAGCGCGCCTTGTTCGCCACCATGAGCGTGGAGGACAATCTGCGGCTCGGCGGCTTCCGTTTCCATTCGCGGTCGAAGCGCGAGCAGGACGCGGCGATGGAGGAACTCTACTCCCTGTTCCCGCGGCTGAAGGAGCGGCGCGGCCAGATGGCGGCGACGCTGTCGGGTGGCGAGCGGCAGATGCTGGCGCTGGCGCGCGCTCTGATGGGCGGGCCGAAGCTGCTGATGCTGGACGAACCGTCGCTGGGATTGGCGCCGCTGATCGTGCGCGAGGTCTTCCGCATCATCGCCGAACTGCGGAGCAAAGGCGTGTCGATCCTGCTGATCGAACAGAACGCACGGGCGGCGCTGCGCGTTGCCGACTATGCCTATGTGCTGGAGCTGGGGCGCATCGCCATGGAGGGGCCGGCGTCGCAACTGGCCCACGATCCGCGCGTGGTGGCGGCCTATCTCGGCATGGCCGGTAAGCATCAGGAGATGCTCGCCTCATGACGGAGCCGGACTGGCGAGAGGGTTCAAAAGAGGGGCGCTGGCATGTCGGGATCGCCGGGGCGGGGGCGATCGGCACCACGCTGGCGGTTCGCATCGCCCGCGCCGGCCACCGCGTCGGCGTGCTGGCCCGCGGCGCGACGCTGGAGGTCATCCGGCAGGACGGGCTGCACCTGACCGACCGCGAGGGCGAGCATCATGTGCGGGTGGCGGCCGGGCCGGCGGAGGAACTGGGGCAACCGGACCTGCTGTTCCTCTGCGCCAAGGCGCAGGACCTGCTGCCGCTGGTGCGCGCCGCCCGGCCGATGATCGGGCCGGACACCCTGGTCGTCCCGGTGGTGAACGGTATTCCCTGGTGGTATTTCGAGGGGGAGGGCGGACGCCACCAGGGCCGCGCCGTCCGCGCCGTCGATCCCGACGGGGCGCTGAAGGATCTGGTGCCGCTCGACCGCGTGATCGGCGCCATCGCCTACATCACGGCGGAGCGGATGGCCCCCGGCGTCGCCCGCAGCTTCAACCCGCTGAAGCTGATCCTGGGGGAGATCGACCATCGCCCCAGCGAGCGCCTCGCGCGCGTCGTCGCCATGCTGACCGCCTGCGGCATCCACACCCAGGCGAGCGGGCGGGTGCGCGATCCCTTGTGGACCAAGGTGATCGCCAATCTCTCCTCCAACCCGCTGTCGGTGGTGTCGGGGGCGACGCTGCAGGACATTTATGGCGACCCGTCGCTGTCGCAGATCGCCCGGCAGATGCTGTCGGAAGCGCTGTTGACCGCCGCCGCCTATGGCGCGCGGATCGAGCTGGACCCGGAATCGCTGCTGGCGATGGGGGCCGGGATGGGGCCGGTGAAGACCTCCATGCTCCAGGATTTCGAGAAAGGGCTGCCGCTGGAACTCTCCGCCATCTGCGAGGCCGTCATCGAACTGGCCGAGCTGCAGGGGCTGTCCATGCCGCTGACCCGCAACATCGCCATTCTCGCCCGCTTCAAGAGCGACAGCGCGCTGCGCGCCGCCGCGGGCCTGTAACCTCCATCCGAAGAGGACCGCAAATCATGATGACCGCCACTGCCCCGAAGCTCGGCCACAACAGCATCGTGAAGCCCGATCACATCGGCGAGGAGGAGTGGGCGCTGCGCTGCCAGTTGGCCGACTGCTATCACCTCGTCGACTTCATGGGCTGGACCGAGACGATCTTCAACCACATCTCCGCCCGGCTGCCGGGGCCGGCGCACCATTATCTGGTGAACCCCTTCGGCCTCAACTACACCGAGGTGACGCCGGCCAACCTGCTGAAGGTCGGACTGGACGGCGAGAAGCTGGAGCCGTCGCCCTATGACGCCAACCCGGCCGGCTTCGCCCTGCACAGCGCCATCCACGAGGCGCGCGACGACATCCATTGCGTGATCCACACCCACACGACCGAGGTGTCGGCCATCGTGCAGAAGAAGCAGGCCTTCTCGCACAATGACTTCTATGGCGCCCAGCTCTATGGCCGCGTCGGCTACCATGCCTTCGAGGGCATCACGCTGTTCGCCGACGAGAAGCCGCGCATGCTGGAAAGCCTGGGCGACAAGCATATCCTGGTGCTGCGCAACCACGGCATCGCGGTGGGTGAGTCCAGTATCGCCAAGACCTTCTTCCTGCTGTGGACGGTGCAGCGCGCCGCCGAGATCCAGACCCTGGCCGATAGCATGCGCGGAGAGGATGTGGAGTTGTCCACCGAGGTCCGGCAGAAATGCAGCGACCTGACCGCCATGCTGATCCGCGACAGCGGCTTCGCCGTGAAATTCTTCGACGCCATGGTGCGCAAGATGCGGGCGGAGCGCGGACCGGGCTGGTGAGCGGTCGCGCCGCCGCAAGGCGTTTGGCAAGCCAACCGGCGATTGGTACAACAGGGCCCCGGCCTCGCCAAACGCTGGATAGACATTGGGCATCATGGCCATTACGAAAAAACTTCGCCGCTACATCCCGTCGGACCCCGAATTCAAGGTCGAGGAATTCCCCTTCTATTGGCTTGCCCGTGTCCAGGGCATCTACACCCAGAAGATGGAAACGGCGCTGAAACGGATCGGCACCGATATCCCGACCTGGCGGGTGCTGTTCATTCTGAAGACGCACGGCACGTCGAGCATTTCAGAGATCTCGACCCACGCCATCGTCAAGCTGTCGACCATGACCCGCATCGTCTACCGCATGAAGGCGGAAGGGTTGGTGGACACCGGCACCAACGCCGATGATGGCCGCGTCACCGAGGTGACGATGACCCCGGCCGGCCATGCGCTGGTCGAACGCATCCAGGAGGCGACGGAAAGGCTGTTCGCCCGCAGCTTCGACGGGATGTCGGAATCGCAGATCGGCAAGCTGAACGCGACCCTGCAGCAGCTCTACGGCAATCTGGCGGAGGATTGAGCGACTTGTCGCGGCGTTGAGCCCCTCGACTGGCTCATACGGGGAATCGCGTATTCCCGTCGGCCTGCCGCGCCCCGATGATGGATCGAGACAAACAAGGGTGCGCAAACGATGCGGAAGCCGGATACTCACCCCGCTTTCCGTGCGCGCCGTCTCATGCCCCCGTCATGCAGGGAGACTGAAATGATCCACGGCGATATCACCAGCAGCAACGACACCGTCGGCGTCGCTGTCGTCAATTACAAGATGCCGCGCCTTCACACCAAGGCGGAGGTGCTGGAGAACGCGCAGAAGATCGCCGACATGCTGGTCGGCATGAAGACGGGCCTGCCCGGCCTCGACCTCGTGATCTTCCCCGAATACTCGACGCACGGAATCATGTACGATTCCAAGGAGATGTTCGAAACCGCCGCCACCATTCCCGGCGACGAAACCGAGATCTTCGCCGCCGCCTGCCGCAAGGCGAAGGTATGGGGCGTCTTCTCCCTCACCGGCGAGCGGCACGAGGAGCATCCGCACAAGGTGCCCTACAACACGCTGATCCTGATGAACGACAAGGGCGAGATCGTACAGAAGTACCGCAAGATCATGCCCTGGGTGCCGATCGAAGGCTGGTATCCCGGCAACAGCACCTATGTGTCGGACGGGCCTAAGGGGCTGAAGGTCAGCCTGATCATCTGCGACGACGGCAATTACCCCGAGATCTGGCGCGACTGCGCCATGAAGGGGGCCGAGTTGATCGTGCGCTGCCAGGGCTACATGTATCCGGCCAAGGACCAGCAGGTGCTGATGGCGAAGGCGATGGCCTGGGCCAACAACGTTTATGTCGCGGTGGCGAATGCCGCCGGCTTCGACGGGGTCTATTCCTATTTCGGCCATTCCGCCATCGTCGGCTTCGACGGCCGGACGCTGGGCGAATGCGGCGAGGAGGAGTACGGCATCCAGTACGCCCAGCTGTCCAAGACGCTGATCCGCGACTTCCGTAGGAACGGGCAGTCGGAGAACCACCTCTTCAAGCTGGTTCATCGCGGTTATACCGGCATGATCAACTCCGGCGACGGCGAGAAGGGCGAAGCGGCCTGCCCCTACGACTTCTATCGCCAGTGGGTGAACGACCCGGAGGGCACGCGGGCGAAGGTGGAGGCCCTCACCCGGCCGACGGTCGGCACGCCCGAATGCCCGATGGAGGGCATTCCGACGAAGGAACCGGTCTACGGCTGATCGGGCGTCGCGGGAGCGGGGCTTCCCTCTCTCCCGCTTCCCGGGGCCGGGACGGCTACCGCCCGTTCAGCGTACGCACCGCCAGCGCGGCGGCGGCGGCGCGGTTCTCGACGCCGAGTTTCGAATAGATCTGTTCCAGATGTTTGTCGACCGTGCGGGGGCTGAGGCCCAGGATCTCGGCGATGTCGCGGTTGGGCTTGCCGTTGGCGATCCACATCAGCACCTCCGCCTCCCGTGCGGTCAGCGACAGCTTGTCCTTCAGCAGGGCGTCGTCGCCGGCGCCGTTCTCCTCCACCAGCTGCAGCAGGATTTCGTCGGGACCGGTCTGGCCGACCGGGCTGAGGCGCAGGATGCGGCCGTCCGTCCCAGTGGCGATCACCACGCTGTCCGCCTTGCGTCCTGATCCACTGCCAGAACCTCTGCCAGATGGCCCGCCAACCTGCCGCTCGGCCAGCCAGCGCCGCGCCTCCTCCGGCAGGGATACCCCGTTTCCCGTATCGGCGCCGAAGGCGGACTCCAGCATGCGGGTGGTCTGCGGCGTGCACCACAGAACCTCGCCCTTGTGGTTGGCGGCCAGCAGGGTGCGGCCGGTCACGTCGAGCGCCGCCCGCGTGCTCTGCGCCACGCGGGCGTTGGCGAGATGGGCGTACATGCGGGCGATCAGCGTTTCGGCGACGATGGGTTTTGTGACGTAATCGACCCCACCGGCGGCGAAGCCCTTCAGGATATGTTCGGTTTCGGTCAGGCCGGTCATGAAGATGACCGGAACATGGGCGACCTGGCTGCTGCGCTTCAGCTGTCGGCAGGTCTCGAAGCCGTCCAGCCCCGGCATGATCGCGTCCATCAGGATCACGTCGGGCGTCACCTGCTCCAGCAGGGCCAACGCCTTGCGGCCGTCCAGTGCCACCAGAACGGTCACGCCGGCCTCCTCCAACGCATCGGTCAGGAAGCTGAGGGCTTCGGGCGAATCGTCAACGACGAGGACGACGTCACGCGGTCTGGTTGCGGATTTCATCGTCATGGCTGGGTTCGTCATGGCTGTCATCGCGGTAAACCGCCTCCAGCGCGGCCATATACTGGTTCAGATCGTAGTTGCTGACGAGCGTGCGCATGCGGCCGACGAAGCGGTCCAGCTCCGGATGGGCGGCGGCGATCTCGGCCAGCTTGGCCTGCATGCCGCGGACATAGCCGATGCGGCCGAGATGGATCAGCTCGGCGATGTGGTGCTGTGGCGGCAGCTCCGACGCGGCGAAGACCGGCGGGCCGTCGTCGCTGCCGGCCGTCGTCTCATACTCCCACTCGATGCCGCGCAGCTGGCCGATGCAGGCCAGCAGCTTCGGGATGGACACCGGCTTGGCGACGAAGCCGTCATGCGGCTGGCCGGGAGCGGGGGCGGAGCGGTCCTCCCGCGTGTCGGCCGAGACAAGGACGATGGTGGTCTCACTGTGGCCGGTGGCGCGCAGGTGCCGGGCGACGTCCAGCCCGTTCATGCCGGGCATCGAGATGTCGAGCAGCAGAATGTCCGGTCGGTGCAGCTCCGCCATGGCGACGCAGTTCGGGCCGTCGGTCGCCTTGAACACGGTGAAGCCCAGCTCGGCCAGCAGGTCGGCCAGCAGGTTGCGGTGGGCGAGGTCGTCGTCGGTGACCAGCACGGTCAAACGGGCCCCGCGATAGCCGCGGATCGGATGGTCGGGCTGGGCGGCGGCGGTGGACAGCATCGCCGCCGACATCATCAGCCGCACCCGGAACAGGCTGCCCTTGCCGGGTGTGCTGGTCACGGTGATCTCGCCGCCCATCACCTCGGTCAGCAGCTTGGTGATGGTCAGGCCGAGACCCATGCCCGGCACCATCGGGTTGGCGGCCGACCCGCGCTCGAACGGCTGGAAGATCCGCTCGCGGTCCTCGGGAGCGATGCCGGGGCCGGTGTCCTCCACCTCGAACTCCGCGATCTGGCTGCGGTGGCGCACGCGCAGGCAGACCGTGCCGGCGTCGGTGAATTTGATGGCGTTGGACAGCAGGTTGATGAGGATCTGGCGGATGCGGCCTTCGTCGGTGAAGACGACCGGCGGCAGATCCTCCGGCGCCTCGAAGCGGAAGGCGATGCCCTTGGCCTCCGCCTGCAGGTGGAACATGCCGACGAGCTGGTCGAGCAGCTCGCCGAAGCGGACCTCCGCCCGGTTCAGCTGCAACCGGCCGCTTTCGATCTTCGACACATCCAGCAGCCCGTCGAGCAGGCCGGACAGATGCTCGGCGCTGCGCCGGATGACGCGGACGGCGTCGACGCGGTGCGGCGGCATGGCGGGGTCGCGCTCCAGCATCTGCGAATAGCCGAAGATGGCGCTCAACGGCGTGCGGAACTCGTGGCCGATGCCGACCAAGTAACGGCTCTTGGCGAGGTTCGCCGCCTCCGACGCCTCCTTCGCCTTCTGAAGCTGGGCATCGGTGCGTTCATGGGCCTCGATCTCCTGCATCAGCAGGTCGGTCTGCTTGCGCGTTTCCTCCTGCGCCACCTTGCGGCTTTCGCGGGCCAGCACGAACAGCCAGGTGGCGACGCCGGCCACGATCATCAGGATGAAGAAGACCTTCCACAGCGTGCTGCGGATCAACGCCTGCGCCTCCGCGTTCACGGACGCGACCTCGACATAGACCAGCGACAGCACGGCGCCGACCGCCAGCCCCAACATCAACAGCACCGCCAGGTAATGGCCCAGCCGCGCCTTCAGTGCCGTCGCGGCCCTCGCCGGCAGGACGGCGTCGAGCGCGTGGCGCAGTTGCACGCCCAGACGGGCGTCGCTCTTGCAGCCGTCGCCGCAGCGGGCGTCCAGCGAACAGCAGAGCGAGCAGATCGCCCCGGCATAGACCGGGCAGAAGGCCATGTCGTCCGGCTCGAAGGCATGCTGGCAGATGCGGCAGCGGATCGCCTCCTCCCCGTTCCAGCTGTCGAAAGGACGACGCGCGATGTAATACTCGCCGCGGGTCGCCCAGGCGATGACGGGTGCCGCGATGAACGCGGTGGCGAAGGCGAGGAAGGGCGCGCAGACCTTCAGCGTCGGCCCCAGCGCGCCGAGGAAAGCCAGCATCGACAGGATCGTCGCCAACAGCATGGCGCCGACGCCCACGGGATTGATGTCGTAGAGGTGGGCGCGCTTGAACTCGACATGACGCGGGCTGAGGCCCAACGGCTTGTTCACCACCAGATCGGCCACCAGCGCGCCGATCCACGACGCGGCGACGCTGGAATAGAGCCCCAGCACCGGTTCCAGCGTCTTGTAGATGCCCAATTCCATCAGCATCAGGCCGATGACGACGTTGAACACCACCCACACCACCCGGCCGGGATGGCTGTGGGTGAGGCGTGAGAAGAAGTTCGACCAGGCGATGGAGCCGGCATAGGTGTTGGTGACGTTGATCTTCAGCTGCGACAGCACGACGAACAGGCCGGTCAGACCCAGCGCAAGCTGCGGCGACGGCGTCACATACTGGAAGGCGACGAGGTACATCCGCGTCGGCTCCGCCGCCAGTTCCAGCGGGACGGCGTTCTGCAGAGCCAGCACCACCAGGAAGGATCCCAGCAGCAGCTTGATCGTGCCGATGACGATCCAGCCCGGACCGGCCGCCACCAGCGCCGCCCACCAGTACAGCCGCTTGCGTCCCCGGGCATCGGGGTCGTAAGGCAGGAAGCGGATGAAATCGACCTGTTCGCCGATCTGTGCCAGCAGCGAGAACACCACCGACGCCGCGGCACCGAACAGCATCAGGTCGAAACCGCCGCCGCCAGCTTCCGCCGCCCGGCCGGTGAAGCCGGTCCAGGCGGTGAAGGCGTCGCCGTCCTGGATGGCGATGAACAGGAAGGGCAGGGCGTGCAGCGTCAGCCACAGCGGCTGTGTCCACAGCTGGATACGGCTGATGACCGTGAAGCCGTAGGCGACCAGCGGGATCACCACGAGCGAACTGACCACATAGCCGGCGGCCAGCGGCAGGCCGACCACCATCTCCAGCGCGGTCGCCATGATCGCCGCCTCGATGGCGAAGAAGATGAACGTGAAGGAGGCGTAGATCAGCGACGTGATGGTGGAGCCGATATAGCCGAAGCCGGCGCCGCGCGTCAGCAGATCCATGTCCACGCCGTATTTGCTGGCGTAGTAGCTGATCGGCAGCGCGCTGGCGAAGATCAGGAGGGCGCCGGCCAGGATGGCGAGCACCGCGTTGGTGAAGCCGTAGCCGAGCGTGATCGATCCGCCGATGGCCTCCAGCGCCAGGAAGGAGATCGAGCCCAACGCGGTGTTGGCGACCCGCGACGGCGACCAGCGCCGCGCCTTGCGCGCGGTGAAGCGCAGCGCGTAATCCTCCAGCGTCTGGTTGGCGACCCACCTGTTGTAGGTCCGCCGGACCGCGACCACCCTCTGGCGCCCCGCCATCGGCCCCATTCACCCTCCCGACAGATTGTTCGCAAGACGGATTGTTTCTTCCTGCTTCTCCGGCTCTGTTCGGCAGTAAATTCCTTGATGCGCCCAGTCTGACAAAACGAAATCGGAAGAACAACAAAACGAAAGAGTGCAGATCTTCTGCGCGAGTACGCGGGCCGTCCACTCGCTTCTCGGTGGTTGCGAGCGCCCGGCCGTCGTCAGACTGACGTCAGTGTATAACCATTTGCCGCCCGGCACCCCTATACGCAAATCCACGTATTGCTGCGCCGCACCGATCGGTCAACCATCGGACCGTCCAGTCGCGGATCGTTCCGCCAACTCCCCCAAAAAATACCGCCTTTCAAAAAGGGCCGCGCTCGATGGCCGGCGACCTTTTGCAAGGCGATAACGGCCAACATCAGGAGGTTTCATGTCCTCTGACAAGATGGATGCGGACAAGCTCAATGGCGGCATTCCGTCGCCGCTCCGCCGCAAGCTCCTCCTCGGCATGGCGGCGCTGCCCGCCGTCGGACTGCTGCCGCGCGGCGCGCTGGCCCAGGCGCTGCCCACCAGCGCCGTCAACACGACGAAGCTGGCGGTCACCGATGGCACGGTGAAGGTCGGCATCCTGCACTCCACCACCGGCACCATGGCCATCTCCGAAACCGGCTCGGTGCAGGCCGAAAAACTGGCCATCGCCCAGATCAACGAGATGGGCGGCGTACTCGGCCGCAAGATCGAGGTGATCCAGGAGGACGGAGCCAGCGACTGGCCGACCTTCGCCGAAAAGGCACGCAAGCTGCTGGTGGAAGACAAGGTGGCGGCGGTGTTCGGCTGCTGGACCTCGGCTTCGCGCAAGGCGGTGCTGCCGGTGTTCGAGCAGTACAACGGCATGCTCTATTACCCGACCTTCTACGAAGGGCTGGAGCAGTCGAAGAACGTCATCTACACCGGCCAGGAAGCGACGCAGCAGATCCTCGCCGGGCTGGACTGGGTAACGAAGGAGAAGGGGGCCAAGTCCTTCTTCCTGATCGGCTCCGACTACATCTGGCCGCGCACCTCCAACAAGATCGCCCGCAAGCATATCGAGATGAAGGGCCAGAAGGTGGTGGGCGAGGAGTATTTCCCGCTTGGCCACACCCAGTTCAACTCGGTCATCAACAAGATCAAGCTGACCAAGCCGGACGTCATCTACGCCTCGGTCGTCGGCGGGTCGAACGTCGCCTTCTACAAGCAGATGAAGGCCGCGGGCATCGACCTGAACAAGCAGACGCTGATGACCATCTCCGTCACCGAGGACGAGATGCTGGGCATCGGCGGCGAGAACATCGCCGGCGCCTATGCCTGCATGAAGTATTTCCAGTCGCTGAAGAACCCCAACAACGAAAAGTTCGTCGCCGCCTTCAAGAAGATGTGGGGCGGGGAGAGCGTCATCGGCGACGTGACCCAGGCGGGCTATCTCGGCCCCTGGCTGTGGAAGCTGACGGCGGAGAAGGCGCAGAGCTTCGACATCGACAAGATCGCCGCCGCGTCGGCCGGCATCGAGTTCACCGGCGCGCCGGAAGGCTATGTCCGCGTCCACGAGAACCATCACCTGTGGAGCAAGACCCGCGTCGGCCGCGCCCGCACCGACGGCCAGTTCGACGTGGTCTACGAGACGGCGGACCTGATCGAGCCGAACCCGTTCCCGAAGGGCTACCAGTAAGGGGAGTTAGACCCCCACCCTAACCCTCCCCCGCTTCGCAGGGGAGGGAACTGCCGCCGAACGCCGACAAAGCTCCTGTCCCCCTCCCCCGCGAGAGCGGGGGAGGGTTGGGGTGGGGGCAAGTGTGACGGGAGTTCCCATCATGTTCGAGGGCTACAGCCTGGCCGAGCTCGGGTCGATCTTTGCGATGCAGGGATTCGCGGGGCTCATCCTGTTTTCCGTTTTCGTGCTGATGGCGCTGGGCCTCGCCATCATCTTCGGGCAGATGGGCGTCATCAACATGGCGCATGGGGAGTTCATGATCCTCGGCGCCTATGTGACCTATCTCTGCTCCACCTTCATTTCCAATTACGCGCCGGCCCTGTTCCCGGCCTATTTCTTCGTCGCCATGATCCTGGCCTTCTTCGCCAGCGGGGCGCTGGGGATGCTGGTGGAATGGGGGATGATCCGCTTCCTCTACCGCCGGCCGCTCGACACGCTACTGGCGACCTGGGGATTGAGCCTGATCCTTCAGCAGATCTTCCGCTCCGTCTTCGGTGCGCGGGAGGTCGGCGTGGTGCTGCCGGACTGGCTCATGGGGTCGGTCGCCGTCACCGACACCATCGAGGTGCCGATCAACGGCCTGTTCGTGATGGGCCTGACCATCGCCATCACCGTCGTGATCTACGCCGTGATGTTCCGCTCCCGCTGGGGTCAGGGCGTGCGGGCGGTGATGCAGAACCGGGTGATGGCCGGCGCCGTCGGCATCAACACCGAGAAGGTCGACCGCTACACCTTCGGGCTCGGCTGCGGCATCGCCGGGGTGGCGGGCAGCGCCTTCACCATGGTGGGCTCGACCGGTCCGACCTCCGGCCAGCTCTATATCGTCGACACCTTCCTGGTGGTGGTGTTCGGCGGCGCCCAGAGCCTGATCGGCACCATTGCGTCCGCCTTCACCATCAGCCAGGCGCAGTCGACGATGGAGTTCTTCCTCAGCGGCTCGACCGCCAAGGTGCTGACGCTTCTGACTGTCGTCGTGATCCTGATGCTGCGCCCGCAGGGCCTGTTCGTCCTCAAAGTCCGCCGCTGAGGAGCCATTGACCATGACGCGCACCCCTCAAACCAGCTTTCTCGGACGCATCGACGGCGACATCGCGGGCATCCTGCTGCTGGCCGCCCTGCTGATCGTCATCCTGCCGCTGGGGCTCGACATCTTCCGGCTGAACATGGTCGGCAAATACCTGACCTATGCCTTCGTGGCGCTCGGGCTCGTGCTGTGCTGGGGCAGCGCCGGCATCCTGTCGCTGGGGCAGGGGATCTTCTTCGGCATCGGCGGCTACTGCATGGCGATGTTCCTGAAGCTGGAGGCCTCCAGCCCGGAGGCGACCAAGATCCAGTCCACCCCCGGTATTCCCGACTTCATGGACTGGAACCAGCTGAAGGAACTGCCCTGGTTCTGGGAGCCGTTCCACAGCCTGACCTTCGCCACCGTCGCAGTGGTCGCGGTCCCGGCGCTGCTCGCCTTCATCGTCGGGCTGGCGATGTTCAAGCGGCGGGTCGGCGGCGTCTATTTCGCCATCATCACCCAGGCCTTCGCCGCCATCCTGACCATCCTGATCGTCGGACAGCAGGGCTACACCGGCGGCATCAACGGTATCACCGACCTGCGCACCCTGAAGGGATGGGACATCCGCACCGACGAGGCGAAGCTGGTGCTGTACTTCGTCAATGCGGCCCTGCTGATCGGCTGTATCCTGTTGTGCCTCTACGTCCGCCGCTCCAAGCTGGGCCGCATCCTGGTGGCGCTTCGCGACAAGGAGGACCGGGTCCGCTTCTCCGGCTACGACGTCGCCAGCTTCAAGATCTTCGTCTTCTGCTTCGCCGCGGCGCTGTCGGCGGTGGGGGGCGCCATGTTCACGCTCCAGGTCGGCTTCATGTCGCCGTCCTTCGTGGGCATCGTGCCGTCGATCGAGATGGTCATCTACTGCGCGGTCGGCGGCCGGCTGTCGCTGCTGGGCGCAGTTTACGGCACTCTGCTGGTCAACTGGGCCAAGACGATGCTGTCGGAGAGCTTTCCGGAGCTGTGGCTGTTCGCCATGGGCGCCCTGTTCATCGGTGTGGTGATGGTGTTCCCCAACGGTCTGGCCGGACTCTACCAGCAGTTCATCGCGCCTAAGCTGCGCCGGCTGACCACCCGCCGCACGGATGCCCCGGTTGCCGGCGCACCGATCATCCCGCCCCACACCGCCGCCGATTGAGGAGGGCGCAGAGCCATGGTGAACCCCACCGATTACCTGCTTGCGGTCGAAGGGCTGACCGTGTCCTTCGACGGGTTCAAGGCGGTCAACGACCTGTCCTTCTACGTCGACAGCAACGAGATCCACGTCATCATCGGCCCGAACGGCGCCGGCAAGACCACGGTGCTCGACCTCATCTGCGGACGGACCAAGGCGTCCGGCGGCTCCATCAAGTTCCGCAACCGGGAACTGACGGCGATGAAGGAGCACCAGATCGTCAAGGCCGGCGTCGGCCGCAAGTTCCAGAACCCGTCGATCTACGACGACCTGACGGTGTTCGAGAATCTGGAGATCTCCTATCCCCGCGGCCGCACGGTGTTCGGCGCACTCGCCTTCAAGCGCGACGCCGCGGTGCGCGAGCGGGTGGCGGAGATCGCCGAGATGATCTTCCTGGCCGACCATCTCGACCAGCGCGCCGAATATCTCAGCCATGGGCAGAAGCAGTGGCTGGAGATCGGCATGCTGCTGATCCAGGACCCCGAACTGCTGATGCTGGACGAGCCGGTCGCCGGCATGAGCGTGAACGAGCGCAAGAAGACCGCCGAACTGCTGAACCGCATCATCCGCAACCGCTCGGTGCTGGTGATCGAGCACGACATGAAGTTCGTCGAGGACATCGCCCACCGCGTCACCGTGCTGCACCAGGGAAAAATCCTGTCGGAGGGCAGCATGGAGCGGGTGAAGAACGACCCCAAGGTCGTCGAAGTCTATCTGGGCCACTGAGCGGGGGATCAACAGATGCTGTCCGTCAATCAACTCCGCGTGTCCTACGGCGAGAGCGAGGTCCTGCACGGGCTGGACTTCTCGGTGGCGCCCAATGAGATCGTCGCCGTCATGGGCCGCAACGGCATGGGCAAGACCACGCTGATGAAGTCGCTGATGGGAATCGTGCCGGCGCGCTCCGGCGCCATCCGCATCGGCGACAGCGAGATCACCGGGCTGAAAAGCTACGAGCGGGTGGCGAAGGGCGTCGCCTATGTCCCGCAGGGCCGCATGATCTTTCCGACCATGACGGTGCAGGAGAACATCGAGACGGGGCTCGGCGTCCATGGCGGGCGCAGCGTTCCCGGCGACCTGTACGAACTGTTTCCCGTACTGCTGGAGATGAAGGGCCGGCGCGGCGGCAACCTGTCGGGCGGGCAGCAGCAGCAGCTCGCCATCGCCCGCGCGCTGGCGACCAAGCCGAAAGTTCTGCTGCTGGACGAGCCGACCGAAGGCATTCAGCCCTCGATCATCCGCGAGATGGCCCGCACGCTCCGCCGCATCCGCGACGAGAAGGGCCTCAGCATCATCGTGTCGGAACAGGTGCTGAGCTTCGCGCTCGACATCGCCGACCGGGTGCTGGTGATCGAAAACGGCGAGATCGTGCACGAAGATACCCGCGACCAGGTCGACGAGGCCAAGGTCGCCCGGCTGCTGTCGGTGTGACGCGCCGAAGCCCCCATTCCCTTGAAATCAGTCCACCAATAAGGAAGAGCAAGCCATGGCTGACACCCTGATCAAGGTCGACCTGTCGCAGACCCCTTATGAAAACGACATGATCCACAACCGCTGGCACCCGGACATCCCGATGGCGGTGACGGTGAAGCCGGGCGATGACTTCATCCTGGAATGCTACGACTGGACCGGCGGCCAGATCAAAAACGACGACGATGCCGCCGACGTGCGCGATGTCGATCTCAGCCAGGTCCATTTCCTCAGCGGCCCGGTCGGGGTCGAGGGGGCGGAGCCGGGCGACCTGCTGGTGGTGGACCTGCTGGACATCGGCGCCTTCCCGCAGCAGCAATGGGGCTTCAACGGCTTCTTCTCCAAGCAGAATGGCGGCGGCTTCCTGACCGAGCATTTCCCGCTGGCCCAGAAATCGATCTGGGATTTCGAGGGCATGTTCACCAAGTCGCGCCATATTCCCGGCGTGCGCTTCGCCGGGCTGATCCACCCCGGCCTGATCGGCTGCTTGCCCTCGCATGACCTGCTTGCCAAGTGGAACAAGCGCGAGCAGGCGCTGATCGACACCAACCCGACCCGTGTTCCCGGCCTCGCCAACCCGCCCTATGCGCCGACCGCCCATATGGGCCGGCTGAAGGGCGACGCCCGCGACAAGGCGGCTGCGGAAGGCGCGCGCACCGTGCCGCCCCGCGAACATGGCGGCAACTGCGACATCAAGGACCTGTCGCGCGGCTCGCGCATCTATTTCCCGGTCTATGTGAAGGGCGCCGGCCTGTCGATGGGCGACCTGCATTTCAGCCAGGGCGACGGCGAGATCACCTTCTGCGGCGCCATCGAAATGGCCGGCTGGGCGCATCTGAAGGTCAACCTGATCAAGGACGGCATGGCGAAATACGGCATCAAAAACCCGATCTTCAAGCCGAGCCCGATCGTCCCGACCTACAACGACTACCTGATCTTCGAGGGCATCTCGGTCGACGAAGCGGGCGAGCAGCATTACCTGGACGTCCATGTCGCCTATCGCCAAGCCTGCCTGAACGCCATCGAATATCTGAAGAAGTTCGGCTATTCCGGCGCCCAGGCCTATTCGATCCTCGGCACCGCACCGGTGCAGGGCCACATCAGCGGCGTGGTCGACGTGCCAAACGCCTGCGCCACCCTGTTCCTGCCGACGCAGATCTTCGACTTCGACATCACGCCGAATGCCGACGGCCCTACCAAGTTCATCAGCGGCGACGTCGACATGCCCATCGCGCCGGACCGCGTGTAACCGGCAGGAGAAGGAGGCCACGCCATGCCGATGTACGACTATGAATGCCCGACCTGCGGCGACTTCACGGAAATGCGGCCGATGGCGGAATGCAGCCTGCCGCAGCTCTGTCCCCATTGCGAGACGCCGTCGCCGCGGGTGATCCGCATGGCGCCGGCCTTCTCCGGCGTGTCCGCCGCGACGCGGGCGGCGCACGCCACCAACGAACGCAGCGCCGACCGGCCGAGCCTGCTGTCGGAAACCGGGCCGAAGCACAAGCATGGCCCCGGTTGCGGTTGTTGCGGTGGTGGCGGAAAGGGGCGGTCGGTGCTGCGCACCGCCGACGGCGCGAAGGGCTTCCCTACCGCAAGGCCGTGGATGATCAGCCACTGACGCATGGGGGCCGGACGATCGAGGTGATGGGGCGGACGCGGCCGGCCAGGGGCCAGGGGGGGGCGGGTGTCGCGCCCCCCTGGGCTTCTTCTCCATGTTCGGCGACAGGATGACATGCTCTTATGCAGTCCTGTCCTGGGAGAGGTTGAGTTCCTCGATCATCGTCTGGCGCATCACGAACTTCTGGATCTTGCCGGTCACCGTCATCGGGAACTCGTCGACGAAGCGGATGTATTTCGGGATCTTGTAGTGGGCGATGGCGCCATGGCAGAAGGCGGTGACCTGCTGTTCGGTCAGCGCTGCCCCCGGCTTCGGCCGGATCCAGGCGCAGAGCTGTTCGCCGAACTGCTGGTCCGGCACGCCGAACACCTGCACGTCGGCGATGTCGGGGTGGGTGTAGAGGAATTCCTCGACCTCGCGCGGGTAGATGTTCTCGCCGCCGCGGATCACCATGTCCTTCAGCCGGCCGACGATGTTGCAATAGCCCTCGGCATCGATGGTGGCGAGGTCGCCGGTGTGCATCCAGCCGGCCTCGTCGATGGCCCGCGCCGTCTGCTCCGCGTCGGCCCAATAGCCGCGCATCACCGAATAGCCGCGGGTCAGCAGTTCCCCCGGCGTGCCTGGCGGAACGATGCGGCCCTCGGCATCGACGACCTTCACCTCCAGATGCGGCTGGATGCGCCCCACGGTGGACACGCGCCGCTCCAGCGGATCGTCTGTGGAGCTTTGGAAGCTGACCGGGCTGGTCTCGGTCATGCCGTAGGCGATGGTGATCTCGCGCTGGTTCATTTCAGACACCACGCGCTTCATCACCTCGATCGGGCAGGGCGAGCCCGCCATGATGCCGGTGCGCAGGCTCGACAGGTCGTAACGGGCGAAGTCCGGGTGGTCGAGCAGCGCGATGAACATCGTCGGCACGCCGTGCAGGCCGGTGCAGCGCTCCTCCTGTACCGCGGACAGTACGGCGACGGGGTCGAAGCCCTCGCCCGGAATCACCATGCAGGCGCGGTGGGTGACGCAGGCGAGGTTGCCCAGCACCATGCCGAAGCAGTGATAGAAGGGCACCGGGATGCACAGCCGGTCCTCCTCCGTCAGGCGCATCGCCTCGCCGACGAAGAAGCCGTTGTTCAGGATGTTGTGGTGGGTCAGCGTGGCGCCCTTCGGGCTGCCGGTGGTGCCGCTGGTGAACTGGATGTTCACGGGATCGTCGAACTGCAGGATGCCGGCCAGCCGGCCCAACTCCGCCACGTCGGCCGGGCGGGCCAGCGCCGGCAGATCGTCGAAGTTCAGCATGCCCGGCGTCTTTTCCGTGCCCAGCCGGATCAGGTGGCGCAGGCTCGGCAGCCGTTGCGGGGATAGGGGCCGGTCGACGGCCGACTGATCCAGTTCCGGCGCCAACTTGGCGATCATGCCGATATAGTCGCTCGACTTGAAGGACGGCGACAGGATCAGCGCGGCGCAACCGACCTTGTTGATGGCGTATTCGAGCTCGTGCAGGCGGTAGGCCGGGTTGATGTTGACCAGGATCAGGCCGGCCTTGGCAGTGGCGAACTGCGTCACCACCCATTCGGCGTTGTTCTGCGACCAGATGCCGATGCGCTCGCCCGGCTTCAGCCCCAGCGCGACCAGCCCCGCCGCCACCCGGTCGACCGTGCGCTTGAACTCCGCATAGGTCCAGCGGACGTTCTGGTGCCGGACGATCAGGGCGGGCCGGTCGGGCGACAGCGCCGCCATACGGTCGAGATGCGCGCCGATGGTCTCGCCCAGCAGCGGGGTGCGGCTGGCGCCGTGGACATAGCTCTGGGTCAGCGACGTGGTGTCCGTATGCAAGGCTGCTTTCCTTCCCCGGATGATTTATCGGCCGTTGGCCGTTCATGGGCACTACCCCGCGGGCGGGACGGCGCAGTGCCCTAATGAACCCGCAAGGGGAGCGGTCTGTCGATCCCCCGTTCGGTTAATGGCCCCTGCCGATAAGGAACGGTCGGGTGGGGTGCGAGCGAATGGACGAGGGCACAAAGCCAACGCCGCGTCGGAACGGACTGCGGATTGGGGCGCAGCGTTGCGCGCCGTATTCGCGACAGTGGGGGGGCGCTACGCCGTACCGTGCCGGGTTCCGGCGACACGGCGAGGCAGGGGGCGGGGTAGGGCGCGGGGCAGGGTGCCCGCGATGGGGGCCAGCGCCGCCTCGACGTCCGCGCGGTCGCGGCGCAGCACCGTGTAGCAATCGTCGCCGAACCACTCCAGCGAGCCTTCCGCCGCCGGATCGTCCGCCAGTTCTGCAAGGAAGCGGCGATAGTCCACCACCCCGTCGAACAGCGGTACCATGCCGTCGCGCCGTCCGGCCGCGGCATAGACGTTGGCCGGCTCGAACACAGGCAGGTCGTCGCGGGCGCGGATGTTCTTCAGGTGGTAGTGACCGATGTGCGGACGCAGCGCCCGCCGGGCGGCCACCGGATCGTCGCCGCCCTCCCAGACATGCAGCACGTCGAAATTGACCTTCAGCGCCGGGTGGCCGACCGCGGCGATCAGCGCGCGGGTGGCCGTCAGGCTATCGGCCAGCGTGCCGGGGTGGGTCTCCACCAGCAGCGACAGCCCATGGTCGGCGGCCAGCCCGCAAAGCGTGCGCAGCCGCTCCGCGATGAAGATCCGGCGCTCCGGCGAGGTCTCGGCACTGCCGGTGCTGCCGGCGAAGGTCCGGATCTTGGGCGCGCCCCAGCGTTGCGCCAGCCGGCAGAGGTCCAGCGTCTTGCGCATCAGCGCGTCGGGGTCGCCGTCCAGCGGCAGATAGTCGCTGACCATCGGTACCGACAGGCCGAACTCCGCCAGCCAATCGCCGCCGCGGTCGGACACCGCTGCCATGTTGCGGGCATGCGCGCCCCAAAGCTCAATCCCCTGGAAGCCGTTGCCGGCGGCCCAGACGGCGAGTTCCTCCAGCGATACCAGATGGTGCCGGAAGCTGATGGTGCAGAGCGACAGTCTCATCATGCCACCTTGGAAGAAAGGGGGGCGGAAAGGGCGTGTGTAGCGGCGGCGGCGCGCCATTGCCGGAAGACAGCGCCGAGCTCGCGCTTCAAGGCCGTCTCCTGCCGGTCCAGCAGGTCGAGCCGCGCGAACAGGTCAGGGGCGAGCCCCGTGTCGCCGGTCTGGGCGAGGCGGAGGATCGCGTATTGCAGCGCCTTGAAGCCCTGGAACAGCTCCTCGATCTCGTCGCAGCGGGCGAGGAAGCTGTCGTCGGGCAGGCGCAGCGCCCGCCAGAAGAAGGCGAAGCCGTGCTCGTAGGCGTATTTGCGGATGGCGAACACCGGCAGTTCGCGCAGCGCATGCGAAAGGCCGGCCGGCGACAGCCCGTCGGTTCCGTCCAGATGCGCCGTCAGGATGCCGCGCACCGCGGCGGTCAGCGGGTTGGCGTCGGGCAGGAAGCAGGCTTCGAAATAGGCGGCGATGTCGGCGGGCCGGGCGGGGCGCAGCTCGCGCCGGTCGAACAGATAACCGCCGGCGACGCTGGGCTGGAGGAAGGCGGTGGCGATGCGGTCCCGCGCGATCTCCCCTTCCCAACGGAAATCGGGGTCGCGGACCATGAAGACCGCGGGATTGCTGCCGGTCTCCAGCATCAGGTAATGCGGGAATGGGTTCTGGTTGAACTTGTTCTCCCGCTCCGGCAGGTGGAACAGATCGATCATCGCCATGATGGAAAGGCTGTCCGACCGCCGCTCCACCAGATCGGCCAGCAGGGCGAGGTTGTCCTCCTTGCTCCGGCCATGGTCGTACCATTGCCGCACCTCCGCCCCGTAGAGGCGGTGGTACCAATCGCGGAAGACGTCGTGGCTGACGGTCGGCCCATGATAGCGCAGCACCCGGTCGGCCCCAACCTCGAACCCGGCGTCCCAGACCCCGAAATAGAAGGGGCGATGGTCGATCCCCGCCCGCTTCAGCGCGTCGCAGACGCAGCTGACGAAGCAGTGGATCTTGAGGTCCTTATACTCCTCGCCATGGACGCTGCCGGGGGGAAGCGCCTCTTCCGCGGCGGCCGGGCGGGTGCCGGCGAACAGGCCGGCCACGTCGGCCACCGTCGCCAGATCGCGCGAGGTGATGAGTTCGTCCGGCGCCTCCAGCCCGAAGGACAGCTCCAGCTGCAGGAACAGCTCCATCATCAGCACGGAGTCGAGGTAGAGATCCTCGTTCAGCCGCGCGTCAGGGCCGAAGCGGTCGAGATGCCGGTTCTGCAGATGGTCGCGCAGGACGGTATGGATCGCGTCGACAACCTCATGCTCGGTCATGGCCGGTCTCATTCCGCGGCCTCCGCATAGCGGGCGGCGACCTCGCGACGGCTGATCTTGCCGTTGGCCATGCGGGGCAGGGCATCGGCGCGGATCAGTTCGCCCGGCTGCTGGTGGGCGGCCAGATTCTCCCGGCACCAGTCGCGCAGCGCAGTGTCGGTCACCTCGGCGGCGGCGGAGAACAGCAGGGCGACCCGTTCGCCGGCGAAGCGGTCGGTGCGGCGGAAGGCCACGGCGTCGGTGACGCCGGGCATCGCCATCGCCACGTCCTCCACCTCCTGCGGATAGACGTTGAGGCCGGCGACGTTGATGGTGTCGTCCAGCCGCGACATGAACATCAGCATGCCGTCGTCGCGCAGATAGCCCAGGTCGCGGGTGCGGATCTCGCCATCCGCAACGGACAGCACGATCTCCGCCGGGGCGTCGGCGGTGCCGGCGGACAGGCGGTGGTGGGGCAGCACGCGGCCCAATTCGGCGCTGCCCGCCATGTCCGGATTGATCGCGATGCAGCCGGCTTCCGAGCAGCCATATTGCTGGAACATGTGGGTGGTCTTGCCGCGGATCCGCTCGAACCAGGGTTCCGGCAGCAGCGTGCCGGAGGTCATCGCCGCATGGATGCGCTCGCCTTCCGGCATCAGCCGGGCCAGCGTGTGCAGGATGACGGGGGAGGAGTAGAGCAGCGGCCGTTCGATCTGCCGCAGCGCCTTCAGCAGGAATTTCGGGTTGGTGGTGTCGAGGATCACCGGCTCCGCCCCGCGGCGCAGCCCGACCAGAAGGCCGCAGATCAGGCCGTAGGAATGGGTGGTCGGGCAGGCGATCACCGGGGTCATGCCGGCCGGCTCGGTGAAGAAGCCGACATAGCTTTCGATCTCGCGGTCGATTTCCGACCAGCTGCGCGCGATGCGCTTGGGCGCGCCGGTGGTGCCGGAACTCATCTGCAGGAGCTGTCCCGGCCCAGGATCCGCCGGCAGGGGGGCGATCTCCTCCGCCGTCAGGCTGTTGTGGTAGAGCGCATGGCAGCCGGCCTCGCGCGCCAGCCGCCGCGCCGCCTCCAGCGGGGTGGAGGGGTGCAGCGGCAACAGGCTGCCGCCCGCCGCGCGGATGGCGAAGAACAGGGCCAGCCAGTCGATGGTGTCGGTGAAGCAGACGGCGAAGCGGGCACCGGGCCGGTCGGACAGGCGGGCCCGCCCGGCATGGGCGGCGGTCAGCGATTCCAGCTCGGCCTGCGAATAGGATCGGTCGTCGATGCGGATCATCGGGAGCCCTCAAGTGCGAAGCGCGCGAAGATGTTGGGAACGGTGTGGTGAATCTCCTCCCGCGCGCACAGCAGCTTTCCGCGCAGCAGGGATTCGGTGAGGATCTCGGGTGCGGCGTGGCCGACGCGGCGGTGCCGCTCCTCCAGCCCGTGGCGGCTGGCGTGGGCCTCCAGCAGATCGTGGACCCGCCGCCAGAACTCCGGCTCGGGCAGCCCGTGCTTCAGGGCCAGCAGGTCGGACACGTCGGTCAAGTTGAAGACGAACAGCGTATCCATTGCCAGTTCGCGCAGCGCATCGATCCCGCCGGCCCAGTAATAGCGGTCCGGCGGCGCGTCGCGGTAGGCCGGGTGCAGGTTGGGGAAATCGGGCAGCAAGCCGGGATCCGCCACGAAGTCCGGGGTGTATTCCACGCTGTCGTGGAAGTCGCGCAGGATCAGTCGCACCGGCCAGCCGTCGCGGTGGACCAGCACCATGTTCTGGCCGTGCGCCTCCACCGCGATGCCGTGGCGGACCAGCAGGTGCCAGACCGGCAGAACCGCCACCTCCAGCAGCCGGTCCAGCCAGGGCAGCAGCCCGTACCGCTCGATCCAGGGTGCCGCAAAGGCGGAGCCGTCGGCCTCCGTCACCATCAGCATGTTGAAGGGGATGGCAGATTCGCCTTCGCCCAGGGTGGATTGCACGCTACGCCGCCACAGTGCCGCCATCTGTCCGGCCAGCGGGCCGTCGCGGTCGGCGATGATCCCCACATATTCCGGCAGCAGGGTCAGCGGATAGCGGTCGCTGAAGTCGGTATCGCCCGCCACCACGGCCGTCAGCCATTCGGAAATGGCCGGGCCGGTGCAAACCGAATGCGGGTCGATGATGCGGCGGGAGGCGGTGTTGACGATGTTCAGCGCCAGCTTCACGTCGGCCTTGCGCGGGTCGTCGGCGTTCATCACTGTGCGGACCGACTGACTGGCCCGGTAATGGTCGCCCAGCGGCCCCAGGCAGACGGCGCGGCCGTCGGCCAGCCAGGGCCGCAGCCAGGACGCCCCCTCCCCCTCGCGCAGGTCCCACCATTGCCAGGGGTGCAGCGGCAACAGGCAATAGTCGGTCGCGGGCAGGTTCAGCTCCTCCCGGCGCCGTTCGATCTCCGCCCAGGCGGCGGGGCCGAGTTCCGACTGCCAAAACTCCTCCTCCTCGCCGGGGATCGCCAGATGCAGGCAGGAGCGGGCGACCAGCAGCCAGACCAGTTGGAAGCGCTGACCGACCTCCGGCCCGAAGGCGGCATGGTCGGCCTCGTCGAAGCCCAGCCGCGCCTTGAAGCAGGGATGATAGGGATGCCCCTCTTCCAGCCGGCATTCCAGGTCGGGAAAGGACAGGCCGCGGCGCGGAGTGGCCGGCAGGTTGGCGGCGTTCCAGCGGCAGAGCGACACCGTGCGCTCCAGTTCGGCCAGCAGGCCGGCGAGATGCGGTTCCGGAGCGTTCAGCCCGGCGACCATCCGGTCGAGGGTGGCGGCGCGCCAGTTGCCGTCCTCGCCCCGCATCTCGACCGATCCCGGCCGGATGCGTGGGCGTCCGAACGGCCCGGCGGAGGCGAGGCAGCGGAATTCCCGCCCGCCGGACCGCCAGACGAGCCGGCGCTCTCCCCCATCCACCCCGGCCGCGGCCGGTTCGACGATCCCCTCGAACAGCAGGGCGGCGGCAAGCTGGCGGACCACCCGCTCCTCCGGGCGGCCGGGCAGGTCACGCGGAAAGGGCATGGCGTCCCCGCTCCGCTGCTGCGGCGCCGGTCCGGCACAGCGGGTTGGGCCATTGGGCGTAAAGATCGGCCTCGTTGGCGGCCTGAAGCTCGTCGATGTTCAGCAGGCGGGTCGTCAGGTTCAGCTTGGCCCCGATGGTCGGGCTGTCCAGCACCCCTTCGGCGAAGCGCCGTCCGGCCTGGGTCAGCGACAGGGCCAGCAGCTCCAGCCGGGCGCGCAGGATG
The DNA here is from genome assembly GCF_008364825.1 of Azospirillum sp. B21. Lineage (GTDB taxonomy): Bacteria > Pseudomonadota > Alphaproteobacteria > Azospirillales > Azospirillaceae > Azospirillum. The sequence goes on from NZ_VTTO01000005.1 coordinate 47,920, forward strand.
CGCAGCAGGTCCTCCTCTGCCGCCAGCCGGTCCTTTCCCATGCGGGCGATCACCGAGAAGATCTGGTTGACGATCACGTAGTAGGAGAAGCGCCGGTTGATCTCCCCCTCCTCGTAATAGAGCGAGCGGATATTGTCGGCCTCCGGGATCAGCCGGCGCAGCCGGTCGCGGTAGGCGGCCGACAAATAGAAGCCCTGGTTGTCGCGGTAGAGGAAGCGGGCGGGCATCCCGTCCCGCAATTCGAGCAGCCCGTTCTGCTGGTGCGCCTCCAGTGCCACGCCGTGCGTGTCGTACAGGCGCAGCACGGGATCGAGCGCACAGTCGAGATAGGCATCGAACCAGCGCCGCGCCGCCTCCGCCACACCGCCGTTCCGTTCCATCGCGACGCGGCGGACGATCCGCTCCAGCCGGGATGGACGGCCGGGAAGCGGATCGGCGGCCAGCGCCGCGATGGTGGCGACGCCGCGCTGGCGCCCTCCGGCGAAGGGGTTCTCGCGCAGGATCACTTCGAACCCGCTCTCGCCGCCGTCGGGCTGGTCCAGCGTGATGTAGGCGGGGTCGAGCACGAAGCCGAAGCGGGGGCTCAACTCCCTTCCGATGGCGCCGATCAGCTTGGCCATGATGACGCCGGCGTCCAGTTCGTGGCGGCGGTTGACGCGGATGGAGTTGGTGATGCGCACCGGCAGCGAGAATTTCAGCATCCACGGGCTGTCCGGGCTGTAGACCGTCCGCACCGACGAAGTGGCGGTGAATTCCGGTCCGGCATCGCCCAGCGCCCGCAGCGTGCCGCGCTCCAGCATCGCCTGCACCGCCGGGTCGAGCGCCAGCGCCTCGGCCTGGAGCGGATGCATCGGGATCAGCAGTTCGTCCTCGCGGGGGGCGAGCCGGGATAGGGAGTCGCCCAGAATGGCGGCGATCATCTCCGGCGCCGACTGGCGGACGGCAGAGCGGTGGCTGACCCGCGCCGCCGGGGCGGCAAACCAGCGCAGCCGGAACCGCCCGCCCAGTTCCGGCGCATAGGCCGGCTGCTGCCATGGCGTCATCCCCTGGAGGCTCTTGGGCGTGGGGTGCAGCCAATGGCCGAAGACCAGCGACTGTTCGGCGGCGATGAACTCGTCCTCGTCGCCGTCCGTGGCCGGGGTGGCGTCGAGATAGCGCTGGACCGACTGGTAGCTTTGCAGGACGCGCAGCAGCAGTTCCAGCTCGCTGCCGCGCAGGTCGGCCCCGGCGCCTTTCCCCTCCATCCGGCGATAGCTCTCGCCGGCCAGACAGCAGAGCGCGGTGAAAGGTTCGGTCTGCTGCCAGGAGGTGTCTGGCAGGGCGCGCTTCCAAATGCGTCCGAAGCCGCAGGGGCCGCACAGCGAGCGTGAGACAATCTCCGCCCGCAATGCTGCCCGCTGCGACGGCAGCAGCCATTCGACGCACTCGACACCGGGTCCGGCCTCCGTGCCGTGCCGGGTGGTCCGGCCGGCGTCGATCTCCCGCCAATAGCAGTTGGCGAAATTCTGGAAGGTCGCGTGCTCGGCGATCTGTTGGGTGGAACGCATGGTTTGCCGATCCTGAAGGGCTTCGGGCAAGGCGGTAGCGGTCGGGCCGGCCTTACACCGCCCAGTCGAGCTGCCGGTCGCCCTCGCGGAAGGCGAAGCGCAGCAGGTGCCTCTCCACCACTGACTGAAGCTCGGCCAACTCCTCCGCAGTGGGGGCGGTGGCCTCGATGATCAGCCGGTCGGGTGCCGCCCGCAGCCGGGCGGTGCCGATTGAGAACCGGCACTCCCCGCCCTCCTCGGTCTCCACCGTTTCGATCTTGTGGGCGAAGTGGCGGCAGAGCTGGGTGGCGTAGCGTTTGCCGTGCTCCGTCTCGAAATGGGCGGTCGACTGCAGCATGCGGGGAGGCTCCCGGTTTCGGTGTGGAGGTCAGAAGCTCGCCGAGGCGGTCAGCAGGAAGGTCCGGCCCGGCTGGTAGAGCGGGGTGACGGTGCCGAACTCCTGCCCGTAGGTGGCGCGGTCGGCATAGGTCTCGTCGAACAGGTTGCGGACGTCGGCGCGCAGGGTCAGGTTGGAATATTGCGGGATCTTGTGCTCGACGAAGAGGTTGACGGTTTCGTACCCCTTCAGCGGGCGCTGGCCGGCCTGGACCTTGTTGTAATCCAGCACGATCTCGACATCGGCGCCGAAGGTCAGATCCCATTTCGGGATCGTGTGGCCGCCGCCGAGGGTATAGACGCGGCCCATCGGGGTGGCGATGTAGGTGCCGGTGTCGGAATCAGCGGGCAGACCGTCGATGGTCACGTCGATGTCGGCATATTTGGCGCGGACGAAGCCGGTGTCCCAGGCATAGCCGACGCCGAGTTCGTAGCCCTTCGACCGCACGTCGCGGGTCAGCGTGCCGCTGCCGGCGGCGAAGCGCGGGGCGCGGACGTCGTCCAGGTCGGTGCGGAAGACGCGGCCCTCGGCGGTGAAGCCCTGGTAGCGGCCGACCAGCCCGGCGGTCAGGTTGCGGGCGGTCACCGGCTGCGGACCGGCACCATAGCGCCAGGCCGGGTTCATGACGAAGTTCTCGGCCAGCTGGACGCCGCCCCAGCTGCGCGACCAGCCGGCCTTGGCGGTCAGATATTCGGGCAGGATGTCGACCTCGCCCGAAACATTGTGGCTGACACCGCTGTTCGTCCAATCCTGGCCGGTGGTGCCTTCGAACCACTGCCGGTCGGCGCGCATGCCGAAGGACAGGCGGACCCGTTCCACCGGGGACAGCCGCGCCTGTCCATAGACCCCGACGTTGCGGGCCTTCTCGAGCGCCGTCATCGTCTGGTCTTCATAATGGGCGCGGTCGACGTAGAAGTCGCTGCCGGCGGTGATGGTGCCCATGCCGACGTTGAAGACGTTCTCCAGCTTGCCGTTCAGCGAGCTGGTGGCACCCTGGCCGGGATAGCTGCCGGGGACCGTGCTGCTCCCCACCGGACGGGTGTAGATCGGCGTCTCCACGTCGGTCCGGCCATAGGCGACCACCAGCTTGGGGTTCCAGAGGTCGGTCGGCAGGCTGTCGGTATAGGTGAAGACGAGGTTCTGGCGGTCCAGCGTATAGTCGCGCACCCGCGGCTCCCACGCCGGGCGGCCGGAAATGGAGCCGACATTGGCGCGGAACGGGCGCGGGGCGTCGTCATAGACCCGCTCGTAGCTGACCTGGAAACGGTGGCCGGCATCCGTCTCGTAGGCGACCTTGCCGAGGCCGCTCCTCAGGTCGGTCTTGGTCCCCTCGACCTTGCGGCCGTCGCCGGATTCGAAGCGGGCGCCCTTGCCATAGGTGAAATAACCCAGCCCCTCCAGCCCCTTGTGGCGGCCGAAGCCGGCGGCGCTGTTGGTGAAGACGGAGCCGTTGGTGCCGAAGCTGGATTTGACGAAGGCGCCGATGCCGTCGCCGCTCAGGAAGTCGCGGGCATCCTTGGTCTCGTAGGCGATGGAGCCGGCCAGCGCGCCCGGCCCGGCATCGGCGGGCGCCACGCCGGCATCGACGCGGGCGGTCTTCAGGAAGACCGGGTCGATCAGGGTGGTGCCGTTGTGGTGGAAGACCTTGTTGTTCTGCCGGCTGCCGTCGATGCTGACGGACAGATTGGTCTCCTCCACGCCGTTGACGTAGACCTTCTGCGACATCGGTACCGAACTGCCGACGCGGATGCCAGGCTCACCGGCGAAGACGTCGCGGATGTCGCTGGGGTTTTTGCGGTCCAGCTCCTCCTTCCCGATCACGATCTGCGCCGGGCCGCCCGGCGCCGGGGCGGCGGCGGAGACCGAAACCGGACCCAGTGCCATCGTGTCGCCGCCGGACGATGCGACGGGGGCCGGGGCCAGCGTGGCGGTGGCCGGGCCGGTCAGGCGATAGGTGACGCCGGTGCCGGCCAGCAGGGTTTCAAGCGCACGCGCCGGCGGCATGGAGCCGCCGACGGGGCGGGAGGTGCGGCCGTCGGTCAGCGTGCCGGGATAGCCGATCTGCCAGCCGGTCTGCCGGCTGAAGGCGTCCAGCGCGCTGCGCAGCGGCTGCGCCGGCAGCGAGAAGGTCGCGGCGGCATCGGCCGGCGCCATCTGTTGCGCCGCGGCGGGAAGCGCCGTCAGCGTGGCGCCGAGCGCCGTGGAGGTCATCAATGCGGCAAACAAATGCCCGGCGAACCGGGAACGGTTGAAATCTGCAACTTTGACTATCGATGCCGTGCGGCGGACCATGTCCTGCAACTCCCGTCTCAAGCTGGCGCGGGGGGCTCAATCGCAGGCAGACAAGCCTAACCCCCTGTTCGCCAGACGTACGGGATCGCCGACCCTCACAAAAAAAGTTGCGAGCGATTCTCAAAATTATCTGCGGTCAGCGCAGGACGAGGATGCCGCCCGGCAGGCTGCTGATCCGGGCGCCGACCATCCCGGCCAGCGCCTTCAGCGCGCCGGCCGGATCGTCAAGCCGGTAGTTGCCGCTGACGCGCGTCATACCGATGCGGTCGTCCAGCAGCAGGATCGGTGCGGCGTGGTAGCGGCGCAGGGTATCCACCACGGTGTCGAAGCGCTCGTTGTGGAAGGCATAGCGGCCGTCGCGCCAGGACAGCGCCTCGGCCGGATCGGGGCGGGGCTGCATGGTCAGGCCGCGCGCCGTCGCGGTCAGCCGGTCGCCGGGGGCAAGCGTCACCGGCCGGCCGGGATCGTCCAGCCGGCTGACGGTCACCCGTCCGCGCTCCAGGAAGACGGAGTCGCCGCGGTCGTCCGACTGCACGCTGAAGGCGGTCCCCGTCACCTCGACCGTGCTGAAGCCGGCCACCACGCGGAAGGGGCGGGCGGTGTCCCGCACCACGTCGAACCACGCCCGGCCGCGCAGCAGCGCCACCCGGCGTTCCTCCCCGCCGAAGGCCAGGGCCACCGCGCTGTCGCTGTCCAGGACCAGCCGGGAGCCGTCCGGCAGCGCCACCTCCCGCCGTTCGCCGACGGCGGTGCGGTGGTCCGCGCTCCATCGGGTCTTCAGATCGGGATAGAGATGCGTCCCGACCACGGCCAGCAGCCCCGTCGCCGCAATCGCGCCCATCCAGGCGCGCCGTGAGTGTCCCGGCCGCCGCATCGGCACCGGGTTCGCCGGCACATGCGCCAGGGTGGCGCTGTGCAGCTCCGCCATGCCGCCGACCTCGGTCAGCCGGTCGAACGCCTGTGCATGGCGCGCATCGCTCTGCCGCCATGCCCGATAGGCGGCCAGCGTCGTCGGATCGGCCGGAGCGTCGAGCAGCCGGACGAACCAGTCGAGAGCCGCATCGGTCACCGGATCGGCATGGCGGTAGCCGGGTTCCGCCTTCTTTCCGCTGGACCTGTCCTGCCTCACCCGCGTTGCCCATCCTCTGTCAGCATGCACCCGCATCTTAGACGTTCGACGTGCGGGACGGCCACAAATTGCACCGGTAGGATTTACGCGGGGATTGCCGAAAGCCCTTCGCGGACGGGAAAGCCCGGATCGTCGAACCATCCCGCCGACGATCCGAGGCCCGGCTTGACAGTAGCGACTGCGAATCATTATCAATCTCTGACGACCCCGAGGAAGCGCCCGCGCGACGGATAGACCGACCATGCCCGCAAGTCTGACCGCCATCTATCTGGATCACCGCCAGTCCCTGCTCGGTCGGGCCTTGCGCATCGTGCGCGACGTGCCGACGGCGGAGGACGTGATCCAGGAAAGCTATCTCAGGGCCTGCAACGCGGTGCAGAAGGGCCCGATCGACAATATCGGCGCCTTCCTTCACCGCACCGTGCACAACCTTGCCCTCGACCAGATCCGCCGCCGCCGCACCCAGGAACGGTTCGAGGCGCCGGCTTCCGACACCGCCGATCCGCTGGAGGTCGCCTGCGGCAGCCCTTCGGTGGAGGACCGGCTTCTTCACCGCGAGCGTCTGGCCCAGTTCATGGGCGCGATGGAAGCCCTGCCGGACCGCGCCCGCCGGGTCTGGGTGCTGAACCGGGTGGAGGGGATGTCCTATCCGCAGATCGCCGCCCATCTCGGCGTGTCGCAGGGGACGGTCTTCAACGACATGAAGCTGGCGATGGGCCATTTCGTGGACGCCCTGTCGCGCGCCGACCGCGGCTGACCGCGGGGCTGCGGTACGGGCTGACCTCCGCCTCATTCCAGGCCGCCTCTTTCTAGACCTAGGTGTGGTATCCCGCTTTCCCCCCGTCCGGATAGGATGCGCGTGGCGCCAGGGACCGGCGCCCTTCATTCGGTCGAGGCATCGCGACGTGTCCAATGCACCCCTGATAGCTGTGGTTGACGACGACGAGGCGATCCGCGAGGCGTTGGACGACCTGCTGCGGTCCGCCGGCTTCCGCTGCCGGCCCTTCGTCTCGGCCGAGGATTTCCTGGCCCATGCGGACCGGGCGGACATCGCCTGCATCATCCTGGACGTGCGCATGCCCGGCCTGTCCGGTCTCGATTTGCAGGAGCGGCTGAACGCCGACGGCGGCGGGCACCCTCCGATCCTCTTCATGACTTCCTATGCCGACGATGCCACGCGGATTCGGGCGCTGAGCGGCGGCGCCCGCGACGTGCTGGGCAAGCCGGTGGACGGCCACGTCCTGATCGCTTCCCTGAACAGCGCCATGGCGGCAGGATAGGACGGCAGGGTAGGGATTGCGGGTGGGAAAGGCCGGTACATGGAGCTCAGTTTCGATCACCTGACGGCGACCGGCTCCGGCGGCCATGTCCTGGGCAGCGACGGGGAAAGCCGGCTGCTGCGGGTGATGCGGCCGGGCCAGCCCTTTCCGATCCTGGTCCGCATGGCGCTGACGCTTGCGAAGGATCCGGGCGGCCGGTCCGATGCGGCGCTCGACCGGCTGCGACGGGAGCATGAACTGTCGCGCCGGCTGCACCCGGCCTGGGCGGTCAAGCCGCTCGACCTGCTGCAGCATGACATGGTCCCGGTGCTGACCCTCGCCGATCCGGGCGGACAGCCGCTGTCGGCCCTGCCGGTGCCGGCGATGCCCTTCCGCCAGCGGCTGTCGCTGGCCATCCGCATTGCCGAGGCCGCGGCGCAACTGCATCGCCGCGGACTGCTGCACGGCGACCTGCGGCCCTTCAACCTGCTGGTCGGCGATGACGGATCGGTGCGTCTGACCGGCTTCGGCCGGGCCAGCCCCTTGCCGGTCCCTACCCCCGATGCCGCAGCAGAGCGGCCGGACGCGCTGCTGCCCTACATGGCGCCGGAGCAGTCGGGGCGGATGAACCGTCCGGTCGACCGCCGCAGCGACCTCTATGCCCTGGGCGTCACGCTGTACGAGCTGTTCACCGGCGAGCTGCCCTTCGCCGCGCGCGATGCGATGGAATGGGTGCACAGCCATCTCGCTCGCGCCCCGATCCCGCCGGCCCACCATGCGCCCGACCTGCCGGCGGCCATCGCGGACATCCTGCTGCGGCTGCTCGCCAAGACGGCGGAGGACCGCTACCAGACCGCCGACGGCCTCACGCGCGACCTTATCCAGGCCCTTCGGACCTGGGATGTCGAAGGCCGCATCCCCGCCTTTCCGGTCGGTCGGCGCGACATGCCGGAGGGGCTGGTCGCGCCGCCGGACCTTTATGGGCGGGACGAGCCGGTCGCCGCCCTTCAGGCCGCCTTCGATCGGGTCGCCGCCGGTGGCCGGATGAGCGTCGTCCTGATCGCCGGACGGTCCGGCGTCGGCAAGTCGGCGGTCGTCCAGGCGCTGGAGGACCAACTGGTGCCGCCGCACGGCCTGTTCGCCGCCGGCAAGTTCGACCAGGGCAAGCGCGACCTGCCCTATGCCAGTCTGGCGGAGGCCTTCCGTGCGCTGGTCACCCGCATCCTGGCGCTGCCGGTTTTGCATCGCGACCAGTGGCGCCGCGCTCTGGCGGAGGCGGTTGGCGACGGCGGCGCGCTGATGACCGCCCTGATCCCCAATCTGGCCCTGCTGATCGGCGAGCAGCCCGCCGTGCCGCCCCTGCCGCCGCGGGAGGCGCAGAACCGCTTCGACCTGTTGTTCCGGCGCGTTCTGCAGACCTTCGCCCGTCCCGACCACCCGCTGGTCCTGTTCCTGGACGACCTGCAATGGCTGGATCGCGCCACGCTGGACCTGCTGGACCGGCTGGTTGCCGATGGCGGCATCGGCCATCTGCTGCTGGTCGGCGCCTACCGCAGCGACGAGGTCGGCGCCGGCCATCCGCTGCAGGCGTTGATGAGTCGTATCCGGGATGCCTGCGACGGTGCTGCCGGCGAAGCGATCGATTGCGAGGAAATCGCGCTGGGGCCGCTGTCGCCGGACGATCTGCGCCACATGGTCGCCGACAGCCTGGACCGCAAGCCGGACGAGGTGGCGGCGCTCGTCGCCCTCCTGCAGGAGCGCACCGGCGGCAACGCCTTCTTCGCGGTGCAGCTGCTGACTGCGCTGGAACGTTCCGGCCGCCTGTGGTTCGACCGTGAAGCAATGCGCTGGGATTGGGATCTGGAGGCGGTGGAGCAGGCTCCATGGGGCGCCGGCATCGCCACGCTGATGACGGAACGGCTTGGCCGTTTCCCGGCGCAAACGCGCGACCTTCTGTCCCGCCATGCCGCGCTCGGCGCCGCCGTCCGGCTGTCGACCCTGGCCTTCGCCGCCGGCTTGGCGGAGGAGGAAACGGAGCGCCATCTGGAACCGGTGCTGGCCGAGGGGCTGATCCTGCGCAGCGAGGATGGCTTCCGCTTCCTCCACGACCGGGTGCAGGAAGGGGCCTATGCCCTGGTGGCGGCGGAATCGCGCGGCGCGCTCCACCTCGACATCGCCCGCGCGCTGCGCCGCGGCTTTGCCGCCGACCTGACGGGGGAGCGGCTGTTCACGCTGGTCGGCCAGTATGACCGCTGCCTTCCGCTGATCCAGGATGGGCCGGAGCGGGCGGAGGTGGCGACGCTTCATCTCGCCGCCGGTCATCAGGCCAAGGCCGCCAGCGCCCACGGCTCGGCGTTGGCCTATGCGCTGGGCGGCCTGCGCCTGCTGGAAGGCGGCGACATCGAGCGGCGGCACAGGCTGGCCTTCGCGCTGGAACATCTGCAGGCGGAATGCGAGTTCCTCTGCGGCGACCTGCAGCAGGCGGAGCGGCGGTTGCTCGGCCTTGCGGGACGGGCCGAATGCCCAGCGGACCGCGCCGCCATCACGGCGCTGCTCGTCACCGTCTACACCGCCATCGACCGCAGCGACCGCGCCATCGACGCCTGTCTGGCTTATCTGAAGGGCGTCGGCATCGACTGGGCGGCCCATCCGCCGGCAGCCTTGGCGCAGGAGGAATACGCGCGGCTGCGAACGGCCATCGGCGGGCGGCCCATCGCCTCGCTGGCATCGATGTCCGCCGTCGCCGACCCCGACAGCCGGGTGACGCTGGACGTGCTGGCCGCGGCATTGCCGCCGGCCTTCTTCAGCGACCGCAACCTCGTCTGCCTGATCCTGTGCCGGATGGCGAACCTGACGCTGCGGAACGGGCGCAGCGACGCGTCCGCCCTGGGCTTCGCCTATCTCGGCATGATGGCGGGCCCCTATTTCGGCGACTATGCCGCCGGCTACGAGTTCGGCCGGCTCGGCTACGATCTGGCGGAGCGGCAGGGGCCGACGCGCTACCGGGCGCGGGTGCTGATGACCTTCGCCTATCATGTCGTCCCCTGGACCCGCGACATCCGCAGCGAGCGCGCCCTGCTGCTGCGGGCTTTCGAAGAGGCGCGGGAGGCCGGCGACGTCACCTATGGCGGCTTCACCAGTGTCACCCTGGTCACCAGCATGCTGGCCGCGGGCGATCCGCTGGCGACGGTGCAGCGCACGGCGGAGGCGCGGCTGTCCTATGTCCGGCAGGTGAAGTTCGGACTGTGCGCCGACATCCTGACGACCCAGCTTCAACTGTTGCGCGCCCTGCGCGGGCAGACCGACGCCATCGGCTGCTTCGACGGGCAGGGCTTCGACAATGCCGCCTTCGAGGTGCGGCTGCTGGCCAATCCCAGCCTGGATATAGCCACCTGCTGGCATTGGATCCGCACCCTCCAGCTCCGCTGCATCGCCGGCGAGATGGCGGCGGCGGTCGAGGCGGCGGAGCGGGCGGAAGGGCTGCTGTGGACCACGTCCGGCCATTGGGAGATGGCGGAGTTCCATTTCCACGCGGCATTGGCGCGGGCAGGCGCAATGGACGACGTCCGGCCGGACCAACGCGCCCGCCACGCCGCCGCGCTCGCCCGCCATCTCGACCAGCTGCGCGACTGGGCGGGCCACAGCCCCGACAGCTTCGATGCCCGCTTCGCCCTCGCCGAGGCGGAGGCGGCCCGGACGCAAGCGCGGACGGAGGATGCCATGCGCGGCTATGACCGCGCGGTCCAGGCGGCGCGGCGCACCGCTCTGCCCCATGTGGAGGCGCTGGCCCATGAATGCGCCGCCGGCCTCTATCGCCGGCTGGGTGTGCCGACGCTGGAACTCGCCTGCATCCGCGACGCCGCCGGCTGTTATGCGCGCTGGGGGGGCACGGCCAAGGTCGCGCAGCTCGCCCGGCACTACCCCTCCCTCGGCCTGGATGCGGCGGAGCCGGCATTGCCGGAGGCGCCGCGCGGCTTCGACGGCATCGATCTGGCCGCCCTTCTCGGCACGCTGCGCACGGTGTCCGACCAGGCGAGCGTGGAGCAGCTCACCACCACACTGCTGACCCTGGTGCTGGAACATGCCGGAGCCAGCCGCGGCATGCTGATCCTCGCCCGCGGCGACCGGCTGCGGGTGGAGGCGGAGGCGACGACCGGGCTCTATGGCGTGTCGGTGCGGCTGGTGCAGGAGGATGCCGACCGCATCCCGCTGCCCCATGCCATCGTCCACGGCGCGATCCGCGACCAGGAGGCGGTGATCGTCGACGACACCCGCGCCCCCGGCCCCTTCTCCGCCGATCCTTATCTGCGCGAGACGGAGGCGCGCTCCATCCTGTGCATGCCGCTGGTCCGCCGCCGCCGCGTCGTCGGGCTGCTGCATCTGGAGAACGCATTGGCGACCCATGCCTTCACGCCGCAGCGGGTCAACATCCTGACGCTGCTCGGTGCCCAGGCGGCGGCGTCGCTGGAGACCGCGACGCTGGAGGAGAAGGAGGCGCTGCTGAAGGAAATCCACCACCGGGTGAAGAACAACCTTCAGTTGGTTACCAGCCTCCTCAACCTCCAGGCCCGCCGCATCGAGGACGAGGCCGTCGCCGCCCTGTTCGCCGACAGCCGCGACCGGGTGCGGTCGATGGCGCTGGTGCACGAAAACCTCTACCGGCTCGGCAATTTCGCCCGCGTGCCGATGCGCGAGCATCTGGAATCGGTGTGCGCCCATCTGCTGCGCGCCTATTCCCGGCCGGCCGGCGCGGTGCGGCTGGACACCGACATGGACGACCTGAAGCTCGACCTCGACCGGGCGGTGCCCTGCGGCCTGATCGTCAACGAGCTGGTCTCCAACGCGCTGAAACACGCCTTTCCGGGCGGGCGGGGCGGGGTGCTCAGCGTGGGGCTGGCGTCGGACGGGCGGGAGTACCGGCTATCCGTTCGTGATGACGGCGTGGGCTTGCCCGAAGGGTACGATCCCGATAGGATGGATACGGTCGGTTTTCAGCTGATCGCCGACCTGACCAGCCAGTTGCACGGCTCGTTGAAATACAGTTCCACCACAGGGACGGAGTTCATTGTCATCTTTCCTTTGAAAGGGCGTAACCGGGGAAGTGAATGATCGCGGCACGGATCCTGATCGTCGAAGACGACCGTATCGTCGCGCGCGATATTCAGCATCAACTGTCCCGGATGGGGCATGTCGTGGTCGGCATGTCGGCCAGCGGCGAGGAAGCGGTCCGGCGGGCCGGCAGCCATCAGCCCGATCTGGTCCTGATGGATATCCGCCTGGAAGGGGAGATGGACGGGATCGAGGCGGCGCGCCGGATCCGCGACGCCCAGCGCATCCCCGTCGTCTTCCTCACGGCTTACGCCAATGACGAGGTGGTGCAGCGCGCCAGCCTGACGGAGCCCTTCGGCTATCTGCTGAAGCCCTTCGAAGAGCCGCAGATGCGCACCGTCATCCAGATGGCGCTCTACAAGCACGCTAGCGACGCCAAGCTTCGGATGAGCGAGCGGCGCTATGCCGCCACGCTCGCCAGCATCCGCGACGGCGTCATCCTGTGCGATCCCCAGGGCCGCGTCGACTTCATGAACCGGGTGGCGGAGACGATGACCGGCTGGACGGCGGCGGAGGCGGCCGGACAGCCGCTTGCCTCCGTCTTTGTCGCGGTGGACGAGGAAACACACGAACCGCTGGAGGATTTCTCCGCCGTCGTCCTGCGCAGCGGCGCCTTCGCCCCGCCGGAACGGCTGTCGCGGCTGCTGCCCCGCGGGGGGGCCGCTCCGGCTGGGATCGTGGTGGAGGAGCGCTGCTCCGCCATCATCGACGACCGCGGCGAACTGGTCGGCTCCATCCTGGTATTCAGCGACCTGACCCAGCGCCGCCAGATCGCGGAGGCCTTGCGCAAGGCCCAGGCCGACCTTGCCCATATCGGCCGGCTGACCATGATGGGGGAACTGGCCGCCGCCGTCGCGCATGAGGTCAACCAGCCGCTGATGGCGATCATCACCAACGCCGGCACCTGCCTTCAGCACCTGTCGCAGCCGCATCCCGACTTGGCCAAGACCCGCGTCGTGGTGGAACGGATCGTGCGCGATGCCCAGCGGGCCGGCGACGTGGTCCGCAGCATCCATGCGCTGGCCCGCCGGACCCCGGCCGATCCCGGATGGGTGGACATGAGCGCGCTGATCGCCGACACGCTGGCGCTGGTGCGGGCGGAACTGCGCCGCGCCCGCATTATGGTGGAGACCGATCTCCAGGCCGGATCGCCCTGGGTCCATGGCGACCGGGTGCAGTTGCAGCAGCTCGTCCTCAATCTGGTGATGAACGCGGTCGAAGCGATGGCGGACCCGGACTTGCCGGAACGGCGCCTGCGCATCGTCACCGCCAGCGAGGACGGCTGGATCCGGGTCCGGGTCGAGGACAGTGGAACGGGCATCGCGGACGCCGATGTCGACGCCATCTTCCGGGCCCTGTACACCACCAAGCCGGACGGGCTGGGCATGGGCCTGTCGATCAGCCGGTCGATCGTGGAACTGCATGGCGGACGGCTGACCGCCACGCCGGGCACCCCTTGTGGGAGCGTGTTCGACTTCGTGCTGCCGGTATCGTCCGGAGGGGTGTGATGAGGGGCAAGGCCGAAACCGCCGCGGCCGTGGTGACCGTGGTGATCATCGACGACGACGAAGCCGTCCGCGAAGCGCTGGAAGGGCTGCTCGAGTCCGTCGGGCTGCAGGTGAAGAGCTTCGGGTCGGTGCAGCAATACATCGACCAACGCCCGGCCATCGATGTCGGCTGCATGGTGCTGGACGTGCGGCTGCCGGGGCGCAGCGGGCTGGATTTCCAGGCGGAGCTGGCGCGTTGCGGCAACAGCCTGCCGGTGATCTTCATCAGCGGGCATGCCGATGTGCCGATGTCGGTGCGCGCGATGAAGGCGGGGGCCTTCGAATTCCTGACCAAGCCGGTGCATCACCAGGAACTGCTGGACGCCATCCACGCCGCCATCGCCCGGCATGGCGAGCAGCGCGACCAGGAGCGGGGACTCGTCACCCAGCGCGCCCGCTTCGACACGCTGACCCCGCGCGAGCGCGAGATCACGATGATGGTGGTGTCCGGCCTGCGCAACAAGCAGATCGCCGACGACCTCGGACTCAGCGAGGCGACGGTGAAGCTGCACCGCGGTCAGGCCATGCGCAAGATGGAGGCGCGGTCGGTGGTGGAGTTGGTGCGGATCGTCGACAGTCTGATGACCTGCCGCGCCCACTGATCCCGTCGGTTGGCGGGGGCGGGCGGGCAGCCCTCAAAGGTGCCGGGAGCGTCGGCGCAGCCGCGACAGCATGGCGGCCAGCGCAAAGCCGCCGACCAGTCCGAGATGCTCGAAGAAGGCATTGGTCGCCATGAAGCGTTCATGGCCGACCATCGTCCAGAAATCGTTGGCGATCAGTGCCGCCAGCACGGTGAACACGCCGAGCGCCCCGGCCCCCAGCCACAGCGCGCGGTCCAGCAGGATCAGCAGCGGCCCGACAAGCTCGACCAGGATGGTCAGCGCCGCCCACAGCGCCGGAGGATGCAGGCCGAAATGCGCCTGCTCCGCCACCGCGCCCGGCCAGTCGGTCAGCTTCACCAGCCCGCCCAGCAGATAGGCACCCACCAACGCGAGCCGGGCCAGAAACCATGTGCCGTCCCAGTCGAGGATGCGGTCGATGGGGCGTTCCAGATCGCGGAAGGTCATGGCGGGGGCCGTTTCGTGTTTTTGGGGGGCGAAAATCCCCCTCTCCCCCCCGGGGAGAGGGTCGGGGTGAGGGGGATGCATCGAGTGGAATTGGTGGGGAGCGGAGAGCGCGATTCTTGAAGATCCTCGCCGCGCGACCCCCTCACCCTAACCCTCTCCCCGGGGGGGAGAGGGGACCCGCTTTAGCGGAAGGAAGGTCACACCGCCCAGCAGCCGCAGCCGAGCGCGCCCCAGAAGGACTGCACGTCGGCGGCCGGGACGTCGGCGGCGTAGGCGGCGGCATGGTCATGGCCGTGAACGCCGCAGCCAGTGGCGCAGCCGCAGGCCGATGCCAGCGCCTTCCGCTGGTCGCCCGCAGCGCCGTCGGCCGCCTTGTAATAGCCGCCAAAGGTGCGCACGGGCGACCAGTCCGGCATCGGCTTGGGCAATTGCGGCGCCAGCGGGCTGTAATCGCCCTCGCCATGCACCACGGCACCGCCGAGCATGGTCAGGACCGAGTTCAGATGGGCGATGCGGTCTTCGGAGATCGAGAAGAAGTCGTCGGACAGCACGGCGAGGTCGGCCAACTGACCGGCCTTGATCTGCCCCTTCTTCCCCTGTTCGTTGGAGAACCAGGTGTTGGCTTCCGTCCACAGCCGCAGCGCCGTTTCGCGGTCCATCCGGTTGGCCTGGGGATAGAGGCTGAGACCGCCGACCGTCCTGCCCGTCACCAGCCAGGACAGCGAGACCCACGGGTTGTAGCTGGCGACGCGGGTGGCGTCGGTGCCGGCGCCGACCGGCAGGCCGGCCGCCATCATTTTCGCGATGGGCGGGGTCCGTTCCGCCGCCTTCGCGCCGTAGCGCTCGACGAAATACTCGCCCTGATAGGCCATGCGGTGCTGGACGGCGATGCCGCCGCCGAGTGCGGCGATGCGGTCGATGTTACGGTCGCTGATCGTCTCCGCATGGTCGAAGAACCAGTGCAGCCCGTCGAAGGGGATGTCGCGATTGACCTTCTCGAACACGTCCAGCGCGCGGCTGATCGTCTGGTCGTAGGTGGCGTGCAGACGCCAGGGCCAGCGGTTCTCGGCCAGCAGGCGGATCACCGGCTCCAGATCGCCTTCCATGTTCGGCGGCATGTCGGGGCGGGCGACGCGGAAATCCTCGAAATCGGCGGCGGAATAGACCAGCATCTCGCCGGCGCCGTTGTGGCGATAGCTGTCGTCGCCATCACCGGGCTTCACCTTCGACGCCCAGCCGGCGAAGTCGGCAAGCTCCTCCTTCGGCTTCTGGGTGAACAGGTTGTAGCTGATGCGCAGGGTCAGCTCGCCATCGGCATGCAGCTTTTCGATGATGGCGTAATCGTCGGGATAGTTCTGGTAACCGCCGCCGGCGTCGATCACTCCGGTCACGCCCAGCCGGTTCATCTCGCGCATGAAATGGCGGGTGGAGTTCAGCTGGTACTCGGGCGGCAGCTTCGGCCCCTTGGCCAGCGTGGAATAGAGGATCGTCGCGTTGGGCTGCGCCAGCAGCAGGCCGGTCGGGTTGCCGGCAGCATCGCGGACGATCTCGCCGCCCGGCGGGTTCGGCGTGTCCCTGGTATAGCCGACGGCGCGCAGGGCCGCGGCGTTCAGCAGGGCGCGGTCGTAGAGGTGCAGGATGAAGACCGGCGTGTCGGGAGCGGCGGCGTTCAGCTCCTCGATGGTCGGCAGGCGCTTTTCGGCGAACTGGTGCTCGGTGAAGCCGCCGACCACCCGGACCCACTGCGGCGGCGGCGTGATGGCCGCCTGCTGCTTCAGCATCGCCATGGCGTCGGCGAGGCTCGGCACGCCGTCCCAGCGCAGCTCCATGTTGTAGTTCAGGCCGCCTCGGATGATGTGCATGTGGCTGTCGATCAGCCCGGGGATCACCCGCCGGCCCTTGGCATCGATCACCGTCGCTTGCGGCGCGGCGGCGCGCACCTCCGCCTCGGTGCCGACGGCGAGGAAGCGGCCGTCGCGGATGGCGATGGCGCTGGCCTGTGGGTTGGCGCGGTCCAGCGTCGTGACCTTGGCGTTGACGAGGATCACGTCGCCGGTGGTGGCGGTGTTGGGCATGGCGGCATTCCCGGTTCTGGACGCGAGGGTGGACATCAGCGGCGAGGCGAGCAGGGTCGCGGCGGCGGTCCCGGCAATCGCCTTGCGGCGGCTAATCGCGGGCGGGGTTGGGGGCGTCATGCCTTCTCTTCCTTCCCAACCGGGTCGGCCGGCGTCCTGTCGGCTCCGGCCTGCGGGCCCAGCACATGGCGGGCGCAGTCGGTCTGGATGAAGGCGACGACCGGCTCGCCGGCGATCAGGCGCTTGACGACCGGCACCACCTGCTCGCCGACAAGCATGCCAAGCAGTCCGATCAGGGCGATGGTAGGCGGTGCCGGCGAACGGACGCCGATCAACGCATAGATGATGCCGACCAGGATGCCGGCGCCGGCCGATAGGAGATAAGGCATCATGGTTCCGGGCTCCCGGTCTGGAAAGCTGGTCTGTCGAATGACAACCTGCGCCCGGCCGAAGCCGGACGCAGGGACGCAGGATCAGGCGTGCCGGTTACGCATGTTCGTGCGCGGCTGCGCCGGTCACCTTGTGCGGGTGCTCGCCGCGCTGCGGGGCCTTGTGGACCATGGTGTAGGCGTAATCGACACCCATCCCGTAGGCGCCGAAATGCTCGCGGACGATGTTCATCACGCCGTCATAGGTTCCGCGCTTGGCCCAATCGCGCTGCAGTTCCAGCAGGACGTTGACCGAGGTGATGGAATGGGCGCCGGCCTGCTCCATGCGCCGGATGGCGGCGTCGTGGGCCTCCTGCGAGGTGCCGCCCGAAGCGTCGGTGACGATGTAGACCTCGAAGCCTTCCTCGATGGCGCACAGCGTCGGGAACAGCAGACAAGCCTCGGTCCACAATGCTGCGATGACCAGCTTCTTCTTGCCGGTCGCCTTGACGGCAGCCACCAGTTCCTCCGAATCCCAGCTGTTCATCGAGGTGCGCTCGATGGGATCCTGCTGCAGCACGTCCATCAGTTCCGGCCAGATGTAGCCGGAGAAGCTCTCGGTCTCCACCGCGGTCACGATGGTCGAGGCACCGAACAGCTTGGCGGTCTTCGCCAGCGCGATGGTGTTGTTCTTCAACTGCTGGCGGTCGATGTTGACGACGCCGAAGGACATCTGCGGCTGGTGATCGATGAAGATGAAGACGGTGTCGTCGGCGTTGATGAGCGACTTGGCCGGGAAAGTCATGATCGTTTCCTGTTCCGTGTGGATTTTTAAGGGATTGGCTGCCGATTTCGTCGGCGCCACCGTCTGAAAGGACAATGGCATGGTCAGAAAGTCGGGACAATCGAACCTGTTGGAACATAACTGTTGCTTAAATTGGCACAATGCCCCGATTTCCGCTCAGGCCTGGATGAAGGCCAGCAGTTCCTCGTTCACGATGTCCTTGTGCGTGGTGCAGATGCCGTGCGGCGCACCGGCGACCACCTTGAGCGTGCCCTTCGGCAGAAGTGTCACGGCGGCCTTGGCGGAGGTGGCGATCGGGACGATCTGGTCGTCGTCGCCGTGCAGGACCAGGGTCGGGACGATCATCTTCTTCAGGTCTTCGCGCTGGTCGGTCTCGGAGAAGGCCTTGACGCACTCGTACTCGGCCAGCAGGCCTCCCATCATGCCCTGCATCCAGAAGCTGTCGATGACGCCCTGCGAAACCTTGGCGCCCGGACGGTTGTAGCCGTAGAAGGGGATCGTCAGATCCTTGAAGAACTGCGAACGGTCGGCCTTCACGCCGGCGCGGATGCCGTCGAACACCTCCATCGGCACGCCGTCGGGGTTCCAGTCGGTCTTCACCATGATCGGCGGGATGGCGCCGATCAGCACCGCCTTGGCGACGCGCGACACACCGTGGCGGCCGATGTAGCGCGCAACCTCGCCGCCGCCGGTGGAATGGCCGACATGGACGGCGTTCTTCAACTCCAGCGCCTCGATCACCGCGGCCAGATCGTCGGCGTAATGGTCGAGATCGTTGCCGAAGCCGGGCTGCGACGACCGGCCATGGCCGCGGCGGTCATGGGCGATGGTGCGATAGCCGTGCTGGGCCAGAAACATCATCTGGTCTTCGAAGGCGTCGCCGGTCAGCGGCCAGCCATGGCTGAAGACCACCGGCTGGCCGGTCAGCGGCCCCCACTGCTTGACGTAGATCTGGACGCCGTCCTTGGTGGTGACGTAGCTGCCCTGGAGCATGGGTCTGGTTCCTTTGGTCGGGTCTTGGCGGATGGCCGTCTTTTCGGCCGCGGCGACGGGGCCGGCGACCGCAGTGAGCAGGCCGCCGCCCGCAACGGCGAGGGCGGCGCTACCGGAGAGGACCGTCCGACGCGACGGATGGAATTCGTGGGAGGTCATGCAAAGTCCGTTCGGGACCGTGTCGGCCGGCTGGACCGGCTCCGGCTGTCTTGATGAACGGATGGTACGGAAAGGGCCGAAAGGGTGATTGCCTCTTCGGAACGGATTTTGCCGGTTCTGCGCATTGCGCTCGCCCGAACGCAATAAGCCGGCCCTCCCAGGAGAGGACCGGCTTTTCGGGGACGGTTACACTCCCTCTCCCGCCCCGGGAGAGGGGGTTAATCAGCCAACAAAACCCACGCGGCGTTGCGGCGGCTGGAGTCCACTGCGCCATGGATGAAGCGTACGCCACGCACCCCATCCTCCACTGTCGGGAGCGGCACATCGGCGGGCGCCGGGCGGCCGTCGATCCGGGCGGCGATGAGGTCGGCGGCGTCGCGGTAGATTTGGGCGAAACCTTCCAGATAGCCTTCCGGATGGCCGGCGGGAGTGCGCGAGATGGCGCTGGCGGCCGGCAGGCTTCCCGCACCGGCGCGCAGCAGGGTGCGTGTCGGCTCGCCCAGCGGGGTGAAGCGCAGCTCGTTGGGCTGCTCCTGCTGCCATTCCAGCCCGCCGGCCTCGCCGAAGACGCGCAGGCGCAGGCCGTTGGTGGTGCCGGGGCAGACCTGGCTCGCCCACAGCATGCCGCGGGCGCCGTCGGCAAAGCGCATCATGATGTGGGCGTTGTCGTCCAGCCGCCGGTTGGGCACGAAGGTGGTCAGGTCGGCGGCGAGATCGGTGCAGCGGAGGCCGGTCACGAACTCCGCCAGATGGAAGGCGTGGGTGCCGATGTCGCCGATACAGCCGGCAATGCCGCTCTGCGCCGGGTCGGTGCGCCACGACGCTTGCTTCTGGCCGCTGGCTTCCAGGTCGGTCGCCAGCCAGTCCTGGGCATATTCGACCTGCACCACACGGATTTTGCCCAGCGTCCCGGCCGCGACCATGGCGCGCGCCTGCCGGATCATCGGATAGCCGCTGTAATTGTGGGTCAGCACGAAGACGAGGCCGCGGCTGTGCACCAGTTCGGCCAGTTCCTCCGCCTCCTCCACCGTATGGACCAGCGGCTTGTCGCAGATGACGTGGATGCCGGCCTCGAGGAAGGCCTTGGCGGCGGGGTAATGCAGGTGGTTGGGCGTGACGATGGCGACCGCGTCGATGCCGTCGGACCGCGCCGCCTCAGCCTCAGCCATCCTGCGGAAGTCGTCGTAGCAGCGGTCGGGCGCCAGAAAAAGCTCCGCTCCGCTGGCCCGCGCCCGCTCAGGATTGGAGGACAGGGCGCCGGCTACCAGTTCATAGCGGTCGTCGATCCGGGCGGCGATGCGGTGGACGGCGCCGATGAAGGCGCCCTGACCGCCGCCGACCATGCCCAGCCTCAAGCGTCTGGCGGCCGCGGGTGTCTGATCCGCGCTCATGATGTCCCTTTCCCCAAACCCAGGATCCGGCGGTTGGCCGCCTCGTCGGTTCCGGCATCGGCGAAATCGTCGAAGGCGCGGTCGGTGACGCGGATGATGTGGTCCTGGATGAAGCGGGCGCCCTCGGCGGCTCCCTGCTCCGGATGCTTGATGCAGCATTCCCATTCCAGCACCGCCCAGCCGTCGAAGCCGTACTGGGTCAGTTTGGAGAAGATGCCGCGGAAATCGACCTGCCCGTCGCCCAGCGAGCGGAAACGCCCGGCCCGGTCCTTCCATGGCGCATAGCCGGAATAGACGCCCTGCCAAGGGGTGGGATTGAACTCCGCATCCTTGACGTGGAACATGCGGATACGGTCGTGGAAGACATCGATGTAGCCGAGATAGTCCAGCTGCTGCAGGACGAAATGGCTGGGATCGAACAGGATGTTGCAGCGCCTGTGCCCGTCCACCCGGTCGAGGAACATCTGGAAGGTGGTTCCGTCGAACAGGTCTTCGCCGGGGTGGATCTCATAGCAGAGGTCGCAGCCGGCCTCGTCGAAGGCGTCGAGGATCGGGCGCCAGCGCTTCGCCAGCTCGTCGAAGGCGGTCTCGATCAGGCCGGGCGGACGCTGCGGCCAGGGATAGAGGTAGGGCCAGGCCAGCGCGCCGGAGAAGGTGGCGTGGGCGGTCAGGCCGAGGTTGGCGGACGCCTTGGCGGCGAGGTGCAGCTGTTCCACCGCCCAGGCCTGCCGCGCGTCGGGACGGCCATGGACCTCCGCCGGGGCGAAGCCGTCATAGAGCGCGTCGTAGGCGGGATGGACGGCGACGAGCTGGCCCTGGAGGTGGGTGGACAGTTCGGTCAACTCGACGCCGGCATCGGCGAGCGTGCCCTTGACCTCGTCGCAGTAGGCGCGGCTGGTGGCGGCCTTCTGCAGGTCGAACAGGCGGCGGTCCCAGCTGGGGATCTGCACGCCCTTGAAGCCGAGGCCGGCGGCCCAGCGGGCGATGCCGTCCAGCGAGTTGAAGGGTGCGGCGTCGCCCGCGAACTGGGCGAGGAAGATCGCCGGGCCTTTGATGGTCTTCATGGGTTTGGGCTCCCCGGTTGACGGGAGGTGTCGGTTGGCGGTTGCCCCCTCCCTAACCCTCCCCCGCTGACGCGGGAGAGGGGACTGCCGCCGCTTCGCATAAGGCACCCTCTTCCTCGATCGGACCGGCCTTCGGCCGGCCGAGGGCGGGGGAGGGTCGGGGAGGGGGCAAGCGGTGCCAAGGATCAGTACGGCGAATCCGCGAAGTAGAACTCCTTCGCGTTCTCCTTGGTGATCAGCGCCGACGGGATGATGTAAGTCGCCGGCAGCTTGTCGCCCTTCAGGCGGGCTTCGGCGGTCATCTTGATGGCGTCGTAGATGAACTTCGGCGAATAGGACACGTCGGCGTGCAGCAGCGGGTTGGAGCCGTCCATGATGGTCTTCACCATCGTCTTGGAGCCCGCGCCGCCGAACACCTCCTTGATGTCGGTGCGCTTGGCCTGCTCGATCGCCTTCAGCACGCCGAAGGCCATGTCGTCGTCGGCGGCCCAGATGACGTCGATTTCCTTGAAGCGGGTCAGGAAGTCCTGCGTCACCTTGAAGGCGTCGTCGCGGTTCCAGTTGGCGTATTTGGCGTCGAGGATCTTGATGTCCGGGTGCTGCTTCATCACCGCGGTGAACGCCTCCCACCGCTCGTTGTCGAGCGTGGTCGGGATGCCGCGCAGCGCCACGATGTTGGCCTTGCCGTTGTACTTCTTCGCAATGTATTCGGCCGGGATGCGGCCGAAGGCGGTGTTGTCGCCGGCGATGTAGGCGTCCTGCGCGCTGGGATCCGTCAGGCCGCGGTCGACGACGGTGACGTAGACGTTCTTCTTCTTCGCCTGCATCACCGGCTGGGTCAGGGCGGCGGATTCGAAGGGGAAGATGACCAGCGAGTCGATCTTGGTGACGGTCACCAGATCCTGAAGCTGGTTCGCCTGTTCCGGCGCGCCGCTGGCGGTCTTGACGGTGATCTTCAGGTTGGGATGGGCCTTCTCCAGCTCCGCCTTCGCCTGATTGGCCCACCAGACGATGCCGCCGGTGAAGCCGTGGGTGGCGGCCGGGATGCTGACGCCCAGCTTCACCGCATCGGCCGCGAAAGCGACGCCGCCAAGGGCGCTACCGAGGGCGACCGTCGCGGTCATGGCCAGACCGGCGCCCATGACAAGACGGCGGGAATAACGCGCAACTTCCGACATGACGATTCTCCTCCTTATCGTTCTTAAGGGCGCCGGCGCTGCAGGAAGGCGACGGCGATGATGACGCAGCCCTGGACCGCCGCGTTCAGATAGACGCTGATGATGCTGGTCAGGTTCAGGATGTTGCTGATGACCGACAGCAGCACCGCACCGATCACCGTGCCGGCGATTCGCCCCTCGCCCCCCTTGAAGGAGGTGCCGCCGACGATCACCGCGGCAATCGCTTCAAGCTCCCACAGCAGTCCAGTGGTGGGGGAGGCGGAGCCCAGACGCGGCACATACAGCACCGTGGCGATGCCGACGCACACGCCGAGCAGCCCATAGGTCAGCAGCTTCACCCGGTCGACATCGACCGCAGCGAAGCGCGCCACCTGCTCGTTGGAGCCAATCGCCTGGACATAACGGCCGAAGGCGGTGCGGTTCAGCAGCACGGCACCGGCCACCGACACCGCCAGGAAGACCCAGACCGGCACCGGAATGCCGAGCAGGCTGCCGTAATAGACCGGGCCGTAGGCCTCCGACAGATCGTTGTCCAGCGTGATGGCGCCGCCATCGGCCAGCCATGTCAGCACGGCGCGGAAGATGCCGAGCGTGCCCAGCGTGACGATGAAGGGCTCGATCCGGCCGCGCGTGATTAGATAGCCGTGCGCCAGCCCGAACCCGCCGCCCAGCAGCAGCGCGAACAGCATTCCGAGCCCCACCACCGCGACCGGCGAGGCGACCGATGCGGCCAGCGCGTTCATCAGCAGGATCATGCCGCCGGCGATCAGCGCCGCCATCGATCCTACCGACAGGTCGATCCCGCCGGAGATGATGACGAAGCACATGCCGATGGAAATGATCCCGATGAAGGCCGTGCGGGTCAGCACGTTCATCAGGTTGTCCCAGGTCGCGAAATCCGGGTTCAGCGCCGTGCCGACGATCAGCAGCAACACCAGCCCGACGACCGGGCCGAAGCGGCGCGGATCGAAGCGGCGGCTCGGCTTGCGCGGGGCCGCACCGTCCTGCCGGACGTCAGTGACGGGTGTGGGTGCCGATGGCATGGGCAATCAACTCCTCTTCGCTGAGCCGGTCGGCGGGCACGGTCGCGGTCACCCGGCGCCCGCGCATCACGATCACCCGGTGGCAGAGCCCGATCAGTTCGATCAGTTCGGATGAGATCACGATCACGCCGCGCCCTTCGGCGGCCAGCTTCGCGATCAGGAAATAGATGTCCCGCTTGGCGCCGACATCGACGCCGCGTGTCGGCTCGTCCAGCACGAAGACGCGGGGGTCGGGCTCCAGGAACTTGGCGATGGCCAACTTCTGCTGGTTGCCACCGGACAATGATGCGGCGGTGCCCTGCGGATTGCCGCGGATGCCGAAGGACGCGACCGCGTGCTCCAGCGCCCTGTCCTCCGAGGCCGGCGACAGCAGCGGCTGGGCGTGGTGGCGTAGCGTCATCAGGGTCAGGTTGTCGCGCAACCCCATCTTGACGTGCAGGCCCTTGCCCTTGCGGTCCTCGCTGAGATAGGTGAGGCCATTGCGCATCGCCTCGCGCGGGGTGCGCAAGGAGACCGGGCGGCCTTCGATCTCGATTGTGCCGGCGCTGCGCGGGCGCAGGCCCAGGATGCCCTCGAAAAGTTCGGTGCGGCCGGCGCCGACCAGACCGGCGAAGCCCAGGATTTCGCCGGGATGGAGGTCGAAGCTGACATCCTCCGCCCAGCCGGGCACGGTCAGGCCGCGCACCGCCATCAGCGGCTTGCCGAGCGCGGGCATGTGCTTGTCGGGGAACATGTCGGTCAGGTCGCGCCCGACCATCAGCGTCGCCATGCGTTGGCGCGGCGTTTCGGCGGTGGGTGCGCGGGCGACGAAGCGGCCGTCGCGCATCACGATCACCTCGTCGGTGATGCGCTCCACCTCGTCCAGCTTGTGGGAGATGTAGACGATGGTGACGCCGTCCTGCCGCAGCCGGTCGATCAGCCCGAAAAGCCGGTCGCATTCGGACGGAGTCAGGCTGGCCGTCGGCTCGTCCATGATCAGCAGCCGGGCGTTGCGCAGCTGCGCCTTTGCGATCTCCACCAGCTGTTTCTCGGCGACGATCAGGTCGCGCACCTTGGTGTCGGGATCACGTTCGAAGCCGACCTGATGCAGGGCGTTGGCCGCCTGTTCGCGCATGGCGCGGTCGTCCAGCAGCCAGCCGCGCTTTATCTCGTGGCCGAGGAACATGTTCTGGGCGACGGTGAGGTCATCGGCCAGGCTGAGTTCCTGGTGGATCAGCACGATCCCGCGCTTTTCCGCATCGCGGGAGCTTTTGAACGTCACCGCTTCGCCATCTATGCGCAGCGTGCCGGCGGTCGGCGCGTGATAGCCAGCGAGGATCTTCATCAGCGTCGATTTGCCGGCGCCATTCTCGCCCAGCAGCCCGTGCACCCGGCCCGGATGCAGGTCGAAGCTGACGCCGTGCAGCACGCGCACGGGACCGAATTCCTTGGTGATGCCGTCGAAGGCGACATGCAGGCTCATGGCTCCGCACCCCCTGACGGCCTTTCCACCGGCCACGTTGTGGCGGGGCGGATGCCGTCCATGACGTTTCTCCCATTGCGGAGCGTGCCGTCCCGGAAGACGCCGCTTCGTCTGTTAAGCGGATGGTAAGCTCGTCGCTTTGGACAGACAATGGCCGACTTCGAACATAATTTGGCAAAAGTGGGGTGGATGTGGTAGGGAGGTGAGGTGGGGCGTCGTCAGGTGGCCCCTCCCTACCCCTCCCCAGCTTCGCGGGAGAGGGAACTGCCGCCGTCTTGCACTCAAGTTACGCGGACAAGGCTCCTACCCCCTCTCCCGCGAAGCGGGGGAGGGATGGGGAGGGGGCAGAACCAGTTCGGGAAGGCATTCGTCGATGGTTGACTGGCAACGTCTGTCGGATGGCGAGCGCGCCATGCTGGAGCGGCTGTTCTGGTCGGGCGGGCTGTCGCGCGGCGAATTGGCCTCGTCCGTCGACTTCTCCAAGAGCAAGGCCAACCTCGCGATATCCAGCCTGATCGGGCGTGAACTGATCGAAGAGGGCGGGGTGCAGCCCTCGTCCGGCGGGCGGCGGGCGGAGGTGCTGCGGCTGAGCCACCGCATGGGAGTGCTGGCGGGGATCGACATCGGCGCCACCAGCGTCGACGTCGCACTGCTGGCGCCGGACATGACGGTGCTGGACCACCGGTCGGAACCGGCCGATGTCCGCGACGGCCCGGCCGCCCTGTTCGCACGCGTGCGAGATCTGCTGCGGGACGCGCGGGAGCGCTGCGGCATCGGCGCTGCGCAGGTGCTGGGGATCGGCGTCGGCGTGCCGGGGCCGGTCGCCTTCGACAGCGGCATGCTGGTCAATCCGCCGCTGCTGCCGGGGTGGGAGAGCTTCTCGATCCGCGATTGTCTTGCCGAGGAGTATGCCGCTCCGGTCTTCGTCGACAACGACGTGAACATCATGGCGCTGGGCACCCATTGGCGCCTGCGCGGCCAGATTCAGAACTTCCTGGTTATCAAGATCGGCACCGGCATCGGCTGCGGCATCATCTGCCACGGCATGGTCTATCGCGGACGGGACGGTTCGGCCGGCGACGTCGGGCACATCTGCGTCGATCCGCAGGGACCGCTCTGCCGTTGCGGCAATGCCGGCTGTGTCGAGGCGATGGCGGCCGGCCCGGCCATCGCCCGCATGGCGGAAGAGGCCGCCCGTGCCGGGGAAAGCCCCCGGCTGATGGACCTGCTGGAACGGAACGGCGCGCTCACCACAGTCGATCTCGGCAATGCCAGCCGGGCGGGCGACGCAGCCGCCAACGCCATCGTCCAGCGGGCCGGCGCCCATATCGGTCGGATGCTGGCCGCGGTGGTCAATTTCTTCAACCCGTCGCACATCTTCATCGGCGGCGGCGTCGCCCGGATCGGCCCGCTTCTGCTGGCCTCTATCCGGCAGAGCGTCTATCAGCGCTCGCTCGCCCTCTCCACCCGGCATCTCGACATCCAGTATGTGCCAGAGGTGGAGAGTGCCGCGGTGATCGGGGCGGCGGTGATGGCGGTGCAGGAAACCATGCTGGCGGGGGCGGGCAGGGAGCGGGCCAGCCGCCCCTGATACCGCCCCTAATACCGCCCCTAATACCGCCCATGACCCGCCTTGGCAGGAAGGGTTACGCCGCGCGCACCGCGGTGATGAAGGACGTGACCTCGCCGCGCAGGGTTTCCGCTTCGCGGGCAAGGCTGCTGGCGGCGTCCAGAACCTCGGTGGCGGCGGAGCCGGTTTCCAGCACCGCATGGTTGACGCCGACGATGGTGGAGGAGACCGACGTGGTGCCGCGCGCTGCCTCCGTCACGTTGCCGGCGATGTCGCGGGTAGCGGCACCCTGCTCCTCGATGGCGGCGGCGATGGTGGTGGTGATCCCGCTGATGCGGCCGATGGTCTGGCCGATGCCCTGGATCGCCGCCTGCGCGCCGCCGGTGGCGAGCTGGATCTCCCGCACCTTGGCCTGGATTTCATCGGTGGCGCGGGCGGTCTGGCTGGCCAGCGCCTTCACCTCGCCGGCCACGACGGCAAAACCTTTGCCGGCCTCGCCGGCGCGGGCGGCCTCGATGGTGGCGTTCAGCGCCAGCAGGTTGGTTTGCGCTGCGATGGTGTTGATCATCTCCACCACATGGCCGATCTGGTCGGCCGCCTCCACCAGGACGCGCATGGTGGCGTCGGTCTGTTCGGCCTGGGTCACCGCTTCGCCCGAGATGCGGGTGGAGGCGGCGATCTGCCGGCCGATCTCCAGGATGGAGGCCGACAGTTCCTCCGTCGCCGAGGCCACCGTCTGGACGTTGGCGGATGCCTGTTCGGACGCCGCGGCGACGGCGGTCGCCTGCTCGCTGGCCTGGGAGGCGGTGGTGGACATGGCCCCGGCGGTGCCCTGCATCTCGGTGGCAGCGGACGCGACGGTCTCCACGATGTGCATCGCCTTGGCGTCGAAGTCGCGCATCAGCGCTTCCAGATGGGCCGCGCGCTTCTCCTTGGCGGCCTGTTCGCGCGCCTGCTCGGCGGCGAGCCGGTCGGCAGTGATCATGCTGTCGCGGAACACGGTGACGGCCGCGGCCATGCCGCCGATCTCGTCGCTGCGGTCCAATCCGGGGATCGCCACCGCCAAATCGCGGTCGGCCAGACGGCGCATCGCATCGGTCATGGAGCGGATCGGGTCGCTCACCCGGCGCTTGGCGACGACCAGCCCCACGATGGTCAGCACGATGGCAGCCACCACCAGCAGGCCGGCAATGACGGCGTCGCGCGTGGCATGTGCCGCCTGCGTATCGGCACGGGCGACCATCCGGTCCACCGCGGCCAGCGCGGCGTCGACGATGTAGCCCTGGCTGGTGGTGTCCTGCTGGCGCATCGTGCCGATCTCCACCGGCGACTTGCGTCCTTCGGCGAGTGCTGCGAGGACCGCCTTGCGCTGTTCGACCAGCGGGCCTTCGAAATTCACCTTGGCCTTCTCGACCGCGCTGCGGATGGCGTCCGGCGTGTCGGTGCGGGCGGCGGCCTCCGTCACCAGGGTCCAGGCCTGGGCGGTGCGGCCGATGGCCTCCGCCACCGCCTGCGCGTCTGCCGGGGTCCAGGCCTGACCGGTGGCGACCGCGGTCTGGATGCGCAGTGCCATGCCGCCGGCATTCAGCCGGGTGTTCCAGGCGGCGCGCTTGATGCCCAGCAGGTGATCGACCATCGGGTCGGCCAGCTTCAGCGACGCGTCCAGCAGGTCGGTGGCGGCGGTCAGCGCGTCGAGATAGGCGACCGGGGCCGTCGCCCACGCTGCGGCCACCGCCGGATCACGTGCCGATCTGCCCTGCCGGAGGGCGTTATCGGCCTGCCGGCGCAGGGCGGAAAGCGTATCGTGAGCGCTACGCAGCTTTTCCGTTGCAGCCGGCAGGCCGGGAAGGTCGAGCCCGCCCAGCTTGGCGGCGATGGCGGCGTAGCCGGCCTCCGCCGTCTCGCGGTTCGCGGCGATCTCGCGGAGTTCGGTGTCGCCGGCTTGCCCTTCGGCACCCAGCGCCGGTCCGACCAGCCCGCGCTCCAGCCGGATGGCCAGCAGCGTGCGCAGCAATTCGCGGCTGGTCTCGCTGAGCGTGGCGACCCTGTCGGCGGTGCGCGTCCGGTTCACCACGTCGATCATCGTGTAGGTGCTGGTGGCGATCAGCAGCAGGCCCAGCGCGGCGACGACAAGGCCAAGCGTGGCGCGGATCGACAGCCGCGGAAGGAGCGTGATCATGATCAGGTCCTGTCTATGCGAAGAGTTCCGGCCCGTGCGGAGGGAGCGGCCATAACGCCGGCCGACATGAGCCCGGAAGGTGGCCGGGCCCGAGCGGTCGGGGAATTTCGACGTGGTCCATGGCCCAAACCAAAGACAACAAAGGAAGCCGAGCGTTCGACCCGGCTCAGCCCTTATTGAAAATTGGACTCTTCCCTCTGCGGGGGCATTCCTTCGACGTTGATATACTAGTATGTTAACGCAGATAATTTCGAGAATGCAGACATATCAAATGTGTGGATCAAAATGCCGCAGCAGGCTCTGCGACGAAGGTCAGCAGATTTTGCGGCAATTTCGAATAAAGGAGCAAAGAACAGGCCGCGATGCCTTCAGTCACTTTCAAAAGGTCGCTAACGCAATCCGAGATTGCTGACTGGCGCTGTAGAGCTTCAGCGAACTCCGCCACCGGCACCGCCGTGACCACTGCCGTGGCCGAAGCCGCTGCCGGGTGCCCTGGCCGGTCCGCCCGGGAAGGGGCGGCCGGCCTTTCGGTTGCAGACCTATCGAGCACAAGTCCGGCGTCAGATCGCCGGCCAGGTCTCCGCCACCAGCCGGCGGACCTCGTCGGCGCTGTCGGTGGCCAGCGCCGCTTCGGCGACGCGGCGGCAGTCCTCCATGCGCAGGGTGCGGATGAAGGCCTTCAGGTCGGCGATCACCGCCGGGGTGGCCGACAGTTCCGTCACGCCAAGCCCGATCAACAACGGCGCCGCCATCGGGTCGGAGGCGGAGCCGCCGCAGACCGCGACCGTCCGGTCGTAGGTCTTGGCCCCCATCACGGCAAGGCGGATCAGCCGCAGCACGCCCGGATGCAGGGCGTCCAGCTGGGCCGCCACATGCGGGTTGCCGCGATCCATCGCCAGCACATACTGGGTCAGGTCGTTGGTGCCGATGGACAGGAAATCGGCCACCGCGCTGATGCGGTCGGCGATCAGCGCCGCGGCCGGAACCTCGATCATGGCGCCAAGCTCGATCGGTTCCGCACGGCCGAGCCTCTCGCGCTCCTCGTCCACCATTCTGCGCACCGCCAGCAGTTCCGACGGCGAGGCGATCATCGGCACCATGATGCGGCAGGCACCCGCCGGCTTCACCCGCAGGATGGCGCGGATCTGCGCACGCAGAAGCTCCGGTTCGCGCAAGCCCACGCGGACGCCGCGCAGGCCCAGCACCGGGTTCTCCTCCTTCGGCAGCGGCAGGTAGGACAGGGGCTTGTCGCCGCCGACGTCCAATGTGCGGATCACCAGCGGACGGCCTTCCAGCGCGTCAGCGATCTGCTGGTACTGCCGGTGCTGCTCGTCCTCGGTGGGTGCGGACTGGCGTTCCAGGAACAGGAATTCGGTGCGCAGAAGGCCGCAGCCCTCAGCCCCCTCGACCACCGCGCCGGGGGCGTCGCTGACCCGGCCCAGATTGGCGAACACCTCGATCCGCGTGCCGTCGGCCATGCGGCACTCCTCGCCGGCGGTGCGGCGGTTCTCCTCGCGCCGCGCGGCGCGGGCGGCGACGGCGGTCCGGGTGGTCTCCAGCATATCTTCCGGCGGGAAGACCAGAAGTTCGCCGCGGTTGCCGTCGATCACGACGGGGGCGCCGTCCGGCACCCGTTCCGCCTGCCGGCCGAGCGCCACCACGGTCGGAACGCCGAGCGCCGCGGCCAGGATGACGGCGTGGGAGGTCGGGCCGCCATGCGCCATGCCAATGCCCGCCAGCCGCCCCGCCGGGACGCCGGCAAGGTCGGAGGGGAGGATTTCGTCGGCCAGCACGATGCTGCCGGCCGGCAGCTCCGCCAGACCGACGCTCGGCGCCTTGCCTGCCAACGCGGTCAGCACCTGCTGTTCCAGGTCGCGCAGGTCGGCCGCCCGCTCCGCCATGCGCGGGTCGGCCAGCGCCGCCAGCGCATCGGCCTGCAGCCGCGCCGTCCGCTGCCAGGCCCATTCCGCGCTCTTGCCGGCGCGGATGTCGGCGAGCGCGGCGTCCAGCAGTTCCGGGTCGTCCAGCAGTTCGCGGTGGGCCTGGAAGATGGCGGCGTGTTCCGGCATCCGCTCGGCCGACCGGCCCAGCTCCGCGATCACGCTGTCCAGCGCCCGATGCAGCCGCGGCTCTTCCACCGCCGGTCCGGCGCCCTCCTCCGCCACGTGCACGGCGCTGCGGAAGCGGCGTACGACGGATCCCACCGCCTGTCCCGGCACGGCGATGGTGCCTTTCAGCAGCACCTCCTCGCCGGGGGCGAAGGGCGGGCCGACCTCCTCCTCCGCCGGTTGGGCCGCAGGGGCGGCCGTTGGGGCGGCGGGTGTGGCGGCAACCGGCGCGGCCGGTGCCGCGGCACCGTCGACGACCGGATCGCCCAGCCCGCCTTCGATCAGCACGGCGATGCTCTCCGCCATGTCCTGGGCGCCGGGGCCCGCGGCGCGCACGGTCAGCCGGTCGCCCAGCACGGTGCCTAGCCCCATCAGGGCGACGACGCTCTTGGCATTCGCGCTGCGGTCGCGGCAGAGGATGCTGACGGTCCCGGGATAGGCCTTGGTGGCGGCGACCAGCGCTGCAGCCGGACGGGCATGCAGGCCGTTGGCGATGGGCAGGACGACTCCGCGCTCGCCCGTTTCGTCCGAGTCGGGAGCGGCGGCGGAGGAGGGCGCCACGGTATCGGCGCCGCTGCCGCCGTGGATGGTCATCGCCGGCTCGCCCACCGCGATCTCGCGGTTGACGGACTGGCCGTCGACGGTGAAGCCGTCATTCACGACGACCATCATGCTGACCAGGCTCTGCGCCCGGCTTCCCACCAGATCCATGTCGAAGCTGATCAGCGGATCGCCGGCCTTTACCGCCTGCCCGTCGCGGACATGGGCGGTGAAGCCTTCGCCGTTCAGCCCGACGGTGTCGACGCCCAGATGCAGCAGCACCTCCGCACCGCTGGCGGCGCGCACGGTACAGGCGTGGCGCGCGCGGTGAACCGACAGCACGACGCCGTCGCAGGGGCTGCGCAACTCGTTCACGGTCGGGTCGATGGCCATGCCGGTCCCGACGAGCCCCTGGGCGAAGGCGGGGTCGGGAACCTCGGTCAGCGGCATGGCCCATCCGGCCAGCGGTGCTGCAAGCGTGATCGCGGTCATGATTGGTTGGTCCTCATTCTTAACGCATCGACCCCTGCGGGCGCCTTCGCGTCGGACGGCCGTCATCGTCTCACGGCTACCGGATCGTTTGTATGCGCGCAGACGCCGCATAGCCCAAGCGCAATTCCCGCTATAGATTATCGAAACTTCCTGTCCGGAAAAGGCGGAAGCCTACGGCCAATCCGCGCCCGGCCTTGCGCATCCGGGATAAGCCTCAAGCCTTGCCTGACAAGCTATGTCGCCTATGTCGTGAAACCTGTCCCCCTTGCGGGTTGTATTCCCGTCCGGGGATGACGATGTTGCCGCCGCCGGACAAATTGCGGGAGAGCCGCCATGGCCTTGAACCCCTTTGCGTTTCTACAGAAGATCGGCAAATCGCTGATGCTGCCGGTGGCGGTGCTTCCCGTCGCCGGCCTGCTGCTGGGCATCGGCGCGGCGAATTTCGAGTGGATGCCGCCGCTGCTGTCGATGCTGATGAAGAATTCGGGCGACGTGATCTTCGGGAATCTCCCGTTGATCTTCGCCATCGGCGTCGCGCTCGGCTATACCGAGAATGACGGCGTGTCGGCCATCGCCGCCACCATCGGCTATATCGTGATGCTGGCCACGCTGGGCGTGATGACCGGGGTCTGGGGGATGGAGCCCAAGACCATCATGGGCATCAAGTCCATGGAAACCGGCGTGTTCGGCGGCATTCTGGCCGGCGGCTTGGCGGCGGCGATGTTCAACCGCTTCTACAAGATCGCTCTCCCGGCCTATCTCGGCTTCTTCGCCGGCAAGCGCTTCGTGCCGATCATCACCGCGCTGGCCGCCATCGTGCTGGGCGTCGTGCTGTCGGTGATCTGGCCGCCGATCCAGGGCGGCATCAACAGCTTCTCGCACTGGGCGGCGGTGAACGATCCGCGTCTGGCGGCGACCATCTACGGCTTCGTCGAACGCCTGCTGATCCCCTTCGGCCTGCATCATATCTGGAACGTGCCCTTCTTCTTCGAGATCGGGTCCTTCCAGAATGCCGACGGCCAGATCGTCCATGGCGACATCGCCCGCTATTTCGCCGGCGACCCCACCGCCGGCATCCTGTCCGGCGCCTTCCTGTTCAAGATGTTCGGCCTGCCCGCCGCGGCCATCGCCATGTGGCATGCCGCCAAGCCGGAGAACCGGGTGCGCGTCGGCGGCATCATGATCTCCGCGGCGCTCACCTCCTTTCTTACCGGCATCACGGAACCGATCGAATTCTCGTTCCTGTTCCTGGCGCCGGTGCTGTACCTGATCCATGCGGTGCTGGCGGCTACCTCGCAGTTCATCATGAACTCGCTGGGCGCCCATATGGGCTTCACCTTCTCCCAGGGCGGCATCGACTTCGTGCTGTTCAACGTGCTCAGCCCCTATTCGCAGAAATGGTGGCTGGTGCTGATCCTGGGTCCGGTCTATGCGGCGATCTACTATGTGGTGTTCCGCTACACCATCCAGGCGCTGAACCTGAAGACCCCCGGCCGCGAGGATGCGACGGAGGGTGGCGCCATGGCCGCCACCGGCACCGAGCGGGCGCGCGACCTGGTGTTGGCCTTTGGCGGGCGCGGCAACATCTCCAACCTGGATGCCTGCATCACCCGCCTGCGCGTGGTGGTCCAGGACCCGGCCCGCGTCGACGAGGGCAAG
The DNA here is from genome assembly GCF_008364825.1 of Azospirillum sp. B21. Lineage (GTDB taxonomy): Bacteria > Pseudomonadota > Alphaproteobacteria > Azospirillales > Azospirillaceae > Azospirillum. The sequence continues at coordinate 81,332 of NZ_VTTO01000005.1, forward strand.
CTGCGCAGCATGGGCGCTTCCGGCATCCTGCGGGTGCGCGACAGCGTGCAGGCGGTGTTCGGCACCTTGTCGGAGAATCTGAAGACGGAGATGCAGGAGTATCTGCGCACGGCCGGATCGGAAGCCGACGGTCCGGCCGTCGGCGCGGCGTCTGTTTCCGCCACGCCGGTAACCGCGCCCACCGCGGCGGCGGCACCGCTGCCGACCGACCGCGCCGCCCGCATCGCCGAGGCGCTGGGCGGCACCGGCAACATCAAGACGCTTGCCGCCTTCGCCACCACCCGTCTGCGGATCGAACTGACCGATGCCGGCAAGGCGAATGCCGAGGCGCTGAAGCGGGCCGGCGTCCGTGCCGTGATGGGGTTGGGCGCCAACGGCCTCGACCTGATCGTCGGCAACGACGCCGACGCGCTGGCCGGCGCGCTGACCGGCCTGCTGCCGGGCGGGCGCCGCGCCGCCGAATAGTGCGCGTCGCATCTGGTATTCGACTGGTTCCGTCATGCGGCGCGGCCCTTCCAGGTCGCGCCGCTTTTCTGTCGCTTAATGCGATTGGGGGCAGAGATGCGATTCCGCCAAGGGACGCTGGCCCCCGGTCCAAGAAGGTCTTACATCGGTATCCATGCCAGTCAATCGCGAGCGCCGACATGACAGAGCAGAAGCCGCCCCGAACTCCCCCTCTGATGGCAACGGAAGCGGCAGAGGCGCCCGCCGCGGTGGCCCGGCAGATCGAAAGTTGCGGCGCCGGCTTCGCCGAACTGGGGGAGCGGCTGCGCCGTCATCCGCCGCGCTTCGTCGTTACCTGCGCGCGCGGCAGTTCGGACCATGCGTCGGCCTACGGCAAATACCTGATCGAAACGCGCATGGGCCGGGCGGTGGCTTCCATCGGGCCGTCCATCGCCTCGGTCTATGGCGGGCAGCTCAGCCTGGAGGGCGCGCTGTTCGTCGCGGTCTCGCAATCCGGCCGTAGCCCGGACCTGCTGCGGCTGGTGGAATCGGCGAAGGCCGGCGGGGCATTGGTGGTCGGCTTCGTTAATGCGGAGGACTCGCCGCTGGCGGGCCTGTGCGACCATTGCCTGCCGCTGTCGGCCGGGCCGGAGCGCAGCGTCGCCGCGACCAAATCCTGCATTGCCTCGCTCGCCGCCTATCTGCAACTGGTCGCCCATTGGCAGGGCGACCCGGCGCTGAAATCCACACTGGCCGGTCTGCCGGAAACGCTTGAGGCGGCGAAGGCGCTGGACTGGAAACCGGCGCTGATGCCGCTCGTCGATGCGCGGAACCTCTATGTGCTGGGGCGCGGCGTCGGCTTCGGAGCGGCGCTGGAGATGGCGCTGAAATTCAAGGAAACCTGCCGCCTGCATGCGGAGGCCTTCAGCGCGGCGGAGGTCGTCCACGGCCCGCTGGCGCTGGTCGGTCCGGGATTCCCCGTGCTGGCGCTGACCCAGGCCGACGCGGCGGAGCCGCACACCCGCGCGGTGGTGGAACGCATCGTCGGGCTGGGAGCCGCCGTCGCCACGACGGAAAGCGGCATTGCCGGAACCACGCTGCTGCCCAGCCTGCCGGATCTGGTGCCGGAGGCCGCGCCGTTGGCGGCGTTGCAGAGCTTCTACGGCGCGGTCTATGAACTGGCGCTGGCCCGCGGCATCGATCCCGACAGCCCGCCCAACCTCGCCAAAGTGACGAAGACCGTCTGATGCGACAACTCCTGACCGGCGCCCGAATTTTCACGGGCGAGACCATTCTCGACGGCCGCAGCCTGCTGGTCGGGGATGGCCGCATCCTCGACATCGTCGCCCCCGGCCGCATTCCGCCCGACATTGACGGGACGGTGACGCTGGAGGCCGGCGACCTGCTGGCTCCCGGCTTCATCGACATCCAGGTCAATGGCGGCGGCGGCGTGCTGTTCAACGAGCGGCCGACGCCGGAGGCGACGCTCGCCATCGCCGCCGCGCACCGGCGGTTCGGCACCACCGGCCTGCTGCCGACCATCATCACCGACACGCCCGAATGTCACCGCGCCGCCGCCGAGGCAGCGGTTACGGCGGTGGCGCAGCCGGGCAGCGGAGTTTTGGGCATCCATTTCGAGGGGCCCTTCATCAGCCCGCAGCGGGTGGGCGCCCATGATCCGCGATTCGTCCGTGCACCGGACGGGGCCGATCTGGACTTCATCGGCGGCCTGCCGGCGCGCATGCCGGGCGGCCGGGTGCTGCTGACCCTGGCGCCGGAATGCGTGGAGGATGCCGCCCTGTCGCAGTTGATGGCTGCCGGGGTGATCCTGTCGGTCGGGCACACCATGGCGAGTGCGGAACGGGTGGTGGCGGCCTTCGACCTCGGCGTGCGCGGGGTGACCCACCTCTACAATGCCATGCCCGGCATCGCCAACCGCCAGCCCGGCCCGGCCGGCGCGGCGCTGGCCGACCGGCGGCCCTGGTGCGGGCTGATCGCCGACGGGCATCACGTCCATCCGCTGATGATGCGCGCGGCGCTGACGGCCCGGCCGCGCGGGCGGATGATGCTGGTGACCGATGCCATGCCGCCGACGGGCACCGACGCGGATCGCTTCGAACTGAACGGCCGGACGATCTACCGGCGGGATGGGCGGCTGGTGCTGGCCGACGGCACGCTGGCGGGCGCCGATCTGGATATGGCGACGGCGGTGCGCAATGCGGTGACACTGATAGGACTGCCGCTGGAGGAATCCCTGCGCATGGCCTCGCTCTATCCGGCGGAGTTTCTGGGGATGGCTGGCGAGCGTGGGCGGATCGCGCCGGGCTGGCGGGCGGATCTGGTGCTGCTGCGGCCGGACCTGACGGTGCGCGGGACCTGGGTGGAGGGGGAGTGGCGGGGGGCTTGAGGTGGGGGTCTAACGCCGCAAGGATCACCCACCCACCGCCACGATCTCCAACCCATCCTCGTCCACCCGCACCCGCAGCGCCGTCAGATCGGGCAGGCACAAATTCTCGCCCAATTCATGCGCCGGCAGCGTGGTGGTCAGCCCGATCACCCGCGCACCGGCCGCGTTGCCAGCTTCCAGGCCGGCCGGGGCGTCTTCGAACACAACGGTCTCGCGCGGGTCGAAGCCGAGCTTTTCGGCGGCGGTGCGGTAGCCTTCGGGGTGGGGCTTGCCATGGGTGACGTTGTCGGCGCCGATCAGCAGGTCGGGCAGGGGCAGGCCGGCTTGAGCAATCCGCTGTCTCGCCATGCCCTGCGGTGCGGAGGTCACCACCGCCCAGCGATGGCGGGGCAGCGATTGCAGAAGCTCCAGAGCGCCGGGAACGGCACGCACGCCTTCGGTGTCGCTGATGTAGCACTCCTCCACCAGACGCACCTCCTCGTCGATGTCGGAACCGGCGGGGGCGAAGCGTCGGACGGTCTCGATGCTGCGGACGCCGTGGCAGACGGCCAGGATGGCGTCGGGATCCAGCCCGTGCCGGGCGGCCCATCTGCGCCAGGAGCGCTCCACGGGACCCCTGGTATCGATCAGGGTGCCGTCCATGTCGAATAGGATGGCGCGGACACGGAACGGGGTATCAAGGGCAGGCTTCATCGCGCGCTCTCGTCAGGATTTTTCTGCGTGGGAGGGAATGATCCGCAGGGATCAGGCCAGCGACAGCTCCACGACGAAGTCATAGGCGTCGCCGCGGTAGTGGGAACGGACGAACTCCAGCGGAGTTCCGTTCTCCAGGAGGGTGCGGCCCGCTGGCACCGGCGGTGGACATCAGCAACCACTCCAGTGCTCCGGGGCCGGCATGATACCACTGAAAGGCCAATCGTCCAGGATACGCTGAACCTGTCGGCCGGCATGCGGGTTTGATTGGAGGTTGCCGGGCAATCGCTTGAAGCCCGGCAAGGGGAGAGGGGCTCTTTCGCGTTTCCTGACCTGGGCTCCGTCAGGCCGGCTCATGCTCGTCGGCGAAGATCGCCTTCAGGTCGATCCGGGTGTCGGCCTTGGCTTCCAGATCCAACTGACGCTCGACCTCGTCGAGGTGGTCTATCATCAGCGCGGTCGCCTCGCCCGGCGCGTTGCCGATCAGGGCGGCGATCAGGCGGCGGTGATCGTCGGCGGAGCAGGTATGCGACGACCGCCGTTCGAAGGCCGCGATGGCGAGGCTGGACCGGTCGATCAGGTCGGCCAGGATCCCCGTCAGCGTCGCGTTGCCGGCGAATTCCGCCAACAGCAGGTGGAACTGGCCGGACAGCCGGATCATCGCCTTTCGGTCGGCCGCAAGTTCCGCAGCATCCTCCAGCGCGCCATGGCCGCGCAGCTTATCCAACACATCGTCGGGCAAGGGGCGCGGCATCCGCTCCAACCGTTCCATGATCGCGCGTTCGATCACCCGGCGGGCCTCGAACACCTCGCGTGCCTCTTTCGGTGTCGGCTTGGCGACGAAGGCGCCGCGGTTGGGGATCAGCGTCACCACCCGCCGCTGCGCCAGCAGAAGCAGGACCTTGCGCACCCGTTCCCGGCTGACCCCGAAGGCCTCCGCCAGGCTTTCCTCGGTCAGCTTGGTGCCGGGCGGCAGGCGGCGGTCGGCAATCGCCTCGCCGATGCTGCGGACGATACGGGATTCGGCGCTGGCTCGGGCACCGGTGCGGGCGCGGGGCGTGCGGCGGGCTGGCTTGGCGGGGGAGGTGGTCGTCATCGGGGGGGTGAAGTGCTTTTGTCGGTGTGCGGGAAACGCACCACAGATTGTGCACAAAGCGGGCCAGAAGTGGAATCGCAATCGACCATGCGGGGCAACGATGACCTGCGCGGTTCACTTTGCCCAAAACAACGCCACTGCGGCAAGCCCGTGCACAAATGCCGATCTTTTGCGCAATGGAGCGGTCGGGGATCGACCGATTTCCGCCATCGGATCGCTGGCACGCGACATGCAAAAGGCGAACAGGTCACAAACGACCGCGCAGATTGTGCACAATTGTGGAGGCGCTCCGATGACGGCAGGTTCGACGGTCGAACTCGTGAAGCTGCGCAAGGCCTATGGCGCGACCGTGGCGGTGGACGGCATCGATCTGCGGATCGCCGCCGGATCCTACTGCTGCCTGCTGGGGCCGAGCGGCTGCGGCAAGACCTCCACCCTGCGGATGATCGCCGGGCATGAGGACATCACCGACGGCGACCTTCTGATCGGCGACAGCGTGGTCAACGACGACCCGCCGGCCAAGCGCGGCACGGCGATGATGTTCCAGAGCTACGCTCTGTTCCCCCATCTGGACTGCACCGACAACGTCGCCTTCAGCCTGAAGATGAAGGGCGTCGCCAAGGAGGAGCGGCGCCGCCGGGCGCGCGAGATGCTGGACCTCGTCGACATGAGCAGATACGCCGGCCGCCTGCCCTCGCAGCTGTCGGGCGGACAGCAGCAGCGCGTCGCGCTGGCCCGCGCGCTGATCACCCAGCCGGGCGTGCTTCTGCTGGACGAGCCGCTGTCGGCACTCGACCCCTTCCTGCGCGTGCGCATGCGGGAGGAGCTGAAGCGCCTGCACCGCGACATCGGCATCACCTTCATCCACGTCACCCACAGCCAGACGGAAGCGATGGCGCTGGCCGACCTCGCCGTGGTGATGAACCAGGGGCGGATCGAACAGGCTGGCCCACCGCGCGAGCTGTTCAACCATCCGCGCACCGCCTTCGTCGCCCGCTTCATCGGCGGACACAATGTCATCGAAGGCGGGGGCGTCGGCGATGCCGGCCGCTGCGCCGTGCGCGCCGACCGCATCCAATTGGGCGGTGCCGATCTGCCGACCGAGATCCAGGTTGAGGGCACGGTGCGCTCGCTGGAGTATCACGGCGCCTCCGTCCATCTCAGCCTCGACATTCCCGGTGCCGACGAGTTCGCAGTGGTGCTGGACGAGGCCCGCTATTTCGATGCGCCGGTCGGCGTGGGCGACCGCGTGCGCGCCGGCTGGAGCCGGCGGGACGTCCACCCGCTGGCGGCCTGACCCTTTTCAAAAGCGCTACCAAAAAACAACACGACGAACAGACTGGAGGCTCAGCGATGACCGACACCCGTACTCCTTCGAACCTCTCGACCGGCGTCAGCCGCCGCACCCTGCTGAAGGGCACTGCTGCCGTGGCGGGCGCCGCCATCGGCTCCGGCGCGATCACCGGCTTCCCGACCATCTGGGCGCAGAACATCAAGAACGTCACGCTGCGCCAGTTCGGCACCGGCGTGTCGAACCTGAACGCCGTCGCCGACAAGGTGAAGGAGGATCTGGGCTTCACCCTGCAGATGACGGCGCTCGATTCCGACGCGGTGACCCAGCGCGCGGTGACGCAGCCGAAGTCCTACGACATCGCCGACATCGAATACTGGATCTGCAAGAAGGTGTTCCCGGCCGGCGTCATGCAGCCGATGGACGTTTCCAAGATCAAGAATTTCGACAAGATCGTCCCGATCTTCGTCACCGGCAAGCTGACGCCGGACAGCGCCATCGCCCAGGGCACCGCTCCCCACACCGTGGGCTTCGTCGAGGGCAAGGACAGCACAAAGTTCGCCAAGTCGCCGACCCAGTGGATGACGCTGATCCCGACCATCTACAACGCCGACACGCTGGGCATCCGCCCCGATCTGGTCGGGCGGCCGATCTCCAGCTGGAAGGATTTGCTCGACCCCGCCTTCAAGGGCAAGGCGTCGCTGCTGAACATCCCGTCCATCGGCATCATGGACGCGGCCATGGTCTGCGAGGCAATGGGCGAGGTCAAATATGGCGACAAGGGCAACATGACCAAGGAGGAGATCGACAAGACCCTCAAGATCATGACCGAGGCCAAGAAGGCCGGCCAGTTCCGCGCCTTCTGGAAGACCTTCGACGAAAGCGTGAACCTGATGTCGTCGGGTGAGGTCATCATCCAGTCGATGTGGTCGCCCGCCGTCGCCGCCGTGCGCGCCAAGGGCATTCAGTGCGTCTACCAGCCGCTGAAGGAGGGCTATCGCGCCTGGGGCGGCGGACTCGGCATCGCCAAGCATCTGAGCGGACTGGAGCTTGAGGCGGCCTATGAATACATCAACTGGTATCTGTCGGGCTGGGTCGGCGCCTATCTGAACCGCCAGGGCTATTATTCGGCCGTGCTCGACACCGCCAAGCAGCACATGACGCCGGAGGAATGGGCCTTCTGGATGGAGGGTCAGCCGGCCAAGACCGACATCCTCAGCCCCGAAGGCAAGGTGATGGAAAAGGCCGGCGCGGTGCGTGACGGCGGGTCGTTCCAGGACCGCATGGGCCGCGTCGCCTGCTGGAACGCGGTGATGGACGAGGACCGCTACATGGTCCGCAAGTGGAACGAGTTCATCGCGGCTTAGTCGTCGGTTTTGCCCCCTCCCTAACCCTCCCCCTCTTCGAGGGAGAGGGGACTGCCGCTTCCTGTCCCTCCACCGCCGAAGGCGGGGGAGGGAGGGACCCGCGAAGCGGGAGGGAGGGGGCAGAGCACTGATCCTATCTTTGAATTGCAGGACCCCCGCCCATGACCCTGACCGCCGAAACGCCTCGACCGACCGTCACGGCCGCCGCCGGCAGGGCGCGGCGCCCACGACTGCTGCCGCGTGTCGCCCCCTATCTCCAGGCCGCGCCGCTGACCGTCGCGCTGCTGCTGTTCCTGCTGGTGCCGATCCTGACCATCGTCGCGGTCAGCTTCTGGGATTACGACAGTGTGCGCATCTACCCGGACTTCGTGCTGACCAACTACACCGAGCTGCTGACCTCGCCGGTCACCTGGAAGACCTATCTGAACACCCTGAAATACGCGGCGCTGACCTGGGCGATCACGCTCGGCATCGGCTTCACGGTCGCCTATTTCCTGGCCTTCCATATCCGGTCCACCACTTGGCAGATGGTGCTGTTCCTGCTCTGCACCATCCCGTTCTGGACCTCCAACATCATCCGCATGATCTCGTGGATCCCGTTCCTGGGACGCAACGGGCTGCTGAATTCCGGCCTGATCTCCGCCGGGATCATCGACCAGCCGCTGGAGTTCCTGCTGTTCTCCGACTTCTCGGTCGTGCTGGCCTTCGTCCACCTCTATGCCCTGTTCATGGTGGTGCCGATCTTCAATTCGATGATGCGCATCGACCGCGCGCTGATCGAGGCGGCGCGCGACGGCGGCGCCAGTGCGGCGCAGACCCTTTGGAACGTCATCCTGCCGCTGACCAAGCCCGGGATCGCCATCGGTTCCATCTTCGTCGTCACGCTGGTGATGGGCGACTTCATCACTGTGCGGCTGATGAGCGGCGGGCAGAGCGCCTCCATCGGGCTGATGATCGCCAACGAGATCTCGCTTCTGCAATACCCGGCCGCCGCCGCCAACGCAGTGGTTCTGCTGGCCGTCGTCCTCATCATGGTGGTGGCGATGCTGCGCGTCGTCGATATCCGCAAGGAGCTGTGAGAGATGAACACCTCCCGCCGCGGCCTGTCCTTTTATCTGCTGGCCGGCTTCTTCGCGCTGTTCGTGCTGTTCCTCTACGGCCCGACGGCGACCATCCTGATCCTGTCCTTCCAGGGACCGGAGGGCGGACTGACCTTCCCGATGAACGGCGTCTCGCTGCACTGGTTCCGCAACCTGTTCGAACAGCAGGCGGTGGGCGATTTCGGCGGGTCCTTCCGCCGCTCCATCGCGCTGGGGCTGATGGTGATGGTGCTGACCGTGCTGTTCTCGGTCCTGGCCGGCTTCGCCTTCCGCCGCCGTTTCCGGGGCAGCGGGGCGCTGTTCTATCTCGCCGTCGCCAGCCTGATCGTGCCGTCGATCCTGGTCAGCCTGGGGATCGGCCTGTTCTTCAACATCCTGGGGCTGGAGCCGGCCTGGTACAGCTCGGCGCTGGGCGCGCATCTGACCTGGACGCTGCCCTTCGGCCTGCTGATCGTCTTCGCCATCTTCAACCGCTTCAACCCGGCCTATGAGGAGGCGGCGCGCGACCTCGGCGCCTCCCCCTGGCAGACGGTGCGCCATGTCGTGCTGCCGATCCTGCTGCCCAGCCTGATCGGCGTCGGGCTGTTCGGCTTCACCCTGTCCTATGACGAGTTCGCCCGCACGCTGATGACCGCCGGCAGCTTCAACACGCTGCCGCTGGAGATCTACGGCATGACCACCAACGTCACGACGCCGGTGCTCTATGCGCTGGGATCGCTGACGACGGTCTTCTCCTTCACCGTGATCGGCGTGGCCCTGCTGGGCCTGATCGCGCTGCGCCGCCACCGCCTGCGCCGAAGCGGCATTTGAGGATCCCCACAACCATGCGCATCCTTGTCGTCAACCCGAACAGCACCGCCTCCATGACCGAGCGGATCGCCGCCGCCGCCGGCAAGGTCGCGGCGCCGGGCACCGAGATCCTCGCCACCAACCCGCCGACCGGCCCTGCCAGCATCGAGGGCTTTTACGACGAGGCGCTGGCCGTCCCCGGCCTGCTGGCTGAAATCGACCGGCACCAGCGCGGGAGCAACATCGCCGGCACCGTGATCGCCTGCTTCGACGATGTCGGGCTGGATGCCGCGCGCAGCCTCGCCATCGCGCCGGTGATCGGCATCTGCGAGGCGGCGATGCAGACTGCCGGGCTGCTCGGCGGCCGCTTCAGCGTGGTGACGACGCTGCCCCGCTCGATCCCGGCGCTGGAGCGTCTGGCCCAGCGCTACGGCATGGCCGGCCGCTGCACCATCCGCGCGGCGGGCGTGGCCGTCCTGGCGCTGGAGGACCCGTCATCCGGCGCCGTCGACCGTGTGCGCGCCGAAATCCGCCGGGCCATGGAGCAGGACGGAGCCGAGACCATCGTGCTGGGTTGCGCCGGCATGGCCGACCTCGCCCGCTCGCTGAGCGAGGAGATGGGGCTGCCGGTGATCGACGGCGTCAGCGCAGCCGTGAAGCTGGTGGAAGGGCTGGCGGCGCTCGGACTGCGCACCAGCAAGGCCGGCGGCTATGCACCGCCGCTGCCCAAGGCGCGGTGACCCCGCCCCTTTTAACGCACCCGCGGCGGATCGGGACACTCCAGCGTCGGCATCACTGGCAGCGCCCCTTGGCTGGCCGCCGCGCCGCCGGTCAGGCCGTCCAGTATCCGGCGGGCCGCGTCGGCGCATTGGCTGCGCAGTTCGGGCACGGCGGTCATTTCCCAGAAGGGCGCCTTGGCGACTGGGCCGAAGGCCAGCAGACGCGGCGCCGGGGTGCCGTCGGCAGCAATCACCGCACCGCCTTCGGTCACGTCCAGCCCCAGCCGCAGCGGGTCCGGCCGCGCAAGGCCGCGGTCCAGCAATGAGCGCACCAGCGGATGGCGGATGCGGGTGTAGTCGCAGTTGGTGCCGGTCGCGTTGATCAGCGCACCCGCAGCCAGCACCCGCGTCGCTCCGCCACCGCGTTCGACGATGTGCAGGTCCAACCCGTCCGTGGTCAATGCCGCATCCTTCAGCCGGCCCGGCAGGATCGACAGCTGGCCGCCGGCACGGGCGGCGGCGATGCGGTCAGCCACCTGGGGGGCCATGCGGTGGCGGTGCACCTCCCAGAAGGGGCGGGCGTGACGGAGGAAGCGGCGGCGCTCCTCCATCGGCAGATGCGACCAGATGCGGTGATGGTGCGGACGCAACGCGTCGAAAGCCGACCGCCAGTCATAGCCGGCCGCCGCCGCCCGCCGCGCATCGGCCTTCAGCGCTATCAGCACGTCCAGAACCGTGCTGGGCAGCACGTCGGGATGCAGGAAGGAGCTGTAGGGCCGCGTCTCCTCATGGCGCAGCGGCAGCAGGCCGCGGCGCGACACGGCGGTGATCGGGCCGCGATGCCCCTGGTCGAGCAGCGACAGCACCGTGTCCACCATGGTCAGGCCGGTGCCGAGGATGGCGACGGGGGCGTCCTGGTCGATGCGGCCGATGGCGGCAGCATCCCACGGGTCGCCGATGAAGCGGTCGGACGCGAAGGCCTCCGCCGCCGTCGGCGAAGACAGGCAGGGAGCGGAGGGCGGGAAGTTGCCGATGCAGAGCGCAGCGGTGTCGGCGCTGACCACGCGGCCGTCGCCGAGGCGCACATGCACGGCGCGCTTGCCGTCGGCCGGGTCCTCGGTGCGGACGTCCACCGCCTCGCCTCGGATCAGGTTGAGGCGCGCGTGGGCGGGGGCCTCCGCCTGCGCTTCCGCCAGAACGTCCTGGATGTAGGCGCCGTACAGGGCGCGCGACACGAAGGCGTGGCCGCTGGGCGGCACCGGCTGTTCCGGCGTCGGCCCCTCCGCCCGGCTCCACAGCCAGCGCAGGAAATGGCGCGGGTCGTCCGGATAGGCGCTCATGTTATAGGCGCGGACGTTCAGCACATGGGCGCCGTTGGGGGTGGAGTAGGCGACGCCGGTTCCCGGTCTGCTGCCATATTCGATCAGATGGACCACCAGGGGCGCCCGCGCACCGCGCAGCAGGTGGGCCGCCAGCAGGCTGCCGGTGAACCCTGCGCCGACGATGGCGATGTGGCGCTCAAGAAGCCCCAGGGGGGTGCCGCCGGGCGGATGGAAGTGAGGCGTTGCAGGCATCGGAGTCCGTCCTTCCGTGAGTCATTCCGGAAAAGGCCGGCCGTTGGCGATCAATCCCCCGGCTTCGAAACTGCAAAGGCAGTGCTGGGGGCGGAGACTCGCGTCGGCCGTGTGTCTGCTCGGTCCGCGTCATTCTCTCCTGATTATCACACGCTGTGGGTACGCGCTATCGGCCGAAGGGCAAACACCCTGACGAAAGTAGAGATCAGAACGTTTTCACAAAGAAAAATGCGAAAAATGTGAAGTGGCCGAAGGACTTTGTCGATTTCGAGCGCCGCCCGCATCTCACGCTGCTGCCGGTTCCGTCGACCGCATGATCCCGGTCGCCAAGCCGACGCCGATATGGCACATGCGATGGCAGGTTCCGCTATAGTCCGATCCGCCCCATGACCTGCCAGGAATCCGACATGCCCGTGTCCGCCGTCCCACATCTGTCCGCGTCCGACCGGCTTGAGGCGGCGCTCGCCCGCATCGCCGATCCGGAACGGCAGGGCGCGATGGTCTTCACCGACGTCTATGCCGACGAGGCGCGGGCCGGCCGCTGGGGCCGCTCGACGGCCGGATCGTCTCGGTCAAGGCGCTGTTCGACGTGGCGGGCGACACCACCGCGGCGGGCTCCGCCATTCTGCGTGGCCGGCCCGCCGCCCGGCGGGATGCTCATGCCGTGGCGCAGCTGCGTGCCGCCGGCGCCGTCATCGTCGGCCGCACCCACATGACGGAATTCGCCTTCTCTGCTGTCGGCATCAACCCCCATTACGGCAATCCCGGCAACCCGCGCGACCGGTCGCGGGTGCCCGGCGGCTCCTCCTCCGGTGCGGTGATCTCGGTGGTTGACGGCATGGCGGAGATCGCGGTCGGCAGCGACACCGGCGGTTCGCTGCGCATTCCGGCGGCGCTGTCCGGCGCTGTGGGGTTCAAGCCGACCTCCGGCCGCCTGTCGGCCGAGGGCGCCTTCCCGCTGTCGCCGTCGCTGGATGTGATCGGCCCCGTCGCCGCGACCGTCGCCGACGCCGCCTTGCTCGATTCGGTTCTGGGAGACGGCGATCCGGCACCGCTGGCCCCTCTGCCGGTCGCCGGCCAATCTTTTCTGGTGCCGCGGTGGCGGTTGTTCGACGGAATCGAGCCGGCGGTCGCCGCTGCTTTCGAGGCGTCGCTGGACCGCCTGCGGGCCGCCGGGGCTCACATCGTCGAGGGCTCCATCGACGCCGAACTGGACGCCCTGGCCGAACTGGACCGCATCGGCGTCTTCACCGCCATCGAGCTTGCGGCGACGCTGGCGGAGCTTGGTATCGCGGAGCTCGACGGCATCGATCCCAAGACCCGCGCCCGCATTGAGGCCGGCGGTAGGGCGCCCGCCGCCGATTACGTCCGCATGCAGCGCCGCCGCGCCGACCTGATCCGTCTGATGGACGAGCGGCTCGCCCGGCACCCCGTGCTGCTGCTGCCCACCGTTCCGCTGACCGCCCCTGCCATCGCCGATGTGCTGGACGATGCCGGCTTCCACCGCGTCAACCTGCTGCTGCTGCGCAACACCCGCATCGCCAACCTGTTCGACGTGCCGGCGATCTCGCTGCCGGTGCCGTCCGCCGGACTGCCGGTCGGGCTGATGGCGATGGGTCGCCGGGGCAGCGACCGCAGCCTGCTGGGCATCGCCGCCGGGCTGGAGGCCGCGTTGGCGGCTTGAGCCCCGGTTGCCCCAGCCTTCCCTCAGGCGACCGGCGAGCGCCAGAGCCAGACCAGCCCCGCGACCGCCCCGGCCACGAGAAGGACCAGCGCCAGGATGATGGCAAGGGCGGTGCGGCGGTCCTTCGCCTCGCGCTGCTCCGCCTCGCGCCGCTTCTTCAGCAGATATTGCTGTTCGGGGCTGAGGAATCGTCCGGCGGCGGCATCGGGCGTGGCGGCGAAGCTCGGCCTGCGCCCCTTGGTGGCGGTCTGCGCCGTCGCCCTGGTTGCCGTCCCTCTCACCGCCGTGGTGAGGCCGCCGGGCGACGGCCGGCCCGTGCTGATCGTGTCCGCCGCCGTCCCGCGGGCGGCGGTCACCTGCCTGCCCTTGCGCTTGCGCGGTAGCTTGCGCCGTCTGGTCGCCATTCCCGTCCCCTTGCTGTCCATCCCTCGAGTCGCGGCGGGGAGCATACCCGTCCCGGCCGCCCGGCGCAGCCGATCACAAGAGGATCTGCGGAAAGTTACATAGGACGGCCTGCACGTCGCCATCCGGCCCGCTTCCACCCTCTGCGGCGAACCGGCGCACGTCCCCTTGGGGGTCTGGAACCCCAATGCATACTAGTATACTAATCTGTGACCCGTTCCGCTCCGGGCGGGCATGACAGTAATCGATTGGGAGGGTCACCATGCTCAGGAACGACGACGACCATCAGCTGGTGGCGAAGGCGGTGAATGCGCTGCGCGACGCCATGCTGGCCGGCGACGGCGCCACGCTGCAGGCGATGACGATGGACCAGCTGACCTACGGCCACTCCAACAGCCGGCTGGAAGACAAGGCGGAGTTCGTCGGCAGCCTGGACGGCAAGAACGCCTTCAAGGCGCTGGACCTCGGCGACCATGTGATCCAGGTGGTCGGCGACGTCGCCATCGCCCGTCACACCTTCGATTGCGTCAACAATCTGGCCGACGGCAAGACCAGCACCGCCCACATCAAAGTGCTGCAGGTCTGGAAGAAGGTCGACGGCAGCTGGAAGCTGCTGGCCCGTCAGGCTTCGCCGCTGCCGGTCTGACCGGATCGGCGCTTTGCTCAGAAATCCAGCAGGGCGTTGTCGATCACCTCCTTCATGACGAAGAAGGTCCGCGTCTGCCGCACGCCGGGCAGGGCGATAAGCTGTTGCCCGTGCAGTTCGTTGAAGTCGGCGATGTCGCTGACGCGGATCTTTAGGAAGAAGTCGAAGTCGCCGGCGACCAGATGGCAATCCAGCACGAAGGGCAGCTTGCGGATCGCCTTTTCGAAGTCGCCGAAGCTTTCCGGCGTCGAGCGGTCCAGCACGACCCCGACGATCACCAGCGTCCCGCGGTCCACCTTCGCCGGCGCGATTTCCGCCCGCACGGACCGGATGTACCCCTCCTCGAACAGGCGTTGCGTGCGCCGGTGGCAGGTCGCCGGGCTGACATGGACGGCAGCGGCGACATCCGCGTTGGTCATCCGGCCATCCCTTTGAAGATGTTGTAGAATCCGGCGATCCACCGCATCGAGCTTCTCAGTCATGAAAGACTCTTCCATTTTTCCGCTGAAAATGAGGCTACATGCGTCATCGAGGACGGACAATGCCAGCATTGCAGGAAATCTGCGGCCGGTATATGGAAGCACCTTTCAAAAATGTGGTGATACCGTTGCTCCACCTCACCATTGGAGCATGCCGCGATGCGCCTCGATCGTTTCGAACGCTACCCGCTCACCTTCGGCCCGACCCCGATCGAATTTCTGCCGCGCCTCACCGACGCGCTCGGCGGCAAGGTCGAGATCTACGCCAAGCGCGACGACTGCAATTCCGGCCTTGCCATGGGCGGCAACAAGCTGCGCAAGCTGGAATACATCGTTCCGGACGCGATCGCGTCGGGGGCCGACACGCTGGTGTCGATCGGCGGCGTGCAGTCCAACCACACCCGGATGGTGGCGGCGACGGCGGCGAAGATCGGCATGAAATGCGTGGTGGTGCAGGAAAGCTGGGTCCCGCACGAGGATGCGGTCTATGACCGCGTCGGCAACATCCTGCTGACCCGCCTGATGGGGGCGGACAGCCGCATCGTTCCGGACGGCTTCGACATCGGCATCCGCAAGAGCTGGGAAGAGGCGATCCAGTCGGTCAAGGATGCCGGCGGCAAGCCCTACGGCATTCCGGCCGGCGCGTCGGTGCACAAATATGGCGGGCTCGGCTATGTCGGCTTCGCCGAGGAAGTGCGCAAGCAGGAGGCCGAACTCGGCTTCAAGTTCGACTATATCGTCGTCTGCGTGGTGACCGGTTCGACCCAGGCCGGCATGATCGTCGGCTTCGCCGCCGACGGCCGGGGCGACCGCGTGATCGGCATCGACGCCTCCGGCACGCCGGAACAGACCCGCACACAGGTCCGCCAGATCGTCGACCGCACGGCCGAACTGGTCGAACTCGGCCGCGAGGTCCGCGACGACGAGATCGTCATCCTGGAGGACTACGCCTATCCCGCCTATGGCGTGCCGAGCGCCGAGACCAACGAGGCCATCCGCCTTGCCGCCCGCACCGAGGCGATGATCACCGACCCGGTGTATGAGGGCAAGTCGATGCAGGGCATGATCGACCTCGTCAGGAGGGGCTGGTTCCCGGAGGGCTCCAAGGTGCTCTACGCCCATCTTGGTGGGGCGCCGGCGATCAACGGCTACAGCTACACCTACCGCAACGGGTGAGTCCGGCCGGCAGGACTGTGCAGGCGGGCTTGACCAGTTGGGACGACTTGTCTTGAATCCCGCGCGTGGTGCGGCTGGACGTCCGGCCGCATCCGCCGGGGCCGTCCCCGGACATTCCTCCCGCCAAGGTCGGTCCGCGCCATGCCCCGTTTCGCCGCAAACCTGACGATGATGTTCACGGAGCGGCCGTTCCTCGACCGCTTCGACGTCGCGGCGGATGCGGGCTTCCGCGCCGTGGAGTATCTGTTCCCCTACGACCATGCGCCGGACGAGATCGCCGGGCGCCTTCAGCGCAATCGCCTGACCCAGGCCCTGTTCAACATGCCGCCCGGCGACTGGGCGGCGGGGGAGCGCGGGCTGGCCGCTCTGCCCGGCCGCTTTGGGGAGGTGAAGGCCGGCGTCGCCACCGCGCTGCGCTATGCCGAGGCGACGGGCTGCCGCCGGCTGCACCTGATGGCCGGGCTGGCCGATCCCGGCGATCCGGCGGCGGCTGCGCGGTATCGCGACGCTGTGCTGTATGCCGCCGATGCGCTGGGCGAGCGCGGCATCGAACTGATGCTGGAACCGATCAACGGCCGCGACATGCCCGGTTATTTCCTGAACGGATTCGCTGCCGCCGAAAGCCTGATCGCCGGCATCGGTCTGCCGAATGTCCGGCTGCAGTTCGACATCTACCACCGGCAGATCCTCCATGGCGACGTCACCATGGCGCTGCGCCGGTTGATGCCGATGATCGGCCATATCCAGATCGCCTCGGTCCCCTCCCGCCAGGAACCGGACGGGGAGGAGCTGAACTGGCCCTTCCTGTTCGCCGAGTTGGACCGGCTGGGCTACGGCGGGTTCGTCGGCTGCGAATACCGTCCGCGGGGCCGGACCGAGGACGGACTTGGCTGGTTCAGCCCTTATCGCGACTGAACGGCCGTCACGCCAGGACGGTGTCGTACAGCAGCTTCAGGTTCAGCACGACGATCACCGTGGCGACGATCCAGGACAGGGTGGCGACCCAGCCGGGGACGACGAATTTGCCCATCTTGCCGCGGTCGGTGACGAAACGGACCAGCGGGATCACCGCGAAGGGAAGCTGCATCGACAGCACCACCTGGCTGAACACCAGAAGCTGCGCCGTGCCGCGTTCGCCATAGATCGCCGTCACCACCACGACGGGGATGATGGCAAGCCCGCGGGTCAGCAGCCGGCGCGCCCAGTGGGGCAGGCGCAGCCGCAGAAAACCCTCCATAACGATCTGGCCGGCCAGCGTCGCCGTCACCGTGGAATTCAAGCCGGAGGCCAGCAATGCCACCGCGAACAGCGTGGAAGCGATGCCGAGGCCGAGCAGGGGCGACAGCAGCTCGAACGCCTGTCCGATCTCTGCCACCTCGGTATGGCCGCTGCCGTGGAAGACGCTGGCTGCCAGGATCAGAATGGCGGCATTGACGAACAGGGCCAGCATCAGCGCGATGGTGCTGTCGGCGGTGGCCCAGGTGATGGCGTCGCGCCGCCCCTCCTCGGTCCGCGGATATGCGCGCGTCTGCACGATGGAGGAATGGAGGTACAGGTTGTGCGGCATCACCGTCGCCCCCAGGATGCCGATGGCGATGTAGAGCATCTCGGGGTTGGTGACGATCTCCGCCGACGGCACGAAGCCGTGCAGAACGGCGGCCACCGGCGGCGCCGCGGCGGCGATCTGCACGATGAAGCAGCCGGCGATGACCACCAGCAGCGCGATGACGAAGGCTTCGAGATAACGGAACCCCCGCTGCATCAGCAGCAGGACCAGGAAGGCGTCCAACGCGGTGATCAGCGCGCCGCCGATCAGCGGGATGCCGAACAGCAGGTTCAGCGCGATGGCGGTGCCGATCACCTCGGCAAGGTCGCAGGCGATGATCGCCGCCTCGCACGCTACCCACAGCACCAGGTTGATCGGACGCGGGTAATGGTCGCGGCAGGCCTGGGCCAGATCGCGCCCGGTGACGATGCCGAGCCTTGCGGCCAGCGACTGCAGCAGAATCGCCATCAGGTTCGACAGCATGATGACGGCCAACAGCGTGTAGCCGAACTGCGACCCGCCGGCAAGGTCGGTCGCCCAGTTGCCGGGGTCCATATAGCCGACCGACACCATGTAGCCCGGCCCGGCGAAGGCCAGCATCCGGCGCAGCCACAGGCCGCCCTGCGGCACCGCGACGGAGGCATGGACCTCCGGCAGGCTGAGCCGCGTCTCTCCGTCCGGGCTGGAGTATTTCCAGGCCTTCGGGGTCGGCAGGGCGGCTTCGGCTTCCGACATCGGCGAGACTCCTGGCCGAGTTGCGAATTGGTATCAGTCAAGTATGTACCGGGACAACGAGTATGCAAGGTGCTATACTTTCCGGACCGCAACTTTTTGCCGGAATCGCCACTCACCCCCGAAGGATGCGGCTCCTGAAGGATGGGACCGGTCGGATCGATGGTGGGCTTGACGGCCGGCGGCTGGCGTCGGAGGGTGGGGCGCTACCGTTTGGGCATGACTTTCAGAGGAGTCGACGCGCGCGATGGCCGAATCCCGGAAGTCGCCTGATTGGGAAGAGGGTGGGGCCGTGTCGGCCGAGTCTGCGCTGCCCGATGCCGAATTGCATGCCGAGGGATTCCGCCGCACGCGGGAGGCGCAGCGCTCCGCCCTGGCCGAGGATTATGTGGAACTGATCGCCGACCTGATCGAAAGCGGGCAGGAGGCGCGGCAGGTCGACATCGCCGCGAGGTTGGGCGTGGCGCAGCCCACCGTCGCCCGAATGCTCGACCGGCTGGCGGCGGAGGGGCTGGTCACCCGCAAGCCCTACCGGGCGGTGTTCCTGACCGACGCCGGCCGCCGGATCGCCGAGGAAAGCCGGGAGCGCCACCAGACGGTGGAGGCCTTCCTGCGCTCCCTCGGCGTCAGCGCTGACACGGCACGCATCGACGCCGAGGGAATCGAGCACCATGTCAGCGCGGAGACGCTGGACGCCTTCCGCCGCGCGCTGGCGCGGGGCGGCTGAGCGTCACCCGGCCTCAATGGTTGCCGCAGGAGCCGCCGTGGCGTCGCGCTGGCTTCGGTCCCGCCG
This sequence comes from Azospirillum sp. B21, assembly GCF_008364825.1. GTDB lineage: Bacteria > Pseudomonadota > Alphaproteobacteria > Azospirillales > Azospirillaceae > Azospirillum. The sequence goes on from NZ_VTTO01000005.1 coordinate 100,270, forward strand.
CTGCGCAGCCGCAGCAGCCTCCACCGCAGCCGCCCTTCGGTGAGGATGGAACGGGGAGTCCGACCAGACGGCGCAGGCGGTCGCGGGCAGCGGCCGGCAGCAGGATGGTCCAGGCCACCCAGGCGAAGGCCAGTGCGACGATCAGGCCGACGGCGAGTGATTCCATCATCGCTCACCCTCCCAGCAGGGCGCTGGACAGCCGGAAGGTGACGAAGGCGGCACCGTAGGCGAGCAGCGTCATGTAGGCGATCATCACCAGCATCCAGAACCAGGAGTTGGTCTCCCGCTTTACCACCGACAGGGTGGAGACGCATTGCGGGGCGAACACGAACCACGCCAGCAGCGACAGCGCGGTCGGCAGGCTCCAGTCCGCCGCCAGTACGCCGGACAGCGAACCCGACAGCGCGTCCCCCGTCTCGCTCAGCGCATAGACGGTGCCGAGTGCCGCCACCGCCACCTCGCGCGCCGCCATGCCCGGAACCAGCGCGATGGCGATCTGCCAGGTGAAGCCGATGGGCGCCAGCAGCGGCGCCAGCGCGTGGCCCAGCATTCCGGCGAAGCTGTAGTCGATCGCCGGACCGGTGGCGCCCTCGGGCGCTCCGGGGAAGGTGCCGAGGAACCACAGCAGGATCATGATGGCGAAGATCACCGTGCCGGCGCGGGCCAGGAAGATGCGGGCACGTTCCAGCAGGCCGATCAGGAGGTCGCGCGGGCTGGGCAGCCGGTAGGCCGGCAGTTCCATCAGCAGCGGCTCCCGCGCGCCCTTGAAGATCGTCCGCTTCAGCACGAAGGCGACCGCCAGCGCCGACAGGATGCCCGCAGCATAGAGCGTGAACATCACCAGACCCTGCAGCCCGATCATGCCGCCGGCCACCGTCCGTTCGGGGACGAAGGCGGCGATGATCAGCGTATAGACCGGCAGCCGGGCCGAGCAGGTCATCAGCGGCGCGATCATGATGGTCGCCAGCCGGTCGGCGCGGTTCTCGATGGTGCGGGCAGCCATGATGCCGGGCACGGCGCAGGCGAAGCTGGACAGCAGCGGGATGAAAGCCCGGCCGTGCAGGCCGACGCCCCCCATCAGCCGGTCGAGCAGGAAGGCCGCCCGTGCCATGTAGCCGGTGGATTCCAGGATCAGGATGAAGAGGAACAGCACCAGGATCTGGGGCAGGAAGATCACCACGCTGCCCACCCCGGCGATGATGCCGTCGGTGATCAGGCTCTTCAGCATGCCCTCGGGAAGGGCGGCACCGGCCGCGGCCTGCACCCATCCCAGCCCCTGGTCGATCATGTCCATCGGCAGGGCTGCCCAGGCGAACACTGCCTGGAACATCAGGAACAGCACCAGGAACAGGAAGGGCAGACCGATGGCCGGGTGCAGCAGGGCCGCGTCGATGCGCTGCGTGGCGAGCGACGGCTTGCCGGCATCGCGCAGCGCCGCGGCCAGGATCGCCTCGACCTCCTGATGGTAGGCGCGCAGGTCCCGTGCCGACGGCTCGCTCCATCCGCAGGGCGCCGGGGGGCCGTCGGCCGCCATCACCATCATGCTGCGGTCGATCTGGTCGAGCAGACCGACCACGCCGGTGCGCTTGATCGCCACCGTCGGCACCACAGGCACGCCGAGCGCCGCCGACAGGGCCGATGCATCGACGCGGCAGCCGCGCGCCTCGGCGACATCCATCATATTGAGCGCCAGGATGATGGGGCGGCCGAGCTTCTTCAACTCCAGCACCAGCCGCAGATGCAGGCGCAGGTTGGTGGCGTCGGCGACGCAGACCATCACGTCCGGCGGCGTTTCATGCTCGAACCGGCCGAGCACGACGTCGCGCGTCACCTCCTCGTCGGGGGAGCGGGCGCGCAGGCTGTAGGTGCCGGGCAGGTCGATCACCTGGACGCGGGCGCCGGCAGGGCTCAGGAACTCGCCGACCTTGCGCTCCACCGTGACGCCGGGATAGTTGGCGACCTTCTGGCGGGCACCGGTCAGGGCGTTGAACAGGGCGGTCTTGCCGCAGTTCGGGTTGCCGACCAGCGCGATGCGCGGCGGTGCGACCAAAACGGGTGCGGCCAAAACGGCAGAATCAGACATCGCGGAAATCCTTTCCGCAGGAAGGGGAGGCGACGCTCAGCCGAGCGTCACCAGAACGGCGTGCGCCTCTGCCCGGCGCATGGCCAGGGTATGGTCGTTGATGCGCACGGCAAGCGGATCGGAGCCCGGGAATCCTTCATGCAGGATCTCCACGCGGGCACCTTCGATCAGGCCCATCTCGATCATGCGGCGTTCCAGTTCGCCGGGCGGCAGCGGGGTGGCGACCGCACTCTCGTCGAGACCGGTCACCACCGCGCGCTGGCCCTTGCGCAACGAGCCGAGACGGCAGCCGTCACCAACGGGCGGCGGGTCGGAGGAGGTGCCGGGCGCCGGACCGGGCGTCATGCGGGCAACGGGAGAGGGAACGGCGGCGGAAGCGGGTCCGGACATCGAACCCGACACGGGGGCAGTCATTGGGGATCACCTTTCGGCTGCACGGCACCGACAGGGCGTGCAATTCGGCGGCACCGGGCCGCGGGAGCCATAATGATGCGAATCACTCTTAACAGCGATGTGGCGAAGCGTCGCAAAGCCCTGCTATGGGCATGCCGAAAAAGGGATGCGCGCCGGGAGCGTGGTCATAGGTCTTTTTTTCCTGCAATTTTGGTATGCAGGCGTGGTGCGAATTGCCACGCACGAATGGGTGGTGGACCCACTTTGCGTGGAGGCGCTGGTTAAGCCCCAATCTGAAATAGTGGCGAAAGGCCCATGCTGCACTGCAACCAACATTTGTCCTTAGCCAATGAGGATCGCGGTTGCTTTGGTATGTGCTGTAACGCTGACAAGAAAACGGTCGCTATTCACATAATTAGGCAGTTGTTCCCCATCTCCACGAGTATCCGTCAGCATTTTACCAAAGATCGTCAGTATCAGTGATCTGAACAAACTGCATACACGGATATGCAACAATCCGGAGGGAACTTTTATTTCCAATGCAATTTCGGTTTACCAATTCTTTGGAGTTACGATTTAGCCTCCAACCCACTTCCTGAAAGCGGTTGTGTGTCTGGAGCTGCCTATGCAACCAAATTCGGTCGCACGTCCGCGCGTGACTCTGCCTGTCATCACAGCAATTAGTCTCTTCACCCTATCTCTTCTGGTTTGCGCTAAATTTTATGCAAACTTTACCTCGACAATTCAGTTCGATGCCGCACAGGTTGTGCTCGGTGCCGTTCGCGATCGCTTGATGACGGTAGCCGCCGTGGTTTCGGCTGTGGTGGCGCTGTTGGCTCTGTGGGCGCCGGCCCTGTCGCGCGCGGCCGGAGCCACGCCCTTGCGCGCCATCATGATGGTGACGACGGCACTGATCGCCTTCACTGCCGGGGTGCTGCCGCAGTTGACCTCCGTGCTGCCGGCCGAGTCGCTGCGCGGCGTCCTCTATGACGGCGCCGTTCTGCTGCTCGTTTCGCTTCTGCTGGTGTTCGAGGCTCTGCTCCTGCTTGCCGCGGCGCCGCGCCGCCCGGCACCGGCATCAGCATCGGCACCGGAACCCGCATCGGCGGTGGCGGGAATGCGCGCCGCGCTGTTCCTGTTCATGCTGGCGGAAGAGCTGTCGCGCTCCTTCCTGCCGCTCTACACGCGCGAGCTTTACACGCCGGTGTCCGGCCTGTCGGAAACCCTGATGATGGGCCTGCCGATCGGGCTGTTCATGGCGCTGGTTGCGGTCTTCACCCCCTTTGCCGGCGCCTGGGCCGACCGGTTCGGCAGCCGCCGCACCCTGCTGCTGGGAACCCTGCCGGCGGTCGCCGGGTTCGCCGGGACGGCGCTGGCCGGCTCGCTGGCCGAACTGCTGCTGTGGCGTAGCGCCTGTGCGCTCGGCTATGCGGTGATGTTCATCGGCGCACAGGGCTTCATCGCACGCAACACCCCGGCCGGACAGCGGGCGCGCGGCATGGCGCAGTTCGTCGCCGCCGTGGTCGTCGCCGGGCTGTGCGGTGCGCCGCTGGGCGGCATCCTCGCCGACCTTCTCGGCTACCGCGCCACCTTCGCGGCCTCGGCGCTGCTGGCATTGGCCGCCGCCGTCGCCGCCGCGGTCCTGCTGCCGGCCGACCGGGGGGAGCGGGTGCAGAACCGCGGCTTCCGCCTGGGCGACGTGGGCGGCCTGCTCGCCAACCCGCGCTTCGTCGCCCTGCTGCTGTTCTCGTCGGTGCCGACGAAGCTGATGCTGACCGGCTACCTCTTCTATCTGGTTCCGGTTTCCCTCCATGCGGCGGGCGAGACTCCGGCGGGGATCGGCCGGCTGATGATGACCTATGGGTTGATCATCGTGCTGCTCGGTCCCTGGGTGTCGCGGCTGGCCGACCGCACCGGCCGCCACGCCCTGTTCGCCGGGATCGGCGGGCTGGTCGGCGGGGCCGGCACGCTGGCGATCCTTCAGGACGCTGGCGTTCCCGGCATCCTGGCCGGCATCGCGGCATTGGGTGTCGCCCACGCCCTGAACAACGCCACGCAACTGGCCCTGGTGCCGGAGGTCTGCCGTACGGAATGCGCCCGTATGGGCGAGTCCAGCGTCTTCGCCGTCTACCGCCTGCTGGAGCGGGGCGGATCGGTGGCGGGCCCGCTGCTGGCCGCCGCCGTCGCCGACCGGTTCGGGACTCAGGCGGCGCTGGTGACCCTGGGTGGCCTGGGCATGCTGTGCGGCACGGCCTTCTGCGCGGTGTTCCTGCTCGCTCCGGCCGCAGCCTCCGCATCACGGACGGCCGGGGAGGGCGCAGCCCCATGACCACGGCGTCTCCCCTGTCATTTCCGCATTCATCGATCCCCCACCCATCTCTCACGGAGGCGAAGACGCCCATGCCTGACCAGATGCTCGTGGAGCCCCTTCGCGCCATGCCGGCCCTGCCGCCCCGTGGCGGACAGTTCCTTCCTGACAATGGCCGTCATGGCCGTGCGATGGAGGCGCTGCGCGCCACGCTAGATGCGCTTGGCATCGGATCGGCAGAAGAGATCAACTGGAAGACTTACGAGACGATCATGCGGGTGATCGAGCCGCTGATCGGGGCCGGCCACAGCCTGCGCCATTTCGACTACACCCACAGCGCCGAGCTGCAGCCCGGCACGGTGGAGCGGCTGCGCAGCGACTACAGCATCCGCCTCGCCTATACGGAATGGGGCAGCCCGCAGAATCCGGCGCTGATCTGCCTCGGCGGCATCGCCAACTCGGCCCGGCGCTTCGACTACATCGCCCGTGCCTTATCTCGCCATTACCATGTCCTGTGCCTGGATTGGGCGGGGCGCGGCCGCAGCGGCTGGCTGGCGGAACAGTCGGACTACAGCTTCGATGGCAACGTCGCCCAGGTGCTGGCGCTGATCCGGCACAAGCGGCTGGGATCGGTCACGCTGCTCGGCTCCTCACTCGGCGGCAATGTCGCCATGCGGGTGGCGGCCGAGGCGCCGGAGCTGGTCGACGGCCTGATCCTCAACGACATCGGCCCCTTCATCCCGAACGAGCGCCGCCGCCGCCGCGCCGAGTCGGTCGCCCGCCACTATGTCTTCCGCCATCCGGCCCAGCTGTTCCACCGCACCGGCGCCGCCCAGAAGAATGACGGGCCGGTGGACGACACCGTGCTTCTGCACAACAGCTTCCACCAGACCCGCTGGTCGGAGGAGAATGGCGGCCGCGTCTACCGCCACGACATCCGTGCGCTGCAATGTTATCGCGACGGCGCCGCCCAGGACCACGACCAGTGGGACGACTGGCAGCGCGTCGCCTGCCCGGTGCTGCTGGTGCACGGCATGATGAGCGACGCCCTGCTCGACCAGACCATCGCGCGGATGATGGAAAAGCCGCGGGTCAGCGTCGTCCATGTGCCGGACGTCGGTCATACCCCGACGCTCAGCGATCCGCTGCACATCGACACCCTGCGCCGCTGGATGGCGGCTCCCCATGGCTGGCCGGCGGAAAGCACCATCGGCTGGACCGCGGGCGCCGACCGCATCCTGTTCCGCTGAGGGGGCTGGCGATGACCGACCGCTTCCATTTCGTGCGCCACGGCCAGACCGAGGACAACCGCCGCGGCGTGCGCTGCGGCGGCGACCGGGACATCGCGCTGACCGAACAAGGCATCGAACAGGCCCGCCGGGCGGCGGAGCGCTTCCGCGCCCAGGGGCACGATTGCGGGCTCGTGATCGCCGGGCCGCTGCGGCGCACGGCGGTCACCGGCGCCCTGTTCGCCGAGGCGCTGGGCGTCCCGCTTCTCTCCCGCGACTGGCTGCGCGAGCGCCGGCTGGGGGAGTGGAACGGGCTGCCGATCGACCTGACCCGCCCCTGGTTCGCCGCCGGCGAGACCCCGCCGGGCGGGGAGAGCGAGGGTGTGTTCGCCGCGCGCGTCCTCGACGGCGTGGCGGAACTCGCCACCTCGTCTGCCGACCTGCTGGCCCGCCGGCCTTTGCTGGTCGGCAGCAAGGGGATCGGCCGCATCCTGCTGCACCGTCTGGCCAGCCGGCCGGGGGTGGAGCTGGAGAATTGCGAGGTCGTGGCCTTCACCCGCCTGTCCGCCCCGCCGGGCGGGCCGGGGCGGTGGCGTTGCGACCAGTTGGAGCTACTGGCCGGATGCGCGGCCTGAGCGAAGACGACCAACAGACCAACCGAATCGAACGATGCGTGGATGCCATGCGGTGCCGCGTGGATCAGGACTGAGGAGAAGGGCGTGATGAAGCTCAAGATTGGTACGCGGCTGATGCTGCTGGTGTTCGGCGTGGCGCTGCTCAGCACGCTTGCCGGCGCCACCGTCCACCTGACGGGAATGCGCACGAACCTGATCGAACAGCGCAAGGCCAAGGTCAAGGAGATGGTCGACGCCGCATCCTCCGTGATCGCGCTGTATGGCGAACAGGAGAAGGCCGGCAAGCTGCAGCGCTCGGAAGCGCAGGAACTCGCCCGCAACGCCGTGCGCGCCATGCGCTATGGCAACGGCGAGTACTTCTTCGTCTATGATTATTCCGGCGTCAGCCTGGTCCACGGCCTGCGGCCGCAGGTCGAAGGCAAGAACCTGCTGAACCTGAAGGATCCCGATGGCGTTCCCTTCAACGTGCAGATGACGGACGCGGCCAAGGCCGGCGGCGGTTTCGTCGCCTTCCGCCACAAGCGCACCGACACCGCCGATCCGTCGCCGAAGATCGCCTACGCCACCGGCTACCAGCCCTGGCAGTGGATGATCGGCACCGGCGTCTACACCGACGACGTCGATGCGGAATTCCAGGCCCGCGCCTTGCGTGAACTGGGCGTCACCCTGCTGCTGCTGGCGATCAGCGTCGGCATCGGCATCTGGGTCTCGCGCGGCCTGTCGCGTCCGCTGCTGGCGGTCCGCGACGTGCTGGGCCGTATCGGCGGCGGCGACCTGACCGTCACCGTGCCCCATGCCGACCGCCCGGACGAGATCGGCGACATGGCCCGCGCCGTGGCCGGCCTCGCCACCACCCTGCAGATTGCCCGCGACGAGAGCCAGCGGGCCGAACTGGACCGCGCCGCCCGCGACATCCAGCGTGAGCGCCTGTCCGCCCGCGCCGCCGAGTTCGCCCGTGCGATGGACGAGGTCGTGGCGACGCTCAGCACCACCACGGTCGCCCTGCACGAGCGGACCGCGGCCCTCAGCAACGATGCCGCCAGCACCACCGACCAGGCACATGCCGCCGCCGGCGCCGCCCAGGGTGCATCCGACAGCGTCGAGTCGGCCGCTCTCGCCAGCGAGGAGCTGCGCGGTTCCATCGCGGCGATCAGCCGTCAGGTGGAAAGCGCCGCCCAGACCGCATCTCGCGCCGTGACCGAGACCTCCAACACCACCGGCATCGTCACCGGCCTCGCATCCGCCGCCGAGCAGATCGGCGCGGTGGTGGAACTGATCAACTCCATCGCCGGCCAGACCAACCTGCTGGCGCTGAACGCGACCATCGAAGCCGCCCGCGCCGGCGAGGCCGGCAAGGGCTTCGCCGTCGTGGCGAGCGAGGTGAAGAGCCTCGCCACCCAGACCGCCAAGGCGACCGAGGACATCCAGTCGCAGGTGGGGGCGATCCGCGCCGCGACCGCCAACGCCATCGGCGCCATCGAGGGCATCGCCAGCCTGATCACCAACCTCAGCGCCCTGAACGGCGAAGTGGCGTCGGCCGTGCAGCAGCAGGAGGCGGCGACCCACCAGATCTTCGCCAACGCCCGTGCCGCCGCCGACAACTCGCGTCAGGTCACCAGCAGCGTCGGCTCGCTGTCGGCGACCATGACCACGACCAGCGAGCGGATGCGCCTGGTGTCCACCAGCGTGGAAAGCGTGTCGGAGCAGTCGGAGCGTCTGAAGGACGAGGTCCGTCGCTTCGTCGCCGAAGTCAACGCTGCCTGACCGGAGGGTGGTGCGAGCTGTCCTAGGTCCATTCCTCACCGCTCGCATATGGACTTGTTCGCCTCCAAAGCCCCTCTCCCCCTGTGGGAGAGGGGTTGGGGTGAGGGGAGGAAATCGGAGATTCCTCCGGCCTTGCGGCCGGCGGCACCCCTCAACTCAACCCGCGGGCCGGCAAAACGCCGTTGGCGTTTGGCCGATCCCGCCCCGCAAGGGGAGAAGGGCTTTGGGCGCGGAATGTCGCTTCCCCGACGCCAAATGCAATAGCTTCCGTCGATTTCTGCCCTCCCATTTCCGCCCTTGTTCCGGTTGTGAAGCCGGGACCAAATAGGGACTTGAAATGGGGCCGTCGCCCGGTGGCGGCGGTCGCCCATCGGGAAGGCAGATGATGACTGAGACTCAAAAGGATCCCTTCGCCGCGGCGGCATCCTTCAATGCCGGCGTCTATGGCACCAGCATCCGGCCGGTGCAGGCCGACAGGCTGGCCGAGGCCGTGCGCCGCCTGCTGCGGGCTGCCGGCAGCGAAGAGGAGGAGGCGCGGGTGGTGGCCGACCATCTGGTCGAGGCGAACCTGCGCGGACATGACAGCCACGGCGTCGGCATGCTCGCCATGTATATGCCGGCCATCGCCGCCGGACTGCTGCGCCCCAACCAGCATGCGACCGTTATCGGAGAGTCGGGTCCCTTCCTGTCGGTCGCCGGCGGAAGTGGCTATGGGCAGGTGATCGCGCGGGAGGCGACTGACCTCGCCATTCAGCGGGCGCGGCGGGACGGGTTGGCGGTGCTATCCCTACGCGACAGCCATCACATCGGCCGCGTCGGCTCCTATGGCGAGCAGTGCAGCGATGCGGGCCTCGTCGCCATGGCCTTCGTCAATGTCGTCACCCGCCCGGCGGTGGCGCCCCATGACGGCACCCGGCCGCGGCTGGGCACCAACCCGATCTGCATCGCCATCCCGGCCACGCAGGCGACTCCGGCCCTGATCCTGGATTTCGCCACCAGCGCCGTGGCCGTCGGCAAATGCCGCGTCGCCATGGGCAAGGGGCAGGAGATGGCCCCCGGCCTGCTGCTCGACCAGCAGGGCGAACCCACGCGCGATCCCGGCGTGATGTTCCAGGATCCCTCCGGCGCGCTGCTGCCGCTGGGCGGCCACAAGGGCTTCGGCCTGTCCCTGATGTGCGACGTGCTGGCCGGGGCGCTGGCGTCGGCGATGCCCGGCACGCCGTCGCACCAGGATTCCGGCCGGGTGATGAACAACATGTTCGCCATCGTCTTCGACCCCGCACGCGGCGGCAACGCCCAGTGGGCCGCGGATCTCGACGATCTGGTCGCCTATGTCCGCGACACGCCCACCGCGCCCGGTGCCGACTCCATCCAGATGCCGGGCGAGCCGGAAAGCCGCACCCGCGGGCAGCGGCTGGCCGACGGCATCCCGCTCGACGGCGCCACCCTGGCGATGCTGGACAGCCTGGGCCGCGAGCGCGGGTTGGACCTAACCAACCTATTGATCTGACAGGCTATTCGATCGTTAGTCTCAAGGGAGGGGGTGGTCGCCGACGGCCCCCGTTCCCCGACTGCGGCGCTCCTGAACCCCCCTCCGATCTGCAAAAACCTGAATTGATCCATATCAAGGTCTTTCGCAGCGCTGCGTACTAGTATACTAGTACACACGAACACAACGCGGCCTGCGAGCCGCGCGCTCCCGGCGCAAACCCCGAGCGGGCATTTCAGGAGCCTAGCGTCATGAACATCAAGAAGCGCATAGACAGCATCCCCGGCGGGATGATGATCGTTCCACTGTTCCTCGGTGCGTGCCTGAACACCTTCGCCCCGAACACCGGCAAGTTCTTCGGCTCCTTCACCAACGGGCTGATCACCGGCACGCTGCCGATCCTGTCGGTCTGGTTCTTCTGCATCGGCGCCAGCATCAGCCTGAAGGCCACCCCGCTGGTCCTGCGCAAGAGCGGCGTTCTGGTTTCGGTGAAGATCATCACCGCGGCGCTGGCCGGTGTCGTCGCCTCCTGGTTCATCCCGACGGAGGGCATCACCTCGGGCTTCCTGACCGGCCTGTCGGTGCTGGCGATCATCGCCGCGATGAACGACACCAACGGCGGCATGTACATGGCGCTGATGCAGCAGTACGGCACCAAGGAGGAAGCCGGCGCCTTCTGCCTGATGTGCCTGGAATCCGGCCCCTTCATGACCATGGTCACGCTGGGCATCGCCGGTCTGGCCGTCTTCCCGTGGCAGACCATGGTCGGCGCCCTGCTGCCCTTCGTCATCGGCTTTGCCCTGGGCAACCTGGACAAGGACCTGCGTGCCTTCTTCACCCAGGGCGTGGGCGTCATGGTTCCCTTCTTCGCCTTTGCGCTGGGCAACAACCTGAACTTCACGACCATCCTGAACACCGGCCTGCTCGGCATCGTCCTGGGTCTCGCCGTGATCGTCGTCACCGGCACGACGCTGGTCCTGGCCGACATCTTCCTGGCCAAGGGCAACGGCACGGCCGGCATCGGTGCCGCCTCCACCGCCGGTGCGGCCGTCACCGTCCCGCCGATCATCGCCTCGATCGAGCCGTCCTTCGCCCCGTCCGCCCCGGCCGCCACTGCCCTGGTCGCCACCAGCGTGGTCGTTACCGCCCTGCTGACGCCGCCGCTGACCGCCTGGTGGGCTCGCCGCTTCGGTGTGCTGTCGCCCCGCTACCAGGCCGCCGAAGCCGCCAAGGCCGCTCAGCCGGCGCAGGCCGTCGCCGCCGAATAAAGCTTCAGCGCGGCCCCGGCAGCGGTTCGCCGCCGCCGGGACCGACCGACTTCAAACGGGTCCGACGACAAAGTCGCCGCCCGCCTTCAGAGGAACGCCACCATGAAGATCACCACCCGGTACGACACCCATCCGGCCGACGCGCGCGGCTACGACACCCAGACCCTGCGCGACCGCTACCTGATCGACTCGATCTTCCAGGCCGACGACATCGTGCTGACCTACAGCCACGTCGACCGCGTCGTCGCCGGCGGCGCCATGCCGGTCTCCGCCCCGCTCGCCCTGGTCGCGACCAAGGAGATCGGGTCCGACACCTTCCTGGAGCGCCGTGAACTCGGCCTGTTCAACGTCGGCGGCGCCGGCCGCGTGACGGTCGACGGGACCGTCTACGATCTGGAGACCCGCGACGCCCTCTATGTCGCGATGGGCAGCGTCGACATCCGCTTCGAAAGCCTGGACAGCGGCAATCCTGCCAAGTTCTATCTGGTCAGCACCCCGGCCCATGCCCGGTTCGAGACCATGAAGATCTCGGCCGCCCAGGCCAAGCAGCGCCCGCTGGGCGAGACCGCCACCGGCAACAAGCGGGTCATCTACCAGATGATCCACCCGGACGTGGTGCGCACCGCGCAGCTGGTCATGGGCCTGACCGTTCTGGAAAACGGCAACATGTGGAACAGCATGCCGTGCCACACCCACGAGCGCCGCTGCGAGTTCTATTTCTACTTCGACCTGCCGGAAAGCGCGCGCCTGTTCCACTTCATGGGTGAGCCGACCGAGACGCGCCACATCGTGGTCGCCAACGAGCAGGCGGTGATCTCGCCCTCCTGGTCGATCCATTGCGGCGTCGGCACCCACAGCTACTCGTTCATCTGGGCGATGGGCGGCGACAATCAGACCTTCGACGACATGGACCAGGTTCCCCTGGCCTCGATGCGCTAACGGAGACGCGAGACATGACCAAGCCTTTCGATCTGACCGGTAAGGTGGCCCTGGTCACCGGCGCCAACACCGGCATCGGCCAGGGCATCGCCGTGGCCCTGGCCCAGGCCGGCGCCGACATCGCCGCCGTCGACGTCGTCTCGCTCGACGAGACCAAGGGCCTCGTCGAGGCCGCCGGCCGCAAGTTCCACGGCATCCACGCCGACCTGACCAGCATCGCCCCGGTCCAGGGGCTGGTTGAGGAGACGGTCGGCTCCTTCGGCCAGTTGGACATTCTGGTGAACAATGCCGGCCTGATCCGTCGTGCCGACGCGGTGGACTTCACCGAGGCCGACTGGGACCTGGTGATGAACATCAACATCAAGACGGTGTTCTTCCTCTGCCAGGCCTTCGGCCGCTATGCGATCGACAACGGCCGCAAGGGCAAGATCGTCAACATCGCGTCCATGCTGTCCTTCCAGGGCGGCATCCGCGTGCCCTCCTACACCGCGTCGAAGAGCGGCGTCGCCGGCATCACCAAGCTGCTGGCCTGCGAATGGGCGGGCAAGGGCATCAACGTGAACGCCATCGCGCCGGGCTATGTCGCCACCAACAACACCGCCGCCCTGCGCGCCGACGAGAAGCGGAACGCCGAGATCCTCGGCCGTATCCCGGCCGGCCGCTGGAGCGTGCCGTCCGACATCGGCGGCCCGGCGGTGTTCCTGGCCTCCGACGCGGCCGACTACATCCATGGCACCATCCTGCCGGTCGACGGCGGCTGGCTGGCGCGCTGATCGGTTCTTCCACGGCCTGCATTCCGGGTCCTCCCCGGGATGCAGGCCGTCAGCGTCTATGGGGAGTGATCTCCACCGGCATGCGGACGAGGTCGCGGTTCCAGGTGATCTTGCACCCGGTCAGGTTCAGCCGGGTCATGTAGAGATAGGCGGTTCCGCCGACATCCTCGAAATTGCGGCTCTCGCTGCCGGGGTCGAGCAGGGCGGGGTAGTCGAAGGCAGCGGCATCGCCGCAGCCGTAGCGGAACAGCAGCGGCGCCGCCCACAGCAATTGCGGCTTCGACCAGTTGAGCAGGTCCGGAGAGGTGGTGGCCCACATGCCGGTCTGTCCGTCGCGGGTCATCGCAAGCGTGGCGATGAACTGGCCGCTCGGCCGGTGGCGGACGATGCTGCGGACGGTGCCTTGCAGTGTGCCGGGCGCCACCGGGGCGCAGAGATGGCCTTCCGGCGCATCGCTGGTCTGGCCGTCGCGGACGAAGCGGACCTTGAAGGCTTTCCCATCCCAGCCGCGCCAGGATTGCGGATCCGCGAGGTTGTCCGTCCGCATCAGGCAGGCGCCGCGCTTCTGCGCGCCAAATCGCTCGGCCCACAGGAAAGCGTACCAGTGGTCGCCATGGCGGACGATGTTGCTGGGCGCGAAGTAGCCGGTGCGTTTGCCGGCGTCGCCGCTGTAGGCATAGGGCAGCGTCGCGACGGTGTGGTCTGGCGGCGCCGCGCTCAGCCGGAAGCTCGCCCCGCCGTCGGTGGAGATTGCCGCGGTGATGCTGTTGCGCCAGCAGCGCATGTAGTCGCCGGACGGGCAGAGCGCCCGCCGCTTCTGGGCATGGAACTCGTTGCTGACCAGCGCGAACACCGTGCCGCCGTCCAGCGTGTAGAAGGACGAGATCCAGCTGCGGTCATCGTGAAGGCGCGGGTCGTCCTGCCCGTGGCCCTCGAAGATGACGGCGCAGTTGGGGCGCACGGTATCCAGCGATGGGCCGGTGAGGGCCCGCGCGGTGGAGTGCGAGGCGATCAGGTGGACGGTGCCGCCGGCATCGCGGAAGGCGCGCGCCGGGGTGTCCGGCGCGTCGCTCTTCGCGCAGGCGTCGCGCTGCCAAGAGGTGACGGTTTCCGGCTCTCCGGCCTTTGTGACCGTCGGCGCCTGCGCTCCCGCGGTCCCGGACACCAAGGTGATGCCCAGGGACAGCGCGAGCGCCGCGGTCCGGCGGCGCGCGAGCGCAGGCACTGGCGGCGTCACTTGCCGGCGGCGATGGACTTCAGGAAGGGGGCCGGCTGCAGCCGGTTGGCGACCAGGAAGTCCAGGTAGCGGGTGGCCGACTCCGCACGGTGGCGGTCGTAGGCGTCGGGGTCGAAGCTGATCAGCGACTTCAGGCGGTTGCGGGTCAGCGGCGCCGTCAGGTCGGCGGCGTCGACATAGGGAACGCCGGTGTTCTCGCACAGCTCGCGCGTGCGGGAGTCGATGGTCACCGTCAGGCCCATCCGCTCCGCCTGGATCGCCAGGGCGACACCGTGATACCGGCAGCCGATGGTCAGGTCCTGCTGGCGCAGGGTATCCATCCAGGCCGGCACGTCATAGTAGGAGCGCATGTAGTTCCGGCACCAGGCCTTGAACTCCTCGAAGGAGTAGTGCGGCACGGTGTGGCGGTGGATTTCCTTCAGCGCATGCGCGTCGATGCCGTCGAACAGCCCGCGCGAGGCCTTGATCATCTCGCCCATCGACTGGACGATGTACTGGCCCGGCGCGATGGGGTCCATCATCAGGGCGATCAACTGGTGTTCGATCTCCCGCGTCTTGACCCAGGCCTGATGGCCGCCGGCCACCGTGATCGAGCGCGGCAGGTCGAGAGCCGACCAGTTCGCATGGATCTTGCGGCCCAGGCCCGGCGCCTGGTTCAGGAAATGCGACGGGCAGCCGCCCGGCAGGGAGCCGGTGATGCCGAGCTTGTCCAACTGCGCCGTGGTGTAGGCGCCGCGGGTGTAGATGTTGGGGGAGGTGGCGGAGGACGGGTTCGACGCCGCGATCACCTGGGCCCAGCGCAGCGTGCCGGGGCTGAGTTCGATGTCGTGGTCATAGCTGTTCGCCTGGGCGCCGAGGCCGATGGCGACGATCGGCAGGCCCGACTTTTCCAGATTCTCCGCCATCTGCCCGTAATCGGTGTGGCGGCCCAGCTGGTTGGCGCAGGGGATGACGATGATGTCGGCATTGTTCCGCAGCGTGTCGGCCGAGGATCCCCAGCTGAAATGTTTCACCGGATTGGTGATGTGGCTGCAGATCGAATGGACGAAGGCGAGGTTGCCGTTGTTGTGCCCGATGCCGTTGTACAGGTCGTCGAATGCGGCGTTCGAATACAGGCCGAGATTCGGCGTCTTCCACAATACCGCGACGCGCAGAGGCTGGGTCGACGCACGGCCGGAGCCTTGTCCGGACGTGTGCGGCCGGTCGACAGGAGTATCGATGACGATGTCTTCAAGCATGTCGGCTCTAGCCTCGGGTCGGTGGATGCTGGAAACGAACCGACCGTATGCGCAGAAGAGGTACGACTGCAAGTGACATCCGAAAAATAACACAAAGAGGAAAAACGCGGACTGTGCTTAGAATTTCAATACAAAGCGGGACGTCTTTCGGCTATTGATCGGGATGCTGCGAGATATCCCGCAACATTTCATGGAAACGCATAGAAATTCGAAAGAAGTTCATGCGGGTACATGTGGAAGCGTGCGGCCAGAGCGATGGGCTTGAAACCGGCGAAGCGCCATCCTATTTCAGGCGAAGTTCCCGCCAATCCAGACGCGGGGCCAAGCGTAAGCTAAGGTGCCAGGAAAATTCGCCTGGGCGCCCCTTTAATCCGTTGTCGAAATTCCTATATAGAGTCTGTTGCGCCGTTGAAAGCGCCGGCCCCTACAGGATGGTTTCCTCTTTTGTAATCGATCCGTTCCCTTCGGTTCGGCTGCGCTGAACGGTGTGGCCCTGCCTCTCCTCTCCGGCCCTGTGGCGTGCCGGCTGCCGCGATCCTTTCCCCGGTCGCGGCGCTGCCCGCGGGGCTGGAGAGGACCCCTTCACGATCCGGCACCGTAACCGGTGCACGCCGTCCGGCAGCGTCGAATGCCGGCAACGCAATGAACAAACAAACGCAACGTCAACAGGACCGACCCGAACGACGCGGGGGGGGCAAACCCCCGCGGCGCCGTTTCCGTCGGCTGGGAGAGACAGAGACACCATGCAGCGAGACGCCGAGACCGATACCGTCCAAACCCGCACCGCCCAATCCAACTCCACCGGGGCTCGCATCAACGAACCCCGCACCGCCGAACCGATGCAGCTCTATCTGCAGGATGCCCGCAAGTACCAGTACCTGACGGCCGAGCAGGAGCATGAGCTGACCGTCCGCTGGCACGACCACCAGGACCCGGCGGCACTCGACCAGCTGGTCGGCAGCCATCTGCGGCTCGTCGTCAAGATGGCCCGAGGCTATCTCGGCTATGGCCTGCCGTTGGCCGATCTGGTGGCGGAAGGCAATGTGGGCGTGATGCAGGCGGCGCAGAAGTTCGATCCCTCAAAGGGCTTCCGCTTCGCCACCTATGCGTCCTGGTGGGTGCGTGCGGCGATCCAGGAATATGTCCTGCACAACTGGTCGCTGGTGAAGATCGGCACCACGGCCGGGCAGAAGAAGCTGTTCTTCAGCCTGCGCCGCCTGAAGGCGCGGATGCAGGAACTGGAGAGCGGCGACCTGTCGCCGGACGCGGTGGAGAGCATCGCCACCGAGCTGAACGTGTCGAAGGCCGAGGTGGTGGAGATGAACCGCCGCCTGGGCAATGACCGTTCGCTGAATGTCGGGCTGTCTGAGGACGGCGATGCCGAATGGCTGGACCTTCTGGCCGACGATCGCCCCGACCAGGAGACGACGCTTGCCGATTCCGAGGAACGCCGCCGGCGCCAGCAGTTCCTGAAGCTGGGGCTGGGCGTGCTGGACGACCGCGAGCGCCAGATCCTGGTCGCCCGCCGCCTGCGTGACGAGCCGCTGACGCTGGAAGAGCTGAGCCAGACCTTCCACGTCTCGCGCGAGCGCGTCCGGCAGTTGGAGGTGCGTGCCTTCGAGAAGCTCCAGAAGGCGGTGATCGCCAATGCGCGGACGGAACAGGCGGCGATGGAGAAGAACCGTCTGCTGTCCCGCGCCTGATCGCACGGGGTTCGCATCTGTCGTCTCGAATTTGAGTGTCCTGGGGCGTGGCTTTCAAAAGGCCGCGCCTTTTTCTTGTCCGGACTCCTCACTCCCCTTCGAACGACACCACCCGCATGTCGCGCCCGGCCAGAAGGGTGCGGTCATGGCTGCCGCAAGATGGGCAGGGGGAGATCAGCGTTTCCGGGGAGAAGCCGGTTCCGCAGCTGGCGCAGCGGGCCTTCAGCGCGATGCGGTTGACGGCGAGTTCCGCCCCCGCCGCGGCCGTGCCCTCCGTCACGATGGGGAAGCAGAACAGCAGGGCGTCCGGATCGATTGCGGAGGCCACGCCGATGTCGACCGTCACGCGGGTGACCCGGTGCAATCCCTCACGGCGGGCGCTTTCCGCCACCATGGCGACGATGCTTTCGCACAGCGACAGTTCATGCATCGATTACACCCGCCGAACGACCAGCTGCCAATTGTATCAAGTCTTCACCGCAATCGATCTGCGCGCGTTGATGTAAATCATATCGGAGCATGCCAAGTCGTGATAAATCTGGCACGTCTGTTCCAAAGATTGCCAGACCCGCCTTCCAGACCAAGTCGCCAGACGGGCCCTATGTTTTTCCAATCATAGCGGGCCAAAACTATGAACGACAAAACGGCGCATACCCTGCTCTTCCCCGATCTTCCCCTCCGCGGGATGGAACCGGTCATCGCCGGTTGCCACCCACCCTGAGCCGGGATCCGTCCTGACGGACTGGCATCGTCCCCGGACCGGTCCCCGACGGACTCCACCCGCGCATCCCCTGCGCCGCATGCCGGCGCCCTCCCTGTCGACGCAATCGGACCGTCCAACATCGTGGCGGTGATCCCTATTGCGTGCGGGGGTGCGGGACCATCCGGGGTCATCCCAGAGCCGGACGCGCAAGAACGGCCGCCAACCGCAAGCGGCGCCCGCGTCACGGTATCGAGGAGGTCATCGACCATGAGCATGATGCTGATGATCCATCCGGACAAATGCACCGGATGCCGCAACTGCGAACTGGCCTGTTCCATGGAGCATGAGGGGAGCTTTCGCCCGAAAGCCTCCCGCGTCCATGTCTATACGTGGGAGCGCGAAGGCTTCTCCGTTCCCATGATGTGCCAGCAGTGCAAGGATCCCGCCTGCGTCGCCGTCTGCATGCCCAAGGCCATGCATCGCAACCCGGCGAACGGGCAGGTGGAGCTTGATGCAGATAAATGCATCGGCTGCAAGATGTGCGTCCAGGCCTGCCCCTTCGGCTGCGCCTCCTGGGATTTCCAGGGCCTGCAGATCCTGAAATGCGACACCTGCGACGGTGCGCCGTCCTGCGCGGCCATCTGCCCCACCCACGCGCTTGAATGGGTCGAGGACACCGTCTCGGCGCAGGCGCGCAAGCGCTCCTTCGCCGCCAAGCTCAAGAACGCCTTCGCGGAGGTCTGATCATGCATGGCTGGATTGGAAAAATCCTTCGGGTCGATCTCGGCACCGGCAAGATCACGACCGAAGCGTTGAAGCCCGACCTGGCGCGCGATTACATCGGCGCCCGCGGGCTGGGCACCAAATACATGTATGACGAGGTCGATCCCACGGTGGATCCGCTGTCGCCGGCGAACAAGCTGATCTTCGCCTCCGGGCCGATGACCGGCACCTTCGCGCCGTCGGCGGGCCGCTACGACGTCGTGACCAAGGGTCCGCTGACCGGCACCATCGCCGCCTCGAACTCCGGCGGCGCCTGGGGGCCGGAGCTGAAATATGCCGGCTACGACATGCTGATCCTGGAAGGCCGCGCGGCCAAGCCGGTCTATCTGTGGATCCAGGACGACAAGGTGGAAATCCGCGACGCCGCCCATCTGTGGGGCAAGGACGTGCCGGAGACCACCGAGGCGCTGAACGAGGAGACGGCGGCCGACGCCAAGATCGCCTGCATCGGCCCGGCGGGCGAGAAGCTGTCCTACATCGCCTCGATCATGAACGACATGCAGCGCGCCGCCGGCCGCACCGGCGTCGGCGCGGTGATGGGATCGAAGAACCTGAAGGCGGTGGTGGTGCGCGGCACCGGCGCCGTGACCGTCGCCGACAAGGAGGCCTTCCTGGCCGCGGTCGCCAAGGCCAGCACCATGATCAAGGAGCATCCGGTCGGCGGCACCGGCCTGCGCCTCTACGGCACCAACGTGCTGGTCAACATCCTGAATTCGGTGGGCGGGCTGCCGACCGGCAACTTCCAGGACGGCCATTTCCCGACCGCCGACAAGGTGGGCGGCGAAACGCTGGCGGCCAACCAGCTGCAGCGGCCGAAGGGCTGCTTCTCCTGCATCATCTCCTGCGGCCGCGCCACCAAGGTGACCAACCCCAAATACAAGGGCGAGGGCGAGGGGCCGGAGTACGAGACCGCCTGGGGCTTCGGCCCGGACTGCCGGATCGACGACCTGGATGCGGTGATCAAGGCCAACTATTACTGCAACGAATACGGTCTCGACACCATCTCCATGGGCGGCACAGTCGCCTGCGCCATGGAACTGTTCCACCGCGGCATCATCACGCGGGACGACACCGAAGGGCTGGAACTCGACTTCGGCAACGCCGACGCGATGGTGGAGGCGGTGCGGCTGACCGGTCTCGGCCAGGGCTTCGGCAAGAAGCTGGCGCTGGGATCTTACCGGCTGGCGAGCCTCTACGGCCATCCGGAACTGTCGATGACGGTCAAGAAGCAGGAAATGCCGGCCTATGATCCGCGCGCGGTGCAGGGCATCGGCCTGAACTATGCCACCAACAACCGCGGCGGCTGCCATGTCCGCGGCTATACCATCAGTCCCGAAGTGCTGGGCGTGCCGGTGAAGGTCGACAAGGACAGCATCGACGGCAAGGCCGAACTGGTGGCGCTGTTCCAGAACCTGACGGCGGCGCTGGATTCCAGCGGCTCCTGCCTGTTCGCCACCTTCGGCATCGGCGCGCCCGAATTCGCCGAACTGATGACCGCGCTGACCGGCTTCGCCTACACCGGCGACAGCTTCATCGAGGCGGGCGAGCGGATCTGGAACCTGGAGCGGCTGTGGAACCTCAAGGCCGGCCTGACCGCCGCCGACGACACGCTGCCGCCGCGCCTTCTCAATGAGCCGATCGTGACCGGCCCGTCGAAGGGGGCGGTCAGCCGCCTGCCGGAAATGTTGCCGCTCTACTACGGTGCCCGCGGCTGGGACGCCCAAGGCGTTCCGACCAAGGAGAAGCTGAGCGCCCTGGCGCTGGCCTGACATCACCGGGCCGCCGTCGCACCCTGCGGCGGCGGCTCGGATGGTGGGGTCGGCGGCTATCCAGGCAGGAAGGCAGCTGTGCCATGAAAGTCTCCTATTTCGCGCTGCTGCGCGAAGCCACCAAGAAACGCAGCGAGATATGGGAGCGGCCGGCACCCACCGTCCGCGATCTGTTGCGCGATCTGGTGGCCGAATACGGCCCCAACTTCGCCCGCTGGATCCTGAAGGACGGTGAACTGGCCGGCTTCGCCATCATCCTGGTCAACGGCCAGGACGTGCGCGGCCTGCAAGGGCTGGACACGCCGCTGACCCCGGATTCCGACGTCTTCATCTTTCCGCCGCTGGCCGGCGGCTGAGAAAGGGGCGAGCCATGACCTTTGTAACGCTCCCCATTCTTCTTCTGCTCGGCGGCTTCGTCCTGCAACTGCTGCTCGCCCGGCTGCTGACGCCGGTCGGCAAGGGCGTGCTCGCGACCGCGGCGGTCTTCGCCTCCTTCCTCGCCACGCTGCCGCTGGTGCCGGCCGGCATGACCGGCATCGCGATGGAGGCCCCGCTGCTGCCGGTGTGGGACGGGCCGTTCTCCCTCGCTCTGCGCATCGACGGGCTGAGCGTCCTGTTCATGCTGATGGGCACCGGCATCGGCGCCGCCATCCTGCTGTTCTCCGTCCGCTACATGGAGCATGAGGAACAGGGTACGACGCGCTTCTACGCGATCATGCTGGTCTTCATCGCCGGACTGCTGCTGCTGGCGAGTGCCGCCGACATGCTGGGCGCCTATGTGGCGTGGGAGGTGATCGGGCTGTGCTCCTACAGTCTGGTCGGCTTCTGGTACAATCAGAGGGCGGCGACCGACGGCGCCCGCAAGGTGCTGGTCATCACCCATCTGGCGGGTTACGGCTTCCTGATCGGGCTGGTGCTGGTCTATTCCCGCGCCGGGACGCTGGTCTGGACCGATCCGGCCGTCGCCACCGCCTTCACCTCCGGCGTCGCGGCGCTGTTCATCGTCGCGGCGATGGCGAAGTCTGTGATGTTCCCCCTGCACACCTGGATTCCGGAGGCGATGAACGCCCCGACCCCGGTGTCGGCGCTGCTGCA
The DNA here is from genome assembly GCF_008364825.1 of Azospirillum sp. B21. GTDB lineage: Bacteria > Pseudomonadota > Alphaproteobacteria > Azospirillales > Azospirillaceae > Azospirillum. Next base: position 121,679 of record NZ_VTTO01000005.1, read on the forward strand.
CTCCGCCTGCTACGTCAAGGCCGGCGTCTATCTGATCGCCCGCATGTATGTGATCGGCGACGGGCAATGGCAGGCCGCGCTGGAGGTGCCGCTGCTGGCGGTCGGCTGCGTCACCATCCTGGTCGGCGTCATCTTCGCCATGGCGCAGACCGACCTGAAGCGGCTGCTGGCCTTCCACACCGTCAGCCAGCTCGGCTACATCGTCGTCGGGCTGGCGCTCGGCACCGATCTCGGGCTGGCGGCCGGGCTGTTCTATTGCCTGAGCCACGCGCTGTTCAAGGGCACGCTGTTCATGTGCGCCGGCGCCATCCAGCATGCGACCGGCACCCGCGACCTGCGGGAGTTGGGCGGGCTCGCCACCGCGATGCCGGGGACGGCGAAGGTGTGGATCATCGCCGCCGCGTCAATTGCCGGCGTGCCGCTGACCAACGGCTTCGTCGCCAAATGGCTGCTGTTCGGTGCAGCACTGGACAAGGGGCTGCTGGTTGTGGTGCTGGTCGGCTGGATCGGCAGCATCCTGACCGCCTTCTCCTTCCTGAAGGCCACCGTCAACGCCTTCTACGGTGTTCCGTCCAAGGCGATGCTCGGCCGTCCGGTGCATGAAGCGTCCCCCAGCATGCTGGCCGGCATGGGCTCCATGGCAGGGCTGTGTCTGCTGTTCGGGCTGGCGCCGCAGCTGCTGATGGTCCCGGTGGTGGCACCGGCCGTGCGTTCGCTGGGCTTCGACTGGGCGGTGCAGATGAGCTGGCTCGGCATCCTCACCGACCGCGGCAGCATCGCGATGACGGTCGGCGGCGTGGTCGTGCTGGCATCGGCTATGCTGGGGCTGCTGGTCTACCGGCTGGCCCAGGCGCCGGCTTCCGGGCTGGTGTCGGTCTATTCCGGCGGCGAGCCGCTGCCGGCCGGCGACCGGCCCGGCGCGGTCGACTTCGCCGAGATGGCCGAGCACGCCTTCCATCCCGTCTATTCGCTCGATCCCGATCCCGCCTACCTGCGGATCTGGCGCAGCCTGACCCGTGTGGCCGGTGCGGCGCAGACAGCGGCAGGTGCCGTTTTCGAGAATCGTCCGCTCCTGGCCATCGGTCTCGTCGCGGTCGCGGCGCTGGCCGGCGTGTGGCTGGTCTGAGCGCAGCCGGAGGCATCCATCATGGATATGGTGCTGATCCCCCTCTTTCTGGCAATCGCGCTCGGCGTCGGCCTCTATGCCCGCGTGATCCCGCAGGGGAATGGCGGATGGTGGCGCTTCGCCGCCGCCGCCGTCGCCCTGGCGGTCGCCGCCCGGCTGGCCGGCCATGGCTGGGCCGCCATCCTGCTGGCCTCGGCCGCCGAGTTCCTGGCGGTGGGCATGGTGTGGAGCGGCGGGACCGCAGAGTCCCGCGCTGCCGCCCGCAAATATCTGACCGCGGTCGCTCTCGCCGCCCTGTGCGGCTGGACGGCCCTGGCGCTGATCCAGCTTGGCGCGGTGCGCCCGGCTGCGCCCTGGGACAGGCTGGCGGTGGCGTTGCTGCTGGTCAGCGTGGCGCTGAAGCTTGGTCTGGTGCCGGTCTATTTCTGGCTGCCGGCGGTGGCCCGTGCCTCCTCGGCGATGACGACGGCGCTGATCGTCGCGGTGGTCGATGTCGGTGCCTTCTGCGAGTTGCTGGCCCTGCGTGATGCGGCGCCGTGGATCTTCGTGGATTTCGCGCCGCTGTGGATCGGGCTGGCGGTGGTGTCGCTGCTGGGGGCGGCGCTGCTGGCGCTGGCCCAGCGCGAGCTGAAGCCGATGCTGGCCTTCTCCTCCATCGACGACATGGGTTATCTGCTGCTTGGGCTGGTGGCCGGCGGGGCGGACGGCATGGCCGGGGCGTGGTTCGGCATCCTCGGCCATGCGATGGGCAAGATCGTGCTGTTCGGCGCGGTCGGGGCGGCGGAGTGGCATCTCGGCCGGGCGGTGACGCTGGACGACCGCGGCCTGTCCACCCCGCTGCCGGTGGCGAGCGCCGCCTTCATGCTGGGGGCGCTGGGCTTCATCGGCATTCCGCCGACGCTGGGCTTCATCGGGCACTGGCGGCTCTATCTGGCGGGGGCGGAGCTTGGCGGGCCGCTGCTGCTGGCGGTGCTCTATGCGTCGTCTGCCATGGCGCTGCTCTGCTATGTCCGCGCCATCCACCGGGTGTGGCTGGGGCCGGTGGAGGCACCGGTCGCGGGACGGCCCCTGCCGCGTGCCGCAGCTTTGGTGCTGCTGTCCTTCGCCATCGCCCCGGTGCTGTTCGGGCTGGCCCCCAACGGGCTTCGTCCGGCCGCCGAGCCGCATCCCCATGTCGCCGAACTGCCAATTGAGCCGGCGGGAGGTGTGAAATGAACCTGATCGAACGGGTCATCGCGATCTCGCGCCGCCGGTCGCCCTGGATCTGCCGGTTGAATGCCGGATCCTGCAACGGCTGCGACATCGAGATCACGCCCCTGCTGAGTCCGCGCTACGACGCCGAACAGCTGGGGGTCGAACTGCACGGCACGCCCAAGCATGCGGACATCGTGCTGATCTCCGGCACGCTGACCCTGCGGTCGCGCGAGGCCATCCTCGACATCTACGCGCAGGTGCCCAATCCGAAGGCAGTGGTGGCGCTGGGATCCTGCCCGGCGTCGGGCAACGTCTTCGCCGGCAGTCCGCTGGTGCTGAGCGAGTCGCTGGACAGCGTCGTTCCGGTCGATGTCTGGGTGCCCGGCTGCCCGCCGCGGCCGCAGGCCATCCTGGACGGCATCGCCCGCGCCGCCAAGCTGCTGGAGGACGGCGCCACCAAAAGCCAGCTGGAGAGCCGGCGGGGGAGGCTGTCATGAACGCCGTCTGGTCTTCTCTGGGATCCTATCTGCTCGCCTTCGCCGTCTGGCCGGGACTGTTGCTCGCCGCCCCGCTGGGATGGCTGGAGCTGTGGTTCATGCGCAAGCTGGTGGCCCGTCTGCAGGGACGCCAGGGTCCGCCCTTCTTCCAGCCCTTCTTCGATTTCATGAAGCTGCTGGGCAAGGAGACGGTGATCCCCCGCGGCGTCAACCGCGGCATCTTCCTGGCCCTGCCGGTGGTGTCGGTGGCGGCGGTGACGGCGGCGCTCGCCATTGTGCCGCTGCCCGGCAACCCGGCGCCGTCACTGCCCGGCGACGTCGTGCTGCTGCTGTACCTGATGGAGGTGCCGATCCTGTGCGAGGTGCTGGCCGGCTATGTCAGCCGCTCAATCTACGGGCAGGTGGCGGCGATGCGCGAGGCGCTGCTGTCGCTGGCCTACAATCTTCCCTTCCTGGTCGCCATCATCGCCATGGCTCAGGAGGCCGGAAGCTTCCAGATGAGCACGCTGCAGGCCGCCCCCTATGGTCTTGTCCATCTGCTGGCGGCGGTGACCTTCCTGCTGGCGCTGCCGGCGCGGATGAAGCTGAACCCCTTTTCCATCGCCAACGCCGAGCATGAGATCGTCGCCGACAGCCACATCGAATACAGCGGCCCGCCGCTGGCCCTGTTCAAGCTGTCCCATGCCGTCGAGCTGGTTCTGCTGACCGAGCTGTTCGCCGTGGTCTTCATTCCGGCCACGCCCTGGCCCCTGGTCAACCTGCTGGTCTATCTGGCGGCGGGCGTCGCGGTGCTGGGCGGGGTGACGCTGCTGGCGACGGCAACGGCGCGGCTGCGGCTGACCCAGGCCTTCCGCTTCTACTGGGTCTGGGGCGGGCTGGCGTCGGCGGTCACCCTGGCCGCGACGCTGGTCCGTTGAGGGAGGATGCGCCATGGCCATGCTGAAAACCATCCTCGGCAACCTGCTGCGCCCCCCGCGCACACGGGATCCTGCCGACATGCCGGAGGTGCCGCCGGTCTACCGCGGCGCGCTGGCCCATGATGCCGCCCGCTGCACCGCCTGCGGCACCTGCGCCTTCGTCTGCGCGCCGAAGGCGATCACCTTCACCCAGGAGCCCGGCGTGTCGGTGTCCTGGCACTTCTTCATCGGCCAATGTTCCTTCTGCGGGCTGTGCGCGCAGAACTGCCCGACGCGGGCCATCAGCCTGCAGGCCGACGCGCCCGGTGCGACGAACAGTGCGGCCGGTGATGGGCTGCGGCTGGAAAGCGTCATCCGGCTGCAACCCTGCACCCGCTGCGGGGCCGCCCATGTGCCGCTGCCGGATGCGACCATCGAGGCGCTGTGGGGAGTGGAGGAGGCCGAGCGCGGCTATTGCCCGGAGTGCCGGCGCCGGGCGGCGAGCGAGAAGCTGCGCGCCGCCTTCGTTCCGGCGGAGGAGGCCCATCATGACCGCTGACCGAAACCGCAACCCCCGCCGGCTTGCCGAGGCGCTGCAGGCCATCCCCGGTGTCCGCACCGTCACCGAACGCAACGGCGCCCTGTGGGTGGATGCTCCGCTGCTGCAGGTGGAGGCGATGGCCGCCGCCATGGCGGACCTCGGCATCCGGCTCGGCACCGTCACCGCCATCCCGCATGCCGGGGACGCCGAATCGACGGTAATCTACCACTACATCGACGAGCATCGCGTCATCAACGTGAAGACCTGCACCCGCAACGGCGCGCTCGCCTCGCTGGCGCCGACCGTCCGCGCGGCGTCCTGGGCGGAACGGGAGATCCGCGACCTGTTCGCAGTGGAGTTCCCCGGCCATCCCAACCCGGTGCCGCTGATCCGGCCCGACGGCATCGACACGGCCACCCTGCGCGCGGCGATGTGCCGGCCGGCGGAGGTCGCGCGCAAGCCGGTGTCGCCGCTGGCCTCGCCCTCGGCCAACAATCCGGCCCGTTCCTAGGAGTTTCCGGCCATGCCCTACAGCTTTCCGCTCGGCCCCTATCACCCGGCGCTGGAGGAACCCTTCAAGGTCAAGGTCCAGTGCCGCGGCGAGGTCATCGACAGCGCCACCGTCGAGGTCGGATTCAGTTTCCGCGGCATCGAGCTGCTGGCGCAGAAGCGCAACTGGGTGGAGGTCATCACCCTGATCGAGCGTGTCTGCGGCATCTGTTCCAACACCCATGCCATGACCTTCTGCATGGCGGCGGAGACGATCGCCGGGATCGAGGTGCCCAAACGGGCCGCCCATATCCGCACCATTATCGCCGAGCTGGAGCGGCTGCATTCCCACCTGCTGTGGGCCGGGGTGGGGGCGGAGGACATCGGGTTCCATTCCCTGTTCATGGAGGTGTTCACCCTGCGCGAACTGGTGATGGACACGCTGGAGGCGATCAGCGGCAACCGGGTCAATTACGGCATGAACTGCATCGGTGGCGTCCACCGCGACATTCCCGATCCCAAGCGGCATCTGCCGGCGCTGGACACGCTGTCGAAGGGGCTGGCGGAGATCGTCATCCCGACCTTCACCGAGAACCCCACGGCGCTCACCCGCACCCGCGGCGTCGGCCGGCTGACGCGGGAGCAGGCGGTGGAATGGGCGGTGGTCGGGCCGGTCGCCCGCGCCTCCGGCCTGGACATCGACGTGCGCAAGGACCAGCCCTACCTGTCCTACGCCGATCTGGGGTTCGAAAGCGTCGTTCGGCCCGAGGGGGACGTGCTGGCCCGCGTGGTGGTGCGTGCGCTGGAGATGGTGGAGAGCATCCGCCTGATCCGCGAGGCGCTGCTGTCCCTGCCCGCCGGGCCTTTGCGGGCGACGCAGGGTGTGCCGGAAATTCCGTCCGGCGAGGCCACCATCCGCACCGAGGCGCCGCGTGGCGAAGCCTTCTACTATGTTGCGTCGGAAGGCGGGGCCACCCCGGCGCGGGTCAAGATCCGCACGCCGTCCTTCGTGAACATTCCGGCCATCGAGGCGATGGTGGTGGGGCAGCCGCTGGCCGACCTGTCGATCATCCAAGCTTCCGTGGACCCTTGCATCTCCTGTACCGACAGATAGCGGGGGAGGGATGCCGGAACCACCATTCCGGGGTGGCGGTTGATCGGGGTAACGCCATTCTTTGAAAGGGCAGTCCCATGGCTCGCGCCGCCAACACGCAACTCGCCGTCGTGACCGGAGCCTCCAGCGGCATCGGCCTCGAACTCGCCAAGCAATGCGCCTCCAATGGATTCGACCTCGTGATCGCCGCCGACGATTCCGCGATCGAACAGGCGGCGGGCGACCTGCGCAAGCTGGGGGCCGCGGTCGAGACGGTCCAGGCCGACCTCGCCACGCTGGAGGGGGTTGACCGGCTCTACGCCGCGCTGAAGGGCCGGACGGTCGACGCGCTGCTCGCCAATGCCGGGCACGGGCTGGGCCATGGCTTCCTCGACCAGGATTTCGCCGATGCCCGCCATGTCATCGACACCAACATCACCGGCACGCTCTATCTGATCCAGAAAATCGGCCGCGACATGCGCGCCCGCAACCAGGGGCGCATCCTGATCACCGGGTCCATTGCCGGTTTCATGCCCGGCAGCTTTCAGGCCGTCTACAACGGCACCAAGGCCTTCATCGACTCCTTCTCCTTCGCGCTGCGCGACGAGCTGAAGGACACCGACATCACCGTCACCTGCCTGATGCCCGGCCCGACCGATACGGAGTTCTTCGAGCGCGCCGACATGATGGACACCGCGGTCGGCCAGGGGAAGAAGGACGATCCGGCGATGGTGGCCAAGGTCGGCTTCGATGCGATGATGAAGGGTGAGGGCGACGTGGTTGCCGGTTGGAAGAACAAGCTGCAGACGGCGATGGCGACCGTCACCCCGTCCGGCATGCTGGCCAGCCAGCACCGCAAGATGGCGGAGCCGGGGTCGGGGAAGAATTGACGCCCCCGGCTCCGGCCCCGGCCGACATCAGGTATCGAGGCAACCGCCTCGTGGTGCCACGGTGATGCGGATCAACTCCGATCCGCCGCCGCCGAAGACGTTGCCGCCGGTGTAGGTCAGGCAGCCTTCGTTGCGGTAGATGACCTGCAGCCGCTGGGCGTCGTTGCCGAAATAGAAGGGGATCCAGCGCTTGCCGGTCTCGTGCCGGATCATGTTGTCCGGCGCGCCGATCAGGGTCGACACCTCTTCCATCGTCATGCCGATCTGCAGCTTGGCGAAGCGGCTGCCGGGGGCGGGGGTGCCGATCAGTTCGCCCTCATAGCGGCCGTCACGCGATTTCACCATCCTCCCGCCCGGCGTCGACGGCGCCGCAGACGCCGTCGCGGCGGTGCCGGTGCCGTCGGTGGTGGTCGACGCCTGCTGCTGGCCGGCGCAGCCGATCAGCAGCGCCAACGTCGACAATGCCGCCCAAGTCGCTTTTCCCGCCATGTCTGTCCCTGCCTGTTCTGTTCTGGTTGACTCCCTCTGCCCGCGACTATGGGTCCGATAACCGCAGGACGGCATCGGCAAAGGCGGATGAAGAACGCCAAAGAGGGGTAATATCAACAGGCAGTCCGTCCGCTTCCCTGCTTTCAGGCGACGGGATCGGACTGTCGGCGGCCGGTATAGTTCTTGAACAAGTCGTAATCGGTGTCGCAGCGGACCTGCCCCAGTCCAGCGGCGGCCATCGCGGTCGTGATGATCTCCGGTTCGACGCACTGGTCGATGGTTTCCCAGTAGTAGCGCATCAACGTACGGCCTTCTTCTCCGCCGCCGCTGAGGCGCGAGACCGCCGGCACCACCATGCCGAGATAGGCGTTCATCAGATGCCGGGTGACAGGGCGCTTGGGGCGGCCGATCTCCATCACCAGCACCGTACCGCCGGGGCGCAGCACGCGGCGGAACTCCCGGAAGGTAGCAGTCAGGTCGCCGACATGGCGAAGCGCGTAGCCCATGGTGATCAGGTCGACGCAGGAATCGGCGAGCGGCAGCGCGTCCGCCACGCCCTGGATCAGCGGGATGGGCAGACTGCGCCGCGCCTCCGCCAGCATCGCTTCACTGAGGTCCAGTCCGATGACGTCATCGGGACTGCCGCAGATCGCCACCGCCTCCCGCGCGACCAGTCCGGTGCCGATGGCGACGTCGAGCACCCGCATTCCCGGCCGCAGCCCCGCCCGGCGCAGGCATTGCGCCCGATACCAGGAGCCGGATCCGAGCGCGAAGATGGTGTTGATGCGGTCGTAATGGTGGGCGGTTTGGTTGAACAGCCCACGGACGAAGTGCTGCCGCTGCGCCTTGTCGTGATAGTAGGAATCCAGCACCGGATGCGGTTCGACGGTGCCGACGCGCGGGGAGGGTTCGGTCGGCACGGCGGTGTCTCCTTCGCGGTTGGCATAAGCGTCAGTCCAGGATGTCGCTCACCGCGCTGACCCGGCTGTCCGACCGGTAGAGCGAGAAAGTGAGGCCAGCCCCGACCGACAGGTTCACATTGCGCTTGTAGAGCGGGCTGTCGTCATTGGCCGCACCGGAGAACAGCTCTCCCCGCACCGCGCCGAAGGCGGAGATGCGGTCTGTCACCGGCATGACCAGGGAACTGTGCAGGCGCAGGCCCAAATAGCCGGCGCGGGCGTCGTAGGCGTCGCGTCCGGGGCGGGCATATTGCGGGTCCACCTGATAGAAATAATCCATCAGATGGCTGGACGCGAAGATCGGCCCCAGGCCGAGGCGGAACTGGTCGTCGGCGGATATCAGCCCGGCCTTGCTGTAGGCGATATCGGGCGCGAAGACGAGGCCGCGGTACTTGATGCGGCTGAAGTCGGTGGAAAAGACGCTGCGCACCGGCAGGGTCAGGTCGATCCGCTCGCGCTGGCCCCTGTCGCGGTGCAGGTTGATCTTCAGCGCCGGCCCAACCTCCCCCAGCAGGTCGATGTCCGGCATTCCCTGGCGCGCGCGGTTGTCGTCGGCGGAGGAGCCGAGCGCCCCTTCCAGGCTGACCTCGAAGGTCACGCGGTCGGAGCGGTAGAGCCGTCCCTGGATGCCGTTCCGGTCGGCGCGGAACACGTCGCCGCGATAGATGACGTAGGGCAGGGCGGCGGCCTGGACGTGGTTCTGGTCCGCTGCCGGATAGTCTGGGATGTAGCCGACACCGCCGCCGATGCCGACCTCGAACAGCGGCTTGCCGTTCTCAGTCCCCGGTTCCTGCGCAAGGGCCGGCCCCGATGCGCAGAGGATCGCCGGCAGGGCGTAGGCGGCAACGGCAAGCGTCGTTGTCAACACACGCACCATGCATCCCCGATCGAGTTCGCCGCCTTCAGGCCGTGCAGCATCTTGTAAGCGCCGCACACGGCAGGCAAGTAGCATCGCAACTCGCGAAATGGGTAACCAATCAAGCTAGTTGCACTTTCCCAAGTGCAATGGCGGAAATCCACCAGCAATGCATGGAGGTGGTGCAATCGATCCGTAATATCGCCGACGCGGCGTCTTCAAACAGAGGAAGCTGCTATCGGAAACGTGCGGATATATCATTTTGGTTATGCCCCGGATAAAGGGCATGTCGGGCTTTTGTCCCTGGAACGCCCGTGACGGGGTCTGATAAAAACAAGGACATGACCTCCTGGTCGCATTGCCGGAAACGGGTATCGGGAATCGAACAACCCAAAGCAGAACAACCGGGAGAGCGGCAAAGGCCGCAAAGGCGAAGATGTCGAACGGCTCCGATTACGATTGCGACGTTCTGGTGGTGGGTGGCGGTCCGGCCGGATCGACGGCGGCGGCTCTTCTGGCCGGCAAGGGTCATCGGGTGATTCTGCTGGAGAAGGACCACCACCCGCGTTTCCACATCGGTGAATCCCTGCTTCCCTGCAATCTGCCCCTGCTGGAGCGGCTAGGCGTGCTGGAGGAGGTGGAGCGGATCGGCATGCTGAAATATGGGGCGGAGTTCGTGTCGCCTTATCACGGCAAGGCCGTCACCTTCGACTTCGCCAATGCCTGGGACAAGACCAAGCCCTACGCCTTTCAGGTCCGCAGGTCGGAGTTCGACCAAATCCTGATCCGCAACGCCGCCGCCAAGGGTGCGACCGTCATCGAAGGCTGCAAGGTGACCGACGTCGATATCCGCGGGACGGAGGGCACCATCGCCACCGCCCGGCAGGACGACGGCACAATCCGCAGCCTGCGCACGCGCTTCCTGGTCGATGCGTCGGGCCGCGACACGCTGCTGGCCTCGCGCTTCGGCATCAAGCGGCGCAACGTCAAGCACAACAGCGCGGCGATGTTCGGCCATTTTACCGGCGCCAAGCGGCTGCCGGGCAAGGCCGAGGGCAACATCACCGTCTTCTGGTTCGACCATGGCTGGTTCTGGTTCATCCCGCTGGCGGACGGCACCACCAGCGTCGGCGCGGTCTGCTGGCCCTATTACTTCAAGACGCGCAAGACCGACCAGACCCGCTTCTTCCTGGACACGGTGGCGCTGTGCCCGGCGCTGGCGGAACGGCTGGAGGGGGCGGAACTGACCGGCCCGGTGACGGGAACCGGCAACTTCTCCTATCAGGCGGACCGTATGTCGGGGCCGGGATACGTCATGCTGGGCGACGCTTTCGCCTTCATCGACCCGGTCTTTTCCACCGGCGTCTACCTGGCGATGACCAGCGCCTTCGAAGGGGCCGAGGCGGTCGATGCCTGCCTGCGCGAACCGGCGCGGCAGGAACAGGTGCTGAAGCGCTTCGAGCAGACCGTCCGGCAGGGAATCGGCACCTTCTCCTGGTACATCTACCGGGTGACGACGCCGGCCCTGCGGAACCTGTTCATGGGGCCGCGCAACGTCTTCCGGGTGGAGGAGGCGCTGCTGTCGCTTCTGGCCGGCGACGTCTTCCGTCCGTCGCCGATCAAGGCCCGGCTGAAGATATTCAAGGCGATCTACTACATGAACGCCCTGCTGGACTTGAAAAGGAACTACATGGCATGGCGGAAACGGCGACAGAACGTGCGGACGCCCCTGGGCGACGCCGTCTGACCTTTGTCGGCGCGGTCCGGCAGGTCTGGGAGCATGTCCTGTTCTATGGCCTGCTGTTCCTGTTCGGGCTGATGTCGCTGGCCTGGAGCCTGACGGCGGCGCTGATCGGCCCGCTGCTGCCGCGCCGCATCGCCGGTCCGCTCGGCCGGCTGGCGATCAAGACCGGCTTTCGCCTCTATCTCGGCACGCTGCGGGCCTGCGGGGTGCTGAGGACGGATATGTCGGCATTGGACGGGTTGAAGGGCGACAGCGGATTGCTGATCTGCCCGAATCATCCGTCGATCCTGGATGCCGTGCTGCTGATCTCCCGGTTGCCAGATGTAGTGTGCATCGCCAAGGCCCCGGTCTACGACAATCTCTTCCTCGGGGGAGGTGCGCGGATGGCCGGATACATCCGCAACGACGCGCCCAATTCTCTGGTCAAGATGGCGGCGCAACGGGTGCGTGCCGGCCACCATCTGCTGATCTTCCCCGAAGGAACCCGCACCGAACGCGCGCCGGTCAACCCGCTGAAGGGCGGCTTCGCGCTGATCGCCAAGACGGCCGGGGCGCCGGTGCAGACCGTCTTCATCGACAGCAACACCAATTTCCTCGGCAAGGGCTGGCCGCTGTTCCGCAAGCCCGAGTTTCCGCTGGTCTACACCGTCCGTCTCGGCCGCCGGTTCGAACCGGTCACCGACGTGCGCGGCCTCGTCGCCGAACTGGAACACCACTACAGGTCTGAATTGTGATCACCGACGCGTCATCCACCCACCTTGTGCTAGTTCCCAGCTACAACACCGGCCCGAAACTGTTCGAGACGGTGCGGGCGGCGCGCCAACATTGGGCGCCGGTCTGGGTGGTGGTCGACGGCAGCACCGACGGGACGGTGGAGGAGCTTCGGGCCATGGCCGCCGACGACCCGCATCTGCGCGTGCTGGAACTGCCGGCGAACCGCGGCAAGGGAGCCGCGGTGCTGCATGGGCTGGAGGAGGCGGAGCGCTGCGGCTTCACCCATGCGCTGACCATGGATGCCGACGGCCAGCATCCGGCCGACCGCATTCCGCAATTCCAAGGCGTTTCGCAGGCCAATCCCAATGCCCTGGTGCTGGGCAAGCCGGTGTTCGACGCCGCCGCCCCGCGGCTGCGGGTGGGCGGGCGCAAGATCTCCAACTGGTGGGCCAATCTGGAAACTTTGTGGTGTGGGATCGGCGATTCGCTGTTCGGCTTCCGCGTCTATCCGATCAAGCCGCTTAGGGCGGTGATGCGGCGCAATCCCTGGATGCGTCGCTTCGACTTCGATCCGGAGGCGGCGGTGCGGCTGTGCTGGCTCGGCCTTCCGACCATCAACGTGGCGGCACCCGTCCGCTACTTCAAACCGGAGGAGGGCGGGGTTTCCCACTTCAACTATGTCCGGGACAACGCCCTGCTGACCTGGATGCACACGCGGCTGATGCTGGGCTTCATCGGCCGGCTGCCGATGCTGACGATCCGCCGGGTCCGTTCCCGCCCTCTCAGATCATCCCCCCGTTGATCGAGATGATCTGGCCGGAGATGTAGGCGGCGCGGTCGGACGCCAGGAAGGCGACGAGGTCGGCCACCTCCTCCGGCCGGCCGGCGCGCTTCATCGGCACCATCCGCTTGACCATGTCGGCGTCGAAGGCGGCGTCGGCCATGGGCGAGGCGATGATGCCCGGCGCCACCGCGTTGACGGTGATGCCGCGCGGCGCCAGCTCCAGCGCCAGCGACTTGGTCGCGCCATGCAGCCCGGCCTTGGCGGCGGCATAGTTGGTCTGGCCGCGGTTGCCGGCGATGGCCGCCACCGACGACACGGTGACGATGCGGCCCCAGCGCGTGCCGATCATCGGCATCAGCAGCGGTTGCGTCACGTTGAAGAAGCCGTTGAGCGAGACGTCCACCACGCGGCTCCACTGGTCCCGCCGCATGGCCGGCATCACGGCATCGTCATGGATGCCGGCATTGTTGACCAGGACCTGGATCGGGCCGGCGTCGAGCGCGCGCTCCAGCGCCGCGGCGGCCGCATCGGCGTCGGTGACGTCGAAGGCCAGCGGCTCCGCCGACCGGCCGGCCGCGGCGATCTCCGCCACCAGCGCCGCGGCCCGGTCGGCGGCGCCGTTCGCGTGGACCAGAACATGGCAACCATCCGCCGCCAGCGCCCGGCAGATCGCAGCCCCCAACGCCCCGCTGCCGCCGGTGACGAGTGCCCGTCTCATGCCGCCCCCAAATCCGCAATCCCGGCGTCGATCACCACCGCTGCCCGGCCGCTCAGCAATTCGCGGTCCGCCGCCGTGACGGAAAAGGCGTAGATCACGCGGCTGCCTTCGCCGGTCAGGTTCTCGACATCGATGATCAGGTCGTCCGCCACATCGTCCAGCCGTTCGACGTGGCAGGCGAGGTCGCGCAGGCTGGCGAGATATCCCGCGGCCGGGCGCGTTCCTCCCCCCGTCAACCCGCCATGCACCGCCATCGCCTGCGACGCGTATTCCACCCCGCACAGGACGGCTAGCCGCCCGGCATGGCGCAACGGATTATCCGGATCGCGGTGGCTGCGGGCGATGCAGCGGATGTGGGTCTCGTCCCAGGACAGCACGCCGTCAAGCAGGCACATGGTGCCGGCATGGGGAATGAGGGCCGCCAACGCCTCGCGCGTCATCAGCATGGAGAACCCACCCGGATCACCAACCGTCCGCCCGGCGGCAGATCCAGCACCACCGTCTCGTGGCCGCCGCCCGCACAGACGCGCGCCAGCGCCGACAGCAGCGGCAGTGCGCGGGCGGTCGGGTTGCCGGTCCGCAGCGCCTCCAACCCGATATCGGCCATGCGGGTGAGCGGCTCATCCCCCCGCGTGATGTCGATGTCCAGACAGGCGAGGCAGCGATCGGTCGGCTGCGGCGTCAGGACCAGAGCGGTGCCGAAGCTGCCGGCGATGGGGCGGACCCTGTTCAGCGGCTCCGGGTAGGGCATGTCGTAGGCGATCAGCCCGACGGTCCAGCCATCGGCGGCGACCTCCGCCGCTGCTTCCAGCAGGCCGGCCTGGAAGCTCTCGTCATGGGCCGACAGGCTGGTGGAGGGCTCGCGCGAGCGGGTGGCGATGCTCCAATAGCCCGCCGGCGCATTGTGGACGGAGTTGTGGAAGCGCGTCGGAGAGATCTCGCGCTCCTCCGTCGCCAGTGTGTCCAGGATCTGGTGCAGGGTGTCGGGATCGCCGCTGGAGGAGGCGAAGACGGTGGCGACGGTCGCGGGATCGCGGCCGGCCTGCTCCATCGCCTCCGCGCCCACCGCCATGGAGAGCTTCACGGTCGGCACGCTGCGCCGCCGCTCGGCCGGCGGCAGCAGCGGGCTGGCGCTCAGCACGGTCGGCGTCGCCACATAGGGGCTGTCGCCGGTGAGTATGGCGCGGGAATCCGCCCAGCCGGCCAAGCCGGGGCCGAGCAGGCCGATGCCCTCGACATGGACCTGCATCAGGCGGCCCACCCGAAAATCAGGCTGCTGTTGCTGCCGCCGAAGCCAAAGGAATTGGTCATCACGCGGTCCATCCGTCCGGTTTCGTTGGCCTGGAGGTAGCGGCTGCGCAGGGCGGGATCGAGATTGCGGGTCTGCGGGCTGCCGGGGATCAGCCCGGTGCGCAGCGCCAGAATGCTGACGATCGCCTCGACGATGCCGGCGGCGCCCAGCGTGTGGCCGGTGTAGCCCTTGGTCGAGCTGACGGGGGTGCGGGTGCCGAGCAGTTCCGTGATGGCACGGTCCTCCGCCGCGTCGCCATAGGTGGTCGCGGTGCCGTGCAGGTTGACGTAGTCGATGTCCCGAGGCTGCAGGCCGGCATCGGCCAGCGCCCGCTCCATCGCCAGCCGCGCGCCCAGCCCTTCCGGGTGCGGGGTGGACATGTGGTGTGCGTCGTTGCTTTCGCCGGCCCCCAGCAGATGGACGCTTCCCAGCGCTGGTCTGGACGCCACACGCTCCAGCAGGGCGAAGCCGGCGCCTTCACCCAGCGAGACGCCGCTGCGCTGCGCGTCGAACGGTCGGCAGGGGGTGGGGGAGACCAGCTCCAGCGAGTGGAAACCATAGAGCGTGGTCAGGCACAGGCTGTCGGCCCCGCCGACCACCGCCGCGTCGCACATGCCTGCCGCGATCATGCGGGCGGCATTGGCGAAGACCTTCGACGTGGTCGCACAGGCCGACGAGACGACGAAGGCCGGTCCCTCCAGCCCCAGGCGGCGGCGGACGAAATCGGCGAGCGAGCCGGTGCTGTGGGTGGTGGCGAAGCTGAAGTCGGCGGGGAGGGCGCCGGTTCGCGGATCGCGCGCCCGGAAGGCCAATTCTGCCGACAGGATGCCGGAGGTGCTGGTGCCGAGGAAGACGCCGACCCTGTGCGCGCCGTAGCGGTCCCGTGCCGCAGCCACCGCTTCGGCGAAACCGTCCTGTCGCAACGCCATGTCGGCCAGCCGGTTGTTGCGGCACTCATAGCCGGCAAGCTCGGCCGGCAGGCGCACATCGTCCAGCCCCTCCACCTCGCCGATGTGCGTGTCGAGCATGACCGTTTCAAAACTGCAAGGCTTCAGGCCGCCACGACCGTTGCGCAGAGCATCGAGGGTGGCATCCTGCCCAGCTCCGATGCTACTGACGATGCTCATATGGCTTACGGCAAGTGGATGCACGATGATTTTCTTATGAATGTTGGACGGGTCTATAGTCTGTCTGCGGTTTCATTGTCCGTTGAATGCTAGCACCGGCAATTTCATGCGAGGAAGGACAAAAATGGACTGGATCGCTGCTTCGGCGGGCTATGAACAAGGTGTTGGCGAAGGGCGTGCCCTGGCTCATCGGCAGGGCGGTGGCTGTCAGGCCCAGCCCGTTCAACAGCAATAGCCAGTCAGCCGAAGGGCGGTAGGTCAGTCTCTGCCGCCATTGGCCGCGTGCGGCGCAGGCCGCCTGCTCGGCCCAGCGGGTGATTTGGAATGGCAGGCCCCCACTGGGATCCGCCTCCCGCAGTAGCAGAACGCCGCCCGGAGCCAGCGCGTCGGCGCAGCGGGCCAACACCGCCGCCTGCTCCACCGGCTTCAGATAGAGCAGGACGTCGAGGATGACGATGGCGTCGCTGGGCCGCAGCTCGACCTTTCGGATGTCGCCTTGGCTGACGGCATCCGCGCCCAGAGCCGTCCGGGCGATTCGGACTCGTCTGGGCGACAGTTCCACCCCCTGGGTGGCGAGGTCGGTGGGCGGGGCCGGCCAGTCCGCCGGCCAGTCGCCGGAGGCGTGCCGCTCGGCCGCGGCGCGCAGCAGCGCCGTCAGCACACCCTGCCCGCAGCCCAGGTCGAGCAACCGCCCGCGGGTGGGAAGCAGCGGCCGGCTCAGCAGGTGGCGGAAGACGGGGTCGCCGGCGAGCTTGCCCTTGGCGAAATGCCAGGCGTAGCGGCCGCAGGGGCGGTATGGTCGGGCGGCGGCGGTCACCAGTTCCCGGAAGACGGCCTCAGACATCGGGCACTCCATCGGGGGCCACCCCCTCCAGCGATACGGCCGTCAGTCCACGGGCGCCCAGCCTATCGAGCAGGCGCGGCAGCACCGTCAGAACCACCGGTCGTCCATCGCTGTCGCGGGCGGCGGAGCCGTCATGCAGCATCAGCAGGTCGCCGGGGCCGAGTCCGCGGAGCAGGCGCCGCTCCACCGCCGCCGGATCGCGCCGCACCGCATCAAAGCCACGCCGGGTCCAGGTCGCCAGACGCAGGCCGAACCCCGCGAGGACGGGGTCGAGCAGGGGGTTGCGCAATCCCGCCGGCGGCTTGAAGAAGCGTGGCGGGCGGCCGGCGAGAGCGGTGAGGATCGTTTGCGCCTCTCCCACCTCGCGGCGGATCGCGCGGATACCCATGGCGGCGAAGCGGTGGGAATGGTGCCAGCTGTGGTTTTCCACCGTGTGGCCGCGGCGGACGATGGCTTCGACCAGGGCGGGGTGGCGGGCGGCACGATCGGCGATGCAGAAGAAGCTGGCACGGGCGCCAGCGCGGTCGAGCAGGTCGAGGACGGCAGACGTCACCTCCGGATCGGGGCCGTCATCGAAGCAAAGGCCGACCTGCCCCAGCCGGGCGTTGGCGTCAGGCAGGCGGCGCAGGTTGGGGCCGAGCAGGCTGCTGCGCGGCCAAAGCCCGATGGCGCCCAGCAGGGCGTGGTTGCCCGCCACCGCTCCCAATGCCCAGGGCCACAACGCCGGAGCCGCCGCGACGCCCGCCGCGGCAGCGACATGCAGAAGGGCGGATGCCCGCAGCAAGGGGGCCGGGCGCCAGCGCATCGGATCAGGCATGCCCCTTGACCTCCCGTACTGTGGAGGCGTCCTGCCGGCTCAGCACCGCGGCGAAGGCGAGGCTAAGGAAGGCGCCGATGGCGACGGTCGTGCCGATGCCGTGCAGAACGGGAATGCCGGAAAAGGCCAGCGTGCCGAAGCCGATGACGGTGCAGAGATTGGCGATGGCGACCGACGCGACCGTGCGCTCGCGCAAGGCGGCGGACGGTTCCGGCCGCTCGAACAGCAGCGAGTAGTTGGACCCCACCCCGACCACCAGAAGCAGCCCCACCAGATGGAAGATCGACAGCGCCTGTCCCAGCGCCGTCAGCAGCGCCATGGTGACGACCACCGCCGCCGCCAGCGGCATCACCGCCACCACCAGCGACCGCAGGGAGCGGAGCGTCACGGCCAGCAGCAGTGTGATGGCGGCCGCTCCCAGCACCGCCAGCGTCAGTGCCTCCTGCCGGTAGCTGCGGTATAGCTGGTCGGATTCCTCCTTCAGGTTCAACAGGACGGCCCCCCGCGCCTCCTCTTCGCCAGACATCCGGGCGGCAACGGCCTGTGGGTCGGTCACGCCGCGCAAAGGAAGCATGGCGGTCCAGCCGTCCCCATTGCGGACCAGCAGGGAGTCGAGCTTCAGTTTCAGGCTGGTGCCTTCCAGGCTGGCCGGGGTCAGCAGCGGCATGGTCCTGGCCCTTTCCGCATCGGCCAGGAAGGGGGCGAAGGCATCGGGGCGGAAGGGCAGGCCCTGCAGAGCCTCGTTCAGCGCCGCGCTCAGGGTGTCGGGCGGTGGCAGGGCGGCTTGGCGCGCGCGCTGGGTCGCCTGGCTCGGCAGCGTCAGGGCGGGGGAGTCGTAGCCGGCGATTATGCGATCGCGGACCAGCGCCTCCAGCGGAGCGGCCAGCCGTTCGGCGGCGGCCAAGGCCTCGTCCGCCGTGGCGGCGCCGGTGACCAGCAGATGGCCGGCATCGGGCGCGCCGAGATCGCGGCGCAGCGCCTCGTCCAGCGTCTGGTCGGCCTCCGCGATGGGGCTCAGGCTCGACAGCTCCGCCGACCAGACGGCCGGTCCCTGGTGGACCAGCCATGCCAGCGACAGCAACGTCGCGGCGGCCAGCGGCAGGCGCAAGGCCGGAGCCGCACCGGCCAGGGCGGTCAGCAGCGGTGCCAGCCGTGCCGGCCGCTCCGTCGAATAGCCCTCCGGCAGCAGGGTCGGCAGCACCCAGCGGGTGACGGCCAGCGCCACCAGCAGCCCGGTGATGGAGAAGAGGCCGAGCTGCGCCAACCCGCTGAAGCTGGAGACCAGCATCGCCCCGAAACCAACGATGGAGGTCGCGACCCCCAGCAGAAGCGTCGGCCAGATGCGCAGCAGAGTTCGCCGTGCCGGGCTGCCCGGTTGGGTCTGGGTGAAGAGATAGATGGCGTAATCGACGCTCTCTCCCAGCAGGGTGACGCCGAAGCCCAGCGTGATGCCGTGCACGGTGCCGAAGCCCAGCCCGACCGCCGCCACGCCGGCCAGCGCGCCGGTCGCTGCCGGTAGCAGCGACAGCGCCAGAACGCGCAAGGACCGGTAGACCAGCAGCAGGACCCCGGCCACCAGCAGCGTCGCGGTGATGGAGGCGCGGGTCGCGTCCGCTTCGATCCGGTCGCGGGTCTGGACGGAGAAGACCGCAGTCCCGGTCATCACCAGCCGCGCGGCGCCGTCCGCCCCCCGGACCTGATCGAAGGCGCCGCGAATGAGATCCAGCGTCTTCTGTTGGGCGTCGAGGTCGAAGCCGGGGGCGGTGGTCTGCACCAGCAGCAGCGCCCGCGCCCCATCTGCCGAAACCCATACCCCGTCACGGCTGGCCGGGCCTCTGGTGCCGTCCAGCATCCGGTCGGTCAGGCGCAGGATTTCGGCGGTGGGATCTGCCGGCAAGGCCTGTTTCAGGAACATCCCCGCCGGCGATTGCAGAAGGCGCAGATCGTTCTGCAAGGCTTGCCGCAGCCCGTCGGCGGTGAAGCGGTCCGGCGTGACGGCGGGGCTCAGCAGATAGCGGTTGGTCCAAAGATAGGCACCGTCGGCGCCGCGTCCGGTCCGCTCGCCATTTTCCACCGCCGCGACCAGCGGGTTGCCGCGCAGCCGGGCGGCGAGGTCGCGGCTGACCCCGGTCACCCGGTCCGGGGCACCGCCCTCGATGGCCACGAGGATCAGGCGGGAGACGACGCCGTCGCGCAGCTGGTCGACCAGCAGCTGCTGGGTCGGCGAGGGCGAGCGGGGCAGGAAGGCGGAGAGGTCGGCGGTGACGGGAGTCCGCGCCACCAGCAGGCCGCAGGCGATCAGCCCGGCCAGCCACAGCGCGACACCCCATCCGGCCCCCCATCCGCCCCGCCGCACCGTACCGGTCATGCGGGGTCCGGCTGGATGGTCATGACGGAGCGATCGCCGTCGGCCTGGAGAATCTCGATCCGGCGGATCACCGCCTCCCGGCCGGCAATGACGATGCGCTGCACGGTTGCGCGCGCCTCTTCCGCCCGCGGGGTCAGCTGCATGCGCCAGTCCTGCGGTGTGCCTTCCAGCACAACCTCGTAGAAGCGCATGATGGCGGGAACGTCGCCGCGCAGGGTCGCGCGGATGCTCTCCACGTAGGTCTGGATCTCCGGCACCGAGGATACCGACAGCGTGCGCGACGCCCCGTCGGCCTGGGTCAAAGTCAGTTGGTCGCCCTCCAGCCGCAGGCTTTCCGCTTGGGGCTGCAGGGTGCGCTTTTCCAGGAAATCCGGCCGCCGGTAGGTCAGCGTGCCGCTGCTCTCCATCGGGGCGTTCAGCAGGCTGACCTCGCGCGTCTCGACGAAGCGGGCATTGGAACTGCCGACCTCGGCGAAGCGGGCGAACAGGGCCTCCAGACCCCAGGGTTCCGCCGCCATGACCGGCATGGCGGTGGCCAGCAGGACCGCGGCCAGACCTGCGAAGATCAGGCGCCGGCCCGGTCTATTTCCAGAAATCATAGAAATTGAACCAGTTGTAGGGATGGGAGCGGGCGTAATGCTCCAGCCGGTCGGCGAAGCGGCCGGCGGCCCAACGCACCAGACCCGGACGGTCCTGCACCGGCACATCGGAGAAGTCGGCGATCCGCTCGAAATGGACGTCGTAGTGGCGACCGCCCTGGTAGATCCCGACCATCAGCACCACCGGTCGCTTCAGCATCGCCGCCAGCTGGAACGGACCCAGGGCGAAGCCGGCCGGCTGGCCCAGGAAGGGCAGGCGGACCTCCTCCTCCCCGTCCAGGGTGCGGTCGGCCAGCATGCCGACAAAATGGCCCTGGTCCAGCCGTTCGCGCACGCGCAGCATGGAATCCGGCCGGCCCAGCCCGATCACCTCCATCGACAGCAGCGGGTTGATGGCGTTGAGCACCGAATTGATCTTGCGCGCGTTCTCCTCGTACATCACCAGACTGACGCGCAGATCCTTCTGGCGGTGGCCCAGCATGCGGATCGCTTCGAAGCTGCCCATATGGGCGCCGAGCAGCAGGCAACCCTCCCCCCGCTCCATCAGGTCGATGACGATGTCCTCGCCATGGACGCGGATGTCGAAATCGTCGGACTGGTCATTCAGGAAGAAGACGCGGTCGAGCAGGCAGGCGGCGAAGACATGGTAGTGGCGGAACAGGTCGCGGAAGCCGGGGGCCCGTCCCAGCGCCTTGGACAGGAACAGCGCCGAGGCCACGCGGGGCTTGCGCGAGAACAGCACGAAGTAGAGGCAGATCGGGTAGAGCAGCAGTCTCGCCGCCCGCCGGCCGAGCCGCAGGGCGACCCAGACGATGAACTTGATCGCCGTTGTCGTGCTGCGCTCCGGCCGGTTCATCCACTCCTTGCGGCGGCGGCGTGGCGGCGGCGGGGCGATGGGGGAGGCCGCGGCGTCCGCTGCTGGCTTCGCGCGCAGGGGAAGCTTCATGAGGTCACGCTGCCCGTCATCACGCTGCCGGTCATGACGGGGCGGCCGTCGACGCTGCCGGTGAAGGCGATGCCGCCGGATGGCGCCGCCTGCCATTCGACCAGCATCCGGTCGCCCGGCCGCACCGGGTACAGGAACTTGGCCGAGCGCAGCCGGCAGGGGCCGGGCCGGCACCCCTCCGCCGCCGCGATGGCGGTCAAGGCGGTGTCGAGCAGCACGGCCCCCGGAATGATCGGATTGCCGGGGAAATGCCCGGCGGCGGTGGGATGGTCGGCGGGGAACCCGATGTCGGTCTGTCGAGGCACGGCGGCGGCACCTAGTCGCGTTGGGGGATGTCGAGCATCCGCAGCAACGCTTCCCGCGGCAGCTTGCCGGTCGGGTTGCGCGGCAGGTCGTCGACGAAGCGCAGCGGACGCGGCAGGAAGATGGGGTCGATCCGCTCGCGCAAGGAGGCCAGCAGCGTCTCGGCGTTCAGACCCGGCGCAACCACCAGGGCCGCGAGGCGGGTGGTCCCGCGCTCCCCCTCATTCGGCATGAAGAAGACGCCGTCCTTCACCCCGTCCACCGAGTTCAGATGGTGGTTGAGGAAGGCCAGCGAGCTGCGCTTTCCCGCGATATTGACCTGATCGGCGGAGCGACCGTGCAGGATGAAGCGGGTGTCGCTCTTCAGCTCGATCACGTCGGCCAGCAGGGTCTCGCCGTCCAGGAAGTCACCCGACGCCCATGTTCCCTGTTCGTCCTGGCGCAGGCGGATGCCGTCGATGCACAGCCAGTCCGCCGTGGCGCTGGTGCGGCGCACGGCGACCTGACCGGTTTCCGAACAGCCGTAGATCTCGTGCAGCGGCGCGCCCAGCTTCGCCTCCGCGTCGATGGCCAGCTGGGGTGCGAGCGGGGCGGTGGCGCAGAGGATCAGGTCGAGCGGCGGCAGGGGGGTGCCGTCGGCGAGCAGGGCCTGGAGATGGACCGGCGTGGTCACCAGGATGCGGCGGCCGGGGAAGTTGCCGAGGCAGGCGGCGATGTCGGCCGGGAACAGCGGGCGGCCGGCATGGAGGACCAGCCCATGCTGCAGGGCCAGCAGGGCGACCGATTCCAGCCCGTACATGTGCTGGTGCGGCACGGTTCCGACCAGACCGGCGGAGCCCAGTCCTGCGATATCGAGAGCGGTTCCGGCCCCGTGGACGCTGCGCACCAGCGTTCCCCAGCTCTTGACCTGCGGCATCGGCCGGCCGGTGGAGCCGGAGGTGAAGGCGATGGCGGCGACCTGATCGGTCGGGAAGGCGAGATCGTCGCCGAAGGGCAATGCGGCGGCGGACAGGCGGTCGAGCCCGCCCGGCGGCAGCGCTTCGATGCAGGCCATGCCGGGATAGCCGGCCCCGGCATCGGTCAGGCAGACGAGACCGGGGTAGCTTTCCTCCAGCTGGCGCAGGGTGGCCGGCGTGTCGTTGGGCGGCAGCAGGCTGACCTGACGGCGCAGCAGGGCGGCACCCAGCCCGACGACGAAGCCCAGCCGGTCGCCGCACAGGTTCAGCACGAAGCCGCCGTCGGGCAGGCGGCGGGCCAGATCGCGCACCGCGGCGAGATAGCCCCGCACCGTCACCGGCCGGCCGTCGTGCCAGGCGAACAGGTCGTCGGGACTGCCGTGCCGGATCAGGGGCAGGCGGGTGGTGGACAGCATCGTCATGGCAGGACCGTCGTCGTTCTGGCCTTCATGGATTTGGCCGCTCCGAGAAGACGCGGACGACATCCGCGATGGAGCCGTGGGAGTGGTTGCGGAATTTCCGCAGCCGATAGGCGTATTCGGCCAGAAACATCGCCGCCACCAGCGGCAGGTCCAGCACGTTGATGAAGAACGACCAGACCGTGTCGGGGGCGAGGCGGAACAGGAGGGCCGACATCGCCAGCTGTCCGGCGAAGAACAGGCACCAGGCGATGGTGACGCGGCGGGTGTAGACCAGCATCTCGTCGGTCAAGGTCCCACGGATGCGCCGCGCGATCCAGGTGATCAGCGGTTCCCGCCCGGCCAGCAGGGTGCGGCCGAACAGGACCAGCAGGCCGACATAGATGGTGGCGTGGCTGACCGCAGAGGCCGCCAGCAGTCCGTCGCGGGCGGAGCGCCAGGACAGGCCGATCAGGGCGGCGGCGGCGGCCAGCGCCACCCAGCGGTATTGGGGAGCGGCACGGCTGACCGCCACGCCGGTCACCGTGGCCTGGACCAGCGCAAGCGCCATGGCGGTGTCGGCATCCAGGTCGGCGACGATGGCGCCATGGACCAGCAGGGGGTAGAGGGCGAACAGCGACAGGCCGGCGCCGACCGCGAGCGCGCTTCTGGCACCTCTGCCGCCTCCCCGGGCCTGGGCCGCGACATCCGGCATCAGGCGGCTTTGAGCTGTTGAATGTGGTCGTTCAGTGTGCGCAGCGAGGAGAAGATCCTGGTGTTGTTCTCGTCATCCGCCCGCAGCTTCACCCCGTAGGTCTTGGAGACGGCGAGCGCCACTTCCAGAATGTCGATCGAATCGAGCCCCAGCCCTTCGCCGTACAGGGCGGCGTCCGGGTCGATGTCCTCCGGGGTGGTTTCAAGCGTCAGGGTATTCACGATCAGCGTCGCCAGATCGAGTTCAGCGGGAGACATGGTCTTCAAGTCACTCATTATGCCTCGCTAAAGCAACGCCTGTGACTTGCGAGATATTCTACCCCTTTCGATATAATCCGATGGTGTAGAAAACCGTATTCGAGTCCCAGGATTCGCAATTTCAGGAGTCACGATAGCCACGCACCCGAAGCGATGCCATCATTATTTCGGAGTGATCAATTTGTTTTGTTAAAGATTGATTTTCTTTGCAGCGATGTGTCTCGGGGGCGCTCGGCAGGGTTGCCGATGGCGGGGCCGGGTGAACATTTGAAACACCGTGGAACGGTTTTCCGCCCTCTGTTCACTGTTCCATCCGGCGCCACGGCAGCATGGGCAAAGCCATGGCGACGGGTCCGGAGGAAGGCCGGGGCACGGACTGGGCTGGGACGGACAGGGTTGTGGAGATGACGCCAAAGTCTAACGGCGGGCGACGCCGCTGACCACTGAAAGCTTCAAACAGTGGCTTTCAGATAACGATGCCCGCAAGGGCCGGGCTCTGCTCCAACGTGTCGGCCAGGATTTCCAGCATGTGGCGGCAATCCGCGCGGGTCACCGGGGCGCCAAGGCAGATGCGCAGGGCTTCCGGGGCGGGGCCTGCGGTGAGAAAGGTGTCGCTGACGGCGGCGGCGATGCCGCGGCTGCGCAGATGGGCGGCGAACTCCCCGCGCGTCCAGGCCGGCGGCAGGCGGAGCCACAGGTGGAAGGCCTCCGGATGGGCGGTCATCGCGGAGGACGGCAGCAGGTCGCGCGCCATGCGCTGGCGGACCGTCGCCTCGGCCCGGATGGCGGCGAGAAGCGCATCGGCGGTGCCGTCGCCGATCCATTGCGTGGCGACCGCGGCGGGGATCGGCGGGGTGCCGAGCATGGTCGCCCGCTGGGCGGCGGCCAGCCGCATCGCCTGACGGGCATCCGGTGCCGCGACATAGGTGATGCGCAGGCCCGGCGCCACGCATTTCGCCAGACCGGTGACATGGAAGGTAAGGTCCGGCGCCAGCGTCGCGATGGGCGGCGGCGCATCCTGCGGCAGCACGCCGTAGATGTCGTCCTCGATGACCGGGATGCCGTGGTCGCGGGCGATGGCGGCGATGGCCGCGCGCCGGTGCGCCGGCAGGGTCGCCGTCGTCGGATTGTGCAGGGTAGGGGTGCAGTAGAGCGCCTTCGGCGCATGGGCCTCGACGGCGGCGCGCAGGGCGTCGGGATCGAGCCCGTCGCCGTCCATCGCCACCCCGACCACCCGCAGCCCCAACTGCCCGGCGATGGCCTTGAAACCGGGATAGGTCAGCGCCTCCGTACAGACGGTGTCGCCGGGGCGGGCGAGCATGCTGAGCAGGGCCAGCAGGGCGCTTTGCGTGCCGGGGCAGACGACGATCCGGCCGGCGTCGGCAGTGCCCAGCCGCCGCGACAGCCAGTGCGCGCCGGCCCTGCGGTCCTCCTCCAAGCCGCCGGCCGCCGTGGCGGTGTCGGGATAGCGCAGCAGCGATTGCGGGTCGATCCGCAGCATCGCCTGGGCCAGACCCTGGCGCACGCGGTCCAGCAAATCCGGCGCGTCGGGCAGGGGCGGCTGGTTCATCGTCATGTCGATGATCGCCGCTGCCTCCCGCCGGACAGTGGTGGGTGGCGGGACGTTCAGCGCGAGGCTGGTCTGCACGCTGATAAAAGTGCCCTGGCCGACGCGGGCGTCGAGAAGCCCCCGGCGGCGCGCCTCGCCATAGGCCCGGCTGACCGTGGTCAGGTCCAGCCCCAGCCGGTCGGCCAGCGCGCGCTGCGGCGGCATCCGGTGCCCCGCCGCCAGACGGCCGCTGCGGACATCGTCGGCGATGGCATCGGCGATGGCGAGATAGACCGGCTTGCTGCGGTTCGCCAGATCGGGCTGCCAGATGCCGGAGCCGGACTGCTCCGCCGGATCGGAGGCTTCGGCTGTACGGGCCGGGATATCGGATTGCATGGACTGTCCTGACCGTTTCCTTGGCCCGCACCCTGCGGCGTTGTTCGCATTATATGCGGGTTATGGGGCGAGGAACACGCTGTCGTGGCGGACCGGCTCGCCGGCAGGCTCAGGCGTCAGCGTGAAGGCGAGCGGAGTGGAGGCGCCGGCCAAGGCCGACTGCGGTACGCGGACCTGAATGCGGTAGGTCTCCACCGCGTTGCCGCGGGCCGACAGCGCCAGTTCGCCGGCCTCTCCGCTTTCGCCGGACAGGGCGAGGCTGGCCTGCGGCAGGCCGGACAGGGTCAGGCGGTAGTGACGGTCTTCCAGCGACATGTTCGCGATCTTGATGGTGTAGGCGTTCTGGATGCGCCCGTCGCTGAGCGTCACGAACAGCGGCGCCCGGTCGCGCAGCACGGCGATGTCGTTGCTGGGTTTCAGCGCCAGGGCGATGGCCATCGCGCCGCCGACCACCACCAGCATCAGGCCGTAGACGATGGTGCGCGGCCGCAGCAGGCGGTAACGCGGCGGCGGTGCCGTCGTGGCCTTCGCGGCTTGTGCGGTGAGGGTGTCGAAACGGATCAGGTCACCGGGGCGGCCGATACGCGCCATCACGTCGTTGCAGGCGTCGACGCACAGGCCGCAGCCGATGCATTCCATCTGGATGCCGTCGCGGATGTCGATGCCGGTCGGGCAGACCTGGACGCATTGGCCGCAATCGATGCAGTCGCCGAAACCCTTTTGGGCGCGGGTGTCCCACCCCTCGCTCTTGCGCAGCGGCGCGCGGCCCTCGCCGCGCCAGTCCTGATAGGTAACCACCAGGCTGTCCTCGTCCAGCATGGCGGCCTGGATGCGCGGCCAGGGGCAGACGTAGAAGCACATCTGTTCACGCATGAAGCCGGCCATCAGATAGGTGCAGCCGGCCATGAACAGGACGGAACCGGCGGCGAGCGCCGGGGCGTCGAAGCGCAGCAGATCGACCGCCAGCGTCGGCGCATCGGTCAGGTAGGCGATGCTGAGGAAGCCGGTGACGGCGGATATCGCCAGCCACGCCGCATGCTTGACCGCCTTCTTCGCCAGCCAGCGCGCGGTCCAGGGCTGCTTGTCCAGCCGGATGCGGTCGGTGCGGTCGCCCTCCACCCGCCGTTCCACCCAGACGAACAGGTCGGTCCACACCGTCTGCGGGCAGGTGAAGCCGCACCAGACCCGGCCGCCCAGCGCCGTCGCCAGGAACAGGCCAATGGCGGCGATGATCATCACCCCGGTGATGTAATAGACATGCTGCGGCCACAGCTGGAGCGCGAAGATGTAGAAGCGCTGGCTTCCGAGATCGAACAGCACCGCCTGATCGGGGACGCCCGGCCCGCGATCCCAGCGCAGGAAGGGCAGCAGGGCGAACAGCGCCAGCAGCACCGCGCCGAGCCAGGTCTTCACCCGCCGGTATCGCCCGCGCACCGCCTTGGGATGGATCTTGCGGTGGGAGGCGTAGTCAGACTGCGGTTCTTGCGTGGCGGGAGAGCGGTTGGGGCGGCGGGTGATGGTCGGCGCATCGCTGGACATGGGGCACCTGGAACGAAGGAACCGTCAAGCCGCCGCGTTCCGACAAGGCGTATGGAGCGGCGGCATCTCGGCGATGGGAGTTGTATGGATCATTGACCGGATTGCTTCAAGCGGGTTACCGGCATTCTGTGCGCTGGAATGGGCATCTGCGTTGGTTTGTCGCACCGGATGCGGGCGGCACCGTCTGAAGAACCCATACAATATCCAATGACCTGAGGCTGTACAGCCTCATTGCATGGATGGATGGGGTGCTTGCCGGGCCATTGCCGAACAAGCAATCCGATACACATAGTGCTCGGAGGGAAGCGATCATGCGACAGGCGCAATGAGCATCATCAAGTTCAAGTTGGGCGGCAGGAAGTCCAAGGACGGCGCGGCGGGCAAGGACACCAGAAATCCCTGCATCGGGCTCTGCCGCTTCGGCGGGCAGGGGGCCTGCCTGGGCTGTCACCGCACCAAGGCCGAGGTGAAGGGCTGGAAACGGCTGAGCGATGCCGCCAAGGCGGCGATAAACGAGCGGATCAGGCAGGGAATGCAGGCCGTGTCGGCGACGGCGGCGGACGGCAAGCCGTCGCGCAAGCGCCTGCGCAAGCTCGACCGGAAGATCGGCAAGCTGGAAGCGAAGCTGGCCGCCCTGCGGGCCGAGCGCGACACCATGGCGGGGCCGGGCTGAGGATGCGCTTAGGGGGCGCCGTGACGCTGCCGATGAGCGTCAGCCTCGCGCAAGAAAGACCCTGATCGCCTCGACCACCCTGTCCTCGCATTCCCGGTGCGGGACGTGGCCGGTGTCGGCAAGCATAAGCATCGTTCCGCGCCCGGCGGCGATGCGGGCGGGGTGTTCCTGGGAGCCATATTCGTCACGGTCGCCATGCAGCGCCAGCACCGGGCAGCGGATTTCCGCCAGCGCGGCGTCGAGCGTCCAGCCGGCGAATTCTGGCGACAGCCAAGCTCCGGTCCAGGCATCGACCGCCCAGCGGGCCTTGTCGCCCTGGTATTTCGCCAGCCGGGCGAGTTGATCCGGGTCCTGGAACCCCTGTTCGGCGACGCGGATGCCGGCGAGCGTCCGGTCCTCGACGAAGGCCTGGGCCGCGATGGTCACCAGGGCATTGCAGCGCGACTGGAAATATGCCGCGGTCTCCACCGCCATGCCGCCGCCGACGCTGTGGCCGCAGGCGACGAAATCGCCGACGGCGAGCCGGTCCAGCAGAATCGGCACGACGGCCCGCGCCTCCGCCGCCACGAAATCGAGGGCGAGTCGTCCGGGATGCGGATCGGACCGGCCGAAGCCGAGCCGGTCATAGGCAATGACCCGCCTTGCCGTCGCCGCCGCGAGCCGGGAGGGGAAGCTGCGCCACAGATCGACGCAGCCGAGGGAGTCGTGGAACAGCAGGATCGGGGGAAGGCCGGTCCCGTTCGGGGTGTCCGGCCTCCAATCCCTCACGAACAGGCGACCGCCATCGACCTGGATGAAATGATCTTCGTCACGGACGGCGGGCTGCGAAGGCTGCGTGGTCATGTCATCCATCGGCTGCGGTCGATCGGCATCGGCGTCACTTCACCGAAACATCGTAGCCGAAATGCTGCTGGCTCAGCTTGGCGATGGTGCCGTCCTTGTTTGCCTCGGCAATCGCCTTGTCGAAGCGCGCCTTCAGGTCGGCATCGGACTTGCGCAGGCCCACGCCCATGCCCTCGCCCAGGACGCCGCGCGTCATGGTCGGGCCGACCAGCGTCATGCTGTCCTTGCCCATGCTGCGGATGATCGCCTCGATGGGAGAGCGGTCGCCGAAGATGGCATCCACCCGGCCGGAGGACAGGTCGATGGCGGCGTTGTCGATCTTGTCGTAGCTGCGCACCGTCACGTCCGGCAGGTGCTTTTCCAGGAAATCGACCTGGATGGTCGAAACCTGGACGCCCACCGCCTTGCCCTTCAGCAACTCCGCCAGCTTGGCCAGCGCGGCCTTGCTGCCGGCCTCGTCGGCGAGGTCGATGCTGTCGGCGCCGAAGGCGGCGCCGTTCAGCTTAGAGGATTTCATGACGGCGAAGGTCGATTGTTCGGTGCCGTAGGGACCGGCGAAGGCGATGACCTTCTTGCGCTCGTCCGTGATGGTCATGCCGGCCATGATGGCGTCGATCTTGCCCTGCTGCAGCGACGGGATCATGCCGTCCCAATCCTGGGCGATCAGTTCGCACTCCGCCTCCATGCGCTTGCACAGATCCCAGGCGAGGTCGATCTCGAAGCCGACCAGCTTGCCCGACGAATCCATGCCGTTCCACGGGGCGAAGGAGCCTTCCGACGCGATGCGGATCTTCTTCGCGTCCTTGGCGGCGGCGGGGTGGTCCATGGTGACGCCGGCGGTCCCGGTCGCCAGCGCACCCAGCACCAGCGC
The DNA here is from genome assembly GCF_008364825.1 of Azospirillum sp. B21. Lineage (GTDB taxonomy): Bacteria > Pseudomonadota > Alphaproteobacteria > Azospirillales > Azospirillaceae > Azospirillum. Next base: position 151,161 of record NZ_VTTO01000005.1, read on the forward strand.
CATAAGGATCTTCTTCATCGGCTTGTTCCTTCCATTCATTGTGCTGCCCGGCACCGGCTGTCCGCCTCCTTGCCGTCAGCGAAGCGCCCGGACTTTGGCACAGGCCTCCGCCGGCCGTCACCCCCGCGATGGCGGGAGCCCCTGCGTTTCCATGGCGCAGCCCGTTGGGATGACCGACTGTCCGTGACCGGGACCGGCCTACAGGCGGGCGCGGGTGCTGCGCGGAGTGTTGAGCAGAAGGTTCGTCTCGCTGGTGGTGATGCCGGGGATCAGGCGGATGCGGCGCAGGATCGCATCGAATTCCGGCAGGCTTGCGGCGGAAAGCTCCACGATCAGGTCCCAGCGTCCGTTGGTGCTGTGGATCTCCATGATTTCGGGGAAGCCGCTGAGGGTCCGCACGACGCGGTCGGTGGCCTGCCCCTCCACCTCGATCAGCATGATGCCGCGCACCGGTGCCTCCACCGTGTCGGCGCGCAGGATGACGGTGTAGCCGATGATGATGCCGGACGCCTCCAGCCGCTCCATCCGCCCGCGCACCGTCGCCCGCGACACGCCGAGTTCGATGGCAAGGTCGGAAATGCTGCGGCGGCCGTCATGGCGCAGCAGGGTGATCAGCTTTTCATCCAGCTGGTCCAGTGTCATTTTCGGCGGTCTCCGCCAATATGGTAAGCTTGGCTGTTCAGTTTGGTAGGCCGGATGACGACTTTTGTCAAATTGCCCTGTCCGTTCCGCCACGCGTCTGTGATTTGCTGGTGAGGGGAACAGGCAAGAGACCGAACAATGTCCTACCAGAAGACAAAGACGAAGCAGTGCCGGCTGGTCGGCGTGCCGGTGCAGGACGGGGCGGGCCGCCTCGGCTGCGAGATGGGGCCGAGCGCCTACCGGACGGCAGGCATCGCGCGGGCGCTGTCCGAGCTGGGGCACAGCGTCGCCGACCTCGGCAACGTGGCGCCGATGCCGCAGCGGCCGATGGCGCATGGCAACGCCGCGCTGAAGCTGCTGCCGGAGGTGGCGGGCTGGACCGCCTCGCTGTCGAAGGTGGCGTATGAGGCGAGCGCCGGGCAGGACGCCATGCCGATCTTCATGGGCGGCGACCACAGCCTTGCCGCCGGCACCCTGACCGGGCTGGCGCAGCGCGCCGTCGAGATGCGCCGCCCGCTGTTCGTGCTGTGGCTGGACGCGCACCCCGATTTCCACACGCTGGAGACGACGGAGAGCGGCAACCTGCACGGCGTGCCGATGGCCTACGCCACCGGGCGCGCCGGCTTCGACGGCTACTTCCCGCCGCCGCCGGCGCGGCTCGACCCGCACAATGTCTGCATGATGGGCATCCGCAGCGTCGATCCGGCCGAACGGCGGGCGCTGGAGACGTCGGGCATCATCGTCCACGACATGCGCAAGATCGACGAGCATGGGATCGTCTCCCTCCTGCGTCCGTTCCTGGAGCGGGTGGTCGAGGCGGACGGACTGCTGCATGTCAGCCTGGATGTCGATTTCCTCGATCCCGGCATCGCCCCCGGCGTCGGCACCACGGTTCCCGGCGGGGCGACCTTCCGCGAGGCGCATCTGGTGATGGAGATGCTGCACGACACCGGCATGGTCAGCAGTGTCGATCTGGTGGAGCTGAACCCCTTCCTGGACGAGCGCGGGCGTACCGCGATCCTGATGGTGGAACTGCTGGCGAGCCTGATGGGGCGCCGCGTCCTCGATTACCCGACCCGCAGCTTCTGACCGATTGGAGCGTTAGACAATGATCCCGAACCTGAACCTCGTTCCCTTCGTCAGCGTCGATCACATGATGAAGCTGGTGCTGCACATCGGCGTGGAACGCTTCCTGACCGAGCTGTCGGCCTATGTGGAGGAGGATTTCCGCCGCTGGGAGAGCTTCGACAAGACGCCGCGGGTCGCCTCCCACAGTGCGGAGGGCGTGATCGAGCTGATGCCGACCAGCGACGGCCGCACCTATGGCTTCAAATATGTGAACGGCCATCCGAAGAACACGCGGGAGGGACGGCAGACCGTCACCGCCTTCGGCGTGCTGGCCGATGTCGGCAACGGCTATCCGGTGCTGATGACGGAGATGACCATCCTGACGGCGCTGCGCACCGCCGCCACCTCCGCCGTTGCCGCCAAGCATCTGGCGCCGAAGGATGCAACCTGCATGGCGATCATCGGCAACGGGGCGCAGGCGGAGTTCCAGGCGCTGGCCTTCAAGGCACTGCTCGGCATCGACAGGCTGCGGCTCTACGACATCGACCCGGCGGCGACGCAGAAATGCGTACGCAACCTGCGCCACCAGGGTTTCGAGATCACGGCGTGCAAATCGACCGAGGAAGCGGTGGAGGGTGCGCAGATCATCACCACGGTGACGGCGGACAAGCAGTATGCGACCATCCTGACCGACAACATGGTCGGGGCCGGCGTGCACATCAACGCGGTCGGCGGCGACTGCCCCGGCAAGACGGAGCTGCACCGCGACATCCTGCTGCGGTCGGACATCTTCGTCGAATATCCGCCGCAAACGCGGATCGAGGGCGAGATCCAGCAGCTGGCCCCCGACCATCCTGTGACGGAGCTGTGGACGGTGATGACGGGGCAGGCGGTCGGCCGGCGCGACGCCCGGCAGATCACGCTGTTCGATTCGGTCGGCTTCGCGACGGAGGACTTCTCGGCCCTGCGCTATGTCCGCGACAAGGTGGCGGGGACGGGGCTGTACGAGAATCTGGACATGCTGGCCGACCCGGACGAGCCGCGCGACCTGTTCGGCATGATCCTGCGCGCCGCCAAGCCGGCCCCGGTGGGCGAGGTGGCTTGAGGGGATTTCCCACATCCCGCGAAATCCCCCTCTCCCCCCCCGGGGTGAGGGTCGGGGTGAGGGGGATGCACCGGGTGGATTCTCGGAAGGATGCCGCCGCGCTTCCCCCTCACCCTAACCCTCTCCCCGGGGGGGAGAGGGGACTCTGGCGGTTGGGGAGAGGGGCTTCGAGGGGATCACTCCCCAGCCCGCAGGCGGTAGCCGACGCCGGTTTCGGTCAGGATATGCTGCGGGCGGTCGGGTTCGGCTTCGATCTTCTGGCGCAGCTGGCGGATGTAGATGCGCAGGTATTGGATGTCGGTCTCGCCGCCCCAGACCTCGTTCAGGATCATGCGGTGGGTCAGCACCTTGCCGGCATGGGCGACCAGCAGGCGCAGCAGGTCGTATTCGCGCGGCGACAGCTTCACCTCCGCGCCGCGGACGGTGACGATGCGGCGGACGAGGTCGACCGTCAGGTCGCCGCTGCGGAAGACCGGGCGTTCGCCCTGGCGTTGCAGCCGGTGGCGCAGGGCGGCGCGGATGCGGGCCAGCAGCTCGTCCATGCCGAAGGGCTTGGTGACGTAATCGTCGGCGCCGAGGTCGAGCGCCTCCACTTTCCCGGCCTCGTCCACCCGGCTGGACAGTACGATGATCGGCAGGCTTGCGCCGGGACCGTCCGGGTCGTCGCCGCGCAGGCGGCGGATCACCTCCAGACCGTCGATGCCCGGCAGGCCGAGGTCGAGCACCAGCAGGTCCGGCGCCCGGCGGCGGATTTCCTTCAGCGCGGCGTCGCCGTCCTCCGCCTCCACGATGTCGTAGCCCTGGGCCGACAGGCTGGTGCGCAGGAAGCGGCGGATCGGCGGTTCGTCATCGACGACCAGGACTCGCAAGGGGGCGGAGGGCTGGGTCATAAGCTGCTGTCCTCCAGGGCCGGCAGGTCGGCCGCGGCGGGGATGGTCAGGGTGAAGACGGCGCCGGAGCGGTCGCTGCGGTTGCCGGCGGCGATGGCGCCCCCCATCGCCTCGACGAAGCCGCGGCAGATCGCCAGCCCCAGCCCGGTGCCGGCGCGCTGCCGGTCCTGGGCATGGACACGGTAGAACTTGTCGAAGATGCGGTCCACATCGGCGGGCGGGATGCCGTCGCCCTCATCCATCAGCTGGACTTCGACCGCGTCGCCCAGCCGTCGCGCCCGCACCGTCACCCGGCTGCCGGCGGGTGCGTATTTGGCGGCGTTGTCCAGCAGGTTGAACAGCACCTGTTCGAACAGGACGGGATCGAGATCCACCATCGGCAGGTCGGGGGCGAGGTCCACCTCCACCCTGTGTCCGGCAAGGATGCGCCCGGTGCGTTCCAGCGCGCTGCCGACCATCTCCGACAGGTCGACCGGGCCGTTGCGCGGGCGGACGGCGCCGGATTCCAGGCGGGTCATGTCCAGCAAATTGGCGATGAAGCGGTTCAGCCGCTCCGCCTCCTCCTGAATGTTGGTGGCGAGATCGAGCCTGCCGGCTTCGTCCAGCGTGGTGCCGTAGCGGGTCAGGCTGGTTGCCGATCCCAGGATGGAGGCCAGCGGCGTGCGCAGATCATGCGAAATGGAGGTGAGCAGGGCGGAGCGCAGCCGTTCGGTCTCCGCCGCCAGCTTGGCGCGGTCGACATCCTCGGCCAGCATCACCCGTTCGATGGCGAGTGCCGCCTGATCGCCGAGCGCGTCGAGCAGCCGGCGTTGGTCGGGGGAGAGCAGGCCGCCCTTCCGGCTGCGGTCGCCGCCGCCGGTATCGACGCCGACCAGCGCCACCGGGCCGCGGCCGGTCCGCATCGGCAGGAACAGCCAGCGGGCGCCGGGCAGCGTGTCGGCGCCGCGGCCGGCCGGCTTGTTGTGCTGCCAGCTCCACATGGCGGCGGCGAGGTCGGCCTCCTCCAGCACATCCTCCGGCGGGTAGCCGGCGCGGACGGTCAGGCGGTCCGCCTGCCCGTCGCCGTCGGGCATCAGCAGGACGACATGCGCCTTCAGCATCGCCGCGATCTGATAGGCGGTGGCCCACAGCAGGTCGTCCATGGTGACGACGCCGGCCAGCTTGCGGCTGAAGCGGTAGAGATCCTCGGTGGTCTTGGCGCGCTGGTGTGCGGTCAGCGCCTGGGCGCGGACGCGGGCGGTCAGGTTGCTGGCGATGGCGGCGACGACGGCGAAGACCAGCAGGGCAACGATGTTCTCGGGATCGGAAATCGTGAAGGTGTAGAGCGGCGGCAGGAAGAAATAGTTGAAGGACAGGACGCTGGCGACGCAGGCATAGAGCGACGGCCCCAGCCCGCCGGTGACGGCGCTGGCGAGGACGGCGGTCAGGAAGACCAGCGCGACGTTGCTGAGCCCCAGCGCCAGATGCAGCAAATGCCCCAGCCCCAGCGCCGCCGCGACATAGCCGGTGGCGGCCAGATAGGGCAGGCCGTGGAAGGACCAGCGGTCCTCGGTTGCGGTCCGCACCGTCTTGGGCGGCACGGTGTCGCCGGGGTTGGCGGCGGCGATGACATGGACGCTGATGTCGCCGGCCCGGCGGATCAGGCTGTGCGCCACCGATCCGTACAGAAGCTCCGACCAGCGCGGGCGGCCGGACTTGGCGATCACGAGATGGGTGATGTTGTTGGCGCGGGCATACTCCACCACCGCGTCGGCGACGTCGCGGCCGGGAATCGTCACCGCCTCTCCGCCCAGCCGTTCGACGAGGCGCAGGGTGTCGGCGATGCGGTCGCGCTCCGCCTCGCTCAGGCGCAGGTCGCGGCTGGTCTCGACATGGATGGCGCCCCAGCGGGCGCGCAGCCGCTCCGCCTGACGGCGGGCGTAGCGGACCAGCGCGCCGCCGCCGGCGTCCTGGTCGATGCAGACCAGCAGCCGCTCCCCCGCCGCCCAGGGGCCGGAAATGGCGTGGGCCTGCATGTGGGTGAGCAGCTGGTCGTCCACCCGGTCGGCGGTGCGGCGCAGCGCCAGCTCGCGCAGCGCGGTGAGGTTGCCGGGGGAGAAGTAATGGCGGATCGCCTGTTCCGCCGTGCGGGGGACATAGACCTTGCCCTCCTTCAGGCGCTGGATCAGGTCCTCCGGCGTGATGTCGATGACCTCGATGTCGTCGGCGCGGTCGATGACGGAATCCGGCACGGTTTCGCGCACGCGGACCCGAGTGATCTTGGCGACGACGTCGTTCAGGCTTTCGACATGCTGGATGTTCAGCGTGGAGTAGACGTCGATGCCGGCGTCCAGGAGCTCCTGCACGTCGAGGTAACGCTTGGCGTGGCGGCCTCCGGGGGCGTTGGTGTGGGCCAGCTCGTCCACCAGCACGATCTTGGGCCGGCGGGCGAGGATGGCGTCGAGGTCCATTTCGGCCAACGCATGGCCCTTGTGGCGAACGGTGCGGCGGGGGATGACCTCGAGCCCGGCGACCAGCGCCTCGGTGTCGGCGCGACCGTGGGTTTCCACCACGCCGACGACGAGGTCGGCACCGTCGCGCCGCTTGGCCTGGGCGGTCAACAGCATGGCGAAGGTCTTTCCCACGCCGGGGGCGGCGCCGAGGAAGATCTTCAGCCGCCCGCGTTCCTCCCGCTCCGCCTGCCGCAGCAACGCGTCCGGTGATGGCCGCTGGTTGCGCCCGCCCTGGTCGTCGGTCATCCGGTTCCGTCTCCCCCGCTCACTGACAAAGCCCCTCTCCCCTTGTGGGAGAGGGGTTGGGGTGAGGGGTGACATATCCGATGTTTCCAGCGGCCTGTGGCCGGCCGCCCCCCTCATCCCAACCCGCGGGTCGGCAAAACGCCGTTGGCGTTTGGCCGATCCCGCCCCACAAGGGGAGAAGGGCTTCAGAGATCCAACGTCATTGCTCCAGATCCGAATGCGATCGTCTCCGCCGGATCTCTAGCGGGCTGCTGCCGCCCTGTCCAAGGCTAGATTGAGCGCCAGCACGTTCACGGTCGGTTCACCCAGAAAGCCCAGCGGGCGCGGCTCGGTGGTGTCGGCGACCAGCTTGCGCACGGCGTCCTCCGACAGGCCGCGGGCCCTGGCGACGCGCGGCACCTGGAAGTCGGCGGCGGCCGGCGACAGGGCAGGGTCGAGGCCGCTGGCCGAAGTCGTCACCAGATCCACCGGGACCGGCGTGCCGGGATTCTCCGCCTTCAGCCTTTCGGTCTCGGCCTGCACCCGCTCGACCAGCGCCTTGCTGGTCGGGCCGAGGTTGGAGCCGCCGGAGCTTGCGGCGTTGTACGGGGTCTCGGCGGTGGCGGACGGGCGCGGGTGGAAATAGCGGTCGGCGGCGAAGGTCTGGCCGATCAGCGCGGAGCCGATCACCGTGCCGTTCCGCTCGATCAGGCTGCCGTTGGCCCGATGCGGGAACAGGCTTTGCGCGATGCCGGTGACGGCCAGCGGGTAGGCGAGGCCGGTGACGACCGCCAGGGCGGCGGTCATGACCAGGGCGGGACGCAGTTCCTTCAACATGATTGGGGTCCTCTCACACGAGCCCGAGGGCGGTGACGGTCAGGTCGATGGCCTTGATGCCGGCGAAGGGCACCACCAGCCCGCCAAGGCCGTAGATCAGCAGGTTGCGGCGGAGCAGCCCGGCGGCGCCCACCGCGCGGTAGCGCACGCCGCGCAGGGCCAGCGGGATCAGCGCCACGATGATCAGCGCGTTGAAGATGATCGCCGACAGGATGGCGCTTTCCGGGCTGTGCAGCCCCATCACGTTCAACGCCTGCAGTTGCGGGTAGAAGGCGAGGAACATGGCGGGGATGATGGCGAAATACTTCGCCACGTCGTTGGCGATGGAGAAGGTGGTCAGTGCGCCGCGTGTCATCAGCAACTGCTTGCCGATCTCGACGATCTCGATGAGCTTGGTCGGGTCGCTGTCGAGATCGACCATGTTGCCGGCCTCGCGCGCCGCCACCGTGCCGGTGTTCATCGCCACGCCGACATCCGCCTGGGCGAGCGCCGGGGCGTCGTTGGTGCCGTCGCCGCACATGGCGACCAGCTTTCCCTTCGCCTGCTCGTCGCGGATCAGCTGCAGCTTCGCTTCGGGGGTGGCCTGGGCGAGGAAGTCGTCCACGCCGGCCTCCGCGGCGATGGCGGCGGCGGTCATCGGGTTGTCGCCCGTAATCATCACGGTGCGGATGCCCATCTGGCGCAGGGCGGCGAAGCGTTCGCGGATGCCGCCCTTGACGATGTCCTTCAGGTGGATGATGCCGAGCAGCCGGCCGTCGCGCGCCACCGCCAGCGGGGTGCCGCCGGACTTGGCGACCCGCTCGGCAAGGGCGAGGATCTCGCGCTCGGCGGGATCGGCGGCGGGATGCAGGGCGGTGACGCCGCGGCCGCCGGACACCGCGATGCGCTGCGATCCGTGGACATGGGCCAGCACCGCGTCCACCGCGCCCTTGCGGATCACCGTGCCGCCGGTGTCGATGCCGCTGATGCGGGTCTGGGCGGTGAAGGGGACGAAGCTGGCGTGCATCTCCTCCATGGCACGGGCGCGGATGCCGTACTCCTGCTTGGCCAGCACGACGATGGAACGGCCTTCCGGCGTCTCGTCGGCCAGCGAGGCGAGTTGCGCCGCGTCGGCCAACTCCTCCTCACCGACGCCGGCGACCGGCAGGAACTCGGCGGCCTGACGGTTGCCAAGGGTGATGGTGCCGGTCTTGTCGAGCAGCAGCGTATCGACGTCGCCCGCCGCCTCCACCGCGCGGCCGGACATGGCGAGCACGTTGAAGCGGACCAGACGGTCCATGCCGGCGATGCCGATGGCCGACAGCAGCGCGCCGATGGTGGTGGGGATCAGCGTGACGAACAGCGCCACCAGGACCAGCACGCCGACCGACCCGCCGGCATAGGCGGCGAAGCTGGGGATCGTCGCCACTGCGATGACGAAGACGATGGTCAGCCCGGCCAGCAGGATGTTCAGCGCGATCTCGTTGGGCGTCTTCTGGCGCTGGGCGCCTTCCACCAGCGAGATCATGCGGTCGAGGAAGGTCGAGCCGGGGGCGGCGGTGATGCGCACCTTGATGTGGTCGGAAATCACCTGGGTGCCGCCGGTCACGGCGGAGCGGTCGCCGCCGCTCTCGCGGATGACGGGGGCGGATTCGCCGGTGATGGCGGCTTCGTTGACCGACGCGACGCCTTCCACCACCTCGCCGTCGGAGGGAATGATGTCGCCGGCCTCCACCAGCACGAGGTCGCCGGTCTTAAGCGCGGTGGCGGGGATGTTGCGGATGGTGCCGTTTTCCAGTTTCTTCGCGGTGGTCTCGGTCCGGGTCTTGCGCAGGCTGGCGGCCTGGGCCTTGCCGCGGCCTTCCGCCACCGCTTCGGCGAAGTTGGCGAAGACCAGGGTGAACCACAGCCAGACGACGATCTGGACGGCGAAGCCGCTCACCCCGGCGCCGGTCACCGCGTCGCGCAGGACCAGCAGGGTGGTCAGCGCGGCCACCACCTCCACGCAGAACATCACCGGGTTGCGGATCATCTGGCGCGGGGCGAGCTTGGCGACCGAACCACCGATGGCCGGCAGCAGGATGGCGGGGTCGAGCAGCGTGCTGGACGAGGAGCGCCCGGACCGTTTGCTATTGGCGTGCATGGGATCGTTCCCGATCAGAAGAGGGTGCCGGCGCTCATCGCCAGATGTTCGACCACCGGGCCGAGGGCGAGAGCCGGGAAGAAGGTGAGGCCGCCGACGATCAGGATGACGCCGACCAGCAGCCCGACGAACAGCCCGTCATGGGTGGGGAAGGTGCCGGCCGATGCGGTGGCGCGCGTCTTGGCGGCCAGCGAGCCGGCAATCGCCATCATCGGCACGATGACCAGGAAGCGGCCGACCAGCATGGCGATGGCGATGGTGACGTTGTACCAGGGCGTGTTGCCGCCGAGACCGGCGAAGGCGCTGCCGTTGTTGGCCGCACCCGACACATAGGCGTAGAGCGCCTCGGAGAAGCCGTGCGGGCCGGCATTCGCCATCGACGCGGTGCCGGTGTCGAGAACCACGGCGGCGGCGGTGAAGCCCAGCATCATCAGCGGCAGGCAGAGAATGGCGAGCATGGTCATCTTGACCTCCTTCGCCTCCAGCTTCTTGCCGAGATATTCAGGTGTGCGGCCGACCATCAGCCCGGCGACGAACAGCGCGACGATGGCGAACAGCAGCATGCCGTAGAGCCCGGCGCCGACGCCGCCGACGATGATCTCGCCCAGCATCATGTTGATCATCGGCACCATGCCGCCCAAGGGCATGAAGCTGTCATGCATGGCGTTCACCGCACCGCAGGAGGCGGCGGTGGTGACGGTGGCGAACAGGGCGGAGGCGGCGACGCCGAAGCGGGTCTCCTTGCCCTCCATGTTGCCGGCGCTGCCGTCGATGCCCAGCGTGGCGAAGGCCGGATTGCCCTGCGCCTCCGCCCAATAGGCGATTGTGACGCCGGCGACGAAGAGCAGGCCCATGGCGGCCAGGATCGTCCAGCCCTGCCGCTCGTCGCCGACCATGCGGCCGAACAGGTTGGTCAGTCCGGCGCCAATTGCGAAGATCGACAGCATCTCCAGCAGGTTGGTCAGGGCGTTGGGATTCTCGAAGGGGTGGGCGGAGTTGGCGTTGAAGAAGCCGCCGCCGTTGGTGCCCAGCATCTTGATCGCCTCCTGCGAGGCGACGGGGCCGAGTGCGATGGTCTGCCTCGCTCCCTCCAGCGTGGTGGCGTCGACGGATCCGGCCAGCGTCTGCGGCACGCCCTGCCACACCAGGAAGACGGCATAGACGAGGCAGATCGGCAGTAGGACGTAGAGCGTCGCACGGGTCAGATCGACCCAGAAATTGCCGATGGTGCGGGCCGACGCGCGGGCGAAGCCGCGGACCAGCGCCACGGCCAGCGCGATGCCGGTGGCGGCAGAGACGTAGTTGTGGAAGGTCAGCCCGGCCATCTGGACCAGATGGCCCATGGTGGTCTCGCCGCCGTAATTCTGCCAGTTGGTGTTGGTGGTGAAGCTGGCCGCCGTGTTGAAGGCGAGGTCGGCCGGCACCGCCGCCATGCCCTGCGGGTTCAGCGGCAGGACAAACTGCAGCCGTTGCAGGGTGTAGAGCAGCAGCATGCCGACGGCACTGAACAGCAGCATCGACACGGCGTAGCTCACCCAATGCTGCTCGGTGCGCTCGTCGACGCCGGCCAGCCGGTGGAGCCCGCGCTCGATGGGTCCGACGACGGGGGAGAGCAGTGTGCGCTCGCCGGTGAAAACGCGCGTCATGAAGCCGCCAAGGGGCCGCGTAACCGCGACGACCAGGGCGAGGAAGACAAGGATCTGGATCCAGCCGTTGACGGTCATGGGATGGGACTCCTCAGAACCGTTCGGGGTGGATCAGGGCATAGACCAGATAGGCCAGCAGCCCGCCGGTAACGAGGCCGGCCAGCGCGTAATCGAGGATCATCGCCGCCTCCCTCACAGCCGGTCGCAGGCGTGGACATAGGCCACCGCCGCGGCGAAGAATCCGGCGGTCAGTGCCAGGAACAGAAGGTCGAGCATGGGATCAAGGCTCCGGTCGAACGGAAAGAGGGCCGGACCGCCCGTCTGCCGAGATGCCGGCGGGCGGCGGGTCCGACCCTGCAAGGATGATCCGGACCCGCGTATAGATTCGATGGGGGGCGGCGGTGCCCGGAAATATAGAAGCCGTATATGGCGCTGGAAAATGGCATTGAAATATAAGGGAAATTCGCCTCGATCCAGAAAATTCCCGAAAT
>NZ_VTTO01000005.1:162688-469631 GCF_008364825.1 Azospirillum sp. B21
GCCATAAGGGCATGCCTGTAACGCTTTGAAATTGCTTGGTTCCCGCAGCGCGCGGCAACTACAGAAGCCGTATATGCGCCGGCGGATCAGGCGGCGGACATCTTGGATGTCAGGGATTTATGACTTTCGACGTAAACGCCGGTATGTGTCCTTGAGAAAACCTGCGGGTGACCAAATCGGACACGCCGGTCGCCCTTGTCGGTAATGATGTTGATCCATGGTGATGGCGAGTGAACGAACTTTGCGCAACAGCCATGGCCTACCAATCAATCAGTGTGACTGATGCAAAATCCTGAAGGCGAATCAGGGAATTCTTCTAACTTTTTCTTAACTGCTGTCGCTTTTTTCTTGATAGACGCTTGCCTCAAAGGCAGGGGTCGGAAAAAGAATAACACACAGTCAGCGGTCGGACCAAACCAGGGGTTGGGTATGAGGATGAAGGCTTTGTCGCTGGCGGGCAAGACGGTGGTGCTCTGTGGGGGCGGATTGCTGTTGCTTGCCTTCGCCACGTTCGGTGTCAACGAGTTGCTGCTGACCCGCTATGCCGAACGGGTGGCGATGGAGCGGCAGGAGACCAACATGCGCGTCGCCTGGGACGTGCTGAACCAGTACGGGCAGGCGTTCGACCTGCGCGATGGCAAGCTCTACGCCGGCGACCGCGCGCTCAATGACTTCTTCGAGCCGGTGGACCGGGTCAAGCGGCTGGTCGGCGGCACGGCGACCCTGTTCATGGGCGACCGGCGCGTCGCCACCAACGTGCTGAAGCCCGACGGCAGCCGCGCGGTCGGCACCACGCTGGCGAAGGGGCCGGTCCATGACGCGGTGCTGGGGCGCGGAGTGCCCTATCGCGGGCAGGCGGAAATCCTCGGCACGCCTTTCTACACCGCTTACGATCCGATCAAGGCGCCGGACGGGCGCGTGGTCGGCGTGCTCTATGTCGGCATTCCGAAGGCGGAGTTCTTTGCGACCATCCGCGACACCCAGACGATGATCGCCGCCATCAGCGGGGCCGTGACCCTGCTGGTCGCCGCCTGCTGCCTGTTGCTGGCCCGGCGCATGTTCCGGCCGCTGTCGGGCATCCGCGGCGCCATGGAGGATCTGGCGCGCGGCAACCTGTCGGTCGCCATCCCGGCGCTGGGCCGCAAGGACGAGATCGGCGGCATGGCGAAGGCGCTCAGCGTGTTCAAGGACAACGCCATCGAGGTCGCCAAGCTGCACGAAACCCAAGCGGAGGAGCGCGCCCGCTCGGTGCAGGAACGGCGCAAGGCGATGGATGCGGTGGCGCACTCCTTCGAAGGGTCGCTGCTGGGCGTCGTCGAGGTTCTGAGCGCCACCACCACGCAGTTGCAGGCCAACGCCCAGCGCCTGCACGACATCGCCGAGACCGGCAGCGTCCGCGCCGCCGCCGTCAGCACCGCCGCCGGTGAGGCGAGCGACGACGTCCGCACCGTAGCGGGTGCTTCGGAAGAGTTGAGCATCTCCATCGGCGAGGTCAGCCGGCAGGTCGAGGAGTCGGCCCGCATGGTCCGCAACGCGGTGGAGGAGGTGACGCGCACCAACCGGACGATGGACGGGCTGGCGGCGGCGGCCGGCAAGATCGGCGAGGTGGTGACCCTGATCCAGGACATCGCCGGCCAGACCAACCTTCTGGCGCTGAACGCGACCATCGAAGCCGCGCGGGCGGGGGAGGCCGGCAAGGGCTTCGCCGTGGTAGCCGGAGAGGTGAAGACGCTGGCAAACCAGACCGCGCGCGCGACCGACGACATCGCCCGGCAGGTGGCGGAAATCCAGGCGGTGACCGGCCATGCCGTGGAGGCCATCGAGGGGATCGGCCGCACCGTGCTGTCGGTCAGCGATCTGGTCGGCCGCATCGCCGTCTCCGCCGACCATCAAGGCGTCACCACGGCCGACATCGCCCGCTCGATCCAGCGCGCCGCCGACCGAACGACTGAAGTCACCCACAACATCCGCGAAGTCTCGCAATCCGCGCACGAGACCGGAACGATGGCGTCGGAGGTCAGCGCCGCGGCCGCCGACCTCGGCCGGCAGGCGATGGCGCTGCGCGATCAGGCGGAGGAGTTCCTGCGCCATGTGCGGGCGGCCTGACGGCCTTCCGGTCCACGCCTCAGTCCGTCTCGATGGCCCGGCGTTCGGCGGGGTCGATGAGAATGGCGAGTTCCTCGTCGGCCATCGTCAGGCGCGGCGCCACCGGCAGCTTGAGCAGCTTCTGCATGTCCCGCTCCTGCCGGGACAGCTGAAGGCAGGCCGGACGCAACCGGAAATGCGACCAGGGCGGCACCGGGCCGAAACAGTCCTGCATGCGTCGGCGGGTGAGGATACGGTCCAGCCAGAGCATGGGCTCAACCCTTCAGATGAAAGGGCAGCAGCAGAAAGCCGGCCGCCAGGAAGGTCAGCGACAGGATCACCAGTCGCAAGGCACGGGTGCGGCTGCGCGCGCTGACCGTGTTGCCCCAAAGATACTGCTCGAAGGCGATGGAGTAGCTGGCCGTCATCAGATCCATCATGCCGGCCGCCACCTCCTCCTCCCCTTTGCCGGCGCGCAGGCTCTCTTCCGCCTGGACCAGATCGGTCAGGCGGGGAGGTTCGTGATGGACGAACAGCCATTCCACCATGAAGACCTGATGGACGGCCCCGAGCAGGGCCAGCACGCTGACCGCGGTCAGCGCGGCGATGGCCACGGCGATGGGCTCGTTCAGCCGGGAGGCGTCGAAGCGCACCGCCAGGTTTCCCAGGGCGAAGACCGCAAATGAGATCGCCGATACCGGCGTCCCGATGCTGCTCCGGATCGACTCCCGGCGTGACCGCTCGCTGAGGAAGATCTGCCGGAAATGGTCGTGGCGGAGTTCGCGGGACGACGGCATCGTCATCTCACCAGCCCATCCATTTGCCGTATTCGCGGATGAAATCATGGCGGATGGCACTGCGGCTCATTCGCTCCTGCGGAAGTTGCTTGTGCAGGCCGCCGCGCAGGATGACCTCGGCCCGCGTCTGCCAGGGCTCGTCATCCTTCTCGATGCCCGAGAAGGCGAAGCTCATGGGATGATAGGCGCGCGCGCGGATCGCGTAGGAGAACTCCTCCTGGCCGTCCCTCAGCACGGCGATGCCGGCAGTGAAGGAACTGGTGTCGATTTCCACGACGCGGCCGTTTCGTTCCAGCTCCTCCGCGATGTCGCGCAGGGCCGGCACCACGTCGTCGGCGATGAATCGCGCCACGTTCCGCCGGGCGGCCCCGGCTCCCGGCGGAACCGCCGACTGTCCGCCCCGGCGGCCCAGCATCGCGGAAAGCCCTTGCCGCCAGTCGCTGTCGCCGGCCGCATCCGCAGCTGGAGCGGTCGCGCTTGCCGCGGCGCGGGTGGTGCGCCTGCCGGGATCGACCTTCCGCTCGCTTTGCAGGCTGACGACGAGGCCGATGCACATCAACACCATGACGAACGCGAAGGGCAGCGCCGTGGTGACCGCCGCGGTCTGCAGCGCCTGGAGCCCGCCGACCAGCAGGAGCACCGCCGCCACCACACCCGACAGGAGGGCCCAGAAAATGCGCGTGGCGATCGGCGGATCCTGATTGCCGCCGGAGCCGATGATGTCGATGACCATCGCGCCGGAATCGGCGGAGGTGACGAAAAAGGTGACGACCATCAGCGTGGCGATGGCGGAGGTGATGGTGCTGAGCGGCAACCGGTCCAGCATGACGAACAGCGCGGTCGGCACGCTGTCGGCCACCGCCGCGGCCATGCCGCCGCCTTCGAACATCTCCATGTGGATCGCCGTCTCACCGAACACGATGAACCACAGCATGGTCAGGGCGACCGGCGCGAACAGCACGCCGCCGATGAATTCGCGGATGGTGCGGCCGCGCGATACGCGGGCGATGAACATGCCGACGAAGGGCGCCCAGGAGATCCACCAGCCCCAATAGAACATCGTCCAGCTCGCCTGCCATTCCGCCCCGGAATAGGGCAGGGTGCGGAAGCTGGTGTAGGGCAGGGTCCACAGGTAGCGGCCGATGCTCTCCACCAGCGTCGACAGCAGGAACACCGTCGGACCCAGCAGGAACACGAAGGTCAGCAGCAGCACGCCCGCCAGCATGTTCAGTTCGCTCAAACGGCGGATTCCCCGCCCGACGCCGCTGGCGGCGGAGACCGTGGCCACCACCGTGATGACGGCGATCAGCACGATCTGCTGCACCAGACCCACGTCCAGCAGGCCGAGATAGGCGAAGCCGGCGTTGATCTGCATGACGCCGAGCCCCAGCGAAGTCGCGATCCCGAAGAGCGTGCCGAAGATGGCGATGATGTCGACGACATGGCCGGGCCAGCCGCGGATGCGATCGCCCAGCAGCGGATAGAGCGCCGACCGGATGGTCAGGGGAAGATCCTGGCGGTAGGCGAAATAGCCCAGGGACAGCCCGACGACGATGTAGATCGCCCAGGCGTGAAGGCCCCAGTGAAGGAATGCGAGGTTCATCGCCTCGCGCGCGGCGTCGGGAGTTCCCGCCTCGCCCACGCGCGGATTGGAGAAATGCAGCATCGGCTCGGCGACGCCGTAGAACAGCAGCCCGATGCCCATGCCGGCGCTGAACAGCATGGCAAACCAGGACGGGTAACTGAATTCCGGTTCGTCATCGTCGTGGCCCAGCTTGATCGCGCCATACGGGCTGACGAAGAGCCACAGGACGAACAGCAGGAAGCCTGCGACGACAAGCACGTAGAACCAGCCGAAGTTGCCGACAACAAATGCCTGCATCTCCGATACGCGGGAGCCGAAAGGCTCTGTGAACAACGCAGCCAAAGCAACGAACAGTAGAATCAGGCCGCCGGCTGTGAAGGAGACAGTTTTGTTTATCTGGTGCATGGAACCCCATCGTCATCGCTAGATCAGCCGGATGATACGAAGACTTCCATGCAGGGATAAAGGGCTGCGTTGGGATAATGCCGAGAGAATTCGTATTGAGAGAATATGCGGATTGCCGGTCGGGTTATACGGTGATCTGGCAGGTCATTGGACCGGTTGAGGCCGACGATTGATACCCGTTGCGCGCGCTCTGTTCCGACGTAGGCCGGGTTTGCCCCGTCGATTGGGAGAGGGATGGGGGGGACTTCAGATCTGCAACCCCTCACCCCAACCCCTCTCCCGCAAGGGGAGAGGGGCTATTGTCTCCCCGCCTTCGCGCTCTCTCAGCCGTGGGCGGCTAGTTCCTCGTGGGTGATGCGCTGGATGCCGCCTTCGGCACCGACGACATAGACCTCGTCGGCGTTGCGGATGGTCGCCAGACGGTGGGCGATGATCAGGGTCGTCCGGCCTTCCGCCAGTTCCATCAGGGATTTCTGGATTTCCCGCTCGGTCCGGGTGTCCAGCGCCGAGGTGGCCTCGTCCAGGATGAGGATCGGCGGGTTCTTCAGGAACATGCGGGCGATGGTCAGGCGCTGTTTCTGGCCGCCCGACAGCTTCACGCCGCGCTCGCCGATGATGGTGTCGAGCCCGTCGGGCAGCGAGGCGATCAGCCCGTCGAGATGGGCGCGGCGCGCCGCCTCGGTGATCTCGGCATCCGATGCGCCCAGACGGCCATAGGCGATGTTCTCGCGGATGGTGCCGCCGAACAGGAAGACGTCCTGCTGGACGATGCCGATCTGCCGGCGCAGCGAGGCCAGCGTCATGCTGCGGATGTCGAGCCCGTCGATGGTGATTGTGCCGCCGGTGATCTCGTAGAAGCGCGGCAGAAGCGAGCAGATCGTCGTCTTGCCGGCACCCGACGGGCCGATGAAGGCGACGGTGGAGCCCGCCTTGATGCTGAGGTCGACGCCCTTCAGGACCGGGCGGGCGGCGTCATAGCCGAAGGAGACGTCGGTGAAGCGGATGTCGCCCTTCAGCGGCGGCGCCGGGACGGCGTTGGGCGAATCCGCAATGTCGGGTTGGGTGTCGAGCAGGGCGGTGTAGCGGCGGAAGCCGGCGATGCCGCGCGGATAGGTTTCGATGACCGCGTTGATCTTCTCGATCGGGCGGAAAAAAGTGTTGACCAGCAGCAGGAAGGCGAAGAATCCGCCCTGGGTCAGTTCCCCCACCAGGACGAAATGGGCGCCGGTCAGCATGACGACGATCAGGATCAGCCGCATGCTCATGTAGCTGAGCGTCGTCGATGCCGCCATGATCTTGTAGGCGTCGAGCTTGGTCTTGCGGTAGCGGTCGTTGTCCTCGGCGAACAGCTTGCGCTCGTGGTCCTCGTTGGTGAAGGCCTGGACGACGCGCATGCCGCCGACATTCTCCTCGATGCGGACATTGAAGTCGCCGACGCGGGAATAGAGCGACTGCCAGTTCTTGGTCATGCGCCCGCCGTAGCGGCTGGTCAGCCACGCGATGACGGGCACGATGGCGGCGGTGATCAGCGCCAGCGGCAGATGCACCACCGCCATCAGGGCGAAGGCGCCGACGAAGGTCATCACCGCGATCAGCAGGTCTTCGGGGCCGTGGTGCGCCACCTCGCCGATCTCGTCCAGGTCGCGGGTGACGCGGCCGACGAGATGGCCGGTCTTGTTGTTGTCGTAGAAGCTGAAGGAGAGCTTCTGCAGATGGTCGAAGCTCTTCCGCCGCATCTCCGTCTCGATGTTGACGCCCAGCTTGTGGCCCCAATAGGTCACGATGGCCATCAACCCGCCATTCGCCATGTAGACCGCCAGCAGCAGTGCCGTCGCGGCGACGATCAGCGGCCAGTCCTGGGTGGGCAGAAGCTTGTCCACGAAGGCGCGCACCGCCATCGGGAAGCCCAGCTCCAGCAGCCCCGACAGGATCGCGCAGGAAATGTCGAGAATCAGCAGGCCCTTGTAGGGACGGTAGTAGGCGAGGAAGCGGCGGAGCATGGCTCTTCTCATTCCGGAACTGAAAATGGGAATAGGCACGGAGGAATGGAATGGGCTAGCCGGCGCGGGGGCTGGCCCGGCTGAGCAACCAGATCAGGTAGGGGCCGGCAAGCAGCGCGGCGAACAATCCAAGCGGCAGTTGATACGGGAAGGCGACGGTTCGCGCCAGCCAATCCGACACCACCATCAGGCCGGCGCCGATCAGGACTGCGCCGATGCCCTGCTCAGTCGCTCGGCCGAGACCGGCGAGCCGCGCGAGATGGGGGGCGATCAGGCCGACGAAGCTCAAGGGACCGACGAAGAGCGCCGCCGCCGCCGTCAGCAGGCCGGCGAACAGGACCAGAAGGATGCGGCAGCGCTGCACCGGCAGGCCGACCGACCGGGCGGTGACATCGCCGAGCGGCAGGATCTCCAGCCAGCGGGAGGCCAGCGGCAGGGCCGCCAGCAGCAGCACCGCGGCGCCCGCGCAGAACCAGGCGTCGGCCGGGCCTGCGTCGTTGGTCGACCCGCTCAGCCAGCGCAGCAGGGTGAAGGCCTGGGGCGTGCCGGTGGCGATGACGGCTGTCAGGACGGCGCTGCACAGCGCGCTCATGGCGATGCCGGCCAGCAGCAGCCGTTCCGGCCCGAAGCCGGCGCGCAGCGACAGCGCCAGCATGGCGGCAAGCATCAGCACCGCTCCCGCCGCGGAAGCCGCTATCTGCAGGCCGATGCCGGGTGCGGCGACCAGGAACAGCGCGGCGGTGAGCCCGACGCCCGAGCCGGTGCCAACGCCGAGGATTTCCGGGCTGGCCAGCGGGTTGGCGGTGATGCGCTGCAACAGCATCCCGGCCGCCGCCAGCATGGCGCCCGCCGCCGCTGCGACCGCCACGCGCGGTCCGCGCCATGCCAGCAGCCGGTCGAGGAGGGAGCCGGTGGCCAGCGACCAGCCGTCCGGGCCGTAGCCGACGGTCAGGGCAAGGGCCGCGGCGGCAAGGCCCAGCAGGGCGATCACGCCGATCAGCAGGCGGGGATGGGGGCTGCGGCGCGACGGGGCGGGCCGGTTGTTCAGCGACGGCCATTCGAACATGCGCAGGCGCGGCAGCAGCCACAGCAGCAGCGGGCCGCCCAGCAGGGCGGTGGCGGCGCCGGTCGGCACCCGTTCGCCATTGGCGCCGGCCAGAAGCTGCACCAGCCCGTCGGTGACCCAGAGCAGGACCGCGCCGATCAGCGGTGCCGCGACCAGTTTCTGGCTCTGGGTGCGCGCGCCGCTGAGATGCGCCAGGGCGGGGGCGGCCAGCCCGACGAAGCCGATCACGCCGACCTCCGCCGTCACGCTGGCGGCCAGCCAGACCGCGACGCCGATGACGGCGAAGCGCGTGGCGTTCAGGGCGACGCCCAGGCTGCGGGCGCTGGCGTCGTCAAGGCCGAGGATCGCCAGCGGGCGCATCAGCAGGACGGCGGCGGCGAGCCCGACCAGCAGGCGGAGCGCGATGGTCAGGGTCGGCCCCCAGCTTTGCTGCGCCAGCGCGCCGCCGCCCCAGATGAAGATGGAGAAGAGATAATCGCCGTTGGCGAGGATCAGCGCGGCGCTGGCCATGGTCGCGGTCAGCGCCACCATCATGCCGGCGAGGATGACGGCGACCGGCTCCAGCCCGCGCCGCCATGTCATGGCGAGGATCAGCCCAACCACCGCCAGCCCGCCGGCCAGCGCCACGCCCTCGCGCGCCCGATCCATCAGGGCCGGGGCGTAGAGCAGCCCCACCGTCATGGCGAGCTGGGCGCCGGCGGATACGCCAAGCGTCGATGGCTCGGCCAGCGGGTTGCGCAGGACGCGCTGGAGCAGCAGCCCCGACAGGCCCAGCGCCGCCCCGGCGACCAGCGAGACGGCGATGCGCGGCAGGACGCTGTGATAGAGGATGATGGCGTCGAGCCAGTCGGCACCGGTGGGCGACGCGCCGGCCGGGGCCGGAGAGGCGAGATGCCCGGCGACCTGGACCGTCGACAGGCAGGCGGCGAGGATGGCCAGCCCGCCCCACAGCAGGATGCGGTTCATCGGCGCGCGCTCAGCCATTGCCGTTTCCTTGCAGAAGGGCGGCGGTGGCGAGGCGGGCGAAGCGCAGGGCGGCCGGCAGACCTCCGAAATGGTTGACCGCCTCGATCACCGCCACACGGTTTTCCCGCACCATCGGCAGGGCCTGCCACAGGGCGCTGTCCGCCAGCGTCCGCACCGCGTCGGCGGGAACCGGCGGCACGACGATGACGGTGGCGTCGGGGAAGCGGGCCAGCGTCTCGATGCCGACCGGGGCGGTGGCGCTGTAGCTGGACTGTGCCGCCCAGCCATTCTCGACGCCGAGCCGGTGGAGCACGTCGCCAAACATGCTGTCGGTGCCGAAGGCGCGGAAATGGCGGGCGTCGCCGAAATTGATCGCCAGGACCGGCCGGCGGCCGATGCCGGTCAGGCTCCCGCGCAGGCGGGCGATTTCCGCTTTCGTGTCGACGACGACGGCCTGCGCCCGTGCCTCGTGGCCGAGCAGCCGGCCGAGGGTGAGGGCGGCTTCCGCAGCGGCGGCGTAGGGCGGGACGCCCGGCGCGTAGATCGACAGCGACACGGTTTCCGCGACCCGCTCCAGGCTGGCGCGCTGGCCCTCGTAGTAGTTGGAGGTGAGGATCAGGTCCGGCTCCGCGAGGTTCAGCGCCTCGTAGTTCGGCGTGCCGCGCAGGCCGATGTCGCTGACGGAAGCCGGCACGGTGGGCTCGACGACGGTCTTGCGGAATTGCAGCAGTTCGGTGGCGGCGACCGGGACCACCCCCAGCGCCAGCACCGTTTCCAGCAGCGCCCAGTCGATGACCGCCACCCGCGTCGGCAGGGCGGCCAATGCTAGGCGGGGCATCAATGCAAGCCCGGCGGTCAGGCCCAGCGCGTGGCGCCGCGATATCGTCCTTGCCGCAGCCATCACAGGACGTAACCGATGGGGTCGCCGGTGACCGGATGCGGGACGATGCCCATGGCGAGGCGGTAGATCGCGCCCAGCGTCTCGCCGGTCATGATGGCGTCCGGCGTTCCCTGGGCGATAAGCGCGCCGCCGCGCATCGCCAGGATTTCGTCGCAGACGCGGGCGGCCATGTTGATGTCGTGCAGGACGATGACGGCGCCGATGCCGCGGGCGCGGCTCAGCCGGCGCACCAGCCCCAGCATCTCCACCTGGCTGGCGATGTCGAGCGCCGAGGTCGGCTCGTCCAGCAGCAGGCAGCGCGTGTCCTGCGCCAGCATCATGGCGAGCCAGACGCGCTGCCGCTCGCCGCCCGACAGGCTGTCGACCAGCCGGTCGGCGAAGGCGTCGAGGTTGGTCTCGGCAATCGCCTCCGCCACCTTGGCGGCATCCTCCGCCCCGAAGCGGCCGAGCGCGCCGTGCCAGGGGAAGCGGCCGAGCGCCACCAGCTCGCGCACCGTCATGCCCTCCGCCGGCGGGGTGAATTGCGGCATGTAGGCGACGGTGCGGGCGAAGTCGCGCTCGCCGATGCGGGCGATCTCGGTGCCGAGGCAGCGGATGCGCCCGGCCCCCGGCGGCTGCTGGCGGGCGAGCATGCGGATCAGCGTGCTCTTGCCGGAGCCGTTGGGGCCGACCAGCCCGTAGATGCGTCCTTGCTCCAGCCGAAGCGACAGGTCCGACAGGATCGGCCGGCCGGCCGCCGAAAATCCGACGGCATCCAGTTCGTACAGGGCAGGGGTGTGGTCCGGGCCGGGCATCAGGTTACCAAGTCATGTTGAGGGTCAGCAGGGCGGTCCGCCCCTCCGCATAGCCGCAGGAATACTGGGTCTGGCAGCTGGCGACGTATTCCTTGTCGAACAGGTTGGTGACCGACAGGTTGGCGCCCCAGTTGTCGCGCTTGTAGCCGACCCGCGCGTCGAAGACGGTCGCCGCCGGGACCTTCAGCGTGTTCTCGTTGTCGGCCCAGGACGACCCGACATAGCGCACGCCGCCGCCGACCGACACCCCGGTCAGCACGCTTTCACGGAAGGTGTAGTCGAGGAAGGCCGAGCTCTGGATTTGCGGCACGATGTAGGGAGTCTTGCCGATCAGGGCCGGGTTGGCGTCCTTCTTGATGTCGAGGTCGAGCGCCGTGAAGGAGGCGGTGGCCTTCAGGCTGGGGGTGATGTTGGCCTTGGCCTCCAACTCGACGCCGCGGGAATTGACCTCGCCCAACTGGGTCTCGGCGTTGAAGGCGCCGGTCACCACGTTGGTGCGGGTCAGGTCGAACAGGGCCGCGGTGAAGATGGCGTCCATCCAGGCCGGGCGGTACTTGACGCCGACCTCGTACTGGCGGCCGCTCTCCGGCTTGAAGACGCCGACGGCGGCCGACGAGCCCAATACCGGGTTGAAGAAGGTGGAGGCGCTGACATAGGGGGTCAGGCCGTTGGCGAACTCATAGGCCAGACCGGCTCGGCCGCTGAACTTGCCGGTCTTGCCGTCATAGGCGGGCGTCCCGTCTGCGTCGGTCGAGGCGATGTCGTAGCGGCCGCTCAGCGTCACCAGGAAGCCCTGGCCGAAGCGCATCTGGTCCTGCAGATAGACGCCGAGCTGACGCATCGTCAACTCCTGGTCGATGTAGGCGAAGCGCTGGCCCTGGGGCGCACCGTAGACCGGGCTGGTGGCGCTGATCGTCGTGGCGGAGCCGGACGCCTGCACCTGATCCATGGCGAAATACTTGTAATCGACGCCGACCAGCGCCGTGTGCTCGACCGGACCGGTGCGCAGCTTGCCTTCCAGCTGGTTGTCGATCAGGACGCTGTTGACCTCGGTCGTGTGCTCGAAATTGATGCGTGACAGCAGGTTGTTCGGATCGGCCGGCGTGGCCGAGAAGCCGCCGTAGCCGAAGGGGTAGACCGAGATCTCGTGGACCTTGCTGTAGTTGTAGCGCGCGTTCTGGCGGAAGATCAGGTCGTTGTCGAAGCGGTGTTCGAACTCGTAGCCGATGGCGGCTTGGCGGCGGCGGTAGGTGTCGATGCCGGGTTCGGTGAAGTTGGCCTTGCGGTCGATCCGGCCGAAGGGCGCGTCCACCACCGTGCCGACATAGGGCAGGAAGGCGCCGCCGTTGTGCGTCTCGTCGATGTCGGTGTAGTTGGTCAGGACCGTCAGGCTGTTGGCGTCGTTCGGCGACCATTTGAAGCTGGGCGAGACGGTGCCGCGGAAGCCGTCCGCGAAGTCGGTGTAGGTGTCGCCGCCGGCGATGCGGCCGGTCAGCCGGTAGCTCAGGGTCGGATCGAGCGCACCGCCGACGTCCAGGCCGAGAAAGGCGGTGCCGTGCTGGTCGATGCCGGCCTCGACCGAGCGCTCCGGCGTGCCGCCCGGACGCTTGGTGACGTAGTTCAGTAGGCCGCCGGGGTTGCTGCCGCCGTAGAGCACAGAGGAGGCGCCGCGCAGGACCTCGATCCGCTCCAGATTGTAGCTGTCGACGAACTGGCCGCCGAAGCCGTAGGCGTAGAGCTGCAGCCCGTCCTGGTAGACGCCGGACTGCGTCGCCTGGAAGCCGCGGATGAAGACCCAGTCGGTGTCGCTGTCACGGCCGAAAGGCTGGCTGAAGACGCCGGGGGTATAGCGCAGCGCCTCGTCCACCTTCTGGGCGCCGCGGTCGTCCATCTCCTCGCGGCCGATCACCGACACCGACTGCGGGATTTCCTCCAGCGGCGTGTCGGTCTTGGACCCGGTGGCAGACCGGGCCGGGACATAGCCGTTGACCGGGCTGGTCGCCGTATCGACGGCCCTGCTGCCTTCGACGGTCACCGGACCGAGGATGGCGGGCGTGCTTGCGTCCTGCGCCTGAGCTTGGGAAAGGGCCGGCATCAGCAGGGCGGCGAGCGCCGTGCCGTTCAAGAGGAAACGGGTCATTCGCTTGATCGAAAAGTGAACCATCGCAATCGGCCTCGGACTGTATGCACCACCCGCGAAGCGCCACCGGACCATCCTGTCCGAAGGTGGAGCTGTTGTTGCGAATGATTAGCATATGCATGAAGGCCCGGATTGAACCGTCTTTGGATGGGTTGGACGATCTTTCGACATTCGTCGTGCATCGGCGTCGGCATCGGCTCACGCGGACTGGTCGCGCAGCCAGGCGGCGGGGGTGACGCCCACGATCTGGCGGAAGACGCGCGTCAGATGCGCCTGATCGGAGAATCCGGCCATCGCCGCCGCAGCCGCCAGCGTCACGTCAGAGGTGGTCAGCAGCGACTTGGCGCGCTCCACCCGTACCCGCATCTGCCATTTGTGCGGCGGCACGCCGGTCGACGCCTTGAAGGCGGAGCAGAAATGAGCGGGCGACAGGCCGGTGAGGTCGGCCAGCTCCTGCAGTCGGATCGGCCGGCTGCAATGTTCCTCGATATAGTCGATCACGCGCCTCAACTGGCGCGGCGGCAGCTGGCCGCGCTTGCGGTCGGTCGCCGGCTCGGTCTGGACGAGGCCGATGAACAGGGCGGCCATCAGGCTTTCGCCGTAAAGGTCGTGCAGGTTGCCCGACGTCCGGCATTCCGCCGCGATCAGCCGGGCAAGGGAGAACAGCCGGTCGTCGGAGAAGTTCAGCCGCGGCCGGTCCATTTCCGCGATGTCCAGACCCTCGGTGAAGCGGCCTTCCAGCACGGACATATCGAAATGCAGGTCCAGATGGGTCAGGCGGCGGATGCTCTCGGTGCGGGACCAGACCTTGAGGCCGGCCGGAACGAAGCTCATGGGCTGGCGCCGGCTCAGCCGGTGGGACTTGCCGCGGTCGGGGGAGTCCATGACATGGAGGGCGCCGTCGCCGAGCTGGTCGAGCACCACGACGAGACGCGGGGCCTCCGACACATATTCGCCGCCGGCATGCTGCTCGCAGGCCACCGTCCAGATGTCGGCGATCATCCCGTTCCAGGCGCGCCATTGCAGATCGCCGAGAATGGTGATCCCTTCGGTGCTGCTCTGCATTCTCGGATGAAACGGCATCGATCGACTTTCTGGCCGCAAATCGCGCGGTTCCGGCACCCTTCGTGACAATCACCTCCTATAGGGCAAAGCGCTATTGCGAACAAGTCGTATTCTTATTTAGCATGCGCCACCATCGGTGCCGGCGCGGAGTGGCCTGTCTTGAGCAGCAAGTATCCCTGTGATCTTCGGTGGGTGGAGCTGGTCGCCGTTTCCGCCCTGACGCCGCGCATGCGCCGCATCGTCTTTGGCGGGTCGGCGCTTGAGGGGTTCACGCTGAAGCCCGGTGTCCTGGCCCCGCACATCGGTCTGGTGGTTCCGGCGGGGAACGGCGCCGGTTCTCCGTTGCGCATCTATTCGGTGCGGCGCTTCGATGCCGCCGCCGGGACGCTGGAGGTGAATTTTGTGCTGCACGGTGCCGGCGTGGCATCGGGATGGGCTGCCCGCGCCCGGCCGGGGGAAAGGGTGGGGATCTCGGTCTCGGGCGGGATCGCGATGAAGCCGGCTAGCCGCTATGTGGTGGCCGGCGACCATGCGGCGCTGCCGGCCATCGCCCATCTGCTGGAAAACCTGCCGGCCGATACCTCGGCCGAGGTGTTCGTCGAGGTGCCGGGGGAGGGCGAAGAGCAGGAGCTGGCATCGCCGGCCGCCACCTCCGTCACATGGTTCCACCGGGACCGACACTCCACGCCGGGCGTCTCGCCTCTGCCGGCGGCGGTGATGGCGGCGGCACCGGCCGGAGCGCAGGGGCTCGCGGTGTGGAGCGGGACGGAGCATGGCACCGCCCAGCGCATCCGCGGCCATGTTCGCCAGACCCTTCGCCTTCCCGCCGATGCCTGTTCGGTCGTCGCCTATTGGAAGGCGAGCGTCGCCCAGGGCGGCTTCGAGCATTATGGCTGAATCCGCCCTGTCCTGAGTTGGAAGGGGTTACCGCCGCCGGCCGAGCGTGAGCTGGAAGGTGCGCGGAACGTGGATCCCCCCGCCCTCGCGGAACCGCTCGTGGAAAGCGACGAAGTCCCGTTTCAGAGCGGAGCGTCGTTCCTCGTCCAGGCTGGCGGCCAGGGTGCGCGTCGGGCCGTAGCCGGTCACGAAAGTGTTCCAGGCCGCCTCGCCGCCGGTTTCGACGTAGTGGCTGGTCAGGGTCGTGACCTTCAGGTCGAAGGCGCCGCCCAGCAACTCCTCCAGCCGCTCGCTGCGGCCCCAGGCGAAGGGCGATACCGCCGGCGGCGCCGCCATGTAGGGGCGCATCAGTGCGAACATCTCGGCGATGGCGCCGTCCGGCGTCCAGGTGGTCAGGGCCAGCCGGCCGCCGGGCCGGCAGACGCGGGCGAGTTCCTGTGCCGCCGCTTCCGGCTTGGCGGCGAACATGACGCCGAAGGTCGACACCACCGCGTCGAAGCTGGCGTCGGCGAAGGGCAGCGCCTCGGCATCGCCCAGCCGGTAGTCGATGGAAAGCCCGTCGGACAGCGAGCGTGCGGCGTCCAGCAATCCGGCGGCGATGTCGATGCCTGTGACCTGCGCGCCGCGCCGGGCACAGGCGCGCGCCGTGATGCCGGTGCCGGTCGCGACGTCGAGGATGCGTTCGCCCGGCTGGGGCGCGAGCCCGGCGACGGCTGCGTCGATGCCGTCATAGACGCCGCGGATGATCTCCTCGTAATCCCGGCCGCCCGAACTCCACACGGCGGCGGCCCGCTCGTTGTGCGGCTGAATGGTGGGAGCGGTGGCGATCAGGCCGTCCATGTCATTCTCCTTGGGGTGTGCGATTGCGGATTGTGATTGCGCCCGGTGACGGCGGGCTTCGGCCGCGAGGATGGCGGGGGTACGTCAGCCGGGCGTCGTCCGATCGTCAGCCCTCGCGTCAACCGATCGTCAAAATGCCGACCCGTCCTTCAGGGGTAGCCCCCTGGGCCGACGCGTGTCTGACAGGATTCGTCCCGCCTGCTATGATCGGGGCGGTGTGTAATTTCCGTTTTGGTGCGGCATGGCCGGGCCGACGCTTAGGCTGCTGGGCGGCTTCTCGCTCGCCGATGCCGGCGGGCGTGCCCTCCCTCTGCGCGGGCGGAACGCGCAGCTTCTGCTTGCCTATGTCGCGATGACCGCACCGCGACCGGTCTCTCGCGAACGGCTGGCCGCCTTGCTGTGGGAGGACTGCGAGGACCGGCGGGCGTTGCACAGCCTGCGCCAGTGCCTGATGGAGTTGCGCCACCTCGGCGGGCAGGCGGGCCTTGATTTGATCCGCACGGACAGGAACGAGGTGTCGCTGGCCCTCCCGCCCGAGTGTGTCGACGGCGTGATGGTGGAGCGGCTGGCGCGGGAGGGCACGGCCGGGAGCCTGCGCGCCGCCGCGGCCCTGTGCGCCGGCCCGCTGCTGTCCGATGCGGAGACCTGCAGGCAAGGGTTCGATGACTGGCTGGCCGGCGAACGCGCCCGTTTCGCCCGCTTGGCGGCCGGGATCTTCGCGCGCCTGACGGCATCGTGCGAGACGGAGGGGGACTGGGACGGCGTGGCGTCCACGGCGGAGCGCTGGCTGGCGCTCGATCCCGCCTGCGAGGAGGCGCACCGCGCGCTGATGCGGTTGCATGCACGCAACGGCCGGCGGTCGGACGCCGTGCAGCAGTACCGGGTCTGTGCCGAGGCGGTGCGCCGCTGCCTCGATGCCGACCCGGAGGAGGAGACGGTCGAGCTGCTGCACGGCATCCGCGACCGCCACCCAGCCGCAACCGTGGCCGCAACAGTGGCCGCAACCATGGTGGAGCGGCCTGCCGGACTGCTGCCTGACCCCTCCCGGTCAAGCCGGCCGGTGCTGCCGGACCGGCCGTCGCTGGCGGTTCTGCCCTTCGGCACGATCGGCGGACCGGCCGAGGGCGGCGGCCTTGCCGACGGGGTGGCCGCCGACGTGCTGGTGCGGCTTTCGCGGCTGCGCTCGCTGTTCGTCATCGCCCGCGGGTCCTCTTTCCGCTTTCGCGGGACCCAGATCGACCCGTGTACGGTCGGCAGGGCGCTCGGCGTGCGTTACCTGGCTACCGGGGGGATCCGCACCGATGGGCACCGGCTTCGCCTGACCGTCGAACTGGTGGAGGCTGAAACCGGTGCCGTGATGTGGAGCGACATCTACGACCGCCGCCTGGACGCTGTGTTCGAGGTCCAGGACGAGCTTGCCTCCCGCATCGCCGCCGCTCTCGACGACGAGATCGAAGCGGCCGAAATGCGGCGCGCCCTGTCGGTTCCGCCGTCCTCGCTGGAAGGCTGGAGCGCCTATCATCGCGGCCTGTGGCACATGTACCGCTTCACCCGCGACGACAACGAGACGGCGCGCGGCCTTTTCCAACAGGCGCTTCGGACCGACCCGGCGAGTGCCCGGCTGCATGCCGGCCTGTCCTTCACCCATTTCCAGGATGCCTTTCTGCATCGCACCGGACAGCGCGGCATCGAGGCGGAGCACGCCTACCGCTTCGCCGAGCAGAGCGTGGGTTTGGACGAGCGCGATCCGACGAGCCATCTGGCCCTGGGCCGCGCGCTGTGGCTGCTGGGGAGGCAGGACGATGCGGTGGAGGAACTGAGCCTTGCGGTCGGCCTGAACCCCAACTTCGCGCTCGGCCATTATTCCCTCGCCTTCGTCCAGGCGCAGGGGGGCGATGCACGGGCCGCGCTGAGTGCCGCCGACGTCGCGCAGCGGCTGAGTCCGTTCGATCCGCTGCTGTTCGGCATGCTCGGCGCGCGGGCGCTCGCCTGCCTCAATCTGAAGGAGCATGCCCAGGCGGCGCTGTGGGGCGACCGGGCTGCGCGGCGGCCGAACGCCCATGTCCACATCCAGGCCATCGCCGCCTTTTCCAATGCCTTGGCGGACCGGCGGGAGGAGGCCGGAGGATATGCCCGGCGGATCAAGGAGACCGCGCCGTCCTACCGGTGCGACGACTTCCTCGCCGCCTTCCACACGCTGACGCCTTCCGTGGTCGACCTCATCCGGCGCGTCGGGCCGAGCATCGGTCTTCAATCCTGATCGTCGCCGTGCTGATCACGGCTCGTCGGTAGCGACGACCTTGCCGGGATTCATGATGCCCTGCGGGTCGAACAGCCGCTTGATGCCGCGCATCAGCGCCATCTCCGCCGGTCCCTTGAAGGCGGCGAGCGCGTCGCGCACGCTCTGGCCGATGCCATGCTCGGCGCTGATGGTGCCGTCCAACTCGATCGCCACGCGGTGGACGGCGGCGCTGATCGCATGGGCGATGGTTTCCAGCGGTTGGCTTTCCGTCCTCGCGCTGTTTGGCAAGATGACGACCAGATGGATGTTGCCGTCGCCGATATGCCCGACCGCCGCCACGCGGGCATCCGGCCGCAGCGCCTCGACGGCCGCGGAGGCGCGGGCGACGAAGTCGGGGATGCGGGCGATCGGCACCGCCGTATCGTGGCCGATGACGATGCCGCTCTTGCGATTGGCCTCCGACACGCTGTGGCGCAGCTTCCACAGGGCATCGGCTTGGGCATGGCTGCGGGCGACGGTCGCGTCGGCGACGCTGCCGTCCTCCAGCCCTTCGGCCAGCAGTTCCTCCAGCGCAGCGGCGAGATCCAGGCCCGCCATCGGGTCGGTGACCTCGGCCAGCAGATACCAGGGCATGGCCGCGGCGAGCGGACGGACGGTGCCCGGCACATGGGCGAGCACGGCGGCGAGCTGCGAGTCCGACAGGATTTCCGCGGTGGTCACCCGGTCGCCCAGCGCCCCGCGCAGCCGGGCGAACACCCGCAGCGCCGCGTCCAGCGAGGGCAGGGCAAGGAAGGCGGTGGCGACGCTGCGCGGGCGCGGGAACAGTTTCAGCGTCGCCGCGGTGACGATGCCCAGCGTCCCTTCCGCGCCGATGAAGAGGTGCTTCAGGGCATAGCCGGTGTTGTCCTTGCGCAGCGCCCGCAGGCCGTTCCACAGCGTACCGTCGGGCAGCACCACCTCCAGTCCGAGCACGAGGTCGCGCATCGGGCCGTAGCGCAGGACGGCGGTGCCGCCGGCATTGGTGGCGATGGTGCCGCCGATCTGGCAGGTGCCCTCGCTGCCGAGGCTCATCGGGAACAGCCGGTTGGCCTGTTCGGCGGCGGCCTGGACTGCGGCCAGGGTGCAGCCGGCCTCCACCGTCAGGCTGTCGCCGATGGGATCGACCGCGCGGATAAGGTTGAGGCGCGACAGGCAGAGCACCAGACTGTGGCCGGAGGCATCTGGAATGGCGCCGCCGACCACGCCGGTGTTGCCGCCCTGCGGAACCAGCGGCGTGCCGGTGTCGGCGCACAGCCGGACGATGGCCGCCACCTGCACCGCGTCGGCCGGGCGGACGACGCCCAGCGCCTCCCCCCGGTAACGGCCGCGCCAGTCGGCCAGGAAGGGCGCGGTGTCGGCCAGGTCCGACAGCACATGCGCCGGCCCGACGATGGCGCGGGCGCGGTCGAGAACATCGCTCCCCGCCATGCCCTCACAGCCCCAGATAGGCGGTCTTGATGCGCGGATCGGCCAGCAGGGTCTGCGCCGCATCCTCCATCACCACCCGGCCGGTCTCCAGCACATAGGCGCGGTCGGCCAGCCGCAGCGCCAGATCGACACGTTGTTCGACCAGCAGGACGGTGATGCCGGATTTGTGCAGGCTCTTGATCGTATCGGCCAGCGTGTCGACGATGATCGGCGCCAGTCCCAGCGTCGGTTCGTCCAACATCAGGCATTTCGGGTTGGCCATCAGGCCGCGCCCGAAGGCGACAAGCTGCTGCTGACCGCCGCTCATGGTGCCGGCCCGCTGGGTGCGGCGTTCGGCCAGGATGGGGAACAGCTCGTAGACCCAGCGCAGCCGCTCTGCGAAGCCCATGCTGCCCGGCCGCCCGCGCAGGGCACCCAGCTCCAGATGCTCCAGCACCGTCATGTCGGGGAAAAGCTGGCGGCCTTCCGGCACATGGACCAGCCCGCGTTCGATCACCTGATGCGGCGCCATGCGGTCGATCCGCTCGCCGTCGAAGGTGATCGTCCCGCCGCTCGGCCGCAGCAGGGCGGAGATCGCCTTCAGCGTCGTCGTCTTGCCGGCGCCGTTGGAGCCGACCAGCGTGACCAGCTCCCCTTCCTCCACGGTCAGGGAAACGTTGTGGACCGCCTCGCGGTGGCCGTAGCTGACCTTCAGACCTTCGACCTTAAGCATCGACCGGCTCCCGTCCCAGATACACGCGGATCACTTCGGGGTCGTTGAGCACCTGGGCCGGCGCTCCTTCGGCGATCTTCACCCCATGGTCCAGCACCACCAGCCGGTCGCAGACGCTGGCGACCACGCGCATGTGATGTTCCACCAGCAGCACGGTGACGCCGCGGGCGCGGATGCGGCGGATCATCTCTACCAACCGCTGGCCTTCCTCCGGATTCATGCCGGCGGCGGGCTCGTCCAGCAGCAGCAGGCGCGGTTCGGCGGCGAGCGCGATGGCGATCTCCAGCCGGCGCTGCTCGCCGTAGGACATGGAGTCGGCCAGGGTGTCGGCGCGATGGTCGAGATCGCAGAAGGCCAGGATCTCCATCGCCTTGCGCCGAAGCTCCGCTTCTTCCCGGCGATAGGCGGCGTTGCGCAGGATCGCGGCGCCCCAGCCGGCCCGCGTGGTGCGGTAGGCGGCGCTGCGTACGTTGTCGAGCGCGGTCAGGCTGGGGAACAGGCTGGTGATCTGGAAGGTGCGCGACACGCCGCGCTGGCCCATGACATGCGACGGCGCGCCGGTGCAGTCGCTGCCGTCGAAGCGGATGCTGCCCGAGGACGGCGGCAGCGAGCCGCCCAGCATGTTGAACAGCGTCGTCTTGCCGGCGCCGTTCGGCCCGATCAGCCCGACCACCTCGCCGGCCTGCACCGACATGGTGACGTCGCGTACCGCGGTCAGGCCGCCGAAGATACGGGTCAGGTTGCTGACGGACAGGATCTCTCCTGCGTTGGCGGTGGCGTTCATTTCGCACCTCCCTCTGCACTGGGCAGGCCGGTGGGGGTGGCCGGCTGGGTGTTTTCCGACTTGTTGCTGTTGCGCCAGCGCTGCCATAGGCTGACCAGGCCGCCCGGCAGGAACACGACGGTGCCGGTGAGCAGGGCCGCGAAGATGACCATGCGCAGCGGGCCGGCGACGCGCAGCGATTCCAGCAGGCCGATATAGACCAGCGCCCCCAGGATCGGCCCCAGGATGGTGCCGCGCCCGCCGATGATCACGACGATGATCAGGGCGGCGACATTGTGGACGCCCATGATGTCGGGGGTGATGACGCGGATGTAGTGGGCGTAGATGGCGCCGCCGATGCCGGCGATGGCGGTGGCGGCGACGAAGCCCAGCAGCTTGGTGTGGAAGACGTTGATGCCGAGCGAGGCGGCGAGCGGCGCGTTCTCCCGCACCGCCAGGAAGGCGCGGCCGGTGCGGCTGCTCACCAGCGCGTGGCAGAGATAGGCCGTCGCCAGCACGAGCGCCAGCACCAGATAATAGGTCGGGCGGGCGCTGTCGAAGGCCAACGGACCGATCGCCATCGGCGGGATGTCGGTGATGCCCATCGGGCCGCGCGTCAGGTCCACCCAATGATTGGTGATGGTGAACAGGATGGCGCCGAAGCCCAGCGTCAGGATGGCGAACTGCGGCCCGACCACCCGCAGGGCGGCATAGCCGATCACCAGCCCGAACCCCGCCGCCACCAGCCCGGCCAGCGGCAGCCCGAGCAGCGGCGGCAGGCCGAACTGGGTGGAGAGGATGGCGGAGGTGTAGGCGCCGACGCCGACGAAGGCGGCATGGCCGAAGGTGAGCTCGCCCAGATAGCCGATGACGATGTTGAGGCTGAGCGCCAGCAGCGCATACAGCATCCACAGCACCAGCAGATGTTCCAGATAGGCGTTCCCGGACAGGAAGGGCAGGACGGCCGCCGCCGCCACGCCGCCCGCGATTGCCAGGGTCTGGCCGTGGGAATTGGTGTTCATCGCAGACCCCTTGCCGTGCTGAACAGGCCGTGGGGGCGCCACAGCAGGACCGCGATGATCATCGCGTAGCCGATCGCCTCCATGAAGCCGAGGGAGATATAGCCGCCGCCCAGCGATTCGATGACGCCCAGCAGCAGGCCGGCGAACAGGGCGCCGGTGACGCTGCCCAGACCGCCCATGATGACGACGATGAAGCCCTTCAGCACCGCCCAGTTGCCGATGGTCGGGAAGATCATCACGGTGGGGCCGACCAGCGCGCCCGACAGCGCCGCCAGCC
This sequence comes from Azospirillum sp. B21, assembly GCF_008364825.1. GTDB lineage: Bacteria > Pseudomonadota > Alphaproteobacteria > Azospirillales > Azospirillaceae > Azospirillum. Next base: position 184,713 of record NZ_VTTO01000005.1, read on the forward strand.
CGCAGGCCAGCGCGAAGGTGTAGGCGTGGACCAGCTTGATGTTGATGCCGGTCAGCGCGGCGCCGTTCGGATTCTGCGCCGTCGCCCGCATCATCTTGCCGAAGCGCGAATAGCGGATGAACAGGTAGACCGCGATCAGCGCCACCACCGCGGCGGCGAAGACCAGAACGCGCTGCTGGGTCAGCGTCACCGTGCCGATGTCCAGCACCTCGTCGGCGAAGGGACTCTCGACATATTTCGGATCGGCGCCGAACAACAGTTCGCCGCCGTTGGCGATCAGCAGGGCAAGCCCCAGGCTGGACAGCAGGATGGTGAATTCATGGTCGCGGCGCAGCGGCCAGAAGATCAGCCTGTTGGCGGCGATGCCGAGCCCCGCCACCACCACCGCCGAGATCGCAGCAGCCGCGATGTAGTCGAGCCCGAGCAGGGTGCCGACGAAATAGGTGATGTAGGCGCCGAGCATGTAGAACTCGCCATGGGCGAAGTTCACGATGCGCAGCACCCCGAAGACCAGCGTCAGCCCGGTGGCGATGAGCACATAGGCCATCCCGTTGACCAGGCCGTTCGCGATCTGCTGGGCGAAGACGGTGAAATCCATATCGAATCTTCCTGTCGGGGGGCGGGCGGTCGGATGCACATATCTCGCGATCCCGGAAGGATCCCCTCTCCCCCCCGGGGAGAGGGTTAGGGTGAGGGGGTGGCGTGGCGGGATTTTCCCGAGAATCCTCACTGTGCGTCCCCCTCACCCCGACCCTCTCCCCGGGGGGAGAGGGGGAAAAGGGGGGGAGAGGGCTTTCAACGCAGCCCCTCAGTCCCGGACGCTGACGATCTGCTTCTTCTGGATCTGCACCAGATGGATCGCCTGGTTCGCCTGGCCCTTGTCGGAGAAGCGCAAGGTTCCCATCACGGTCGGGACCTCCTGCGACTTCAGGGCGGCTGCGATCTTGTCGTAGGCGCGCGGGTCGCCGCCGGCGGCTTCGACGCCGAAAGCCAGGGTCTGAACCGCCTGGGCGCCGAGCGCGGCGATGAAGGACGGTTCGTTCTTGTAGGACTTGCGGTACTGCTCCAGCCACGGCTTCAGCGACGGGGCGCTGCCGTCCTCGGTGAAGGGCGAGGCGGAATAGACCTGCTCCAACGCATTGCCGGACAGTTCCACCAGCTTCGGGTTCATGTTGCCGGCGGACGCGATGACCTTGCCGCGGTAGCCGGTCTGCTTGATCTGCCGGTAGATCGTCGCACCCTGCGAGGTGTTGATCGCCGCGACATAGATCGCGTCGGCGTTCAGCGACTTCAGCTTGGTCAGCGCGGTGGTGAAGTCCGTGTCGGTGCGGTTGTAGAACTCGTGCCCCTTCACCTCGATGCCGCAGCCGGTCAGCAGCTTGGTGTAGTTGTCCAGCTCCAGCCGGCCCCAGTCGTCGTTGACGTTCATGAAGGCGATGGACTTGGGCTTGATGCGCTCGCAGATCGCCTTCGAATAGAACTCCGACATCATGGCCGAGGTGGCGTTCAGGCGGAACAGGTACTTGTGCCCCTCCTCCGTCACCTTCGGGTGCTGGGAGCTGGTCATGACGGTGATGATCTTGTCGCGCGTCACTTCCTTCATCGACAGGGCGACGGCGCTGAACCAGCCGCCGACGATCATGTCGACGTTGTCCTGCTCCATGGCGCGCTTGGCGGCGCTGACGCCGTCCTCGGGGGAGCCCTTGTCGTCGTAGGTCAGCAGCTCGATCTTGCGGCCGCCGGCGACGCCGCCCTTGGCGTTGATGACCGCGACCATCGCCTGCGCGCCTTCCAGGCCGAGTTGGCCTTCGAAGGCGCCGGTGCCGCTCATCGGGCCGATCAGGGCGATGCGGACCGGGGGCTGCTGCGCGTGAGCGCCGGTGCCGGCGAGGGGAATGGTCAGGGCCAGGGCCGCCGCGGCGGCAAGGAGAGTGCGCCTACCGAACATGGGGTTCCTCCGTGGATTGGTCGTCTTTTGCTTGGGCGTCTTTTGATTTGCCCTTGGAACCGGCGGGTGGTGCGCGCCGGCAAAGGATCGTCAGGCGGTTTTCAGGTAGCGCTTCTGCAGTTCCTCGATCTGCGGGAAGCCGATGAAGTCGATGAACTCGTTGTGGCCGGTGACCGGGCGCGGCAGGCCGCTGGTGGAGCGGCGTTCCGCAAGCGCGGCCAGATTCTCCTTCAGCGCCGAGGCGACGGTCATCAGCGGCACCAGCGCGTAGGTCGCCATGCCGGCCACCTCCTCGACCTCGTCCGCCGACAGCTTTTCCAGCCAGCCGAGCAGTTGGAGCGACAGCGGCACGCCGACCGCCTCGCGCATGGCGCGCAAGCCGTCGATATCCTTGAAGCACTTGCTGATCGGCTGGATCATGTCGGCGCCGGCCGCGACATAGGCGCGCCCGCGCTCCATGGCGGCGGCCGGATCGACCACGTCGGTGCGGGCGATGATCAGCATGTTGGGATCGCGCCGGGCCTCGACCGCCGCCTGGATCTTGGCGACGCCCTCGTCCATCGGGATCACCTCGACCCCGCCGACGCAGATCGGGCAGCGCTTGGGCGCCACCTGATCCTCCATGATGACGGCGGACACGCCCGACGCCTCGAACTCGCGGATCGTGCGCATCACGTTGATGGCGTTGCCGTAACCGGTGTCGATGTCGGCGATGACCGGCACATTGACCGCCGACACCACGTTGCGGACCACCGTCAGGTTTTCCGACATGGTGTAGAGCTCGGCATCCGGCTGGCCGAGGAAGGAGGCGGAGACGCCGAAGCCCGAGGTCATCAGCGCGTCGAAGCCGGCCGCCTCGATGAAGCGGGCGGACAGGGCGTCATAGGCGCCGGCCGACCAGACAGTCTTCTGCGCCAGGACGCGGTTGCGGAATTCAGAGCCCCGGGACATGCGCATGATCCTTTTGTTCGCGTTGCTGGGCCGCCTGCCGCTTCAGGAAGGGGACGAGGCCGCCGGCCTCGATCATCTCGGCATCCGCCTGCGGCAGCGGCTCGTAGGGAGTTTCGGTGCCTTGGCTGTGGTTGCGGACCACGCCCGCCGCCCAGTCCACCTCGATCTCGTCCCAGCGCCGGACGAAGCCGAGGATCCCGGGGCAGCTGACCTGCGGGAAGCCCATGCTGACCTCGCCGCGCCAATAGCCGGGAGAGAAGGACTCGGCGATCACCCCGGCGATGCCGAGATGGCGCATCGCCTTCATCGGTGGATAGTGCGGGTGGCCGTAGCCGAAATTGTCGGCGCCGACCAGCAGGTCGCCCTGCCGCACCGACTTGGCGAAATCCGGGTCGTAGCTCTGCATGGCAAGCTGCGCCAGTTCGGCCACGTCGGTGATCTTGATGTTCTTGACGCCGACGATCTGGTCAACGTCGAAGTTGATCTCGTCGAAGATGAAGGCGACGCGGCCCCGCATGATTGGCATTGTCATGGCGGCCCTCACAGATACGGGCGCGGATCGGTGATCCGGCCCTCGATGGCGGAGGCGGCGACCACCGCGGCGTTGCACAGGTAGATTTCCGAATCCGGGCTGCCCATCCGGCCGCGGACGTTCAGCGTGCCGGTGGACACCGCACGCTGGCCCGCCGTCATCGTCGCGATGCGGCCGAAGCAGTAGTCGCAGCTGGGCGAGGAGACGAACGCCCCGGCCTCCACCAGCGTGGACACGAGCCCCTCGCGCGCCGCCGCCGCCATCAGCTCCTGGCTGGTCGGCACGATGTGCAGCGACACGCCGGTCTTCACCCGCCGGCCTTCCAGCACCTTGGCCGCAGCCCGCAGATCCTCCAGCCGGCCCGAGGCGCAGGAGCCGAGATAGCCGGCATTGATCTCCAGCCCCAGGAACTCAGTCAGGTCGCGCGTGTCCGCCGGGGTAGGGGGCACAACGACGATCGGCTCCAGGTCGGACAGGTCGATGTCGTGGACGGCGGAATAGCGCGCGTCCGGATCGCTCGACACCGGGTCGAGCTTCTTGCGGGCACGCGGCAGGGCGTAGTCGAGCCGCACCGGGTCGGGATTGACGATGGCGGTCAGGGCGCCGGTGAACATGGCGAGCCCGGTGATGGTCTGAAGCCCTTCGGTGGACATCGCCGCCACCGACGGGCCGCCCAGCTCCAAAACCTGGAAGCGGCAGGAACTCGGCCCCAGCCGGCGCACCAGATGGTGGAAGACGTCGCGCGCCATCACGCCGGGCCGCAAGGACCCGCGCAGGTTCACCCGCACGGTGTCGGGCACGCGGATCGACACGGTGTCGCTGACGAAGGCTTCCATCACGTTGCGGCGCAGCCCGATGGCGAGCGTGCCGAAGGTGCCGAGCTGGCTGACATGGCCGTCGAAATGGACGACGAAGGCACCCGGCGTCGCATAGCCGACCTCGGCCGCCACCTGATGGCCGATGCCGTGCCGTTCGAACAGCGGCACATCGTTCTCCGCGCACCAGTTGCGCGTGTTGATGTGAAGCTCTTCCTCCTTCGCCGTGGCGGTCGGCACCATGTGGTCGATGAAGATGCCGAAGCGTTCCGGCTCGGCCACCCGCTCGATGCCGAAGTCCTCCTTCATGGTCTTGAAATAGACGTCGGTGTAGCCGGGGAAGTCGTAGGCCAGCACGAAGTCCGGCTTCGCCTTGATGTCCTGTCCGGCGCGGACCGCGGGCAGCCCCGCCGCGCGTGCCAGGATCTTCTCGGTGATGGTGTAGCCCATGGCGTGGATCTCTCCGCTCCCGTCCGTCAGCTATCGAGGCCGAGGGAGCCGGGATTCATCAGCCCCTGCGGATCGACGGCGCGCTTGACGCCCTCCAGCAGCGACCAGGTTTCGGGGGTCATGATCTCGCGGAACGGATAGTCGCGGGCGACCTGCCAGCTGACGCCGCCCAGGCTGCAATACAGCTCCTGCGTCGCGCGGCGCAGTTCCGCCACCGCGTTGCGCGCCTCCGGGTTGGCCGGGCGGTCGCGCCAGGGCTTCACCACCTCGTCGCCCAGGCTGGCGGCGTGCAGCGGCGTGATCTCGTCGTTCCAGTAGAAGGCCGGCTCAAGGAAGAAGTCGTTGCCGACCGTCATGGTCATCACCGAATAGATGATGCCGTGCTTTTCCATGAATCCGCGCTTCTCCGCGAAGAAGGCATCGTTGGCGGCGACCACCTTGTCGGCGTCGCCCAGCGGGAAGATGGCGTGGATCGGCACCCAGCGCTGGCCCTCGCGCCCCAGCATGCCGCGCACCGGGCCGAAGGGCTTGGAGCGCATCACCTTCGGCACGCTGTTCTCGATCTCCTTGCCGTGGCGGGCGCCGATCTCGCGCACCGTCTGCATCGCTTCGCGCAGTTGAGCCTCGCTGCGCCCCTCGACCACCAGATGGAGGGTGAAGTTGTGGTCCTTGAGGAAGGCGGTGCCGGCGGTGGCGACGCTCAACGCCTCCTTGGCGCCCTGGAACAGCGACTTGCCGGCCTTCGCCACGTTGCCCAGTGTCTTCAGCCCGTCGGACAGCTTATTGACGCTGGCCGAATGCTCGACCTTGGTGCGGTCGATGCCGAAGCCTTCCGAAACGCAGCGCGCCCGCGCCATCTCGACCTGCGCGGCGGCCATCGCCTGCATGGTGGCGAAGCCGAAGGACAGGAAATCGCTGTGTTCCGGCCGGCGGTGGAGCCGCAGGGTCGCCGCCACCTTGAAGCCCATGGCGCCGTTGTCGCCCAGGAACAGGCCGGTCAGGTCGGGACCGCCCGACCGCGTGAAGGGCTTGGTCCCGACGCGCCCGCCCGATCCGGTGGTGACGACGCGCCCGTCGGCCAGCACCACGGTGACGCCCAGCACGCTTTCCGCCACGGTACCGTGCAGGGCGGAGCCGAAGAAGGCGCTGTTCTGCGACAAGGCGCCGCCGATGGTGGCGTTGATGCCCGACAGCGGCCCCCAATAGCCGGTGCGCAGGCCGGTGCCCTCCAGCGCCTCGTTCAGCGCGGCCCAGGTGCAGCCGGTCTCCACCGTGACGTAGAGGCTGTCGGTGTCGAGGTCGATGACGCGGTTCAGCCGGCGGCTGTCGATGACGACCGAATCCGGCCGCTTGGGCAGATAGCCCTTGGTGTAGGACATGCCGCCGCCGCGCGGCACCACCGCCACGCCGGCATCATGCGCGGCGCGGATGGTGGCGGCGACCTGATCGCGGTCGCGCGGCAGGGCGATGGCGAGCGGCGGAATGCCCGGCTGCCAGAACACGTCGTTGGCGTAGAAGTCGCGGCTCTTCTCGTCATCCAGCAGGCCGTCGGCGCCGAGGGCGGCGCGCAGGGCGTCAAGCAGGGTGGCCGTGCCTTCGAGGGCGGCGATGCTCATGGAATGTCCCTCTTGGGTAAGGTCAGGCCGCGAGCGGCTCGAACCGGAAATCCTCGGCCGTCCGGCGGACATAGCCGGTGTGGGGAGCGCCGAAATGGGCGGGGAACACCAGGGCGTTGCGGTCGGCGGCATGGTCAAGCAGCCGGCGCCGGGTCGCCACCGCCTGCGCCTGGTCCTCGCAGAAGCGGCTGTTCCAGTCGGGACGGCACACCTGCATCGGCTGGTGCAGGCAGTCGCCGGTGAAGTAGGCGGCGTGGCGGTCGGACTCGAGCCGGACGAACATCTGCCCCGCCGTGTGGCCGGGGGCCAGTTCGACCGACAGCCCGTCGAGGATGCGGTCGCCGTCCTCGATCAGGTCCACCTGTCCGGCTTCCCATACCGGCATGACGCTGTCCTCCATCACCGGGCCGTTGCCGGGCATGCCGACCAGACCGCCTTCGGGGCTGCGCCAGTGCTTGAACTCCTGCGCGCCGTAGATGTAGCGGGCATTGGGGAAGGTCGGGACCCAGCGCCCGTCGACCAGCTGGGTGTTCCAGCCGACATGGTCGATGTGCAGGTGGGTGTTGATGACCAGAGTCACGTCCTCCGGCCGCACGCCGGCGTCGGCGAGGTGGCGCAGATAGGGCTTGTCCAGCATGTGGAAGCGCTCGAAGCCCGGCGTGTGGCGTTCCTTGTGGTTGCCGCAGCCGGTATCGACCAGGATCACATGGCGGTCGGTGCGGATCAGCCAGCTGTGCATGCTCGACATCAGGCGCTTTGATGCCGGGTCGAGGAAGTTCGGTTCGGCCAGATCGGGGTTCCGGGTCAGGATCGCCTCGTCATAGGCGGGAAACAGGAAGCCGGGGTCGAAACCCGGCGTCAGCATTTCCTCGATCCGCGTGACCGTGAACGCACCCAGGGCGATGGTTTGCATTGTCCTCCCCTCGTGCAGGGTGCCGGCGGCCGTGTCTCATGAAATCGGAAGATTGACGTCGGGAGACGGCGGCAGGCCGGAGCATGGGGCGCCGGCCTGCCGGGGCGATGGCGGCGCGCTTGTTCTGTTTGTTCGCCAATGAAACCATTTGCGCTCTGCAGTGTCAACAGGCAAAAATGGTGTCACTGTTTGACACGGGCGGCGGACTGCGTCAGGGATGGTGGAAAGGGGTTGCGCAACCGCGCGGACGCCTTCAATGCTACCGGCGCACTGCACCTGTGACGGGATCAGCGCGACTGCGCCGCCATCTACCGGCTGTGCCGGACACCGAGGCTTCCGCCTGGCATCGGGGCACGCGACATCCATAAGGGGCTTGAACGTATGGACACCGAACAGGACGACAACCAGGGCGCGGAAAAGAACGGTCTCAGCGTTCGCGCCGTGTCGCGCGCTCTGGCCGTGCTGCGCAGCTTCTATCAGGAAGGGCCGACGCTGACCTTGACCGAGGTCGCGAGCGCCGCGAAGCTCGACAAGGGAACGGCGCGGCGCATCCTGCTGACGCTGGTGCAGGACGGCTTCGCCGCCTTCGACGCGCAGAGCCAGAAATACAGCCTGGGGCTGGAGATCCTGAAGCTGGCGGGGGCGGTACCGGAGCGGCGCGACCTGCGCCAGATCGCCTCCACCATCCTGTCGCGGCTGGCGAAAACCACCGGCAGCACGGTGTTCCTGTCTGTCTACCATGACGGATCGGCTGTGTGCCTGGACCAGTTCCACAGCGACCGCTCGGTGGAGGTGCGCTGGTGGATCGTCGGCGGGCAGCTGCCGATGAATTGCGGTGCCGCACCGCGCGTGCTGCTGGCCTATCTGCCGGAGGCGGAGGTCGAACGGGTGCTGGCGCGCGGGACCACCCGCCTCACCCCCCACACCACCACCGATCCCCGCCAGTTGGCGAAGGAGTTGGAGGAGGTGCGGGAGCGCGGATGGTCGATGGCGGTCGACGACGTGATCGAGGGGCTGGCCGCCATCGCCATGCCGCTGTTTGACCCGGACGGGCGGCTGCTCGCGGCGGTCAGCCTGACCGGCCTGACCCCCCACATCGTCCGCAACGGTCAGCCCAATTTCCTGGACGACATGCGCGGCGCGGTGCGGGAGATCTCGTCCAACCTCAATTCGCTGTCGGCCCCGCCGCTGCACCGGGCTGCCCGCGCGCAATCCGTGCTCGGGGGGTGATGGTGGGGCCGGCAGCGGAAAGGGCGCTGTGTCGCTCTATGCAACGCGGTGCGAATTGACGATCACGGCCTACCCGTTCAGGAAGGCGGCGTAGCAGGCGATGGTCGCTTCCACGGCGTCCGCCGCCTGGCCGGGATACCAGACGGTGGCTGGGGTCGGCGTGACCTCCGTTCTGGACGGCGCCAGCCGCTTCGCCTCCGCCAGCCCTTCCACCAGCATGTCGGCAGGACCGGCGCAGATCAGTGCCGGCCGGGTCAGGCGCGGCAGGCGGGCGCGGGTGTCGTAATGGAAGGCGGCGCGGTAGGACCGGTCGTAATGGGCGCCGCTCGCCAGCAGGCCCATGGTCCAGTCATGCAGCACCGCCGCGTCGGGCACGCCGATGGCGCGGGCGGCAGCGCGCTCCTGCCTGTACCACGGCCAGAACAGGAACATGTCGCGCCGCATGTTCCAGGCCTGGAGCAGATGCAGCCCCCAGCGGTCGGCGACCAGTGGCGGAAAATAATTGGTCAGAATGTCGGCGCTGAAGTCGGGCGGGATCAGCACCGGCGCCTCCAGCACTGCACGGCCGACGCGGTCGGGATGGCGGACCGTCAGTTCCAGCGCCACCAGCGCGCCCGTGTGAGTGCCCCACAGGTCGAAGCGGTCGAGGCCGAGCGCATCGGCGACCGCCAGCGCATCCTCGGCCAGCATGCCGATATCGACCGTGCGGTCGGGCTTGTTGGATTCGCCGTTGCCGAGATAGTCGGGGGCGATGACCTCCCATCCCGGAGCCAGCCCGTGCAGAAGCGGCAGCAGCGGCTTCGAGGATCCGGGAGCCGATTGCAGCGCCAGCAGCGGCCGGCCGCGCCCGGCGCGGCGCAGATGGACGCGGCCCTGCGGCGTGTCGGCGTAGTCGTGCCAGACCTGTAGCGGGTCGGAGAAGGGCTGCGTCGGCGGCAGGGGCTTGGCATCGGGCCGGCCGGACAGCATGGCCGACAGGGTGCCCGCAGTTTCTTGCAAATCCTCGACACGGAGGATGCCGGATTGGCCGGCAAGCCGCGGCATGGCGTCGAGGCACAGGCTCCACAGCGCTTCATAACGGTGCGGAGCCGCTGCGGCGGTGCGCAGCATCGCGTCGAGGGCCGCGGCGTCGGGCAGGGGGGCGCCCCGTGCGGCCGGATGCCGGGCGTCGCGCGGCTCCAGCACATGGGCGTCGCGCAGATGCGCCCACAGCACGGCCAGATGGGTGCCGTCGTCGCGCGGTGCCAGCGGGGCGGGGGTCAGGCGGCGTTGCGTCCAGCCTTCCGCCGCTGCCGCATCGGCGAGCAGGACGGTGTCGGGACGCCAACTTGTCCCGCTGTCCTGCAGCGCGACGGCCAGCGGCGCCGCAAGGTCGAAGGAGAGCAGCGGACAGGGTGAAAGGCCCAACGCGCTTGCAGCCTCCGCAGTGATTTGGGCCAAGCCGGCGATGTCCTCCGCCCATGCGCCGCTCGACCCGCCGGTTCCCGGCAGATCCACCGCGGTGACGGTCCAGCCCGGCAGGTTGCGGGCCAACTGGTCGGCGCGGGTGGAGGCGGCGGCGATCAGGCCGGGCAGCACCAGCAGGTCGGGACCGGACCCGCTGCGCCAGACGCGCAGCTGGCCTTGACCGATGGTCACGTAATGGGGTGTCGACATGGATGTCCTCCCGGTCGGCAGGCGCAGACTGCCTGCATGTCTTCGTGCGAAGGGGGTGTCGAGTGCCGCGGGGGCCATTGCGGCCATTTTGTTGATGTCGCGGACTGTGCCGCTGTTTGACACTCAGTTCATAGAATGACATAGTCTGACGGAGATCGACAAGGGCGGTGCCGGTTCATGCGCGGAGGTCCGCGGCTACGGCGTTGCCCCATTCATGGAATCCAACGAAATCGGCAGGGAGGACGGGCATGGCCTGGCCGGAAGGAACGGGCGTTCCCAAACGACGCGAGCTGCTTTTCGGCACGCGTCTCGTACCATGCTACAGCGAGCGTCCGGCGACCATCGACGCGATGTTCCGCGACGCCGTCGCCCGCCGGCCCGATGGCGAGGCGCTGGTGGATGGCGAGCGGCGCTACAGCTATGCCCGACTCGATGGGCTGGTGACGCGGGCCGCTGCCGCGTTGTCAGCACGGGGTGTAGCGCCGGGCGAGCGCATGGCCCTGGTGCTGTCCAACCGGGCGGAGTTCCTGATCGCGCTGCTGGCGGCGGCGCGCGCCGGCATCGTCGCGGTGCCGATCAGCGCGCGCGAACAGCGGCCGGGCATCGCCGGCATCCTGAACGATTGCGGCGCCTCCATCCTCGTCCACGACGCCGCGCTCGCCGATCGCATGCCGATTGCCGGGGAGGTGCCGTCGCTGGCCCTGCGGCTGTCGGTCGGCGGTGCGGTGGAGGGCTGCCGGCCGTTCGAGGATCTGCTGGAAACCGACGCCGCCCTGCCGGAGAAAGCGGAGCCGCAGGGCGAGGAGGACACCGCCGTCATCCTCTACACCTCCGGCACCACGGGGAAGCCGAAGGGCGCGCTGCTGGCCCATGTGAACATCATCCACTCCGCCATGCATTTCGAGGAATGCTGGGACTATCGCGAGGGGGAGCGGGCTGTGCTGGCGGTTCCGGCCTCGCACGTCACCGGGTTGGTCGCCGTGGTGATGGCGATGATCCGGGTCGCCGGCTGCACCGTGATGATGCCGGCCTTCGACGTCGCCGGCTTCCTCGATCTGGCGAGCCGGGAGCGCATGACCACCACGGTGCTGGTCCCGGCGATGTACAATCTCTGCCTGCTGCGCGCCGATTTCAGCCGCTACGACCTGTCGTCCTGGCGGATCGGCGGCTTCGGCGGCGCGCCGATGCCGGAGGCGACGGTGGAGGCGATGGCGGAGCGGCTGCCCGACCTCCATCTGCTGAACGCCTATGGCTCCACCGAATGCGCCACCATCATCAGCGTGGTTCCCATCGGCCACACCCGCGCCTGCCTGGATTCGGTCGGGATGTGCGTGCCCTGCGGCGACCTGCGGATTATCGACGAACAGGGGCGCGAATGCCCGCCGGGGGTGAGCGGAGAGGTGTGGATCCGCGGGCCGATGACCATCCGCGGCTATTGGAACCGCGAGGACGCCACCCGCGACAGCTTCGTCGACGGCTATTGGCGGTCGGGCGACATCGGTGCGCTGGATGCGCAGGGCTATCTGCGGCTCTATGACCGCAAGAACGACGTCATCAACCGGGGCGGCCACAAGATCTATAGTGTGGAGGTCGAAAACCTGCTGGTCCGCCATGCCGACGTGGTGGAGGCGGCGGTGGTCGCCCATCCCGATCCGGTGCTGGGCGAGAAGATCCATGTCTTCGTCATCTCCAAATCCGGCGGCCTGACCGAGGACGACGTGCGCGACTTCTGCCGGGCCAATCTCGCCGACTACAAGGTGCCCGATTACGTGACCCTGCTGAGCGACGCGCTGCCGCGCAATGCCAACGGCAAGGTGACCAAGCGCGTGCTGCGCGATCAGGTCTCCGCCGCGTGAGCCCGGCTCAAGCGGACGGGTAGATCACCGAGCGGTCGATCTCGGCCAGGGTCGCGCGGCCGGTCAGCGCCATGGCGACCTCCAACTCGGTCTGGAGCAGGGTCAGCATATGGGCGACGCCGGCCAGACCGCCGACCGCCAGGGCGTGCAGCACCGGCTGGCCGACCAGCACGGCGTCGGCACCGAGTGCCAGCGCCTTCAGGATGTCGGTGCCGCGGCGGATGCCGCCGTCCATCAGCACGGGCAGGCGGCGGGCGGCACGTTCCGCCACCGCCGGCAGCGCGTCGATGGAGGCGGGCAGGGTGTCCAGCGTCCGGCCGCCATGGTTGGATACGATGATTCCACCGGCTCCGGCCGCGATGGCGGGGTCCACATCGTCGGGGTTGAGGATGCCCTTGAGCAGGACGGGCAGGGGCGTCTCGCCGCACAGCCACGCCACCGTCTCCCAGGTCGGGGCGGCATGGAGCAAGCCCTGGAACACCGGGCTGCCGGGCCGCAGCGGTTTGAAGTTGTCGGGAGCGAGGCCGGCGAGGTTGACCGGGGCGATGGTCGGCGGCAGGCGGAAGCCGGCGCGCTGTTCCATGTTGCGCATGCCGTTGACCGGCGCGTCCACCGTCAGGACCAGGGCGCGGCATCCGGCATCCTCCGCCCGCCGCATCAGGGTCAGCGTGTCCTCCCGCCGCGGCTGGGTGTAGAGCTGGAACCACAGCGGCGCCGTAGCCCGCGCTGATATCTCGTCCAGGCGCACGCTGGCCTGGGTGCTGACCGTCATCCAACTGCGCGTCAGGCCGGCGGCTTCCACCGTCGCGAGTTCGCCGTCGGGATGCACCAGCTTGTGATAGGCCATCGGCGCCAGGATGATGGGGTAATCGAGCGTCTCGCCGAACAGGTCCGAGCGCGCGGTGGCGTTGGACAGGTCGCGCAGCACGCGCGGCATCAGCCGCAGGCGGTCGAAAGCCTGGCGGTTGGCGCGCTGGGTGATGCCGTCCGCCCCGGCCCCGCCGATATAGGCGCGGGTGGCCGGATCGACGCGGTCGTTGAAGTAGCGTTCATAATCGAACAGTGAAACGGTGTCGGGCGGAACGCTCATCGGCGGCTTTCCTGCGGCGAGCCGGGGTCGGCGAGTGCGACGGCCTGCGCGGCGAGCGTCTGGATCCGCGGATCGGGGTGCGGCGCCAGAGCCGCGGCCATGCTGCGGTAGAAGTCGGGGAAGCCGCAATCGAGCGCAAGGCGGAACCAGCGCAGCGCCTCGTCGCACAGGCCGTCGAGCAGAAGCATGCGGGCATAATTGAAGCGGCCCCAGCAGTCGCCGCCCTCCGCCGCCGCCTTGAACAGGGCGCGCGCCGCCGCATCGTCGGCGGGCACCGCGCGTCCGCTCTCGTGGAACAGGCCCAGCATGTTCAAGGCCTTGGCGATGCCCTTGGCGGCTGCGGCGGCATAGAGCCGGTAGGCCGCCTCGTCATCGGCGGGAACGCCGACGCCGCGGCAGTGGAGGTCGGCCAGATTGAACAGCGCCCAGCCGTCGCCCAGGTCGGCGGCTTTGCGGTAATGGGCGGCGGCCTGGACCGGATCGGTGGGAACGCCCCAGCCATGCTCATGGCAGCGGCCCAGCATGTTGACGGCGCGCGCGTCGCCGCCGCGCGCGGCGCTGCGGAACCAGCCATAGGCCTGCTCGCCCTCGCCGCGGTCGAGGCAGGACTGGCCGAGCGCCAGCAGCGTGTCCGCGACGCTCAACCCCGGCGATCCGGTCCGCGCACGCTCCGCCATCACACCTCCGCCCAGCGGCGCAGCAGGTTGTGATAGTGGTTGACCAGCGACAGCACGGCATGATGGCCGTCGCCCAATTCCTGCCGCAGTTCGATGATCGCCATGTCGAGATCGTAGAGCATGGCGCGCAGCCCGTCGTCGCGCACCATCGACTGGGTGAAGAAGAAAGAGGCCCAGCGCGAGCCCCGCGTCACCGGGCTGACCTGATGCAGGCTGCTGGACGGGTAGACCACGGCGTGGCCGGCCGGCAGCTTCACCGATTTGGTGCCATAGGTGTCCTCGACGATCAACTCGCCGCCGTCATAATCCTCGGGATCGCTGAGGAAGATGGTGGTCGACACGTCGGCCCGCATGCGCATGCCGCCGGTGCCGGGGATGGCGCGGATGCTGTTGTCGACGTGATAGCCGTAGGTCATCGCCCGGTCGTACCGGTTGAACATCGGCGGCAGGACCCGCAGCGGCAGAACGGCCGAATTGAAGGCCGGGCTGCGGGCAAGCGCGCGGAGGATGACCACGCCGAGTTCCCGCGCGGTCTCGCTTTCCTCGGGGATCTGCAGATTGTGCTTGGCGCCGGCGGCCTGATCGCCCGCGGTGGTGCGCCCGTCGACCCAGGGCGAGGCTTCCAGCACCGCCCGGCACTGCGCGACCTCGTCTGCGGTGAGAATGTCGGGGATCTGCAGGAGCAAGGCGTGTTTCCTCGTACAAGTGGCCGGACCGCTTGTTGGGGCGGCCCGGCCGGCTTTTCAGACCATGTGATGGACGATCAAAGCACTCAGAACGTCAGCCCCGTCGTCAGCATGACGGTGCGGCCGGAGGCCGGGACCGCGCGGACGGCGTTGAAGGCCGAGGTGTAGTTGCGATGGTCGGTCAGGTTGTAGCCGTTCAGGGCCACGGAGACGTTGCGGTATTCGTAGGACACCACCGCATCGGCCGAGAAGGTGTGGGGTACGCGGGCGGTGTTGGCGCTGTCCGACCAGTATTCCGACGCCACCTGCATGCCGCCGCCGACTGTGAACTTGCCGGGGATGCCGGCTTCGAACTCGTAGGTCGTCCACAGGCTGGCATTGTGCTTCGGCACGTTGGGAGCCACCTTGCCGACCAGTGCCGGATTGCTGCGGGAATCCGTCACCTTGCCGTTCAGGTAGGCGTAGTTGGTGTAGATGTTCCAGTGCTCCGTAACCTTGCCGCTGATGCTGGCCTCGAAGCCGCGGACGCGGACGCCGAGACCGGCTTCGGAAAAGCCGTCGGTGACGGTTCCGGTGGCGGGATCGACCGAGTAGGTGTTCGACTTCTCGGCCTGGAAGATGGCGCCGCTGACGCCCAGGCGGCCGTTCAGGAAGTCGGCCTTGCCGCCGATCTCGTAGAGGTCGGTCTGCTCCGGATCGAAGCTGCGGGCGCCGTTCGGCGTCTCCGCCGTGCCGTTGGTGACCGCCGCGGCAATGTCGGTGCCGATCGGCTTGTAGGAGCGCGAGTAGGAGGCGTAGACCGACGAATCCGGGGTCGGCTCATAGATCAGGCTGACCGACGGGCTCCAGGTGCGGTCGGAGGCCGAACCGCCGGCGATCGCCGGATCGGCGGCGCTGAAGCTGGTGCGGAAATAATCCCAGCGCAGGCCGCCCTGGACCGACAGCTGGTCGAACAGCCACACGCGGTCGGTGACGAACAGGCCGGTGTTGGTCACGCTGGCTTCGCGCCCGCCGGCCGCCGGATAGAGGATGGCGGTGTTGGCGGCGTAGCTGTGCGACGGGTTGCGAACCGTCTGGGTGTTGGTGCGGTTGACCCAGCTGCCGGATTCGCGCTTGTCGCGCTGATAGCTGACGTCGACACCGCCATTGAACGAGTGGCGCAGACCGAACAGCTCGCCGTTCACCTTGGCGCCGGTGACGTTCTGGACGCCGAAGCCCTGCTGCTTGAAGGCCATGCCGCCGCCAGCGCCATAGGTCAGCGTCGGATTGCGACCGGCCAGGAACTGGGTGGCGGCGGCACCGGTGAGCGACGCCGGGTTGGTGGCGGCGAAATTGCGCTCGTAATGGCTGAAGCGGGAGTCGTTGTAGACCGACAGTGCCTTGTTCACCTCATGCGCGAAGGTCGAAGTGAGGATGTGGTTCTCGGTGTCGTCGCGGTCGAGGTTGCGGACGTAGGAGGTCGAGCGGTCCAGGCCGAACTCCCCCGCCGGACGGAAGATGCCGTCGCGCCCCTGCACCATCGGCTGGCCCATGTCGGGCGTCTTCTCGCCCTTCAGGAAGGCGTAGTTCAGGTGCCAGGTGGTCGGCGTGCCGAGGCCGAGGCCGAGGTCGGCCGCGATGCCGCGCCGGTCGGCTTCCACCTCGTCGCGGTCGGCGACGTTCTGGGTGTGGTAGAGGCCGTTCACCCGCAGCGCCGCGGTGTCGCTGAGCGGCTGGTTGATGTCCACCGTGGTGCGGTAGGTCGGGCCGGTGCCGACCGACTGGTCGATCTGGACCTTCGGCTGCAGCGACGCCTTCTTGGTGCCCTGGTTGATCACGCCGCCGGAGTTGCCGACGCCGAAGCCGTTGCCCGACGGGCCCTTGAAGACCTGCACCGTCTCGGTGTTGAAGACGTCGTGGGTGTAGACGCCGAAATCCTTCAGGCCGTCGGTGTAGATGTCGCCGCGCGCGGTCAGGCCGCGGATGCGGAACTGGTCGCCGTTCTGGCCGCCGTTGCCTTCACCGGTCGAAATGGTGATGCCCGGCACGTTGCGCAGGGTCTGTTCCAGGGAGGTGGCGCGCTGCTGTTCGATGATCTCCTGCGGCACGACGTTGACGACGCGGGGCGTGTCCTTGACCGTCTCCGGCAGGCGGGAAACGCCGGTGGGGGCGGCGTTGACGTTGCCGGTCTCCGGCGCCACCGCATCGACCTTGATCGAATCGAGTTGGAGGGCGTCGGTGGACGAGCGCTGCGGCGTCGGACCCGTCCCCGGAGCGCCCGTTCCCGTGCCGGCCGTCTGCGCATCGGCCGTCGCCGGAATGGCGAAGGTCATGGCCAGGCTGGCCGTGGCGGCCGCACCGGCCAGAAGGGGTCTCAGTCCGGTGGGGGACGTGGTCTGTCGCATCAAGCTCTCCCGAAATGCGCCGAGGTGATTGGACGATCGCTGGACCGCCTTCTACCAATGGGATAGCTCCCTCCTACAACAGACGAAATTCAGAATCATTCTAAATTGCAAAATCGCCAACCTACCAAAGCGGGTGCGGATGAGCTTTTCTGCGCCGAGCAGACGTGGAGAGGCGACCGCTAGCCAGGAGGGAGCGCCACCAGACGAAACTCATTTTTCCTTTTTGTGTCAGTGAGTTAGAGTGGGACGACTCCAGCGGATTCACTGTGCGGGCGCGACGTTGGCGGACGGCAGCATCAGTTGTGTTGCTGAAATATCACGCCGTTAATAAGAATGATTTGCATCCGCATCGCGGTTCAGCGCGACTGCCGTTGCTTCCACAGATAGTCCGCCCTGTCCATCGCCTCATCGAACCCGCCGCCCGTAGTGCCCGGCAGGGAGAACAGGGCGAAGGCCGCGGTGCCGACGATGATCCGCTCCGCCCTGCTGTCGCGCATCGCACCGGTCCACACTCCCTGCCAGTACTCCAGGCTGGTGCCGCGCGGCCGGGGTGTTACCGGCGGCTCCGCCATGCGGGAGGGGAGGGCGAGGTCGTCCGGCTCGCCGTCGATCAGGCGATGGATGGTTGCCGGGCGGAAGGGCGTGTATTGGGCGACGTCACGCACGCTGCCCAGCACGGAGATGTGGGGCAAGCCCAGCAGGCGCGCGGTGTCGCGATGCAGTTCGCGGTGCGACGGCTTGGTCACGCCCAACAGGCTGGTGTGACCGCCGGCCGGCCTCAGCAGATGGACCGCCTCCAGGGCTGCGTTGCGGAACTGGGTCAGCCGGTGCAGACCGATCAGCCGGTGGATCTGGGGAGCAAGCGCCGTCAGCGGAACATAGGCGATCCGCTGCGTCGCCAAAGCGGCGCCGATGTCGTCCGCGGTCGAGCAGACGGGGATCCCGAGCGCGGCGGCCACCACCTCGTACCGCCCGGCGGCGGGGCCGCTGCCGGTGTTGCCGTGCAGCAGGACGCGATGCCCGGCCTGCGCCACCAGCTTGGCTGCGTGAAAGAACCAGGGTGGATTGTGGTAGTTGGGTGAGGTGAAGCAGGGCCAGTCGAGGTCGGCCTCAAGACGGGATGCCGGTCCGGAGGCGTGCGTCCCGCCAAAGCGGCCTTCGAACCGGGCGGCGACATGACCCTGCATCGCCCGCACGAAGCCGGCGAGTTCCGGCGCGGTCGCACCGCGCACGCGCATCATGCCGAACAGCGCGCCGGTCTGGATCGGATCCGCTTCGCCGGCCAGGACGATGGCCATCGCCTCTTCCGCTTCCTCCATGGTCAGCGGGCGGCCATGGCCGCCGCCGGCAATGCCGAGAACGCCGATGTTCCGGGCCAGCCGGTCATGGGGGGAACTGCTCTCGCCGACCCGATCAAGATTGGCGGCCACCTCCGCCGGGGAGGGCTGGCCGTCCAGCAGGTTGGCCGGCCGCATCGCCAGCGGCGGGACCGGAATGGAGGACGGGACGTTCCAGCCCGGATCGAAGGGCTCGGACTGCCGGCTGGCGACGGTCGGTTGGAACAGGTCGTCGATGGCCGCCGCCAATGCCTGCACCTTCGGCCGCAGCGCCTCGGCGAAGGGGGTGGGGACGAGGCCGCGGCCGGAGCGGACGAACAGCGGATCGCCGAACTCCTCCCGCATCTGGCCGAGCAGGCGGCTGAGCGCCGGGGTCTGCATGTCCAGTTCCCGGGCCGCCAGCGTGACGTTCCGCTTCGACAGAAGGGCATCCAGAGCCACGATCATGCGCCCGCGCGTCAATTTGTCGCTCGCTTGGCGGCATCCCTGGCGGGACTCGAGCCGGTCCGCAGGCGCGGGGGGAAGATCGCTCATGCTGCCCATATGGTGCTCTCTTCGGTCTCTTGGAGGCCGGCGATAATGATATGCAGTCGCGTTGCGGGGCAAGCGGCCTACTTGAAGGCCAGCAGGATCACCCCGGCGGCGATCAGGACCACGCCGAGCCAGTTCGGCGCCGACAGCTTCTCGCCGAGGAACAGCACGCCGAACAGGGCGACCAGCACGACGCTGAGCTTGTCGACGGGCGCCACCTGCGAGGCGGGACCGAGCTTCAGCGCGCGGAAATAGCACAACCAGGATGCCCCGGTGGCGAGGCCAGACAGGACCAGGAACAGCCAGGTCCTTCCCGAAACCGCCGACGGCGACAACGACTGGCCCGACGAGACGACGATGCCGATCAACAGCAGGAAGATGACGGCCGTCCGGATCAGGGTCGCCATGTCGGAACCGACACCCTCCACCCCGACCTTGGCGAAGATGGCGGTCAGCGCCGCGAAGCAGGCCGACAACAGGGCCCACACCATCCAGGACGGAAACAGGCCATCGGTCATTCTCTTGATTTCCTTCATCTTTCCTACTTCGGGGGCTGGCGCGCCGGCGGCATCCGAGGCATGGAGCCTGCAACGGATGCGGTGGTTTCGGGAAGCCGGCTCGTCGCCGCGTCGCGGCCATCCATGCTGCGTCGCATCGCCCCACGCGGAAGTTTTTGCAAGTGAGAATTAGAGTCGTTAGCATGTGGCATCGGGCCGGTCTCGGGGGGCGCACCGGCCCGCTCTGCCCGCCCGGACCTGCCCTGCGCCCATCGGCGCCCGCAGGCTCGGCGCATTCCGGATAATATTGGGAGTTGTGATGACCATCGTGACGCGCCGCAGGGATCTGTTGACGGCAGGTCTGGCGATCGGGGTTTCCGGCTTGGCGCCCTTCCTGATGCCGCGTGCGGCCTTCGGCCAGACCGCCGCCGGCACCATCCGCCATTCCCAGGGCGAGACGAAGCTGCCCAAAGCGGTCAACAAGGTGCTGTGCTTCGACATGGCGTCGCTCGACACTCTGGATGCGCTGGGCGTTCCGGTGGCGGGCGTGCCGACCCAGTCGAAGCCGGCTTACCTCGCCAAGTATGACGGCCCCGGCTATGCCAGGATCGGCACGCTGTTCGAACCGGATTACGAGGCTGTGAACGCCGCCCAGGCCGACCTGATCATCGTCGGCGGCCGGTCCGCCCCGAAATATGCCGAGCTGTCGGCCATCGCCCCCACCATCGACCTGACGGTGAAGCCGGAGCGCTTCTTCGACAGCGCGCTGGAGAATGCCGACATCCTGGGCCGCATCTTCGGCAAGAGCGCCGAGGTGAAGGCCCGTGCCGACAAGCTGCGCGCGACGGTCGCCGAGGTGAGGTCGATCGCGGGCGGGGCGGGCAAGGGCCTGCTGATCCTGACCACCGGCGGCAAGATCAGCGCCTATGGTCCGGGGTCGCGCTTCGGCGTGCTGCACACCGAATATGGCGTGGTGCCGGCGGCGGAGAAGCTCGACACCTCCAACCACGGGCAGGCGATCAATTTCGAGTTCATCCTGCAGACCAACCCGGACTGGCTGTTCGTGATCGACCGGGATTCCGCCATCGGCCGGGAAGGCCAGTCGGCAAAGCAGCTGCTGGACAACGACATCGTGCGCCGGACCACCGCATGGCAGAAGGGGCAGGTGGTCTATCTGAACGCGGCGAACTGGTACCTGATCGGCGGCGGGCTGACCGCCATGCAGCAGGATGCCGACGACATCAAGGCGGCGCTGACGGGTAAGGCGTGACGATGTCCGCCTTCGCAATCGCTGCCGGCGGTGGGGCGCCAGCATGAGGGGGCTTGTCCTGGCCGCCGCCGGCGTCACCGCGCTGGCGGCGGCCAGCCTGTTCGTCGGCGTCAGCGACCTGACGATCGGCACTCTGCTGAGCGGAACCTCGGACGAGGCGGCGCAGGTGCTGCTGGTCAGCCGCATCCCGCGCACGCTTGCCCTGGTCCTGGCCGGAGCCGGCATGGCGGTGTCCGGCCTGATCCTGCAGATGCTCGCCCGCAACAAATTCGTGGAGCCGTCCACCGCCGGGACCGCGGAATCGGCGGTGTTCGGCATGCTGATGGTGACGCTGCTGGCGCCGGAAACCCCGATGCTGGGCCGGATGCTGGTGGCCGGCGCCTGCGCGCTGGCCGGAACCGCGCTGTTCCTGGCCATCCTGCGGCGGATGCCGTTGCGCTCGCCGCTGATCGTGCCGCTGGTCGGCATCATGCTGGGCGCGGTCATCACCGCCTCGACGGAGTTCGTCGCCTACCGCACCGACATGCTGCAGTCGGTGCGGGCATGGGAGACCGGCGACTTCTCCGGCGTGCTGCGCGGGCGGTACGAACTGCTGTGGATCGGCGCCGTGCTGACCGCCGTCGCCTATGCTGCGGCCGACCGCTTCACCGTCGCCGGGCTGGGGGAGGATTTCACCACCAACCTGGGCCTCAACCACCGGCGCGTGGTGTCGCTGGGGCTGGTCATCGTCTCGCTGGTGACGGCGGCGGTGATCGCCACCTGCGGCATGATCCCGTTCCTGGGCCTGATCGTGCCCAATCTGATCAGCCTGATGCGCGGCGACAACATGCGGCTGTCGCTGCCCTGGGTGGCGCTGTTCGGCGCCGGGCTGGTGCTGGCCTGCGACATCGCCGGCCGGCTGGTGATCCGCCCCTACGAGATCCCGATCGGCACGACCATGGGCATCGTCGGCAGCGCGATCTTCCTTTACCTGCTGCTGCGGAAGAACCGCCATGCCGCCTGACCGCCGTTCGCTGCCTCCGGCCATCCTGATCGCCGGGCTGGGCGGGCTGGCCGCCGCATCCATCCTCCTGTTCCTGACCGTCGGCGCCAAGGGAAGCTGGAGCTTCATCCTGACCTTCCGCGGCACCAAGGTCGCGGCGATGGTGCTGGTCGGCTGGGCCATCGCCATGTCCACCGTGCTGTTCCAGACCATCACCAACAACCGCATCCTGACCCCGTCGATCATGGGATTCGACGCGCTCTACCGGCTGATCCAGACGGTGCTGGTGTTCCAGTTGGGATCGGCCGCGGTGGCGGCCTTCGACCCGCGCCTGCGCTTCGGGATCGAGGTCGCGGCGATGGTGGCTTTTTCCTGGCTGCTCTATCGCTGGCTGTTTTCGGGAAGCCTGCGCGGGCTTCACCTGCTGATGCTGGTCGGCATCGTTTTCGGCGTGCTGTTCCGCAGCCTCACCAGCTTCCTGTACCGGGTGATCGACCCCAACGAGTTCCTGGTGGTGCAGGACCGGATGTTCGCCAGCTTCAACCGGGTGGACGGCCAGCTTCTGGCCGTGTCGGCGCTGGTCGTGCTGGCGGTGTCGGTGGCGGTGTGGCGCAAGGCCGGGGTGCTGGACGTGCTGGCGCTGGGGCGGGACGCGGCCATCAACCTGGGCGTCGATCACCGGCGCGAGGTGATGCGGGTGCTGGTGATGGTGTCGGTGCTGGTCGCCGTCTCCACCGCGCTGGTCGGTCCGGTCACCTTCTTCGGCCTGCTGGTCGCCAACCTCGCCTATCTGCTGGTGGATACGCACCGGCACCGTCTGATCCTGCCGGTGGCGGCGCTGGTCGCCATTCTGGTGCTGATGGGCGGCCAGCTCGTCCTGGAACGGCTGTTGGGCTTCAACGGAGCGCTCAGCATCGTCATCGAGTTCCTGGGCGGAATCGTCTTCCTGACCATCCTTGTGCGGAGAGCGGCCCGATGATCGAGGTCCGGAATGCCAGCAAGTCCTATGGCGAAACCGTCGTCGTCGACGACGTGTCGGTCACGCTGCCGGCCGGCGGCGTGATCTCGCTGATCGGGGCGAACGGGGCCGGAAAATCGACCCTGCTGTCGATGATCAGCCGGCTGCTGCCGGTGCCCGCCGGGACGGTGACGGTGGAGGGCATGGACGTCACGACGACGCCCGGCGACGTGCTGGCGCGTCACCTGTCGATCCTGCGGCAGGACAACCAGATGACGGCGCGGCTGACCGTGCGCGACCTGATCGCCTTCGGCCGCTATCCGCACAGCAAGGGGCGGCTGACGGTGGAAGACCGGGGCCATATCGAGCGCGTCATCCGCTATCTGGAACTGGAGGCGGTCGCCCACCGCTTCCTGGACGAGCTGTCGGGCGGCCAGCGCCAGCGCGCCTTCATCGCCATGGTGCTGTGCCAGGACACCGACTATGTCCTGCTGGACGAGCCGCTGAACAACCTGGACGTCAAGCATGCGGTGGCGATGATGAAGCTGTTCCGCCGCACCGCCGACGAGTTCCGCAAGACCATCATCCTGGTGCTGCACGACATCAACTTCGCCTCCTGCTATTCGGACCGGATCGTGGCGATGCGCAACGGCCGCATCGCGCATCAGGGCCCGCCGGAGGACATCATCACCCC
Organism: Azospirillum sp. B21; assembly: GCF_008364825.1. Lineage (GTDB taxonomy): Bacteria > Pseudomonadota > Alphaproteobacteria > Azospirillales > Azospirillaceae > Azospirillum. The sequence continues at coordinate 207,786 of NZ_VTTO01000005.1, forward strand.
CTGCGTCATCCGCGACGTTTATGGTGTGGAGGCCGACATCCACGAGATCGACGGCAAGCGCGTGGCGCTGTATTTCCGTTGACTCAGTTGTCCCAGGGTTTCGGATCGGGGCGGGTGTCTGGCGGCAGCAGGTCGTTGGTGTCCCAGCTCAGCATCAGCAGCAGCACCCACTCCGCGCGGTTGGAGAAGCCGTATTGCGGCCCGCTGGAGGAGACCAGTTCGCCGCTGTTTTTATCATAGGCGGTAGCGGCGATCTTGGCGACGCCCTGCGTCAACTCCTTCTTGAACAGTGAGATCTCCGGGGTGGAGGAACTGCCGCCGACCGGCATCGGGATGTCGATGCTGGGGATGCCCAGGAGCGAGCGCTCGCTGTCCACCGACAGGGCGCCGACGCGCAGTTCGACGACGGTGGCGGCGGCGTCGCGCGTCTGTGCCATGGCGGCGCCGTGGCGGAGCAGGGCGTCGCGGACGGCGAAGACGGCGTATTTGGTGTCGTAGCCCTCCACGCCGCTGGCATCGACATAGACGCTGCCCTTCACTGCCAGCCGGCCGGCCAGACGCTCCGCCGCCTGATCCGCGGCAGTGGAGATCAGAAGCTGCTCGGTGGCGGAACGCGCAGGTGTCGTGACCTGTACGGAAGAGCATCCAGCGAGATAAAACCCTGCGGCTGCGAATATTAGAGAGGTGGCATTCCTGTATAGATGATGCCATGCCCTATCCATCGCTGGTTTGGACATGTGGAATGCAATCGTCCGACTACAGAACATTTTCCTTTTCCCTGGCCTTAACCGCCGGCAGCCCTGCGTGCGGCAGGGTGTCACCTGAGGCGGCCTATCCAGACCGAGGCCTTCGTTCCGGTCAACGGCGCAAATGTTCAGGTCGGGCGCTATGCGCCCGGAGCAACCCTCAGCGGTTCGGCAGTCGGTCGAGTTGGTCGGGGGTGGGGGTGCCGTTCGCCCGCAGCAGGATCGCCTCGCCCGATGCCGGGAAGATGCCGGTCAGTGCAGTGACGGTGACCTGATGCGTCACCAGCACGACCGGCTGGCCGTCGCGCGGCAGGTCGGCCAGGAACTGGCGCAGTTCGGTGATCTTGTCCTTTTCCTCTTCCGGCCGACGGATGAAGGAGTTGAGGGCCGACATCTCCGTCACCGGGCCGAGGTCCAGCAGCCGCGCGGTCTCCAGGCAGCGGCACCACTGGCTGGACAGCACGCGGGCTTTGGCGATGCCGAGCTGCCGCAGCCGCTCGCCGATGCGCTTGGCCTGGGCGCGGCCGTCGTCGCTGAGGTTGCGCTGGGTCGCGCAGTCGTCCAGCGTGAAGCCGGGCGGGTCGCCGGTGCCGGGAGCCTCCGCATGGCGCATCAGCACGACGAGACCGGCAGTCTCCACCGCCGCGGCGGGAAGCGCACCGCCCAAGGCGGCTAGCAGCGCTACGGCGGTAAGAACCATCAGGGTATGGCGGCGCTGGACAGGCATCGGCATCTCCGTTGGCGGTGCGGCTCTCCGCCCCCACTTGCCGGGACGGCGGTCCACCCCATGTGTGGCGAGGATGCCTGATGAGAGGGAGTGCGTCACCATGGTCCGCAGCCGCCTGCTCAACACCCGATCCCGCGTCTTTGTTGCCGCAGGCTTCGCAGCCATTACCGCGGCGGTGGCGCTGCCGGCGCTCGCCCACCATGGCTGGGGCGGCTATGATTCCGACAAGACGCTGACCCTGACCGGCACGGTGGACCAGTTCGCCTTCAGCAATCCGCACGCAATGCTGAACCTGCAATCGGACGGCAAGCTGTGGCATGTGGTGCTGGCGCCGCCCGGCCGCATGACCGCGCGCGGCCTGCCGGACGGGACGATCAAGCCCGGCCAGACGGTGACCGTCGTCGGCTATGCCCACAAGTCGGAACCGGCGGAACTGCGGGCGGAGCGCATCACCGCTGACGGCAAAACGGTCGAGCTGCGCTGATGGACCACAGCCAGGGCCCGACCGGACCCGGCTGGCTGGTGGCGCTGGAGACCTCCGGCCTGGGCGAGGCGCTGCGCGGGTCGCTCTGGCTCTATCCGCTGGTCGAGGTGCTGCACATCCTGGGGCTGGCCTTGCTGGTCGGGGGGATCGCGGCCTTCGATCTGCGGCTGATGGGCCTGCACGCCCGCCTGCCGGCCGAAGCGCTGTCTCGCCTGTTGCTGCCGGTGGCGGTCGTCGGCTTCGTCCTGGCGGTGCCGACCGGGATGCTGCTGTTCATCAGCGAGGCGACCGCGCTGGCCCGCAATCCGGCCTTCCTCGTCAAGATGGGGCTTCTGATTGCCGCGCTCGGCAACATCGCGCTGTTCCATCGGGGTGCCGGGCGGCGGATCCTCGATTGGGGCGGGGGAGGGCGGCCACCGCCGGCGGCGCGCGTGGCCGGCGCGGCCTCGCTTCTGCTGTGGATCGCGGTTCTGGCCGCCGGGCGGCTGATCGCCTACGTTTAGGGGGGGCGCATAGCCCCTTCGGAGTATCGCCGGCCTTGCAAGCGCAAGCGTTGCCTGGGCAGAGTGGCGCGACGCTTCCGATCCGAAGGAAAATGGCTGTGAGCACCCTGGGACGCACCCCCGCGCTGGCCTTGTCGCTGGCCCTGTCCCTCTTCGCCTGGGTGTCCGGGACATGCTGGGCGGCGGGTACGGAGCGGCGGGTGGCTCTGATCCTGGGCAACAGCGCCTATCGGCATGCTCCGTCGCTGCCCAACCCGGTGAATGACGCCAAGGCGATGGCCGAGTCCCTGCGCGCGGCCGGGTTCGAACTGGTCGGCGGGGCGCCGCAGATCGATCTGGACCGGGCAGGGACCGAGCGGGCGATCCGCAGCTTCGGCGCCAAGCTGGCCGGGGCGGATGTCGGGCTGTTCTTCTATGCCGGGCACGGCATGCAGGCGCGCGGCACCAATTACCTGCTGCCGGTCTCCGCCAATCTGGAGAAGGAGTCGGACGTCCGCTATGAGCTGATTGACATCGCCATGGTGCTGGACGAGATGGCGCTGGCGGAAAGCCGGATGAACATCGTCATCCTGGACGCTTGCCGCAACAATCCCTTCGGCGGCCGCGGCCTGCGCGCGGCGTCGCCCGGGCTGGCGCAGATGCAGGCGCCGGCCGGCACGATCATCGCCTATGCGACGCAGCCGGGCGCGGTGGCGGCCGACGGCACCGGATCGAACAGCCCCTATACGGACGCCTTGTCGAAAGCCCTGCTGAAGCCGGGGGAGACGGTGTTCGACGTCTTCAACGATGTCGGCATCACGGTCAAGCGCAACACCGGCGGCGTCCAGCAGCCCTGGGTGTCGGCCTCCCCCATCGAAGGGCGCTTCTATTTCCTGGGGCCGACGACGGTGGTGACCCAGCCGCCGGCCGAAGCTCCCCTTGCAGCGGGAGCCGACAAGGAAACGCTGTTCTGGGACAGCATCAAGGGCAGTTCCAACCGCGGGCTGTTCGAAGCCTATCTGAAGCAGTTCCCGCAGGGCACCTTCACGGCGATTGCCGAGGCGCGGGTCGCCGAACTCGGCGGGACGGCGAATGCTGCCGCCACGGGGGAACGGGCGCCGGTGTCGGTCGCCGCCCTTGCCGCTCCGCCGGTTCCTGCGCCCACCCCAGCCGCTCCGCCCACGCCGGCCGCCCGGCCGGTCGATGTCGAGGCGATCCCCTATCTCAGTGCCAAGGCGCGCGCCGCACTGGCCGTGTATCCCGGCCTGCCGTCGCCCAAGGCTCTGGCGATTTCGACCAAGGGGAACTACGCCTACTTCTCCAACAAGTCGAACAGCCGGACCGCGGACGACGTCAGGCGCAGCGCCCTGCAATATTGCCAGTACAGGGCGGAGGAACCCTGTACCCTCTATGCCGTCGATGATGGCGTGGTGATGGACGGCAAGCGCTTCGTGCCGATGCCGGTGGAGATCCTGGGAGCCGGCCCCTTCGATCCGGCGCGCGTCCCCTTCGTCAGCGAGCGCACGCGCAAGGTCGGCATGGTCAACTACCAGCGCAACCCCGGGCACAAGGCTCTGGCCGTGACACTGACCGGCCGCTGGGCGTCGGTGTGGGACCGCGACAGCGAGGAAGAGGCCGGCACGGCGGCGGTGGAGAAATGCGAACAGGCCGGTGGCAAGGAGGAGTGCATGCTCTACGCCGTCAACGACGAGATCGTGCTGGACGAACCGCCGGAGGACGAGACGGCCGAAGACGAGGAGGAGTGATCCGGCATCCCCGTAAGCGGTGTCGGGAAACGGAACGGGCCGACACCTTGAGGATGCCGGCCCGTTCCGCTTTGCCGTTTCGACGCCGATCCGTCAGCGGTCGCCCAGATCATGTTCGATTTCGGTGACCAGCCGTTCGGCGCATTGCACGGCGCGCCGGCGGTCCTCGTCGGTCATGCCCTGCATGGGATCGGATTGCGCCGGGAAGGACTCCGACCGGCAGAGCCGGCGACCCGATGCGCAGACCATCACTTCGTACTGGCGGCTGTCCTCGTTGAACAGGCACTCGGACTCGAAGCCCTTGGCGTCGGTTTCAGTCCACATGATCGTCTTGCTCATCGTCCGGCTCCTTTGGTCTGGGTCGGCGTTCTTGGTTGGGCGCGGTTTACTTGGCGTTCGCCATCGCGACGGCGGTGTCGGCCATGCGGTTGGAGAAGCCCCATTCGTTATCATACCACGCCATGACGCGCACGAAATTGCCGTCGATGACTTTCGTCTCCTTCAGTGCGAAGGTCGAGCTGTGCGGGTCGTGGTTGAAATCCGAGGACACCAGTTCCTCGTCATAGGCGCCCAGCACGCCCTTCAGCGGGCCGTTGGCGGCGTCGCTGATCGCCTTGGTGATCTCTTCCACCGAGGTGGCGCGCCCGGCGGTGAACTTGAAGTCGACGACCGACACGTTCGGGGTCGGCACGCGCATGGCGGTGCCGTCCAGCTTGCCCTTCAGCTCCGGCAGCACCTTGCCGACGGCCTTGGCCGCACCGGTCGAGGTCGGGATCATGTTCAGGGCCGCGGCGCGGGCGCGGTGCAGGTCCTTGTGGTTGGTGTCGACGATCCGCTGATCACCCGTGTAGGAGTGGATCGTCGTCATGAAGCCCTTCTCGATGCCCACCAGATTGTGGAGGACATGCGCGACCGGAGCCAGGCAGTTGGTGGTGCACGACGCGTTGGAGACGATTCGGTGCTCGGCGGTCAGCTTGTCGTGGTTGACGCCGTAGACGACGGTGATGTCCTCGTCGGTGGCCGGAGCGGAGATCAGCACCTTCTCGGCGCCGGCTTCCAGGTGCTTGGCGGCATCGGCGCGCTTGGTGAAGATGCCCGAGCATTCCATGGCGATCTGGACGCCCAGATCCTTCCACGGCAGCTTGGCCGGGTCACGCTCCTGCACGACCTTGATGGAGTGGCCGTTGACGATCAGGACACCGTCGCCGGTCTCGATGGTGCCGGGGAAGCGGCCGTGGACGCTGTCGTACTTCAGCAGGTGCGCGTTGGCCTTCAGATCGGCCAGGTCGTTGATCGCCACGACCTCCACGTCCTTGCGGCCGCTCTCGTAGATGGCGCGCAGAACCAGACGGCCGATGCGGCCAAAACCGTTGATCGCTACCCGTACAGCCATGATCGTGCTCCAGTCGTTCCGTTGCGGTCTCGTGCCGATAGGGGCGGAGACTCGATTTAACCGTGGAAGGCGGGTTTTGGCCCGCCGGAGGTGCAATTTTAAGGCGCAGACTCGGCCCTCAGGCCGGGACCGCGCGAGGAGAAGCGATGTCCAGCCACGCCGGAAGGACGTCGCGGCTGGTCAGCTCGCTGAAGCGGCCGTCCACCCCTGCCGCGGATAGTGCCGCGATGGTGTCGTCACCGGCCGCCACCGAGCGCAGGCCGGCGTCGCGGGTGCGCCGGGCGATGAACCAGGCCAGCGCGTTGGTGCCGCCGTCGAAAGGGGCGATCTCGTAGACGCCGAGCGGGCCGGTCCAGACGACCGTTCCGGCGGTCTCGACGCAGCCGGTCAGCCGGGCCGCCGTCGCCGGACCGATGTCGAGCACCATGTCCTCCGGACCGATGGCGGCACAGGATACGACGCGGTCCTCCGCACCCTCCCGTGCCTCGGTCGCCACCACCACGTCCACCGGCAGCAGCATCTCGCACCGGCAGGCCCTCGCCTTGTCCAGGAGCTTGCGCGCCTCGCCGATCAGTTCGTGGTCGCACAGCGAGGCCCCCATGTCGGTGCCGGCCGCGGCCAGGAAGCTGTTGGCGATGCCGCCGCCGAGCGCCAAAACGTCGACCCGCGTTATCAGCCGGGCCAGCAGGTCCAGCTTGGCCGACAGGCCGGTGCCGCCGACGACGGCGAGAACCCGGCCGGAGGCCGCAAAGGGTGACGGCCGCTCCGGGGAGCCGATGCTCCGTCCACCCTGGATCAGTTGCATCCGGCCGGTCAGGCGGGGAGCCGGAATGCCATGGACATCGGTCGTAACCATGATGCCTGTCCTTTCCTTGAAATCAAAGTATATTAATATATCAGTAGTCGGCGCAAGGATAATCCGCTTCCGGGCGGGGGCATGATGCCACTATGCCGCAACGACTTGCTCACGCGGTCCGGACCGGACCGGCGCTTTGGGCTTGCGTCTTCGGGCACGGGTCCACCTGCGGGGCGGGAGCCGCGGCGCGGCGGGTCTCGCGGTAGAGGATCAGCAGGCCGCTGGCGATGACGATGGTGGCGCCGATCATCACATGGGCGGCCGGCACGTCGCCCCAGACCAGCCAGCCGAGGATCGTCGCATAGATCAGGCTGGCATAGCTGAAGGGGCCGACCACCACGGCGCGGGCCAGCGAATAGGCCCGCGTGCTGAAATACTGGGCACCGCCGCCGGCAATCCCCATGCCCGCCATCAGCGTCAGCGCATGCGCATCCGGCGTGATCCAGTCGAAGGGCAGGGCCAGCGCGCTGAGCGCCGTGGAGATGACGGTGAAGTAGAACACCGTAGTCACCGGCTTTTCCGTGCGGCCCAGCTGGCGCATGGCGATCATCGCCAGGGCGTAGCAGACGGCCGCGGTCAGGGCGACGATGGCGCCGCGGTCGATCATGTCGGGGCCGGGCTGCACCATGATCAGCACCCCGGCGAACCCGACCACCACCGCACCCCAGCGGAAGGCGCCGACCTTCTCGCCCAGCAGCGGGACCGACAGCGCGGTCAGGAACAGCGGGGCGGAGTAGGAGATCGCCACCGCATTGGCGAGCGGCATCAGGTGATAGGCCCAGAACAGCAGGACCATCGAGGTCAAGCCGACGACGGCCCGCCACAGATGCCCCTGCCAATGGGTGGTGTGCAGGCAGCCCCGCCCACCCGCCGCGACCACCATGGCGACCGCCGGCAGAAGGGCGAACAGATTGCGGAAGAAGGTGACCTCGCCCAGCGGATAGCTTTCCGCCAGGATCTTGGCCAGGGCGTTCATGATGGTCATCAGGACCATCGCCAGCAGCATCGACAGGATGCCGAGCCGGACATTCTCAGTCGGGCTTGCGGTCGAGCTTGTGGGGATCTGTTCCATGATGACGTTTCCGATCTCCCTCTCCCCCCTGGGGAGAGGGTCGGGGTGAGGGGGAATGCAAGGCGTGGATTCTCGGTAACGGACCGCCGCGCTCCCCCCTCACCCTAACCCTCTCCCCGGGGGGAGAGGGGACACCACTGGTGGGAGAGGGCCTTTACGCCGCCCGGCTCAACGCCTCGACGGCGATGACGCCCAGCGTGTGGCGGGCGATCATCCGTTCCTCGTCGGTCGGGATGATGAACACCGGCACCCGGCTGTCCTGGGCGGAGATGCGCGTCGCCTTCGCCCGGTTGGCCGCCGGGTCGATGGACACGCCGAGCCAGCCCAGCTTCTCCGCGACCCGTGCCCGCACCAGCGTGGAGTTCTCGCCCACGCCTGCGGTGAACACCACCGCGTCCAACCCGCCCATCGAGCCGGCCAGCGCCGCAACCTGCTTGGCGACGTTGTGACAGAACAGCTCCACCGCCTCGGCCGCCGCCGGAAGATCGGAGTTCTCCAGGTCGCGCATGTCGTTGGAGAGGCCCGACACGCCCAGCATGCCCGACTTGTGATAGAGCAGCTTCTCCAACTCGTCGGCGCCGTAACCCTTCTCGCGCATCAGGTAGATCAGCACGCCGGGGTCGATGGCGCCCGGCCGGGTGCCCATCGGCACGCCGTCCAGCGCGGTGAAGCCCATGGTGGTGTCGACGCTGTGCCCGGCGCGCATGGCGCACAGGCTGGCGCCGCTGCCGAGATGGCAGACAACCACATGCGCATTCGCCAGCTCCGGCGCGACCTGCGGCAGGCGGTGGGCGATGTATTCGTAGCTCAGGCCGTGGAAGCCGTAGCGCCGGATGCCCTCCGCCGTCAGTTCGCGCGGGATGGCGAAGGTCTGCGACTGCCAGGGCTGGGTCTGGTGGAAGGCGGTGTCGAAGCAGGCCACCTGCGGCAGGGAGGGGTAGACCTGCGCCAGCGCCCGCATGGCGGCGATGTTGTGCGGCTCGTGCAGCGGAGCGAGCGGGATCAACTCCTCCAGCTGGTCGAGCACGGTCGGGGTGACGCGCACGGGGGCCGAGAAGCGGGTGCCGCCATGGACGACGCGATGGCCGGCGGCCACCAGCGTGGCGCCCTTCAGCGTGTCGCCGATCCAGTCGAGCAGATGGTGGAGCAGTTCCGGACGGCCCGGATTCTCACCGGCGGCCCAGCTGTGGTCGGCGATCTTGTGGCGGGCGGCGTCCTTCGCCTCGAAGCGGGGAGCCGTGCCGATGCCGGAGATCTGGCCGGTGACGACCGGCTCCAGCTCCGCCGCGCTGCCGCCCTGGAAGACCGAGAACTTCAGGCTGGAAGAGCCGGCGTTGATGACGAGGCAGGCGTCGCTGCCGGAATTGGAATGTGCAGCCATGACGAAAGCGTCCTATTCGGCGGCCAGCGCGAGCTTGGGCTGGCGTTGAGCGGCGGCGACCAGCGAGGCGACGGCGCAGGAGGCGAGACGTGCCCGCACATTGTCGGCGCGGCTGGTGAGGATGACCGGCACCTTGGCGCCCAGCACGATGCCGGCGAGGTCGGCGTTGGCCAGGAAGGACAACTGCTTGACAAGCATGTTGCCGGCTTCCAGGTCGGGCGCAAGCAGGATGTCCGGCTGGCCGGCGACCGGGGAGGTGATGCCCTTGGTGCGGGCGGCCTCGGCGGAGATGGCGTTGTCGAAGGCCAGCGGGCCGTCCAGGATGCCGCCGGTGATCTGGCCGCGGTCGGCCATCTTGCACAGGGCGGCGGCTTCCAGCGTGGTGTTGATCTTCGGGTTGATCGTCTCGACCGCCGACAGGATGGCCACGCGCGGGGTGTCGACGCCCAGCACCTTGGCGAGGTTGATGGCGTTCTGGACGATGTGGACCTTGTCCTCCAGCGTCGGATAGATGTTGATCGCCGCGTCGGTGATCAGCAGCGTCTTGGAGTAGGTCGGCACATTCATCAGGAAGACGTGGCTGATCCGGCTGGCGGTGCGCAGGCCGGTCTCCTTCTTCACCACCTCGCCCATCAGTTCGTCGGTGTGCAGGCTTCCCTTCATCACCGCTTCGGCCTCGCCGGTGCGGGCCAGTGCCACGGCGGCTGCCGCGGCGGCACGGCTGTGAGCGGCGTCGACGATGCGGTAGCGGGCGATGTCGAGCCCGTTGGCTGCGGCGACCTTGCGGATGACGGCTTCCGGACCGACCAGGATCGGCTCGATCAGGCCCGCCTGGGCGGCCTCGACGGCGCCCTGGAGGGAGCTGGCGTCGCAGGGATAGGCCACGGCGGTGACGACCGGCGGCAGCTCGTCGCATTTGCCGAGCAGCGCGTCATGCTTGTCGTGGCGGATCATCTGAATCTGCGGCAGCTCATGGGCCGGGCGGATGACCTTCTGGGTGGGGGCGATCACTTCGGCAGTGCCGAGAACGACGACTTCGCCATCCTGGTTGGTGCAGACGCAGTCGAAGACGACGACGTTCTTGGCCGGGCGCTTTTCGATGACGGTGACGGTGGCGGTGACGATGTCGCCGAGGCCGACCGGGCGGCGGAACTGCAGGCTCTGCCCGGCATAGAGCGATCCGGCGCCGGGCAGGTAGGTGCCGAGCACGCCGGAGATCAGGGAACCCGACCACATGCCCGGCCCGATCACCTTCTGGAAGCGGCTGTCGGCCGCGAATTTCGGGTCGAGATGGGCCGGGTTGATGTTGCCCGACACGGTCGCGAACAACTCCACATCCATCAGCGTCAGCTGGCGGGAAAGGCTGGCCGTCTGGCCGATCTGAATCTCGTCGAAGGTCACATTCTCGACCACGGCGCCGATGCCGTTGCCGAACGCTTCACCACTGGCACGCATTTTTGAACACTCCGGTTGACCGGGTCGATCGAGCGGCCCGTTTTAAGGCTCGACAGGGCGGCGCCTGGAAAATCGGAAACGTTCCGCTGCCGGCTTGTGCCGGCTTTCTGCGCCGCGCGGGAACCATAGATATATTAGTATATTAAATGTGCATTGCAACATAGAACCAACGGAAACCCCGGCCCTTGACACTATGCCGCAGGTCTATGGTGCGGCTGGGCGGGGAACCCCCCTTCCCCCGGGGAGAGAGTCGGGGAAAGGGGGCAGAAGGGCGAGCAATCTCAGCGATCACGACGCTCGCCGCCCGTCCTGGAAGCCCCTTTGGGCGCGGCCTTTCCGGTTCTTGTCGCTTCTCCGGGGGCGGGAGAGAGCGGGGCGGGACGGTCGCGGGGCAGGGGGCCTCCGGATCTCTGGAAATCAGGCCTTCAGGATGCCGCGGCCGGCGAAGCGGGCGGCGACGCCGAGCTGCTCCTCGATGCGGATCAGCTGGTTGTACTTGGCCAGACGGTCCGAACGGCTCAGCGAGCCGGTCTTGATCTGGCCGCAGTTGGTGGCGACCGCCAGATCGGCGATGGTGCTGTCCTCGGTCTCGCCCGAACGGTGCGACAGCACGGCGGTGTAGCCGGCCTTGTGCGCCATATCGACCGCTTCCAGCGTCTCCGACAGCGTGCCGATCTGGTTCACCTTCACCAGGATCGAGTTGGCGACGCCTTGGCGGATGCCTTGGGCCAGACGCTTCGGGTTGGTGACGAACAAATCGTCGCCGACCAGCTGCACCTTGTTGCCGATGGCGTCGGTCAGCGCCTTCCAGCCTTCCCAGTCGTCCTCGGCCATGCCGTCCTCGATCGAGATGATCGGGAAGCGGCCGACCAGATCGGACCAGTAGGCGACCATCTGTTCCGGCGACAGCGACTTGCCTTCGCCGGCCAGCTCGTACTTGCCGTTCTTGAAGAACTCGGTCGAGGCGGCGTCGAGCGCCAGCATGACGTCGTCACCCGGCTTGTAGCCGGCGGCCTCGATGGCCTTCATGACGAAGCCGAGCGCCTCGTCGGTGGAGCCGATGTTGGGGGCGAAGCCGCCCTCGTCGCCGACATTGGTGTTGTGGCCGGCGTCCTTCAGCTTCTTCTTCAGCGACTGGAAGATCTCGGAACCCATGCGGATGGCGTCGGCGCCGGTCTCGGCGCCCACCGGCATGATCATGAATTCCTGGATGTCGATGGGGTTGTCGGCATGGGCGCCGCCGTTGATGATGTTCATCATCGGCACCGGCAGCAGCGAGGCGAAGGCGCCGCCGACATAGCGGTAGAGCGGCAGGCCGGCATCCTTGGCGGCGGCGCGGGCGACCGCCAGCGACACGCCCAGGATGGCGTTGGCGCCCAGCCGGCTCTTGTTCTCGGTGCCGTCGATCTCGATCATGGTCATATCGAGCACGCGCTGGTCGGCGGCATCCATGCCGATCAGGGCCTTGGCGAGTTCACCGTTGACCGACTGCACGGCCTTCAGCACGCCCTTGCCGCCGAAGCGGCCCTTGTCGCCGTCGCGCAGTTCGACCGCTTCATGGGCGCCGGTGGAGGCGCCCGACGGCACCGCGGCCCGGCCGAAGGCACCGGTTTCGAGGGTAACGTCGACCTCGACGGTGGGGTTGCCGCGGCTGTCCAGGATTTCGCGGGCGCGGATTTCGGTGATGGCGCTCATGGGAAGGGATGTCCCGTATCTTGAAGGGTTGTTCGGTAGGGCCGATAGCCACTTTGATTTCGACCGTCATTCCCGCGGAAGGCGGGACTCCAGGGCATGCGGAGGGAAGCCGGCGAGGCGGCCTGGATCCCCGCTTTCGCGGGGATGACGGATTGGAGAAAGGGCGCGAAAGGACGTACGCGGCTGCTCAGCGCAGCTTGGGGCGGCGGTAGATGAACCAGTAGACCGCACCCACCATGACCGCACCGCCGATCCAGTTGCCGATGGTGACCGCGGCGAGGTTGACCAGATAATGGCCGACCGGGATGGAGGGAGCGGAGCGGCCGAGGTCGGCCCAGAAGCTGTCCGGCGCGCCCCATTCGATCAGCAGGCCGAGCGGGACGAAATACATATTGGCGACGCAGTGCTCGAAGCCGGCGGCGACGAAGGCGGCGACCGGGAAGGTGATCGCCAGGATCTTGTCGCCGACGCTGCGCGCGCCGAGCGCCAGCCAGACGGCAAGGCAGACCAGCACGTTGCAGAGTATACCGAGGAAGAAGGCCTGGCTTGTCGGCAGCGAGCTTTTGGCCACCGCGAAATACAGCGCCGATGCGCCGACCGCGCCGTGCCCGAAGGTATATTGCCCCGACAGGAAGACCAGCAGCGCCGTGCCGGCGGCGCCGACGAAGTTGCCGATCCACACCGTGGTCCACACCCGCATCATCTCGCGGGCATGCAGCCGGCCGCTGGCCCAGGCCATCACCATCAGCGCGTCGCCGGTGAACAGCTGCGCACCGCCGACGATCACCAGGATCAGGCCCATGGAGAAGACCAGCCCGCCCAGCAGCCGGGTCAGACCGTAGGGCAGCATGCCTTCCGCCCCCGACATGGTGACGGTGGCGAACAGGCCGCCCAGCGCAATGAAGGCGCCGGCCAGTACGGCCAGCGCGAACAGGGTGGGGGTGTCGTAATGTGCCTTCTTGACGCCGAGGTTTTCGGCGGCGAGAGCGATGGCGTCGGGCATCAGTGCGTCGAGAGTTTGCGGAGTCGGCTGGCTCCAGCCCCCCACGTCCTTGCTGTCCATGTTCATCGGTCGATGTCCTTGCTGCCGCGCATCGGTGCAGGCCCGTCGGCGGGAAGCGGTCCCGGACCCTGCCGGTTTCCGCTCCCGCCTTGTAGCTTTACTACATACTCCTGTCGGGGCAGACCGTGCAAGCGCGCCCCCTGGGTAATTCCGTCGCAGGGGGCGCAGGGGCGGCAGGTTGGAAAACAAGGATTTTCCAGGAAAATGCTGCGGATGCGTGCTTGGGTTGCGGCTCTGTAGTGTTGCTACATCATGCCTGGAAGGCGGCCGGCGCGCGCGGTTCAGCGGCGCGGATCGCAGACGGCATAGCGGCCCCGCCCGGCATGCTTGGCACGGTAGAGCGCGTCGTCCGCCGCCTTCACGAGGGACCGGACGTCGTCGGCATCCCGCGGGTACAGCGCGATGCCGATGCTGGCGCCGACCGCCACGCGCTCGCCGCCGAACGTGATCTCCGCCGACAGGGCGCGGATCAGCTTGCCGGCGATCCGCTCCGCATCGACGGGCGAGCCGATTCTCTCCAGCAGCACGGTGAACTCGTCACCGCCGATGCGTGCGACGAGGTCGGAGCCGCGCAGGCATCCCGACAGCCGATCCGCCGTCACACGCAGCACCTGGTCGCCCGCGCCGTGGCCCAGCCGGTCGTTCACCGGCTTGAAGCCGTCCAGATCGATGAACAGCAAGGCCAGCGGCTGGCCGATGCGGCGCGACCGTTCAAGTTCGGATTCGGTGCGGGCGAAGAACAGCCGGCGGTTCGGCAGGCCGGTCAGCGGATCGTGGTTGGCGAGATGGTCCTTTTCCGCTTCGCTGCGCCGAAGCATTTCCTCCATGGCGCGGCGGTCGGTGACGTCGCGGGAAATGCCGACGACGCCGAGAACGGTCCCTTCGCGGTCGCGGCAGACGGTCTTGACGGTTTCCATCAGCCGCTGCCGGCCGTCGGGGTAGACGAACCATTCCTCGTTGCGCGCCATTCCCTGTTCCATGGCGCGCAGATCCCCCTGCCGGCGGCGTTCCGCCGTTTCGGTGTCGACCAGATCGGCATCCCGCAACCGGTCGTCGGGAAGCGGCCGCCAGCCGACATAATCGAGGGCCGCAAGGTTGTAGTTGAGGTAGACGCCGTCCCGGTCCTTGAAGAAGACGATGTCCGGCATCGAATCGATCAGGCTTTGCAGAACCGCGCGCTCATGGTGCAGAGCCTCCAGCGTGGCGCGATGATCGGTCACATCCTCCATCAGCCAGACCTCGCCGCCCTGGGTCAGATAGGCGAAGAAGCGGATCCAGCGCCGGTTGCCGTTTTTGCAGGTGATCTCCAGGTCGGTCAGGACCGAGGCTTCGGCCAGCCGTGCGGCGTCGTAGCGGCTGCGGATCTTACGGTCATGGCCGGGGTAAGCGGTGGAGAACCATGCGTCCATGCTGGGCAGATCTTCCTGCCGGTAGCCGGTCAGCCGCTCCGCCGCCTGGTTGATGAAGATCCGCTCGTCCTCGACATAGGCCGCCGCCATCGGCAGATGTTCCACCATCCGCGACAGGTGCAGCGCGGAGGGCGCCGCCGATTCGGCCGGACGCGACCTGCCATGCACGAGCATCGCCATCCGCCCGTCCGTCAGACGGATGCCGGAGCAGTGGCAGGACAGGGAGGCCGGGCCGGACGCAGCCGCAATGATCCAGCGCTCGCTCACGCGGGCGCCGTTCGAAAGCAGAAGGGCGTATTCGGGAAGCCGCTGCCGGACCGACTCCGGCAGGATGCAATCGGCGTTCGAGGGGAGTTCATGCGGCGACCGCAATCCCCAAAGGGTGCAAGCCGCGCCGTTCGCCCAGAGGGCGTGGCCGGTCCGCAGATCGGCGACCCAGATCGGGTCGTCAATCAGGGTAAGTGCTGAAAAATCATTCGTTGACCAATGTTGGCCGGACGTATGGTTGATGCAGGCTGCCGCGCCCATGTCGGAGTACGTCCAAGATGACAATTGTAAGCATTTTATCAGACCGAAACGTTAATTTCATACGAACGCAACACGTCGGACTCTCCGAATTGCGCGGAGAGGTTGGGGCATTTCATTTGGACGCTTAAGTATTTTTATGCGGCGCGTTGGGAAATGAAAGATTGCCTTGGGTGCGGCTTTAAGGCCCACGCAACCGGCAGTCGTCAGCCAAGCAGTTGTTCGAACAGGTCGCCGCCGCCCATCTGGCCGCCTTTCAGCATCAAATCCAGCCCGTCCGCCGCGGGATCGTCGGCATGGGTGCGGCTGACGGTGACGCCGGGCGCCAAGGTGCAGCGGTAGGACAACCCCCAGCAGCCGAGCGCCCGCACCGCGAGGCTCGATGTGTCGCCGCCGGCGATGCCGACCCGGCGCAGGGGCACCGCGCGCAGCACCGCTGCGACGAATGCCGCCGTGGCCGCTGCGACCCGTCCGGCGCGGGTGGTGTCGGCGCTTCCCGGCTCGGCCGGCGCGGTCCAGACCAGCGTGTGGCGTCCGGCGGCCAAGGAGGAGGCAACCTCCCCCAGCAGACTTGCGCCATAGGTGGGATCGTCGCACAGGGCGGCGGCATCGGCCTGGATGCGGTTGTAGGACTTGGCCGCTTCGATCTGCCGGCGGGTTACCGGCGACAGGCTGCCGGCCATCAGGAAGACCGGAGCTGTCGCGGCGGCGAGCGGCGTCTCCCCGATGACTGCGGGCGGGGATTGGGCGTCCCAATGAGCGGTCAGAGCCTGGGCGACGCTGCTCGGTCCCAGCGCCAGCAGTGGCCGGCGCCGGGCATGGCTCCAGATCAGCCGGCCGACGGGGGCGAGATCGGGGCTGCGGGATACGTCCAGAAGCACGGCGGGGGGATGCTCCGCCAGCAGGCGTTCCAGCCGGATGTCCAGCGCGGCGTCGTCCAGGCAGTAATCGGGATAGTGCAGAGCCGCCGTCCCGTCGAGCCCCTGCGCGGCGAGGTGCCGGCGCAGGTCGGCTTCCGCCATCGGGGTGACGGGGTGGACGCTCATGGTCGGGTGACGGTCGATGCGGTGGACCGTGCCACCGGTGCCGGCTGCGGCGAACAGGGTGCTGAACAGGCAGTAGCGGCCGATGTTCGGCTGCCCGCCGACCACCGGGCGGAAGCGGTTGGGGAAATGGGGCGCAAGGGTGCGCACCGCCTCCCCGAGGCTGCCGATTTCAGGAGCGCTGTCGAAGGTCGAGCAGCATTTGTAATGCATCACCGGCACACCCAGCGCCGAGAAGAAGCGGCCGACCGGCTCCAGTTCCATCCGCATGGCGTCGGGTGGCATGCTGCGGGCCGCCCCGGCGATGCCGACGGCGTCGAGCGGGCCACCGGCGTTTCTCTGTGCGGCACCCAGCCGGGCGACATCGGGCACATCGAGGAACAGCAACGCCCGCCGCCCGGCCTTCGCCAGCGCGGCCAGCGTGTCGGTCGCCCCAGTGAAGTCGTCGCCGTACCAGCCGAGCTTCGGGATCGCCGCCACGGGGTTCAGCCCTTCTTTCCGAAAAAGTCCAGCGACCGGCGCAACTCCGGCAGGTCCGCCGCGGCGTCGTCGAGGGTGCGCCCGGCGCGGACGGCGTCCCAGGCCTGCCGGATGCTCTGCACGCCAGCCGCCGGTCCATCTGGATGGGCCATGATGCCGCCGCCGGACATGAACATCAGGTCTGCCGTGCCAACCGCTTCCCAGGTGACTGGCACCGTGCCGGCCCATTGGCCGGAGGAGAAGGCGGGCATGACGGCGTCCGCGGCGTCGGACGCATCGGCGGCCAGCGGGGCAAGACAGGCGCGGGCGCCGTCGATCACCTCGGCGTCGGGCTGGGCGAATTTGCCGTTCAAGCCGTGGACATGCATGTGGTCCACCCCGGTCAGCCGCCAGAGCGCCTGATAGGCGTCGAAGCCGATGCCCAGCAGCGGGTGGCGCGACAGGGCGCCGAAACCGTTGCGGTGGCCGTGCAGCACCAGCCCGCTGTGCCGGCGCAGGGTCTGCACCGCCGAATGGCCGCACCAGTTCAGGCTGACCATGATGCAGGACCCGCCTTCGCGCTCCACCAGATCGGCGTGGCGGCGCATGGCGTCGGTCTCGTCGGTGATGTTGAAGGCGACCATCACATGCTTGCCGGTGCGGTCCTGATGGCGGCGCACCCGGTCCATCACCGCGGGGATGCGTTGGACCAGGGGCGCATGGGCCGGGTCGGCGCAGATCTCGTCGTCCTTGATGAAGTCGAGCCCGGCGGCACACAGCGTGCCGACCAGATCGCCGGTCTCCTCGGCCGACAACCCGACATTCGGCTTGATGATGGAGCCGACCAGCGGCCCGTCCGCCACCCCGGTCAGCCGGCGCGTGCCGGCGACGCCGTGGCGGGGCAGGTCGAACTGCGCGCGGTAGGCCTGCGGAATGCGAAGGGATTCCAGGCGGAGGCCGGTGACTTCTCCGAGATCATAGAGATTGCCGGCGACCGTGGCGGCCAGCGTGGGCAGGTTGGCGCCGATGTTGGCGGTGGGGAAGGAGATGGTGATGCGGGCGCGTTGCCACGGGCCGGGAGTGCGCTGACGCTCCAGCCACGTGTTGGGGAGGGCAGGGGTGTCGGCGGTGTCGAGCTTCTCCACCGATTCGACGATGGCGCGGGCACGGGCGCGCAGGTCGTCGGTCTCGCCGTGGACGCGGGTGAAGGTGCCGCAGGACTGCTCGCCCGCCATCACCTCCGCCACCTTGGCCGGGGCGAGGGGGGTTTCGATCAGGTATGTGGCTTCGATGCGGTCGGCGTGCATGGGCTTGGCCTTGTTCGGTCGCATGGAGGGGCGGTGGCTGCCGAGCGCCCCCTCCCCATCCCTCCCCCGCTTCGCGGGAGAGGGGGTTGGATGCTTGCGGGGGATTTGCAAAGGAGTGGCGGCAGTCCCCTCTCCCGCGAAGCGGGGGAGGGTTAGGGAGGGGGCAAGACGCTCCTACGAAACGCCCCTTACAGCTTGCTCAAATCCGGAAACGGCCGCACCGGATCGCTGCCGTCCCAGCCCATGGACGCCTCGCGGATCAGGTCGAACATCTTGCCCTTCGGCCCGGCGACCTCCGACAACTCGATCACCGTGCCGGGGTGGTACTCGGTATCGAAATAGATGAAGCGGCCCTTCTCGCCGACCTCGCCGCTCATCACCGGCTTGAAGCCCTGGCCGAGCAGCCGTTCCAGGTCGGCGTCGTAATCCTCTGTCCAGTAGGCGACATGCTGCAGGCCCGTGTTTCCGGCCTGGAGGAAGTCGCGGTACATCGACGGCGCGTCGTTGCGGGTCTGGATCAACTCCATCTGCAGCGGACCGGAGTTGGCCAGCGCCACCGAATTGTGAACCTCGTAGGATTCGCCGCGGTAGGTGTAGTTCCGGATCGGAACCCGCTCGTTGTAGAACCAGGGACCGATGCCGAGCGTGCGGCTCCAATAGTCCATGGCGGCCTCGATGTCGCGCACGACGTAGCCAGCCTGACGGATCTGGCCGAAGAATCGGCTCATTGAAGGAACTCCGGATAAGAGGGAATTTGAGGAAACCGGCGGCTCTCAGCGAGCCAGGAAGCCGGTCGAAATCCAGGGAATGGCGGCGACGATCACCAGGCCGACCAGCAGCGCGCCGACATAGCCCCAGATGTGCTTCAGGCCGTCGTCGGGGTTCACCTTGCTGATGGCGCAGGCGCCGTAATAGCCGACGCCGAATGGCGGGGCGAACAGGCCGATGCCCATGGCGAAGATGACGACCATCGCGTAATGGACCTCGTGCACACCAGCGGCCCGGGCGATGGGGAACAGCAGCGGGCCGAACAGGACGATGGCGGGGATGCCCTCCAGAACGCTGCCCAGGATGATGAAGGCGACGATGGAGATGGCGAGGAAGCCATAGGCGCCGCCGGGGATGCCGGCCATGAAGCGGGCGAGATCGGACGAGAAGCCGGACTGGGTCAGGCCCCAGGCCATCGAGGTGGCGCAGCCGACGATGAAGATGATGGCCCCGGTCAGCGACGCCGTTTCGATCAGCATCGGCTTCAGCCGGCCCCAGTCGAACTGGCGGTAGATCAGCAGCCCGACGATGGTGGAATAGGCGATGCCGATGGTCGACACCTCGGTCGCCGTCGCGATGCCCTCGACCACAGCGGCGCGGATGACGAAGGGCAGCAGGATGGCGGGCAGCGCCACCATGGCAAGGCGGGCGATCTCGCGGCTGGGGGTGCGCTCGACATGGCTCAGATCCTCGTGCCGGTAGCGCCGCCAGACGACGAAGCACAGGCAGGCGCCCAGGACCACGCCCGGCAGCATGCCGCCGGTGAACAGCGCCGCGATCGACACGCCGGTGACCGACCCGATGGTGATCAGCACGATGCTGGGCGGGATCGTCTCGGTCTGCGCACCCGTCGCCGACAAGAGCGCCACCAGATCGCCCGGAGGGGCGCCGCGCTTCTTCATCTCCGGGAACAGCACCGGGGCGATGGCCGCCATATCGGCGATCTTCGAGCCGGAGATGCCGGACACCAGATACATCGCACCGATCAGCACATAGGACAGGCCGCCGCGCACATGGCCAAGCAGGCTGGCCAGAAACTGGATCATGGCTCGGGCCATGCCGGTCATCTCGATCAGGAGGCCGAGGAAGACGAACAGCGGCACCGCCAGCAGGATCAGGTGGCTCATGCCCTCGTCCAGCCGGCCGACCATCACCAGCAGCGGCGTGGAGGTGGTCAGCGCCAGATAGGCGAAGGTGGCGAGCGCAAAGGAGAAGGCGATGGGCACGCCGGCGAAGACGTTGGCGGCGACCAGCCCGACGAAGAAGATGATGAGGTTCAACTGCCCCAACGGCTTCAGCACAGGGCCGGCGACCCAGAAGCCGGCGACGATGGCGCCGGTCACCAGCGCAGCCGCCAGGACGGTCAGCGGCCGGGCGACCCGCAGCAGGCGGAACAGCGCGGCCACCAGCATCAACCCGAGCCCGACCGGCAGGGCCGAGGCGCGCCAGGCATTGGACACCTCCATCGCCGGTGTGGTGATGAACTGCTCCTCGATCGCGTAATCGACCGCGTGGTAGAGCACCAGCGCCAGGAAGGCGATGGGGGCGGTGATGGCGATGCATTCCAGCAGGCTGCGCGCCTGCGGGCCGACGCGGCTGACCAGCCCGGTCATCCGCATATGCTCGCCCCGGCGCAGCGCCACCACGGCCCCAAGCATCGACAGCCAGAGGAACAGGATCGAGGCCAGTTCGTCCGACCAGACCAGCGGAGTGTGGAACAGGTAGCGGGCGACGACGCCGGCCAGCAGGACGACGATCTCGACCAGCACCAGAAGTCCCGCCGCCATCTCCACCCCGACCGACAGGCCGTGGTCGATCTTGCGGACCAGCGAAGAGGCACCGCCGGTGCCGAGGCTGCCGGGTGCCTCCGCGAAGCCGTGGACCGGTTCGGACAGGTGGGACATGACGGGGGATTCCTTCATGGGTGGGAGGACCGGACGGGGCAGGGGTGGCGGATCAGGCGAGCTTGCCGACCGCTTCCTCCAGCAGGCCCCAGGCCTCGTCCCCGAAACGGCCCTTCCATTCGCCGTAGAAGCCGCTGTCGCGCAGCTTGGCGCGGAAGCTGTCGGGCGACGGCTGGTTGAAGGCCAGTCCCTTCGATTCCAGATCCGTCTTCACCGACTGGTTCAGCGCCTTGATGTCGCCGCGCTGGGCCATGCCGGCGTCGTTGATGGCGTTGGCGACGATGGTCTGCATGTCCGCCGGCAGGCCCTTCCAGGCGCGGCCGTTGGCGATGAACCAGAAGCCGTCCCAGATGTGGTTCGACAGGGAGCAGTATTTCTGCACCTCGTACAGCTTGGCGACCTGGATGATCGGCAGCGGATTCTCCTGCGCGTCGACGATCCGGGTCTGCAGCGACGAATAGACCTCGCTGAACTGCAGGCTGGTGGGGGCGGCGCCCAGGCCCTTGAACATGGCGATGCTGAGCGGGCTGACCGGAACGCGGATCTTCAGGCCGCTCATGTCGGCGGCCGAGCTGATGGCCTTGTCGCCGCTGGTCATCTGGCGGAAGCCGTTGTCCCACATCTTCTCGAAGGCGTAGAGGCCAACCTTGGAGATGGCGTTGCGGACATGGGCGCCCAGCTTGCCGTCCATCGCCTTCCACACCTGATCGTAGTCGGAGAAGGCGAAGCCGACAGCGTTGATGGCGGCGACCGGAACCAGCGTGGCGATGACCAGCGCCGACGGCGTGAAGAAGGTCAGCCCGCCGCTGCGCACCTGGGACAGCATGTCGGTGTCGCCGCCAAGCTGGTTGTTGGGGAAAATCTTGACCTCGACCCGGCCTTTCGACTCCTTGGCGATGCGCTCCGCCGCCTCGTGGGCGCGGACGTTCAGCGGATGGGTCAACGGCAGGTTGTTGCCGTATTTCAGCTCGAACTCGGCGGCGCGTGCGATGTGCGGCATGCCGATGACGGCACCGGCGGCACCAATAGCGGGGGCGGTGGCGAAGGCCTTCAGCATGGTGCGGCGGGTCAGATTGGTCATGTTCGATCCTCCCATAGGGTTCCGGCCGACATTGCTGCTTCCGGCCTTGCGTTTCTGATGTGATCTGATGTCAATTGATGATTGTTGGGTGGACGGTAGGTCCAGGGCTAACAAGTGTCAAACGCGAATGATGATGGTTTTTGATGGTTTTGCCGATGGATGATGCGGGCACCAAGGGACTCCAGAGCGGAACCCAGCGCGGTCTGCCGCGGGTGGTCGACATCGCGCAGGCGGCGGGCGTGTCCACCGCAACGGTCGACCGCGTGCTGAACCACCGGCCGGGCGTGCGCGCCGCCACGGTGCAGCGGGTGCTGAAGGCTGCGGCGGAGCTGGATTATCTGCCGGAGTCCGAACTGCATGCGGCAGCGGTGCAGAAGCCGATGCGGCTGTCCTTCCTGCTGCCGGCCGGAAACAACCGCTTCCTGACCGGGCTGGGCGAGATGATCCGGCGGGCCGACGCCATGCTGGCTCCGCACGGGGTGAAGGCGCAGGTGGAGTTCATCAAGAGCTTCAACCCGGAACTGCTGGCCCGCAGCCTGTTCCAGCATGGCCGCAGGGCCGACGGTGTCGCCTTCATGGCGCTGGAGCATCCGGCGGTGCGCGAGGCGGTGGACGCGCTGGCGGAGCGCAACGTGCCGGCGGTGACGCTGATCTCCGACATCCTCAACTGCCGCCGCGCCGGCTATGTCGGGCTGGACAACCGGGCGGCAGGGCGGACGGCCGGCTACCTGATCGCACGTTTCCTGGGGAAGCGGCCGGCGAAGGTGGCGATGATCGCCGGCAGCCTCAGCTACCGCGCCCATGAGGACCGCGAGATGGGGTTCCTGCATGTCCTGAAGGAGATCGCCCCCGACATTGAGGTGGTCGGCCTGCGCGAGGGCCATGACGACGAGGGCAAGAGCTACCGCCAGACCCGCATGCTGCTGGGCCTCCACCCCGACCTCGCCGGGGTCTACAACATCGGCGGCGGGGCGGAGGGCGTCGCCCGCGCGTTGAAGGAGACGCGGCGGGAACGGGAGATGGTCTGCATCGGCCATGGGCTGACCAACGAGACGCGCGGCCTGCTGATCGACGGTACGCTGGACGCGGTCATCACCCAGGACCCGCGCAACACGCTGTCGGCCTGCGTGGCGATCTTCACCAACCTGCGGGCCGGCCGCCCGCCGATGCAGGGGGTGGAGACGCCGCGGGGCGAGGTGATCTTCCGCGAAAACCTGCCGCAGGGCATGCTGCCGGACGAGTGACGGCTGTTTGCCCGGCGGCCTGTGGCGCGCCCTTATCGCATATGGGGTGTTACCGGTAACGCGGGTGCGGCATGGTCCATCAGACGCTATGCTGGCGCCCGCTCCAATGGCGCCCGCACCCGGCGCATCCGCAAGCCGAGGGGAGATATGCAGCCAATCATTCAGATTCGTGGGTTGGAAAAGACCTACGCATCCGGCTTCCAGGCCCTGAAGGGCGTCGATCTCGACATCCGCCGCGGCGAGATCTTCGCGCTGCTGGGTCCCAACGGCGCCGGCAAGACGACGTTGATCAGCATCGTCTGCGGCATCGTCCGGGCGACGGCCGGCAGCGTGACGGTGGACGGCCACGACATCATGCGCGACTGGCGCGCCGCGCGCTCCCTGATCGGTCTCGTTCCGCAGGAACTGACGACCGAGTCGTTCGAAAGCGTCTGGGCGACGGTCAGCTTCAGCCGCGGCCTGTTCGGCAAGCCGCCCGACCCGGCGGTGATCGAGCGGATCCTGAAGGACCTGTCCCTGTGGGACAAGAAGGACACCAAGGTCATGGCGCTGTCCGGCGGCATGAAGCGGCGCGTGCTGATCGCCAAGGCGCTGTCGCACGAGCCGCGCGTCCTGTTCCTGGACGAGCCGACCGCCGGCGTGGATGTGGAGCTTCGTCGCGGCATGTGGGAGATGATCGGACGCCTGCGCGACAGCGGCGTCACCATCATCCTGACCACCCACTACATCGAAGAGGCCGAGGAAATGGCCGACAGCATCGGCGTGATCTCCGGCGGGCGGATCATCCTGGTGGAGGAAAAGGCCGCGCTGATGGAAAAGCTGGGCAAGCGGCTGCTGACCCTGCAGCTGCTGAACCCGCTCGACGCCATTCCGCCCGAATTTGCCGGCTATCCGCTGACCCTGTCGGCCGATGGGCGGGAACTGGTCTACAGCTTCGACACCCAGGGAGAACGCACCGGCATCGCCGGGCTGCTGCGCAAGCTGGGCGACCACGGCATCAACTATACGAACCTGCGCACCGAGGAGAGCTCCCTGGAGGAGATCTTCGTCAGCCTCGTGAAGGAGCGGGCATGAACCTGCATGCGATCAAGGCCATCTACATCTTCGAGCTGGCCCGCACCTGGCGCACGCTGTTCCAGAGCATCGCCGGGCCGGTGATCTCCACCTCGCTGTACTTCATCGTCTTCGGGGCGGCGATCGGCGGACGATTCGCGTCGGTGGAGGGCGTCAGCTACGGCGCCTTCCTCGTCCCCGGCCTCGTCATGATGTCGGTGCTGACGGAGAGCGTGTCGAACGCCTCCTTCGGCATCTACATGCCGCGCTACTCCGGCACGATCTATGAACTGCTGTCGGCCCCCGTCTCCGCCTTCGAGACGGTGATCGGCTATGTCGGGGCGGCGGCGACCAAATCCGTCATCCTCGGCACGCTGATCCTGCTGACCGCGAGGCTGTTCGTGGACTTTTCCATCGCCCACCCGTTCTGGATGGTCGCCTTCCTGGTGATGACGTCGGTGACCTTCAGCCTGCTGGGCTTCATCCTGGGCATCTGGGCCGATGGCTGGGAAAAGCTGCAGATCGTGCCGATGCTGATCGTCACGCCGCTGGCCTTCCTGGGCGGCAGCTTCTATTCGATCAGCATGCTGCCGCCCTTCTGGCAGAAGGTCACCCTGTTCAACCCGGTCGTCTATCTGGTCAGCGGCTTCCGCTGGAGCTTCTACGGAGCCGCCGACGTGCCCGTCGCGCTGAGCCTCGTCATGGTCGCTCTGATGATGGCGATCTGCCTCGCCGTCGTCTGGTGGATCTTCCGCACGGGCTACAAGCTGAAGAACTGAGGGCGCGTTTCACGGGTGAGGCGGTTGCCGTTCTGGAAGCAAAAGCCTCATCCTACCATCCACAGCCGCGCCACGGCATCCTTTCGCAAAGGGTGCCAAAAGCGGGAGAGGGGCTCGATCTTCACTGCTCCACCTGGCCTCCGAACATTGTAATGGGTGAATACAGCTGGCTATCCAATCGCACGATCGGGTGGTCTTTACGGCGCTGGAAACGCGACATCTCGTGCAACAGCCGACCGCATGCGCCTTACAGCGGCCAATGCACCGGAACACGGAGCCTCCGCACCATCCTCGTTGTAGGCCAGCGACAGAGCATTTGTGCAGGTCTGTTCAATCCAGTTGCTCGATTCCGTGCTCAAAGGATGGGTTCTCGAAAGCACCCACACACGATATTGATGATCCTCGGGATATCCCTTGGCGATGAAATTCTTGGGGCGGCACTTCAGTCCAGGGCACCCACCGTCGTCCATGAAGTTGTGGAAGGTGTTGACCGTCATCAGGATCCTGCCGGCCTTGGCACCGGACGACATCCGGCAGGCATCCACCACGCCTGTACCGACCACGATCAACTGATTGTCACGGTCATTTTCCCAGTGAGCCCAATCCCGGGCAATCCCGACGCCAGCACCGAACAAACCGCTGTCGAAGCGAATGAAGGGCTGCACGGCATGCAAGAGGATGCTTGTGGCCTCGATCATCTCGTCAGCACAGGACACAGCGGCCAGAACCCCCGAACGTGGCATCTCGCCGGACAATGCTCGGATGTCTCTGACGAGGAAATGAGCGAGTATGCCGTCGCCGGTGAATTTATCGAATACACCCAGATGTCGGTGAACGATAGAACGCAAGACCTGCACCATTGCAGACAGCCATTTTGCAAAATATTCTGGTTGTACTGCCTTTTCCATCATCTGAGTGGATTTGCGCAAATCCAAGGAAATGGTGATAGTGTCAATACCATCTCCACCCTTGTCATGCCTTAGCCACGGCGGATCGAGAGCAATTCCCTTGTTTCTTCTTGTATGAGCTTGGCGGAGATAGAAAGCCGAAAGAACAGGAGGAAAGGCTTGCAATGCAGCGCGGCGCCGTCGGACCGCCTCGTCGAGCATCATGGCAATCACAAAAAGAGCAGAATCCGATCGGAAGTTTGATTGATCGCAGAAGTAGCTATCCTTTTCCACAAGCAATGCACATCGCATTTCCTGTCGATAGTTCTTCCCCTGGCTAAGAAGTCTTGCGATAAACAATATCCTAAAGTCCTCAAATTTTTCCTCATCTTGTGGGCAATCTGCATCCTGGTGGTAAAATATACCATCATCCAACTCATAGATATGGTCATTCTGCTTTAAACTCCAAGTTTTTGCCTTCATAGTAAGGCGATGTATCATTTTTTCGGCAACGGCGTCGCTGTCTTTTATGTGAGGAGCGATGACGAGCGCATCATCAATATCCTTGCCAAGGCAAGCGAAAGCGCAAATGCCGGGAATATTAATAAACGCACTGACAAGAGCGCGATCAAGATCTTTCTCTCCAATGCACCCTCGAAGCTCAACAGCCACTTGAGCGACTTCGGGTATTTCGTACGACCTTCCATCCAGTGTCATCATGTTGATCCTCATTTGGGAAGTCGCAGTCTTGAGACTACCTCATGAATAAATGCTGCCGTCTTTGGTGGTTTTGGCCAAATATTGTACTGACCAATCTGTGCAGCGATTTCCGGTGGCACTCGATCGGCATAGGCAGTCAGAAAGAATGTTCCCGCAAAGTCCTTGCCTTTACACTCATCAAACAGAGTATTTCCAACTAGCGTAAGCCCGGATTTTCCCGGACGCATCAAATCAAAAATGAGAACGCATCTTTCGGGCGTATCTACATTGCTAACAATTCCATGGAAATCATCTCTTGTTCGCGAGATCCTGTAAATGACTCGTATCCCACGTTGGGCCACGGTGATGGTCATACTGGAGCCGTCTGGAGCAATGACATTTGCTTCAGGGGCGTCTTCTAGGCCGATGTAGCGGTCGCACAGAATGTCAAATATTGTACGCCGCAGAGGGCGGATATTGGCCGGCTCATCATCGAAATGAAGAATGGTATAATCCGTGTATTCTTTAGAATTTGTCATCATCGCGCTTTCAATAGACGTGGAATGGGAATGGTGAAGCAGGTGCGCCAACTACCATCAGATTGCTCTATGGAATCGACTTCAATTTCACGCGTGGGGTCATGGGCCGTCAGGATCATGGCCGAGACGGACAGGCCCAATCCGGTGCCGGGACGGCGAGAATCGGGAGCCATTCCACTGCTTTCCCTGTGAAACAACTGGAAAATCGTCTGGCGCTTGTCCTTTGGGATGGGAACGCCAAGGTTAATCACACGAATGCGCCATTGATCTTGGCTGGCACCGATTTCTATATTTATGGTTCTGTCACGGAATGAATATTTGATGGCATTGTCAATTATATTAAAAAGCAAAATATATATCAGATCACGATCAGCCCAACCAGTTGATAGATCAGGAGAAATTTTTTTCTCAAAACTAATTCTACATCCGCGATCACTTGCTTCCGGCATAAGGCAGTTGATGGCCTCATCCAGCACACGTTCAATATCAAAAAATGTGATTTTCAGAGTGTTAGAGTTCAAGTTATCCAAAAGCAATCGAGTCTCATCGATGAAGACCGCTGTCTTCTGCACAAATAATGTTGCCCAATCCAAAGATTCGCTGAATTCCCGATCATGCACCAATACCTCATACAGCCTGTCCGGGCCTTTGCTTCGATAGCGATGGTAAATACGTCGGATCGCGTCGAGATTGGTGACCACGCCGGTCAGACCAGACCTCAATGCGTGTCTGGTCTCCGTCAAATCCTTGATCATCTTGCGATAACGCAACCGATCTCCAATCAGGCTACCGAATTCGCGGCAAAGATATCCTAGGATGGTTTTTCTATATTTTAGAATATCGTTTGTCGAAATTCCAATGACGAGCTTGTTTCCTCCGCTCTCCAGATGTGCGAGAGGTATGACATAGGCATTGCCATTTCCTACTGTGATGATGGCTTCACTGTTTTTTGCGTCGATTCTGGGAACGGCACTATCTACCGCGTCTCTGAAGGACTCATCGGACAGATGAAGAAGGTTGCCGCTCCCGACGACCGCAGAGAACGTGGAGCATGGTGCGATCTGTCTGACGAGCTTTTCCAAGCTGAAAAAAACGTTCAGAACATCCTTTCCGGTATCGATGATCGCTGTGGAATTGGATTCGATAATCTCGATTTCATCCGCAACCAGCTTTTGTGCCTCAAGCATTTCAAGGCGAGGCAGCGCTTCCGCCAGCATATTGGCGATGCCACTCACAAAATTTTCGTCTTGATTGCTGAATGAGGAATAAAAGTGGCCGCTGCTGTTTTTTCCGATCACCTCGATTACGCAGGCAACCCCTTCAATTCTCTTGGCATTTTCACCACACCAACTTTCCACCAGAACCGGCACTGCCATGGCAGCGTTTGGCGAAAGCCGTCCAGAAACAAAGTTGGAATTTGCCGTCTGGATTGCCGGGGCCTCTCCCGCCCCCCGCCGGATTGCGTGTTTCCTTTCCACCACATTCTGGATCAGTTTTTGCGAAGATTGGAGTTCGCTTCCTCGAGCGCGGCTTTCCGCTTTGATGATTTCCTGTCTGTGGTCGCATCGAGTGTAGGTGATGGAACTGTATTGCGCCCAGCATCCCTTCCGCACCGCCTCCGCCATGATCTGCAAGGCACGTTCGACCGAATCGATTGCCATCAGCTCCGCGCCGATTTCTTTCTGGCGATTCCATATTCGGTACTCACGGCTGCGTCTGATCTGATCGGCCAAGGCCCTGGTCGCAAGAGGCAGAACCACTGCATTATCCTCTCCGATGGGAAAGGCGTTTGCCGCCACCACCTGAATACAGCCGATATCCTCGCCATCGTGTCCCGCCAATGCGTGGAACGACTCATCCCCTTCGAGCGGACCAACCTCCTTGCTTATGGCTTGCAGAGGCCCGCTTTGCAATCTGTGTGAAATTGTTCGCTTGGCCAGGGCATCAATGGACTCGCACTGGCCGCCGGGTGGCAGCACCGCGAAAACACCACCAAAATGAAACTGTGATCTGGTGAATTTCTCACTGACACCATCAGGTTTCAGTTTGACGATCTGATCGAGGCGCAATTCGTTTCGCCCCTCATTTGCATCCAGCAACCAGAGGCAAACCCATACATTATGCTCGCCGAACAGAGAGCCAATAATTTCCATGAATCTCGCACGGTCCTCATAGTGCTTGTCCATGGAATAGGGGCGACACAGAAGTTCAACCAACATCTTTAAATGATCGATTCCGGCCATTTATTCTTCCTAAGGTTGATTCTATCTTCTATATGGCTGCCACCGATGTCGCATGTTCTTCTTAATCCATCTTATCATAACTGCAAGGTGCCACCACCTTGTTTTACGGTTGCATATGCAGCAGATTTCTATTTGAACGCTAAGGGATTTTTTGGGTGGATTTCGTCAGAGGGGCCGTCCCACGGCCACCTGCCGGAATAGTGCGACAACGTTGATCGAATTGTGAATGCTCAGGCTTTGTTCCCGATTCCGGCATACGTTCGGCCTGCCCGTCCTGGCGCATCATCGAACCTGGAACTCAAAAGGTTACGCACGCCGTCATGAGCTCGGCAAGGCAGGGCTCACCCATAGCGTTGCGATGGATTCGAAGCGCACCCTTCGTCACTCAGAGCGCCGAGAAGAAACTCGATCTGGTGCCCGAAGGCCGTTGATCCACCTGCCCTGCAGGCCGGCCCCGTTCTGTGTGCCAACAGGGCGGTGATGGCAGATCCAAAGCATGGCTGACGGGCGATGCCGGACGCATCAACCATCGGTGCGGCGATTTGCTGCCAATCAGCCCCGCTTCCGGTCAGCCTCACCCGCGACCCGAAGCGGTCTGCGCAAGCCCGGCATAGTGCCGGACGTCGAAGGCGATGAACTCGACCTCTGCGTCGGTGACATCGCGCAGATGCTTGGCCGGGCTGCCGGCCCAGAGCTGGCGGGCGGGGATGCGCTTGCGTGGGGTCAGGACGGCGCCCGCGGCCAGCATGGCGCCGCTTTCCACGACGGCCCCGTCCAGCACGATGGAGCCGATGCCGATCAGGCAGCCGTCCGCCAGCGTGCAGCCATGCATCCGCACGCCATGGCCGATCACGACGTCGGCGCCGATGACGGTGGGATACTCGTTCAGCATGACATGGATGATGGTGCCGTCCTGGATGTTGGTGCGCGGCCCCACCGTGATGCTGTGGTCGTCGCCGCGCAGGACGCAGCCATACCAGACGCTGGCCTCCGCCCCGATGGTCACGTCACCCACAACCACCGCGCCGGGGGCGATGTAGGCGTCGGCGGCGACGCGCGGCCACACCCCCTTGAAGGGCTGGATGATGGCGCCGGGATGGCGGGCCAGCAGGGCCTCACCGGTCTCAAAAGCCGTTTCTGTCGCGCTCTCGGAGGTCATTGCTTCTTTCCCTTTTTTGTGCCGGTCAGGAGGCGAGCCGTTCCTCCCCCGCCTCTGCCTTCGGTCCATCGGCCGGATCGGCCACCACCCCGGCGGCGAGCAGCCGCTCGATCTCCGCCTGACTATAGCCCAGTTCGGCCAGCAGCGCCGCGCTCTGCGCGCCGACCGGCGGCAGCGCCATGCGCGGGCCCAGACGCTGCCCGTCCAACGTCAGCGGCAGCAGCGGCACGCGCGTCTCTCCGCCGGTCTCGGTGGTGATGGAGGCGAGTCCGCCGCTCTGGTTCAGGTGGGGATCGTCGAACAGCTCCTCCGGCCGGTTGATCGGGGCATAGGGCAGGCCGTTGCGCTCGAAGAGTTCGGCGATCTCGGCCTTGCTGTAGGCGGCAAGGCGGCGGCGGATTTCGGGCAGCATCCAGTCGCGGGCGAGGCAGCGCTTGGTGTTGCCGTCCAGCCTGGGATCGGCCAGCAGGTCGTCGAAGCCGAATGCGGTGCAGAAGGTCCGCCATTGCACGTCGCTGACCGCGCCCAGGAAGATCTGCTCGCCGTCCTTCACCTCGAAGGTGTCGTAGATGCTGAAGGCGGCGATACGCTCGGGGAAGGGGGGCGGGGCTTCGCCGGTCACGGCGAACTGCTGCATGTGCTGGGCCGACAGCAGGACGCAGGTCTCATACAGGCCGGATTGGATGTCCTGGCCGCGGCCGGTGGCCTCGCGGGTGCGTAGCGCCGCCATGATGCCGATCACGCCGAACATGCCGCCCATGATGTCGTTGACCGAGCTGCCGGCGCGGAGCGGCCGGCCGGTGGGGCCGGTCATGTAGGCGAGCCCGGCCATCATCTGCACCACCTCGTCCAGCGCCGTGCGCTTTTCATAGGGGCCGGGCAGGAAACCCTTCAGCGACAGGTTGATGATGCGCGGGTTGCGCGCGGCAAGGCTGGCGTAGTCGAGGCCGTAGCGCGCCATCAGGCCGGGGCGGAAATTCTCCATCACCACGTCGGCAGTGTCGACCAGCTTGTGGACGGCGGCCAGCCCGTCGGGGCTGTTCAGGTCGACGGCCAGAGACTTCTTGTTGCGGTTGAAGGTGCGGAAGAAGCCGGCGGCGGCCCCCGGCAGGCTGCGGGTCTTGTCGCCGGTCACCGGTTCCACCTTGATCACGTCGGCACCGAGATCGCCCAGGATCATGCCGCAGGTCGGCCCCATCACCATGTGGGAGAATTCGACGACGCGGATGCCGGATAGCGGGAGGGTGGTATTGCTGTCAGGCATGGACGGGACTCCGGTGGAAATGGCTTTGGTCGAAATGCTTGGGCAGGCCGGCGGCGGCGATCTTGCCGTGCAGCGGTTGGCCGGGAAGAAGGGTGGCGAGCAGGCGTTGCGCCTCGATCAGGGCGTCCAGGTCGATGCCGGTGTCGAAGCCCATCGACTCCAGCATGAAGACCAGATCCTCGGTCGCGACGTTGCCGCTGGCACCGGGGGCGTGTGGGCAGCCGCCCAGCCCGCCGAGCGAGGCGTCGAACTCGCGGATGCCGATGTCCAGCACGGCAAGACAATTGGCGAGGCCGAGGCCGCGGGTGTCGTGGAAATGGGCGCTTTGCAGCCGGTCGCCGGCGATGTCCTTGACCCGGCTGTAGAGGCGGCGGACCTGCGCCGGATTTGCGTATCCGACAGTATCGGCCAGCGTCACGCGGTCGGCCCCGGCCTCCAGGCAGGATTCGGCAAGGCGCACCACCTCGTCCTCCGGCACCTCGCCTTGGATGGTGCAGCCGAAAGCGGTGGAGATGCCGGCGTCGATGCGGGTCTTGTGGCCGCCCTCATCGCGGGCGCGGCAGACGCGGGCCAGTTCCTCCACCGACTCCTCGCGGGTTTTGCGGATGTTGGCGCGGCTGTGCGCCTCGCTGGCAGACAGCGGCAGGACGATGACGTCGGAACCGGCGGCGAGCGCCGCCGCGGCGCCCTTCAGGTTGGGGGCCAGCGTGTGAACGACGATGCCGGGCAACGCACGGGCGCCGGTCACCACCTCGGCCGCGTCGGCCATCTGGGGCAGCAGCCTGGGCGGAACGAATGAGGCGGCTTCGAAGCGGCGGACGCCGGCGCGGTGTTCGGCCTCCAGCCAGCGCAGCTTGTCGGCGGTGGGCACCACGCGGTCGAGAATCTGGAGCCCGTCGCGCAGGCCGACCTCGACGATGGTCACGGGGTCTTTCGTCATGGCAAGGGTCCTCCGTTCGGATGCGCTGGGAGGTTGCACATCCGGTGGAAACGGGAAGGGAAAGGCCGGAACGGTTTTAAAGAGCGGTCAGATGCCGAAGCCCGCAGCCTGCGGCAGCCAGAGCGACAGCGACGGAACCAGCCAGGTCACGAACAGGCCCGCCATCATCAGCAGCACATAGGGCAGGGCGCCGCGCGTCACCTCGGCAAGGGATGAGGTGGTTATGCCCTTGATGACGAACAGGTTCATGCCGACCGGCGGGGTGATCAGCGCCAGTTCCAGGTTGATCATCAGCATCACGCCGTACCAGATCGGGTTGATGCCCAGCGCGGTCATCACCGGCAGGATGATGGGGGTGGTGATCAGAATGATGGCGATGGTCTCCAGGAACATGCCCAGGATGAAGATCGCGAACATCACGGCCAGGATGAAGCCGCCCTGCGACAGCCCCAGCGCCGTCACCGTCTCCATGATCTGGGCCGGCAGGCGGATGATGGTGATGGCGTGGCCGAACATGCCGGCGGCGGCGATGATCATGAACAGCATGGCGCTGGTCCGCATCGTCTGCACGCCGCAATCCAGCAGGTCGGCGAAGGAAACGTTGCGGTAGACCAGCAGCGCCACCGCCAGCGCATAGACCGCACCGACCGCCGCCGCCTCGCCCGGCGTGAAGACGCCGAGATAGATGCCGCCCAGGATCAGCGGCGGCATCAGAACCGCCCAGATCGACTCGCGGAAGGCCGCAGCGACGGCGCCGAAGCCGGGCCAGGGCTGCGACCGCACGGCATCCTGCCGCTTGGCCTGGAGCCAGCTGTAGCCGGCGAACAGAACCGCCATCAGCAGGCCCGGAATGATCCCGGCCAGGAACAGGGCGCCGATGGACGCGTCGGTGACGATGGCGTAGAGGATCATCGGCCCCGACGGCGGGATCAGGATGCCCAGCGTGCCGCCGGCGGCGATCAGCCCGTAGGTGTCGCGCTGACGGTAGCCGTAGCGCTTCATCTGCGGGATGGAGATCGAGCCGATGGTCAGCGCGGTCGCCACCGAAGAACCGGAGATGGTCGAGAAGATGGTGCAGGACAGGATGGTGGCGAAGCTGAGCCCGCCCTTGATGTGCCCGACCAGCGTGTTCGACATCTCATAGAGGTCGTCGACCACCTTGGCCTTGATCATGATATGCGCCATCAGCGCGAACATGGGGATGGTGGCGAGCAGCGGGTTGTTCAGGCTGGAGAACACCGCGTCGGCCATGCCGTCGATGCTGCCCTCGAACAGGACCAGCACGCCGAGCGAGGTGAGGGAGAGTGCCGCGAAGATCGGCATGCCGCTGAACAGCAGGAGCAGCAGCAGGCCCAGGATCAGGAACGTCATCAGTGGCCTCCCCTCGTCTCATCCGTCCCGTCGCCCGCCAGAGCGGCCAGCAGCTTGGCGAAGGCGACGATCCCCAGCAGGGCGGCGCCGATGGGAAGCGTGGCCTGCGGGATCCACATCGGCAGCTCCAGTTGGCCCGGCGAGAAGGCGTCGAAGTCATAGGAGAACATGGCGGTGTGCCAGCCGGTGCGGGCCAGCAGCACGGCGACGACCAGCACCGCCAGATTGGACCAGGCATCCAGCCAGCGCCGGCCGCGCGGACCGACGAAGCCCATGATCAGATCGATGCGGATATGATGGCCGGTGCGCAGCGCCTCCGCCGCGCCGGCCATCACCATGGCGACGACCATGAAGCCGCAGGCCTCGTCCACACCCTCCAGGGGCTGGCCCACGACATAGCGGGCGAAGACACCGGCGGTGGTCAGGGCCAGAACAGCGACGATCAGCAGGATGCTGAGCGCGCCGCCGATGAGCGACAGGACCGACGCGGTGCCGGTCATCAGACGCAGGGCGCCGTGGGCCGCGCCCCTGCCGTTTGCAGGTGTCACGGTGTCGGGGGTGGACATGCTGCTCATGGCCGGTCCCCTCTTCACTGGAGCTTGTTGACGAGTTCCAGAAGCTTGCGGCCGTCGGCGCCGGTTTCGTCGGCGAAGCCCTCGGCGAAGGCGGGAGCCATGGCGGCCTTGAAGGCGGCATTCTCCTCCGGCGTCGCGATGTGGACCTTGACGCCCTTCGATTCCAGGTCCGCCGGCGCGCTGGCGGCCGCCTCCTGCGAGGCGTCGATCGCCCAGCCGGCGGCAAGGTCGCCGGCCTTCTTCAGGGCGGCCTTGTCCTTGTCGGTCAGCTTGTTGTACCAGCCGGGATTGACGTAGCCGTGCAGATAGGCGGCCAGCACCGGCACCACGGTCATGTGGTCCTGCACCTCGTAGTATTTGCGCGACCATGCGGCGGCCACGTCGGTGATGGCGGAGTCGATGACGCCGGTCGCCAGCGCCTGATAGACCTCGCTGCCGGGAATCGCCACCGGGGTGGCGCCCATCGCCTTCAGTCCGCGGTCGAATGCCGGACCCAACCCGCGCATCTTCTGTCCCTGGAAATCCGCCGGCTTCAGCAGCGGCTTGCCCTTGGAGGTGAAGACGCTGGTGTTGGTCTGGAACATCCAGGCGACGTTCTTGACACCCTTCTTCAGCAGGCGTTCCTCAAGGAAGGCGGCCGCTTCGGAGTCCGGCCATTTCTTCCACGCCTCGATCGAGGACATGGTGTAGGGGCCGACCGTGACGTTCATCAGCGGCAGAGTCTTGCCCCACTGGAAATTCAGCGAGAAGGCGCATTCGATGTCGCCCTTGGCGACGGCCAGGATGTTCTCGTTGGCCTTGATCAGGCTGTCGGAGCCGAACACCTGGACGTCCAGATTGCCATCGGACAGGGTCTTCACCTCCGCCGCCCAGCGATCGACGACCTTCGCGATGTGATGGGACGGCGGCAGCTGATGGCTGCAGCGCATCCGCGTCGCCGCCTCCGCATCCGTCGGCAGCACCGTCAGCGCCGTGGCCGAAGCGGCGGCGAGCAGCGCCAGCATCGGCTTCGCGCGGGTAAGACCATGGGCGGACGTCTTGATGATCGTCATGTCCTGCACCTCCCTCAGGTGGTTCGTTGCGGCGTTCCGGCGGCGGAGAAGCAGGCGCCGGAAGCCGGGCCCATTCAACTGCGGGCCTTCAGATTGTTTGTCTGCGAAACAGATCACCACGGGAGGGCAGGGTCGTAAAATATAAAGAAGTGAAACGAGCTATCTGGTTTCGAGATGGGTATCGCGCCACCGGCCGGGCCAGCGGCCGCTCGCCTGCGCCTCGTGCACCACATCGATCATCAGTCGCCGGGCTTCCATCACTGCGCGGGAGGCGGTCTTGATGCGCGAGGACACCAGATACAGGGTGCGTCCCATCGTCGGATTGACCACCGGCCGGGCCACCAGTTCACCGCGGGCGATCTCGTCACCGGCCAGCGCCGCCGACTGGATGGTCACGCCCAGCCCGGCGCTGACCGCCCGCTTCAACGGAATGGCCGATTCGATTTCCATATAGACCCTCGCGGCGATGGCATTGCGCACCTCGGCGTCGCTGGCCAGTGCCTGCAGCACGGCGGTGCGGCCGGGCATGATCAGCGGCAGGCGGAGGGCGTCGGCCAGATCGATGGGCCCCCTGTCGCCGAGCATCGCACGGGTGCCGAGGCAGACCAGTTCCTCGTCCAGCAGCGGCATGCCTTCCAGGCGGTCGTCGTTGGGGGGCACCAGGGTCAGGGCGATGTCGGCCTGACCGGACAGCATCCACTGGTGCATGATCTCGCTGTGCGCTTCGATGACGCGGAGCTTCACCTCCGTCAGGGTGGAGGCGACCCGGCGGATGAAGGGCAGGCCGATGGCCTCCATCGCGGTGTAGTTGAAGCCGACCATCACCGGCCCCACCACCGCCCGCGCTAGCGACAGCACGTCCAGTTCCGCCTGCTCCAGCGCGTGCAGCACGCCCCTGGCATGGGCGTGGAGCCGCTCCCCCGCTTCCGTCCGGCTGACGCCGCGCGGCTGCCGCACCAGAAGCTGGACGCCCAGATCCTCCTCCAGCGTCGCCACATGCTGGCTGATCGCCGACTGGGCGACGTTCAGAAACTCGCTGGCTTTGGAAAAGCTGCCCAGTTCACAGACGGCGACGAAATAGCGGAGGCGGCGGAAGTCCAGTTTGGTCGACATTCGGGCTTGTCCCAGGGTTGCCCGGCAAAGATGCGCCGGATTGGAAGGTCAGGTCCGACACGGGGGCTGCAATCCTATATAGAGCGGATGCGCGGCCTGCCAGCAATCGCGGGCCGCTCATGACTGAAGCGCTGCATTTCGGTTGACGCGGCTTGCAGCCGCCCACCACTGTGACTGGTCCGCACAGACGGAGAGCGCTTCGATGGTGATGTTGACCGAACAGTTTCTGATCGACTACCTGCTGATCACAGCCGGTCTGTTCACTGTCGCCAGCTGTGTGCTGGGAGGCGTGTTTCTCGGCACGGTCTACCGGCAACCGAACATGTGGATGCGCCTGCTGCTCTGGGGAGTGCCGGCAACTTTGCTCACCACCGCTCCCTGGTCGCTCCTTCTGCCGATGCAGACGGCGCTGCTGATCGGTGCGGCCACTGCAGCCGCGATGGTCGGCGGGCTGCTTCTGATGCCCTGCCGCAACGGCCGGCCAGCGCGGGGATGGCCCGGACTGGTCGCCGACGGTCTGTCCGGCATCGGCCGGACGATGTTGATGCTTGCACCGGCGGTCGTAATCGGGGGAGCCCCGGACTGGGTGCTGTGGCTATCGCTGACCGCCCTCGTTCCATCCCTCTATTGCGCAATCGTCCATATCCGCAACGTCGGTGGCTTGCTGGCCGAGGAGAGCACGGTGTGGGGCGGCACCCAGGGCGCCGTGCTGGCTGGCGTCCCGGCCCTCCTGATGGTGCTGTGACGCTGTGGCAATCCTCTGGTTGGACCCTTCCGCCTATGCCGTTGATAAAGCTCCCGATTCGCGTCTATTGGTCTACAATCCCCGTTCTTCGCCATCTGGGCCGCCGGCATGGCGACGCCGCCGGTCAACGCCAAGCTGCACCCGCGCGAACTGGTGCAGAGCCTGGAGGATTCCGTGGCGTCCACCATCTTCGTTTCATCGAAGCTGGCCGGCAGGTTGGAACAGGCGCTGACCGGGTCGCCGGCGGGGCGTAGGGTAGGGCAGGGCCTTTTTCAGCGTCCGGCCGCCTGCCGCCGCAGGGTCTTCAACTCGTCGAAGCGGGCCGATACGTCGCGCATGACCGACGCCATTCCCATCATCGCCCCGTCAGCGTCCTTCAGGGGCACGATGGTGAACTCGACGGAGATGCGGCTGCCGTCCTTGCGCAGCGCCGGCACCGACAGCAGATCGCCGCTGCCATAGCGGCTCACGCCCGTCCGCATCACCTCGTCATAGCCCTCCCAATGGCGTTGGCGCTGGCGTTCGGGGATGATGATGTCCAGCGACTGGCCGAGCGCCTCTTCGGCGGTGAAGCCGAACACACGCTCCGCTCCCGCGTTCCAGAACCGGATCAGGCCCTCCCGGTCGGAATAGACGATGGCCTCCGCCGGGCTGTTCAACAGCGCCAGCCCGAGCCGCTGCAGGTCTTCCTCGGTCATCATTCCTCCCAATGTCTTGTGGTGAACTGTCGGATATCAAACGTCCAACACCAATCTTGCGCTTCGGGCACGCGACACGCACAGCATCATCGTCTTGCCGGCAGCACGTTCGGCGTCGGACAGGACGCTGTCGCGGTGGTCGGGTTCACCCTCCAGCACAGCCGTCTCGCAGGTGCCGCAGATGCCCTGCTCGCAGGACGAATCGACCGCAACGCCCGCGGCATAGAGCGCT
This sequence comes from Azospirillum sp. B21, assembly GCF_008364825.1. Lineage (GTDB taxonomy): Bacteria > Pseudomonadota > Alphaproteobacteria > Azospirillales > Azospirillaceae > Azospirillum. The sequence continues at coordinate 245,995 of NZ_VTTO01000005.1, forward strand.
TCCAGAATGCTGGTCCCCGCCGCCACGGTGACGGTCACGCCGGAGCGGGCGCAAACCACGTCGAAGCCGTCGTCCGACGCAGCCTTGGGGGCGGTGTCCGCGCGCGGGGCGAACCACTCGAAGCGCACGTCTTGCATCGGCCGGGCGGCGGCGGCCACGGCTTCCATCAGCCGCTGCGGACCGCAGCAATAGATCAGGACATCTTCCGGGGTATCTGCAAGCAGCGCATCCACCGTCAGTTTCTTGCCTTCGTCGGCAGCATGGACCTCAACCCGGCCGTTGGCGCCTTGGGCGTCGGCCAAAGCGCGGAGTTCGCCGAGAAACGGCGCCACGGCTGCGCTGCGCACGCAATAGTGAAGAACCCAGTCGGCCTCCCGGCGCGCCGCCTCGCGGATCATCGGCAACAGCGGTGTGATGCCGATGCCCCCGGCGATGAACAGGTAGCGCGGCGCTTCGTCGAAGCGGAAAGTGTTGCGGGGCAGGGCGATGGTGATGTCGGTGCCCGGTTCCAGATCCCCGTGGACGAAGCGCGATCCCTGCCCGCCCGGTACGTTCAGAACGGCGATGCTATAGGCATGCCGATCCGCCGGATCGCCACACAGCGAATAGGACCGCACCGCCCCGTCCGGCAGATGGACGTCGATGTGGGCACCCGGTTCCGCTGGCGGCAGCAATTCGCCATCGGGATCGCGCAGTTCCACCAGCAGGACTTGCGGTGCAACCCTTTCCAGACGGTGCACGCGCAGCGTCCGTGTTGTCGGGGGAGAGCGCCGCGGCGTTTCCAGCTGTACACTGCTCATCGTCTTACCTGCCTCAGAGGTTAATCGGCCGGGATCGGTTATGAAGCCTGGTATGCCAGATCCCAGGCAGCAAGCCTAAAACCTCAAGTTAACTTCAGGTCAAGCGGAAATACCGGAAGGCCGTTCATGGATCATCCACCCGTTGCCGAGTGTTGTTCGCAAAACGGTGCCCACCAGCACCCCAGCGGGAGGAGCGGTCATGTCACGGGAAATTATGTTTGTCCTGGTTGCGGCACTCGGCTTGGCGGGAACGCCGATGGTTCCAGCGTTGGCCGCATCGGGTGATGTTCATGCAGTGGTGGGGGAGAAGGTGAACCTGCGCGCCGGCCCTTCCGACGACGCGGCGGTTCGCTCCACCATCGCGCGCGGGGACGAAGTCGTCGAGTTGAGGCGGGAGGGCAGTTGGCTGGGCGTCCGGGTGCTGCGCACCGGGGAGGAAGGGTGGCTGTTCGCCGATCTGGTCAAGCGGAACTCTGCCAGCACGCTGGGCGGCGGCGATGCGGCCCCGGCGCAGGCCGGCTTCGGACGGCTTTCGCCGGGCTTCGACGGACTGGTCGCAAACATCAGCGACAAGCTCGGCTACCGTTTCGCCGAAAAGGTTGAACAGTCCGGCAACGGGACCCTGCGCGTCGTGCCGACCCAGGAATGGCAGTACAACACCAGCCGCGACGGCAAGATGTTCGCGGCACTGGCCCTGTACCAGATGTGGAAGAACTACAACAATGGACGCCCGGTGACGATGACGCTGGGCTCCCAGGGCCCGACCGCCATCACCATCGCGGACGCCGCGAACGGCCCCGAACTGACCGGCCCGATGCTGAACCCGGCACGGTGACCGTGGGGGGCAGCGCTCGATTGAGCTCGACCGCTGCCCCCACAAAGAGACACATAAGTAAAATTATGGAAATGATGTTCAGGTGACAGGCTCACCTTCTGCCGGGTCTTGTCTCGCCCCGAACTTCACAATGCCATCTTTCAATTTCAGGCCGTGAACAGGCCCTGACGGAACATTCCCGCCGCACCGTGTTTGTCAGCAGGTACGGAAGTGAAGGAGCCATTGGTGGCTGAGACGATCCCGATTGAAAAAGTGCAGACCGGAATTCCGGAGTTGGATTTGATTTTGCGCGGCGGGCTGCCGCGAGGGCGAATGCATCTTCTGGAAGGTGCGCCAGGCACAGGAAAGACGACCATCGCACTGCAACTTCTGATCCAGGCGCGCGAGGAAGGCAGAAAAGGTCTCTACATCACGCTGTCGGAAAATGTGAAGGAACTGGAGGCAACCGCCCTCAGCCATGGCTGGAGGCTGGAGGGATTTGCGGTGTTCGACATCGTTCCGGTCGAAGCACAATTGGACCGCCAGCAGAGTGTGCTCTACCCGTCGGAGGTGGAACTCGGCGAGACCGTCAGCCTGATCATAGACCGCATCGAAGAAGAAAATCCCGAGTTGGTGGTGATCGACACCGTATCCGAACTGCGGCTGCTCACGCAGGACCAACTCAGCTACCGTCGGCAAATCCTGGCACTCAAGCAGTTCCTGCAGGGCCGCCATTGCACCACCCTGATCCTCGACGATCTGACCCAGCAGTACGGCACGAACGAGTTGCACAGCCTGATGCACAGCGTGATCGTGCTGGAGCAGATCGAACGTTCCTATGGCGCGGCACGGCGTCGGCTGCGCATCGCGAAGATGCGGGGTGCCGAGTACCAGAGCGGCTGGCACGACTTCGCCATTACCAGAGAGAATGTGCTGGTCTTCCCCAGCCTGATTGCCGAGGAGCACAGGAGCGACTTCGAGCCGGACACCATGGAAAGCGGCCTGTCGGCCCTGGATGAACTGATGGGCGGCGGCCTGACGCATGGCACCACGACGATGCTCGTCGGGCCGTCGGGAGTCGGTAAATCGTCCATCGCCCTGCAATATGTCACGGCTGCGGTCAAACGCGGCGAACATGCCGCCTATTTCTCGTTCGATGAGACCTTCAAGACTCTGGAACTGCGCAGCATCGCGCTGGGGATCGACATCGCCGAGGCGGTGAGCCAGAAGCGGGTCGGCTGGCAGCGGGCCAACCCGTCCCGCCTTTCGCCGGGCGAGTTCGTCTGGCAGGTGCGCCGCGAGGTCGAGGACCGCAACGCGCGCATCGTGGTGATCGACAGCCTAAACTCCTACCTCAGCACCATGCCCGAGGAGAAGGCGCTCGCCCTCCAAATGCATGAATTGCTGACCTACCTGAACAACAAGGGCGTGGTGACCATCCTGATCCTGGCCCAGCAGGGCATCGTCGGCGACGTGCAGAATCCGGTCGACCTGTCCTTCATGAGCGACACCGTGGTCCTGTTGCGGTTCTTCGAAGCGGGAGGCGAGGTGCGCAAGGCCATTTCCGTGGTCAAGAAGCGCACCGGCGTCCACGAGCTGTCGATCCGCGAATTCCGCCTGTTCCCCGACGGCATGCAGGTGGGGCCGCAACTGATGGATTTCCGCGGCGTGCTGACCGGAGTGCCCGAATATCAGGGAGCGGCGGACCCGCTGCTCGGCGGCTCGGTCGAGAGTGGCTGAGCGAAGCCGATGCGCACGTCATTACTGATCCTGGCACCCGAGGGGCGGGACGCCGAGGTGATCGCCTCAGTCCTCAGCGAGGGTGGACTGGAGGCGCGAGCCTGTGCCGATATGGCGGCGCTCCGCAGGAACCTGGACGATGCGACCACGGCGCTGGTGCTCTCCGAAAGCGCGCTGACGGACGTGGAGCCTCTGGTCGTCTGGCTGGAGGCGCAGGCCCCGTGGTCGGATCTGCCGATCATCGTCCTGACCTCCCGCCGCAGCCGTCAGGCCGGGATGGGGCGGCAAGCGTTCTTCCAATCGCTCGGCAACGTCACGCTGCTGGACCGGCCCCTGCACCGTGAAGCGCTGCAAAGCGCCGCACTGGCGGCCGTGCGCAGCCGGGCGCGCCAGCACCGGACCCGCTGCTATCTGGAAGAGATCACCCAGGCGTCCAACCGTCTGGAGGAGCGGGTTGCGGACCGGACGCGGGAACTGCAGGCCGAGATGGTGGACCGCCGGCGTACGGAGTTGGCGCTGCATCAGGCCCAGAAGATGGAAGCGCTGGGGCAACTGACCGGCGGCGTGGCGCATGACTTCAACAACCTGCTTCAGGGCATCGTCAGCTGCCTCTCCGTTCTCGAACCAACAGTGCCCGACGGCGTGCCGCGCCAGCTGTTCGAGGCAGCCAACAGTTCCATCGAGCGTGGCGCACATCTGACGCAGTCCTTGCTGTCCTTCGCGCGGCGTCAGACGCTGATACCCGAGCCCACCGATCTGGGGAGTTTGATGTCCGCCATGAGCTCCCTTCTGGAGCGCACGTTGGGCGGCCAGATCATGGTGACCATTCAGGCGCCGCCCGATCTTCCGGCTGCGCTGATCGATCGGGCACAGCTGGAATCCGCCATCCTGAACCTTGCGATCAACGCGCGCGACGCGATGCCGATGGGCGGGCGTCTGTCCCTGACCGCCTTCGTTGCGGAGGTCGGCGGGAACGGGGGGCCGGGTGCGTCCGCCGGCAGGCCGGCGGAACTGGAGGACGGCACATACGTGGCGATCCGGGTCGAGGATACCGGCACCGGCATCGATCCATCGGTGCTGCCGCACGTCTTCGAGCCATTCTTCACCACCAAACCGGTCGACAAGGGGTCCGGCCTCGGATTGTCGATGGTCCATGGCATGGCGACGCAATCCGGCGGCGGCGTCCGCATCGAGAGCACGCCCGGCGTTGGCACCGCGATCACGCTGTATCTGCCGAGCGTTCGCGGCGCCGTCGCCACGACGGATCAACCCGTTCCCCGGATAGACCGCGAGATCGGGCGCACCATCCTGCTGGTGGAGGACGACGCGATCGTACGGATGGGAACGACGGCGGTGCTGGAAGCGCTCGGACACCATGTCATCGAGGCGGGCGGCGGGGAGGAGGCGCTGGTGGTTCTTCGCGATGGGACCGAGGTCGATGCCCTGGTCACCGACTTCGCCATGCCCGGCATGAACGGAGCCGCCGTTGTGCGGCACGCCCGGCAGCTGCGCCCGGGGATTCCGGCACTGATCGTGACGGGCTACGCCGATACGCCGGAATTCGGGGAGGCCGTGCGCCTGTTGCGCAAACCTTTCTCCCCCCACCAGATCGCCGATTGCCTGGCGGCCATGCTGGCAGAGGTGCCGGTGTGACGTAGGGGTTTCGCTCCCCCCTGCCCCGCCTTCGGACACTGAAATGCCCTGGGATCATGCGACGCCGCATGATCCCAGGCCATATGGACGGACGAACCTGAACCTTGGTGACGGCCGCCGGCTTACCGCTCCGGCCGGGTGAAGAGCCGCAGGATCAGTGCGCCGATGGAGGCGATGGTCGCCACCGCGATGACGCCGTTCCAGCCCCAGTTTGCCAGCGCTTGGCTGCCCAGCGTGGCGCCGGCCGCCATGCCGATGAACATGCCCACCATCAGCACCGCGTTCAGTCGGCTGCGGGCGGCCGGATCAATGCCATAGACGATGGTTTGATGGGCGATCAGCGAAGCCTGGACGCCAAGGTCGAAGCCGACGGCACTGGCCACCAGCAGCCACAGGCGGCCGCCCTCCGGCACCAGCGGCGACAGGAACATGGCGGCGAAGGACAGCGCGGCGAGGCCGGCGCCCAGCCGGGTCATCAGTTCCGGTCCGCGGCTGTCGGCGATCCGTCCGGCGACCGGCGCCACCAGCGCGCCCGCCGCACCGGCCAGCCCGAAGGCACCCGCCGCGGCGGCGCCCAGATGGAACGGCGTACCATGCAGCATGACCGCCAGCGTCGACCAGAAGGCGCTGAAGCCCAGCGACAGCAGGCCCTGCGCCATGGCGGCGCGGCGCAGTGCCGGATGACGGCCCCACAGCACGGTCAGCGAAGCCAGCAGTTCCCCATAACCGAGACTGGTCGTCGGTGCGAAGCGCGGCAGGCCGCGCCACAGCGCCACGCCCAGCAGCGCGATGCTTCCCGCCGCCGCCACGAACACCGCGCGCCAGCCGAAATGCTCGGCGATGAGGCCGCTGACCACCCGCGACAGCAGGATGCCGAGCAGCAGGCCGGTCATCACCGTGCCGACCACCCGGCCGCGGTGTTCCGCCGGCGCCAAGGTCGCGGCGGCGGGCACGATGTCCTGCGCCAGGGTCGCCGACAGGCCGAGAACCAGGCTCGCCGCCAGAAGGCCCGCGATGGACGGCGCGAAGCCCGCCGCCAGCAATGCCGCGACCAGCATGGCCGCCTTGGCCAGGATGATCCTGCGCCGGTCAAAGCGGTCGCCCAGCGGCGCCAGCAACAGGATGCCGGCGGCATAGCCGAGCTGGGTCAGCGTCGGCACCCAGCCGACCGAGCGGCCGTCGGCCTGGATGTCGGGACCGAGGATGCCCAGCATCGGCTGGCTGTAATAGAGCGATGCCGCCGCCAGACCGGCACCGGCGGCCAGCAGGAAAACCAGCGGCCGGCTGAGCCCGGCATCGGAGGGCGCCGGCATCGCGGCTGCGGCGCTATGCGCGGTTTGAATGGTCGTCATCGTGAGACCCTCCCAAGAAACTGAACGAGAGGGACTATGGCGGCCGGGTTCCCAGGACGGTAGCCGGATCAGGTGTAGATTTGCTATACGTAGAGCGTATGAGCATAGACCTTCCGTTGGCCGGCAGCGACCGCATCGCCTTGTTGGAAACCTTCGTCCGTATCGTGGATGCCGGCAGCCTGTCGGCCGCGGCGGCACAGCTCGGCAGTACCCAGCCGACGGTCAGCCGACGCCTGCAACAGCTGGAACGGATGCTGGGCGTCCGCCTGCTGCAGCGCTCCACCCACCGGATGGCGCTGACCGACGACGGGTCGCGTTGCTACGAGCGTGCCAAGGATCTGCTCGCCGGATGGCAGATGCTGGAAAGCGACGTGCGCGGGGCGGACGACCAGCCGTCCGGCCATCTGCGGGTGGTGGCGCCGCATGCGTTCGGGCAGCAGCAGCTGATCGGGCCGGTGGCCGACTATCTGCAACGCTACCCGCGGATGACGGTGGAATGGCTGCTGCACGACCGCATGCCCGATTTCATCGGCGAGGGCATCGACTGCGCCATCCGCGTCGGCGAGGTCGGCGACCCGTCGGTGATCGCCCTGCGGCTGGCGGAGGTGCCGCGGATCGCCGTCGCCTCCCCTGCCCTGCTCGATGGGCGCCCGGTCCCGGCGCATGCGTCCGAGCTGGTGGATTTGCCCTGGCTGGCGCTGCGCACCTTCTATCGCGACGAGGTGACGCTGACCCATGCCGAAACCGGCGAAGCGGTGACCTTCCCCATCCGTCCGCGCCTGTCCACCGACGGGTTGCAGGCGATCCGCAACGCGGCGCTTCGCGGGCTGGGGGCGGCCATCGCGTCGGAATGGGCGCTGGTGGACGATCTGGCGACCGGGCAGCTGGTGCATCTGGCGCCGGAATGGCAGGCAGCGGCGCTGCCGGTGCATCTGGTCTATCCGCCGGCCCGGCACCAGCCGACACGCCTCCGCCGCTTCATCGAGGCGATGCGCGTCGCGGTGCCCATCGCCTTCCGGACGATCCAGGCACCGTGACGGCGAACCGCAAGCTCAGGCGGCGCGGACGGTGGAGAGGAAGTCCTCGACCTCGCTGCGCAGCTTGACAGTCTCGCGCACCAGACCGCTGGCGGCTTCCAGCACGCCGGATGCGGCGGTGCCGGTCTGCCCGACGGTCTGGGCGACGCCGGCGATGTTGCTGTTGACCTCCGCCGTGTGGCGGGCGGCCTGCTGGATGTTGGCGCCGATGTCCTTGGTGGCGGCGCTCTGCTGCTCCACCGCCGAGGCGATGGCGGTTGCGATGTCGCTGACCGAGGTGATGGTGGCACCGATGCCCTGCACCGCCGTTACCGTGCTGCCGGTGAACTGCTGGATTTCCAGCACCTTGGCCTGGATGTCGTCGGTGGCGCGGGCGGTCTGGTTGGCGAGCGCCTTCACTTCCGACGCGACGACGGCGAAGCCCTTGCCGTGTTCGCCGGCGCGTGCGGCTTCGATGGTGGCGTTCAGGGCCAGCAGGTTGGTCTGGCCGGCGATGGCGTTGATCAGCTCCACCACCTGCCCGATCTCCTGGGCGGCCGATGCCAGGCTGTGGATCATGCCGTCGATCTTCGCCGCCTCGTCCACCGCGCGGCTGGCGACGGAGGTGGACATCGTCACCTGACGGCCGATCTCGGCGATGGAGGCGAACAGCTCCTCCGTTGCGGCGGCGACGGTGTTGACGTTGCTGCTGGCCTGCTCGGAGGCCTGTGACACTGCATGCGCCTGGGTGCCCGACCGCTCGGCGGCGCCGGCCATGCCGGTGGCGGTGCTTTCCATCTGGTGGGACGCCGCAGCGACGGCACCCACCACTCCCATCACGCGCGCCTCGAACCGGGCGGCCATGTCGAGCAGGGCGGCGCGGCGTTCGGCTTCCGTGCGCTCCTTCTGCGCCTCGGCCTCCGCCTGCAGGCGGCGCACCTCGAGACCGTTGCGCTTGAACTCATCCAGCGCGCGGGCGAGCGTGCCGACCTCGTCGCCGCGGTCCTGGTGGCCGATGGCGACCGACAGGTCACCGGTGGAAATGCGGTTGGTGGCCTGGGTCAGCTGCAGGATGGGGGTGGTGATGCGCCGGCCGATCCAGACGGCGAGGCCGAGGCTGATCGCCGCCAGCACCGCGATCACGCCGGCGATGTTCAGCATGGTCTGCAGCCGCGCGGCGGCCACGGTGTCGAGATAGACGCCGGAACTGACGACCCAGCCCCATCCCTTGGTCAGCTTGGAATAGGCCGACTTCTCCACCGGATCGCTCGATCCCGGCTTGGGAAAGAAGAAGGAGGAATAGCCGCCGCCGGATTCGGCCGCCGCGATCTCGTCGCGCACGAACAGCCGGCCGGTCTTGTCGGTGCTGTCCCACATGGCCTTGCCTTCGACCTGCGGGTTCAGGTGGGCCAGGATGTTGCCCTTGCGGTCGAGGATCAGCGCATATTCCGACCCGTCGTAGCGGGCAGACCGCGCAACGTCGAGCGCCAGCTTCTGCGCGTCGGCGACCGGCAGCTCGCCGGACGCGGCCCGCTGTTCGAACCGTTCGATGACTGAGGTGACCATCTCCACCGCGACGCGGGCGCGGGCCTGGCGCTCCTCCATCATCACGGTGCCGAGCGACCTTGCGGTCATGGCCCCGGCGCCGACCAGCGCCAGGACGGTGATCAGGGGCAGCAGCAGCAGGCGCCCCCGGATGCCACGCAGTGCGGAAATCATGTCTCTGTTGTCCCCGGCGACTGGCTTTTTTGCGGCATGCGTCTCGGCCGCGCCGTGGCCGGACACACCGGAACGGCCGACCGGCGCCGCACCCCTCTGGGCGGCGCCGGCTTGACCGTTTACGCACTCATATCGCGTGATCTTTCACAGATGGTTTACACGCTGCACAAAACCGGTCAGCGGTTCACCACCTTGGGCGGGAGCGCATAGACCAGCAGGGCGCCGATCACGAGACAGCCGGAGAAGAACCACAAGGCCGCGCTGCTGCTGCCGGTCAGGTCGATGACGATGCCGATCAGCGAGTTGCTGACCAAACCGGCGATGCTGGCGAGCGAGATCGCCATGGCGAAGCCGGTGGCCGCCGCCGTGCCCTTCAGGAAAGTGGCCGGCAGGCTGAAATAGGCCGGAAGCGGACCCAGCACGCCGACCGACGCGACGGTGAACAGGGCCACGGTGGCAACGAGGTTGTCGGCGAAGAAGGTGCTGGTGGCCATCGCGGCCGAGGCGGCCAGGAAGGGGATGATGATGTGCCAGCGGCGCTCGCGCATCCGGTCGGAACTGGCGCCGATCAGCAGGATGCCAACCACGGCGACGATGTTGGGGATCATCGTCAGCAGGCCGATGTGGAACGGATCCATCACGCCGGTCTTGCGGATGAAGGTGGGCAGCCAGAAACCGATGGCGTAGGCGGTCAGCAGGATGGCGAAGTCGATGCCGCCGAGCATCCAGACCTTCAGGTTCAGCAGGCCTTCCTTGAAGCTGTGGCCGACATTCTTGGCCTCGGCATCGTCGCCGCGCAGGTCGACGGCAAGGCGGGCCTTCTCATCCTCCGACAGCCACTTGGCATCCCTGTAGGAATTCGGCAGGGCCACGAAGGTCAGGAAGCCCAGGAGCACGCTGGGCAGCGCTTCCAGCAGGAACAGCCACTGCCAGCCGCGCAGGCCCTGGACATTGTCGAAATGGCTCATGATCCAGCCCGACAGCGGGCCGCCGATCACGCTGGACAGCGGCAGGCCGATGACGAACAGCGCCATGATGCGGCCGCGGCGGTAGGTCGGGAACCACAGCGTCAGGTAATAGAGCACGCCGGGCAGGAAGCCGGCCTCGGCGGCGCCCAGCAGGAAACGGACGATGTAGAACTGGGTCGGCGAGGTGACCAGCATGGTGGCGGCCGACAGCAGGCCCCAGGTGATCATGATGCGGGCGATCCACAGCCGCGCGCCGACCTTGGTCAGCACGAGGTTGCTCGGCACCTCGAACAGGATGTAGCCCACGAAGAACAGGCCGGCGCCCAGACCATAGGCGGCCTCGCTGAATTGGAGGTCGCCCATCATCTGCAGCTTGGCGAAGCCGATGTTGATGCGGTCGAGATAGGCCGCCAGATAGCAGAAGCAGAGGAAGGGAATGAGGCGCCAGGTGATCTTCTTGTAGAGCTGGTCCGCATCGACGGACTGCGCCGCGCCAATTGCGGCATTCGCTGTTGTCGTCTGGGCATAGGACATGTCGTCTGTCTCCTTACGCTGATCGCGTTGTGAACCCGTCCTGTTTTTTCATGCCGGCGCCGCCTGTCTCGGGTGCGGCGCCGGGTGTTGGCCCCAGTTTGTTTTTTTGTTGGTCCTGAAGTGCCCATCCCCCTCTCCCCCCCGGGGAGAGGGTCGGGGTGAGGGGGATGCATGGCGTGGATTCTTGAGGAAGAGCCGCCGCGCGTCCCCCTCACCCTAACCCTCTCCCCGGGGGGAGAGGGGATTCCACCGGTATCTCACCGGCCGAACCGGTCGATCACCTCCTGCTTGTTCACCACATCGCCGTATTTGCTGTCGATGTCGAACAGGTTGGCTTCGTGCGGGCCGTCGTGGCGGTCGCCGACGCATTCGCGCACGACGATGGTGCGGAAGCCGTGCTGGACCGCATCGACGGCGGTGGCGCGGATGCAGCCGCTGGTCGAGCAACCGGTCAGCACCACCGTGTCCACCCCCATCGCATGCAGCATCGGGGCGAGGCTGGTGCCGAAGAAGGAGCTGGCATACTGCTTGGAGATCACCACCTCGTGCGCAAGCGGCATGACCTCCGGGCAGAAGGCGGCGAGCGGGTTGCCCTCCACCATGTCCTTCATCACCGGGGCCTTGCGCACCCACATGCCGCCATCGGCGAAATGGCCGGGGTGATAGCGGATGTTGGTGTGGACGACCGGGATGCCGGCGCGGCGGGCGGCGTCCAACAACTCCACCGTCTCCGCCACCGCGCTCACCACACCGGGGGCGTAGAGCGGCGCGCCTTCGGTGGTGTAGCCCTGCATGAAGTCGATCACCAGCAGGGCCGGCCGCTCGCCGAAGCCGATCCGGTTGCCCCAGACGCCCTTGTAATTGTCGGATACGCTCTGCCCGTCGGTCATGTGGCCGCTCCTCAGTAAGCGCCGGACAGCAAGGCGCCGGCGCCGGGAACGATCGGTTCCAGCTTCAGCGCCTTCAGCATGGCGTAGGTCGTGGCGATGGCGGCGGTCAGCACCGGCTTGCCGGTCTCCGCCTCTACCCGCGGCACCACCGGCAGCGACGGCATCTGCACGCAGGCGGACAGCACCACCACGTCCACGCCCTCCAGGTTCATGCCGCGCACGATGTCCGGCAGGTTGTTCGGGTCGTGCCGGGCGACGTCGAGGTTGTCGGGAATCTCCAGAGCGCGCCAGTCCTGCACCTCGAAGCCCTCGGCGCGGATATAGTCCACCACCAGTTCGGTCAGCGGGCGCATGTAGGGGGCGACGATGGCGATGCGCTTGGCGCCCATCACCTTCAGCCCGTCGACCAGAGCGCCGGCGCTGGTGACCACCGGGGCCGGGGCGTCGTTCTCCAGCGTCTTGCGGGCGAGGCGAGCTTCGGACTCGCGGTGATAGCCGAGGCCCATCGACATGATGGCGACGAGGCAGGCATAGCCCAGCACATCGACGCGGGCGTCCGACAGCTCGACGGCGCAGCGGTCGGATTCGGCGTCCATCGCCGCCAGCTCGTCCTTCTTGACCGTCTTCATCCGCATGCGGGCGGAATGGAAGGTAAAGCGTTCCGGGCGGATCGCCTGACGCGCGGTCAGCATGGCCGGGATTTCCGTTTCCATGGTGACGTTGGAGCTGGGGACGATCTGGCCGATGCGGTACAGCGAAGACATGCGGGTGGTTCCTATCAATCAGGTGGGCGGGGTGCCGAGGCTGTCGCCGAAGGCGGCGAAGAAGCCGTCGAGGTCATCCCAGGGGATCATGTGCCCGGCATTGGGGACGCGGGCGATGCGGATGGCGGGCTGGAGGCGGGCGATCTCCTCCTCGTCCTCCGGCTGGATCACGCCGCCGCGGCCGGCGACGATCAGCAGGGCCGGAACCGGCAGCTTCGGCAGGTCGGCGTGGATGTCGTCCTGGTGGAAGCCCTCATAGGTCCGGACGATGGCCGGCTCGTAGCAGGTGTGCAGCCATTCCGCGCGCAGCCGCAGCTGCTCCTCCGTCCAGGTCGGGCAGAAGGCGCGCATGGCGTCGGCGTCCATGCCCTTCAAGGACTGGCGGATGGAGTCGACGTACCAGGGCAGCCCGCTGGGATAGGCCCGGCGGCCGGGGCCGGACACCGGCGGATCGATCAGCACCAGCTGGCGCAGGCCCTTCGCGTCGCCGCGCACCGAGGCGCGGATGGCGAAGCGGGCGCCCATGGAATGGCCGACCAGGATGTAATCGGTCAGGCCCAGCGCCGCGACGAAGGCATTCACGTCGTCGGCGCAGGCATCGATGCCGTAATCCAGATGCGGCCCGCTCTCCGACAGACCGCGCCCGCGCACGTCCAGCACATAGGTGTCGAACTGCTGTCCGAAGCGCTCGGCGACGAAGCCCCAGGTGACGGCCGGGCTGGTGATGCCGGGGATCAGCACGATGGCCGGGCGCCCGGCATGCCGCTCCCCGCCATAGCGCAGGTAATGCTGGCGGATGCCGTTGGCCTGGACGTTGGCGCCGTAGAGGAAGGTCGAGGCGGTCATGCAGCGATGCCTTCGCGCAGCGGCTGCTCATAGACGTCGTAGCCGAAGACCCAGGCCGGATCCTCCTGCGTGCGCAGGAAGGTGTTGGCGTTGGACACCGCCTGCACGCGCGTCGCGCGGTCCTTGCGGTTGGCCTCGTATAGCGCGAAGGCGGTGCGGTAGTCGGTCAGGCCGGTCTCGGACAGGCAACGGGTCAGCATCGCCGCGTCCTCGATCGCCATGCCGGCGCCCTGGGCCATGTGCGGCTTCATCGGGTGGCAGGCGTCGCCCAGCAGGACCAGCCGGCCGCGGCTCCACAGCGGCAGCGGGTTGCGGTTGCGCAACGGCCATTTGGTGACCTCCTCCGTGCACTCGATCAGCGCCTGGACGGTCGGGTGATAGCCCTGGAAGGCCTCGTACATCTCCTCGCGGCTGCTGTCGACGAAGGCCTCCTGGAAGTCCCAGGCCGGATGCGGCACACCGGTGACGTAGTAATATTCGTCGCGCTTCCCGGTGGTGAAATAGACCATCATGTGACGGTCTTCGGTCCACCACTTGATGCAGTCCTCGAAGGTCAGGTCGTATTTTGCCAGCTGGTCGCCGCGGATCAGCGCGCGGTGCGCGACCCAGCCGCTGTAGTTCGGCGCCTCGACACCCAGCAGGGCCTCGCGGATGCGGGAGTTGATGCCGTCGGCGCCGATAACGATGTCGGCGCGCGCCTCGGTCCCGTCGGCGAAGGTCAGATGCACGTCGTCGCCGCTGTCGGTGATCGTCTCCAGCCGCTTGTCGAACTGGACGGTACCGGGAGCCAGCGTGTCCATTTGCAGCAGGTGCATGTCGCCGCGGTGGACGGTGACATAGGCGGCACCGTATTCGCGCTTGGCGAAGTCGCCCAGCGGGATGCGCGACAGGTAATCGCCGGTGAAGCCGTCGCGGCTGAACCAGAAGTCCGGCTTGGAGCCCATCGCCTCCAGCGGCTTTTCGATGCCGAGGCGGCGGAACACCTTCATCACGTTGGGACCGACGTGAATCCCCGCGCCCAGCCGGGAGAATTCAGGGGCCTGTTCGTAGACATCCACCTGGAACCCGGCCTGCTGCAGAAGCCCGGCGGCGGCGGCTCCGCCCAGGCCGGCCCCGACGATAGCGATTCTCTGAGTCTTTCCCATGGGTATGGCCCTTTGCTGAGGTGGGGTGTTCGGTCGGCGCCGCCGAAGGGCTCGCGACCGGATGCAAGGGTGCGGGAGGAGTGTCCGGGGGCTTCTCGCCCCGGCTCCGGCCGTCGACCGTTGCATTGAACTCGATATGGAGTGTGTACGCTGTTTCAGCTTGCCACGCAACACAATTCGTCATACAACGCTACTCAGGCTTTGCAGGGCCATTCCGGTCGTTGGCGGCATGCAACTGACAACGAAATAGCCTTGTGCAGCCTCATTTTAAATCAGTGATGCCTATTTATCATTCAGATCGACACAGCGACAGCGAAGGGTTTACCCCCACACTGTTCATGGTCGAATTAAGCTTATACGCTCTATATACCCTGGTCAGCCCGCCACGATGACGGCGGATGTCCACCCGGAAACAAGGCCCGGAACGCGCATTCAGCGGCTGCGGCCACCAAGGTTGGGAGAGATGAGATGCCGGTGAGCGATCGCGAACTCACGCAGATGTTCGAACGGGTTCTGACCCTGTCCAAGGTGGACAAGACCCAGAGCGTCGCTGTGCTGAAAAGCGACTATTCCAACCCGCGCATCGTGCGTGCGGCGATGGACGCGGCCCAGCGCCTGGGGGCGAACGTCTACGGAGTCGAACTGCCGGCCTTCAACCACCCGCGCGCCATGGGCATGGACATGACCGCCTATTGCGGCGACACGCCGCTGACCGGCAACCTCGCCGCCCAGCGCGCGTTGGAGGCGGCGGACCTGATCGTCGACACCATGATGCTGCTGCATTCGCCGGAGCAGGAGCAGATCCTGAAGACCGGCACCCGCATCCTGCTGGCGGTGGAGCCGCCGGAGGTGCTGGCCCGCATCATGCCGACGGAGGAGGACAAGATCCGCGTCAACGCCGCGGCGGAACGGCTGAAGCGCGCCCGCTCCATCGCCGTCACCTCCAAGGCCGGAAGCGATTTCCGCGCGACGCTGGGCCAGTATCCGACGGTCACGGAGTACGGCTTCGCCGACGAGCCCGGCCGCTGGGACCATTGGCCGAGCGGGTTCCTGTTCTCCTGGCCGGACGAGGGCAGCGCCGAAGGCACGCTGGTGCTCGACGTCGGCGACATCCTGCTGCCCTTCAAGACCTATGTGCGGGAGAAGGTGACGCTGGAGATCGAGGAGGGCTTCATCCGCCGCATCCATGGCGGGTTCGAGGCGGAGTACCTGCGCGACTACATGGCCTACTTCAAGGATCCGGAGGTCTACGGCATCTCCCACATCGGCTGGGGCCTGCAGCCGCGGGCGCAATGGACGGCGATGGGCCTGCACGACAAGAACGACGGCATGTGCATGGACGCCCGCGCCTTCTACGGCAACTTCCTGTTCTCCACCGGCCCGAACACCGAGGTTGGCGGCAGCCGCAAGACTCCCTGCCACATGGACATCCCCTTGCGAGGCTGCGACATCCTGCTGGACGGCGAACCGGTGGTGCTGGCCGGCGACGTGGTGGCGCCGGAAGCCTCCAGGGCATGAAGTGGGGCATGAGGGCGGAGTGAGACCGAAAGCCTGCCGCCCTTCCCTGCCCCCGCCGCCGCTGCTATCGTCCGCCACACACCCGGTCCACCGCATGTTGTCCCCGATGACCCAAGACCTGCTGCCTGAAGACGGCGCCGAAACCGGACCCGGTGAAGCCGATTACGTCTTCTCCGACCAGATCGGCCATTTGCTGCGGCGGGCCTATCAGCGGCACCTCGCCATCTTCCAGCGCAACGCCTGCGACCCTCAGCTGACCTCGGTTCAGTTCGTCACGCTCTGCGCCATCCGCGACAACGGGCCGAGTTCGCTGATCGAACTGGTGAAGTCCACCGCCATCGATCAGGCGACGATCCGCGGCATCGTCGACCGGCTGAAGGCGCGCGGGCTGATCCGCCAGACCTCCGACGCCCAGGACCGGCGCAAGGTCATCAACTGCCTGACTGACGAGGGGCGGCAGCTGCTGGAGGACATGGTCCCCTGCGCCAAGCGGATCAGCGAGATGACCATGGGACAGCTGAACCCGGCGGAACGGCTGGCCGTCACCCATGTCCTGCAGAAGATGATCGCGCAGGACGGGGAGGAGTAACCCACCGCAGGATGGCCGACATGCCACGTCACCCTGCCAATGCCGCGGGGATGCGGATCCCATCGCACCGGACGGACGCCTTATGGAAAAGACCATCGCGCTGCGGGTGAATGGCCGCGCCGTCACGGTGACGGCGATGGCCGACACGCCGCTGCTCTACATCCTGCGCAACGATCTGGCCCTGAACGGGCCGAAATACGGCTGCGGGCTCGGCGAGTGCGGTGCCTGCACCGTCATCCTCGACGGCGTCGCCGCCCGGTCCTGCGTGATCCCGCTGGCCGGCGCGGAAGGGCGAGAAGTGGTGACCTTGGAAGGGTTGGGCAGCAGCAGCGCACCCCACCCGGTCCAGCAGGCCTTCATCGAGGAACAGGCGGCCCAGTGCGGCTATTGCATGAACGGCATGATCATGACCGCCAAGGCCCTGCTCGACCGCAACCAGAATCCGACGATGGACGAGGTGCGCCGCGCCCTGTCCGGCAACCTGTGCCGCTGCGGCACCCATGTCGAAATCCTGCGCGCCGTCATGCGGGCTGCGCAGCTTCTCTCCTCCCCCGGAGCACATCATGACGATCAACCCAACGCCCGGCCCGACGCCCGAAACGCAATCCCAGCCGACGCCGACCCGTGCGGAGCTGATGGCGGCGACCGGCGTCCTGCTGATCGTTGACGAGATCCAGCCGCCCCCAGGCCTGGTCGCCAAGGGCGGCACCGCGACGCCGAAGCCGCCGGAAACGGCGCTGTTCCTGGCGCTGCGCGACGATGGGCAGGTCTTCGCCTTCAACGGCCATGTCGATCTCGGCACCGGCATCCAGACGGCGCTGACCCAGATCGTCGCGGAGGAGCTGGACCTGCGCATGGACCAGCTGCGCATGGTGCTGGGCGACACCGGCCGCACGCCGAACCAGGGCGCCACCATCGCCAGCGCCACCATCCAGATCTCCGCCGTGCCGCTGCGCAACGCCGCGGCGGAGGCGCGCCGCTTCCTGCTGGAGCGCGCCGCCGCCCTGTTCGGCGTGCCCGCGGGAGAGCTGCGGGTCGAAGAGGGGGTGGTGATTGCAGGCGACGGCAACCGCCGCATCTCCTACGGCGAACTCGTGCGGGGCGAGCGGGTGGAGCTGCGCATCAGCGGCAAGGCCCCGCTGAAGCCGCGGGAACAGTACAAGCTGGTCGGAAAGGGGGCGCCGCGCGTCGACATTCCGGCCAAGGCGACCGGCGAATTCTCGTATGTCCACGACCTGCGGCTGCCGGGGATGCTGCATGGCCGGGTGATCCGCCCGCCCTATGCCGGCATCGACAGCGGCGAGTTCGTCGGCAACAGCCTGGAGAGCATAGACGAATCCTCCATCGCCCACATCCCCGGCGTCATCAAGGTGGTGGTGCTGCGCGACTTCGTCGGCGTGGTGGCGGAACGCGAGGAGCAGGCGATCAAGGCCGCACGCGAGCTGAAGATCACTTGGAGGCCCTGGACCCGCAAGCTGCCGGATCTGTCGAACCTCGCCCAGGCCCTGCGCGAGAATCCGAGCACGCCGCGCAAGGTGCTGGACAAGGGCGACGTCGATGCCGCGCTCGCCGCCGCCGACCAGCGGATGACGCGCACCTATGTCTGGCCCTACCAGATGCACGGCTCCATCGGTCCGTCCTGCGCGGTGGCCGACTGCAAGGCGGACCGCGCGACCGTCTGGTCCGGCACCCAGAATCCGCATCTGCTGCGCGCCGACCTCGCCTGGCTGCTGGAATGGCCGGAAGAGCGGATCGACGTGGTGCGGATGGAGGCCGCCGGCTGCTATGGCCGCAACTGCGCCGACGACGTGGCGGCCGATGCGCTTTTGCTGTCGCAGGCGGTCGGCCGTCCGGTTCGCGTCCAGCTGACCCGCGAGCAGGAGCATCTGTGGGAGCCGAAGGGCACGGCCCAGTTGATGGAGGTCGATGGCGGCATCAGCGCCGACGGCGGCATCGTCGCCTACGACTTCGCCACCAGCTATCCGTCGAACGGCGCGCCGACGCTGGCGCTGCTGCTGACCGGGCGGGTCGATCCGGTGGCCGCCGTGTTCGAGATGGGCGACCGCACCTCCATCCCGCCCTACGATTACGAGAACATGCGGGTGGTCATCAACGACATGGCCCCCATCGTCCGCGCCTCCTGGATGCGCGGCGTGTCGGCGATGCCCAACAGCTTCGCCCATGACAGCTACATCGACGAGTTGGCCTTCGCCGCCGGGGTCGATCCGGTGGAGTTCCGCCTGCGCCATCTGACCGAGGACGAACGCGCCGCCGACCTGATCCGCGCCGTCGCCGGCCGCGCCGGCTGGCAGCCGCGCACCGCCCCGCAGCAAACCCCGCCGGAAGGCGACGTGCTGCGCGGGCGCGGCTTCGCCTATGCCCGCTACATCCACAGCAAGTTCCCCGGCTTCGGCGCCGCCTGGGCGGCCTGGGTGGCGGACGTGGCGGTGGACCGCAAGACCGGCGAGATCGCGGTGACGCGCGTGGTGGTCGGCCATGACGCCGGGCAGATGATCAACCCCGATGGCGTGCGCCACCAGATCCACGGCAACGTCATCCAATCGACCAGTCGCGTGCTGAAGGAGCAGGTCGAGTTCGAGGACTCGGTCGTCGCCGCCAAGGAATGGGGCGGCTACCCGATCATGACCTTCCCCGAGGTGCCGGACATCGACGTGGTGATGATGCCGCGCGAGAACGAGCCGCCGCTGGGATCGGGCGAGTCCGCGTCCGTCCCCAGCGCGGCGGCCATCGCCAACGCCATCTTCGACGCCACCGGCATCCGCTTCCGCGAACTGCCGATCACCGCGGAGCGGGTGCGCGAGGCGCTGAACGGCCCATCCGAGCCGGTCCCGCCCTCCCCGCCGGAAGCCGCCAAGCCGCGCAAGCGCGGGTGGAAGGCATGGCTCGGCGCCTCGCTGACCGGCTTATGCGGGGTGATGATCGGCATGGCGAGCAGCGCCCTGCCCTTCCGCGCCGAAATCGCTCCGGTCTCGCCACCGTCAGCTGGACTGTGGTCGTCGGCCACCATCGAACGCGGGCGGCAACTGGCGGCGCTCGGCGACTGCGCGGTCTGCCATACGGTTGAGAACGGCGCCACCAATGCCGGCGGCCGGCCGTTCGAGACGCCGTTCGGCACCGTCTACAGCACCAACATCACGCCGGACCCGGACAGCGGGATCGGGCGCTGGTCCTTCGCCGCCTTTGACCGGGCGATGCGCGAGGGGATCAGCCGCGACGGCCGGCATCTCTACCCGGCCTTCCCCTACACCGCCTTCCGCAACATGACCGACGACGACATGCAGGCGCTCTACGCCTACATGATGACGCAGCAGCCGGTGCGCAGCGAGACGCCGGCCAACACCATGCGCTTTCCCTTCAACCTGCGCCCGATGATGGCGGGGTGGAACACCCTGTTCCTCAACCGCGAGACCTATAAACCGGACCCGCAGAAGACTGCGGAGTGGAACCGCGGCAACTATCTGGTCAACGGGCTCGGCCATTGCGCCGCCTGCCACAGCCCGCGCAACGCGCTGGGGGCGGAGAAGCTGGGCGAGGCTTTCCTGGCCGGCGGCACGGTCGACGGGTGGGAGGCGCCGGCCCTGACCGGCCTGTCCAAGGCGCCGAAGCCCTGGACGGAAGACGACCTGTTCACCTATCTGCGCACCGGCTTCTCCCAGCGGCACGGCGTCGCCGCTGGCCCGATGGCCGCGGTGGTGCACGAACTGTCCACCGCCCCGGAGGCGGATGTGCGGGCGATGGCAGTCTATCTCGCCTCGCTGGGCGGCCATGTGGGCCGCGATGCCGTGGAGACGCCTGCGATCTCTCCGGCCCCCGTCAATTCCGCCAATGGAGAGCGCATCTTCAACGGCGCCTGCCAAGCCTGTCACAGCGACGGCAATGGGCCGACGCTGTTCGGTGTCAGTCCGTCGATGGCGGTGAACAGCAACGTCCACAGCGACAGCCCCGACAACCTTGCCCGTGTCATCCTGCACGGCATCCAGAACCCGGCGACCCGCGACCTCGGCTATATGCCCGCTTTCCGCGACAGCCTGTCCGATAAACAGGTGGCGGATTTGATGGCGTACCTGCGCGGCCGTTTCGCGTCGGACAAACCGGCCTGGACGGACATTGCAAATGTGGTGGCCAAGGCGCGGGCAAATCCGGGTACGCACTGACGCGGCCGCATGCGATGTCGCATAGCGCGCGGGATGGGAGGCCGGATCGACGGAGCGGTGGAGCGTCCGCCGTGTCTACTCTCCTGCCGCCATCGCGCGCGCCAGCACGTCGAACACCCGCGGGTCCTCCATCTGGGCGACATTGAAACGCAGGAACGCCGAAGCCGATCGGGACACGCTGAAGACGTCGCCGGGGGCGAGAACCACAGTCTCGCGCAAAGCCGCTTTGGCAACCTTGGCAGCGTTCCGGCCGTCGGGCAGGCTGCACCAGAGATAGAATCCGCCGCGCGGCATCAGCCATGGACGCAGGCCGAGCACGTCCAGCTTGGCCGCAACCTCGCGGCGGCTCCGCGACAGCCGCCGGCGCAGGGCGTCGAGATGCTTGCGATAGCTGCCGTCGCTCAAGGTCGCCAGGACAAGCTCGGCGGCGACGGGGCTGGGGCCGCCGAAACTCGTCGCCACTTGCAGATCGACCAGCGCCTCCACCCAATCCGGCCGGGCCGCGATGTAGCCGCAACGGATCGAGGCGGACAGCGTCTTGGAAAAGCTGCCGATGCGGATGACCTGAGCCAACCCGTCGAGGACCGCCAGCCGCGGTGACGGCTCGAGCTCGAAGCCGGCGAAGATGTCGTCCTCCACGATGGTGAGATCGTGGGCGGCGGCGGCGCTGAGCAGCTTGTGCGCCGTTTGCGGTGACATCGTCGCGCCGGTCGGGTTGTGGAGCGCGGAGTTGGTGATGTAGAGCCGTGGCCGATGCGCCGTCAGGGCTTCGGTGAAGAGGGCCACATCGGGTCCCTGCCTGGTATAGGGAACACCGACGATCCGGGCCTGATGGGCGCGCAGCAGCGCCTGGAAATTGAAGTAGCAGGGATCGTCGACGAGCACCACGTCGCCGGGGCGCAGCAGGAAACGGCAGATCAGGTCGATGGCCTGGGTCCCGGAGCCGGTCAGAAGGATTTGGTCGGCACCCGCCGATATCCCTTCGTCCGCGAAGTGGCGGGCCAGCAGACGGCGCAGCGGCAGCGATCCGCGCGTGCCGCCATACTCCGCCAGCACGGCATCGTCAGCAGTTGCAAGACGGCGGATCGCCCGTCGGATCGCGGTGTTCGGCATCCAATCGGCCGGCAGCCAGCCGCAGCCGGGCTTCAATGTCTCTGCCGACGCATCGAGCGACTGGCGCGACACCCAGAACGGATCGATGGTCCGGTCGGGGCGGGGCTCGACCTCGGCCAGGGCGAGCGGCGGCACGGCGCCGGACACGTAGAATCCCGAGCCGGGGCGAGAGCGGATCACGCCTTCGGCGGCGAGCCTGTCGTAGGCTTCCACCACCGTCGATGGCGACACGCCCATGGTGGCGGCGAAGCTGCGGATCGAGGGCAGCTTATCACCTGGCGACAGCGTGCGGCTTGCCATCCTGCGGCGGATCGCCTCCATCACCTCGCTGGTCCGGGTTCCGGTCCGGCTGTTCATCGTGCAACCGCCGCCATCTGCGCCGTTCCCATCCGTGTGGCCTCCGTAACCAATACAGTTTGGTCGAATTGTATGGGACTGTCGCTGTCTTCGCCAGCGGATGTGACGCTAGGATCGCCGCGAATGGAGTGGATCGGGGGGGCAGGATGCGGTGGGTTTCGGCGGGATGGGGCAGCGGAATGCTAGGTGTGGTCATCTTCAGCGGTTCGCTGCCGGCGACACGCGTCGCGGTGGCCGGATTCCCGCCGCTGTTCCTGACCTCGGCGCGGGCGGTGATCGCGGCCGCACTGGCGGTCGCGCTGCTGTCGATCCTGCGGCAGACGCGGCCCGCGCGCAGCGACCTGCGCCCGCTGGCCATCGTGGCGCTCGGGGTTGTCGTCGGCTTTCCCCTGCTGACCGCACTGGCGCTTCAACGGATCACCTCGGCGCAGTCGATCGTGTTCATCGGGCTGCTGCCGCTCGCCACCGCGTTGTTCGGCGTGCTGCGGTCGAGGGAACGGCCGAAGCCGGCCTTCTGGCTGTTCTCGACCGTCGGGGGATTCGCCGTCGCCGGCTTCGCCCTGGCCCAGGGGGGCGGCGCATCGCTTGCCGGCGGCCTGCTGATGGTCGCAGCAGTTCTGCTCTGCGGGCTCGGCTATGCCGAGGGTGCCGTCCTGTCCCGGCGGCTGGGCGGCTGGCAGGTCATTTCCTGGGCGCTCGTGCTGGCATCGCCGGCCATGGCGGTGGCCGCTGTCCTGACGATGCCGGAAAGCTGGGCCGGTGTCGCTGCGCCGGCCTGGATCGGGCTGGGTTACGTCTCGGTCTTCAGCATGCTGGTGGGGTTCGTCTTCTGGTATCGCGGGTTGGCGCTCGGCGGCATCGCAGGCGTGGGGCAATTGCAGTTGCTTCAGCCCCTCCTGGGCCTCGCGCTGGCGGGGTTGCTGCTGCACGAGCCGGTCGCCTGGACCATGATCGCGGTGACCGGGCTGGTGGTGCTGTGCGTCGCCGGCGCCCGGAAGTTCGCGTGAGCGGCAAGCAGCCCGGCCACCTATCGCGGCGGGTTAACGACTCCGCCCACACGTCTCCCGCGGGAACCGAAGCGTGGCTGGCGGGTTGATCCAAGCATGGGCGTGGCGTCACCGGAATACGAAGACGCCATGTCGTGAACGAAGCCACACAGGGACCACCACCATGCTCAAGATCCTCGGTTGGGCCATCCTGATCATCTTCATCATCGGCCTGCTGGTCGTCACCGGCATTCTGAAGCTGATCTTCTGACCGCCTACTCCTCGGCCATCGCCAGCGCGCGGCGCAGGTGGGTCCGGCACTCCGCGACCATGCGGCGGATCAACTCGTCGCAGGTCGGAATGTCGTCGATCAGGCCGATGACCATTCCGGCCGACACCACCCCGGCCTGGACGTCGCCGGACTCCAAAGCCGCCCGGCCGCGCTGGCCGGCGACGAGAGGACGCATCTCCTCGAACCCGGCGCCGCCGGGACGGCGTTCCAACGCAACCACCTCGTCCGACACCGCATTCTTGAAGACGCGGGCGGTGTTGCGCAGGCTGCGCAGGATCAGGTTGGTGTCGCGTTCGCCGGCCGCGACCAGCGCCTGCTTGATGGCGTCATGCACCGGCGCCTCCCGCGTGCAGAGGAAGCGCGTTCCCATGTTGACGCCCTGCGCGCCCAGCGCCAGCGCCGCCGCCATGCCGCGTCCGTCCGCGATGCCGCCGGAGGCGATGACCGGAATCTTCAGCGCCCGCACCGCCGCCGGGATCAGCACCAGACCGGGAATATCGTCCTCCCCCGGATGGCCGGCGCATTCGAAGCCGTCGATGCTGATGATGTCCACCCCGGCCCGCTCGGCGCTCAACGCGTGGCGGACGCTGGTGCATTTGTGCAGGATGCGGATGCCGTGCGCCTTCATGCGCTCGACGAAGGCGCGCGGGCTGTTGCCGGCAGTCTCGACGATGGTGATGCCGCTGTCGATGATGACATCCAGATAGCGCTCGTAGGGCGGCGGCGTCACCGCGGGCAGCATGGTCAGGTTCACGCCGAAGGGCCGGTCGGTCATGCCGCGGCAGCGCCGGATCTCCTGTGCCAGATCCTCCGGCGTCGGCTGGGTCAGCGCCGTCAGGATGCCCAGCCCGCCGGCGTTTGATACCGCCGATGCCAGTTCCGCCAGCCCGACCCACTGCATCCCGCCCTGAACGATCGGAAAATCGATGCCCAGCAGGCGCGTCACCTCGGTCTTCATTGCGCCAATTCCTCCCCTTCCCCAGCCTTATCGTTGCCGCTTGCCCACCGCTCCCGCCTTGCCATGAGGCACAACGGGAGTACCCGAACCTATAAGCTGATCCATAAGATGAAATCGCATATGATTTTCGGCCTATGATTAAAGCGCAGATCAGACAAAATTCTGGGAACAGGCCGAAAACTTGCCCTATGATAATGAAAGTATAGGGTCTGATGAATATCCTGCCGTGCCGGTCGCCGCAACGCGACGCGTGCGGCCGGAGCCGGGTTTTGCATCGTGGACTGTTCAGACTGCCGTCGAAATTCCGACGGGAATCCGGCAGACTCTGGTGACGAGGGCCTGAGTCAAGCAGGCCTGCCGGACTGTGACCGAGACGAGCAAAGGACGATCGTGACGCCTGCAACCGGACCGGAACCGTGGCCCCAGACCATGGCGGGCAGTTTTGACCTCGACGCCTGCGCGCGCGAACCGATTCATATTCCCGGCAGCATCCAGCCGCACGGCCATCTCCTGGCGCTGGAACCCGACGGCCTGCGCCTGATCCGCGCGAGTGCGGAAGCCGGCCCGGTGCTCAACCGCCCCCTCGACGAGGCTTTCGGACAGCCGATCGACCGGCTGATCGACGCCGACGGTATGACGTCGCTCGTCCGCCGGCTGCGTGCCGCCCCGGCCGAACCGGTACAGCTCGACATCCTGCACCTGCGCGGCGGCAGCGACCATCAGGCCATCGCCCACCGGTCCGGCGGGCTGGTGATCCTGGAGCTGGAGGATCTCGAAGCCACTGGCGTCGGCACGCTGGAGGCGCTCTACCCGCAGATGCGCGAAGGCATCCGGCGCATGCAGGCGGCCCATGATTTCGAGACGCTGCTGACCTGCACGGCGGAGGAGGTGCGGTCGCTGACCGGCTTCGACCGCGTACTAATCTATCGGTTCGACGAACAGTGGAACGGCACCGTCATCGCCGAGGACGGCAACGGCCGCCTGCCCTCCTACCGCGGCCTGCGCTTTCCCGCCTCAGACATTCCGGAGCAGGCGCGGCGCCTCTACGCGCTGAACCGCTTGCGGCTGATCACCGATGCCCGCTACCGCCCGGTTCCAATCCTGTCGGCAGATCGGGCGGCAGAAGGAGTGGCGGAGCCGCTCGACCTCAGCTTCTCCGTTCTGCGCAGCGTGTCGCCCGTGCATCTGGAATACATGCGCAACATGGGCACTCCGGCCTCGATGTCGATCTCCGTCATGGACGGGGAGCGGCTGTGGGGCCTGATCTCCTGCCATCATGCCGAACCGCGGCAGGTGTCCTTCGCCATCCGCACCGCCTGCGACCTGCTGGGCCAGGTGCTGTCCAGCCAGATGATCGCGCTGGAGCGGGCGGAGGATGCCGATCACCGCATCCGCTCCAAAAGCATCCAGGCCCGGCTGCTCGCCCACATGGCCGCGGCGGAACGCTTCATCGACGGGCTGGCAGAGGATGGCGAGGATCTGCTGTCGCTGGTGAATGCCGACGGCGCCGCCATCCTGTTCGACGGCGATTGCCGACTGATCGGCCACACCCCGCCGCAGACGGTGGTCGAGGCCATCGGCGCGGAACTGGCCGGTCAGGGCATCAAGGATCTGTTCGCCAGCCACCAGTTGCCGGTGGAGATGCAGGCCGCCGCCGGGATGGACGCCAGCGCCAGCGGGTTGCTGGCGATCTCCATCTCGCAGCTGCATCCCAGCTATCTCCTGTGGTTCCGGCCGGAGATCGTGCGCTCCATCGAATGGGCCGGCGATCCCAACAAGCCGGTCGACGACAGCGGCCGGCTGTCGCCGCGCAATTCCTTCGAGACCTGGAAGGAGACGGTGCGCGGCCAGTCCCTGCCCTGGCGCCATGGCGAGATCGAAGCCGCCGGAGACTTCCGCAACGCCATCGTCAGCATCGTGCTGCGCAAGGCCGAGGAGATGGCCGCGCTGAACGAGGAGCTTCGCCGCAGCAACGGCGAGCTTGCCGCCTTCTCCTACTCCGTCTCGCACGACCTGCGGGCCCCCTTCCGCCACGTCTCCAGCTATGCCGAGCTTCTGCGCTCCCGCGCCGCCGACAAGCTGAGCGACCGGGAACGCCATTACCTGGACAGCATCATCGAGGCGGCGAGTTCGGCCGGCACGCTGGTCGACGGGCTTCTGCACTTCTCGCAGCTCGGCCGTGCCACGCTGGCGCGGGTGGAAGTCGACGTTGCCCGGCTGGTGGAGGAGGTCCGCAACCTGCTGGAACCCGACCTGCGGGGGCGCAACGTCCATTGGACCGTGCATCCGCTGCCGACCGTCACCGGCGATCCAACCATGCTGCGGCTGGTGGTGCAGAACCTGCTGTCAAACGCCATCAAATACTCCCGCGACCGCGCCGAACCGGAGATCGAGATCGGCTGCCGCAGCACGGCCGAGGCGCACCAGTTCTATGTGCGCGATAATGGCCGTGGATTCGACATGGCCTATGCCGGTAAACTCTTCGGCGTTTTCCAGCGCCTGCACCGCGAAGAGGAGTTCGAAGGCATCGGCATCGGCCTCGCGAATGTCCGCCGCATCGTGGAGCGCCACGGCGGCCGGGTGTGGGCGGAAGGCGAGCTGGATCACGGTGCGACCTTCCATTTCTCCCTGCCGCGGTCCGCAGCCGCCGAATCGAGGTAGCCCAATGGCCACGCTGAAACCGATCCTGCTGGTCGAGGACAACCCGAAGGACCTGGAGCTGACGCTGGAGGCCTTCGAGGAGGCGCAGCTCGCCAACGACATCGTCGTCGCCCGCGACGGGGCGGAAGCGCTGTCCTATCTGTTCCACGCGGATGGAGAGGCGGTGTCCAAGCCGACCGACCCGAAATACCCGGCCGTCATCATCCTCGACATCAAGCTGCCGAAGGTGGACGGGATCGAGGTGCTGCAGCGGATCAAGGCCAACGACAGCACCCGCGCCATCCCGGTGGTCATGCTGACCTCCTCCAAGGAGGAGCAGGATCTTGTCCGCAGCTACCGGCTGGGGGTGAACGCCTTCGTCGTCAAGCCGGTCGGCTTCAAGGAGTTCTTCGACGCCATCCGCGACATCGGCAGCTTCTGGGCGATCCTGAACGAGCCGCCACCCGGCTGCCATCCCCGACGTCCGCGCGGCACCTGATGACCAGGCTGCTCGACCCGCCCGCAGGGACCCACGTATCGGACGGCACGCCCGCCGATCCAAAGCTGCCGATTCCCTGCCGCGTCCTGCTTTTGGAAGACAACGGCATGGACGCGGATCTGGTGCGCGAGCACCTGCTGATGATCGACGACCATGATTTCGATGTCCAGCGGGTCGATACCCGGCAGTCCTTCATCGCTGCGGTCACGAATGGCGGCCCGTACGATCTGATCCTGTCGGACTTCGACCTGCCCGATTTCGACGGCATGTCGGCGCTGGCCATCGCGCGGGAGCGGCTGCCGCGGGTGCCCTTCATCTTCGTGTCCGGCATGCTTGGCGAAGAGAACGCCATCGAAGCGCTGAAGAAGGGCGCTACCGACTATGTGGTCAAGCTGCGGATGGAGCGCCTGCAGGTCGTGGTGCGCCGCGCCCTGGTGGAGGCGCGCGACCGCAACGAACTGGCCGATAAACGCCAGGCCCTGGCAGAGAGCGAGGCACGGCTGCGTTTCGCGCTGGAGGCCGGGCGGCTCGGCTCATGGGAATTGACGCTGGCGGACAACCGGCTGCGCGTGTCCTCGATCTGCGCCGCCAACCTGGGCCTGTCGGATCCGGATGAACTCGCCAGCTACGACCGGCTGCTGGAGCATGTCCATCCCGAGGACCGCGACTATCAGCAGGCGATGGTTCGGCAGGCGGTGAGCAGCGGTTCTCCACTGGACATGGAGTACCGTACCGTCTGGTCCGACGGCAGCGTCCATTGGGTGCAGGTGCGCGGCCGCGCCGTTTACGACCGGGACGGCACGCCGACCGGACTGGCCGGCGTCTCGCTGAACATCACCGACCGCAAGAAGGCGGAGGAGCGGCAACTCCTGCTGCTGGAAGAGTTGAACCACCGGGTGAAGAACACCCTGGCGATGGTGCAGTCCATCGCCAAGCAGACCTTGCGCGCCGCCCCGTCGGTTGAGGCGTTTCCGGATGCCTTCCAGTCCCGTCTGCGCGCGTTGGCACAGGCCCATGACCTGCTGACCCGCCGCCAGTGGCAGGGCGCCTCGCTGAGCGAGATCGCCGCTCTGACGCTGGAACCCCATGTCCATGCCGGCCGCGTCAAGGTCGGCGGGCCGCCGGTCAACCTGACGACCGGGGTCGCGGTGTCCCTGCACCTCGCCTTCCACGAGCTTGCCACCAACGCCGCCAAATATGGCGCCCTGTCCGCGGAGAACGGCCGGGTGGAACTGGATTGGGAGATCGCGAAGCCGGCCCAGCCGCCGGTCCGCGCCGGCAAGGACGGTCATGCGGGCGCGCTGGTGCTGCGCTGGCGCGAGAGCGGCGGGCCGCCGGTGGTGATGCCGACCCGCCGCGGCTTCGGCTCCCGACTGATCGAAAGGGGCCTTGCGCATGAGTTGGAGGGCGATGTGGCACTTGCTTTCGACCCTGCCGGCGTGCGATGCCGGCTGGTGATCCCCTTGTCGTCGCGAGTGAGCCCGCAGTGACCGACGCGAACATTTCCGACCTGACCGTTCTGATCGTCGAAGACGAGCCGCTGATCGCCATGAGCCTGGAGGACGCCCTGCTCGACCAGGGCGTAACCTGCCTCGGCCCGGCCGGCTCGGTGGCGGCGGCGCTGGAGATGATCGAGGCGGGCGGCTTCGACATCGCCCTGCTCGACGTCAACCTCCGCGGCGAGCGGGTGGATGCGGTGGCCGACCGATTGGCCGTCGCCGGCATCCCCTTCATCTTCACCACCGGTCATGGGGCGGAGGGGCTGCCCGACGCCCACCGTGCGCGTCCGGTGATCGGCAAACCCTTCCGCGACCTGGACATCACCGACGCGCTGGCCCGTCACCGTCCGCGCTGACTGCATCCCGTCAGGGTCATTCCAGGGGTCCGCCGGCAGGGGATGACCTGCCGGCGGGCTTTCCGTTACTGCTTCTGGGGCTGCCCATGCGCGGCGCCGACCGCCGCACCCATGTGGTTATGGCCGTGGTCGGAGCCGCTCTGGCCGGCGGCCTCGACGGCGAGTTCGACCTCGACGCTGCCGGCCTTCTCGAAGCTCAGGGTCAACGGTACGCGCTCGCCCTTCACGAGCGGCTTTTTGAGGCCGAGCAGCATGACGTGCAGCCCGCCCGGCGCCAGCTTCACCGATTCACCGGGTGCGATGGCAATGAAGGGCACTTCACGCATCTTCATCACGCCATCCTCGTTCAAATGGGTGTGCAGCTCCGCCTTTTCGGCGGCGGGGGTGGAGGCGGCGACCAGACGGTCTTCCGCCGTGCCGGTGTTGGTCAGCGACAGATAGGCACCGCCGTTGGGCGCCGACGGCGCGGTGGCACGGGCCCAGGGATGGCCGATGTCGATCGGACCGGCCTTATAGCTGTGGGCCAGGGCGGCACCAGCGCCGAACAGAGCGAGAGCGGTGGCGATGCCGAAAATGCGCTTCATTGACTTCTTCTCCTGAAGACGGATGTGGGCATGGCATGCGGCCGGCACGGATCCCACCGGGATCGGGGCACGCGATGCGCAGCGAATTGAATGGCTGAATAGGAAGGTCAGGCGTGCGAGATCACGCGTGAGACGGGGGCCCACGGGCCTGGAGCGTCGACAGGAACCAGCCTGCGGCGATGCGCTCGCCCGGCAGCAGGCGGGTGTCGCTGGCGACGGCCATGGCCGGCTCGACCGTCAGGGGCGGCGGCGGCAAGGCAAGCCCGGCGATCAGCGGGCAGAGCGGGCAATGGCCGCTGCCGAAGGGTGTCGGGTCGGAGGTGCCGCCGTGGCCGTCATCGGCGGCATGATCCTCGCCGGTCAAGGCGATGCCGTAATTCGCCGGTCCGAATTCCGCAGGATCGACGTCGATCGTCGCGAAGCCGCCGGCCGAACAGATCTGCAGGGACGTCGTCTCTCCGGTCCCGGCAGCGGCGATCGCGACCGGCAACCAGCCCCAGGCGATGACCTGCAGCAACAACGCGGCCATCCCGGCCAACAGGCCGAGCCTCCGCACCTGCCGCACTGTCCACCGACCGAACGCCATCCGGCTCCGCCGTCTTTCAACACCGCCGGACCGAACCGGCACCGGAGGCACCATAGCGCACCCGGACGGACCGGACGAGGGGGCAAATGCACCGGAAACCGGCAGGGCTCACGCCAGCAGGCGGAAGGCCGGTTCCGGACGGGACAGCAGGTCGCGGCGCAACGCTTCGATGGTGGCATCGTCACGGGCGGCGCGAGGGATGGGCACCGGCACCTCGGCCACCACCCGCCCCGGCGACGGCGCCAGCAGCAGCAGCCGGTCGGCGAGCGCCAGCGCCTCGCGCAGATTGTGCGTCACCAGCAGGACGGTGGTCGGCCGCCGGTCCAGCAATTCCGCCAGCAGAGCGCGCAGCCGGAGCGCCGTCGGCTCGTCCAGTGAAACGAAGGGCTCGTCCATCAGCAACAGGTCCGGTTCCACCACGAAGGCGCGGGCCAGCGCCACCCGCCGCGCCATGCCCAGCGACAGCTGTGTCGGGAAGCGGTCGGCGAAGGGGGTCAGTTCCAGCGCGTCGAGCATGGCGCCGACCGCCGGCCCCCTGCGCTGCGCCTTGGGCAGGACCAGCGCCAGATTCTGCCGCACGGTGCGCCAGGGCAGCAGCCGCGGTTCCTGGAACACATAGCCCAGCCGGGCCGGTTCGCCATCGGGGCGCGTGCCGATGCCGACCTCCCCCTCGAAGGCGCGGTCCAGCCCGGCGACGATACCGAGCGCCGTCGTCTTGCCGCAGCCGCTGGGGCCGACCAGGGCCACGACCTCCCCCGCCGAGGCGGACAGCGACAGGCCGCGCACGGCCTCCACCGCGCCGAAGCGCTTGGAGCGGATCTCAAGCTTCAGCGGGCAAGCGCCGCCAGCGCTGGAAGCGCCGCTCGACCGGTTGGAGGACGCCGTATTCCAAAAGCTGGACCACGGCCACGAACGCGACGGTGTAAGCCAGGATTCCTGCGACATCGAACGTCTGGAAAAGGAGGTTGATCTGGAATCCGACACCGTCGCTGCGGCCCAGCAGTTCGACCACCAGCACGATCTTCCAGATCAGCGCCAGTCCCGACCGCGCGGCAGCGGCGATGGTGGGGGTGAGTTGCGGCAGCAGCACATGGCGCAGCCGGTCGGCGGGCGACATGCGATAGACATGGGCCATGTCGATCAGCCCCTCGTCGATTGCGCGGGCGCCGGCCCGCACCAGGACGACCGTGTTGGGGATCTTGTTGACGGCCACCGCACCGATGGCCGCGGCCTCGGTCAGGCCGAACCAGACATAGGCCAGCACGATCACCACCAGCGCCGGCAGATTCAAAAAGAAGACCAGCCACGGCCCGAACAGCCGGTCGATGAAGAGGGAGCGGCCCATCGCCACCCCCAGCCCGGTGCCGATGGACATGGCGAGCGCGAAGGCGCCCAACACCCGCAGCAGCGTGGCGCCGAGATGGTGGAACAGCGCCCCGCTCTCCGCCTCGCGCAGCAGGGATTGGGCGACCGGCAGAGGCCCCGGCAGCAGGCGTCCGCCGACCAGCATCGCCGCCGCCTGCCAGCAGGCCAGCAGCAGCAGGATCGACAGCAGCGGCATCAGGG
Organism: Azospirillum sp. B21; assembly: GCF_008364825.1. Taxonomy (GTDB): domain Bacteria; phylum Pseudomonadota; class Alphaproteobacteria; order Azospirillales; family Azospirillaceae; genus Azospirillum. The sequence continues at coordinate 277,954 of NZ_VTTO01000005.1, forward strand.
CGCGGCGCACCGGCTATGCCCCGCCGGTCCAGAAGGTGCCGGGCGCGATCGTCGACGCGTCGCCGACGAGTTCCCGCCCGCCGAGCCGGGCCAGCAGCGAATAGAGCTGTGCGGCGCCGGCCTGCTCCTCCGCGGTCCAGCGGCGGGGGATGCCCTCGCGGTAGCGGTCGCGCAGGGTGCGGAAGGTGGCGTCGTCCTCCGCCTGCATCAGCGGGGCCAGCCGCTCCCAGGCCGCGTCCGATTGCGCCAGCAGGGCCTTCGCCTTGCCGGTGGCTGCCTGGAATCCGGCAAGCGCGGCCGGGTTGGCGCGCGCCCACTCCTCGCGGAAGACATAGCCGATGGACGGGATGTCCGCCGGCTGGCCCAATGCAGTCAGCATTTCCGACACCGTGACCAGCACGCGCATGCCCCGCGCCTCCAGCCGGGCGGCGAAGGGCCAGTAGGTCAGCACGGCATCGAGGTCGCCGTCGGCAACCTTGCTGTTCAGCAGCGGAGGCGCGCCGAAGAAGGGCTGGGCGTCGCTGTCGAGCGCAAGGCCGTGCCGGTCGCCGGCCAGCGCCTTCAGCAAGAGCCAGCTCTTGTCCAGCGGGCTGCCGGCGACGCCGATGCGCTTGCCGCGCAGGTCGGCGATCCCGGCAATCGCGGAACCGGCCGGCACCACCAGCGCGCCGACGGCGGTGGAATAGGGGATGAAGGACAGCGCCTCCCCCTTCGTCCGCATCCGCGACACCCACAGCCAGTCGGAGACGATGACCTCCACCCCGCCCGCCTGCAGCGCGACCTGCGTGGCCGGATTGCCGGCCAGTTCCACCAGCCGCAAGTCGATCCCCGCCTGCTCGTCGAAGCGGTTGGCGCGGACGGTGTCGAGTTCCCAACTGACCGTTCCGAACTTCAGCACCCCGGCGCGGACCACCGGCCGCTCGGCGGCGAATCCGGGTCGGAGCGCGGCCGACGCAGCAAGCGCGCCGGCGGCCAGCAGCGTCGCCCGTCTCGTACAGCCTGCCGACATGGTCCGGTCCCCGGCGTCTGGTTGAACCCTCAGTCTAGGGGCATTGCAGATGGTTCGTATATTCAACGATAGGAGGATGGGGCGGACTATGCGGAGGTGCCGGCCTTCGCCTCCCCCGCTCCGCCCCGCAGCACCGTCACTGGTCGTAGGTTCCCGCCCCGACGATGTAGTTGCCGTCGCGGGTGACGTAGGAATGCTTGTGCTCGACCTTGTTGCTCTGGCGGTTCAGCCAGACATAGTCGATGACGGCGCTCGGCTTGTCCTTGGTCTCGGTGATCATCGCTTGAACGATGGGCTTGCCTTCGGCGTCCTTCAGGTCGGCGGCCTCGGAACCGGCAAGGCGCGGGTTGGCACCGGAGGCCACGTAACGGCCGTTGGTGTCGAAGACGAAGACATACAGCTCGCCACGGCGGAAGCTGCCCTTCGGGTCCTGGAACGCCTTGGTGGCTTCCTCCGGTCCCTTGGCCTTCAGATAGGCGACGGCGTCGGCGACCAGCGACTTGGCCTGTTCGGGGCTGGCGCGGTCGGCGGCGAAGGACGTGGCGGCCGGTGCGGTCAGCAGGGCCGCGGTGATGGCGACCAAGGAAGCGGTTCTGCGAATGGTTCTGCGAATCATGGATGACCACCTTCAGGGAAGTAAAACGGGATCGGGAACCGGCGCTTGGTGACCGGTGGCGGGGGATCACTCCTCGTGCACGGTTTCCAGCCAGGAGCGGATCGACCACAGCGCCTCCTGCCCCAGCGCCTCGCCGAAGGCCGGCATGTAGGTGACGCCGTTGCGGATGGATCCGTTGATCACACGCTCCTTGAACCACTCGTCGCCGGCATCGCCCTTCTCCAGATAGCGCAGGTCGGGGGCGATGCCGCCGGACACCGCACCCAGACCATGACAGCGCGCGCAATTCTGGTTGAAGGCGGAGGAGCCGATCTCGATGGCGCGCTGGTTGCTGCGGTATGGGTTGCTGTCGCGCCACTTGTCGCCCAGCTTCTCCAACCCGGTGGTATCGACCGCCTGCGGCACGACATCGCCATGGACGTAGACAAGGCCGGGGAGCGCCACGGCACCGATCAGACCAACAGCGGCTGCAATTCGAAGAATCCGTGCATTCATGGGTAAGACGTTCCCTCTGTTTCTCGCCGCCCTGCGGCTTCTGCTTCGCATGAGCGGACGTTATCAGCAGTGGGGCAGGCAAATAATTGGACTATGGTAGGACACAGCAGAACAGGGAGATAATTCAACTGGACGACTTCTCAAAATGGAAACAAGCGGACCGGATTGCTCCGGTCCGCTCCTTCCCTTCCAGTCCTGGACCAATCAGGCCTTGGGCAGCTTGAAGACCCAGAGCGAGCCGCCCTGGTTGATGTCCTTCACCAGCTTGGCGACGTCGCCGCCCCACAGCGGCACGGCGCCGCCCCAGCCGGAGACGACGGCGACATACTGCTCGCCATCCATCTTCCAGGTGACCGGGCTGCCGACCACGCCGGAGCCGGTCTGGAACTTCCAGACCTCCTGACCCGACTTGGCGTCGAAGGCCTTCAGGAAGCCTTCCGGCGTGCCGGTGAAGACGAGGTTGCCGGCGGTGGTCAGGACGCCGCCCCACAGCGGGGCCGGGTTCTTGTATTCCCAAACGATCTTGCCGGTCTTCGGATCGACCGCGCGCAGCGCGCCGATGTAATCGTCATAGAGCGGCTTGATGGTGAAGCCGGCGCCGAGATAGGCCGCACCCTTCTTGTAGGTGATCGGCTCGTTCCAGATGTCCATGCCCCACTCGTTGGCCGGGACATAGAACAGATCGGTCTGCGGGTTGTAGGCCATCGGCATCCAGTTCTTGGCACCCAGGAAGGCGGGGGCCGCGAAGACCGACTTGCCCTTGGCATCGCCGCTGCCCTCGGTCGGGGCGCCCGGACGGTTTTCGTCGACGTAGATCGGACGGCCGGTCTCGATGTCGATACCCTTGGCCCAAGTGATCTTGGTGACGAAAGGCGTGGCGTTGATCAGTTTGCCGGTGTTGCGGTCGATGACGTAGAAGAAGCCGTTGCGGTCGGCCTTGCCGCCGGCCTTGATCACCTTGCCGTCCTTCTTCAGGTCGAAGGACACGAATTCGTTCACACCGTCGAAGTCCCAGCCGTCATGCGGCGTGGTCTGGTAGTGCCACTTGATCTCGCCATTGTCCGGATTGATGGCGAGCGTGGAGGAGGTGTAGAGGTTGTCGCCGGGGCGCAGGTGCGAATTCCACGGCGCCGGGTTGCCGGTGCCGAAGAACAGGCTCTTGGTCTCCGGATCGTAGGTGCCGCCCAGCCAGGTGGCGCCGCCGCCGGTCTTGTACATGTCGCCCGGCCAGCTGGCGTTGGTCTTGCCGGTGACGGTCGACTCCTTGCCGTTCAGCGTCCCCATGTTGCCTTCGATGGTCGGGCGCTGCCAGACCAGCTCGCCCGTCTCGGCATCGCGGGCCTCGACCATGCCGATCACGCCGAACTCGCCGCCGGAATTGCCGGTGATGATCTTGCCGTCGACGATCATCGGGGCGGCGGTGTTGGAATAGCCTTCCTTGTAGTCCTGCAGCTTCTTGTTCCAGACGACCTTGCCGGTCTCGCGGTTCAGCGCGACGAGGCGGGCGTCCAGCGTGGCGAAATAGATCTTGTCCTTGTAGATCGCCGCACCGCGGTTCACCACGTCGCAGCAGGGCATGATGCCGTCGGGCAGGCGGTGGTTGTATTCCCACTTCTTCTGGCCGGTGCGGGCATCGACCGCATAGAGGCGGGAGTAGGAGCCGGTGACGTAGATGGTGCCGTCATAGATGATGGGCTGGGCTTCCTGTCCGCGCTGCTTCTCGCCGCCGAAGGAGAAGGACCAGACCGGGACCAGCTTCTTGACGGTGTCGGCGTTCAGGTCGGTCAGCGGGCTGAAGCGCTGGGCCTGCGGACCCATGCCATAGGTCAGGACCGCTTCGGTGTTGGTGGCGCTCTTCAGCAGATCCTCGTTGGAGGGGCCACTGGAGGGGGCGTCTGCGGCGAGAACGCCGGTGGCGCTGAACGCGGTCAGCGAGGCTGCCAGGGCGAGACTTGTAACCAGACGCTTCATGTGCGGTTGCCTCCCAATACTGATGATGACGGCACCGCCCGGGCAAGGTCCGACCGTTGCCGCAGGACGGGCGGGTCCGGCGGTGCTGGGCGGGATCGGGGCGGCAATCAGGATGTTGGCGGCCGCAAGGGCCGCGTCGCTTCACGATATCGGCAGTGTAGACGGATGATCGGTCGGGTAAATTGTCGGATAGTAGCAGGCGCAAGCGTCAATTGACTTTGGGAAGGCTCTCCTGCTCGATCTTCGGCCAGAGATGGGCGACGGAGCGGCGATACTCTTCGCGCAGCACGTCGAGCACTGCGAAGCGCTCGGGTATTGGCAGTTCCAGCGCTTCCGCCATGTCCATGCCGGAGTCCATCGCATGGCGCAGCGTGCCGTCCAGCCAGGTCAGCCAGTCGCGGGTCTGGGCGACGCAGGCCTTGTCGGGGCGGATGTTGCCGTGGTTGGGCACCAGCAGCCGGATGTCCAGCGCATCCACCGCATCCAGTTCCTTCAGCCAGTCGGCGATGGAGGCATGGGGCGTGGTCGGGGTGCGGTTGCAGAAGACGACGCCGCCGGCGAACAGCACGCCCGTCGTCTCGTCCAGGATCATCAGGTCGGCGGCGGTGTGGCCGGCCAGCGGGATCAGCCGCAGCCGGTGGTCGCCGAACTTGACGGTGGAGCCATAGACCGGCTCGGTCGGCACCGTCACCTCGGTCCCGCGCATCCAGTCGCCGACCAGCCGGTACATGTTGTCGGCGATGCCGTTCCCCTCCTCCTGGATGCCGGCGATGGTGCCGGGCAGTGCCGCGACCGGCACGTCGGCGAAGGCCTGGGAGCCCAGCCAGTAATCGGGGTGCAGGTTGCTGATGAAGACCTTGCGGATCGGCTTGTCGGTGACCTTGCGGATGGCGGCGCGCATCTCCTCGCCATAGCGGCGGGATGGGCCGGTCTGGATGACGATCACCCCGTCGGAGGTGACGATGAAGCCGGAATTCAGGATGTTGCCGCCGTTGGCACGGGTGAAATGCTTGGTCGATCCCTCGAACACATAGGTGTCGGGGGCAATGCGTGTCGGCTTCAGGTCGTAGGTCAGCGGGCCGGCGGCCTGGGCGGCGGTCGCGAGACCTGCGGTTAAAGCGGCGGCGAGCGCCAGCCGGCGCAGGAGCTTCATCGTCATTGCCCAACGCTCCGCATTGGATCGGTCGGGCGCAGCGTCATCGCCGGCCGGGCGCCGGGCGGCGGCATCGGGATGATCGCGTCGATCTCGCCGCCCTGGTTGTCGCGGCCGCGCAGCACCAGCGCCTTGGCGTCCGGCGGCGGGCGGACGTCCAGCGAATAGACCGGGTTCTCCGACACCGGCTCCAGGCTGTCGATCCGCGCCAGTTCGGCCGGGCCGCCGGGGGTCTGCGCCTGCACCGTCAGGGTCTCGACGAAGAAGGCGGGGATGCCGTCGACAAGGCCGGTGTCATTGGGATGGCGGATGCGCAGCCGCAGCCGTGCCACCCCGTCCGAATCCGCCGGCCACAGCCGGGCCTGCACCTTGCCGACATGGTCGGCCCAATCCTTCTGCGCATAGGACACCGGCGGGGCGCTGCAGCCGCCGCCCGCCGCATCGACCAGGACGCCCGACACATGCCACACGCCGTCTGCGGTCCGCGCCGCGCCGCGCACGGCGGTCGCCTGCTGGATCTTGATGCGGGTGGCGATGTAGGGCGCGGCAGTGCCGGGGTGATAGCGCAGGATCAGCGGAAAGGGGTTGAGGTCGGCAATCGCCAGCATCTCCACCACCTGTCCCAGGGCGGTGGCGTCGACGGACAGCGGCACCGCACGGGTGTCTTCCGCCGAGGCCGGGGCGGTGACCTTCACGGCATTGTCGAACACCACCGGCGCGTCGGCGAAATACTGCTCGCGCAACGCCTCCCACATCACGGAGCCGAGCGGGTCGGACGGAGAGGGCGCGGCGAATGCCGGAGTGGCTGCCGCCAGCAGCGCTGCGGTCAGGTGGCTTCCGAGCAAGGCGTGTCGCATGCCGTTCCTCCCCATCGTCCCCTCACTCCACCAGCGGAGGCGGGGTGTGGGTGGCGCCGTAGCTGGCGAAAATCTTCGCCATCGTTCCGTCCTCGGTCAGGGCGGTCACCGCGTCGCCGATGGCATAGACGAGGTCGCGGGAGTTCTCCTTGGTCGCCATGCCGACGTTCCAGCTCGACGTCATCATTCCAGGCAGGGTCACGGTGGTGATGGGGAACTGCTCCGCCCGCGCGCCCAATGCCGCCTGCACCTGGCTGAGCGGCGCCAGCACCGCGGCGGCCTCGCCGGATGTCAGCTTCTCCACGGCGGCCTCGGGCGTCGGGCAGTGGATGACGTGGCTGCGCAGCCGGCCGCCCTGCAGGCCCAGCAGGAAGAAGTCGGGGATGCTGTCGATCTCCACCGCGATCGGTTCCTCCGGCAGGGTCGCCAGCATGGCGGAGCGCACCCGCTGCGGATCGCGGGCCAGGGCGAACACCTCGTGATGGTAGGGGCCGAACAGCACCGCTTCCGGGTTCATCAGGCCGAACTGCTTGTCATAGGGGATGTGCATCATGATGTCGGCCAGCTCGCCGCCGAACAGGCTGCCGCGCCAGACCGCGACGCGCAGGTCGTCGGACACGGTCTCCCCGGCGATCTGCTCCACGATGTCGGCTTTCACGCCCAGCTTTCCCGCGATGGCACGGGCAAGGTCCACGTCGATGCCGACCAGGGTCCCGTCCTGCTGGAAGGAGAAGGGCCGGAAATCGCGGTAGACTGCGACGCGCAGCCGGCCGCGCTCCATCACCTCGTCCAGCGGACGGGCGGAGGCGCCGCGCGGAAGCGCCGCCACGGATGCGGCAAGCCCGGAGAGAAAGCAGCGGCGGGTCACGGGCGCCATCGGAGGTTCCGGCAGTGGTTTCCTGATCGGATGGAAGGCCAGGATAGCAATCGGTCAGTAACGCCAATAATTGGACTTTCGTACAAGACAGTGTGTGGCCGTGATCGGCCGGCGGACCCCTCGGCCCGCTGGACGGCCGTCCATCCTCCCATAGTCGCATTCCGGAGACCGGTTTCGCCGGATAGGCTGCACTCCAAACTGTTTGCGTTCCGACGGATACGATGACGAAACCCCGCCTGCTCCACAGTCTGTCACTGGCCGCGCTTGGCGTCGTTCTGCTGGCCGGCACGCCCGCCGCCGCACAGCAGAATGCCGGCGCGGATGCCGGCGAGATCCGCATCGGCTTTCTGTCGCAGACGCCGGAACCGCCACCCTACGTCGCCAATCCGGACGAGCCGGCGGCGGACGACGGGCTGGCCGGCGCCACGCTCGCCATCGCCGACAACAACACGACCGGCAAGTTCCTCAAGCAGTCCTTCGTGCTGGACAGCGTGGAGGTCCCACCGGACGGCGACGCCGCGGCGGCCCTGCGTGAGTTGGCGGGGCGCGGCGGCCGCTTCGTCGTCGTCGACGCGCCAGGTGCGACGGTGGAAGCGCTGTCGAAGCTGCCGGAGGCGCGCAACGTGATGCTTCTGAACGCCAACGCGCCCGACGATTCCCTGCGCGGCGCAGCCTGTGCGCCCAATCTGCTGCATGTGGCACCCAGCCGGGCGATGCTGGCCGATGCTCTGGGGCAATATCTGGTGAAGAAACGCTGGCCGCGCTGGTTCCTCGTCACCGGTCGCCGGGCCGAGGACAAGCTTTATGCCGACGCGGTCCGCCGCACCGCCAAGCGCGTCGGCGCCCAGATCGTGGCGGAGAAGGACTGGACCGCCGACAGCGACGTGAATCGCACGGCAGAGGCGGAAATCCCCGTCTTCACCCAGGCCAAATCCTACGACGTGCTGATCGTCGCCGACGAGGTCGGGGAGTTCGGCGATTACCTGTCCTATCGCACCGCCGATCCGCGCCCGGTGGCCGGCACCCAGGGGCTGGTTCCCACGGTCTGGCACCGCACCCACGAACAATGGGGGGCGGCACAACTGCAATCCCGCTTCAAGTCGGCGGCAAAGCGCCCGATGACCGCCCGCGACCACAATGTCTGGACCGCCGTCCGCGTGGTGGGGGAGGCGGCGGCCCGTGCCCGCACCGCCGACCCGGATCGGTTGATCGCCTTCATCCAATCGCCCGACTTCACCATGTCCGCCTTCCGGGGCGCACCGCTTACCGTGCGTCCGTGGGACGGGCAGCTGCGCCAGCCGGTGCTGTTGGCGGCCGACCGCTCGGTCGTGTCGGTGTCGCCGCAGGAGGGGTTCCTGCACCCGCGGACCGAACTGGACAGCCTGGGTTACGACCAACCTGAAACGCTCTGCAAGACGCGAGGGAAAAAGACGCCATGACATCCGCCCGCCTGCCCTGGTTGCCCTTTACGGCTTCCCTGCTGACCGCCTTCCTGGCGTCCGCCGCGTCGGCCCAGACCATCTATGTGTCGAACGAGAAGGACAACAGCCTGTCGGTGATCGACGGTAAGACGCTGGCGGTGGTCGACACCATCAAGGTCGGCAAGCGCCCGCGCGGCATCACCCTGTCGAAGGACGGCACCCAGCTGTTCATCTGCGCCAGCGACGACCATGCGGTGCAGGTTCTTGACCTCGCCAGCAGGAAGGTCGTCCACAACCTGCCCTCCGGCGAGGATCCGGAACAGTTCGCGCTGAGCCCCGACGGCAAGAGCCTGTTCATCGCCAACGAGGACAGCAACGTCGTCACCGTGGTCGACGTGCCCTCGCGCAAGGTCGCCTTCCAGGTCGATGTCGGGGTGGAGCCGGAAGGGATGGACGTCAGCCCCGATGGACGCTGGGCCGTCAACACGTCCGAGACCACCAGCATGGTCCACTGGATCGACGTGGAGAAGCGGCAGGTCACAGACAACACCCTGGTTGGCCCCCGCCCGCGCCATGCGGAGTTCACCAAGGACGGCGCGCAGTTGTGGGTGTCGTCGGAGATCGGCGGCACCGTCAGCGTCATCGACACCGCCACGCGGCAGGTCGCGAAGACCATCGATTTCCACATCAAGGGCGTCGCCAAGGACCGCATCCAGCCGGTGGGCGTCAAGCTGACCGACGACGGCCGCCATGCCTTCGTGGCGCTCGGGCCGGCCAACCATGTCGCGGTGGTGGACGCCAAGACCTTCGAAGTGAAGAATTACCTGCTGGTCGGCCGCCGCGTTTGGCATCTGGCGCTGACGCCCGACCAGAAGACGCTCTACACCACCAACGGGGTCAGCAGCGACGTGTCGGTGATCGACGTCGACAGCCTGAAGGTGACGAAGTCGATCAAGGTCGGCCGCTATCCCTGGGGCGTCGTCGTCAAGGGGTGATGGGAAGAGGGAGCAGCAGGATGACGGTGCCGGCACTGGAGGTGGAGGGGCTGCGCCACAGCTATGGCGGGGAGCGCCATGCGCTGGAGGATATCGGATTCCGCGTGATGCCGGGCGCCTTCACCTGCCTGCTCGGCCCCAACGGGGCGGGGAAAAGCACGCTGTTCGCGCTGGCCACCGGACTACTACAGCCCAACTCGGGCAGGGTGCGAATCCATGGCCACGACGTGGCGCAGGCGCCCGGCGATGCGTTGGCCCGGCTGGGGGTGGTGTTCCAGCAGCCGACGCTGGACCTCGACCTGACGGTGGTGCAGAACCTGCGCTATTTCGCGGCGCTGCACGGCATTGGCCGGCGCGAGGCCGACCGGCGGATCGAGACGGAGCTGACCCGCCTGTCCCTGTTTGAACGGCGGGGCGAGAAGGTCCGCGCGCTGAACGGCGGGCATCGCCGGCGAGTGGAGATCGCCCGCGCCCTGCTGCACCGCCCGTCCCTGCTTTTGCTGGACGAACCGACGGTCGGGCTGGACATTCCCGCCCGCCGCACCTTGATCCGCCATGTCCATGCGCTGTGCGCTGAGAACGGCATCGCGGTGTTGTGGGCCACCCACCTGATCGACGAGATCGACCCTGCCACCGACCATGTCGTGGTCCTGCACCGCGGCCGGGTGCGGGCCAGCGGCCCGGTCGCCGCGGTGAATGCCGAGACCGGCTGCGCCACGGTGGCGGAGAGTTTCGACCGGCTGACCGCAGCAAGGCCAGTCACCGATGTGGGTGCAAATGCGGAGGCCGCGGCATGAGCGGATGGTGGATCGCCTTCCAGGGAATCGTCGCGCGTGAGGTTCTGCGCTTCGTCCACCAGCGCGAACGCTTTCTCGGCGCGCTGGTCCGGCCGCTGGTCTGGCTGTTCGTCTTCGCGGCAGGCTTCCGGGCGGCGCTCGGCATCGCCATCATCCCGCCTTACGAGACCTACATCCCCTACGAGACCTACATCGTGCCGGGGCTGATCGGCATGATCCAGCTGTTCAACGGCATGCAGGGCTCGCTGTCGATGGTCTACGACCGCGAGATGGGCAGCATGCGCATCCTGCTGACCAGCCCGCTGCCGCGCGGCTTCCTGCTGCTGGCGCGGCTCTTGGGCGGGGTGGTGGTGTCGGTGCTGCAGGTGGCGGCCTTCCTGCTGATCGTCCGGCTCTACGGCATCGACCTGCCGGCCTGGGCGCCGCTGACCGTGCTGCCGGCCCTGCTGCTGAATGGGCTGATGCTGGGCGCGCTGGGCATGGTGCTGGCCTCCACCATCCGGCAGCTGGAGAATTTCGCCGGGGTGATGAATTTCGTCGTCTTCCCCCTGTTCTTCCTGTCCTCCGCCCTCTATCCGCTCTACCGCATGGAGGAGGCCGGGCCGCTGCTGTGGTGGCTGTGCAGCCTGAACCCCTTCACCCATGGGGTGGAGCTGATCCGCTTCGCGCTGTACGGGCAGGTGGATGGGCTGGCGCTGGCGGTCGTCACCGGCGCCACCCTGCTGTTCGCGGCGCTGGCGGTGCGCGGCTACTCCCCCGCCCGCGGCATGGGATCGCGGGCGCCGTCGGCGGCCGGATGAAACTTCACGCCGCGTCGTGGAAGATGATGCCCAGCGTGTAGCGTTCGCCCGACCTGACCGGGCTGACGCCGTGGCGGTGGCGGACGCGGAAGGGGCCGCGGCTGCCCTGGACCGGGCGCTGATCCACGGCGAAGATCACGCCCTCCCCCAGCCCCAGCGGCACGACGGTGGCACGCGACTGCATGCGCGGGCGCTGTTCGGTCAGCACGAACTCGCCGCCGGTGAAGCCGCTGCCGGGCTCCGACAGCAGGATGGCGATCTGCAGCGGGAACACCGTCTCGCCATAGAGATCCTGGTGCAGGCAGTTGTAGTCGCCGGGGCCATATTTCAGCAGAAGCGGCGTCGGGCGCGTCTGTCCCGCGGCGTGGCAGCGCTCCAGAAACTCCGCATGCTCCGCCGGATAGCGGGTGTCGAGCCCCATCGCCGCGGCCCAGCGGTTGGCGACCGGCGCCAGCCGGCGGTAGAGCGGCGCCCGCAGGGCAGCGATCGGGTCCGGCAGCGGGTGGGTGAAATATTTGTATTCCCCCTTGCCGAAGCCGTGCCGCTCCATCACCACCCGGCTGCGGAAGGGGGCGTCCTGCGGGTAGAGGCCGGCCAGCGCCGCACAGGTCCCGGCATCCAGAAGCGGCCCGGTCAGGGCATAGCCGGCGGTGTCGAGGTCCGCCCCGATGCGGTCCCAGTCCAGATTATCCACCGCCGTCACCGCGCCAACTCCTTGCGGTCTTCCGCCCTTTCCCTTTCCAGCAGGTCGCGCTTGCGCTCCACGCCCCAGCGGTAGCCGGACAGACCGCCGTCGGAGCGCACCACCCGGTGGCAGGGGATCGCCACCGCCAGCGGGTTGGCGCCGCAGGCCCGCGCCACCGCCCGCACCGCCGCCGGCTCGCCGATGGCACGGGCGATCTCGGCATAGCTGGCGGTTCGCCCGGCCGGGATCGCGCGCAATGCCTGCCAGACCCGCTGCTGGAAGGCGGTGCCGCCGATGTCCAGCGGCAGGGCCAGCCCGGTTCCCGGCGCCTCAACCAGCCCCACCACCTGTGCCACGGTCGCCTCGAATCCGGCGTCGCCGCCGATCAGCTCGGCCTTGGGGAAGCGGTCCTGCAGGTCGCGCAGCAACGCCTCCGGATCGTCGCCCAGCAGGATGGCGCAGACCCCGCGCTCCGTCGCCGCCACCAGGATGGAGCCCAGCGAGCAGACACCGACCGCGAAGCGGATCGCCTCCCCCACCCCGCCGCGGCGGTAGGCGGTGGGCGTCATGCCCAGCCTCGCCCCCGCCGTCTCGTAGAAACGGCCGGACGAGCCATAGCCGGCCTCATAGATCGCCTCGGTCACGCTGCCCGCCTCCTGAAGCGAGCCGGCAACGCGGGCGGCGCGGCGGGCTTCGGCATAGGCGCGCGGGGTGACGCCGGTCGCCTGCTTGAAGATGCGGTGGAAATGATGCGGGCTGAGCCCGGCGGCGGCGGCAAGCTGGTCCAGCGGCGGCACCTCCTCCGCCTCCTCGATCAGGCGGCAGGCGCGGGCGACGGCCTCGGCCCGCCGCTCGGCCTGGCTCGGGCCGTCCGGGCGGCAGCGCTTGCAGGGGCGGAAGCCCGCCCGTTCGGCCTCGGCATTGGTGTCGTAGAATGCGACATTCTCCGGCCGGGCCGGGCGCGCGGCACAGCTGGGACGGCAATAGACGCCGGTGCTGCGGACCGCATAGACGAACCGCCCGTCGGCGGCGGGATCGCGGCGGCGCAAGGCGTCCCAACGGCCGGCGTCGGTGTCGGTATCGGCGATGGCGGGTGCAACGGTATCGAGTGCGACGGTCATCTGTCCCTCTCCCTCCTCGAACCATACAGGCATCGAGACGTGTTGAGGGGGCAATCTGGGCCGGCAGACAACACCGCGCACTCCGCCGCTTGCTTTCAAATTGCGCTTTCCTTCTTCCTCCTCTGCGCCTTGCGGACAATCGCCTCGATGCAGTCCAGCACCCGTTCGGCGTTGGCGAGCCGCCCGTCGGCGTCGGGGGCCTCCAGCGCGGCGGTCAAACGGTCGTCCTGGGCGCGCAGCAGGCCCTTGGAGCGCTTGGCCAACGTCGCCGCCCGCTTCTCGGCGCGCTCCCCGCGCAGGGTCGCCGCCACCCCGGCCGGACCGCAGCCGAGGGAGGCGATCCCCAGCGCCCGGCAGCGGCAGCGCAGCGACGCCACGGCCAGCAGGCGCTCCACCGGGTCAGGCAGCGGGCCGAAACGGTCCTCCATCTCCTCGCGAAGGGCGTCCAGCTCGCCGGCCTCGCGGGTGCGGGCGATGCGACGGTGCAGGCCGATGCGCAGCTCCTCCTCCGGGATGTAGGCGGCGGGGATGCAGTGCGGCACCGCCACCGTCACCTCCGGGTCCCAGCGCTCGTCCGGCTGGCGGCGCAGCGACCGCAGGGCGTCGGCCAGGATGCGCTGGTACAGCTCCGTCCCCACCGCGCGCAGATGGCCGGTCTGGTCCTCGCCCAGCAGGTCGCCCGCCCCGCGCTGGTCGAGGTCGAGCATACTCAGCACGAAGCCGCCGCCCAGGCTCTCGATCACCTCCAGGGAGCCGAGCCGGCGGGCCGCACGCTCCTCCAGCGGGTGGTCGGGATCGGTCAGCAGATAGGCGTAGCCCTGGACCGCACCGCGCCCCACCCGGCCGCGCAGCTGGTGCAGCTGGCCCAGCCCGAACAGGTCGGGTCGGAACAGCAGCAGCGTGTTGGCGCGCGGGATGTCGATGCCGGATTCGATGATCGGCGTCGACAGCAGGATGTCGCTTTCGCCATCGACGAAGCCCATCACCGCATCGTCCAGCGCCGCCGCCCCCAGCCGGCCATGCGCGGTCGCGATGCGCGCGGCCGGCACGAGGTCCCGGATCCACTCCTCCAACTCGCCCAGGTCGGCGATGCGGGGGGTGACGCAGAAGGCCTGCCCGCCGCGGCCGAGTTCGCGTGCCAGGGCGGCACGGGCCGTGGTGGGATCGCGCGGGGTCACGGCGGTGCGCACAGGGCGGCGGCGGGCCGGCGGCGTGTCGATGATGCTGAGCCCGCGCAGGCCCGCCAACGCCCCCTGCAGCGTGCGCGGAATCGGCGTGGCGCTCAGCGCCAGGCTGTGGACGCCCTTGGTCCGCCGCTTCAGCGCCTGCTTCTGCGCAGCGCCGAAACGCTGCTCCTCGTCCACCACCATCAGGCCCAGGCGCTGGAAACTGACATCCTTGGACAGCAGCGCATGGGTGCCGATGACGATGTCCACCGATCCGTCGGCCAGCCCGGCGCGCACCCGCTCGCCGTCTGCCTTGGTCAAGGAGCCGGTCAAGGGCTCCACCGTCAGGCCGAAGCCGGCGAAGCGGCGGCGGAACACGTCCAGATGCTGGCGCGCGAGGACGGAGGTCGGGGCCATCACCGCCACCTGATGGCCGGCGAAGGCGACGGCTGCCGCCGCACGCAATGCCACCTCCGTCTTGCCGTATCCGACGTCGGCGCAGACCAGATGGTCCATCGGGTGACCCTGCCGCATGGCGTCGAGAACGGACCGGATGGCGTGATGCTGCCCCTCCGTCAGGTCGAAGCCGAACCGGGCGCCGAAGCGGCGCATGCGGTCGGCCGGCGGGTCGATGACCGGTGCCGTCTCCCGCGCGCGGCGGCGGGCTTCGCGCAGGATGCCCTTGGCGGTCTCGCCGATCTCCGCCTCCAGCACCGCGCGGCGATCCAGCCAGTGGGCGTTCTTCAGGCTGTCGAGACGGGCGCCGGTGTCGGCCGAGCCATGCCGCCACAGCCGGTCGAAGTCGGAGGTCGGGACCAGCAGCCGGTCGTCATGGGCATAGTCCAGCACCAGGAAGTCGGCGGTCGTCTCCCCGCCCGCGCCGTCGTCGGACGCGATGCTTTCCAGCCCGACCAGTTGGCCGATGCCGTAATCCAGATGGACGACGAAGTCGCCGGGCGACAGTTCCGACGGCGCCAGCGGCGGCCGGGCCGGCGTTTCTCTGCCCGCGTCCCCGGCATGGCGCGGCGCCACCAGCACGGTCATGCCGTCACAGACGAAACCCCCACCCGTCCGCATCGCCAGCACGGCGCAGCCGCCCGGCGCGAGCGGCGGATCCGGCCAACGGTCCAGGCGTGGCACCGGCCGCCCCAACGCCGCCCCCGCCCGCTCCGCCAGACGGTCCGCTTCGTCGGGTCCGCCACCGGGGTGGGCGGCGAGCAGCACGGCGCCGCCTTCTCCGACCAGACCTGCCGCCCGGCGCAGCAGCGTGCGCTCGGTCCGCACAGCCTCCACCGCCGGCCCGGTCGTCACCTCCACCGGCAGCACGGTGCGGGCGGCGAGCCTTTCGTCGAGGGAGTCGGCATCGATCAGGCGTCGCTCCAGCACCGGCACCGGCAGGATGCAGGCGTCGTCGCGGCGGATGCGGCGGTCTGGACCGGACCCGGCCAGATCGTCGGCCCGCGCCTCGATGCGGTCGCGCGCGCCGGCATCCAGAACCACCAGCGCGCCCGGCAGCAGGTCCAGCAGCAGCGGGCACTCTTCGAAGACATTGGGAAGCTGAAGATCGAAGGCATAGGGGCGCCGCCCCTCCTCCAGATCCCGCCGCAGATCCTCCGGCAGGACATAGCCCAGCTTCGCGAGGTTGGCCGTCAGCCGGTTGAGCATCTCCGGCCCGACGATCAGGTCGGTGACCGGACCAAGCGTGACCTCGTCGATGGAGGCGATGGAGCGCTGGGAAACCGGATCGAACAGCCGCAATTCGCGCACCACCCCATCGGCGATGTCGCAGCGGACCGGCCGGTCACCGTCGCCGGGGAAGACCTCCACCACCGCACCGCGGATCGCCGCCTCGCCGGGTTCGTCGACCCGCTCGTCCAGCACATAGCCGGCCTTTGCGAACCAACTGCGCCACGCCGCCTCGTCATAGGTCATGCCGCGGGTCACGTGGAACCGTGCGCCCGTCCAAGCATCAGGCGACGGCAGCCGTTGCAGGGCGAGGTCGGCCGAGGCCACCACCAGCCGGCCGGCAGCCGGCGCCGCCTCTTCGGCGAGCCGCATCAGCCCGGCGGCGCGGCGCCCCAGCACGGCGCGCGACGGCGCGGCACGGTCCCCGGCAGCCGTCTCGTCGATGGGCAGCAGAACGACGTCCAGGTCGGGTGCGATGTCGCCGGCAAGGCGGGCCAGACGCGCCGCACGACCGTCACTGCGCGCAAGCAGCAGGACACCGCCGGGACGGCGGGCGAGCGCCGCCAGCCGGATGGCCAGTTCGCCTTCGCTCTGGACGGTCAAGGCTGCCGGAGGCTGCGGGGAAGGCGGCGCCTCGGGAGACGGATCGGCGACGGGAACTCCGTCAAGCATGATGGGCAGACATGGCGGGAAGGCTCCGGTCGGTGACACGGTGCGGCAGGAGGGCCGCAGGGTGTCAACACCGCCAAGTCCCTCCGGTTGCCTACCCTTCAGTCTAGCGGAACCTTCCCGGTCAATGCAGCGTCAACCAGCCGACCAGCACGGCGATAAAGGCGCCGGCCGTCGATCCCAGCACGGTCAGCAGCGGCGACCAGCCCGCCCCGCTGTTCTTTTCGGCTGAGTTGCCATCCAGCCCACGCAGGGTCTGGTCCATCCGCATCAGGAACACTTCAAGGCCGCCGACGCGCTCGGTCAGGTCCTGCAGGGCGGCGGCAAGGGCATCCGTCCGCTCCGCCTGCGTGGTCTCCAGGCGGGTCGCGTCGCTGCGGAGTGCCGTCACTCCTTCGCCGGCATCGCGCAGAAGCCGGCCGATGGTCTGCTGGGCGGCGGCGAGTTGGCGCTGGTCGCGGCGAAGCGCGTCGATCCGCTCGCCGATGCGCTGCAGATGCGGTCCCAGCAGGCGGTCGAGCCGCTGGTCCTCCGGGTTGGGCTGCGCGAATGTCGCCGTCTCGCCGGTGGAGGGCGAGCGGACGACCGCCACCACCCGCGACGGATCGGCCCCGTCGGGCAGGGTCAGTTCGGCTTCGAAGGCGTGCGCGCCGTCACCGATGCCGCCGCCTTCCAGATCGGGCCGCGGCCGGTCAGCCAGCACCCGCGCCAGCGTCACCGGCGGACCGCCGTCCCGCTCCAGCCGCAGTTCCACCTCCATCCGGTCGCCGGGATGGTTGCCGTCCCAGCCCCAGCCGAAGACGCGCCCGCCCTGCAGGGCGTCGATATGGCCGACGATCGCAGCCCCCTGCGGCGCCTCGGCCGCGGGAGCGGGGTCGTGAAGCTCGACGATCTTGGCGGTGGCGGACATGGGACCCGTTCCGGTTGGTTGGAGAATTGGCAACCTCCCTCTCCCGGGACGGGAAAGGGAGATCAAGCGCCCTCTCACGCCGCCTTGCGGTCGGTGGTGCGGCGCAGGGTGTGGCTCGGCATGCGGTGGGGGACGTAATTCTCGTCCAGGAACTCCCGCATGTCGCGATAGCGCTGGTAGTAGGTGCGGTTGAACTTTTCGAACAGGCTCTGGTCCCAATATTCCTCGAGGACGAAAGGCTTGTCCGAATAGACGTTGTAGCAGGGGATCGCGAAGGTCTCCGCGAACTCCGCCGTGCGGCTGTCATAGCTGAAATAGACCGACGGCGTGGCGTTCGACAGCGCCATCAGGTTGCCGTGCAGGCGGTAACCCAGCACCAGATCCTTCGACCGCACCAGGTTCTCGTAGTCGGCGACGACGTCCGAGTACCACAGGCGCTCGCGGTACAGCGCGTCCATCTCGTCGTCGAAATACCACTGCTTCAGCCAGGCGCTGTCATGCAGCTGCGTCCAGGCCTCCGCCTTCTGCTCTTCGGTGCCCCACAGCAGCTTCTTCTCCTCGACCTCGCCCTGCATCATCAGGACGGTGTCGAAGCGGCGGGAGATGTCCTTCACAAAGTCGCGGTGGCGTTCCAGATACTTCCGCACGTCCGGCGAATAGTGCTTCGACACCTCGCGGCGCATGGTGATGCCGACCTTGCGCACGCTGTCGAGCGCCGGCAGGTCGATGCGCAGTTCCGGGTCGCGGTTGCGGAAGGCGGTCGGGCAGCCGACGATGCGGGTGTTCTTGATGCCGAGGTCCCACAGCACTTCGGCGGTGTAGGTGCCGCGCACGCCCAGCGTCGTCGACTTGTCGGCGATCAACCGCCAGATGCGCTTGCTTTCCTCGGTCAGCGTCAGCTTGCCGGTGGCCGGCGCCTGGGCGCCGACGCCGAAGGCGATGACGGGGATGCGCAGCTTCGTCAGCACCTGGATGGTCGCCGCCGGCCAGTCCATCGAATCATGGATGTAGTTGCTGCCGCGCAGGAAGACATAATCATATTCGGCGTTGATCCGGTCGACCGCCTCCTGCCGGAACTCGCGGATTTCCAGCACGTCGAGCTTGTCGTAGGTCAACAGCTTCAACGAGGAGTCGAAAACGAAGGCGTCGCCGATGTTGTGGTAGTGGTCGATGCTGCGCTGAATGTCCTGATAGCTGTACCAGCGCACGCAGTCATGATCATAGACTTCGCCCGAAGGAATCATGACGAGGATGTTGGCCACGGCGGCTCTCCCTGGGTTGGGCGGCAATAGGGTGGATTATACCCGGTTCGTCGCCGGGCGAATTCGATTAGGCGCACAGGTCATGCAAGGACCTTGCTGCGACTTTCATTACAAGTCTACCAATTTATTCTGCGTCAGATGGAATGAATTATTCTGCAGTTTCGAAAATATCACAGACTATTACGTTCTTTCCTATCAGGACCGCTGCGCCACCGCCCGTTCGGGAATGGAGGGTGCTGCCCCGCCGGCGGCCAGCAGCGCGTCGAAGACCTCCGCATGCTGGCGGGCGCATTCGGCGCGGTCGATCGGGCGGCGGATGCGCAGACGCAGGCGGTCCCACAGGTCGGGCGAGGTCAGCGCCTCGGTCATGCGGTCCACCAGATCCTCGACGCTGCCGTTGCGGAAATGCAGGCCGTCGACGCCGTGGGTCACCTTCTCCGCCATGCCGCCGATGTTGCTGGCGATGATCGGGCGGCCATGCAGGAAGGCCTCCTGGATGACGACGGGGGAGTTCTCCCACCAGATCGACGGGATGATCATCCAATCGACGTCCTTCATCAGGCCCGGCAACTCGGCCGAGCGGTAGCTGCCGTAGAAGCGCACCCGGTCGCCGGCCTTCTCAACCGCGTCGTTGAAGCGCTTCTGGTAGGCCTCCGGCTGGCGTTCCAGGTTGCCGCCGAAGATCATCAGCGCGCCGTCGTCGCCCCAGGCCTTTTCGGAGATGCGGGAAACCGCCTCCACCAGCAGATGGGCGCCCTTGAACTCGGTCAGCTGGCCGAAGAAGGCGAAGCGGTTGCGCTTGCCGCCGCGGGCGACCGGGCGCGGCGCGGCGATGCCTTCGATGGTCAGGCCGTTCTCGATCATGCGGAACTTCTCGCGCGGCAGACCCCAGTCGACATAGCGGTCGATCAGGAAATTCGACGGGCTGACATAGAAGTCCGCCTGCTCCAGGAAGGTCTTCAGGAACAGCTCGCGCTTGAAGAACTCCGCCTCGCCGATGTGCGGGAAGCAGCCGGCGCAGTCGGCCGGGCTGGCGCGGTAGCACAGCGTGTTGCGGCTGGTCTTCACCATTTGGCCGTGGTGGTGGCAGATCGACAGATATTCGTGCAGCGTCACCACGATGGGCACGCGCGGCAGCGCCTGACGCACCGCCTGGATGGTCTCGATCCCCAGCCCGAGGAAATGGTGGAAGTTCACCACGTCGGGCTGAAGGTCGCGGACGTAACGGACGAAGTCCTTCTCCAGCCCCGGCAGATTGCGGTTGGACAGCCGGAAATGGTCGTAGTCGTTGGCGTAGTACAGCACCTCCCGCTCCTTCTGGCGAAGCGCCATCAGGGCAGAACCGCGATGCTGGGCGATGGGCGGCGCCACGCGGGCGAGGTAGTGGCTTTCCCAGCCCGGCAGGTCGTGCAGGCCGTTGTGCAGGTTGTAGGAGGCGACCTCACCCCCGCCCAGCGAGAAGGAGGGGTGGCCATGGCTGATGATCAGCGCGCGCTTGGTCTTGCTCATCGGGTGACCGTCTGTCCTAAGCGGGGGTGGTGAAGTGGTTGTGCAGGGTGCCCGCTGTTGCCCCCTCCCCATCCCTCCCCCGCTCCGCGGGAGAGGGGGCAGGACGCTTGCTGGGCTTCTGCAACGGAGTGGCGGCAGTCCCCTCTCCCGCGAAGCGGGGGAGGGTTAGGGAGGGGGCAAAGGTTGAGAGGCAAAAGCACTACGCCGCGATCGACGCCTTCCAGCGCTCCGCGAAGCTCCAGTCGTCGACCAGGGCGCTCATGCGCTCCAGCCGGGGGTCGCGGGCGTGGCGGGACTGTTCGTCGACCGCCACAAGCCGGACCTTCGGCAGCCACAGGCAGGAACCGCCGGCCGCCCGCACCCGCAGGCACAGGTCCAGCCCCTTCGGCTCCGGCGCCAGATAGCGGCCGCCGTCGGCCATCGCCCGCACCAGCAACTCGCGCGGCAGCAGGGCGCAATCGGCCGACGCGGCGTCCACCGCCGACGCCTCCTGCTCCTTCAGCCAGTCGCGCGGGTAGCCGGCATAGCGGCGCTCGTAGGTAACGGCACCGCCGGGTCCCTCGACCGCGACGATGCCGGCGAAGCGGATCGAGTGGTCCTCGTACAGCAGGGTCGGGCTGACCATGACGGGAGCCAGGGCGGCGGAGCCGACGGCGTTCGGCTTGCGGATCGCCCGCTCCAGCGCCGACAGCCAGCCGCGTTCGGTCGGCAGCACCGACGGCGACAGCAACAGAACCCGGTCGGCACGAGCGTGCGGCAGGGCTGCGGCGACCGCCTCGAACCGGTCGGATGCCGTGGGTGCGGCGACGAAGCCGACCGCCAGACGATAGAAGCCGGCGGCCTGCCGCACCATGCCGGCTAGCCGCTCATGGGTGCCGGCGCCAGCCACCACCAGGATCTCCGCCTCGGCGAAATCCGGGTCGTTCGCCATGCGGGCGAGGTTCAGGTCGACATCCTCGCGCCCGTCGCAGACCGGCAGGATCACCGACACGCGCGGGCTCTTCAGCGCGCGACCCATCGGGTGCAGGACGGAGGACGGCGCCGCTTGGCCCGACGCCGCGCTGCGCAACATCGGTCCCAGATGGGTGGCGACGACGCGGTCGATCGACGGACTGTCCGGATTGACCGACCCCAGCATGCGGCGCAGCGCATCGCCGGTCGGCGGCTGGCAGGGCAGCGGCAGGAAAGCGATGCCGTCGGCGAGTGCCAGCTCCAGATGGAATTCGGCGTCGGCGGAGATGCCGGCCGGTTCACGGGCGAAGGCGGTGAAGCCGTGGGCGTCGTTGCCCGGAAGCAGACGCCCGGCGAACAGCGGGTCATGGGCGAAGGCGTCGGACACGTCCTTGCGACCCAGACGCGACCAGTCGGCATCCAGCCTTGCGGTCATGCCGCCGCCCTTGACCGTCACCGCCCGCACCGCTTGGGTAGGGTCGAGCAGCCAGCCGCAGACGAACAGACCGGCCCCCGGCACCCGCACCGCCATGTCCAGCCCCATGCGCACCGGTGATTGCAACTGCGACACCGTCTCCACCCCGTTGTAGCGGGCGGCAATGGCTGCGGCGACACCGCGGCGGGCGGCATCGCCCTGCAGATGGCCCAGCATGTCGCGGGCATGGGCGGAGGCGACGCCGTCGGCCAGAATCTGCCGATGCTCGAAGATCGCCAAATGGCGCCAGCCGTCGGCGGCACGGAAATGGATGCGGCGGATGGTGTCGGGGGATGCCACCGGCCCTTCCAGCACCGTCAGCAGTCCGGCGGCATCGTCGGGCAGGTCCGGACGGTGGAAGGGCCCCGCGGCGCTGGAATGGGCGCGGAGGTCATCGGCCTCGACCAGCACATGGGCGGCGCCGGCCGGGAAGCCGTGCGACCAACCCTGCACCATCAACGCGCCGTCGCGGAAGCGGCCCAGAACTTCGGCGAAGCCGTCGGGACGGGAAGCCTCCTGCGCCAGACCGGACAGCAGGCGGGTGCGGCGGTCGGCTTCGCCCTCGCCCGTCTCCAGCCCGGACAGCAGGGTCACGGCGACGTCCAGCGCGACGTCGAGCGACTGCGGCTGCACCTCGCGCAATGCCGCGACCAGATGGGCGGGGTTGGTGCGGACGTTGGACAGGCGCGGCAGCAGCAGATGCTTGCCCTGCGCGTCTTCGATCTCGATGCGCGACGGGCGCATGTGGGCGAGCCCGGCGACGCGGATGGCGCCCAGGAACCAGCGTTCCCCCGCCCCGTCGGTCCAGCAGCCGCCACGGAAGCGCCCGTCGAGCATGCCGTCCAGCATCACGACGCTGTCGGCCGGCAGGGGCTGGTCGATCGCCCCGAACAGCATCAGCGTGTCTTCGTCCAGCAGGACGGCGGCGGTGATGTCGGCCTTGGTGCTGCGGTCCTTCATCGGGTGCGATTCCCCTGGATATGAGCGGCGGGTGCGAGATTGGCTGATGTTGGGGACAGAAGTTCACCGTAAAGGGCGAGATGGAGCGACGCGGCCTCCTCCGTCGGACGGACGGCGGGGATGTTGGCCGACAGCCGCTCCCACAGACCGGGTTCGGTCATGGCGCGGGTCATGACGCGGGCGAGATCGGCGGGGTCGTTCGGGCGGACATGCAGGCCGTCGACGCCGTCGCGCACCGCCTCCGCCATGCCGCCGATCCCGCTGACGATGACCGGGCGGCGGTGCTGGAAGGCTTCCTGGATCACCAGCGGCGCGTTCTCCCACCAGATCGACGGCATAACCACCCAGTCGGCAGCGGCCATCAGTGCCGGCATCTCCTGCGGCCGGTAGGGGCCGTGGGCGGTGGCGAGACCACGCGTCGCCTCGAAGCCGTCAGCCACGCGCTGGCGAAACTCCGGCGCCTGGTACAGGCTGCCGCCATGGACGGCCAGCGACGGAGACAGGCCCTGCCGCGCCATGCGGGCGACGGCGTCGAGCGCCACGGTGACGCCCTTGAACGGGTTCAGGTTGCCGAAATAGGCGAAGGCGTCGCGCGCCGCACCGGGGGCGAGGTCGCGGGCCGGGGCCGGCTCCACCGCCGGGCGGCTGTTCGCCATCACCTCGATCCTGGCGGGGTCGAGGCCCCAGGCGACATAGCGGTCGCGCAGGAAGCGGCTGGGCGCCAGGAAACGGTCGACCAGCCCGAACATCGCCTTGATGTGCTTCTCGCGCAGCAGGAACTGGTCGGCCGGCCGGTCGGGGAAACAGCGGTGGCAGGCGTCCGGCGACGCCTTGGTGCAGAGAGCGCGTGCTCCACCCTCGCCGCGCGGCGGGGTGACCATCTGACCGTCGTTGGCGCAGATCGGGTAGTAGTCGTGCAGGGTGTAGACGATCTTTGCATCCGGGCAGACGCGGCGGATCAGGAACAGCATCTCCACGCCCAGCAGCAGCGTGTGATGCACATGCACGATGTCCGGCCGGAAGGCGCGCAGCAGGTTCGACAGGTCGGGGACCAGCCCGTGCAGGTCGATCTGGCTCTGGTGGAAATGGTCGAAATGACCGGCCCACAACAGCACCTCATCGGCGCTGCGGCCCAGCGTCTGGAATCCGGTGCCGGGACGCGGCGCACGGTGGGTGTCGTTGGTGCAGGCCAGGAACAGGCATTCCGCCCCCGCCGCCTTCAGGCCGCCGAACAGCTCGTGAGCGAAGATCTCGGTGCCGCCGGGATGCAGGCTCGGGTGGTTGTGCGCGATCAGCAGCACCCGCGGCGGCCGGGCGGCCACCAGCGGACGCGCCGGCTGGCGCGGAGCCGGACGGGCCGCGGCGTGGCCGGCTGGAAGCAGTGGAAGACGGCGCCGGCTCATGGCACAGCCCCCTTCTCCAGAACCAGCAGATCCTGGAAATTCTCGGCCTCGCGCTGGCCGCTCCAGTGGCCGCGCATCACCGGACGCGCCGTCCGCAGGCCATGGGCGGCGAAGCGGCCGAGCAGGAACTCCTCGTCATAGGCGACGGCGGCGTTGGGATGCTCGGGGTCGGCCAGCAGTTCCACGCCCGGCGCATCGCGGAAGGGCGGACGGGCGGTGCCCTTGGCGATGCCGGCGCGTGCAGCGGGGTCCGCCAGGAACAGGCTGAGGAAGCAGCGCCCGCCCGGCTTCAGCACCCGCGCGATCTCCGCCGCGTAACGCTCGGTGTCGGCGGTGCGCAGGTGGGTGATGACGGAGGTCAGGATGACGAAGTCGTAAGCCGCCGCCTTGAAGGGCAGCGTCGCCGTCTCCCCCTCGATCCGGCCATCGGGATTGTACAGCCCATTGGCGACGTCGAGATGGTGGAAGCGGAACTCCGGATAGGCCGGCGTGATGGTCGACGCGCACCAGCGGATCCCGTCCAGCACGATGTCGATGCCGTCGTAGGACGAGTCCAGATACTGGGTCAGCGGCAGCGCCATTCGGCCGACGCCGCAGCCGATTTCCAGCACCTTGTGGTCGGGACGCAGGCCGCCGAGCCGGACGAAATGGCGCAGGAACTCTGCCCCGATGGCGCGAAAGTCGCCGTCGCCGATGAAATGCAGCTCCGGCGGCGGCACCGGCAGGAAGCGGTTGCGCGCGATCTGCGCGCAGAGCCATTCCAGCCGCGGATCGGTCTGGCGGCGCAGGACGGCAAGCTGCGGGGTCGGCAGAAGCGCATTCATCGAGTCACCTGTGCTGTCTTGCGGGCCCGGCCAGCCTTGGAGGGCTGCACCTCGTCGTCGGCGCACCAGTCGCGCGCCATCAGCTCGGCCATGCGGTCGGCCCAGCGGCGGCCATGGAGCCAGCGGTTGTATTCGGAGGCGACTCCGCGGGTATAGCCCTGGTGCCGGCCGATGGAGCGGCGTTCCAGATGGTACAGCTCGACCGACGGGGCGTAGCGGATGTCGAGACCCTGGCCGCGGATGCGCAGGCACAGGTCCGAATCCTCGAAGTCGCCGATGATGTAGTCCTCGCAGAAGCCGCCGGCAGTGGTGTAGGCGGCGCGCGTGGTCAGCAGGCAGGCGCCGGTGACGCCCGGCACCGAGCGCGGGCGGCAGGCCGCGGCGAAGTCGCGCGGCAGGCCCTTGAAGTAATGATGGTTGTACCAGGCGCCCTGCAGGTCGCGGTCGAAATAGAGGCCGGCATGCTGAAGGCTGTCGTCGTCGAACAGCAGCTTCGGCCCCACCGCGCCGATGCCCGGACGCTCCTCCAGCGCCGCCACCAGTTGCGGCAGCCAGCCGGCGCGGTCGGGCACCACGTCGGAATTGAGCAGCAGCAAGCGGTTGGCGCGGGCCACCGCGACGCCGGCATTGTTGGCGGCCGAATAGCCGTAATTGGCGCTCTGCACCAGCAGCAGCATCGGCAGGCCGTAGAGGCCATGGAAGCCGCGCAGCAGATGCACCACCTCGTCGCGCTGCTCCGGGCTGTCCAGCACGAAGACCAGTTCGGCATCGGCCATTGCCGGGTCGGTGGCGAAACACGCGATCTGGAAGCGCAGGAACTCCAGCGTGCGGTAGAGCGGGATGATCACCGACACTGCGGGCTTGGCCTTGCGCTCGCCATAGACGACCAGCTCAGGCTCGCCGCGGGTGGCGAGATGGGCGGCGTGCAGCGGGGCGACGGCCGGGCCGATGACGCTCTCCAACAGTTCCGGTGTGGCGAAGCGCGGCGGCAGGCTGCCCAGAACGGCGGCGCGGGCGTCGGCATCGGCGCGCGGGCGCGGCGGCGGGACGAGGCGCAGCGCGCCGCCGGACGCCAGCCGAAGCTCCGCCGTCACCTGAAGCGCCTCCGCCGGCTCGGGAGTGCCCGGCAGATGCAGGACGAAACCGCTGCGGTCGAGGCCGGTGTTGCCGTAGAGCTTCGCCACATCCTCACGCGGGAAGCGGTTGGTGAAGCGCTCCACCCGCCGTTCGCCGCCGAAGGGGGTGCGCACCACCAGCTCCGCCGCCAGCCCATGCGGATCATGCAGCCAGCCTGCCAGGAACAGCCCGCCGTCGGCCGTGGGAACCGCGAGGTCCAGTGAGGCGCCGATCGGCCGCTTGGCGTCGGCGGCCTGCCGGCGCGGCAGCGGGGCCAGCGCCTGCAGCTCACTGACCGCCGACGCGGCGGACACATCGTTGCGGCCACGCTTGGCGAGGCAGGACAGCAGGTAGTGACGCAGCGTGGCCGGCGTGTCGGGGCGTGCGTTCAGCCGGTCGGTCAGGGTCGGCAGGCCGGCGGGCTCCTCCGGAAAGCGGCGGCAGGCGACGCCGTTGGCGCCCAGCACCACCAGCAGGTTGCCCGGCGCGCACAGCCCGCGGTCGATCAGCAGGTCGAAGGCGACGCGCCCTTTTCCCGCCGGATCGGAGCCGATGCAGGCATCGAACGGCGCCCGTGCCACTGCATTCGCGGACAGAACCACCAGACCGGTGATGGCGCCGAAGCGGCCGGACAGAGCACCGGCACAGAGCAGAAGGTCGCCGCCCGCCGTCGCGCGGATTGCCAGCGTCGCCGGTTCCGCCGCACGGTCGAGCACCAGGCGTCGGCACAGCGCGGCGAAAGCAGCATCGCGGCGAAGCGCCGGAGTGGAGCAGGCGAAATCGAACAGGAAGCGCAGAACCCGCAAGCGGCCGGCACCATCCAGGCTGCCCAGCAGCCCGGCGGGGTCGAGATCGGCGGCGCCGGATTCGGTGCGAAGCTCGGCGATCACGCGGTTGTTGGCGATGAAATGGATGGGCATCCGCGGGTCGCGCGGCGCCGGCAGGATCGACAGGACGCGCCGGGCGCCCCAGCCGCTGTCGATGGTCAGCGTGGTGAAGGGCGGACGCACCGGTTCGCCATCGACGCTCGGCGTGATCGAACCGACGGCATCGGTTGCGCCATTCATCGTCCCATCCATCGTCCAGGAGACGAGGAGGAAGCGGCGGCCCAGCGCCAGACGTTGCGCGGGGGCGATCGACACCGAATTCGGCAGGACGGCGATGACGGTCATGGATGGGATTCCGGCAGCGTCGATGGTTTGAAAGACGGGGGTTTGAAAGTCGGAGAGACGGAATTCGGGCAAAGGGGGACCGGCGGCGGCTTTGACACCACCGGTCCGTCCTTTTCATTCACTGCTTAAAAAGCAGCGGACGATCAGTGCCCGGTTAGTGAATGACGAAGAAGTCGTTCGGGTGGTTGTGGATGTCCGCAGCCGAGACACCCTTCAGCGTGATGCTGTCGCCATGGCCGAGGTCGATCACCGCGTCGCCATGCTGGTCGGTGACGCGGGCGGCCAGATCGGCGGCATCGGTCACCTTCAAACCGTTGATGTTGCGGGAGATCTGCAGAACGTCCTCGCCGGCCTTAAAGTCCAGGACCACGTCCTGGCCGCCGCCGCCGGAGAAGATGAAGACGTCGTGGCCGGCGCCGCCGATCAGCAGGTCGTCGCCCTTGCCGCCTTCCAGACGGTCGTTGCCTTCGTCGCCGAACAGCGTGTCGTCGCCGTCGCCGCCATTCAGCACGTCGTTTCCGGTGCCGCCGCGCAGCAGGTCGTCGCCCTTGCCGCCGTTGAGGATGTCGTTGTGGCCGCCGCCGAACAGCACGTCGTTGCCGTTGCCACCGTTCAGCACGTCGTCGCCGTCGCCCCCCGACAGCACGTCATTGCCGTTGCCGCCGTCCAGCAGGTCGCGGCCGGCGCCGCCGATCAGAACGTCGTCACCATTCCCCCCCAGGATGATGTCGTCGCCCGAACCGCCGTCGATGATGTCGCTGCCGTTACCCCCCAGCAGGATATCCGCCGACGCGCCGCCATGGATCACGTCCGCCCCGTTCCCCCCGAACAGAGCATCATGTCCAGCGCCGCCGAGCAGGGTGTCCGAGCCGTTGCCCCCCAGCAACAGATCGTTCCCCTGCCCGCCGGCGAGCAGATCGTCATGGTTCGTGCCGAACTGCACGTCGTAGTTGCCCCCAGGAACCGTAGCCATCGTAGGTATCTCCTTGCGATGTGATTGGAATTTTTGGGCCGTCTTTCGGCCTCGCTCGAAAGGCTGAGCTCGCCTTTCGGTGTAACCAAATCTTTCGAGCGGATAGTGTGATAAAAGAGGGGTCGTGGGAAGAAAAAGTTGAGTCCGCACAGAAGAATCTCACAGAACAACGCATTATCTGTATTTTCAAAAAGAGAGTTAGTCTGATTTGCTTCGAATTTCTAAGCAGTTTCCGTTTTAAAAATGTTGGTCAGACTCACTTCCAAACTCTGGATTGCCGCGAACCCTCAGGTTCACCATGAAAAGTTCTCTTGGTTAAGAGATGGTTTTTAAAAATCAGTTCATCCACTTAATGCCACAGGCTGGGCGAGCCGGTGGATTCGATGGCCGGCTGCCATCTTCAATCGGCACGGGAGATGCCCATCACGTCCGAGGATGTCCTCAGCGCAATACTGCAGTATGCAAGTAACAGCGGATTCGGGCACAGTAAAACTGTCATGAGTCTGACCCGGAATGGCAAAAGGGCCGGCGCGGGGGACGCCGGCCCTTTCACGGGACCGCTTGCGGGGGATGGACCCTTGCCGGCGGCCCCAGCCCGCACCGGCCCGAACGGGGGAGGGCCGGGGGGGACGGGCGTGCCGTCTATTTCTCGCGGAAGGCGCGCTGCATGCCATCCGTAAGCGGCGTCAGGAAATAGTCGATGGCGCGGCGGGCATGGCCGTGGATCATGACCTCCGCCGGCATGCCGGGATGCAGATCGACATCCGGAAGTGCCTTCAGTTCCGCCGCATCCATGCTGATCCGGGCAGCGAAATAGAAGGCGCCGGTGCGCTCGTCCTCCAACTGGTCGGCAGACAGGGACACCACCTGCCCCGCCACCGGCGGCACCGCACGCTGGCGATAACCGGTCAGCTTCACCATCGCCTTGCTGCCGACCTCCACATTCTGCACGTCGTGGGGAGAAACGCGGGCCTCCACGATCATGGCGTCGTCCTGCGGCACGATGTCGAGGATGCCGGCACCGGCCGGAATGACGCCGCCGGACGTGAAGAAGCGCAGGCCCGTCACGCGCCCCGCCTGCGGCGCGGTGACGGCTTGGCGCAACAGGATGTCGTCGGCGCTGCGCAGCCGTTCCGACAGGTCGGAGACGCTGGCCTGGGCCGTCTGCAGATCGACCGCCACCTCCGACCGGCGGGTGTTGCCGAGGTTGATCATGGTCAATTCGGCCGCCGCGATGGCCTGTTCCGCCTTGGACTTGTTCGCCATCAGCTCACCCAGCCGTCCTTCGGAATCAGCGACGTTACGCTGGAGTTCAAGCATGCGCGGCTTGCGCTCATACCCCTTCGCCAGAAGGCCCTGCACCACCTGCAATTCGTCCCGGGTGTAGCGCAGCCGGTCGGCGGTGGCGACGCGCTGCGATTCCAGAGCCGCGATCTCGTCCCGCAGCTGGGAGATCTGCCGGCGCTGGATGCCCATCTGCGCCTCGTGACTGTCCAGCCTGGAGCGGAACAGCCGCTCCTCGACCGCCATCGCCTCGGCGGCCACCGGATTGTCGCGCGCCGCCTTCACCAGCTCCTCGCTGAACAGCGGTTTCGGACCATCGGATTGTTCGGCCCGCAATCGGCCGAGCCGGGCCAGCGCCGTCCAGTATTGGCCCTGCAGTTGCGACACCACAGCCTGGCTCTGCGTCGAATCCATCCGCAGCAGCACCTGGCCTGCGCGCACGAGGTCGCCGTCCTTGACCAGCAGGTCGCGCAGGATGCCGCCTTCCAGGTGGGAGACGGTCTTGCGATGGCTTTCCACCATCACCGTGCCGGCGGCCAATGCCGCGCTGTCCAGGCTGGCGGTGAAGCCCCAGGTCAGGAAGCCGCCGAAGCCGATCAGCACTGCCAATGCCCCGGCCAGCGCGGTGTTCCGCAGCGACGGTTCGGCGGGATCCACGTCGATGGTCGCCGTCCAAACCGCCGGGGTCGTCAATGCTGGCGTTTCGCTGGTCATCGTTGCTCTCCGCTGCGGACGAGGCGGGTCACGCCGGCGGGGACGCCGCCCGGCTGCACCAGTTTCAGGACGTCGGCGCGGGCGCCGAAATGCTCGACGACGCCCTCCTTCATCACCACCAGCTTGTCGGCCACCGCGACGATCGAGGGGCGGTGGGCGATCATCACCACGGTGGTGCCTTCGGCCTTCACCTTGTGAACGGCGTTCAGCAGGGCCTGCTCGCCCTCATGGTCGAGGTTGGAATTGGGCTCGTCCAGCACCAGCAGCCGCGGCCGGCCGAACAGGGCGCGGGCCAGCGCGATGCGCTGCCGCTGACCGCCGGACAGGGAAAAGGCGCTCTCGCCCACCGGCGTGTCGTAGCCGAAGGGCAGGCGGCCGATCATCTCGTGCACGCCGGCCAACCGGGCGGCGCGGACGATCTCCGCCGGGTCGGCGCTGGCCATGCGGGCGATGTTCTCGCCGATGGTGCCGTCGAGCAGCGCCACCGACTGCGGGACATAGCCGACATATTTGCCGAAACTCTCGCGCTCCCACAGATAGGTGCTGGTGCCGTCCAGATAGATGCCGCCGGCCGTCGGCTGCCAGACGCCGACCAGCAGGCGGGCCAATGTAGATTTGCCGGCGCCGGACGGGCCGATGATGCCCAGCACCTCCCCCGCCTCGGCGGAGAAGGAGACGTTGCGCAGCACCGGGCGGTTCAGGCCGGCCGGCACATGGCTGACGCGGTCGACCGCCAGCGTCCCCTGCGGCGCCGGCAACGGCATGGTGGAGCGCGCCGAGGCGCCGTTGTTCAGCAGGTCGCGGATGCGCCGGTGCGCCTCCAGCGCCTTGACCCATTGCCGCCAGCCGTCGACCAGCTGTTCGAAGGGATGCAGCAGCCGCCCGGTGATCAGGCCGGCCGCCATCATGCTGCCGGGGGTCACCAGATTGTCGATCACCAGCGTGGCGCCGGCGGCGATCACGCCCACCTGCAGCATCAGCCGCAGCGAGCGCGACGCCGCGGCCAGCCCGCGCGACATGGTGGCGCCGCGGTCGATCATGCCGGCCGATCCGCTCTGCGCCGCCTGCCATCGCCGCGCCAGCGCCGGCAGCATGCCCATCGCCTCGATGGCTTCGGCATGGCGGACGGTGCCGGCGATGTCGGCGAAGACGCGGGCCGACGCCTCGTTCGCCTCGGCCATCGGCCGCCGGGTCAGCGCGTCGGTCAGCACGCCCATCACCAGCAGTACCAGCGCCGCGCCGATGGCGAGGAAGCCGTAGACCGGGTGCAGCAGGAACAGGATCACCAGGAAGATCGGTGCCCAGATCAGTTCCAGCGGCGCGGTGACGGCGCTGCTGGTCATGAAGGCGCGCAGGTCGTTCAGGTCGCGCATTGTCTGCGCCGCATTGCGCGGCCCGCCGGACAGCGCATCGACGATGGACGCCTCCAGCGCCGGCACGTTGAAGCGGTGAGCGATCACGGCGCTCGTCACCAGGAAGGCGCGGGCGCGGATGAAGTCCAGCACGCCGTACAGCGCCAGCGCCCCCACCGCGATGATCGCCAGCATCGTCAGCGTTTCCAGGCTGCGGCTGCTCATCACGCGGTCGTAGACCTGCATGGTGAAGAGCGGAACCACCAGCATCAGGACATTCACGAACAGGCTGAGGATGCCGGCCAGCAGCAGGCCATGCCCGATCTTCCGGTAGGCTTGGGTCAGCAGGGGCCGATCCACGGAACTCATCTTCGATCCTTCCTGGTGGAGGATTGGCCGATCAAGGCGGCGCTGGAACTCGGGAGGCAGGGAAAGCGGAAATGGCTGCCGGCGGCGACGGGACGCTGGACAGGAAGCCGGCTGGGGGGGCGCCGGATGCGGCCGGTCCAATCAAGGAACGGTCGCCTATGGATGGCGGATCCGGACGCGGGGGGAAGCGTCGGTGGACTTGGCACGCTCAAGCTTTACACCGGGGACATTTTAGAGACGTGTGACAAGTTTCGGGTTCTACCTCTTTCCAGTCCCCGCAAAAGGGGTGGAAACTGGCCGGCAACCGGTTGATTTCTTTGTGGAATCCGTCGCTTCACCGAAGGTCTTAGGTCCTTTTGGGTGGGGTTTCCAGCCATCTGGTCAGAGCGCTGGGTTATCGTGCATGCTGCGTCGCGATGAATTGCGCAGGGCGCCGGGCTTCCCCCCATCCCGCCCCTGCCCCGCCCCCCTTTCCTTCCACCATGCCGGCCGCCCGTTTCCGGTTGCGGCCCGAAAACCGGTTCAAGGAAACCCGTTCCATGACGATCCCGAAGACCATCCTCGTCACAGGCGGCGCCGGCTATGTCGGCAGCCATTGCGTGGCGGAGCTTCTCGACCATGGCCATCGCGTCGTGGTGCTCGACAATCTGCGTCAGGGTCATATCGCCGCCGTTCCGCCCGAGGCCGCCTTCGTCCAGGCCGACCTCGCCGACGAAGCGGCGCTGGCCCGCGTCTTCTCGGAGTGGCGCTTCGACGCGGTGTTCCATTTCGCCGCATTGTCGGTGGTCGGCGAATCGATGCGCGATCCGCACGCCTACCTGCACGGCAACACCGTCACCTCGCTGAACCTGATCCGCGCCGCGGTGAAGGCCGGGGTGATGAAGCTGGTCTTCTCCTCCACCGCCAACCTGTTCGGCTCGCCCAAGCGGATTCCCATCGACGAGGAAGAGACGATCGATCCCGGCAGCCCCTATGGCGAATCGAAGTTCATGATCGAGCGCGCCCTGCATTGGGCCGACCGCTGCCACGGCCTGCGCTCCGCCTGCCTGCGCTACTTCAATGCCGCCGGGGCGCATCCTAACGGAAAGCTGGGCGAGGACCATAGCCCGGAGACGCACCTGATCCCGCTGGTGATGGATGCCGCCACCGGCAAGCGTCCGCACATCGAAATTTTCGGCGACGATTATGACACGCGCGACGGCACCTGCATCCGCGACTATATCCATGTCTGCGATCTGGCCGACGCCCATCTGCGGGTGCTGGACGCGCTGGAGGAGCGGTCGGTCCGCTACAATCTGGGCAACGGCACCGGCTACAGTGTGCGCGAGGTGATCTCGTCGGTGGAGCGCATCACCGGGCGGACGGTGCCGGTGAAGATCGGTCCGCGGCGGCCCGGCGACCTGCCGGTGCTGATCGCCTCGTCGGAGCGCATCCGCCGCGATCTCGGCTGGCAGCCGCGCTTCCCGGAACTGGACAGCATCATCGCCGGCGCCTGGGCCTGGCGCAGCGCGCACCCGCATGGTTTCCGCGGCCTCGCCGCCGCGGCGGAATAAGGCAGAGGCGAGAAGGATGGCGGCAATGTTTGAGCCGGGATCATGGACGCGATGAGCAACCTGAACTGGGACGATGACGACGCGCCCGAGCCGGGACCGGACGACAAGCCGGGCGGCGATCCAGCCCGGAAGCCCGGCGAGGAGTTGGACCTCGCCGACTTCCACGGCATGGCGCGCCTGATCGAGCGGATGCACCGGCGTTACCTGG
The DNA here is from genome assembly GCF_008364825.1 of Azospirillum sp. B21. Taxonomy (GTDB): domain Bacteria; phylum Pseudomonadota; class Alphaproteobacteria; order Azospirillales; family Azospirillaceae; genus Azospirillum. Next base: position 311,307 of record NZ_VTTO01000005.1, read on the forward strand.
ACGTCGTGCGCGTTGGCCTGTCCAAGCAGGGCATCGAGGACATCGGCCCGGTGCAGGCACTGATGGTGATGCTGATCGGCGAGGACGAGCTGTCGGTCCGCGACCTGATGGAGCGCGGCTATTACCTGGGCTCCAACGCATCCTACAGCCTGAAGATCCTGGTCGATGCCGGCTACATCAACCGGGCGGCCAACCAGCGCGATCGCCGCACCGCACGGCTCCAGCTGACCGACAAGGGGCGGGAGCTGTGGGAGGGACTGCGGCGGATGGAGCAGGCCCAGGCCGAGGCGCTGGTGCGCAACGAGACCGAGGCGCGCGACCTGAAGGCCAGCTACCGCACGCTCCGCCGGCTCGACCGGCTGTGGGGCGACATGGTCCGTTACTCCTGCCTCGATTTCGACTGATGGGTTTTTGACCGATGCCGCAGCCGGGTGCCCCGATGCCACATGCCGCCCAACCGCAGTCCTCTCAGCCAGACGCGCCCAACCCGAACGCCCTGTCGTCGCGGGATGTGGAGCGGCTGCTGACCTCGCCCACCGCGGAGACGCGGATCGAGACGATGAACAAGCTGTTCCACGATCTGGAAGCCGGCGCGCTCAGTCCGGCGGAACGGTCGCTGGCGATCGAGGTGGTTCATTGCTTCGCCGGGGACGCCCAGGTGGCGGTGCGCGAAGCGGTGGCCTGGCAGCTGCGCAACAGTCCGCTGCTGACCGAGGATCTCGCCGAACGGCTGGTCCGCGACGTCGGCCGGGTGGCCTTCCCGATCCTGCGCGACGCGGCGGGGCTGACCGACGATCTTCTGCTGGACGTGCTGTCCGATCCCGATTCCGGCAAGCATGTGGCGGTCGCCAGCCGCTCCAAGGTCTCTGCCCGTGTCTCGGGAGCCATCGCGGAGCGCGGCAACGTCGTCGCCGTCACCGCCCTGCTGCGCAACGACGGGGCCGAGGTGCCGGACAGCGCGATGCACCGCGCGCTCGACCGCTTCGGCCGGGTCCGCATGGTCAGCGAGGCGGCGGCGACCCGCCCCGGCCTGTCGCTGGCGATGGTGGAGCGGGTGGTCGCCTTCGTGTCGGACAGCATGCGCACCACGCTGATGCAGGCGCATGGCCTGTCGCGCGAACTGGTGGAACGGCTGGTGGAGCGCGGGCGGGAGGCGGCGACCATGCGGCTGCTGCGCCCGGTGCTGCGTGGCACCGAGGACATCGACGCGGTGATCCAGTGGCTGCACGCCAACCGCCGCCTGACCCCGGTGCTGCTGTTCCGGGCGCTGTGCGCCGGCGACCTGGCGCTGTTCGTCGCCGGCATGGCGCTGCGCGCCGGCATCCCGGCGGAGAACGCCCGCCGGCTGGCCTGGGACGACGGCGAACTGGGCATGGCCGCGCTGATGAGGAAGGCGACCGTCGCCCCCGGCCTGACTCATCCCTTCCAGGTCGCGGTCGGCGTCGCCAAGCGGATGGAGTATGAGGGCGAGGAGAGCCGACGCGAGGATTTCCAGTCGGAGGTCATCAGCGAGCTGTTCACCGCCTGCACCCCCACCAACGACTGGATGGTCGACGACCTGCTCCTGCAGCTGTTCGACCAGAAGTCGGAGGAGGTCATCGACCGGGCGCTGGATCAGGCCGGCCTGCCCTTCTCGCCGGTGCGCACGATGCAGTGAGGGGGGCGGGCTCAGCCGCCCGCCGCACCGCCGCCGCCCACACCGCCGACTGCCGTCACGCCGCGCAGGATGTCGGACATGCTGAGGATCGCTTCGGCGACCTCGATGATGCGCTTGTTCTGGTTCATCGCCGTCTTGCGGATCAGCTTGTAGGCCTCCTCCTCCGACAGGTTGCGGGTGGACATCAGCAGGCCTTTGGCGCGGTCGATCACCTTGCGCTCGTTCAGTGCCGCCTTGGCGGTCTCCAACTCATGGCTGACGTCGCGCAGGCGCTGCGACTGCGACTGCACGATGTCGAGCACGGAGCGCATCAGCTTCGGCCGCAGCCCGTCCGGCGCATAGAGCCCGGTGCCGTCCTGTCCGGGCAGGGCGGGATCGGCGTCGACCAGCACCATCGCCACCGGCATCACCGCATCATGTCCGCGCAGATCGGCCTGCTCCAGATCGGCACGCGCCTGTGCCAGCTTCGCCTCGCACAACAGCCGCAGATCCTCGGTCAGCCGGTCTTCCACCGTCTTCAACAGATCCATGCGCCGCGTGGCCTGTTCGAACCAGGATTCCGGCGTGATTCCCGACAGTTCTCCATGGCGTGCGCCGTCGCCGAGCGCCACCGCACGCATCCGCTCCACCTCCGCCACCGCCGGATCCGACAGTGCCGCACGAAAAGCGGCGATGTGAGCCGGGTCGGCGAACTCCGCGACGATGCGGAAGGCGCGGTTCTGCGCATCGATCAACCGGGCGAGCCGGCCATGCTCCGCCCCGTCGAACCGCCCGCGCGAAAAGCCGGCGCTGGCCGTTGCCCGCTCCTGCCCGGCGAATTCCTTGCCCTGCACGATGTTGAACAGCGCCACCAGCGCGCGGGAGATCGCGGGATCGGCGGCGATGTCCGCCGCCTCGAACACCACGGCCAGCAGATGGCCGACGATGTCGGTGAAGGACTTCACGGCGTCCTGCGGCACCAGCGCCAGCGACGCCACCTGTTCCCGCAGCGCCGGCAGCCCGTCCAGCGCATGCAGGGCAATGGCGACGCGGTTGTAGAACTGAGCGCCCGAACCGAGGCGGCCGAGCTGCTCGTCGACATGGTCGAGCCGGTCGCGCAGGACCGCTTCCAGCGCCTTGGCGTCGGCCTGCCAGCGGGCGCGATCCTCGGCGAAGCGCTTTCCGCTGGAGCCCAAATAGATGGAGGACGCGCCGCGTTCCTTCTGAAGCGCGTGGATCAGCCCGCTCATGTCGCGGACCAGGGCACTGACGGCCAGTAGCTGTTCGACATCGCGGATGCGGCAAAGCTTGGCGGCGCGCAGGAACCGCGCGGCCGCGGTGCCCGCCCCGCTGTCCTTGGTTTCCTGCTGCGTGACCATCCGGCCTGTTCCCCCTGCGCTGCACCCTTCACCGACTAAGCAACGCATATGCCATTAGAAACAGACCCCTCTCCCCTTGCGGGAGAGGGGTTGGGGTGAGGGGTAGCGAACTTATGATTTCCCCGGCCTTGAAGCCGGCTGCCCCCCTCATCCCAACCCTTCTCCCACAAGGGGAGAAGGGCTTCTAGACTGCAAGTTGGCCGCTCCTAGATCATGCGATTGCCTAAGAATGCGGCGACTTTGCCAAAAAATTGCGCACATGATCGGCCACGTCCTGTGCAGCGCAACATCCACCCCGAAGCCGCTGTTGAGTTGGCACCCCAAACCGTCCCGGAGTCGTCCCGCCATGGTCAAGAATCCCTTCATGAGCGCCTGGTTGTCCTGGGCCAACCGGGCCACCGGCATGTGGACCACTGCAGCCATGTCGGCGGCCAAGCGCAACCAGTCGGCAGCGCTGAAATCCATGATGACTCCGCCCAAACCCGCCAAGCCGAAGCGCAAGGCCAAGCCGGCGCGGTGACCGGCGGACAGACGGAATAAGCAGGTGCCGGGCGAGGGCATGCTTGACGGTGCGCAGAGGGGATGGCCAAATCCTACCCCCTTCGTTTCACGCGCAACCGTTGAGACACGCCCCATGACCTCCGTTCGCATGCCCTCGTCGCGGCCCCCGTCGCGCTGGGCGAACCTGTTCACCGACCGGCCCGTCACCTGCATCGAGGATCTGCGGCAGCTGGCGGAATGGCGCGTGCCGCGGATGTTCTATGATTACGCGGATTCCGGCTCCTACACCGAGTCGACCTACCGCGCCAACGAATCGGACTTCGGCCGGATCAAGCTGCGCCAGCGCGTGGCGGTGGACATGACCAACCGGACGCTGGCCAGCACCATGGTCGGCCAGCCGGTGGCGATGCCGGTGGCGCTGGCCCCGACCGGCCTGACCGGCATGCAGCATGCCGACGGCGAGATCCTGGCCGCCCGCGCCGCCGCCAAGGCCGGCGTTCCCTTCACGCTGTCGACCATGAGCATCTGCTCGATCGAGGATGTGGCCGAGAATACCGACAAGCCCTTCTGGTTCCAGCTCTACGTCATGCGCGACCGCGACTTCATCGACAAGCTGATCGACCGCGCCAAGGCGGCCGGCTGTTCGGCGCTGGTGCTGACGCTGGACCTGCAGATCCTCGGCCAGCGCCATAAGGACATCAAGAACGGCCTGTCCACCCCGCCGAAGCTGACCGTCGGCAACATCCTGGACATGGCGACCAAGCCGCGCTGGTCCATGAACATGCTGCGGACCCACCGCCGCACCTTCCGCAACATCGTCGGCCACGCCACCGGCGTCAGCAACCTGTCGTCGCTGTCCTCCTGGACGGCGGAGCAGTTCGACCCGACGCTGAACTGGGACGACGTGCGCCGCATCCGCGACCGCTGGGGCGGCAAGCTGATCCTGAAAGGCATCCTCGACGCGGAAGACGCCGTGATGGCCGCCGAAACCGGGGCCGACGCGCTGATCGTTTCCAACCATGGCGGCCGGCAGCTGGACGGCGCCATCTCCTCCATCGCCGCCCTGCCGGCCATCGTCGAGGCGGTGGGCGACCGGATCGAGGTGCTGATGGACGGCGGCATCCGTTCCGGCCAGGACGTGGTGAAGGCATTGGCGCTGGGCGCCAAGGGCACCTTCATCGGGCGCGCCTTCCTTTACGGCCTTGGCGCCGGCGGCGAGGCCGGCGTATCCCAGTGCCTGGAGATCATTCGCAAGGAGATGGACGTGACCATGGCGATGTGCGGCCTGCGCGACATCCGTCATGTGACGTCCAACATCCTGGCCGGGAAGCCGAACTTCGGGGTCTGACCGGTTCGCCGATGGCCGCGGCGGGGTGGAGGCGTGATGTCTCCCCCTGCAACGCTTGCTCCCCTGCCCTGTTGTATCGGGGCAACGTGCCATGTCGGCGCGCAATGGGGAGTGGTACATGAGCGAACTCCGTGAGGGCAGCGCCACCGTCTCCGCGGAGGCCGAAGCCTTCTATACCGAAAGCCTCAAGCTGCTGACCCAATCGGGAATCCCGTTCCTTTTGGGCGGAACCTATGCGGTCAGCGCCTATACCGGGATCAACCGGCCAACCAAGGACATCGACGTTTTCTGCTGCGGTGGCGACTTCCCGCGCATCCTGGGTCATTTCCAGGACCATGGCTTCGGGACGGAGATCGAAGACGAACGCTGGATCGGCAAGGTCAAGCATGGCGATCTGTTCTTCGACGTGATCTTCAATTCGGCGGTCGCCATCAACCCGGTCAACGACCGCTGGTTCAAGGAAGAACATCGTGCGGTGATCTGCGGCGCCGACGTGCGGCTGGTGGCGCCGACGGAGATGATCTTCTCCAAGTCCTTCGTCCAGATGCGCCACAAATACGATGGTCCGGACGTGGCGCACCTGATCCTGAAGCAGCACGACAAGGTCGACTGGAAAAGACTGCTCGCCCATATGGAGCAATATTGGGAGGTGCTGCTGATCCACCTCCTGAACTTCCGGTTCATCTACCCGACCGAACGCGATTGCGTGCCCGACTGGCTGGTGGCGGAACTGCTGGAACGGATGCAGGAGCGCGCCAAGCTGCCGGTCGCTCAGACCCGCATCTGTCGGGGCCGGCTGTTCTCGCGCGAGGATTACCTGATCGACGTCACCCAATGGGGCTTCGCCGACGTCGTCGGGGAGGAGGGCACGAAGGAGATCCCAAAGGAGAAAAAGAATGGATGAGCGCAGGCTGACCGTCGCCGCCATCGGCGACATCCATGTCGGGGAGACCACCCAATACCCCTACCGCGAGCTGTTCCAGGAGATCGCAGGCAAGGCCGACGTGCTGGCGCTGTGCGGCGACCTGACCAACCACGGCAAGCCGCGCGAGGCGGAAATCCTGGCCGACGCCCTGCGCGCCATCGGCATCCCGATCGTCGCCGTCTTCGGCAACCACGATTACGAATGCGGCCATCTGGAGGAGGTGCAGCATATCCTGACCCAGGCCGGCGTCCGCTTCCTGGATGGCGCCCCGCAGGAGATCGGCGGGGTGGGGTTCGCCGGGGTGAAGGGCTTCGGCGGCGGGTTCGGCAACCGGATGTTGGACAGCTTCGGCGAACCGGCGATCAAGCAGTTCGTGCACGAGGCGGTGAACGAGGCGATGCGGCTGGAAAGCGCGCTACGCCAGCTGGACACCGAACGGGTGTTCGTGGTGCTGCACTATGCTCCCATCGCCGCGACGGTGGAGGGGGAGCCGACGGAGATCTATCCCTTCCTGGGATCGTCGCGGCTGGCCGAGACCATCGACCGCTTCGACAATGTCCGTGCCATCGCCCACGGCCATGCCCATCACGGGACCTATTCGGGAAAGACGCTGCGCGGCACGCCGGTTTACAATGTGGCGCAGACCATCCCGAAGGAAACCGGCCGTCCTTATGCGCTGATCGAGATTTGAAAGTTGAGTCCTTCGCTCCCCCTATGGGAAAAGGCCAGGATCGGGGGACCGGCGCTTGCGGCGCCTACCCCCTCCCCCGTCATTCCCCTCCGCCCGAGGCTTAGGGGTCGGGCGTCAGCCCATAATGTTCTCGCCCAGCGGGCGGCGCGGCATATCGACACGCTGTTCGCGGTCCTGCTTGGGCGGCTTGGTGACGCCGAAGCCGATGCCCGACAGCAGGAGGACGCCGAGCGAGGCGACTGTGACGATGTTGCAAAGCATGGTGACCAACCCTTTCCCTAACCTCTTGCGGCCACCCGACCGGGGTGGCCAGACCCATTTTTTCCGCGGTCTCCTGCGCAGTGGACGCGAGAACCCCGTCTTTTCTTCCGTCAGTTTCGCGGAGATGAAGGAAAATTAATCGTCCGCAACGCGAACTGCCTTTACTTCCAACATCTTGCCAGCGTGGACTGTGCGGAGCGGTCACATAGTCCCGCACCTGCGAACTGGCAATGGACAGGCTGCGAAAATCGGCGCAGCTCTGGTTAACAAAATTGTCATGGCAGAGTACGGGGGTGGGGTATTGGCCGGTCGCCGGACCTTCAGACGGCGACCGTCCGGCCGGCCACGATGTGGTTCATGATGCAGGTCATCACCGGTTCCCCCCGCTGGTTCAGCGTGGTGTAGGCCAGCCGCACGGTTCCGCGGTCGCCGCGGCGCGACGGGATCGTCTCCACCACCTCCACGCGGGCACGGATGGTGTCGCCGGGGCGCACCGGGCGCAGCCAGCGCAGCTCGTCCATGCCGGAGCCGCCCAGGCTGGTGCCGGTGACGATGCCGGTGTCGCGGATCAGGCGGAAGGTCAGCGACAGTGTGTGGAATCCGCTGGCGATCAGCCCCTGGAACGGCCCGTCGGCCGCAGCGACCGCATCCATATGGAAGGGCTGCGGGTCGAAGCGCAGGGCGAAATCCATGATCTGGCTGTCGGTGAGGGTCGCCCCTTCCGATTCGATCACGTCGCCGATGCGGAAATCCTCGAAATGGCGGCCGGGCATCGTCTCGTCTCTCCCTTTGTCGTTGGTTTGGCTGGTCGTTGCCGGTTTTCCGGCATGGCGGAAGACAGTAGACCGGCGCAGCAATCCGGCAAAGGTCCCGATTCCGGCGGCCAGGGCATAGATCGTCCGGCGTAAACCTTTGGCGTAATTCGCATTCCAGTCGTGATCGGGCATGTTCCCGGTCGGATTCCAGACCATCGACGGACGGATGTCACCGCACCCCACGCACAGCCTCTCCCAAAGCACCTCCCACGGCCCTTCCGCGCCATCGCCCTTCCGTTGCGTCGTGTTCTCGGTTGCCGGTCAGGCGCTGGCGCTGCCGGTGGAAGCCGTGCGGCGCTTTCTGCCGTTGCCGCGGCTCGACCGCCTGCCGACCGCGCCGCAGCCGGTCGAGGGGGTGTTCCGTTATCATGGGGAGGTCGTGCCGGTCCTGCGCCTGGGCGTTCTGCTGGATCTGGCGGAGGATGGCGGGGAGACGGGGCTTTACGCGCCGCTGATCCTGATCACCTGGCAGGGGCGTCCGACCGCGCTGCTGGTCGATCAGGTCCATGGCGACGTGGCGCTGCAGGCGGAGGAGCGGGTAGCCTCCGATCCGTCGCTGTCCTTCAACGGCTGTGCGGCCGGCGCCTTCCCGGACCGGGTGACCGGGCGCGCCGGCACCGTGACGCTGCTCGACCCCGATCGGCTGCTGAGCGAGGCGGAGGGCCGGCTGCTCGATGCCTTCCGCGCGGCGGAGGAAAGGCGGCTGGCCCGCTGGGAAGGTGCTGCATGACTCCCGCCAATCCCGCCGCCACAGCGGCCGTGGCCATCGAAGCGATCCGCCGCGACCCGCATTTCCCGCGCCTGAAGGCGATGGTGATCGACGCCACCGGGCTCGCCTATTACGCCGACAAGGATTCTGCCTTCGCCGAGCGGATCAACCGCCGCCTGCCCTTCGGCCGGATCACGACCGTCGCCGGCTATCTGGCGGCCTTGGAGGCGCAGGGACCGGGGGGGCCGGAGTATCAGGGGCTGATCAACGAGCTGGCGGTGGGGGAGACCTTCTTCTTCCGCTACATCGAGCAATTCGACGCGCTGCGCGCCGTTGCCATTCCGGAGTGCGTCCGCCGCAACCAAGCGACGCGGCTGCTGAGGATCTGGAGTGCGGGCTGTTCCATCGGGCCGGAAGCCTACACGATGGAAATCCTGCTGAAGCAGCATTTCGCCGACCAGTTGGAAGGCTGGCAGGTCCACATCGTCGGCACCGACATCAACGGCGCCTTCCTGGAGCAGGCCCGCCGCGGCACCTATGGCGACTGGGCGGTGCGCGGCCTGTCGCCGGAGACGCTGGAGGCCTGCTTCGACCGCCGGGACAAGCTGTGGTCGGTGAAGCCGAAATACCGGCAATGGACCAGCTTCATGCCATTCAATCTGGTGGAAGGAGCCATCCCGTCCTATCCCCACGGCATCGGACATTTCGACATCATCCTCTGCCGCAACGTCATGATCTATTTCGACGAGGCGACGCGGCACCGGCTGCTGGGGAACCTGCACAACGCGCTGGCCGACGGCGGATGGCTGGTGGTCGGCCATGCCGAGGCAGGACCGCAGATGAACGAGCTGTTCATCCCGGTGTCGGTCCCCGGCGCCACGCTCTACCGCAAGCAGGGCGACCGGGCCGCCCCGGCGCCCGGCGCCACGCCGAGCCCGACCCCGGTCGCACCGGTGCCGATGCCGGCCGTCAAGCCGCGGCGCACGGCGGCGGCCAAGCCCACGGCGAAGGCGGCGGCGAAGGCGCCGTCCCAGGCGGCAGCCCCGCCCGCGCCGCTACCCCCGCCGGACCAGGCGGAGACCAGCGAGCGCTCCTCCCTGTTGGAAGCCTGTCTGGCGCGGGTGGAGGCCAACCGTATGGACCCCGCTGCCCATTACCAGCTGGGTCTGGTGGAGGAGGATCTGGGGGTCGGCGATCCGGTCGCTGCCTTCAAGCGGGCGCTGTATCTCGACCCGCGCTTCGTGCTGGCCGACTATCATCTGGCGCTGGCCTATTGGCGCCGCGGCCGGCTGGTCCCTGCGCAGCGCCATTTCCGCAACGCCCGCGAAGCCCTGGAGAGCCTTGCCGACGAAGAGGCCGTGACGGAGGGTGGCGGACTGACCGTGCAGGAGCTGCGCGGGATGCTCGACCTCTGGCTGACCGGTGAGGAGGGCTGATGGACCGGAACGCTTCCCTGGCACGGGACCCAGGCAACTCCCCAGACAGCGCCATCGATTGGCAGGAGGTGCGCGAGAGGCTGGCGCACCGCAACGCCGTCCTGGCGAAAACTTTCGCCGGCCGCGGCCCCTGGGCCGATGCCGTGCTGGACCGCCGCGCCGAGGAACTCGCCGAACCGCCGCCCGCCTTCGACCGGGAAAGCGCCGGCATCCCCATGCTGGTCGCGCGCGGGGCCGAAACGCTGTACGGGATGGAGCTGCGCCACCTCGGCCAGATCGTCCCGATGCCGCGACTGGCCCGCGTGCCGGGGGCGCCGCACGCCGTACTGGGGGTGATCGCCGTCGCCGGCCGGGTGATGCGGCTGTTCGACGTCGACCGGCTGTGCGGGAGTGGTCCGGGCGCCGGGACCGAGGCGGAGCAGCCCGGCTATGCCGTGGTCCTGCGCACCGGCGGCGGCCGTCCGGCGGCGCTGCGGCTGAGGGAGGTGGAGCGGGTGGCCGACATCGTCCCGCCGCGCACCCCCGCCCCGGCGGAGGCCGGGCCGCTGGTCAGGGCGATCGCCGGGGACCGCATGGCGATCCTCGACATGGCGGCATTGCTCGACGCCGTGAAGACCTGAAACCTGCCGTCAAGAACGATCCACCTGCATTTGAGCCGACCGGGGCTGGAGTCCGAGAATGAACATCAAAGTCGCGCACAAGCTGGTCCTCGGGTTCGGCGTGGTCTGCGTCCTGACCGCGCTGCTGGCGCTCTACCAGATGGCGCGTTTCTCCGACGCGCTGACCGTCATCATGGCGGTGTCCAGCTACGACACCGAGGCGGCGAATCTCGTAACGGACGTCGGCAACCTGCAGGCGGAGCTGCGCAGCACGCGCGAGACCGCGCTGAACGCCGTCACCGTCGCCAATGCCGAAGGGAAGATCGCGGACATTCCGGTCATCATGGTTCCGCTGCACCGGCAGTATGACGAGGTCGGGACGAAGCTGCGCGACGCGCTGGGCCGGCTGCGCGCGCTGGTGGCGGAACGCTCCTCCTACAGCGTGACCGACAACCGCCGAAAGGGCTGGGTCGAGCTGGACACCGCGATCACCGAGATGAGCCGCGCCATCACCATGGTGGGCGAGGAGGCGCGGGCCATCTACACCATGCTGGAGCGCAACCAGGTGCCCGAGGCGCTGCAACGCCGCCAGCGGGTGGACGAGTTGCGCAAGAACATGGAGGCGCGCATCGCCGCAGCCCAGACCGCCATCGACCGCCTGACGGAGACCGGGCGCGAGGACATCCGGGCGATCTACAACTCGGCCATCCAGTCGTCGATCATCGCGCTGGTCATCGTCTTCCTGATCGCGGTGGGTGTGGCCTATCTGATCGGCAGCTCCATCACCCGTCGGCTCGGCCGCGCCATCGACTTCGTCACCAAGGTCGGTCACGGCGACCTGACGCAGGAGATCACCATCCCCGGCAAGGACGAGCTGGCCGTCCTGGGCCAGCACCTGAACGAGATGGCCGGCCGGCTGAAGTCGATGGCCCGCACCACCCGCGAGACCGCCGAGAGCGTCCACGCCGCCACCGCCCAGATCCGCGCCTCGACCCAGCAGCAGTCGGCCAGCGTCGCCGAACAGCTGGCGGCGGTGGAGCAGACCACTGCCACCCTGTCGGAAATCACTGAATCCGGCGCCCAGATCAACCGCCGCGCCCAGGACGTCGCCCATGGCGCCCAGACGGTGGCGACCTCCAGCCATTCCGGCATGAAGGCGGTCGACGACACCATCCAGGCGATGGACGCCATCCGCGAGCAGGCCGAGGCGGTGGCCGAGAACATCGTCATGCTGTCGGAACGCACCCAGGCGATCGGCGAGATCATCGTGACGGTGAACGACATCGCCGAGCGCTGTCACCTGCTTGCGCTGAACGCCGCCATCGAGGCGGCGGCGGCCGGCGAGCATGGCCGCACCTTCTCCATCGTGGCGGGCGAGATCAAGAGCCTGGCCGACCAGTCGAAGGAGGCGACCGCGCAGGTCCGCTCCAACCTGTCGGAGATCCAGCACGGCATCAACGCCTCGGTCATGCTGACGGAGGAGGCGGTGAAGCGCGTCGCCGCCGGCAAGCGCCAGTCCGACGCCACCCAGTCCACCATCCGCACCATGGCCGAGAACATCCAGGAGAGCGTCCTGGCCTTCCAGCAGATCGTCGCCGGCACCAACCAGCAGCAGATCGGCCTGGAGCAGGTGATCCAGGCGCTGCAGAACATCCGCGAGGCCAGCAGCCAGACCGCCGCCGGCACCCGCCAGCTGGAAGGCGCCGCCGCGAACCTGAACAACCTCGGTCAGGGTCTGGTCGAGGCGGTGCGGAACTACCGGGTGTGACGATGCGCCGCCGGATCGCACGCTCCCCACACCGGAGCGCCTGATGGACATCCGCCAGCGCCTGCTCGCGGCGTTCGAGCTCGAGCACAAGGATCATCTCGCGGTGATCCGTGCCGGGCTGCGCGAGGCCGAAGCGTCGGGAGAGGCGCCGGACCTCGTCGACATCCACCGGCGCGCCCACAGCCTGAAGGGCGCCGCCCGCGCCGTCGACCTGCCGGAGGTGGAGGCGATCTCCCACCGGCTGGAGGCCGCCTTCATCGCGGTGCAGAGGGGCGAGACGGTGCTGGACGCCGACGCCATCGCCGTGGTGCGCCGGGCGCTGGACGCCATCGAGGATCTGGTCGCCTGGTCGCTGCAGGGCGGCGAGGAGGTGGAGATCGCCGGCGTGCTGGCCGATCTCGACGGGCTGGCCGGTGGCCGGAACGGCGACCCCCCGCCGCCGGCCCGAAGCACGGCGGCACCGGCGCCCCCGGCACGGGCGGAGCGCCGGGCGCCGCGACCGCGCGCCGAGGCGGTCGACGCCGACTCCGCGGCGTTGGTCCGCATCGCGGCGCAAGGGCTGGAGCGGCTGTCGGAGACCGCGTCGGCCCTGCTGCCGGAGGTGGAGGCACAGGCCGGGCTCGGCGAGGAATTGCGGGCGATGCGTCGGGAATGGCGGGCGCTGGATCGGGCATGGCGCCATCTGCGGATGCAGATCGGGCGCGGCATCCAGGTGGACAAGGGTGCGGACGGGCTGGACGGGCGCGGCGCCCTGCCGGCGCTGATGGCGTTCGAGCGGCGCTTCCGCGCGCTGGGCGGGGCGCTGGACTCTGCACACCGCAGCCATGACCGTCTGCTGTGGTCGATGCGGCGCTGGGGCGGCGGCTTCCAGCAGGACATGCGGCGCCTGCGCATGCTGCCCGCGGAAAACCAACTGAGCGGGCTCGGCCGCATGGTGCGCGACATCAGCCGGGCCGAGGGCAAGGAGGTCGAGGTCGACGTCCGAGGGCTGGAGGTGGAGGCCGACCGCGCCGTCCTGCAGCGGCTGAAAGATCCGATCCTGCACATCGCGCGGAACGCCATCAGCCACGGCATCGAGACACCGGCGGAACGGCTGGCTCTGGGCAAGCGGCCGGCGGCGCGCGTGACCATCGCGGCGTCGGTGGAGGGCTCGCGCCTGCGCCTGCGCATCGAGGATGACGGGCGGGGGCTGGACCGCGGCGCGATCCTGCGCAAGGCGGCCGAGCGCGGGCTGATCGACGCCGACGAACTGTCGTCGGGCGAGGAGATCCCGCTCGAACGGCTGACCGAGTTCCTGTTCCAGTCCGGCTTCTCCACCGCCGCCCGCACCACCGAGCTGGCCGGGCGCGGCATGGGGCTGGCCATCGCCCGGCGGGAGGTGGAGCGGCTGCAGGGCAACCTGACCATCGCAGACCGGCCGGAGGGCGGCACCGCCGTCACCATCGAGGTTCCGCTGAGCCTGTTGAGCCAGCGGTTGGTTTTCGTCGGCGTGCAGGACCAGGTCCTGGCGATCCCGTCGGCCGACGTGGTTCGGCTGCGCACCACCACTGCGGAATCGCTGTTCTCCGGGGTCGGCACCCCGATGATCCGCATCGGCGATGAGGAAATCCCCGTCACCTCGCTGGCGGCGCTGCTGGGCATGGAGGCGCCGGTGGTGCCGAGCGCCGAACGGTCCCTGTCGCTCGTGGTGGTGCGGGCGGCGGACCGGCGGCTGGCGCTGGCGGTCGACCGCTTCGTCGCCACCCGCGAGACGGTGGTGACCGCGGCGGATGAGATCGGGCTCGATTCCGGGCGCTATCTCGGCACCGCGCTGATGGACGATGGCGGGCCGGCGCTGGTGCTGAACATTCCCGGCCTGATGCCGCTGCCCGGAAGCGTCCTGCCCGCCCCGGCCCGCCCTGCGGATGAGGCCACCCCTGCCCGTGCGCATATCCTGGTTGTCGATGACAGCATCACCACCCGCACGCTGGAAAAGAGCATCCTCGAAGCCCATGGTTATCGGGTGACGCTGTGCGTGGACGGGCGCGAGGCCCTGGAGCGCCTGTCGGAAGGGATGGAGGTTGGCCTGATCATCAGTGACGTCGAGATGCCGCGCATGGACGGTTTCGCCCTGTTGCAGGCGGTAAAGGCGGACAAGCGGCTGGCGGAGATCCCGGTGATCCTCGTCACCTCGCGCGCCAGCGACGAGGACCGCGAACGCGGCCTGCGGCTGGGCGCCGACGCCTACATCGTCAAGACGCGCTTCGACCAGAACGAGCTTCTGGCCGGCATCCGGCGGCTGCTGTGAGCGGGCCGGCGAAAGCGGGCTCCCGACGCATCCGTGTGCTGGTGGTCGAGGACAGCCCCGTCATCCAGCAGCTTCTCAGCCACGTCATCGGCGCCGACCCCCGGCTGGAGGTGGCGGGCATCGCGTCGAGCGGCGAACAGGCGCTGCGCATGATCGACCGGGCGGCGCCCGACGTGGTGTCGCTCGACATCCGCCTGCCGGGCATCGACGGATTCGAGGTGACCAGCCGCATCATGCGGCAAAACCCGTTGCCGATCGTGGTGGTGGCGTCGGACGTGCGCGACCTCGATATCCCGATGCGGGCGCTGCAGGCCGGCGCGCTGGCGGTGGTGGAGAAGCCGGGCAGCGTGGCGCGCGCCGATTACCAGACTGTGGCGCACCATCTCTGCACCCAACTGGTCATCATGAGCCAGGTGAAGGTGATCCGCCACCGCATCACCGCCCGGCCGGCGCGGCCGGCTGGAAGCACGGCGCCGGAGGCCGGCACGCCCGATGCCGGCGACGGGCGGCTGCCCGAAGCGGCGGTGACGGCCGACGGGCGCCTGCGGCGCTTCCGCGCCGTCGGGCTGGTGGCGTCCACCGGCGGGCCGGCGGCGCTGGCGCGCATCCTGAAGGACCTACCGCCGAGCTTTCCCATGCCGCTCTTCGTGGTCCAGCATATGGGCGCCCCCTTCATGGCCGGCTTCGCCAATTGGCTGGGCACCGTTTCCCCCCTGCCGGTGCGGCTGGGCGAGGCGGGGCTGGTCCCGCGGCCCGGCACCGTCTATGTGGCGCCCGGCGACCGCCACATGCTGGTGGAAGGCGGCACCATCCGCCTGTCCGACGATCCGCTGGTCTGCGGCCAGCGCCCGTCCGGTGAGGAGCTGTTCCGGTCGATGGCGCGCGCCTATGGCACGTCCGGAATCGGCGTGCTGCTGACTGGCATGGGCGAGGACGGCGCGCGGGGATTGGTGGACATGCACAAGGTTGGGGCATACACCATTGCCGAACACGCCTCCACGGCGGTGATCCACAGCATGCCGGGCACCGCGGTGCGGCTGGGCGGCGCGGTGGAGGAACTGCCCCTCGACCGGGTGGCCGGACGGCTGCTGCAACTGACCTCCGACGATAAGATGGCGTCATGAACGGACTCCGCACCTTGGTTGTCATGGGTTCCCAGACGCAGGGGCTTCTGCTGAAGCTGCTGCTGGAGGAACGCGGCGTGGAGACCGTCTGCGTCGAAGGCATCGAGTCGGCCCTGGCCGAGATCGCCGGCACTGCCCAGGATCTGTTGATCGTCGAGGGCGAGCTTGCCGGTCCGCAGGGGCTGGCGGAACTGCGGGCGCGCAGCGATGCCGCCGTGCTGGTGCTCGGCCGCGGCGCAGGCGAGCATGACCCGTCCGACCCCAAGGCGGTGGTGGACGATGCCTGCGCCGTGCTGGAGCGGCGCAGCGCGCCGCCGACCGTGCCGGAGATTTTCCGCCGCGCCCGCATCCTGATCGTCGACGACAGCGCGACCTACCGCGAATTCCTGCGCGCCGAGCTGGAGCAGGAAGGCTGCACCGTCACTGCCGCCCGCAACGCCGACGAGGCGGTGGCGGCGCTCTCCGGCGGCGGGCTGGACTGCGTCATCCTGGACTTGGTGATGCCGGGAACCAGCGGCACCCAGCTCTGCGAAAGATTCGACAGGTTCCGGCGTCAACGCGGCCTGTTCTTCCAGATCGTCATACTGACCAGTCAGGACGACGAAGAGCAATTGATGATCAGCCTGAATGCCGGCGCCGATGATTTTGTTGGCAAGGCACAGGAAATGGATGTCCTGAAGGTCCGCCTGATGGCGCTTCTGCGCCGGAAATATTTCGTGGAGGACCATCTGCTGCGCCTGCCGCGGCCTTCACCATCCGCATAGGAGGGAGTAGAGCCATCGTGTGATTTCACAAGTCCGATCGTCCGTTTATTCTCTGCGGGCTTTTTGAAACTGTCCGACGGTCGAGCCGGTGCCCATGGCGATCAGCCTCCAGCCCTTCCACGGGACCTCGATCCCCAAAGATACCGACGCGAAAGACACCGACGCGATGCCCCGATCCTCGGCCAACCCCATGTCACCGACCGATCAGCGTTACCGGGAGTGTCTGGACAACGCACGGCGCGTCTGCGCCGCCGGTACGGTTCCGACCATGCTGGTGATCGGCGGGCCGGAGATGGCCGCCGTCCGCTGCAACGAGCCGCTGGCCGCCCTGCTGAACCGCCCGCGCGCCGCCACCCGCGACGAGAGCGGCCCCAGCCTGCTGCCCGGCGGCTGGACGGCGGTGGCCGAGGCGTTGCGCCCGCTCTATGTGGACGAAGGGGATGCGACGGCGGCGGACCGGCCGGAGTCGTCGCTGCTGAGCCTGCCGACCGATCCGCCGCTGAGCCTGCGCGCCGCGCCGCTGCTGGTCGACGGGCATGTGGTCGGCGTTCTGGCCTCGGCGACGCTGGACGGCGCCATCGCGCAGATGGCCGAGACCATGCGGGCGGAGGTGGCGCGCACCACCGCGGCGCGTTCCCGCTTCCTCGCGTCGGCCAGCCATGACCTGCGCCAGCCCTTCCAGGCGATGCGGCTGTTCCTCGACGCCCTGACCAGCCAAGTCGACGGCAATGCGCGGGCGACCCGCACCGCCGGCATGCTGGCCAACGCCATGACAGCAGGCGAACAACTGCTGAATGCCCTGCTGGACATCTCCACGCTCGACGCCGGGACGGTGGAGCCAGACCTCCAGCCGGTTTCGGTGGATGGGCTGCTGCAGTCGCTGGCCGAGGAATTCCGCCCGCAGGCGGAGGAGAAGGGCCTGCGCCTGCGCGTTCATGTGCCGGACGTGGCGGGTGGAGCGGTCACCCGCAGCGACCCGATCCTGCTGGGCCGCATTGTCCGCAACCTGCTGGCCAACGCCATCCGCTACACGCAACGCGGCGGCATCCTGCTGGGTCTGCGCAAGCGTGACGGGCAGTGGCGGATCGAGGTGTGGGACACCGGCTTCGGCATCCCGCAGGACAAACTGGACGTCATCTTCGACGAGTTCCACCAGCTGACCAACCCCAGCCGCGACCCCACCCGCGGCCTCGGCCTGGGTCTGGCCATCGTGCGGCGGCTGTCGGTGCTGCTGCAGGCGCCAATCGAGGTGCAGTCGCGGTCGGGGCGCGGGTCGGTCTTCGCCGTGACCGTGAACCGATTGGAGGGCGAGGCGCCGGCCGACACCCCGGCGGTCGGCGTTCACCCCGACGGCGGTTCATCGGGGGTGCCGCTGGACGGCATGCGCGTCTTGGTGGTGGACGACGACAGCATGGTGCTGTCCGGCCTGCTGCTGACGCTGGAAAGCTGGGGTTGCGCCTTCGTCTCCGCATCGAACATGCGCGAGGTGTTCGCGGCGGTCGACGGGCTGGAAGGACCGCCCGACGCCATCCTGACCGACCTCCGCCTGCCGGGGAAGGTGTCCGGCTTCGACGTGATCGACCGCGTGCGCAAGCTGTTCAAGGCGGACATCCCGGCCGTGGTGCTGACCGGCGAGACGGCACCCGAATCCCTATTGGAGGGCCAGCGCCGCGGCTGCGCCTTCCTGCACAAGCCGCTGCACCCCGGCGAGCTGCGCCGGGTTTTGGAGGAAGTACGGCGGGACGGGAAGGCGGTCCGCTAATCCCGCGGCGGGCTTTGCATGTATAGCACCAGCAACCGCACGAGGCTTTCCAGCGCGTCGACATGGATGCGCTCGTAGCCGTGCGAGGCGTCGATGCCGAAACAGACCAACGCCGTGCGGATGTCGTTGCCGGCTTCGATGGCCGATGCGCTGTCGCAGCGGTAATAGCGGAACACGTCGCGCTGGTGCGGGATGTTCTGCGCCTGGCACAAGGTCAGCAGCGAGTGGGTCAGCGCCATGTCGAAGGGGCCGGTGCTGTCGGCCATGGCGATGGTGACGCCGTATTCGCTGCTGTTCTGGCCGGGGGCGGTGGTGCCGTTGTCGATGGTCACCATCTCCGCCACGTCCTGGTGCAGGATCGACGAGGCGCCGGACCCGACCTCTTCGGAGATCGTGAAAAGCAGGTGGCAATCGACGGGTAGGGACGCGCCGGCCTCCACCACCGCCTTGGCCGCACCCAGCATCACCGCCACCCCGGCCTTGTCGTCGAGATGGCGGGAGACGATGTAGCCGTTCTCCAGGAATTCCGGTTGCGGGTCGATGGCGACGAAATCGCCGATGTTGAAGCCGCGTTCCTCCAGGTCCCGACGGTTGGCGACGGGGGCGTCGACGCGCAGTTCCACCTGCTGCCAGTTGACCGGCTGGCTATCGACCTCCTTGTTGAAGGTGTGGCCCGACGCCTTCAGCGGCAGGATGGTGCCGCGCCAGGGACCGCGGTCGGTCAGCACGGTGCAGCGCGCGCCCTCGGCGAAGCGGGACGACCAGTGGCCGATGGGCACCAGCTCCATCCGGCCATTGTCCTTCAGCATCTTCACCTGGGCGCCCAGCGTGTCGACATGGGCGACCAGCGCCCTGTCGGGACTGGCCCGCACTCCCTTCAGGTCGGCGCGTATGGCGCCGCGCCGGGTCAGTTCATAGGGGATGCCCATCCGTTCCAACTCGGCGCAGCACAGCCGGACCACGTCGGTGGTGTAGCCGGTCGGGCTGGGCGTGGTCAGCAGCCGATAGAGGATGTCGGTGACATAGCCCATGTCGATGGGCAGCGGCACGGCCATGGTCGGATTTTCCTCCTGTTGGGGCGCCTCTCTCCCCCGGCGAATATCCCCTCTCCCCCCTGGGGAGAGGGTTGGGGTGAGGGGGGAGCGTGGCGAGGATTCCCGGGATAGCCAAGCCACGCCTCCGGCGCGGGGCCCCTCCCTCTCCCCGGGGGAGAGAGGGTGGACTTCCTAGAACACCCCGCGCGTCTGCGGGAACAGCAGATCGACGAAACGTTCCGCCGTCGGCTGCGGTTCGTGGTTGGCAAGTCCCGGCCGCTCGTTCGCCTCGATGAACACGTAACCCGGCCGGTCCGGCGATTCCACCAGCAGGTCGAACCCCACCACCGGGATGTCCAGCGCACGGGCGGCGACTGTCGCCACCTCCACCAGTTCGGGGTGCAGGCTGTCGGTCACGTCGTGGATGGTGCCGCCGGTATGCAGGTTGGCGGTCTTGCGCACCGGCAGAACCTCCCCCGCCGGAAGCACGTCGTCCAGCGTCCGGCCGGCGGCGGCGAGGCAGCGTTCGGTCTCGGCGTCCAGCGGGATGTGGCTTTCCCCGCCAGTGGCGGCGGCGCGGCGGCGGCTCTGCGCCTCGATCAGTTCGCGCACGCTGTGGGTGCCGTCGCCCATGACCTCGGCGGGGCGGCGCACCGCGGCGGCGACCACCTTCTTGTCGATGACGACGATGCGCAGATCCTGCCCTTCACAGAACTGCTCCAGCAGCACGGTGTCGCAATGCTGGCGGGCCGAGGCGATGGCGCGCTCCATGGTCTCGGCGTCGCGCACGTCCACGGTGATGCCGCGGCCCTGCTCGCCGCGGGCCGGCTTCACCACGATGCGCCCATGCGTCTCCAGGAAAGCGGCATTCTCCGCCGGCTCTCCCGCGACCGCCTGGGCCGGGACGTTCAGGCAGGCGCGCTCCAGCACGCGGCGGGTCACCGCCTTGTCGTCGCAGCGGCTCATGGCGACGGCGGTGGTCAGTTCGCTGAGGGATTCACGGCAGACCACGCTGCGCCCGCCCCAGGTCAGGCAGAAATAGCCGGCCTCCGCATCCAGCACGTCGACGCCGATGCCGCGCCGCCGCGCCTCGTTGACGATGATGGTGGCGTAGGGATTCAGCCGCTCGCCAGGCTGTGGGCCGGTGAACAGCCGCTCGTTGATCGGGTTCTTCGTCTTCAACGCGAAGGCGGGGATGCGGCGGAAATTCAGCTTTTCATAGAGCGCGATGGCATTCTCGTTGTCGTGCAGAACCGACAGGTCGAGGAAGGCGCGGCCGCGCGCCTGGACATGCTCCGCCACCGTGCGGACCAGCGTCTCGCCGATGCCCGGAAAGGATGCCTGCGGATCGACCGCGAGGCACCAGAGCGAACTGCCATTCTCCGGATCGCCGAAGGCATGGCCATGGTCCACCGCTGTCACCGAGCCGATGATCTCGCCGGTGGCGTCGTCGCAGGCGACGAAATGGGTCAGCACCCGGCTGTTGCGCGTCGCCACCAGGAAGGAGGAGGAGACCGGGACCATCCGCCGCCGGGCATAGATGCGCTGTACGCCTTCCGCATCCTCCCGCGTGCGCAGGCGGCGGACGCTGTAGCCCTTGGGCCGACGCCGTGACGGGCGGTAGTCGGTCAGCCAGAGCCGGAAGGTGTGGGAAGGGTCGAGGAACAGTTCCTGCGGGGCGCGGGACAGGGCGACATGCGGGTCCTGCAGGTAGAAGACGATGTCGCGGGTCCCCGGCGCCTCCTGCCGCAGCGTGTCGATCATGCGGTCGAGATCGTCGAAGGTGTGGGCGAAGATCAGCCGGCCCCATCCGCAATCGACCACCACGTCGGCGCGCGGCGCCTCGACCTCCGCGCCCTGCCCGGCCCCCTGCCGGGAAGCCGGCGGGCGGCCGGTGTAGCGCCGGGTGTGGCGCAGGCTGGCGCTGGCGGCGCGCTCCAGCCGGTGCGGTTTCACTCGGGCATAGCTCATGGGGTCCCCCTGATCGTCGGATGCGGTTCTTCGCCGATTTGGTGGCGGAGCGGTCGTTGCCTATGGGATATCCGCCACAGGCCAGGAAAGCCCCTCTCCCCTTGCGGGAGAAGGGCTTCCTCAGCCGAAGGCGGCTGTTCCCGATTCAAATGACTTACAGGCCCTGTTCCTGGAACCAGAACTCCAGAAGCGCGACCTGCCACAACTTCGATCCGCGCAGCGGCGTGATGTGGCGTTCCGGGTCGGCCAGCAGCCGGTCCAGATAGTCGCGCCGGAACAGGCCGCGTTCGCGCGCCGCCGGAGCGCTCAGCACGTCGCGCACCAGTTCCAGGAAGGGGCCGCGCAGGTATTTCAGCGCCGGCACAGGGAAATAGCCCTTCGGCCGGTCGATCACCTCGGCCGGGATGACGCGGCGCGCCGCCTCCTTCAGGACGTATTTGCCGCCCTCGGCCAGCTTCATTTCGGCCGGGATGCGGGCCGCCAGCTCGACCAGCTCGTGATCGAGGAAGGGCACGCGCGCTTCCAGCCCGGCCGCCATCGTCATGTTGTCGACCCGCTTCACCGGGTCATCGACCAGCATCACCGTGGTGTCGAGCCGCAGCGCCTTGTCCACCGGCCGCTCGGCACCGGGCATGGCGAACTGCCGTTCCAGCCAGCGGCGGGAATGGTCCTCGCCGAGGAAGCGCGGGTCGAGAGCTTCCGCCATCTCCGCATGGTCGCGGTCGAAGAAGACACGGGCGTAGTCGCCCACCGCATCCTTGCTGTCCAGCAGCGGCGGATACCAGTGATAGCCGCCGAAGACCTCGTCGGCGCCCTGCCCCGACTGAACCACCTTCACCTGCTTCGCCACCTCCTGCGACAGCAGGAAGAAGCCGATGTTGTCGTGGCTGACCATCGGCTCCGACATCGCGCGCACGCAGTCGCGCAGTTCCGGCAGGGCACGAGCGGAATCGACGAAGATGCGGTTGTGGTCGGTGCCGAAATGCTTGGCGACGATGTCGGAATACTGGAACTCGTCGCCGCGCTCGTCACCGACTGTCTCGAAACCGATGGAGAAGGTCTTCAGCCCGCTCTGCCCGTTCTCGGCCAGCAGCGCGGTGATGAGCGAGCTGTCCAGCCCGCCCGACAGCAGGACACCGACCGGAACGTCGGCAACCAGCCGACGGCGGACGGCGCGGGTCAGCGTCTCCAGCACCAGTTCGCGCCAGTCGGCGAAGTCGCGGCCCTCGTCGCCGACCTGCGGACCGAAATTCAGCGACCAATAGGTGGTCTCGCGCCGGGTGCCGTCCGGCTCGACGATCAGGGTGGTGGCGGGGGGAAGTTTGCGCACGCCTTTCAGGATGGTGTGCGGCGCCGGGACGACTGCGTGGAAGCTCATGTAATGATGCAGCGCCACCGGGTCGATGTCGGTGTCGATGCCGCCTGACGCCACCAAGGCCGGCAGGGAGGAGGCGAAGCGCAGACCGCCCGGAATGTCGGCGAGGTAGAGCGGCTTGATGCCCAGCCGGTCGCGGCCCAGCACGACGCGGCCGCTGTCGCGCTCGTGGATGGCGAAGGCGAACATGCCGTTCATGCGCTTGACGAAATCCGGCCCCCAGGCGTGATAGGCCTTGATCAGGACCTCGGTATCGCCGTCGGAGAAAAAGCTGTAGCCGAGCCCGGCCAGCTCCTCCCGCAATTCCCGGTGATTGTAGATGCAGCCGTTGAAGACGATGGCGAGGCCGAGGGCGGAGTCCACCATCGGCTGTTGCGATGCCTCGCTGAGGTCGATGATTTTCAGCCGGCGATGGCCGAAGGCGACGCGGCCATGGGCGAACACACCGTGGCCGTCCGGCCCGCGCGCCGCAAGCCGGTCGCACATGGCCTGGACCGCCGCCGTGCTGGCCGCCTCGCCGGTCTTGAAACGAATCTCGCCACTCAGTCCGCACATCGGCTGTCGAGCCTCCTCGTTGGTTCAGGACGAAGGGGCGCTCGACCCGCAAGAAGGGCCAAACACCGGGGGCGCCGGCTGCGGAATGCGGCCGCCACCCGTTGGGAGCGATCGTGGATGCCGGCCCTTCTCCCGCTCGATGCACCACCGGCACCCGCGCGGCATAACGGTTGGCAGCGTCCAAGGTTCCCGGACGGGAGGCTTTTTGGGACGGTTAGCGTCCCCTCAGAGCTTGAAGAAGTTGCGCAGCCGGGCCAACAGGGCTTGCGATTCCACCGGCGCGGGCGGGGCGACGCCCTGCTGGCGGTTGCGCTCGACGGTGTTGCGGGACTGGCGGTCGGCCATCAGGTTGGCCAGCCGCTCGGCAAGCTGCGGACGCTGGCGCAGCACCGGGTCGAGATGGCTGCGCGCCAGTTCGAACACCACCGCGTCGGTGCAGGCGACGACCGAGGCGCTGCGCGGCTGGCCGGTCAGCAGCGACATCTCGCCGAACAGGTCGCCCGGCCGAAGGCGGGTCAGGTGGATCACGCCGGGAGGCTGGCCGCCATCGGGGTAGGTTGGGCCGGTGGCGGGCGGAGCGGCGACCTCGACGTCGAACGCACCCTCCGCGATCACGAACAGCGATTCGCCGGCCTCGCCCTGGCGGACCGCGGCGGTGCCGGCCGGGAGATGGACCTCGCGCATGGCTTCGGCCAGCGCCCCCAACTCCTCGTCGTCGAAGGCGTCGAACAGTTGCAGCTGGCGCAGCAGGTTGTGCCGCAACATGTCGGTGTCCGCCTGGACGGGCTGATGCTGGCGAACCTCCTGCTTCGGACAGGCCGGCCCGATCCCGACACGGGCGAGGTTGCCCAGCACCGCCGTCAGCACGGCATCCCGCACCAGCGCCACCCGCCCACCGTCGTCGGTCCAGAAGCGCGCCTGATAGGAGATGCCGTTGGGGGTCACCGCCTCGACGATCACGTCGGGCCGCGGGGTGGACAGCACGCCATCGGCGCAGAGCATGGCGGACAGCAGGATGCGCTTCGCGCGCTCCACCGGAACCTCGGAGTCCAGCATGATCGGCACGGAAGCGCGGAAGGCTGGGCTGGGACGGCTGAAATTGACGAAGCGGCTGCCGGCGACGATGCCGTTCGGCACGATGACGGCGGTTCCGTCGCCGGCGATCAGGCGCGTGGCGCGCCAGTTGATCTCGTCGACCCGGCCGGCCACGCCGGGCGACAGTTCCAGCCAGTCGCCGATGTGATAGGGGTGCTCGATGTTCAGTGCGATGCCGGCGAAGATGTCGGCGATGATGTTGCGCAGCGCGAAGCCGAGCACGGCGATGGCGACGCCGGAGGTCGCCAGCAGCCCGGTCACCGGCTGTTCCAGCACGAAGGCCAGGATCGCCAGCACCGCGACGCCATAGACGAAGAAGCGCAGCAGATCGGCCAAGAGCCGTGGAAAACGGGGCGGCCGGGGCGTGCCATCAGGATTGGTGCCGCCATTTCCGGCCGCCAGCAGGTCGATCAGGCGCGCGCCGCCCCAGGCGGCCATCAACCAGGCGGCCGATGCGACCGCGATGTCGAGTCCGTTGCTGAGCGAGCGGCCGACGACGGGCTCCAGATGGCCGTGCAGCCAGGGTTTGGCTGCGACCATGGCGGCCAGCAGGGCAAGCAGCAGGGCGGGGATGGACAGACGCCGCAAGGCGTTCATCGGACGGGGTTCTCCTCGGCGACCGGCCACCCTTGGCCGGGCGAGGTGCGACGATGGCACAAACACGCGCCACCCCGTCAAGCGGTCAATTGTTTGAGAGACTTGTGTGTTCAGACACCGACCGGCTGCCGGACCGGTCGGGACAGCCCCATCACGAAGTCGCCGATCACCGGGTCCGCCCCCGCGACCTTGCCGGCGAAGGCATAGGCGCGGCACAGCACGGCGAGCGCGGTTTCCGGATCGCAACTCCTGCGCCGGAACGCCTGGGCGTCGCGCAGGAGGGCGAATTCGTCGTCCCAGAAATCCGGGTCGTCCAACGGTCCGAAGTTCATCGCCCAGAACCCGAAGGAACGCTCCGGCCGCTCCCAGCGGCCGAGCATGGCGAGGTTGCGGTGTCGCGTGTCGCTGGAGATGCGGGCGAACAAGGTACCGACGGCATCCGCCTCCCCCTCCAGCACCTGAAGGAAGGTGCCTTCATGCTCGATCAGGAATCCGGTGACGCCCAGACGCCGGTTGTTTAAAGAACTTCGTACACAGATGTCCGCCAATGCCGAGAAGGGCAGCAAAGCGACGGCATCGCTGCGATAGAGAAGAGTGAGCATCGGTTTCCTCCACCTCTTGCCCCACCTCACGGCAATAATGATAAGGAAACCGACAATCAGTAACCCTTTCTTTCGTCGATGCGGTGTCGCACCCGGCGGACATATCCGGGATGGCAGTGAGGCGGATTGCCGCCCACCACCAAGCCCAACTTGACAATGCCAAGTTGATTTGTCCTCAGATTATTTCTCGCGCGCGGTCCTTGAACACCGTGGCGGCGATCTTCAGCGCGTCGGGGGTGCCGCGGGCCAGCGCCTCGGCGAAATGGGCAGCCTGCTTGGCCTTCACCTTGGGCGGCATCGGCGGCTCGTTGCCGTCCACCAGGCAGTCGACCACCACCGGGCCGGGATGGGCCAGCGCGGCGTCCAGGATGGCGCCGCAATCCTTGGGATCGCGGATGGTGAAGCCCTTGCCGCCGCAGGCCTCCGCCACCTTGGCGAAGTCGATGGGATGCAGATCGCAGACATATTCGGGGTTGCCCAGCATCGCCATCTGCTCCCACTTGATCTGGCCGAGCGAGCTGTTGTTGTTGATGATGACCTTGACCGGCAGATTGTACTTCACCGCCGTCACGAAATCGGCCATCAGCATCGAGAATCCGCCGTCGCCGACATAGGCGATCACCTGCCGGTCCGGATAGGCGATCTGCGCGGCGATGGCATAGGGCAGCCCCGGCGCCATGGTGGCGAGGTTGCCGGACAGCGAATGCATCTGCCCGCGCTTCACCGGGATCTGCCGCGCCCACCATGTGGCGATGGTGCCGCTGTCGCAGGCGACAATGGCGGTGTCGGTCAGCCGCTTCCCCAGTTCCCAAGCCGCCACCTGCGGCTTCATCGGCATGTCCTGGCGGGTGCCGCGTTCCTCCATCAGGCGCATCCACTCCGCCTTGCCGGCCTGCGCCTGCTGCAGGAAGCTGCGATCCTCGTGCGGCTGCACCCGCTCGGTCAGGATGTCCAGCGCCAGCCGGCAGTCGCCGACCAGCCCGGCCTCCACCGGGTAACGCAGACCGATGCGGGCGGCGTCGATGTCGATCTGAATGCCGCGGGCCTGATCCGGCTTCGGGTAGTATTCAATGTAAGGGAAGGTGGAGCCGGCGATCAGCAGCGTGTCGCAGGTCTCCAGCGCGGTCTGCGAAGGTTCGGTGCCCAGCAGCCCGACCGACCCGGTGGTGTAGGGGCTGTCGTCCGGCACCGCCGCCTTGCCGAGCAGAGCCTTGACGATCACTGCTCCGGTCTTTTCCGCCAGCCGTTCCAACTGGTCCGTGGCCTTGAGCGCACCCTGCCCGGCCAGGATGACGATGCGCTTGCCGGCGTCCATGATCTCCACCGCCCGGCGCATCTCCGCCTCCGACGGGACCGGCAGTTCGGGAGCGAACAGGGCGGTGTTGTGGCCCTTGACGTTGCGCGGCGCCCGCATGTCGTCGCCCGCGGCTTGGTCCTGCAGGTCGACCGGGATGGTGATGTGGGCGACGCCGCGATGGGCCAGCGCGGTGCGGCAGGCCAGCGTCGCGATGTTGCGGACATGGGCGGCGCCCATGATGCGCTGGTTGAAGACCGACACGTCCTGGAAGACCTTGTCCAGTTCCACGTCCTGCTGGGTGTGGGTGCCGACGAGATCGTGATACTGCAGCCCGGTGATCGCCAGCACCGGCTGGTGATCCAGCTTGGCGTCGTAGAGGCCGTTCAGCAGATGCAGCCCGCCGGGGCCGGAGGTGGCGAGGCAGACGCCCAGCTTGCCGGTGAACTTGGCATAGCCGCAGGCGGCGAAGGCGGCGGCTTCCTCGTGGCGGACCTGAATGAAGCGGATCTCGTCCTTGCGCTGGCGCAGCGCCTCCACCACGCCGTTGATACCGTCGCCGGGAATGCCGAAGATGGTGTCCACCCCCCAATCCACCAGGACGTCCACCAGGATGTCGGCTGCCGTGCGTGCCATGGATCCTCTCCCTTGCCGGGTCGTGTCGCGTCGTCTTGAGCCCAGCAACAGGAGGCCCATGGGGCGGTTCCCTCGGCCTCTCCCCTCAACGGCAGGTGCTGAAGGCGCCCATGTCCAAGTGGAAGTGGTTGCGGTGCGCCTCGTTGTAGTCAGGCCCCAGCACCACGTCGAAGAAGCGGCAGGCCCCGTCGCGCACGTCGCGCAGGAAGGCGGCCTTGCGGTCGTCGCCGGTCTTCTTCCAGTCGTTCAGAATGCCGATCCGCGTGCCGTCGGCCAGCACGAAGCCGCCGAGGTCGATGGCGTTGGCGCTGGCATGCTCGCTGCGCCGCCCCTCCGCCCGGCCATAGACATTGCGGCAGGCGTAGGTGCCGAGATGCTCCACCCGCGCCACCGTCTGGCCGAAATGCTTCCGCGCCGCCGGTTGCAGGGCGTGCGCCTCGAACAGGGTCCAGGCGGCGGCCAGACCGCAGGTGGCGAGAAAGCCGCTGCTGAAGGTGAGGTCCGTGCGCGACACCCGCACAACCCCCTGCAAGGCGCAATTCTCCCCGGAATCACGGTCGGGCACAGGAGTGAAGCGCAGCTCCGTGCTGCCCAGCGCCGCCCGGCACTGCTCCGGATCGCGCTCCAGCCGCGACAGCTTGAAACCGGTGAGCCAGTCCGGCTCCGCCCGCAGGTCGAGCGGAGCCCAGGGATCGTAACGCGGCGGCACGGCGATCAGCCTGCCCCACACGCCGGCCGCCGCCCCGGCCAGCGCCAGCAGGACCAGCAGCGCCAGCCATCGCAGCAGCCTTGCCATTATGCGTCGCCTAGCGGTCCAGCAAGCCGTGGCGCCGGTGCCAGTCCTCCAGCGATTCCTCCGGGTATCGGGCGAAATGCACGTCGTTCG
Organism: Azospirillum sp. B21; assembly: GCF_008364825.1. GTDB lineage: Bacteria > Pseudomonadota > Alphaproteobacteria > Azospirillales > Azospirillaceae > Azospirillum. Next base: position 339,357 of record NZ_VTTO01000005.1, read on the forward strand.
GGCCGCTCGGCACCTCCACCCAGGGCGCCTTGAAGTCCAGCATGATGTGCACCCGCTCCGGCGGGGTTGGCAGCGGCGTGTCGATGGCCGAGGCGAAGGGATGGACCAGTTCCGGCCAGGCCGGATCCTCCGCCCACAGCGCGGTGCCGCAATGCTTGCAGAAATGCCGGTGCGACGGGCCGGGATGGGTATGACCCGGATGGTCGGGGTCGTCGATGGGCGCGCGCCACATCTCCACCGCCTCGCGCCCCTCGACCTCCAGCGTGTCGGCATCGCCGCCCAGGTTGATGGCGTATCCGCCGCCGCCGGCACTTTTGCGGCAGATCGTGCAGTAGCAATGCATGTAGGGCACCGGCGTCGGCGAGTTCAGCGTGAAGCGGACGGCGCCGCAGCGGCAGGAACCGGAAAGCTTCATGGCAGGGGTCTCCGCGATGGGGTTGGCGCCGGCAGCGGACGCCGCACCACGCACCAGATGGGACCCCGATCGCCGTTTGCCACCATCCCCACTGAGGGAACGCAGCGGAAGGGCGGCTGTTACCCCCGCAAGCCAAGACGCGCCGCTGCACCACCGCGGCCGGCGGCGCAACCCCCTGCCAGCAGTCGGAGCGGTCATGTCCCAGCCAACAGGTCCAGCGTCCCGGGGCCATGCCCAAACGCAGCCGGCGCCTCCGCCGGAAGCGTTGGAAGTCACCCTCACCCTGAACGGCAGCCGCAGGACGTTGCATGTCGCCCCCTGGACCAGCCTGCTCGACGCGCTGCGCCTGCATCTCGACCTGACCGGCACCAAGAAGGGCTGCGACCACGGGCAGTGCGGTGCCTGCACCGTGCTGGTCGACGGGCGGCGGATCAACTCCTGCCTGACGCTGGCGGTGATGATGGAGGGGCGGACCGTCACGACAATCGAAGGGCTGGCCAGCGGCGACACGCTCCACCCGCTGCAGGAGGCCTTCGTCGAACATGACGCCTTCCAATGCGGCTACTGCACGCCGGGCCAGATCTGCTCCGCCGTCGGCATGCTGGAGGAGGGCCATGCAAAGACCGACGACGACATCCGCGAGCTGATGAGCGGCAATCTGTGCCGCTGCGGCGCCTACCCCAACATCGTCGCGGCGATCCGGCAGGTGATGGATGGGCAATCCAAGGATGGAGGCAAGCCATGAGAGCCTTCTCCTACGACCGACCCGACAACGTCGATGCGGCGCTGCGCGGCGTGGCGGGACAGCCGGGCACGACGACCGAGGCGGCGGTGAAGTTCGTCGCCGGCGGCACCAACCTGCTGGACCTGATGAAAGCCGACGTGATGCGGCCGGAGCGATTGGTCGATATCTCGCGCCTCGGCCTCGACCGGATCGAGGAGATCGGTGACTCCGGGGGGGACGGCGGGCTGCGGCTCGGTGCGCTCGCCCGCAACGCCGACACCGCTTATGACGAGCGGGTGCAGACGCGCTATCCGATGCTGTCCAAGGCGATCCTGGCGGGAGCGTCGGCGCAGCTGCGCAACATGGCGACCAACGGCGGCAACCTGCTGCAGCGGACGCGCTGCTATTACTTCTACGACACCGGCACCCCCTGCAACAAACGGGAGCCGGGCACCGGCTGCGGCGCGCTGACCGGCGTCAACCGCATCCACGCCATCCTGGGCGCCAGCGACCACTGCATCGCCGTCCATCCGTCGGACATGTGCGTCGCGCTGGCGGCGCTGGAGGCGGTGGTGCGCGTCAGCGGCCCGAAGGGCGAGCGGATCATCCCCTTCGCCGACTTCCACCGCCTACCCGGCGACACCCCGCACATCGACAGCACACTGGCGGCCGACGAGCTGATCACCGCCATCGACCTGCCGGCGGAGGGCTTCGCCAAACACTCCACCTATCTGAAGGTGCGCGACCGCGCCTCCTACGCCTTCGCGCTGGTGTCGGTGGCGGCGGCGCTGGAGATGGACGGGCAGACGATCCGCACCGCGCGGCTGGCTCTCGGCGGCGTCGCCCACAAGCCCTGGCGCGACCCGGCGGCCGAAGCCGAGCTAGCCGGCAAGCCGGCCTCGCTGGAGACATTCGCCGAGGCGGCGCGCGTGCTGCTGCACGACGCCAAGGGCCAGTCCCACAACGCCTTCAAGATCGGACTTGCCGAGCGCGCCATCGTCCGGGCGCTGGCCGAAGCCGCCGGAGTGGAGCACCCATGATCGCCAAACCCAGCATCCCCGATCCTCTGGACAATCCCGGCGCCCAGATCGGCAAGCCCGTCAGCCGCGTCGACGGCCGGCTGAAGGTGACCGGCGGCGCCAAATACGCGGCCGAGTTCAACACGCCCGGCCTCGCTCACGGCTACATCCTGTCGAGCGCCATCGCCCGCGGGCGCATCCTGAGCATGGATATCTCAAAGGCACTGGCTCTGCCCGGCGTTTTCCAGGTCTTCACCCACGAGAACCGGCCGAGCCTGCCCTGGTTCGACCGCAAGTGGAAGGACGACGATGCGCCCAAGGGCTCGCCCTTCCGCCCGCTGTACGACGCAACGATCCACCATGCGCTCCAGCCCATCGCGCTGGTGGTGGCGGAAAGCTTCGAGCTGGCACGCTACGCCGCCCGTTTGATCCATGTCGTTTATGAGGCCGACGAACACCAGACCGACCTGCATGCGGCGCAGGCCCAGGCCTTCACCCCCGGCAAGGACAAGGGCGGGTTCCAGCCGCCGCCGAAACCGCGCGGCGATGCCGACCGGGCGTTGGCCGAGGCGGAGGTCAGCATCGACCTGCACTTCACCCAGGCGGTCGAGCACCACAACCCGATGGAGATGCACGCCTCCACCGTCATCCACCACAATGACGGCACCCTGACCGTTCATGACAAGACCCAGGGGCCGCTGAACACCCAGACCTATGTCTGCAACGTCTTCAACCTGTCCAAGGACGCGGTGCGGGTGATCTCGCCCTTCGTCGGCGGCGCCTTCGGCTCGGGCCTGCGACCGCAGCACCAGCTGTTCATGGCGGTGCTGGCGGCGACCACGCTGAAGCGTTCGGTGCGGGTGGAGCTGTCGCGGCCGCAGATGTTCAGCTTCGGCCACCGGCCCGAAGCCCTGCAGCGCGTGGCGCTGGGCGCCCGCAAGGACGGAACGCTGACCGCCATGATCCACGAGGCGGTGCAGGAGACCTCGCAGAGCGAGAACTATGTTGAGGTCGTCGTCAACTGGTCGGGCCAGCAGTACAGGTGCGACAATGTCCGGCTGGACTACAAGCTGGCGCGGATGGACACCCACACCCCGCTCGACCAGCGCGCCCCCGGTGCGGCGACCGGCGTCCCGGCGCTGGAGATCGCCATGGACGAGCTGGCGGCCAAGCTGGGCATGGACCCGCTGGAATTGCGGCTGAAGAACTACACCGAGGTCGATCCCAACACGGACAAGCCCTTCTCCAGCAAGGAACTGCGCGCCTGCTTCACGCAGGGAGCGGAGCGCTTCGGCTGGCACAAGCGCAACCATACTCCCCGTTCCATGCGGGAGGGGCGGCAGCTGATCGGCTGGGGTATGGCGTCCGGCGTGTGGGATGCGATGCAGGGGCAGGCGGCGGCATCGGCCCGGCTCGGCATCGACGGCACTCTGACGGTCGGCAGCGCCACTGCCGACATCGGCCCCGGCACCTACACGGCGATGACCCAGATCGCCGCAGACATCCTGGGCCTGCCCATCGACAGGGTGTCGTTCCAGCTGGGCGACAGCAACCTGCCGATGGCGCCGCTGCAGGGCGGATCCTGGACGGTGTCGTCGGTCGGCTCGGCGGTGAAGGCCGTCTGCGACCGGCTGCGCGACAAGCTCGCCGGCTTGGCGGTGGGGCTGAACGACGGGCCGCTGAAGGGGCTGAAGGCCGACGATCTGGTCTTCACCGATGGCTTCCTGATCGCCAAGGCCGATCCGTCCTGGCGCATGTCGATCACCGAGGTGATGCGCGCCAACGATCTGCTGGTGCTGGAGGACGAGGCGCGCTCCATCCCCTATTACAAGTCGCAGATGCAGCATGCGCTCGGCACCCACTCCGCCATCTTCGCGGAGGTGCGGGTGGACGAGGATCTGGGCACCGTGCAGGTGACGCGGGTGGTCAGCGCGGTCGCCGCCGGCCGCATCATCAATCCGAAGACGGCGCGCAGCCAGGTGCTGGGTGCCGTGGTGTGGGGCATCGGCATGGCCCTGGAGGAGGAGTCGATGACCGACCAGCGGCTCGGCCGCTTCATGAACCACGACTTTGCCGAGTATCACATCCCGGTGAACGCCGACGTCCACGACATCGACGTCATCTTTGTCGAGGAGCATGACGACATCGTCAACCCGCTGGGCGCCAAGGGCGTCGGCGAGATCGGCATCGTCGGCGTCCCCGCCGCCATCGCCAACGCCATTTTCCACGCCACCGGCAAGCGCCTCTGCGACCTGCCGATCACGGTGGACAAAGTACTGGGGGCGTAGAGAGCATAAATCTCCCTCTCCCCCCCGGGGAGAGGGTCGGGGTGAGGGGGATGCACATGGGTGGATTCTCGGTGAAGGGCCGCCACGCTTCCCCCTCACCCTAACCCTCTCCCCGGAGGGCTACGGCATTCACACATCTCGCCTCTGCGAAATAGCGGCAACCACCGGTGGAGAAAATCCCTTCTCCCCTTGCGGGAGAAGGGTTGGGATGAGGGGTGCGACCGGCTGAAAGCCGGTGGAAATCAGATTTGCGCCCCTCACCCCAACCCCTCTCCCGCAAGGGGAGAGAGGCTTTTCTCAATTCCAAGCTGCAAACCTTCCTGCAAGCGCGAGATGTGTGAATTCCGTAGCCGGGGGGAGAGGGGATCCGCTCATCCCCGTGCCGCCAGGGTGCGGATCGCCAGAGCTGCGGCGGAGGCGCGGTTCTCGACGCCCAGCTTGGCGAAGACCTGTTCCAGATGCTTGTTCACCGTGCGCGGGCTGATGCCCAGGATCTCGCCGATGTCGCGGTTGGGCTTGCCGTTGGCGATCCACAGCAGGACCTCCGCCTCGCGCACGGTCAGGCCCAGCGCGTCGCGCAGGATCGCCTCCTGGCGGCCGGCGGCCGGTTCGCTGAGGCGGAACAGGTATTCGTCCGGGTTGGCCGGGCTGAGATAGGTGAATTCCAGCCGGCGCACGCCCTCGCCGTCCGGCAGGTCGAGCGCGAAGCTCTCCGCCGCGGCGCCGAGGCCGGAGCCGGCCGCCTGCCTCAGACGGACCAGACCGGCGGCCAGCGTGGCCGCCAAAGCCGGGCGCACGCCGTCCGCACCGGGCAGCAGCCCGCCCAGCAGACGTTCCGCCTGGGGGGTGCACCACAGCAGCCTCCCCTCCCCGTCCGTCGCCAGCAGGAAGCGGCCGGTGGCGTCCAGCGCGGCGCGGGCGCCGTAGGCGACGCGGGCGTTGGTCAGGTGGACGCGGATGCGGGCGATCAGCTCGTCCACCACGATGGGCTTGGTGACGTAATCGACGCCGCCGGCCTCCAGCCCCTTCACCACATGCTCGGTGTCGCTGAGGCCGGTCATGAAGATCACGGGAAGGTGCGACAAATGGGGGATCTGCTTCAGCCGGCGGCAGGTTTCGAAACCGTCCAACCCCGGCATGACGGCATCCATCAGGATCAGGTCCGGCGTGATCTGGCCGACCAGATCCAGCGCGCTTTCGCCGTCCACGGCGACCAGCACGGTCAGGTCGGCCTGTTCGATGGCCTCCGTCAGGAATCCCAGCGTGTCGGGGGTGTCGTCCACCACCAGGATCATGTCGCGGCGCTTCATCCTGTCACGGCCCCGTCCACTGCCTCTCCCCTCGCTCCCTTGCCGTCGCCTTCGGCGGCCTCTTCCACCGCACGCATATAGCCCTTCAGGTCGAAGGCGCGCACCAGGGTCCGCAGCCGTTCGACGAAGGGCGTTGCGGCCGCGTCCTCCGCCTCGATCTCGCGCAGCTTGGCCTCAATCCCGCGAATGTACCCGATCCGGCCCAGCTGGCGCAGGTCGTCGAGATGACGCAGCGCCGAGTCCGGCGGGCGGGCGGGGGCCGCCGCGACGACGGGAGCGGGGGACGCCTCTGCAGGCTTGACCGCCACCGGCGCCGGCGCAAGCGGTTCCGGCGGCTTTTCCGCGGCATGGATCCATTCCAGCCCGGTCAGCGCCTGGATGCGGTCGAGCAGGGCGTGAATCTCGATGGGTTTGGCGACGAAGGCGTCGTGCGGCGCCCGGCCGTCTCCCGGCCCCTGCGCCTCGTAGGCGTTGGCGGACACCATGACGATGCGGATGCGGTCGGCGAACTGCCGGCGCAGCCCATCCGCCACGTCCCAACCGCTCTCTCCCGGCATGGAGATGTCGAGCATGGCGAGGTCCGGCTTGCACTGCGCCGCCAGCTCCAGGCAGGACGCGGCGTCCGACGCGGTGAACAGCACGAACCCCAGCGGGCGCAGGATGTCGGTCATCAGCGCCAGATGGTCGCGGTCGTCGTCGGCCAGCAGAATGGTGATCTGCGGCCCGGCATAGCCGGTGATGGAACGCCGCTCCGCCTGCTCGCCCGGCCGGTGCATGGCTTCCGACAGCAGCAGGCGGACGGTGAAGACGCTGCCCTGCCCCAGTGTGCTGCGCAGGGCGATGTCGCCGCCCATGATCCGGGTCAGCACCCGCGTGATGGTGAGGCCGAGGCCGGTGCCGGCCACCGCCCGCACCGCCGCGCCGCGCCCGCGCTCGAACGGTTCGAAGACGCGGTCGAGGTCCTCCTCCCGAATGCCGATGCCGCTGTCGGCGATCTCGAACTCGGCGATCTGGCTGCGGTAGCGGACATTCAGCGCGACATGGCCGGTCTCGGTGTATTTCACCGCATTCGACAGCAGGTTGATCAGGATCTGGCGCAGGATCTTGCTGTCGGTGTGGACCCAGACCGGCAGGTGCGGCACGCGGGCATAGCGGAACTCAAGTCCCTTGGCCGAGGCCTGGATGCGGAACATGTCGGCCAGCTGGTCGAGGAAGTCGATCAGCTGCACCTTGTCGCGGCTGAGCCGGCGCAGGCCCGATTCGATCTTCGAGATGTCCAGCAGCCCGTCGATCAGGTTCGACAGATGCTCCGCACTGCGGCGGATGACGCGGACGGCGTCCTGCGGGCGCTGGGTGCTGTTGCTCTCCAGAAGCTGGGCATAGCCGGAGATCGCGTTCAGCGGTGCGCGGATCTCGTGGCTGACACCGATGATGTAGCGGCTCTTGGCGGCGTTGGCGGCCTCCGCCACCTCCTTGGCCTTCTGCAAGGCGGCATCGGTGCGCTCGTGGGCGGCGATCTCGTCCATCAGCATGGCGGTCTGGCGGGCGGTTTCCTCCTCCGCCTTGCGGCGGCTCTCATGGGCAAGGACCAGCAGCCAGGCGGCGACGCCGGACAGGATGAACAGGCAGACGAAGACCGTGAACAGCGCGGTGTGGATCGCCGCCCGCTCCGCCGCGTCGGCATTGGCGTACTGGAAGTCGATGACCACCAGCACCCCGCCCAGCACCAGCGAGAACAGCGTCATCACCCCGATGAAATGGCCGGTGCGGGTGTGGACCCCGGCCGCCATCCGCTTGGGCAGCATCCGCTGCAGGCTGTGGGCGATCTGGTCGGCGAAGCGGCTGTCGGTCTTGCACAGGTCGTGGCAGCGCGCCTCCAGCGTGCAGCAGAGCGAGCAGATCGGCGCGTCATAGGCCGGGCAAAAGGCCATGTCCGGCCGCTCGAAGTGGTTCTCGCAGATCGAGCAGCGGACGGTCGCGCCATCGCCGGGCAGAGGGTCGGACTTGCGGGCGATGTAATAGCGGCCCTTGGTCTTCCAGGCGATCAGCGGGGCGGCGGCGAAGGCGACCACCAGCCCGATGAAGGGGGCCAGCGCCTGCGCCACCGGCCCCAGCAGCCCGAAGAAGGCGGTGGTGGAACACAGCACCGACAAGCCCATCGCCCCGGTGCCGACCGGATTGATGTCGTAGAGATGGGCGCGCTTGAACTCGATCCCCGGCGGGCTGAAGCGGAGAGGTTTGTTGATGGCTAGATCGGCGGCGACCGCACCCAGCCAGCCCACCGCGACGTTGGCGTAGAGGCCGAGGATGCTCTCGATCACGCCGAGAATGCCGATCTCCATCAGCAGCAGGGCGAGCAGCACGTTGAACACCAGCCAGACGACGCGGCCGGGGTGGCTGCGGGTCAGGCGGGAAAAGAAGTTCGACCAGGCGATGGAGCCGGCATAGGCGTTGGTGACGTTGATCTTCATCTGGCAGACCACGACGAAGATGCCGGTCAGCGCCAGCGCCACGGCGGGCGACCCGAACACGTCGAGGAAGGCCATGTGGTACATGCTGTTGGGCTGCACCGCGTCCGCCGGCTGCATGCCGTGCTTCAGCGCGAGGAAGGCCAGCAGCGAGCCCGCCGCCAGCTTCAGGCTGCCGATCAGCACCCAGCCCGGCCCGCCGGCCAGCATCGCCGCCCACCAGCGCAAGCGCCCGATGCGGGCCTGGGAGGGCAGGAAGCGCAGATAGTCCACCTGTTCGCCGATCTGCGGCAGCAGCGACAGCAGAACCGAGGCCGCCATGCCGAAGGGCAGCAGCGACAGCCCGCCCTCCGGCGCATAGACGCCCGGCAGCGATGTCCATTGCGCCAGTGTCTCGCGGTCGAGCAGGAAGAAATAGGCCAGCGGCACGCATTGCAGCAGGATCCACACCGGCTGCGTCGCCCATTGCATGCGGCTGATGAAGCGGATGCCGTAGACGGCGATGGGGATCACCGCCAGCGAGCTGATGACGTGGGCGACCGAGGCTGGGATGCCCAGCACCATGGTCAGCCCGGCCGACATGATGCTGGCCTCGATGGAGAACAGGATGAAGGTGAAGGAGGCGTAGACCAGCGAGGTGATGGTCGAGCCGAGATAGCCGAAGCCGGCCCCGCGGGCCAGCAGGTCGATGTCCACCCCGGCCTTGGCCGCGTGATAGGTGATGGGCAGGCCGACCAGGATGCTGAGCACGGCCACCGCCAGGATGGCGGCCATGGCGTTCTCGAAGCCGTAGGTCAGCGTCACCGCCGCGCCGATCGCCTCACAGGCCAGAAAGGAGATGGCGCCCAGCGCCGTGTTGGCGACGCGCCAGGCGGTCCAGCGCCGCGCCCGCTCCGCCGTGTAGCGGAGCGCATAGTCCTCCATGGTCTGATCGGCGGCGAGCTGGTTGTACTGCCGGCGTTCACGGACGATCCGTTGCCTCGCGCTCATGCCCGTCCGCCGTTCCATCCCTTGGAGTCCGCCCGACCGCATCGTCGGGAGTTTGGCGATGCTTGGCAAGCCGCAAGCGCGTTGACAGCGTCCGAACCGGCCTCTAGCTGTCGGTCCGCAAGAACCGGAAATTTCCAGAAAGCCCAAGCATGACCGTCGAGCTTGTCGTCTGCGAAACCTGCCGCCGTCCGGAAGACCCGCCCGACGCCGTCCGTCCGGGGACGGAGCTGGTGGCGCTGATGGAGCGGGCGCTGGCAGACGCCCCCGATCTGGCCGCCCAGGTGCGGCTGCGGCCGATGCGCTGCCTGATGAGTTGCAAGCGCCCTTGCGCCGTCGCGGTGCGCTCGGCCCGGCGGATGAGCTATGTGCTGGGCGACTTCGCCCCGGACGAAGTGACGGCGGAAACGCTGACCGCCTATCTGCGTGCCTATGCGGCGACCGCGGATGGGATCGTTCCGTTCAAGCAATGGCCCCAGGGCGTTAAAGGTCGTTTCGTTTCCCGCCTGCCGCCGCTGGAAGAGTGACGGCAGGCAGACGGTACTTAGGTACTTTCCACTACTTCCGAAGGACGTGTTTGACAGACCAAGGCCGCGCCCCAATTATTGTTAGTCATACCATCCAATCTCCCCCCGCGAGCAAGGAGGAGCGCCCGATGAAGGTCGACCCCGAGGTCCTGAACTGCGCCACCGGTCTGTTGCACATGGCGCGCGAGGCGGAACGCTCCAACGGTTGGGAGGCCGGCGACCTGCTGCGGACCACCCTGCGCCTGCTGGTGGTTGCCGGCGCCGACGGGCATGGTTGGAGCGCGGACGACCTGACCGAAGAGGTGCGCGACTTGGTGCAGGCGGTGCGAATGACGAACGGGGACGAGGGCGCGCGGTTCTGCGGCGGGGGGACGGCGGTGCATTGAGGGGGGTTGGGCGGGGGCATCCATTCCTGCGGCGTTAAACCCCCACCCTACCCCTCCCCCGCTGGGCGGGGGAGGGAACAAGCGCTTGAGGGGGAGGGTGGCGGCAGTCCCTCCCCCGCCCAACTCTCGCACAAAGCAGAGCTTTGTGCTGACGCGGCAGGCGGACCATAGGTCCGCTGAGAGCGGGCGAGGGTAGGTGGGAGTCTGGCGTCGCAAAACGCCGACCCCCCTCACCCCTCCGAAATCTCCGGGTTCAGCTGGATCAGCACCTTGTCGATGCGGCGGCCGTCCATGTCGACGACCTCGAAACGGATGCCGTTCCAGAACAGATGCTCCGCCGCGGTCGGAATATGGCCGAAATGATCGAGGAGGAAGCCGGCGATGGTGTGGAAATCGCCCTCCCCCTTCATGTTCTTGACGCCGACTAGAGCCTCGACCTCCTCCACCGGGGTCATGCCGTCGACCAGCCAGCTGCCGTCCTCGCGCTGGATGGCGGCGGCCTCGCCCTCGTGGGTGCTGTCGGGCAGTTCGCCGGCGATGGCCTCCAGGATGTCGGTCATGGTGACCAAACCCTCGACGCTGCCATATTCGTCCACCACGATCGCCATGTGGACGCTGGCCTGCTTGAACAGGTCGAGAAGGCGGAAGACCGGCGTGCCGTCATGGACGACCAGCGGCTGGACCATTGCCGCCTTCAGGTCGAAGGCGATGCCGTTCAGCGACTGGTCGAGCAGGGCCTTGGCGGCCACCACGCCCTGCAACTCGTCCACATCGCCGCGGCAGACCGGGAAGCGGGAATAGCCGCTATCGCAGATCTCGCGGCCGACCATTTCCGGCGTGTCGTCGATGTCCAGCCAGATCAGGTCGGGGCGCGGGGTCATGATCGAGCGCACCGTCCGGTCTGACAGGTGCATCACGCCCTCGATCATCTGGCGTTCGGCCGGCTCGAAGACACCGCTCTGGGTGCCTTCGGCGATGAGGGTCTTGACCTCCTCCTCCGTCACCGTCTGCTCGCGCGAGGTCGGCAGGCGCAGAAGCTTCAACACCGCGTCGCTCGACACGCCCAGCAGCCAAACCACCGGGGCGGACACGCGCGCGATCGTCCGCATCGGCGCGGCCACCAGGGCGGCGATGCGCTCCGCCGAGATCAGCGCCACGCGCTTGGGCACCAGTTCGCCGATGATCAGCGAGAAATAGGTGATGGCGGCGACCACCAGCGCGAAGGCGACGGTGTGGCCGTATCTCCCCCCGCGAGCAAGGAGGAGCGCCCGATGAAGGTCGACCCCGAGGTCCTGAACTGCGCCACCGGTCTGTTGCACATGGCGCGCGAGGCGGAACGCTCCAACGGTTGGGAGGCCGGCGACCTGCTGCGGACCACCCTGCGCCTGCTGGTGGTTGCCGGCGCCGACGGGCATGGTTGGAGCGCGGACGACCTGACCGAAGAGGTGCGCGACTTGGTGCAGGCGGTGCGAATGACGAACGGGGACGAGGGCGCGCGGTTCTGCGGCGGGGGGACGGCGGTGCATTGAGGGGGGTTGGGCGGGGGCATCCATTCCTGCGGCGTTAAACCCCCACCCTACCCCTCCCCCGCTGGGCGGGGGAGGGAACAAGCGCTTGAGGGGGAGGGTGGCGGCAGTCCCTCCCCCGCCCAACTCTCGCACAAAGCAGAGCTTTGTGCTGACGCGGCAGGCGGACCATAGGTCCGCTGAGAGCGGGCGAGGGTAGGTGGGAGTCTGGCGTCGCAAAACGCCGACCCCCCTCACCCCTCCGAAATCTCCGGGTTCAGCTGGATCAGCACCTTGTCGATGCGGCGGCCGTCCATGTCGACGACCTCGAAACGGATGCCGTTCCAGAACAGATGCTCCGCCGCGGTCGGAATATGGCCGAAATGATCGAGGAGGAAGCCGGCGATGGTGTGGAAATCGCCCTCCCCCTTCATGTTCTTGACGCCGACTAGAGCCTCGACCTCCTCCACCGGGGTCATGCCGTCGACCAGCCAGCTGCCGTCCTCGCGCTGGATGGCGGCGGCCTCGCCCTCGTGGGTGCTGTCGGGCAGTTCGCCGGCGATGGCCTCCAGGATGTCGGTCATGGTGACCAAACCCTCGACGCTGCCATATTCGTCCACCACGATCGCCATGTGGACGCTGGCCTGCTTGAACAGGTCGAGAAGGCGGAAGACCGGCGTGCCGTCATGGACGACCAGCGGCTGGACCATTGCCGCCTTCAGGTCGAAGGCGATGCCGTTCAGCGACTGGTCGAGCAGGGCCTTGGCGGCCACCACGCCCTGCAACTCGTCCACATCGCCGCGGCAGACCGGGAAGCGGGAATAGCCGCTATCGCAGATCTCGCGGCCGACCATTTCCGGCGTGTCGTCGATGTCCAGCCAGATCAGGTCGGGGCGCGGGGTCATGATCGAGCGCACCGTCCGGTCTGACAGGTGCATCACGCCCTCGATCATCTGGCGTTCGGCCGGCTCGAAGACACCGCTCTGGGTGCCTTCGGCGATGAGGGTCTTGACCTCCTCCTCCGTCACCGTCTGCTCGCGCGAGGTCGGCAGGCGCAGAAGCTTCAACACCGCGTCGCTCGACACGCCCAGCAGCCAAACCACCGGGGCGGACACGCGCGCGATCGTCCGCATCGGCGCGGCCACCAGGGCGGCGATGCGCTCCGCCGAGATCAGCGCCACGCGCTTGGGCACCAGTTCGCCGATGATCAGCGAGAAATAGGTGATGGCGGCGACCACCAGCGCGAAGGCGACGGTGTGGCCGTAGGGCGCGATCCACTCGACCCGCTCGTTCAGGACGCCGCCCAGCCGTTCGGCAAGGGTGGAGCCGCCATAGGCGCCGGCGATGATGCCGGTCAGGCTGATGCCGACCTGCACGGTCGACAGGAAGCGGCTCGGATCCTCCGACAGATCCAGTGCTGCGCGGGCGCCCGCGCCGCCTTTTTCCTCGGCCATCTGCTGAAGCCGGCCGCGGCGCGCCGACACCAGCGCCATCTCCGACATCGCGAAGAAGGCGTTGATGAGGATCAGCAGGACGATGACCAACAATTCCCAAATCATGGCGGTATGCCCAAAGGGCGCTCCCTCAACCGATCAATTGTTGCGCCACGGCGACCGCCGCCTGCCCGAGACCGAGCAGAACGGCGACGATGATGGCGATGGAAAGAAGGCCGGCGACGAGGCCGGCCGACACGAAAGCTCCGTCGGATTCCATCAGCCCCAGCGCGATCAGCGCGATGGCGAGGGCGGGGGGCTGGTTTCCGAAGACGATGGGAAGGGACAGGATGCCGGCGAGCACCATCACCGCCAGCCCCAGGAAGCGCTCGGCGGTGGGGCCGGCCAGCGCCGGCAGCCGGGCGCGCAGGCGACGCTCCAGCCGGTCGGCCCAGGGTTTGGCCCGGCGGATCACGCCCAGAAAGGCCTTGCGGTCGAAGGTGACCGCCAGCATGCGGCGCGGCAGCCAGGGGCCGTGACGGCCCACTGCCATCTGGGCGCCGATCAGGATCATCGGCACGCCGGTGGCGGTCGACAGGCCGGGCACCGGCAGGACATTGGGGATGGACAGGATCAGCAGCAGCGCGCCGAAGGCACGGTCGCCCAGCGCATCCATTACCTCGCCCAACGATATGCGGTCAGGCGAAACGGCGCCGGAAGAGGAGTGCGAGGCGCCGCCGGAGGCAACCTCGTCACCGCGGGCCAGAAAGTCGTCCAGCAGGTCGGAAACGCGCGCACAAGCCCGGTCCGCACCGGGGTGACGGGCGTCGTTCGACCTGGGGGACGACCCGGGAGGTCGGTCTTTGCTCACAGCTCTCCCCGATGCCGGAAACGGGATCGGAGCGGGCCGGGCGAAGGATGGCAGGAACCCATGGACCTTTCGCGTCGCGGCGGCATCGATCTCCCTTCTACAGGAAGGGCGGCCAAAGCGCCAGCGCGGGTTGGTCCGCGCAAAGGGCGGTCCTGCCAGACAAACGGCCTATTGCTTCTTCTGGATGGCGAAGCTCAGCCGCTTGGTCAGGTCGGCCTTCGACACCGGCTTCACCAGATAGCCTGAGATGCCGTAGGCAATGGCGCGCTTGACCACATCCGCCTCGCGATGGCCGGTGAGGACCAGGACCGGCAGGTCGGCCAGCGGGTTGCCTGTGGCCGTGCGCAGCGCGTGCAGCAGGTCCAGCCCGCCCATGCGCGGCATCTCCAAGTCGCAGATTGCCGCATCCACGTCCCCGCCGTTCTTGCGCAGGATGTCGAGAGCCTGGATGCCGTCCGCCGCCTCGAACACCGCCCGCACCTTGATGTCGTGAAGCAGGCGCGAGATCAGCTTTCGGGTAAAATCATCGTCCTCGACCAGCAGCACACCCAGATCGTGGATCGTCCGAATCTGACGAGTGCTGCCGCCTGCCTCCACCACCATGACGCTCTCCGCTTGGCCCGTTTGCCTCCGGCGCTCGTGCCGGCCGCCGTCGGTCACAGTTTTTGTAATGCACCGTTGCACAGTCGTTAACGGAATTGCGTTAGCGAAGGCAGGGCCGCACAAATCGCGCCGGGGGGAATGGCAATCGCCAGCGCGACGCCTTATCCTTGCGGCCGGAACCGGAGAAGGACCTTCCGCCCTGTGACCGCACCGCCCGCCAATCCCGCCCTGCCCATCGGCGCCTCGCCCGACGCGGCGATGCTCGCTGCCGTGGTGGAGGCCAGCGGCGCCGGGATCGTGGTGCACGACGCGACGCGTCCCGGCCAGCCGATCGTCTATTGCAATCGCGCCTTCCTGGAGATCGTCGGCTACCGGGCGGACGAGGTGATCGGCCGCGACGGCTCGTTCCTGCAGGGGCCGGACACCGATCCGGAGACCGCCGCGACGATCAGCACCGCCCTGGCGGAGGCGCGCCCGCTGTCGGTGGAGGTACTGAACCACCGCAAGGACGGTAGCACCTTCTGGAACGCGCTGACCCTGCGGCCGGTGCCGGGGCCGGATGGGGCGACACGTTGGATCGCCGCGTCCTGCGCCGACGTCACCCGCAGCCGCCGGTCGGAACAGGAACTGCGCGCCGCCGAGGAGCAGCTGACCCGGCTGGCGGCGGAGACCTTCGCGCTGGCCGAGAAGCTGGACAGCGCGCGGGAGGAGGCCGAAGCCGCACAGATGGCGGCGGAAAATGCCAGCCGCGCCAAGTCGCGCTTCCTGGCGATGATGAGCCACGAGCTGCGCACGCCGATGACCGCGGTGATCGGCATGGGCGACCTTCTGATGGGAAGCGGCCTGTCGGAACAGCAGAAATCCTTCGTGCGGACCCTCCGGTCGTCGGCGGACACGCTGATGACCATCCTGAACGACGTGCTCGACTTCTCCAAGATCGAGGCCGGGCAGCTGATGCTGGAGGAGATCGACTTCTCCCTGCCCCGGCTGGTCGACGACGTGGTCCAGCTTTTCCTGGTGCGCGCGGCGGCGAAGGGACTGACCCTGTCCGCCTCCATCGCCGACGATACGCCGCGCCACATCCGCGGCGACCCGACGCGGCTGCGGCAGGTGCTGTTCAACCTGGTGTCCAACGCCATCAAATTCACCGAACGCGGCGCCATCGAGATCGCGGTATGGTCGCCCGATCCGCCCATCGCGCCTGTGGATGGGAGCGCAACGGCCCCGGCCTCCCTGCCGGTCACGCTGCGGTTCGAGGTGCAGGACAGCGGCATCGGCATGACGGCGGAGCAGCGCGGACGGCTGTTCGACGCCTTCGTCCAGGCCGACGCCTCGACCAGCCGCAAATACGGCGGCACCGGGCTGGGGCTGGCGATCTGCAAGCGGCTGGTGGAGGCGATGGGCGGCGAGATCACCGTCGCCAGCGCGCCCGGCCGCGGTTCCACTTTCCGCTTCTCGATCAGGACGCGCATGGCGGAAGCCCAGCCGGTCAGCGATCTGGGCACCCGCGGCCTGCTGCCCACGTCGGCGGAGGAGCCGCAGCAGAGCCCCGTCGCCCTGCGGCTCCTGCTGGCCGAGGACAACGACATCAACCGCATGCTGATCACCGCCATGATGACCCGCATCGGCCACCGCATCGACGCGGTCAACGACGGGCGGGCGGTTCTGGACGCGGTCAAGGCGGCCGATTACGACGTGCTGATCCTGGACATGGAGATGCCGGTGCTGGACGGGCGGTCGACCGCGCGGGCGATCCGGCGGATGGACGGCCCGGTGGCGCGCATCCCCATCGTCGGCCTGTCCGCCGATGCCCTGCCGGAACACCGGGACGGCCATATGGCCGCCGGGCTCGATGCCTACCTGACCAAACCCATCGACTGGGAGCAGCTGAACGCCGTTCTGGTGGATCTGGCAACCCGGCCGGAGGACGGGCGCGTGGTGCCGATCCCCAGCCGCCCGGCACTGGAGGGCGGCCACTTCATGGCCTTGCCGCTGCTAGACCGGGTGAAGCTGGCGGAACTGCGGCTGGCGCTGGGCGGCGAGGCGCTGGACGGCATGATGCAGCTTCTGCCGGAGACGGCGTTGCGCGAACTGACGGCCATCCGCTCCGCCCTGCAGGCCGGACGCCCGAAGGAGCTGAAGCAGGCCGCCCACACCCTGTCCGGGCTGGCCGCCAATTTCGGCGCGCCGCGCATGGCCGCCATCGCCCGCGCCATCAACGACAACCCGGCCGACATCGACAGGGTCGCCGCCCTGCTCCCTCTGCTGGAGACCACCGTCGGCGCCACCAGCAGCCTGGTGCGGGAACCGGCGGGCAGTTACGATTGAGGGGCGTACGGACGGGCGGTTGAGCGGGGAACGGCCGATCTGCTAGAGATTCGGGGATGAAGAAAGCCACGCCGAAACGACGCAGCGGGTCTCCCCGCATCACCCATCCGGACCAGTTCGATCTGCTCGACGTGCCCGAGCCGACCGCGGTCATGATCACCTATTCGGGCCGCACGGTGGACCTGGAGCGGCCTGACTTCGGCCCGTTCGACATAGAGGACATCGCCCGCCCGCTGGCCTACCAGTGCCGCTTCGTCGGCAACACGCAAGCCTTCTTCAGCGTCGCCCAGCACTGCGTCCTGGCCAGCCGCCTGGCGCCGGAGGGTTATGCCTACGACGCGCTGATGCATGATTGCGAGGAGGCCTTCACCGGCGACTGGCCGACGCCGTGGAAGGTGCGGATCGGCCGCGACGCCATCCGGCAGGCAGTGGAACCGATCAAGAGCGCTCTCGCCGAACGCTTCGGCTTCCGTCACCCGGAGCCGAAGGCGGTCAAGCTGGCCGATCAGCGGGCACTCGCGACGGAGCTGCGCGACCTCTGCGCGCCGCACCGCGTCAACTGGCGCGACCTGCCGGCCCCGGACGAGGCCGCCATCGTGCCGCTCGGCCCGGAAGAGGCGTTGGCCGACTTCCTGGAGCATTACCGGCGCCTGCGGCCGGCCTGAGACCGTCAGGCGCCAAGGCCGGTGGCAGCGGTCAGGCGTGGCCGCCCTGCTCCGCCCGGCGGGCACGGCCGCGCTTGACGGCCGGCGCAGCGCTCGCCCCACCGCCGTCCGTCTGCTGCTCGGCGCAGCGCTCCGCCAGTTCGCGGATGGCGGCGCGGATCTGCGGGTCGCGGATGCTCTGGAAATAGCGGGCCAGCATCAGCGCCTCGCGCGATTGCAGGGTGTTCTCCTGCTCCTCGCCGCCCCCGGCCGTCGGCATCTCGCTGCCTTCGGCCGCCGGCTGGCGGTTCTCCAGCCCTTCGAAGAAGACGGAGACGGGGACGCGGAAGAACTGGCCCAGCTTGAACAGCCGGCTGGAGGACACGCGGTTGAAGCCGCGCTCGTACTTCTGCAACTGCTGGAAGGTCAGCCCGAGGGCGGAGGCGACGTCGCTCTGGCTGAGGCCGGCCAGCATGCGCAGCTCCCGCAGGCGCTGGCCGACGAACACATCGACCTCGTTCAGGCCTTCCTTCTTTTCGCGGCCACGCCGTTTCATGGCTCTCCCCCTTCGATCCTGTACAGGTCCCGGCCGCCGAACCGTGTCGACGCTCACCGGGACACCGGTTGGCCCGTCGAACCGGAACGCGTCGCAGGCGGCGTCGAAGCTGGAAAGACGTCGGCGGGCAAGACGAATCGGCCGGTTGCGGGCTCGGAATGCAACTCAGCTATGACCGGCACCTGCCGATGTCAACCGCCGCTCGGCCGGATACCTCTTTTGGACAGTAAAACTTTCGCGGGATTCGTACGACACCACTCGCGCATACACTCTTTTCGTGCAAGGACTGGTATCGCCCTACCCACGGTCGCGGCGGCGGTCCGGCACCGCTCAAGCTGAAAATCCGATGCGGCGCAAATCCACTGCGGCATTGTGACCCACGGTTGCCACGGGGTACCGTCGCAGGGCTGCAACATTTGTGGGGCACTAGGCATATTTTGCCGGGCGCCCGGCAAAAACTGCCGCCGATTAACCCTCTCTTCATCAAGACGCCGCAGCATGCCCCAACGTAGGCAAGCCCGGCGCGGAACTTGCAAAAACCGTTTTGCATCAGCGAAGCGGCCGATGCCAAGAGAATGCCGGGGAGACTTCCGATCGGGGACCGCGCGTGAACAACCTGCTGCAGACCTTGCGCAATCTCGGGCCCGCCCGCCTCGCGGCGATCGGCGGCGTCGGGCTGCTGCTGATCGGATTCTTCGTCTACCTGACGACCCGCCTGTCCACGCCTGAGATGGAGCTGCTCTACGCCGAACTCCAGCAGACGGAAGCGGCGGCGATCGCCAAGAAGCTGGAGGAGGCGAAGGTCCCCTTCACCGTCGACAAGACGGGCACCAAGATCATGGTCCCGGCCGATCAGGTCGGGCCGATGCGCATGCGCATGGCGGCGCAGGGCCTGCCGTCCGGCGGCTCGGTCGGCTACGAGCTGTTCGACAAGGGCGAAGGCTTCGGCGCCACCAGCTTCATGCAGAACATCAACCACCTGCGCGCGCTGGAGGGCGAGATGGCGCGCACGGTGCAGACCTTGAACGGCGTTCAGCAGGCCCGCGTGCATCTGGTGCTGCCCAAGCGCGAGCTGTTCGCCCGCCAGCAGAACCCGGCCACGGCCAGCGTTTTCCTGAAGCTGCGCCCCGGCGCCCAGCTGAGCCGCGAGAACATCCAGGCGATCCAGCAGCTGATCGCCGCCTCGGTCCCCAACCTGGACCCCAACCGCATCTCCATCGTCGACGACAAGGGCAAGCTGCTCGCCCGCGGCACCGGCAGCGACACCGCCGAGGCGATGATGGCGAGCGCGGAGGAGAAGAAGCAGGCCTATGAGGGTCGGCTCGCCCGCACCATCGAGGATCTGCTGGGCCGCACGCTCGGCTACGGCAAGGTCCGGGCGGAGGTGTCGGCCGACCTCGACTTCGACCGCATCACGACACAGTCGGAAATCTTCGATCCGGAAAGCCAGGTCGTCCGCTCCACCCAGACGGTGACCGAATCGAACGAGAGCAGCGACCGCGACCCGCTGGCCCCGGTCACGGTGGACCAGAACCTGCCCACATCGCAGGCCAGCAGCAGCGCCAGCCCGCTGTCGTCGAACAAGTCGAACCGCAACGAAGAGACGATCAACTACGAGATCACCAAGACCACCAAGTCGCATGTGCGCGAGGCCGGCACCGTCCGCCGCCTGTCGGTCGCCGTGCTGGTGGACGGCACCTACCAGACCTCCAAGGACGCTCCGCCGGCCTACCAGCCGCGCAGCGAGCAGGAGATCGAGAGCATCAAGGCGCTGGTTAGGTCCGCCGTCGGGCTGGACGCCGTGCGCGGCGACTCGCTGGAGGTGATCAACCTGCGCTTCTGGTCGCCCGAGGACGACATCCAGAAGCCGGAAGAGCTGTTCATGGGCATGACCAAGGACGACCTGTTCCGCATCGCGGAGATGGTGGTCCTGGGCATCGTCGCCGTCCTGATCATCCTGCTGGTCATCCGCCCGCTGATCTCCCGCGCCTTCGAGAAGGCGGAGATGCAGGAGGAGGACGAGATGGACCGCCTGCTGACCGATCAGGCCGGCATGCCGGCCGCGCTCGCCGCCCCCACCGGCGCGCTGGCCCAGGATCTGGCGCTGGAAGCGGCGCAGGCCGACGAGGAGCTGGAGCAGATGATCGACATCAACCGGGTGGAAGGCCGCGTCCGCGCGTCGTCCCTGCGCAAGGTCGGCGAGATCGTCGACAAGCACCCGGAAGAGGCGGTCTCGATCCTGCGCAACTGGCTGTACCAGGAGAGCTGAGCCATGCCGGCCTCCGTTTCCATACCGTCTTCTGAGGGAGGGCCGCGGCGATGAGCGTGCGCAAATTCCTCTTCGACGAGTCCTTCGACGTGGACGCCGTGCCCCGCATGACCCATGTGGAGGACGACGATCTGCTACCGGAGGAGGACTTCGCCCTGCCGCCGGAGCCGGAGCCGGAACCGGAGTTGCCGCCCGCGCCGACCTTCGGCGAGGAGGAGTTGGCCGCGGCCCGCGCCCAGGGCTACGAGGAAGGGCTTGCCGCCGGCAAGTCGGAGGGCACGGCCGCCGGATACGGCAAGGGCTTCACCGACGGCATGGCCGCCGGTCAGAACACCGGTTACGAGCGCGGCAAGGCGGAGGTCGAGGCGACGGTGAACAACCGCATCGCCGGCGCGCTCTCCCAGATCGCCGACGGGGTATCCCGCCTGCTGGCGGAGCGCGAGGCGGGCAACGCCATGCGCTCCGAACAGCCGGTCCATCTGGCGCTGGCCATCGTCCGCAAGCTGTTGCCCGAATGGGCCCGGCGCGGCGGCATGGCCGAGGTGGAGGCGATGGTCCGCAACTGCCTGACCGACCTGATCGACGAGCCGCGGCTGGTCATCCGGGTGGCGGAGGACACGATGGGGCTGGTGCGCGACCATCTGGACCAGACCGTCGGGTCGCGCGGCTTCGGCGCCAAGCTGATGGTGATTGGCGACCCGTCGATCGCGCCCAGCGGCTGCCGCATCGAATGGGCCGAAGGCGGCATGGAGCGGGACACCGCCCAGCTGCTGGCCGAGATCGAACGCCGTGCCGCGCACATGCTGGAGGCTCCGGCCCCCGTCTAAGGGGTGACCGGATTGAAGGAGGTCCGAGACCGACATGCCGAGCGACAATTTCTCGCTGAACGACCTGCACGGTGGTGATGGCGACGACTACGCCAGCCCCGGAATCGCCAAGGATCTGGAGGCGGTGTACGACATCCCCGTCCAGATCTCCGCGGTGCTGGGCAAGTCGACCATGCAGGTGGCGCAGTTGCTGAAGCTGGGCCGCGGCGCCGTGGTGGAGCTGGACCGCAAGGTCGGCGAGGCCATCGACATCTACGTCAACAACCGTCTGGTCGCCCGCGGCGAGGTGGTGGTGGTGGAAGACCGGCTTGGCGTGACCATGACGGAAATCATCAAGTCGGACCGGGGCTGATGGCGATTCCGTCCGACAGCGCCGCATCCCGCGCCAAGGCGGCCCAGCCGCAGCCGGCGGCACCCGCCGCCGCCGCTCCGGGGCGGGGCGTGCGGCTGCGCGGCGGGCTGGACGTGGCGACCCTGGTCGGGCTTGCCGCGGCGGCGGCGGTGATCCTGCTGGCGATCACCACCGGCGGTTCGGCGCGAGCCTTCCTCGACCCGCCGTCGCTGCTGATCGTGCTGGGCGGGACGCTGGCGGTCACCACCGCCTCCTTCTCGCTGGGCGACGTGGCGGTGGCGTGGCGAAGCGCGGCGGCGGTGCTGGTCCACCAGACGCTCGACCCCAAGGGAGTGGCGCGGCAGGTGATCCTGCTGGCCGAGGCCGCCCGCCGGGCCGGGCCGGAGACCCTGCGCAACGTCCTGCCGGAACTGCGCGGCGAGCCCTTCCTGCACCGCAGCGTCACCCTGATCACCGAAGGGCATCCGCCCGACACCATCGAGCAGATGCTGACCGGCGAGGTCGAGGCGACTGCGGGCGCCCTGGGCAAGAGCGCCGGCGTGCTGCGCCGCGCGTCGGAAGTGGCGCCGGCCATGGGGCTGATCGGCACGCTGGTCGGCCTCGTGCAGATGCTGGGCAGCCTGAGCGACCCGTCGGCCATCGGGCCGGCAATGGCATTGGCTTTGCTGACGACCTTCTACGGGGCCGTGCTCGGCAACGTCGTCCTCTCCCCGCTCGCCGCCAAGGTGGAGCGGTCGGCTGAGGAGGACGCGCTGGTCAAGACCCTCTTTACCATCGGCGCCGTATCCATCGCGCGCCAGGAGAATCCGCGGCGTCTGGAGATGCTCCTGAATGCCGTCCTGCCGCCTGGAAAGCGGATCCAGTATTTCGACCGGGAAGCCCCGAGAGTGGGAGCGTAAGGCTATGCGTCTGCTGATCGTTGGAACGTTGGAAGGCTACATCACCGCCGCCGGCAAGATCGCCATGAAGCGCGGGGCCAAGGTGTCGCACACCGACAGCATCGAAGGGGCGCTGAACGCCTTGCGTGCCGCCGCCGGTGCCGATCTGGTGATGATCGACGTCAAGCTGGACATCGCGACCTTCATCGACAGCCTGAAGTCGGAGCGGATCACCATCCCGGTGGTCGCCTGCGGCATCGGCACCGATGCGGCCGCCGCCGTGCGCGCCATCCGCGCCGGCGCCAAGGAATATCTGCCGCTGCCGCCCAATGCCGAGCTGATCGCCGCGGTGCTGGAGGCGGTGGCCGAGGAAAGCCATTCCATCGTCTGCAGCGACCCGGCCATGCTGGCGACCCTGCGGCTGGCCGAGCAGGTGGCGCCCAGCGACGCCTCGGTGATGATCACCGGCGAGAGCGGCACCGGCAAGGAGCTGATGGCCCGCTTCATCCACCGCAAGAGCCGGCGGGCCAACGAGCCCTTCGTCGCGGTGAATTGCGCCGCCATCCCGGAGAATCTGCTGGAATCGGAGCTGTTCGGACACGAGAAGGGCGCCTTCACCGGCGCGGTGGCCCGGCGTCTGGGTAAGTTCGAGGAGGCCAACAACGGCACTCTCCTGCTGGACGAGCTGTCGGAGATGCATCCGCGCCTGCAGGCCAAGCTGCTGCGCGCCATCCAGGAGAAGGAGATCGACCGCATCGGCTCCAGCCAGCCGGTAAAGGTCAATGTCCGCCTGATCGCCACCTCCAACCGGAACCTGGAGGCGGAGGTCCGCTCCGGCAATTTCCGCGAGGATCTGTATTTCCGCCTGAACGTGTTCAGCGTGGCGATCCCGTCCTTGCGCGAACGCCCGGCCGACATCCCGATGATCGCCGAGCATTTCCTGAAGAAATACGCGGAGGCCAACGGTCTGGGCGACAAGCGCCTGACCGAGGACGCCCTGCTGATGCTGAAGACCCACCATTGGCGCGGCAACGTGCGCGAGCTGGAAAACACCATGCATCGTGCCGTCCTGCTGTCGCGGGGCGAAGAGGTCGGGCCGGAAGCCATCATGCTGACCAGCAAGCTGCTGGCGCCGGAAGGCAGCGCCCAGGCCTCCATCCCCGCCGATTCGCCGGTCGCCAACCCGTTCGCCGGCCCCGGCGGCACCGTGCCCGCTGCGCAGCCGCATGTGCCCCAGCCGCCCGCCGCCCCGCCCCTGGTGGTTCCGCCGCCGGGCGCCCTGCCGACCAGCTACGGCCCGCCCAAGGGCGGCAAGGCCGGCCCCTACGGCATGGCCGCCAACAGCGGCGCCGCCGCCGCGGCCAATGCCGGCGGGACCGGTGCCGGTCTGGCGGCGCTGATCGGCCGCACGGTGGCCGACGTGGAGCGCGACCTGATCCTGGAGACGCTGACACACTGCCTGGGCAACCGCACCCATGCCGCCAACATCCTGGGCATCTCGATCCGCACGCTGCGCAACAAGCTGAAGCAGTATGGCGACGAAGGCCGCAGCGTGCCCACCCCGGGCAACGACGAACGGGCGACGGCCTGACGGCCGGTCCGGGACCGGGCCCTGAGCGGCGGGAGCATCCATGGCGCTGACGGAACAGAATAGCGGAGGCGGCGGCGGGGGCGGCGGTCCCGGCAACATGGCCGCCTTCGGCGAGATGTGGGCGGTCGCTAAGTCGTCGCTGAAGCGCGGCGACGTGGCGATGGCCATCGGCATCCTGATCGTCGTGGTCGGGCTGATCATGCCGCTGCCCAGCGTCATGCTCGACATGATGCTGGGGCTGAACATCACCATCTCCATCCTGATCCTGATGGTGGTGCTGTTCATCGAAAAGCCGCTGGAGCTGTCCTCCTACCCGACGATCCTGCTGATCACCACGCTGCTGCGCCTGTCCTTGAACATGGCCTCCACGCGCCTGATCCTGACGCAGGGGCATGAGGGCACATCCGCCGCCGGCCATGTGATCGAGGCCTTCGCCAGCCTGGTCATGGGCGGCGATTTCGTCATCGGCGTGATCATCTACGCCATCCTGACGATCGTGAATTTCAAGGTCATCACCGCCGGTTCGGGCCGCATCGCCGAAGTGGCGGCGCGCTTCACCCTCGACGCCATGCCCGGCAAGCAGATGGCGATCGACGCCGACCTGTCGGCCGGCATGATCGACGAAGGCACGGCGCGCGCGCGGCGCAAGGAGCTGGAGGACGAAAGCGCCTTCTTCGGCTCCATGGACGGTGCGTCGAAGTTCGTCAAGGGCGACGCGGTCGCCGGCCTGATGATCATGTTCATCAACATCATCGGCGGCGTCACCATCGCGGTGCTGCGCCACGACATGCCGGTGATGACGGCGCTGGACACCTTCACCAAGCTGACCATCGGCGACGGCCTCGTCTCCCAGATCCCGGCGCTGGTGATCTCGATCTCCGCCGGCTTCCTGGTGTCGAAGGCCGGCATGGGCGGCTCGACCGACAAGGCGGTCGTCGGCCAGCTGACCGGCCACAGCCAGGCACTGGCCCTGTCGGCCGGCGCCATCGGCGTTCTGGCCCTGCTGCCGGGCATGCCGATCCTGACGCTGGCCCCGGTCATCGCCGCCGTCGGCGCCGCCGCCTGGTACATGCCGCGCCTGCGCGCGAAAAAGGAGGCGGAGGAGGCCGCCGCGGCGGAGGAGGCAGCAACCGGCGCAGGGCCGGGCGGCATGCCCGGAGCGGGGCCGGTACCGGACGAACCGATCTCCACCGCGCTCGCCATCGACCTGATCCGGCTGGAGCTGGGCTACGGCCTCTTGTCACTGATCAACCAGCCGCAGGCGGGCAGCCACCGGCTGACCGACCAGATCAAGGGCCTGCGCCGGCAGATCGCCGGCGAGGTCGGTTTCGTCATGCCGGCCGTGCGCATCCAGGACAACCTGCAGCTTCCGCCCAACACCTACATCATCCGCGTGAAGGAGATCGAGGCCGGGCGCGGCGACATCCGGCCCAACATGCTGTTGGTGATGGACCCGCGCGGCGACGCCATGAGCCTGCCCGGCGAACAGACGGTGGAGCCGACCTTCGGCCTGCCCGCCATCTGGATCGAGCCCGGATACCGCGAGGAGGCTCTGTTCAAGGGATACACCGTGGTCGACCCGTCGACCGTGGTCACCACCCATCTGACCGAACTGATCAAGGACAACATGCAGGAGCTGCTGTCCTTCACCGAGACGCAGAAGCTGCTGGACGAGACCGACAAGGAACACCAGAAGCTGATCGCCGATGTGGTGCCGAATCAGATCACTGTGGGCGGATTGCAACGGGTGTTGCAGAATCTCCTTGCCGAACGCGTTTCGATCCGGGATCTTCCCACCATATTGGAAGGGGTATCCGAAGCGACCAGCCAGACCCGCAGCATCACCCAGATCACCGAGCATGTGCGGTCCCGCCTTGCCCGGCAGATTTGCGACGCGAACACGAACGAGATGGGCTTCATCCCGCTCGTCACCCTGTCGCCCGAATGGGAGCAGGCGTTCGCCGAGTCGCTGGTGGGCGACGGCGACGACCGGCAGCTGACGATGGCCCCGTCCCGCCTACAGCAGTTCATCACCTCCGTCCGTCAAACCTTCGAGCGACATGCCATGATGGGCGAGAGCCCCGTTCTGTTGACCAGCCCGCTGATCCGGCCGTTCGTCCGCTCCATCGTGGAGCGGTTCCGGCCGGCTACCGTGGTCATGTCCCAGAACGAGATCCACCCCAAGGCCCGCATCAAGACCCTGGGGCAGATCTGATGGCGCGCGCCGTTCTCTCCCCCTTGCCTGACGGAAGGCACCGCCGATGCGGCTGAAGTCCTTCCACGCCAAGACCATGTCCGATGCCATGCGGATGGTGCGCCAGTCGCTGGGCGACGACGCCATCATCGTCGCGACGCGCGAGGAGGAAGGCGGCGGCGTGCGCGTCACGGCGGCGGTGGAAGAGGACGACCTGCCGGCTGCCCCCGTCTCCGGCGGTGCGCGCGGCGGCCGGGCAAAGGCCCCGCCGAAGCCGGTCGAACCCGAGATCGACGTGGGCGAGGTGGTGGCCGACGCCCTGCAGCGCCACGGCGTCCCCGCCACCCTGGCCGAGCAGCTGATCGACGCCGCGTCGGGCCTCGACACCGAGGATCCGCGGCTGGCGCTGGGCTCGGCGCTCGATTCCTATTTCACCTTCAATCCGCTGCCGGACGGGCGCAGCCCGGTGAAGCCGCTGGCGCTGGTCGGCCCGCCGGGATCGGGCAAGACGCTGGTCGCGGCCAAGCTGGCGGCCCGCGCCGTCTTCAAGAAGCGGTCGGTCGGCGTCATCACCACCGACACGGTGCGCGCAGGCGGCGTGGACCAGTTGGCCGCCTTCACCCGGCTGATGAAGCTGAAGCTGGCGACGGTGGAAGACCCCGACGCGCTGGCCGGCGCCTTCGAGGTCCACCGCAAGACTGACCTCGTTCTGGTCGACACCGCCGGCCGCAACCCCTTCGACGCCGAGGACATGCAGGATCTCCGCGCCCTGCTCGGCGCCGGGGAGGTGGAGCCGGTGCTGGTCCTGCCCGCCGGGCTGGACGCGTTGGAGGCCGCCGACATGGCGCTGGCCTTCAAGGCGGTGGGCGTGCGGCGGATGTTGGTCACCCGGCTGGACATGGCCCGCCGGCTGGGCAGCCTGCTGGCGATCGCCGCCCGCGCCCGACTGTCCTTCTGCGACGCCAGCGTATCGTCCAAGGTGGCGGAGGGGCTGACCGCCCTGAACCCGCTGGCGCTCGCCCGCATGATGATCCCGGCCGAGGAGAAGGCGCCCGCCGCCAAGGAATCGGCACCGCGCCGCACCGCCCGTGCCGCGGACTGGGACGAGGAAGACGACGGGCAACCGGATCATGAGCCGGACCATACGCCCATGCGCAAGCCGACCTTCGGGCGGGGCTATGAGCCGGAGGACGACGAGCCGGAGATCGAGCCGGCGCCGCCACCCCCGCCACCACGCAGGGCCACCGCCGCCAAGCCAACGAAACCCGCAACCGCAAAATCCGCAACCAAGGCAAAAGCCTCCAGTTCCCCCTCGTCGAGGACCCTGCCATGACCGATCCGGTGTTCCCGGCCGCCCTCAAGAACGTTCGCCCGCTGCGCGGCGCCAACGTCATCGCCGTGGCCAGCGGGAAGGGCGGCGTCGGCAAGACGTGGTTCTCCATCACGCTCAGCCACGCCCTCACCAAGGCGGGAATGAACACCCTGCTGTTCGACGGCGACCTCGGCCTCGCCAACGTCGACATCCAGCTGGGCTTTTCGCCGAAGAACGATCTGGGTGCCGTCATCAACGGCGAGGTGACGCTGGCCAAGGCGGCGCAGCGTTTCCCCGACACGGGATTCGACATCATCGCCGGACGGTCGGGATCGGGCACGCTGGCGCAGTTGCCGAGCCAGCGCCTGTCGGGCCTGCGCAACGACCTGCTGGAACTGGCCAGAAGCTATGACCGGGTGGTGATGGACATGGGCGCCGGCGTTGACCGCACGGTGCGCACCCTGTCCGGCCCGGCCGGCACCACCCTGGTGGTGACGACGGACGAGCCGACCTCGCTGACCGACGCCTATGCCTTCATCAAGCTGACCCACGCCACCAACCCGTCGGCCGACCTGCGGATCGTCGTGAACATGGCGCAGAGCGTGAAGGACGGCGAACGCACCTACGGCACCATCCTGAAGGCCTGCCAGAACTTCCTGAAATACAAGCCGGCGCTGGCGGGCATCATCCGCCGCGACCTGAAGGTGCGCGACGCCATCCGCAACCAGACCCCGCTGCTGACCCGCTCGCCCGCCTGCGACGCGGCGCGCGACGTCGAGGCGATCGTGCAGCGGCTGCTGGCCGGCTCCAAGTAACGGGACCGATGGGCGGGGCGCTCCCACCATCGGTCACGCCCGCTGCCGCCACCGCCGTGGCGGCCCCCGCCACGCCCGCACCCGTCACGGCCGAGGCCACGGTCGTCCGGCTGCCCGAGCGGTTGCCGGAGGTGACCCGCCCGGTGGTGCTGACCGGCACCGTCGCCGGCCAGACTCCGGAAGGTCTGACCCGCGTCCGCACGGCGGCGGGCGAACTGCTGCTCGACAGCAAGGCGGAACTGCCGCCCGACAAGCCGGTCACCGTTCAGATCACGCCCAGCGCCAGCACGCCAACGCCCACCACACCCGCGACGATCCCGGCCAAGCCCACGGCGCTGATCTTGCTGCAGGCGCTGGGGACGCCAACCGGCACGACGGGGGCCGGCACGGCGGCAGGCGGGACGGCCGCAGCCCCGCCCGCAGGCAGCCCGGCACCCGGAAACGTCGCGACTCCCGCCATCCTGCTGCCGACCCCCATCCCGGGCACGGTGCCGGCCCTGCCGCCTCTGTTGCCCGGCACGGTGGTGCCGGCGCTGGTGATCGCCGGCGGATCGGGCGCCAAGCCAATGCCGGCGACACCAACCGGCGGCGGCGCACCGCAACCGGCACCCCCCACCCCAGCCGGCGCCAACCCGGTCGGACCGGCCAAACCCGAGACTGCGGCACCCGCCACACCAGCACCCGCCACCTCCTCCATGCCGGCACCGCCAAGGGGCGGGGGAAGCGCGACATTCGGCACACCGGTCCAGTTGGGCGGCGATGCGGCGCACCCCGGTGCCGGGTCTCCGGCGACATCGGACCGCCCCGCCGCCCCCGCCGCCGGTTCCTCTGCCGAGCCGCCCGACCTGCCACGCGGCGCCACGGTGGCGTTGAAGATTTTGACCGTCACACCGCCTCCGCAACAACCGCCACCGCTCGGGCCCCCCGAGGCCGGGGGACGAACCGGGCCAGGTGGAAACCAGACCAGCGCTCAGGCCGGCGGCCAACCCTCTACGGAAGCGGCGGATCCCAACCTTCCGCCCGACACCCCGGTCCTGCGCGGCACGGTCGCCGGCAGCACGCCGCAGGGTCAGCCGATCCTGGCCACCAAACAGGGCATGCTGGCCCTCAACGTCCCGGCCAGCCTGCCGCCGGGCGCCAAGGTCACCGCGGCGCTCACCGACCTCGCCCAGGCGACCCAGGCGGCGGCTCCCACCCTGCCCGGCCCGCCGGGGCCGCTCGGCGAGCGCGACTGGCCGGCGATGCGGCAGCTGATGGCGACATTGGCGGCGTCCGACCCGGCGCTGGCCAAGTCGATGCTGGCGACCATGCCGCAGCCGAACCGCAAGCTGACCGCGGCGCTGGGCTTCTTCCTGGCGGCGATGCGCGGCGGCGATGCCCGGGGCTGGCTCGGCGACGAAGCCTCCTCCGCGCTCGACAAGGCCGGGCGGCGCGACCTGCTGGATCGGCTGGAGAAGGATTTCGAGGGGCTGCGCCGCGAGGCCACGGAACCGCTGCCGGGCGACTGGCGCAGCTACACCATCCCGCTGATGGATTCCACAGGCCCGAAGCCGATCAAACTGCATGTCCATCCCCTGAAGGAGGACGAGGAGGGCGACGGCAGGCCGCGCGCCAAGCCCGGAAGCCGCTTCCTCATCGATCTCGACCTCAGCCGCTTCGGACCGATGCAGCTGGACGGGCTGGTGCGGCCGAACCATTTCGACCTGATCCTGCGCAGCCACGCCGCCCTGCCGCCGGAGCTGCGGGTGGAACTGATCCAGGTCTTCGCCGACAGCGTGCGGGCGGTGGGCTACAGCGGCGGGCTATCCTTCCAGTCCGGCGCCCGCAGCTGGGTGAAGCTGACCCGCGCCGGGCAGGCCGGGCTTGGAGTTTCCGCATGAGACGAGAGCGCCTGACCACCCGCCCCTCCCCCGACGCCCGCCACGACTATCTGGTGGAACTGCGCGGGGAACCGATGGCCGGTACGCGCCTGACCCTGCGTCTGGTGCCCGACCGGCTGGTGCCGGAGCCGGCCTCCGTCGCCGCCTATCTGGCGGAGTTCGCCGGCTTCACGGACGGGCTGGAGGCGCTGGCGCTCGCCATTTTGGACGATCTCAACAACGAGCTGGTGCCGCGCTGGGTCGAGGTGGTGCTGGAGAGCGACATGCCCCTGCCCCATCGCGTGGTGATCGAGGACCGGCAGCCGAACTGGGACAATCCGCAGCTGATGGGGCGGCTGCGGTGGATCTGAGGAAGCCCGGTCAATCCGAAGGCGGCGGCGGCACCTCGTCGCTTCCCTCCGTGCGGTCGCGGTAGAGGGCGGCGCGGGCCAGCAGCATCAGGGTGATTGGCGTGGTGACCACCATCAGGGCGGTGATCAGCAGCTCGTGAATGATCGCGCGCGATTCGAGCACCGAGAAGAACAGCATCGAGGCCAGCAGGATGCAGCCGATCCCCAGCGTAGACCCCAATGTCGGGGCGTGGACCCGCTGGTAGAAGCTGTCGAAGCGCAAGAGGCCGACCGTCCCGATCAGCGTCAGGACGGCGCCGGTCAGCAGAAGCACCGCGGTCAGGACCGCCGCCCAGGCGGGTATCTCGGCCAGATGGGTCATTCGATCACCTCCCCCCGCATCAGGAACTTCGCCAGCGCCGCCGTCGACACGAATCCCAGCAGGGCGATGATCAGCGCCGCCTCGAAATACAGGATGCTGCCGGTGCGGATGCCGAAGGTCAGCAACAGCATGGTCGCCGTGACATAGAGGGTGTCCATCCCCAGCACGCGGTCCTGCGCCCGTGGTCCGCGCAGCACCCGGAAGGCCGCGAAGGCCATGGCGGTCACCAGCAGGATCTGGGTCAGAAAGATCGTTCCCATCAGAAGTTTGACGATCATTCGAACAGCTCCATCAACCGCGTCTCGTACCGCCCCTTGATGAGGTCGATCCACTCCTGCTCGTCCACAAGGTCGAGGATGTGCAGCAGGATGGTGTTGCGCGACCGGTCATAAGCGACCCACACCGTGCCGGGGGTGGCGGTCAGGATGCAGGCCAGCGTCGCCAGCCCGTAGGGTGCCCGTAGGTCAAGCGGGATGCGCAGGAAACCCGACACCCGCTCTCCCTTGCCCGGCCGCAGGATGATCTTCGCGACGGCGATGTTGGAGCGGACGATGTCCACCAGCACCAGCAGCAGAAGCGACACGGCGGCCCGCGGCCGGCGGAGCCGTCCGCCCGGAAGGCCGAGCGTGTTCAGCGTCGCGGCGGTGGCCAGCGACAGCACGCCGCCGAGGATGATCGTGCCCGGAGCCACGCTTTCGTTCAGCAGCAGCCAGACCCCCAGCAGGGTCGCGGTCATCATGGGGTAGGGAAGCCATCTGCTCATCGCCGGCCTCATTGGGTGCCTCCCGTCGTTCCGGGTGTGCGGGCAACGGCCTTCACGGCGCCGGTGTAGTCGCGCGGCGCATGCAACGACCTCGCGGTGTCCTCCATGTAGCGCATCGCCGGCCCGGCCTGGACGGTCAGCGCCACATTGAGGGCGAGCAGAAGCAGAACCGGCGCAATCTCCGCCACCCTCACGCGCGGCGCCTCATCGGAGGGGGAGGCCCAGAAGGCGTCGATGCCGGCACGCGTCATCGCGACCACCGTCGCCAGCCCGGACAGGACCAGCGCCGCCATCAGCACCCAGGTGGTGACCGGCACGTCGGGTCCGGCGGCCAGCAGGGGTGACAGGATGGCGAACTTGGCGAGAAATCCCGACAGCGGCGGCAGGCCGGCGAGCAGCAGCGCGCTGGACATGAAGCCGATGCCGAGAATCGCCATCGTGGCCGGAATGGCGACACCGGCACCGCCATCGTCGGAATCCTCGTCATCGCCCTCGCCGTACGCCTCGCGGGTCACCGCCAGCACGTCGGCACCGACGGCGCGTCCGCGCTCCACCAACTCCACCACCAGGAAGAAGCCGGCGACCGCAAGAACCGAGCTGCTGAGATAGAACAGGGCGCCGCCGGTCACCGACAGCTGCCCGGCGCCGATGGCGGCCAGCAGGGTGCCGGACGAAACCAGCACGCTCGCCCCGGCCAGCCGCGCCATGCTCTGCGTCGCCAGCACGGCGATCGACCCGAAGCCGATGGTCAGCAGCCCGCCGACCAGCAGGACATTGCCGCCGAATCCGGAGGAGGCGCCGGCCCCGTCGCCGAACACCAGCAGCCACAGCCGCAGCACGGCATAGACGCCGACCTTGCTGAGGATGGAGACGATGGCGGCAGAGGCAGCACCCAGGGTGGAATAGGTGTTGGGCAGCCAGAAGCCCAGCGGCCACATCCCCGCCTTGATCAGAAAGGCGACGCCCAGAATGGCCGCCCCGGCCTCCAGCAGTCCGCGATCCTCCGCCGCCAGCCCGGCGACGCGGCCGGCCAGATCGGCCATGTTGAGGGTGCCGGAGATGCCGTAGATCATGCTGACGCCGATCAGGAACAGCAGCGAGGCCGACAGATTGATGGCGATGTAGTGCAGCCCCGCCCGCACCCGCGCAAGGCCCGAGCCGTGCAGGGCCAGCCCGTAGGAGGCGGCCAGCATGATCTCGAAGAAGACGAACAGGTTGAACAGATCGCCGGTCAGGAAGGCGCCGTTCAACCCCATCAGCTGGAACTGGAACAGCGAATGGAAATGCGCGCCGGCCTTCTGCCAGCGCGGCAGCGAGAACAGCAGGGCGGCCACCCCCAGAATGCCGGTCAGCACCAGCATCAGCGCGGCGAAGCGGTCCAGAACCAGCACGATGCCGAAATTGGCCGGCCAGTCGCCCAGCCGGTAGACGCGGACGCCGGCCGCGCCCTGGTCCGCGACCGTCATCGCCAGCACGGCCAGCACCAGAAGGGCGAGCGCCGACGCCATGCCGATCACGGCCTTCAGCGTGCGCTGCCGCTCGTCGATCAGCATCATCACCGCACCCGCCAGCATGGGCAGGACGATGGGCGCGATGGTCAGGTGATCCATCCAGCCGGTCACCGGCTCTTCTCCTTTCCGTCGACATGGTCGGTCCCGGTCAGGCCGCGGGCGGCGAGCAGCAGGACGAGGAACAGGGCGGTGGTGGCGAAGCCGATGACGATGGCGGTCAGCACCAGGGCCTGCGGCACCGGATCGGCATGCATGGCGAGGTTGCCGGCCCGGCCGCCCTCCAGGATCGGTTCGGCGCCGGTCCGCAGGCCGCCGGTGGAGAAGATGAACAGGTTGACGGCATAGGACAGCAGCGACAGGCCGACGATCACCTGGAAGGTGCGGGGCCGCAGCAGCAGCCACACGCCGGAGCCGGTCAGCACGCCGATGCCGAGCGAAAGGATCAGTTCCATGTCAATCGTCTCCCACGGCGGTCGGCAACGGCCCGGATTGCACCGGTTCAGGCACGGCCGGCATCTCCGCCGGCCGCGGCGCCGCGGCGCGATGGCCGCGCAACGACTGGCGGGCCAGTGCGATCAGGATCAGGATGGTGGCGCCCACCACCAGGGCGAAGACGCCGATGTCGAACAGCAGGGCGCTCGCCACCGGAATCTTCCCCAGCACCGGCAGCTCGGCGTAGGCGAAATAGCTGGTCAGGAAGGGCCGGCCGAAGATCCAGGCGCCAAGACCGGTGCCGGCGGCCAGCAGAATCCCGATCCCCATCCAGCGCATCGGCAGGACGCGCAGCCGCGCCTCCACCCACTGGGTACCGCCGAACATGTATTGCAGGATCATGGCGATCGCCACCGTCAGCCCGGCCGCGAAGCCGCCGCCCGGCAGGTCGTGACCGCGCAGGAGCAGGAACAGCGCCACCATCAGGATCAGCGGGAACAGAAGCCGCGCGATCAGCGATGGGATGAACAGCCATTCCGCCGCCGTATCGCCCTCCTTGCGGTCGGGCTGGGAGGCGTCGAAGGCGCTCTGGTCGCGCTGCTGTTCGGGAACGTCGACGCTGTCCGGCGCCGGGCGGAAGCGGCGCAGCAGGGCATAGGCGGTCAGCGCCACCGCACCCAGCACCGTGATCTCCCCCATGGTGTCGAAGCCGCGGAAATCCACCAGGATGACGTTGACGACGTTGGTGCCGCCGCCCTCGCTGTAGGCAAGCTCCAGGAAATGCTGGGCCAGCAGTTCCGGCGGGAAGCGGGTCATCACGCCGAAGGAGAGACCGGCCATGCCGGCCCCGGCGGCGATGGCGATGCCGAGGTCGCGCAGGCGGCGGCCCAGGGTGACCGCCTCCGACCCGCGGGCGCCGGGAACGTCCAGTCGCTTGGGCAGCCAGCGCAGGCCCAGCAGAAGCAGGATGGTGGTGACGACCTCCACCAGCAGCTGGGTGAGCGCGAGGTCGGGGGCGGAGAACCAGACGAAGGTGACACAGACGACCAGACCGGCACCGCCCAGCAGGATCAGCGCCGCCAGCCGGTGGAACTTCGCCTGCCAGGCGGCGCCCAGCGCGAAGGCGGCCCCCAGCGCCCAGATCAGCGCCAGCACCGGATCGATGCCCGACGGCGCCAGGTTGCCCGGCCACAGCCCGCGCAGCCAGACCGTCCAGCCGGCGGCCAGCACCGCCACGCACACCACCAGGCGGAGCTGCGGCTGCAGGCGGCGGGTGCCGACCAGCCCCTCCGCCGTGCGGGCGAGGCGCCAGGACAGGAAGACCATCGTCCGTTCGAACATGCGCCGTCCTTCGAACGCGCGGATCAGCGGCGGACCCTCGATCCCCTTGGCTAGATGACCTTGGAGCAGACGGTAGAGGCCGATCCCGGCGGCGAAGGCGATCATGCTCATCAGCAGCGGCCGGTTGAAGCCGTGCCAGACCGCGAGGCTGTATTCGGGCGTCGCCGAACCGAGCGCCGCGCGGGCGGCCATGTCGAGGTACGGGCCGACGGTGGCGGCCGGCAGGATGCCGATGACGATGCACGCCAGCACCAGGATCTCCACCGGGAAGCGCATCCAGGCCGGCGGCTCGTGCGGCTTCTTCGGCAAATCCACCGGGTCCGGCCCGAAGAAGGCGCCATGGATGAAGCGCAACGAATAGGCGACGCTGAAGGCGCTCGCCACCATCGCGGCGACCGGCAGCACGTCGAAGAAGACCGGCAGCGGCTCCTTGGCCGACAATGCCTCGGCGAAGAACATCTCCTTGGACAGGAAGCCGTTCAGCAGCGGCACGCCCGCCATGGCCCCGGCGGCGATCAGGGCGAGGCGGGCGGTGAAGGGCATGAAGCGGTTCAGCCCGGACAGGCGCCGGATGTCGCGCGTTCCCGTCTCGTGGTCGATGATGCCGGCGGCCATGAACAGAGAGGCCTTGAAGGTGGCGTGGTTGATGACGTGGAAGATCGCCGCCACCATCGCCAGTTCGCTGTTCAGCCCCAGCAGAAGGGTGATCAGCCCGAGATGGCTGATGGTCGAATAGGCCAGCAGCCCCTTCAGGTCGTGCTGGAAGATGGCGACATAGGCGCCGAGCAGCAGGGTGGCGAGGCCGGCGGACCCGACGATCCAGAACCACGCCTCCGTCCCCGCCAGCACCGGCCACAGCCGCGCCATCAGGAAGACGCCCGCCTTCACCAGCGTCGCCGAATGCAGATAGGCCGACACCGGGGTCGGCGCCGCCATGGCGTGCGGCAGCCAGAAGTGGAAGGGGAACTGCGCGCTCTTGGTCAGGGCGCCGAGCAGGATCAGCACCAATGCCGGCAGATAGAGCGGATGCGCGCGAATGCGGTCGCCCGCCGCCAGCACGGCGTCCAGTTCGTAGCTGCCGACGATGTGGCCCAGGATCAGGACGCCGGCGAACAGGCAGAGGCCGCCGGTCGCCGTGACGGTCAACGCCATGCGCGCACCGTCGCGCGCAGCGGCGGTGTGGTGCCAATAGCCGATCAGCAGGAAGGAGAAGAGGCTGGTCAGCTCCCAGAAGAAGGCGAGCTGGATCAGGTTGCCCGACAGCACAACCCCGGTCATCGACCCCATGAAGGCGAGGAGGAAGGCGAAGAAGCGCGGCACCGGGTCCTCGGCCGCCATGTAATAGCGGGCATAGACCACCACCAGCGTGCCGACGCCGAACACCAGCCCGGCGAACAGCCAGGCGAAGCCGTCCATGCGCAAGGAGAAGTCCAGCCCCAGCATCGGCATCCATTCAGCCGAATAACGGACCACGCCGCCCGCCGACACCGTCGGATAGGCCGACCACACCATCGCCAGCCCGACCAGCGCCACGCCGCCGGCCAGCCACGCCGCCGCGTTGCGTGCGTGCGTGGGCAGCAGCCCGGCGACGAGCGCACCGGCGAACGGGAATGCAACGGCGATCAGGAGCAGCAGTGCGTCGGGCATGAAGTCCTACGGTCGAATGGATCGGCGGAGACGGGCGGGGTCAGACGCCGGGCGGCGCGTCGTCAGGGTCCTTGACGAGGTCCGAATCCTCCGCATCGCGGGCGACGGCCTGGAGGACGATCTGTGCCGCGTCGTCGGGCGTCTTCGCACCGCGCAGCCGCCGCACCGATTGCGGGTCGCGCAACGCCCCGCAAATCTCAGCCATGGCGGCGAGCAGCCCCTTTCGGTTCGATGCCGGCCACAGGGCGAGAAAGACGAGGTCGACCGGCTCGTCGTCGCGCGCATCGAAGTCGATCGCGCGCTGGAGCCGGGCGAACAGGACGACCGGAGCCGCCAGTTCGGCAAGCTCCGTATGAGGAAGGGCCACGCCCTTGCCGAGCGCGGTGGAGCCGATCTTCTCACGCGCCAGCAGGGCATCCAGGATTTCCGGCGCCGGCCGGCCGCTGCGGGTCGCCGCCTCCGCCGCCAGCCGGTCGAGCAAGGCCGGCTTGTTGGCGGGATCGGCGTCGAGGATGACGTCGGCCGCGGAAAAAAGCTCAATGATGGCCATCTGGTTCTCCATTAAGGCCAAAGGTCGAGGCGGACACCGCGGACCGGACACCGCCCTTACCGCCGATCAGCACGTCACAGGGCAGTGCCTCCATCACTTCGGAGGCCGTGCTGCCCAGCAGGGCACGGGAAACGCCGCTGCGCCGGGCGGAGCCCAGGGCGACCAGATCGTACCGTCCGTCCCGCGCGAGATCGACGATCCGCCGTCCCGGAGAGCCGGTGAGCAGGATCGTCTCGACCGTGGGTTCCTGATCCGGTCCGCCGGACGGGCTGTCCAGCACCTTCCGGAAATCGTGCACGAACTGCGCCGTGTCCAGGGGCGGCGTGGGCCGGCCCGCAATTCCCGGCAGATCGACGACATGCAGCAGGTGGATGCTTCCCTCCCTCATCAGCATCCGCACGCCGTCCACCGAAGGGCACGAGCGCTCGGAGAAGTCGACCGGCACCAGCGCCCGCAGATAGGGCTGGAGCGGCTTGTCGCGCACGATCAGCATCGGCGTCCCATCGGCGATGGCGATGCGCTCGACGGTAGAGGCCAGGAACAGGTCCGCCACACGGTCGCGCTGGTGCAGTCCCACCACCAGCAGGTCCGGGAGCCACAGCCCGGCATAGCCGGCGACCCGGTGTTCGACGGCCTCGCCTCGCACCGCGACCGCCTGGGACCGGATGTCCGCCCCGCCCGGCACGGCCAGGATGTGGCGCTGGAGTTCCGCTTCCACATGGTGCAGCGGCAGGCAGCCATAGGGACCGCCGGTGCCGTCGACGACATGAAGTGCCGTCAGCTCCGCATCGAACCGGCGGGCGAGATGGACGGCGCGCTCCAACGCGCGGTCCGATTTCGGTTCCAGGTCGGTTGCCAGCAGAATGCGCCGAAGGCTCGCCATCGTGACTTTCGATTCATTTGCAAGGACCCCTTGATGATCGGAAGTCGGCCGCAGTCTGTCCATGCCGGGAAATACGGACCTGAAAGGGTTGCGTGGCACCCTGCTGAATGTCCGTAGTAATACGGGGCGGATCATTTCACTTGATGCAGTGGGCACCGGTTCGCGTTACCATCGCTCCATGCCACAGACTGTCCGCCGCCGATGGATGTTCATTCCGGCCTATCTGGCCGCCCATATGTTCCTGGATTGGATCAGCTTCATCCATGCGGTGTCGTCGATCAACATCACGCCGTGGAATCCGCCGGCCGGCCTGATGATGGGGCTGTCGGTGCTGCTGGGCCTGCGCGCGGTGCCGCTGGTCTGGCTGGGGCTGACCGCCGCCGACATCGTGGTCCGCGACCTCCCGGTCGGCCTGGGTACGGCACTTGTGGCAAACGGTGTCGTCGCCCTGGGCTATGGGGCGGCGGGTGGGATGCTGCGCAAGGTCATCGATCCGGGACTGTCCAGCCTGCGTGACATCGTCCTGCTGCTCGGCGGCAGTGCTGCGGCGGTTCTGGTCATCGGCTTGGGCTTCATCGCCGTCCACACGGCGGCCGGGCTGTTTGGATGGGCGCGCTTTCCGGAGGTGCTGCTGCGCTTCTGGACCGGCGAGATCATCGGCATCGCCGTCCTGACCCCCATGGTGCTGATGGCACGGCGCATGCCGGCGCTGCGCTGGTCCTGGGGCGGTGCCGCCGAGATTCTGGCCCACGGCGCGCTGATCGGCTTCACCCTGTGGCTGGATTTCGGTCCGCTGGCCTCGTCGCAGTACGAGCATTTCTACCTGCTGTTCCTGCCGGCCATCGCGGTCGCGGTTCGCCACGGGCTGGGCGGGGCGGTGCTGGCCTCGGCCACCACCCAGGCCGGCCTGATCGCCGCCATCCAGGTGGCCGGCGTCGATGCCGCGCGCATGGCGCATTTCCAGCTTCTGATGCTGACGCTCGCCATCACCATCCTGCTGCTGGGCGCCGTGGTCAGCGAACGCCGCCGGGTGGAGGACAGGCTGCGGGTGCGGCAGTCCGACCTTGCCCACGCCTCCCGCCTGATCGAGGCGGGGGAAATGGCGGCGGCGCTGGCCCATGAACTGAACCAGCCGTTGGCGGCGACGATGGGCTATGCCCGCGCCGCCCGCAAGATCGCGCGCCTGGAGGAGGCGTCCCCCCGCCTGACCGAGATCCTCGACAAGACGGTCACCCAGGCGGAGCGGGCCGACCGCGTCATCCGCAGCCTGCGCGACTTCGTGCGCAAGGGAGCCCGCGACCGGACGCCGCTGCCGGTCGCCACGCTGGTCGCCGACTGCCTGACGCTGGCCGGCCCACTCGCCAGCCGGCATGCGGTGGAAATCGCCGCGGAGGTCGCCCCCGCCCTGCCGGCCATCGCAGGCGATGCGGTCCAATTGCAGCAGGCGATCCTGAACCTCGTCCGCAATGCGGCAGAGGCGATGACGCCCGACGCCACCCGGCCGGAGGAACAGCCGGGCCGTGAACAGTCAGGGCAGCGCCGTATCGTGATCTTCGCCTGCCCTGCCACCCAGCCCGGTTTCGTCGCCATCGGCGTGCGCGACACCGGACCCGGTCTTGCCGAGGTGGTGGAGCGCAACCTGTTCGCGCCCTTCGTCACCACCAAGCCGACCGGCATGGGGCTGGGGCTGTCCATCGTGCGCACCATCGTCGATTCCCATGGCGGCACTTTGACGGCGCGCAGTGGCAATCGCGGTGGCGGTGGTGCCGCGAATGGCGCAGAAGGGGGAACCGTGTTCCAGTTCACCATTCCCGTGCATGCGAAGGACAGGGAAGGAGAGTCTGCATGACGACCGAGGAACCCGTCGCCTTCGTGGTGGACGACGACGAGGCGGTGCGCGATGCCCTGGCGCTTCACCTGGATCTGGCTGGGCTGTCGGTGCGCTGCTGCGCCTCGGCGGCGGAGTTCCTGGATGCCGCGTCGCCCGATCAACCCGGCTGCGCGATCCTCGACATCCGCATGCCGGGAATGGACGGGCTGGATTTGCAGCAGGAATTGGTTCGCCGCGGCTTGACCCTGCCCGTCATCATCATCACCGGCCATGGCGACGTGACCGCAGCCGTCCGCGCCTTCCGCGCCGGGGCGGTGGATTTCCTGCAGAAGCCCTTCGACGAGGATCTGCTGATCGAACGGGTGCAGGAAGCCTTCGAGCGCGACCTTGCCGCCCGCCGTGCCGTTGTCGAAGCGGGAGAGATCCGCCGCCGCCTCGCCCTGCTCAGCCCGCGCGAACTGGAAGTGATGGACATGGTCGCAGAGGGCCTGCCCAACAAGACGATCGCCCAGCGTCTTTCCATCGGCATCCGCACGGTGGAGACCCACCGCGCCCGCGTGCTGGAAAAGATGGAGGCGCGCAACGCCCCGGAACTGGCACGGATGCAGATGCGGCTGGGCGAGCGGCGGGAGTAGGCGAAGGCCTTACTCGCCGACCTCGGCCACCTGGGTTTCGGCCGGGCTGGTCCGCTCGGCCGGGACGGGCGGATAGCGGTAGAAGGAATGGTCGCCGATGGAGGCGGTGCGCAGCCGCGCCTTTGCCCAGTCCGGCTTCTGGCGACCGAGCGCCGCCTGGGTCGGCGGGCTGTAGAACAGCGAGGCGCGCGCGGTCGGATCGGGCATCTCGTCGTCGTTCAGGCTCCAGGCGAGGCCGCGGGCAAGGCGCAGCGCCTCCTGGTCGGGGGCGAGGCGCGGCTTCGGCCAGGACGGCATGCCGCCCGCCCGGATCACCTGCGCCTGACGGCGGATTTCCGCCAGGATGCGCCGGGCCTCCGCCCGGTTGGCGACCCGGGGGTCCTCCGCCACCTTTTCGGGCTCCGCCTGCTTGGCGCGGGATTTTGCCGATTTGACCGGCTTGCGGCGCTTCTGCGGCTCCACCTTCGCGGGCGGAGAGAATGGTTCGAACTGGCCGGCGGCGACAACGACCCGGCAGGGCAGCGACGGGTCCGACGCCGACGCGGCCCGGTTGGCGACCACCCACATGACGGCGGCCATGGCGTCGGCGCCCTCGCCCCGCGCCTCGGCCCAGCCGGCCAGCGCCAGGCAGCGGCGCTCGCGCTCCGCCTGCCAGGGGGTCAGCATGTAGACCGAGGAGCCGATGATCACCGGCTGCTTCGGCCCGCCCCGCTTCGGCACAGTCCCCTTCGAATCGCCGATGAAACGGGCGCAGCCGTCGTCACCGGGCCGGCAGACCGGCCGGTCGGCCTGAAAGCCGGACTTGATGAGAGCACCGATGTCGGCACCGGTTTCCTGACCGCCTGCCTGGGCGCTTGCGCCGGCGGGAGCCAGGACGGTCGCGAACAGCAGGGCGAGGAGGGAGTGGCGCATCCCGGTCTCTCCGGTCTGGGGAAGGGGACTTCCTTCGACAGGAGGGACGGACTGCAAGTTCCGTGAATCGTCCACCACTCCGATGGCTTAAGCCTGAGGGCGGCGGATGTAACCCGATCGAGTCCGGAATGGGTTTTCCGGCCGCTTCGGGTATCGGGTTCGGGCACATGCGAGCGGGCCGGCAAGCCTTCGGATTCCTCCGGCTTCCAGCCCGATCGGCAGAATGGGTGCTGTGGGGAATGCCGGCGGCGTCAGCCGGGCTGGCGGTCCTCGTCCGGTTTGCCGCCTTCGCCGGTCCAGTCGTCGGTCAGAAAGTCCTGGGAGCGGCTGATCTCCTCGACCTCCGCGCGGGAGGGAGGTTTCGGCACCTGGTCCTGACCGGACTTGCGGTCGTCACTGTCGTCGGAGCCTTCAGGCTTGCGGGGCATCGGTTCCTCCTGGATCGCCGGGGACTTCCCAGGAAACAGGGGTTGGCCTGCAAGATCACGAACCGGGGGAGCGGTTGAAGGAAACCCGCTCCCCCTCGCAAATCAGTTGGCGGCGTCGGCCACCGTCACCGGCATGGTCCGCACCATTTCCAGAGCGACAGCGGCGCGGACTTCGTCGGCGGCCAGCACGGCGGGCGTGTTCACGTTGGCGACGGCAGCGACGGCGGCGAACAGCAGGGCGCCGATGACGAAGCGGACGACGGCGAACTTTGCGGCATATTCGGCGTTGGCGGCGGCGAATTCGGCTTCATACGAGGTCATGATGATCTTCCTTCAATGTCGGTTTGGAGTTCCGGCGGCCGGTGCAGCGGCCTGTTGAGGAAGATATTGGCACAATCATGCCGCCGCGAAAGCGGAGACATCACATCCCTGCACTCGTCATTTCGCATCGCAGCATAGCGCTGTGAAAGACGTCATATGGAGTTATTCTTGGGATCTCCGCGCCGTTCGCAGCGCTCTACAGAGCTTTATGGGGGATTTCGCAGCGCTATTACTGGCTGCCATCTGTCCAGATTAAAGACATGTGGGTCGGGTTGTGTCAATGGCAACGGCCGATGCGCCGAATTGGCGCAACCGCCGTCAGCGCCCCGGCGACAGCCGCTCGGCACTGGCCTTCAGCGTGTCGATCATCGCCTGCTGCGCCTCTTCCGTCGTGTCGGCCGGAACGACAAAGCAGATGGTGGCGATGCAGCGGCCGGCCGGATCGCGGACCGGGGCGGCGAGGCAGGTGGTAAAACGGTCGACCAGCGCCGTGGTGCGGACATAGCCCTGGGTACGGGCGCGGCGGATGTCCTCCAGGAACCCGTCCTCGGCGATGCGGCGGCCATCGGGCAGGATGAAGTCTTCAGGCGGGATGAAGCGCAGGATTTCGTCGGCGGACAGATGGTCGACCAGCAGCCGGCCGGACGCCGTCCAGGGGATCGGCACCTTGATGCCGATCTCGGAGCTGATGCGGAACATGCGCCGGCCGGGTTCATTCAGCACGACCAGATACTTGTCGCCTTCCAGCGTGCAGAACTGCGCCGTCTCCCCCACCGTCTCGGCGATGTGGGCGACCTCCACCCGCGCCTTGCGGATCAGATCGACGCTGTCGAGGTAATCGCTGCCGTAGTAGTGCATCGCCGGGCCGAAATAGACCGTGCCGTCGCCGTCGCGCAGTTCCAGCCAGCGCGCCTCGACCAGCGTGTTGACCAGCTCGTACATGGTGGAACGCGGGGTACCGGTGTCGCGCGCGATGTCGGCGATGCGTGTCGGGACGCGCCGGCTGTGCAGATGCTCCATCAGAGCGATGACGCGGTCGATGCCGCGGGCACGGCCCGTCGACTTCTCTTCCACCTGCTTCTCCGCTACGCCGTTGCTCTTCATCTGATCCGCGCTCCTGTCATCCGACAACCGATTAGCACGCGGATTTTCGGCTTGCCAGCGTTGTTTGTCCGATATACCGTTCCCTTGTCTGGAATATAAGACCGACGTCCGATATTTCGGACAAACGGTCCGGGAGGCAGAAATGACAGGGATCACGCGACGTCTGTTCAACATCGCCCTCGGTTCGGCAGTCGCTGTCGGGGGACTTTCCACCGGTATTCTGGGGACCTGGACCACCCCGGCGCTGGCCCAGCAGGGCGGCGCCTCAGTTGTCACGGTCGCCACCATCGGCGAGCCGCCGACGCTGGACCCGGTCGGCACCACGTCCGACCTCGTCAGCATCATCACCCAGCACATGTTCGAGACGCTGTTCACCTTCGACGGCGACTGGAAGCTGGCCCCGCTGGTGGCGTCCGCCCTGCCGCAGGTGTCGGCGGACGGCCGGACCTACACGATCCCGCTGCGCAGCGGCGTCACCTTCCATGACGGCAGCACCGTCACGGTGGACGACGTGGTCGCCTCGCTGGACCATTGGACCAAGGCCTCGCCGCGCGGCAAGACCGTCGCCCCGCTGGTGGAGAGCATCACTGCCAAGGGTTCGGACGCTGTCGTCATCGCGCTGAAGGAGCCCTTCGCGCCGCTGACGGCGCTCCTGGCGATGAACAACGGCGCGGCGGCCATCGTGCCGAAATCGGTGATCGACGGGCCGGGCGCCCTGAAGTCACTGGTCGGCACCGGCCCCTACAAGCTGCTGGAGCACAAGCCCGACCAGTATATCCGGCTGGTGCGCCATGACGCCTACGCGTCACCCGCCGGCACGCCCAGCGGCTATGCCGGCAGCCGCAAGGCCGTCATCGGCGAGGTGCGCTTCGTCCCGGTGCCGAATGCCGCGACCCGGGTGTCGGGCGTGCTGGCCGGCCAGTACCAGTTCGCCGACAGCCTGCCGGCGGAAACCCTGCCGCGCATCAAGGACGCCGCAGGTGTCAAGCCGGTGATCGTCAAGCCCTTCGGCTTCCCGCTGATGATCATGAACACAAAGACCGGCGTGATGGCGAACCAGAAGGTGCGTCAGGCGGTCCTGGCGGCGCTGGAGCCGAACGACATGCTGCTGGCGGGCCTCGGCGACCCCGCCTTCGTCCAGGCGGAGGGGTCGATCTACGCCC
The DNA here is from genome assembly GCF_008364825.1 of Azospirillum sp. B21. GTDB lineage: Bacteria > Pseudomonadota > Alphaproteobacteria > Azospirillales > Azospirillaceae > Azospirillum. The sequence continues at coordinate 383,771 of NZ_VTTO01000005.1, forward strand.
AGGGCACGCCCTATTACGACGCGGCCAGCGCCAAGCCCTACGCCGACCATGCGGCCGGTAAGGCGGCGGACCTGCTGAAGGCCGCCGGCTACAAGGGCGAGCCGATCCGCATCATGACCTCGGTGCAGTACGAGTTCCTGTACAAGATGAGCATGGTGGCGCAGGCCCAGCTCGAAATGGCCGGCTTCAAGGTCGACCTGCAGGTGCTGGACTGGGCGACGCTGCTGCAGCGCCGCGGCGACGACAAAGGGTGGGACGCCTTCTTCACCTACCACACCTTCGTGCCGGAACCTTCGCTGATCACCGTGCTGAACCCCAGCTATCCCGGCTGGTGGGACAGCCCGGCCAAGCGCGAGGCGCTCGCCGCCTTCAACCGCGAGATGGACCCGGCCGCCCGCAAGGCGAAATGGGTGACGCTGCAGACGCTGTTCTACAGCGAGGTGCCGAGCGTGAAGGTCGGCGAGTTCTACAACCTCGCCGCCAGCAGCGACAAGCTGACCGGCTACACGCCGACGCCCTGGCCGTTCTTCTGGAACACCGACCTGAAGAGCTGAGGGGAGCTGATAACTCCCTCTCCCGAATCCCCCTCTCCCCCCCGGGGAGAGGGTCGGGGTGAGGGGGAGGCACAGCATGCCTTCCCCAGAATCCTCACCGCGCGTCCCCCTCACCCTAACCCTCTCCCCGGGGGGGGAGAGGGGATTCTCTTTGGGACCGCAACCATGCTCGTTTACATCGTCCGCCGGTTCGCCGGCATGATGGTCGTCATGCTGCTCGTCGCCATGGTGGTCTTCGTGATCGCCCGCGTGGTGCCGGGCGATCCCGCCGCCGTCATGCTGGGGTCCTCCGCCACGCCGGAGGACATCGCGGCGCTGCGCGGCCGGCTGGGGCTCGACGAGCCGCTGCTGACGCAGTTCCTGCTCTATCTCGGGCAGATCGTCCGCTTCGACCTTGGCGAGTCCATCTTCCTCAACCGTCCGGTGGTGCAGGCGCTGGCCGAACGGTCGGAGCTGACGGCTCTCCTGACGATGATGTCGGTGGGGATCGCCATGCTGATCGGTGTGCCCATCGGCATCCTGTCGGCGGCCAAGCGCGGCGGGCTGATCGACCAGACCGCGGTCGGGCTGGCCATGCTGGCGGCGAGCATTCCCAGCTTCTGGATCGGGCTGACGCTGATCAAGTATCTGGCGGTCGACCATGCCTGGTTCCCGGTCGCCGGCTATGGCCCGCCCGAAGCCGACCTGATGGAGCGCATGCGCCATCTGGTGCTGCCGGCCATCGCGCTCGGCATTCCGAACTCGGCGCTGATCCTGCGCTTCACCCGCACCAGCATGCTGGACGTGATGAGCAATGATTACGTCCGCACGGCGCGGGCCAAGGGGCTGCCGCCGCTGGTCGTGGTGCTGAAGCATGCGTTGCGCAACGCGATGATCCCGATCCTGACGGTGATCGGCCTGACCACCGCGGTGATGATCGCCGGCGCCATCGTGACGGAAACCGTGTTCGGCCTGCCCGGCGTCGGCAACCTGATCGTCTCGGCCGTGCTGCGCCGCGATTATCCGGTGATCCAGGGCGCCCTGCTGGTGGTGTCCGCCATCTATGTGCTGATCAACCTGACGGTCGACCTGCTCTATGCCGTGGTCGATCCGCGGGTCCGTTATTGAGAGGGAGGGTTCCATGGCAAGCGTCCCCGCCGGTCACGGCAGCGTCCCCCTTCCCTCCTCTGCCAAGCCGCAGCGCAGCCGCTCGCCGGCCGCCCTGTTGCTGCGCCAGCTGTTCCGGCGCCGGCTGGTGGTGCTGTCCTTCCTGATCATGCTGGCGATCCTGGCGGTGGCGCTGCTGGCGCCGTGGATCACCCCCTTCAACCCGATGAAGATGGACATCCTCGGCCGGCTGAAGGCGCCGTCCGCCGCCCACTGGTTCGGCACCGACGAGTATGGGCGCGACGTGCTGTCCCGCGTGATGCTGGGCGCCCGGCTGTCGCTGCTGGTCGGGTTGCTGGTCGTGGTGGTCGCGACGCTGATGGGCACGCTGCTGGGGCTGGCCGCCGGCTATATCCGGCCGCTGGACGGCGTGCTGATGCGGCTGACCGACGCGCTGATGGCCTTCCCCGACATCCTGCTCGCCATCGCCTTCATGGCGGCGCTGGGGCCGTCGCTCTACAATGTCGTGCTGGCCCTCGGCATCGTCTATACGCCGCGCGTCGCCCGCGTGGTGCGCGCCGCCTGCCTCGTGGTGCGCGAGATGCCCTTCATCGAGGCGGCGACGGCACTCGGCGCTTCCACCCCGCGCATCGTCTTCCTGCACATCCTGCCCAACCTGATCTCGCCGATCCTGGTGCAGGCCACCTTCATCTTCGCCTACGCGATCCTGACGGAGGCGGCGCTGTCCTTCCTCGGCGTCGGCGTGCCGCCGACCACGCCGACCTGGGGCAACATGATCGCCGGCGCCCAGCAGTATTTCCAGCAGGCCGACTGGCTGATCCTGTTCCCCGGCTGCGCCATCGTCCTGACCGTGCTGTCGCTGCAGATCGTCGGCGACGGGCTGCGCGACGCGCTCGACCCCCGGCTGCAGAAGGCAAAGTGAGATGAGTGCCACCTTCCTCATCAAGGGCGCCCGCGTCATCGACGGCACCGGCGCCCCCTGGTTCCCGGCGGATGTGCTGGTGGAGCGCGGACGCATCGCCGCAATCGGCCCGATGCTGGACGCGCCGGACGCCGAACCGCTGGAGGCGCAGGGCCGTTTCCTCGCCCCCGGCTTCATCGACGCCCATTGCCACGACGACCTGATCCAGCTGCGCCAGCCCGGCCGGCCGGAAAAGGTGGCGCAGGGCGTCACCACCGTGGTGGTCGGCAACTGCTCCTTCGGGCTGTACCCGCAGAGTTCGGAGAGCGGCGGTCCCCTGCGCGAGCATTTCGGCAACCTGCTGGGCACGGTGTCCGATCAGGAGACCTTCGCCGATTTCGCCGGTTACCGGGCGGCACTCGACGGGCGCGGCACCGCCATCAACCTCGTCTCGCTTGTCGGTCACGCGGCCCTGCGCCTCGCCGTCATGGGCTGGCAAAACCGCGCCGCCACGACGGAAGAGCGCGAGGCGATGGCGGCCCTGCTGGCGGACCAGCTTCGCCAGGGCGCGCACGGCCTGTCGCTCGGCCTCGTCTATCCGCCCAGCGCCTGGGCCGACCGTGCCGAGCTGGTGCGGCTGGCGGAGGTGGTGGCTGATCATGGCGCCCTGCTGACCGCCCATGTGCGTTCCTACGAAGGCGGGCTGATCGCCTCGGTGGACGAGTTCCTCGACCTGCTGAAGGCCGGCGGGGCGAGCGGCCTGCTGTCCCACCTGCAAGCCGCCGGACGCCCCTATTGGGGCAGCCTGCCGCGGGCGGTGGAGCGGCTGGAGATCGCGCGCAGGGGCGGCACCGACGTCAGCTTCGACATGTACCCCTACCCCGCCGGCTCCAGCACCATCCTGCAGCTGCTGCCGCCCTCGGCGCTGGCGGGCGGGGTGGAGGCGCTGCTGGCGCGCATGGACGATGCCGACGGGCTAGCGGCGCTGCGCCGCGCGGTGGAGGACGGCGAGGCGCCCGGCGATGCCGGCTGGGAATCCAAGATCCGCCTGATCGGCTGGGAGAATGTCCGCATCGGCGGCGTTTCGGCCGACGACCTGCGCGATTTGGAAGGGTTGTCGCTGGCCGAGATTGCCGAGGTGGCGAAGGACTCCCCCTTCGACACGCTGGTCCGGCTGATCCGCGCCGACCGCGGCCGGACCAACATCGTCATGTTCCAGCTGGCGGAGGCCGATCTGGAAACCGCGCTGTCGCATCCGCTGCACATGCTGGGATCGGACGGGCTGCCGCGCGAGACCGGCAAGCCGCACCCCCGCGCCTTCGGCAGCTTCCCGCGCTATCTCGCCCGCGCCCTGACGGGCGAAGGCAAGCTGGGGCTGGAGGATGCCGTGCGCCACATGACCGCCGTCCCGGCCCAGAGATTCGGCCTGTCCGACCGCGGGCTGATCCGGCCGGGCATGGTGGCCGACCTGACCCAGTTCACCGCCGACGTGGCGGACCGCGCGACCTTCCAGGACCCGACGCGCCCGCCCCACGGCATCACCGACGTGCTCGTCGCCGGACAGTTCGTCCTGCGTGACGGCGGGCACACCGGCGCGCGTCCGGGCAAGGCCCTGGCCCGCGCCTGATATTTCAACCTGTGAGGACCGAATGACCAACCGCAAGCCGATCTTCGCCGAAAAGGGTGCGAAGCCCGCCGGCCAGTACAGCCACGCCATCGTCGCGAACGGCTTCGTCTATGTGTCGGGCCAGGGGCCGCACCATCCGGAGACCGGCGCGCTGCCCGAGGATTTCGCCGGCGAGGTGCGCCAGACCCTGCGCAACCTGGAGATCATCCTGAAGGCGGCCGGCACCGACCTCGCCCATGTGGTGAAGGTCAACAGCTACCTCAGCGACCTCGGCCGCTTCCAGGAATACAACGCGCTCTATTCGGAGTTCTTCCCGACCGAACCGCCGGCCCGCACCACCATCGGCTGCCAGCTGAACAACATCCAGGTCGAAATCGACTGCATCGCGGTCCTTCCGACGGCGTAACATCCTTTGCTTACGGCCGATCCCATGGCTCCACCGCCGGGGTCGGCCCTTTCCCCCATGTCGCCTTTGGAGCGGTCCCATGCGCGTCGACGAACTCGACACCCCCGTCCCCGTCATCGACCTCGACCGGGTCGAGCATAACCTGACCAAGATGCAGGAATACTGCGACCGGCACGGGTTGGCGCTGCGCCCGCACATCAAGACCCACAAGCTTCCCCAATTCGCGCTGCGCCAGATCGAGCTGGGGGCCGTCGGCATCACCTGCCAGAAGATCAGCGAAGCGCTGGTGATGGCCGAGGCCGGCTGCACCGACATCCTGCTGACCTACCCCATCGTGGGCGCCGCCAAGGTGAAGCCGCTGGCGGAACTGGCCGGCAAGACCAAGCTGACGGTGGCGCTGGACAACGCCGTCGCCCTCGACACCGTGGCCGCCGCCGCGGCAGAGGCCGGCGTCGAGATCGGCATCCTGGTGGAGTTCGACAGCGGCGACGGCCGCTGCGGCGTGCAGACCCCGGACGAGGTGCTGACGCTGGCCCGCCGCGCCGCCGGCAACGGGCTGACCCGCTTCCGCGGCCTGATGACCTACCCGCGAGGGCCCCGCACCGTGCCCTTCGTCGCCGAGACGCGCGCGCTGCTGGAAGGCGCCGGCATTGCGGTCACCACCGTGTCGGTCGGGGGCACCCCCGGCTGCTGGGACACCCACGAGCTTCCCGGCGTGACCGAGCTGCGCGTCGGCACCTACATCTATCACGACCGCGCCACCGTCGGCGCCGGGGTGGCGACGTTGGACGAGTGCGCCGTGCATGTCCACGCCACCGTGGTCAGCCGCCCCACCCCCGATCGCGCCGTTCTGGATTGCGGCAGCAAGACCCTGTCGAGCGACCGCGTCGCCCCGTCGGTCGGCGAGGGGTATGGCCTGATCCTCGACTACCCCGACGCAGTGATCGTCCGCGTCAACGAGGAGCATGCGGTGGTCGACCTCAGCAAGAGCGCGGAGCGGCCGGAGATCGGCGACCGCGTGCGCATCCTGCCCAACCATGTCTGCGTGGTGACCAACCTGCACGACCGCATGGCGATCAGCCGCAACGGCGAAGTCGTCGGCGACTGGCCGGTCCCGGCGCGCGGCTGCACCCGCTGACCTGTCTCGATAGCTCAAGTTACGGGATCCCGTCATGGACGCTGACCTCACGCTCGACATCCGCAACCTGCAAACCCACTTCACCGCCGATCCCGGCGTGTCGAAGGCGGTGGACGGCGTTTCCTTCGCGGTGCGCCGCAACGAGACGCTGGCCGTCGTCGGCGAATCCGGCAGCGGCAAGTCGGTGACCAGCCTGTCGGCGATGCGGCTGATCCCATCGCCGCCGGGCATCATCGCCGGCGGCGAGATCCTGTTCCGCGGCCGCGACGGGCAGGTGCGCGACCTCGCCCGCCTCAGCGAGCGCGCGATGCGCAGCGTCCGCGGCAACGAGATCGGTATGATCTTCCAGGAGCCGATGACCTCGCTGAACCCGGTCTACACCGTCGGCGACCAGATCGGCGAGGCGCTGCGCTACCACCAGGGCCTCGACCGCCGGGCGGCGCGGGCGGAGGCGCTCGCCATGCTGAGGAAGGTCGGCATCCCGGCGGCGGAGCGGCGGCTGGACGAGTATCCGCACCAGATGTCGGGCGGCATGCGCCAGCGCGTGATGATCGCCATGGCGCTGGCCTGCCGCCCCACCCTGCTGATCGCCGACGAGCCGACGACGGCACTGGACGTGACCATCCAGGCGCAGATCCTCGACCTGATGCGGCGGCTTCAGGAGGAAACCGGCACCTCGATCCTGTTCATCACCCACAATCTGGGCGTGGTGGCGGAGGTGGCGCACCGGGTGGTGGTGATGTATGCCGGCCGCATCGTCGAGGAGGGCGACGTCCGCTCCCTGCTGAAATCGCCCAGGCACCCCTACACCCGCGGGCTTCTGGCCTGCATGCCGCATCTGGGCCAGCGCCGCGGCGACGGCGGCCGGCTGCACGCCATCCCCGGCAGCGTGCCGAGCCCGGTGAACCGTCCGTTGGGGTGCACCTTCGCCCCGCGCTGCCCTCTGGCCGAGCCGGCCTGCACCGCCGCCGAACCCGTTCTGGAGCCTGTCGGCCCCGACCATTCCGCCCGCTGCCGCCGTTGGAGAGACGTGCAATGAGCATCGATACCGTTACCGAACAGCCCCTGCTGAGCGTCCGCAATCTGGAGAAGCGCTTTCCGGTGCGCGGCGGGCTGCTGCAACGGCCGGTCGGCTGGGTGAAGGCGGTGGACGACCTGTCCTTCGACCTGAACCGCGGCGAGGTGCTGGGGCTGGTCGGCGAATCGGGATCGGGCAAGACCACCGCCGGGCGCAGCATCCTGCGGCTGATCGAGCCGACCGGCGGCTCCATCCGCTTCAACGGGCAGGAGATCACCGGCTTGGGCACGGCCGAGATGCGGGCGCAGCGCCGCCGCATGCAGATCGTCTTCCAGGACCCCTATGCCAGCCTCGACCCGCGCCAGCGCGTGCGCGAGGTGATCGGGGAGGCTCTGACGATCCACGGCATCGGCACCCGCGCCGACCGCCGCGACCGCGTTGCCGCGCTTCTGGAGAAGGTCGGCCTGACCGCCGACGCCATGGACCGCTTCCCGCACGAATTCTCCGGCGGCCAGCGCCAGCGCATCGGCATCGCCCGCGCGCTGGCGGTGGAACCCGACTTCATCGTCGCGGACGAGCCGGTGTCGGCGCTCGACGTCTCGGTGCAGGCGCAGGTGGTGAATTTGCTGGGCGATCTGCAGCGCGAGCTGGGACTGGCGGTGCTGTTCATCGCCCATGATCTGGCGGTGGTGCGCTACATCAGCGACCGGGTTGCGGTGATGTATCTCGGCCGCCTGATGGAGATCGCGCCGAGCGATTCGCTCTACGAACGCCCGCGCCACCCCTACACCATGGCCCTGCTGTCGGCCGCCCCCGACCCGGACCCCGACGCGCCGAAGACCCGCATGCTGCTGGACGGCGACGTGCCGAGCCCGATGAACCCGCCGTCCGGCTGCGTCTTCCGGACGCGGTGCCCGTTTGCGCTGCCGGCTTGTGCCGAGCCGGAAGCGCGGGCGCTGCGCGAGGTGGCGCCGGGGCATTCGGTGGCGTGCATTCGGGATGATGTGGGGGTGGGGTGAGGGTTTGTTTTGCGCCATGAGCGGACATGGTCAATTTTTGCCTGTTGCAATCGTCCTAAAATTTAGGCAATTCAGGAAGTTTTCAGGCCGATAGAAATTTTATCTGTAGCTCCATGCATTATTAGAAAAGTAGGTGTCGCTACCATTTACATCTGCATAGAACGGAACTTCGTCAGCATTGTCAGAATTTAGAACTGAAAAATAACAACATTGTACTCCAAATTTTTCATTAATGACACGTGACAGTGTTTGCGTCATTTCCTCTCGTTGCCTCAGACTCCTGCCATCTGAATACTCATCAAGACGTGCTAAATAACGACCTTGAGAGTTAACGAAAACACGACCAGTGTGCAACAATGATCGGGCCAAAGGTGTCGTGCAATCGTGCAGCCAAAGCCAACACCCACCAAACTCACCATATTGCTCAGGACCGGCATGCTGTTCAACAGCCGCAACCTCAGCGGCAAAGGAGTTATTTGTCTGATTTATAAATTGTGGATCTTTATAGAAATACGCCCCGAGATTTATTGTTGCTTCTTGAAGTACTAGCGCCAACTGCTGTCGCTCCTGAATGTATTGCACCGAGTGCAGTTCATCGGTTACGAGCACAAAGCTAAATGTGTTTTCGTTAGCCACTCCCGAATCAACGAGTGTTAGCATGTCGCGCACAACCATTTCAGCTTGAGCGCGAGTCTTGACAATCGCTCCAATACCTGAAACTCTTTCTCTGTAAAAGTCTAGCCCGCTAATATCCGACCAATTTTCAACCGGGAGAGCATCTTGAGATTGCGTCAATGCATTTCTGCAGGGCCATCTCCATTCACGCTCATGTGTCCAATCAATCCGCTGGCCGCTTGAAGACACGTCAGACACATATCTGTATTGCTCAACAGGTGGCATTACATCAGCGGGAAAGATGCGAGGTCTTCCATCCGAACCGGAGGGCCAAACACTCAATTCCTGACTCAGCCCGTACACCACTGGGCGCGCACCTAGTCTTCGCATGTCATTCTTAGGAAAGACGAGTGCGACTTCTCCCATCGCTTCGCCACGAGCATGACGTAATTGACTCGCTTCTACGAACGCAGCGATCGGCATATCAGTGAAGCACACGGCGGGATCGGGTCCATAAATTGTCCGAGCGTTGCCGCGATAAGACCAAGTAGCCCACAGTCGACCATTGCGCAGTGCGGCGCGCAACATGAACATCGCCGGCAAATTAGTGCCTTCGTAAAGGCTATGCCAACCCATGTGCTCTGGCATATCAATAGCACTTTGTCCAAATAGATCGATATCTCGAAAGAAGTGGATCAAGTAATCGGAAAGATCGAAACGATGGCTGTTCCTCAAGATCTTCTCCTTACGTCAAATATATCAGCGCTTTCAATTTTCTTTAATATTAAAGTATAGCAGCAATCACTGCAAGGGGCCACTTCGGGTCATAAGCCGACGCACAGATTCACGGTGTTGCCCCGAAACCCCTCACCCCCTCCGCGCCGCCTTAATCGCCGCCACGTCGATCTTCGTCATCTCCATCATCACCTCGAACGCCCGCTTGGCCTCCTCTCCGCCCGCCGCCAGCGCATCCGTCAGCACGCGGGGCGTGATCTGCCAGGAGATGCCCCAGCGGTCCTTGCACCAGCCGCAGGCGCTCTCCTGGCCGCCGTTGCCGACGATGGCGGTCCAATAGCGGTCGGTCTCCTCCTGGTCGTCGGTGGCGATCTGGAACGAGAAGGCCTCGCTGTGGGTGAAGGCCGGGCCGCCGTTCAGGCCGAGGCAGGGGATGCCGGCGACGGTGAACTCGACCGTCAGAACGTCGCCCGCCTTGCCGGACGGGTAGTCGGCGGGGGCGCGGTGGACGGCGTGCACGGCGCTGTCGGGGAAGGTCTCGGCGTAGAAGCGGGCGGCGGACTCGGCGTCCTTGTCGAACCAGAGGCAGATCGTGGTCTTGGCGACGGCCATGGCTTGTCCTTTCGCGCTGGAACCGACTCCCCGGCATGGGGCCGTGTGCTGCTGGATAGGGTTTTACCACCGCAAGTGTCACGGTGGCGATAGGCCAGGCGTCCAGGGGCGCCATTCTTGACGCCCTCTCGCCCAAAGCATAGGATCCCGCCGTCTGAAACAGGTTAGGTTCGGGACGGTTGGCCCGGCCCCCGCCATGCGGGTCCTTCCGTTACCCAGGGTAACGGCCCAAGACTATCAGGGTGCGTGCATGATGCAGGCGCCGATAGCAGGGACGTGGACATGAAGCCGAGAATCTCCGTTCTGACGCTGGGCGTCGCCGACCTCGACCGGGCGCTTGCCTTCTATCGTGATGGCCTCGGCCTGCCCACCGACGGCATCATCGGCCGCGAGTTCGAGCATGGTGCGGTCGCCTTCTTCGATCTGGCGGGCGGATTGAAGCTGGCGCTCTGGGCGCAGGACGACATCTGCCACGACACCGGTCTGGCCAAAACTCCCGTCAGTTCCACCGCCGTCACCATCGGGCACAATGTCGCGCGCAAGAACGAGGTGGACGAGGTGATGGAGGCCGCAGGACGCGCCGGCGCCGAAATCGTCAAGACCGCGCAGGACACGTTCTATGGCGGCTATGCCGGATATTTTCGGGATCCGGACGGGCATCTGTGGGAGGTCGTCTGGAACCCCCATCTGCTCCCTGCCGATAACTGACCAAGCGCAGGCGACACCGGTCCGTCGGGCTTCGGCTCAATAGGGCTTCACCACCACCAGCGTGACGATGGCGATGACCCCGGCGATCACCACCAGCGGGGAGAAGCGCAGCAATGGCGAGACCGGCCGGACACCCGACGTGGGCGCCGGTTCGCCCAACCGGCGCAGCCCGGCGGCGAGCGTGCCGTGCAGGGCGGACAGGACGACGACGATGGCAACCTTCGCCACCAGCCATGGCTCGAAGCCCCAACCGCCCCACAGCACCAGCGTGATGCCCAGCAACCAAGCGAGGCCCATTGCCGGAGAGGTCACGCGGCGGTCCCAGCGCGATGTTGCGCGCAGGATGCGGGCCGGACCCTCCCCGGTGGCGGTCGTGGAGTCCAATGCGCTGATCAGGATGGCGGCGACGGACATCCCCGCGATCCACACCGTCACCGCGGCGACGTGCAGCCCGATAAGCCAGATATACTCCACGACCGTCCCTCAAGAGCCTCGCCTGGGCGTCAGGCGCCCACCTGGAGGATGATCTTACCGCGGCCGTGGCCGGAATCGAGCCGTTCATGCGCCTTGCCGACCTGCTCCAGCGGCAGGACGGCGTCGACGATCACCTTGGCCTGCCCACGCTCGAACAACGGCGCCATCTCGCGCAGGCGGGCGCCCTCGCGGGTCAGGAAGGTGCCGTAGAGGGTCTGGTTCTTCACATAGAGCGCATCCAGGTCGCCGGTCGGCGGCAGGATGGTGGCGATGCGGCCGAAGGGGCGGGTCACCTGCGTGCTCATCGGCACATTGCCGCCGGCGGTGTCGAAGGAGGCGTCCACCCCCGCCCCGCCCGCCTCGCGCAGGATCTGGTCCACCACGTCGGTGTCGCGGTAGTCGAGCGTCACGTCGGCGCCGAGATCGCGCATCGCCTCGTGGTTGGCCTTGCTGGCGGTGGCGAGCACGCGGGCGCCGGCCGCCTTGGCGAACTGGATGGCGAAGCTGCCGACGCCGCCGGCCCCGCCATGGATCAGCACCGTCTCGCCCGGCCGCACCGCCAGTCGGCGGACGATGGCCTCCCACGCCGTGCCGCCGGCCAGCGGGATGCCCGCCGCCTCGACATGGGAAAGGCCGGGCGGCTTGTGCGCGACGATGGACGCGGCGGCGACGGTGTATTCGGCATAGCTGCCGTTGGGATTGCCGAAGATCTCCGGGGTGTAGAACACCTCGTCGCCGGCCTTGAAGCCGGTCACGCCGGGGCCGACCTCCTCCACCACGCCCGACACGTCATAGCCGAGCACCGCCGGAAAGGGGATGCCGGCCCAGCTGCCGGCCTGCCGGATCTTGGCGTCCACCGGGTTGGTCCCCGACGCCACCACCCGCACCAGCAACTCGCCCGGCCCCGCGACTGGGCGTGGCCTGTCCTGAAGTTCGAACACGTCGGGACCGCCGAACCGCGAAATCACCATCGCACGCATGCCGTCATCCTCCAATCCAGGCGTTGCACCGTTGAAGCAGCAACGTGGGAAGCCGCCCGCCGCCTGTCCAGCGGGGGAAACAGGATCCCCCTCTCCCCCCCGGGGAGAGGGTCGGGGTGAGGGGGATGCACAGCGTGGCTTTGGTGGGAGCCGGGAGTGCGCGATGCTTGGGAATCCTCGCCATGCGTCCCCCTCACCCTAACCCTCTCCCCAGGGGGGAGAGGGGACTTTCCCGTCGGAGGGTCAGCCGATCCGGAACTCCTCGCGGTGGATCGCGGTCATCGCCAGCCCTTCCGGCCCGATGGCACCGCGATACATGCCGGAGCAGTTGAAGGGCAGTGCCACCCGGCCGTCGCGGTCGATGGCGACGAGGCCGCCGGAGCCGCCGATCACGCCCAGCTCGTCCACCACGTCGGCGGCGGCGCGCTCCAGGGTCTGGCCGGCCCAGCGCATGCGGGCGTCGATCTCGTGGGCGGCGCAGCGGCGGATGAAATGCTCGCCGTGGCCGGTGGCGGAGACGGCGCAGGTGATGTTGTCGGCGAAGGTGCCGGCGCCGATCACCGGGCTGTCGCCGACGCGGCCCTTGGCCTTGGCGGTCATGCCGCCGGTCGAGGTCGCGGCGGCGAGGTTGCCGTCGCGGTCGCGGGCGACGGCGCCGACGGTGCCGTGGCGGCGCTGCTCGTCCCCGTCGTCGGGGGCGCCGGCGCGGCGGCGCTCCAGCTCCGCCTGCAGGGCGTCCCAGCGCGGCTGGGTGAAGAAATAGGGGGCTTCCTCCATCGGCAGACCCTGGCGGCGGCAGAGATCCAGCGCGCCCTCGCCGATCAGCAGGACATGCTCGCTGTGCTCCATCACCGCGCGGGCGGCCAGGATGGGGTTGCGCGGGCCGAACAGGCCGGCCACCGCACCGGCGGCGCGGTCGCGGCCGTCCATGATGGCGGCGTCCATCTCCTGCTTGCCCTCGGCGGTGAAGACGGCGCCGCGGCCGGCGTTGAACAGCGGCTCGTCCTCCAGAGCCATCACGGCGGCGGTGACGGCGTCGAGCGCGCTGCCGCCGTCGGCCAGCACCTCGTGCCCGGCGGCGAGCGCCCGGCGCAGGCCTGCATGGTAGCCCTCGGTCAGCACGGGCGTCAGGGCGTTGCGCTTGATGGTGCCGGCGCCGCCATGGATGGCCAGCGCGAAGGGCTGCGGTTGGGTGAAGCTCATGGGTGCGGGTCTCAGCGCAGGGCAGCCGACATGGCCGACAGGGTGTTGATCCAGCCGAGCACGGCAGCCATGCTGGCGGCCGGCAGACGGACGGTGACGGGGTTGAGGCGTTCGGAAACGGGGATCAGTACCGCCAGATCGGCCAGCGCCGGGCTGTTCATCTCGATCTCCAGCCGGTAGGGCACGCCATCGGCTTGCGGCGGGACGCGGAAGGGCGGGATGCTCGATGCCCGGCGGACGGCGCGGGCAGCGGCCTCGCGGATGCGGTCGCGGGCGACCTTGGGCGCTACGGAGCGGGCGGCGCGCTGGCCGAGCGCCTGCTTGACCACCACCCGTTCGGACTCCGGGAACAGCGGCGCCATCTCTGCGGCGAAGCGGTCGTCGCCGCTCAGCAGGATCACCGGCACGCCGATCTCGCCGGCATAGGCGCCGTAATTGCCGGCCTCGCCCAGTTCCAGCCCGTTCACCCGGACGCGGCCGAAGGCGAAGCTGTTGGTGGTGTGGGCGAGGATGCCGTATTGCCGGGCCGAGGTGTGGAAGCCGACGCACATCACCCCGGCAGCGTCCGGCTCCAGCCCGGCGAACATGCCGATGGGCTTGGGCCGGCCGAGGATCAGTTCGGCGGCGGGGTGAAGCTCGTCCGGCAGCAGGTTGACCATCGGGCCGTGGCTGTCGTTGACCAGGATTTCGCTCGCCCCGCCCTCCAGGGCGCCTTCGATGGCGGCATTGACCTCGGCGGTCATCAGGCGGCGGGCGCGCTCATACTCGGTGTTGCCCTGCGTCACCTGCTGCTGGGAGACGACGCCGGCAACGCCTTCGATGTCGGCGGAGATGTAGATCTTCACGGAGTGCTCCCGGATGTCAGGGCATCGGATAGGCAAGGCCGGCTGGCGCCGTCGCGGCCGACCACCGGAGTGGCGGCGGCGAGCGCGTCGAGAACGGCTTCCTGCGTAGCGTCGGCCATCGCTTCGAACAGGGCGTCGATGCGGCGTTCGTTCAGCATGCGCAGGACCAGGATGTCGGCGGATTCGTCATGGTCGATGCGGTTGGCGGTGGTGAATCCCAGCGCGATGTCGCCGCTGCCATGGCCCCAAAAGGATCCCACCCGCGCGAGCCCGACCCCGGCGCGGCGGATCACCCGGCGCAGCTGGCGGTGATCGAGCGGCACGTCGGTGGCGGCGATGACGATGACGGAGCCCTTTTCCGGCGCGTCGTCCTTCGCCGGCGGGGCGACGCGGCGGCCATCGGGGAGGCGCAGCTCCCCCGGCCGGCCGAAATTCGCCAGGACAAGCAGGCCGATGTGATGGCGTTTGCCGTCCAGCTTCAGCCGGCGCGACGACGTGCCGATGCCGCCCTTGAAGCCGAAGCAGGACATGCCGCGCCCGGCCCCGACCGATCCGACCGCAACCTCGGCGCCGTCCGGCTCCGACAGCGCGGCGGCCAGGGCGGCGGCGGCGTGGGCCTCGGTGACAGCCAGCGCCTGGATGTCGTTCAGCGGGCCGTCGTTGCACTCCATCACCACCGGGTTGACGGTGGCGGTGGTGCGGCCGATGTCGGGGTTGGCGGCGATGGCGTGGCGGACCAAAGCGGTGGACGCCGTGCCGACCGACAGGGTGTTGGTCAGCAGGATCGGGGTTTCCAGCGCGCCGAGTTCCTCCACCTGCATCAGGCCGACGCTCTTGCCGAAGCCGTTCAGCACTTCGGCGGCGGCTATGGGCTTGTCGCGGTAGAGGTTGCCGGCATGGGGCAGGATGGCGGTGACGCCGGTCTGGATGGCGCCGTCATCAAGCGTGACATGGCCGACGCGCACGCCTGGAACGTCCGTGATGGCGTTGCGCGGCCCCGGCGTCAGCCGGCCGCAGGCGAGCCCGAAGGCCCGCGCGCGCTTTGCCGGTTCAACGGAGTTTCGGGTCGAGGGCATCGCGCAGTCCGTCGCCGAGCAGGTTGAAGGCCAGCACCGTCAGGAAGATGGCGAGGCCGGGATAGAAGGTGACATGGCTGGCGACGCCGATGTAGCTGCGCCCATCGGCCAACATGGCGCCCCATTCCGGGCTGGGCGGCTGGGCGCCGAGGCCGATGAAGCTGAGGCTGGCCGCCGTCAGGATCGAGGTGCCGATGCGCATGGAGACATAGACGATCACGCTGGGCAGCGTGCCCGGCAGGATGTGGCGGACCATCAGCAGCCGGTCGCGCACGCCGATGGCGCGGGCGGCGTCGACATAGACCGCGCGCTTCAGCGACAGCGTGCTGCCGCGCACGAGGCGGGCGAAGACCGGCACGCTGAAGATCGCCACCGCATAGATGACGTTCTCGATGCCCGGACCCAGGATGGCGACGATGCCGATGGCCAGCAGGATGCCGGGGAAGGCCAGCAGCACGTCGCAGATGCGCATGATCAGGCTGTCGATCCAGCCGCCGCGGAAGCCGGCGATCAGCCCCAGCGCCACGCCGGCCACCCCGCCGAGTAGGACCGACAGCAGGCCGACCGACAGCGAGATGCGGGCACCCCACAGGATGCGGCTGAAGATGTCGCGGCCATAGGCGTCGGTGCCGGCCCAATGGTCGGCCGACGGGCCTTCAAGGATGCGGTCGTAGTCGAAGGCAGCCGGATCGAACGGCGCGATCCAGGGAGCGGCGGCGGCAGCCAAAGCCAGCGCCAGCAGACAGATGCCGGCCGCCATGGCGGTGCGGTTGCGCCGAAACTTGCGCCAGAACTCGCGCAGCGGCGAACGGACGGCTTCGTGGCCCGTATTTTGGCCGGCGGCCACGCCGGTTGCGTCTGTCGTGGTCATGAGTAGCGAATCTCGGGGTTGGCGAAGGCGTACAGCACATCGACCAGCAGGTTGATGATGATGAACTCCAGCGAGAACAGCAGGATCTCCGCCTGGATGACGGTGTAGTCGCGGTAACTGACGCTATCGACCAGCAGCCGGCCCAGCCCCGGCCAGGAGAACACCGTCTCCACCACGATGGACCCGCCCAGCAGGAAGCCGAACTGCAGGCCGACCATGGTGATGATCGGGATCAGCGCGTTGCGCAGCGTGTGCTTCCACACCACCAGCCGGGCGGGTACGCCCTTGGCCCTGGCGGTGCGGACATAATCCTCGCGCGCGATCTCGATGAAGGCGGAGCGGGTGAAGCGCGCCATCACCGCGGCGACGCCGAGACCGAGCGTCAGCGACGGCATGACGAAATGCTGCCACGTGCCATAGCCGCTGGTCGGCAACCAGCCGAGCTTGACCGAGAACAGGTCGATCATCAGCAGGCCGAGCCAGAAGGACGGGAAGGCGATGCCCGACACCGCGACGATCATGCCGGCATGGTCCTGCCAGCGCCCACGCTTGGTGGCGGACGCCACGCCGATCAGCAGCCCGGCCAGCGTCGCCCACGCCATGGCGGCGACGGTGAGGTAGAGCGTGGGCATGAAGCGTTCGCCGATCTCCTGCGACACCGGCCGCTTGGTCTTCATCGAGCGCCCGAACTCGCCCTGCACCGCGTTGCCGAGGAAACGGCCATACTGCACCCACAGCGGCTGGTCGAGGCCGAGGTCCTGGCGCACCAGTTCGACGTCGCGCTGGGTCGCATCGGGACCGGCAACCAGCCGCGCCGGATCGCCCGGCAGCAGATGGACGAAGCCGAAGACGAAGACGGAAATCACCAGCAGAACCGGCAGGATGCCGGCGACACGGCCGACGAGATATTTCAGCATGGGGCAGAGGTCCTGGTGGAGGGCCTGGAGGTGCGGGGGGTGGATTCTTGGGGGCGTTAGACCCCCACCTAACCTCCCCCGCTGGGCGGGGGAGGGACTGCCGCCACTCTCCCGCCTAAGCACTTAGTCCCCTCCCCCGCCCAGCGGGGGAGGGTTAGGGTGGGGGTCAAACCTCCCCACCCCCACACTTCACATCACTGCAGATCGGCCTCTTCCATCTGCAGGCCGCCGTCGGCGACGTAGTAGAAGCCGGTCAGCTTCTTCGACTTGCCGGCCAGCAGGTTCTCGACGCCGAGGAAGATCCAGGGCGCGTCCTTCCAGATCTGCTCCTGGGCAACGCGGTAGGCCTCGGCGCGCTTGGCGTTGTCGGCGGTGCCGATGCCGGTCTCGATCGCGGTGTCGACCGTCTCGTTCTTATAGTAAGCCACGTTGAAGAACTTCGGCGGGAAGCCCTTGCCCCACAGCAGCGGACGCAGGCCCCAGTCGGCATCGCCGGTCGAAGCCGACCAGCCGCTGTACTGCATCTGCACCGTGGCATCCTCCGGCTTTTCGACGCTCCAGACACGGGAGGCCTCGACACCGGCTTCGAGCGGGGTGACGGTCAGCTTGACGCCGACCTGGGCCAGCTGCTGCTGCACGAACTGCATGCCGCGGATGAAGTTGGTGCTGTTGCGGCCGATCATCTCGGCCTCGAAGCCGTTCGGGTAGCCCGCTTCGGCCAGCAGCGCCTTCGCCTTGGCAAGGTCGTAGGTGTACTGGTTCGGCTGCGAGACGTGGAAGCCCAGCTTGGACGGGATGGCCGAATCCAGCGGGCCGGCATAGCCGCGATAGACCACCTTCGCGTAGGCGTTCTTGTCGATGGCGTAGTTCAACGCCTGACGGACGCGCGGGTCGTTGAACGGCTTCTTCATGGTGTTCATCGCCACATAGCGGGCGATGATCGACGGGGCGTCGATGATCTCCAGCGCCTGGTTGGCTTCCACCATCTTCACCATTTCCGGCGGCAGCGGATAGATGAACTGCGCCTCGTTGGTCTGCAGCATGGCGATGCGGCTGCCGTTCTCCGGCACGCTCTTCAGCGTCACGCGGTCGACCTTCGGCAGGCCCGGCTTCCAGTACTTGTCGTTCTTCTCGACCTTCAGCGTGTCCGCTTCCCAGCTGACGAACTTGTAGGGGCCGGTGCCGACCGGGTGGCGGCCGATCTCCTTGCCGAAGGTCTCCAGCGCCTTCGGGCTGTGGATCATGGCGCCGGGGTGGGCGAGGTTGTTGTTCAGCGCGCCGAAGGGCTGCGACAGCTTCAGGGTGATGGTGTAGTCGTCGACCACCACCGATTCGGCCAGCATCGCCAGCAGGCTCTGGCGCTTCAGACGGTTGGCCGGGTTGGACAGGCGGTCGAAGTTGGTCTTCACCGCCTGGGCGTTGAAGGGCGTGCCGTCATGGAAGGTGACGCCCTTGCGCAGGCGATAGGTGTATTCGGTGGCCGTGTCGTTGACCGTGAAACTTTCCGCCAGCAGCGGGACCAGCTTCATCTCCTTGTCGAAACCGAACAGGCCCTGCATCATCGTGCGGCTGGCCGACTGCGACAGGGTGTCGTTGATGTCGGCCGGGTCCAAACCGGTGATGTTGTCGGGAAGGCCGACCACCAGAGTCTTGGCGGCGAAGGCCGGACCGGCCAGCGCGGTGCCGGCGAGCAGGCCGGCCAGCAGGGGAAGAGCGAAACGCGTCACGTGATGTCTCCCTTTTCTTGATTCAAAAGTCGCCGCCGACGGGGTGGCGGGCGACGAAATGGTCATCGCCGACCGGCACCAGCGGCTGCACCGCCGGCTCGTCGCCGATGGCGCGGATCGGGCTGGGGATCTCGCCGGTCAGAAGCCGCAGGTCGCGGGTGCGCCGGCTGGGATCGGCGATCGGCACGGCCGCCATCAGGCGGCGGGTGTAGGGGTGCTGCGGATTCTCGAACACCGCGCGGCGCGGACCGAGTTCGACGATCTGGCCGAGATACATGACGGCGACGCGGTGGCTGACCCGCTCCACCACCGCCATGTCGTGGCTGATGAACAGGTAGGACAGGCCGCGCCTGGCCTGCAGCTCCATCAGCAGATTGACGATCTGCGCCTGGATCGACACGTCGAGCGCCGCCACCGCCTCGTCGGCGATGATCAGCTTGGGATCGCAGGCGATCGCGCGGGCGATGCAGATGCGCTGGCGCTGTCCGCCCGAGAACTCGTGCGGGTAGCGGCGCGCGTGCTCCGGCTTCAGGCCCACCTGGGTCAGCAGCTCCGCCACCCGCTCCTCGATGGCGCGGCGGCGCGACACGCCCGGCCTGGATGTGGGCACATAGTCGTGGACCAGCATCGGTTCGGCGACGCTGAAGCCGACGGTCATGCGCGGGTTCAGCGAGGCGAAGGGATCCTGGAAGATGTACTGGATCTTCTCCTTCAGCTTCGCCTGACCGTTGGAATCCAAGGTCGCGGTATCGGTGCCGTCGAAGCGGATGCTGCCGGAGGTGGCGGACTGCAGCCCCATGATGGTGCGGCCGGTCGTCGACTTGCCGCAGCCGGATTCGCCGACCAGCGCCAGGGTCTCGCCCGGACGGACGGCGAAGCTGACCTTCTCCACCGCATGCACGCGGGCCTTCAGCGATCCGAAGATGCCCTTGCGCACGTCGAAACGGGTGGTGAGGTCGCGCACCTCCAGAAGCGGGGCGTCGACGGCGCGCACGGTGTCCTGTACCGGCGGCGGAGCCGGCGGCGCTGCTTCGGCCTTCGCGTCGTCCACCACCAGCAGGGGGAACCGCATCGGCAGGTCCTGGCCGCGGAGCGCGCCCAGCTTCGGCACGGCCGACAGCAGCGCCTTGGTGTAGGGGTGCTGCGGCGCCTGGAAGATGCGCTCTACCGTGCCCTCCTCCACCTTGCGGCCGCGCCACATCACGACGACGCGGTCGGCCACCTCCGCCACCACGCCCATGTCGTGGGTGATGAAGATGACGCCCATCCCCATCTCTTCCTGCAGCAGACGGATCAGCCGCAGGATCTGGGCCTGGATGGTGACGTCCAGCGCCGTGGTCGGCTCGTCGGCGATCAGCAGCGACGGCTTGCAGGACAGCGCCATGGCGATCATCACGCGCTGGCGCATGCCGCCCGACAGCTGGTGCGGGTGACGGTCGAGCAGCCGGGCCGGTTCGGGAATCCGCACCTTTTCCAGCATGCGCAGGGCCTCATCCCGCGCCGCCTTACGGTCGAGACCCTGGTGCAGCATCACCGCCTCGGCGATCTGGTCGCCGATGGTGAAGACCGGGTTCAGCGACGTCATCGGCTCTTGGAAGACCATGGCGATGTCGTTGCCGCGCATGTCGGTCAGCGATTCGGCCGGCGGGGATGCCAGGTCGCGTTCGCGCCCGTCACGGCCCTTGAAGCGGATGCGCCCGCCAACGATGCGGCCGCCGGCATAATCGACCAGCCGCATCAGCGACAGCGAGGTCACCGACTTGCCGGAGCCGGATTCGCCGACGATGGCGACCGTCTCGCCCGGCGCCACGGTGAAGCTGACGTCGTCGACCACGCGCACGGGACCATGCTCGCCGTCGAAGGCGACGCTCAGCCCCTCTACCGACAGCAGGGCCGGCGCGGTGTCGACCGCCCGCATCGCGGCGGCGCCGCTCATCGTCCCAGCCTCTCGGCGAACAGCGCGAACATGCGGCGCCACACCATGCCCGGCGCGCCGGTGCCGACCGGCTTGCCGTTCAGGCTGGTGACGGGGGTGATTTCCTTGGTGGTGCTGGCAATCCAGATTTCGTCGGCCGTCTCAAGCTCAGCCGCCGGGATGTCGCGCTCCTCCAACCGCAGGCCGGCCTCGGCGGCCAGGCGCAGGATGACAATGCGGGTGATGCCTTCCAGGATGCGGTTGTCGTTGATCGGGGTGGCGATGACGCCGTCCTTCACCACGAAGATGTTGGTCGCGGCCCCCTCGGTCACCAGACCGTCGCGCAGCTGCAGCGCATCGACCACGCCGGCATCGGTCGCCGCCTGCTGCGCCAGCACGCTGCCGAGCAGCGCCACCGTTTTGAGGTCGCAGCGGCTCCAGCGGATGTCGGGGATGGTGATGGCGGCGACACCCTGGTCGCGCCAGGAAGCCGGCGGGCGCTTCAGCGGGCTCGCCATGCCGAAGACCGACGGGGTGACGCCGGCCGGGAAGGCATGGCCGCGGCTGGATGCTGCACCGCGCGTGACCTGGAGATAGACGGTCAGGTCGCCGTCGATGCCGGAAGAGGAGGCCAGCCGCTCCATGATGTCCAGCCAGTCGCCGGCCGACAGCGTGCAGTCGATGCGCAGTTCGGACAGGCCGCGCTGCAGGCGGGCGATGTGCGCCTCCGGCTCGAACAGGCGGCCATTGTAGGCGGCGGTCACCTCATAGAGGCCGTCGGCGAACAGGAAACCGCGGTCCAGCGGCGACACATGGACCTCGTCCAGCGGCAGGTAACGCCCGTTCCAATAGGAGATCGTCATCGCTTTTCAGCTTCTTTGGCGCGTGGAAAGGAAAGCCTTGCTCACTCGGTCGGCCGTTTGCTCTTCGGCACGACGTGGAGATAGGGCAAGATACGTTCGGCGACGTCGGCGGCCTGTCCGACGCTGTCGGGACCGGAGCGGGACAGCGCGGTGCCCAGCGCCACGATCAGCGCCATCAGCCCGGTGGGGGAGCTGTGGCGCACGCCGTGGTCGGCCCCGGCCAGCAGGGTGACGTCGGCAAGCGGAACGATCGGGCTGTCCGGCGCGTCGGTCAGCGCGATGGCCTTCGCCCCGCGCTCGCGGCACAGCTGCAGATGCTCGATGGTCCGGCGCGAATAGCGCGGCGAGGTGATGGCGATCACCAGATCGCCGGGCTTCACCGTCATCAGCCGGCGGATGGTGCGCTCCGTACCCGCGAACTCGATGGCTTCGCGGACATGGTCGACATAGGGCTCCAGCACGTCGGCCAGGAACAGGGCGAGATAGGCGCTGTCCCCAAGGCCGAGCGCCACGATGCGATCGGACTCGCGGATCAGGCGGATCGCGGCCTCGCACTGTTCGGGCTGCAGCAGATCCATGGTGCGGGTGATGTTGCCGGCGTCGCTGGCCAGCGATTCCCGCATGATCTCGGCGTTGGAGGTGTCGCGCTGCACCGCCACGCGCAGCTTCTCCACCGGGGCGAAGGTGGATTCGAAGGCGCGCAGCAGATCCTCGCGGAACTCCGGATAGCCTTCATAGCCGAGGAAGCGGGCATAGCGGTTGACGGATGCCACCGACACCTCGGCCGCCGCCGCCAGCTCCCCGATCTTCAGGGTCGCGGTGCGGAACGGATAGGCCAGAGCCCACTCCCCCACCTTGGCGAGCGCCGCCGGCAGCTGCGCCTGGCAGTTCTGCATCCGGATCAGCAGCGATCCCGTCTGAATGGGTGGCTCCATCCCCCCGATGCTCCTCCGGAAAGCCCAAGCGTGGCTTGCGTGAGCACAGAGTTACAGGCTTTCCACATTCCTGTAAATTCATTTTCACATAGTGGCGTATGCCAAAGGGCGGCGTGACTGGGGGCGACGCCCATGGGGAGCCTAAGACGGACGGTGAAAGGACGCCGGTTATTGCTGCGGGGTGCGCAGAAGCTGATTGGGCTCCGTCAGCCATTCTTCCAGCCGCTGCGGCCCGGCGGCGTCGGCTGGCGGCGATGCGGGAACCGGCGGAGGAACGGATGCGGATTGCGGCGGACGGTCGAGCGGAGCCCCGGCCCTGATCGTGCCGCGGGCGTCGACCTGCGCCTGGAAGCGGCGGCCGTCGGCGGTCACGAACTCGCCCGGACCGGTCGGACGGTTGCGGTGGAATTCGCCGACATACTTGTTTCCACTGGGGAAAATAAGCGTGCCGAAGCCGGTGCGGCGGTCGTCCCGCCATTCCCCCTCATATGTCCGCCCGTCCGCCCAGACATGGGTGGCCTGTCCCGAAACCAGCCCGTCCCTGAAATTGCCGTTGAGGCGGCGGCCATCGCGCCATGTGATGCGGGCCGGCCCTTCGATCCGCCCGTCGACGAGGGTGGCCTCCGCCCGGCCGTCATAGCGGCCGTCATGGAACCAGGTCAGCACGCCGGACCCGCTCGCCCAGCCGTCCACACAGGCGCCGGACCAGCGGATTGTCTTGCGCCGGTCGGGATACTGGTCGCGATAGCGGCAGTCGGAGCCCTCCAGCGTCACCGCCTGTTCCGCCAGGACGGGGGCCGGCAGGGCGACCATCAGGCCGGGAAGGAGCAGGACGGTCGCGGCGCCGCGAAGCCCGGCACGGATCATCAACGCCCGGATGGCGAGAGCGGCGGGACGGCGGGACATGTCCGGCGGGGCAGGCATGGGCGCCTCCCATTCTTGTGCAGGGGAATGACGCAGACCCCAACCGCGCCGGCCGGCTTCGGTTCCGGGACGCCGGCGGAAAGCTGGCGCGACAGCCGGTTTTGCTATTCCCGACCGGCTTCCTTATCGTTTGTTAACGATGTTTGCCGCAATGATCTGCCGGTAATGGCAATCGCGCAGGCATGAAGGTCAGCAATGGCTCAAAAGGTTCGTGAGGACTACCGGACCCTCACCGGCCCGGAAAAGGCCGCCATCATGATGCTGGCCTTGGGCGAGGAGCATTCGTCCAAGCTGTTCTCGCTGATGGACGACGAGGAGATCAAGGAGCTGTCCCAGGTGATGGCGAACCTGGGCACGGTCTCCGCCAACCTGATCGAGCGGCTGTTCGTCGAGTTCGCCGAACAGATGTCGTCGAGCGGCACCGTCGTCGGCTCCTTCGATTCCACCGAGCGGCTGCTGCTGAAGACCCTGCCGAAGGACAAGGTCGACCAGATCATGGAGGACATCCGTGGTCCGGCCGGCCGTACGATGTGGGACAAGCTGACCAACGTCAACGAGTCGGTCCTGTCCAACTACCTGAAGAACGAGTATCCGCAGACCGTCGCCGTCGTGCTGTCCAAGATCCGCTCCGACCATGCCGGCCGCGTCCTTGCCCAGCTTCCGGAAAGCTTCGCGATGGAGGTCATCATGCGCATGCTGCGCATGGAGGCGGTGCAGAAGGAGGTTCTGGACGACGTGGAGCGCACGCTGCGCACGGAGTTCATGACCAACCTCGCCCGCACCAGCCGACGCGACAGCCACGAAATGCTGGCGGAGATCTTCAACGGACTGGACCGCACCACCGAACACCGCTTCATGGCGGCCCTGGAGGAGCGCAACCGCGACAGCGCCGAGCGCATCAAGTCGCTGATGTTCACCTTCGAGGATCTGTCGAAGCTCGACCCCGGCGGCGTCCAGACCGTCCTGCGCACGGTGGACAAGCAGAAGCTGGGCACCGCGCTGAAGGGCGCGTCGGAGTCGCTGAAGGATCTGTTCTTCTCCAACATGTCCGAGCGCGCGGCCAAGATCCTGCGCGAGGACATGGCTGCCATGGGCCCGGTCCGCGTCCGCGACGTGGACGAGGCGCAGATGTACATGGTCCAGCTGGCCAAGGACCTCGCCGCCCGCGGCGAACTGGTGCTGGCCGAGGGCAGCGGCGAGAACGAGCTGATCTACTGAGCCCGCACCCATAAGGGACGGGCGGCGCTGATTTTTCCCCGTTTGTAACATTGGAGGTTTGACGGATCGCTCGGAACGGTGAACCCTTGGGGACCGAATGGGCAGGATAAGGGAGGCCGCCGTCACGATGCCTTGGCTATGGGCTGCTCGCGCAGGCTCCGGCCGGGCCGGACATCCGGCTTCTGCCCACCGTCCGACCGGCCACAAGGCCGGCGGGCGCCGCTTCGGCCAACAATCAGGGAGCTTCCGAACATCATGACCGCTGACATGCTGCAATCCCGTCTCGTCGCCCGGATGGCCGGCCCGATCGTCGCCGGCCTGCTTGGGCTGGGCGTCGCCGCCGGGCCGCTGGCAGCACTCGCCGAGACCTGGGACATGCCGACCCCCTATCCCGACACGAACCTGCACACCGTGGTGGTGAAGCAGTTCGCGGAGGACGTGAAGGCGGCCACCGGCGGCAAGATCCAGATCACCGTCCATTCCAACGGCTCGCTGGTCCGCCATCCGGAGATCAAGCGCGCGGTCCAGTCCGGACAGGCGCAGCTGGGCGAGGTGCTGATCAGCTCCTGGGCGAACGAGGATCCGCTGTTCGGCCTCGATTCGGTGCCCTTCCTCGCCACCGACTTCCAGGCGTCGCGCAAGCTCTACGACGTCTCCAAGCCGTATCTCGAGAAGAAGCTGGAGCGCCAGCGCCTGAAGCTGCTCTACTCGATTCCGTGGCCGCCGCAGGGCCTCTACGTGAAGGACGAGATCCAGTCGGTCGAAGCGCTGAAGGGGCAGAAGTTCCGCGCCTACAACCCGGCCACCACCCGCATCGCCGAGCTGAGCGGCGCCGTCCCGGTGAAGATCGAGGCGGCGGAGGTCGCGCAGGCCTTCGGCACCGGCATCGTCACCGCGATGATCACGTCGGCCGCCACCGGCGTCGACACCAAGGCCTGGGATTTCGTGAAGGTCTATTACGACGTCCAGGCCTGGCTGCCGCGCAACATGGTCTTCGTCAACGCCGAGGTGTGGAAGGGGCTGGACGCCAACACCCAGAAGGCGGTCCAGGACGCCGCCGCCAAGGCCGAGGCCGCCGGCTGGGCCGAGTGGGAAAAGAAGACGGCCGAGCTGAACAAGACCATGGCCGGCAACGGCATGAAGGTCCTGCCGCCGTCCGACAAGCTGAAGGAAGGCCTGTCCACCATCGGCAAGACCATGACCGAGGAATGGACCAAGGCCGCCGGTGCCGACGGCGAGGCGATCATCTCCGCCTTCCGCAAGTAACCGGCCGTTGCGCGGCATCCCGGACGCCCCGCTGCGGCGTGCCGGCTGGGATGCCGCCGCATCCTTGCCCCTTCGCCCCGACCGACCGCAGGAGGTGGTTGCGCCATGCGCACCGCACTGTCCCTTCTTTATCGAACCGCCGAGATCCTGGGCGCGGTCGCGCTTGCCGCCATTGCCGTGCTGATCATCACGCAGGTGGGAAGCCGCCTGTTCGGCCGCATGGTGCCGGGAGCCGAC
The DNA here is from genome assembly GCF_008364825.1 of Azospirillum sp. B21. Taxonomy (GTDB): domain Bacteria; phylum Pseudomonadota; class Alphaproteobacteria; order Azospirillales; family Azospirillaceae; genus Azospirillum. The sequence continues at coordinate 409,662 of NZ_VTTO01000005.1, forward strand.
GAGCTTGCCGGCTATTGCATGGCGGCGTCCTTTTTCCTGATGCTGGGGCCGGCGCTGCGCCGCGGCTCCCACATCCGCGTCGGGGTGCTGGTGGAGCGGCTGCACGGCGCGCCCCGCCGCGCCTTCGAACTGGCCTGCCTCGCCTTCGGTACGGCGCTGAGCGCCTATTTCGCCTGGTACTGGGCGCGCATGACCTATGATTCCTACGATTTCGGCGACCTCAGTCAGGGCGTACTGCCGATCCCGCTGTGGATCCCGCAAGCGCTGATGGCGGCCGGGCTGGTCGTGCTGGTCATCGCCCTGATCGACGACCTTGTGGCGGTGCTGCGGGGCGGGGACGCGTCCTACCAGCATGCCGGCATGCAGAGCGAGGGCTGAACGATGGATCAGACGACCGCATCCCTCGTCGTCGTGGTGACGATGTTCCTGATGCTGGGGGCCGGCGTGTGGGTGGCGCTGGCGCTGGCCGGCGTCGGCTTCGTCGCCATGGCGCTGTTCACCGCCCGGCCGGTGGGCATGGTGATGGCGACCAACATCTGGGGGGCCAGCACTTCCTGGACGCTGACGGCCTTGCCGCTGTTCATCTGGATGGGCGAGATCCTGTTCCGCACCCGCATCTCGTCCGACATGTTCAAGGGGCTGGCGCCCTGGACCGGCTGGCTTCCCGGCCGGCTGATGCATGTGAACGTCATCGGCTGCTCGATCTTCGCCGCGGTGTCGGGGTCCTCGGCCGCCACCGCCGCCACCATCGGCCGCATGACGATTCCAGAGCTGAACCGGCGCGGCTACGACCCGCTGATGACCATCGGCACGCTGGCGGGCGCCGGCACGCTGGGGCTGCTGATCCCGCCGTCGATCATCATGATCGTCTATGGCGTGGCCGCCGACGTGTCCATCGCCCGGCTGTTCATCGCCGGTGTCATCCCCGGCATCGTGCTGACCGGCCTGTTCATGGCCTATGTCGGCGGCTGGTCGCTGCTGAATCCCGGCCGGGTGCCGCCGCCCGAGCCGTCCCAGAGCTTCGCCGAGAAGCTCCGCGATACCGGCGCGCTGATCCCGGTGATGCTGCTGATCGCCGCGGTTCTGGGGTCCATCTATGTCGGCATCGCCACCCCGACCGAGGCCGCCGGCATCGGCGTGCTGGGGTCGCTGGTGCTGGCGCTGGCGACCGGCACGCTGAGCTGGGCGACCTTCCGCGACAGCCTGTTCGGTGCCGCCCACACCTCGTGCATGATCGGCTTCATCCTTGCGGGTGCGGCCTTCCTGACGGTGGCGATGGGCTATACCGGCATCCCGCGCCTGCTGGCGGAGTGGATCACCACGATGCAGCTGTCGCCGGCGGCGCTGCTGGTGGCGCTGACCGCCTTCTTCATCGTGATGGGCTGCTTCCTCGACGGCATCTCCATGGTGGTGCTGACCACCTCGGTGATCCTGCCGATGGTGCAGCAGGCGGGCATCGACCTGCTGTGGTTCGGCATCTACATCATTATTGTGGTGGAAATGGCGCAGATCACGCCGCCTGTCGGCTTCAACCTGTTCGTGCTGCAGGCGATGACCGGCAGGAACATCTTCACCATCGGCAAGGCCAGCCTGCCCTTCTTCCTGCTGATGGTGCTGATGGTGGCCCTGTTGTGGCTGTTCCCCGGCATGGTGACGTGGTTGCCGTCGATGATGATCGGGTAAGGAGCGTGGGCGTGAAGATCCGCTTCACCACCGCAGGCGACACCGCCTTCAACGTCGAGTTCGGCGAGGCCATCGACCGGGCGACCAACGCCCGCGTCATGGCCCTGCACGCCCGGCTGAAAGCCGAACCGCCGGCTGGGCTGGTGGAGACGGTGCCGACCTTCCGCTCGCTGCTGGTGGTCTACGACCCGGTCGCCACCGGTCGGGGGGAGATGCAGGCGGCGGTGGAGGCGGCGCTGGCCGGCAGCGACGCCGCCGCGTCCGAAGGACGGCTGTGGCGCCTGCCGGTCTGCTACGACCCGGACCTCGGCCCCGATCTGGCCGAACTGGCCGGCGGGCTGGGGCTGACCACAGAGCGGGTGGCAGAGTTGCACGGCTCGGCCGAGTATTTCGTCTATATGCTGGGGTTCATGCCGGGCTTCGGCTACATGGGCGACCTGCCGGCCGAACTGGAACGGCCGCGCCGGACGGAACCGCGGGTGCGGGTGCCGGCCGGCTCCGTCGCCGTCGCCGGGCGGCTGACCACCGTCTATCCGTGGGAGAGTCCCGGCGGCTGGCACCTGATCGGCCGCTGTCCGGTTCCGCTCTATGACTCCGGCCGGGCCGATCCCGTCCTGCTGGCGGCGGGCGACCGGGTGCGCTTCGAGACGGTGGACCGCGCCGCCTTCGACGGCATCGCGCAGGCGGTGGCTGCCGGCCGCTTCGATCCCGCCAGTCTGAGGACCGCATCATGAGCGCCTTTCTGACCGTGGTGCGGCCGGGCCTGTTCGCGACGATCCAGGATTTGGGTCGCTTCGGCTTCCAGGAGTTGGGCATGCCGGTGGCCGGTGCGCTCGACCCGGTGGCGCTGCGGCTGGCCAACGCGCTGGTCGGCAACCCGCAGGGCATGGCGGGGCTGGAGATCGCCCTGCTCGGCCCCGTCCTGCGGGTGGACGCCGCCTCCGTCCGCATCGCCGCGGTCGGTCCGCTGGCAATGACGCTGGAGCGCGAGGGGGAGGCCTCCCGGCCGCTGGAACCCCACCGCAGCCACAGCCTGCGCCAGGGCGATCTGCTGCGGCTTGGGGCGGTCGATGGGGCGTCGGTCGCCTATCTGGCGGTGGCCGGCGGCTTCGCGCTGGCACCGGTGATGGGCAGCCTGTCCACCTATGTCCGGGCCGGCATCGGTCCGCTCGGCGGGCGTCCTCTGGGCCAGGACGACCGGTTGCCGCTTGTCCGCGACAGCGCGCCCATTGGGCCGCCCGATGAGCAGGAATTGGAACTGCCGCAGCCGCCGGAGTATGGCGTTGGGCCGTTGCGCGTCGTGCTTGGGCCGCAGGACGACCGCTTCACCGAACAGGCTTTGGCGACCTTCCTGTCGGCGCGCTATCATGTCGGCAAGCAGGCCGACCGCATGGGGCTGCGGCTGGAGGGGCCGGCGCTGAAGCATCGCGGGTCGGCCGATATCCCGTCGGACGGGCTGGTCACCGGCTCCATCCAGGTTCCGGGCAACGGGCAGCCGATCCTGCTGCTGAACGACCATCAGACCGCCGGCGGCTATGCCAAGATCGCCACCGTGATCTCCGCCGACCTGCCCCGCGCCGGCCGCCTGCGTCCCGGTGACCGCCTGTCCTTCCAGGCCGTGACGGTGGACGAGGCGGAAGCGATCCGCCGCCGACAGGAACAGGCGATATCCGGCTGGATCCGCGCCATCCGCCCGGTGCGTCCGGCCGGCGGCATCGATCTGGAGGCACTGTATGCGGAGAACCTGATCTCCGGCACGGTGGACATCGTCAATGGCGGCAGCGATCTGCCGCTGGTGTGAGGGGGCTCCCTAGAGTCTGTTGACATCCGCCGCATCGCCACACGATGTGACAAAGCAGACAAAAGCTTCGCAGCGGCCATCAACCTCGTCGCTACAGTCTTGGCAACGCGGCGAATGTCAACAGACCCTAGCGCCGCCGCGGGTGTAGAGGGGTTACCGGTTGCGGCTGGACCACGGTTTCCCATCGGCTACACTTTCCCGGTCGGCACGATGGAGGCGTTCAAAGTTGCGGCTGGACCACGGTTTCCCATCGGCTACACTGCTCTTGCGCCGAGTAACGGCCAGGGCCTTGTTGCGGCTGGACCACGGTTTCCCATCGGCTACACTCGGAAGGGGGGCGCTTTTGCGGGACAGCCGGTTGCGGCTGGACCACGGTTTCCCATCGGCTACACTACTTCGCCGGATGGCGTCAAAACCAGCTCTGTTGCGGCTGGACCACGGTTTCCCATCGGCTACACTGCGGCGAGTTCTTCGGCGAAGGGCTCGATCGTTGCGGCTGGACCACGGTTTCCCATCGGCTACACTCTGGCGCTCGCGTGCACCCAGAACCGGGCGGTTGCGGCTGGACCACGGTTTCCCATCGGCTACACTCCCGCGCCCGTTACCCAGTCCGTGCGCGCTGTTGCGGCTGGACCACGGTTTCCCATCGGCTACACTGCTGGGCCGGCTGGGCGAGCGCGCCTTCGAGTTGCGGCTGGACCACGGTTTCCCATCGGCTACACTCATCGCCGACAGCGTCCGGATCGAGGGCACGTTGCGGCTGGACCACGGTTTCCCATCGGCTACACTCGGGCGTGGCGCTCTGACCATGGGCGACCTGTTGCGGCTGGACCACGGTTTCCCATCGGCTACACTCGATCTCGCCGCACGCGCTGTAGTTGGGGTGTTGCGGCTGGACCACGGTTTCCCATCGGCTACACTGCGAAGACGGCTGGGCACCCGACTACGTCAGTTGCGGCTGGACCACGGTTTCCCATCGGCTACACTCAAATAGCGGCGCTCCAACTCGTGCGGCTCGTTGCGGCTGGACCACGGTTTCCCATCGGCTACACTGAAGTGCTTCACGAGATCGACCGCGGCGCGGTTGCGGCTGGACCACGGTTTCCCATCGGCTACACTTACCACCGGTTGCGCCTCATCCGCCGCCCCGTTGCGGCTGGACCACGGTTTCCCATCGGCTACACTCAGCTGCGGGTCTATCCGGGTGACGGCGCAGTTGCGGCTGGACCACGGTTTCCCATCGGCTACACTAGCAACCAAGAGGACAACATGACGACCCTGGTTGCGGCTGGACCACGGTTTCCCATCGGCTACACTGCAGCTGCCGCTGGATCTGGGGCAGCCGCCGTTGCGGCTGGACCACGGTTTCCCATCGGCTACACTACGTGGCGGGATAAGGCTCTGAAAAAGCAGCCTTATCCCGCCGCTCCACTGCCTCGATTCCGCCGCTCGGGCCGTCAGAAAAGAACGTATTGCTCCGGATTTTTCCGAGAGGGCTGACGGACTCGCCCATCAAAGCACACGATGGTTTCATACTGCTTTTCCGTGATGAAGACGATGTGCACCTTGCCAGTTGGTGGAACTGCCTTCTCGATTCGGCGCGTCAGCGCTTCCGATTGCTCTTTGCCAATGCAATGGCGGAGATAAACGGAGAACTGCGACATCTCGAAGCCTTGGTCCAGCAGGAACTTGCGGAAGGTCGTCGCGGCCTTGCGTTCGCGTTTGGTCAGGACCGGCAGGTCGAACAGCACCATCATCCACATGATCCGGTATCCGCTCAACATTGCCGCGGTCCGTCAGGCCGGTTGCGGCACGTTCGACCGCGCGGGTGGGGGAGCAGGCCATTCCAAAGGCTTCGGCGCCCAGGCTTTGCTGCCTTCCCCGGCCGGAAGGTCGAGCACCGCTTCCCCCTTTTCATAGGCCTGCGCCAGTGACGTCGCGGCCCGCATCACCACCGTGGACAGCGGCGTGGTCCCCTCCGCCGTCGGCAGGTCGAGTGACGGGACAAGCGCCAGGAATCGTTTGGTGTCCGGCGTCACCGCTTCGTGCCCCGCATCGGCCAGCCGAGCCACGGCGAGGTCGACGAAGGGGCGGAAAGGCTCCATCAGATCGTCCACCAGGCACAGCGGATTGGCCCTGTTGCGGTGGAACAGGCCAAGCGTGGGGTGCAGTCCCGCCCCCATCACCGCCCGCGCCACGGTGGAGCGCAGGATGGCGTAACCATAGTTCAACAGGCCGTTCATACCGTCGGCGTCCGAATCGCGCCGGAAATCGTTCCCGAACAGCAGCGGCCAGTATCGGCGCGCCGCCTGCGCCTCGATGTTGTCGGGGTCGCCGGAGCGCACCTTGCGGGCCAGCGCCTCGAACGCACCGGCGGGCGCGCCGCGCGCCTCCAGCACCGCGCCCTGCTGGCGGACCTTGGCGCGCACAAGCAACTGCCAAAGCCGCTTCGTCTGCGGCACCGAGACGTTCAGCTGGGCGCGCATGCGCTGGGCCTGTACATGATGGCCATCCACCGGCCACAGGAAGGCTGCCGGCACATGGTTCGGTCCGCACAGCACCACCACGACGCCGCGCTCCGCCAGGGCCAGCAGCAGGTTGTTGCTGTAGGTCAACCCATGGGCGTTGGCGACCACCGCGCCGATGTCGTCGAGCGGCACGCGCCCGATCTCCCGCCCCTGCCCTTCCACCACCAGAAAGCCGCGCGACAGCGACAGGTGGCGGCCATCCTCGGCGATCTCGACGATGCGGCCGGTCATCAGGCGGGCTCCGCCTCGCCGGAAATGGGCATCGCCGCCCATTTCGGGAATCCGGGGTCGCGCACCCGGCCCAGCGGGTCGACGGTCACCCGCCTCGCCCTGCGCGTGCGCAGCTTGTCGAAGGCGACGATCAGCCAGCGGAACGGGTCGTCCGGATCGGCGTGGCGCTTGTCCAGTTCCCCGGCGTCCACATGCTCGACCATGCGCAGGCGGTTGTTGGCAGGCTCCAGCCGGGCCACGCGCATGATCCGCAGGCGCCCGTCATGGTCCAGCCTGACGAGGTCGCCCTTGTGCAGGCGCATGACGAAGCGCTCGCCGTCGGCCGGTACATAGGGTGCGGCACGGCCGTCCGGCAGGGCGGTCCGGCGGGCCTCGAACAAGGTGGCGGCGCGCCCGGCCCAGCGGCCATCCGGAAGCGCCACGATGTCGATGTGGTGCACGTCGCCGGCGATCAGCCCCTTGTAGGGTTCGCCGTCCGGCCCGGCGAGCCAGATCGGATCGGCCTCCTTGGCCAGCAGGCGGACACGCCGGATGCCCACCCAGGGTTCGGTCGCTGCCAGATCCTCCGCCGCCTTCGCCACCGCCTGCTTGGCGTCCAGCCGGTCGGGGCCGTTCCGGTGGAAGGCGACACGCTCCTGCATGGCTTTGCGCAGGTCGGGGGCACGGATGCGCGCGACCTCCTTCTCCGTCAGACCGTCGAGCGGCTTACGGTAGACGAGGTTGAAGCCAAGCGCCCGTTCCGCCTCCAGGGTCGGACCATAGGCCGTGTCCTCGTGCAGGCGGCCGCCGGTGCCGTGCTCCGGCTTGTGCGAGACGGTCACGCCGCGCGCCCGCGCCGCCAACTCGTCGCGGAAGCCGTCCCAGGGATCGTCGATGTCGTCCATCAGACGGTCGAGCCCCAGATCCTCGGCACGGGATGCCGCCTGAGCCAGCCTCTGCACCATGCCCTGGTCGATGCAGCCGATCACCGCCGCGTCCAGCGCGTGGTGCAGGTGGTTGTCGCGGTTCTTGGCGAAGGTCGCATCGACCGGCGCTTCACCGCCTTCGCGGTTGTGGTCGCGCAGGATGGAATCGACGCCCCAGCGCCGGCGCAGCATGGCGGTCAGCCGCCCCGGCGAGACACGCACGCGGTCGGGGTGACAGACATGGCGCAGATACTCCCGCGCCAGCCGGGCCAGATATTGCGTGTCGGTGATCTGCCGGGCGAGGAACTCTTTCTCCTCTCCCCAGCGGTTCATGGCGCCTTCGGCAAAGCGCCAGCGCTTGTTGGGCGGCAGATCCTCGACGCAGCCGAGAATCCGCGACCAGCGCGCCTCGTCGCCGTGCCAGCGCTCGTAGGGTGTCAGGTTGCGCTTGTCGCGGTTGGCGGCGGCCAAGCAGACGATTTTGTTGGCGGCGCTGTCGTCCAGCGTGCGGGAGAAAGGCAGGATGTGGTCGATGTCGACCTTTTCCGACAACAGCATCTCCAGCCCGATGGTCTCGCCGGTGTAGGGACAGCGGCGGTTGACCCCGGCCCCCTGCTCTTCCCACAGCCGGAGCTTCATCAGGTTGCGGCCGTTGACCGGCGCGTTGACGCTGCGCAGCAGCGCCTTGCGCTCCTCGTTCCGACGCTGGTTCTCCGCCTGCTCCTTCTCCTTCTGACGACGCTTCTCCTGCGTCTGCTTCACCTCGCGCGCCAGTTCCACCACGATCTCCTGCGGCTGGCCGTAGCGGTCGATCAACGCGTTGACCACCGTCCGGACCTGATTGAGCCCGATATGCACCGTCGGGTTGGCGAGCCGGCCGAGCCGCTTCTCCTCCGGGTCGCCTGGATTGCCGGTGCCGAAGGCGACATGGCGTTCCAGCGCCTTGGCGTAGTAGGGCAGGCGTTCCAGCCGCTCGCCCGGCCGGCGGTCGGAATGGTGGGCGCCGGGGAAGGCGACGGGCACGGCCTCGTCATAGCGGATGGGCCGCTGGTCAGATAGCTGGGGGCGCGATTCGGATTCCAGCACCGGCAGCAGGGCGGCCAGGGCCTTCCGGCCGACGCGCAGGTGAAAGTCGGGCAGCCGTGCGTCGGCGACACGGGCCGCGGCGTCCGGTTCCAGATCCCAGCGCGCGACCAGCCAGTCGATCAGCGCCCCATCATCGGTTTCCGACAGCAGCCGCTCGACCACCTCGTCCTGTTCGGCCAGGGTCAGCCGCGCCCAGCGCGGGCCGAAGCGCTTCTTGTCGGCCAGCACCGCCGAGGTCTCGTCGGTCGCCAGTTCCGGCCTGCGGGTGGATTCGTGGGAGAACCCGACGTCGGAGCCGAGCTTCAGCACCTTGCGGATGTCCTTGAATCCGATGGCCTTGCGGGCCGGCTTCGCCCGCGCCGCGCGCAGGATCAGGTCGCGTTCCTCCATGGTCAGGGGCCGCTCGCTGCGGTCCGGCATGATGATCCGGAGGTTGGCGAGTTCGGTGTAGAGGCGGAAGCGCTGCGCCGAGGGCAGCGCGCGCGGGGCGCGCTCGTCCTCCGGGATCAGGGAGCATTTGCCAACCTGCGGCGGCTTCAGCGGGCGCTGGTGGAAGATGCGCTGGCGCAGAGTGGTCCGCACCTCCTCCGTCAGCAGGTCCGGGTGATGGCGCGCCTGCGCCGCCCACAGCGCATCGAACTCCGCCTCCAGCATCTGCCGCGCCGGGTAGAAGGGGTATTCGGCCTTGGCGCCCCGCCCGACCAGCCGGGCGCGCACGCTGCGCCCGTTCGCGCGCAGCCACGCGAAGAAGGCGCCCAGCGTCGGCGTGCCGGCCTCCGCCATCTGCATGTCCAGCCGGTCGATGCCGGAGCGGATCTTGCCGGCCTCCTCCTCGTCGCCGGTGCCGCGCATCGCCTTGAAGCCGCGGCGCTGGTTGATGTGGAACAGCGCGCGGCCGATCTCCTGCGGCTCCAGCCGTTCGGTCAGCCCGCGGGCGCGAAGTTCGTAGGGGTCGAGCCGCTCCAGCGCCTTGCGTGCCGCGCGGTCGCCCGGCATCAGGCCGAAGCGGATGAGCCCTGCCATCAGCCGCGCGCGGCGCACCAGCGTCCGGTCGCGCCGCCGCCGCATCTGCCGCGCGATCCGCCGCGCCACCGCCAGCGAAGTCTTGTCCTGGGGGTTGCGTCCATCAGTGAAGATGCGCACGCCCATGCGCCGGATGCCCTTCGGCCTTCCATCATGATCAAGGTCCAGCACGCACCAGCCAAGGGAAGCGGTGCCGAGATCAAGGGAAAGGCGGTAAGGCTGCATGGGATCGTCCGCTTACGAATTGAATACGCGTGAGTTCAAGCGGGATAGAGTCGCCGGAAACTCTTCGCCGTCGAGCCTATCACAACCCTTGACCGTGCGGCGGTCTATGCTATTCTCTTTTTTAACTGGAAGCGTTGCCTGTTTTAGCCGATGGGAAACCGTGGTCCAGCCGTTAACAAGTCCGCCTCGGCGGACACAAGATGCGGGGCGGGCTACGGCTCGCCCCTTCTTGTTTGCGCAAGCTTCTCTCCCCGGTCATCCGGCCTTTCTCCGGTGCGAGGTTGGGCGCGAAGGCTCCGTAGCGCGTTGCGGCTCCGCCACGGGCATTTCCACAGAGTCGGACTGCGCCGGTTTTCCGCCCGAGATCGGCAGCAGCAGATTCCCTTGATCCCTGTCGATCGCCTTCGCCGCCTTCTTCCGGCGTTTGACCGCATCGGCAGCCGGCCTTGCATGGTTCAGAGCCAGGAGGCGGCGCAGGACCTCCTCGTCGGAAATGTCGGCCGGCCAGCCGTAAGCGGCGGCCACGGCGGCGTCGAGCGCCGCATGGGCGTTCGCCAGGAAGGCCGGGCGCTGGTTGTAGAGATTGGTCAGGGTGCGGGTCTTCAGGATCGCAGCAGCGGCCTCGTCGCGCGGCAGCAGGCGGTCGGGAAAGCCCGTTACCACCTCCGGCTCCCGCGTCACAAGGTCCGGTGGGTTCAACCAGTTTTCCCGCAGCTCGTTCAACCGCTGTGCTGCCTCGGCGATGGCCTGCGCGCGGGGGTCGGCTGCGTAGGATGAGGCCGGGAGATCAGGCGTCAGTCCCTCCGGGAAGGGGAAGGTTTCGAATGTGGTCGAGGGGGTGTAGCGGGGGCGGTCCTCCAGGCTTGTTCCGAGACGCAATGCCCAGAGTTCGTGGAAGCGGCTGTGCAGGATGCCGAAAGTCGTGTCATCGTCGCGGGCAATCACGTCCAGCAGATTGGCCGACAACACGCCGGTGGGCTGCCACACGAACACCCGATGCTTGGCGACGACCGGTGTCACTATGCAACGTACAAGCCTGGAGAGGTTGGTCCGCAGTTCGGGACGGGAGCGCTCGTGCTGCCACCATACGCTCCGGGTTCGTTCGTTGCGGTCTTTGCTTCGTTCCGGACGGACTTCGCGCAGCACATGCTCGAAAGGTGCCTCATAGAAGGCCGCTTCCTGTTCATCCATCCCCGTGAAGTCGATCACCCAGGTGTCCGAAGATCGACGGACGACATCCAGGGCGTTCAGCCAAGGGCGCAGAACATCGGCATTCGGTCGTCCATTCGGGTTGGTCGGGCTGGATAACCACGCGCGGGCCGTCGAACCGGGAACGTCGAAGGATCCATATTTTTTGATGCCTTCGAAACACACCCCGACATTCTCCGCCAGCGGCTTCGCCGTCGTCAGATCCACGCCGCCCGCGGTCAGATCGGCGAAGATCTCCGGCACCTCGCGGCCGTCCAGCCGGGGCGTTTCGTCCAGGCCCTTGGGGCCGAAGCACACCAACGACACGCGGACGGCGGCGCCGTCCACCGTCCAGGGCTCGTCGGACCACGCTTCCAGGATGGTGCCGTCGGCGCGGATGCGGTCGAGGACGCTGCGGTTGGCGCCGCCGCGGATCGAATTGGTGGCGACCAGTCCGACGCGCTCGATCTTACCCTCTTCCAGCAGGGCGCGCGCCTTCTCGAACCAGTAGCAGACGAGGTCCGCCGCACCCGGCACACGCCCTTCGAACAGGCGTCGCAGGCGCGTGACATACTCCGCCCCCAATTCGCCCAGCATCGTCTTGTCGCCGAGGAAGGGCGGGTTGCCGACGATGACCATCCGGTACGGCTCCCCGTCATCCTCATCGCCGCCGTCCTTCCCGGCCGCTGCGAGGGCTTGCGGATCGGACCAGCGGGTCTCGCCGCCGATCAGGTCGACCAGCGCGTCCTTCTGCTCGATGGTCTTCAGGGACTGCAGGATGGGGTTGCGCGGCACGTCGTAGCCATGGCGGCGCATCCACTGGATCGCGCCGATCCAGACGGAGATGCGGGCCAGTTCGACGCCCAGCGGGTTCACGTCTATGCCCAGCACCGCCTCCGGCCCGATGGTCTTGGAGCGCTCGTTGCCCTTCAGATCGAGTTCGAGCTGACGGGGAAAGCCGAAGGTCTCCCCGTCGATCACCACCTCGTGCTCCAGATCCTTCAACTCGCGCAGGGCCAGATACAGGAAGTTGCCGGAGCCGCAGGCCGGATCCAGCACGCGGAACCGGCGCAGGCTCTTGAGAAAGCGGTCATAGAGCGCCCGCGCGTCGCGGCGTGCCCGGTCGCGCCGCCGGGGCGCCGCCCCCCTGGCCTCGGCGAGCAGTGCCGTGATCCGCTCCCGCGCCGCCGCCCATTCCCGGCGCAACGGCCGGGTTATGACAGGCTCCACCAGCTTCATGATGGTCGGTTCGGGCGTGTAATAGACCCCCACCGCCCCTTTGGAACGGCCGTCGCGGTCGCGGCGCACCACCTCGCGCGCCAGCGCCCGGCGGCGCTCCGGGCTCAGGCCGCGCTCGAACAGCGTGCCCATGATCGTCGGGTCGATCTCCGACCAGTCCAGCCGCGCCGCTTCGCGCACAATGGCGAGGTCGTCCCCGTCCAGCGGCAGGGCACCGGCGTCTTCGAACAGCCCGCCGTTGAACCATTCGACCTTTTCGAACCCCAGGCGTCCGCCGTTCTTCATGGATCGGAACAGCTGCTCCGCCAGCGGCACGAACTCGGCCGGGTCACGTACGGTCTCGTCCAGCAACCGGGTGAACAGGCCCTTTCCGAGCAGGCCGACATCTTCGGCGAACATGCAGAAGACCAGCCGCATCAGGAAATGGGCGACGGTCCAGCGGTCGTGCCCGCGCGCCACCATCCGGGCGGCCAGGGTCGCGAAACGGGCCGCCACCTCCTCCGTCAGCATGGCCCGTGTCCGACCGGGCCGCAGCCGCTCCGGATCGGAAAAGGCCCATTTGAGGATGTCCAGCCGGCTGGAATCGAGCAGATCCCGCAGGCCGATCTCGTGCATCACCGTGACCGCGTTGGTCCAGTTCGTGTAGACCCGGACCCTTGCCATGTCGCTGACGATCAGCAGTGGCGGGTTGGCCAGGGCCGGCGCGTAGCGCTGCAGCTGGGCGTAGGCCGCGTCCAGGTTGCGGCCGGGTCCCTTGTACTCCCACGCGAAGCAGCCACGTTTCCAGACATCGGCTCGTCCCGGGCGCCGGTCCGTCTTCGCGACCGCTTTCTCGAAGCAGTAATCGGTGGCCGACGGGTCCGCTTCGGCAGGAGGCATCTCCCCCAGAACATGACAAAGGTCGATGAAATGCTCGTGCGAACCCTGGCTCTCGCCCAGTGAAGACCGCCCCCATTTGCGGACGAAGTCTTCCACCGTCATGCGAGGCCGCATGGCGTTGTCAAGCATCTTGGCACGTTCTCTGGTGTGTTTATCTACATCAGATACGCGCCAGAAATATTAAAGGATGATTAATCCCAGAGAGAACACAAACATATGCTCTCTCTCGATAAAGCATACGACTGGATGGTTTTCGCTTTTCTATGATTTTTGCAAACACAATTCTAAGATTTGAAGCGAGCCGTCTTTTGATACTTTGATCGTATATATTGGGCCCATGATAAGGATACCGCCCCCAGGCTTGGGTCGATCATCCCTTCCCTTCCATGGAATTCAGCAAAGGGCAGGTTTGGGGGAACCGGCCGGAGGCAATGACGCGAGCAACGGAGAAACGCCCCGATTCGTCAATACTGCGGCGTTTTGCCGCACAGAATGCGCTTCCCACTTACCTTGCTTTCCGGACCATCCACCGTCGCCACCGGGCGGGGATCCCGAGTTGCGCGGCCATGAGGACAAGATCGGGCAATGAACGGGCGCCCATCTTCTCCATCACGGGGCGTTTGTGCATCTTTGCCGTTATCTCACAGCAAATCATGAACCACGCCACGCACTGAACCTCGAAATCCACCACATCAGTTCACGCTTACGGTCCAACATCAGACATAGGAAACAGGATTTGCCTGAGACGGTCCTTCAAACGAGCGCCTGTGGCCGCCCAATTCTCACCTCTTACGTCCAGGACATGGTCCGTCAGATAATAATATACCCAACTGTAGGCCCGCCTCCTCTGTGCAGGACTGTAACCGTCAATGTATGCGGCCGCCAAATCGAGGTCTACGCCCAAACCCGCGAATGTAACCCACTTGTAGTCACATTGCCCAAATGTCACGACCGGCTTGCCATGAATCAGCGCCTCGAAGCCACAGCCCGAATTAATTGTGACGACACCGGCGGATTGGCAGATCAAGCTATGAACGTTCTCTTGTGATTGATAGATGTTTGGCTTCTGTGTCCAAAACCGCACGGCTTCGGCGATTGCGGGATCATCATTGTAAGGATGAAGCTTTATTACAAGCGGCCTGCCTGTGCTGACGGCCCAGGTGGCAACCTGATGCAGAAATTCGGAAACACCGATTTCCGCATGGCAGACGATTGCATCATCCGCACTCAGTTGAAGCGGCACGAATATATATCCCTGCGGCGCCTCGATCGCTTTTGGATTCGGCTGGGAATATTTCGATTCTCCACTTCTCAACCATGTCTCGCTCAACTCGACACAGTAGGCAACGCTGTCAGCCGAGTTTACATGGCTGATGTCTGGCATGTTCCGCATGCTGGCCTGAAACGGTCCCCAACCATCACGATCCAGCGTGAAGGTACCGTTCAAATACATTTCCATGTAATAGACATCGCCATCCGGCATCTGGTTCCTTGACAGATGCTCGTAGAGAATCACCGGGCGAACGTCATCGCTTCGGTGCTGATCACACAGCCAGGGCTCCGGGTCATCCGGAGACCAGGATTGTTCGACGACATCAAACCCCAGTTCGACGAGGCCCTTGAAGAGAAGATGCTCGAACCGCAAACGAAGTTCATCCTTCGTACGCCGCCGAAGGTTCCGTACATATGCAGTGCGGGCCTGGGTCATGGACGATAATACGAGGTAAGAAGCGACAAGAGATATGGGTCATTGCGCACCCGATCCGCCCAGGGTGGCGCTATGCCGTCTCTCTGCAGGCTTGGATGTTGGACGACGCGCGAGGCCAGTTTGGGCAGATTGGTGATGGCCATTGATTGGAACCACCTTCCGAAGTTCCAGCGATCGACACTGTCCCTCGCAACGCTAATGCCCGCTGTCAATCCATACGCGTAATGCAGCCAACCGGACGGAAGGAACAACAGGTCGCCCCGTTCAATGACACATTCGAACGGGGTCGTTTCCAAGAACCGGGGAAACCTGTCCGGATCTGGGTTTTGCGGATCGATCCCCGTCCCGTCCACCGTGAATCCGAACGGGTCCACCTGGGCGACCAGTTCGGCCTCCGCCGGTGAAAATAGGACCAGCTTTTTTCTGCCAACAATTTGCGCCAGATACGAATGCGTGTGATCGTGATCATTATGCAACTGGGACAGTGACCCCTTTGGCCCAATGAAGGCAAACGTGTGCTTGTTGAAGAACGCTCGCTGGGTCTCCGGCATTAGCCTGTCCAGCAAATTCCGATCTTTCATGAAATACGGTTGATGGAAATGGTCACCGATGCCGCTGAGGTATTCGAGATCCCAAGAAACCAAATATTGTGGCCCATCAAGCGCACTACCCGCTCCAGCCGTGTCCAGCTGGCTCTCTGTCCCGACATAGGAAAAGTTACGCGGGACACGACCGCGCAAATCGCCGTCTTCAGTGATGTAGTCGATGTAGTCCGAAAGGCGTCCGCGCATGCGGACATCGGATTCAAAAGACGATGACGTGATTACAATCGTTTCGCCATAGGTCTTCTTGAACCAGTCGAACGACCATTGCATGCACGACCAATTGGCCATAGCGTCCGTGACGATGAATGGCGTCCCGAATCCTCCGATCCCCCCGGACAACAATTCGTCCACATCGGCGTCGCTCAATCCGGAGAGTCGAGGAACAGCCTGACTATGGGGTAGCCACTGTTCCCTCGTCGTAAGAACTGATGTGTCCACTTGAAAATCTCCCGGTTGGTCCGCCAGTGGTAAGCACAGCAAGATCCCTCATTGCATGGCACTTGAAGGTACGCCACATGGGCGATACTTCACTCGAAGCAGCCAATCCGGCGTCTTCGACCATTTTCTTTATGAGATTTTGGTAATTTTTACATTTCCAAAAATTGGTCAATTGGCTGATCGCGCAAAGCTCCCGAGGTTGCAGGAAACCGTCGGCAGATCGACCCGGCGCTGCACGCCCCCGGTGAGCAATCTGGCGATTGTTCGGGCGATCGGCATGCCGGTGGCGTGTTCAACCCACCCGAATTGCCCCACCGGATTGTCTTCCAGAAACACATAGCGGCCATCCGGGGTAACGATCACATCGATCGCCCCATAGTTCATTTGAAGCGCATCCATGAATGCGAGCAGCCTCTCTGCGAATTCCGGAGGCAGTCGGTAGGGTTTCCAATGC
Source organism: Azospirillum sp. B21 (assembly GCF_008364825.1). Lineage (GTDB taxonomy): Bacteria > Pseudomonadota > Alphaproteobacteria > Azospirillales > Azospirillaceae > Azospirillum. The sequence continues at coordinate 425,655 of NZ_VTTO01000005.1, forward strand.
TGGCTCAGTTTTACGAAGCCACGACGAAAATCTGTCTCCGCCGTTGGTTCAAGACCGGATTCGACAGAAGCCGCAAATATTTCGCACCCTACCACCGTTATGCGCAGCTCCATGGATTTCGGAATACGCTCCTGAAACGTCATCGGACATTTTGATAGCGTGTCAATTTTACGGAGATGTTCAGAAGTGACGCGGTTTGTCATGACGACCTGATCATGACCGCTTTCGTCGCGAACGCTGAATGACGATAGCATCTTCACGACCACATCGCCGTTACATTCATCGAAGAAGCTCAGCGCGTCCTGTGGACTGTTCGTCGTGAGCGTGCGAGGGACTTCGATTCCGAGTTGCCGCGCCAGCGCGAGTTGCAGGGGCCGGTTCCGCGCCCGTGCGATGGTCGCGGGCTGATCCAGATGAAAACAGGGAAGCGCGCCGACGACGCCCTCCAAGGAAGCGGTGCTTTCGCGCTGAATTGCTTGCCGGACATCGTCTGGGATGTCGAGCGAAGTCACCGTTGCCGCAGTCCTCCAGCGGCGGTGCCACACTGCCGACACCGAGGCAAGGTCGATCGTGCGCCCGTCAATGAACAGGCGCGCATTCTCCCCTGCGTTGCCTGAATGGGCAGCCATTCGGACCGACAGTGGGAAATGGTCTGTTACGAGGCGCACAGCGTCCGCACCGTCCGCCAGAAGGGACTCGTGGACCGCATCAGCGGTCCACGAGTCTTCAGTACTTGCGACAATCAAAATTGTCATAATTGTAGTCCATGCCGCCTTAGGTCGGAATAGGACTTGAAGAAGACTTAGTCATCTTTCTTCTTCGACGTTGAGGCAACGAAAGGCGTAGATTGAGCGCCTTCCTGCTGGTTGGAGGAAATGGCGTCGATCTCGTCATTTTCGAGGAACATGACAAAGAATACCTCGTTCAGTTCCATGAGAACCTCTCTGTTTGAATGAACGGCTTTATCCAATCATTGCAAATATACCGTGTCAAGCGAACTTTTTTACCTTTGCCGAACAATCGTTTTACTCATACGATTATATGCGATCCGGCCTCGTATTGAACGATGTGCCTGCTTGAATGCCTGCAAACCGGCGGTTCCGGTAGGCTTGGCGCCACCTCGGGTCCGTCCAAGAAACGTGTTTATGCCGAGCTCGGGACCTTGTTGCATCGAGGCGGCCCTGAGCCAGCGTGGCAGCCTCACACTCTGGGTCGGCGAAGCGGCAATCGAGCAGTGGAAAGCGATGCCACGCCGAACGCCGGATGGACAGGCGAGCTATTCGGACTTGGCGATCGCTACGCCGTTGATGCTGAGAGCGGTGTTCCACTTGATCGCCAACGGAACTGGGGCGTCTCTTGCACCGCTCGTCTCGCTGCAGCACGCCGTCCCGCGGCGAAACCGGACGCCGCCTAAGCGCGGCTCATTCCGTCCGTGCCAGCGGCCATCACAAGAGGTATCGAACACCCTGGCCCGGTGCAGGGCGGGGTCAGCGCCCGCCCGTCTCGTCCAGCCAGACCTCGCGCTCTTGCCGCTCAAGCTGGCCGTGGTCGAGAAAGGCGATGCCGGGGGAGTCGAAGAAATCGTCCCAGTTGCTGTCGGCCGGCACGATGGACCGGCTTGGTTCTTCGCGCAGGATGACAACCTCGCGAACATGGGCGGGGAACGACACGTCCTTCGGAAGCCGGACGGCCTGGCTGCGGTTGGACTGGAACAAGGTCTTGCGGACCGCCATGGATCACCCTCCTGCGTATATCCCGCCACAGGGGGCGTCAGTGACCGGAGCCTTGGATTCCGGCTCCAAGCGACCCCGAGGCATTCTTGCGTACACCTGTGGGCTTTGGTGCGTCAAAACGCTCCGCTTTGACAGAAGATAACAGCCTTGCTTTCCCAAAACTGCATGCTACAGGTACGGTCATACACCTCAGATTGAATACATGCAAGTGTGTTCTAACCCAGGGTAGGCCTACATTAGAGAAAAAGTGTCCGGACGAGGCCGCAAGGCTCCGATCCGGCAAAGGGAGAACGCAGTGAAACCCTCTGCTGTGGACCGAACTCCGTCTGGATCGCGCCGCCTGCATGACCTGCTTTGCCGGTGGACGGCCGCGGCATCCTTGCTGCCCGCGAAGAAAAGTGGGCTGGGGAAAGGCATCCGGTGGCGGCAATCAAAGAAACGCTGAGCCGAAGACACCAGAAAATACAAATATATGCCGGTAGATGGAGTGCCTGAATGCTTCGCACCACCGACGCATGTGGAACGGCTTACGCAGAATCACTGCACGGCCGCTTCTTCGAACGCTGCAACGAGCGCGGCATGCAGGACCGCATCGCTCTACGCTCGACGAATCGGCAGTGGAGCTATGGAGAACTGCTGGCGCGCATCGAGGAGATCAGCGGCGCCCTGGACGAGGCCGGCGTGCGGAAGGGCGATATCGTTGCCCTTGCCGCCTGCCGGACATTCGACGCGATCGCGGCAGTCTACGCGGTGATGGCGCTCGGTGCGGTCTATCTCCCCATCGACAAGCAATTCCCGCAGGACCGCGTGGCCTACATGGTCGGGATTTCCAGCGGCCGCTGGTTGGTCACCGATGAGCCCGAACGGTACGCGGGCCAAGCGCCAAGCTGCCGCATCCTGCCCTTGAGCGGCCTGGCAGGGCCGCGCAGGTCATGCGATCCGACCGCCGTGGCGGCCGGTGACCTCGCCTATGTGATGTTCACGTCCGGCACGACAGGCCGGCCCAAGGGCGTGATGGCGACCCACGGCAGCGGGGCGCGGCTTCTGGACTGGGCGCTGGACCGATTTTCTCAGGAAGATTTTCACTGCGCGCTGGGCGCAACCTCCTTTTCGTTCGACGTGTCGATCTTCGAGATCTTCGCGCCGCTGGCGTGCGGAGGCAGCCTGTTCCTTGTCGACTCGATCCTGAGTCTGGCGGATCTGCCGCAATCCTCCGCAATCACCCTGATCAACGCGGTGCCGTCGGCCCTCACGGCCCTCCTGGCTTTTCCGCTGCCGCTGCGAGCGGTGCGTGCCTGCCTGCTCGCCGGCGAACCTGTCCATGCTCCCTTGGTGCGGCAGCTCCACCGCGCCGGAATTGCTCGGGTCTACAATCTCTATGGACCGACGGAGGACACCGTCTTCTCGACGGAACATCTGATCGGCCACGACTTCGACAACGAGATCCCGATCGGCACGCCGCTTCCGGGGCATGAATATCTCGTCGTCGACGGGACTCTATCGCCCGTTCCCCCCGGCGAGGCCGGCGAGCTGTGCCTGATGGGCGCAGGGCTGGCCAAAGGCTACATCAATCGCCCGGATCTCACCGCCGAACGCTTCCTGCCCTGCCCAGGCGGGCCGCGCCGGGGTGCCATCATGTATCGCACCGGAGACCGCGTCTGCGTGGGACGGGACGGGCTGCTCCACTTCATCGGACGCCTGGACTCGCAGATCAAGCTTCGCGGACATCGAATCGAGCTTGAGGAGATCACGCAGATCATCGCGTCGGTGCCGGGGGTGGCGCAGGCCAGCACGCAGGTCCGCGATCTCGGCCGGGACAGCGATCAAGGGCGGGAAACCATCGTCGCCTATGTCGTCATGCAGCCTGACTGCTGCGATCAGGCTGGCGTGCGCGATGCGATCCGGGACGCCGTCGCGCGCCGGCTGCCGATCTACATGCGTCCCCGGCATTTCGTCTTTCTGGATGCCTTCCCGCTGTCGGCCAGCGGAAAGCTCGAAAGTCGGCACCTGCCCGCCCCGATACTCGATGCGGCCTGATGCCGGCGCCGCCGGCAGCCACGCCCAATCGCGCGTCCCAAGAAAAAACCTGTTCAACTGAATAAGGCGCATTCCTCCATGAGCCAGACGACCAGCCTTGCGTTTCAATCGGACATGCCGGCCATCGAGCCGTCCTTTCCGGTCGTGATCAATCCGGAGCCCGGCGCCCCGGATGCAGTCGCGTATGTGCGCAATCACAAGGACCGGATTGAAAAGCTGGTCACGGAACACGGAGCGGTGCTGCTGCGCGGCTTCGATGTTCGCGAACCCGGGCAGTTCTTCGACATCATTTCCCAGATCTCCACCGAGATCCTGAACTATTCGGAGCGTTCCTCGCCCCGCCACGCGGTCAGCGACCGGGTCTACACCTCGACGGATCATCCGCCGGACCAGAACATCGAACTGCATGCCGAGCAATCCTACACGCTGAATTGGCCGTGCTTCATCTGCTTCTTCTGCCACACGAGGCCCGGCACCGGCGGCAACACGCCGATCGCCGACAACAGGCGTATCCTGAGCCGTCTTCCGAAGTCGCTGGCCGAACGGTTCGAGGCCCATGGCATCCTGTACCAGCGCACTTACACGCCCGGCCTCGGCGTGAGCTGGCAGACCGCCTTCCAGACCGAGGACCCCGCCCAGGTCGAGGCCTTCTGCAAGGAGCGCGACATCGACTTCCATTGGGACGCGGAAGGCCGTCTGAAGACGAAGCAGTACCGCTCAGCCTTCCAACACCACCCGGTCACCCAGGAAAAGCTCTGGTTCAACCACGCCCTCTTCTTCCACGTCACCAGCCTCGAACCGCACATCACCGAGGCCCTGATCGAAGCGGTCGGCTATGAGAACGTTCCGACCAACACCTTCTTCGGCAATGGCGAGCCGTTCTCGCCGGAAGACCTCGCCGCGATGCGGCAGGCAGTCGCCGCCGAAAAGCGCAGCTTCGACTGGGTGAAGGGCGACGTCCTGATCCTCGACAACATGATCTGCCAGCATGGGCGCGATCCTTTCTCGGGCGAGCGGCGCATCTACACTTTGATGGCACGGCCCTATCAGTCCATTCGGTCCCCGCTGATCCTCCGCCGCTGACGGCATCCCGCCCGATTACCGCCCAATGGAGACGATTCCAATGTCGGAGACGATTCCCATGTCCGCGAAGTTCACGGCGCCCGAATTAAACCCACGCACGGTTGCCGTCGATCGCCCCGTTCCGTCGGCTTTCATCGATGAGACCGAAAAGTTCATCGCCGTCATCGAGGACGGCACCCGGTCGCGGCCGCTGCCCGATTACATCCGCAAGCACAAGTCCGAGTTGGACGAGATGATCGCCACGCACGGCGGCGTCCTGTTCCGCGGCTTTGCGGTGGAAACCCCCGCGCAGTTCCGCGATGTCGTCACCGGCTTCGGTCGCGAACAGCTGCCCTACCTGGAGCGTGCCGCGGCACGGACGGAGGTGGTGAGCGGCGTCTTCACCTCGACCGAGTTCTCGTCCTCGAGCTGGATCGAGCTGCACCACGAGATGTCGTTCGCGCAGCGGATCCCCGAGAGGATCTTCTTCTACGCCGATACGCTCGCCGAGACCGGTGGGGAGACGCCCGTCGCCGACGAATATCTGGCGACCGCGCGTATTTCTCCGGCGATCCTGAAGGCCTTTTCGGAGCGTGACGTCCTCTACACGCGGAACTTCCGCAGCGAGATCGACATGGACTGGCGCTCCGCCTTCCAGACCGACGACCGCGCCGACGTCGAAGCCTATTGCCGCACCAATGACATTTCCTTCGAGTGGCTCGGCGAGGATCACCTGAGAACGCGGCAGCGGCAGAAGGCCTTCGCGCTGGAGCCGGGCACGGACCGGACGCTGTTCTGCAACCACGCCCACATCTTCCACAGGGCCGCGCTGAACCCGGCGCTGCTCGCCGCCCTGGTGGACGCATACGGCGAAGACCTGCCGCGCAACGTCCAGTTCGGCGACGGCTCCCCTATCCCCGACGAGATGATCCTTGAGATCCGCGGCATCTACGAAGACTGCCTGCGCATTTTTCCCTGGGGACACCGGGACGTGATGATTCTCAACAACGTCCGCTGCCTGCATGGCCGCGCGCCCTTCACGGGGCGCCGGACGACGCTGGTCTCTATGACGAACCTGATCTCCAGGAGAGTGTGATGGATACGCTTGAACAGACCGAGCCGGCCCCCGCCGCGATCAAGAACGAGCCGGGGAGCCCGAAGCGGCCGGTCCATCCGGTGATCCGTCCCGATGCGACGTCGATCATGGACCTGTTCGCGCAAACGGTGGCTGAAATGCCCGCGGCGGAAGCCTTCGTCGCCACGGACCGTTCCTACAGCTTCGCCGAACTGGCGGATGCCGCCGCCCGCCTCGCGGCGGAGCTGCGCCGGCGCTTCCAGCCGAAGGACCGCATCCTGATCTTCGCGGACCGGTCGTTCGACGCGGCCGCGGCGATGTTCGGCGTGCTTGGCGCTGGCATGACCTGCGTGCCGATCCTGAAGGATTTTCCCGATGACCGCATCCGGCACATCCGGACGGTCGCCAAGGCGGCCGGGGCTGTTTGCGAGCCGTCGGAGCGGGCCCGCGCCGAAGCCATCCTGGACGTTCCGGTCCTGCCGGTGCTGGGCCATCCGCCGTCGTCGGACAAGGCGCATCCGGGCTCGGGCGAGGATGAAGCCTACATCCTCTTCACCTCCGGCTCGACCGGGGAGCCCAAGGGCGTGGTCGTCGCCCAGCATTCGGTCGTCAATCTCCTCAGGGCGCTGAAGGAGCGCATCTTCACGCCGGCCGAAGGTCAGCTGCGGCTGTCCGTCAATGCGCCGCTGGCGTTCGACGCGTCGATGAAGCAGTTCTTCCAGGCCGCGCTCGGGCGCACCCTGGTTCCCGTCCCGGCCGATGTCCGCGCCGATCCGGAAGCCCTGATCGACTTCGTGGCGGACCGCCGGCTGTGGGCGCTGGACGTCACGCCGACGATCCTGAAGGCCATGATCGCGGCGGGCTTCGGCAGCCGTCCCGAGATGTTGCCCAAGGCCATCCTGGTCGGCGGCGAGGCCATGGACCAGGCCCTTTGGGACGAGGTCCGGCAGTGGACGTCCTGCGACGTCTGGAACGTCTATGGACCGACCGAAGCCACCGTGAACACGCTGGTGGCGCGGGTGAAGGACTTCGCGCGCCCCACGCTGGGCTATCCGCTGACCGGCGTTTCGGTGGCGTGCGTCGACCCCGACGGCTTCGAGCTGCCGGTCGGCGCCGACGGGGAACTCCAGATCGGCGGCGCGGGCGTGGCCATCGGCTACATCGGGGCATCCGCGGACGAAAACGCGAAGTTCTCGACCGCCGCGAACGGCGCCAGATGCTACGACAGTGGCGATTTCGTCCGCCGTCTGCCGGATGGCAGCTTCGAGTTCCTCGGGCGCCGCGACGACCAGGTGAAGGTCGCCGGGCAAAGGCTGGAGCTGGGTGAAATCGAGGCCTGCATCAAGCGCCTGCCCGGCGTCCGGAACGCCGCCGTCCTGATCGACAAGAGCGTCGAGGGAGACCCGCGGATCGTGGCGGGCGTGGTGGCGGACCGTCTGCCGTCCTTCACCGAGACCAAGGACGAGTTGGTGGTCGAAGTCCCGACCGGGCATCGGATATCCAGCATCAACGTCAACGAGACCACCTATCAGTTCAAGGAGATCTTCGAGGACCGCATCTACGTCGATGAGGACATCGTCTATCCCGAGGACGCCGTCGTCGTGGACGTCGGCGCGAACATCGGCCTGTTCAGCCTGTTCGTGTCCACATACATCCCGAAAGCCAAGGTCTATGCGTTCGAGCCTCTGACGCCCATCCGCCGGCGGCTGGAGCTGAACATGGGCCGCTATGCTTCCAATGTGTCGATCTTTCCGTACGGACTGTCCGACTCCGAACGGGAAGAGACCTTCACCTACTATCCCGGCTATTCGATGATGTCGAGCCAGCAGGCCTATGCGGATGCATCGGGCGAGCGGAACGTCATCAAGAGCTACCTGACGAAAGCCGCGGAGAGCGGCGACCAGTCGGCAGCGCTTCTGGTCGACAACCTCGACGAGGTTCTGGAGGGGCGATTCGACGCGGAATATCACCCCTGCCGCCTGCGCCGTCTCTCGGACGTGATCGACGAGGCGGGCATCGAGCGCATCGACGTCCTGAAGATCGACGTGCAGCGCGCGGAGCTGGACGTTCTGCGCGGCATCGAACCGCGCCATTTCGGGATGATCAACGCCATCTCGATGGAACTGCACGACGACCCGGACGGGATGACCGGCGGGCGGCGGGCGGAAATCACCGCGCTGCTGGAACAGGCCGGCTTCGTCGTCAAGGCGCAGCAGGATCCGTTCCTCGTCGGAACGGACCGATGGAACCTGATCGCGTTCCGCGAGGATGCGCGCGGCGGAACCCAGGTCCGCACGGTGCGCTTCCCGAAGGGAACGACCGTTCCGCGCCGTGAAATCACCGAGGCGACCATCCTTTCGGCGCTGCGCACCACGCTGCCCGCTTACATGCTCCCGCGGACGATGAAGATCCTGTCGGACCTTCCCAGAACTCCGCAAGGGAAGCTGGACAAGCGGCGTCTGCTTCAACTGATCGATGCTCAAGACACGGGCGACACCATGACCTCAACACTTGTCAAAACGGAAACCGAGACCACCGCGCCGCGCGCCGAACCGAAGCCGGACACCGCCGCGCAGGCCGAGACGCTGCTGACGATCTGGCGGGAGGTGCTGCGCAAGCCCGACCTGACCGCGGACGACGACTTCTTCAACAACGGCGGGGACTCGATCCGCGCCATCCTGATGCAGTCCAAGGCGCGCGCGGCGGGCATTGCCATCAGCCTGAAGGACCTGCACGCCAAGCCGACCATCGCGGGCCTGCTGCCGCACGAGGCTTCAGCTTCCGCGGCACCCGCTCCGGCCACCCCCGCCCCGGTGGTCTCCGTTCCGCCCGCCGGGTCGAAGGTGGACACCGCCGCGCAGGCGGAACAGCTCCTGGCGATCTGGCGGGAAGTGCTGCGCAAGCCCGACCTGACCGTGGACGACGACTTCTTCAACAATGGCGGGGACTCGATCCGTGCCATCCTGATGCAGTCCAAGGCCCGTGCGGCGGGCATCGCCATCAGCCTGAAGGATCTGCACGCCAAACCGACGGTCGCCGGCCTGCTGCCGCACCAGGCTCCCGCCACTCCACGTGCCGAACCGAAGATGGACACCGCCGCGCAGGCGGAAACGCTGCTGACGCTCTGGCGGGAGGTGCTGCGCAAGCCCGACCTGACCGCGGACGACGACTTCTTCAACAACGGCGGCGATTCCATCCGCGCCATCCTGATGCAGTCCAAGGCGCGCGCGGCGGGCATTACGATCAGCCTGAAGGATCTGCACGCCAATCCGACCGTCGCCGGCCTGTTGCCGCACGGGACCGATGCCCCGGCGAAGGCCGCGGGCGATGCCGGCGGGACCATCGCGATCCCGGCGAGCCGGCAGGACGTCCGCCGCTGGCCCGCGACCAGCATGCAGCGCCTGAAGCTGCTCGCCTCGATGACGCGGGACGACGCCCAGGTCTTCCACAACGCGACCATCACGCCGGTTCTGCTTCCCTTCGACGCGGAAAAGTTTCGGCGTGCCCTGCACGCCATCCGCGTGGCTCACCCCGTGCTCACCGCCCGGGTGGAGTTCGAGGACGACGGCGTTTCCTTCGTGTTCGAGCCGCGCTCGGTCAACGGCGACCATGGCTATGAGAACCTGACCGCACTTTCGCACGCCGAGCAGGAAGCGCTGATCACCGACCGCGTGTTCAGCGAGCGTGCGAGCCGGTTCGATCTCCTGAAGGGAGGGCTCGTGCGCTTCGGGGTCTTCGAACGGTCGCCGCAGGTCTTCGAGATCCTGGTGGCCGAGCACCATGCCGCGCTCGACGGGTACAGCCTCAACGCGATCATCCGCGAACTCGTGGAGCGCTATTGCGACATCGCCGTCGAAACCACCGACGATCTGACGGTCTTCGCGGCGGTGACGGCCAACGAGAACGAGGCCGACGGCAGCCACGAGACGCGCGCCTTCTGGGAGACGCGCTTTGCCGAGGTCGCCGCGCCGAAGCCCTTCGCGCGCCCGCGCCGGCGTTCGCAGCCGGCCCGGATGAAGCAGGTCAATGTCCTGAGTTCCGACGAGTTTTTCCCGGTCCTCCACGCCTGCTCGCGGCGGGCCGGGCTTTCGACCAAGGGCATCCTGTTCGCCCTGCACGTCGAAGCCCTGCGCGAGGCGTTCGGGGACAAGCCGTCCCAGATCGGCGTGGTGTATTCGCTTCGCCCGGAGGTCGAGGGCTCCCTGGCCGCGATTGGCAATTTCCTGAACGTGCTGCCGGTTCCCACGACGCAGCGAAACGACCTGCTGACGGAAGCGCGGAGCTTCGACCAGTTCGACCGGGCCGTGTTCCCGCACAAGGCCGTTTCGCATGACCGCCTGTCGGGTTGGCTCGGTGTCCGCGCCGAGATCGGCACCGTCTTCAACTTCATCCAGTTCGCCGAGCCGGACCGGAAGAAGGGCGACAAGCACGAGACGGAACGCCGCTTCTTCGCCGTCGATGCGATGATGCCCCTGTCGGTCGATTGGGACCTCTCGGCCGACCGCCTCAACCTCGGCTTCCAATATGACGCGGAACGGCTGGACGAGAGCCTCGCGCAGAAGCTCAAGGCCAGCTTCGAGCGGTCCGTCGCGCGGTTCATGCAGGCCGAGACGGGGCAGCAGGGCCGATTCTCCGGCGATGGGACCCGCGAAGCGGTTCTCGGCATTATCGCCAAGGGCCTGCCCTACGCGCCCACGGACGGCGAACTTCTGGCGGACCTCGGCTTGCATTCGCTTCAGATGGTGCGGGTCGCGCGCCAGATCATGGATGCGTTCGCGACGACCTTCACCCTGGCGGATTTCCTCAAGCTGGAGACCGTCGGGGACGTGGTCGCGTTCTGCCGGGGCTTCGACAAGGCCGTCCAGGCGGTCTTCGTCGAACTGACGCCCCCGCAACCCCGCGGCGTGAAGGCGCGGCTGATCGGCTTCCCGCAGGTCGGCGTCGCCCCGTCGGTTCTGGACCCGTGGTGCGATCGGGTGCCGGATGGCGTCAGCATCCACGCGTACCGGTATCCGGATTTCAACGCCTCCGATTTTTCGGCCGTCTCCTTCGACCGCTTCGTCGGCGCAATGGTCAAGGCCCTTGCGCCGCTGGCGGGGCCGCCGATGGTCTTCGTGGGCAGCTGCTTCGGCTCGATCCTGGCCTACGAGGTGGCCCGCCGCATGACGGAACAGCCGGTCGGACTGGTCGTGATCGGCTCCGGCGCGCCGACCGTCGGCGCTCCGCCTCCAAACTATCACCTGTTGTCCGACGGCGAACTGAAGAACGAGCTGATCCGCATGAAGAGCATGCCGGAACAGTTCCTGGGCGACGACGATCTGCTCGCCCAGGTGTTCGTCAAGCTGCGCGGCATGTCGAAGCTGGCGGCCAGCTACCGGCCGGACCCCAAGCCCCTGCGCCGGTGCGAACTGACCTCGATCTGGCCGCGCTACGACGTCTCCTGCGGGCGGCAGGACATGATCGCCTGGAGCAACCTGACGGACGGCCGCTTCACCTTCGCGGAGATCGAAGGGGAGCATGCCGTGATCATGGAGAACCCGCTCGCCGTGTATGAGCTTTCCGGCCTGCACGGCTTGCTGCGGGACCTGGTGTCCGCCAAGGCGGTGGCATAGCCGGACCGAGCACATCCCGACCGCCGTGAGACGAACTGTCACATGGCGGCCGGGTGTGTCGGCAGATGATTTTTACAACCTCTGCTCACTATCGGCGTCGCCCGGAATTCTCATTCCATCGCCGCAACCACACATGTCGGAGGACAAATCATGCCCGTGATCGTTTTTGAATCCGGAGCGCTGACGAAAGAGGTCAAGGCCGAGCTGATCCAGCAGCTGACGGACATTTCCGTGAAGATCACCGGAATTCCGAAGGAGCTTTTCCTGGTGTCGATCCACGAACTGCCGGACGAGGACATCGCGGTGGGGGGCGTCACCGTCAAGGAACTGAAGCAGCGCTTGGCCGAGCAGCGCGCGCGGAACGAGGGCGCCGGGACGGTCTCGGAGGGCTGATCCGGCGGCCCCGACCGGAAGAGGCTTGTCGAAGCTGAAGGGCCGGAACGCGCATCGCCCATCTGAATGGATGTCCTCCGGCCCCGCACTCCCCCACGGCCCGACAGCCCGATTCTGCTGCGATTTCAAGACCCTAAAACGATCGGCGTCCGAATGAAGATCCTAGTGCTCAGCCAATTCTCCGATATCATCGAGAACGAGATACCGAAGCGCGACCTGGAGATCGTCTACCACCGCGACGTTCGGACCTTCGACATTTATAAGTTCCATGCCGAATACCCTTTCGATTTGCTCATTTGCTTCGGGTATCTCCGCGTCCTGCCGGTCGCCGACCCGCATTTCGGCAAGGTTCGCTTCGTCAATCTGCACACCAGCCTGCTGCCCTACGGGCGCGGTTTGAATCCGAACTTCTCCAGCTGGCTGAACGGCGAGCCCCATGGGGTGACCATTCACGAAATGGACGGCAGCTACGATACCGGCCGGATCATCTGTCAGAAGAGCCTGAGCTTCGACATCGAACGCGAGACGCTAAGGTCCACCTATTACAAGAAGATTCTGTCCGCCATCGAGCTTCTGGCCGAAAAATGGGATGACATCATCGCCGGCAACTATGTAACGACGGCCCAACCGGACGGCCCCGGCTCGCTGATGACGCTGCAGAAGCTGCGCTCCTACGCCCACGTCCTGGACGCCTACAACGACCAGCCGTTGATCGACTTCCTGAAGGCGGTCGAGGACGGGCGGATCGTGCCGGAGAAGGCCTAGCCCGGAAGCCTCGGCATGATCCGGCTTTGCGAGATGCGCCTCGATATCGACGCGCCCGGAGGACCACTGGCCTTCGTGACGGGAGAGTACCGCGTGCCGGACGGGGCGGTCTTCGCCCAAGGCGACATCACGTTGCCGGAGGCGCTGCGCAGGGCCGTGCCGAAGCGCCAGATAGAGTTCCTGGCCGGACGGACCTGCGCCGCACGGGCCCTGGGACTTCTCGGCCTCGCGCCCGCTCCGCTGCCGGTCGGCGAGGGGGGAGCGCCGCTTTGGCCCGGGGACGCGGTGGGCAGCATCTCTCATTCGCAGGGCATGGTCGTGTGCATGGCCGGGCTGCGCCCCGGCTATCTGGGCCTGGGGATCGACATCGAGCATGTGGTCTCCAGCGACGACGCGACGGCGTTGGCGCCGGACATCGCGACGGAGCGCGAATTCGCCGTGCTGGCGCCGTTCCACGAACGCCGCATGGCGTTCACCGTTCTCTTCTCCGCCAAAGAGGCCGTCTACAAGGCGATCCACAGCCGCGTGCGACGCATCGTGGAATTCAACGAGGTCACCTGCACCGAGGCATCCGCAACTGCGCTGAGTTTCAGGCTGCGCCCGAAGCTGGCCGGAGAGGCCGGCTTGTCCGGAGAGGTCGGCGTCCTGGTGAAGACGTCGGAACGCCATTGCGTGACGCAGTGCCGGCTGTGACGACGCGGCCCGGCAACCCGCCCTCACACGGCGACCGAGCGCTCCTCCCCCTCGTCCGCCCTGCTGTCGAGCAGGTTGCGGAGGGTGGTCAGCGCGCGGGTCAGGTCGGCGCGCGACGGTCCGCCGAGGCACAGGCGCAGGCCGGAGTCGCCGACGTCCGGGTCCGGCATCACCGCGGTGGGCGGGGTCAGAATGACGCCCGCCGTCGCCGCGCGGCGGGCCGTCCGCTCGGCGGCGAGGAGAGGCATGGGCAGCCAGGCGTGGAAGCCGGCGTGGTCGCACGGCACGCGCAGTTCGGGCAGCGTCTCGCGGGCCAACGCCATGCGCCACGCGGCCTCCATGCGGATGGACGTGCCGATGGAGACCACCGTGCCATCGACGACCCAGCGCTCCAGAATGGCGCAGGAGATCGGCGATGCCATGGAGCAGGTGGCCTGGAGTCCGGCGCGGGCCGCGTTGAGGTACGCCGGCGGCACGGCCAGCAGGCCGAGACGCAGTCCGGGGCTCAGCGTCTTGGAAAGGCCATTCACATAGAATGTCCGCTCCGGCATGAGCTCGGCGAGCGTCGGGAGGCCGCGCGGCGCGAACAGCGAATAGATATCGTCTTCGACGACGAGCACGTCGTGCGCCCGGCAGACCCGTACAATGTCGTCGCGCCGGGCGGCTGCCATGCTGGCGCCTGTCGGGTTGTGCAAGGACGGCGTCACGTAGACGGCGCGCCGGCCGGCGGCGCGGGCCGTGGCGGCGAGGGCCGCGTCGAGCGCATCGGCGCGCAGGCCCTCGCCATCGAGAGCGACCGGCGTCATGGCGATCCCGACATGCCGGGCGAGCGAGATCGCACCTGGATAGGTCACCGCTTCGGTGAACAGCCGGCCGCCCGTCCCAAGTGCGACGGCGAAGGCGACGGCCAGGGCATGCTGCGCACCGTTGGTGATGAGCAGCCGGTCGGGCGGAACCTCCATCCGATGACCGGAAAGCCAGCGCGCCATGGTGCGGCGATGCGCGAGGCTGCCCATGGGCGGGTGATAGCTGCCGAAGGTCGCCGCATCCATTTCGCGGGCAAGCGCCTGAAAGGTGGCGGCGAGCAACCGGTCGGCGAGCATTTGCGGCGGCGTGTTGACGGACATGTCCACGACGTTCGGCGCCGCGCCGGTGCCGCCGGCAACGAACATGCCCCGCCCGCGCTCGCTCTTCACCAGTCCGCGGCGCTCCAGCACGGCATAGGCGCGGGTCACGGTTACCAGCCCGATTCGCAAGCGGTAGGCAAGATCGCGATGCGACGGCAGGCGCGCTCCGGCCGGCACGACGCCTTGGACGATGTCGTCGGCCAGGGCCGCCGCCAACCGTTCATGGATCGGGCCGGGGACATCGGCCATTCGCGCCGACCAAGGCGAGGCAAGACGCATCGCAACACCCTAATAGTGTCATATGACGCAATAACGTTATGCCCAAGAGTGTCATGGTTTTAGGGTCACCGCAATGCAGTCGTTCCTTGAGGACGCTTCGATGACGTTCGAACTCATTCTTACCTTTGCTGCATACGCCTTCGTCACTTCGATAACTCCGGGACCGAACAACACCATGCTCCTGGCCTCGGGCGTCAATTACGGGCTGCTGCGGACGGTTCCTCATATTCTCGGCGTCAGCCTGGGTTTCGGGGCCATGGTGTTCGCGGTCGGCTCCGGCCTTGGCAGCCTTTTCGTGGCTTTTCCAGCCCTGCACACCCTGCTGCGCTGGGTCGGGGCGGCATACCTGCTCTGGCTCGCCTGGAGGATCGCCGTTTCGGGCACGATGAAGGACGAGGCCACGAACGCCAATCCGCTGACCTTCCTTGAGGCCGCAGCGTTCCAGTGGGTCAATCCGAAGTGCTGGGTGATGGCAACGGGCGCCATAGCGACCTACATGCCGCCGACCGGCGACGTGAGCGATCTTATGGTGATCACCGTCCTGTTCTGCCTGATCAACGGTCCCTGCGTGGGATCGTGGGCCGGGTTCGGGGTGGTGTTGCGGCGCTGGCTGAGCGACCCGCAGGCCAACCGGTTCTTCAACGTCGCGATGGCCGGTCTGCTCGTCCTTTCACTTCATCCGCTTCTGACCGAAGGGATGTGGTGAGCGTCCGGCCTTCCGCCCCCTCCCCCGCCGCAATTCGTCGATCACCGTAAACCAAGGAAGAAAGGAAACCACCGTGACCTCCATGAATCGTCGCGCCGCCTTCATGGGCGCGGGCTTTGCCACTCTGGGCCTCGTCGCCGTGTCGTCTGCCGCACACGCCCAGGCGACGGAAAAGCCACCGGCCGCCGCCGCGCCCGCGGGATCGCACCCCGTGACCGTGGTGCTGCGTCTGAGCGCCAAGGATCCCGCAGCCTTCAAGGCGCATCTCATGAAGACGGTTCCGGTGACGCGGGTCGCCTCCGGCTGCCGCTACAGCCACTCCTTTCAGGATCCGCAAAATCCGGCGGAGTTCATCCTGATCCAGGGCTGGGACTCAGCCGCGCAGCAGCAGGCCTACGTCGCATGGCGCAAGCAGACGGGTGACCTGAAGCTGCTCATGGATTTCCTGGCGAAGCCACCGATCGTCGAGACCTTCGAGCTTTTCGACGCCTGAGTCGTGGTCTTGTCATACCCAAATCCCAGGTAAGCGTTGAACCGCTCCGGGTTTGTCGGAAGCCCCATTTCCGGAGAGGATGGGGCCTCCATGACCGGCCGTGTCATGCCTGTCTCCCGCAAGATCGCCTGATCACCGCAACCCGCTGGTGAATTCCGCTCTCACGCCGATTTGTGCACCAAAGTCCTGTGCCGTACGACCCGAACGTCCGGTCGTCGCCGTCGAGTGGCGGTGCGGGCCGCGCATGCGTCTCCTCCAAGAGGAAGGAGAACCGCTACGCGGCAGCACCGCAACGATCAAGCTGGCGCTAAAGCTGACGGAACCCCATATCGGTTCCGGATGCACAGGATGAGGACTTTGTTATGGCAAACAAAGTGGCCCGTGTTATGGCAGTTGGGCTTGTCGCTGCATTCTTTGCAACAACAGCAGCCGATGGCGCATCGGCCTGCTCCCGCATCCTGTCGAATACGAATGGTCAGGCCAATGTCGTCGCTCGGACCATGGATCTTTACCGCTCGGATGATGCGAAGATGGTCGTCTATCCGCGCGGATTGGAGAGGGTTTCGAAGACCGGTGACGGCAAGTCCTTCAACTGGGCATCGAAACTGGGAAGCGTGGCCGTCACTTCGTTTGGAAGCGCGACGAGCGACGGCATGAACGAGAAGGGGCTCGTGGCGAACCTGCTCTATCTTGGCGACACCAGATACGAGCAGCGTGACGGTCGGCCCGGACTGTCGAATCTGCTATGGGCCCAATACGTGCTCGACAACTTCGCTTCAGTAAAGGAAGCGGTCGAAGGATTGAAGGACGTTCAGATCGTTCCTGTTGCGCACGACGGCAAGCAATGGCCGCTTCATCTCGCAATATCGGATGCCGAAGGGGATTCAGCCATCGTCGAGTTCGTCGACGGCAGGATGGCCGTTCATCAGGGCAAGGAGTTTACCGTGATGACCAACGAGCCGCCGTTGGAGACTCAGCTCAACAACGTCCGGAATTACAAGCTTTTCGGCGGCACGAAACCGATGCCGGGCGATATCGATCCGCAAAGCCGTTTCATCCGGGCTGCTTCGTATTTGAAAACGTTGCCGCCGGCCAGGAGCGTGCCGGAAGCCATCGCCGGCGCTCAATCCATTGCCCGCACCGTAGCGGTCCCGCCGGGCGCCAAAGATACCTCCGGCGGCGTTGCCGAGGATGCATGGCCGACACTTTGGTTCACGCTGGCCGACTCAACCAACAAGACTTATTTCTTCCACTCCGCCAGTTCTCCCAATCTCTACTGGGTCGATCTCGCGAAGATCGATTTCGGGTCGAAGGCAAGCGAACGAGCCATCGATGCATATGACTGGGCCCTTGCCGGGGACATCACACAGCGCTTCACCAACACCGATTGAAACGATTCCGCCAAGTATCGCACCAAGTCTGAGCTGACGACGCCGAGGGTCGGCGGGCGGACGCGGTGAATTCCGCACAGCGCGACCGTCATGTTCAGCGGATCGCCGGGTTCGGCCGAATGGGCAGGCGGCGACCGCCTACGGAAGGTCTACCTGCCCGTCGCGCAGCGACACCGCATGGTCGAAGCGGCCGAAGATCGACTCGTCGTGCGTGACCACCAGAACCGCGGCCTGCTGTTCAAGGGCGAGCCGGCGGAGCAGATCCATCACCATGCCGGCCCGTCCGGAATCGAGCGCCGCCGTCGGCTCGTCGGCCAGGATGATGCGCGGGCGGTTGGCGAGCGCGCGGGCGATGGCCACCCGCTGCGCCTCCCCGCCGGACAGCCGGGACGGCAGCGACGCGCCGCGGTGCCCGACCTCCAGATAGTCCAGCAGAGCCCGTGCCCGCCGCCGCGCCTCCTCGCCGGAAACACCGGCCAGATCGAGGGCCACGGCGACATTCTCCTCGGCGGTGAGGAACGGCAGAAGATTGTGGAACTGGAAGATGAAGCCGATCTTCTCCAGGCGAAGCCGGCGCAGGTCGGATTTCAGCCAGCGGCCGTCATAGACCGTCTCGCCGTCCAGGTCCATGCGGCCACGCGTCGGCTCGACGATGCAGCCGATCAGGTTCAGGAGCGTCGTCTTGCCGGACCCGCTGGGACCGAGCAGACCGACCACCTGCCCGGGATAGACCCGCAGGTCCGTATCCTTCAGCGCGTGCACGGCGGCCTCGCCGCTGCCGTAGGTCTTGGCGATTCCCTGAAGCTCGACGAGCGGCGCCGCCATCGCCTCAGCCTCCGAGCGCGGTCGCAGGATCGACCTTGAGCGCAAGCCGGACGCCGAGTCCGCTCGCCACCACACAGAGGACCAGCACGGCCGCTCCCAGCATCAGCGCATCGTCCGGCAGCAGCAGCAGGCGGCGCGGGAAATGGTCCTTGGCGAGCAGGATCAGCAGCGTGCCGGCCCCCCACCCGATCGCCCCCATGGCAAGCGCCTGCTGCAGGATCAGGGCGACGATGGTGCGGTCGGGCGCGCCAATCAGCTTCAGCGTGGCGATGGCCTTCACCTTGTCCATGGTCATCGTATAGAGGATCAATGCGATCACCACCGCGGATACCGCCATCAGCAGCGCCGTGAACAGGCCGATCTGCCGGCGCGCCTTTTCGACCACCGACTTCAGCAGCAGCCCCTCCTGCTCCCCCTGTGTGAGCGCCGCGATGTGCTTCCAACGCGCCGCCTCCGCCGCCACGCGGGCCTCTGGCACGCCGGGCAGGACGCGCGCCACCACCGCGTTCACCGTGTCGAGGCCGGCCGGCAGGCCGCCGCGCGCCAACTCGCGGCGGGCGGCGGGCGGATCCAGTTCGAACTGCAGGCGCTGGCTGTCCCGCAGGGTCATGTGGACGACCGGATCGCCGCCGGATGCGACGATGCCGTCGGTCAGCCCGACCACCTCGTAGACGTCCCGCCCCAGCCGCACGCGCTCACCGATCTCCAGCCCGGCGCGACGGTCGGCGAGCATCTCGTAATGGCTGCGGGTGATCGGCCGGCCGGCGGCGAGGCGCCGCGGCTCTCCGGGCCGGCCTGGCTCGTAGCCCACGACGTACAAGCGCAACGTCCGCCCGCGATGCTCCGTTTCCACCGACTGGAAGGTCAGCGAGCCGGCCGCGGCCACCCCGGCCAGTCGCGCCACCGCGTCCCGGTGATCGCCGGGGATGCGCGAGGCCTCGGCAAAGGGGCCACGGGTGCCGGATTCGACGATCCACAGATCGGCTCCGGGCTGGCGCACCAGCGTCAGCGCCTCGTCCACCAGCCCGCGGTAGATGCCGATCATCGACAGCACGACACCCAGCAACAGGCTCAGCCCCAGGCAGGTCAGCAGGAAACGGCCGAGATTGTGGCGGACATCGCGCACCGCGAGGTTCATGGCGCCGTCTCCAGCGGTTCGGCGCGCCGGCCCTCGCGCAGGCCGGACACCGCGGCGACGACCGGCCGCGCCCCGTCGGGCAGGCCGCCGGTCACTTCCAGCCGGCCGTCCAGCGTGTGGCGGCCGAAGCTCAGCGTGCGGCGGGCGAGCCGGCCGTCCTCGACGGTCCACACCATGCCGTTGCGCCCGTCGAAACGGTCGACCGCCACCTGCGGCACCAGCACGGCGCGTGGCAGGGAACCGACGGCAATGGTCGCCTCCAGCTGTTCGGCGAGGTGGACCCGGGACGGGCAGACCTCGCATTTCAGGTAGACCTTCCGCTCTTCGGTGACTCGGTCGCTCTCCAGGTCGATGCGCACCACGCGCGCCGCGAAGGTCCGGCCGGGCAGCGAGCGCAGCCGCACCGCCGCCTCCTGCCCTTCCGTCAGGCTGCCGGCCGAGGCCTCGTCGATGTGGACCAGCGCCCACACGCTGTCCGGAGCGATCAGGGTGAACAACGGCTCGCCGGGATTGACGGCGGCACCCAGTTCCTTGTGGCGGGCGATCACCAGCGCCTCGAACGGGGCGGTCAGCGTGTAGCTGTCGAGCCGCGCGGATTCGTAACGCAGCCGCGCTTCGGCGTCGGCCACCGTGGCATCGGCCAGCGCAAGGTCGGATCGCGCCAGCGCCAGTTCCGCATCGGCAACGCGCAGGTCGGCGGCACTGTCCTGTGCCACCTCGACCGACACGCTGCCTTTGGACAGCAGTTCCTGCCGCCGTCCGGCGGCCTGCCGGCGCTTGTCGAGCAGCGAGTTCGCCTTGAGGATGGCAGCCTCCGCCTTGGCGCGCGCCGCGCGGGCCTGTTGCAGCGCGGCCTCGGCCTCGGCGACGCGGGCGTCCTGCTGGCGGGTGTCGAGCCGGGCGAGGACGGCGCCCTTCGGCACACGGTCCTCGTGGTCGGCGAACAGCCCGGTCACCGTGCCGGCGACCTCCAGCCCGACCGCCGAGCGCACGCGCGCCTCCACCGTACCGATGCCGTAGACCTCGATGGCGACGTCATGCTCGACCGCGGCGACGGTGACGGCGACCGGGCGGAGCCAGACCGCCCACCCAGCCGCGGCGAGGGCGCCGGCGATCAGCATCAGCACGAGACCCAACCGCCACCGACGCATCACCGGATTCCCCTTGGCCATTCCCGTACCGCCAGCATCGTACCCGCCGCCCCCGGCCCTGTCGGTGAGACAGTCACCGAAGCAGCCGGGGCGAAACGCCGCACGTCGTGGACCCAAACGGCTCATCGGTTAGCCGCAAGCATCGGGACCAGGGCTCCGAGACAGCGGCATCGCGGCCACTACGCCGCGGCGACGCGCTCGAGCCTGGCGGGAATGCCCTGGCGGACCGCGGTGCCGGCGATCGGATCGACCCACACCGAGGCGCCCGCCCGGGTCGGATCGACGAGGCCGAGGTCGTTCAGGTTGATGCCCGCAGCGATCTCCGGCACGTCCGGCTGGCGGCGGTCGCCGATCACATGGGCGCGGGCGCCGAATTCCCTGTGGCCGAAGCCATGCTCCACGGCGAGGACGCCGGCCATGACGCCGTGGCGGACGATGGCGGTCGCCGGTTCGGTCCCGCCCGGCGTGGCGATGCGGATACGGTCGCCGGTCTCGATGCCCAGCCGCCGGGCGTCCTCGACGTTCACGCCGACCGGGTTTTCCGGGTGCAGGTGGCGCAGCCGCGTCGCCCCGATCATGTAGGCGCTGACCAGCACCGACTTGGAACTGACCAGTTGGAAGGGCCAGTCCTCCGGCGGGTGGACACGGCTCACCGGCGTGCCGTCGGCGAAGACCGGCGGCATCCAGCTGGCCGTTCCGGTCCACCGCCTGCCGGTGACGCTGCTTTTCGAGGCACCAAGCGCCTCGTTGTAGACCAGCAGCCCGCCCTTGAAGCGGTGGGTCGCCTTGTCGCCCTCGAAGCCTTCGGCCTGGTTCTGGCAGCGGCCGCCGCGGGCGAGGATGAAGGCGACCTTGCGCCACTCCTCCTCCTTCAGCGTGGCCTTCAGCGCAGGCAGGACGCGCTCCACGCCGGACCACGCGATGTCCTCGTCGGAGGCGTCGGGCACCGGCTGCTTGCCGAGCCATGCGATGTTGGCGCCGCCCCGCAGGTACCAGTCCTCCGGCCGGTTCAGGGGATGCCTGTTGCCCTCCATGTCCTCGATGGCATCCGGACCGAAGCCCGGCAGGCCCAGGCGCCTGGCCGTGGCGATCAGGAAGGTCTCCATCTGGACATGCTGCCCGTCCGCCAGCGCGGCGGTGCGGGAGTCCACCACCGGCCAGCGCGCGGTCGTCGTCTTGGTCGGCACGCCGGCCCAGGGCGAGGCCCAGCCCCAGGTCTCGTACAGCACCGTGTCGGGCACGATGTAGTCGGCAAAGGCCGAGGATTCATTGATGAAGGGGTCGATGGCCACGATCAGCGGCAGCGCCTTCGGATCCTTCAGCTTCGCTTCCACCGCCGCGCGGATTCCGGGGATGCCATAGACCGGGTTGCTGTTCCACAGGAACAGCGCCTTCAGCGGGTATGGATAGCCGTCCACGACGCCGCTGGTCAGATACTCGGTCGTCAACTGCGGCGCATTGGGGTACCAGGGCGCCTTTGCCGGGTAGGGCTTGCCAGCCTCCTTCTTCGCCTTGAACTCCGACGACTTTTCATAGGGCACCGGACGGCTGATCGCGATGCCGGACGGCTTCACGGCGCCGGAGAAGCTGGCGAGCTTGTAGCGCGGGCCGTCCTGCTCATCCGGGAACCGGCCGCCGCCGAAAATGGTGCCGCCCTTCCAGTTCAGGTTGCCGATCAGCGTGTTCAGCGTGACCACGCCGAAGGCGTTGTAGAAGCCGTTGCCCGCCATCATGCCGCCATGGGCGTTCGCGGCGGCCTTCTTGCCGTGGCTGGTGAACTCGTGCGCCAGACCGGCGATGACGTCGGCGGGGATTCCGCAGATTTCGGCATAGCCGCGCAGGTCCATCCTCGAGGCCTCGTCGCGCAGCAGGGTCAGGCTGGTCTTCACGGCGAGGTCGCCGCCCGGCGCCGCCACCCTGCCGTCGTGGAACAGCGTCGCCGGTCCCGCCAGGGCATCATGGGCCGCAGGCGTGCCTGCCGGGTCGAGCACCACGAAGGCGTCCCTGTCGCCGTACCGCTCCTTCTCGTCCAGCGTCACCCAACCCATGTCGGAGGCGCGCAGCATGCGGCCCTCGCGCGGATGGCCCTTCTGCACGTTGACGAGGTGAGTGGCGTTGCACCAGCCCGCCTCGCCCGCGGCCTCGGCAGCCTTGCCGTTGGGCTGGGACAGGTAGTTGGCGTCGATGCGCCCGTTTTCGAACATCCAGCGCATCAGGCCCATGACCAGCGCGCCGTCGGTGCCCGGCCGGATCGGGATCCAGTTGGAGCGTTCGGCCGCCGCGCGGTTGTCGGCGTTGGTCAGCACCGGATCGACGACGACATAGTTCAGCACGCCGTCGGTGCGCCCCTTGGCGAGCAGCATGGCCTGACGCTTGAACGGGTTGCCCGCGTTCGACGGGGCGGTGCCGATAAACAGCACGAACTCGGCGTTCTGCAGGTCCGGCTTGGCGTGCGGCATCTTCTTGGCGTCGCCGAAGACGGCACCGGAGCCGGAACGGTAGGCGCCGCCGCAGTAGGAGCCGTGGCCGGCGAAGTTGATGGTGCCCAGCGCCTGATTGAAGAAGCGCCGCACGAACGGCTCGCGCCCATCGTTGACCGAGGACAGCAGGGCCACCTGATTGACCTTCGGTCCCAGTTCCGGCGCCGCCGGGTCGATGGGGGTCTTGATGTCGCGCAGAGCCCGCAGGCCGTCGACCTGCCCCTCGCCGAACAGGTCGCCGCCTTCGGCGATCTCCTCGACCAGCCTGTCGAAGGCGATCGGCTCCCACCGTCCCGAGCCGCGCGGTCCGACGCGCTTCATCGGCGTGGTGACGCGGAACGGCGAGGTCAGCATCTCAAGCGCCGCGTTGCCGCGCCCGCAGGCGGTCGAGCGGCCCTGAAGCCCCTTCTCGTCCAGCCGCGACAGCGACTTGAAGCTCTCCTTGATCGGCGTGCCGTAGGGCAGGAAAGGGTCGGTGGACAGCGGGCTGTAGGGGTTGCCCGCGACGCGCAGCACCTTGTTCTTCTCGACGTCCACGCGGACGCGCACGCCGCACAGCGTGGTGCAGCCGAGGCAGGCGACGTTGGCGACGATCTGGCCGGGCGTCAGGGCGATGTCGCCGCTCTTCGCATCGACGCGGAATTCGGGCTTGGGCGCGTTGCCGGAGATGGCGTGGTCGGGCCGTTCCCCGGCCCAGGCGCCCTTCACCAGCTTGCGGCCGGTTTCGGAGAATCCACCGACAAAGGCGGCAAGCGCACCGCCCGCAGCGGTGGTCTTCAGGAGGAGGCGACGGGTGATGGACATGATGGTGACTCCGTTGATCCCCTGCGCCGTTACTCGGCAGCGGCCATTGTGCGGTCGGCGGCATGAGCGGCACGGACCGGGCGGGGCGCCGATCGGGCCGGGGTCGGCAGGACGGCGGTGATGACGAGCAGCAGGAAGAGCCACAGGCCGGCGGTGCCGATGATGCCGAGCAGGCCGTCCGGGCCGGCCGGGAGCGCGTACTCGTAGAAGCCGGCACCGGTCTTCGGCACGGTCTGGCCGCCGATGAACACGGTCCAGCGGAACATCCAGGCGCTGTGGACGGCGATCAGGCCGGTCAGCAGCCCCGTCCCCACCGGCTTGGCGACGGCGATGACGAAGGGCGCCACGGTTGCCAGCACCGCCCAGACGGCGGTCACCCGCCATGCCTCGGAATTCGCCACGCCCTCCAGGGCTTCCGTGTGAGTCCTGTCGATCCCGAACAGGCCGAACGCCAGCCACAGCCCGCCGACCGCCATCACGGCGCCGAGGAACCCGGCGAGCAGCCGGTTCGCCCGGGCCTCCACCGCAAGGTCGTGGTCGGCGGCGAAGCGGTTCAGGATCAGCACCAGACCGGCGGCACCGACCAGAGCGGTCGTCAGGAATTGCACCGGCAGGAAGGGGGTGTGCCACAGCGGGCGCGCCTTGACCACCGCGACCTCGGCACCCGTGTAGAGGGCCACGAGGACGGCCCCGGCGAGAACGACGAGACCCGCATAGCGGATCAGCCGGTCGTCGCGCCCGCCGCCCAGCGCGGCCAGCCGGTAAAGCGTGGCGAGATGGCTGTCCACCCGGCCATGCTCCTGCAATTCCTCGCGGAAGCAAGTCCAGGCATAGACCAGCAAGCCGGTCACGTAGAAGGGGATGATCAGCGATCCCCACCACATCCAGGAGGTCGGACGGAACACGGCGTAGAAGTGCCAGAAGCGGCCGGGCTGGTGCAGGTCGGACAACAGCGCCACCGGCGCGGCCAACCCGCAGGTCAACGCCACCAGCAGGCCGACGCGGCCAAGTTTGCGCCATTCGTCATTCGCGAAGGCGTAGCCGGGCAGGCTCAGCAGAACGCCGCCGACCGACAGGCCGATCAGGAAGAAATACTGCACGGCCCAGGGAAGCCACGCGACCTCACGGGTCACGTTGATGATTTCGACGATGTTCGTGTCCATCACGCATGCTCCTTCTCGACATGGGCCTCGACATGCGGCTGGGCGCTCGGTCGCCACAGGGTCGGCGTACCGTCCACCTTGCCTTGGAACTTCGGATCGAGGCCGATGTAGAAGACCCGCGGCTGGGTGCCCTGCTCCGGCTTCAGCACCTTCGGGTCCTGCTCGCGGACCAGCCTCGACACGGTGCTGTCGGGGTCCTTCAGATCACCGAAGATGCGGGCGCCGCCGACGCAGGTCTCGACGCAGGCCGGCAGCAGACCGGCATCCACGCGGTGGACGCAGAAGGTGCATTTGTCGGCGGTCTGGGTCTCGTGATTGATGAAGCGCGCATCGTAGGGACAGGCCTGGACGCAATAGGCGCAACCCACGCACACCGTGTTGTCCACCACAACGATGCCGTCCTTGCGCTGATACGTGGCGCCGGTCGGGCAGACGGGGATGCAGGGCGCGTCCTCGCAGTGGTTGCACAGGCGCGGCAGCATGTAGGAGCCGGTCTTGCCCTGCTCCGTCACCTCGTAGGTCGAGACGATGGTGCGGAAGCTGTTCTCCGGGACGTCGTTCTCCATGATGCAGGCGACGGTACAGGCCTGGCAGCCGACGCACTTGCGCACGTCCACCACCATCGCCCAGCGGTGCGCCGCATCGCCGCCCTTGCGCGGCCCGGCAGCCGCTTCACCGGGGGTGGCCGCGAGCGTGGCCGCCCCCACCGTGGCGGCACCGATGCCGCGACAGAAGTTGCGCCGTGACTGGTCCATGATCGGCCCCTTCGCACCTGATCCTCGGCGCCTGCCATTCCGCAGGCGCTCTCGTGCAAAGGTACTGGCGGCCCCGCGCAGCTCCCATTGGGAGCTTCCCCAGACTTTTTAGGGATATCCCCAGTGACATCATGCCGCGGCCAGCGGCGCCGATGCGGCCTCAGTCCGTCTCGATCAGCAAGCGCGTCAGATCGGCGACGGATCCGACCTCCAGCTTCTCCATCACGTTGTGGCGGTGGACCTCGACCGTCTTCGGGCTGAGGTTGATCTCGGCGGCGATCACCTTGTTCGGCTTGCCCGCCACCACCAGTTCGGCGACCTGCCGTTCCCGCGGGGTCAGACGTGCCAGACGCGCCTGGATGTGGGCCTTGCGGGCCTGCACCGCCGCGGCGCGCGTCGATTTCTCCAGCGCCTCATGCACCCGGTCGAGCAACACCTGATCGTTGAAGGGCTTCTCGATGACATCGACGGCGCCCGCGCGGAAGGCCCGTGCCGCCATGGGGACGTCGGCGTGGCCGGAGATGACGATCACCGACAGCAGCGAGCCGCAGCGGGCGAGGGTGTCCTGCAGTTCCAGCCCGCTCATGCCCGGCATGCGCACGTCGGTCACCAGACAGCCCGGACGGTCCGGACGGATGACCCCAAGGAACGCCTCGCCCGAGGCGAAGGTCTCCACCGGCACCCCCAGCGCGCCGATCAGCCACGCCAGCGAGTGCCGCATCGCGGGATCGTCGTCCACGATATAGACGGTGCGGTGCGCGTCAGCCATGGTGCTGTTGCTCCTCTCCAGACGGCAGGGCCCCGTTCGCGACGGGCAGAACGAAGCGCATGACGACACCACCCCCGGGATTGTCGGTCGCCCGGAGATGGCCGCCATGGGTTTCCACAATGCTGCGGCAGATCGACAATCCCAAGCCCATTCCCCCTGCCTTGGTGGTGAAGTACGGATCGAACAGCCGGCTGCGTGCCTCTTCCGACAGACCATGGCCGTGGTCGGCCACCGCAACCTCGACCCGCCCCTCCCCATCGCGCGCGCTGCTCACGGTCACCTTGCGGCCAGCGTCCTCCGCCGCACCGGGCACCGTTTCCGCCATTGCGTCGAGGGCATTCTTCACCAGGTTCAGCACCACCTGCTCGATCTGCACACGGTCCGCCGGCACGGGCGGAAGATCGCCGGCGAGGGACAGGACGATCGGAACGTTGCCGTTGCGTGCCTGACCCTCGCACAGCGCGACCGCCGCGCGAATGGCATCGTTCACGTCGATCGGTTCCAGTTGGGAAGGCCGCTTGCGCACGAAGTTGCGGATGCGTGCGATGATCTGTCCGGCGCGGTCCGCCTGCTCCGCGATGGCCCGCGTGACCTCCAGCAGCTGGTCCGGGTTCCCCGTCCCGGCTTCGAGGCGGCGGGTGCATCCGCGGGCGTAGTTGGCGATGGCGCCTAGCGGCTGATTGAGTTCGTGCGCCAGATTGCTGGCCATTTCGCCGAGGATGGACAGGCGCGCGACATGGTCCATCTCCTTCTGCCGCTCGCGGGCATCCTCCTGCGCCCGGCGGCGTTCGGCCATCTCGTGCACGAGGTCGCGGTTGGCGGTGCGAAGTTCGGCGGTGCGGACCTTGATCAGGTGCTCGACCCGCAGCGAATGGATCGCCCACCACAGCAGGGCCAGCACGCCCACCGCCAGCCATTCCCAATGCTCGCGGGCGAGTTCCACCAGCGAGACCTCGCGCAGGTGACGATAGGGCCCGATGCGCAGGGAGCGGAACAGCGCGTGGACGGATTGGTAGTCGAGCGGCACCGTCCAGCCCTCGTAGCCCGCGGCCTTGGCCGCCGGGTGATCGGCCGGCATCTCGAACAGCGCGACGACGACCGCCTTCGCCAGATCCTCCGGCGTCGAGGCCAGCCGGGCCAGAGGCCAGTCCGGGTAGAGATCGGTCGATACGGCGCAGTCGAAGCCCGGCATCGTCTTCGGCGCCAGGACGCGGAAGCGTGCCGGGTCAAGGCGGCCTTCCGCCGCCAGTTCCTCCAGCAGGCAGGCCCGCAGCACGCCGGCATCGGCCGTGCCGTCCCGGACCGCGAAGGCGACGCGGTCGACGGGAAAGCCGGAGAAGCGGAGTTCCTTCAGATCGCGATAGGGATCGACCCCGGCCTTGAGCATCTCGCCCCAGGCGATCTGAAAGCCGCCGAAGGCGTCCGGGTCGCCGGCCAGGACGGTCCGCCCCTTGATGTCCGCCAGATCGCGGATGTCCGTGCGCTCCGCCCGGACGATGATCGTCGAGCCGATCGACGCGCCGGACGCCCCGGCACGGGACGAATGAAGCGTGGCGACGCGGGTGACGCCGTAGCGCGCCTCAAGCTCCACATAGTTGCCGGTGTTGGTCAGCACGAAGTCGAGAGTTCGGTCGCGGACGGCGGCGTCCATGCCGGGCAGGTCCAGCGGCACCATCTCGGCGCCACGGTCGGGGAATCGCTCCGCCAGATATCGAACGGTCGGTTCCCAGGCGGCGTTCGCATGGTCACCGCCCCGATAGGCCAGCACGCCGACGCGGATGGGCGGCTCGGCTGCGGCCGTATCGGCCATTCCCAACCCGGCCCACAGGGCGACGAGCACCCCGGCCAAGGTCGAGCGGCTCGGTCGGGGCATGGTGCGCATCATTTCCTCAGGCAAGCATTGGGACGACAGACCGGGAAGTCCGGTCGCGCAATGTCTCGCGCAACGGCGCGCGAAGGAACACCCCATCGCGCGCCGCATACACTCTTCGGCAGCCGCTTTCAACCGGCACGGCGCCACATGTTGGCTGTCCCGGTGCCGGTTCGGTCCATCATCCTTGCGGATTCTCAACGATAAACACCGCGCGGATCGCACGGCATCGACAAAGGCCATCCAACCTGTGGGTCCGCAGATGAAACTCGCCGTCGCAAGCCAGAATCACCGCACCGTCACCACCAGGACACTCGGGAACTCATTAAGTCTTCCTAATGTTTGCGGGACAGAACGGCGGCGCTCCTGGGTGCGGCGCCGCTCACCGGAACCGACACAAGGAGGGAACCATGCTACCCGCAACCGCTTCGCGCGTGGAGAACGCCACCTCAGAGGAACAGAACCGCCGCCTGGCCGCCGAGATCACGGAGAGTATCCGTTACCATGCGGAGCATCCGGAAAAGATCGACCGCCGCCTCGACGAACTCGACCGCGAGTGGGACATCGAACGCACGCTCGAGGCGAATGCCGCGACGCTGGCACTGGCCGGTACCTTGCTGGGAGCCTTCGTGGATCGCCGCTTCCTGGTCCTGCCCGCGGCGGTGACCGGCTTCCTGCTCCAGCACGCGCTCCAGGGCTGGTGCCCGCCGGTTCCGGTGTTCCGCCGCCTGGGCGTCCGCACCACCGCCGAGATCAACCGCGAGCGGTACGCGCTGAAGGCCATACGCGGCGATTTCCGGCGGCTCGACCCGACCTCGCCGAACCCGACCCCGCGCGAGCGCGCCGAGGCAGCGTCGGAAGCGGTCATGACGTGACCGAACCCGGCGTGCCAACCGCCGGTCGCCGGTGCCCCGGTCCGCCCCCTGCGACAGGATGCCCCACCGTCGTCGCATTGACGCGCGGGGGCTACCGGGCGCGATAATGCGCTTATTAGCATAAGCGGGGGAAAGCATGGGCACGGACGCGGTGACCTCCCTGATGTCCGTCCTCTCCGACCCGACCCGCCTCGGCGCCTTGCGCCTGCTGTGGGATGGGCAGGAACACTGCGTGTGCGAACTGATGGACCGCCTTGCGGCCACGCAATCCCGGATGTCCCGCCACATGGCCGCCCTCAAGAGCGCCGGGCTCGTCGTCGACCGTCGCGATGCGCAATGGGTCCGGTACCGCCGCAACCCGGCGCTCAGTCCGCGGATCGTCGCCATCATCGACGCCGTGATCGACGCGATGGCCGCAGAACGAAAGGAAGCGGCATGAGCACCGAGACCTCACCCGTCCCGCAAGCGGGATCGCCACCGCCCAACCCCTGGCTTTGGAGCGCCGCCACGGCGGCTGCCATTGCGCTGTGGTTTGTGCTCTACAGCCAACTCGTCCCCTTCTCGACCTGGGTCGTGTCGCAAATGCCGCTGGAGCGCGGCAGCCACCTGGAAGACGCCATCCGGTTCTTCGTCTACGACACGCCCAAGGTTCTGATGCTCCTGACGCTGGTCGTGTTCGCCATGGGTGTGGTGCGCAGCTTCTTCTCGCCGGAGCGCACACGGGCCTTGCTGGCCGGACGGCGCGAGGGAGTCGGCAACGTCGCCGCGGCGGGCCTCGGCATCGTCACCCCCTTCTGTTCATGCTCCGCCGTTCCGCTGTTCATCGGATTCGTTTCGGCCGGCGTGCCGTTGGGAGTCACCTTCTCGTTCCTGATTGCTGCGCCGATGGTCAACGAGGTGGCGCTCGGCCTCCTGCTCGCGCTGCTCGGCTGGAAGGTGGCGCTCACCTATCTCGCCTTCGGGCTCGCCGTCGCCATCGCAGCCGGCTGGGTCATCGGCCGCCTGCATCTGGAGGGTTGGCTGGAGGAGTGGGTGCGCAACATCCGCTCCGGCGCCGTCGATCTGCCGGTCGCGACGCCGTCCATCATCGATCGCATCCAAGCGGGTATCGACGCCGTCAAGGACATCGTCGGCAAGGTGTGGCTCTGGATCATCGCGGGGATCGCGGCCGGCGCCTTCATCCACGGCTATGTGCCCGCCGATCTGCTGTCCGGCATCATGGGGCGGGATGCGTGGTGGTCGGTTCCGGCCGCCGTCCTGATGGGCATTCCCATGTACTCGAACGCCGCCGGGATCATCCCGGTCGTCGAGGCGCTGATCGGCAAGGGCGCATCGCTCGGCACCGTGCTCGCCTTCATGATGTCGGTGATCGCGCTGTCGCTGCCGGAGATGATCATCCTGCGCAAGGTCCTGTCGCTGCGCCTGATCGCCGTGTTCATCGGCGTCGTCGGGCTCGGCATCCTCGCCGTCGGCTTCCTGTTCAATGCCCTGTTCGCCTGAGAAAAGGAGCAAAGCCATGAAGGACGTGAAGGTTCTCGGACCCGGCTGCAAACGCTGCCGGACGACCGAAGACATGGTGCGGGCGGAAGCCGAACGGCTGGGGGTGCCCGTCCGTGTGGAGAAGGTGACCGACTATGCGGCCATCGCCGGGTACGGGATCGCCGCGACACCGGGCATCGTCATCGACGGGAAGGTGGTCCATGCGGGTGGGCTGCCGAAAGCGGAGGATATCGCGCAATGGCTCAGCACATAGCCGGCTTCGCCCTGGGAGCGAGGCTTTTGGTCTCGATGGTTCCGTTGCTTCTACCGGCATCGCCGGGCGAGGCAACGGACCTGCACCGTTTCTGGGAACAGACCTGCGGGGACTGCCACGCCCACGCCGGCCCTTTCGCCCAACGGTTTCTCACGGTCAAGGACGGCAGGCTCCAGGGTGGCCATCACAAGGACGACCTGCTCGTCTTCCTGGGGAATCACCATCTCCCGCCAAATCTCGTGCAACCGATGTACGAGATGCTGCTCGCCCAGGCCAGCACGGCGCCTCGCTTCAAGGAACAGTGCGGTCGCTGCCACGACTCCGCCGCCGACCTGGCGCGGGAATCGCTCGTGAACCGTGACGGTGTGCTGCGGGGGCGGGAAAGCGGTCGTGCGGTCGCCGATTTCCTGCCCCGCCACGCCAAGCTCGGCCTGAC
Source organism: Azospirillum sp. B21 (assembly GCF_008364825.1). Taxonomy (GTDB): domain Bacteria; phylum Pseudomonadota; class Alphaproteobacteria; order Azospirillales; family Azospirillaceae; genus Azospirillum. The sequence goes on from NZ_VTTO01000005.1 coordinate 457,040, forward strand.
GCCGCAAGACGTGGCCTTCTTCACCGACCTGCTGACGCGGGTCGAACGGGAGGTCCATGGGGCCGACTGAACGCCTCCGGCACCGAAACCGGGAGCCGCCCCGTCCGGCAGAGACTGCACCAGCTTGAAATAGGGTTTGGTCGGGTCCGCAGGCTTCATCGCCAACCTGTTCTTTTCTGCCGCCTGACGACGCGGACGTCACGCTTCCCCGCGCCTGCCCTTGCGCTTTGCCATTCTGCGAGAAATCCAGTCATCTTCTCAAATAGACCAACGTACATATGGGAGCATTGAGGCTATGCATGGCGTCGGATACTCGTTCGCCACATTTTATGCCCATCAGATTCCCGTTAAGATGCTCTTAATGTCTATGGGAAGTACTTTGCCCGGCGGCTGAAGCGTTTCCTGCGTTCCCATGGATTGCAGGACTGCAAGAGGTGATCGTCATGACAACGACCGTCGTTACCGATCTCAATCTTGTAAGTTCCACTGCCGGCAACGTCGGAGGAAACTTGGACTCGGAAAGTCCGGTGCTTTCGGGTAACGGCACAAAAGCAGTCTTTACCAGCTACTCGAACAACCTTGTCGAAAATGATTCTTCGCCCAATGAAATCGATCTCTACCTCAAGGACCTCGAGACCGGTCAGATTACGCTGGTCAACCAGACACAAGCCGGAAAGCAGGTGATCGGATGGCTGAGCGCGGCGACCATATCGGATGACGGGACCACGGTTGCCTTTTCCAGCTACACGGATGATCTCCCGCCGACAAACAATGACGGGTTCTATGATCTTTACGTGAAGGACTTGACGACCGGAGCGGTAACGTTGGTTTCTCGTGCGCAGGACGGCGGCGATGCGAATGGCTCCAGCTTTTCCGCTGCATTGTCCGCCGATGGAACGAAGATCGCTTTCCTCAGCCAAGCAAGCAACCTTGTCACCGGCGACACGAACGGACGGGGGGATATCTTCGTCAAAGACCTGACCACGGGCAAGACGACCCTGGTCAGTCAGGCGGTGGACGGCTCCCCCGGGAATGGCCCCAGCTCCAATCCCGTAATTTCGGGGGATGGAACGAAGATCGCCTTTTCCAGCAGTGCCGACAATCTGGTTCCCGGTGACGGCAACGGTGGTGAAGACATATTCGTAAGGGATCTGAACACGGGGAAAACCATCCTGGCCAGTCGGGCGGCGGATGGAAGACAGGCATCAGGCGGCGTGGGCATACCGTCCATTTCGGATGACGGAACCAAACTGGTATTTTCCAGCAACGACGATGATCTGGCTCCGGACGACGGCAACGGCACCGATGACGTTTTCCTGAAGGACCTGGTGACAGGCGAGCTGACGCTGATCAGCCGCGACCAGGACGGCAAACCGGGAAACGGGCAATCCATCCTGCCAACCATTTCAGGGGACGGAACGAGAATTGCCTTCACCAGCGTCGCCGCCCTCGTTCCCAGGGACGGTCCCGCCTCCGCGTATGACATCTATGTGAAGGACTTGACCACAGGAGCGATGATACTGGCCAGCGAGACCGGTGACGGTGTCCAGTCGAACGGCTCCTCATTCGCAGGCGTCATCTCGGCCGACGGATCGCATGTCGGCTTTCAGAGCTTTGCCGACAACCTCTCATCCGACGATGCCAACGGGGGCTCGACCGACATCTTCGTCGCGACCCTCGGCCCACTGGAAGGCCGGTGCCTCAAGGGAACCGGTGGAGCGGATACACTGATAGGGGGACGGGGAGACGATACGATGTCCGGTCGCCGGGGTGACGATCTCCTGGTCGGCAAGGGCGGGCGTGACGCGTTGGCGGGAGATCAGGGCAACGACACCGTATGGGGCGACAGCGGCAATGACATCGTGAAGGGCGGTTCCGGCGACGATCGTCTGGATGGTGGGGCCGGAAACGATGTGGTGAGCGGCGGTCCGGGAGCCGACAGTCTCCTTGGCGGTAGCGGTCGCGACACACTCTATGCCGGAGTTGACGGCCAGACCGACACTATGGCCGGCGGACCTGGAGACGATGTCTATTGGATCATCGGATCCGGCGGTGCCCAACCGTCCGGCGACATCATCGGTGAGAATCCCGGGGAGGGCACCGATACGGTTTTCGTCAAAGGCTCCTATCAACTGGTGGACAATCTTGAGAATGCCGTCCTGCTGGCCTACCCATCCCAAGACCGAACGCTCCTGAGCGGAAACAGCGGGTCCAACAACCTTCGCGGCAACTCGGGCGCAAACGACATCTATGGCGCCGCGGGGAACGATACGATCCGGGGCGGCGGCGGCGACGATCGGCTGGGAGGCTATGACGGCGATGACCGCCTGTTCGGGGGCTCCGGCAACGATGGCTTGAATGGTGAAGCGGGCGACGACGTGCTGGATGGCGGCAGGGGAAACGACAGGCTCGGCGGCGGACTGGGCGACGACCTGCTGATCGGCGGCGACGGCAATGACAGCATCGGCGTGCATGATCCTTATCAAGGGGCCCTTGCCGGACGCGACACCCTCGTCGGAGGCAGGGGCGATGATTGGATGGACGGCGGCGGGGCGCCGGGCCGGTGGGGCGCCGTCGATTTCGACGACGCCGCCGACCTGTTCCACTTCGGCGCCGGTGGCAAAGGCTTCGGCCATGACACGATCTCGGGTTTCAACGAGGACAATGACCGGATCGAATTCCACGGCTACAGCCACGCCGATCTTGCCGGTCCGGTGACAGTCAAGGACATCGAGCCATACACCTACTACCCGGACGGCTATTCCTGGGCGGCTGACATCGCCTTCAAGGACGGATCCACCCTTCATGTCACCGGGGTGTCGCGCGGCCTGCCGACCTTCACCGAAGGAAGCGATTTCACCTTCCCCGACTCCAGGCCATCAGGAACCGAAACCCTGTTTTCGGCCGACGACCCGGTCCACGGCCGTGAACTCTGGGGCACCGACGGCAAGACCGCATACCTCGTCAAGGACATTGCGCCCGGGCCGACCTCTTCCCCGCCCACCGGATCGGTGTCCATCGACGGCACGCTGTTCTTCACGGCTGACGATGCGATCCATGGCGCAGAATTGTGGATGAGCGACGGCACCGCCGCCGCTACGCACATGGTCAAGGATGTCGCTTCCGGACCCAACTGGACAGCGGCGGGCGGTTTCAGTGCCGTCGACGGTGGGCTTGTCTACAGCGCTCCCGATCATCAACAGGACCGGGTACTCTTCTCATTCGGTCCGGCCTCCTTGAGCGTCGATCGAACCGGCAGTGCCGATCTCACGGACACATCCTTCGCCCCGAAGGCCATCGTTTCGCTCTGAGACAGTGCGGCGGTGAGACGCATCAGCCGCGATGGCGAAGATATCGGCGTCTACGCCGGTACCGTTGGGATGCAGCCGATCGTCTCCCGGGTTGTCATAGACGACGATCAGCCTCCGCTCCGGATCGCCGGTGCCGCCCGGCAGCCAAGCGATTCCTTCGGCATGGTCGAAGCCGGTGCCGAAGGGCACGTCCAGCACGCGGGTCAGGCGGTCGCGCGGAACTATGGTGGAGGAATCAGCGTCCAGGCAGCCGGACCAGCGCCAGACATGGGCCGGCCCGTCCAGATCCATGGTCGGTCCTGCGAGGATGAGGAGGTCGTCGCCGTCGAAGGTCAGTTCGCGAATGCCCAGCCCGTCCAGATCGATGAAGCGCTTGCGATACGCCGGGGCCTTGCCGTCCGGTGTCCGGAGCTTCAGCCGGCCGGAGCCGCTGCCGGCAATGCGCAGGTCCAGGATGCAGGCCCAGCCGCGCAGCACCGGTCCACGCAGGCCGAGGAACACGCGGTTTCCGCGCACCGCGATGCCTTCGATGTCCAGCCCGTTCTCCTTGGCCGGTATGTGAACGAAGCGCCCGATATGCTCGTCGCCCTTCAGCGCCTTCGCCAAGGCGTTGCGCTTGCGGCCCATCTTCACACAGGCAGCCAGGCGGCCTTCATGCCGGCGCACCGGATCGAACACGCCATCGCCGATGGCGGCGAGCGGGATGCGGCCGAGCAGGCAGCGGTTCGCCTCGCGCTTCACCTCGGTCAGCCGCTTCAGGCACTCGTCGCCGCTGTGCTCCTGCGGTTTGGGTTTGCGGCGGGCGAGGCTGTGCGAACCGACCACCCACAGCCAGCCGTCGTCGACTGCCAGCCCTTCGACATCCGCTTCACCTTCGGGACCGGCGGGCAGGTCGAAGAAGTCGGTCAGGGCGAAGGATCGGTGGTCGGCGTAGTGCCCATCGGGGCCGGCGATCAGCCGTTCGATCCGCGCGCCCTCGTCGGAGGCGACGAACAGGCAGCGCCCGATGGCCACCGCGACCGAGATATTGTTGCGGACAGGCTTTTCCAGCGCCGGATCGACCGCGTCATGCGGATGGAAGGTGAGGCGCAGGCGGGCGTTTGGCGTGGCTGCTGTATGGATCATGGTGGTACAACGCGCAACGCGCCGGAATGGATCGGCACGCTTGACCCTGCGGGACAGCATTCCGGGCGGATCGCCGGGTTGTGGTGGCTGTTCCTGTGGGTATTGACTGCGTCGCTTATCTGCTGGTGCTTGCCGGGTTGCCGATCACGGCGATCCGCCCGCGCCGCCGCGGCCGCCTGCCCCAGGGACCGGCCTTCGCCAAGGAAAAGCACATCGAACGCCGGCTACATGGGAATGACGGTTAACTACACATGGTTTCTTCGACGGCATTAGCTTGCCACCGATTCCAGAAGGTGGAAGGGCCGTCCACCACATCACCTCACCGCCCTCCGCAGTACACGATCTGCGACCTTCAACAGGTGGGCGCCCTTAAAGACACTGTGTTGCGGTTAGGTGAATCTCTAACTGGTTCCTGATGGATATTACTGCCATTTTCTATCCTACAATCCCACGATCATGGGATGCCATTAATTCGGAATCTATTTATCTTCAGTACGTTGGTGAAATCAACGATACCGTGCAAAGGTTATCCAAAAAACTGGGGACGGTGGGGTGACAGGGTGGGGGACAAGTCGATCCAATGCCGTATGGCGTCCCGTATCTGCTCAGTTGGCCGGGAGCCGCCGGCTACACCATCGCATTTTCCATTTATTAGGCTTGTGACCTGCTTTTCTTTCCGCTTCTTCGACGACCGGCGGTCGATCCGTGTGTACCGGCCGAAGCGACAGAAAGTCTAACAGACCCTTTGAAACGATCAGCCGGTTCGATGCAACCGCTGAGCCGGCACGGAATTTGCCGCTGTATTGAAAGGATCGAACGAACGTGGCCACTCCAACCTTCACGCTGGTCGGCGGCGGCATCTCCGGTCTGACGAATGTCGGCGAATCTTCATCACCGACACTCCGGGATATGGATGGTGACGGCGACCTGGATCTGCTGGTTGGAAATCAAAGCGGCGACTTGGTCTATTTCTCCAATACCGGGACATCGTTGGCGCCTGCATTCTCCCTGCAGGGCACCAATCTTTTTGGAATCTCCGACGTCGGCACCAATGCGACACCCGGCTTGGTGGATATCGACGGCGACGGCGATCTCGATCTGTTCGTCGGCAACGCGGCCGGCGATACGCTGTTCTTCCGCAACACTGGAACGGCGTCATCGCCGGCCTTTGCCCTTGAAGGCACCAACCCGTTCACAATTGCCAATGTCGGCACCAATGCGGATCCGGCCTTCGCCGATCTGGATGGGGATGGCGACGCCGATCTGTTGATCGGGAATGGTGCAGGCGATCTTCTTCTGTACCGTAACGTCGGAACCTCGTCGTCTCCAACCTTTACCCTGGAGGGAACCAACCCCTTCGGCATCACGAACGAAGCGGCCGGCTCCGCGTCCCCGACCTTCGTCGATCTCGACGGAGACGGCGACATCGATCTTGTCGTCAAGAGCACCATCTACATCAATACCGGCACCACGGCATCTCCGACCTTTTCCTCGGTTGGAACGGATGCCTATGGCATCTCCATCAGCGGCTCCCCCAATCCGACCTTCGCCGACCTCGACGGCGATGGCGACATCGATGCGCTCTTCGGCACCAGTGGCGGCGATTTCTCCTATTTCAGGAACATCGCGCCGGTCGTCACGACGCTCGGCGGTTCGGGAAACACGCTGACGTTGTCGCAGATCGATACGCTGACCGGCGGCGCCGGCACCGACGTGATCACGCTGGGCGACATCGGGGCGACATTCATCGTCCGCGCGGTCGAGACGCTGACCGGCGGGGCCGGCACCGACGTGGTCACGCTGGGCACCGGCGGCTCGACGATGCTGGTGAGCGGATTGGAGGCGTTGTCCGGCACCGGCGGCACCAATGTGATCACATTGGCCGGTTCGGCCGGCAACACCATGATGGTGTCGTGGCTGAGGACCCTGACCGGCAGCGTCGGGAGCGACGTCATCACGCTGGGCACGGCGGGCAACAGCACGACGATGAGGGAGGTGGAAACCCTGATCGGCGGAGTTGGGACCGATGTCATCACGCTGTCGGGGGCGGGCAACACCGTCGCGGTGTCCGGCATGGAATCCATGCTGGGCAGTACCGGCACCGACGTCGTCGTCCTGAGCGACACCGGCAACACGATCGCGGTCTACATCACAGAGACCGTCATCGGTGGTGCTGGAACGGATGCCGTTCTGTTCGGCTCCAATGGCGTGCAGGTCGCCGCGTGGGGCGTGGAATCCGTCACCGCGGGCGGTGCAGGCGGCACGACGGTATTGAACCTGGGGGCGCAGGGCAACACCACCACGGTGTCATTGATAACGAACATCGTCGGCGGCGTCGGCACCGATATCATCACGCTGGGATCGACCGGCGTCACCGCCAGAGTGGCGGGATTGGAGACCCTGACCGGCGGCATCGCCACCGACGCAGTGACCCTCGGAACCGCCGGTTCGACCATGCTGGTCTCCCGGCTGGAAACGCTGACCGGCGGTGTCGGCACCGATGTGGTGACGATCGGCTCGGGCGGCTCGACGCTGCTGGTCCGACTTCTGGAAACGTTGACCGGTGGCGCCGGCACCGATGTGGTGACGCTGGGCTCCGGTGGCTCGACGCAGTTGGTGAGCGGTCTGGAGACGCTGACCGGCGGTGCGGGGGCGGATACGGTGATGCTGGGCTCGGCCGGCAACACGCTGTTGGTGCGGTTGTTGGAGACGCTGACGGGCGGAAGCGGAACCGACGTTGTGACGACCGCCTCGGGCGGTTCTACGCTGGCGGCGGCGCAGTTGGAGACGCTGACCGGCGGAATCGGGTCCGACGTGGTGACGCTGGACAGCGGCGGCAACACGCTGTTGGTGCGGTTGTTGGAGTCGCTGATCGGCGGAGCCGGTACCGACCTCGTCATGCTGGGCAGCGGCGGCAACACGCTGCTGGTGCGGTTGTTGGAGACGCTGACCGGTGGTGCCGGCTCCGATGTGGTGACGGTGGGCACGGGTGGCTCGACGCTGCTGGCGAGTGACCTGGAGACGCTGACCGGCGGCGCCGGGAGCGACGTGGTGATGCTGGGCTCGTCCGGCAACACGCTGACCGTCTGGCGGATCGAGACGCTGACGGGCGAAAGCGGAACCGACGTGGTGACGGTCGCCTCGGGCGGTTCGACACTGGCGGCGGCGCAGTTGGAGACGCTGACCGGCGGTATCGGGTCCGACGTGGTGACGCTGGGCAGCGGCGGCAACACGCTGTTGGTGCGGTTGTTGGAGACGCTGACCGGCGGAGCCGGTACCGACCTCGTCACGCTGGGCAGCGGCGGCAACACGCTGCTGGTGCGGTTGTTGGAGACGCTGACCGGCGGTGCCGGTACCGACCTCGTTACGCTGGGCAGCGGCGGCAGCACGATGACAGTGTCGCTGTTGGACATGCTGACCGGCGGGGCCGGCACCGATATCATCACGCTGAGCGATACCGGCAACAGTTTTACCATAAGGCAGATCGAGACACTGTTCGGCGGCTCCGGTTCCGACATCATCAATTATGTGCTGAGCACCACGGAAACCATAACATTAAGCGATATCGAGGCGATTACTGCCTCAGGGAGCGGAACGCTTACCGTCCAGATCGGAACGGATGGCGGAACGATTTCGGTCGGCAACCTCGATTATGTCGTCGGTTCCTCGGGCACGGATGTCGTCACTCTTTCAGGAACTTATATCCTTGGCGTCTCCAACATCGAGACGCTCATCGGTACGAATTCTGTCGATCACAGTGTAATTCTCGGTACCGGCGGCAACACGATGCTGGTCGCCGGGATGGAATCTCTGATCGGTGGGACCGGCACCGATGTGATCGCCAGCGGCTCCGACGGTTCGACGATGGTGGTGTCACTGCTGGAGACGTTGACCGGCGGTGCCGGTACCGATGTCGTGACGGTGGGTTCGACCGGAAGTACGCTGCTGGTGGGCGGGTTGGAGACGCTGATCGGCGGCAGCGGGGTCGAGGTTCTGTCGTTGGAAACGGCAGGCAATACCCTGTCTGCCATCGCTATCGAGACCCTGACCGGTGGTGCCGGGACCGACGTGGTGACGCTGGACGCGGCCGGCAACACGCTGCTTGCGAGTGGCGTCGAGACGCTGGTCGGAGGTGCCGGTACCGATGTCCTGGATTTGGACAACGTCGGCAATGCCATTTCGGCCCTGCAGTTCGAGACGGTCAATGGCGGTCTGGGGACCGATATTGTCGCGCTGGGCAGCACCGGCACCACGCTTTTAATTTCGGCACTCGAGACGATCGCGGGCGGCACGGGTACCGACGTCGTCGAACTCGGCACGGCCGGCAACACCCTGCTTGCGGACCTGCTCGACACCATCGTCGGCGGCCTGGGGACCGATCTGGTCCTTCTCGGCACGAGCGCCGGTACGCTGGCGGTTTCGGGCTTGGAATTCCTGACCGGCGGTACCGGCATCGAGGTCATTCAACTCGGCACGGCCGGCAGCACCCTCGTCGTCGCTGCCCTGGAAACGCTGACGGGCTCCGTCGGCACCGATGTGGTCACGCTGGACGGTATCGGCGACACGCTGTCCGTCTCGGCTGTAGAGACATTGGCCGGCGGCACGGGCACCGATGTCGTCATGCTGGATCCGGCTGGCAACACCATCATGATTTCGGCGGTCGAGACGATCGGCGGCTCGTCCGGCATCGACGTCATCGTCTTCGGCACGGCCGGCGCGACGATCCTCGCCAATCTGCTGGAAACGATCACGGGCGGCGCGGGCACGGAACTGGTCTTCCTCGGCACGGCCGGTTCGACGGTTTCGGTGTCCGACATCGACACCCTGATCGGCGAGCTGGGCACCGACGTCGTGACGTTGGGCACAACCGGCAATACGCTGCTGGCGAGCGCGCTTGAAACGCTGACCGGCGGGGTCGGCACGGACGTGGTCACGCTGGGCACCGGCGGCTCGACGATGCTGGTGAGCGGATTGGAGGCGTTGTCCGGCACCGGCGGCACCAATGTGATCACATTGGCCGGTTCGGCCGGCAACACCATGATGGTGTCGTGGCTGAGGACCCTGACCGGCAGCGTCGGGAGCGACGTCATCACGCTGGGCACGGCGGGCAACAGCACGACGATGAGGGAGGTGGAAACCCTGATCGGCGGAGTTGGGACCGATGTCATCACGCTGTCGGGGGCGGGCAACACCGTCGCGGTGTCCGGCATGGAATCCATGCTGGGCAGTACCGGCACCGACGTCGTCGTCCTGAGCGACACCGGCAACACGATCGCGGTCTACATCACAGAGACCGTCATCGGTGGTGCTGGAACGGATGCCGTTCTGTTCGGCTCCAATGGCGTGCAGGTCGCCGCGTGGGGCGTGGAATCCGTCACCGCGGGCGGTGCAGGCGGCACGACGGTATTGAACCTGGGGGCGCAGGGCAACACCACCACGGTGTCATTGATAACGAACATCGTCGGCGGCGTCGGCACCGATATCATCACGCTGAGCGATACCGGCAACAGTTTTGCCATAAGACAGATCGAGACGCTGTTCGGCGGCTCCGGTTCCGACATTATCAACTACGTGCTGAGCACCACGGAAACCATAACATTAAGCGATATCGAGGCGATTACTGCCTCAGGGAGCGGAACGCTTACCGTCCAGATCGGAACGGATGGCGGAACGATTTCGGTCGGCAACCTCGATTATGTCGTCGGTTCCTCGGGCACGGATGTCGTCACTCTTTCAGGAACTTATATCCTTGGCGTCTCCAACATCGAGACGCTCATCGGTACGAATTCTGTCGATCACAGTGTAATTCTCGGTACCGGCGGCAACACGATGCTGGTCGCCGGGATGGAATCTCTGATCGGTGGGACCGGCACCGATGTGATCGCCAGCGGCTCCGACGGTTCGACGATGGTGGTGTCACTGCTGGAGACGTTGACCGGCGGCATCGCCACCGACGTGGTGACGCTCGGTTCGGCCGGCAGCACGCTGCTTGCGAGTGGCGTCGAGACGCTGACCGGTGGTGCCGGGACCGACGTGGTGACGCTCGGTTCGGCCGGAAGTACGCTGCTGGTGGGCGGGTTGGAGACGCTGATCGGCGGCAGCGGGGTCGAGGTTCTGTCGTTGGAAACGGCAGGCAATACCCTGTCTGCCATCGCTATCGAGACCCTGACCGGTGGTGCCGGGACCGACGTGGTCACGCTGGGCACGACCGGCAACACGCTGCTGGCGGGCGCGCTTGAAACGCTGATCGGTGGGACCGGCACCGACGTGGTCGTGATCGGCACCGAAGGCGCCACGATCCAGGTCAGCAGCATCGAAACCGTCATCGCAACCGGCCAGACGCTTCATCTCAGCGGGCTGGAAACCCTGGTTAGTATCCCGAGCGCCGATGTCCTCATATTGGGCGATGGCGGCAGCACCCTGTCCGTCTCGGCCCAATACAGGAGCATCATCGGATCGTCCGGTTCCGATGTGATCACGCTCGGCAGCGGGAGCCGCACCGTCTTCGTCGAGCGTCTCGAGACGCTGACCGGGTCCGCCGGCGGCGATGCCGTGGCCATCGGGACGTCCGGCATCACCCTGCTGGCGACCATGATCGAGACGATCGCCGGTGGGATCGGTGGCGACGTCATCATGCTCGGCAGTGCTGGCGGTACCCTGCTGGCGGACCGGCTGGAAACCCTGATCGGCGGGGCCGGTGCCGATGTGGTGACCCTTGGCACCACGGGTGTTCCGCTGCTGCTCGCCGCCGTCGAGACGCTGACGGGTTCGACGGGGGTCGACATCGTCACGCTGGGGCCCGGCGGCGTTACCATCCTTGCCGATCTGCTGGAAACGCTCACCGGCGGTGCAGGATCGGACCTGCTCTATCTCGGCTCCTCCAGCGACACGCTGCTGGTGACCGCCGTGGAAACCCTGGTGGGCGGTGCCGGCACCGATATCGTCACCCTCGGCGGCGGTGGCAGCACGATCCTGCTGCGCAGCCTGGAAACCCTGGCGGGGCAAGGCGGCACCGACGTCGTGATCATCGGCAACACTGGAACCACGATGCTGGTCTCGGGGCTGGAGAGCCTGACCGGCGGCACCGGCACCGATGTCGTCACGCTGGGCCCGGCCGGCAGCACCTTGCTGGTCTTCCTGCTGGAAACCCTGGTGGGCGGCGCCGGCACAGATATCGTCGCCATCGGCTCGGCCGGCGCCACGATCCTCGCCGGCGCCCTGGAGACGGTTATCGGTTCGTCCACCGCCGACACACTGCTGATCGGTACCGCCGGCACGACGGTCCGGGCATCGGCGTTTGAAACGATCACCGGCTCTGCGGAAACCGACGTCATCATGTTGGGGACAGGCGGCACCAGTCTGTTGGCCGATCTGTTGGAGACGATCATCGGCAGTGCCGGTACCGAATTCATCCAACTGGGGGCGGCTGGCAACACGCTTGTGATCGATGCGGTGGAAACCCTGCTGGGCGGAACCGGCACCGACGTCGTCACCCTGGAGACCACCGGTAACACGGTCCTCCTGCGCGGCATCGAGACGCTGACCGGCCTGGCCGGTTCCGACGTCGTCACCCTCGGCGACACCGGCAACACCCTGCTGGCCTCGGGCCTGGAGACGCTGACCGGTGGTGCCGCCACCGACGCCGTCATCCTGACCAGCGGCAACACCCTGCTGGTTTCTGCTCTGGAAACCCTGACGGGTCTGGGTGCCGGCGTTGACGTCGTCACCATCGCCTCGTCCGGCGCGACCCTGCTGGCCAGCGGTCTGGAGACCATCATCGGCGGCACGGGCTCGGAACTGGTGTTCCTGGGCACGGCCGGCAACACCGTCTCCGTCTCGGGCATCGACATCCTGATCGGCGGTGCGGGCACCGACGTCGTCACCTTCGGCACGGCCGGCAACACGCTGCTGCTCCGCGGCATCGAGACGCTGATCGGCAACACCGGCACCGACGTCCTGACCCTGGGCGACACGGGCAACACCGCTGAGGTTCGTCTGTTCGAGACGATCACCGGCGGCACGGGCTCCGACGTCATCACCCTGGGCACCGGCGGCAACACCACCTTCGTCTCGGCTCTCGAGACGCTGACCGGTACGGCCGGCAACGACGTCGTCACCCTCGGCTCGGCCGGCAGCACGATGGCGATCTCGCTGAT
>NZ_VTTO01000006.1 GCF_008364825.1 Azospirillum sp. B21
ACGTCGATACTGATACAGTTTCTCTGCTCAAAAGATGCACAGACGATCCTCATTGTGCCGATCCCCATCAGAGACCAGCACCCCAAGGCCGCAACGGCTACCAACTGCCGCCGCCTGCGCATCCCTTCTCACAACACGGTATAAACTTGTCAAAGAACCCGCAGCACTGAAACGTGCCGCACCGACCGCTCTTCCGCCTCCCTCTTCGGGGATCGGACCAGAGTGGGCCGGAGGTATTTCGGTCGAAGCCGGAAGATCGAACCGCTAAGTTGCTGTTTTCTCTTCCGTTTCTCCGTCGGCGCCGCGCTGTCGTTCAGCGCCCCGCCGTCGGTGGACCGGGTTATAGGCGCCCTCCCCCAAAACTGGCAAGCGGTTTTTTCACCGCCTCGGCATTTTTTCGGGAGCGTCGTTTTTTGCAGGCGCAGCCGGTGGCGCGGTACGTAGAGTGACGCATCGTTTCGTTGCGAGCGCAGGATCATGCGGAGCTTCCGTCTTCTCCACACCGCCGACTGGCATCTCGGCCAGACTCTGCACGGCATTCCCCGCGATGCCGAGCATGAGCGCTTCCTCGACTGGCTGATCGACCGCATCGGCGAGCATGATGTGGATGCGCTCGTCATCGCCGGCGATGTGTTCGACGGCCAGAACCCGCCGATCCCAGCGCTCGCCCTCTTCTATCGCTTCGTCGCGCGGGCCAAGGCGCTGCATCCGCGGCTGGACATCGTGGTGGTCGCCGGAAACCACGACAGCGCCAGCCGGCTGGAGGCCCCGTCGCCCCTGATGACGGAAATGGGCGTCCGGGTGATCGGTACCCTCCCCTCCTCGGCGGATGGGATGTTCGATCCGTCGCCGCTGATCGTGCCGCTTCACGATGCCGATGGAGCGGTAGCGGCCCGCTGCGTCGCCATGCCCTACCTGCGGCCATCCGATCTGCCGGCGATCGAGGAGGCAGAGGACCTCGATCCGCTGATCGAGGGCGTACGGCGGCTCTATACGCAGGCCTGGACCGGCGGCCGTGATCGTTGCCGCCCCGGCGAAGCGCTGATCCTCACCGGCCACTGCTACATGCGCGGCGGAGCCTTGTCGGAATTGAGCGAGCGCAAAATTCTGGGCGGCAATCTGCACGCCCTGCCGGTCGACATCTTTCCGGAAGACGCGGCCTATGTCGCACTGGGCCACTTGCATCGGGCGCAGGCGGTGGGTGGGCGTCAAGAGGTTCGCTACAGCGGCTCCCCCATTCCGCTCGCACTGGATGAGGAGCCCTATCCGCATCAGGTGGTGCTGGCCGAATTCGCGGCCGGTCGGCTGGTCGGCCATGAGACCTTGCGGGTGCCGCGCCATGTGACGATCCATCGAGTGGCCGAGGATACTCCGGAAGCAGCACTGGAGCGGCTGAAACGACTGGACCTGGACGGCGCCCTGCCCCGCGACGCCTGGCCGTTCCTGGAGGTGACGGTCACCCTGCCGGAGCCGCGCCCCGCCCTGCGCGACGAGGTCGAGGCGGTTCTGGCCGGCCGGCCGGTGCGGCTGCTGAAGCTGGGGGTGCGGCTGACCGGCAGCGGGCAGACGCTGGCGGACAGCGCGCCGCCGGTCGATCTGGCCTCGCTGGAGCCTGAAGAGGTGTTCCGGCGGCTCTACCGCCGCAGCCATGAAGGCGACCCCGATCCTGATCTGATGGCGGCATTCCATGAATTGCTGACCGGCGTTCAGGAGACGATGTGATGCGGATTCTCGCGGTACGCGGCGCCAACCTAACCAGCCTGGAGGGCCCCTTCGCCATTGATTTCGACCGGGAGCCGCTGCGGCGGGCCGGGCTGTTCGCCATCACCGGGCCGACCGGCGCTGGCAAGAGCACGATCCTGGATGCCCTGTGTCTTGCCCTGTTCGACAGCATGCCGCGGTTGCCGGAAGGGCGCGGCGAGATGCTGGGACCGGAGGGCGATCCCAACAGCATCCGCACCACCGACGTGCGCACAATCTTGCGGCGGGGCGCAGGGTTCGGCTGGGCCGAGGTGGATTTCGTCGGGATCGACGGCGACGCCTATCGCGCGCGCTGGGAGGTGCGAAGGGCGCGGCAGAAGGCGCAGGGGGCCTTGCAACAGCAGAGCATGTCGCTGAGCAGCCTGGACGGCGAGCGGCGCTTCGGCGACGGCAAGAAGAGCGTGCTGGAGGAGATCGAACGGCGGCTCGGCCTGACCTTCGAGCAGTTCCGGCGTGCGGTGCTGCTGGCCCAGGGCGATTTCGCCACCTTCCTGAAGGCGCCGCCGCGTGAGCGGTCCGCCCTGTTGGAACTGCTGACGGGGACGGAGATTTACTCCCGGCTGTCCGTCGCGGCGCATGAGCGGGCGAATGCGGAGAAGCAGGCACTCGACAGGCTGATGGCGCAAGGCGGCGGCATCGGGGTGCTGAACGACAATGATCGCGCGGCCTTGCAGAAAGAGGCCGGCGAAGCGGCAGAGGCGGTCCGGGGTGGCGAACAGGCGCTGGCCCTTGCCCAGGCGGCGCTGGCTTGGCATGAGCGCGACGGGCAACTCGCAGTGGCCGAGGGCAAGGCGGTCGAGGCGGCCGAAGCGGCCGAGCGGGCATGGGTCGAGGCGGAAGGACGGCGCGGGGCGGCTGCCCGGCTGCGCGGGCTTCAACCGCTGCGGCCGCTGCTGGCCGATGCCGACCGGGCGAGTGGCGACGCTGAGGAAGCGAGCGCGGCGGTGGGACGCGCGACGGAGGCTTGGGAGGCGGCGCGGCTGGCGGTCGAGGAAGCCGCCGCCCGTCATGGCGAAGCCCGGCGGCGGTTCGAGGCCGCTTGCGCGGAACAGGCCAAGGCCGAACCGGACCTTGAGCGCGCGGCCGACCTGGATGGACGAATCACGGCGCTGACGAGCGAACAAGGAACTGCCGAGGCGGCGGCAAAGGCGGCGGCGCAGCGCAGCGGCACGGCGCGGAAGGCGGTGCAGGACATCGACACCACCCTGTCGGCGGCACGCAACGATGCCGCGCGGCTGGAGGTTTGGCTGCGGGATCAGACGACCTTCGCCGTGGTGGCGAACCAGTGGGAGCGCTGGGATCGGCTGTTGAGCCGCGCCATCGCCGATGGACGGGCCTGTGAGGCCACGGCCCGGGAGCGTCAACGGCTGGAGCGGGAGCTTGCCTCGACGAAAACCGCTGCGGAAGGCGTGGAAATCAGGCTGGCCGAGGCGCGGGAACGCTGTCGTGCGGCCGAGAAAAAGCTGGAAACTCTGCGGAGCGAGGCGGCGCCGTCGCTCGACGAGGCAAGGCAGGCACGGGGCGAGGCCGGCCGGCGACGGGACGGACTGCTGGCGCTGCTCACCACCGGAGAGGCCCGCCAACGGCTTGCGACCGAGTGTGAAACGGCCGAACGGCACCGCCTGCAGCGGCTGGGCGAGGCGGAGCGTGACGGAACGGCGGCGCGGGAGCTTGCCGAAAGCCGGGCTGGGCAGCGCGCGGCAGTCGAGGAAGCGGAACGGACCCTGCAACGGTTGCTGCTGGCCCAGCGCGAGGATGTGGAAAGCCTGCGCGGGAGGCTGGCGGAAGGGGAAGCCTGCCCGGTCTGCGGATCGATCGACCATCCCTGGGCAGGTGCCGGCGTGACGCCGCTAGGCCGGGTAACGCAGGATCAGGAGCGGCACCTTGCCGGGTTGCGTGAGACCCTGGCCGCGACGGTCGCCCGCCATGCCGCGCTGGAGGCGGCGGAACGGGCGGCGCGCAAGGAGGCCGACGGGCTGACGGAACGGCTGGCGGCACTGGCGCGGGAGACTGAAGGGCTCCAGCTCCTTTGGGCAGATCAGACGGCGGCGGTCGGCTGGGAGGCTGCGGGCGGAACGCTCGCCGACATCCGTCAGGCGGTCGAAATGGTGGAACGGCGGCTGGCGGCCATTGCCTCAGACGAGGAACAGGCGCTCGACCATCGCCGGCGGGTGGATGCGGCGCAGCAGGAGCATCGGCGGCTGGAGACCACGGCGGCCGGTCTGGCAACGGAATGCGAAGCGACCCGGCAGCGGCTGGCGGACGGACGGCAGGCCTTGGCGCTCGCGGTGGCCGCGCTCGAGCGGACCGAGGCCGACCGGCAATCCGCTCTGGCGGAGTTGGGTGAAGGGTTGGCCGGAGAAGCCGAATGGCGGTCTCGCCTGGAGCGCGAGCCGGAGGACTACCGGGCTGGATTGGCGGCACGGGTGGCCGAATATCGGAAAAAGACCGACGCGCTGGCCCGTGCCACCCGCGAGGTCGAGCGGGCGAGCGGCGAGCGGGCGGTGCAGACCGCCGAACTGGACGCCGCGCTGCGGGCGGAGGAGGAGGCACGCAGGCGAGCCGACGATCTGGCCGCAAGGCTGGCGGAGGCGCGGACGGCGCGCGGTGCTCTGCTGGACGGGCGGGCGGTGGCGGTGGTGCGCAAGCTGCTGGCCGGAGAGCGGCACGAGGCCGAAGCCCTGGTGGAGAAGGCCATTTTTGCGCGGCAGGATGCCATCGCCCGGCTGTCGGCAGCGGAACAGGAACGGGAAACCCGCGGCGAGGCCGCCCGGCTGTGTGCCCACAAGGCCGAGGTTGCCGGGGAGCGGCTGACATGGGCGGTGGCCGAACGGGGGGTCTGGCTGGAGGAGGTCCGCCGGCTGCTGGCGGTCTCCGAAAGCGAACTGGAGTCGGAAGAACTGGCACTGGCGGTGCTGGAGCGGGCGCGTGGCGACGCGGCGCTGGTGGTTGCCGAACGCCGCCGTCAGCGCGCTGACCATCATGCGGCGGGCCATCATGCGGCGGGCCGGCCGGTTCAGAGCACCGAAGAGGCCGTAGCCGCGGCCGAGAGCACCCGTGCGGTGCTGGAGCGGGACCGTGACCGGCTGGGCTCTGCCCGCGGGCGGTTGGAGGCGGATGACGCAAACCGGCAGCGGCTGGCCGGGCTGCGCGTGGCAATCGAGGCGCAGCAGGCGCGCTGTGCCCTATGGGAAAAGATGGCGCAACTTATTGGCTCACGGACCGGGCAGAAGATGCGCAACTTCGCCCAAAGCCTGAGCCTGGACCTGCTGCTGACCCACGCCAACCGGCATCTGGAGGACCTCGCCCGCCGCTATCGGCTGGAGCGGGTGGCGGGGGCCGATCTGGAAATCCAGGTGGTCGACCGCGAGATGGGCGACGAGCGCCGCGGCGTGCACAGCCTTTCGGGCGGCGAGATGTTCCTGGTGTCGCTTGCCCTGGCGCTTGGGCTGTCGGCAATGGCTGCGGGAACCTCCGGCGGGATCGGCACGCTGTTCATCGACGAGGGGTTCGGCACGCTCGATCCCGACAGCCTGGACGTGGCGCTGTCCTGCCTGGAAGCACTGCAGGCCGGCGGGCGACAGGTGGGGGTGATCAGCCACGTTCCGGCGATGGTCGAGCGCATCGGCACGCAGATCCGCATCCTGCCGCTTGGCGGCGGGCGCAGCCGGGTGACGGTGCAGTCGGTGACGGGGACGGCGCTGGGGGTGGCGATGGAGGAGGTGGAGGAGGTTTGAGGGGATGCGAAGTTAGCCCCCCACCTAACCTCCCCCGCTGGGCGGGGGAGGGACTGCCGCTGCTTTTCCAAACAAGCACTTGTCCCCTCCCCCGCCCAGCGGGGGAGGGTCAGGGTGGGGGCAAGCGCACCGAGAGCCCCGTCCCTCAACGCCCCCGCTTCGCCAGGAACGCCAGCCGTTCCAGCGTGTGCACGTCCTGCTCGTTCTTCAGCAGCGCGCCGCACAGCGGCGGGATCAGCGTGCGGGCGTCCTTGGCGCGCAGGGTCTCGGGATCGACATCCTCGACCATCAGAAGCTTGATCCAGTCCAGAAGTTCGGAAGTGGATGGCTTCTTCTTCAGGCCCGGAACCTCGCGCAGATCGTAGAACAGGTTCAGCGCCTCGCGCAGCAGGGCGGATTTCAGGCCGGGGTAATGGACCTCGACGATCTGCTCCATCGTCTCGCGGTCGGGAAAGCGGATGTAGTGGAAGAAGCAACGGCGCAGGAAGGCGTCCGGCAACTCCTTCTCGTTGTTGGAGGTGATGATGACGATGGGGCGCTTGGCCGCCGTGATCGTCTGGCGGGTTTCGTAGACGTGGAACTCCATGCGGTCGAGTTCCAGCAGCAGGTCATTGGGGAACTCGATGTCGGCCTTGTCGATCTCGTCGATCAGCAGGACGGGGGCCTCCGGTGCCTCGAAGGCTTCCCACAGCTTGCCGCGGACGATGTAGTTCGCGATGTCGTGGACCTTCGCCTCGCCCATCTGGCTGTCGCGCAGGCGGCTGACCGCGTCGTATTCATACAGGCCCTGCTGCGCCTTGGTGGTGGACTTGACATGCCAGGACAGCAGCGGCTTGTTCAGAGCGCGGGCGATTTCCACCGCCAGCACGGTCTTGCCGGTGCCGGGTTCCCCCTTCACCAGAAGCGGCCGTTCCAGCGTCATCGCGGCGTTGACCGCCACCATCAGGTCGTCGGTGGCGACATAGCGGTCGGTGCCGGTGAAGCGCATGGGCCTGCTCCCTCAAACGACGATGTTTCAGTCCACGATAAACAGGGTGGCGCCGATTTCGGTCGAGGACCGATGCGGGTGGTCGCCGAAATCCGACACCTGATAGCTCATACCCGCCGTCAGGACGAAGCGGCGGCCATCCTTCAATTCGGTGATCAGTTCGCCGCTGACCACGAACAGCACATGGCCGCGGTCGCACCAATGATCGGCCAGATAACCGGGCGTGTATTCGACCAGCCGCACCCGCAATTCGCCGGCCTGGAAGCTGCGCCACAGCGCCTTGCCGGTTTCGCCCGGATGCTCGGTGACGGGAACGGCGGCCCAGTCGGTCACGGTGAAGGGGAGAGTCGGGAGTTCCATCGCCGGACCTCGACAAAAACGGCATGAACAAAAAAATGGCCCCCGGAGCGAACCGGGGGCCGGGTTTCATCGGGATCAGGAGGCCTTCTTGGCCATGATCGCCTTCTCGATGGCCTCGACCGCCACCGGGGCAAGCGAGGCGTCGGGGCCGCCGGCCTGGGCCATGTCCGGCCGGCCGCCGCCGCCCCTGCCGCCCAGCGCCTCGGCGCCGACGCGGACCAGATCGACGGCGCTCAAGCTGCCGGTCAGGTCCTCGGTCACGCCGATGACGATGGACGCCTTGCCCTCATTCGAGGCGATCAGCACGACGACGCCGGAGCCGACCTGCTTCTTCAGCTCGTCGGCCATCGGCTTGAGATCCTTGGCCGGCAGGCCTTCGACAACGCGGGCGGCGAACTTTACCCCGGCGACGTCTTTGGCCTCGTTGCCGCCCTCGGCCTTGGAACCGCCGCCCATGGCCACTTGCCGGCGCAGTTCCGCCAGTTCACGTTCCATCTTGCGACGTTCCTCGACCAGAACCGCCACGCGGGCCGGGACCTCGTCGGGCTTCACCTTCAGGACGCTCGCCGCTTCGGTCAGCAGATGGTCGCGCTCGGACAGCCACGCCTTGGCGCCGGTGCCGGTCAGCGCCTCGATGCGGCGGACACCGGCGGCGACGGCGCCTTCGGAAACGATCTTGAAGACGCCGATGTCGCCGGTGCGACGGACATGGGTGCCGCCGCACAGCTCGATGGAATAATCGCGGTCGAGTTCACCATGCGGGCCGCCCATGGAGACCACGCGGACCTCGTCGCCGTACTTCTCGCCGAACAGTGCCATGGCGCCCTGGGCGCGGGCCTCGTCAGGGGACATCAGGCGGGTGATGACCTCGCTGTTGGCGAGCACGCGGCGGTTCACCTCGTCCTCGACGGCGGCGATGTCGGCGGCGGACAGTCCGGTCGGCTGGCTGATGTCGAAACGCAGACGCTCCGGCGCGACCAGCGAGCCCTTCTGGGTGACATGGTCGCCCAAGCGGTGGCGCAGCGCCTCGTGCAGCAGGTGCGTGGCGGAGTGGTTGGCGCGGATGGCGGCACGGCGCTCGCTGTCGACGCGCAGTTCCACTACGTCACCGACCTTGAGGGTGCCCTTGGTGACGGTGCCGACATGGGCCCACACCGCGCCCAGCTTCTTCAGCGTGTCGGAGACCGCGACCTCGGCCCCGCCGGCCGAGAAGATCACGCCGGCATCGCCGACCTGACCGCCCGATTCGCCGTAGAAGGGCGTCTGGTTGACGACGACCAGCACCTGATCGCCGATGTTGGCGGCCTCGACGCGGGCGTCGCCCTTGACGATGGCGGTCACCTTGCCCTCGGCCACCTCGGTGTCGTAGCCAAAGAACTCGGTGGCGCCCAGCTCGTCCTTGATCTCGTACCAAAGCTTCTCGGTGCCGACCTCGCCCGACCCGGCCCAGGACTCGCGGGCCTTGCGGCGCTGCTCGTCCATCGCCGCCTTGAAGCCGGCCTCGTCGACGCCGCGACCCTGACCGCGCAGAACGTCCTGCGTCAGGTCGAGCGGGAAGCCGTAGGTGTCGTACAGCTTGAAGGCGACGTCGCCGGCCAGCGGCTGGCCTTCGCCCAGATGGCCGACCTCGTCCTCCAGCAGGCGCAGGCCACGCTCCAACGTCTGCTTGAAGCGGGTTTCCTCCAGCTTCAGCGTCTCGACGATCAGGGCGCGGGCGCGGTTCAGCTCCGGATAGGCATCGCCCATCTGCTGGATCAGCGCCGGGACCAGACGGTGCATCAGCGGTTCGCGCGCGCCGATCATGTGGGCGTGGCGCATGGCGCGGCGCATGATGCGGCGCAGCACATAGCCGCGGCCTTCGTTCGACGGCAGGACGCCGTCGGCGATCAGGAAGGAGGTGGAGCGCAGATGGTCGGCGATGACGCGGTGCGATACGGCATGCGCACCGTCCGGCGCGGTCTTGGTCGCCTCGGCCGACGCCACGATCAACGCCCGCATCAGGTCGATATCGTAATTGTCGTGCTTGCCCTGCAGGACGGCGGCCAGACGCTCCAGCCCCATGCCGGTGTCGATCGACGGCTTGGGCAGCGGCACCAGATTGTCCGGACCAAGCTGCTCGTACTGCATGAACACGAGGTTCCAGATCTCGATGAAGCGGTCGCCATCCTGGTCCGGGCTGCCCGGCGGGCCGCCGGCAATGGACGGGCCGTGGTCGAAGAAGATCTCGGAGCACGGACCGCAGGGGCCGGTGTCGCCCATGCGCCAGAAATTGTCGTCGGTCGGGATGCGGATGATGCGGTCGTCCGACAGGCCGGCGACCTTGCGCCAGATGCCTGCCGCGTCCTCGTCGGAGGTGTGGACCGTCACCAGCAGCTTGTCCGCCGGAAGCCCGTATTCCTTGGTGATCAGGTTCCAGGCGAACGCGATGGCGTCGTCCTTGAAATAATCGCCGAAGGAGAAGTTCCCCAGCATCTCGAAGAAGGTGTGGTGCCGCGCGGTGTAGCCGACATTGTCGAGGTCGTTGTGCTTGCCGCCGGCGCGCACGCATTTCTGCGAGGTGACCGCGCGCTTATAGGGCCGCGTCTCGGCACCGGTGAAGACGTTCTTGAACTGGACCATGCCGGCGTTGGTGAACATCAGCGTCGGGTCGTTGCGCGGCACGAGCGGCGACGAGTCGACGATCTGATGGCCCTGCTTGGCGAAGAAATCCAGGAACGTGCGACGGATGTCGTTGGCGGTCTGCATACGGTCAAGGCTCCGGGTGCGCGGCTAAGGCCTTCCATTGGCCGAACCGTGCTTTTAGCGCGAGATTGGCGGCATGTCCACGGCGGACGGATTATTACCCTGCGTCACAACGGACAAGAGACCGTGGGATTACTCGGTCTCCGCCGCGGCCCGTGCCTTTTCGATGCGACGGCCGATGATGATGGCGATCTCGTACAGCCCGATCAGCGGAACCGCCAGGCTGACCTGGCTGATGACGTCCGGCGGTGTCAGGATCGCCGCGGCGACGAAGGCGCCGACGATGGCGTAGCGACGCTTCGACGCCAGCGCATCGGTGCTGATGATGCCGACGCGGACCAGCAGGGTGAGCAGGACCGGCAACTGGAAGGCGATGCCGAAGGCGAAGATCAGCGACATCACCAGATGCAGGTATTCGCCGACGCGCGCTTCGAACTCGATGGGCAGGGCGTTTCCGTCGCCGCCGGGGTGGAACTCGAAGCCCAGGAAGAAGCGCCAGGCCATCGGGAAGATGAAGTAATAGACGATGCCGGCACCGGTCAGGAACATCACCGGCGTCGCGACCAGGAAGGGCAGGAATGCCTTGCGCTCGTGCTTGTACAGGCCCGGCGCCACGAACATCCAGATCTGGCTGGCGATGATCGGGAAGGAGATGAAGCAGCCGGCCCAGAACGCCACCTTCACATAGGTGAAGAAGGCTTCCGTCAGGCCGGTGTAGATCATCCGGCGCCCCTGCCCCGCCAGCAGGTCCGCCAGCGGTTGGACCAGGAAATTGTAGATCCGGTCCGACACGGCGTAGCACAGCAGAAAGGCGATCAGGATGGCGCCGACCGACCACATCAGCCGGTTCCGCAGCTCGATCAGATGATCGATCAGCGGCATCTTGCTGTCTTCGAGTTCGTCCTGATGCGTTTCGCCGGTCATGATCCGTCTTCGACCTTAGGTCTGCTTATCGGTGGACTGGGCGGAAGCCACTTCAGCCGGCTGGGTGGCCGGCTGGGTGGCCGGCTGCACCGGTGCGGACTGCACCGGGGGCGGCTGGGTGGTGATCGGCGACGGGGCGGCGGACGGCGCCACACTGTCGGCCACTGCGGGGGGAGCCACCGGCACCGGCGCCTGGGGCAGGTCCGGTTCCGGCGTGCTGCCGGCATGGCCGTTCAGCCCCACGTCGAATCCCTTGGGATCGAAGGCCTTTCCGACCTCCCCCTTCGGGTCGATGGTGTCCTCCATCATCTTCTTGATGTTCAGGTCGCGGGTCTTCAGGGCTTCCTTGCGAAGCTCGTCCAACTCGGTCTCCCGCATCATGTCGTCGATGTGGGTCTGGAATTCGCGGGCGACGCCTCTCGCCTTGCGCACCCATTTGCCGAGCGTGAAGATCGCCTTGGGCAGATCCTTGGGCCCGATGACCACAAGGGCGATGACGGCGATCACCATCAGTTCGGACCAAGCGATGTCGAACATGTTCTTCCGGCTTCACGAATGCGGTGGGCAGGATGGCGCGCGAACGGAACCCACGGGGAACCCCGCGCGCCCGCCGGTCAGCTGCGGACCGCCTCGTCCTTTTTGGCCGCGGTTTCGGCCGTGTTGGCCGGCTGGTTCGGGATGACCTTCGCGTTGGCACCGGAAGCGGCGTCATCGCTGTCGTCCTGCAGGCCCGCCTTGAAGGACTTCACACCCTTGGCGAGATCGCCCATCACCTTCGGCAACTTTCCAGCGCCGAACAGCAGAAGAACGATCAGTAGAACGATAATCCAGTGCCAGATGCTGAAAGAACCCATGGCGCGCCTATCACGTTTGAACGGCCTTTGCGGCGGGCCGGCACTATGGCAGAAAGGCCATTGGGCCGCAACGTTCGCCCCACCATCCTTAACCGGTTGTCATTGAGGTTTCACGGGAATTCGCGAGGGGCTCCCCCGAAAAACGCGGCCCTGCTCAGGACTCCTCGTCGCCATCCTCGCCGGTCGCGGCCAAGCCACCGTCGTCCCCGGCCGTCCCGAGCCCCAGAAGCACCGGACGGCTGTCCAGCAGACCGGCGGCACGCAGGTCGTCGACGCTGGGCAGGTCGCGCAGGCTTTCCAGACCGAAATGGTCGAGGAAATGGTCGGTGGTGATCCAGGTCAGCGGCCGGCCCGGCGTCTCGCGCCGCTTGCCCGGCCGGATCCAGCCATGCTCCATCAACAGGTCCAGCGTACCCTTGCTGGTCGCCACGCCGCGGATGGATTCGATCTCCCCCCTGGTCACCGGCTGGTGATAGGCGATGATCGCCAGGGTTTCGATGGCCGCGCGCGACAGCTTGCGCGACACCTCCTCCTCCCGCCGCAGTTCGGGCGCCAGATCGACCGCGGTGCGGAAGGCCCAGCCGCCGCCGGTGCGCACCAGATTGACGCCACGCGGGGCGTAATGGGCGCGCAGCTCCTCCAGCAGCAGTCCGACCTCCGGCCCGACGCGGCCGGCCAGCGTCTCTTCGTCCAGCGGTTCGGCGGAGGCGAACAGCAGCGCTTCCAGCAGGCGCAGCCGGCCGATGCGGGCCTCCGCCTCCTGGGCGTCGGTGACTTCCTTGATCATGGTCCTCAAGAATCCGATGGGTCAGCGGGTGTGTCGCCGGCTTGGCGTCCGCGGACATAAAGCGGGGCGAAGGCGCCCTCCTGGCGCAGTTCCACCCGGCCGGCCTTCGCCAGTTCCAGCGTCGCCGCGAAATGGGCGGCCAAAGCGGAGCGGGTCAGAAGCCCGCCGCCCTCCCCGCCCGGCAGGAAGCTGGCCAGCGTCGCCCAATCCGGCATGTGACCCAGCAGAGCGGTCAGGCGCTGCACCGCCTCCTCCATGGAATAGAGGCGGACCGGGGCGATGTGCAGGACGCCGGCCTCCTTGCGGGCACGCTGCTGGCCATAGGCGCGCAGAAGGTCGAACAGTGTGACCTCATAGACCGACTTGCGGCGCAGGTCCAAATCCTCCGGCGCACCGCGCGGGTGGACATCGACGCCCAGCCGAGGGCGGGCGAACAGCTTGGCGGCAACGCCCTTCATCGCCTCCAGGCGCTGCAGCTGGAAGGCCAGCGCCGCGGCCATGTCCTCGCCGGACGGCTCCTCCCCCTCCGGTTCGGGCAGCAGCAGGCGCGACTTCAGGTAGGCCAGCCACGCCGCCATCACCAGATAGTCGGCCGCCAGTTCCAGCCGCACCTTCCGCGCCTCCGCCACGAAGGCGAGGTACTGGTCGGCCAACTCCAGGATGGAAATGCGCGTCAGGTCGACCTTCTGGTCGCGCCCGAGCGCCAGCAGCATGTCGAGCGGCCCTTCGAACCCGTCCAGAACCAGCAAAAGCTGCTCGGACGGCGACACCGCCGGATCCGCAGCGGTATCGGCCGTAAGCTCGGCCAGCAGTTCGGCCATCGGAAAACCTTAGTCGTTGCCGGTCAGAATGCGGATGAAGTCGATCACCGCATCCACCGGCGGCCCCAGGACCCAATGCATGACGCTCAGATCCATGCCGATCTGGCGCCCCAGCATCGGCAGCAGGAAGAAGGCCGCCATCAGGATCAGCAACCCGAAGCGCTCCAGCCGGGCCAGCGGTACAGCCAGCACGTCCGGCAGGATGCCGACGGCCACGCGCCCGCCGTCCAGCGGCGGCAGAGGGATCAGGTTGAAGACCATCAGGATGACGTTGACCAGCACCGACACCTCGGCGGCGGAGCGGATCCACAGCTCGGGCAGGCTGTTTTCCGGATTGACCAACCGCCAGATCACGGCCGAGGCCACCGCCAGCAGGAAGTTGGTCCCCGGACCGGCCAGCGCCACCCACACCATGTCGCGGCGGGGATGGTCCAGCCGGGCGAAGTTCACCGGCACCGGCTTGGCCCAGCCGAAGACGAATCCGGTGGTGAAGTACATAAGCGCCGGCAGCAGGACCGTGCCGAACGGATCGATGTGGCGGATCGGGTTGAAGGTCACCCGCCCCAGCCGATAGGCGGTGTCGTCGCCCAGCCGCCAGGCGACGAAACCGTGCGCCGCCTCGTGCAAGGTGATGGCGATGATGGCCGGCAGGGCCACGGCCGTCACCTGGAAGATCCATTCCTCCATCGTCCGCTCCCGTCCGTCAGGCCTGGGCCGTGCCGAGAAGCTCGGCCAGCCGGTTGGTCAATGCCGCGATGTCCGCGGGTTCGGGCGCATGACGCATCGCCTCTGCCCGTGCCCAGCGCTCGGCCGCGGCGCCGCTCAGCACCGGTACGGCGCCGAGCAGGGACCGCATCTCGTCCAGATCGCCGTTGCAGTGGAGCACGACATCCATGCCCGCTGCCAGCACCGCTTCCGCCCGCGTGCGGGGATCGCCGTGCAGCGCGTTCATCGACAAATCGTCGCTGAACAGCAGTCCGCCGAAACCGATGGACGGCCCCCGCACCACCTCGCGCACCACAATGGGCGACGTGCTGGCCGGGGCGGTCGGGTCGATCGCCTTCAGCACCACATGCGCGACCATTGCCAGCGGCAAATCGGCCAGCGCACGGAAGGGTGCGAAGTCGGTGGCCTCCAGCGCCGCGCGGTCGGCCTCCACCACCGGCAGCTCGGCATGGCTGTCGGCGAAGGCGCGGCCATGGCCGGGGATGTGCTTGATCACCGGCAGCACGCCGCCGGCCAACAGCCCTTCGGCGGTGGCGCGGGCCAGCGCGATCACCACGGCGGGGTCGCGCGAAAACGCGCGGTCGCCGATGATGTCATGCGCCCCTTCCACCGGCACGTCGCACACGGGCGCGCAGTCCACCGTGATGCCGACCTCCGCCAGCATATGGGCGAGCAGCCGGCCGTTGATCCAAGCAGCCTCTTGGGCGGCCTCTTGGGCGGCTTCGCGCCCGGCATCGGCATCGCGCTCGGCCAGCGCGCCGAACACGCCCATCGGCGGGTGGGCGGGCCAATGCGGCGGGCGCATGCGTGCGACCCGGCCGCCCTCCTGATCGATCAGGACGGGGGCGTCCGGACGGCCGACGCTGGCGCGCAGATCATCGACCAGCCGGCGCATCTGATTGCGGCTGTCACAGTTGCGGCGGAACAGGATGAAGCCGAGCGGATCGGCCTCGCGGAAGAAGGCGGCCTCGTCAGGCGTCACCTCCAGCCCGGCGCAGCCGAAGACGACCGCGCGCGGGTGGGCATCCGGGGTGGAACTCACCGATTTGCGGCCCACGGAATCAGGACCCGAAAAACTAGGGACGGACAACCACACACCCCACATTTTGCGCGCGCAGCTGGGCGCAGACCGACTTCGCCCGCACCTCGTCGGCGCCGGTGCCCTGCACCCGGTAGAACACGCCCTTGTCGCCCAGATCGACCTTGGCGACCTGCATCGACAGACCGCCCAGCGCATCCGGGTGGCGTCCGGCGATCCGGCGCCATTCGGCAGCGGCCTCGCCCTCGCTGCGCACGGAGGCGAGCTGGATGCGCCAGCTTCCGCTGCCGCCGGTCACGGCCGGGGCGGCCTTCGCCGGCTGGGGCGCCGCCTTGGCCGGGGGGGCGGGCAGCGATGCCGCCTCCAGCTTGGCGATCAGTTGGCCGACCGAGGGTGCCGCGTTCTGCTGCTGTTGCTGCGCCGGGGGCGGCGGAGCGGCCGGCGGCTTGACGGCGGCAACCTGCTGCTGCGGAGCAGCGGCGGGCTTGGCCGGAACGGCGGCGGGCTGCTGCGGCCTACCCACCGTGCCGGACGGCAACTGTGTGGACGGCGTTTGCACCTGCGGGGCGCCGGCCGGCAGGGCTTGCAGTCCGGGCGCCGGCTCGGGCGCCGCCAGCGGCGCGGCGGCGGCCACCGCGGCGGCGACGCTGTCGCGCGGCACCGTGGCGGTGGCCCCCGGCGGAAGCTGGGCGACCGACGGCACCGACGGCAGAGGCACCACCGCCGGCATCTGCGGCGTCACCACCGGACGGGGCAGCGGCACCTCCGGCGGCGGCAGCAGCCGTTCCACCGTTTGGCCGCGTCCGCCGTCATGGTCGCGCAGCCGCTCATAGGCCAGGATGTCCTGATGCGGCACCTCCAGCCCGCCCGGCTGGTCGGGGCGCGCCTTGACCGGTCCCGGATCGGCGGTCAGCAGCGGCGGCCCGTCGCCCGACAGCCGCGCAGGCCCGCGCAGGCCGACCACCGCCGCACCGGCGAACGCAACGACGCCGACCACGGCAAAGCCCAGCGCCAGCAGCCCGCGCTTGCTCGCGGCCTGTCGGGGCGGCATCCCATAGGGATTAGCCGCGTAGTTGACGTCGCCGTCGTACTTCATGAACGCAGTTCCTCCACCGGTTCGACACCCATCACCGTCAGGCCCGAGGCGATGACCGTCGCCACCGCGGCGATCAGTGCCAGACGGGCCGTCGTCAGTTCCGCATCGCCCTCGATCAGGAAGCGCAGCGAGGCGTCGTCACGGCCCCGGTTCCACAGAGCGTGGAAATCGCTGGCGAGATCGTAGAGGAAGAAGGCGATGCGGTGCGGCTCATGCGCCTCCGCCGCCGCCTCGACCACGCGCGGCCAGGTGGCCATGCGCTTGGCGAGCGCCATCTCCTCCTCGGCATCCAGGCGGGCGAGGTTCGCCGCCGCGGCCAGGGCGGCCGGCGTCTGGTCCAGTTTCGGCAGGGCGGTCGCGGCATGGCGCAGCACCGACCGGCAGCGGGCGTGGGCGTACTGCACGTAGAAGACCGGGTTGTCCTTCGACTGCTCCGTCACCTTGGCGAAGTCGAAGTCCAGCGTCTGGTCGTTGCGGCGGGTCAGCATGATGAAGCGGACCACATCCTTGCCGACCTGATCGATCACGTCGCGCAAGGTCACGAAGGTGCCGGCACGCTTGGACATCTTCACCGGCTGGCCGTTCTGCATCAGGTGGACCAGCTGGCAGAGCTTCACGTCCAGCGACGCCTTGCCTTCGGTCACCGCGGTGGTCGCCGACTGCATGCGCTTGACGTAGCCGCCATGGTCGGCACCCCACACGTCGATCAGGCTGCCGAAGCCACGCTTATATTTATCAAAGTGATAGGCGATGTCGTTCGAGAAGTAGGTGAAGGAACCGTCCGACTTCTTCAGCGGCCGGTCGACGTCGTCGCCGAAATCGGTGGACTTGAACAGGGTCTGCGGGCGCGGCTCCCAATCGTCGGGCTTCTTGCCCTTCGGCGGCTCCAGCACGCCGGTATAGATCAGGCCGCGTTCCTCCAGCGCCGTCAGCGCCTTGTCGACCGCCCCGGCAGTGACCAGCGCGCGTTCGCTGCTGTAGACGTCCATGGTGACGCCGAGGACGCCGAGATCCTCCTTGATCCATCCCATGATCATGGCGATGGCGAAATCGCGGCAGGCCGGCAGCCATTCGGATTCGTCGGTGCCGACCCAGCGGTTGCCGTCACGCTCGGCCAGGGCTTGCCCGACCTCCTTCAGGTATTCGCCGGGATAGAGGCCGGCCGGGATCTCGCCCACCTCCTCGCCCAGCGCCTCGCGGTAGCGGATGAAGGTGGACCGCCCCAGCACGTCGACCTGGGCGCCGGCATCGTTGATGTAGTATTCGCGGGTGACGGCGTAGCCGGCCTTCTCCAGCAGCGAGGCCAGCGCGTCGCCGAACACCGCGCCGCGGCCATGGGCGGCATGCAACGGGCCGGTCGGGTTGGCCGATACATACTCCACATTGACCGGCGTCTTGCCGCCTAGATCGCTGTCGCCATAGGCGGTGCCGGCGTTCAGCACGTCGCGGATGCGGTCGCGCCAGACGTCCGGCGTCAGGCGCAGGTTGACGAAGCCCGGACCGGCGATCTCCACCGACGCCACGTCGGCGCGGCCCTTCAGCTTGGCCACCAGCAGCTCGGCCAGGGCGCGCGGCGCCATCTTCGCCGGCTTCGCCAGGATCATGGCGGCGTTGGTGGACAGGTCGCCGTGCGAGGCCTCGCGCGGCGGCTCGACCGTCAGACGGCTGCTGTCCAGCCCGGCGGGGATCGCACCCTCGGCGGCCAGTTCTTCCAGCAGCTTGCGAATATCGGTCTCGAAGGCCTTGAAAATATTCATCGTCTCAGGTCGTCTTTTCAGGAGGTCACAGGAGCCTAGCCGGCTCAGGTCTTTACATGCAGGTCGAACAGCCGGTCATGTTCGGCCAACGCGTAGCGGTCGGTCATGCCGGCGATGTAATCCGCCACATGGCGGGCGCGCACCGCAAGGTCGGCGTCGCCGCCATGCTTGGCGATATCGCGCTGCCATTCGGTCGGCAGGGTGTTGGGCTCGTCCATGAACAGCTGGAACAGGGCGCGTACCACGCGCTTGCACTTGCTCATCTCGCGGTTCACGCGATAGTGCCGGTACATGCGCTGGCGCAGGAAGGCGCGAAGCGGCCCCTGTGCCTCCAGCATTCCGTCGGAGAAGCTGACCATCGCCAGCGGCAGGGCGCGTAGTTCGGCCGCGGAGCCCGGCTTGTGCTCCACCAGCCGCCGCCGCGTCTCCGTCACCAGATCGACGACCATGGCGTTGATCATCCGCCGCACCGTCTCGTGGATCAGGCGGGAGCGCTCCAGCCCCGGATAGCGGTCGCAGACCTCGCGGATGATCGGTCCGACCAGGGGCAGTTCCGCCACCTCCTCGACCGTGAAAAGCCCGGCGCGCAGGCCGTCGTCGATGTCGTGGTTGTTGTAGGCGATGTCGTCGGCCAGCGCCGCCACCTGCGCCTCGGCGCCCGGATTGGTGTGCAGCTCCAAATCCCACTCGCCCTGGAAGGCGGCGATGGTGGTCGGCAGGCGAAAGCCCGGCAGCAGCGGCAGAAGCGGGCCGTTGTGCTTGACCACGCCTTCCAACGCTTCCCAGGTCAGGTTCAGCCCGTCGAACTCGGCATAGCGCCGTTCCAGCCGCGTCAGGATGCGCAGGGTCTGGTCGTTGTGGGCGAAGCCGCCGAAGGGCTCCATGCAGGCGTTCAGCGCGTCTTCCCCGGCATGGCCGAAGGGAGTGTGGCCGAGGTCATGGGCCAGCGCCACCGCCTCCGCCAGATCCTCGTTCAGGGACAGCGTGCGGCTGATCGACCGCGCGATCTGCGCCACCTCCAGGCTGTGGGTCAGCCGGGTGCGGTAATAATCGCCTTCGTGATAGACGAAAACCTGCGTCTTGTGCTTCAGCCGGCGGAAGGCCCCGGAATGCACGATGCGGTCGCGGTCGCGCTGGAAGCACGAGCGCGTCGGGCTTTCCGGCTCCGCCACCAGCCGCCCGCGCGTGTCCGCCGGGGTGCAGGCATAGGAAGCCAGCCGATCGTGGGAGCAGTCCGCCGTCATGGGGCGGACACTACCGGCGGGGGGACGCGGGTGCAACGGCGAAGGCGTGCTATGCCCCGGCTCCAAGGCTAGGGTGTAAACGAGCGTGCCAGAAGCGCAACGGTTCGGCGCAATGGTGCCCATACTTTGACGAAGGCTGCGTTCCCCCTTACATTTGTGGCAACTCCCGCATCGCACCAAAGGGGCCACCCCATGCCCGATACCGCACTGCCCACCGAAACCCGCGTCCTCGCCGTCAGCGAGAGCGCCGCCAAGCGCGTCGCCTTCCTGATCGAGCAGGAGGGCAATCCGAAGCTGATGCTGCGCCTGACTGTCTCCGGCGGCGGCTGCTCCGGCTTCCAGTACGGCTTCACCTTCGACGAGACCGCGACCGACGAGGACCATGTTTTCGAGAAGGACGGCACCAGGGTGGTCACCGACGACGCCTCGCTCGATCTGCTGGCCGGCGCTACGCTGGATTACGTGGAGGACCTGATGGGCGCCGCCTTCCAGATCAAGAACCCGAACGCCAGCGCATCCTGCGGCTGCGGCAACTCCTTCGCGGTCTAAGACGGCCGTCTGAAGCCAAAGATAAAGAAGAAAAGGCAGGCCTGTTTCGTGAAGATCGCCACCTGGAACGTCAACTCCGCGAAGGCCCGCCTTCCGCTGATCATCGACTGGCTGCGCACGACGTCCCCGGATGTCGTGCTCTTCCAGGAAATCAAATGCGAAACCGCCGCCTTCCCCGCCGCGGCGTTCGAGGAGCTCGGCTATCACGTCAATGCCGTCGGGCAGAAGGCCTACAACGGCGTCGCCTTGCTGTCGAAGGCTCCGGCCGAAGACGTGCTGACCCGCCTGCCCGGCGAGCCGGAGGACGAGCAGGCGCGCTATGTCGAGGCCACCGTGTCCGGCGTGCGCATCGCTTCGCTCTACCTGCCCAACGGCAACCCGGTGCCGGGGGAAAAGTTCGCCTACAAGCTCCGCTGGATGGACCGCCTGTACGACCATGCCCGGACCCTGCTGGCGCAGGAAATCCCGGTGGTGCTGGGCGGCGACTACAACATCATCCCCGAGGCGCGCGACGTGTTCTCGCCGCAGGCCTTCGCCGGCGATGCCCTGTTCCGCCCGGAATCGCGGGCCAAGTTCCGCGCCCTGCTGAATCTCGGCCTGACCGAGGCCTATCGCGCCCTTCATGACGACGACCACGCCTATACCTTCTGGGATTATCAGGCCGGCAGTTGGCCGCGCGACAACGGCCTACGCATCGACCATTTCCTGCTGTCGCCGCAGGCCGCCGACCGTCTGGCCGGCTGCACCATCGACCGCGGACCACGCGGCTTGGAAAAGGCGTCCGACCACACCCCGGTCATCCTGGACCTGCGCGACGTGTGACCGCGCCCGTGGAATCTGCGCAACAACAGCATTTTGTTAAAACTCTCGCTTCTAGGATGACTGTGCGGCCGGCATGACAACCGGCCGCCACGGTCACAGTGGGAGCGTAGGGCGGCATGGCGTGGGGGCGCGACAACGGCCGGGAAGAAGTAAAGGGGCTGCTGGCGGCGCTTGAACGTCAGGCGACCGAGGCGTCGCGGCTTGCGGACCGAGCCCAGCGCGACATGGGCGACGACCGCTTCGCCTCCTTCCTCGACTTCCGCCGCAAGGTGGAGGAAATCCGCGCCCTGTTTGCTTTGACCGAGGAACGCCTGCAGGGCGTCGACGAGTCGCGTCTGACCGACCTGCGCGCCGAGTTCGAGCGGATGGACCTTCTGTTGACCCGCATGCTGGTGCGGGCGATGCGCAACTATTTCTCCGGCATGCGCCAGGATCAGGTCCTGCCCATCGGCGCCCGCGAGTTGTTCGAACCGGAACTGCGCAGCATCGACCAGACCCGCACCCGCCTGCTGAGCCCCCGCTACGCCGACCGCGTGGCGCCGGAGGTTCTGGACGATCTGGACGCCACCGCCGAGCTGATTCGCAAGACCATCACCCGCGCCCCCAGCCTGCCCGACTTCTCCGACAGCCCCAGCCCACCCAAACCGACCCGCCGCCTGCGCACGCTGGGCCGCCCGATCCGGAATTGACGAGCAAATCGCGCCGGCCTGCGCGCGACACTTGACCCACTGCGGCGCATTCGCTACTCCCGTGGGCCGAAGGATGGGTGGCCGAGCGGTTTAAGGCTCCAGTCTTGAAAACTGGCGTAGGTGCAAGCCTACCGTGGGTTCGAATCCCACCCCATCCGCCATTCAATTCAAGAATTCATCAGCATACTAAAATGGACGAACCCGCCGCATGGGCAACGGGTTCGTGCTCGCTTCGTATCAAATCCCGATCAGGACGTCGGCAAAGTCGCAACTTTCGGCTTGGTTCCGGCCTGCACCAGGGCTTGGTGCAAATTCGCATCCTGAACGACCAACTGAACGGCATCCCGCAACGCAGCCGACAAGGCCGGGGCAGCCTGCTCACCCATCATGAGCATGACATCCTTGTTCACACCGATCGCCCGATAGCTCCGGCTGTAGACCAGGGTGCCGTCCTGACGCTTCGCCGCCAAGTCGAACGCGACCTCCGCAACCGCTTCCGCCGTCCAGAAACCGGGCTTGAAGTCGTTATAGAAGTTGGTGGTTTGCACGGTGATGGCGATGCCGCCGGGACCGACGTTAAAGCCGAGAGAAGCCAGCTCCGTCTGCACCGCCTGACTGACTTCAGCGACCACATCGTTGGCAGCGATGATCTTGGCCATCTCCATGCCGTAGCCGTTCTTCTTGGTGGACACACGGTCACGGTTCGACACGCGGCCATCGGCTGCAGTGACGTTGATGGTAACGTCCTTGGCTCCCTGCACCACCGAAATATTGGCAGGAGCAGAATATTTGACTGGAATGGCGTCCTCGGTCAGCGCACAACCGGAAACCATCGCTGCGAGAAGAGCGCAGGTAACAATCTTAATCATTCCGCCTTGATCCTATAGAATTTCAATCAACGACTTTGATGCCTTGGGGCCGCGCAATTTGATTCGGCAGATGATCGGCAGGCAAAACGCGCTGGTAAGTTCCATTCGCCTGCACCATCACGCGCTCGGACGGACTGAACACGCGGTCTCCCGCCGCCTGCTCCTGTACGAGAGTGATGGTTTTCCCGTTCGCGAGAGTGATGGTGTACTCGATCCCGACGCGGTCACTGGCGGCTTGCTCCGCCATGGCTCCAACTGCGGCCCCGACGAGAACGCCGCCCAAAATCGCTGCGACGTTGCCAGACCCCCGTCCGACATTCGACATCGCCAAACCGCCGGCCGTCCCACCCACGACGCCGCCTACGCCCGTGTTCTGTCCGCGGATGTCCACCTGACGCGACGCCACGACCGTGCCGAATTCGACAACCGATGCACGGCCGACATCTTGGAAGCTATAGCGGCTTTGTCCCTGCGTGGCGCAACCAGTTAAGCCCGCCGCAAGGCATATGCTTGTGGCAGCTAAAATCAATAGCTTTCGCATTGCGAATCAATGCCTCATTTCTGCGATAACAAAAGCTCAAGCTCAACCTTAGAATGGCAGAGCAGGCACCCGATGTCGATAGCCGCACCGTCTTTCGGGTTAACTCGCTGAACAGGACGTACGTCTGATTTTCGATCCGGCGATACAAAACGAACCGCATACCATCATATGACCCCCACCCTTTTGCGCCTCCCCGATTGCTCTGCTAGCGTCCCGTTCGAGACAGGGGGAGGAGCGTATCGTGGGACTGATCAGCTTTCTGAAGAAGACCGCCGCCGGCCATACCGACCGCCAGAAGCAGGCGCGGTACGACCGGGCCAATGCGCGGGCCAACGACTACATGGAAGTGGCGCAATGGTATGCTGAGGAAGGCGACGGCAACCCGCGCATTCTGCAGAATTATCAGGAACTTGCGGCATTGCCCTTCCGTCAGGGACATGCGGCGACGCTGGTCGGCTACCGCAACGACATCACCCGCAAGCTCGGCCATGCCGCCCATATCGGGACTAGGCAGAATCCGTGGATCGCCGCCTTCCTGCGGCCGGATGACGGGACCGTTTACTGCGCCTATGTGCTGCTGCGCGACGACAACCAGCAGTTCGCGGTCATGAAGCCCTACTGGTTCCTGGCCGGCAACGAAACCGTGGCGGGCTTCAAGCGGCCCGTCTTCGGCATCGTCTGATCTGCCGCGCAGGAGTACACACCCATGCCGAACATCGCCGATCTGGTCGCGAACCCGGAAAGCTTCCTCAAGAACAACCTGATCTGGATCCAATATCAGTCCTACCAGCCCAATTACCGCGTCGGCGGCGTCAAGAGCTTCACGCTCAGCGACGACGGCATGACCTGCACGCGCAAGGGCACCGGCATCATTTCCCAGTTCACCACCAAGAACGCCGATGTCTGGTCGGTGCGCTACGACCAGGGCAACCAGCCGGGAAGCTGGAAAGCCTACTGGCTACCCTATGACCAGGATTTCAAGCATCTCGTCGTGCTGGAGGACGAGGCCGACGTGATGTTCACGCCGACGATGGACGGCTGCTCCTTCGGGTTCAGCGATCATGGCGGCGGCACCTTCTCCGCCTCGCACGGTAATCTGCAGACCACCCAGGGACGGATCGACGAGGCCGGGCTGCGCCAGGGCATGCGCATGCACGCCACCACCCTGCACAAGTCGCAATACATGAACGTGCCGGGCACCGATGCGGTGAAGGTCACGCTGGTCGGCGTGCGCAACGGCAAGAAATGGCGTTTCTTCTATCAGCAATACATCGACCAGATGGGCGCCTTCACCCTGCTGAAGGTGGCGCAGGTCAAGCGGTAGCGCCTCCCCGCGGGGCATCCCCCGGCTCCACCCCCATTCCCACTCAAGACAGCCCGCCGCCGCCTTGCTACAGTCCTTGTCCCTCGGACCTGTCCCGAACGGCTTGTTCCGCAAGACAGACACAGACCAGAGACAAGGCACATGGACAAAGGCACGCCGAAGGCCATCCGGCTTCAGGACTATCGCCCGCCGGCGCATCTGATCGACACGGTCGACCTGTTCGTCGACCTGGGCGAGGATGTCACCACCGTCCGCACGGTGCTGGCGATCCGCCGCAACCCCGACCGTCCAGAGGCGGCAACGGAGCCGCTGTCGCTCGACGGGCAGAGGCTGGATTTGGTGTCGGTGGCGCTGGACGGGCGGACGCTGGGACCGGACGAGTTCACCGTCACCCCCGATCACCTGATCGTGCTGGAGGTGCCGGACAGCTACACGCTGGAAACCATCGTCCGCATCAAGCCGCAGGAGAACACGGCGCTGGAAGGACTCTACAAGTCCTCCGGCAACTTCTGCACCCAATGCGAGGCGGAAGGCTTCCGCAAGATCACCTATTTCATCGACCGGCCGGACGTGATGGCGCGCTACAGCACCACCATCACCGCGGACAAAGCGCGCTACCCGGTGCTGCTGTCCAACGGCAACCTCGCAGCGTCGGGAGATCTGGAGGGCGGGCGCCACTGGGCGCGTTGGGAGGATCCCTTCCCCAAGCCTTGCTACCTGTTCGCGCTGGTCGCCGGCAGCCTCGTCCATGGCGCGGACCGCTTCCGCACCGCCTCGGGCCGTGACGTCACCCTGCGCATCTATGTGGAGCCGGGGAACGAGGACAAGATCGACCACGCCATGCGCTCGCTGATCAAGTCGATGCGTTGGGATGAAGAGGTCTATGGGCTGGAATACGACCTGGACATCTTCAACATCGTCGCGGTCGGCGACTTCAACATGGGAGCGATGGAAAACAAGTCGCTCAACGTTTTCAATACCAAATACATCCTCGCGAAGCCGGAGACCGCGACCGACACCGATTTCCTCAACATCGAGGCGGTGGTCGCGCACGAGTATTTCCACAACTGGACCGGCAACCGCGTCACCTGCCGCGACTGGTTCCAGCTGTCGCTGAAGGAAGGGCTGACGGTTTTCCGCGACCAGGAATTCTCGTCCGACATGCATTCCCGCGCGGTGAAGCGCATCGCCGACGTCCAGGGGCTGCGCACCGTGCAGTTCCAGGAGGATGCCGGCGCCATGGCCCATCCGGTGCGCCCGGACAGCTATGTCGAGATCAACAACTTCTACACCCCCACGGTCTACAACAAGGGTGCGGAAGTCATCCGCATGATCCACACCCTGCTGGGGCCGGAGAAATACCGCAAGGGCACCGATCTCTACTTCAAGCGTCATGACGGGCAGGCGGTGACCTGCGACGATTTCGTGGCGGCCATGGCCGATGCCAGCGGCGTCGACCTGACCCAGTTCCAGCTGTGGTACCGGCAGGCCGGCACGCCGGAACTGGACATCGCCGGCAGCCATGATGCGGCGGCCAAGACCTTCACCCTGACGGTCAAGCAGACGGTCCCGCCGACGCCGGGCCAGCCGACCAAGCAGCCGATGCACATCCCGCTGGTGGTCGGGCTGCTCGGTCCCGACGGACAGGACCTGCCGCTGCGTCTTGATGGCGAGGAGGAGGCCGCCGGCACCAGCCGCATCCTGCACGTCACGGCGGAAAGCCAGAGCTTCACCTTCCGCGACATCCCGGCCCGGCCGGTGCCGTCGCTGCTGCGCGGCTTCTCCGCCCCGGTGAAGCTGAAGACCGACCTGACGGATGACGATCTGACTTTCCTGATGGCGCATGACAGCGACGCCTTCAACCGGTGGGAAGCCGGGCAGATCCTGGGCACCCGCATCCTGCTGAACCTCGTCGCCGACCGGCAGGCCGGGCGCGATCCGGTGCTGCCGGAGGGCTATGCCGACGCCTTCGCCCGGATCCTGGCCGATGCCGACCGCGACCCGGCCTTCGCCGCGCAGGCGCTGGTTCTGCCGACCGAGGCCTATCTCGGCACCCAGATGACGGTGGTCGATCCCGACGCCATCCACACGGTGCGGGAGTTCGCGCGCAAGACGCTGGCCGGCCGCCTGCGGGCGCAGTTCCTCGACCTCTACCGCCGCAACAGCAGCCAGGAGCCCTTCTCCGTCGATGCCGACGCCATCGGCAAGCGGGCGCTGAAGAACCTCTGCCTCGCCTATCTGATGGCGCTTGAGGACGCGGAGGCGCTGGAATTGTGCCTGACCCAGTACCGCACCGCCAAGGGCATGACTGACGAGATCGCAGCACTGCAGTTCCTGTCCAACGCCACCTCGCCGGAAGGCGACAAGGCGCTGGCGGACTTCTACGAGCGCTGGAAGGGTGAGGCTCTGGTGGTCGACAAGTGGTTCAGCGTGCAGGCGATGTCGCACCGCGCCGACACGCTTGACCGGGTGACGGCCCTGCTTGGCCACCCCGCCTTCGAGATCCGGAACCCCAACAAGGTCTATGCGCTGATCGGCGGTTTCGCCAACGGCAACCCGGTGCGCTTCCACGACCGGAGTGGAGCCGGATACCGCTTCCTCGCCGATCAGGTGCTTCGCCTCGACCCGATGAATCCGCAGGTTGCGGCCCGTCTGATGGGCCCCTTCTCTCGCCTGCGGCGCTATGACGCGGCCCGTCAGGCCGTGATGAAGGCCGAATTGGAGCGGATCGTCGCCACTGCGGGCCTCTCGCCGGATGTCTATGAGGTGGCGAGCAAGAGTTTGGCCGCTGCCGGCTGAGACTCGGCACCAAAGGACCGGACGCATATACACAAAGGGCCGGAGGCATAGCCTCCGGCCCTTTCGCCGTCCGTGGTCCCCGGCCGGGCCGGGGCTCGCGCGGTCTTACTTCTGCTCGGCCAGGAAGGCGATCAAGTCGGCGCGCTTGGCGTCATCCTTCAGGCCGGCGAAGGCCATGGTGCCGCCCGGGACGATTTCCTTCGGGGCCTTGATGTAGGCATCCAGGTTCTCAGCGGTCCAGGTCAGGCCGCCGGCGGCCTTTTCCTTCATCGGGCCCGAATACTTGAAGCCATCGACCGAAGCGGCCGGGCGGCCGACGACGCCATGCAGCGACGGACCGACCTTGTTCTTGCCCTGCTCGGTGGTGTGGCAGGCCATGCAAACCTTGAAGACATCCTTGCCGGCGGCGGCATCGGCGGCCTGCGCGGCACCGGCACCCGTCACGATCGCGGCCAGGGTGGCTACGCCCATCAACAGCTTCTTCATACTTCGGCTTCCCTTCCGATGGATCGACCGGCCGACGGCGCCGACCGGAATCGCGCGGCAGCATACACAATCCAGGGGTACGTCAAACCCCTTTGATATGGCCGTACGACCAATGAACAATCTGTCACACTAGTGAATCAAAGCAAGCGACGCGAGCAGCGCCACAACCAAAAGCAGTGCAGCCCACGGAACGTAGAAACCGCTGCTTCCACCGCCGATCGCACTCCCCATCCGGCTGGCCAGCCCACTGCCCAACCCACCGCCGAGCCCGGCCGGCAGAGGCAGCGGGATCTCCGGCGGCGGCTCCGCCATGCGGGTCGCGGGCTTCGACGTGGAGGTCGCGGCCGTTGTCGTGGTATCGGTGTAGACAGCCGGCCGGACGGCCGGTTTGGCGCCAGCAGGTTCGGCTGCGACCGTGGGCGTCACCGCCGGAGCCGCTTCGGCACCGGAGCCGCCCGCATCCACTGCCACCTGATCGGGAGCCGCCTCGGCCGGCGCTGGTCCGACGATCCGGGTGAAGCGGGCGAAGAACTCCTCCGCCATCTTGCGGGCGGTGGCGTCGACCAGACGCGATCCGATCTGCGCCAGCTTGCCGCCGACCTGCGCCTTGGCGGTGTAGGTCAGCAGGGTGGCCCCGCCGTCGTCGGACAGCGCCACGGTGGCGCCGCCCTTGCCGAAACCGGCGGCTCCGCCCGATCCCTCGCCGGTGATGGTGTAGCCGTTGGGCGGGTCGAGGTCCGACAGCGTGACCTTGCCGGCGAATTTGGCGCTGACCGGGCCGACCTTGGCAACGACCTTGGCCGTCATCTCGGTGTCGGACTGCCGGACCACCTCCTCGCAGCCGGGGATGCACTGGCGCAGGATGTCCGGATCGTTCAGCGCCGCCCACACCGCCTCGCGGCTGGCCTCGATCCGGTGGCTTCCGCTCATATCCATGGTTCGTGGTTCCTCCAACCCTATGCC
This sequence comes from Azospirillum sp. B21, assembly GCF_008364825.1. Taxonomy (GTDB): domain Bacteria; phylum Pseudomonadota; class Alphaproteobacteria; order Azospirillales; family Azospirillaceae; genus Azospirillum. Next base: position 27,879 of record NZ_VTTO01000006.1, read on the forward strand.
AACCCTGATGCGGCCCTTTGCGGCCGTCGGTCCCCCGCCATGGCCGGAATTTCCGGGGCCGGGGTTCTTGTCGAGAATACGGGATCGGCCGGTGCCGCGACAGCCCCGACCGCCTCGTCTCTAAGTCTTATGGGCGCGAAGCCCCGGCGGCCATGCAGTTGCTGACGATCGGCGTGCAGGCCGACAGCGAGGCACCCGCGGGGTAGCTGACCTGCTCCACCGTGCCGCGCGGGCCGACCACCACCGTCGCCTCGCATCCGGATGTGGAGCCGCCGCCGACCGGCACCCCGAAGCCAAGGCCGAGCCCCACGCCGCCGCTTCCGCCGAAGCTGCCGGCGCCGATGCCGATGCTGCTGCCGGGGCTGTAGGCGGCCGTCGGGCGCGCCACGTAGGTGTAGTATTCCCGGCCCGACGCCATCGCCTGACGGTCCGGCACGCCGGCGCAGGCCAGCAGGTCGGCCTTCGGCATGCCGATCATCGCGGTCTGGGCGCGCCGCGCCACTTCGGGATCGGGGCCGGTGGCGCAACCGGCAAGGATGGCGGCCGTGCCGCCGAGAAGGATCACCGCAGCGCGCATGCTCCGTACGCGGCCCATGTCTCGTCCTCCACCAGGATATCGTGTCATTTCCGGGTTCATCTCAACCGGTTGATATGATGCTGAAACCCCGCCGCAGCCCGTCCGTTCCCCGAAGGAGCGGACGCCCCCCGCGTGACGGGCGACATGACGGGCGGGCGGAGATTTGCTAGGAGTTCCGCCACCCGCCCATCCCAGCACATCAGGATCGCCGACGCCATGGCCGAGCTTACGCCTACCTCCTCCTCTCCCGTCACCGTCCATCTGGCGCTGGGCGGCAACATGGGCGACCGCGCCGCCAATCTGGCCGAGGCGATCCGTCGGCTGGGCGAGGCGGTGGAGATCGACGCGCAGTCGGCGCTCTACGAGACGGCGCCGATGTACGTGACGGACCAGCCGGCCTTCCTCAACATGGCGGTGCGCGGCACCACGCAGTTGGACCCTCGGGCGCTGCTGCGTTTCCTCAAGGACATCGAATCGACGCTGGGCCGCGATCAGGGCGGGCTTCGCTTCGGCCCGCGTCCCATCGACATCGACATCCTGCTCTATGCCGACCGGGTGCTGGCGGAACCGGACCTGGAAATCCCCCACCCCCGCATGGCGGAGCGCGCCTTCGTCCTCTGCCCGCTGGCGGACATCGCCGCCGATGTCCAGCATCCGGTGCTGAACCGCCGCATCGATGCGCTGCGCGACGTGGTGCCGGGGCGGGAGACCGTGCTGCGGATCGCCGAAGGGCTCTGATCCTGGGGAAACCTGCCCCTCCGCCGCCGACCGAGTGCGGTGGCAAGCGGCGGCGGCACCGCTTATAGTGCCGGCCTGAATGCAATGCCGGTGGCGGGCCGCCGGCCGGGAGAGTGTGTTGTCGGACGATAGCGCAAAACGGGCCGTCATGGTCCAGCCGGGCGGCGCGCCGCTCACCTACACCATCCTGGTGCGCGGCTTCGCGGCGCCGGTCGCCATCGCCGGCCGCACCGACCGGCCGCTGGTGTCCTTCGATCTGACGCTGACCGTCACCCATCCCGGCCCCGGCTTTCCCGACGACATTGCCGCCGTGATGTCTTACGAAGACATCGTCGAAGACTTGCGCCGTCTTTGTGCCGAATCCGATGTACCCGGTCCGGACTATCTTGCCGACCGCGCCGCGGAGCTGTGCCTGTTCCATGCGAAAGTCCGCCGGGTCCAGGCGGACGTTACGATTCCCGCACCCGACTCCGCCAGCCCCTCCGCCGGGGCAAGCCTGACGCGGGCCCGTCCGGGACAGGGGTGAACAGTAACGCCGATGGTCCGCCGACCGGTGGCAGCGCGAACCACTACTGAATCACGGAAAGATATAGCGCTTATTGACAAAAGGACGGGTGACAATACCACTGCGGCTGCGGTATGGTCGCCATATTGTATTTTCAACGCACAATCCGGATCAAAGGGGCTATATCCCCGGCGGCAATCCGGATGCCGAAAGCCGAGACGAGCGCGCAGCAGGGATTAGGCCAATCGCCATTGCCGGCTTCGACCGTCCGCCGATCCCCCTTCCGGGACGGCCACGGTTTACGGAAGCCGGACCAAAAGGGAGGGACGCATGGACCGGAACACGACGCCGACCCTTTCCGAATTGCTCGCCGATCCGATCGTGATCGCCGTCATGGCGCGCGATGGGATCAGCCCCGACAGCATCCAGCAGCTGTTCGAACGCCTTCGCCGGAGCCGACGAGTACAGGAGCAGCGGCTCGCCGCCTGACTGCCTCTTCCTGACTCAGCCGCCTGACGATCGTGCAGGCGAAGGGCAGGTAGGCGCAGGGCAAGCAGGCGAAGAGCAAGGCGGCCTTCCCGCCCGTCGCCCCCGTCGGATGGAACCGGTCACTGGCCGCCCGGCCAGAACATGTCGGCTGGATCCCTTTCCAAAAATCTCGGCCATCCGACAGGTCCTTCCCTAGCAGGGATCACCCGAAACGCAGGGCACCGCCGAACCGGCTTGAAAGTCCGGAACGGCGGTGCTCTGCGCTTGTGCGTTTTGGATGGAAGGGGGAGAGGATCGGATCGCCCCCTCAGCCCTCACTCGGCCGGGTGGGCGGGCGGATGGGCCGGCGGATGGGCCGGCGGATGGGATGGGCCATGCGCTACGCCCACCCCTTCCCCCTCATCCTGCATCGGCTTCTTGCGGGCAAGATAGCTGTAGACCGTCGGCACGACGAACAGGGTCAGCAGCGTGCCCAGCGTCATGCCGCCGACGATCACGGCGCCGATGGCCTGCCGGCTTTCCGCGCCGGCCCCTTGGGCATAGGCCAGCGGCAGCGCGCCCAGCACCATGGCGCCGGTGGTCATCAGGATCGGGCGCAGGCGCAGGACGGCCGCCTCCTCCACCGCCTTGCGGATGTCGGTGCCGGCGCGCTGGAGCTGGTTGGCGAACTCCACGATCAGGATGCCGTGCTTGGTGATCAGGCCGACCAGGGTGACGAGTCCGATCTGGCTGTAGACGTTCATCGTCCCGCCGCTGAACTGCAATGCCGCCAGCGCCCCCGTCATCGACAGCGGCACGGTCAGCATGATGACAAAGGGGTCGATGAAGCTCTCGAACTGCGCGGCCAGCACGAGATAGATGAAGGCCAGCGCCAGCACGAAGACGAAATAGAGCCCGGTCGCCGATTCGCGGAATTCGCGGCTCTGCCCGGCATAGTCGGTCTGGGCGGTGGCCGGCAGCACCTTGTTCGCCGCCGCCTGCATGACCCCCAGCGCCTCGCCCAGCGAGGTCCCCGGCGCCAGCGTCGCGGTAATGGTGGCGGAGCGCAGCTTGTTGAAATGGTTCAACTCCTTGGGCGCCACCCGCTCCTCGACCTTCACCAGATTGGCGAGCGAGATCATCTGGCCCGCTCCGCCGGTGGCCGAGGTGCCGCCGCGGACATAGATGCCGGCGATGTCGTCCGGGTTGCGGCGGTCGACATTGGCGACTTGGACGATCACGTCATACTGCTTGCCGTCCTTCTTGAACCGCGTCACCTGACGGCCGCCCAGCAGGGTTTCCAGCGTCCGGCCCACGGTGTCGACATCCACCCCCAGATCGGCCGCCTTGTCGCGGTCCAGCGACACCTTCAGTTCCGGCTTGTTCAGCTTCAGATCGGTGTCGAGGTTGACCAAGCCGGGGAAGTTGCGGGCCTCCGCCATCATGGCGTTGACCATCGCCTGCAACTCCTCGAAGGGCAGCGAGGTCTGGATGACGAAGTTCACCGGCTTCTCGGTCGGGCTCTGGCCCAGCGACGGCGGGTTGGTGACGAAGCCCATGATGCCGGGGATGCCGAACATCTTCGGGAACAGCTGGGCGGTGATCGCCTGCTGCTTCACGTCCCGCAGATCCCAGTCGATCAGGCGGACAAAGGCGATGCCCTGGTTGACCACGGGAAAGCCGACGACGACGAAGAACTTTTCCAGCACCGGGATTTGCCGGAACAGTGCCTCCATCTGCTGGGCGTAGCCCATGGTGTAGTCCAGCGTGGAGCCTTCCGGCGCGATGGCGATGCCGACGATCGTGCCGCGGTCCTCCACCGGCGCCAGTTCCGACTTCAGCCCGGCGAACAGGCCATAGCTCGCCGCCGCGACGCCGAATCCGATCAGCAGCACCAGCGGCCGCGCCCGCAGCGACAGGCGCAGCAGGCCGCGGTAGCCGTTGGTCATCCCCTCCAGAAAGCGTTCGATGGCGCGGTAGAGGATGCCGTGCTTGGTCTCATGCTTCAGCAGCTTGGAGCACATCATCGGCGACAGCGTCAGCGCGACGAAGCCCGACACGATCACCGCACCGGCCAGTGTCAGCGCGAACTCGGTGAACAGCCGCCCGGTGCGCCCCGTCATGAATCCGATGGGGGCGTACACCGCCGCCAGCGTGATGGTCATGGCGATGACGGCGAAGCCGATCTCGCGCGATCCCTTCAGCGCCGCCTGGAAGGGGTGCATCCCCTCCTCCACATAGCGGAAGATGTTCTCCAGCATGACGATGGCGTCGTCGACGACGAGGCCGATGGCCAGCACCATCGACAGCAGCGTCAACGTGTTGATGGAGAATCCGAAGGCGTACATCAGGGCGAAGCCGCCGATCAGCGACACCGGGATGGTCACCAGCGGCACCAGCGTCGCCCGCAGCGAGCGCAGGAAGAAGAAGATCACCAGAACGACCAGGATGATCGCTTCGAAGATGGTGTGGAACACCGCATCGATCGACTTGGCGATGAAGACGGAACTGTCGTAACCGACATCCACCCCCATGCCGTCGGGCAGCGCCGCGCGGATCTTCGGCAGCGCGTCGTTGACCGCCTTCGACACGTCCAGCGGGTTGGCGGTGGATTGCTTCACCACGCCGATGGCGACGGCGCCGCGGCCGTTGAAGCGCGCGCTGACCCGCTCGTCCAGCGCGCCCAGCTCCGCCCGGCCGACGTCGCGCAGGCGGACCAGATAGCCCGAATCGTCGCGCAGGATGATGTTCTCGAACTCGGCCGGGCTGCGCAGGTCGGTTTCCGACACCACGGTGAACTCGCGCGCCACGCTTTCGACGCGGCCGGCCGGGATCTCCACATTCTGCCGGCGCAGCGCGTTCTCGACATCCTGCGGCGTCACCCGGTAGGCGGCCATCCGCTGCGGATCGAGCCACAGCCGCATGGCGAAGCGCCGTTCGCCGAAGATGCGGACCTGGGCGACACCGGGCAGGTTCTGCAGCCGGTCCTTGACGTAGCGGTCGGCGAAATCCGTCACCTCCAGCGGCGAATGCCGGTCGGAGGAGAAGGCCAAATAGATGATCGGCTGGGCGTCGGCCTCCACCTTGGCGATCACCGGCTCGTCGATTTCCGACGGCAGCGCGGCGCGGACGCGGCCCACCCGGTCGCGCACGTCGCTGGCCGCGACATCGACATTGCGGTCCAGCCGGAAGCGCAGGGTGATCTGCGACTTCTCCGCCCGGCTGATCGAGGACATCACGTCGATGCCCTCGATGCCGGCGAGGCTGTCTTCCAGAGTCTGGGTCACCTGGCTTTCGATGATCTGGGCCGAGGCGCCCTTGTAGGTCGTCTCCACCGTGACGACCGGCTCGTCGATCTTGGGATATTCGCGCACCGACAGGCGCTGGTACGACACGATGCCGATCAACATCAGGGCGAGGCTCATCACCGTCGCCAGCACCGGGCGGCGGATCGAGATGTCGGAGAGAACCATCGCGTCAGCTCCCCGTCGACTTGTTGGCGGCCGGCTTGGCCGGCACCACGGCGACCGGCACGCCGTCGCGGATCTTCAGCTGGCCGGCGGTCACGACCATGTCGCCGGGGGCGAGACCCTTGGAAATCTCCACCTCCGCATTGCGGCGTTCGCCCAGGACGACCCTGGTCTGGGCGACCTTGCCGTCCACCACCTTGAAGACGAACTGGTCCTTGCCGAAGGCGACGATGGCCTGTTCCGGCACCAGCACGGCGTCGGGCACGGTGGTCAGCGTCAGCGACACGCGGGCGAACAGGCCGGGGCGCAGCGCGCCGTCCGGGTTCGGCACGCGGGCGCGGATCGCCAGCGCGCGGCCGTTCACGTCCACCAGCGGGTCGATGGCATAGACCGTGCCGTCGAAGCCGCGCCCGCCGAACGCATCGACCGCCACCTTCACCGTCTGGCCGACCTTCACTGCCGGCAGGAACATCTCCGGCACACGGAAGTCCAACTTCAGCGTGTCGATATCTTCAAGGTTCACGATGTCCTTGCCGGCCTGGACGAAGTCCCCGACCGACACCTTGCGCAGGCCCAGCACCCCGTCGAAGGGCGCGGTGATCACCTGCTTGTCGAGCTGCGCCTTGGCCAGTTGCACCGCCGCCTCGTCGGCCAGCAGCTTGGCCGAGGCCTGTTCGCGGTTGCGCAGGGGGCCGGTGTTCTGGCGGACCAGCTGGTCGGCGCGCGACAATTCGGCGCGGGAGAAGGCGATGCTCGCCTGGGCCTGGGCCAGCGTGGCGCGGGCGATGGCGTCGTCCAGCCGGACCAGCACGCTGCCCTTGGCGACGCGCTGCCCCTCCTTGAAGGCGATCTCGCTGATGCGCCCGGCGATCTCCGGCCGGATCACCACCGATTCGTTGGACAGCAGCGATCCGACCGCGGTGACGGTCCGCTCCACCGTGCCGATGCGCACGGGGACGGCCTCCACCGGCATCGGCGGGGCGCCGCCCGGCGGTTTGGCCCCCCCGGACGCGCCGCCCGCTGCGCCGCCGGCAGACGGAGGACCGCCGGAAACGGCGCCGCTCAACATCGCGGTCAGGCCGGCGACGGTGCCGCCCTGCTTCACGAAATACCAGTAGGCCCCCCCGGCGAGAGCCGCCAGGACGAGGAGAGCAGCGATGCGAAGCGTGTGGCGCATGGGACCGGAATCCGGACGGGTTTCACCTTGCCGCAGCGCAACCGGGAAGCGCGCCGGGCAAACTGAACTATATCGTTCAGTTCACATCCGATGTCGAGAAGGTTCAACCATCCGAACCGTCCGCCGGACCGTTCATAGCCACCACATCCTGACGGTCGGCATTTTCCAGCTTGCCGTCCCGCATCTGCACCGTCCGTCCGCCGCACAGCGTCACCCACAGGTCGGCGGGATCGCCGGCCGCCACCGCTCCGCAGTCGCCGTCGCCGTCGCCGATCCGGCGGACCATGCCGCCATCGAGGTCGAGACCAGGGGCGCAGCAGGGCGACTCGCCTGCCGGGACCAGCGCCCGCACCCGTCCATCCTCGATCCGGATATCACGTAGCCCATCGGGAACCCGCGCGTTCTTCAGCCAGAATTTGCCATTGGCGGGAATGCGGGCGAGGCAGCAGGTCGGGGCGCTCATGGGGATTACCCGTGTCCGGTCCGGCGGTGTGCGACACACCAAAGCTGACACACAATGGTAAAGCAATGCCAGCGGGAGCTTGGCGGTTAAGAGCTTACCCCCTCCCCCAGCGCCAGGAACTCCTGGAAATTGGCGCAGCGCCCGGCCCGGAAGGCGGCCTCGTATGCGGCGTTGCGGGCACGCTTGGCGGCGATGGCTTGCGTGAACCGGCGACGCAGCGACTCGTCCCTGATACCCAATCCATCGCCGGCCAGCCGGTCCAGCACATGGCGGTAGCAGCGCTCCGCCCGCTCCCCGCTGTCGGCGGAGAAGGTGATGGAGCCGGCGCGCTGGCGGTATTCGTAGAAAGGCGTCGCCACCAGCGGCACCGGGCCGGCGGCGTCGAGCACCCGGACATTGAACACCACGTCGTCGCAGAAATTCACATCCTCGTCCCAACCCGGCACCAGATCGCGCCGCACCATCGGGAACATCGGCACCGAGGTCGCCAGGAACCCTTCGCCGTCCAGCCGTAGCGGTGCCTGCCCCTCCCGATACAGGCGCAGCAGCGGCGAATCGTCCTCGTCGCGCACCACGGCGACATTGTCGAAGGCCGCGCCGTGGGCCAGTGCCAGCGGCGCCAGGGCGGAGAGGCGTCCGGGGAGGAACCGGTCGTCGGCGTCCAGCGGCGCCACCAGACCCAGCCGCGCCGCCGCCAGCCCGGCGTTGCGCGCGGCGGGGGCGCCGGCACCCACCCGTCCGGTGCCGGTGAAGACCAGCCGCGGATCGTCGATACCGGCGGCCTGCAGGGTCGGGCGGTAGTCGGTGCCGTCGTCGCTGACGATCACCGCCTCCCATGCCGTCCAATTCTGGTCCAGCAGGCTTTGCACCGCCCGGACGATGGTGTCGTGGGCGCGGTGGGCGGCGATGATCACCGAAACGCCCGTCACTGTATCGTCGGGCGTCTCGCCGGGCACGCCGTGCCCCGTTCCAATCCCGTGCATTCCGCCGCCCCCACGCCTACTCGGGCGAGCAGTTTGGCTGCGGGCGGCGAACTGCGTCAATGGGGCAGAGCCGTGCCGTTCCCTTGCCCCGACCGGGATTTCGAACCGCCTCTTACCTGCCCCACTGCCACGTGGTAGGAATGGGCGTCGTGCCTGCGACTTTGGAGGACACCCTCGTGTTCGGCGAGTTGAACAGTGGAACAGGGCCGGAAAACCGTTGCACGGCGTTTCAAACGTTCCATCCGGCCGCGGCTCCGCCCATCGATTTTGCCCCGCCGGACGTTGAACATGAAGCCCGGACGGGCTATGTGGTGAAGCAGGCAAGGCGCATGCGGCAGCGGGACAGCAGTCGGGGCACCCCTCCGGCAGCGCATCCCGGTCCCGATACCCCGCTTCCGATACCAGGGAGAAGAACATCAATGGCGCAGGTCGGATACACCCGGTTCGACGACGAACCCGAAAAGGAACCGGACGAGAAGTCGAAGGAAAGCGCCCAGCCGCAGTTCGCCGCCGTGCAGCAGAGCCTGTTCAAGGCGCGCACGGTCCTGATCTTCGGTCAGATCGACATGAAGCTGGCGCAGGTCGTCTCGGCCCAGCTGCTGGCGCTCGCCCATGAGAGCGACGACGACATCACCGTCGTGGTCAACTCGCCGGGCGGCCACGTCGAGGCGGGCGACACCATCCACGACATGATCCGCTTCATCAAGCCGCGGGTGAAGATGCTGGGCACGGGCTGGGTCGCCAGCGCCGGCTGCCACATCTATCTGGCGGCGAAGAAGGAAGACCGGTTCTGCCTGCCGAACACCCGTTTCCTGATCCACCAGCCGCTGGGCGGAACGGGCGGCCGGGCGACGGACATCGCCATCGAGGCGAAGGAAATCATCCGGATGCGCGAGCGTCTGAACAAGATCATCGCGCGCGAAACCGGGCAGCCTTTCGAAAAGGTCGCCAAGGACACGGATCGGAACTACTGGATGCAAGCCGACGAGGCCAAGGAATACGGCATCGTCAGCCACGTCATCGAAACGATGGACGAGCTGAAGTAACCGTTCGTTCCGACGGACATTGAAAAGGGGCTTTCCTCCGGCTGGAGGAAAGCCCCTTTTCTTTTATCGGTGTGTTAAGCGGCGATAACTTTGGAAAAGCCGGCCTTCAGACCGAAACGTCCAGCAGCGATCCGCGCTTGCGGTACCCTTGCCCGTTCACCTGGGCGGTCAGCGCGTTGGCGACGGTGTCCACCGACTGGCTGCCCTGGGTGGCGGTGCGCGTCTCGCGCGTCTGGTCGGCCTTGCCGGCCGCCTGGGGAGCGGCAATGGTCTGGGTACGGACCGGCGGAGCCGTCTGCTGTGCCGCCTGCACCGCCGGAGACATCGCGATCTGCACCGCGGGCGTCTGCGGGTTGGGCTTCAGCGTCTGGAAAGACGGTATGGCCGGGTTAAGTTGCATATAAGAAATATGCGCTCACCCGGCGCAGGATTCAAGAAGCCCAGCCGTAGCTTTCCCCCGGCCTCAGGGCGTTTCGGGAACCGCCGCTGCGGACGGCGATGCCGGAACCGCAGTGGCCTTGGCCGGCAGCCGCCGGGTCCGCCGGCGCTCCAGCACCACCGCCAGCACAAGCAGCAGGGCGATGCCGCCCAGATTGACCGCCAGCACCATCGCCGCCCCCTTCCCCGCCATCAGCAGCGCGGTTCCGGTGATCGACAGCACCACGCCGACGCAGAAGACCGGCAGCGAATGCCGTCCGCAGGCGGTCAGCAGCCGCGCAGGTGCCGAGCGCAGCCATCCCGCATCCCTCGGCACCAGCAGCGCCGCCGCGCAGGCGAGCGCCAGGAAATGCAGAAGGCGCATCGGACCCAGCGTGTCCTTGTCCGCCCAGGGGATCGTCTGCTCCGGTAACCAGCCATGCAGCCCTGCCGGAACCAGCGCCCGGCCGATGTCGGAGGCCGCCCCCTTCCACAGAGCCATGCCCACCACCACCGCCAGCGCCGCCGCCAGCAGCCAGGGGGAGCGCGGGAGTGTGACCCGGCCGCTGCGCACCACCAGCGCCAGGCTGGTGCCGAGGAAGAACACGCACTGCCAGGCCAGCGGGCTGAAGTTCCAGCTTCCCTCCCACAGGTTGGGCGGCATCAGGCCGGGCGCCGCCTGGGCGAGCAGATAGAGCGCCACCGACCCCGCCACCGCCGCCATGCCGAAGCGGGCGTAGGACCACAGGAACAGCGGCGCCGCCGCCACCAGAAGGATGTAGAGCGCCAGGATGTCGAGCGCGAAGGGCAGGTACATCAGCACCAGATGCCACGCCATCGCCACGACCGGGCTGTCGAACAGCGGCGCGAAGCTCTCAAGCCGGTTCGACGCCTCCATCGGCAGATCGCCGACATAGACCGCCAGCGCCACCACCAGCGCGCTGACCAGCATGGTGGCGATGTTGGCCGCCCACAGCTGGCGGCAGCGGCCGAGCGCCTTGCGCTGGCAGGCCGCGAACCCGCGCTCCGCCAGGACCGGGCCATAGGCCAGCGCGATGGCGTAGCCGGAGATGAAGACGAAGATCTCCGCCGAATCGGACGGACCGAAACGGCCGGGCGTCACCTTGGCCAGCGGATTTCCGCCCACATGGTTGATGAAGATGATCAGAAGGGCCACGCCCTTGAACAGATCGAGCCGGACGTCGCGAGCCTGACGTTGCTGCATGCGGCTGTGCCTCTCCTGCTGTCGCGGGGCTTCCTGCCGGGGAATTGGCCGGGCAGGACTGGCCACTCACCACCTTCGGCAAGGGCGCACGAATCGCGGCGACGCAGGACCACTGCCGGTCCGGCATCGCCACGGGGGACTTAGCCCACCATGGCCATTTTCACCGGCCGGGTGTCCAACGCGATGGGGGGATCATTCCATCGCTGCGCGGGAGAGGAAAAGCGTTACGCCCATCTTGCGGCGGCTGTGGAGGCCAACCCGGAATCGGGCGAACCCGAAAGGTCAGGAACCTGCCATTGGCGGCCTTGTTTGGGATGTGGGGCCAAATCCAAGCAGAAGCCACCAAACAATAGCCGGGAACATCAGTCCATGACCGCCGACCCGAACGATCCGCTGCCGCACCCCATGCCGATGTCGGATGTCAGGCGCGGCCCCGGCCGGACCCTGCTGCTGGGCGGGTTCAGCCTGGGTTTCGCACTGGGCGGCTTCTTCGACGGGATCCTGCTGCACCAGATCCTGCAATGGCACCATCTGCTCTCCGGCATCGCCGATCCGGCCTTCGCCGACATCGGGGTTCAGATCCTGGCGGATGGGCTGTTCCATGCGCTGATGTACGTGATCGCCGCGGTGGGGCTGTGGCTGCTGTGGCACGGGCGTCGCGGCGTGGCCGAGGTGGGCGGGCGCCGGCTGATGGGCTGGGCGCTGGTCGGCTTCGGGGTCTGGCACATGCTGGACGGGTTGATGTCGCACTGGCTGCTGGGTCTTCACCGCATCCGCATGGACGTGGACAACAAGCTGTTCTGGGACCTGCTGTGGTTCTTCGCCTTCGGCGTCGCCGCGGTAGCCGCAGGCTGGTGGCTGACCCGGTCCGGCACCGGACATACCGGCGACCGCGGCATGCGGCGCGCCGCCGCACCGCTCCTGCTGGCGCTGACGGCCGGAGTCGCCGGGGCGGTCGCCACCCTGCCGCCGCCGGGGGGCACCGCCACGCTGGTGCTGTTCCGTCAAGGCACCGCACCGGCCGAGGCGCTCAGGGCTCTGGCCGCCGTGGATGGCCGCACGGTGTGGAGCGACCCCAGCGGGCGGCTCTGGGCCATCGACCTGCCGGAGGGTGGCAGCGCGCTCGGCCTCTACCGCCAAGGCGCGCTGCTGGTCAGCAACGGGGTGGTTCCCGCCGGATGCCTGGACTGGTTCAGGCCGGCATACCGTCCGTCCGCCGACACGGCTGTGTCGGCCGCGCTTTGACCGGCCTCCGGGGGGCTGGCGGGTCGGCAGGCCGCTGCGTCGCCTGGGCCGCCCGTCCGGCCAGCACCGCCTTGCGGACGGTCTGCATCGCCGCCGCCTCGATCTGGCCGATGCGCTGGCGCGACAGGTTGAACCGCCGGCTGAGTTCGTCGGCGGTCACCGGTTCGTCCAGCAGACGGCGGGCGATCAGGATCTGACGGTCGCGCTCGGTCAGCTTCTCCAGCCCCAGTGCGATCAGACGCTTGTGCTGGATGCGCTCTTCGGTCTCCGCAAGCGCGGTTTCCTGGTCGGCCCGTTCGTCGGCCAGCAGGTCCTGCCACTCCATCTCGCCCTCCTCGCCCACCGTGGCGTTCAGCGAGCGGTCGGTGGCGAGGCGGCGGTTCATCTCCACCACGTCGCGTTCCGGCATGTCGAGTTCGGTGGCGATGGCAGCCGCCGCCTCGGGCGACAGGTCGCCGCTGTGCAACTCCTTCAGCTTGGCCTTCAGGTGGCGCAGGCTGAAGAACAGGGTGCGGTGCGCGGTGGTGGAGCCGATCTTCACCAGCGACCAGTTCTGCAGGACATGGTCCTGGATCGCCGCGCGGATCCACCAGTGGGCATAGGTGGAGAAGCGGAAGCCCTTGTCGGGATCGAACTTCCGCGCGGCGCGCATCAGCCCGATGTTGCCCTCCGCCACCAGATCGGCCAGCGGCAGCCCATAGCGCCGGAATCGCTTGGCGACGCCGACGACCAGACGCAGGTGTCCGCCGATCAGCCGGTCCAGCGCCTCGGCATCGTCATGGTCGCGCCAGCGGCGAGCAAACTCCCGCTCCTCCTCGGCAGTGAGGACCTCGTAGCGGCGCATGTCTTTGAGGAAGAGGGTCAGCGGTTCGGCCGACCGGGTTTCGGGTTGCGGTTGGTTCCTGTTCGGCATGGAAAACTCCCTGCCCCGACCTCCCGTCGCTCTGCAAGGCCGCCGCCCTCCCTTCCGGTCAGCCGCAGACCGGGCAAGGTACGGGTCGGTCGGCGTCTGGCCCGGAGCCGGCCGCCATCGCGCCAATGCGCGGGAAGCGTCGCACGAAGGACGCCAATTTCAAGGATGTCGGGGACCACGCTGATGTGGGATCTTATGCATGCTAATCAAGGTCCCAGCGGGTCAATCGTCGCCCATGCTCCCCTCCGTCGCCGGGCGCACGCGCGCCTCGGCCGGGCGGCGGCGCAGCCGTTCGGTCAGGCGCTGGAAGGCGACGAACAGCACCGGCACGAAGATGATGCCGATCACAGTCGCCGCCACCATGCCGCCGAACACGGTGGTGCCGATCGACCGCCGGCTGGCCGCCCCGGCGCCGGTGGCGACCAGCAGCGGGACCGTGCCCAGGATGAAGGCCAGCGCCGTCATCAGCACGGCGCGGAAGCGCTGGCGGGCGCCGGCCACCGCGGCGTCGACGATGGACCGGCCGTCGGCCCGCTGCTCGCGCGCGAACTCCACGATCAGGATGGCGTTCTTCGCCGCCAGACCGACCAGCAGAACCAGCCCGATCTGCGCATAGATGTCGTTCGGGAGCCCGGCAACCCACAGCCCGACGCCGGCCCCCAGCACGGCGACCGCCACCGACAGCAGCACCGCCAGCGGCACCAGCCAGTCCTCATACTGCGCCACCAGGAACAGGTAACCGAACAGCAGGGCGAGGCCGAACACCATCAGGCCCTGGTTGCCGACCTGGCTCTCCTGATAGGACAGGCCGGTCCATTCGGTGGCGTAGCCCTGCGGCAGCGTGTTCTGCGCCACCGCCTGCATCCCGGTCAGCGCCTGTCCGGTGCTGATCCCTGCCGCCGGCTGGCCGTTGACCGAGGCGGACATGAACTGGTTGTAGCGGGTAATGCTGTCGGGGGCGAGGGTAGTACGGACGGAGACGAGGCTGCGCAGCGGCACCATGTCGCCGGTCTGGCTGCGGACATAGAGCTGGTCGATCTCCTTCACCTGATCGCGATAGCCGGCGGCGTCCTGCACCTTCACCTGGAAAACACGGCCGTACAGGTTGAAATCATTGACGTAGCTGGCTCCCAGATGAGCCTGCAGTGTTGTGAAGACGTCGGCCGGCGAGACCCCCAGCAGCGAGGCGCGGGTGCGGTCCACATCCAGATACAGATGCGGTACCTCCGCGCTGTAGGTGCTGAACACCGCCTGCAGGTTCGAATCCTGGTTGGCGGCGACCAGCAGGCCGCGCAGAACCGCACCCAATTCCTGCGGAGTCTGGCCGCCGGTGGCGAGCACGCGCAGATCGAAGCCGCCGGTGGCGCCCAACCCCGGAATGGAGGGCGGGTTGAAGGCGGTCACCGTCGCCTGCGGCATTGCGTTGAATCGCGGGCGCAAACTGCCGAGAATGGCGTCGACGGTCTGGTCGCTCCCCCGCTCCGCCCAGGGCTTCAGGGAGACGATGACGAGGCCGACATTGGAGCCCTGGCCGCTGAGGATGCTGAAGCCGGAAATGGCGATGACGTCGGCGACGCCCGGCTCCTGCTTGATGGTTTCGCTGACGCGGTCCATCGCCGTCTGTGTGCGGGTGACCGACGCGGCGCTGGGAAGCTGGACGTTGACGAAGAAATAGCCCTGGTCCTCCGCCGGCAGGAATGCGGTGGGCAAGGCCCGCAGCAGGGCGAAGGCGCCGGCGGTGATCGCCACGAACAGCACGAGCCCGACGATCAGCCGCCGTCCCAGCCCATGGACCAGCCGGCCATAGCCGTCGCGCACCCGGTCCAGCCCGCGATTGAAGGCCGCCAGCGGACGCCAGGGCGCCGTCGGCGGACGCAGCAGCAGGCCGCACAGCGCCGGGCTGAGCGTGAGCGAATTGATGCCGGAGATGATGAAGGACACCGCGATGGTGACGGCGAACTGGCGGTAGAGCTGCCCTGTGATGCCCGGCAGGAAGGCCACCGGCACGAACACCGCCGCCAGCACCAGGGTGGAGGCGACGATGGCGCCGCTGACCTGCCCCATCGCCCTGCCCGCCGCCTCCCTTGCGGAAAGCTCGGGATGCTCCTCCATCACGCGGCGGACATTCTCCACCACCACGATGGCATCGTCGACGACCAAACCGATGGCAAGGATCAGCGCAAACAGCGTGATGGTGTTGGCGCTGTAGCCCAGGACCAGCAGCACGGCGAAGACGCCGATGATCGATACCGGGATCGCCAGCGTCGGAATCAGCGTCGCCCGCCAATCCTGCAGGAAGACGTAGATGACCACCACCACCAGCAGGAAGGTGATGCCCAGCGTCAGCACGATCTCTTCGATGGTCGCGGTAACGAAGTTGGTGGTGTTGAAGACGACCGCGTATTCCAGCCCCTCGGGGAAACGCTGCGACAGGCGCTGCAATTCCGCCTGCACCGAGTTGGCGACGTCCAGCGCGTTGGCTCCAGGCGACTGGTAGACGACCAGCGTCGCCGCGGGCGCGCCGTTCAGCTTGGACGAGGAGGTGTAGGACTGCGCCCCCAGCTCCACCCGCGCCACGTCGCTGAGGCGGACGATGCCGCCATTCTCGTTGCTGCGGATGATGATGTTGGCGAATTCCTGCGGATCGTTCAGCCGGCCGCGGGCGATGATGGTCAGCTGTTGCTGCTGGTCGCCGCCGATGGGCGGGGCGCCGATCTGGCCGGCAGGCGCCTGGACATTCTGATTCTGGATGGCGCCGATCACGTCCGAAGCGGTGATGCCAAGCGCCGTCATGCGGTCCGGGTTCATCCAGATGCGCATGCTGTAGTCCAAGGCACCCAGCACCTGCGCGTCGCCGACGCCGGGAACGCGGGCGATGGAATCGCGCAGGTTCAGGCTGGCATAGTTGGAGATGAAGATAGGATCGAATTTCCCGCCGGGCGCATAGACGTTCACCGCCATCAGCATGTTGGACGACTGCCGGCGCACGGTGACGCCCTGCCGCGTCACTTCTGATGGCAAGCTCGCAGTGGCGAGCGACATGCGGTTCTGCACGTTCACCGCGGCGATGTCCGGATCGGTGCCGGGGGCGAAGGTGATGGTCAGCGAATAGCTGCCGGTGTCGGTGCTGGTGGAGGACATGTAGAGCATGCCTTCCACGCCGTTCACCTGCGATTCGATGGGGGCGGCGACGCTGTCGGCCACCACCTGGGCATTGGCGCCGGGATATGTCGCGGACACCTGGACGGTGGGCGGGGTGATCGACGGATATTGCGCGACCGGGATGGCGGTCAGCGCCAGGAAGCCGGCGATCAGGGTGACGACCGCTATGACGATCGCCAGATTCGGACGGCGGATGAAGAGCGCGGAGAACATCGCCTCACTCCTTCACCGCACCGGAGCCGGCACCGTTCGCCGGAGCGGTCCCGCTGCTGCCGGCGGCACCCGCAGGGTCGGTTCCGCTTGGAGCGACCCCCGCCTGCGTGCCTTCGGCCATCGGCTCCGCCGGGGTGGGCTGCACGACCATGCCCGGACGCACCTTCTGCGCGCCGCCGACCACCACGGTCTCGCCGGCGGTCAGGCCCTTTTCCACCACCAGCGACTGGTCGACCTGCGCTCCGGTCTCCACCGGGCGCCGCTGCACCCTGTTCTGGTCGTCGAGCACCAGGACGTAGCTGCCCTGCTGGTCCTGCTGGATGGAGGCGACGGGCACCACCGGGCGCTGCTCCGGCTGGTCGCGGCGGAGTTGCACGGTCACATACTGGCCCGGCAGGAGAAGGCGCTGTGGGTTGGCGAAGGTGGCGCGGATGCTGACGGTGCCGGTCTGCGGATCGACGCGGTTGTTGGCGAACTCGACCTGGCCCTGTTCGGCGTACTCGCTGCCGTCGGGCAGGATCAGCGTGGGCACGTATTTCTCCGCCGCGGCCTGGGTCGGCCGGCGCACGTCGAACCGGCGCTGGAAGGCCAGCATGTCGCGGTCGGCGACCGAGAAGACGACGCGGATGGGGTCGAGCTGCACCACCGTCGCCAGCACGCCGGTGGACGGGTTGACGAGGTTGCCCTGGGTCACCACCGTGGCGCCGATGCGGCCATCCACCGGGCTGGAGACGCGGGTGTAGCCGAGATTGATCTCCGCCGTGCGGACCTGCGCCTGGTTCATCATCACGTCCGCCTGGGCCGCGTCGCGGTCGGCCAGCGCCTGATCCAGCTGCGCCTGCGAGACGTTGCCGCGCTGCCGCAGCTCGTCGGCGCGGCTGTAGGCGCGCTCCGCCTCGCGCAGCTTGGCCTCTGCACTGGCGAGCTGCGCCTTGGCACTGTCGAGCGCCGCCTGATAGGGCGCCGGCTCGATCACATAGAGCAGGTCGCCCTCATGGACGTCCTGCCCCTCCTGGAAGGCGACCTGCTCCACGGTGCCCTCGATCCGCGGCCTCGCGTCGAAGGAGCGGATCGCCTCGATCCGGCCGATGAACTCCGTCGCCGGGGCCACGTTGCGGTTCTGCACCGGCACGGTTGTCACCGCCGGCGGCGGCGCATTCTGGCCGGCGCCCGGCTGTCCCTGCCCATTCGCGGGTCCGGCGGCGAGCAGCCCCGCCAGCATCGCCGCGCAGAGGGCGGGAAGGGCACGGGCGCGGCAGGGATGGGCGGCGGGCATCACGGACTCCGGGAAAATTTCCGACTGGCCCATGACCGGTTGGATGTCCGATCGGCCATGCGCGAACAACATCCCAGCGGGCATTCTGCTCCCTGCGCTCGATGCCTTTCGGGCTGAAACGCCGCTCTATCGGGAACATCCCGCCACCCCGGTCATTGGACAGGGCGGAGAGATCCCGGATTCCGCGAGGCCACGCCATGCCGACAGACGCCCTACCCTTCGTTCCCTACTGCGGCACCCCGCCGGTGCCGGGGGGCTTGTCGACGGCCTGGAACACCGATCCATGGCTGTTGGCCGTCTTCGTCCTGGCGGCGGCCGGGCTGGCGACGGTAACGCGCCGGACGCGGACTGCGGACGGCGCATCCGGGCACCGGCCCTGGTGCCTCGCCGCCGGCTGGCTGGTCCTGGGCATCGCCTTCGTCTCTCCCCTGTGCAACCTGACCTCCGCCCTGTTCTCCGCCCGCGTCGCCCAGCATCTGCTGACCGTGCAGGTCGCGGCCCCGCTGTTCGTGCTCGGCTGGCCGGCCGGGGCGGTACGCTGGCCGGGTTGGCTTCGGACCGCGGTCAGTCCGCTGGAGCGGCCTGAGCTGGCCTGGGGCCTGTTCGGCATCACGCTGTGGGTCTGGCACCTGCCGGGTCCCTACATGGCGGCTCTGGCGAACGATGCCGTGCTGTGGCTGATGCACGGCACGCTGTTCGCCGGAGCGGTGGCGGCGTGGCGGAGCGTGCTGGCGCCCGCCGGGAACGCCATGCGCCTGCGTGGGCTGCTGGCGGCCTTCGGGACCTCGGTTCATCTGGCGATGCTGGCGGGCCTGCTGATTTTCGCCGGGACGCCGCTGTTCCCCTACCACCTGACCACCACCGCCGCCTGGGGCCTGTCGCCGCTGGCCGACCAGCAGCTCGGCGGGCTGATCATGGGGGTGGTCGGGTCGTTGGCCTATGTGGCGCTGGTGCTGGCCGGTGCGGCGCGCTGGCTGAGGCAGAGCGCTGACGATCGGATTTGGGACGATCGCATCAAGGACGGCCGGTTCTCCGGCGGAAAGGCCGGGTGAGGGCATGCGGCGCACCCTGACGACCCTCGCCCTGGCGGCGGTGGCGGCCGGCATCGGCGGCCTGCTGTTCGCGTGGTCCGGCCTGTACAGCGTCGCGGCGACCAAGGAGCACTGGACGCCCGTCGAGATGTTCTTCGAGATGGCCATGCGCAGCTCCGTCGAGACGCATGCCGCCTTCGTCGAGGATCCGCCCGACCTGAACGACCCGGCGCTGATCCGCCGCGGCGCCGGCCATTACGAGGACGGCTGCGCGCCTTGCCACGGCGCGCCCGACGCAACGCGCAACCCGATCTCCCGCCACATGATGCCGGAGCCGCCCTATCTGCCAAGCCAGTTGGCGGACTGGAAGCCGCAGGAGCTGTACTGGATCACGCTGAACGGCATCAAGTACGCCGGCATGCCGGCCTGGCCGGCGCAGCAGCGCAAGGACGAACCCTGGGCGGTTACCGCCTTTCTCCTGCGGCTAAAAGGGATGAGCGCGGAAGAATACCGCAGCCTCGCTTTCGGCGGGACCCAGCCGGACGGGCGGACCCATGTGGCCGATCTGACAGGCCCCGTCAGCGGCCCGGAAACCGGCCGGCTGGGCGAGACGCTGCAGGACTGCGCCCGCTGCCACGGCCGGGACGGCAACGGCGGGGCCGACGGAGCCTTCCCGCGGCTCGCCGGGCAGTCGGCGGACTACCTGTTCGAGACGCTGCGCGCGTATGCCCAGGGCAATCGGTTCAGCGGCATCATGCAGCCCGTCGCCGCCGGTCTGGACGAGGAGGCCATCCGTGGGCTGGCCGACCATTACGCCGCGCAAAAGCCTGCAATACCAACGCCTGCAGCCGGAGAACCCGATCCGAAACTGCTGGAGCTCGGCCGGCGGATCGCGGACTCCGGCGATCCGGGACGCGGCGTCGCCGCCTGCTCCGGCTGTCACGAAGGGGCGGGCGACAGCCGCCATGCGCGCGATCCGCGCTATCCCACCCTGGACGGCCTGCATGCCTCCTACATCGCCGGGCAGCTGCGGCTGTGGCGCGACGAAGCGCGCGGCAACACGGCGCTTTCCCGCATCATGGAGGCCGCGGTCCGCCGACTGACCGATGAGCAGATCGATGCAGTCGCCGAGTATTACTCCCGCCGCGCTCACGGTGACGCCATGGTGAAGGGCGATGACGGAAAATCCTGAGACGACGTCAGGGAACAAGAAGGCCCGCTGTTGATTGTTCATCACATGACCCAGCTGTCGCTTGCCGTGCGGCAGGACAGTTCAGGCCGCACCGGGCGGCGGGTCGCCAACATCGAAGCGTAATCGAGAAGGATGGCAACCATGCGTGGGATTTCGAAGATCGTTATGACCGCTACGGCAGCCGGCGCCCTGTTCGCGCTCAGCGCCTGCGGCAGCACGGAGACCTCGCGGACGGCGACCGGCGCGGGCAGCGGTGCCGTGGCCGGTGCCGTCGTCGGTGGCCCGGTCGGTGCGGTGGTCGGTGGCGTCGGCGGCGCCGTCGCCGGCAACAGCATGGACGAAAGCCTGAGCAAGAAGACCGACCGCGTGACCGACCGCGCGACCAAGGAGGTCCGGGAAGAGACGTCGGGCAGCGGCTCCGACCGTACGTCGACCCGCCGCTCCGGCAGCATGTCCTCCAGCAACCTCAGCAGCGAGCAGGTGCGCGAGATCCAGCAGGCACTGAACGACCGCACCGACGGCCGCGACGTCGCCGTGGACGGCGTCTGGGGCGCCAACACCCGCCGCGCCCTGATGCAGTTCCAGCGCGAGAACGGCCTGCGCGCCACCGGCCGCGCCGACGAGCAGACCATGGCCGCGCTGAACCTGAGCGGCAGCACCAATAACACCGGCACCGCCGGCGGCACGGGCACGACCGGCAACACGGGCACCGGCACCACGGGGACCACGGGCACCGTGCCGAGCGACACCCCGCGGAACCAGAGCACCCCGCAGGGCTCCATGGGCCAGACCGGCACCCAGCAGTAATCCGGCTCTCCGGAAACCGCATCGCCGGTTTCAAGGCGTCCGCGGCGGCCCCCTCGGCCGCCGCAGGTGCCTCGGAACCGGCGATGTCTATTTAACGGGGTGCCGTCACCCGCAGGCCGGCACCAGCAGGGCTGGAAGACCGACCCACAGGATGGCGACCAGTGCCGAGCCCGCCCCGGCAATCACGAACCAGCGGGCGAAGCGGCGGGGATCGGCGGAGGCGACATGGCCGGCCGGACCGCGCCCCTGCAGCGCCATCGCCAGCAGCACCGCGACCCAGACCATCGCGAGGACCGTCGCGGCGGCGACCAGCGCCGCCGACATCGGATAGCCGAACAGCATCGCCCCCTCCGGCGCCCGCGCGCAGACCGCGCCGTTGATGGCGTAGACCAAGCCGAAATGCCCGGCCCAGATCAGGAAAGGCGCCAGCATGGCGCCGAAGGTGACGGGAAAGCTGCGGCCCGACATGACGCCCCCCTCTCAGATCGCCAGACGTGGGAACAGGTGCAGAAGCAGAAGGGCGATCGTCCCCTGCGCCGCGCTGTACCAACCCATCAGCATGGTGTTGTCGAAGGTTACCCGCCGCTCCGCATGCAGAAGCCCGGCGGCCGAGCGGGCCAGCGTGTAGGCCAGCATCAGCGTCATCACCGCCACGTGGAAGGCCTGCCACGCCACCAGCATGTAGGTGATGGCGCCATAGGCGCTGGCCGCACCGACGAGGCCGGTCCCGATCTGGGCATTGGCGTCCAGCAGGATCCCGCCGACCATCGCCGCCCAGGCAACGATCAGGCCGATGCGCACGCGGCCGTGCCGGTTGCGGTCGACCGCTCTCCGCGCCCAGCCGATGGCTAGCGCCGACAGCCCCCACAGCGCCAGCCCGCCGGCCAGCCAGGGCAGACCCGGCAGCCCGTCTCCACCCGCCGGCCATACATCGGGGCTGACCGTCCACAGGAACAGGTAGGTGAAGATCAGGCAGGCGAAGGCCGTGCCGTCCACCAGCATCAGGACCACCACGCCCCACCAGGAATGGTTCTTCGGCCCCTGGACGTAGACCGGCACGCGCCAGCCGCCGCCGACATCCTGCGGCGGTTGGTCGGCGCCGGCATCGAGGCCCCAAACCCACCAGATCACCATGGCGATGGCCAGCACCGCTGGAACCAGAGAGGGATAATACCACTGCACGGTCAAGCACATGAAATGCACCGCAGTGAACAGCCCGGCCAGGAATGGGCCCCAATGCGGCCCGGGCAACGGCATCAGATATTGCGGCTTGGCCTCGATCGGGCTGGTGACGATGGTCTCGCGCCGGTCGGTCGGGGCGCCGGGCAGGAAATGCGCGCCCTCACGCACCTCGCGCGGCAGGTCCGGCTTGTCCCACAGGGGATAGAGGCCGGTGACGTGCGGGATGCTGCGGGTGCCGTAAAGCTCGTTCGGCAGCCATTCCAGCGTGCCGGCGTTCCATGGATTGTCGGGCGCCTTCCGGCCGCCGCCGAAGGCGCTGCGCGCGATGTCGATCAGCACCAGCAGCACGCCCAGGGCCAGCACGAAGGAACCCACCGTGGAGATCATGTTCAGCAGGTTCCAGCCGAGATCGCCGGGATAGGTATAGACCCGGCGCGGCATGCCCAGCAGGCCGCTGATGTGCATGGGGAAGAAGGCGACGTTGAAGCCGATGAACATCAGCCAGAAGGCCCAGCGTCCCAGCCGCTCCGACAACAGCCGGCCGTTCAGCGTCGGCCACCAATGGTAGAGCCCGGCGAAGACAGGGAACACCATGCCGCCGATCAGCACGTAATGCAGGTGCGCGACGATGAAGTAGCTGTCATGGGCCTGCCAGTCGAACGGCACCACCGCCACCATCACCCCGGTCAGCCCGCCCAGCACGAAGATGAACAGGAAGCCGAACAGGAAATGGGTGGCGACGGTCCATTGCACCCGCCCCGCCCCCAGCGTGGCGATCCAGGCGAACACCTGGATGCCGCTGGGCACCGCCACCGCCATGCTGGCGGCGGAAAAGAAGCTGAGCGACAGCGACGGGATGCCGGTGGCGAACATGTGGTGGACCCACAGCCCGAAGCTGAAGAACCCGGTGCCGACCAACGCCAGCACCACCCAGTCATGCCCGACCAGCGGCCGGCGGGCCAGCGTCGGCACCATCATCGACACCAGCCCGGCCGCCGGCAGGAAGATGATGTAGACCTCCGGATGGCCGAAGAACCAGAACAGATGCTGCCACAGCAGCGGGTCGCCGCCCCGCTCGGCGATGAAGAAGGGCCAGTGGAAGGCGCGCTCGATCTCCAGCAGGGCGGTGGCGACGATGACGGCGGGAAAGGCGAAGATGATCATCCCCGCCATCACCAGCATCGACCAGGCATAGATCGGCAGCTTGTCCAGCGTCATGCCCGGCGGACGGGTGCGCAGGATGCCGATCACGATCTCGATGGCCCCGGCAATGGCCGAGATCTCGATGAAGCCGATGCCGAGCAGCCAGAAATCGGTGTTGATGCCGGGCGAATGCTCGTAGCTGGTCAGCGGCGGATACATGAACCAGCCGCCGTCGGGGGCGGCGTCGAAGATCAGCGAGCAGAAGAAGAAGATGCCGCCGAAGAAATAGGCCCAGAAGGCGAAGGCCGACAGCCGGGGGAAGGGCAGGTCGCGCGCCGCCAGCATGGAAGGCAGCAGGAAGACGCCGATGGCCTCGACGATCGGCACGGCGAACAGGAACATCATCCCGGTGCCGTGGACCGTGAAGAACTGGTTGTAGGTGCCATGGTCGAGCAGGTCGTTTCCGGGCATCGCCAGCTGCAGCCGCATCACCAGCGCCAGCACCCCGGCGATCAGGAAGAACAGCAGCGCCGTACCGATGTACCAGACACCGACCTTGGTGTTGTTCACCGCGGTGACGCGGGCGATCCCCTGCGGCAGACGCCAGAGGCGGAGCAGTTCCTCCTCCTCGCCCGGCGGTCGGGGAATGGGGCTGGGAGTTGGCCGGCCGCCGGGGAACTCGTCGCGGGGCTCGTCGGTACGCAGCGTCATTTCAGGCTCTCCAGCCAGGCGGCCATGGCATGCAGGGTCTCGCCGTCGGTCACGTCGAAGGACGGCATGCGGTTTTCGGGCTTGATGTGCTGGGCGCCGGCGATCCAGGCGGCGATGGTCTCTACCCGCGTCGGCAGCGTCCCGGCGGCGAGCGATGCACGCGCGCCGATGCGGCTCAGGTCCGGCCCGACCAGCCCTGCCGCCTCAGTGCCGCGCACCGCATGGCAGGATTGGCAACCGAGCGCGAAGAAGGCGTCGCGGCCGCGCACCAGTTCCGGCGTCGGCGGTTCCGGCACCGGGCGGCGCTGCGCCGCCATCCAGGCATCGAACTCGTCCGCTGGTAGCACCCGGACGTCGAAGGCCATCAGGGCGTGCTGCGCCCCGCAATATTCGGCGCATTGGCCGCGGTAGAGCCCCGGCCGCTGCGCCACCAGCGGCAGGCGGTTCACGTGGCCGGGGATCATGTCGATCTTGCCGGCGAGGCTGGGCACCCAGAAGCTGTGGATCACGTCGGCGCTGGCGACCCGCAGCTCCACCGGCCGGCCGGCCGGCAGCACGATCTCGTTGGCGGCGCGCAACGGCTCCTGTCCCGGCACATGGTAGCGGACGTCCCACCACCACATCAGCCCGGTGACCTCCACCACGAAGGCGGGCTCCGGCGCCAGCGTCGCCAGTCGGCGGGCCAGGGCGAACTCATGCAGTTGGAGCGCGGTCAGCGTAACGACCGGGAACAGGATGCCGCCGCCGATCACCCAGGCGCGGCGGCCGGGAAACCGCTCCGGCCGGACGAAGGCGGCATAGAGAGCCAGCGCCATCACCACCACAAAGATCACGGCCCCGCCGATGAACAGGATCCAGGTGGTGACCAGGATCTCCTGCGCGCTGACGCCGGCCGCATCCAGCGCCGACTGCCGCCCCTCACACCCGGCAAGCGCCAGAACCGCCGCCGGCAGGGCCAGCCGCAGAGATTTTCCCGCCGTTCGCCGGCCCGGCCAGTCCATGCCACCTCCTCCCGTCAACGGGGGAGGCTCATTGCCCCTCGCCCCATTTCCACACCCCCATTTCCACACCAAGGTCAACACAGCAGAGGCTCGGCGGTTTCCTCGGTACCCTCATCTTCCTTCGGAGAGCCCGGAAACCTGTGCGTGGCCGTAAGCGTTGACCCTGGGAAGCGGGCCGCGACGACCGTGCGGCGGGGTTGGGGAGACGATGCATGACCGCCGATACCGGCCACTCGGATGCCGCTACACCGGAAAGACCCGTCTACGAGGACAACCGGTCCTTCCTGATCGGGTTGGCACGCGCCTTCGCCGGGGCGCTGATCTTCTCGCTTCCGATGCTGATGACGATGGAGATGTGGTGGATCGGCTTCACCATGACGCCCTGGCGGCTGGTGCTGCTGCTGGTCCTGCTGATCCCGCTGCTGATCGGCCTGTCGGTGGTCAGCGGCTTCAAGACCAACGCCAGCCTGCGCGACGACATCGCCGACGCCTTCGTCGCGATCGCGGTGGCGGTGGTGATGTCGGCCGTCATCCTCGGCATCTTCAAGGTCCTGTCCTTCGACATGCCCGCGCGCGAGGTGATCGGCAAGATCGCGCTGCAGAGCTTCCCCGCCGCCATCGGCGCCATGCTGGCCCGCGACCAGCTGGGCGAGAAGACGGCCGAGAGCACGCAGCGCCAGGATTCCATGACCTACGGGCAGGAATTGTTCCTGATGGCGGTCGGCGCGCTCTTCCTCGGCCTCAACGTCGCCCCGACGGAGGAGATGGTCCTGCTGTCCTACGTGATGGATCCGTGGCGGGAGGTTGCGCTTCTGCTGCTGTCGCTCGTGCTGATGCACGCCTTCGTCTACGCGGTGGAACTGCCCGGCGGGTCGAAGCCGCCCGGCGGCGTGGGATTCTGGAGTTTGTTCCTGCGCTTCACCGTCGTCGGCTACGTCATCGTGCTGGCGATCTGCCTCTATCTGCTGTGGACCTTCGGCCGGACCGACGGCACCGGGCTGGCCGAGATCATCAGCGCCACCGTCGTCCTGGGCTTCCCCTGCGCCATCGGCGCAGCAGCCGCCCGCCTGATCCTGTGACCGGAAGAGAGGGCCCCCATGACCCCGCAAGACGCACCGGCCCCCCGGCCCAAGGACTCCGCGACGGAACGGACCCGTTCCCCGCCGCAACCGGCGGACCGGAAGACGGGCAGGAGTGAAACGGAGCGGGCAGCGCCGACCTCCCCCCTGGAGTGGGTTGCGGCAGGCATCGGCGCCCTGCTGATCGCCGCCATGATCGCCTACATGGTGCAGTACGGCCTGCGGGAGCACGGCGAGGTACCCGGCCGGATCGACATCGCCGTGGTGGAAACCCAGGCCAGTGGCCATGGCCATACCGTTCGATTCCAAATCCGCAACCGCACCACCGCCACCGCCGCCACCCTGCGCGTGCGCGGGGAGCTGCGGTCCGGCGACCGCGTGGTCGAAGCGGTGGAGGCCGAGTTCGACTATCTCCCGCCCTACTCCGAACGTTTCGGCGGCCTGATCTTCCAGCAGGACCCAGCCCGCTTCGAGTTGCGCATCGTCCCCACCAGCTACAGCGAACCATAGCGGTGTCTGCCGGACCCATCGGTCCAGCCATGTCCGTCCGAATGATCGACAGCGGCGCGCGTCGTGGTTAAATAGCGCCTCTTCAACCAGCCGCACCGCCCATGCCGGGCACGGTGCCGACGCAGGGCGGGACAGGACGGCCATGGACAAGCTTCACGCGATGCGCGTCTTCGTTCGGGTTGTGGAGGCAAACAGCTTCACCAAGGCGGCCGACACGCTGGGGCTGCCGCGCGCCTCCGTCACCACCACCATCCAGAATCTGGAGGCATCCCTGGGCGTCCGGCTTCTGCAGCGGACGACGCGCAAGCTGAACCTGACGCTGGACGGCGCCGCCTATCTGGAGGGCGCCACCCGCATCCTGCAGGAGTTGGAGGAGGTCGAATCCTCCTTCACCAGCGCGCGCAAGACGCCGCGCGGCCGGCTGCGCGTGGACATGCCGGGCTCCATCGGCCGGCTGGTCATCATCCCGGCGATTCACGAGTTCCACAGCGCCTATCCCGACATCGAACTGATGCTGGGACTCAGCGACCGGCCCATCGACCTGATCCAGGAGGGGGTGGACTGCGTCCTGCGCGTCGGCGAGCTTCAGGATTCCAGCCTGATCGCCCGGCGGGTCGGCGCCTTCCGGTCGGTGACCTGCGCCAGCCCGTCCTACCTTGCCGCCCACGGCACGCCGAAGACGCTGGACGAGCTGCAAAGCCACGTCGCCGTCAAATACTTCACCCGGACCGGCAAGGTCCACGAGCCCAGCTTCGAGCGCGACGGGGTGGAGCGCGAGGTGAAGATGGCCGGCACCGTCTCGGTCAACGACGCCGACGCGTACGTCACCTGCGGGGTGGAAGGGCTGGGGATCATCCAGCCCGCCCGCTTCATGGCCCTGCCCCATCTGAGCAGTGGCGCGCTGGTGGAGATCCTGCCGGATTGGCGCCCGGCCCTGATGCCGATCTCCGCGCTCTACCCGCAGAACCGCCACCTGTCACCCAAGGTGCGGGTCTTCGTCGATTGGGTGGCGGAAATCTTCGAACGCTGCCCGCTGATGCAGGGGGAGGATGTGCCGATCGACGCCTGCCGCGGCGAGGCCCACCGGCCCAAGATGCCGGCGAAGCCCCAGAAGCTGCCGGTCGCCGTCGATTCCGTCGCCATGGACCAGGAGGGCGCCTGCCTCTGCGTCGTGTGAGCCGGCCCCAACCCGTTTTTCTCATGTCACTTCAAACCCCTTTCCCCATGCGTTAAGGTGCCCGCGCATGGTGTGGCGAGGGGGATGAAATGGACGTTGTTGGTGGCGCGCCGTCGGATGCGCGGCATCTGGACATCGACGAGCGTCTGAGGAACGCGCCTCTTCTGGAAGGCTTCTCGGACGAGAACATCCGGCAGCTGGCCGCCATCATGGATGGCCCCCGCAAGATCCCCCAGGGCCAGCTTCTGTTCGAGGAGGGCGATCCAGGCGACGCGCTCTTCTTCATTCTCTCCGGCAGCTTCGAGGTCCTGAAGCGCGAGGAAGGCAGCGACGTCCGCCATCGCCTCGCCCTGCTGACGGCGGGCCAGTCCATCGGCGAGGTGTCGCTGCTCGACAGCGGCCCGCGCTCCGGCGCCGTCCGCGCCGCCGAAGACAGCGAGGTCATCGCCGTTCCGCTCGCCCGCCTGCGCGAGCATCCCGACCATCAACTGGGCGTGGACAGCCGTCTCAAGATCAATATGGCCTATCAACTGGCCGCCCGTCTGCGCCGCACCAACGAGGTGACGGTCCAGACCCTGCGCCGCCAGTTGAACGAGGCCGAGAACCGCGTGGAGATGAGCAAGTTCATCTTCCGCCTGCTGGTCGGCCTCTGCTTCTACATGTTCGCATTGGGCGTCACCACGGCGCTCAGCAAGGTGGTTCCCGACACATCCCTCATCAGCCTGCCGATCCTGACCGCCTTCGCCTTCGGCGTGTACCGCACCGTCAAGACCAGCCCCTGGCCGCCCAGCGCCTATGGTTTCACCTTGAAGAACTGGCGGCGCAACGCGCTGGAAGGGGTGGTGCTGTCCATCCCCATCGCGGTGCTGATCGTCGTGCTGAAATGGATCGGCGTGACGATGATTCCGTCCCTGCAAGGACAGCCGGTGTTCGACTTCGCACGGTCCACCGGGCTGTCTCTGGGCGAAATCCTTCTCTACGGCAGCGCCTATTGCGCCTTCACGCCGATCCAGGAAACCATCGCCCGCGGCACCCAGGCGTCCTTCCAGCTTTTCCTGACCAGCAAGTACAAAACGGCGGAAGCCATTGTCCTGTCCAACATGCTGTTCAGCGCCACCCACCTGCATGTGTCCATCGGCCTTGCCCTGGCGGTGTTCCCCATCGGCCTCTACTGGGGCTGGATCTTCGCCCGCCAGGGATCGCTGGTCGGCAGCAGCGTGTCCCATGCCATCCTCGGCGTCTTCGGCCTGATGATCGTGGGCATTCCCATCTACTGATTTCGGAACCAGCCGGCCAAGGCGGACAGCCAAGGATCGATCTCCTCCGCCCCCTCGCCCCTCGCCATGCGGCGGGCGAGACGGGCAAGCGGCCGGTCGGAGGGGATCGCGTTCAACACCGCCTGCAGGGTCGCCGCACGGGGCAGGCTGAGTCCGCGCGTCGCCGCCATCGCCCTCGCCGCCTCTTCAAAGTCCGGACGCGGCTCGTTGGGACGCTCGCCGGTCAGCGCGGGGCCGGTCCCGTTGACGGAGTCGAGGACGACCCTCTTGCGCTGCGCCAAGGGCAGGCCCGCCAGTTCCTCCGGCCACAGGGGACGGCCGATATGGATGTCCTGACGTGCGAAGCCCAGCGGGAACTCCAGCCGCTCCCGCGCGGGCTCGACCGGCAGGGCGCCGGCGAAGCGGACCGGCACGATGGGAACCTCCAGCCGCGCCGCCAGATCCAGGAACACACCGGACAGCCGGGACACCGGCGTCCGGCAGGAGAGCGACCGCGTGCCCTCCGCATGGACCATGATCGACATGCCGTCCCGCCTCACCGCGTCGCGCGCCTGTTCCATCAGCCCCAGCATGGCCGCCGGATCCTCCCGGTCGAACAGCAGCATCATCTGCGGCAGGCGAAGCCCCGGAGCGCTGCCGGACAGGGCCAGCAGGCTGCCCAGCCATGTGTGGCGATGCTCCGCCTTGGCGACGGTCAGGATCGGCCGTCCGGTCAGGGCGGCGGCCACCAGCGTGAAGGTCAGTGATTCCACCGCCACCTGATGGTTGCCAAGGAACAGCGCGCCGCGGTCGCGGATGCGGGCGAGTTGCTCCGGCTCCGCCACGCGCACCTGACCGACGAACTCGCCGGCCAAGGCCGCGAACAGATCCTCCACCGGCCAGTCGCCGGTCCCCAGATGGGAACGCCAGAAGGTCTTGAGCGGCACGACGTCGGGAGCGGCGGGGACCGTACCGCTCACCACCCAGTCGGAACCGTCGCGCGTGACCGACAGCGGAACCGGGTTGAGCGGAGCGCCGGTGCAGCGGGCGACATCGCCCTCGACCGTCACCACCCCCGGATGGACGCCGAGCTGCGCCGCCGCATGCTCCTTTTCGGCAATGGCGCGGGCCATGTCGGCGGGGTTGCCCGACACGCCATAGAGGCTCTCCAGGGTTCCCGGCAGCCAGTTGCTCGCCGCCACCTCGCGGGCGCTCAGCCGGGTGAGGCCATCGTCGAACCGCGACAGGCGCACGCCGGGTGCCGCCTTGCGGTCGCGCAGAAACGTCTGCCGCGCCAGGGCGGGAGCCTTCCCAAGCGCCCCTTTCGGGAACAGCACGTCCGCAAGCTCCATCTCGGCCCAGACCCGGCCACCGGCGATCCATTGCAGCCGCGACCGGGCACGCCCCTGGGCGTCCAAGGGAAGCGCACGCACCTCGATGCGGACCATACCGTCGCGCGGTGTCGGACTAAAGAAGCTCAGCCGCTCGATGGCACTGGGATAGGCGAGCATCCCCCCCACCCTGTCCCCCCACCAGAGTTCGGGGGCATGGCGGGGCGTGGCATGGAGCCCGGCATCCAGCAGCGCCGGACCGATCGGCCCCGGCACCCGCGCCGCCTTGGCAGCGTCCAGATCGGCCGACGCGCCGCCGGAACCGGTTTGCAACCCGCTCAGAATCTGGAAGGCCGGGCCGTGGAACAGCTCCGCCGCGGCATAAGGGCATGGGGAGGGCCGGGCATCCTCCAGGGGGGCCAAGGGCTGCGGCGGGACCGGCCATCCGTCCGCCCGGATCACCCGGCCGGTCGCCAGGATGCCGCCGCCGTCCCGCAGGGTGACGCGCCCATCGGGCTCCACCTCCGGAACCAGCGTCACCGGCACCGTCGCCCAGCGCTGAACCCTGACATCCTCCAGGGCGGCGACACATCCCCCATGAGCCGCCGCCATCATATCGGCGAGGCAGGTCAGGGGAACCGCGGGTGCGGTATGGGTGGGGCGATGATCGCCAAGCCAGGGAGCACTGTCCAAATCCAGGCGAATACCGCCGTTGCCGCCACCATCACCGGACACCAGACGCGCCGCCAGCCCGTCCACCTCGTAGATGCGCAGATCGTCGGCCCACAGGCTGCCGCGGGCGACGGCCAGGATGCCGCGCTCGTCCCGCTCGATCCGCATGATCTCGATTTCGGTGGTGACGGTCCGGTTGGTGGGGACGACCTGACCGCGATACTTCCAGCGCAGCGCCACGTCCAGGGCCGCCCCTTCGAAGCGCGGCGACGGCAGCTCGGTGTCCAGCCCCGCCAGCACCATGGCGCGCTCCAGCAACTGCAGCAGCGCCTCGACCCCCAGGGAACCGGGCTGGACCGGGTCCTGGAAGAAGTGGGCCTTGAAGTACCAGGATTCCGGATCGACCACCTGCCGGCCGCGGACCAGCCCCAGCCCGCCGGCCCCACCCTGGGGCCACCAGCCGGTGACCTCGTCGACCATGCGCAGCATTCCCTCCGCCAGTCTCGTGCGGCGCGGCTCCACGACGGGCGTGGCGGGAGGGATCCCCCGTGCCTCGTCGGCGGGGAGCGGCGGAAGACCGTTCTGCTTTGCCAGTGCGGCCGACGCGAAGAAGCCGAAGGAGGTCTCCAACTCCATCAGCGGCCGGTCGTCGACCCAGGCCCGGACCTTGAAGGCGATCAGGGTGATGCCGCCGGCGCGGGAGAAGCGGGTCAGCGTCGCCTCGGTGCGGATGCGGGCGTCGGCGGGCGTCACCTCGGACAGCACGCGGGCGGCATCGCCGTCCAGGTTGCGGATGGCCAGATCGTCAGTGGAGGCGAGCGCGAAACCCATGTAGGAGGCCAGCCAGCCGCAGGGCTGCAGCAGCACCTCCATCAGCACGCAGAAGGGCATGACCGGCGCGGCATTGCGGGCGAAATACCACGCCTCCGGCTCCACCGCGTAATCGACGACGAGCGTGCCGCCGACGGTCGGCTCCCCGGCCGGGCAGTTCACCGAGACCACACTGGACATGAAATGATAGGGCAGCCCCGGCAGGCGCGGCACCCGCCCGGCGTCGAAGCGGGCATACATGCTGCCGAAGGCCAGCGACGGCGCCCCCCAGGCGCAGGCCAGCAGCGCCTCGTAATCGCCGCGCACATCGCCGCGGGTGCCGACGATGCGCGGCGCCTCCGCCAGCGCCGGCAGGGCATGGCGCCCGTGGCCCAGCGGCCAGTCCGGCACCATGCGGACGGCGAAGGCGCGGCAGTGGAAGACCTTGAAGCCATCGGCGCTGCACAGCAGGGCGGCGCGGACGATGGGCGTCGGACCGTCCTCGATCTCCTCGACGAAGACCTCGTAGACAAGATGATGGCTGGCGTCCGGGACCACCTGCCCGCGGCAGACGAAGCGGGCGGGCTCATCCGGCACCGGCTCGAACCGCCAGGCATCGCGCCCGATGGTGAAGCCGCCGGCCGCCATGAAGGTCGCGACCGCCTGCACCGCACCCTCCGCCATCAGCGTGCCGGGCATGCAGGGATCGTTCTTGAAATGGCCGGCATAGAACCAGGCGTCGGCCGGGACATGGCTTTCCGCGCGCAGATATCCCCGGCCCCAGGGGCCGCCCTGTGGTTCGAAAGCGGTCACGCTGTCGATCAGGCGCATGCGCCCCTGCGGGATCGCCGGGGTGCGCTGGTGGCTACCGGCCAGCTCGAACCCCTCGCCGAAGCAGGCGAAGGCGCGGCCGGCGGTCCAGAGGTCGAGCTGTTCGGCGGTGAAGGAGCGGTGGCGCGACGGACAGGGCAGCGGGTCCAGGCGCGCGCCGTCCTTGGGCCGGTCCTCCTCGGCGCTCCACAGCACACCGCCGGAGTTGGCAAGCTCGTGATCGGTGAAGAAACCGGCCTGCCCGTTGCGGACCGACAGCACCAGCCGGTCGCCGATGCGGCAGTCGTAATGGAAGAAGAACAGCCCGACCTCGCCCATCCGGGCATGGCCGTCGATGTGGATGTCGTAGCGCAGGGTATCGCCCACCCGCGGCAGGCCACCCTCGTGATAGGTCATCTCGCAGCCCAGCAGGCGGTAGACGCGCTCGCCCCTGTTGCGGAAATCGGCACCCAGCCAGGAGATCAGCAGCAGGTCGGCCTGCCCGGATTCGATGGCGAGCCCCACCGGCATGCGGTCGTTGTGCAGATACCAGCTGTCGGGCGTGACCTCCGTCTCGGTGACGATGGAGCCCAACCCCATGCTGCCCGGCTCGCCGGTGATGGAGATGACGCGGTCCACCAGCAGCAGCGGCGGCTGCGGCATGCGGACCTGACGCGCGTAGCCGTCCTGCTGCGCGAACAGGGGGCCGAAGATGTCGGACACCTTGCCGGATGCCAGAATTTCCAGCTGGGCGCGGTCCCAGAGCGGGCTTTCCGGTAGGGCGGTCGTATTGTTTTGCGGTTCGATCTCATATCCCCTCTCCCCCCCGGGGAGAGGGTTAGGGTGAGGGGGTTCCTTAGCGGTCGTTACCCGAGAATCCCCCCCATGCATCCCCCTCACCCCGCCCCTCTCCCCGGGGGGGAGAGGGAGGGCGGAGGAGAGAGAGGGAGCGGTCAGCGTCGGCACGCCGAAGCCTTGCAGGTAGCTCCGGTGCAGATCAGACGCGGTCTTCAGGTAGCCGGTGTGAAGCTCTGCCGTGCGGGCGAGGATGCGGACGAGCGGACTGTCGGCCGCCGGAACCGGTGCGGGAATGCCGGGCATGGCGGGAGGTTGCATTCTGGCAACAACCGGCTCTAGTTCGGGCACCGCCACCGCCTCCGGCGCCTCGTCCAGGGGGCGGCGGGCGGCCAGGTCAGGCGGCGGCAGGTCGGCGACGGGCGGCAGGGGCGGTGCGGGGGGCATCGGCTGTCCGAGAACGACCGCGACGGGCGCGGCATGGGCGGCGAAGGTCAGGGGCTGGACCGGCGGCGCGACGGTCCGGCGCTCCAGACGGCGGGCGACCTCGGCCATGGCGGGGTCCTGCCCGGCGGCGAACAGTTCGGCCGCCACATGGGCCAGCTGTTCCAGCGGCGCACGGCCGGGATGGTCCAGGCTGACCGCCAGATGCTCGCGGTCGGCCAGCGTGGCGGCGATGGAGCGGGTCAGGGCGTTGCGCGGACCATGCTCAACGAAGATCCGCACGCCATCGTCATGGGCGCGGCGGATCGTGCGGGGGAAGTCCACCCGTTCCAGCGCCTGATGGGTCAGCGCCTCGGCGCACAGCTCGACCGATGGCCGGTAGGCTTCGCCGAAGGCGTTGGCATAGACGGCGATGCCCTCGGGCGGCGTGGTCTCCCGACTGTGAATCCGGCGCCAGACCGACGCGCAGGGCTCCATCTCCGCGCAATGCACCACCATGTCCTGGCCGAGCGGCAAGGCGCGGTGCGCCCCAATGCGAGCGATCAGCTGACGGCAGGCGTCGGCGTCGCCACCGATCACGCAATCCTGCGGCGCATTGACGATGGTGATCGACACCCGTCGCAGACCGGCCAGCGCCGCCTCCACCTCCTCGACCGGGGCCAGCAGGCGCCAGTTGCGCCAGTCTGCGGCTCCCGCCTGCCCCCAGGATTGCGCGGCCGCAAGGCAGTCGCCGGTCAGATGGCGGCCATAGATGCCCGACGCGTCGATCTCCGCGAACATGGCGCCCATGTCCGACCACACCCCCGCAGCGAACAGCGCGTTGGTCTCGCCGGAGGACAGCCCCATCACGGCCGCAGGCCGCAGGCCGAGCACGCCGCGGCTCACCTCCGCATGGGTCTGGCAGATCAGGGCGCAGGTCTGCAGCTGCGCCATGGCGTCGAGCGCTTCCGCCGACCCGTAGAGCCGCTCCGCCGCATGGGCGAGGATGGGGAAGCGCGCGGTCACGCTCCGGCCAACATCGGGCATCGACAGGAAGAGCTCGCGTCCCATCCCCTCATAAGCCGCCGCAGCCCCGGTGAAGACCAGCGCCAGACCGCCACCGAGCGACCGCTCGCCGAAATGAATGCCGCCGGCGGCGCCCTCGCGTCCCTCGGCAACGGTCAACGCGCGGGACAGGGTCTCGACCTCCTTGCCGGCCGGACAGGCGAAGGCCAACCGCACCGGACCCTGCCCGCCATCCTCGCCGCGCCGAATGCGCGCGCACAGCTCCGCCCGGTCGGCGGCGGCGAACCAGCGCAGGCGCGTGGCCGGCGGCATTATGGCCGATTCGTAGACATCGCCGCTTTCGACCAAAAGCCCGTCGATCGCTCCGCCCAGCGCCTCGACGCTCACGCGTGCGCGCAGGCGTCCGGAATCCAGCCAGGGCTGGGCGGCGCCCTCCCCGGGCTTCATGCGTCCGCGGCAGGCGACGACGGCGGCGGCCACATGCAGCAGACCCGACGCCGCATGGGCATGGCCGAAGCGGCGGGTGACGGGGCTCGCCCCTTGCGGCCCGGCGATCGTGAACTCGGCTTCGGTGGCGGAGGACAGGTCAAGGATGGCGTGGATCGGCTCGCCGGCCGCCTCGGCGCACTCCACCCGGCGCAGCACAAGGACGACGGCGGCGTCGCCGGGCGTGTCGAGATCGGGACGCAGAGCAGCCAGCGCCCTGCGGTGCACCGGCTCGCAAGACAGGTCGACCGCGCCGACCACCGCCGCATCCAGCTCTCCCGTCACCAGGGCGCGGGCGGCGATGCGCAGCCCGGCAAGCCCAGACAGTTCCTCCGCCGACACCGAATAGCTGGGGCCGCGCCAGTCGAACTGGGCGTTGAAGCGGTTGGCGACGATGTTGGGCATGGTGCCGATGACACCCGCCGCGTTCAGCGGCGGGCCGAGATCGACACTAGCGTCGGGACCGCAGAGGTCGGCCAGCCGCACGCCCAGGCCGCGCCGTGCCACTTCGGCGTCGCAGCCCATGCCCATCAGCACGCCGGTGGTGGCCGCCGGCAGGGCCGGGGCATCGGCGACGGCGCGGGCCACCGCCTTCATCGCCAGAAGCTGCTGCGGCACGGCATGCTGCAGGTCGGCGGGTGGGACGCGAGTGGCGGCGAGATCCAGCGTGATGCTGTCCAAGGCGCGCGGAGAGTCTTCCGCCGGTGGAGCGGCCAGCGCCGCGGCAAAGTCATCGGCGGCGGTAACGACGGCAAGGCCGACGACGGCCAGGCGCAACGGCGGAGGGGCAACGGCGACCGGGACGGAGACGGTGGCGGGCCGCCATTCCTCCAGCACCAGATGCGCGTTGTTGCCGCCGAAGCCGAAGGCGCTGATGCCGGCCCGACGCGGCCCTTCCGCTTCCCACGGCTCCGCCCGGTCCAGCAGACGGAAGGGCGAGGCGCCGATGACGTCCAGCGGTGCCGCATCGGCATGGAGAGTCGGCGGGCGGATGCCGGCCGCCATCGCCTGGATCACCTTGACCATGCCGGCCAGACCGGCGGCGGCGATCAGGTGGCCCAGGTTGGACTTCAGCGACCCGATCGGCACATCCCTCAGGCCGGCGAAGACCCGGCCCATGCTGGCGATCTCGGTGGCGTCGCCCAGCGCCGTGCCGGTGGCGTGGCATTCCAGCAGCGACACCGTCTCCGGCCCGAAACCCGCCTGAGTGTAAGCCGCGGCCAAGGCGCGCTCCTGCCCACCGGCGTCGGGAACGAGGAAGCCGCGGCTGCGCCCGTCGTTGGACAGGCCGATGCCGCGGATGACGCCGAGGATGCGGTTGCCGTCGCGCACCGCATCGTCCAGCCGCTTCAGCACCACGCAGGCAGCCCCCTCGGCGGGGATCAGTCCGTCGGCCTCGCGGTGGAAGGGACGGCTGCGGCCGGTGGGGCTGAGCGCGTTCAGCGCGGTGAAGCCCATATGCAGGAACAGGTCGTCGCCACGGTTGACGCCCGCCGCCATCATCAGGTCGGCGTGACCGTCATGCAACTGGTCGCAGGCCAGCTTGACGGCATAGAGCGAGGACGCGCAGGCGGCATCCAGGCAGAAGGCCGGCCCCTGCAGGCCAAGGGCGCGGGCGGCCAGCTGCGCGGGCAGACCCGACGAGAAGCGGTTGGCCGGCTTCGGCCCCTCCCGGTCCAGCCAGACCGCTTCGGCGAAGGCGCTGAGGCTGGCGGTGGGATAGGACAGGTTGCCGGCGATCAGGCCGCAGCGCCCGCGCGGGGCGACGTCCAGCCCAGCCTCGCGCAGCGCCTCGCGCCCGCTGTGGACCAGCCAGAGCACCAGCGGATCCAGCCCGGCCAGTTCCTCCGCCGGGCAGGCGAAACCGTTGGGGTCGAAGATGGCGTCGAAGCCCTGCACATAGCCGCCCCGGTCGGTCGCCGAGCGCTCGGGCGCCTGGGGCGACAGCGCCTTTGCGGTATCGACACGCCAGACGCCCGGCGGCACCGGACGCAACAAATCCCGCCCCTCGACGACGGCCTGCCATAGCTCCGCCGGACCAAGGGCGCCGGGCAGCACGCAGCCATGGCCGATGATGGCGATGGGCGGGAACCGGTTCATGCTGCCCGTCCGACGGCAGCACCCGCGGCGGCCGAACGCCCGATGCAGGAGACGACGGCGTCGCCGGCCGGCGGCTGGGCCAGTTCGCGCAGCATGAAGTCGGCGCCGTCCGCCGGTGCGATCAGATCGACGGACATGCGGCGGAAATGCTGCTTCAGCGCCGGTCCGACCATGCCGCCGTCCCACGGTCCCCAGGCGATGGCCTTGACCGTGCAACCCGGCCGGCGCGCCGCCTCGGCCCGCGCCACGGCGTTCAGCACGCCGTTGGCCATGGCGTAGTCGCATTGCCCGGCATTGCCGTGCAGCGACGCAACGGAGGAGAACAGACAGATGACGCGCAACGGATCCTCGCGGGTGGCGGCCAGCAGATTGGCAATTCCCTCCACCTTGGTGCCGAAGACGGCGTCGAACTGTTCGCGCGTCTTGTCGGCGATGCGCTTGTCGGCCAGCACGCCGGCGCCATGGACGATGCCGGAGATCGGCCCGGCCTCGGCGCGGACAGCCGCCAGCGCTTGCACGACCGACGCGGCGTCGCGCACGTCGGCGCGGCAGTAGCGGACGCGGGCCCCCGCCGCTTCCAGCCGGCGGATGGTGGCGCGCGCCTCGCTGGCGGACAGGATGGCCTTGACCATCGCCTCGATCTCGCGCGGCTGCCTGCCGGCACCGGGACCGGCAATCACCGCCCGGCGGATGGCGGACTCGTCCGCATCCTCGGCCATGCCCGGCAGAACCGGTGCCGCGTTGGGATCGCTGCGGCCCAGAATGACCAGGGTCGGACGGACGCGGCGGGACAACTGCTCCAGCGCCACGGCGGTCACGCCGCGCGCCCCGCCGGAAACGACGATCACCGCGCCTTGGTCCAGCGGCAGCGGGCCGTCGGCCGCCTCCCCCTCGCGCAGTGTCCGCACGAGGCGCTTGCCGTCGGCCGCCAGCCGGACCTCGGCATCGCCGTCCCCAGTGGCGATCTCGGCGGCGAGAGCGCGGGCGAGGTCGGCAGCAGAGCGGCTTCCCGGTTCCAGCTCGATGGCCTTGACCCGCGCCGCCGGCCATTCATGCGCCGCCGTCAGGACGAGGCCGCCCAGCCCCAGCCAAGCCTCGCCGCCCGTCTCGACGGTGACGAAGGCCCCGCCGGTCTTGCCCAAGCGGGCGTCGGCAGCCTTGGCGGCGGCAAGCGCGCGCCAGTGCAGGTCGGCGGCCGAAGCCGCATCGGCTCCGTCGAGCCCGGCCAGAAACAGCACCGCGTCATCCTGCCCGTCCGGCAGCTCGGCAATCCGGACGGCAATACCCTTGGCCGACAGCAGGTTCACCAGTTCGATGGCGACCCCAGAGGAATCCGGCACGACGGCGACACTGGTCAGGCCGCGCAGCATGTCGGCACCGCCCGCCTGCCGCTCTTCCAGGATGGAGCAGGTGCGGATGGTGCCTGCCGATAACGCGGGCAGGGCCTGGGTCTGCGGCGCCGGCGTCTGCTGGGCGGTCAGGGAGTCGCCCTTGATGCGGGCGATCACCGCGCCCACGGTCTTCAGCGCGGTCAACTCGCGCATCTCGACCGAGGCCAGTTCCGGCAGGCGTTCAACCAGGGCCGAGAAGATCTCCACCTGCTTGATGGAATCGATGCCGAGGCCGGCTTCAAGCTCCATCTCCGGGCTCAGCATCTCAACGGGATAGCCGGTCTTCTCGGCGACCAGCCCCATGAACAGCGCGCCGACATCGACGAACGGAGCCACCGGCTTGGCCGCTGGAATGGGGGCAGTCACGGGGGCCGCCACCGGCGCCGGTGCGGGGGTGGCGCCGCTGCGGCTGTCGGCCATGGCGAGGATCTGGCCGATGGTCTTCAGCGCGTTCAGTTCGCGCATGTCGGCACCGCCTAGCGCCGGGATGCGCTCCTGCAGGGTCGAGAAGATCTCCACCTGCTTGATGGAATCGATGCCCAGTCCGGCCTCAAGCTCCATCTCCGCCGTCAGCATCTCCACCGGGTAGCCGGTCTTGTCGGCGATCACCGCCAGCACGATGTCCCGTGCATTGACCGCGGGCGGAGCGGCAACGGGAGCCGGAGCGGGCGCGGCAACCGGAACAGGCTTGGGCGCGGCGGGCATCGCCGCCGGCTGGGGCCGGACCGCGACGGCAGGCTGCGGAGCCGCCGGGGCGGGTGCCGGCCTCTGCACCGGCATGACCGGCGCGGCCGGCTGCATCACCGGAGCGGCGATGGCAGGCGCGGCCGGCATCATCGGTGCGGCCGGTGCGGTCACCGCAATCTGTTGCGCCGGCACTCCGCTCAGGCTCTGGATCGCCTGACCGGCGACCGCCAGAAAGGCTTGGTGGCTTTCGGCGATGGCGCGCTGGAAGGCGGCATGGGCGTCGGCGACATGGTGATAGATCGTCTCAACCGGCGCGGTCGCGACGGGGATGGGCGCCGGCTGCGGAGCGGGAGAGTTCGTGACCATGATCGGAGCTTCTTCGATGGACGGGGAGTGGACCGGGGCGGATTTTGCCGGTGCCAGGGGAATCGGCGCGGGCGACGCAACGGCGGGGCGCGGCGGGTTGGGCTTCGGCAATGCCGCGGCCCCGCCTGGCGGCGGGTAGATCTTGCCGAAATTGGCGCCGCTGATCCGGACGGCGGCGGGCGATGCGGGCTTGGGTTTGCGCTCTTCGGCGAAGCCGGCCCACAGCGCCGCGAAATCCACGCGCACGCCATGCAGCGCCAGCGCGCCCAGGCCTTCCAACAGGCAGGCGACGCCGTTGGAGCCGCGCCGGTCCAGGGCCACCGCCAGATGCGGACGGTTGTCCAGGCATTGCGCCACCAGACCGCTCAGCACCGCGCCCGGCCCGACCTCCACGAAGGTGCGGACACCGTCGGCATAGAGCGTCTCGACCGTCTCGCGGAAGCGGACCGTGCCGGCGATCTGCCCGGCCAGCAGGTCGCGGACCTCGGCGGCGCGATAGGGTGCGGCGGTGAGGTTGGCATAGACCGGAACCGCGAAGGCCCCGAATGCCGTGCCGTCGAGGACGCTGCGGAAGGTCTCGGCGGCCTGCGCGACCACCGGCGAGTGGAAGGCGCTGGCGACCTTCAGCCGCACCACCCGCAACCCCTCGGCCTCCAGCCGCACCGCGGCATTCTCGACCGCCGCGCGGGCACCGGACAGGACCACCTGCTCCGGCCCGTTGTCGTTGGCCAACACCACGTCCAGGCCCTGCAGAAGCGGCTCCACCCGCTCGCGTCCGGCGGCCACCGCGATCATGGCGCCGTCGCTGCCGGTCGCGGCGGCCTCCATGCAGCGGGCGCGCTCGGCCGCCAGGGTCAGGGCAGTGTCACGGTCGATGGCACCGGCGGCGCACAGTGCCGTGATCTCGCCGAAGGAATGGCCGGCCATGGCATCGGCGCGGATGCCGGCCCGCTCCAGCACAGCCAGCAGGGCGAGGCTCGCCGTTCCGATGGCGGGCTGGGCGTGGATCATCCGGGTGAGGGATGCCTCCTGCGCCTCCGCCTCCTCGCGGGTGAAGGCGGGCGGCGGGAAGACCACGCGATGGATTGGCGGCTGGCCCGGCATGGCCGGCAGGGCGGCTTGGCCGTCCCAGACGGCGCGGGCCTCGTCGAAGGCCACGGCCAGATCGGCACCCATGCTCACATACTGGCTGCCCTGGCCGGGGAACAGGAAGGCGACCTTGCCGCCGCTGCTCTCTCCCACCGCCAGATGGATACCGGGAGCGCTGAAGTTACCAGTCTGCGTCAGCGCGGTCGCCAGACGCGCCTCGAACTGTTGGGCATCGGCGGCGACGATGGCGAGGCGGTGGCGCGACCGCGGATCGAAGGCGATCTGGCTGTCGCGGGCGACCGCCTCCAGACCTTCCGTCTCAACGCGGGCACCGAGGGTGCGCGCCGCATCGGCCAGGGACCGCGCATCGGCGCCCCCCGCCAGCAGCAGCGCGCCGCCCGCCCACAGGCGGGACGCGGCTTGCGGCCCGGTATATTCCTCCAGCGCCACGTGATAGTTGCTGCCACCGAAGCCGAAGGAGCTGACGGAAGCACGGCGCGGACCATCCGCCTTCACCCAGGGCCGGGCACGGGTGTTCAGGTAGAAGGGGCTGCTCTCGAGATTCAGCCGGCTGTCCGGCCGCTCGACCTTGATGGTGGGCGGCAGCACCTTCTGATGCAGGGCCAGCGCCGCCTTCAGCAACCCGGCGGAGCCGGCGGCGGCCTTGGTGTGGCCGATCTGCGACTTGATCGAACCGATGGCGCACCAGGCTCCGGACTCCGCGTCGGCTTCCCGGAACACCTGAGTCAGCGCGGTGAATTCGGCGAGGTCGCCTGCACGGGTACCGGTGCCGTGGGCCTCGACCAGTTCGACGCTGCGCGGATCATGGCCGGCATCGGCGTAGGCGCGACGCAAGGCCACCGCCTGCCCCTCCGGGCGGGGCGCATAGACGCTGGTGGCGCGGCCGTCCGACGACGACCCGATCCCGCGGATGACGGCATAGATGCGGTTTCCGTCGCGCTCGGCATCCTCCAGCCGGCGCAGGGCGAACAGGCCCAGCCCCTCGCCGACGATGGTGCCGTCCGACGCGTCGGAGAAAGGGCGGCAATCGCCGCTCTTGGACAGGGCCGGCGTCTTGCTGAAGCACATGTACATGAAGATGTCGTTCAGGGCGTCGACGCCGCCGCTGATGACCATGTCGGAATGGCCCAGTTCCAGCTCGTTCATTGCCATCAGCAGCGCCGAGAGCGAACTGGCGCAGGCGGCATCCACCACGCAATTGGTGCCGCCGAGGTCGAGCCGATTGGCGATGCGCCCCGCCACCACATTGCCGAGCACGCCGGGGAAGCTGCTCTCCTGCCATTCCACATACTGGGAGGAGATGCGGTCGCAGATGGCCGTCACCTCATCCTCCGGCAGGCCGGCCTCCCGCAGGGCCTTGACCCAGACCGGCCGCTGCAGCCGCGCGCCCATGGTCCCGACCAGTTCGGTGGCGGACGCCACGCCCAGCACGATGCTGGTCCGGCTGCGGTCGATGTCGCGGAACTGGGTGCGGCAGGCCTCGTCCAACGTCTCCTTGGCGACGATCAGCGCCAGCAGCTGGGCGGTGTCGGTGGCGCTCAGCGCCTGGGGCGGGATGCCGAACTCCAGCGGATCC
The DNA here is from genome assembly GCF_008364825.1 of Azospirillum sp. B21. GTDB lineage: Bacteria > Pseudomonadota > Alphaproteobacteria > Azospirillales > Azospirillaceae > Azospirillum. The sequence continues at coordinate 70,429 of NZ_VTTO01000006.1, forward strand.
AGCGTGGCCGGCGGCAGGAATGCGCCGCGGCGGCAATAGGTCTTGTCCCGCGCCGTGGGGTCCGGATCGTAGAAATCCTCCACCAGCCAATGGGTGGCGGGCACGTCGCCGACGCAATCCCGGCCGGCGAGGATGTCGCGCCAAAAGCCGTGCGTGGTGCCGGAACCCGGAAACATGGCGCCGATGCCGACGATCGCGATGGGGTGACGGTTCTTCAAGGCGGTCTCGGATGTTCGGATGGGGATTGGGGCGGAAGCGGGCTTAAAGGCAAATCAGGCGAGCCGGCGCGGCACCCAGGTGAAGGCGGCGGCCGGAACCGGCAGGCCCACGCTGCGCATCTGCTGGGCGCGGGTCACCACGGCGGCCCCCTCCAGCAAGTTGCGGGCGATCTGTTCGACCGTGCGTTTGTCCGCCGCCTCCAGGAAGCTGCCCTTCACCCAGTCGTTGAAGGCGCCCATGGCCGGGCCGCACCAGACCTGGAAGTCATGGCGCCGAGCGCCGTCGTCCAGCATCGGCCAGCGGGCGGCGTTGAACAGGTACCAGCGGAAGACCAGGGCCATGCGGTGGCGGGGGTCGGCCTCGGCACGCGCCAGTTCCGCCGGGTCACGGACGGCGAAATGCTCGCTGGTCTGGCGCCAGATCTCCTCAAGCGGGGCCTGGAAGATATCCCGTTCCAGGGTCGCACGCTCTGCCGCGGGAAGGTCGTCCAGGCCGGAGTGGCGGCGGTAGAGTTCGTACAGACGCTGGGCGCGGAAGGGGAACATGGTGCCCCGCTTCATCACCTGGACCTTCACGCCCATCTCGAACATGTCGGCGGCGGGAGCCATGGTGACGTCGGTGCTGGAAATGTCGGCCAGCATGCGGCGAACCGACAGCGGCTGCCCCGCCTCCGCCGCCGACTGGTTCACCGATCCGATGACGACATAGGCCGCGCCCATGGCGAAGGCGCCGGCCAGGGCGACCGGAGTGCCCAGTCCACCGGCGGCACCGACGCGGATGTTGCGGTCATAGCCATGGGCTGCGACCATCTCGTCGCGCAGGCGCTGGATGATCGGGAACAGGACGGTGAGCGGGCGATTGTCGGTGTGGCCGCCGGAATCCGCCTCCACCGTGATGTCCTCGGCCACCGGAATGGCGGCGGCCAGATCGGCCTCGTCGGCGGTGAGGATGCCCTGCGCCACCAGATCGGCCAGCATGCGTTGCGGGGCCGGCGCCATGAACTGGCGGGCAACCTCGGCGCGCGAGACCTTGGCGAAGATGTGGGTCAGGCGGCGGACCGCGCCGGTGGCCGGATCGCGGCTCAACCCCTTTGCGGCCAGTTCCACCACCGACGGGGTCAGCGCCATGAAGGCGGAGGCGGAGACGCGCCGCACCCCCTGCTGCAGGAACAGCCGGCAGACCGCCGTCTCCAGCGCGGGGTCGTTGGGGCTGTGGATCAGGTTGGCGCCCCAGCCCGACGCCTGCGGCCCGAGCGCCGCGCGGATCTCGCCGATGCCCTCCTGCACCCGCTGCGGCGACAGGCCGGCGCTGCCATAGAAGCCGAGCAGGCCGGCGCGGGCGGCGGCAACTGCCATGGCCGGGGTGGCGATGCCCCGCGCCATCTCCCCCGCCACATAGGCGAAGCGGCAGCCGTGGGCCTCCTGGAAACTGCGATCCCCCAGCCATTCCGGATAAAGCGGCGGCAGGGTGGCGACGGGCTCCAGCCGCTCCGTCGTGAAATCCGGTGGCCGGGTCGAGGCTCCCAGACGGCCGTCCTGGTTCCTGACGATGTAAAGCGGCTCCCGAATCCTCTGGGCAATTTCCAGAAGCGGAGACGGATCGAAACCTGCCGTCGCCGATGTACGCGGCGGCACCGCCGTCTCCCGGTAATTCATGTCCACATCGACACCCGAATATTGCCTTCACCCATCCCCCAGGGCGGGAGATCCGAACATGAGCCTTCCGGGCCGTCGTCCCCACACCCGGCACGGCATCAGGGCGCCCTAATCAAAGAACTCCCATCAGAAGTTTTATTACTTACCACTCTTGAGGCATGGCAAGCATGAATTGGGTTTCATGAAGGATAAAGTTTATTTCACCCTGGAAATATATTTACCCGCTTTAAACGATTCCACCGAAGCGTTGCGGCTGCCGGAAGGCGGACAAAGCTTTGCGCGTATTTGGAAAGCCGCTCAGCACAGGCTTGGATTGTGAAACGCCACAACCATATGGCTGGGCATGGAGCCGACACCCCGACCCGCGCCGGACCGGCGCACCATCCTCGCCGCCGCGGCTGCCGCCCCCGTCGGCTTTCTGCTGCCACGCCCCGTCTACGCCGCGGCTGCCGGGATGCCAGCCGCCGGCAAGTCACTGAATCAGGCGCTGCTGACCCGCGCGCTCGACCGGGCCGCGACTCTGGATCAACTCCATGCGCTGGTGATCGGACGGCACGGCACCGTGGTGGCCGCGGAGGCCTTCCGGGGACCGCCTGTCAAACGCGCGGTGAACGTCAAATCGGTGTCCAAGACCATCGTCGCCTCGCTGGTCGGCATCGCGCTCGACCGCGGCCTGCTGGGCGGCGTCGATGCGACGCTCCGCGAGGTGGCGCCGGGGCTGATCCCCAAGGACGCGGTTCCGCGGGTGGGCCGAATCACCATTGCGCAGCTTCTCACCATGCAGGCCGGGCTGGAACCGACCTCCGGGCCGGGTTACGGCCGCTGGATCGAAAGCCGCAACTGGGTCGCCGACGCGCTCGGCCGCCCCTTCATCGCCGAACCGGGCGAGCGGATGATCTATTCGACCGGCAGCTATCACATATTGGGCGCGGTGCTGGCACGCGTCTCCGGACGCAGCCTGCTGGCGCTGGCGCGGGAGTGGCTGGGCCGGCCGCTCGGTATCGAACTGGCGGGCTGGACGCGCGATCCGCAGGGTTTCTATCTGGGCGGCAACAACATGGTGCTATCGCCGCTGGACCTGTTCCGCTTCGGCGAGATGTGGAGCCGCGGCGGCGTCTGGGATGGCCGCCGCGTTGTCAGCGAAGCCTGGGCGCAGGCATCCTGGGTGCCGCGGACCCGCTCTCCTTATTCCGGCGACGCCTACGGCTATGGCTGGTTCCTGGCGGAGTCGAATGGTCATCGCATCGCCTATGCCCGCGGCTATGGCGGGCAGATGCTGTATCTGGTGCCGTCGCTGGGGCTGACCGTCGTCGTCACCTCCGATCCCGCCCGGCCGGCGCGGTCGGACGGCTATGTCGGCGAATTGGGCGCCCTGCTGACCGGCCATATCATGCCCGCGGCAGAGCAGGCCTGAGCGGCCCCGCACTGCCCACTGGAAGAAGGAGCGGCGACATGCGGACCGACGACCCATTCGACCTCCAGCGCTTTCTGAGCGCGCAGGAGCCTGTCTTCGCGACCGTGCTCGACGAGTTGCGGAACGGACACAAGCGCAGTCATTGGATGTGGTTCGTCTTCCCGCAGTTGCGCGGGCTCGGCCGCTCCGCCACCGCCGAGTTCTACGGCATCGCCTCCCTCGACGAGGCGAAGGCATATCTGGCCCATCCCACGCTCGGGCCCCGGCTGGATCAGGCGACGCGCGCTGTGCTTGGGGTGCAGGGACGGACGCTGCACGAGATATTCGGTTCGCCCGACGACATGAAGTTCCGCTCTTCCATGACCCTCTTCGCGCTGGCCGCCGGACAGGCGGATTCGCCGTACCACGAGGCGCTGGTCCGCTGGTGCGACGGCCGGATGGACGATGCGACCGTGACGTTGGCGGGAGCAGTGGCGGGAGCGCCGCCCCCTCCCCCACGCATGTGAGGGAAGGGACGGGAACCGTGCTTCAGGCCGCCTCCCTTCAGGCCGCCTGATTCATCTGCTGAACGCGCTGCGGGTCGAGCTTCAGCCGGGACGCGAGATATTGCAGGTAGGAGCGTTCCGCTTCCGACTGCTCGTTCACCGCCATCCGCGACGCCAGATAGACCTGCTCCGCCGTCTGCTGATCCTTCACGAACTGGAGCAGCGAGTCCAGCGGCTGGGGCCGGTCGAGTTCCTGTTCGACGATGCGCCGTTCCTCCGCTCCGGCTCCAGCTTCGTCCAGGGTGCCCAGGATGTGCCGGCGCTCGTCCGGCGTGATTTCCCCGTCGGCATTGGCCGCGGCGATCATCGCGCGGATCAGCAGCAGCGCCTGTTGGTCCTCCATGGCGACGGCAGGATAGGCGCCGTCGTCACGGTCTTCGGCCTGCGGCGTGCTGCGGGACTCGAAGACCTGCGACAGGCGGTCGGACAGCGACCCTCCCCCCTGGCCGCTTCCCTGACCGCCCGCCTGAGTGCTTCCGGAAGAACCCGCGGAACCGGCTGCACCTCCGCCGAACAGGCCGCCCAGGATACCGCCGGCATCGCCCCACGGGCTGCCTGCTTGCCGGCCGGCAGGTTGGGCGCCCTGGCCTGCAGCACCGGTCTGGTTCCGCTGGCGCTCCTGGAGGGCCTTGAAGGCGAGGTAACCCAGCGCCCCCAGCCCCGCGACCGACCCGACGCCCATGCCGCGGTTCCCGGATGCGGCACCGAAGGCGCCGCCCGGTACGCCGCCCCCGAAGCCGCTGTTGCCGAGCACGGACCCCATGGCGTTCATGCCGCCGTGGCTGCGCCCTCCCATCCCGGTCGCCAGCATGGTGCCGAGGATACGTTGCAGATCGGCCATTTCGCTCTCCCACTCGAATTCCGTCGATGGTCAGTCAACAGCGCAGGCGGCGTTCCGTTCGGGCGGTGGGCTGAGTTTGAAATACCAAAAATTCCGCACCACGAACTTTTCGCTCCGTCATGCGGCATTGCAGGGGACCCGATGCGATCATGGCTGTTACCCAGTCCGACCACAGGGAGACAGACATGGCCAAAGCCAACATCAATGACCGGTCGAGCATCGAACGGATCTATGACCGCCATACCTTCGAACAGGATGCGGCGTCGAACGCGCGCAGCAAGGCGACTGTCGTCCACGGCGTGAAGATCCTCTCCGCCCCCGATGCCGCCGGGCAAGTCGAGATCTCCCGCGCTTCACACCATGTGGCGGAAGGGAACCCCGAAGGGGACACCATCTTCGTCCCCGCCTTCAGCCTTCACGACTCCACCGCCGCCGACGGCAACACCTATGCCGGTTCGGTCGCGCCGGTGGGGAACAGTCCGGGCGAGGCCGCCGACGAATACCGGAGTTTCATCGACGACGTCCTGGAAGCCGCCAGAAAGGGACACTTCAAATCCGACATCGGCCGCGGCGAGGAGCGGCTGAAGGGCTTCCACGGCGGGTGATCGGCCATCCGGCAGGCGGCGCATATCGTCATCGCCTGCCGCGATGCCATAGAAGGGCCAACAGGGGGGCTAATCGCGCCCCCACAGCCCGCGTTCGCCCAGATCCTCACCACGCTGGCGTTCCAGCGCCTGGGAATAACGGCGCAGTGCGAAGGACTCCGTCACATAGCCGATGATGCGCCGGTCGGTGGGGGAGGACAGGACCGGCAGCGCCTCCACCTCCGCCGTGCCGAATCGGTTCAGTACGGTGCGGGCGTCGTCCCCGGGCATCAGAACGGCGTCCGCCTTGCTGGCGAGCGTGCCGACGCGGGTTTCGGTGGCCTCCGCATCCTGATCCGGGTCATGGATCTGCGACATGTCGATCAATCCCGCATATCTGCCGGATTCGTCGACCGCGAACACCGTCTTGGTGGAGCCCAGCGGGTAGAGGCGGCGCAGCGCCTCCACCGTCAGGGTGGCGGGCACCGTCTTGGCGTCGCGCCGCATCAGCCGGAATGCCGTGAGTTCCGACAGCCAGCCGATGTCGTAGGCGCCGCGGATCGGCACGCCGCGCAGGTGAAAGCGCCAAGTGGCAAAGGAGTAGCCGAAGGCCTGCCGCACCACGGTGGTGGACAGCACCACCCCGATCAGCACGCCCGAGGCTGCCCATAAGTCCTGCGTGGTCTCCAGCACCAGCAGAACCATGGTGACCGGCGCGCCGACGACGCCCGCGGCGACCGACCCCATCCCGACCAGCAGCAGAAGCCCGCCGTCGATCCCCAGCCCCGGCAGGAAACTTGCCGTGGCGATGCTCAGCAGGCCGCCGAACAGCCCACCGATGAACAGGGAGGCGCTGAACAGGCCGCCGCGGAAGCCCGATCCCAGCGAAACGGCCGACGCCAGGATCTTCGCCACCAGCGTCAGCGCCAGCGCCAGCGCGCCGCCCGCCAGTTCCGGCGGCACGGCGCCCGGGCCGCTGCCCATCACGGCAGGTACCGCCAGCGCCAGCCCGCCGACCATCAACCCGCCCACCGCCGGCCGCATCCAGCGGGGGACCGGCAGGCGCTTGAACCCGCGCTCCGCCACCGTCACTGCCTGCATGGCGAGGATGCTGAGCCAGCCGGCCAGGAAGCCGACCACGCCGCAGGCGGCATAGTCCCAGCCGGCGATCTCTACCGGCCGGCCGAGCGCCAGCGGCGCCTCGCCGCCGGTCAGCAAGGCCGATGCCGCCACCCCCAGCGCCGCCGCCGCGCCGACCGGGGCCAGCACCGCCAGCGTATAGCCGCCCAGCACCAGTTCGAAGGCATAGAAGGCGCCGGCGAGCGGCGCATGGTAGGCCGCGGCGATGGCCGCCGCCGCCCCGCAGCCGACCATCGTGCGCAGATCGGCCCGCCGCAGCCGCAGCCGCTGCCCGAGGGAGGAAGCCAGACCGGCGCCCGCCTGGGTATAGGCCGCCTCCATGCCCACCGACGCGCCGGAGGCGTTGGACAGGGCGGTCGTCACCGTCAGGCGCAGGCTGTCGATCAACGACATCTTGCCGCCGTAGAGCGCGTTCGCCTCCACCGCGTCGACGATGTCGTTGGGCCGCCAGCGCCGGAACAGCATCGACAGGATGCCCAGCAGCAGCCCGCCCGCCACCGGCACGCCCAGCGTGCGTAGCAGGTCGGGCACGCCCTGCCCCAGCTTCTCCCCCTCCGGCAGGTCGAAGGCCAGCTCCTGCAGAAGCAGGACAACCTCGTGCAGCGATCCCACCGCCAGCCCGACCGCCCCGCCGACAAGGCCGGCCAGCACCACCACGGCCAGCGCACTGTCGCGCACGCTCCAACGGTCGGACAAGGTGGTCGCGGCCGACGCGTCGAGCGCCGCATAAGGGTCGCTGCCGGCGCGGGCGTTTTCGCCCACGCCGTCGATGGAAGCGGAATTGTCCGGCATGATCACGCGCGCAATGGAATCGACGTAACTTAATAAGCCTTGTTACGTCATCGGGTTCCCGGCACCCCGGACATTTGGTGCAGGAACATGGGAATCGGCGTTAACAAGCCCGACTGTCGCCCCGGGAACTCGATCTGCGAGAAAAATCGTTTGATTAACGGCAGTTACTCAGATTCGAGAGTAGCTCGTAGCCTTGTGGAGGTGGACTGCCGTATCGAAGATCAAGGCCAACGTCTCCTGGTTGAAGTGGCGACGAGCGATTAGATATAGCAATTCATGAATGAGCCAGGGCTTGGTCACGCCACCGGGCCCCGGCTGCACGAAGGGGGACTTGTCGAGTTGGATGCCGAGTATCGACTCTGACACCAACCTCAAAACCACCAGTTCCTGGACACGGCCGGCAAATCTGTCCGTGATTCGTGGAACCGTGTGGCCGATGTGGATGATCCGATGACGGAGCAGCCGAAAGGCAATCATCCCCGCAATTTTGCCTTCAGCAACCCCCTTTGTCTCCACATCCTTTGCGCTGAAACCGCGCCGATGCATCAGGAAGCGCAGATCTTTCTCCGCTTCCCGGAAGGCTGACGCCAGTTCAGGCTCCGACACATACAGCCGTCGGAAGTCGATGTCCGTGGCCTTACCGGATTCCTGGGCGAATTGCCTTATCTGACGGACGACAAGACGTACCGTCTTGTAAAACTGCTTGGTAAGCTCTTCGAGCATCTCCTTTGTCAGGAAGCTCGGTAACTCTTGTTCAGCCGGCACGATAAATCTCCACCGGGTTGAACGGACGTTTCCCGGTTATGATTCCAAACGCTGATGGTAAAGAAATCAAAGGCCGAGATCGTCCACCGCCTGCACCAGAGTGTGGGAAAGATCTCCAGATATATCGCTTTCGTTGGAAATTCGCGAGATCGTTGATGAACGGATGCGATTAAGCAGTTGGTCCGGCGTCACCCCGCTATTGGTGACGGGGGCGAACTCGATATGTAAGGCACTGTGCGCAACGTTGGATGCGATTTCCGCCAATGTGTCGTCCGATGCGACGAGGTCCAAAAAGGACATACCCGGCAAGCCCCTGCACATTCATTTCAATAGCGCATTTCTAGGATCGATAAGAATCAGAGTCAATATTCCTTCAGAAGAATTCGCCTGGCTCCCGTGGATTGCAGCAGGATGTGAAGCCGGCCCGCAAAAGGTATGACCAAGAGACGATACGGTTACGATAGCATGGATTCTCGGACGGCCGCAGAAAAACGCAGGTTGCGGACTTGATCCACTGAAGCCTCTTGAAAGTATCTTTACGCTTCCGCTACAGCAATGGATCACCGGTCGGTGCTTCCCAAAATTCTTGAGCGGAGAAATCTATGTTCAGGATATTTCTGAAAAGCAGCGTCACAGAAGCCGTCAGCGGGAAGTCTGCACCGGATTTCCGTCAGGACTTGCCCGGCTGCGGTTTCGCCTGCGGCTTCACCGTCGGCGGAGCGGACCCTGCCTGCGATGCGGCGGGCGCAGCAGCGGAGGGAGCAGCCTCGCCTGCCGGAGGGGCTGCAGACGTTGCAGCCGGCGGATTGGCGGGCGCGGCATCAGTCGGCGCTATGGCCGGCGCGGCGGCCGGAGCGGTGCCGGCACGGCGCAGAACATGGGTGAGGTTGTCGCGCACCTTCTCGGCCAGCGCCACGTCCGGTTCGGCCGCCTCGTGGAAGATCACGGTGAACAGGCGGCGTTGCGACAGCAGGAAGTTCAGCGTGACGTGCAGCTTGCCCTGAGGCATGGCGCAATCGACCGAGCCAGTGCGCAGCCAGACCGAACCGGCCTGTTCGGACGGGTTCAGGCTGACGGTCGGGGTGCCTTCGCACCGCTGCTTCATCGCGTCGGCGAAGCCGTCCGACAGTTCGTCGATCCTGGCGTCCTCACCCACCGCTCGCTCGCGGATGCCGCCGACGATGGGGCCGAAGCGCCAAGCGACGTCGGCCGGGCGGCGCTCCTGCGGGATCTTGTCCATCGGGACCAGTTCGGCGTCATGCACGCCGGCTGCGGTCAGCAGGCTGTCCAGCCCTGCCGGCAGGCGGTTCTTCTTCTCAGCCGGGCGGCCGGCGGCGACCTTGATCGGCGGAACGTTGCCTCCCTTGTCGACGCAGGTCTTCAGGTCGCCCAGCACCTTCTTGGTGCCGGACAGCTTGAAGGCGATGCGGTCGGTGGCCGACGATACCACCAGTTCGCTGCCGCCCATCAGGGCGTTGACCAGTTCCTCGTCCTTGCCGTTGGAAACCACCAGCATGTCCGGCTGCGAAGCGATGGCCACCCGCTCACGCTTCAGCTTCTTGTCCACCTCGATGGTGACCGGCCATTCGCCGCCCTTGGGCAGGTCGGCGCCGGGGATGCCGATGCCGATGTTGGTCTCGCCCTTGGGGCTGCGGGCGAACATCAGCACATGGCCGGAGGTGAATTCCCCCTCCGCCACGCAATAGGCGAAGCTGCCGTCCTTCTTCTTGGCGGCGCCGCCGTCCCAACTCTCGATCAGTTCGCCCGGCCCATCGGGCTTGGCCGGCGCCGCCGCGCCCTGTTTTTCACCGGGCTTTTCACCCGGCTTGACGTCCTGCGCCGGAGCGCCCGGGGTCACGATTTCGGCCTCGGGCACCGGCAGGCCGTAATAAACTGCCGGGGGAATGCTCGGCTCGACCGGCACCAGTTCGGCCATCGCCGGCGCCGACGCCACACCCAGCAGGAGAAGCGCGGACAGCGAAGCGGCGGAACGGGCGGTCATGACGAGGTAATCCATAGATGGTTGTGGCGGCGAAGCTATCCGCGCCCGCCCCCATCCGCAAGCCCAACCGCCCATCCTGTTGCAGGAGGCAGACACCTGTTGCACAGGACACGCAGGGGATTTGGGCTAAACGCCGAAGAAGGCCTCGCGCAGCGCCTCTTCCGACAGCGACGCCACCGGCCCGTCCCCCACCAGGCGGCCCAGCCGCAGCAGGACTGCGCGCGGGGCGACCGTCAGGGCGCGCGCCGCACTCTGTTCGGCCAGCAGCACGGCGGTGCCGGTGGCGGCGATGCGGCCGACCGCGGCGAAGACCTCGTCGGCCAGCTTGGGTGACAGGCCGAGCGACGGTTCGTCCAGCAGCAGCAGGCGCGGCCGGCCCATCAGCGCGCGGCCGAGGCTGAGCATCTGCTGCTGGCCGCCGGACAGGCGCCAAGCGCTTTCCCGGCTCTTGCCCGCGAGGTCGGGAAACAGGGCGAAGACACGCTCGACATCCAGCGCGCGGTCGCGGACGGCAGGCAGACCGGCAACCTCCAGATTGTCGCGCACGCTCATTCCGGGGAAGACCCGCCTCCCCTCCGGCACATAGCCGATGCCGCGCCGGACCCGCGCCTCCGTCGCCAGCGGGGAGAGGTCGCCGCCGTCGAAGCGCAGGTCTCCCTGCGCCGGCACGAGGCCGAGCAGCGCCTTCAGCAGCGTCGACTTCCCCGCCCCGTTGGCGCCGAGCAGCGCCACCGTCTCGCCCGCCGCGACGGTCAGCGAAACCCCGTCGAGCGCCGTCACCCCGCCATAGCCGGCAGTCAGGCCGTGGATGGACAGCAAAGCACTCATGCTGCCTCCGCACGGCCCAGATAGGCCGCCGCCACCGTCGCATCCCGGCGCACTCCGTCGGCCGGGCCGTCATAGATCACCCGTCCGCGGTCGAGGCACAGCACCCGGCCTGCCAGCGGCAGCAGGAAGCCCATGTCATGCTCCACCAGCAGGACCGCCATCCCCTCCCCCGCGAGTTGGCGCAGCAGGGCGGCCAGTTCCGCCTTCTCGCCATCGGTCAGCCCGGCGGCCGGCTCGTCCAGCAGCAGGACCGCCGGCCGGCGGACCAGGGCGCGGGCCAGCTCCACCCGCCGCCGCAGCGCCGCCGGCAAGCCGTCGCAGCTCTGTCCCGCAAGGTCGCCGACCCCCAGCCGGTCGAGCGCCCAGCGGGCATGCGCCTCCGCCGTCGCCGCGTCGGGGTCGAAGGCCAGACGGGCGGCGGCCACCGCCTCCAGCACGCCGGCCCCTTCCGGCAGGATCGCCGCCTGGAAGCTGCGGGCCAGCCCGGCATGGGCCAGACGGTCGGCGCGGACACCGGTGACGTCCCGCCCGCCCAGCCGCACCCGTCCGGCATCGGGCCGCTCCAGCCCCGACAGCAGGTTGATGAGCGTGGTCTTGCCCGATCCGTTGGGACCGATCAGCCCGGTGATGCCGCCCCTCCGCAACTCCAGAGACACGCCGTCCACCGCACGCACGCCGCCGAAGGACTTGGCAAGCCCCTCCACCGTCAGCCCATCCGCCGGTGCGGGTGGCTGCGGCGGTTCGCGCGCCTCCGGCAGGGCACGGGCGGTGCGGCCGAACAGGCGTCCGGCTGCGCGGTCGAGCAGCCCGGTCAGACCGTCGGGCGCCAGCAGAACGGTCAGCAGCAAGGCCATTCCGTAGACGACCAGATAGCCGCGCTCCATGAAGCGGAACCATTCCGGCAGATGCAGCAGCAGCACCGCGCCCAGCACCGCGCCGGCCATCCGCCCCCGCCCGCCGACGATGGCGATGGTGAGGATGGAGACCATGACCGGGAACTCCAGCACCTCCGGCGAGACGACGCGCTGGGTGTGGACCGCCAGCGCTCCGGCCGCTCCGGCGAACAGGGCGCTGATGCCGAAGGCGGTCAGCCGCAGCCGCCCGACGTCGAGCCCCAGCGTTCCCGCCGCCAGCGGATCGTCGCGCAGCATGGTCAGCGACCGCCCGAGCCTCCCGCGCGCCAGCCGCCACCCCACCAGACCGCCGAGCGCCACCAGCCCCCAGACCAGCCCCGCCATCGGCAGTCCGCGCGGCACCGTCCAGCCGAACAGCACCACCGCCGGCACGCCGGCCAGCCCGTTGGAGCCTCCGGTCAGCTCCGGCAGGTTGACCGCCAGCAAATGCAGCACCTGCGCGATGCCCAGCGTGGCCAGGGCGAAATAGTGCGACTCCAGCCGCAGCACCGCCAGCCCGACCGGCAGCGCCAGCAGGAGCGGCACCAGCATCGACAGCGGAAAGGTCGCCTCGAAGCCCAACCCATAGCGGCTGCCGAGGATGCCGCTCACATAGGCGCCGACACCGAAGAAGGCGCCCTGGGCGAGAGACAACGCGCCGCCGAGCCCAAAGACGATCTGGAATCCGAAGGTCGCCAGCGCATAGACACCGGCAACGGTCAGCACGCGCAGGCCATAGGGAGAGGCGAAGGCGAGCGCGTAGACCAGCAGGGCGAGGGCGCCTGCAAGCAGCGCAAGATTTTCCACCCCGATATAGCCCTCGCCTCGGGAAAAGACGTGATCCCTCACCCCAGACGCTTCGCAATCAGCGGACCGCGCGCCGGCGCCGTATCCGTCACCGTGACCGACGCGCGCAGGCGGCGTTCGGCTTCATCGGCCTGCGCATCCGTGCGGGCGTGCAGGATAGCCAGCGGTCGCTCACCCGGCCCCACCGCGTCGCCCAGCCCGGCCACCTCGTCGAAGCCGACGGCGAAGTCGATGGCGTCGGTGGTTTTGGTCCGGCCGCCGCCCAGCGCCACCACCGCCATGCCGACCCCGCGGGTGTCGATCGCGCCGACGAAGCCTGATCGCTCGGCGACGACTGGTCGGACAATGGGCGCGCTTTCCAGATGGCGGTCCGGCTGTTCCAGCAGGTCGGCCGGTCCGCCCAGCGCCGCCACCATGCGGGCGAAGCGTTCCGCCGCCTCGCCGCTGGCGATTGCGCGGTCGGCCATGGCACGGCCGGCCGCGGCGTCCGGCGCCAGCCCGGCGAGCGCCAGCAGTTCGGCCGCCAGCGCCGCCGTCACCTCGTAGAGCCGTGGTTCGGCCGGCTCGCCGCGCAGGATGGCGAGGCATTCGCGCATCTCCAGCGCGTTGCCTGCGCTGCGGCCCAGCACCTCGTTCATGTCGGTCAGCAGGGCGACCGCCGGCAGGCCGGCGCCCTTCGACACGGTGACGATGCTCTCCGCCAGTGCCTCGGCATCCGAGAGGCGCTGCATGAAGGCGCCGGTGCCGAACTTCACGTCCATCACCAGCGCGTCCAGCCCGGCGGCGAGCTTCTTCGACAGGATGGACGCGGTGATCAGGTCGAGCGATTCGACCGTCGCCGTCACGTCGCGGATGGCGTAGAGCCGCTTGTCGGCCGGGGCGATGTCGTCGGTGGCACCGATCACCGCGCAGCCGACCTCCTTCACCACCCGGCGCAGCAGTTCGTTGTCGGGCTTGGCGCGATAGCCTGGGATGCTCTCGAACTTGTCGAGCGTGCCGCCGGTGTGGCCGAGACCCCGCCCCGACACCATCGGCACGAAACCGCCGCAGGCGGCCAGCATCGGCGCCAGGATCAGGCTGACCTTGTCGCCGACGCCCCCCGTGGAATGCTTGTCGATCACCGGACCCGGCAGGCCCAGCGACCGCCATTCCATCACCGTGCCCGAATCGCGCATGGCGCGGGTCAGCGCCACCCGTTCGTCCAGGCTCATGCCGCGGAAGAAGACGGCCATGGCGAAGGCCGCGGCCTGCGATTCCGAGACGCGGCCATCGGTGATGCCGCGGACGAAGTCCTGGATGGTGGCGGCGTCGAGCGGCTGGCCGTCGCGTTTGGCGCGGACGATCTCCTGGGGAAGCATGCCTCAGTACCCTCCCGCCGGGGCCGGTTCGCGTTCGCCTTCCCGCTTTCCATGCCCGGCGGCTGCCAGCAGCGCGTCGAGCAGGCTGGAGGCGCCGAACCGGAAGGTCTGCGGCGTCGCCCAGCCATCGCCCAGGATGTGGTCGGCCAACGCCAGATAGCGCGCCGCCTCCGCTGCATCGCGAATGCCGCCGGAGGCCTTGAAGCCGACGGTCTTGCCGGATTCATAGATGCTGTCGAGTATCACGGCCGCCGCGGGAAGGGTGGCGGCCGGCTGGGTCTTGCCGGTGGAAGTCTTGAGGAAATCGGCACCGGCGGCGATGGCGTCGCGCGCCGCCCAGGCCAGCAGGTCGGCATCGGGGAAAGCCCCCGATTCCAGGATGACCTTCATCAACGCCTTGTCGGCGCAGGCCTCGCGGCAGGCTTTCACGACGTTCATCGGCTGGGTGCGGGCGCCGTCGATGAAGGCCTTATAGGGCAGCACCACGTCGATCTCGTCGGCACCGTCGGCGATGGCGCGCCGTGTTTCCGCCGCCACCGACGATGCGTCGGCCTCGCCGGTCGGGAAATTCACCACGGTGGCGACCTTCACCGGCGTGCCCTCCAGCGCCTTGCGGGCGGTGGGCACGAAGCGCGCCCAGACGCAGACCGCGGCGACCGGCCCCACGGGCGTGATGGCGCGGGCGCAGAGAGCCTCCACCACGCGGTCGGTGTCGTCACCGTTCAGGCTGGTGAGGTCGAGCATGCCCACGGCACGGCGCGCCAGATCGGCGTCGGACGGGGCGTTGGCGCTGGCGTCGAGCGCGCTTTGCAGGTCGGCAGACAGTTTCATGACCGGGACCCGTCCTTTTCATGCAGGCGTTCGAGGAAACCGACCAGCAGGCGTTCCAGGTCGGCAGCTGCCGCCGATGCGGCGGTCAGGGTCTGGTGATGGTCGACCGGCCCGTCGCCGAGCCCGACACCCAGGTTGGTGACGACGGCGCAGCCGACGACCCGCAGGCCGCAATGGCGCGCGATGATGCATTCCGGGACGGTGGACATGCCGACCGCGTCGGCGCCCAGCAGCTTCATCATCCGCACCTCGGCCGGCGTCTCGAAGGACGGGCCGGGATAGGCGGCATAGACGCCCTCGGCCAGATCGATCGCGAGGCCGCCCGCGACATCCTTCAGCAGGCCGCGAAGCTCCGGGTCCCAGGCGTCGGTCATGCTGGGAAAACGATCGCCGAAGGCCTCGTCGTTCGGGCCGGTCAGCGGATTGGCGCCCAGCAGGTTCAGATGGTCGCTGATCGCCATCAGCCGGCCGGGTCCGACCTCCAGCCGCAGCGAACCGACGGCGGCGGTCAGCACCAGCGTGTCGCAGCCCGCGAGCTTCAGCGCACGGATTGCGGTCTTCAGCGCGTCGAAGCCGTTGCCCTCATAGGCGTGGACGCGGCCCTGCATGCAAGCGACCTCCACCCCGCCCAGCCGCCCGACCACCAGCCTCCCGGCATGGCCGGACACGCTGGGAATGGGAAAGCCGGCGATATCGGTGTAGGGGATGGCGACCCCATCGGCGATGCGGTCGGCGATGCCGCCCAGGCCGGAGCCCAGCACGATGCCGACCCGCGGCCGATGGCCGGAGGCACGGTGAAGGATGTCCGCGGCGGCGCGGGCTGCGGTCATGTCGGGAAACTCCGCTCAGAAGGCTAAATTGGTTGGGCCGAAGGATTCCGGCAACAGGGTCTCCAGCGGAAAGCTCCGCCGCAGGCCGGCCGGATCGCAGATGTGGATCGGCGTCTCCGGGGTCGCGAATTCGCGGATGCGCTGGCGGCAGCCGCCGCAGGGGGTGCAGATCTCCTCCGCCCCCGCCTCGCCGCCCATCACGACGATGGCGCGGATGCGGCGGTCGCCCGCCGTGACCATGGCGCCGATAGCGCTCGATTCCGCGCACTGCCCCTGGGGATACGCCGCGTTCTCCACATTGCAGCCGGCGAAGATGCGGCCTGAGTCGCCGAGGATGGCGGCGCCCACCTTGAACTTCGAATAGGGGGCGTGGGCGTTCTCGCGGGCGGCGCGGGCCGCTTCGATCAGGCGTGCCAGCTCGGGCGTGTCGGTCATGGCCTCAGCGCTCCTTGACATAGGGGATGCCGCTCGCCTTCGGGGCGATGGCCTTGCCGACGAAGCCGGCCAGCAGCAGCACGGTCAGCACATAGGGAAGCATCTGGATGAACTGCACCGGAATGACGCCGATCACCGGCAGGACCACGCCTTGCAGGCGCACCTGGACCGCGTCGGTGAAGGCGAACAGCAGGCAGGCGAACAGGGTCGGCCCCGGCCGCCACTTGCCGAAGATCAGCGCCGCCAGCGCCAGATACCCCTTGCCGGCGGTCATGTCGCGGACGAAGCCGGCTCCATGGCCGGTGGACAGGTAGGAGCCCGCCATCCCCGTCAGCACGCCGGTGACGATCAGCGCCTGATAGCGCAGCTTTGCCACCGACAGGCCGGCGGTGTCGACCGCCGCCGGATTCTCGCCCACCGCCCGCAGCCGCAGCCCGAAGCGGGAGCGGTAGAGCACCCAATGGGTGGCGATCACCAGGACCAGCGTCACCCAGATCAGGATGTTGTTGCCGTTGAACAGTTCGCGGTAGATCGGCCCCAGAACGGGCACGCCGGCCAGCGCGTCGTCCCCCGGCAGTTCCACCGCGGGGATGCGCGCCTGACTGGGCAGAAGCGGGGTTTGGCCGCCCTGCTGGAACCAGGCATAGGCAAGCGTCGGCGCCAGCCCGGCGACCAGGATGTTGATCGCCATGCCCGACACCACCTGATTGCCGTTGTGGGTGATGCAGGCGAAGCCATGGACCATCGCCAGCGCCACCCCGGCGGCGATGCCGGCGAGCAGTCCCAGCCACGGATTGAGGGTGGCCGAGGCGACCGCGGCGGAGAAGAAGGCGCCGGCCAGCATCTTGCCTTCCAGCCCGATGTCGACCACGCCGGCCCGCTCGCAGAACATGCCGGCGAAGGCGGCCAGCACCAGCGGAGTCGCCACCCGGATGGTTGCGCCCAGCAGCTGCAGCGCCAGAAGAAGCGCGTCCTCCATCGCTCAGCTCCTCCCCCCGGTGGCAGCATCTGCGGCCGTGGCGCTACCGCGGCGGCGGAACAGCGCCTCCACCTGTGGTTTGAACAGGTTTTCCATGGCACCGGCGAACAGGATGACCAGACCCTGGATGACCATGACCAGCTCGCGGTTGATCGTGGGGTATTCGAAGGACAGCTGGCCGCCGCCCTGCGCCAGAACCCCGAACAGCAAGGCCGCCAGAATGATCCCGACCGGATGGTTGCGCCCCATCAGCGCCACGGCGATGCCAACGAAGCCGACCCCGCCGGTGAAGTTCAGGATCACCCGGTGCTGCACGCCCAGGATCTCGTTCACGCCCACGAAGCCGGCCAGCGCGCCGGAGATCAGCATGGCGATAATGATGTTGCGCGCGGGCGAGATGCCGGCATAGACCGCCGCCCGCTCGTTGCGGCCGACGGTGCGCAGCTCGTAGCCCCAGCGGGTCCGGCGCAGGAACAGGTGGAAAAGAACGCAGCAGGCCAGCGCCCACAGGAAGGACAGGTTCAGCGGCGAAGCAGGGATGGTGATGCCGAACCAGCCCAGCGCCCGGTCCATCGACGGTAGCCAGACGCCGGGATCGAACTCTCGCGTTTCGGGCGACTGGCTGCCGGGGCGGATCAGCACGTCCACCAGCAGCCAGGTCATGATCGACGCGGCGATGAAGTTGAACATGATCGTCGTGATGACGATGTGGCTGCCGCGCTTGGCCTGCAGCCAGGCCGGGATGAAGGCCCAGGCGGCGCCGAACAGGGCCGACGCCAGGATCGCCAGCACCGCCACCACCGGCCAGGGCCAGCCGGTCAGCGCCAGCGCCACCAGCCCGGCGCCGAGCCCGCCCAGATAGGCCTGCCCCTCACCGCCGATGTTGAACAGCCCGCAATGGAAGGCGATGGCAACCGCCAGTCCGGTGAAGATGTAGCTGGTGGTGTAATAGAGGGTGTAGCCGATGGCCTCCGGGTATCCCAGAGCCTCCGTCAGCAGCAGCGACAGCACGTCCACCGGGTTCTCGCCGATCACCAGGATCACCAGCCCCGACAGCACGAAAGCCGCGACGAGGTTGAGTACCGGCAGCAGCGCATACCCGACCCAGCCCGGCACGGCGCCCGGCTGACCCTTCCCCGACCCGCTCAGCAGCACCGGCGTCTCCTGGATTGCCCCTTGCCGGGGATTCTTAACCGCCAACCCCGCCGCTGACCAAGCATTTCGTCACGCCGAAAAGGCAAGAGGTCCTGAGACTTGGAAGCGTCACAAAAGTCTTGCCGCAGCGCAGCATTCTGGCATGCCTCTTACCCATATTAGTTTTATGGTTATGGAGCATGCCCATGCCGCTCGACCTGCCGCAGACCTTCCGCCACCATGTCTTCTGCTGCGCCCAGCAGCGCCCTCCCGGCCATCCGCGCGGCAGCTGCGCCGCCAAGGCCGCGCATCCGCTGTGGCAGCGGCTGGACCAGAAAATCCAGGGCAAGGGGCTCGCCGATGTGGGCATGGCGCTGACGGGCTGTCTCGGCTTCTGTTCCGCCGGTCCGCTGATGGTGGTGTATCCGGAGGGCATCTGGTACCGGCCGGAAACACCGGAGGACATCGACGAGATCGTCGAGTCGCATCTGGTCAACGATGCGCCGGTGGAGCGGCTGGTGATGGTTCTGACGCGGTGAGGGGAAGGCTTCGGCGAGGTTAGACCCCCACCCCAACCCTCCCCCGCTGGGCGGGGGAGGGGGTAAGTGCTTGATCGGAAGGCAGCGGCAGTCCCTCCCCCGCCCAGCGGGGGAGGATAGGTGGGGGTGTAACCCCTCCAAGATCCCACGCCTACCAGACCTGCGGTTGCGGCATTGGGACGCGGGCGAATTTGCCCATAATGTGGGCAGCCCCAGCCATTGCCGTTCCGAACCGATCCCATGACCGACGCCGAGACCGCCGACCTGCTGCCTGCCGAGGCCGATTCGGTTCCCTATGCCGTCGGCTGCTTCCTTGGCGCGATCCTGCTGTTCGCGGCGATGGACACGCTGATCAAGTTCCTGACCGCCGACTACCCGGTGCCGCAGCTGATGTTCGTACGCTCGCTGGTCGCCTTCCTGCTGGTGGGCGGCTACACGCTGTGGCGGGGCGGCGGGATCGCGGCGATGCGGACGCGGCGGCCCTGGGGACATGTCTGGCGCGCCTTCGCCGGGCTGATCTCCATGGGATGCTTCTTCTATGCGTTCCGGGAATTGCCGCTGGCCGACGTCTATGTGCTGAGCTTCGCCGGGCCGCTGTTCATCACAGCTCTGTCTGCCCCGCTGCTGGGGGAGCCGGTGGGCTGGCGGCGCTGGGCCGCGGTGGTGGTCGGGTTCGGCGGCGTGGTTGTGATGGCGCAGCCGTCGGCCGGGGCGCCGCTGGTGCCGGTGCTGGTCGGGCTGTGCGCCGCCCTGTTCTATGCGCTGGCCGCTCTCGCCGTGCGCGGCCTGTCGCGGACGGAGACCAGCGCGTCGATCGTGCTCTATCTGCTGCTGACGACGACGGTGGTCAGCGGCGCGCTGACGGTTCCTGTCTGGACAGCGCCGACCGGCTTCGCACTGGGACTGATGGCGCTCGTCGGCGCAATCGGCGCCGGGGCGCAGGTGCTGCTGACCCAGGCGTTCCGCCGCGCGCCGCCGGCAGTGGTGGCGCCCTTCGAATATACCGGCATGGTCTGGGCCAGCCTGTTCGGCTGGATGGTGTTCGGCGACCTGCCGACCGCGCCGGTGTTGCTTGGCGCCATGGTCATCATCGGCAGCGGGCTCTACATCCTGCATCGTGAAACGACGGTGGCGCGCCGCCGGCTGGGTTCTTGACAGGACAGGCCCGGCGGCGACACTCTCGCCGCCTGTTTACGGCTGGGGTGCCCGTACAGACGCCGGATCGGCGGATGCGCGGGCTGAGACAACACCCATCGAACCTGATCCGGGTCATGCCGGCGAAGGGAGCCGACCGGAACCCGACGGATCGCCGATAAATCGCCCCCGTCTCCTCCGCGTCGCTCCGCTTGCCGGCGCGTGTTGAGGAGTTTTCGGTCATGCGGCGTGCGCTTCCCCTTCTGATCGGCCTGCTGGCCGCATCGTCCTGTCTGTCGTCCGCCGCCCGGGCCGACGACTCGCTGTCCTTCCCGGTTCTGGTGCCGCTGACCGGCTTCCTGTCGCTGGAGGGAACCAGCCAGCGCAACGGCGCCGTCCTGGCGCTGAAGCAGACGCCGGCCGGCATCGCCATCGCGTCGGAGGTCGTCGACACCGGCACCTCGCCCGAGGCGGCGGTGACGGCGCTGGAGCGCGCGGCCGGCAGCGGCACGGTCGGGGCGGTCGCCGCCAGCATGCTCGGCACCCAGATGCTGGCGATGCTGCCGCTGGCGCAGGAGTTGAAGCTGCCGCTGGTCACCGTGTCGGGCACCGCCTCGATCACCGAGCAGGGCAACCCCTGGGTCTTCCGCTTCTTCCCCGGCGATGCCGTGACCAAGGCCGCCCACGCCCGCTATGTGGTGGAGGAGTTGGGCAAGCGGCAGCCCGCCGTCATCTACCAGACCACCGCCTATGGGCAGAGCGGCAAGACGCATCTCGACGCCGCCTTCAAGGCGCTGGGCGTCACGCCCGTCTTCGAGGAGGGGGTGGACCCCGCCGCCAAGGATCTGCTGCCGGTGTTGACCAAGGCGCTGGCCGCCAAGCCCGACGTGCTGGTGCTGCATCTGCATTCCGGCCCGACCGCGCTCCTGCTGCGGCAGGCGGCGTCCAGCGGGGTGGCGGTTCCCATCGTCGCCGGCTCCGCCATGCATCAGCCGAGCACCGCGGCCCTGCTGGAGCCGGCCGAGCTGAAGGGCGTCTGTGCCGAGACCGCGGCCTCGCCCATCTCCGGCGACACGCCGGAGGTGAAGGCCTTCACCGACGCCTACCGCGCCGCCTTCGGCAAGGAGCCGGACGCCTTCGCGCTCGGCCAGTATGACGGCATGACCATGGTGCTGGAGGCGGTGAAGGCCGGCGCCCGTTCGCCGGATGCCATCCGCAAGGCTCTGTCGTCGGAAAGCTTCAAGGGCCTCGCCATGACCTACAAGTCCGACGGCAAGGGCAACATGGCCCATTCCGCCGTCATCGTCTGTTATGACGGGGCCAGCCGCGTGCCGACGGTGGTCAAGCGCTACGACAACCCCGCGCTTGCGGCGAAGTGAGCGGATGGCGGCGCTTCAACTGCTGGTCAACGGGGTGGCACTAGGGGCGGCCTATGCGCTGGTGGCGCTGGGATTCGTGCTGGTCCTGAACGCCACCTCGGCGGTGAATTTCGCCCAGGGCGATCTCGTCATGGCCGGCGGACTGTTGGCAGTGGCGCTGGCGCCGCTGATCCCGCTGCCGGGCATCGCCCTGCTGCCGGTGGTGCTGGCGCTGATGGCGGGGTTGGGCCTGCTGCTGGCGCTGATGGCCTATCTGCCGCTGCGCCGCCGGCCGCCGGTATCGGTCTTCATCAGCACCATCGCCATCGGCATCATTCTGCAGAACGGCGCCGCCATCCTGTTCGGACCGGAGCCGCGCGCCGCACCGCCGCTGTTCGGCGACGACACTCTTTACCTAGGCGGGCTGGCGGTTCCCGAGCAGTCGCTCGCCATCGTCGCGGTGGCGGCGCTGCTGATCGGCGCGCAGCAATGGGTGTTCGCCCGCACGCAACTGGGACGCCGGCTGCGCGCAACGGCGCAGGACCCGGAAATGGCGCGTGCCTGCGGCGTGCCGGTCACCGCGATGATCCTGGTGACCTTCGCCATCGGGGCCGCCTGTGCCGGGGCGGCGGGGCTGCTGCTTGCCAACCGCTATTTCGTCACGCCGACCGCGGGCGGCGACCTGATTTTGAAGGCCTACATCGCGGTAACCATCGGGGGCTGGGGGTCGGTGCCGGGGGCTGTGGTGGGGGCGCTGCTGATCGCTCTGTTCGAGGTGGGGGTGTCGTCGGTGCTGTCGTACCCGGTGGCGCTGGGGGCGCTGTACCTGACGCTGCTGGCGATTCTGGTGTTGCGGCCGCAAGGCCTGTTCGGCGAAGCGGTTCGGCGCCGTGGCTGAGCGATCCTCGCCAAGCGTCCCGTCACCGCAACCCTCTCCCCTTGCAAGGGCTTTGCAATAGGCCTGGACGATGGTTGGGTGCGGTCGCTTCTGGGCCAGAACAGGACGGCAGTCCTGTCCTGGCTCTTGACATAGCCGGGCAAGAGTCCTCTAGGCGGGCGTGGCGGCATGCGGGCGCACACGTCGCGGTCGTGACCTACCGTCGGAACAGGAACTCGCGGCCGACCTTTACGCGGCGTTCGCCGTCATACTCGATGATGTCGGCGGTGGCGTAGGTCTCGGTCCAGCGTTCGGGCAGGTAGCTGCCGGTGCCGATCACATCCACCGGCGCGTTGGCCTCCGCCATCAGGCGGCACTTGGCCGGGCCGAACCCGCTGCTGGCGACGATCTTCACCGCCGGGAAGCCGGCCTCGTCCAGCCTTTCGCGCACGTAATGGATCGCCGCGGCAGACACGCCGGTGCCGATCAGGTAGCGCAGCTGGGTCTCGTCGCGATAGCCGCGGATGGCGTGCGGCGCATGGCGCTCCAGCACGGCATAGGAGCCGGGGGGATCCAGCCCCTCGACGAAACGCCCGCCGGAGGTGTCGAGCCGCAGCGCCAGCTTGCCCTGGGCGGCCAGCTGCGGAAAGCGGCGGCAGACCTCCAGCCCGTCGGTGATTTCGCGGCCGAAATAATCGACCAGCACGGTCAGCGACAGGTCGGGGAAGGTCTCGTGGAACATCTCCGCCGCGCGCACGGTCGAACCGGCATAGCCGATCAGGGCGTGCGGCATGGTGCCCATGCCCTTCTCCTGCCCGAAATAGGGGGCGGTGGCGTCGGTGGCGTTGCCGATGAAGCCCTTGGCACCGACCTTGCGCTTGGCCCGGTCCGACCCGACGGAGGCGGCATAGGCCATCATCTCCGCCATCTCCGTTCCGGCGCAGTGGCGGGCGTCCATGGCGAGGAAGGCGACCTTCGGCAGGTCGGCGCACATGGTGAAGGCGTTATAGGCCGCGACGCTGGCGGGACCCAGCTTCTGCAGGATGATCGTCTCGCAATCGACCAGATGATAGAAGGAGCCGGTGACGTACATAATCGGCTCGCCGGCGCCGACCCATTTGCCCTCGGGGTAGTTCAGTTCGATCTGGAACGTCGTGTTGCGCTCGCGCGCCACCGCCTCCAGCCAGTCCACCGCCAGACGTGGGGCGCAGACCACCGGGCGCCGCATGAAGATGGCGTAGGTGACGGTCTTGTCGCCGAATTTGCCCACCGCTTCCCTGGTGCGGCGGAAATAGGTGTCCGTCCAGTCAGGAACCTGGGCGGAGGACGGGTTGAGGGCGGTCGGCCCTTTGCCGGCCATCCCGCTTCCCGCTGCCCGGCCGCCAACTGATCGGTTGTCGGTGCTGCTCATACCGGTAACCCTCGCCTTCCGCCCCTGTCCGCGCCTGTGTCCGCGCATGGCTTTGCGATGCTTCGTTCTGGATGGCCCGGCCGCCGGACAGGGCAGCCGGCCGGTTGTGTTGGAATCCCAGCATTATACGCCCCGGGCGGGCGGGGGAAGAGGCTTCCCATCCTGGCAACCCGGAACGGATGGCAGCATTGCATTTTCCGGTGAGATTTCTGATGCCGACATCTACGGTGAACAGATCAAATGCCGGTGATGTCGCCACGCAGATGCTGCAGCCTTTGTCCTGCTTCACCTGTCGCATTCAGAGAAAAACCAGATCAAATACCGTTATTTGACCTACCACTTCCGCGCTTTTAAAGTCGTCGCACAGGTTTCGATCGCAACAGGGCGGCTGAACGGAATGGCGAAGATGACCGCAACCGCCGAATCGGCTCCGTCCGCCCTGCCCTCCTTCGAAGGGACGGGGAACCGGATCGTTCTGGCGCTGATCGGGCTGATGCTCGCCTTCGCCGGCGCCGGGGTCGGCGGCGCCCTGCTGCTCCGCCCGGTCCCCGCCCAGGGGGCCTTCGCCGCTCCCCGAATCGGCATGGCACCAGCCCCCGCGGTCTACGCCGCATTGCCCACCCTGACCCTGACCCTGAACGACGGCCGCCGCCTGCAGGAATTGCGGCTGCGCGCAGTGTTGGAGTTCGACCCGGCGACGCCGTTGGAAACGGTCACCCCCCACCTGCCGCGCATCGCCGACGCCATCAGCCGGCGCCTGCTGGAGGTCGATCCGGCCGAACTGCAGGGGGCCGACGGGCCGGCCTATGTCAAGGACGCACTGCGCCACGTCGCCAACAAGACCATGCGGCCGTTGAAGCTTCGACAAGTGCTGATCCAGGATATGCTGCTGCGCTGACGGCGCGCTTCCCAACGCCCCTTGCCTCCCCATATCCTGCCGGACCACATCCGGCAGCCTCGTGACCGTTCGCGGGCTCCGTTCGTGGCGTTCAAGGGTCAAGTTGCGGAAGGAGACGGCCGTGGCCGAGTTCGATTTCGACCTCTTCACCATCGGGGCGGGGTCCGGGGGCGTCGCCGCAAGCCGGCGCGCCGCGTCCTACGGCGCGAAGGTGGCGATCTGCGAAGGCAGCCGCGTCGGCGGCACCTGCGTGATCCGCGGCTGCGTCCCGAAGAAGCTGCTGGTCTATGCCGCCCAATTCCGCGACGGCTTCGAGGATTCCTGCGGCTATGGCTGGAACTCCCACACGCCGGCCTTCGACTGGGAAACGCTGATCTCGCGCAAGGACCGCGAAATAGACCGGCTGAACGGCATCTACATCACCATGCTGAAGAATTCCGGCGTGACCCTGTACGAGGGGTTCGGCCGGATCGTCGACCGCCATACGGTGGAGGTCGACGGCAAGCGCTACACCGCCCGCAACATCCTGATCGCCACCGGCGGCTGGCCGTCGCTGCCGCCGATCGAGGGGATCGAGCATGCCGCGACCTCCAACGAGGCGCTTCACCTCGAAAAGCTCCCCCATTCCGTGCTGATCATCGGCGGCGGCTACATCGCCGTGGAATTCGCCAGCATCTTCCGCGGGCTGGGCTCCGAAGTGACGCTGATGATCCGCGGCGACGATTTGCTGAACGGGTTCGACGACGACATCCGCGTGGCCCTGGCGCAGGAGATGCGCAAGCGCGGCATCAACATCATCTCGCGCTGCAAGCCGTTGAAGCTGGAAAAGGGTGCGGGCGGCTATACCCTGACCGACCATATGGGCCGCGAGCATTCGGCGGGTCTGGTGATGGCCGCCACCGGCCGGCGCCCGAACACCAAGAATCTCGGCCTGGAAGAGGTCGGCATCACCCTGAACGAGGCCGGCGCGATCCCGGTCGACGACTGGTCGCGCACCAGCGTGGAGAACATCTATGCCATCGGCGACGTCACCGACCGCATGGCCCTGACCCCCATCGCCATCGCCGAGGGCCGTGCGCTGGCCGAGACGCTGTTCAACGACAATCCCATGCACATCGGCTACGACAATGTGCCGACCGCGGTGTTCTCGCTGCCGCCGCTCGGCACCGTCGGGCTGACGGAGATGCAGGCCCGCGCCCGATACCCGCAGGTCGACATCTACAAGGCCGGTTTCCGCCCGATGAAGCATACCCTGTCCGGCCGGGACGAGCGGGTGCTGATGAAGCTGGTGGTCGATGGGGAGAGCCAGCGCGTGCTCGGTTGCCACATGATGGGCATGGACGCGCCGGAGATGATGCAGCCGCTGGCCATCGCGCTGAACTGCGGCGCCACCAAGCGCGACTTCGACCGCACCATCGCGCTCCACCCCTCCACCTCGGAGGAGTTCGTGCTGATGCGCGAGAAGGCGGAGCCGGAAAAGAAAATCTGACCGCCCGCAAAACAGGACTGCCGGAACGGGTGGCGCGAGGGAAACCACCCATTCGCGCCGCCTTTTTCGTGGAATCACGTCTTCTGCCATGCACCGGGAGTTATAGCACGCCAAGACAGGGCATTTTTCCTGGAACGCTTCTAAAGATTGTGGGTTGAGGACGGGTGAGCGATCCGGAACGGCACGTCCTGCTGGTCTCCCCTGCATCCCCGGCGATGGGCCGGTCCGGATTTCTCCGATCCTCGGCCCCCGCCAAGCGGGCCATCAGACGCAGGAGGAGTCCCTCGCATGTTCATGCACAACAAAAAGCTCATGTACACGGTGCGCGTGTCGGAGCCCAACCCGGTGCTCGCCAGCCTGATGCTGGAGCAGTTCGGCGGCCCGCAGGGTGAACTCGCCGCAGCCATGCGCTACTTCACCCAGGGTCTGGCCGACGAGGATCCGGGCCGCAAGGACATGCTGATCGACATCGCGACCGAGGAACTGAGCCACCTCGAGGTGATCGGCTCCATCGTCGCCATGCTGACCAAGGGCGCCAAGGGCAAGCTGGCCGAGGGTGCGGAAGAGACCGCCGACCTCTACGCCAACATCACCCAGGGCAACGGCAGCCACACCCTGTCGCTTCTGTATGGCGGTGGCCCGGCCCTGGTGAACTCCGCCGGGCAGCTGTGGACCGGCGGCTACATCGACAGCATCGGCGACCCGACGGCCGACCTGCGTTCCAACATCGCGGCGGAATCGCGCGCCAAGATCATTTACGAGCGCCTGATCAACGTCACCAACGATCCGGGCGTGAAGGATGCCCTGGGCTTCCTGATGACCCGCGAGATCGCGCACCAGAAGAGCTTCGAGAAGGCGCTGTATTCCATCGACAACAACTTCCCGCCGGGCAAGCTGCCGGGCAAGCCGGAATACACCGACAAGTACTACAACATGAGCCAGGGCGAGGGCGACATGCGCGGGCCCTGGAACCAGGGCGCCCAGTGGGAGTTCGTGGACGTCAAGATGGGCGACGCTCCGGTCAACGGCGGCGACGGCAACCCGACGGTCAAGCTGGCCGCGTCGGAAATGGCCGCGGTCAATGCGGTTGCCGCCCGCACCATGTCCAAGCCGGACGCCGATCCGACCACCGGCGCCGACCTGGGTGCCGGGCCGGGCGCCGGCAAGACCAAGACCACCACCGGGGGCTGATAGCGCTCTCCGGCGATGCCGTCCCCGTCACTGCGCGGGGACGGCGCTCTCCCGTTCCCGACGGTGCAGCCCCATCAGCCAGACCAGCAGGCACAGCGCCGGAATGGCGCCGGCCATCGACAGCAGGAAGAAGCTGATCCAGTCCATCCGCTCCGCCAGCCAGCCCGACGAGGCGCCGAACAGGTCGCCGCCCAGCTTGTAGAAGCTCGACAGCAGCGCATACTGGGTCGCGGTGTAGGCGACGTTGCACAAGCCCGACAGGTAGGCGACGAAGGCCGCGGTGGCGATGCCGCCGCAGACATTGTCGACCACCACCGTCACCGCAAGGATGGACAGGTCGTGGCCGGTCCAGGCCAGCAGGACGTAGCCCAGATTCGAGACCATCTGCAGGACGCCGCCGATCATCAGGCCGCGCAGCACCCCGACCTTGCCGACCAGAAGCCCGCCGACCAGCCCCCCGGCAATGGTCGCCCACAGGCCGAACAGCTTGCTGACCGTGGCGATCTCCGACTTCGTGAAGCCCAGGCTGATGTAGAAGGTGGACGACATCTGGCCGGCCAGCACCTCCCCCAGCTTGTAGCTGGCGATGAAGGCCAGGATCAGCACCCAGGCCCGCCGCTCCATGAACTGCAGGAAGGGCGCCACCACCGCGCCATAGAGCCAGGCGAGCATCACCGCGCTGCGGCCCGACAGATGCGGCCGGCGCGCCAGCCACTCGGCGATCAGCTTTTCACGGGCGTTGGGCGGCGGTTCCTTCGGTTCGCGGCAAAGCAGGATGGTCGCCATCCCCACCAGCACCAGCGCCGCCATCGCCTCGTAGGCGGTGCGCCAGCCATAGGCCTCCGCGATGAAGAGGGCGCCCGCCCCCGCCGCCATCAGGCCGAAGCGATAGCCCAGCACGAGCACAGCGGCACCGGCCGCCTGCTGATGCTCCTCCAGAACCTCGACGCGGTAGGCATCGACGACGATGTCCTGGCTGGCGGAGCAGAAGGCGACCAGCACCGCGCACAGCGCGGTCCACCACAGATCCTGTCCGGGATCGGTGGTGCCCAGCCCCAGCAACGCCGCGATCAGCGCCGCCTGCGCCGTCAGCGCCCAGCCGCGCCGCCGCCCGAACAGCCGCGTCATCACCGGCAGCCTCATGCGGTCGATCAGCGGCGCCCACAGGAACTTCAGCGCATAGGGCATGGTGACCAGCGCGAACAGGCCGATGTTGGTCCGGCTGACGCCTTCCTCGGTCAGCCAGACATTCAGCGTGGCTCCGGTCAGCGCCAGCGGCAGCCCTTCGGCAAAGCCCAGGAACAGGATCGCCAGCACGCGCGGGTCGCGGTAGACCGCCAGGACCTGCCCCCAGGAGGACAGGCGTTTGGCCCGCCAGGATGTCGCGTTCACCGAAAAGGGCTCCTCTCGGGCAATGGATGGGGGCGGTCGGTCGGGAGTGGTCGGTTGCCCCGATGTATAAAGGGCGCGAGGCCCCGCCGCCAGCGGCGCAGGCGCGAACTTCCTTTCATCTGAAATCACTCCTGGTGGCGGAGCATGGGGTGCTGCGGCACAGCATTGCCGGGAGGCGGGCCGAAACTGTGGAAAAGTTACCGCGAGTCGCGCTATAGAGTACCCCCCAACGGGATTCGCCGCCGGTCGTTCGCCGCCCGCCCGGCCCCCGTTCCGCAATCGTCAAGGAAGAGCAGGCGCGTCATGGTCGAGCGTTGGACACCCGCCAGTTGGAGGACGAAACCGGCGAAGCAGTTGCCGACTTATCCCGACCAGTCCAAGGTCGAGGCGGTCGAACAGCGCCTGTCCTCCTATCCGCCGCTTGTCTTCGCCGGCGAGGCCCGCCGGCTGAAGGCCAAGCTGGCCGAGGCCGCCGCCGGCCAGGCCTTCCTGCTGCAGGGCGGCGACTGCGCCGAGAGCTTTGCCGAGTTCCATCCCAACAACATCCGCGACACCTTCCGCGTCCTGCTGCAGATGGCCGTGGTGCTGACCTTCGGCGCCTCGATCCCGGTCATCAAGGTCGGCCGCATGGCCGGCCAGTTCGCCAAGCCGCGCTCGGCCGACATGGAGGCCATCGACGGGGTCGAGCTGCCGTCATACCGCGGTGACATCATCAACGGCTTCGATTTCACCAGCGACGCCCGCGTTCCCGATCCGGAGCGCATGATGCAGGCCTACACCCAGGCCGCCGCGACGCTGAACCTGCTGCGCGCCTTCGCCCAGGGCGGCTACGCCGACCTGCACAAGGTCCATCAGTGGACGCTGAGCTTCGTCGAGAAGTCGCCGGCCGGCGAGCATTTCCAGGAGTTGGCCAACCGCCTGGACGAGACGCTGGCCTTCATGGCCGCCTGCGGCATCACCGCGGAGACGACGCCGCAGCTGCGCGAGACCGACTTCTTCACCAGCCACGAGGCGCTGCTGCTGCCGTTCGAGCAGGCGCTGACCCGCGTCGACAGCACCACCGGCGACTGGTACGACGTGTCGG
Source organism: Azospirillum sp. B21 (assembly GCF_008364825.1). Classification (GTDB taxonomy): domain Bacteria; phylum Pseudomonadota; class Alphaproteobacteria; order Azospirillales; family Azospirillaceae; genus Azospirillum. The sequence goes on from NZ_VTTO01000006.1 coordinate 99,854, forward strand.
CCCACATGCTGTGGATCGGCGACCGCACCCGCCAGCCCGACGGCGCCCATGTCGAGTTCCTGCGCGGGGTGAAGAACCCGATCGGCCTGAAATGCGGCCCGACCACCGACCCGGACGAGCTGATCCGCCTGATCGACATCCTGAACCCGACCAACGAGGCCGGGCGCCTGACGCTGATCGTGCGCATGGGCTCCGACAAGGTGGCGGAAAAGTTCCCGCCGCTGCTGCGCAAGGTCCAGCGCGAAGGCCGCACGGTGGTCTGGTCCTGCGACCCGATGCACGGCAACACGGTGAAGTCGACCACCGGCTACAAGACCCGTCCGGTCGAGCGCGTGCTGGCCGAGGCGCGCGGGTTCTTCGAGGTGCATCAGGCCGAAGGCACCCATGCCGGCGGCGTGCATTTCGAGCTGACCGGCCAGGACGTGACGGAGTGCACCGGCGGCGCCCAGGCGATCACCGACCACAATCTGGCGCTCCGCTACCACACCGCCTGCGATCCGCGCCTGAACGCCAGCCAGTCGCTGGAACTGGCCTTCCTGCTGGCCGAAAAGCTGAAGGAAGGCCGCCAGTCGCGCGACGCCCGGCGCCGCGCCGCCGTCGCGGCCGAGTGATAGGGGCCGAATGATCGGAGTGGGGTGGGCGCTCTCGCGGCGCCTACCCCCATTCTCTTCTACCGCACCACCATCCGGTCCAGCAGGATATCCTTCACCCGCACGCCACGCAGTTCGCGGTCGAGCACGCCCGCGATCGTGCTTTTCATCAGCATCGCGCCATCTGCTCCCGTCAACTGTTCCGGGTCGATCTGGCGCATGCGGTCGGACAGTTGGTCGGAGATGCGGGGGACGTAGGGGTCGGCGACCTTGCCGTCCACCGAGGGGTCGATCTCCAGCAGGACCTTGACGTCGACCATCCGCGCGCCGCCACCGCCCAAACCGAAGGTCATCATCGGCAGGGCAGCGTATTTCTTGTCGGCCCCCGGCTGTGTCTGTGGCGCAGGTGCACGGTTCTTGCTGGCCACCACGGCACCCGTGGTGCCGAGCGCTGCCAGCGCCAGCAGCAGGCCGGTCAGAACCAGCGGCATCAGGGACACCGTTTCCCCATGCCGGTTGCGACGGACGAGCCGCAAGTTCGCCTTTCCGCCCCCAATCACGAGGGTCAAAAGTCCCATCGCCGATGATGCTAGGCCTGCAGCAAAGGCTGGTCAAATGCCGATCGATCGGCCTGACCGACAATCCGCCCGTTCAGCCGGCCGGGATAACCGGAACATTGTCGATCAGGCGGGCCTTGCCCATCCAGGCCGCGGCGAGAAGCCGGGCGGGACGGGTGACGGCGGTCACCGGCTCCAGCGTTTCGGCATCGCGCAGTTCGACATAGTCGATGGTGCCGAACCCGGCCTCGGCGATCCGGCCGCGGATGCCGGTCAGGGCACCGTCGGCCTCGGCCCCGCGAGCCAGTGCCTCGGCCGCCGCGGTCAGCGCCCGGTGCAGCTCCGGAGCACGGGCGCGCTCGTCGGCGCCGAGATAGGCATTGCGGGAGGACATGGCGAGTCCGTCGGCCTCGCGCACCGTCGGCAGTCCTTCGACGCGGACGGGGATGTCGAGATCGCGGGTGAAGCGGCGGATCACCATCAGCTGCTGATAGTCCTTCTCGCCAAACACCGCGACATCGGGCAGTGCCTGCAGGAACAACTTGGTCACCACCAGGGCGACACCGCCGAACATCTGCGGCCGGAAGGCACCGCACAGCCCCTCCGCCGGGCCGCCGACCGAGATGGCGGTGGCGAAGCCTTCCGGGTACATGGCGCGCACCGACGGGGCATAGAGCGCGTGGCAACCGGCCGACGCGAGCTTGACGGAATCGCCGGCCTCGTCACGCGGGTAGCGGTCGAAATCCTCATGTGGCGCGAACTGGGTCGGGTTGACGAAGACGCTGGCGACAACCCGGTCGGCCAATTCCCGCCCACGCCGCACCAGGCCCAGATGCCCCTCATGCAGCGCCCCCATCGTCGGCACGAGGGCGACGGTCAGCCCCTCCCTGCGCCAAGCCGCGACCTGTGCTCGCAGGTCCTCAACCGTCCTCAGGATCGGCAGGTCGCTGGAGGTCTGGGCGGCGGGCAGCGTCATGGCGGCGGTCCTTGCGCGTCGAATTCGCGCGCTGGATAACGCGTCGGACCGTTCCTGTCCAGAAAAGCTTTCCGTAAGACAGACTGTTGCCGAAGCGGCGGCGAAGGCACCCCCTCCCCCGCCGCGTCGACCCTGGAAAATCAGCGCTTGATGGTGATGCCGACCAGATAGGCCAAGTTGGCCCAGGCCAGCAGCGTGGCGAGCAGGGCGGTGAAGGACGGGACGAAAATCACCGAACCGATGATGATGGCGAGGACCACGACGAGCAGGCCGAGAGAGAGCAGAGCGATGCGGGTATCGTCCATGAGGTAAAGCTTTCCGAAGCGGGTGACAGGGAATGACCCAACCTACCGTATTGCAACGCAAACGGGGCTGATCTGCGTCAATCGACCGCGGATTCGCCGCTTATATAAGCAATATGGAATTTGCGCCTTGGCGTGGTTCCGCTGCATCCCGGGGCCGGCAACGGCTTAGCCCCTGCCAGGGCGGCAGGGAAAAGAAAAAGGCTCCGGACTCTCGTCCGAAGCCTTTTTGATGGTGGGCGCGACAGGGATTGAACCTGTGACCCTTCGCGTGTGAAGCGAATGCTCTCCCGCTGAGCTACGCGCCCGAACCCTGAAACTTTTTGCCCCGTTCCGTCCTGCCGTTCCGGCTGGCTTTCCCGGGAGCGTCGCGACCGTCTTTCGTCGGCCCCGCCGCTGCGGTGGGCGGGTTTCTACGGCCTTCCCTGCCGGGTGTCAAGCACCAGATTCATCACCATCTTAAAAAAGATTGCGTCGCCAGCAGGAGCCCCGGACCGTGCCCTATCCCAGCCCTCTCCGCCTCCCCATCCGTTTCGGAACGGCCCTGCTGGCCGCCGGCCTGTCGCTCCCCCTGTTGCCGCTCGCAGCACCGGCGGCCATGGCGGAGCCGCTGAAGGCGACCTACCGCGTGTTCGTCGGCGGCGTCACCGCGCTGGATGTGGATGCGACACTGGATGTGACGGGCGACCGCTACCGGATTGCGGTGTCGGCGGTGACCGGCGGCACCATCGGCCGCCTGTTCACCTGGAAGACGGAATCGGAGAGCGACGGCCGCCGCCAGGGCGACGACCTGAGGCCGGCCAACCACCGGCAGTCCAGCCGGTTCCGGGGGGAGCCGCGCAACGTCACCCTGACCTACGGGCCGCAGGGCGACGTGTCCGCCACCGTCACTCCCCCGCCGGAGACCGACGACCGCGAGCCGGTGCCGCCCGCCCTGCAGCGCGGCACGCTGGACCCGCTGTCCGCCGTGCTGGACCTGCTCTTCGCGGTGGGGGCGAGCGAACGCTGCGACCGGTCGCTGCCGGTCTTCGACGGGCGCCGCCGCTACGATATGATGTTCGCCGAGGTTGGGCGGCGGATCGTCGATCCGTCACGCTATTCGGTCTTCTCCGGCCTCGCCCAGCAATGCCGGGTCAGCTACAAGCCGGTGGCGGGATACGGGAGGTCCGGCCCCACCGGCCGCTTCTGGCAGCGGAGCAGCCCGGCGGACCGGCCTCCGGTGGATTTGTGGCTGGCTCCGGTCGCCGCCGGCTATCCGCCCCTGCCGGTGCGGCTGGAGACGGACAGCGATTTCGGCAGCGTGGTCGTCCACCTGACGAGCGTCACGCCGCCAGCCGCAGACCGCCGGACCGGGGCCGCACAGCCGCCGATCCGTTGACCGTTGCGGCGGGCGTAGCCCCGGCGGGCGAGCGGGTGTCGAGGATCAGGTCCGACGGCTGAATGCCGACGCGCCGCATCGCTTCGCTCAACGCCCCCGCTGACGGCCAGAGAAGGCGTCCATCCAATTCCAGCAGCGCGCCATCCAGGAGCGCCGCATAGCCGCCCAGTTTTCCCATATGAACGATCCGAGCCATGCGAGAGGCCATGGTGGAGTTCCTTCCCATTGGGGACCCGCGTAGCGCGGCGCCGACGGCGGCACGACGTGCCGCCGCCCGGCCCGCACCCGGCAGGGTCTTGGTTTCTTGTCTTGCCTGCCGGAAGCGGCCAGCATCAGCAGCAGGAGCGTGGTGGAGATGGCTAGGGAACCGGCCATCACGGCATCGTCCTGCATCATGGCGCGCCCTCCCGGATCGACCCTAATACTGTAGGGGCTTTGCCACGCCCGCGGGCGGATCCTGAGGGATACCGCAGCTGTCCAAAAGGATAGTATCAGCGTATGCATTGATCCGTGGCACCAGCGGCAACGTCGTTCGACGCCCTCCACACGCCAAGGCCGATCCCGACCGAAGCGGCTATTTCCGCCGTCCGGTGCAGGACCACGCCATAACCGGCCCGGCTATGACAGATTGAAACAATCTGCAAAAAGCGAATTTTGCCAATGGGTTAGACAAAGAAAATGCGCGCCATTTTCTTGGATGGGCGGTCGCACTGCAGCGACCGCCCGTTTCGCATGTAGAGCCTCAATCCCCCAGAGGGCAGAGCGCCTGATAACTATCAATTTTCAATGGAAATTCTTCCCATTCCAAGGGCTGAATCAATGCCAAAACACCCCCCTCTCGCATACACTCTCGCAAACGCTTCTCTGAGGCCCAAACGAAGAAGGGGAGCGGGGCATGCAGCTACTCGAGGAGACGCTCCGCCCTTCGCGCGTCCAGCTCTGCCCTGGATGTAGTCGAGAGCGTCTAGGACGTGGTCGACCCTTACATGGCTCAGCGGCCACACCTTGGCACTGTCGTTGAGGATCTTGATCGTCCGTAGCTTCAGGTGACATAATCACTTTGCGTTCGTTTTATAGTCGTTATAGGCGCGGTTACCTCCCGCTTTTCGAGAAGCGGAACGCGGCGACCAGGCAATTAAATACAAGGAATGTGGATAACCGCCATGCTCATTGAACAAGAAATTATCTTTATGAAGTGGCCTCAAGAAGCTGCCGGAAATCCAAATCTAGTCCGGCAGGGCACTGTAATAAAGAACATCTCCACGGGCCAGATCGAGCATCATCTATCGGAGGCGTTTCGCTTTCGCGCGCCAAATATTGGACTATTCTCATCTATTAGCGGCGCTCTAAATCTTGGAGTGTCAGCGATTACATTTGCTTACATGAGCGGTCAATTTAGAGCGCTCAATAAGAGATTTTCTCGCCTAGAATCGAAGATCGATAAAGTAAACAACAAGATTGATGAACTTATCGGTGCGGTTGCGCAGATCGATAAGAAAGTTGATTCTATAGCGTACGATCTGAGTTCTCTATCTGGAAGAATTGATGCTCGCCATCGAGATATGGTGTTTGCGGAAGTAGGTGCTGTGCTGGATACCTTGGCCTACGCTGATCGAAAAGATGAGGCAGGCGCTCAAAGCATCGTCACGCAAAATCTTGTGCCCATCCATAAAGCTATAAGGATTTTTGATAGCCTTGTGGACGAATACGAAAATGCACTCGATGAGCATGAATTCTGTACAGTTGAAGTAAACAGAATGCGGCTGATGAGCGAGCTTCTTTCAATAAAAATTGATCTAACTATTGGCGAGAAGGAGGCCGCGCACCAGAAGGCAGTAGAAATTTCTAAATTAATTGAGAAATCGGCTTCGGATTTCTTCTCAAGAATTCTTACAAGCAGCGTAATTGCAAAGGAAATCCGCCGTGACAGAGGGCTCCTTTCCCATATTTCGGAGCTCTATGAGGAGGCTACGGGGAATTCAAAATCTGAATTTCTCATCGACACAATTCAGAGCAGCGCAATTGAATACGACATCAATATTGCGAAAATATCGTCAGCAATCACAACGTCGGTGATGCTTCCATTAGCAAGCTTAAATAGCAAAATTTTTCTCTCACAGGTTGGGAAAAACAAGATCGATCTTGATTACATTGCGACTTCTATAACCGAGATATCAGAGGGATCGGAAGGGCTTAACGATCTTTTGGCCAGAGATGCTACAAATCTTTCCTTGAACGCTCAAGATATAGATGGAATTACAGCATACATTAAAGAATTGGCATCTCTGACATCCATAGCTCGGGGGGCGCAGATCGAAACGCAATTGCTGTTGTCTGCACCCGATATTTCATCCACTCTAAAGGAAAATGTGAAATTACCTTTCCAAACGGAATACGTGCTGCAAGTGGTCTGAGCAAGACAGATCGTAGTGTTAAAACAGCGCGGGTCGAAACCTATCGAAAGCCGCAACGTTGTTCACGTGTGAACACTTCGGCCTCCCTCAGCGCACCGGCGCCCACCCGCACAGCTGGGCGCCGGTCAGATTGTGCGCCAGCAGCTGCTCGGCAGTGCCGTCGGTGAGCGCGTCCGCCCGGCTAGTGTAGATCGGGCGGAAGGCGGCGCAGCCTCCCTCAGTCCCGGCTCCATTGGTCGCGCAGCCGCTCAGCAGCGCCAGCAGGATGCCGGCGTAGATCATCCTCAATCCCATGGCGCACCTCTGCGTTCCGGAGTGCCTGTGTGGTCGACTCTAGGACGGCGTCCTGCCGCCCTGCTTGGCGCTGAAGCGCGCCGAAGGTGACGATCCCCGCCAGCACCAGGCTGGCGAGGATCAGGCCGGCAGCCGCTCGGCCCCAGTCCGTGGTGAGGAAGGCCAGCATCAGGCCGCCTTGCGCTGGTCATCCCAGCGCCGGCAGAGCATCACCGCCACGGCCATCCCCAGCAGGGCGGCCGCGGCCCAGCCCAGCGCCCCCGACGGCAGCGCCTGCAGCAGCTCCTTGATGGCGGTGGAGACGTCGCGCGCCTGGTCCAGCAGGACGGCCACGCCAGCCAGGCCGAGTGCACCGCCGCCGCTGACGGCACTGACCGACTTGGCCATCGGTTTCATGGCCGGCGCCAGCTCGGCAACCCGGCTCACCGGGTGGACCTCATCCGACAGGAACAGGGCAGCCTCGGCCGCCCGGCGCTTGACCAGGCCGGCCATCACCTTGCCGGCGCCCCGCGTCCATTTGGCGAACTCGGCCGCGGCGCCCGCGGCGTCACCAACGTTCAGCTTGCGCAGCAAGGTGGACGGCTGGCCGCTCTTGAGCACGACGAACCCGTCCTTGCCGACGTCCTTGCCCTTGGCCTTCCGACCGGCGCCAACGTTGAAGACGAAGGATACCAGCGCACCGCGCTGGGCGTCAGTCAGCTCGACGGTGACAGCACGGTCGACCACCGCCGCGGCGGTGTCGAGGTCGGCCAGCAGCAGCTGCTCGGCCTGCGCCTTGGTGATGCGCAGTCCCGGCCGGACATCCGGGCCGGTGTGGCCGTAACCGATCGTCCAGGGAGCGCCGCCGGTGGCGGGATCCGGGTAGGCGGTGAGGCGCAGGCCTTCGGCCTCCTTCACGAGGTCGACGGCGGCTTGCAGGATAGCACGCATGGCGGAAACTCCTTCGCGCATGAAAAAGGCCGCCCGGTGCATGCCGGGCGGCTTTGTGGAGGTCAGCAGCGGGTGGCGTGTTAAGTTTTGGCGCCTCACATGAGGGCGAGAAAATCGACTTGTCCGGCCACCAGCACCGCGCCGATCGCGGCGCCGGCGCCGGCACCGGTCAGGAACTCACCCCATTCAGTCGGCCTGGTGAGGCGCCAGGGCAGTGCCGGCAGCTTGGCGCCGGCGAGGTAGGCCAGAACCATGGACAGGCCGCCCAGCGGCAGCCACATGGCCGCGGGGTGATCGTGGGCCAGCGGCAGGGCAATCAGGTACAGCCGGGCAATGCCAACGGCTGCCAGGTAGCCCAGCTTGTTCGGGAGGCTGATGCGGGCGGTCCAGCTGGCCGGGTAGTCCGCCGGCGTCTCGGCCAGGTTCTGCCCGGCCGAGTGCGGCAGCCAGGCTATGCCGGCGAAAGCGAGCGCGCCGCATTGTGCCGCGGTGATGGCGGCAGCGCGGTCCAGCGTGAGACCGGCCAGCAGCAGATAGACGTCGGCCGCCACCGGAAGCGCCCAGAAGAGCGCCCGCGCTGCGGTGGTGCCCAGCGTCTTGTGGTCTTGCCCGCGTTCCCGGAACGCACAGGCGAGGAAGAGGGTAGACAGTGCCAGCTCGCGCCAATGCACCGCCAGCCAGCCGGTGAGCACCGGCCAGAGGGTGGAGACCATCGAGTCCTCCGGACATGAAAAAGGCGCCTCGCAGGCGCCGGATCGGTCAGGGTTGGAGTGTTGTCGCGGACTATTCGGGCCAGCCGGCCAACTCGTCCACGGCGGCCGGATCGGCGGCGGTCAGAGCTGCATCCTTCAGGTCACGGGCATGCTGAACCGTGGCGGAATAGGAGAGCGCCACCGCGGCGGCCAGGGCGATCCCATCGGCCGGGGTCGGCAGCGGTAGGCGGGTGTTGTCGATGGCGATCCAGCCTTGGGCATAGCTGTCCGGCCATGCAGGCAGCGCGCCCGACAGCACCAGCCCGGCCGTGGTCGCCATGCCTCCCAGGTCCGTGCGGTTGGCGTCGGACGTTGAAAAGCGCTTACCTGCATGCAGGGCGCCAAGCCCCAGCCGCCGATCCCGCTCCGCGTCGATGGCGCGCACCTTGGCGGATCGGGCAGCCTCCAATTCGTTGGCAAGTTCGGCAGACGAGAGGTCAACCATGCGGTAAACCACCGTCACGGCGTCGCTGCCGACCGTCCAATCCTCCACCGGCCGCCACTCGGCGCGCTTGCCGGGCTCCAACGGCGGATCGTCAACCACCGGCAGCAGAGACCAGCCAGGGCACATGGCGGCCCAATCATCGGCGGACCAGAGTGACCAAGCGTCGGCCGGATGGTTGACCGCATCCTCAGCCTCCCCATACACAAAAGGCGCAGCAGCAGCATAAACCGCGATTACCGCCCCTTCGGACACTACAGCAACAGGGAACTGCATCACATTCTCCTTCGTCCAGGGCTATGCCGTAAAATTAAATACTTGGCGTTGATTGGAAGAAGTCCACGTAACGCCAGACCTTGCAAGTCTGGTTACCCACGTCGCGTTATCGTGACTGCACTCTACGGAAAACATATTTGGATCACCTCCCATCGGGCCGATTGTAATAGCTACCGCCGTAGCCTCAACGGGGGTGGTGGCGCCAAAGTCAATAGTGATCCAAGACGGTGTGCCGTCGTGCCATTGACCTGAACTAGTACTCTTATCAAAAGCCACGTTCTTACTACTGAACAGCTCATTTTTTGCTGTGATGCTTGATGCAGGTGCCGCAGTCTGTGGGTAAGATATCCCGCTCCCTATGTATTCAATTTCAGTGATATAGATACCGTCCATGGTCGTTTGAAGTGGAAACGACAGGCGGTAATATCGGTACAAATCGGCGCCGCTGCACATCATCAGATCATCGATGCCAATCATGGTCACGCTCCCTTGACGATGGAATAATAGAACTTACCGTCTGGGTAAACCTTCCCGACAGCGAAGTTCACCTTGCCGGGCGCTGTGTTTGCACTGGTGCCGCCGACATTGATGCAGTTGACGCCAAAGCTCATGGTCCGCCCGCCGGCACCGTCCTGGGTCCACTTGATGGACAGGGGCTGCACCCTACCCACAGCCGGCACATTCGTCGGGTTGGCGATGGTGGCCGCCGCACCCAGCGTGCCGCAATCGAACTCGTTGCCAAGCTGGCAGTTCGGGGTGAAAGCTCCACTGACATTTGCCAGAGTTACGACGTTCTGCTGGACGGCGGCGCTGAACTGGATCGAAGCGACAGTAACGCCAGAGCGAACAACCTGTAGCCAGTTGGCGCCAGCGGTCCCTGTGTCATTGAGAACGCCGAAGGACAGCACGCCGCCATCGACGCTGGCGTACCATTGATGGTTATTCAGGGCGGCGTCAGTTTCCCACCAGTAATAGGAAGGCCCAGCCCCCACAGCGGTGTAGGCAAGAGCCGCCAACGATCCGCCGGAGTCCCGCATTGCGAGTGTGTTTCCTACGGCGTTGGTTGAAGTCCAACTGCCGGTCAGGATGGTGCCAAGCGGATTGCCATCGGCGATGGTGGCACTGCCGGCCGCCGTTCCGGGGTACGGCTGTGAAGGGGCATTTACCGAGGTCCAGGTCCCTGCGCACATCACCCGGTAGGTCATGTTGGTGTAAGCAGGGCGCGAGACGAACACGTCGTAGACGAAGCGATTGCTGCCGCTCTGAACGAACTTCACGGCATTGCAGGCAGAATTGCCCAGGTAGGAGTACTGCCCGGCAACGTTCGGAAATGCGGCGTTTGTGTCCGCCAGCATGGTGGCCGTGATGAAGGTCACGCCGCCTGTGCTGGTCGGCTGGTCAATCGAGTAGGCATACCCCCCCGTCATCTCGATGAGCAGACGATCTGCCACCTGGGCAGTCCAGGTTCCCAGCTTGACCCAATCCGCCACGCTCAGAATCGGAAGGGAGAACCGGCGGCTGTAGTTCGTCGGATCCCAGGTCTGGGCGTTGGCGGCTGCCTGCTGGGCAGCCTGCCGGTCCAGCCCGGTCTGCTGCCGGTCGGCTGCGGTGGCCTGTCGGTCCTGCGCGGTTGCCTGGGCGGCTGCGTCGGCAGCAAGACGATCCTGGTGGACGGCATCCCGGTCGGTGGCAACCGCCTGCCGATCAGCCGCGGTTGCCTGGGCGTCCGCATCGGCTGCCAACCGATCCTGATGGACCGCCGTCTTATCCTGTGCCACCGCCTGCCGATCTGCACCGGTCGCCTGCCGGTCCTGCCCGGTGGCCTGCCGATCGGCAGCGGTCGCCTGGGCATTCTGCTGGGCGCTCTGCGCGCTGTTGGCTGCCGCTGAAGCTGATTCGGCAGCATTCCCCTCGCTGGTGGAGGCCGCGGTCATGGCGGTGCCCACCCCGTTGGCCACCGTGCCGATGTCCTGGATGCACGGATCCCAGTTGTCGGCCATGCCACCCACACCGGTGAGGCCGCCGGGGTTCTGCGCCGTCTTTTCGTCGCCGTTGTAGTAGTTCAGCAGCCGCTGGGCTGCCGCCAGCATGGTGGCCAGCGTCGTCATGTCGTCACCTCACCAAGAGAAATCGTGGCGGCGCTGTGCAGGTCGTTCAGGTACTTCTGGCTGAAGTCCTCGATGACCTGGAAAAGCCCGCCGTAGCGGTAGCAGTCGAAGGCGCTGTCGGTGTCCGGCAGCCACACCGCCGGCCGGTCGGCGTCGAGGAAGTTGACCAGGTCGAACAGGCGGTCCCGGTCGCCGGACTCGTTGACGGTGCGGTCGAGCGTGGCGGTGCGCCGGCCGCGCCCGGGCTCCACCGCCACCCCGCCGCCGGCCAGCTCCGTCACCTTGCCGCCGCGGCGGTAGCCCTCCGCGGACGCGCCGACATGGCGGTCGATTGCCACGCTGTCGCCGGCCCAGCCGAACCCAATCCGATAGGCCTGTTCGGTCGTGCTGTAGCGGCTGCCGGTCACCCGGTAGGCCGGGCCGTAGATCGTCCAGCGCAGCACCTGCGCGCTGCACAGCGGCATCACCACATGGATGTTCGTCGGGTAGCGCAGGAACTCACGGGCGCCCAACTGGCCCAGCACGGTGTTCTCACCGCCGAACCGCAGCGTCTTGGGATCGTAGAGGCCGGGCAGCACCAGGCGGTCGATGCCGCCGGCGAACTGCGTGCTGAAGGCCAGCGAGGTCCGGGCGCTGGTCTTGAAGGCCTCCAGCCGGATACGGCCGGTTTTCCACAGGTTGGTGCGGTAGAGGCCGGCATAGGTCAGGTCGATCGGCCGGTCCCACTCCCATTCCAGCACCACCGGCTCGTCCCGGCTGCCGATCCGGGTGGACACTGCGGCGTCCACCAGCGGCAGCGTCTTCAGCGCATCGAGCGGCGCCGTTGCCGCCCAGTCGGCAGCAACGCCGGTGATGGCGCAGTCCTGTTCCGACAGCTCGTTGATATGGGCCAGAAGTCCGGTTGCCATGGCTCACCGCGCCACGTAGAGGGTGGCGCCGCCGCTGCGGTCCGCGATGGACCGGCCATAGACCACCACCGGCGCCCCATCGGCAAAGCCGGCGATGTCGTCCTCCACCGTCACGGTGTCCCCGATCCAGACGCCGGGCGCCCCGTCCAGCGCCGGCAGCTCGTAGAGGGTGGGCGGCGCCGACAGCTCGGCCACCCAGGCCGGCAGCTCTGCCGCGGCATCGGCGCTGAAAGTCAGCGCGGTCTCGACCGTGGCCACCTTGGCCGAGCTGCCCCAGGTGGCGGCGATCGCCTCGTCGGTGGCAGATGGCACTTCCACCCATTCCTGGATCCAGCGGGTGGCGTCGGCCACGGAGGCGTCGGTGGCGGCGCTGCTGGACGGGCTGGGGTTGTGGGCGCAGCGCAGCACCACCTGCTTGGCCGGCGGGTTGTGCTGGCCCTCGACATACTGCAGGCCCGTGGTGGTGCCGGCGGCGCTGCTGTAGGCCCGGACCGCCGCCGCCGCGGTGGGACGGGGAACGCGGGTCACCACCAGCTGGCCGGCGGTGCCGACATACCAGCCGCCCCGCGGCACGCTGCCGACGAACTTGGCATAGGCGGCGGCATGGGTGGTGCCGTCGCCGGCGGGGAGGAAGAGCCCCACCGTGCGCGGCACCACGTCCATGCCGGCGCTGTCCACCGTGCCGGCCAGCCCGGCGCCGGTGGCCAGGGCGGCGATCAGCTCGCCGATATAGCGGCGGTAGACGCCGGCGAATTTCCGGCCCAGCACCTCGACGCGAAAGTCGGCATACTTCACCGTGGTGGTGATGATCCCGCTGGCGAGGTCGACCGTGAAGTGCGCGTTGTCCGCCGGGGTGGCGCCGCTCTGCCTGGTCACCCCGACACCGGAAGACCAGCCCCGCGGCACGTCCTGCACCGGCTTGCCGCCACCGACAGACCAGCGGTGGAAGCCGTCGATGATGCCGAGATAGGTCGGCCGCGCCATCGGGCAGTGCCCCAGCGGCAGCTCCTTCAACGTGTCCTTCAGCTCGGCCGGCCCCTCGTATCCGCCGGTGCCCTTGTAGCGCTCGGTCTGGATCGGCGTGTCGTAGTCGAGGCGCTGGTCGTAGATCGGCAGGGCGATCTCGGTGCGCTTGGGCTTGGGCTGGCCAACCCGGGCGGTCCAGATGGTCACCGCCTCGGCCAGCGGCGCCCCGTCCTCGATCTCGCGCTCGGTCACCGACTGGATGACATAGTCGCCGGTCAGCAGCAGGTTGAGCGGCCGGTCTTCGAGGGCGAGGCGCAGCCAGGCGCCGGTGTCGAGGTCCTGCAGGGTGGCGAAGCGCTGTCCCGGATTGCGCGAGGTCTCGTTGCGCAGCACCAGGTCGCCGATCCGCAGCTCGGCCTGCCCGTCCGCGGCACCCAGGCTGCCGATCGACACCGACGCGTCGGCGCCGGCGGTCACCAGCGGCAGCCAAGTGACGTTCGCCGGGCTGTCGGCCGGGCCGGACTGGTAGCCGGGGAAGGTGGCCAGCGGCAGCCGGTGGCGGTGGCCGCTGGGGCGGTGGAACAGTGTCAGGTCGATCAGACGCACCGTCATCAGGCGGCCCTCCGGGTGTTGGCGAGTTTTCTGGGCAGGTCGCTGGTGGCGGCCTCGACGCGGGCCAGCAGGGCGGCGGCATCGGCGCCGATGCGGGCGCGCTGGGTGAGGGCGTCGCGGCCGATCGCACGGACCTCGTCGCGCAGGCCCTCCACCGCCTCCAGCAGCTCGGCCACGCCGGCGCCGCCGGCATCGAGGTCGGGGCGGCGGAAGGAGACCATCGGCGCCGGCGGCTCCAGGTCGCTGCCGGGCAGCCGGAGGTCGAGCGCCACCGGGATGCGCCGGCCGTCGGGCAGCGGCACATGGGCCTCGGCGGTGTGGGCGCCTTCCGACACCCACGCCAGCTGCGGCCCGAAAGAAATGCCGCCGGTGGCGAAGCCCGGAATGCGTCGGGTGCCGGCCAGCACCTCGTCGATCCCGTTGTCCAGGAACCACCGCGCCAGATTGAAGCCGGGGTTGCGCGCCCGCTCCGCCTGGATGTCGGGGAAGGCGCCGAAGGTCGCCTCTATCTGGTCAAGGCTGAAGGCCTGCAGCCGCTGGCGCTTCTGCTCCGTGGTCTCGGCAGGCGCCGCGGGGGTGGAGGGTGTCGCCGTCAGGACGGCTTCGCCGAACCTTGAAGCCCGGCCACTGTCCATCGCCAGCCAGACATTGAAGGCCTCGTCCAGCTTGCCGCCCCAGCCCATGGAGCTGGCGATCCCAGCCTGCTGCGCCCCCGACAGGCGTTCCCATGCCGTCTGCACCGCCGCCGGCGCGCTGTAGCGCGGCCGGTTGTCGTTGCCGTTGGTCAACTTCATCAGCGGCGTCAGCGCCGACTGCCAGACGGCATAGCTCTGGTCCATGACGTCGCGCAGGCCGGACAGGCTGCCCAGCTGGCGCTGCCCGATCGCCGCGGCGTCGGCCCGGGCCTTCTGCAGCTCCTTCAGCTGGTCCTGCGCCACCTGCAAATCCTGGGTGGCGGTGTCGAGGCTCAGCCCGCTGGTGTTGCCCAGTTCGGCAAAGACCCTGTCCACCTTGTCCCACAGCACCGACGCGGTGCCGCCGCTGGCCGCCTTCTCCAGCGCCACCAGGGTGGGACCGACCTGCAGCAGCGTCTGCCGGGCGGTTTCCTTTTCCGCATCGGTGGAGCTGCCGTTCTTCAGCACCGCATAGGCGGCGTCGAAGCGGTCGGTCGCCTCCTGGATCTTCTGGCGCGGTGCCAGCGGCGAGTCGTCGCCCTCCCGCAGGGCGGCGCGGGCGTCGCGGAACTGCCGGGCGGCCTGCAACAGGGCGATGGCGCCGGACTGGATGGAGTCGACCACCTGGTGCTTGGCGGCGATCTCGCGGTCATAGGCGTCCAGCAGGTCCTGCTGTGCCAGGGAAAAGGCTTGGCTCGCCCGTTCCGCCATCTGCACCAGGCGCAGCTGGGTGGTGTCGTAGCCGGCCGCGGTGGCCTCTGCCAGGGCTGCCGCCTGCTGGGCGTCCAGCGCGATCAGCCCGGCGCCGCGGCTGTTGCCGAGCGCCGCATACATCCGGCTGGTGACGTCGGCCTGCCAGGATGCCTTCTGCACCGCCTTCTCGGCCGCATCGGCGCTGTCGCTCCACGCCTGGGTGAGATAGCCCACCATGGTGCTGTACTGGTCACCGGTGATGGTGCCGTCATAGAGGGCACTGTTCAGCCGGCCCAGCGCCGCCCGCTCGGCCTCGATCGTCAGCGTGCCGCCGGATGCCGCCTGCTCCACCCCCTCGATGACGCCGGCCAGCCCCTTGATGGCAGAGTTGGTGCGGTCGAGGCCCAGCCCCTGCAGCCGGTCCAGCGCGCTGGATTTGGCGTTGGGGTTGATCAGCGCCTCAATGGCGACGGCCCCCTGCCGCTGCACATAGGCCACCGCGTCGGCGTAGCTGTCCTGCAGGCGTCGGGTGTAGCGTGCCGCCAGTTCGGCCACCTCACCGGTGGTGTAGCCGAGCGACAGCAGCGCCGGCCGGAACTGTTCGAACTCGATCTCGGCCTGCTTGGTCGCCGCGGCCATGCCCACCAGCGGCTTGGTCGCCGGGCCGAGCCCCATCATCGCCTCGATGCCCTTGCGGGCGGCGGCGGTCAGCTCGGTCTCGGTGGCCAGCCCCAGCTCGCTGGCCTTGCTGCGCCAATCGGTGATGTTGGTCTTGACCTGGTCACCGATCGCCTTGGCGTTCTCGGTGAAGGTCTTCAGCAGGTTGTTCGTCGGATCCAGGCTGGCGTTCATCACGTCGAGCTGCTGGCGGAAGCCCGCGGCGAAGCCCAGGTCGGTGGCCAGTTCCTCGGCCTTGGTGGCCTTGGAGGTGGTGAGTGCCTTCTTCACGTCGTCGTTGACGCCGGTCAGCTGGCCGGTGCCGATCAGCCCCTTCAGGCTTTCGCGCATGTAGAAGGCGATCGCCTGGTCCTGGTCGGTGAACTCGACGCGCTGCCCGGCCTTCTCCCCGACGCTGGGAGTCACGTACCACTTGCCGTCCTTGGCGAACTGCTGGATGAGCCCCGTGTTTGCGCCGTCGCCACCGGTCAGCTTGCCGCCGATGCCGGCCACCACCGTGTTCATCGACGCGGCGACGGCATCGGTCAGCTGCTGCATCTGGCCGGCATCGGCGCCGTTGTCCGCCAGGGCGGTGTCGGTGCGGAATCCGCCCTTGCCGTCCAATACGACGTTGCCGGAGCTGTTGGGACCGACCGTTGCCTTCTGGGTGCCCAGCATGCCCATGATGCCGCCGACCACCGCGCCGATCGCCAGTCCGATCGGCCCGCCGATAGCGCCCAGCCCCATGTAGGCGGCGAGTGCCGACGCGCCGGCGCCCAGCGCCGCACCCGACAGTCCGCCCACCACCTTGGAGTTGGTCAGGGTTCCCAGGTAGGCCCCGCCCATGCCGCCGAAGGCACCGGCGCCGGCGGCGCCCAGATAGGCCGAGAGGCCGGTCCCGGCAGCCACGCCACCGGCCGCACCGCCCGAAGAACCGGCCACCACCGTGGGAGAGGCCGAGACGGCCAAGCCAGGGTTGGCGGCCTGCAGCATGGCCGTCTGAGACGCCAGAACCTCGGCAGACGGTGCCAGCACCGTTTGCCCGGCGAGCGTCGTCGCTTGGCTGCCGATGCCGAGCGCGCTGTAACCGAAGCTGTCGATTGCGCCGGACAGGCCGCCGGGGATGAGTTTGTCGAGCGCCCAGCCGGCGCCCTTCGACAACGCGGTGTTGGTCAGGCTGCCGGTGAGCCCGCCACCCTGCGCCTGTCCCGATTGCTCGCCGCTGCCGCCGAACAGGTCGAACACGGTGGGCAGGTTGCTGCCCATCACCATGTTCTTCAGCGGGTTGATGACGGCCATCTTCAGCGCGAGCTGCTGCAGCTCCACGCTGACGGTGCCGATGGCGTCGGCCCACGACATGGTCGACTTGCCGGCCGCAGACAGCTTCTGCAGGATGGCGTCGAAGCTGCGATCGCCGAATTGCTCCAGCTCCTGGTAGGCGGCGTTGGTCCGCTCCAGCGCCAGGTTCTGCCGGGCAAGCGCTTCGGCGTTGGCCAGATAAGCCTGCCCCTCCCGGCTGGCGGCGTCGATGTTGCGCTCGCGCAGGTCGATCAGGGCCTGAGTGCGCGCCAGCTCCACCGCCCGCTGTTCGGCCGACGCGCCGATCAGCTGCAGCTGCTTCTGTCCCAGCTCCAGCTGGTCGCGCTGCCGCTGCAGCATCGGACCGGCCGCCACCGCCGACTCCAGCTGCTGCGCCTGGGTCAGCAGCTCGATGTAATGGGCCTTGGCCTCGGTGTAGAGCTGGGTTCCCTGCTCGCCTTCCTTCAGCGCCAGCGTGTGCGCCTGCTCGGCCAGCTCCGCCGCCTTGACCGCCTGCGGCCCCTGCCCGTAGGCGGCCACCAGCGCTTTCTGTGCCTCGATCCGGGCCAGGATCGGCTGGGTGGACTCGGTGCGGAGCTGTTGCTGGGTGGACCGCTCCTGTGCCTCCAGATTGGTCCGGGTGGCCGCCGACAGTCCACGCACCGCCGCCGCCGCGACCTGGTTCTCGATCGTGGCCCGCCGGGTCGCTGCCTCGCCCTTGCCGGCAGCCGCGGCCAGCCGCGCCTGTGCATCGGTCTGCAACTGCAGCTGCAGCGTGCCCTGCGCCGCCGCCCCGGCCAACTGCGCCTGCGACGATGATTGCAGCACGGCCCAACGCTGCTGCAGGTCGAGCGGCAGCGACTTCAGCACCGCCCCGAAATCCTTGGTCGTCAGCAGAGTCTTCGCCGTCTCCGCCCCAAGGCCGGGGTACTCCACCGCGACCTTGGCCAGCTCGATGCGGTTCTGCGCGTGCGCCTTGGCCGCATCGGTGACCGCACCAGCCAACAGGCGCTGCCCGTTGGCCTGCCGCTCCAGCTCGGCGGTCTGGTCCCGTGTTTCCAGCCCGACGATCGGGCGCAGCGTCGCATCGGCAGCGTCCCGCTTGCGCCGCCACAGGTCGAGATCCTTGGCATCGCCATTCGTCGGCTCCGGCCCGACCAACTCGGCCAGCCGCCGCTGGTAGCCGGCCGGCACCTCCAACTGCTTGGACTTGGCCACCAGGTCAGCGAGTTTCGCCGTCAGTCCGGCGACCTCACCGCCCATGGTCTGGAAGCCGGATGCCGCCGTGCCCGCGTTGGTGCCGACACCGAGCACGGCCTTGGCCGCATCGTCGGCGGTGCCGTTCAGCAGCGCTAGCCCCGCCTCGGTTTCCTTGACCTCCTGCTTCGCCTTGGCCAGCGGGGCGGCCCACTCCGCAAAGGCCTTGACCAGCGGCTTCAGCCGGGCGTCTTGGCTGGCCAGCTTGTCGATGGCGGCAAACAGCGCCTCGGCGTCGATGGCGCCGGCGAGGAATTGCTGCTGAAGCTCGCGCGCCGGACCGAAGACCTTGGCGGCGTCCTCCTTCGACAGGCCGGACTCGTAGGCGGCACGGTCGATCTTGAAGGAACCGGCACGCGCGTAGGTCTCTTCCTGCTTCACCGCAGCCAGGGCGGCGTCGCGGGCGGCCTCCAGGTTCTGACGACGCAGGGCGGCGACCGCCTCCGTCATCGTCTTCACTTTGCCGGTGCTGCGGTCGAAGGCGGAGTCGAAGTCCCGCATCGCGTCGCTGTGCAGACGCGTCGCCTTTTCCGATGCGGTCATCCCGCTGGAAAAGACCGCGACCGCCGCGGCGCCCGCCAGCAGGGCGGCACCCACCGGGCCACCCACCAGGGCCATGGCTCCCGACAGCAGGGCCATGCCGCGCGAGGCGACCGTGGCCGCCACGCCGGTGCCGGCGATGGCAGAGGCCTGGGCACTCTGCGCCATGGTCAGCGCGACCGTGGTCTCCGCCACCCGCGCATCGGCCGCCGCGCGTGCGGTGCGGGCGGCGATCAGCGCCTCCTCGGCCTGCACCAGTCGCGCGGTCTTGCCGATGGCGGCGTCGAGCGCCGCAGCCGCCTCGTACTGCGTTGCGCGGGCAGCCAGGTCGGACCGGGCCTTGGCCTGGGCAGCCTGGGCGGCGGCGACGTCGGCCGCCGCCGCCTCCACCGTCGCGGCGGCGCCGGCGCGCAGCGCGGCCTCCTTCTGCAGCAGGTGCCCGGTGTTGGTCAGCAGCTCCTTGCGCAGCGCCACCTGGGAAGCGGCGAACTGCCCGGCAGCCTGGATCGCCGGCCCGATACCGCGGGCGACGAAGGCCGCACCCAACGCCAGGGCGGTGGCTTCCGCCGCCGCCGTCACCCGGTCGAAGTTGTCGGCAAGCCCGGCCATGGCCGGCTGCACCGCGGACAGCAGGCGATCCCCCAGCTCGACGCGGTACACCTCGGCCGCCGCACGCAGGCGGCTGGCCACCTGCTCCCCGGTTTCGGCCAAGCGGCTGTAAGCGGCCTCGGTGGCGCCCACCTTGTTCTGCAGCTCCTGCTGCGCATCGGCGAAGGCGGTGCTTTCCCGGCTGGCCAGGGCCATCACCGGCAGCAGCGCCTCGACGCCGCCGAACAGCAGGGCCATCGACTCGGAGCTGCCGCCGGTCTTGTCGGCCACCTCCTGGAGGAAGTTGGCGAGGCCCTTCGCCTTCAGGGCGCCGGCGTTGAACTCCAGGCCCAGCGCGCGGGCGGTCGCGGTGGCTTCCTGCGACGGCTTCAGCACGGCGGCGATCACCGACCGCATGCCGTCCATGGCGGTGGAGGTCTTGATGCCGTTGGCGGTCAGCGCGGCGGCGGCGGCCATCAGCTCGTCCAGCGACACGCCGGTCTGCGCCGCGATCGGGGCGACCTGCCCGATATAGGAGGCCAGCTCCTTGATGTTGGTCTTGCCGGCGGCGGCGGACGCGAAGAAGGCGTCGGCCACATTGGCCGCACCGCCGGCCGCCGCACCGTAGGAGTTGAGCACGGAGGTCAGGCCGTCGGCGGCGGTCTGCACGTCGGTGACGCCACCGATCGCCAGCCGGTTGGCCTCCGTCAGCACGGAGATGGCATTGGCCGCACTGTAGGCGCCGGCGGAAATGACCTCGTAGAGGGCCTTGGCCTGGTCGGTCGGCAGCCCGCCGAACTGCCGCGCCAGATCCTTGACCTGGGCGGCGTAGCGGCTGGTGTCGGCCCCCTTCAGCAGCGTGCCGACCTGAGCGATGGCGGTTTGGAACGCCATTGCGGCCCTGGTGGCCTCCACCAGGGAATCGGCCGCTCCGGCGCCGAGCTGCACGCCGGCCAGAGCCACCACGGCGGTGGCGACGCCGGACGCGGACCGGCCGAGCGCGTCGAAGCTGGACGATGCGCGGCGCACGGAACCGTCGACGCGGCCGGCGAACTGGTCGACGCGGGCTTCCGCCTGCGACAGCACCCGCCGCAGGCCAGAGTCGTCCGCGCCAACCGGCACCATCATGCCGGGGAAATCAGCCATGCCGGTCTCCGGAAACAGAAAGGGCGCCGGTCACCCGGCGCCCCTGCCCTTGCCCTGTTCCGAGCGCCTCAGGCCAAAGACGGCCCGCGCCCGATCCTTCAGCTCCGCCGTGTCCTTGGGCTTGCGCATCTGGCGCTTGGCCCCGGGAGTGGTGGCGGCGAGGAAATCGACCTTCCCGTCCAGGGCCAGCTGGATGTCGGGGAACGGGGCGTCCAGCGCCTCGCTGCGCGACCATCCCAGCCAGCCCGTGGCGTACTGGAACATCTGGTCCACGTACTCCGGGAAGGTCAGCCGGCTTCCCCCGTTGCGGCAGCCTCGCTGCCGGCTTCAGCCGTCCCAGCCTTGGCGGTTTCCGTCTTGGGCGCCTTGCCGCCGCCGGCGAGGAAATTCAGGAACAGCAGCACCTGCGGCGCGACGACGATGACGCCTTCGTTGAAGATCGCCTCGGCGGTGGCTTCGGCCTGCTTGCCGACGCGGCCGGCGGCGGCGTTGACCACATTCACCAGCGTGTCGAAGTCGAAGGCGTTGGTGTTGGTGAAGGCCTGGTTCAGCCCGCCATACAGGCGGCAGATGGTGCGGCTGGCGCGGACGTTGGCGAACAGCTCGACGTCTTCACCGTCGAGGCTGATGGTCATCACGCCGTGCGCGAAGCGCGGCGCCGTGCTGGTGGCGGTCATGGCAGGATCTCGCTTTGGACGGGGAGAAGGGCCGGCAGCTAGGGCGGGCTGCCGGCATCAGGGGTGGAGGTTGGCTCCAGCGCTTACGGCGCGTCGGCCGCCGCCTCGATCGGCTCGGCGTCGATTTCCAGCCCGACGCTGGTTTCGATCACCTTGTCGTTGCCGCCGATTTCGGTGGTGTAGGACATGACGTAGGCGCGCAGGTAGATCGTGGTCGGGGTGCCGCCGTCCGGGGCGTCGTCGAACTCGATCTTGATGTTGTAGGCCGCCTTACGGTTCTTCGCCGCGGCGCGGATCGCGATCTGGCCGGCGCCGGTCGGAACGCGGGCCAGCTTCAGCGTGCCCGAGCCATAGTCGACGGTGCCCTTCTTCTTGTGGACCGCACCGTCGCCCAGCGTCTTGTAGGTGACCTTTTCGAAGGTCTCACCGAAAGCGCCGATGTCCTCGATCTCTTCGACCTCGGTCCAGAGCAGCGCCTTGTACTGCGCTTCGGTGGTGCAGAGGGCGGTGGTGGAAATGAACAGGCGCGTGCCGGCGCTCTGAACAGCGTTGCCGCTCATGGGAATGCCCCTCCTTTGGGCAAAGAAAAAGCCGCCCGAAGTCGGGCGGCGGGGAAGCTCCGGAAGCTCCGGAGGGTTCAGGCGTCGGGCTGGCCGAACGTGGTCTGGTAGGTCACGGAGAACTGCAGGCGGGTCACGCCGGCCTTCAGCTCGCCGCTGGTCAGGCGGTCGGTGACGGTGCGCACCAGCTCGATGCGGTCCAGCGCACCGCCGAACTTGCCGCCGGCGGCGATCGCCTGCTCGATGCGCAGCGCCATGGCGTCGAGCTGGTCGTCCAGGTCGGTACCGGCGCGGACGTAGCCATCGACATAGAGGTCCATGCGCCGCATCTGGCGCCGGCTGCCCATGGTGATTTCCTGCGTCGCCTCGTCGGGCGTGAACAGGCCGATGCAGGGCAGCGCGTCGGCCGGCAAGGGATCGTCCCGGTTGGCAGTGACGGGGGCGACGGCCCCCAGCGCTGCGGCGATGGCGGTGCGGATGCGGGTGCGGGGGTGCATCAGCGCGACTCCCGCAGCAGCAGCACGGTCATGCCCTGCCCGTCCGGCCGCGGCTCGGATACCATGAAGGTCAGGCCGCGCACCTCGACGTCGGCGCCGGCAGGCACCGGCCCGCCGATGTCGGCGTCGACCACGGCCAGCGAGGTCATCAGGGTGGAGACCGGCCCGTCGTCGGTCTCCACCTGGTAGTGCCGGCGATCGAAGATGCCGGTGACGGTGACGTCGGAACGGCCGGCCCGGCGGATCACCGCCGGCTCACCGAAGGCGCCGACGCAGGCGGCGTTGAGGTCATCGAAGAACATGGGCGAAGTCCCCAAACGCGACGGGCGGCCCGAAGGCCGCCCGTGTCGCGTCGCTGCTGGTGGTGCCGGTCAGCCCTGCAGGGCGGCCCAGGCCTGGTCACGCTGGTCGGCGGTGACCTCCGCCCCCAGCACCTCGCCCAGCGCCTTCAGCTCCGGCTTGCCGGCCTTGAAGTGCTTGGCGTTGGCCGGGTCGAGCTTGCCGATCGCCGCGATGATGCGGTCGAGCGGCAGCGCCTCCACCTCGGCTTCCTCGCCGGACTTCACCCAGCGGGCAAAGCCGCGGGCCACCAGCGAGACGACTTGGTCGTCCTCCGGGTCCTTGACCTCGATGACGGCACCCGGCCGCAGCGTGGTCTCCTTGGCCACTTTCACGGTGGCCAGCAGGCGCAGCTTGGCCATGGATCACCTCACCGTCGCGCACATGCAGGCGTTGGGACGCCGCGGGTAGACCAGCGGCGCCGACTGGCTCAGCAGCATGCGCCGGCCCGGGTTCTCTTCGATCCAGCTCTTGGGGAAGACCTCCAGGGCCTGGTAGCCGGCGCGCGGGTCGAGGATGGCGCCATGGGCCTGGATGCCCTCCATGGCGCCGGTGGCGCCCAGCAGCACCGTGTGGTCCGGAAGCAGCTCCTTGGTGGCGCCGGCATCCTTGTAGGTGTCGTTGTACGTATAGAACTCCACCATGCCGATGCGGCCCTTGAATACCGGCGTGCCGGGCACACCGGGCTGGAAGCCCATCTGGACGATGGCGGCCTGCCCCAGCGTACGGTCGAGCACCTTCTCCAGCTTGGGGTCGGCTTCGAACAGCGCCCAGGCCTTGGCGTCCATCACCACGACGTTGACCGCGGCGCCGGACTTCCGCCCGACAAGGTCGATCCATTCCGACACGTCGGCATAGGGCGACACGCCGGCCTCGCCCCAGCGGGCGCCGGCGGACAGCACCAGCGACAGGTCGCCATCGCGCTGGAAATCCACCAGGACCTCCGGGTAATCGTCGCCTTTCACCACGCATTTGCCGGTGCGCAGGACCTCGGCCGCCATCACCTCCTTGCGGCGCAGGATCTGGTTCAGCTGGCGCTGCAGCTTGGCACCCAGGATCGCCTGTTCGCGGGCGCCGGCGGACAGGGTGCCGGTCAGCGGTTCGCCGGCCAGCCGGCGCAGCGGCTCGCCCGGCTTGATGTCGTGCAGCGGCTTCACATAGGCCGGGGCGAACATCCTGGTTTCATAGCCGGTGTCGGCGCCGACGCGGCCGGCGGCCAGCGGCGAGACGAAGGGGGCGATCTCGATGTCATCGACCTCGACGTCGAAGATGATCTTTTCGTCGTCGCTGAAGCTGGCCAGCGGGAAGAACATGTTCAGCAGGAAGCGGGGGGCCTTGGCGCGCAGCGACTGCAGCACCCCCAGCATGGCGAGAGTCGAATAGATGTCCATGGGTGGGGTCCTCAGATGAAGATCGACAGGTCGCGCAGCGCGTCGGCCGCCGACGCGGCGGAGTGGCCGGCGCCGAAGGTCAGCTCGCCCGCGTTGAACTCGCCGGTCAGGTAGACGACGGCGACCACGTCGGACAGGCTGGCGTCGACCGGACCGGCCAGGATGGCGCGCACCGCTTCGGAACCGTCGTTGGCGGCGGCAGCCGACAGGGTGAACTTCTTGCTGGCGGTGATGCGGCCGAGCACGGCACCGGCCTTAAGCACGCCGGCGCCGCTGGCGATGGTCACCAGCCGGGTGACGCGCGGGAACTCGCCGGCGATCAGGGACGGCAGCGGCTGGCTGGTCTGGGAGGAGAAGCTGGCGGAGGTCATCACTTGCCGTCCTTCTTCGGAATGAGACCGACGGCGGCCATGCTCGACAGCACCGCGGCGGCGGCCTTTTCGTCGTCGCTCATGGTGCCGGTGTCGGTGGAGGCGCCAACGGTCGGGTTGGGGTGGGCGTCCATGGCGGCGAGCGCCAGCGGGTTGCCGGTGGGGGTGGAGGCGCCGGGCGCGGTGGCGCCGATGGGTGCTGCCTCCAGCGCGGCGCAGGCCTGCTCCACCGTCAGGTCGGTGTTGAAGGCCAGATGCGCGGCGAGCTGGACGCGGCCGGCAGCGGCCGGCGCTGCGAAGATGGCGGCGCAGCGCTCGCGCTCGCTCGGCGCGGCGGCCTGCTGGCTGCCGGCGTTCTTGTCGCCATCCTCGCCGGTGGCGGCCGCGTCGCCTTCCTCGCCGTCCTTCGGCTTGTCCTTGCCCTTGTCCTTCTGGTCGGCATCGTCGCCGGTGCCGGCCTTGGGCGTGGTGTCGGTGCCCGCCTGGGTCTCCCCTTCCGCGGCCTTGGAGCGGCCGAAGGGGTTCAGGTGAGCGAAGCTGAACGTCTTCACTGGTTTTCCCTCACATGATCCACCAGAGCCGCAAAGGCCTGGTCGGGTGGCAGGACCGCATCGGCCAGCCGAAGGCGCACGGCCTCGGCGGTGCCGACCGGCCCCTCAAAGCAGCGGGCCTCTGTGGCAAGGACCGCCGCCACGTCGATCCCGCGGGCGCGGGCGACGGTTTCGGCAAAGAGCTGGCGCAGCGCGTCGACCTGCCCCTGCCAGTCGGCGCGCACCGCCTCGGGCAGCGCGGCATAGGGGTGGCCGTCGGTCTTGTGGGCGCCGGACTGGATGATGGTCGGCTTCAGTCCGGCCTCCTCCAACATGCGGGAATAGTCCCAGTGCATCAGCCAGACGCCGATCGAACCCACGCCACCGGTGCGCGGCACCGCGATGCTGTCGGCCGCGCAGGCGATGGCGTAGGCGGCGGAGTAGGCCTCTTCGCTGCAGATGGCCCCCACCGGCTTGCCCGCGGCCTTCTTGGTGGCGACGATCCAGTCCACCAGGTCGAAACAGCCCTGGGCGATGCCGCCGCCGCTGTCGATGTCGAGGCAGACGGCGCGGACGTCCGGATCGGCGAAGGCATGCGCCAGCTGGAACCGCAGCCCGTCGTAGCCGGTGACCCAGCTGCTGCCGATGTAGCCCAGCTTCGGCACCAGCAGCCCGGCCACCGAAACCACCGCCACACCCTGGTCCACCTCGTAGGGCCGGCGCGTGCCGTTGACCTCGCCCAGCCGGTAGCAGCCGGCCGGCAGCTCCCCGCCGGCGCGGCTCGCCTCGGTCAGCTGCACCATGCGGGCAGCCGCCGTCTCGGCCCAGGCTGGGGACACCAGCACGGGCTGCATCGTCTTCAGCATGTCGGGGGGACTCCGTCAGGCGCCGGCCGCTTCCGGCTCGGGCTGGTCAGGGGTGGGCATGAAGTTGACCTCGGGCAGGGTCAGCCCGCGCGCCTTCAGCGCCTCCTGCTCCAGCGCGATCTGGTCCAGCAGGTCGTCGAGGTCGCGGCCCTGGTCGAGGGCCTCGTCGCGCAGGGTGGAGATGCCGAGCCGCACCCGCATCGCCGCGGCGGTGATTTCCTTCACCGGGTCCACCCAGCCGCGCGCCGGCCCGCGCCACACCCCGCGCAGCCACGCCTGCCGCCGCGCCCGGCTTTCCGAGAAGCCCGGCAGGTCGATGTAGCCGCGCCACACCGCCTCCTCCAGCACCAGGTCGAGCGTCGGCCGGCACCAGGTCAGGGTCTTGTGCATGCGCAGGAACAGCACGAAGCGCCAGCCCTCCAGCAGCGACGCGCGGGCGCTGGAGTAGTTGGTCTTGGAGAAGTCGCGCATGAACGTCTCGTAGGTCATGCCGATGCCGGTGGCGATCAGCCGGCTCACCGTGGTGACGAACCCGTCCATGCCGGCGCTGGGGCGGTTGGACGAGTAGCCCTTCAGCGTCTCGCCCGGCAGCAGCCGCGGGATGGCGCCGCCCGGGCCGATGCCGAGCTGCACCGACGGCTGGGCGTTGCGCATGTCCATGTAGCTGTTGGCGTCGCCGAACAGGTCCAGCAGCGTCTGCCCGTCGGCCGGGCTTTCCAGCACCGCGGCGATCACCGCGTTGACCACCGCCGCCTGCAGCTCGGCCCGCTGGAAGCGGGCGCGCTGCTTCAGCTCGGTCATCACCGGGGCGAACACGGAGACGCCGCGGTGCTGGCCCGGGCGCTTCTGGTCGAAGGAGTGGATCACCACCCGCCGCCCGCCCGGCCCGCGCAGCGGCACCCGCTGCCAGTCGGCCGCGGCCATCGCCCAGGGCATGAACAGGTCGCCCGGATGGTTGGAGCGGATATGGTAGGCGATGGGTGCACCATACCCGTCAATCTCGACACCGTCGCGCAGGCGCGGATCGCCAATGCGGTCCTGCGGGTTGGACAGGCGGTCCGCCTCAACTGTCTGCATGACGGTGGCGAAGCGGCTGCCCAGCCGGCGCTGCCGCTCCGGCAGCCACAGCGCCAGCTGCAGGCTTTCGCCGGCGACGAGGTCGGACTGCACCGACTGGCGCAGCATCGAGCCGAAGGGCAGCTGGCCGGTGACGTCGCAGGCGTCGCGGTCCTCGCTCCACTCGTGCCAGATGGACTCGATCCGCCGGGCGGCGTCCTGCGCCTGGTCACGGGTGATGCCGAGCGCCCGGTAATCCGGCATGGACTGGAAATCCAGGCCGAAGCCGATGGCACTGTCCTTCAGCGACTGGACGGCACCGGAAACCAGGGCGTCGTTGCGCTCCAGGTCACGGGCACGGGCGACGATGGTCTGGCGGTCGCCGTCGAGGTCGGCATCGGGCGAACCCGCCGCCGGCGTCCAGTCGCGCAGCTCGGGCGCGTTGCCCGATCCGGCGAGAAAGGCGCCCATGGCCGCCTGTGCCCGGGCGCGGCGGATCTCGGCCTGGGTGATCGGCCGGCCGTGCTGGTCGAGGATGACGGGAGCGGTGGCCATCAGCCGATCATCCGGACATAGGGTGACACCGCCGGACCGCGCCGGCCCTTGGCCGCGGCGATCTGGCGCTCCAGCGAGGCGATGTAGCTGGCCAGCTGGGTGGCGTTGGCCGGGGCGTATTCGACCACGCGGTCGCCGAAGCGCACGCTGACCTTCTGCTGGCCGATCCGCAGGGCGTGGTGCGCAGCCCGCGCGTCGGCGAGCCACGCCTCCAGGGTGGTGACGTCGGTCATAGGTAGAGTTCCCCTTTGTCGGTCGAGGGCGGCGGCGCCGGCGCCACCGGTTGGACGGCTGCGGCCGGCCGGCTCAGCCGGCGTGCCCGCTCCACCGCAGCGGCGATGGCGTCGGCCGGAGTCGATTCCGTCACGGTCTCGCCGGCCGTATTGCCGGCTTCAACCGGTGCCGCCTCGATGTCGGCCTCGCCCAGCTTCACGTATTTGCCGGACAGGGCCTGCAGGCCGCACACCGCGGCGTAGGCATAGACGAAGCACACCCCGACCTCATGGGCCTCGACCGGCTTCACCCACACCGTGTATTGCTTCCCGCGCGGAACGATCAGCTTCTCGCGGGTCAGCTGGGCGAAGAACTCCTCGTCCAACTCGCGGGCGCCGTCGATCGGCGCCTGCGGGAAATGCACATGGCGCGGCCCGGGCTTGTCCACCGCCAGGCTGCCATAGGCCCAGTCACGCGCGGCGTTGCCGCCGATCATGTACCAGACATGGCCCAGCTTGCTGGACGGCTTGCGCGGCCACACCTTGCCCCGCTGGCCCCGGCTTTCCGACCGGCCCTTGATCGCCCACACCCGCCGGGAGCGGCGCTTGTTGGCGAAGGCATAGACCTCTTGCGTGTGATGGCCGCCGCTGTCGATGCAGGTGGCCCGCACGTCCAGCGTGGTGCCGTCCGGCTTGCGGAAGCGGCGCAGCAGCACGCCATCGTCCAGCGCCGCCCACACCTCGCCCTTGGCCGGATCGCCCGGCAGGACGAAATGCCCGATCAGCCAGACCTCCAGCCCGCGGCCCCAGCCATAGACGGAGGCCTCCAGGCGCGGGTTCACCTTGCCGGACTGGACGTCCACCCCAACGGTGATGAACTCGACACCCGCCGGCACCTCGGCCGGGTACGGCTCCATGCGGTCGATGAAGCTGCTGCTCTTGACCTCCTGCCCGTAGGTCGCCCGGTAGGGGCGGCCCAGCCGCAGGTTCATGAAGGGCTGCACCAGGCTGGCCGGATCGTCCTGCGCCTCCAGCCATTCCTGAACGATCACCGGCCAGGCGGCGTTGGGGTTGAGCGACATGCCGGTCCACAGGTGCATGCCGACATGGCCGGGCACCTTGGCCTTGGCGGTCGGGCGCCATTCGCCGTTGGCGTCCATCCACGCCTTGTGGCGCTCTTCGATGATGCAGCCGCAGGTGCCGACGTACCACACCCGCTCCAGATTGCCCTCGGCGTCCAGGCTCCATTTCAGCCCGTGCGGCACGTCCGGCCCGCCCCAATCCAGATACTGCCAGCCGTCGAGGTGGCCAGCGGCGTCGGAGCATTGCGGGCAGGGTACGAAATAGCGCCGCTGGTCGGACGCGAGCCACAGCTTCCACACCCGGCTGGTTTCGAACAGCAGCGGGGTGGAGCCTCTGACCTGCTTGCGGTTCCAGAAGGTTTCACCGCGGGTCCAGAACAGCTTCAGCTTGTCGCCCTGGGTCTTGGCCCCGGGCGTCCAGCCGTCGCCGTCGATTTCGTCGGCGAACAGGAAACGGGCCGAGTAGCGGCGGAAGGCATCGTCCGACGCGGCGCCCACCACGCGCACGCTGGCGCCGTTGCTCAGCTGGTAGAAGGTGGCGTTGTCCTGCTTCTCCCCCTTGCGGGTCGGCCGCATCAGCGGCTTCAGCACCGGCGTGTCGCGCAGCATCGGGGCGATTTCGCCGCTGCCGAAGTCTTCCGCATCCGGGATCGTCGGCTGGGCGATGGCGCACAGCGTCGGGTCCTGGTGGAGGTGGTAGGCCACCGCCAGCGTGGCGCAGCGGGTGTAACCGACGCGCGCCGCCTTCAGCACCGTCAGCAGCGGCACGGTCGGGTCGCACATCAGGTCCACCAGCCCGCGCTGGTAGCCGTAGAGCGTCACCTTGCCATGCTCGGCCCCGGTGCCCTTCGGGATCCAGCCGAAGCGCTCGGCCCAGACGGAGCCGCTCATGCGCTCCTGGAACTTCAGGCTGCCGTCGAACAGGGCCAGCAGCGCCGTGCGCAGCTCGCCCCGTCCGGTCCGGTAGTCGCTGTGACGGTGGGCGCTGACGCGCGCCGCCGCCTCAAGCCCGCGGTTCATCGTCCTGCCCGATGGCCAAGCCGGCGCCCCATGCCTTGACCAGCTCGTCGCGGGCGGCGTCGAAGGCTTGGTTGATTTCCTTCTCGGCCATGGCCTGGATTTCCGGCGCCCCGGTCATCGCCGCGGCGCGGCCGGCGATCTTGGCCACCGCGTTGGAAAGGCCGGTGCGCAGGCTGATGCAGAAGCCGGCGACGTCGGCCGCGGCCTCGTGGCGGTTCACCACCTCGTTCAGGGTCTCGTCGGCCTTGATCTCCGCCACCACCGCATCGGCCACCGCCTTGCGGCGCTTGGCCTCGTCGGCGGTGATGACGCCGATCTCGCCCTCGTAGCCGGCGGCGACGTCGGCCACCGCACGGTCTACCAGCCAGCGGTGAACGTCGGCCGTCTCGAAGGCCCATTCCCGGCCCTTGGCCCCCTTCTCCGCGAAGGGGCAGCCGTCGCGCACCCACGCGTCGACGGTGGGCAGGCTGACGCCGAACACGTCGGCCAGCTCCGCCCGGTTCACCCGTTGGCCCGGTTTGGACATAAACAAAAACCTCGATTCAAAAATTTCTCAGAGGGTGGACCGGTGCGGCCCGAATTACCCTCGCTGGGGGCCCCCCCCGGGAAGGACCCGTCGCCCCCTTGGGCATGGGGGTCTGGCCCAGGCGCGCGGTCAGGGTCAGGCCGATCGGCGCCGCCGGCGCGTTCAGCGAGTCCAGGATGCAGGGCTGCAGGCCCTCGACGGCGGGCGCGACAACCGGCGCGGTGCGCGACTGGATCAGGTCGCGCGGCGTGCGGAAGCCCGCCATCTGGGCGGCCAAGCTCTTGAGGTGCTGCATCACTTGCCCCTTGCTGCAAAGCGTTGGTTGACGGTCCGCACCGCCTCCTCGAGGCGCCGGCCGATGTTGGCCCGCACCGCCCGCTCCACGATGTCGTGGAAGCGGAAGCGCGGGCGGTAGCTCGGCGCCCGGACGAAGATCACCACCGGCCGGGCGTCGGCGCCGTCGCGCTGGTAGATGCCCGGCGGCAACCCGCCGGCGTTGCCCGGCAATGCTGCGAAGTAGCCATTGCGCCGCCGCTTCTTCTTGCTGCGGGCGCTGCCCGTGCGGTTGGCGGTGTATCCCTGCTCCCCGAAGGCCCGGGTCTGCGACAGGATGCGCACCACCTCCGACCGCCGCATGTTGCCATAGGCGTCGAGGTTGGCCTCTTCGCCTGGGACGGCGAACATGCCGGCCGGCAGCAGGCCTGCGGCCCGCAGCTGGCGCTCCATCCGCTTGTCCCGGCGCGGTCCGCCGTCAACGTTGGGCAGCAGGTAGCGCGCCGCCGGCGTGCCCTTGCCCCAATCGTCCTTGAAGCCCACCCACGCCACCGGGTCCGCCTTGGTGGCGGGGCGGATGAAGGTGGCGTTGATCGTGTAAGGCGTCGGCCGGTCGAAGGTCTCCGGCAGCGCCCGCTGCACCGCCTGCCGGGCGTCCTGCGCCGTCCTGGTCAGCGCCATCGGAAGCGCGTACCGAGTGAGCTGGTCGCCATACTGGCGGATGGCCGCCTTCAGCTGCTGAGCAGAGGCCCGGATCCGTGCGTCGGCCATTTCGTTCGCACAACAAATGTGACGGCGATCACTGCCGGCCAGCCTTCGGCAGATGACACTGGCAACCCGAACCCACACTCATTTAGCCGGCCATTCGACATGCTCAGGACCAGCAGGATCGGGATGTTTCAGAAGCCCCAGCCCGTGGCGATCTGCCTTCAATGCGGAACGCCCTACCTCGATTTGGAGCCGATCACCCACGGGTGCCGCGCCCCAAATCGCACCGGTCGATGTGACGGCGAAGTCGTTGCCAGATGGCGCGACGAGGATTGGAGCATCTGCCCATCCTGCGACGGTGGCGGCTGTCCGGAATGCCGCGATCTTGGGTGGCTTCCCGTACCGCACTGACGAACGCGGCACTCCTACGGCTTGGGGTCGGCGCCGCGGTCAAAGTGTTCACGCGTGAACACTTTGGACCTGCCACGGAAGCGGTCCCGGAAGTCGAGCGCCAGCAGCACCAGGCGCCCGACCACCAACGCCACCGTGCCCCAGAAGGCCAGCTCCTGCGCCGGCCCATGTAGGGCATCGAGCCACCAGCCCATGGTGCCGCCGATCGTGACGATGACGCCGTCGGTGGCGGTGCGGGCGGTGAGGCCGTGCATCACGTCCTCCAGGTGCATGGTCATGCCGTCAGTTCCTCGGTGAGGTCAGCCAGCCGCTGCCAGCCGGCCTCGAAATAGCGCCGGTCGCGCTCGATGCCGATGAAGCGCCGGCCCGTGGTCAGGGCGGCATGGCCGGCCGACGCGCTGCCGAAGAACGGGTCGAGCACCGTCTCGCCCGGCGGGCAGACGGTGCAGATCAGCTCGGCCAGCAGCCCCACCGGCTTCTCCGTCGGGTGGGCGCCCAGCCGCACCGGCGCATGGCGCAGCACGTTGGCCACGTTCCGGCGCAGCGGCTCCGTACCCTTGCCCTTGGTGAAGTGGTGGATCAGCTCGTGCTGGTGGCGGAAGTGCGTCCCCATGCCGAAATAGGTCTTGTCCCACACCAGCAGCCCCACCCGCTTCAGGTCGGCGCTTTCCATGGCGTCGGCCGCATGGCCGCTCAGGAACAGCGATGCCTCACCCCCGTCGATGGCATCGGCCAGATGATCGCCCATGCGCCAATCGATGAAGGCCAGCACGTGGCCGCCCGGCTTCAGCACCCGCTGCCACTCCATCGCGCAACTGCGCAGCAGATGGAGGAAGCCGCGCGTGCTCAGGCTGTCGGAACCGAACCACCGATCACCGCCCCCCTTGGTCGACCGCGTCATGGTCTTGCCGTAGGCGGTGCGGCCAGCTTCGCGGGTGGCCCCGCTGGAATAGGGAACGTCGGTCAGCACCAGGCTGACCGAGCTGTCCGGAAGCTCCCGCATCCGTTCGATGCAGTCGCCCAGCATCAGCGTCGCGGCGCCGATCGTCACGGAGTTGGTAAACATCGCATTCCTGCACTTACTGAGAGTTGAACCGATCACAGGTTAATGACAAAAAAGCGACCGCATGTAATGTCACGTCGGCCAGCGAGTTACCGTCTCTGGAAACGTTCCGGACCACTCAGAGGCTGGAGGACATCACACAGTGCCAGCAATCAAAGGGAACACCGTCGTTGTGTTGGAGCAGAACGCAGTTCTGCGCCTCGGCGTCGAAGCTTTGCTTGAGTCGTGGGGATGCCAAGTCGTTTCTGGCGACAACATCGATGACATCATCGCAACCACAAAAGCTGACAATCTACGTCCGACTGTGTTGCTTCTGCCCCCAACCGACGGCCAGGAGACCGGGGACCAACTCGCCATCCGCTTTGAGACCGAACTCGGCTATCCGCTCCCATGGATCGGCATCACTGGAGACTCCAGTCTGCTCCAGCGCTGGAAAGCCGGCGCATTCAGCGGAATACTCCTGGAAATGCCCTGCTCGCCTGAAACGCTCCGAGCTGCATTGCTCAAGGCACTGCGTCAGAAGCGCTGAGCTGCTAGTTGCTTCATAATTCAGCGTTTTTGGTTATGAGCTTGCGATAATGCTCATTTTCGCAAGCTCGGTTTCAGGCAGTCGCCACCATGAGCGGCTTGACGAAGAAGGCGTCGTCCCCGCCCTCGATGACGACGCCGGGGATGGTCACCGCCACCTTCGGCTCCGCCAGCAGCGCGGCCCGGTCGACCTCGCTCTTGGTGCGGATGAAGCGCCGCAACTTGCGGTCTTCCTCCAGCCGCTTCAGCAGCGCGTCGACATCGGCCACCACCAGCTTGGCCGTCGTCTTCTTCATGCCCATGGTGCCGGTGGGCAGCGCCACCGACTTCTTGGTCCCGGTCAGCAGGGCGGAGCGGTTGGCGTCGAAGTAGCCGCGCAGCAGCTCGGTGTCGGCGGCGATGGCGGTGCGCAGCGGCGCTGCCGCAGTCTCATAGGCCAGGTTGGCCTGTGCGACAGCCACCTCCAGCGAGGCCTTCAGCCGGACCAGCTGCACCTGCGCGGCGCCGATCCGGCCGACCACGGCCGCGGCTTGGTCCTGGGTGCGCACCCTGCGCACCGGAGCGGCGACAGTCTCGCCCATGTCAATCCTCCGCAATGAGCGCCGCCATCTGGCCAGCCAGATCGGCGCGGTTGTCGTCGTAGATCTGCAGGGTCTGGACGTTGCGGTGCCGGCTGAAGCGCTGAACTGCCCGGATGTTGCCGTTGCTGGCGTCCAGCGCCGCAGTGATGGCCGAGTGCCGCAGCCCATGCGGTCGGGTGGTGATTCCCACCCCGGCCCCCAACTCACGGATGATCTGGTACACGGCGGCGCCGGTCAGGCGTCCCTCGCCTCGGCCGGCGGCATCGAGGCGATGGAACAGCGGTCCGGGGTCCTTCCCCCGCACCGCGATCCACGCATCGAGCGCCGTCCTGGTGGCGGCCGGCAGGGTGACCCGCTCACGCTGGGTTCGCCCCTTGCCCAGCACCGCGACGGTGCCGCGCCGGCTCTCGTAATGCTCCAGGTCCATCGACACCACTTCGCCGCGGCGCAGGGCCACGTCGTGCAGCAGCCGGACGATGGCGGTGTCGCGCAGGCCCTTGGCGTCGGTGCGTTCCTTGGCCTGCGCCACCATGGCCCGCACGCCGTCCCGCCCCGGCCCCCGCGTGTCGCGGTAGGCCATGGCGTCCACGTTCTCGACCTGCAGCGCCCAGGTGACCAAGCCGAGCGTGTTGCCCAGCTGAACGACGGACCGCAGGGCGGCCAGCCGCCGGTTCACCGTGGCCGGCTGCAGGCCGCGCCGGACCATGTCGTTGCGGTAGCCCAGCGCAAGCGCGTTGGCCTGCCCATGCTCCACCGCCAGCAGCATGCGCACCGCCTGTTCGGCGGTGGCGGCGAAGGCGGCCAGCCCGTCCTGCCGGGCCACGAAGGTCCGGAAGTCCTCATGATCCCGCCGGTAGGCCCGAACCGTGTTGGTCGAGCGCCCGGCATAGAAGGCGTCCAGGAGGTGCTCCTGGATGCGGTCCAGCCGCAGCGCCGGGGCGTGGCGGGCGTCGCTGACGTCCTGTCCGGCCGGATCGCCCGGAAGGACGGGAAGGGTCATCCGTCGATCGCGTCGCGCAGCTCGGCCACGGTCATGTCCTCCGGCAGCTCGCGCAGCATCGCCGCGACCTGCTGGCCGAAGAACTCGACGGCCCCATCCGACGGGCACACCGCCGCCGGCTCGTTGTCATGGGTGAGGCCGGCGCCGGCGGCGACCGCCTCGCGGATCAGCTCGTCCATCCTGCTGTCCTGTCAGGAAAGCCGCGCGACCGCCCGCGCATCGGCCGTCCGGCCGGCGGCATGATCGCGCAGCATGTCGAAGAGAGGCGCGCAATCCTCCACCAGCTCGATCAGCCAGGGCGCCCGGATCCAGCCCTGCGAGGTCTGGATCTCGATTGCCTCGATGTCGGCGCGGAAGGGTCTGCCCTGGTAGGTGATGCGCACGGCGAAGTGACGATCCACCGGGCCGAGCTGAAGGCACAGCACGCCGTCCCATTCGGTCCGCATGGCCAGCCCCCGGACAGCAGAAGACCCGCCGCGGCAACTGCCGGGCGGGTCTTCGTTCACACGCAATTCGTCCCGCTCACCCTGTCAAGGAATTGACTTTTTATCAAGGAATATTTTCCCATGGCGCGGCCGGCGCTGTGAAGCCGGTGAGCACATGATCGCGCAAATCCCAGCCACCGATCCGGTCCACCAGCTCCATCATGGCGGCGTGCCAGCCGGCATAGTCGGTGTTGGTCTCGACGATCTCGGCATCGCTGTGGGCTGGCTCCAGCGGGCACCACTTCACCTGCACTTGCCGGCTACCGTCGCCGAAGGTGCGGAAGTGAAAGCCCTTCTCTTCCTCGACGATCCGGCGTTGCCCGCGGGCGTCGAAGAGTGACTGGCCACGCAGCAGGTAGCGCTTGGCCAACTCGGACCGGGTCGGCACGAACTCCCACCGCTCGGCCAGCACATGCCGGTAGCGGCCGCGCGCTTCGCTCGGCCGCTTCACCGCCACCATGGGCGGCACCAGCGGCAGCCAGTCCGGCCGCGTGCCGGACCGGCCATGGAAGCGGACGAGACGCCGCTGCCATGGCTCCAGCCATCCCACCGCGTTGGCGACTGCCTCGGCATCGGGGTGGACCTTCACGGCGATGCCGCGCACCGGCCCGCCGCCATCCACCCGGTCGCCGGTTTCATGGCGGCGCAGCAGCTCGGCCACACCGTCGCCGCTCACCCCTTGCGGTTCCCATCCATGATCGTTCGCCGCGGCCTCGATGTCGAACAGTCCGGACTGGACGCGGTCGGCCTGCTGGTCGCGCAGCGCCCAGGTCATCAGGGTTTCGAGGTCGAGGCGCCGGCGGGCGTCGCAACGGGCGAAGGCGATGGCCATGATGCGTCTCCGTGTCAGGCCACAGCCTGAATCGGGGGCAACGCGCCGGCGAAGAGCATGGCGATGCCCACCACCAGGGTATCCACCGCCTCCATGGAAATCAGGCCGGGATCGATCCGGGCGGTATGCTGGAGGTAGCGCGCTTTTGCGTACAGGTCTTGGGCCGTCCGGATCTCGGAATTGGCAAGGACCTCCTCCAGGTTCCCGCGCAGCGCCTCGACGTGGTCGGCATCGCTGTGGCCCAGTGCTTCGTAGGCCAGGAAAACGGGCATCAGCGTGGAAGCGGTGGCGGGCATGGGGCAACCTCCGTCGGCGACCCGACGGCAGACATCCACCGGGGCTTTAGGACTGTTTGCCCAAAATGATTACCAATTCCTTGCAACTAACCCGTATTCGGAACTTTTCTTACGCTCGAAGGGTTTGGTTTCGACGCTTGTTCGCCCTCCAACCCGCGATTCGCCGCACCACTGCGACGGCAACCACTCCGGGTCACGCCTACGATCATTCGGCCGCAAGGGCATGGGCGACCAGATCAGGTTCCTTCTCGATCACGCGCAGGTAGGACTCCACGGCGGCATCCGGTTCCCGGCGGCCCTGTTCCCATTCCTGAAGGGTGCGCAGCGGAATGCCGAAGCGTTCGGCAAACGCTTCCTGCGACAGCCCAGTCGAGCGGCGAACCCGCTTCGCCAGAGGCGGGCGCTTCATTGCGGCGAGTTGCTCGTCGCTGAACGTGTCACGGTCGGTCATCGGGCTCCCCATCGGTCAGCTGTTGACCCTGAAGTAACGGTCGGTCTCACGCTTGGCGGCCGCCCGCACGGAAATGAAGCGCACCCCGTCCACCCGCTCTGTGTAGGTCACGGCGTAGATCCTGCCGGCGACCATCCCCAGCGCGTTGAACCGTTCCTCGCCATAGTCCATGCGGTCGTCCAGAGCCTCGATCAGGTTGGGATCGCGCAGGACATCCGAACCGAAGGCCAAATCGAGCCCATGCTTGGCACGGTTGATCTCGTTCTTGGCCGGGTCGAAGGGCGTCTTCATGGCAGCAATTATACGGCGTTGACGGAGTTGGCGCAAGCCAAAGCTCCGTCAACGCCGTATGCCCATTTCCGAACAGCGAAGTCGATAGCGATGGCCTGACGGACCGCGGGGAAGCTCTGGCACTGGTGAAGGCAGCATCACATCAGGCGGCGGAAGGAAGCGATGCGGTCGCGGCGCTGGGCCGTATAAACGCCCTGGGCGTAGATGCGCCACGACCCATTGACCTTGACCCCCACCACATTGCCCGCACCCCGGCCATTATCCAAGTTGCGGTAGTCGTTCCGCTGGAACGTGTGTTGATAGCCGTAGGCAGATAGCGTGCCGGTCATCGCGTGATGATCGGTGTTGCCGTCGGCACCCCTTATGTTGTGGTGGGCGACCTTGACTGTCTGGTTGGGGCCGGCGACGCAGCCAAAAGCGCAACCGCTCATTTCGGCGTTTATGAAGAACTCCGCCTGCCCGCCAAGAACGGCCGAGTAACCGAAATCCTCGTTCCATGGCAGGAAATACCCTGTTGCCGAACCAGACCCATCCCGAGTGATTTGGTAAGAGTGCCCGTCGGCTTTCCATCCACCGCCGAAAATACCCAGAGTCTTGGGGGCTTGATACTCCACAATCGTATCATGCATGGTAACGGTGAAATTTGACAGAGTGGCCGACCCCAAAGGCGACGGCGGGCACGTCCAATAGACTGTATTCTGACTGAAAAACCTGTCCGGATTTTGTTGGATCATCGTTAGAAATTCTTGGGCATCGATCTGCTCAGTCATTCGTATCTCCAACGATATCAAATTGCATTCGTACTATATTGTGGAAATGGATCCTCATCAAACTTATTCCCGCTATAATTCGGGAGCCGGGAGGTTGGAAGCTGGCAAAGACCGAACAACCGCCTCGTTGTGCAACTCCACCACATGCCGGACCACGTCGGCCGCCGCCGGGTCCGGCGCCACCATCACCAGCAGGTAGCGGCGCACGCCGTCCAATTCGACAGTGATGGCGCCCGGATCGTCAGGGTCCGTGCTCCACGGCAGCGACAGCGCCGCCGCGAAGCGTGACTCGCGCGGCGGAGGCGGGACCGGCGCGGCCACCTCCCGCACCGGCCCAGCCGGCGCCGGCGTCACCGCCGGCACCTTCAGCGCCTCCACCTCTCCCCGTGTCACCGTCGGGTGGATCGTGCCGGCGTCCAGGGCCTGCTGGCGGGTGTCGTCCGGCAGGGTGGCGATGGCGTAGAGGGTGCTCATCGCTTCCGGCAGACGGTCCAGAGGCACCTGCCCCTCGTCGACGAAGGCGGCGATCTCGCGCAGCTTGCGGGCGGTGGAGGTGCTGAACGGAAGGTCGGTCGCCACCATCGCCTCGTACTCGCCATGGGGCAGAGCCGCCTTGGCCTCGTTCAGGCGGCGGCCGACGGCGATGGTCGCCTCCAGAGCGTTCGACCATTCGCGGCGGATGTCGGCGGCGAACTCGGCCCGCGTGGTCAGCGGGCGCGGGGTGGCCAGCATCGACAGGCGGGCGTCGCCCAGGCTGCGGCGGGCGGGCGCACTGGGCGTGAGCTTCGGCCCGGAACCGGATCGGGACATGGGGTCAGCCCTCCATCGCGGCGGACAGGTGGAGCCAGAGGTCGCGGAACAGCGGGCCGGTGCGGGTGCCGGGGATCTCCGCGGTGCCCAGCCCGGCGATGAAGCTGCGCGGCACCTCCTGAAGCTGCGGGATCTCCACCGGCGCCACCGCCCCCATGGCGGAGACGATGGCGCGGGCGTCGGCGGTCTCGCGCAGGCGCGGGACGACCTGGCTCAGCAGCAGACGCATCGGCCGGCGCCGGGCGCGCAGGTAGGGCAGCATGGCCTGCATGCTGACCAGGTCCTCCGGGCCGGGGCGGACGGGCACCAGCACCAGATCGGCGCAGTCGAACAGCAGGGCGGTCGCCTGGGGGAAATTCTCCACCGCGGTCGGGGTGTCGATCACCAGCAGGTCGAGGCCGGGCGGAGTCGGCCGCTCCGTCACCGCGCCCAGCGGGCGCTGTTCGTGGAGGATCGGGGCGGCGTCGGCCGGGCGCAGGCCGTGCCAGTGGGTCAGCGAGCCTTGCGGGTCGGTGTCGAGCGTGCCCACCCGCCGGCCGGCGACGGCGGCCGCGACGGCCAGATTGCGGACGGTGGCGGTTCGGACCGCCGCCCTTCCCCTGGACCACCAGGATCGTCCTCATGCCCGGTCCCCCTGCCCGGCCCGGCCCGCCTGGGCGGCGATGGTCTGGCGGATGAGGGTCGCCTCGCGTTCCAGGATTTCGGCGATGGTGTCGAGCGGAGAGTTGATCGCCTCGGTCGCGGCCTTCAGCGCCTTCAGGGCGTCGCTGTGGGCCTTGATGGCGTGCATCAGGCGGAAGCCCTCCTGCCGCAGCTCGGGCGGCAGGGCGCGCAGATGGGCAAGCGCGAGGTCCATGCTCTCCTCGCGCGTCCGGGCGGGCGGCGGGGGCAGAGCGGCGGGCTCGTCCGGCCGGGCGGCGGACAGCGAGGCGATGTCGATCCGCTCGCCCCGGCGCAGACGGTCGAGCGCCCGGTCGGTCAGGGCGGAGCGCGCCCGTTGCTCCTCCTCCTGCCCGATCCTGCGGGCGCGGCGGTCGATGGCGTCGAGGTCGGCGCGGGTGAGGACCGGCGCCAGGGCGGGATGCGCGGCCCCGCCGGTCACGGCGTCGAACAGCTCGACGATCTGGATGGTGACGGTGATGGCGCGTTCGGTCTCGGCCTTGGTGCAGAGATAGACGGCCTGCTTCTTCGTCAGCCAGAACTCTGTGGCGGGACGCCCCCGTCCGGGATTTTGCCGCACGGTGCGGCAAATTCCGCCAAGCCTCTCCAGGGCGTCGATATGGCGCTCGATCAAAGGGCGAATGTCGCGGGGTTTCTTGAAGCCCAGAGCTTCGGCAAGGCGCAAGTCAACGATGCGCGGCTCGCCGTTGGTGGCTGTGTCGATGTCGGACAGAGATAACGCAGGCATGACTTGCCCGTTGTCGCCCATGGTGTCCATGGCGATGCCCTCCTATGCGGCGTTGCCGGCAAGAGGGCCGCTTTCGACGACGGCCCTGGTGCCGGGGGCTCGAAACCTGCATAGGTCAGGCCGGACTATTCCCCTTGCGGGTGTTGTATTATCCGACCCCCGGCGAAGGGGCATGCTACGGACAGAGTCCGGGCATGGAAAGAGCCACATCGCGAAAACGCGCGGGTGGCTTGCCGCCTATGGGGAGGTTTCGAGGCTCCGGGGGGAAGGGTCGCTCGGTTGGTGGTGGGACGTCAAGGGAACAAGGCAGTCAGATTTGCTCTTAATCATCAGGGGTAAACCGTGCTACAGATCGCCGTAGGGCAGAATGAAGAATGCTGCATCAGAGCGAAAATCCACATCAAGGTATCTAGCCACTCCCCTCTCTATCACACAGTAACCATAACGGACCCACCACAATAGAATTTAATGGAGATTTGCAATGACACTTAGTTATTTCTCGGTTGAAAACTACAAGTCATTTTCCAGAAAACAAGATATAGAAATCAAACCTTTGACTTTCTTCTTCGGATGGAACAGCGGAGGCAAAAGTTCTCTTGTTCGTTTTCTTCCTCTTATATCAGAGTCAATCGAAGCAGGAAGCTTACCTATATGGCTGGCTGGTGCAGTAGGGCGCGAAGCAACGTGGCCGGAACTAGTGTGCAAAGCAAGCGAAAGAAACAACCTGAAAATTTCTTTTAGATGGTCAGGAGATATTAAAGCTTCTGCCGAATGGGAGATATTGGGAGGAATTGATGGCAGCTGGCAGCACGTAAAATCTCTTTCTTATGAAGGAGATAATATTGATCAATGCTTTACAGATGATAGTTGCGAGAAATGGAAAGGAATTTTTCCAGTATACGAAAACAGAGGGCACGAATATGATTATGTAAATAGACTCAAGGAACTTGTGGAGGGCTTTTGCTTAGACACTCAGTGGATAAGCGGAATTCGCTCTTCTCTACCACGCATACTAAGCTATAGCGGCGGCACGCGCGCGAAAATGCAGCATGATGGTAGTGATGCAGCAAATCATCTAGTAAACGCCGTGCTACGAAGCACCGCAGATCCTATTATTGAAGCTGTGCAAGAGTTTTTTATACCTCTTGGAGAGAAGCTCGTTCTTGATAATCCAGCAGACGGAGTATGGAGAGTTCTGCTTCATCCCAAGGGCGCCCCATCAGTTCAGGTAAATCTACGCGACACAGGCGAAGGGTATAGCCAAGTATTACCAGTATTAGTTGCTCTTGCGCGAGCCCGCTTTGGTGGACCCAAAATTCTATGTCTTGAGCAGCCAGAGCTACATCTGCATACCCGCGCACAGGTGCAACTTGCACAAACGTTGGTGAGGACAGCAAAGGACAAGGCCAATCCCTTGCTACTAGTAGAAACTCATTCTGAGGTTCTTTTGACTAGTATACAGCTAGCTATAGTTAGCGGAGAAATCTCTCCAGACATGGTAAGAGTATATTGGGTCGAGTCCAGAAATGATGGTACAAGTGAAGCTGTTCCTATAGACTTCAATGAAGATGGACAGCCATCGAATACGGTAATCAGTAACGCTTTTAGAGAAGCTATTTCTCTTGGCCAATCGCTTGCTTTCAAACAAATCGAAAAAGGTGCATTATGAGAGTCATAATAACACAAGAAACCGTTGATGCCGTAATACAGCGCTCAGAAATATGGAAGCTAACAGAAATACTTAATCACGCGTGCACAGGGCGGCATATGGTTATATTCAATTCTGATGCCGCTTTGGAACGTGCTTTCAGTCAAATTGGAGGCGCTTTAGAAAAAAGCTATAGAACCGCATTGCAGTTGTGTTTCCGTGCAATTGGTACGACACCTCAAAACACATCCACATTATATATAAAAGAGGACTCCGCGCCGCAATGGA
This sequence comes from Azospirillum sp. B21, assembly GCF_008364825.1. Lineage (GTDB taxonomy): Bacteria > Pseudomonadota > Alphaproteobacteria > Azospirillales > Azospirillaceae > Azospirillum. Next base: position 141,738 of record NZ_VTTO01000006.1, read on the forward strand.
GCGATCCAGTCGCGACTTTACCTATCGATGATGCGCGCGAATTATTGAACGAAAAGATTTGTATATTACTGGAAGACTCCTCCAATGATTGGAATTTCCTTCAAGGTATAATGATGGAATCAGAGCGTGAAAAATTACTGAACGCAGTTTCAAAAGGTTGGGCAGCTCCTGTACATGGAGGAGGAAGTGGGCTAATTACCCAACTGGAAGCTAGGCTAGCGTGCCCAAAAGAAGGGCTTCGGACATTTGCTATTTATGACAGTGACCGCCTGCATCCAGACGAGCTTCAAGAAGGCTGGGATGCAAAATGCCTTAGCGGTGCTAAAGCAACATGTCAAGCATACTATTGGGAAAAAGTTACTAAAGATAAAATGCCGCTGAGGTATTGGATGCTAAAACGAAGATTTATCGAGTCTTACATGCCAGAAGATCAGCTGAAAGATTACTGCTCAAGTAATTTTGGGCGCGGATTAAGCGACGAGGTAGTGCAAATTTTCTTCACCGAATTGTCGGACCATCAGAGATGGTATTACAATATGAAAGAAGGACTTTCTGGAGATGCTCGAAGAGTAGATGCGGAAAGGAATAGATCTTTATACTCTGACCTAGGAGAGGATATTCGTGAAGCTCTCAACAGTGGATTTGGAAGGAGTTTGGCAACTCATTATGCTAAACATCAAGATGTAGTGTTTCGGTGGGATGATAGCGCCATCGAAGAAGCACTAAACGCTCTTCCAAACCTAATGCGGCTGATATGAAGGTGGGGGAAATGACAGATAGTCTGACAGCTCTTGCTTCTGAGAACCTTAACCCTAGCCTTCGAAGCTTGCTGGAGGATGTTCAGCGTGGCCATATACGTGTTCCTCGCTTCCAAAGACCATTTGTTTGGACTGATGATCAAAGATTAGAGCTTCTTCGCTCAATCCGCGACAATATGCCCATTGGCAGCTTGTTGATTTGGAGGACAATTGTCTTCAAATTGGCTTCGTTTAACTCTGTTGGCCCCCATTCAATTCCTCCAATTGTTGATAAAGCACCCGCTACTGGCTGGCAATACTTACTTGACGGGCATCAGCGGGTTTCAACTCTGCTTGGGCTTCTTCTTTCTCCACAAGATTACGCAAGCCTTGAAGATCTTGAGTTGGCAGCGGATGGTGAGTTTGAGGAAATCGATTGGGACATTCAATATGACCTAATCGAACAAAATTTTGTGTTTGCTAAGAACTTGAAGAAGAAAAATTCAAAAAGGCCTCTTCTTCCTCTATGGACCTTGCTTGATGGTCGCTTAGTGAACAAGCACATGCGTGAAATTCGTCGAATTGGTGCGAATGAAAAATGGACGGAAAGCAATATAGATATTTGGGAAGAAAGAGCTGATCAACTCTCTTACAGATTTCAGCAATGCCGTATTCCCATAGTTGTGATGGTAACGGACGATCTTGATCTGGCTGCAAAAACATTTCAGAGGATTAATAGTCTAGGAACTCCGATGGATGAGTCACACCTAGTATCGGCTCTAACTTGGCGTTCAGATTTTGACCTGCGCGAAACCATAAAGTCTCTAAGAGATCGGCTCCCAAAGGGATGGCGGAAGCTGGATGATGCTCTTTTCCTTCAAGTATGTAAGGGATTGGCTGGCCTTGATGTAACTAAGGCAGCACAGACCGAGCTTGTGAACGTAATCAAAAGCAATTATGAAATTCTTGATAAAGCAGGTTCCGGCATCGAGAGATCTGTAAGAATACTCGAAAAACATGCGAACGTCTTCAGCCCATATCTTCTCCCATACTCTCTCCAGCTTGTTCTTATGGCGGCCGAACTTGCAGATATTGAAGAAGATAATATTCCCGAACACGACATCATGGACTGGTTTTGGAGAACAAGTTGGTCGGAGGTATTTGCCTCAGCAACATATCGCATCGTGAAAAGCGAACAGGCCAATCTTAAATATGCGATCCATGCTTCTCCTAATGTAGACTGGGACCGCCCACAAGAGATACCGGATCGTTTTGATTTTAGGTCGGCACGCGTCCGACTATTTATACTGAGATTGTCAAAAATGGAAGGACTAGTAGATCCGTATGGACGCCCCTTTAGTGGTGAAAAACTCTTAAAATCTTATGAGCGCGATGCTCTAGTAAAGCTGTTTACAGCTCCTCGAGGAGCATCGACTAGGCTTAAACGCCTGTTACAGGGAGCAGGGAATAGATTTTTCATTGATCCTGAGACTGCATCTGTATTCCGTGAAAGGCTAAAATATGGTCCTGATTACGATATAGATGATCTGTCTTCTCACTTTATTGACGACGAGATGGTGAGTAGTTTGAGAAAAGGTAACCTTGAGTTGTTTTTGCAACTTAGAAGTGAAAGAATGGAAAACTGGGATTTCACCGAATATTTCGAGATAAGTTAGCATTCCGTGACCTCGATCAGTGGAAGGGCCGAAGCGGCGGCGACTGGCGGAACGGCGGCGGCGATGTCCACCGCCTCGACCCGGAACGCCGCAGCAGCTCCAGCTCGAAAGCCGCCCAGCATGGAAGCGCCGAGCAACGCGAAGGTCAGCCCCAGCGCGCCCATCACCGCTCCCCCTCGGGCTGTCGGCAACGCGGATCGGCGTGGCGCAGCCGGATAAGGTCCGCCGTGGTCAACAGGCGCTCGTCCACCCGGTGCAGCGCGCCGCAGCGATAGACCCGATGGCCTGCGGCGCGCAGGCCCTGGACGGCGCGATAGAGGGCGTCGGCCTCGCACTGGTGCTGCGCCGGCCGGTGGCGCGCGGTGCGGGGCGGATCGCCCAGATCCAGGCGGAACTGCCGGTCGGGCCGGCGGCGTGACAGGGCGCCGGGCTCGACGGGCATAGCTCAGGCCCTCCCCTCGATCCGCGGGAAGGCCGATTCGGCGGCGACTGGCGGAACGGCGACGGTGATGTCCACCGCCTCGACATGGAACAGCCGCAGCAGCTCCAGCTCGTAAGCCGCCCGAATCCGGTCGGCGACGCAGCGATTCGGCGCGGTGACGGTCAGCCTGCGATCCCCGGACAGCCCAAGCCTGCATCCCCGGAACCACGTCGCATGCTGGACGGCGCCGATCCGGCGGGCGATTCGGGCGTGGCCGTCGCGCTCGATGTCGGCGGCGGATGGCGGCGGGCTGGTGCCGGCGCTCGCGTGTGGGCTCGCGCGCGGGGGTTCACGGGTTTTATCACAGGGTTTGGCCGACACCGGTGTCGGGCGATGAAGGCCGGTTCCGGCGGGCGATCCGGGGGCGGTTGGCGGGCGTTCGGCGCTTTGGCCGACTCCGGTGTCGGCGACGCCGCTGTCGGGCGATGGATCGTCGGACGGATCGGGGGCGTCGCCGGCCGGACCGTCCTCGCGCTCCAGCCAGTGCAGGCACAGGCGCATGCGGGTGGGCTGGCCCCGGCCGCCGGCGCGGTCGCGGACGATGACGCCGGCGGCCAGCAACGCGCTGCGCGCCCGTTCCACATCGCGGGTGGACAGGGCGCAGAGCCGCGCCACCGCCTCCACCCCGGTCCAGGTCAGCAGCAGGCCCAGCGCCTCGAACATCTGGCGGTTGACGCGCTCCAGCATCACCAGGGCGACCAGCTTGTCGCGCGGCTTCAGCGCCGGACAGGCCAGAACGGCGCAGCGGAAGCGGCCGACGGTCTCACGAAAGGCGGCTTGCGGCTTGGCGGCCGGGGTTGCGCGGGTGGTCGAGGCAGATGGCGAGGACATGGGGGCACCTCCCCGGCGGCGCGGTGGCCGGCCGGCGGCAATGCGGCTCCCTGCGGGCGCACGGGTTCGTGGCTGCAAGGAACAGCGGATTTTAATCCTGATCTCTGTTAGCCTCTGGACGCAGATCGCCGTGTTCCCGCCGTGGGCACGGCAGGGGCATGGGGCATTGGCGATGATTGCGGTCCTAGCGGGGCGGCCTCGGCGGGGCCGTCCCGTCTCAGGGCGGGGCGCGCGGATACAAGGGCCAAGCTCCGGCGTTCACCGCCGCGCGGGCGCGCAACGGTGGGGACAAGACGGGTGCAGCGCGGCCATCGGCAAGGGCGGACGCTGGGCACCGGATGACGGGGGCCTACGGGGAGAAGCCGGCGCCGGTCAGGGCGGCGCGCGTGGCGATGCCATCGGGCAAAGCTCCAGGGTTCACCGGCGCGGGGGCGCGCGGCGTCAGGGGGTGAAGACGCGCATCGCTTCCGGCCGTCTGGCGGCCGAAAGCGGCGCGGTCTTCAAAGTCGATGGGGGCGGCTGACTGGCGACCGTCGAGCGGCCGCACGGCGGGCCGCGCGCCATGGCGCAGCCGGCGCGATGGCGGGTCAATGGGCGGGCCTCACGGTGGAAGCCGTTGGTTTTCTGGATAGATCTGGGATCCGAAGGGGGACTGGCTGTCGGGCGGCGCCCGATCATGCGGATCCCCGCTGCGGCGATGCCGGCCGCAAGGCATGCAGGCGGTCGGTGGCGCGCTGCATCAGCGCCAGCAGCTCGGCCGCGTCGTCGTCGGGCAGATCGGCGAGGGAGTCGCGGTGGCAGAGCGTCCGCACCAAGCGGTCGACGCTGCACCATGTCACTGCGGCGGCGGCCTCGAAGGCTGGCCAGACGGCCAGGACGGCGCGCTGCGCGTCGGTGAGGGCCGGGTCAGCGGGGGGCATGGCCGGCCCCGGGCAGGGAAAGCGGCCGGAGTCGGATGGCGACTCCGGCCGCGGCCTCTCCGCCGGTACGGACAAGGAACCCGGCGGATCGGTGGCTGTGGCGGCGGGTGGCCGGACTCGGGATGCTCCCGATTGACCGGGCCGCGCCGCCGGCGCCTGATTCGGCGATGGGACACTGTCGCGGCCAAGCCGGAGCTTCGGGGTTGCGCAGTCGCTCAGTGCGAGCGATGCTTCCCGCCGAAACAACCGAGAGTGTGAGGCCTTGCCGGATCTCCCTGTTCATGTCCGCCTCTTTTTCCGCGGCTTTCCCAGGATCGGCGCGCAGAGGCCGCTGCTGGCCAGCGCGACGGGATCGGTCATGAAGTCGTGGGGAATTACCGCCTCCATGGCCCGCAGGGTCGTGGCGGTGGGGTTGCCTTCCTGGCGGAGCACGTCACGCACGGTGCTGGGCGGCACGGCGGCGGCTCGGCCGAATGACTCCGCACTCCAGCCCTGATGCCGGGCGAAGGCGCAGATCCGATGAATCGAGGCATCGATGTGCATGACGTGCTTCATGCCCATCAGGATTCAACGCTATACCGTGAATGTCAAGGGGTCTCATCGGTGCTGCACGAGATAGATTCATCGGCACAGCGTTCTCGCGCTTTTGCACGGGGTCCGCATAATGCCGGCATGGATACGCCGCCCAAGACCGACATCGCCGCAGCACTCAATCGTGTTCTTCAGACGCACAAGGAGCGTCTGCGGTCCAAGAACCATTGGGCTGGCCTGTCGAAGCTGCCAGCCACAACGGTTCTGGACGCGTTCAATGGTGCCAACAGCACCATCGACACATTGACCAAGCTTGCGGAAGGCGCCGGCCTGTCGCTGGCCGAGCTGCTGGCCTATGGCGATCCCGACTGGGAAATGCAGGTGAAGACCCGCCGGACCTTCCGCTCATGGTCTACCGAGGATTTCGATGCCCTGATCCGGGTTCTTGAGCGGCGCACCTAGCCGCTCGGCTCCGACGCATTCTCATCCAGCGGTCGATCAGCGGCAGGATCTTGTCTGCGCCCTCGCGGCGGCACAGCTGCGTCACCAGCTCGACCGCGCGGTCCTCGCGCGCCTTGCGATGCGATAAGTCTTCGATCTTGTCGTTCTTCGGTGTGTTCGGCACCGCCAACCCCCCATAAATCAACACTCTACCGGGGTCGGCCCCGGTAGGCGGACAGGTGTGCGGCTGGGCACGGGTGCGCGCCCCGGCTCAGCACGGCTCATCGATGCGGTTGGCAGCCGCGTGGGTGGGGAGATGGCGTCTCCCTGCCTCCGCCTTCCTGGATGGGAAGGTGCGAGGCGCCGGCATCCTATGGCACCGCCCAGGCCAAGCAAAAGAAAAAGTTGCATCCTTTCTCGACCCATTTCCGAAGGTTGCGCGATTGCGGCCGACGGCGAGAGCGTCCCCCACCGTGCAGCTTGCGGGCAGCGCTCCAGATTGATCGCTTTACCGTGATTTTTGCCATTGACGAAATCACGGTATACCGCCCATCCTAATACAGGGTATGACGTGAACGCCAGCACCCTTGGATGCAGGCGCTGTTGGAGTGCGACCGATGAAGGGAGCGATCAAGGTCCCGTTACAACGCAGGGACGGGCCGCAGAATGTGGCGATGGATCGAAGCTTCGGCGATCTGTCAGGGAAGATGGAACGCACGCTGCGCCACATGGCGCCGGCACTGCCCAAGGACGGCGCGACGCCGCTGGTCACCTACAACGTGGTGATCTCCAACCGCAGGACCTCGCACCGGACCTCGATGCGACTGGACGTCACGTCCTGGCTGCTTCTCGATCACATCGCCGAGCTGGAGGGCTACGCGAACCGCGACGTTCTGATCAGCGCGGTGCATGAGCGGTTCCACTCCGCCGATCTGCCGCTGACGGCGATGGTGCGGCTGTTCCTGCAAACCTACACGGCGCCGGCGGCGGTGCTGGAGTTCCTGGGGGAGGCGCGGCGGCCATACGGGCGCGGCTTCGCTGCCAGCCCACTGAAGAACTGAAATGACCGGCGCAGGGCAACAGACCGTGATCGTCGCCGGCCTCGTCCGGTGGCATCTGGAAGAAGCCGGCCGGGCCGAGCGGGAGGCGGGGAACACCAGCCTCCCCTCCCGTCGCCTGCGCCTATTGTCCACCGCGCGCTACCACCGCGACTGCGCTGAGCTGGTGCGGGAGGAACTGCCGTGAACATGACTCTGTCGGATTTCCTCGCGGGTCCAGGCGGCGATCTTGTCCGCCGTCTCGGCCTGCCGGCGGACCTCATGGCCGGCTGCTCGTGCTGGGCGATGCTGACCGCGGTGGCGATCGCCCACAACAGACGAACCGACGGCGGCGTGTGGCGGACGGCAGAGCGGCTGTTCGGCGTGCTGTCCTCCGGCGAGAGGGCGGTCCTGCTGGCACTGCTGGGGGCACTCGATTTCAGCAGCCTCGCGGACCAGCTCGCCAGCAGGTCCGGGACCTGGGCCCTGCTGGACGTCACCCATGGAAGGCACCGCGACGCGGTCGCGGCCTGCATCCTTCGTCGTGATCCCTGACATGCCCTTTCAACGGACTGGCCGCAGGGAGCGGCAGCAAAAGCGGGAGGCGGACCGGTGAACGCCCAGGAACGCGAATTGGTCTTTCTCCGCCGGCGGGTGGCCGATCTGGAACAGGCGATCCGCACCCTGAGAGAGACTTTCGACCGGGTGTACACTCCCCGCGGTCGGCGTTCTGCCGATCCCGATCAGGCATTCGAAAGGGCAAGTCATGCCGCGCGAGAAAATCGTAAGGCGGCGCCTGGCAAGCGGTGAAGTGAGAGAATACCGCTATCCAGAGCGCCGTTACGAACCAAGAACCGTGGGCGCCATCGTCGAGGAATACCGACGGTCGCCCGAATACACCAAGCTCGCTCCTTCGACGAAGAAGGACTATCTGGGCGTCCTCGGCAAGTTCGAGGAGGTGCTGCATGTGCCGATCTCCGACGTCAGGCGGCGGCACATCCTCGGCATGCGTGACAGCTACGCGGACCGGCCGGGGCTGGCGAACAGCATCATCAGCATCTGGTCGATCCTGCTGAAGTTCGCCGTCGACCGGGAGTATGTGCTGGCGAACCCGGCGGCCGGCGTCGAGCGGTTGCAGCTCGGCGAATGGGAGCGGTGGCCGGACTGGGCGGTCGACTTCGCCCTCACCCACTTCAAGGAGCCTATGCGCCGTGCCGTGGTGCTGGCGCTCTACACCGGCCAGAGGTCATCCGACCTCATCAAGATGCGGTGGGATGACTATGACGGCTCTGCGATCCAGGTTACCCAAAAAAAGACCGGTACCCGGCTGTGGGTACCGTGCCACGCGGACCTAAAGGCCGAGTTGACGGAGTGGAAGAGAAACGCTACCTCCGTGACAATACTGGTGAACCCCGCTTCCGAACAGCCCTGGAACAGAATAGGATTTTCCAATGCCGTACGTTTGGCAATCAAAGCACATCCAGAGCTGAAGGGTTACGTTTTCCATGGCCTGCGGAAAGCCTCTGCCTCGCTGCTGGCGGAGGCCGGCTGTTCGGCTCTGGAGATCGCGGCCATCACCGGGCATATGTCGCTGAAAAACCTCGAAATTTACACACGTCAGGCGGACCAGCGACAAAGGGCGAACGCCGCCATCGCGAAGCTGGAAAATTACCGACGGAAAACATAGGAAAATTAGGCAGGTAACCCGTTGGAAACATTCGTTTATTGCAGATTGAAACAAAAGTTGACTTGGGCTTCCTTCGCGTGCTGTGGCACACCACTCTCGGAATTGCCGATGATGCAGTGCGCACTCCGGAAGATGCTTCGCCTGCAGGAGCAGTGATGTCTTAACCTTTCCCGGCTCAAGTACGGCGCTTTCATCACTCGGCTACCATCCACCGCATCCCGTCCACACCAAGGTCCGACCAGGAACACCACCATGGCCCATCGTCCGCTCGCCTGCGTGATCCTCGCCGCCGGCAAGGGCACGCGCATGAAATCCGATCTGCCCAAGGTGCTGCACCGGGTGGCCGGCCGGCCGATGGTCGGGCATGTGCTGGCCGCGGTGAAGGCGCTCGACCCCGATCATGTCGTGGTCGTGGTCGGCCCCGGCATGGACAGCGTGGCCGCCGCCGTCGCCCCCTACCCCACCGCGGTCCAGCACGAGCAGCGCGGCACCGCCGACGCCGTGCGCGCCGCCTTCGGCCTGCTGGAGGGCTTCACCGGCGACGTCATCGTGCTGTACGGCGACACGCCGCTGGTCACGCCGGACACGCTGCGCGCGCTGGTGCAGGCGCGCCGGCAGGCCGCTGATCCTGCGGTGGTGGTGCTGGGCATGCGGCCCGACGATCCCGGCGCCTATGGCCGCCTGATCCTGAACGCCCGCGGCGGGCTGGAGAAGATCGTCGAGTATCTCGACGCCAGCGAGGAGGAGCGCGCGGTCACCCTGTGCAACGCCGGCCTGATGGCGTTCGACGGTGCCCGCATGTTCGACCTGATCGGCAGCGTCGGCAACGACAACGCCAAATCCGAATACTACCTGACCGACGTGGTCCAGATCGCACGCCGCGCCGGCATGGCCTGCGCCGTGGTGGAGGCCGCTCCGGCCGAGGTGGTCGGCGTCAACTCCCGCGCCGAACTGGCGGAGGTGGAAAAGCTGCTGCAGCGCCGCCTGCGCAAGGCCGCGATGGACAACGGCGCAACCCTGATCGACCCCGACAGCACCTTCCTCAGCGTCGACACCAGGCTCGGCCGCGACGTGGTGGTCGGTCCCGGCTGCTTCTTCGGCGCCGGCGTGACGGTGGGCGACCGCGTGGAAATCAAGCCCTACTGCCATCTGGAAGGCGTGCGCATCGACAGCGGCGCCGTCATCGGCCCCTTCGCCCGGCTGCGCCCTGGCGCGGAAATCGGCCCGGACGCCCACATCGGCAATTTCGTCGAGGTGAAGAACGCGGTGATCGAGGCCGGGGCCAAGGCCAACCACCTGACCTATATCGGCGACGCCCGAGTCGGCGCCAAGGCCAACATCGGCGCCGGCACCATCACCTGCAACTATGACGGCTTCACCAAGAGCCGCACCGAGATCGGCGCCGGGGCCTTCATCGGCTCCAACAGCGCGCTGGTCGCCCCGGTGGTCATCGGCGACGGCGCCATCGTCGGTGCCGGCAGCGTGGTGACGATGGCAGTAGAAGCGGATGCGCTGGTGGTTGCCCGCGGCAGCCAGAAGGCTTACGCCGGCTGGGCACAGCGTTTCCGCGAACGGAAGCAAAACGAGAAAGCAAAAAAGGCGTAAGGTCGGTTCGGGTCTTCTCTCCGGTCGGCATCTTTTCAGGAGCATCAGGTCCATGTGCGGCATCATCGGCATCAACGGCATTCACGACGCATCCCCCCGGCTGGTGGAGGGCCTGCGCCGGCTCGAATACCGCGGCTATGACAGCGCGGGCGTCGCCACCCTGGTGAACGGCCACATCGAGCGCCGCCGCGCCGAGGGCAAGCTGGTCAACCTGGACATGAAGCTGCGCGACCAGCCGCTGTCCGGCACCGTGGGCATCGGCCACACCCGCTGGGCGACCCACGGCGGCCCGACGGAGAACAACGCCCACCCGCACGCGACCAAGCGCGTCGCCGTCGTCCACAACGGCATCATCGAGAATTACCAGGAGCTGAAGGACGAACTGACCGGCCACGGCTACGTCTTCGAAAGCGCCACCGACACCGAGGTGATCGTCCACCTCGTCACCTACTATCTGGACCAGCACGGCATGACGCCGGTCCAGGCCTCGGCCGCCGCCTTCAAGCGCTTCACCGGTGCCTTCGCCCTGGTGCTGATCTTCGCCGGCGAGCATGAGCTGATGATCGGCGCCCGCCACGGCACGCCGCTGGCCGTCGGCTATGGCGATGGTGAGATGTATCTGGCTTCCGACGCCTTCGCCCTGGCGCCGCTGACCAACCGCATCTGCTATCTGGAGGACGGCGACTGGGTCGAGGTCAGCCGCACCGCCGCCATCGTCCACGACGCCAGCGACGCGGTGGTGGAGCGGCCGGTGAAGACCACCGCGGTCTCCGGCGCCCTGATCGGCAAGGACGGCTACCGCCACTACATGCTCAAGGAAATCTACGAGCAGCCCCAGGTCATCGGCGACACGCTGAACGCCTACATCAACCCGGAAACCGGCACCTTCACCCTGCCGGACTTCCCCTTCGATCTGGCCGGCGCGTCGAAGCTGACCATCGTCGCCTGCGGCACCGCCTACTACGCCGGTTTCGTTGCGAAGTACTGGTTCGAGACGCTGGCCCGCATCCCGGTCGAGGTCGACATCGCTTCGGAGTTCCGATACCGCGAGGCCCCGCTTCCGCCGGGCGGCATTGCGCTGTTCATCTCGCAGTCGGGCGAGACGCTGGATACGCTGGAGGCCTTGCGTTATTGCAAGCGTCAGGGCCAGAAGATCCTGTCGATCGTGAACGCCCCGGAAAGCACCATCGCCCGAGAATCCGATGCCGTGCTCTACACCATGGCGGGTCCGGAGATCGGCGTCGCCTCGACCAAGGCCTTCACCACGCAGCTGACCACGCTGGCCTGCCTTGCCGTCACCGTCGGCCGCGCCCGCGGCGCCATCGACCAGGAGCGGATGCAGCAGATCGCCCACGCCCTGCGCGAGGTCCCGGCCCGTGCCGCCGACGTGCTGGCCCATGACGAACGTCTGAAGGAACTGGCGCAGGAGGTGTCAGAGGCTCGCGACGTGCTGTATCTCGGCCGCGGCGCCATGTACCCGCTGGCCCTGGAAGGCGCGCTGAAGCTGAAGGAGATCAGCTACATCCATGCCGAGGGTTATGCCGCCGGCGAGTTGAAGCACGGTCCCATCGCCCTGATCGACGACAATGTGCCGGTGATCGTGCTGGTGCCGTCCGACGCGCTGTTCGAGAAGGTGGTGTCGAACGTGCAGGAGGTCTGCGCGCGGTCGGGCAAGGTCCTGCTGCTGGCCGATAAAAAGGGCATCGACAAGCTGAAGGACAAGGTCCGCTGGTCGGTCGAACTCCCGGCCTGCGACCCGCTGGTCGCCCCGCTGCTCTACGCCATCCCGGTCCAGTTGCTGGCCTACCACACGGCCGTGCTGAAGGGGACGGATGTCGATCAGCCGCGTAATTTGGCGAAGTCGGTGACTGTCGAGTAAAGCACAAGACGCTGAGTCTTGTATTCAGCCGGATGAATTGCCTGCCTATCAAAGGATAGAACGACATCCGCTCTAGCGGAAGCGTATCCTCAATCGAGGATTGCCTTCCACGGGAGCGGGTATGTCCTGGATTCACTCGCCCGGATAAAACAGAGAACCTCCATCCATGACCTGAGAGACCGGGAGGATTGGCGTCGGTGCCGGGCATTGGCGCAGGCTGACGGAAGAGTTCGAGCGAGAGGCGGTTCGGCTGTAGACGCCATGCTCAAGGTGGAAACCCGACACACGCGACACAGCGAACCAAAACGAAAAGGGCCTAGCCGCGGCAACGGCTAAGCCCCTGAATTCATGGCGGACCCGACGAGATTCGAACTCATGACCTCTGCCTTCGGAGGGCAGCGCTCTATCCAGCTGAGCTACGGGTCCATCGCTGGTGGAGGTGGAACATAGTCCAAGCCCTTCGGCTACGCAAACACTAAATTCAGCCTTTTTTCGACTAGGTCGCAACGCCTCGCCTCCTCCCCGTGGAAACGTTTCCATTCTTCATGAAACCGTTTTCCTGACGTCACGCGATTGCAACACGCCGCCGTCACTCTGCCCCGCACCGGATCGGCCGGTGGTGGAAGGACGGGTGGTTGATGGTGCGGGATGGGATGCGGTTCACGGATGGGCAAACGCCGCGGAGCACCGCCCGCGGGGTGGAACGCGTGGCGACGATCCGCGATGTGGCGGCGCGCGCCGGGGTGTCGATCGCCACCGTGTCGCGCGTCCTCAACGGCAGCGGCAACGCTACGCCGGAAACGATGGAGAAGGTCCGCACCGCAGCGTCGGACCTGTCCTTCCGGCCCAGCACCATCGGGCGCAGCCTGAAGGCGGCGCGCACGCGCACCGTCGGCGTGTTGGTACCGTCGCTGACCAATCCCGTCTTCGCCGAGAGCGTCGCCGGCATCCAGGAAGCGGCGGCGGAGGCTGGCTACAGCATCCTGATCGCCTCCACCGATTATGATCCGGGCAAGGAATCCCGCGCCATCGAAGGGCTGCTGTCCAACCGGGTGGAAGGGCTGGTGCTGACCGTCGCCGATGCCGACCGCAGCGGGTCGCTCGACACGCTGGACGAGGTGCGGCTGCCCTATGTGCTGGCGTACAACCAACCCGAACGCGCGCTGCGCGCCCATGTGTCGGTCGACAATGTCGCGGCCTCCCGCGCGGTGGTTGAGCGGATGGCGGTGCTCGGCCACCGGCGCGTCGGCATGATCGCCGGGCGCTTCCGCCAGTCCGACCGCTCGCGCCGGCGTCATGCCGGCTGGCAGGCGGCGCTGGCCGATGCCGGGTTGCCGCCGGGACCGGTCGTTGAGGTGGATTTCAACGATCTGCGGCTGGCCCACCGGCTGGCCCACCATCTGGACGGGCCGGAGCGGCCGACCGCCTTCTTCGCCTCCAACGACATGCTGGCGCTTGCCACCATCCGGGCGCTGCGCGACCTCGGCCTGCGGGTGCCGGACGACATATCGGTCTGCGGCTTCGACGGGATCGAGGTCGGCCGGCTGATGTCGCCCAGCCTCGCCACGCTCGTGCAGCCGGCCCGCGCCATGGGCGCCACCGCCTTCGAATGCCTGCGCACCGGCTTTTCCGGCGACCTGCAGGGGCGCGCCGTGATGCTGCCCTTCACCCTGCGCCCTGGCGAATCGCTCGGCCCGGCGCCTTCCGAACCGATCCAAACGCTTCCCGAACGGAGATAGCCTCGATCATGTTGAAGCCGTTCCTGCTCGGCGCCGCCGCTCTGGCCGCCGCCCTGTCCACCACGATCGCCCCCGCCGCGGCGGCGGAGCCGACCGCCATCTGCTACAACTGTCCGCCGGAATGGGCCGACTGGGCGTCGCAGCTGAAGGCGATCAAGGCCGATCTCGGCATCACCGTGCCGTTCGACAACAAGAACTCCGGCCAGTCGCTCGCCGCCATGCTGGCGGAAAAGAATAAGCCGGTCGCCGACGTCGTCTATCTCGGCGGTCCGGTCGGCATCCAGGCCAAGGATGCTGGCGTCGTCGCCCCCTTCAAGCCAGCGGCCTGGGCCGAAATTCCCGACGGGATGAAGGACCCCGACGGGAATTGGTTCGCCATCCACAGCGGCACGCTGGGCTTCTTCGTCAACACCGAGGCGCTGGGCGGCAAGCCGGTGCCGCAGAGCTGGGCCGACCTGCTGAAGCCCGACTATTCGGGCATGGTCGGCTATCTCGACCCGACCAGTGCCGCCGTCGGCTATGTCGGCGCGGTGGCAGTCAATCTGGCACTGGGCGGCGATTACGGCAGCTTCGACAAGGCTGTCGGCTGGTTCAAGGATCTCCAGAAGAACCAGCCCATCGTGCCGAAGCAGACCTCCTACGCCCGCGTGCTGTCGGGCGAGATTCCGATCCTGATCGACTACGACTTCAACGCCTACCGCGCCAAGTATACCGACAAGGCGCCGGTCGCCTTCGTCATCCCGAAGGAAGGCACCGTGTCGGTCCCCTATGTGATGGCGCTGGTCAAGAACGGCCCGAATCCTGAGAACGGGAAGAAGGTGCTGGACTACGTCCTGTCCGACAAGGGCCAGACCCTGTGGGCCAATGCCTTCATGCGCCCGGTCCGCGCCGAGGCGATGTCGCCGGAAACTGCGGCGAAGTTCCTGCCGGCCGCCGATTACGCCCGCGCCAAGCCGGTCGACCTCACCCGCATGGCCGAGGCGCAGAAGGGCTTCATGGCCCGCTATCAGGCGGAGGTGAAGTGAGCGCCTGCGCGCAGGACGCCTCCCTTCCCCACCGGCCCGCGGCATTCCCGCGGGCCGGGTCGGGATGGAAAGGCGAACCGCTGCGGCTGGCGGCCCTGCTCGCGCCGGCGGCGGCGGTGTTCGCGGCCTTCTTCCTGCTGCCGCTGGTCCGCCTGATCCTGATCGGTGCCGGCGGTGCGGAGGGCTGGTCCGCCTATCTCACCACGCTGATCGATCCCGGCCATCTCGACAGCCTGTTGTCCACGCTGGCTCTGTCGGCCGGGGTGACCCTGGTGACGCTGGCGGTGTCGACCGTCGCCGGGCTGTTCCTGGTGCGCCATCACTTCCCCGGACATGCGCTGCTGGTGGCACTGCTGACTTTCCCACTGGCCTTTCCCGGCGTGGTGATCGGCTTCATGGTCATCATGCTGGCCGGGCGGCAAGGGGTAATCGGCACCATCACCCAGGCGCTGACCGGGGGAAAGCTGGTCTTCGCCTATTCCATGGCCGGGCTGTTCCTGGGCTACGTCTACTTCTCGATTCCGCGCGTCATCCTGACGGTGATGGCCGCGGCGGAGAAGCTGGATCCGCGGCTTGAGGAGGCCGCACGGTCGCTGGGGGCGTCTCCTTGGCGGGTGGTGGCCGACGTGATCCTGCCGGCGCTGAAGCCGGCACTGATTTCCGCAGGCGCGCTGTGCTTCGCGACCTCGATGGGAGCGTTCGGCACCGCCTTCACGCTCGCCACACGGATCAACGTGCTGCCGATGACGATCTATACGGAATTCACGCTCCAGGCGAACATCGCGGCGGCGGCAGCGCTCAGCGTCCTGCTCGGCCTCATCACCTGGGCCGCACTCGCGGTGGCGCGCAGCGTCGCCGGCACCTCCGTCGCGGCGGCGGGGTGACGGCAATGCAGACTCTGTCGAATCGCCGGGGCTTGGGGTTCTGGCTGCAATTGGGCTTCACCCTGCTGGTCTGCGCCCTGCTGACCGTGCCGATGGTGATGTCGATGCTGGCCGGGCTGACCGCCAACTATTTCGTGGGCTTGAAGAGCGGCCTGACCCTGCGTTGGGTGGAGGAGGTGTTGCGGGTCTATTCCGGCACCATCCTGCTGTCCCTGCAGATCGCCTTCGCCTGCCTTGCCTGCACGCTGGTGCTGGGGGTGCCGACTGCCTATGCGCTGGCCCGCCGCCCCGGCCGGATCGCCCGGCTGGTGGAGGAGTTGCTGATGATGCCGGTCGCCATTCCCGGCCTCGCCACCGCTCTGGCGCTGATCGTCACCTATGGCGGTGTCGGCGACCTGCGCAGCAGCTGGCTGTTCATCCTGATCGGCCATGTGCTGTTCACCTTGCCCTTCATGGTCCGCGCCGTGCTGGCGGTGATGGGCTCCATCGACCTGACGACGCTGGAGGAGGGGGCCGCCAGCCTGGGTGCCGGCTTCCTGCGCCGCTTCGCCACTGTGGTGCTGCCCAACTGCCGCTCCGGCATCCTGGCCGGGTCGCTGATGGTGCTGACCCTGTCGGTGGGCGAATTCAACCTGACCTGGCTGCTGCACACGCCGCTGACCAAGACGCTGCCGGTCGGGCTGGCCGACAGCTATGCCTCGCTGCGGATCGAGATCGGCAGCGCCTACACCCTCGTCTTCTTCCTGATGATCGTGCCGAGCCTGATCCTGCTGCAGGGTCTGTCCAAGCGCGGCCGTCCGTCCGTTTGAGGCCACTCCCAGATGCCCGACAGCTTCCATCTCGATGCCGTGCCGATCCGCCTGGAGCGCTGCGGCAAGACCTTCGCCGGCAGCGCCCGCGCGCTGGAGCCGCTGGACCTCACCATCCGCGGCGGCGAGACCATCGTCTTCCTGGGCCCCTCCGGCTGCGGCAAGACCACCACGCTGCGCATCATCGCCGGGCTGGAGAGCCCCGATCCCGGTGGCCGCGTGCTGTTCGGCGAGGAGGACGTCACCGCGCTTCCCATCGAGCGCCGCAACGTCGGCATGGTGTTTCAGAGCTACGCGCTGTTCCCCAACATGACGGTGGCGGAAAACGTCGCCTACGGCCTGAAGGTGCGCAAACTGCCCCGGCCTGAGCGCGCCCGCCGGGTGGAGGAGATGCTGGATCTGATGCATCTCGGCGAGTTCGCCGGGCGGCGGATCGATCAGCTGTCCGGCGGACAGCGCCAGCGGGTGGCGCTGGCCCGTGCGCTGGTGGTGCGGCCGCGCGTGCTGCTGTTGGACGAACCGCTGACGGCGCTCGACGCCAAGCTGCGCGACAGTTTGCGGCTGGAGATCGACCGGCTGCTGCGCGGGCTCGGCATCACCGCCGTCTACGTCACCCACGACCAGGGCGAGGCGATGGCACTGGGCGACCGCATCGTGGTGATGGCGAAAGGCCGCGTCGCGCAGATCGGCACCCCGCGCGAGATCTACTACCAGCCGGCCGATGGCTTCGTCGCCGACTTCATCGGCACGATGAACCGGCTGGGCGGCACGGTGCGCGGCGGGATGCTGAACATCGGGACGGCGTCGCTGCCCTGGTCGGGAGCGGACGGCGCGGTGGAGTTGCTGGTGCGGCCGGAGGATCTGGCTCTCGCATCGGAGGATGACGGGCATCTGGGCGGGAGCGTCGCCGCCGCGGTGTTCCTGGGCGACCGCACCCGTCTGGTGGTGGAGCCCACGGACGGGCCGGCGCTGACGGTGGACACCCTCGGGCGGAGCGAGCTGGGTCGCGGCGACCGGGTTTGGCTGCGCGTCGATCCGGCGAGGGTGCTGGCGGTGCCGTGAGTTCGGTCGTTGCAGCGCTTGCCCCCTCCCCGACCCTCCCCCGCTTCGCGGGAGAGGGAGTTAAGTGCGAGTGCGGCGGAGTTCCCTCTCCTGCGTTAGCGGGGGAGGGTTAGGGAGGGGGCAATAACCCTCACAAATCCAATACCCAAGCCCCCAAAGGCCCCCCCAATGATCATCGCCCAGATCACCGACACCCACATCAAGCCCCCCGGCCGTCTCGCCTATCGCCGCGTCGACACCGCCCCCTTCCTGGAGCGTGCCGTGGCCGCCATGCTGGCGCTCACCTCCCGCCCCGACGTGATCCTCGCCACCGGCGACCTCGTGGATGCCGGCCATGCGGAGGAGTATGAGCGCCTGCTCGGCCTTTTGCGTCCGCTCGGCATCCCGTTCTTCGCCGTGCCCGGCAACCATGACGAACGGGCCGGTCTTGCCAGCGCCTTTCCCGACCTCAAGGCCCGCGTCGGCGACAGCCGCTTCTTCCACTACACGGTGGAGGACTGGCCGGTCCGCCTGATCGCCATGGACACCGTCCTGCCCGGTTCCGGCGCCGGAGAGGTCTGCGCGGACCGCCTGTCCTGGCTCGACGCCCGCCTGTCCGAGCAGCCCAACCGGCCGACCATCGTCTTCCAGCACCATCCGCCCTTCGCCACCGGCATCGGCCACATGGACCGGCTCGGCCTGAGCGGAGCCGACGCCATGGCCGCGGTGGTGCGCCGTCATCGCCAAGTGGAACGGGTGCTGTGCGGCCATCTGCACCGGCCGATCCAGGTGCGCTGGGCCGGGACCATCGCCTCGACCGCGCCGTCCACCGCGCATCAGGTGGCGCTCGATCTGCGCGACGACGCGCCGTCCGCTTTCGTGATGGAGCCGCCGGGCTACCAAATCCACATGTGGCGCGCCGACACCGGCGTGGTCAGCCACACCGCCGTGATCGGCGAGTATGACGGCCCCTATCCCTTCTTCAAGGACGGAAAGCTGATCGACTAGCACAGGCTTTCCGCTTGGCTGTCACGCGCCTGTCACGGGCTTCGCGTAAGACACTGCTCTCACCGCCGATCCCACGGAGACGACAGAGATGAAGGCGCTTCTCGCCACCCTCGCCACTGTGCTGACCTTGGCGCTGAGCCACACCGCCCAGGCGGACGGCGCCACCGGCAAGCTGGTGCTCTACACTTCGCAGCTGGAGCCGGACGCCCGCCAGACGGTGGAGGCCTTCAAGGCGAAGAACCCCGGCGTCGAGGTGGAGTGGGTCCGCAACGGCACGACCGAGCTGATGAACAAGCTGCGGGCGGAGTTCACCGCCGGCGCCCCGCAACCGGACCTGCTGCTGATCGCCGACGCGGTGACGATGGAATCGCTGAAGGCCGAAAAGCGCCTGCAGCCCTATGCCGGCGCGCCCGTTTCCGGTTATCGCCCCGGCACGCACGATGCGCAGGGCTACTGGTTCGGCACCAAGCTGATCACCACCGGCATCGTCTACAACACCGCCGCCCCGATGAAGCCGACCTCCTGGCAGGACCTTCTGAAGCCGGACGCGAAGGGCAGCACGGTGATGCCGAGCCCGCTCTATTCCGGCGCCGCCGCCATCCACATGGCCTCGATCAAGGCGCAGCCGTCGCTGGGCATGGCCTATTACGAGGCGCTGCAGCGCAACGCCGTCACCGCGGCGAAGGGCAACGGCGGCATCCTGAAGGACGTGGCCGGCGGGGCGAAGCTCTACGGCATGGTCGTCGATTACCTGCCGATCCGCGAACAGCTGAAGGGTGCTCCCGTCGCCTTCGTCTTCCCCAAGGAGGGCGTCAGCGCGGTGAGCGAGCCGGTGGCAATCCTCAGCACCGCGCAGAACCCGACAGCGGCCAAGGCCTTCATCGATTTCCTGCTGAGCCGCGACGGGCAGGACCTCGCCTCCCGCCAGGGCTTCCTGCCGGCGCTGCCGGGCGTGAACCCGCCGCCGGGCTTCCCCGACCCGGCGACCATCACCCTGCTGCCCTACGACCCGGCCAAGGCCCTGGCCGAGGACGAGGCGAACAAGCGCGCCTTCGCCGACCTGTTCGGCGGGTGAGGGTGCGCCGCGCGGCCCAATTAGGGATCCCCTCTCCCCCCTGGGGAGAGGGTTAGGGTGAGGGGGATGCGTTGCAGGGAAATTCAAGAATCGCGCACTCCAGCTCGCTTGTGAAAATCCACACCATGCGTCCCCCTCACCCCGACCCTCTCCCCGGGGGGGAGAGGGGGATCGTCCCGGTCGGCCAAAAAGCCGTAAACGGGTTCTTACACGCCCTCCCCGGCTGGACACTGTTGATCGGGCTGCTTGTGCTTCTGCCGGTCCTGCGCCTGCTGTGGGAGGCCGGCGATCCGGCGGTGCTCGCGCGCGTGCTCGACTCCCCCATCACTTGGCGCGCCACCGGCAACAGCATCGCCATCGCCGCGGGTGCCACGCTGGCGGCGGCGATGATCGGCGGCCCCTTCGCCCTGCTGATCGGCCTGATCGACCTGCGCGCCCGCACGGCGATGACCTTCGCCCTGATCCTGCCGCTGATGATCCCGCCGCAGATCGTGGCGATGGCCTGGACCCATCTCGCCGGTTCCGGCAGTCCGATCCTGAAGCCGCTGGGTCTCGCCCCGCCGGTCGGCACGCCGAACCCGGTGCAGTCGGCCGCCGGCATGGTGTTGGTGATGGGGATCGAACATGCGCCGCTGGTCTTCCTCGCCCTGCGTGCCGCACTCCGCGCCATTCCCGGCGACGTGCTGGAGGCGGCGCGGGCCTCCGGGGCCGGACCCTGGCGCGCGGTCCGCGGCGTGGTGCTGCCGCTCTGCCTGCCGGGGCTGATCGCCGGGCTCGCCATGGCCTTCGTCGCGGCGCTGGGGAATTTCGGGGTTCCGGCCCTGCTGGGCGTTCCGGCTGGCATTCCGATGCTGCCGACGCTGATCTACCGGCGGTTGGCCGGCTTCGGTCCCTCCGCCCTGCCCGAGGTCGCGGTGCTGGCGGCGCTGATCGGCCTCATCGCCTGTCTGGGCATCGCCGCCCAGACCATCCTGCAATCGCGCATCGCCACCCGCCTGCCCGGCGGCGCCCGTCCGCTGGCTTCCCTGCCACTGGGCGCAGCCCGCGCACCGGTCGAGACGATGGCCTGGGGCGTTCTTCTGCTGCTGGTCGCGGCGCCGCTGGCGGCGTTGCTGGCGGCCAGCCTCGTGCGGGTCTACGGCCTGCCGATCGGGCTCGACACGCTGACGCTGTCCCATTATCGCGAGGTACTGGCGCTCGATCAGGTCGGGCGCGCCTTCGCCAATTCGGTGCTGCTGTCGGGATCGGCCGCCCTGCTGCTCGCCCTGTTGGCGATCCCACTGGCCCACACAATGGCGCGGGGAGGCGGGGCCGGGCGGATCGCCCGCGCAGTCGGGGTGCTGGTGGAACTGCCGCATGCCGTGCCGGGGGTCGTGCTCGGCATCGGCTGCATCCTGCTGTTCCTGAAGCCGCTGCCGGGGCTGGGCTTCAGCCTGTACGGCACGCTGTGGATTATCCTGGCGGCCTATCTGGTCCGCTTCCTGCCGCTGGCCCTGCGGCCGGTCCAGGCGGCCTGCGCCGCGCTCGACCCGACGGTGGAGGAGGCCGCCCGCGCGCTCGGCGCCGGACCGCTGCGCCGCCTGCTGACGGTGGTGGCGCCGCTGGTCGCCCCTGCCGCCGCGGCCGGCGGACTGCTGGTCTTCCTGACCGCCTTCAACGAGCTGACCGTTTCCATCCTGCTGTGGTCGCAGGGGCGGGAGACTCTGGGCGTCGTTGTCTATGCGCTTGAGGAAGGCGGCAGCCCGACGCTGGGAGCCGCACTCGGCGTCATTGCCATTCTGGTCGTGCTGGCCGCCATGCTCGCCGCCGGGGCGCTGGGCCGCCGCCTGCCGCCCGGCGTGGTGCCCTGGCGGGAATAGACGTCTCAGGCCGGCAGCCCCGCCGCCTTGCGCACCGCCTCCAGCACCGTCAGCACGTCACGCGCCTGTTCCGCCGTCACCGGCAACGGCGCGCCGTCGAGGATGGCGGCCGCCACGCCGCGGTAGAAGGCGGGATAGTCGCCGCGCAGCGTTTCCACCCGGCATTCTATCCCGTCGGCCTGGATCAGCAAGGCATGGTTCTCCGGGTCGTCCAGGCCCCAGTCCGCTTCGGTCGGCATGCGGCCGGCACGCAGCGCCGCCTCTTGCCCGTCCATGCCATGCTTCAGGAAGCTGCCGCGGTCGCCATGCAGCTGGAAGCGCGGCCCCGGCCGGCAGACCACCGTGCCGCAATGCAGGATCGCCCGCATCGGCCCATAGCCCAGCACGATGTGGAACCAGTCGTCGACCTGCGCGTCAGGCCGCTGGACGCCGACATCGGCGAGGATGCGGTCGGGCATGCCGAACAGGGTCAGCGCCTGATCGATCAGATGGGCGCCGAGATCGAACAGCACGCCCGATCCGGCCAGGGTCTGCTCCCGCCATCCCTGCTTGATCTGCGGCCGGAAGCGGTCGAAATGCGCCTCGTAGTGATAGGGGCGGCCGACCTCGCCCTTCTCAAGGCAGGCGCGCAGAGTGAGGAAGTCGTTGTCCCAGCGGCGGTTCTGGAAGACGGTCAGCAACCGGCCCTGCCGCTCGGAAAGCGCGATCAGTTCGTCGGCCTCCGCCGCGGTGGTCGCCATCGGCTTGTCGATCACCACATGCTTGCCGGCCAGCAACGCCTCGCGCGCCAAGGGGGCGTGGCTGGTGTTGGGGGTGGCGATCACCACGAGGTCGATGCTTGGGTCGGCGATCACCGCCTCGACCGTCGTCGCCTCCGCCCCCGGTGCGCTGCGGCGGATGTCGTCCACGCGCGAACTGGCGACCGCCTTCAATTGCAGGCGCGGCTCGCTCAGGATCAGCGGCGCGTGGAACACCGACCCGGCAAGGCCGAATCCCAGCAGACCGACCGACAGGCTCCTCATCGTCTCTCCCCTTTCCCGAGGCTGGCAACCGGCACAGCAGATGGGCGTCCGCCGGGGAGCGGCCAAGGGGCTATCAACCAGGGCCGGCAGGGCCGGGCGACACCACCGGCCCTGGCCGTCTCCTGTCTACGGAGTGATCGCCACCTTCAGCACGCCGTCGCGCTGGTGGCCGAACAGATCGTATGCCTCCTCGATCCGCTCCAGCGTGAAGCGGTGGGTGACCAGCGGCTTCAAATCCACCCGGCCGGAGGCGACGACCGCCATCAGCCGGCGCATCCGCTCCTTGCCGCCGGGGCAGAGCGAGGTGACGATGGTGTGGTCGCCCAGCCCCGCCGCGAACGGCCCAAGCGGGATGCGCAGGTCACCCGAATAGACGCCGAGACTGGACAGCGTGCCGCCCGGCCGCAGGACGCGCAGCGCCGCCTCGAAAGTCGCCTGGGTGCCGAGCGCCTCGATGGCGACGTCGACGCCGCGGCCGCCGGTCAGGCGCATGATCTCCGCCACCGGATCGGCCTCGCGGAAGTTGACCACATGATCGGCGCCCATGCGCCGCGCCATCTCCATCCGCGCCGGCACGGCGTCGACGGCGATGATGGTGGTGGCGCCCTTCAGCTTGGCTCCGGCAGTGGCGCACAGCCCGATGGGTCCTTGCGCGAACACCGCCACCGTGTCGCCGATGCGGATGTCGCCGCGCTCCGCCCCGGCGAAACCGGTGGACATGATGTCGGGGCACATCAGCACCTCTTCATCGGTCAGATCGTCGGGGACGGGGGCGAGGTTGGTCATCGCGTCCGGCACCAGCAGATAGTCGGCTTGGCAACCATCGATGGTGTTGCCGAAACGCCAGCCGCCCAGCGGCTTCCAGCCATGCTTGGTACCGGCGCCGTCCTGCGAATGGCAGCCGCACAGGCAGGCGTTGCTGTGGCCGCTGGGGGTGATGGCCCCGGCGATCACCCGCTGCCCCTCGCGATAGCCGCTGACGGCCGAGCCCAGCTTCTCGATGATGCCGACCGGCTCATGCCCGATGGTCAGACCGCGCGCGACCGGGTATTCGCCCTTCAGGATGTGGATGTCGGTTCCGCAGATCGTCGTCGTGGTGATGCGGATCAGCGCGTCCAGCGGTCCGACATCGGGGATTGGCTTGTCGTCCAGCACGATGCGGCCCGGCTCTGCGAACACCGCCGCTTTCATCATGACCATGGCGTCCTCCCATCATGGTGGCCGCCGGTTCCGGAGCTGTTTGGCGTGACCTTCGCAAACGGCCCGCGGCCGGCGCTGTGCTTCACGCCAGCCAGGGTAGCGCAGCCGGGAGAGGACCGCGTTGATGTAGATTAATTGGAGGCGCGGGAGAGTGGGCTTCAGTGCCCCCTCCGCCCATCTTGACGCCAGCTCAAGCTTGATTAAATTTCGGCCGCGCTTGGGTGCCTCAACCGATAGGATCCCGGCGTACCCGAAATCCGTGTCCTGCATGTTGCTCTGCGGAGGATGTGTGCGATGCCGACGACAAGACCCTTCCACCCCCGGCCCGACACAATCAGGGCCCGCGTCCACCTGACATAGCCCCCCTGAATTCGGCAACCGGGCCAATAATAGTCTCAAGATGTTTTTTGAACCTGTGCCCGCAAAAGCGGACACGGGCCCTTTTCATTTGCAGAAAAACAGCTGATGTTAGCGGCATTTTATTTTGAAAAAACTCTTGACGACGCAAAACACTTAAGTAAATTCCCGAACCGTAAAGCGCGGCCCATTCGGGCGTGCTTGAGAAAGACCGACATTCGCTTAAGAAAAAGGAGTGTCACACCATGAAATTCAAACCGCTTCACGACCGCGTTCTGGTCCGCCGCGTCGAATCCGACACCAAGACGAAGGGCGGCATCATCATCCCCGACACCGCCAAGGAAAAGCCGCAGGAGGGCGAGGTGATCGCCGTCGGCGCGGGCGCGCGGGACGAGGCCGGCAAGCTGGTGGCTCTCGACGTCAAGCCCGGCGACCGCGTGCTGTTCGGCAAGTGGTCCGGCACCGAGGTGAAGATCGACGGCGAGGATCTCCTGATCATGAAGGAGAGCGACATCCTCGGCGTGATCGAGGGTGCCGCCGAACCCGCCAAGAAGGCCGCTTAAGCAGGGGAGGAACAGGACCATGGCTGCGAAGGACGTGAAGTTCGGAACCTCCGCCCGCGACAAGATGCTGCGTGGCGTTGACATCCTGGCCGACGCCGTGAAGGTCACTCTCGGCCCGAAGGGCCGCAACGTGGTGATCGAGAAGTCGTTCGGCGCCCCGCGCATCACCAAGGACGGCGTGTCGGTCGCCAAGGAAATCGAACTGTCGGACAAGTTCGAGAACATGGGCGCGCAGATGCTGCGCGAGGTGGCGTCGAAGACCGCCGATCTGGCCGGTGACGGCACCACCACCGCCACCGTGCTGGCCCAGGCCATCGTCCGCGAGGGCGCCAAGTCGGTTGCCGCCGGCATCAACCCGATGGACCTCAAGCGCGGCATCGACATGGCGGTCGAGGCCGTGGTGACGGAGCTGAAGGCCCGCTCCAAGAAGGTGACCACCAACGAGGAAATCGCCCAGGTCGGCACCATCTCCGCCAACGGCGACCGCGAGATCGGCGACATGTTGGCCCGCGCGATGGAGAAGGTCGGCAACGAGGGCGTCATCACGGTCGAGGAAGCCAAGAGCCTGGAGACCGAACTGGATGTCGTGGAGGGCATGCAGTTCGACCGCGGCTACACCTCGCCCTACTTCGTCACCAACGCCGAGAAGATGCAGGTGGAGCTGGATGATCCCTACATCCTGATCCACGACAAGAAGCTGTCCGGCATCCAGGCGATCGTCCCGGTGCTGGAGAAGGTCGTGCAGTCGGGCAAGCCGCTGCTGATCATCGCCGAGGAGGTGGAGGGCGAGGCGCTGGCGACCCTGGTGGTCAACCGCCTGCGCGGCGGCCTGAAGGTCGCGGCGGTGAAGGCCCCCGGCTTCGGCGATCGCCGCAAGGCCATGCTGGAGGACATCGCCATCCTCACCGGCGGCCAGGTGGTCAGCGAGGAACTCGGCATCAAGCTGGACGGCGTCACCATGGACATGCTGGGCCGCGCCGGCAAGGTGGTCATCACCAAGGACAACACCACCATCGTCAACGGCGTCGGGTCGACGGACGACATCAAGGCCCGCTGCGGCCAGATCCGCCAGCAGATCGAGGAGACGACCTCCGACTACGACCGCGAGAAGCTGCAGGAGCGGCTGGCCAAGCTGGCCGGCGGCGTCGCGGTGATCCGCGTCGGCGGCGCCACCGAGGTCGAGGTGAAGGAGCGCAAGGACCGCGTCGACGACGCCATGCATGCCACCCGCGCGGCGGTGGAAGAAGGCATCCTGCCCGGCGGCGGCGTGGCGCTCGCCCGTGCGGTCGCGGTGCTGGAATCCGTCAAGCCGGCCAATGACGACCAGCGCGTCGGCGTGGAGATCGTGCGCCGGGCGCTGAGCGCGCCGGTCCGCCAGATCGCGACCAATGCCGGCGTCGACGGCTCGATCATCGTCGGCAAGCTGAACGACAGTGGGGACTATAACGTCGGCTATGACGCGGCCAAGGGCGAGTGGTGCGATCTGGTGAAGGCCGGCATCATCGATCCGGCCAAGGTGGTGCGCACCGCCCTGCAGGATGCGGCCTCCGTCGCCGGCCTGCTGATCACCACCGAGGCGATGGTCGCCCAATTGCCGGAGAAGAAGCCTGCGGTTCCCGCCCCCGGCGCCGACATGGACTTTTGATCCAGGATTTCCGATCAGGATCATTCTCCACAGGCCTCCCAGTCGAACGGTTTCGGACTGGATGCTCCCTGGACGGGGTCGCGCCACACCGGCGCGGCCCCATTTTTTCTCAATGGACGAATGACTTGCCCGGTTCCGGCAGGGGAAAGCGCAGGGTTGCCTTCACCCCCTCCTCCGGCAGCGGCTGGATGTCCAGGCCGCCGCGCAGCTGCTGGGCCAACTGCTGCATGATCTTGCCGCCCAGGCCCGTCCCCTGCGGCTGATCCGACAGGATGCCGACCCCATCGTCGCAGACGCGCAGCACACAGTCCTTTCCCTCCCTGCGGAAGCTGAGGTCGATCCGGCCGGAACGGCCATCGGGAAAGGCGTATTTCAGTGCATTGGTGATCAGCTCGTTGGCGATGGTGCCGACCGCGATGGCGACGCCCATGTCCAGGACCACATCCTCCACCTCGGCATTCACCGCCACCGGCCTTACCCCCACCAGGCCAAGCTGGAGGTCTTCCACCAGGCTTTCGAGAAACTCCTTGGAATTGACGATGTTGACGCCTTCGACCCGGCGCAGGCGCACATAGACCCGCGCCAGCACGCCGATGCGCTCGATGGTGCCGCCGACGATATCCTGTGGATTCTCCGACCGGCGGGCCGCCAGCATCAGTTGGGCGCAGATCTGCTGCAGGTCGTTGCGGATCCGATGGAGGATCTCGTGCAGCATCAGGTCCTTTTCCTCGTTGACTGCGGACAGTTGGTCCCATGACAAGCGAAGCTGCTCGTTCGCCCGATGCAGGGCATCCGCGACCGCGGCGATGCCGAACCCCAACGCCATGTAGATCAGGAACGCCAGACGGTCGCCGGGCTCCTCGATCCACAGCGCGCCTTCCGGCTTCATGAAGAGCCAGGCCGAGCACAGCCCCGACAGCGCCACGGCCAGGAACCCCGAGCCGCGGTCGAAGACGATCGAAATCAGGAAGATGGTGGGGATGAAGACGAGAAACGGATATTTGTAGAGAAGCGGATCGAGCATATAGCGTACCATCGCCGTCAGCCCGACCAGCAGCAATGTAATTCCGTAGCGCGCCCAGGCCGAACGAGGCAAGCTGGACGACAGACGGCGCAAGACCTTTTCCATACCGCGCGCACGATTCACGACGACAGGACTCCGAACAGCAGGACGGAACCCTTAACAGCCGAACTTTGGATTCGGCCGGCGCGAACGTATGGATTGCGGATGACAATGTGTGGCCGCCATCCGCCCAGCCGGCTGGCGATTCTTTCGGCGAACCAACCTTGGCCGTTCTATCCGCACCCCCATCTGAAGGGCCAGACCGCTTACCGGAGGATGTTGATGCGCAGCACCCTGACCCTGTCGGCCGCCCTTCTTGCCGCCCTCGCCGCAACCCCTGCCCAGGCCCAATCGGGCGCTGGACAGGTGGTCAAGACCGTCCAGACCAGCGCCGGCCCGGTGGCGGTCAGCCGGTTTGCCGACGGGCTGGAACGGCCCTGGGGCATCGATTTTCTGCCGGACGGCCGGGCACTGGTGACGGAAAAGCTGGGGCGGCTGCGCATCGTGACGCGGGACGGCACCCTCTCCGCCCCGCTCGGCGGCACTCCGAAGGTTCTGGTCCAGGGTCAGGGCGGGCTGATGGATGTGGCGGTCGATCCGCAATTCGCGCAGAACCGGACCATCTATCTCGCCTATGCCGAGGCCGGCGACAATGGCCTGTCCGGGACGGCTCTGGGGCGCGGCACGCTGACCGACCGCGGGATCGAGGATTTCCAGGTCATCTTCCGCCAGTCGCCCAAGATGGACGGCGGCCACCATTACGGCACCCGCATCGTCTTCTCGGACGACGGGCACATCTTCCTGACGCTGGGCGAACGCAACAAGATGAGCCCGGCGCAGGACCGCAACGCCACGCTGGGCAAGGTGGTGCGGCTGAACCGCGACGGCTCCCTGCCAAAGGACAACCCTTTCGCCGACGAAGGCAAGGTGGCGGCCAGCGTCTGGTCCTATGGCCACCGCAACATCGAGGCGGCGGCCATCGACCCGCGCACCGGCTCGCTGTGGATCGCGGAGATGGGACCGGCCGGCGGTGACGAGCTGAACCGGCCGGAAGCCGGCAAGAATTACGGCTGGCCGCTGGTCAGCTGGGGCAATCATTACGATGGCCGCGACATCCCCGATCCGCCGACCCGCAAGGAGTTTACCGACGCGGTGATCCACTGGACGCCGGTGATCTCGCCGTCCGGCATGGCCTTCTACCAGGGCAGCCTGTTCCCGAACTGGCAGGGCAGCGCCCTGATCGGCGGCCTGAGCGCCAGGGCGCTGGTGCGGGTCGCCATCGACGGCACCACCGCGAAGGAGGCGGAGCGCATTCCGCTCGACGCGCGCATCCGCGATGTGGCACAGGGTCCGGACGGCGCCCTCTACGTCATCACCGATGCTTCCGACGGCGCGGTCCTGCGGCTGGCGCCGGCGAAGTAGCCTCCGACGGATGGGGGCGCAAAGGACAGGGGCCGATGAGGATCCGCGATTACCGACCGTCAGACGCCCCGGTGTTGGCGCAGATCTACGCCCGTTCCGTCCGTGGCATCGGACCGCGCTTCTACAATCCGGAGCAGGTGGAGGCCTGGGCAGCGCTGGCGCCGACGGTGGAGCGGGTGCGGGAGGCGTATGGCGACGGGCGCATCGCCCTGGTCGCGGTGGATGACGACGACCGGCCGGTCGCCTTCAGCGACGTGGAGACGGACGGCCACATCAACTTCCTCTACTGCGCCCCGGAGGCGGCAGGGCGCGGCACAATGTCGGCACTGGTCGACCTGCTGGAGGAGCGCGCCGCGGCGCTGGGCCATCCCCGCCTGCATGTGGAGGCGAGCGAGGCCGCCCGCCCCTTCCTTCTGCGCCGCGGCTTCACCCTGCTGGCCCGGCGCGAGCTGCGGATCGGCGACGTGCCGATCCACAACTATGCGATGGAGAAGTGGTTGGGGAGGCGATTGGGGTAGATAGAGGCTGCTCTTGTCCCCTCCCCGACCCTCCCCCGCTCCGCGGGAGAGGGAGTAAGTGCCGAAGCGGCGGCAGTCCCCTCTCCCGCAAAGCGGGGGAGGGTTAGGGAGGGGGCACCGATGCTGGAACTCCCCCAGCCAAAAATCGCGCCCTTACCGTTCGATTTCCTTGTTCCAGCGCTGGTTCCAGTCCGGGCGCTTCTCGTTGATGACGTCCCAGTCCACCGTCACGGCGGTCTTCATGTAGCCCTGGAACTTGTTCATCTCGTCGGCGACGTCGGCCGGGGCCTTCACCGTGGTGTTGGACGGGATCTGCGCGCCGTACTGCAGGGCGGCAAGCTGCGCCTCCGGGCTCAGCAGATAGGCGGCGAGCTTCTGGGCGGCCTCGTTGTCCGGGTTCTTGGCGACGACGCATTCGCCGACCATCAGGACGACCGAGCCTTCCTTGGGCTGGACATACTCCACCGGGATGCCCTTGGCCTTCAGCGTGCCGACGCCGGTCGGAGTCAGCGGGAAGATGGCCGCTTCATTGGTCTGCACCATCTCGGCGATCTTGGCGGAGCTGGGGATGTATTCCAGCACGTTCGGGCCGATGGTCTTGCGCCAGGTGGTGAAGCCCGGGTCGACGTTGGTCTCGCTGCCGCCCTTGATGCGGTTGTACATCAGGAAGGCATGCAGGCCGAAGGAACTGCTGGCGGCCGACTGGACGACGATCTTGCCCTTGTACTTGGCGTCGGCCAGATCCATCCAGCTGGTCGGCGGCGCCCAGCCCTTCTCCTCGAACATCGCCTTGTTATAGGCGAGGCCGGTCATCCCCATGTTGACGCCGACCGCCATGTCGCCCTTCATGCGCGAGGACGGATAGACCTGATCCAGCACCGGCGACGGTTCCATCTTCTGGCACAGGCCCATGCCGATGGCGCGGTACATCAGCCCGTCGTCGAGGAAGACGACGTGCATCTGCGGATTGTCCTTCTGCGCCTGCAGCTTGGCGAGGATGTCCGACGAGGTGCCGGGAACGACCACCACCTTGATGCCGGTCGCCTTCTCGAAGGCGGGGAAGACATGCTCGGTGTAGGTCTTCTCCATCGTGCCGCCGTTCATGCCGATGTAGACCGTCTTGGTCTGCGCGGCGGCGGGGGTGGAGAGAGCGGCGGCCGCCGTGATGGCAACCGTGGCGAGACCGGTGAGCGACAGGGTACGCAAGCTGGGCATGCACGTCCTCCAATGGGCCAAGGGGTGAAGTCTTAAGCGGTCAGTCGGAAGCTGAGGGCGGAAAGCGGTCGATGCGGAAGGGCTCCAGCGGCATCGCGGTCTCGCCGGTGGTGACCAGCTCGGCCAGCGTCTGGCCGACGCCGGGACCGATCTGGAATCCCGCGCCGGAAAAGCCGAAGGCGTGGAACAGGCCGGGTGTGGTGCGGCTGGGGCCGACGATCGGGTTGCGGTCGGGCGTGTATCCCTCCACCCCGGTCCAGCAGCGGATGACGTGGGCGTGGCGCAGCTGCGGGAACAGCTCCGCCGCGTCGCGCATCAACGTCAGCACGGCGTCGCGCTGCGGCCGGGCGCGGTCGGAGTCCAGCGCGAAGCCGCGCCCGCCGCCCACAACCATGTTGCCGCGCGGTACCTGCCGGCCATAGACGCCGCCGCCCTCCACCCCGATGTTGACGTCGAGAAAACGGGGCAGCGGCTCCGTCACCGCCATGTTGGGGTGGAGCGATTCCAGCGGCACCGGCTCGCCGAAGGCTTCCGCCACCCGCCATGACCAGGCGCCGGCGGTGTTCAGCAGGAAGCGGGCGCGGACTTCCAGGCTATCGCCGCTCAACAGGACGAAGCGATCGCCGTCCTTCTCCACCCGGTCGACCGGCGTCTGTTCGCGCACCATCGCACCCAGCCCGGCGGCGGCGCGGGCGAAGGCGGGGGAAACGAGGCGCGGGTTGGCATGGCCGTCCTCCGGACAGAGCGACCCGCCGATGGCCCGGTCGCCCAGCGCCGGCCAGCGGCGGCGGAACTCCTCGCCCGTGATGATCTCCAGCCCCAGGCCGAAGCCCTGGCTGCGCTCGCGGTAGGCGATCAGGGAGTCGAGGTCGGCCTCGCTGCGCGCCAGCTTCAAATGGCCGGAGCGGATGTATTCGGCATCGGTGCCCAGCAGCTCCGGCAGGCGGCCCCAGATGGCATGGGCGCGCTGTGATAGCGGCAGTTGCTCCAACGGGCGGCCCTGCCGGCGCACGCCGCCGAAATTGACGCCGCTCGCCTTGGCACCGCACCAGTCGCGTTCCAGCAGCGTCACTGACAGGCCGGCCTGCCGCAGGAACAGCGCCGCCGATCCGCCGACGATCCCGCCGCCGACGATGGCGACGTCGCAGTCGATCCGTTCCCGCATCATGTGACCTCCCGCCCGGTGTCAGTGCCCTCTCCCCCCCGGGGAGAGGGTTGGGTGAGGGGGATGCGTGGCGGAGCGCTTGTGGGAGGTTGGAAGGCTACTACCGGCTGACCGGATCCTCGCAATGCGTCCCCCTCACCCTGACCCTCTCCCCGCTTTCGGCGGACCTCTGGTCCGCCTGTCGCGTCAGCGCAAACTTCGTTTGCACGTGAGCGGGGGGGAGAGGGAATAATCGTCGCGATGGGCAGCGGCTTGATCGGCGGCTGCGCACGCAGGCGCCCCACCCCGTCCGGGCCGGTGCCGAGCGTACGGGACAGCAGCTCCGCCGCGGTGGCGCTGCACATGCGGCCCTGGCAGCGTCCCATTCCGGCGCGGGTCAGCGCCTTGGCGCGGTTCATCTCGCGGGCCTGTCCGCTTCGGGCGACCTCGCGCACAGCACCGGCCGTCACGCCTTCACAGCGGCAGATCATTGTGTCGTCGGCGATCGCGTCTGCCCAGTCCGCCGGGAACGGGAAGGCGGTGTTCAGCACCCGGCGGAAGGCGGCGATGCGGGCGAGCCGGCTGTCCAAGTCCCGCACCCGCGCCGCATCCACCGGCAGCCCGCGATCCTCCAACAGGGCCAGCGCCGCGCGCTCCCCCGCCAGTTCCGCGGCATCCGCGCCGGCAATGCCGCTGCCGTCGCCGGCCAGATAGACACCGGGAACCGAACTGCGCCCTGCCTCATCCCGCTCGGGCAACCACGCCCGGTCGGCCTCGTCGAAGCGGAAGCGGCAGCCGGCAAGGTCGGCCAGTTGGGTTTCCGATCGCAGGCCAAGCCCGAAGGCGACGGCATCGCAACCGGTACGCCGCTCCCGCCCCTGCGCATCACGCCAGACCAGCGCGTCGACCCGCTCCGTCCCCTCGGCTCGCACCGGGCGGACGCCGTTGTGGATCGGCACGCCATGGGCGCGCAGCCAGCCGACGAAAAGCAATCCCTTCGCCAGCGTCGCGGGATCCCGCAGCATGCCGGGGGTGGCGCGGGCCTGGGCGGCGAAGGAGGTGGTGTCGAACACCCCCGCCACCTCGACCCCGGCCTTCAGATACTGGTAGGCGACCAGATAGAGCAGCGGCCCGGTGCCGAGGAAAGCCACCCGCCGGCCGACGGCGCAGCCCTGGAACTTCAGCGCCACCTGCGACCCGCCCAGCGTGAAGACGCCGGGCAGCGTCCAGCCGGGGAAGGGCAGCACGCGGTCGGTGGCGCCCGTCGCCAGGATCAGATGGCTGAAGGGCAGAGTCTCGCTCGTCCCGTCGCACAACAGGTCGAGCGCTCCATCCTCGCAGTTCCACACCAGCGTGCGCGGGCGGTAATCCACCCGATCGCGGATCGCCGCCATGGCGCGGTGGACAGCGTCGGCCTTGCCCGCCTCGAATCCGTACAGCGCCTTCTTCGGGCGGGTGAAGTCGCCTTCCGGCGGCTGGCGGTAGATCTGGCCGCCCCAGCGCGCCGCCTCGTCCACCACCACCGGGCGCAGGCCGGCGGCGACCAGCCGCTCCGCCGCGCGGATGCCGGCCGGACCGGCGCCGACGATGACGGGAGGGAGGAGTTCGCTCACGACGTCCACTCCCCATTGCTCAGCAGGCGCATGCCGTCGGCGATGAAGGTGCCGCAGGCGCGCAGGCGCTCGCCCTCCTCCGTCCGCACCCAGCAATCCTGGCAGGCGCCCATCATGCAGAAGCCGGCGCGCGGGGCATCGGCGAATTCCGTCCGGCGCAGCCGCTCCCCGTTGGTGAGCATGGCGGTCATGACGGTGTCGCCCTCCAGCGCTTCGACCGGGCGCCCGTCGAGGGTGAAGCGGACCACGCGCCGGCCCTGTTCGGCCACACGCTGCAGCAAAGCCATGATGACTGGTCTCCGAGGAGAGAGGTCGGCCGGAGCGGATGCTCAGTGCTGGCCGACCAGGATGCGGTCCAACCCATAGACGCGGTCGAGCAGAAGCACGGCGACCGCGGTGATGCCGATGATGAGAGCCGACACCGCCGCCATCATCGGGTCGATGGATTCGGTGGCGTACATGTACATCCGCACCGGCAGCGTCACCGTGGACGGCGAGGTGATGAAGATGGACATGGTCAGCTCGTCGAAGCTGTTGATGAAGGCAATCAGCCAGCCGCCGGTGACGCCGGGCAGGATCATCGGCAGGGTGACGCGGCGGAACACCGTCGCCTCGCTGGCACCCAGGGAGAAGGCGGCCTGCTCCACGCTGCGGTCGAAGCCGGAGATGGCGGCGATCAGCAGGCGCATCACATAGGGCGTGACGATGACGATGTGGGCGGCGACCAGCCAGCCGAAGCTGCCCGTGGCGCCGATGACGGCGAACAGCCGCAGCATGGCCACACCCAGCACCAGATGCGGGATGATCAGCGGCGACAGGAACAGCGCGTTGAGGAAGCCGCGGCCGGGAAACTCCCAGCGCGTGATGGCCAGCGAGGCCGGCACCGCCAGCGCCACCGCCAGCGTCGCCGCCAGGAAGGCCAGCCACAGGCTGTTCCAGAAGGACTGCACGAAGTCGGGGTGGTGGAACACCGCCTCGAACCAGCGCAGCGACAGGCCGCGGGTCGGCAGCGACAGCGTGTTCTCCGGCGTGAAGGCGACGAGGCAGACGATCACCAGCGGCGCCAGCATGAAGATGACGACCAGCGCATGGAAGATCAGGGCGACGGGTCCGTTGCGGGTCATGGCGTCCTCACCCCAGCCGGCGGCGGTAATGGCCTTCCACCACGCGGTGGTAGGTCAGCATGATGATCAGGTTGGCGGCCAGCAGGATCACGGCGACGGCGGCCCCCATGGGCCAGTTCAGGTCGCTGAGATACTGGTCATAGACCACAGTCGCGACCATCTTCAGACGCCGCCCGCCGAGCAGGCCGGGAATGGCGAAGGCGCTGGCGCTGAGGCCGAAGACGATCAGGCTTCCCGACAGGATGCCGGGCAGGATCTGCGGCGCCACCACCCGGACGATGGCCGTCCCGCGCGAGGCGCCGAAGGACAGCGCCGCCTGCTCCACCGCCGGATCCAGCTTCTGCAGCGAGGTCCAGACCGGGATGACCATGAAGGGCAGCATGACGTGGACCAGCGCCACCACCACCGTGCCTTCGGTGTAGAGCAGCTTCATGCGGCCGATGCCGAGCGCGATCAGCGCCCCGTTCACCGGCCCTTCCGGCCCAAGCAGCATGCTCCAGCCGAAGGCGCGCACGACGACCGAGACCAGCAGCGGCGCCAGGATCACCAACAGGAAGACCGAGCGCCAGGGATTGCCCATGCGGCTGAGGATGTAGGCCTCCGGCACGCCGATCACCACGCAGATCGCGGTCGCCAGCGCCGAGATCCGGAAGGTGCGGAAGAAGATTTCCAGGTAATACTCGTCGGTCAGGACCGACAGGTAATGCTCCAGCGTGAAGCCGCCGGTGCGCCCGGTCGCATAGTCGAACTGGTTGAAGGACAGCAGCGCCGTCAGGAACAGCGGCGTCAGCACCAGCGCCACGAACAGCAGCGCCGCCGGCGCCGACAGGAACAGCGGGGCGGAGCGGACGCGGCGTTCCGGCGCCTCTTCGCCGGGGGCAGCGGGAGCGGCCGGCGCGCTATCGGGAAGGGTGGCGCTCATCAGGTCACCTCGAGCGCGACGTCGGGCGCCTCCGCCATGGCGCCGCGATGAACGCGCACCACGGAGGGCGTCCACTCAAGGCCCACCGGCGCACCCTGGTCGGCCGGGGCGGAGCCGTCGTTCGGCGTCACCACCATCACCGTGCCGAGCGGCCCGTCGATGTGATAGAGCCACTGGCTGCCCAGGAAGAAGCGGTCGGCGACCCGACCGGTCAGCAACCCGTTGGACGGCTGGGTCAGCCGCAGCTTTTCCGGCCGGATGCAGAGAGTTACCGTCTCGCCCACCGAAAGGCCCGGCATTTCCACCGGCACGGCGATGCCGGCCAGCGACACCGTGGCGCCGGCACCGGTCGCCGTCGCGACCTTGCCCGGCAGCAGGTTGGTCTTGCCGACGAAGCGGGAGATGAACTCCGTTTCCGGATGTTCGTAGATGCGATAGGGCTGGTCGATCTGGGTGATGCGCCCGGCCTCCATCACAACGACGCGGTCGCTGATCGAGAAGGCCTCCGCCTGGTCGTGGGTGACCATGACGGTGGTGGTGCCGACCTTGCGCTGGATCTCGCGCAGTTCGAACTGCATCGCCTCGCGCAGTTTGGCGTCCAGGTTGGACAGCGGCTCGTCCAGCAGCAGCACCGGCGGGCGGATCACCAGGGCGCGCGCCAGCGCCACACGCTGCCGCTGTCCGCCGGATAGCTCGCGCGGATAGCGCTTGGCGTAGGGGGAGAGGTGGACCAGAGACAGCGCCTCTTCCACCCGCGGCTTGCGCTCGCCCTTGGGCACGCGCTGCATCTCCAGCCCGAAGCTGACATTGTCGAACACGGTCATGTGCGGGAACAGCGCGTAGCTCTGGAACACGATGCCCAGCCCGCGGCTGTTCGCCTTGGCCCGCGTGATGTCGCGCCCGTCCAGCCGGATGGTGCCGGCCGACGGTTCGACGAAACCAGCGATCATCTGCAGGGTCGTCGTCTTGCCGCAGCCGGACGGGCCGAGCAGAGAGACGAACTCGCCCTTTTCCACCGACAGCGATACGTCGCCGACCGCGGTAAGCGGGCCGTAACGCTTGGTGATGTTTTTCAATTCGAGGAACGACACGGGGGGAATTCTCCCTCTTGCTGACCGGGCCTCTGTCTTTCGGGGCCTCACCTGTATGACCCGATGGTTCAGCCTGACGACCGGTTGCGTCAATCCGCTTTTTCCGTCAGCAGAAAAGATTTTGCAAAAGCTTCCGATATACGGAATAGATGGTGCAACAAACATTCACCGTTTTTCACACGGAGCCGGAGCATGAGCGCCGATACCCGCGGCAAGCCCAACGACAGTGCGGGCAGCGACGAGACGGGCGCGAAATCCAGCCTGCAACGCGGGCTGGCGATCCTGCGGCTGCTGGCCTCGTCGAACGAGACGGGGGCGCGGCTGACCGACATCGCCCGCGCGCTCGACCTGACGCCGCCGACCGTCCACCGCCTGCTGAAGATCCTGGCGGAGGAAGGAATGGTGGAGCCGGACCGGGCGACCAAGCGCTACCGCCTGGGCATCGACCTGTTCGGTCTGGCGGCGCAGGCGGGCAACCCCAACAACCTGCGCGACATCTGCCGGCCGATCCTGCTGCGCCTGTCGGCGACCCTGCGCGACACCATCTTCCTGCTGGTGCGCAGCGGCTTCGACGCGGTGTGCCTGGACCGCAGCGAGGGGCCCTTCCCCATCCGCTCCTTCACCGGCGACATCGGCGGGCGGGTGACCTTGGGCGTCGGCCAGGGCAGCCTTGCCATCCTCGCCTACCTCCATGCGGAGGAGCGGGAGGAGGTGATCCGCTTCAACCTGCCGCGCATGCAGGGGGTAGGCATCATCGACGAGGTCTATCTGCGCACGGAAATCGCACGTGTGCGGGATTTGGGCTATGCCAGCCGTTCGACCGGCCTGCTGCCGGGCATGTCCGGCGTTGCCGTTCCGGTGCTGGACCGCGACGGGCACGCGGTGGCGGCGCTCAGCGTCGGCACGATCAGCGAGCGGCTGAACGAGGAACGCCTGCCGGTGGTGGTCGACATCCTGAAGCGCGAATCCGCCGCGATCAGCCGCCAGCTGAACCCCTTCGACCCGGTGCTGCGCCGCCCGGCCGCGGTGCTGGGCAGCGGTTCGGCATAGCGGAAGGGGGTGGCGCGATGAAGGGCGTCAAGAAGGCCGACCTTCCCACCAAGACCTGCCCGGTTTGCAACCGTCCTTTCACCTGGCGGAAAAAATGGGAGCGGGTGTGGGAGCAGGTGAAATACTGCTCCGACCGCTGCCGAGGGGAGGCACGCAAGGGCGGGCGGTCCTGATGGCTCGATGCCGATCGTTTGATGTCGATCAATGGCGGGGTTGCCGCGATCACCTAGGATCGGCATCGCTTGGGGAATGCCCCTGGCCGGTCGATTTTGCGGCGGACATGAAGCGTTCGGGCCACATCCTTGCCGTTCTCCTCTTCGCCTTCGCGCTCCTGTTCGGCGCGGTGGGCGGAGCGATGGCGCATGTGGACATGCAGGCCGGCCCGTCCGACCATCACCATGGCGAAACGCGCGACGGAACCCACAAGGCCGCGCTGACCGTGGCCGCCCCCTGCTGCCCGGCGGCCGAAGCCCCGGCGACGGACAGGCTCCCCGCGCCGGTCCGATGGGCCGACGCCTCCTGGCCGCAGCGCCCGGACTATGCGCCGGACAAGCGCGCAATCGCACCGGAAACGCCCCCTCCCAAGTCCAGCCTCTGATCGGCCGCGCGCCGCGCTGTCCATTCCGGTCAGCCGGTCGCGGTGCCCGCCAGCGCATTCAAACGCGATCAGAGGACTTCCTCCATGCCCGATCCGAGGCATTTCACGACCCGTCGCGGCTTCATCGCCGGACTGGGCTTCGGCGCCGTGTCGCTTTACGGCGCCTGGGCAGCCTATGGCGCCGCCCCCCTCCCCTTCGGCCACACACCGTCCGCCACGCCTGAACCCGAAGCCCACGGCCACGGTGGAAGCAACGGCGACAGCCATGGCGGCCATGCCGCGGCAGCCGCCCCAACGGCGGACGACTTCCGCCTGGAGCATGAAACCTTCCTGCGGACCTATGCGCAGACGGACGGCAGCGTCGATCCGCACGCCGCTTCCCACGGCGGCGCGCGTTCGCACGGCCACGCACATGGCGCCTCCCAGGGCGCCCCCCATGGCGGCCACGCCGATGAGGGTCATGACGACGACGGCTCCGCCACCGAACCGGTGACGGTTTTCCTGATGGCGCAAAAATTCGCCTACAGCCCCGATCTTCTGCGCCTCAAGGCAGGGCAAGCCTACCGGTTCCGTATGATGGCGGACGACATCACCCATGGCGCCTCCATCCAACTCGGCGCGGCCAGCCGCATCATCCGGCTGCGGCCGAACATTATCAGCGAGCAGACGATCACCTTCACCAAGCCGGGCGAGTATCTCGTCTACTGCACCGTCTATTGCGGCCAAGCGCATGACGCCATGCAGGGCCGGATCATCATCGTCTGACGGGGGATCGATCATGGACACCATTCCACACGACGCCCCGATCATGGCCGGATCCGGTCTGACGGCGCGAATCCGCACCCTGCCCCGGCCCGACAAGGCGTTGCTGAACCTGCTGTTCGGTGCCGCCCTGCTCGCCCTCGTCCTCGGACTTGCCGACGGTCTGCTCACCGCGCTTGCCCGGGCCGGCGCATTGACCTTCTTTCCCGACGACGCCTACCGGCTGCTGACCGTGCACGGCGTGTCGGTGTTCTTCTATTGGCTCTACCTGATCCAGGCGGCGCTTCTGCTGGCGCTGGCCGCGGCGGAGAACAGCCGGGGCCTTGCCCTCCGTCCGGCAGCCTGGGCGGGGGCCGCCCTGATGCTGGCCGGCTTCGCGGTCAGCGAGTGGATTTCCTACACCGGCACGCCGCTGCTCTATGACGGCAGCCCGGAACTGGCGGTGGACGACCCACGCTCGGTCGGGTTCTTCGCGCTCGGCTATCTGCTGCTGTCCGCCGGCCTCACGGCGTCCGCCGTCAGCGGCATCGCCACCCTGCTGCAGCCGCGCCGCCGGGGCGAGGCGGAGGAGTTCGGCGCCGTCGGCTTCGCCCTGTTCGCCTGGGCCGGCTTCCTGATCGTCAGCGCCATCGCTGCCACCAACGCTTTCCTGCCCGGCCTGCTCTGGTCGCTCGGCGCCGGGCCTTTCCCGGCCGACCACGGCACCGAATGGCACATCCTGTTTCACAACCTGCACTATCTGCCGCTGATGGCGACGGTGCTGGTTTGGTACGTGCTGACCCGGCATCTGACCGGCGTCACCTCCATCCACGGTGCCCGCCTGTCGAAGATCGTCTTCGCCGCCTATCTGGTCTTCGTCCCGCCGACCAGCCTCTACCACATGTTCCTTGAGCCCAACCTGTCGGAAGGCGTGCGGGTGGTGGGATCGCTGCTGTCGCTGTTCGTCTCGGTCCCGACGCTGGCGGCCTTCGCCATCATCGTCTCGTCGTTGGAAGCCAGCGCGCGGGCACACGGCGCCACCGGCGTCTTTGGCTGGATTCGCGGCCTGCCCTGGGGCAATCCGGCGATGGCGAACATGGGCTGGGCGGTGGTCAACATGATGGTCGGCCTCACCTTCGCCTTCGTGCTGATCCAGGGCGAACTGGCGCCGATGCTGAGCGACACCTTCTTCGTGCCCGGCTATTTCCATCTCTTCGCCGTCGGCGTGCTGACCCAAACCTTCCTGGCGGCGCTGATGGTGCTGCTGCCGGCGCTGAACGGCGGCCACCTGTGGCGGCCGGCACTGCTGGCCCGCATGCCGGCCCTTGTGACCGCCGGCCTGCTTCTGTTCGCGGCAGCCGGCATTGCGGCCGGCACCATGGGCGTGCCGCGCCGGGTGTTCGACGTCGGCTATGGCGGCATGGCCCCGGCGGCATGGCCGGTCCTGATGGCGCTGGTCGGCATCGGCGCCAGCCTGTTCGCCGCCGCCCTGTCGGTCAGCGTTTATGGTGTCGTCCGCACCCTGCTGTCCGGCCGCAAGCTGTCGGCGATGGAGTTGCCGGCGGTCGACTGGAAGGCTGGTCAAAACCGCATCGGCGCCGCACCCGCCTGGACCGGCCCCGCGTCGATCGCCGCGCTGGTGGCGGCCATGTATGTGTTCACCATCGCCGCCTTCCAGCTGATCCAGTCGCTACCTGTCGCCGTCATCGGCGGCGGCCACGGCCATTGACCGCAGGAGACCCGCCATGAAGAACGACGAAGTCCGGCTGATGCTCGCCATCGTCGCGGTCTGGGCGGCGCTGGCCGCCGTCTATGCCCTCGTTCCCAGCCTTGGCATGCCCGGCTATGTCCGAGTCTGGGGCGGAGGGGCCGTGGTGTTCCTGCTGCTCGCTGCAGTGCTGACCTTGAGCGGACGGCGTGGGGACGGCGGCGAGGCACCGCGATCCTGACCGGATGGCCAGGAAGTATTGCCTGTTTTTCAATCACATGCCGGCATTCTGACCGGCCGGAAGGTCGCCCCCGGCAGACGGGTGGCGGCCCCGGCCGCTGGCATCTCTGTTGCATTTGCATGTATGGCACGCACGCACCCATGGATTCGGGGTAACATTCCCGGGTAGTCATGGGCTTCAGCGGGCCGGCCGCCCTGCTGCCGAGGCCCTGCTGCCGAGGAGGGGCGGTTGACGAAACGCGGCCAACCATACGCGGCCAACGAGACTCTGCGACGAAGGGGATTCACGATGTCGGTTCGGGGGATGGGGAATCTGGGCATGGGTGTATTCGGAATGACGCGCCGCGCGGTGCTGTGCGGCGTCGCCGCGGTCGCCTTCGCGGCGGCGGCCGGCGGCTCCCTGCCGGCATTCGCGCAAGGCAAGCTGAAGGTCGCCGGCATCTACACCGTTCCGATCGAACAGCAATGGGTCAGCCGCATCCATGTCGCGCTGAAGGCCGCCGCCGACCGCGGCGACATCGAGTATGTCTGGGCCGAGTCGGTCGCCAACACCGATTATGAGCGCGTGATGCGCCAGTATGCCGAGGCCGGCCAGCAGCTGGTCTTCGGCGAGGTGTTCGGGGTGGAGCGCGCCGCCCGCGCCGTCGCCAAGGACTATCCGAAGACCGCCTTCGTCATGGGCTCCAGCTTCAAGCCGCAGGAGCCGAACTTCTCGGTCTTCGACAACTACATCCAGGAGCCGGCCTATCTCTCCGGCATGGTCGCCGGCGGCATGACCAAGTCGAACGTAATCGGCATGGTCGGCGGCTACCCGATCCCCGAGGTCAACCGCCTGATGAACGCCTTCATGGAGGGCGCCAAGGAGGTCAACCCGCAGGTCAAGTTCTCCGTCAGCTTCATCGGCTCCTGGTTCGACCCGCCGAAGGCCAAGGAAGCCGCCTTCGCCATGATCGATCGTGGCGCCGACGTGATGTACGCCGAGCGCTTCGGTGTGTCGGATGCGGCCAAGGAGCGCAAAGTTCTGGCCATCGGCAACGTCATCGACACCCAGCCGCAGTATCCGGACACCGTCGTCGCCAGCGCCCTGTGGCACATGGAGCCGTCGGTGGAGCGCGCCATCGCCGCGGTGAAGGCCGGCAGCTACAAGGCCGAGGATTACGGCCCCTACAGCATGATGGCCCACAAGGGCTCCAGCCTCGCGCCGCTGGGCACCTTCGAGGCGAAGGTCCCCGACGCCATCAAGGCGAAGGTGAAGGAGCGCGAGCAGCAGATCCGCGACGGCAAGTTCACCGTGAAGGTCAACGACGCCGAGCCGAAGTCGACGATGTGACGCCCGGCGTATCTGCAATGTCATCACCCTTGAAAGGCGGGCCGGAGGTCGTCCTCCGGCTCGCCGGCATTTCCAAACGGTTCGGTCCGCTGCTGGCCAACGACGACATCTCGCTGACGCTGCGCGCCGGCGAGGTGCTGGCCCTGTTGGGCGAGAATGGCGCCGGC
Source organism: Azospirillum sp. B21 (assembly GCF_008364825.1). Lineage (GTDB taxonomy): Bacteria > Pseudomonadota > Alphaproteobacteria > Azospirillales > Azospirillaceae > Azospirillum. The sequence goes on from NZ_VTTO01000006.1 coordinate 183,736, forward strand.
AAGACCACCCTGATGAACATCCTCTTTGGCCATTACGTGGCCGACGAGGGGACCATCGAGGCGTTCGGCCGCCCCCTGCCGCCGGGCTCGCCCCGCGCGGCGCTGGAGGCCGGCATCGGCATGGTCCACCAGCATTTCACCCTGGCGGACAACCTGTCGGTTCTGGACAACATCGCGGTGGGGACCGAATCGCTGTGGCGCTGGCGCTCCGACCGGAGCGCCGCCCGCCGCCGGTTGCTTGACCTCTCCCAACGCTTCGGGCTGGAGGTTCGGCCGGACGCGCTGGTCGGCGACCTGTCGGTCGGCGAGCGCCAGCGGGCGGAGATCCTGAAGGCACTCTACCGCGACGCCCGCATCCTGATCCTGGACGAGCCGACCGCGGTGCTGACGCCGCAGGAATCGGCAGGGCTGTTCGAGACCCTGCGCAAGCTGACCGCCGACGGGCTGGCCGTCGTCTTCATCAGCCACAAGATGAACGAGGTTTTCGCCGCCAGCGACACCGTCGCCGTGCTGCGCGCCGGCAAGCTGGTCGCCACCCACGCCACCGCCTCCACCGACCGCGCCAAGCTGGCCGAGTTGATGGTCGGCCGCAGCGTCAAGCCGCCGGCCCCCACCCCGCTCAGCCCCGGCGAGCCGGTGCTGGAACTGGCCGGCGTCACCGTCGCCTCGGACCATGGCCGCCCGCTGCTGGACGGTGTCGATCTGACCGTGCGGCGCCATCAGGTGGTCGGCATCGCCGGCGTGTCCGGCAACGGCCAGACCGCGCTGGCCGAACTGGTCAGCGGCCTGATCCGTCCCGACTCCGGCCGGCTGTCGCTGAAAGGCAGCGTGGTGGAGCATGGCGACCCGGCCGACATGGTTCGGCGCGGCGTCGCCCGCATCCCGGAGGACCGGCACAGCGCCGGTCTGGTCGGCGCCATGGCGGTGTGGGAGAACCTGATCGCCGAGCGCTATCACGACCACGCCTTCTCCCGCTTCGGCGTGCTGCGACGGGGGGCGGCGCGGAGCTACGCCCGCAAGGTGATCGAGGAGTTCGACGTCCGCTGCCCCGGCCCCGATGCCCGGACACAGCTGCTGTCGGGCGGCAACATGCAGAAGCTGATCCTGGGCCGCACGCTGGCCCATGGGCCGGACCTGATCCTGGCGAGCCAGCCGACGCGCGGGCTCGACATCGGTGCGGTCTCCTACGTCCACAGCCGGCTGCTCGACGCCCGCTCCGCCGGAGCCGGTGTCCTGCTGATCTCCGAGGATCTGGACGAGATCCTGGCGCTGGCCGATTGCGTCACCGTCGCCTATCACGGGCGCCTCACCCCGCTGCTGCCGCATGACCGGGTGTCGGTCAGCCAGCTTGGCCTGCTAATGGCCGGGCACTGGGACATCCTGCGCGATATTCTGCCGGAGACCCAATTGGAGCATGGCGATGCGGCTTGAACCGCGCACCGATACCCCGCTCGCCCTGCGGCTGCTGGCGCCGGTGGGCGCCGTGGTCGCGGCGCTGGCGCTCTGCGCCCTGCTGGTCGCCTGGACCGGCGCCCCGGTGCTGCGCGCCTATGGCCTGCTGTTCGAGGGGGCCGTCGGCTCCCGCTTCGCATTGACCGAGACGCTGACCCGCGCCACTCCGCTGATCCTGACCGGCCTCGCCGCCGCCGTCGCCTTCCGCGCCAAGCTGTGGAACATCGGGGCGGAGGGGCAGCTCTACATGGGCGCTCTCGCCGCCGTGGTGGTCGGCGGCGGCATGCTCGACCTGCCGGCCTGGGCGCTGATCCCGGTGGTGATGATCGCCGGCATGGCGGCGGGCGGCGTTACGCTGCTCGGCCCCGCCATGCTGAAGGTCCGCTTCGGCGTGGACGAGGTGGTGACGACACTGCTGCTGAACTTCGTCGTTCTGCTGCTGGTGTCGATGCTGCTGGAAGGCCCCTTGAAAGACCCGATGGGCATGGGCTGGCCGCAGTCGGCGCCGGTCGCCGAGGCGGCGGAACTGCCAAAGCTGGTGGAGCGAACCCGCCTGCATGCCGGGCTGACCATCGCGCTCGGCCTGTCGGTTTTGCTGTGGCTGGTCGATACCCGGACCATCTGGGGCTACGAGAACCGCGCCGTCGGCGCCAACCCGCGCGCCGCCGCCTTCGCCGGCATGCCGGTGACGCGGATCATGCTGCGCACCGCCCTGCTGTCGGGCGGTCTCGCCGGGTTGGCCGGAGCGGCGGAGGTCTGCGGCCTGAAGGGCTACCTGACGCTCGACCTGTCGCCGGGCTTCGGCTACAGCGGCATCGTCGTCGCCATGCTGGCGCAGTTGCATCCGATCGGCGTGGTGGGGGCGGCGCTGTTCATCGCAGGCATCTTCGTCGGCGCCGACGCCATGAGCCGCGCCATGCCGGTTCCCAACTACATCGCCGACGTCCTGGTCGCCGCCAGCCTCTTGTGCATGCTGGTCGCCGGGCTGCTGGCGCGCTACCGGCTGCGGCGGGGGTAAGGGGTCATGGATTTCCTGTCGATCATCCTCGACATCCTGCTGTCGGCCGCCTTCTGGACCGCGGTTTTGCGCATCGCCACCCCCTATGTGCTGGGCACGCTGGGCGAGCTGCTGTGCGAGCGGGCCGGCGTGCTGAATCTCGGCATTGAGGGCATCATGACGCTGGGCGCCATGGCCGGCTGGATGGCGGTCTACCAGGGGGCCGATCTGTGGACCGGCGTGCTGGTGGCAGCCGCCTGCGGCGCGCTGCTCGGCCTGCTTCATGCGGCGCTGACCGTGCCGCTCGGCCTGTCCCAGCATGTGACCGGCATCGGCGTCACCCTGCTGGGCACCAGTCTTTCCTATTTCGTCTACCGCCTCGTCCTGCCGCAGGCCAGCACCCCGCCGACCATCGAGCCGTTCCAGCCGCTGGCCCTGCCCGGTGCCCTGGCCCAGACGCCGCTGACCTACCTCGCCTTCCTGCTGGTGGCGGTGGTCGCCTATGTGCTGTACCGCACGCCGGTCGGGCTGGCAGTGCGGATGGTCGGCGAGAATCCGGCCGCGGCGGAGGCGCAGGGGCTGAACGTCACCGCCATCCGCGTCGGCGCGGTGATGGCGGGCAGCGCGCTGATGGCGCTGGCCGGCGCCTTCCTGACGCTGTCGGCCTTCAACGCCTTCTTCTTCAACATGGTGAATGGGCGCGGCTGGATCTGCATCGCGCTGGTGGTCTTCGCCTCCTGGCGGCCGGGCAAGGCGATGCTGGGAGCCCTGCTGTTCGCCGTCTTCGATGCGCTGCAACTGCGGCTGCAGCAGGCGAGCGGCGGCGTCCTGCCCTACCAGCTGTTCCTGATGATGCCCTATCTGTTGAGCATCCTGGCGTTGGTTCTGGTGGCCCGCCGGGCCTCCTACCCGCGCGCCCTGATGATTCCGTACCGCAAAGGAGAACGCTGATGTTCGATCTGATCCTGCGCCGCGCCACCCTGCCGGATGGCCGAAGCGGCATCGACATCGGCATCCGGGGTGGCCGCATCGCCGCGGTCGAGGCCAATCTGGCCGGAGAATCGGCCGCGGAGCTCGACGTCACCGGCCGGCTGGTCAGCCCGCCCTTCGTCGATCCCCATTTCCACATGGACAGCACGCTGAGCTACGGCATGCCGCGCGTGAACCAGAGCGGCACCCTGCTCGAGGGCATCGCCCTGTGGGGCGAGCTGAAGCCGCAGCTGGTGCAGGACGCCATCGTCGAGCGGGCGCTCGCCTACTGCGACTGGGCGGTCGGGCGCGGCCTGCTGGCGGTGCGCAGCCATGTCGATGTCTGCGACCCGCGCCTGCTGGCGGTGGAAGCCCTGCTGGACGTGAAGAAGCGCGTCGCGCCGTACCTCGACCTGCAGCTCGTCGCCTTCCCGCAGGATGGCGTCCTCCGTTCGCCGGGCTGCGAGGAGCTGCTGCGGCGCGCGCTGGGCATGGGCGTCGAGGTGGTCGGCGGCATTCCGCATTTCGAGCGCACCATGGCCGACGGCGCCGCCTCGGTCCGCCTGCTCTGCGAGATCGCGGCGGAGCGCGGCCTGCTGGTCGACATGCATTGCGACGAGACCGACGATCCAATGTCCCGCCATGTCGAGACCCTGGCCTACGAGACGCAGCGGCTCGGTCTGCATGGCCGGGTGACGGGATCGCACCTGACCTCCATGCACTCCATGGACAACTACTACGTCTCCAAGCTGATCCCGCTGATGGCGGAGGCCCGGCTGGGGGTGATCGCCAATCCGCTGATCAACATCACCATCCAGGGCCGCCACGACACCTATCCGAAGCGCCGCGGCATGACCCGCGTTCCGGAGCTGATGGCCGCCGGCCTGACGGTCGCCTTCGGCCACGACTGCGTGATGGATCCCTGGTATCCGCTGGGCTCCGGCGACATGCTGGAGGTGGCGCATATGGGCCTGCATGTCGGCCAGATGACCGGCCAGGACGGCATCAAGGCCGCCTTCGACGCGGTGACGGTCAACCCGGCCCGCCTGCTGCATCTGGACGGCTACGGGCTGGAGCCCGGCTGCAACGCCGATCTGGTGGTTCTGCAAGCCGGCGGCCCGGTCGAGGCGATCCGCACCCGCGCCGCCCGCCTGTTCGTCCTGCGCCGCGGCCGGATCGTCAGCCGCTGCGAGCCGGTGCAGGCCAGGCTGGATCTGCCGGGCCGGCCGGAGACGGTCGATTTCCTGCTGAACCGGGGGTGAGAGCGAGACAGGGCATAAATCCCCTCTCACCCCGGGGAGAGGGGGATTTTCCCAGACCTTAAGCCCCTTACCCCTTCAAAAAGTCCCGCAGCGCGTCGGCCACCGCGCGCATTTCCTGCTCGGTGCCGATGGTGACGCGCAGGCAGCTCGGCAGGCCGTAGGACGGCATCTGGCGGACCAGGATGCCGCGGGTCTTCAGGAACTGGCGGGCGGCCTCGGCGTCGTCCTTGCCGGCGGGCTGGCCCTTGAAATCGACCAGCACGAAGTTGGTGACGCTGGGATGCACCGTCAGGCCCAGCTCCCGCACGGTGGCGGAGAACCACTCGCGCCATTGTTCGTTGTGGCGGCGGGAGCGGTCGAGGAACTCGGCATCTTCCACCGCGGCGATGCCGGCGACATGGGCGGCGTTCGACACGTTGAAGGGACCGCGCACGCGGTTGAGCACGTCGACGATGGCCGCGGGACCGTAGCACCAGCCGATGCGCAGCGAACCCAGGGCGAAGATCTTCGAGAAGGTGCGGGTCATCACCACGTTCGGGAACTTCTCCACCAGCTCCTCGCCGGCGGTGTAGTCGTCCTTGTTCATGTATTCGGCATAGGCCGCGTCGATGACCAGGATGACGTCGGGCGGCAGGCCGGCATGCAGCCGCGCCACCTCCGACGCCGGCAGATAGGTGCCGGTCGGGTTGTTCGGGTTGGCGAGGAAGACCAGACGGGTGCGCGGGGTAACGCGGGCCAGCAGGTTGTCGACACTGGCGGTCAGCCCGTCCTCCGGCGCGGTCACCGGGGTGGCACCGACCGACTTGGCGCCGATCGGGTACATCAGGAAGCCGTATTGCGAATACAGCACCTCGTCGCCCGGCCCGGCATAGGAGCGGATCAGCAGGCTGATGATCTCGTCCGACCCGGCGCCGCAGACGATGCGGTCGGCATCCAGGTTGAAGCGCTTGGCGATGGCGCCACGCAGCGCCGCCGAGGCACCGTCCGGATAGCGGTGCAGGGTCCCAGCCGCCGCCGAATAGGCTTCCATCGCCTTCGGGCTCGGCCCCAGCGCGCCTTCGTTGGAGGCGAGGCGGATATGACCCTGATGCTCGCCGCCGACATAGGCGGCGATGTCGAGAATCCCCGGACGCGGCTGCGGGCCGTTCGGCTGGGTCATGGTCTGCTTACCTTCCGACAGATTGGATGGGCGTTGTTGGAACGTTTGGAACGGTTTGGAACAGTCCCGGCGCCGGTGTTCAGTTTCAGGACACGGCGATGCAGGATATGACAGGAGCCAGCCTGCCGGCTCGCCCCATTCGCGCGCATCAGCCCAGAGCGAGCGGCACGGCATAGCCGCCGACGACGTTGACCCGCACCGGGATGTCGCCCGACCGTTCCAGCAGCATGGCGAGCCGGGGGTCGGCCTGACCGACGAAGTCCGACACCTCGACCAGATGGACCGATGGTCCGCCGCCGCTCATCCCGATGGCGTGGCCGGCCGGATGCCAGGTGCAGAAACTGACCGGCGGCAGGCCGCAGGCCTCCAGCATGTCCTTCAGCCGGCCGCGGCTGAGGTCGCCGCCGATCTCGATGCTCAGCAGCGTGCGGTCGTCGCCGGTCGGCTCGTGGGGCACGGCGGCGATGGCGAGCGCGTCGCGGTTCTCGCCGCGGGCATTGCCGCGCCCGCCGAAGGGCAGCCGCGCTACCACCTGGGGCCGGCCGGCATCGGCCGACACCAGGAAACGCCACCAGGGATCCGAATCGTCGTCGGCCGGATAGGGCACCACGGCGACGGTGGCCGTCCCCTCCGACACGGCGCGGAGCGCGGCGGCCGGGGTGTTGACGGCGGTCATCGGCACGAATCCGCCGAAATGGTCGCGGGCGACGTCCCAGAAGCCGCGGCGATCCTCCGGCGCGTAGACGGCGACGGCGAAGGGCCCCTGCATGCGGGTGAAGGCGGTGATCATCTCCCGCCAGATGCGGACGACGACCTGGGCCGGGAAGGTTCCGGCATGGCGGGCGATCAGGCGCCGCAGGATCGTCGCCTCCCGCGCCGGGCGCAGAATGATCGGCTGCGTGCCGTTTTCCGCCGCGCCATTGCCCTTCGCGGCCCCGATGCGTTCCACCACGGCGGCACGGCGCATCAGCAGGTCATGGATCGCGTCGTCGATCTGGTCGATCTCGCGGCGCAAATCGTCGAGCGGGGTCCGGGCGGGGGCCATGGGTCACAAAACCATCGAAAGCAAAGCCGGTTAGTAGTAGTCCGCATGCGCTGCGAAATCAAAGAAAACATTGACACTCTTGAGCCCGGCTTCGTAGCTATACCCTCCCGTTCCGCCACAGCTCACCGAGGGTTTCCGCCAAGGCGCCGCAAGGCTTGCAAGAGGCCGGATTTCCGAAGGCAAGACCCGCTCTTAAGGCACGAAACGACATGTCCGCGCCCCCCACCGCGCAGCAGCCGCCCATGGTCACCCCCGCGGTCGCCGACAGCCCGCTCATGCCGGGCAAGCGCGTGCGTCTGGCGGTGGACCGTCCGATGCGGCTGGACAGCGGGGTGGAGATCGGCGGCTTCCAGATCGCCTACCAGACCTACGGCACGCTGAACGCCGACAAATCCAACGCGATCTTCATCTGCCACGCCCTGACCGGCGACCATTTCGTGGTGGAGAAGCATCCCGTCACCGGCAAGCCCGGCTGGTGGGAGATGCTGGTCGGCCCCGGCAAGCCGGTGGACACCGACCGCTATTTCGTCATCTGCTCCAACGTTCTGGGCGGCTGCCTGGGCAGCACCGGGCCGAAGGACATCGATCCCGCCACCGGCCAGCCCTATGGCCTGTCCTTCCCCGTGGTCACCATTGGCGACATGGTGCGGGCGCAGAAGCTGCTGGTCGAGCATCTGGGCATCGAGAAGCTGTTCTGCGTCATCGGCGGCTCGATGGGCGGCATGCAGGTGCTGCAATGGGCGGTGGCCTATCCCGACTCGGTGTTCGCCGCGGTTCCCATCGCCACCGCCGCCCGCCATTCGGCGCAGAACATCGCCTTCCACGAGGTCGGGCGCCAGGCGATCATGGCCGATCCGAACTGGCGCGGTGGCAACTACCTGCTGGAGGGCACCAAGCCGGAGGCCGGTCTGGCCGTCGCCCGCATGGCGGCGCACATCACCTACCTGTCGGAAGCGGCGCTGCATCGCAAGTTCGGCCGCAACCTGCAGGACCGCAAGGCGGTCACCTACGGCTTCGACGCCGATTTCCAGGTGGAAAGCTACCTGCGCTACCAGGGTGCGGCCTTCGTCGAGCGGTTCGACGCCAACTCCTACCTCTACATCACGCGGGCGATGGACTACTTCGACCTCGCCGCCGATGCCGGGGGTACGCTGGCCAACGCCTTCCGGCCGGGCGGCAGGACGACGCCGGTGCGTTTCTGCCTTGCCAGCTTCTCCAGCGACTGGCTGTTCCCGACCGCGGAATCGCGGGCCATCGTGCATGCGCTGAACGCCGTCGCCGCGAATGTCAGCTTCGTGGAGATCGAGACCGACAAGGGCCACGACGCCTTCCTGCTGGACGAGCCGGAGTTCCATCAGGTCATCCACGGCTTCCTGGAGGGCTGCGCCGAGCATCGCGGCCTGTCCGCCCGCCGCCGCGCGCGCTGATTGGGGCAGAACGACCGACCATGGTGGATATTCGCGACGACCTGAAGCTGATCGCCGAGATGGTGGAGCCGAACAGCCGCGTGCTGGACGTCGGCTGTGGCGACGGTGCCCTGCTGGACTATCTGTCCCACGCCAAGAACGTCGACGGGCGCGGCATCGAACTCAGCATGGACGGCGTGCGGCAATGCGTGGCGCATGGCCTGTCGGTGATCCAGGGCGATGCCGAGACCGACCTGAAGGACTATCCCGCCGACGCCTTCGACTATGTCATCCTGGGCCAGACACTGCAGGCGATGCGGCAGCCGCGCGACGTATTGCAGATGATGTGCCGCATCGGCCGCCGCGCCATCGTGTCGGTGCCCAATTTCGGCTATTGGCGGGTGCGGCTGCAGCTGTTGCTGACCGGTCGCATGCCGGTGACGGAAAAGCTGGGCTACCAGTGGTGGGAAACGCCCAACATCCATTTCTGCACGCTGCGCGACTTCGTCGTGCTGACCGAGGAGATGGGTATCACCATCGAGCAGACCCGCATCCTCGACCATGCCGGCCGGGTCACCAGCCACGCCCATTCCGGCTTCGCCAACCTGTTGGGCGAGCAGGGCGTCTTCCTGCTGAAACGCAACGGCGGGTGAGTTTTCCGTCATGCGGGCAGGAACCTTCCGCCTGCGATGCTGTTCATGATGCGTTCCTTTTTGAAGAGGTACGGACCATGACCGCCAAGCACACCGCCGACCGGCACGACCAGTCCCACGAGAATCCGAAGACCGGTGCCGACACGTCCAACCGGGACAAGAACCCCGACGACTGGACCACCGGCGACGAGCCGATGACCGGCGCCCAGGCCTCCTACCTGAAGACGCTGAGCGAGGAGGCCGGAGAGTCCTTCGACGACGGCCTGACCAAGGCGGAGGCCTCCAAACGGATCGATGCGCTGCAGGACAAGACCGGACGGGGGAAGTAACGGCGTTCGACGACAGGTGCCCTCTCCCTCCTCGGGAGAGGGAGTCCTTATACGACCACCCCGTCGGCAACCTGCGGGCCTATTGGGCTGTTACCCAGGGCGATACCGAATCCGAACGGAAGGGTCGCCCCATGCTTCGCCCTGTCTTGCTTCTACCCGCCGCATTGCTGCTGATGACCGGCACCACCCTGGCCCAGACCGCGCCGACACCCGGCGCCGCGGCCGAAACCATGGCACAGGGCACCGCCCCGCCGCTGATGACCGCGCCCCGGCCGGACGACCAGCCGACCACGGGGCCGGTCGCTTCCCCACCGGGCGTCAGCGGCGAGGCCCCCTCGCAGGAAATGCAGAACCAGGCCCCGCCTGCCGGTTCGCCGCCGGTGGCCGCCCTTCCCTCCGCTTCCCTCAACCCCGATCAGGCACGGTCGATGGTGGGGACGGAGCTGCGCACGCGCGACGGCCAGCCGGGCGGCCGGATCCTCGACTTCACCCTCAGCCAGCCGGGCGACCGGATCGACCGCATCGTCGTCGCGCCGAACGATGTGCTGGGGTTGGGCGACAAGCTGGTCGCGCTGCCGGCCGGCGCCCTGACCAACGGTCCTGACGGGCCGGTCCTGGACATGGAGCAGGCCGACATCGGCAAGGCACCGACCTTCGCCTATGGCAGCGAGCCGACAGTGACCCGCCCCGACAACCAGTAAAGCCGGACGGCCAATAACGCCCAACGGCCGGTAAAGGCTCAGGCGGCCGGGCGGCGGCGGAACAGGCCGGTCAGGCAGGCCACCGCGCACAGCGCGGCGCCCAGCCACAGCACCGTGACGCTGCCGTCCGCCTTGCCCACCGCGCTGAAGACCAGCCCGACCGTCGCGGCACCCAGCGTCTGGCCCAACAGCCGGCCGGTCGCCTGGATGCCGCTGGCACCGCCGCTGCGCTCCTTCGGCGCGCTGGTGACCAGCACCTTGTTGTTCGGGGTCTGGAACAGGCCGAAGCCGAAGCCGGCCAGCGCCATCCGCCACACCACGTCCAGCGTCGACGGATCGGGCGGCAGCAGCGCCATCAGCGCCAGCCCGGTGGCGAACAGCGCCAGCCCGGCCGCCGCAAGGCGCGTCGGCTCGTACCGGTCGGCCAGCCGGCCGGAAATTGGTGCCACCAGCGCCACCATCAGCGGCCAGGGTGTCATCAGCAGCCCGGATTCGGCCAGCGACCGGTGCAGCACATCCTCGAAAAAGAAGGGCATCGCCACGAAGACGATGTTCTGCGAGGCGAAGGCGCAGACCGAGGTCACCACGGTCAGGGCGAAGACCGGCCGGCGCAGCAGGTCCACCGGCAGCAGCGGCGCGGATTGCGACAGCTCCCGCCGCACCAGCGTCACGCCCAGGATCAGCGCGCCCGCCAGCTCCGCCGCGACCTGCCAGCCGGGCTGACTGCCGTCCACCCCCTTGAAGCCGATGATCAGCAGGCCGAGCATGCCGGCGTTCAGCAGGGCGCTCACCCAGTCGAAGCGGTGACCGGCGGGTGTGGAGACCGGCATCGCCCGCGCCGCCACCGCCAGCGCCGCCAGCCCCAGCGGCACGTTGACGGCGAACAGCCAAGGCCACGAGGCGACCGACAGGATCAGCGCCGCCAAACTCGGCCCCGCCGCGGAGGACACGGCAACGATCATCGCGTTGTAGCCGACCCCGCGCCCGAGATGGGTGGATGGGTAGATGTGGCGCACCAGCGCCAGATTGACGCTCATGATGCCGGCGCCGCCGATGCCCTGCAGAACGCGCGCGGCGGTCAGCAGCGGCAGGCTGGGCGACAGCGCGCAGGCCAGCGAAGCCACGGTGAAGACGGCAAGCCCGCCCCAGTAGACCTTGCGGTAGCCGATGATGTCGCCCAGCGACGCCAGCGGGAACAGCGAGACGGTGACCGCCAGCTGATAGGCGTTGACCACCCAGATCGCACCGGCGGCGTCCACCCCGAACTCGCGCTGGATCGTCGGCAGGGCGATGTTTGCGACCACCCCGTCCAGAACCGCCATGATCAGCGCGACGGTCATCGCCGCCATCGCCCAATAGCGTTGCGGCACCGGCAGCCCGTCGGCGACAGCCGGCGGCTTCGGGATTGCGGACGGGGCGGCGGAGACGGTCGGCATGGGGGGACTGGACATGCCGGTCAGCATAGAGGCCGACCGCTGTTGCGCGGTCGCAGCAATTTCGCATGAAAGCATTGCGGAAGCCGAGCGCGGGGGTGGGACTATGTCAGACCGGAACCCCTCTCCCGCGCTCCTGTTGGAATGGGACGCGAGCCAACCCAAAGGAGCGCCACCATGACCAAGCACATCCCGCCCGTTCCGCCCGAGGGCCGCAGCGACAAGGGTCCCGGCGAGCCGGCGACCAGCGCCTCGCCGGACGACGGTGCCAGCAACCGCGGCGCCCCCAACACCAAGGAACAGGGCCAGCCCGGCAACACCCGGCAGAACACCACCCACCAGGGCTACCAGCAGGATCGGTGAGGCATGACCAAGCACAATGAAGCCACCGACCGCCACCATGGCGGTCCCGGCAGCAGCCAGCAGAACGCCGACAAGCCGGCGGCGACGCAGGAAAAGCACCCGCATCCGGGTGAACCGACCAACGGCCGCCAGTCCGGCAGTTCCAGCGGCGGCGGTGAACGCGACCTCCACCACACGCATGATCCGAAGACGAAGCGGTAGAGTGCGTGAACCCTTTCCGGCTCCCCTCTCTCAACAGGCATTCCCCCTCTCCCCCCGGGAGAGGGTCGGGGTGAGGGGGATGCATAGGGTGAATTTGGGGAAGAATGGAGCGTGACATGAATATCCATGAGCCACGCAACGCATCCCCCTCACCCTAACCCTCTCCCCAGGGGGGAGAGGGGATACAGAGCGGGAGAGGGAGTCCTTCTCACGACGACAAGTCCTTCAGGATCGGGCATTCCGGCCGTTCGTCGCCGTGACAGGCGTCGGCAAGCTCATGCAGCGTGTCGCGCATCGCCTGCAACTCGGCGATCTTCGCCTCCAGTTCGTCGATGTGCTGCAGCGCGATCCGCTTGACCTCCGAACTGCAGCGAGTGCGGTCCTGCCACAGACCGACCAGCTTCTGGATGCGCTCGATCCCGAAACCCAGCGTCCGCGCCCGCTTGACGAAGCGCAGCACATTGACGTCCGTGCCGCTGTAGACGCGGTAACCCGACGCCGTCCGCCCGGCCTCCGGGATCAGTCCGATGGACTCGTAATAGCGGATCAGCTTGGCGTTCACGCCCGAGGCCTTGGCGGCGTCGCCGATGGTCATGCCGTCCTTCATCGCACATCCTCCCGCTTCGGCGGCGCCCAGCCGCGCAGGGTCAGGGCGTTCACCACCACGCTGACCGAACTGAGCGCCATCGCCGCCCCCGCCAGCACCGGGCTGAGATTGCCCGAGGCCGCCAGCGGGATTCCGATCACGTTGTAAGCGAAGGCCCAGAACAGCCCCTGCCGGATCTTCGAATAGGTCCGCCGCGAGACGTCGATGGCTCCCGCCACCAGCCGCGGGTCGCCGCGCATCAGGGTGACCCCGGCGCTGTGCATCGCCACGTCGGTCCCAGTCGCCATGGCGATGCCGACATCGGCCGCGGCGAGCGCCGGCGCGTCGTTGATGCCGTCGCCGACCATGCCGACGATTTTGCCCTCCCCCTTCAGCGTCGCGACCACGGCCGCCTTGTCGCCGGGCAGCACCTCGGCGAACACCCGCTCGATGCCCAAGGCCGCGGCGACGGAGCGGGCAGCGCCCCAGCCGTCACCGGTCACCATCACCGACTCCACCCCCTGCGCCTTCAGGGACGTGACCGCGGTGACCGCACTCTCCTTCACCGTGTCGCCGAAGGCGACGAGGCCGAGCAGGCGGGGTGCCTCGCCGACCTCGATCAGCCCGACCTCCATCAACCAGGACAGGGTGCGGCCGCTGGCCGAAAGCGCCTCCGCCTGTGCGGCAAGAGCGCCCGGCTGCAGGCCGGCCTCCTCCACCGCGCGGGCGTTGCCGAGTTGCAGCCGCCGTCCTTCCACCATGCCGGCGACGCCGCGGCCGGGCAGCGCGCGGAAGTCGCTCACCGGCTCCGCCGCCATGCCGGCCGCCTTGGCCCGCTCCCGCAGCGCGTGGGCGAGCGGATGCTCGCTGCCGGCCTGGAGCGCGGCGGCGAGGCGCAGCAGGGTCGCGCCGTCCACACCGTCGGCCGGGATCAGGTCGGTGACCTGCGGCTTGCCTTCCGTCAGGGTGCCGGTCTTGTCGAAGGCGATGGCGGTCAGGGCATGGGCGCGCTCCAGCGCCTCGGCGTCCTTGATGAGAATGCCGTGGTGGGCAGCGACCCCGGTGCCGACCATGATCGCGGTCGGCGTCGCCAGACCCAGCGCGCAGGGGCAGGCGATGACCAGGACCGACACCGCGGTGACGATGGCCGCCTCCAAATCGCCGCCGACGATCCACCAGCCGGCAAGCGTCAGCGCCGCCACCACCAGCACCGCCGGGACGAACACCGCGCTGACCCGGTCGACCAGCCGCTGGATCGGCGCCTTCGACGCCTGGGCGCCCTCGACCATGCGAACGATCTGGGCCAGCATGGTTTCGGTGCCGACCGCCGTGGTCTCCACCACCAGCAGCCCGTCGCCGTTGATCGAGCCGCCGGTGACGCGGGCGCCGGGTTCCTTGTCGACTGGCAGGCTCTCGCCGGTCAGCATCGACTCGTCGACGCCGCCGCTGCCCTCCACCACTCTGCCGTCGACCGGCACCCGCTCGCCGGGGCGGACCACCACATGGTCGCCGACGCGCACACGCTCCACCGGCACCTCGGTCTCCACGCCGTCGCGGCGAAGCCGGGCGGTGGCCGGGCGCAAATCCATCAGCGCGCGGATCGCCGCCGCGGTCTGGCCCTTGGCCCGCGCCTCCAGCCATTTGCCGAACAACACGAAGGTGATCAGCACCGACGATGCTTCGAAATAGAGATGCGGCTGGTGCCCTTCATGGGCCGTCAGCATCAGGTAGAGGCTGAGTCCCCAGGCCGCCGAGGTGCCGAGCGCCACCAGCAAATCCATGTTGCCGGCCCCTGCCCGCACGGCGTTCCAGCCGGCGCGGTAGAAGCGCGCGCCCAGCCAGAACTGCACGATGCTGGCCAGGATCAGCTGCAACCAGCCCGGCAGCATCCAGTCCGCCCCGAACAAGTCGCCGATCATGCCGGCCAGCAGCGGCAGCGACAGGGCCGAGGCGATCAGCACATGGCGCAGGTCGCGCCGGCCACGGTCGGCCCGAGCCTCCTCCTCCGCCTGCTCGCCGCCTTGAGCGACGGGCGCGGCGCCATAGCCGACCTTCTCCACCGCAGCAACCAGATCGGCGGCCTCCAGGCTGCCGGCGAAGGCGACGACATGGGCGCGCTCCGTCGCCAGATTGACCGTCGCGGACTCCACGCCCGGCAGCCGGCCGAGAGCCTTCTCCACCCGGCCGGCGCAGGAGGCGCAGGTCATGCCGGTGACCGACAGGTCGAACTCCCGCCGTTCCGCCTGGAACCCTGCGGCCTCCACCGCTTCGGCCGCGGCCTTGGCGTCGGGCCGGCCGGCGAAGGTCAGCCGCGCGCGCTCCGTCGCCAGATTGACCGAAACGGCGGTGACGCCCGGCACCCGGCCCAGCGCCTTCTCCACCCGGCGGACGCAGGACGCGCAGGTCATGCCCGAGACGCCGAGGTCGAGGTCGGTCGGGGGTGCGGCGGTGGTCGTCGCGCTGCTGCTGGTCTGGGTCGTGGTCATGCCGGTTCTCCTTCGATTCCGCTCGGCATGGAGTGATATGGGGCTTCCAACGATTGGAAGGTCAAGGGGCCGATCGACGCAGAGTCGCCGTTTCATGAACAAATGGCCGGACAGGGCGTTCGTGTCCTGACCGCAAGCCACCTGCCACCAGCGAGAAGGGACCAGCCCCTTGACCCGCCTGACCATCGCCGAGGCACAGAGCCGCGTTTCCCGCATGCTGACCCATGACGTCGTCGAGGATTTGCGCGCCGTGGAGTACGAGACGCCGCCGCTGGCCGACGCCCCGTCCGCCACGCCGCTGACCGAGCTGCGGCGGGCGGAGGTCACCTTCAGCCACGCCCCCGGCTCGCCCGACTGCCTGTACCGCATCGGCGCCTTCGGCGATTCGTTGCTGATGCGGCTTCAACTGAATGTCTGGCGCTTCGTCGCGATCTATCAGGTGCCGGTGAAGGACCCCATCGACAGCAACACCATCGCCCCGCATTTCGAACGCTGGGCCATCGGCGCCGGCCATGCCGGCTGGACCATCGGCTGGCGCGACGGCGTCGATCCCTGGAAACAGGATGTCCGGGTGGTGGAGACCTACTGCTACGCCATGATGCCGGAGAATTTCCTCGACGAGCCGCTGACGCAGCTCTACTGGCGGACCGACCTGCTGCAGATGACCCGCGCATTCATGCTGGAGGCGCGGCGGATGGGCATCCGGCTGTCGGCGCCCGACACCGTGTAGCATAGGTTTCGCTTGGCTTTGCGGGGGGTGCTGTGCTCAATCCATGGGCATAGCATTCCTCCGCCCGAGTCCCGCCATGCCGACGCTTCCCATTCCGATGCCGACCGATCTGTCCATCCTGCTGACGGTGATGGATTTCGTCGGCGTGTTCGTCTTCGGACTCAGCGGCGGCACGCTGGCGGTGCGCAAGCAACTGGACCTGTTCGGGGTGATGGTGCTGTCGCTGGCCGCGGCGCTCGCCGGCGGCGTGGTGCGCGATCTGCTGATCGGCTCGCTGCCGCCCGCCAGTGTGCTGGACGACCGCTATCTGCTGGTCGCCCTGGCCGCCGGCTTGGCCGCCTTCCTGTTCCACAAGCCGATCAACCGGCTGGGCAAGCCGGTGATGGTGCTCGACGCCGCCGGGCTGGGGCTGTTCACCGTCGCCGGCTGCAGCAAGGCGTTGTCCTACGGCCTCAGCCCGCTGCCGGCGGCCCTGCTGGGCGTGATGACCGCCTGCGGCGGCGGAGCCATGCGCGACCTGCTGGTGGCCGAGGTTCCGCGGGTGCTGCGCGAGGAGATCTACGCCATGGCGGCGCTGCTGGGAGCCGTGGTGGTGATCGCCGGCCGGCAGCTGGACTTGCCGCCGGTGCCGGTCGCGGTGGTCGGCGCACTCGCCGCGTTCCTGCTGCGTGTCGTGAGCGTACAGCGCAACTGGAGCGCGCCGCGTGCACCGGGGAGCTGAGGGAAGCGTATTTGCCTTTGTCCCCCTCTCCCCCCGGGGAGAGGGTCGGGGTGAGGGGGACCCGCTTCGAGGATCTCTTCGGCTGCGCCGAACCTCCTCATCCTAACCTTCTCCCCAGGGGGGAGAAGGGATAATCACCATATGCCCACGAATTTACGCCCGCTTGCCCCAGCCCGGCATCGGGAACACCGGGTCGGCTTCGGCAGAGGCCTTCGGCAGCACCACCGTCGGGCGCAGCTTGTGGTTCTGGATGCAGGCGGAAACCAGGCTGGTGTTCTGGCCCTTCTCGTCGAAGGTGATCGCCGGGCCGACCATCAGCTTGTCCGACAGGTTGGTCTGGCGCAGCGCCGTCAGCAGGGCCGAGGACTCCGCGGTGCCGGCGCGCTTGAAGGCGTCGGCGGCGACCAGGATCGCCTCGAAGGTGAAGGCGACGTTGAATGCATAGCCCTCGAAGCGGTCATTGGGGAACTGCTTCTTGAAGGCCGCCTCGACGCGCTTGGTCATCGCCGCCTTGGGATCGTACCAGGGCAGGTTGGTGATGGCGTAGTCGGCGTATTTGCCCAGAACCTTGTAGAACTGCTCGTCGTACAGGCCGGGCGAACCGGGGGAGACGATGCCCTTCGGCTCCCACCGCTGCTTCACCATCTCGCGCACCATCATGATGGCGTCGTTGGCGCGCGTGGTGACGATGGCGAGTTCCGCCCCGGTGGCCTTGGCCTTCGCCACCTCCACCGCCAGATCCTGCGCCTTGGGGTCGTAGGCGATCGATTCCAGGATTTGGAAGGGCATGTCCAGCTTGGGGAACAGCGCGTCGATGGCCGCCTTGTTCGCCATGCCGAAGGTGTCGTTGGCGTGCAGGAACACCGCCGTCTTCGGCGTGGTGCCGGTGGCGGCGAACAAATCCTTCATCAGCGACATCCCGTTCGACACCAGCATGGTGGAGGTCGGGAAGTTGCGGAAGACGGTCTTGTAGCCCTGCTCCGTCAGCTTGTCGGCGGCGGCGATGTTCATCACCAAAGGCACGCCGCGCTGCTCGCAGACCTGGGCGGCGGCAGCGGTCTGGCCGCTGTCGAAGGCACCGACGATCACATGGGCGCCGTCGTTGATCAGCTTTTCCGTGCGCGAGCGGGCGACGTCGGCATTCGATTCGGTGTCGGCCGACATCACCTCCACCTTGTAGCCGAGGTCGGACAGCACCGCCGGGGCAATGTCCGCGCCGCGCTGGCAGGCTTGGCCCGCCTGGGCCAGCAGGCCGGAACGCGGCAGCAGGACGCCGACCTTCAGCGTGGTGTCCTGGGCGAAGACCGGGGCGCGGCCGAAGCCGGCCAGCACGCCGCCGGCGATCGCCGCCTGACCGAGCGTGCGGCGGGAAAGGGCGAGTCCTCCGGTGGAACGGTTCTTATGATCGTTGGTCATGATGCGACGGGGGCCTTTTTGGCTGGACACGATGCAACTTTGGTAGACCGAAGATTCCACCGGCACGCCCCTCCGTGTCAAAGTGGAATCGCCGAAGGCCTTCCATGCGCAACGGAACGACCAAGTACCTGCCGCCCATCCGTCCTTCGCCATAGGGGCGGCGAAGGGAGAAGGGCGTATTGCGATGCAACAGGATTATCCTTTTGAGCAGGTACTTGAAGGAGGCAAGGCCCATCCAAAGGTTACGGAACGGGATGTGACGACTTCGAGAACGACCACATGTTGAGCTTGGCACGCAAACTGTGGACGGAGGCCATATCGGGCGGCTCCTCGACCGGTCCCTTCGGCGGCCGGGCAGGACCCGCGTCGGTGCCGCGCGGCATGCGCGTCTATGCGGTCGGCGACATCCATGGCCGGCTCGACCTGCTCGACCAGATGCTGGGGCAGATCGCCCGCGACGCCGATCAGGCGCCGAACCTTTTGAAATACCTTGTCTTCCTTGGCGACTATGTCGACCGCGGGCCGGATTCGCGACTGGTGATCGAACGGCTCGCCTGCGGTCTGCCGCCGGTCTTCGGCGCCGTGTTCCTGCGCGGCAACCACGAGGACACGATGCTGGGCTTCCTGTCCGACCTGCGCGTCGCACCCGGATGGCTGACCTATGGCGGGGACGCGACGCTGGAAAGCTATGGCATCCCGGCACCCGACCCCGAAGCGCCGCCGGAACATCTGCTGCAGGCGCAGATGATGCTGAACGGCCTGCTGCCGCCCCACCACCGCGCCTTCCTGACCGGGTTGCGCAACCACCTGACCATCGGCGATTACCATTTCGTCCATGCCGGTGTCCGCCCCGGCATTCCGCTCGACCAGCAGGAGGACAAGGACCGCCTGTGGATCCGCGAGACCTTCCTGACCTCGCGCGCCGACCATGGCAAGATCGTCGTCCACGGCCACACCATCGCGCCCGAGCCGGAGTTGCTGCACAACCGCATCGGCATCGACACCGGCGCCTATGCCACGAACCGGCTGACCGCCCTGGTTCTGGAGGGGACGGATCGACGGTTCTTGTGCACGGTGTGAGAGTTTAGGCGCGGTCGCCCCCTCCCCGACCCTCCCCCGCCCGGCCGAAGGCCGGTCCGATCGCGGGAGAGGGTGCCTTATGCAAAGCGGCGGCAGTCCCCTCTCCCGCAAAAGGCGGGGGAGGGTTAGGGAGGGGGCGGAGCATTCCGCCAAACAACAATCACCAAAAACGACAAGGGCTCCCGGATTTCTCCGGAAGCCCTTGTCTTGTTGGTCGGAGAGAGAGGATTCGAACCTCCGGCCCCTGCCTCCCGAAAGCAGTGCTCTACCAGGCTGAGCTACTCTCCGGTCCTGTCACCGTCGGACGTGTCGTCCGCTGGTGGAGGGGGTGTATAAACGGTTCCGCGCCGCCGCGCAATGCAAAGTCACAGGCTGGATACTGCATCTTTGCCATTCCCGAAACACATGAAGTCCGGGCCGCCGGGGACCGCAAAGCAAGGCCGCGAAAAGAAAAAGGGCTTCCGGATTTCTCCGGAAGCCCTTTTCTGTTGGTCGGAGAGAGAGGATTCGAACCTCCGGCCCCTGCCTCCCGAAAGCAGTGCTCTACCAGGCTGAGCTACTCTCCGGTCCTGTCACCGTCAGACGTGTCGTCCGCCGGTGGAGGGGGTGTATAAACGGTCCGGCCCCGGCGCGCAACGCAAAAAATGCGTCATCGTCAAAAAGATCCGGCCCGCCGGCCCACCCCCTTTCAACCGGCTCAGAAATCGCGATCGATCACGAAATCAATGACTTCCAGCAGGGCCTGCTTGATCGGCCCCTCGGCGAACAGCCCCAGGCTGTCACGGGCGATGGAGCCGTAATGGCGCGCCCGCTCCACCGTGTCCTTCAGCGCGTTGTGGCGGGCCATCAGCGCCTGGGCATGTTCCAGGTCGCCGTCCTTCTGGTCGAGGTCTTCCATCACCCGGCGCCAGAAGGTGCGTTCCTCGTCGTTGCCGCGGCGGAAGGCCAGCACGACCGGCAGGGTGATCTTGCCCTCGCGGAAATCGTCGCCAACGGTCTTGCCGAGCTTCGCCTGAAGGGCCGAGTAATCCAGCACGTCGTCGACCAGCTGGAAGGCGATGCCCAGATTCATGCCGTAGTCGTAGAGCGCCATCTCCTCCGCCTGCGGGCGGTTGGCGACGACGGCGCCGACGCGGCAAGCGGCGGCGAACAGCTCGGCCGTCTTGCCCTTGATGACTTCGAGATAAGCCTGCTCGCTGGTCTCGGTGTCGTTGGTGGTGCGCAGTTGCAGCACCTCGCCCTCGGCGATGATGGCCGAGGCGCCCGACAGGATGCGCAGCACGTCGAGCGACTGCACCTCCACCATCATCTCGAAGGCGCGGGAGAACAGGAAGTCGCCGACCAGCACGCTGGCCTTGTTGCCGAACACCGCATTGGCCGACGCCATGCCGCGGCGCAGGTCGCTTTCGTCGACGACGTCGTCGTGCAGCAGGGTCGCGCTGTGGATGAACTCGACCACCGCGGCCAGCAACCGGTGATGCTCGCCCTGATAACCGCACATGTTGGCCGCCGCCAGCGTCAGCACCGGGCGCAGGCGCTTGCCGCCGGCCGCGATCAGGTAGCCGGCCAACTGGGGGATCATCTCGACCTGCGACTGCATGCGGTCGAGGATGATCTGGTTGACGGCGCTGAGGTCCTCGGCCACCAAAGCGGTCAGGTCGTCGAGCGGGGTAGACTTGCGCCGTTTCGGCTCGAAGTTGGTAACGACCGCCAAGGTCGACTCCACGGGTGATTGACGCCAGAATTTGCGCTAGGGAGCATAACGGCCTAGCCTCTTCGGTCAAGTCCGCAGGGGACCGTTCTTTCGAGACGCCCATTCTTCCGAGACCCGATGATCGAGCTGTTGCGCATCACCGACCCCGTCCGATTGTCCTGGCTGGTCGCCCTGCTGGCCGACGCCGGGATCGAGGCCATCGTGCTGGACACCCACACCAGCATCCTGGAGGGATCCATCGGCGCCATCCCGCGACGGCTGATGGTGGACAGCGACGATGCCGACCAAGCCATCCGCGTCCTGCGCGAGGCCGGCGAAGCGTGAGTGACGATATCGTTCCGCGTCCGGAAACACCCCTGTCAGCGCAGCCGGATTTCCTGCTGAACGGGCGGGTACGGCTGCTCCAGCCCGATGGCGGCTACCGTGCCGCCATCGATCCGGTCTTCCTCGCCGCCATCACCGCCGCGACCGATGGCGAGCGGGTGCTCGACGTCGGCACCGGCACCGGGGCTGCGGCACTGTGCCTCGCCGTCCGGGTGCCGGCCGCCGCCGTGATCGGGCTGGAACAGCGGGCCGACGCCTGCGCCTTCGCCCGCCGCAATGCGGTCCTGAGCGGAGTCGCCGAGCGGGTGGAGGTGGTGCAGGGCGACCTGCTGGCCCCGCCGCAGGTCCTTGGCAGCGCCGGATTCGACCGGGTGATGATGAATCCTCCCTATCTGAAGGCCGGCGCGGCCTGCCGCCCGCCCGACGACTGGAAGGCCGCGGCGAATGTGGAAGGTGCGGCAGGGCTGCCGGACTGGGTCCGTTTCGCCGATGCGATGCTGAAGCCGCGCGGCACGTTGACGATGGTCCACCGTGCCGACCGTATCGACGACATCCTGCAGGCGTTGCGCGGACGGTTCGGTAGCCTTGTCCTGGTGCCGCTGTGGCCGAAGCCGGGGGTGGAGGCCAAGCGGCTCCTGCTGGTCGCCCGCAAGGGCGGCAGGGCGCCGGCCCGGCTGACCGCCGGCCTCACCGTCCACAACCCGGAAGGCGGCTACAGCCCGGCGGCGGAGCGGGTGCTGCGCGATGCCGAGGCGCTTGTATTTTAGCGCGGACGGAGCCTTTCAAATGGGAGACTTCAATCCCATCTCTGCGGGCATGAGCCTGCAATCCCTCCTCGCCAAACTCCCCTTCGGCCCCTGGCGCAAGGCCGGGCCGCTGGTGTCCGTCGTCCGCCTGTCCGGCGTCATCGGCCAGGGCGGCCCGTTCCGTTCCGGCCTGTCGCTGGCCGGCGTCGCCCCGCTGTTGGAACGCGCCTTCGCGCCCAAGGACCAGAAGGCGGTGGCGCTGATCATCAACTCGCCGGGCGGGTCGCCGGTTCAGTCCGCGCTGATCGCCAAGCGGATCCGCGATCTGGCGGAGGAAAAGAAGGTTCCGGTCTTCGCCTTCTGCGAGGACGCGGCGGCGTCGGGCGGCTATTGGCTGGCCTGTGCGGCGGACGAGATCTGGGCCGACGAAAGCTCCATCGTCGGGTCCATCGGCGTGGTGTCGTCGGGCTTCGGCCTGCATGAACTGATCGAGCGCCACGGCATCGAACGGCGCCTCTACACCGCCGGCGACAAGAAGGTCCTGCTCGACCCCTTCTCCCCGGAGCGGGAGGACGGCGTCGCCCATCTGAAGGCGCTGCAGGCCGACATCCACGAGGCGTTCAAGGCGATGGTGCGCGCCCGGCGCGGATCCCGGCTGACCGGGTCGGAGGAGGAGCTGTTCTCCGGCGCCTTCTGGGCGGGACGCAAAGCACTGGCGCTGGGGCTGATCGACGGGTTGGGCGACCTGCGCTCGGTCATGCGCGGCCGCTTTGGCGAGAAGGTGCGGCTGCGCGTGGTGCAGCAGGAGCGCGGCATGCTGCGGCGGCTCGGTCTGCGGACGGGGGGAGACGCACCGCTGCCGGAAGCCGGAGCACCGGAAGCCTTCGCCGACGCCTTGGTCGCCGCCGCCCGCACGTCGATGGACGACTGGGCGGCCTGGGCGAGGCTGGGTCTTTAAGCGATTTCGGCTAGGCCGCGGAGTTCTGGGTCAGCAGGGTGGTCAGCCAGCGGAAGTTGGTGCCGTCGCCGGCCTGGATGGCGCTTTCCACCACCTGCATGGCGGTGGCCGGGTCCTGAGGGTCCGGCACCGCCGCTGCGGCGTCCATCCCGGAGTCGGCCTGGCCGACATCCTGGGCGAACAGGGTGACCGCACCGACGCCGAGCCGCACCGCGGGCTGTGCGTTCGGCACCACCCCGGCGCCGTCGGCGGCGGAGACTCCGCCCTCCCCCACCCCGTTCAGGGTTTCCAGCATCGCCGCGAACTGGCCGGCCAGCGCACCCGCCTGCCTGGACGCACCCGTCCCTTTGCGCTCCAGGACGTCTTCCGCCCGGATGCGCATGGCTTGCGTGGCCTCGCTGTTGGCCATCATCGACATGGGATGATCCCCTGCGGTTAGTGGCGAACCGCAGGGGTACACGCAAAAATCACGCCATCGACACAACCGGCGGATCGCAAGGGTCAGGGCCGCCCCTGCGACGATTTGACCGGCAAAAATTTCCCAGCCGCCCGGCAGAAGTTACCCAGTGGGCGGCAAGGCTTGCCCAGCGATCAGTCGCGAAAGTTCTGGTACTGCAGCGGCTGTTCGATGCCCAGCCGCTTGACCACGGCGATGGCATCCTGCAGGTCGTCGCGCTTCTTGCCCGTCACCCGCAGCTCGTCGCCCTGGATCGAGACCTGGACCTTCATCTTGCTGTCCTTGATCCCCTTGACGATGGTCTTCGCCAGATCCTGCGCGATTCCCTGCTTGATCGTCACGGTGTGGCGCAGCGCGTCGCCCGCCGCCCGTTCCGGCTTGGCGGAGAAATCCAGCGCCGCGGCATCAAGCTTCCGGCGGGTCACATAGACTCGCAACAGCTCCTGCATCTGTTCCAGCTTGGTGGCGTCGTCGGCCAGCAGAACGATGTCGTTCTCGGTCCGCTCGACCGTGCATTTCGAGCCCTTGAAGTCGAACCGGGTCTCGATCTCGCGGCGGACGCCGGCGAGGGCGTTGTCGATCTCGTGGACGTCCGTCTTGGACACGATGTCGAAGGACGGCATGGCGGCTCTCTCCCTGATAGGACTATCGATGAACGAATCGGGCGCACCGTAAAGAAGACGGCCGCCGCACTCAACAGCCGCCTTCCCCGACAGGCACCCTGCCCTTCTCAGTTCATCTCTTCGGCGTAATGGCAGGCGACCAGCCGCTCGTCGACGGGGCGCAGCGGCGGAACCTCCGCGGCGCAGCGGTCGGTGGCGAAGGGGCAGCGCTTGTGGAACGCGCAGCCCGGCGGCGGGTTCAACGGGGACGGCAGTTCGCCCTTCGGCACCACCCGCTCGACCCGCAGGTCCGGGTTCACCCGCGGCGTCGCCGCCAGCAGGATGCGGGTGTAGGGATGGCGCGGCCGGGTGAAGACCACGTCCTTGGCGCCATGCTCCACCGGCTTGCCCAGATACATCACCATCAGCGAATCGGCGATGTGCCGCACCACGCTGAGATCGTGGGAGATGAACAGGTAGGCGAGGTTCAGCTCTTCCTGCAGATCCATCATCAGGTTCAGCACCTGCGCCTGGATCGACACGTCGAGCGCCGACACCGGTTCGTCCGCCACGACGACGCGCGGGTTCAGCATCAGGGCGCGGGCGATGGCGATGCGCTGGCGCTGGCCGCCGGAGAACATGTGCGGATAGCGGTCGACCTGATCGGGCCGCAGGCCAACCTTCCCCATCATGGCCACCGCGCGGTCGCGCCGCTCGTGCTTGTCCATGGCGGTGTTGATCACCAGCGGCTCGGTCAGGATGGAACCCACCGTCTTGCGCGGGTTCAGCGAGCCGTAGGGATTCTGGAAGACCATCTGCACCGTGCGGCGCAGCTCCTTCATCTCCGCCGCACTGCGCCCGACCACGTCGCGGCCGTCATAATGCAGCTCGCCCGAGGTCGGCGGCTCGATCATGGTGACGGAGCGGGCGAGCGTCGACTTGCCGCAGCCCGATTCGCCGACCACGGCCAGTGTCTTGCCGGCCTGCAGGCGGAAGGACACGCCGTCCAGCGCCTTCACCGTCGCCATCGGCTTGAAGGCGCCGCGCTTGACGGCATAGTGCTTGCGCAGCTCGCGGGCTTCCAGCACGACCGACCGGTCGGCCTCCGCCTCGACGATATGGGGTTCGGTCTCGGTGCTCATCACAGCGCCTCCCCGGCGGCGAGATGGCCGTCCGGCAGCGGGTAGAAACAGCGCGCGCGCCCGTCGTCCACGTCGAACAGGGCCGGGCGCTCGGCACGGCAGCGGGCATCGGCAAAGCGGCAGCGCGGGCTGAACAGGCAGCCGGCCGGACGGTCGGCGATGCCCGGCACCATGCCGGGAATGGTCGGCAGCCGGCGCTTGCCCAGCGCCCGTTCCGGCAGGGCGTCGAGCAGGGCGCCGGTGTAGGGGTGGCGCGGCCGCTCGAACAGCGAATGGACGGGGCGTGTCTCCGCCACCTGCCCGGCATACATCACGACGACGCGCTGGGCCGTCTCCGCCACCACGCCCATGTCGTGGGTGATCAGGATCAGCGCCATGCCGCGCTCGCGCTGCAGCTGGACCAGCAGGTCGAGGATCTGCTTCTGGATGGTCACGTCCAGCGCCGTCGTCGGCTCGTCCGCCACCAGCAGGCGCGGGTTGCAGGCGATGGCGATGGCGATCATCACGCGCTGGTTCATGCCGCCCGACAGCTGGTGCGGGAAGGCGGACAGGCGGGTTTCCGGCGCCGGGATGCCGACCTGCTCCAGCAGGGCGATGGCGCGGTTGCGCAGCGCCTTGCCGGACAGCCCCTCATGCACGCGCAGCGTCTCCATGATCTGGAAGCCGACGGTGAAGCAGGGATTGAGGCTGGTCATCGGCTCCTGGAAGACCATGGCGACGTCCTTGCCGGTGATCTTCCGGCGCTGGGCGGCGGGCATGGTCAGCAGGTCCTTGCCGGCGAACATCATCCGGTCGGCGATCACGTGGCCGTTGGAGCCGAGAAGCCCCATCACGGCCAGCGAGGTCACGGACTTGCCGGAGCCGGATTCGCCGACGATGCCGACGACCTCGCCCTCGTCCACGGTCAGGTCGATGCCATCCACCGCGCGGAAGGTGCCGGCGCGGGTGGTGAACTCGACCGACAGGTTCTTGATGTCGAGAAGAGGCATGAGGTCAACGCTTCAGCTTAGGGTCGAGCGCGTCGCGAAGACCGTCGCCCAACAGATTGAAGGCCAGCACAGTCACCAGGATGGCGATGCCGGGCCAGGTCACGACCCAGGGGGCGCGCTGGAGGAACTGCAGCGAGGAGGCCAGCATGGTGCCCCACTCCGGCGTCGGCGGCTGCGCGCCAAGGCCGAGGAAGCCCAGCGCCGCGGCGTCCAGGATGGCGGTGGAGAAGCCCAGCGTCGCCTGCACGATCAGCGGCGCCAGACAGTTCGGCAGCACCACGATCAGCATCAGGCGCAGCGGCCCGGCCCCGGCGACGCGCGAGGCGACGACATAGTCCTTGTTCACCTCCGCCAGCACGGCGGCGCGGGTGAGGCGGGCATAGTGCGGGATCACCACCACCGAGACCGCCAGCATGGCGTTCACCAGCCCCGGCCCGAGGATGGCGGCCACCACCACGGCCAGCAGCAGCGAGGGCAGCGCCAGCAGGATGTCCATGGCGCGCATGATCAGCACGTCGGCGATCCCGCCGAAGAAGCCGGCGAGCAGCCCCAGCCCCAGCCCGACGGCCAGCGACAGGGTGACGACGATCAGGCCGATCATCATCGACAGCCGGGCGCCGTACATCAGGCGCGACAGCATGTCGCGGCCGATGTCGTCGGTGCCCAGGATGTAGGTCCAGCTTCCGCCCTCCTGCCAGACCGGCGGCGTCAGGATGGCGTCGCGGTACTGGATGTCGGGGTCGTGCGGGGCGATCACGCCGGCCAGCACAGCGATGGTGGCGATCATCAGGATCACCACCAGACCGGCCAGCGCGCCCTTGTTCTGCCTGAAGTGATACCAGAACTCGGTCAGCGGGTGCGGCGGGCGCGAGACCGCGACGGTTTCCGGGGTGGCGGGATCTGCGTTGGTCGAGAATTCAGCGGACATGGATTGGCCTCACCGCGCGTGACGGATGCGGGGGTTGAGGACGCCGTAGAGCACGTCCACCAGCAGGTTGACCAGGATCACCGAGGTGGCGATCAGCAGGACACCGCCCTGCAGGGCCGGATAGTCGCGGCGGTTGATCGATTCGATCAGCCATTTGCCGACACCCGGCCAGGAGAAGATGGTCTCGGTCAGGATGGCGCCGCCCAGCAGTGTGCCGACCTGCAGTCCGATGACGGTCACCACCGGGATCAGCGCGTTGCGCAGCGCATGCATGCCGATGACCCGGCCGCTGTCCAGACCCTTGGCGCGGGCAGTGCGGATGTAGTCCTCGCCCAGCACCTCCAGCATCGCCGAGCGCGTCATGCGCGCCACCACGGCCAGCGGCACGGTTCCCAGCACGATGGTCGGCAGCACCAGATGGCCCAACGCGGAGCGGAACGCCTCGTATTCGCCGGCCATCAGCGTGTCGATCAGCATGAAGCCGGTGACGGGCTCGACATAATGGATCAGGTCCAGGCGTCCCGACACCGGGGTCCAGCCCAGCCCGACCGAGAAGAACAGGATCAGCAGCAGTCCCCACCAGAAGATCGGCATCGAATAGCCGGTCAGGCTGATGCCCATCACGCCGTGGTCGAACAGCGAGCCGCGTTTCACAGCCGCCAGGATCCCGGCGGGCAGCCCGACCAGCGTCGCGAACAGCATCGCGCACATCGCCAGTTCCAGGGTGGCCGGGAACAGGGCGATGAACTCGCTGAGCACCGAATTGTGGGTGACCAGCGACAGGCCGAAATCACCGGACAGCACGTTGCCGACATAATCGAGGAACTGCTGCCAGAGCGGCCGGTCCAGACCCAGTTCATGGCGAAGGGCGGCCAGCCGTTCGGGCGCGATGCCCCGTTCGCCGACGCGCACCTCGATGGGGTCGCCGGGAACCAGCCGGATCAGGATGAAGGTCAGAAAGGTGATGCCGAGAAAGGTCGGAATCACCAAGCTCACCCGCGTCAGGATGAAGCGAAGCATCGACGGGTACTCGTTTTTTAAAACTATGGTGAAAACTGGAACGGAGCGCTGCCTCGACAACGCCCCGTTCCGTCAGGGGCACTTGCCCCACCCTGGCCCGACCCCGCTTACGCGGAGCCGGGAATGCAACTCGTCTCAAAAAGTCGGGAGGCGCGGCAACCACGCCCCCCTCACTCCTTTTCGCACGCCCGTTTCGCCGGGCGTGCGGTCCGCATCACTTCAGGTCGACGCCTTCGAAGCGATGGATGCCGAACGGATCCATCTTGTAGCCGACGACGTTCTTGGCGAGGCCCATGTAAACCACCGAGTGGGCGATGGTGTACCAGGGGGCCTCTTCCTTGAAGATGACCTGGGACTGTTCGTACAGCTTGGTGCGCGCGGCGATGTCGGTGGTGCGCTTGGCCTGGACGACGAGGTCGTCGAACTCCTTGTTGCACCACTTCGACAGGTTGTTGCCGCCCTGACGCGCCGCCTCGCAACCCAGCAGGGTGTAGAGGAAGTTGTCGGGATCGCCGTTGTCGCCGGTCCAGCCGAGCATGCCCATCTGGTGCTCGCCCTGCTGCATGCGCTTGCGGTACTCACCCCATTCGTACTGCACGATCTTCGCCTTGATGCCAACCTTGGCGAGGTCGGCCTGCATCATCTCGGCGATGCGCTTGGCGTTGGGGTTGTACGGGCGCTGCACCGGCATCGCCCACAGGTCGGTCTCGAAGCCGTTCGGATAGCCGGCGTCGGCCAGCAGCTTCTTCGCCCGCTCGACGTCGTACGGATAGTCCTCGATCGAGTCGTTGTACGACCACATGGTCGGCGGAATCGGGTTCTTGGCCGGGACACCGGCGGCCTGATAGACCGCGGCGACCATCGCCTTCTTGTCCATCGCCATGCTGACTGCGCGGCGGACGCGGACGTCGTCGAACGGCTTCTTCGTCACGTTGAAGGAGACGTAACCGACGTTCAGGCCTTCCTGCTCCTGAACGACGATCGAGCCGTCCTTCTTCATCGCGTCGATGTCCGCCGGGTTCGGGTACGGCATCACCTGGCATTCGTTGGCCTTCAGCTTGGCCAGACGGACCGCCGCATCGGGCGTGATCGCGAAGACGAGGTTGTCCAGCGGCTGCTTGCCGCCCCAGAACTGCTCGAACGCCTTGTAACGGATCACGGCGTCCTTCTGGTAGGCGACGAACTGGAACGGGCCGGTGCCGACCGGAACCTGGTCCAGCTTCTCCGGCGTGCCCTTCTTCTGAAGCATCGCCGCATATTCGGCAGACATGATCGGCGCGAACGGCATGGCGAGGTTGGCCAGGAACGGCGCCTCGACCGCGTTCAGCGTGAACTTGACCGTCAGGTCGTCAACCTTCTCGATCGACTTCAACAGCTTGGGCATCGCCATGTCGTTGAAGTAGTCGTAGGCGCCGCCGGAGACCTTGTGGAAGGGGTGATCCGGCTTCCACTGGCGCTCGAACGAGAAGATCACGTCGTCGGCGTTGGCATCGCGCGTCGGCTTGAAATCACCGACGCTGTGCCACTTGGCACCGGCGCGCAGCTTGAAGGTATAGACCAGCCCATCGTCGGAGATGGTCCAGGATTCGGCAAGGCCGGGAATGACCTTGGTGCCGCCATGTTCGAACTGGACCAGGTTGTTGTAGACCGGGAGGGCCACGTCGAAGCTGGTGCCGGTCGTATTCAACATGGGGTTGAAGTTTTCGGGGCTACCCTCGGAGCAGTAAACAAGGGTCTTCGCCGCCTGGGCCGGCGCCGACAGCGCCAGCGCCGCGGCCATACCAAGCCCGGCACCCAGCAGGATGCGCTTCATTCGTCTTGCCTCCCGATTCCGGTTAAAGCGTACGGAAAATTTGCCAGAACGCCGTTGGAAATAGCGTCGCCATTTGGCGCGTGCCCAAGGCGCCTGTCAACGTCAACATGCATACGTGGCTATACCGTGGCGCAGAGCATATTTTGAGGCGCCGATACGTCCGTATGGACACATTTCAGACCCCCAAAAAGAAATAGTTGCAAAGCCAACCATCCGGCTGACCGAATCGGCAGGCTCCTTACCCAGCGAATCAGGTTATCCGGGTGGGCAGCCCTGGTTCTACCCGCAGCCGACGGGATCCGGACGGCTGCCATGCACACCCGCCGTGAAGGCCGGTGGCGGGCGCCATGCTAGGCTGGGTTGCACCATCCATGGAACCCCTTTTCGGACACCGACCGGTCGATGCCGCTTCCGAGCCTGCCGTCTTCCCTGCGCTCCGGCCCGCTGGCCGCCTACAGCCTTTACATCGTCGGATCGGCGCTGCTGGCCTCCAACCCGGTGGTCGGCCGGGCGGCCGCCCATGTGGTGCCGCCGATCGGACTGGCCTTCTGGCGCTGGCTCGTCGCCTTCCTGATCGTGCTGCCCTTCGCCCTGTCCGGCCTGCTGGCCCACCGGCGGCAGTTGAAGGAGCAGTGGCGCCGCTATCTGCTGTTGGGTGTGCTGGGCCAGGGAATTTCCGGCGCCATCGTCTATTATGGGTTGGAGCGGACCAGCGCCACCAACGCCAGCCTGATCTACGCCACCAGCCCGGCGATGATCCTGGCGCTGGCCGCCCTCTGGCTGGGCGATGCGATCCGGCCGCGGCAGATCCTGGGCATCCTGCTTGCGATGGCCGGGGTTCTGGTGATCCTGACCCGCGGCGATCCGGAGGCGCTGCGCCACCTGTCCTTCAATGTCGGCGACCTTCTGGTGCTGACCGGGGCGGTGTCCTGGTCGGTCTACACCATCCTGCTGCGGCAATCGGGCACACCGCTGCCGGTGGTCACCGCCTTCGCCGCCAACGCGCTGGCCGGCGTCCTGGTGCTGGCGCCCTTCTATGCGTGGGAGACGGTGGCGGTGCGGCCCGTGCCCTTCTCGGCCTCCACCATCCTGTCGATCGTGGCGGTGGCGCTGTTCGCCTCGGTCCTGGCGCTGTTGGCCTATCAGAAGACCATCGCGATGATGGGCGCCGCCCGTGCCTCCACCGCGCTGTATGTCTCGCCCCTGTGGGCGGCGCTGGCCTCGTGGTTTCTGCTGGCGGAACCGCTGCAGGGCTTTCACCTGATGGGCGTGCTGCTGGTCCTGCCCGGGGTGATGCTGGCCACCCTGCCCGCCCGCAAACCGCGGGCGCAGGCCGCGTCCGAAGCCGCTTGATCGGCGACTTGATCGTCACGGCCGGCCCGCCCATCTTGGCCGGACCCAACCGTTCCCGTCCCGATCCGGCCATGCCCCAGAACACCCCGATCCCGCTCCTGCTCTGTGCCGACGATTACGGGCTTGCTCCCGGCGTGAACACCGCCATCCGCGACCTGATCGCCCATGGCAGGCTCACCGCCACCTCGGTCATGAGCCTCTGCCCGCACTGGCGGACCGGCGCCGCGGCCCTGCGCGAGTTGAAGGACAAGGCTGACGTCGGGCTGCACTTCACCCTGACCGACCAGCTGCCGCTGGGGCCGATGCCGACGCTGGCGCCGGATGGACGGCTGCCGCCGCTGGGGCGGCTGATGGGCTGGGCCTATCGCGGGAAACTGAGCGCGCCGGCCGCGCGGGCAGAGATCCGTGACGAACTGTCACGCCAGATCGCCGCCTTCACCGACGCCTGGGGTGCCGCTCCCGACTACATCGACGGCCACCAGCATGTCCACCAACTGCCCGGTGTGCGCGACGCGGTGGTGGAGGCGCTGGCAGCATTGCCCGGCGCCTATGTCCGCCTGTGCGGAGAGCCGGTCGCAGCGGTCCTGCGTCGCCGTGTCGCGGTGCCGAAGACCCTGCTGATCGGCGGGCTCGGCGGCGGGCTGGCCCGCATGGTGCGTGCGCGCGGCATTCCGGCCAACGACCGCTTCTCCGGAGTCTACGACTTCGCCGGCAATCGTCCCTTCGCCGAGCTGATGCCGCGTTTCCTGGAGGGTATGGACGGCCGGACCCTGGTGATGGTCCACCCCGGCCTGCCCGACGAGGAGTTGCGCCGGGTCGACAGTCTGGTCGAGCCGCGGCGTGCCGAATACGACTACCTCCGCGGACCGGAATTCGCCGCCCTGCTGGAGCAGCGCAACATCCGGTTGACCCGTTTCGCCGGCCTGGCCGGATAAAATCCGTTACTCGGCGTCGTCCGGCTGCCAGGCGCGGCGGCGCAGCTTGAAGCGCTGGACCTTGCCCGTCTCCGTCCGCGGCAGCGCGTCGAGGAACTCCACCGCGCGCGGGTATTTGTAGGGCGCGATGTGATCCTTGACGAAGCTCTGCAGTTCCTCGGCCAGACGCTCGTCGGGATAGACGCCGTCGCGCAGCACGACGAAGGCCTTGGGAATCGTGCCGCGCACGGGATCGGGGGCGGCGATCACCGCGCATTCCTGCACCGCTTCGTGGCTGAGCAGGATGTTCTCGACCTCCAGGCCGGAGATCTTGTAGCCGGCGGAGACGATCAG
The DNA here is from genome assembly GCF_008364825.1 of Azospirillum sp. B21. Lineage (GTDB taxonomy): Bacteria > Pseudomonadota > Alphaproteobacteria > Azospirillales > Azospirillaceae > Azospirillum. Next base: position 216,039 of record NZ_VTTO01000006.1, read on the forward strand.
GTCGTCGGTGCGGGCGTGATACCAGAAGAAGCCGTCCTCATCGACGTGGAAGGCGTCGCCGGTCAGGTTCCAGCCCTGCTGGACATAGCTTTCCTGCCGGGGATCGTCGAGATAGAGGCAACCCGTCGCACCGCGCACCGCCAGCCGGCCGACCTGTCCCGGCGGCAGGCGGCGGAATTGGTCGTCGACCACCATCGCCTCATAACCCGGCACCGGCTTGCCGGTGGAGCCGGGCCGGACATCGCCGGGCACGGCGTGGAGCACCGCGTTCAGCATCTCGGTGGTGCCCAGGCTGTCGAGGATCTCCAGCCCCGTCGCATCGCGCCAGCCCTCAAAGGCTTGCTGGGGCAGCGGCTCCCCGGCCGAAACGCAGAGCCGCAGGGAGGCCAGCCCCTTCGCCAGCGCCGGGTCGGCGGCCATGCGGCCGATCATGCCGCGGTAGACGGTGGGCACCGTGAACATCACCGTCGCCTTGTGGCGGGTCGCCGCCTCCAGCAGCCGGTCCGCGGTCCCGCGCTCCAGCAGGATGACGGAGGCGCCGATGCGCAACGGGAACAGCAGGAGCCCGCCCAGCCCATAGGCGAAGGCCAGGGTCGGCGAGCCGCAGAACACGTCGTCCGGTCCCGTCCCCAACACCGAGCGCGGCGACAGGTCGGTGATCGCCAGCAGATGGCGGTGCAGATGGGCCGCCGCCTTGGGCGTGCCGGTGGTGCCGGAGGTGAAGGCGATCAGCGCGACGTCGTCCTGCGCCGTGTCAGCAGCGACGAAGCCCGCCGGCTTTGTGGCGATGCGGTGTTCCAGCTCGCCGTCGTGGAAGCCGACGATGCGCAGCGACGGCAGCGCCGCCTCTTCCAGATCGTCGAGGAAATGGGTGTCGCAGAGCGCCATGTCGATGGCCGCGCGCTTCAGCACGTCGGCCAGTTCGGGCGCGCGCAGCAGCGGCATGGTCGGCACCAGCACGCCGCCGGCCTTGATCACCGCCAGCCAGCAGGCGGCGAGCATCGGCGTGTTGGGTCCGCGCAGCAGCACACGGTTGCCGGTGACAAGCCCGTAATCCTCCGTCAGGACGCGGGCGATGCGGTCGACGGTGTCGCGCATCCGGCCGTAGCTCCACACCTCCCCGTCGCCGCCGATCAGGCAGGGGCGGTCGTCCCAGCCGCGCTCGCGCCAACCATCGATCAGGGCGGAGGCTGCGTTGAGGCGTTCGGGATACCGGAGTTCCGGGCGTTCGAGAATGAGGTCCGGGCGCTGGGACGGGGCCGGCAACCGGTCGCGGGTGAAGCTGTCGAGATGGCCCGAGGGCGCCATGCACTCCGAACGCCCTGGTCGCTCCGGGCGCTCCGGTGCCGCGCGTTCCGGTGCCGTGCGTTGGGATGCCTCCACCCGTTGGACGACGGGAAGAGTGGGGCCGGCGTAATCGGTGGGCGGGTTGCCCCGCCACACGCGCGGTTCAGACACGGCCATGCCATCAGCCGGTGCGAATGCGCATCCCTTCATGGGCAATGCTCCATCTCCCCCCGCAGAGGACGCATGAACACGCCTCCGTCTTATCTTTTATGATCCGACTATAGTGCCAGGGAGGGGTTGTGAGCCATGCAACGAACGAATGGTGGGTACACCATCAATCGCCATTCATGCCGGGACAAGTGATCGAAAACGCCTGTTTTCCGTTGGTAAGACGCACGTTTCGCAACGAAAGTATGGGTTCCGGCAGAAAAACTCATCCGTTCTGCAGATAAAGATCGATCTCGCCCTGTTCCATGACATGAGCGGTGCCGTGGATGATTCCGTTCGCCACCTGAATGATGCGGTGGATCATCGCGACGGAGGTCTGGCAGTCCATCCGGAGCTTGCCGGGGTCGCCACTGTCGATGTCGGTTCCGATCCGCTCCAGCGTGTGGGCGATCACCTGATGGGCCTGGGCGATGGTGTCCTCGAAAGGACGGCGGAACTTGGACGGCACATGGCCGTAGGCCTCGATCGCCAGTTCCTTGTCGGAAAAGCCGCTGTCGCGGAAATGCTCGGCGTAGCTCTTGGGCTGCCAAATTCGGCATTCCTCCAGCATGTCCGGCATGTCCGGGATCATCTCGATCAGCATCACGATTTCGTTGAAGTGATTGAGATAATCGGTCGCGAGCAGGGTTTTTTCCGAGATGTTGGTCCCGCGCACGCGATCCCGCCACCGGGCGAAGTCGGCCAGTTCATCCGGCGGAATGCCGTCCATCAGGGACCGATCCAACTCTTGGTCTTCCATGCACAAACCCGGACCCGATGCGGCAGCTATGCGTTGCTTTGGCGCAGTGTTTCGGCGCGACATGCCGGCCGGAGGACCGGCACGGATCGTGCCGCTCTTTCATACCGAAGGCACGCTTCAACGGTGAAGCGATGTCCTTAACGTTGGATTAAACGCGTTGCAAGCATCGGGTTGCGAAAGTCCCCTATTGACGCGCGGAAACGGTGGGTTCACCGGCCGGGCACAAAAATTCGCCGCCGGCACCAGTCCGCATGCTGCGGCGGCGCCCGGCGGCGAAAAGGACTGGCGGTTCAGGGAGAATTTCCACCACCCTCCCCTAGCGCATTGATATAGCGAAGAAATAGCTTGTTTCCTCACTCCATGGGGGATAGATTGGGGGAAAGAATGGGGGAAATTGATATGGTTAAAGCGAACAAAGAAGTCCTGCCAGAGCACATTGTTCGACGCTCCGACAACAAGCGGCTCATGGTCGATATCAAGGTTCCGGCGCATCTTCGCCCGGTGATCGGCGTAACGAATCTGAGACGCTCGTTAGGGTCGAGTGATTTGACTCGCGAAGTCCGCAACAATGCTGCTGTGATCATTGCGGAGTTCCTCCAACAGCTTGCCGGTGCGGAGCGCCAGCTTGCGGAGAAGGACGAAGCCACACGCGCGGAAAATGAGCGTGCGGATGCCCGTAGCTACCTCGACGGGTTTGGCGCCACCGACGAAGCGAAGCTAATTGATCTGCTGGACTTCGCCGCGTCGGGTTGGCCGAACGCGGAAGCCAGCGAAGCCGTGCTAGAAGAAGCCGCGAGACGGGTGAGCAGCGCGCGGGATAGCGTCGTGGAGATGGTACGCGTCGAGCAGTACATCAGCGTCACCAGCGCGCGACTAGACACCGCACGCAGGCTGATAGAGCGGCTGAGAGCGCCCGTTACGCCGATCATGAGCGACGCCTTCGACGCGACGCTTACCGTTACCGAGTTGTTCAACCGCTTCCTCAAGACTGAAACGAAGTCAAAGGACACCGCACGGCAGTACCGCGCGGCGCAGGACCTTTATCTATCGAACCAACAAGACATTCCGATAAACAAGATCACGAGACAGAATGCACGGGATTACCGTGACTACCTTCACTCACGCACCGACTTGTCGCACGGAACCTGTGACCAACGTCTCAAGAAGCTACGCGCGGCCTTCAACTTCGCCGTCAATGAAGGGTACGTTCCCAGTAACCCTTTTAACAATCTCGCGGTTGATGAGAACACGAAGAAAGGTCACGGCAACGAACTTGACCGTTCTTACATCGCTCCCGCCATGGTGAATGTTACCCTAACTGAGATACTGCCGAAGTTCTTCAAGTCCGATTCAATGCGCTGGCCGTTCCTGTTCTATTTCTTCACAGGCGCGCGTGCAGAGGAAATCTGCGGGTTGCGGGTTGATGAAGTGGTGGAGCAATGGGGCGTGCGCTGCATCCACATCCGCCCGCGTACTGAGGACAATCGCACGGTCAAGACCGACGAAGCGCGCTTTACGCCGATCCATGATTTTCTGTGGAATGATCTCGGGCTTGAGGAATACGTTGCCGAACGCAAGCGCGCGGAAAAGACGATGCTGTTCGATTTCCCCCAGTGGCGCGGGTCAGACTATGCCGCGCAATATCAGGAACGAATGGCGAAGCTGCGCAAGGCGATTGAAGACAAACGCGGGATCGACCTTGGCGACCAACACACCCTGCGACACAATCTGAACAACCTGATGAAGGCCGCAGGCGTCGAGGAAGAGTACCGGAACCTCATGCTTGGACAAGCGGCCAAAGGGCGCACCAACGCAGGCTATGGCACCCGCGACGCGACGCTGGATATCCTGCGGAAGAAGCTGCACACAATCGACATCTCCCCGTACGACTTCTCCAAACTCCGCTAAAACAAAAAGGGCGCTCCTACTATTGGAGCGCCCTTTTTCTCGATTCACCAGAACAAGATTTCCTGAATCATGCTCTCAAACATATGACCAGCTTCCGCGATATCTCCCATCGTACCGTTTACCGCTGATTCTACATACGCAGCCAGGAAATGACTAAGCGCCGCTTCCATGTTATACGCGAACACTTCAAGTTTCTCTTCAACCCTCAACGTTCTCCGCTGATGGCGGTTTAGCCGGTGAGTCTCGATCAGTTCAAGTGTTCCGCTAACAACGGATTCGCACGCTTCACGTACAATGCCTGTGTAGAACTTCGCGGCTGCCTCAGCCCCTTCCCGCGTAGGGTCAGCCTAGAAGATTTCCAAAGAGTCCTCATAGATCGCTTGAAAATCGAGGTCAAAGTTACGGGCTAGATCCTCACAGTCAGAACGGAAGTTGCGCACGTTAATAGGGATTTGGGGTGCTTGCCTCATGTCTTTAATCCTTCAATGTAGGAATGGTATCGCGCATCTCAGCGTAGTCCGGGTATTGCCCGATGGTTCGCTGAACGATGCCCGTTCTAGTAAGTTCAGTAAGATGCATCTCACCGCCAATACACACGCTACTGAATCCCATACGCTTAACTGTAGTGTGTTGAGCTAGAGCAATCTTCACGATTTGCTCATCGCTCAGTTCTGGCGGTAGGGGCGGAAGCGTTGCGCCGTGCATTACGGGTGCAAGGTGCATCCCGCGCGGGAAAGAAGAGAAGTTAACCGACGTTTGATCTTCCTTCATCTCCCATCGGTAGGCTACAAAATCCCCGATTTCTTTGGAGAATCCTATAGCTGCCGAATCGATATTCAAGATGTCATCACCGCTGCGCTTGGCACCGGCAATGAGGTCGTGAATACGATCCAACGCAGGCTTTGCGCTATCGATGTCGCTGAAGCCTTCCGCAATGGCTTTCACCGCGTTGCCAGCGCGAACAATCCCGCGCGTGACGATGGCGAAGGAATCGCACACCTACAACTTCCCTCCCCCGCGAAAGTAGGCGGGAGAGGATTCCTCAGCGTGATAGACCAGCGTGTCTGTCATCACCTGGATACGGTCGGGGAAGAAGAATATGTTTGTTACGCTCATTCAAGAGCCTCCTTAATCAAGATGACAAAAAGGCGTGCGCCTTCCGCATCTTCGGGGAAATCATCGGCGCTAACGGCAAATGACTTGAACGCCTTCGCCATCACGTCGGTTGACGACACCGCTTCAGCACGGGCACGTTCGAAAGCCGTCTCAATCTGCGGGGAGATTTGGGCGCCGCTTTCTTTTAGCTTGGCGTACTGACGGGAGAGTTCTTGAAGCCGCATCACCGCCTTCTCTTCCGGAGTGGCGGTTTCCGTCACAAGGTTCCGGGCGAAGTCCGCAGCCTTAGCGTACTCGCGCGAGGCTTCCGACGCTTGGAGCTTCAACCGGATCTCTTCGCGGGTGGATGCAAGATCCTTGTCCTTCGCGTCCAGGCCCAGCGCCCGGAGTTGCCGCTCCACTTCGATCTCACGGGAGACCTTGGCGTATGCGTCGGCACCGTCCAGCGTCGCCGCTGCGAGGCGCTTGGTTTCCTCCGTCTCGATCCCCAGGTCCTTCGACCGCTTCAACGCCTGTAGCTTGAGCGTCTCCGCTTCGATGGCGCGGAACCCTGCCTGTAGCTCTTTCAGGCTCACACCAGCGCGTTGGGCAAGGTCTTCCAAGCTCGTAGGAAGGATCTTCGCCTGCTTGGCATAGCTGATTAGAAAGTCCGTGGTCCGTTCCAGCGCCTTGGTGTCCAGTAAGGTCATGTCGCCCATGGACAGGGCTTCCGTCGCGACCTTGGCGTTTGCCAGTTCCATCCGCAGGGCGGAATAGGCTACCTCGGTGCGCCACACCGCCTTTTCTTCCACCGTCATGGCGTTGGCTGCCTTGTTGGCGCGCTCAATCGCTGCGTCGCGGGTTTGGGTGATGGCGTCCAATGTCGCCTTGTAGTCCTCGCTGGAAATAAACGGCTTGGACTGATTCAGCTTCTTAAGCGAGTCCTGATATTCCTCGTTCGCCTTGAACACCGGATCGTTGGCTTTCCGCAGTTCGGCGGCACCGCGCTTCGCGGTATCGACTCGCTGCTGCCAAGCCCGTTCGTCGGCGGATATCGTCTGTTCGCCAGTCTCGACGGCGGAACGGAGGATATCCGTCTGAATGCCGTCCAGTTCCTTCACCAGTTCGGCGCGTTGGTTCTGGAGACCCTTTCGCATCCAACCGATAGGATTGCGGGCAATCTGCGAATCAAGAGTGTTGATTTGGCTCTACAGGTCAGGCGCGCGTTCCTGCGGTTTTGGACCGGCAAGGAAGTTGTTCGCCGCTTGAAGGGCTTTCTCCGGAAGCTACAAAAAGAACTTGTACAAGTCGGAGAGATGCAGCTTGTTGTCCAGGTTGATTAGAAGCTGATCCCACTGATTCGAGATCCCTGCGTTGATCTATTCCACCGTGCGCGGGATCGTGGCGAAGTCGGCATTCACCTGCGTCGTCATGTTCCGGAGCGCCTTCAACACGATGTCAGTGGTGATTGTGCCTTCCGACGCGACGCGCTTCAGTTCGCCAGTGGTAACGCCCATCACCTTCGCGATCTCGCGGGTGAGTGCTGGCATATTCTCAGCAAGGCTGCGGTATTCGTCACCCTGAAGGCGCCCGCTCGCAAGAGCCTGCGATAGCTGAGTCAGCGACGCAGCGGCTTCCTGCGCCGTCTGTCCCGACACCTTGCCCAATTTCAGGAAGGTTTCGGTGAGACCGGCAACGTCGGCATTGGCAAGGCCGATGTCCTTCCCTACGCCAGCGAAGCGCGCCATTGCGGTGCCCACGTCGCCAACGGAAGTGCCTAGCCGGTTCGCGATGGCGACGGTTTCGGCATAAAGTACTTTAGCCTAGCTCATGCTTCCCGTCGCGGCGTTCAGCTTGCCGACAAGGAGGTTCATGGAATCCACCGGCTTCGCCATCGCGGCGCCCGCTGCAATGGCTGCTACGCCGATTGCGGCGAAGCCTAGGGTAACTCCACCCACGACACCGATAGCCGCACCAGCGGCCACGCCTGCGGCTCTGAGACCTGTCGAGATGGTGCCGATATCACGCGCGGCGCTACCGGCGGCGGGTGAGAGCGTGCCAAGCGCCGTTATCACTCCGCCGAACCCTCGATTGAGCGTCGGAAGGAGTCCGTTGGCCGCAGCCATCTCGGAACCGAGTTGGTTCATGGACCGGGCGAACTAACCGCTTGCCCTGGCGCCTTCCATCGACCGCGCGCCGAAGGCTTGGATCGTGCTGGAATAGCTCCCCAACGCCGCGCGCGCCCGTTCCACCATGGCAGTGTTGCCATCCATCTAGCGCCCGATGCGGGCAATGACGGATTCGGTACGGGTGAGCGCGGTTTGATAGGCTCGTTCGTTGGCAATAGCCTGCTTTGCCATCTCCAACGCGGAGCGGTTCCCGCTTCCATTCCCGGATCCGCCGGACTGACCGGGGCGGGAGTTTGAACCGCCGGGCGCGTTCGCCTTGGCTTTGATGTCGCTCAGAGTCTTTGTCGTGCGTTGTGCGAAATCCTTGACCTACTTTTCAGCATCCGTAAAGTCGATTCCTGCCTTAAGAATGAAATCACTCATCAAGTCCGTCCTTCTTCAATGGTTTAGCCCAGCAATAATATGGCGCGACGCAGGAAAGGACGGCGACATACCAATTCAATTCAACACCTGCGCTGGTGATAGCTTGGCGCTTGTTCATAGGTCCAATGCGCTTGTAATTAATATGCGGCTTCATAATTCCAATCCTTCCTCAGTGAGTTGTTCTCACGGAGGAAGTCCGCAGAAATAAGTATTTTGCCGCCGCGACCGCGCCTCTCGGCGTATCCCGCAAAAATACCGGCGCGAAATGCGCGGCGAACAGTTTCGGGATTAATGTGGAGAAGAGCGGCAAATTCTTCGGCAGACAGGTAGTCTGCATAAATTTTCTAGATAGATACTGGTTTCATTCAATACCTCCATTTGTATCAATCACACTATTCTACTACAAAACTGTAGTAGTTTCAAGGTATGGGCAAAACAAAAGCCCGCACGCGGGGAAGCGGCGGGCTTGTGGAGACTAAAGTACTTTAGGGGTGGTGGCTCACCACGACACGAAGTAACCGGCGCTGAAGCCTCCCAACCTGTTCGCCTTGCGAGTGGCCGCGCGCTTCGAGGTATGGACGCTTACCAGCGTGTCGCCGTCATAAACGAAGTACATGGCGCCTCTCCTTCACTGAACCGTGGGGACGGCGGTTTCCTCCTCTGCGCCGTCAACGGTGACGGGAGAGCGCAGGGCTTGGAGTTCAGCCTTCACCGCGTCGAGTTCGGTCCGGAGCGCTTCAGCATAGGTGAAGACATCGCTCACAAGTGCGACGGTGCCTGACAAGAATTCCCGTATCTGGTTACCACCACGCATAATATCACGTTCCAGATTGTCGATATGCTGATACATTTCGCTGCTCGTAATCATTGCTTCGCCTGCGGCTTGTGTTGCGATATCGATAGAGTTACCCATTTTGGTCACAGGCGCAACAAGAAAAATAGTGTTGGCGTCGTACTCTTCTGCCGTACAGATGGACGCTTTTACCTTACAGGCGGACGGTTCTAGCGCTTGAGCAACGCGAGGCTAAGTTGGAAGCCTCGCGTTGCTCTTGCTCTACTCATAAAAGGGCACCTTACGGAAGTCGGTTAGTGTTATTTCGTCGCGAGATCGCAGTAGACGTTCTGCATAAACTCGGACCCGCCGATTTCAGCTTTTTCTAGAGCACCATTATCCTCGAAGGAGCATGTACCGCCTGCCTGGGCGTATCCGCCGCCGCGTGTTCTAGCTTGGAAGCAGATGTAAGCAGATGACCCGTTAGGAGATATGTACGAATTAATCACCTTCGCCTCTAGCGGGGCGACTAGATTCTTACTTAGCGCGCGACTGCATTGTTCTATGCGCTTGCTGTTCGGCGTTTTGTTCGCGGCCTTGCTTGCCGCTTGAGCCGGATAGGCTGCATATGATGCGAACAAGGATGCCGCTGCGGTAGCTATCAGAACGTACTTTCTCATGATGTGCCTACGTAAATTAATTAAACCTAATCTTTTATAGCGTCTCTAGATTGTGTTGAAAAGCGATGCGCGACGAAATGCGCTCCTAATGTTGAACATAACCGCAAAACAGGCATGTTCACGTTTTAGTCTTGCTGATTTTGGTATCTCTTCGCATAACTCAGCCCGCCGCTGACGCGTAGGTACGAATCTTATGGTCGCCAATCCCGCGCCGCGCGCCCGCTTGCTATGTACTTCCGCGATGCACCGCAGCGTGAGCAACTCCAAGGCAACTCAGGAAGGCTACGCCCCCAACCGAACCGCAGGATCAGCGGTCCAGGCTCCAACTCTGCGTAGTGTCCGCACCGCTTGCACCGGACTGGGATCACAAGCCCATGCCGCGCCCAGTCTCCCAGGAAGTCGAGCCGCTTGGTTCCCACTGCCCTACCCGCTTGCAGGAACGAAGGCGGCAGCACGTTGAATGCCACCGCCCCCGTTGCAGAGCCGACGTGGGGAGTTGCTTCCTTGGTCAGCGGGTGCATACTGGCATGTTCTGTTTTTGTTCTCAAGAGGCCTGACGGCGGCTTCGGACGTGGGCCTCGGCTTGTTCCTGTTAGACAAAAGGAGGATGCTTCGCAGCATCCTCCTTCTTCACAGTGGTGTAAGGTTGAACTCCTTACACAGCGTGGCGCGCATCGCGTCTGATACGTCCCGCTGATATGTAGACAGCCGTTCTCTAAACTGATCTGGCGCATCTAGAGGCAGATACTTCTGAATTGTATCCAGCAGTAACTTTCGTCCAGCATCAGGACGAACGACTAGGGCATTCGCTTCCACTTTCCATTTTCCATACTTGCGTAGATAACTCTGGACGTACGGCTTTGTATGGTCTCGATGACTTGAATGAGAAAGATCACCACCACTTGATGTTTCGAGGTTATGAAGCTTTGGAAGGCCATGAGCTTCGATGAAATCAGCGTTCAATCCGAACCGGTGAATCTTGAGCTTACGTGGATGCCAGTTTACTTTCTGTGCGTCTTTTAGCTCTGCAAGATTGCTCATCATCGATTCAGAGATGTTCAGACCGGCGGGATCGTGGTCCCCACAGTACAGTAGGACACACTTCTTCCCCCGATCCTCCCAATCGCGGAACCGCCGCATCATAGTGGCTCGGCAGTGTAGGTCGCTCCACCCACGCGCGTTAGCAATAGGGATATGGAAGCGTCCAGCTATTTCCTTCCAAAGCTGCACAAGGTCGATCTTCTCCACAAGAAGCTGAATATATACATCTTTGTCGCTCCAGAACGAAATCGGACGATATGTGGCACAGTGATGCTTCATCACCTCGACAACGTATTGAGCGTGCTTTTCTGGTGTCGGGTCGATTTCCTCATCATTATACCATTGCCTCGCGCCATCTTCAGCGCAGATATCGAGGGGAAGAAGACCGCTTTTACGCATCTCGACAAGTAGATCGCTGAAAGAGCCGAATTCCCCTTTCGTCAGATGGAAATGCTCTTCAGCAATATAACACCAGCCACGGACGGAAGGGGAGAAGCCGATGGTTTCTCTCAGCTTTAGAATGGCAGAGGCAAGGCTCTGCGCATCTCTTCTATAAATCTCATCCTGCGGGACAGAACGGCGCTTTCCTGCGAACGCGGGGAGTACACCGGACTTTGCTGAGTATGCGAGCGTTCCACCACGACTAACCCACAGTTCAGCCACCTCGGTATCCGCAATACTCACCATCTTTCGGCGCATATTGAAGTTGATCCCTAGCAGGGGATCATGGACCTTGACCGGCGCTTCGGGGTGATCGGATCGCGGAATCTTTGGGGTGCGCAGTCTCATGTACCGTCCCATGAGAGACTGCCCATCCCAAGAGCAATTGCCAGTAATCTCGACGTACCGCTGCTTATGCTGTTCCATTTTCAGTGCCTCGCTTGTGTTGGGTGTCAAAAAGCGAGGCGCTGGCGGATACGTGGTGGCAGCCGGTCAGTAAAGTACTTTGGTCCAACCGCTCACGGAGGTTCGAAAGAGTGTCCTCTATAAGGAAGGGAGTTGGTGTCTCTATAAGGTGCCGAGTTAGCCAGAAGGGCGGTTTATGTGTCCTCTCTATAGGGGAGGGAGTTAGGATGGGACGGGCGCCGCAATGGGTGCAGAGTAAAGTACTTTGGTCTGAATGCGCTGGAGATGCGCCAAGACAACAAAAGGGAGACACCCGCCCGGATGACTCCCTTTTGTTGTGAAACACACCTAGATTTTTGCCTTAGCACACATGTTGTGCAAGAAAGAAATATCGGCGCCAGAAGCGCCAACATCAGTATTATACCATATAAACGTTACCGCACACCACCCCCGCCACCTGTACCATTCTCAGGAAAGCCCCCATACTACCCTCCCAGGGTCCCATTGCTTTGTTGGAGCGTTGCGGCAGGCAGGGCTTTTGCTTTCCACGGCTTTGCGAAGCGGCGTTTCCAGAGGGTCAAAGCGTTAGCAGTATTTGGCCCGCAATGCCCCAAAATCGAGGCGTGGCGCGGCTCTGGCGTGTCCGTAATGCCGGGCGGCACCCATTCCAAAGCGTTGATTGGTTGTTAAATTCTGATTTCTAGCAACGTATCTCAGGCGTACTGACGGGCAAAGGTTGGGTGTAGAGCGTGGTTGTGGATGGCGCGCGTACGATCATCTTTCGGTCGTAATTTCGAGGAATCCAGTCGGATCGTGGGGTTGCTGTCTCGTTAGAGCTTGCGCCGCAAAAAGCCAGCGTTTGCAATGAGTTGCCGCGATAATGCGGCGCTGTTTTCCATAATGGATCTTATAAATTTTTCGTCAAATGGGCACGGATTCAGTCGATTTAGGGATCGGTGCGCCTCACATGGCGTTCGTTCCGGCGCTGCCTGCGGTGGGTGTGAACCAGCCCCCGAGATCGATGAAGCGCCGAACATGAGTGCGCGTCGGCTTGCCCTGCGCTGGACGGTGGGGAGGCGTGATCCGCCTGCGTCGGGGAGCGTTAGGGCGTATTCGAGGCGACGGGTGGAGCGTGAGTAGGGCTACGAGTAGGGCAAAGTAGGGCTACGAGTAGGGCACAAAATAGGTGCCCTACTCGCTCAACCCATTGGTAATCCTAGGTTTTTTGCCTGCGAGTAGGGCAAGTAGGGCATTGGCGCCCGCTCCCTCCCCAGCGTGTGGCGATACACATAAAGTACTTTAGAAAAATTTATAGTCCTCTAATTAAGGAAAGTGCCCTACATGCCCTACTCTTATGTCAAAAACCTAGGATTTCCAACGGGTTGAACGAGTAGGGCACCCCGATTTATGCCCTACTCATACCCTACTCGTTGGGAGGGTGCCCTACTCATGCCCTACTCAAACAAAGGGGGGAGAGGCATTTGCCCCTCCCCTCCATCACTTTCCGTCGGCGCTGTCGCGTTCTTCAAGCCACCACCACTGAGAACCATTGGAAGCCTTAGTGGAGCGCCTTACACGTAGGTCCTTTCCGTCGATCCGGAACACACGATCACGAATCAATCCGGCATAGGTGCCCATAACTGTAGTCTCCGCGCCGGGTTTTGCCCGAGTCGCCTTTTCAAGATACTCGGCAGGCTTTGTGTCCAAATCATCCATGATGTCCAGCAACCCAATCTCAGACGCTGACTTACCATAACGCGCCCGCACGCGGGCACTGCCAACAGCCTCCCACCAAGCGGCGACGAATCCACGAGTAGCCTCAAGAGACTCATCGCTGGCCGCAACCTCCGCTTCGTTGTCAAGGAAGGCACGAATACCCGCGTTCTCCAGGACACCGCCCATAACGTCAACCCACGCCTCGTAGGAACCCTTGCGCTTCGATCCCTTCGCCATCCCGTTGGCAACCCAAGACTGAATGACTGTGAGACAGGCACGCACAAGTTCCGGACGGTTTTCCTCCACCCACTCCTTCAGACGTGGGTGTTTGAACCCCGTCCGCATTTCAGGATGTTCAGTCGACACGTCGATCCTGATACGTACCAGTCGCCGCATCATCTCGTTTGAAGCATTGAGATTGTTGGCCGTCACAACGAAGGTTTGGACAACAGGCACCCTGACGGTTTCGCTCGCTCCCAGGCGGCGATCAGACCAGTAGGTTGACGTTACAGCCGCCGCAATGGCTTGCGAGTCCAGTCCCTTGGACACATTGTCAAAGCACACGTAGGGGGAACCGCTGAGAAGCGCCGCCGTGATCTTCTTCCGCCACTCATCTTCCGTTGTCGGGGCGGTTTCCTTGGGCATATCCGCACCCGTCTGAATCAGCGACACGACATCCGCCAACAGCGACGCACCCGCGCCGGGAGTTGACTTATCAAGCCAATGGATCGGCGTAGGGCCGTTGATCATGTTCCGCATGAAGCCGAGCAACAGCAGCGCCCAGGCGTTGGCCTTGTCCGCTTCGCTGGCGAACTCGTAATCAACGAACACGTTGTCATCGATCAACGCGACCGCCGCAGCCACATCGGCCTATGTCGGCTTCACCGGAACCGGCAACGCCTTGAACCCCTGCGGCGGGTGATACAGCATCATCGAGCGCGAGTCGTAACCCGGCTTGTCGTGCAACACACCACCAGCAAGGAACGCAGGCGCACCGACAACGCCTTTCAGAATCGGCAACTCTGTCTCTTCCCGTTCAAGGGCGAGGTACATATTCACCAGATCCGCAGGCGCAGGCACCTCCTTACAATCGTCCTGCCCCTTCTTCTTCAGGAACTTGACGCCGTTGCGCATCAAGAGGTTCCGCATCCGGTCAAGGTCCATCCGCACAAGCGCGGCTGACCCTGTGTCATCGGTGATGACTCGGGACGGCTTGCCACCGTAGGAGAACACCATAGGCGTCTGGTTGATTCGCTTCACCTCTTCGATGATTGCGTCCATTACGAACGTGGAATCCTCATCGATCCACACCGACCGCCCCTCTGCCTTGGCCTTGGTCGCCTTGGTCGCCTTGCCATCGCCCGCACCTTCCCCAAGGAACAACTCCCCGTGCGTCGAACGCGGCTCGCCTTCCTCAACTTCCAAGTGGAACTCAGGCGCACACAGATCCTCCGTCGTCAGCCATCCGCGCGAGATCATCCCACTCAGGAAGTCGAGACGGTCGCGCCCGGCGCAGGCGTTGTGATGACACCCGACGACAAACCCGTTGGTACTCGATTCGCCTGCGTTGATGACAAAGGTTCCGCCATAGGCTGACGGGTCCGAATGCTCATCCTGAAACGGGCACTCGATATGCCGGATATCGCCGCGATCCTTCTCAGGACGCATCACGTCGGGACTGCGTGCCTCCAGCGCGTCGGCAATCATGAACGTGTCAGCGTACCCACTGGCAGCCCACCGCCGCAGGTTCTGCATCATCGCGCTTGAGTCGGTGGCGTCCTTCGCACCCATGGCTTCCGCCGCATCAAGGAACGGGTTATCGCTCCCCGCGCTGGATACCAGTGCGAAGATGTCTATAGCCTTACCCGGATGCACCACCGCTTCGTATGGCGCCCCATCCGCGTGGCGCGGCATGTAGAAGAGACGGCTAACGTCGGTGCAGGATTCATCCACCACCAATCCCAGCCAATCCGCGAAGGCGATATAGGCGCGCTTCCAGGCGGCAAGCGCCTCCGTCTGCGTTGGGTAGCTATCCACGTCCCACGGCTTCGCCAGCACGAACACCAGCCGATTCTTGTCCATCGGCTTGTGAGTGACGCGGACAACCTTCCCGTTGCCGGTCATCGCGGGTGCGGCTTCCTCGCACCCGTCCAGCACGGCGGGGAGATACCCGCGCTTGTTTATCAGGTATTCGCGGGCGCCCGATCCGGGGTTGGCGCGCTGGTAGGTAACGAGATCGTCATGCCGGATCTCGCTGACGCTGGCACCGCTGGAATGGGTGCTGTAGCGGATGCAGAACAGCCCGCGATCCTTCACCAGCCTATCCAGTTCGGCACTCGGGGTGCCGTTATCCACGTCGATTCCGACGATGTACAGGCGATCCATCGCCTTAGCATTGCGGTTCCCTTCGACGCAGGAACCTTGAAGGAAGCACTTTCCATCCTTCTCACCCACGCCGTGGGTAGTAAGACCATCGATCAGTTTGGGAAGGTCGAAGCTGTAATTTTTCCATGCGCCCTTTGGCGCTTCGCTCCTACTGCCGAATGCAAGTGTTGCGGACCAATTGTCCGGAATTCCCGTTAGCATGTTACTTTGTTCCTTTGTCTGTTGTTACTTGTTGATTTCGGGACTGAAGACTGTAGGGTCCCAAAAAAGGCGCATGAGCGTCTGTCGCGGGTTATAAAAATTCATGCACGACGGTAGGAGCATCGTCTTGCATCCAACTGACTGGACTTCGCGCCAGATGGCGAACTCATTGAACTCGGGATAGGTGAAGCTCACCAAAACGCAGGGCTTGCCGTTCCGCCCGAACCAATGAGCATGATCCACGCCAACACCCGGCGCTGAAGAAACCGGCGGGCGCATGACTTGTCCAATCTGATTGGGAGGCACCTTCTGCACGCGGGTAAGCCCGTGCGAGCGCGCCCAAATCCGCGCGCCTTCAAGCTGCAACTTCTGCCAAACCGCGTGAAGTTCGCGGGATCTCTCCACATCCTGCGACGACGTGGCGCAGATTTGCGCAACCACGGCTTCAACACGCAGGCTCAAGTCAGCAAGCTAAGTATTTTGTTTCATTCTGTCTTTCTTTCCCAATGTCGCTAGAAGTAGTGCCTTATCATTTCCAACGTCGAAAAAGCGGCGTGGCAGTAACGCCACGCCGTAGTTTTAAGACATAGGAATAGTAAAGCATGCAAACATCAAGTCGCAGACTCAAAAAGAGCCACACAACATTGCGAATCATAGCACGGAATGTCAAGCCTTGTCAAGGCTTGTCAAGAATAGTCTAGGCTTGTATTGACTTTTACAGCCTTGTCATATATAATATTGGAATGTTGAGCAAATGGGAGCAAATCAATGCAAGAACATATCACCCTAACCGAGCTTGCCCGTCTATTTGGCGTGTCCAGATAGATCATGTGGCTTCGTGCCAAGCGCCCTGGCGCACCGGCAAGCTTCAAGATCGGCACCCGCCGTTATTTCCGCCGCGACGAAGCAATTGCCTCGCCCGTCCTGCGGCTTCCGTAACCGCAGAAGGAATGCGCAAATGACCGAATATCACGAATTTCACGATCCTCAATTCACCCGCGATGAGTCGGGAAACCCCATCGTCACCCGTTATCCGTTCGCTGGTGAATACGTCGTCACCAACCGCACCGGCCAATGGGAACAGCAGATTGCCGAGAAATCTGGCCTGCGGCTTGTTCGTCTGAATGCTGACGGTCGCGTGGTAGAACCGATGGCGGACTATCTGAAAGCGGACACCTCCGTTTAGGACGCCTCTTGGCGGACCATCGCGGCGACCATCCGCAACGAGTTCCACCCTGCCCCCGTGGAACACCCAGCGCCTGTGGAACAACCTACCACGTCAGCCAAAGCTAACGCACAAACTGAGGTCAACCCTTCGTTTGGCGTCGCACGCTTCAACAACAGCGGCGGGCCTCGGGAGATTGTGACAGAGAAGAATCCAGACGGATCAATTAGTACCAGCCTTGTTGGGCGGCGCTCACGCCTTGTGGAGCCTCCGACTAAATACGAACCCAAGACCTTCAATCCGTACTCCGTCGACATGGACGACTTCATGGCTTTGCGAAAGCAGGGATATGTTCCGAAGGTCGAGGTAGTTGGGGATCATCAAACGACGAATAAGGAGCCTTTTGATTTGCCCGCTTGGCTGGCTTGGCGCGCTGCAACTTCTCCTAAGACTGAAACTCCCAAAGCCGAAATAGAATTGCTTCGGGAAGCTAGAAGCAGAGGGTACGTTCCGCCGCAATATCGTTCCGTTGAAACACCGAAGGAATAACAATGATCGAATTTACCGAGTATGATGGTGGGCAGTATGCCGTTGCCTATTTCCAGAACGGAGCAACCCCCGCCGTCTTTATTATCGAGGATCCTAAGAAACGTGGATTTGGTTGGCTGAAGTGCCCTGCGTAGGCTGGCAAGCTTGTGATGGTCTACTCGCCCGGAGTTCGCCAGTGGATTTTTAAGGGGCACTCGTGATGCAGCCCCTCCCCTCCTTCCCAGGCGGCATTTGGGTACCGCCCGATCCGCCTGCGCCGGTCATTCCGCCGGAAGCGGTCGAACCTGTCGGCACTGTCGCGGAACCCGTTTCGCCCGTGCCCGAACGATACGCCGCGCTGAATGCGCTCAAGCGCCGAACCTCCGGGTTGAGCCGATGACCTACACCGACGCTCTAACCGTTCTGCTGGCAGATGCACTCTGGCGTCTCAGGGACGCGCAGGATGAGCTACAGGCGCACAAGGCAGCGCAGCCACCCAGGTAGCGCAACCGTCGCCGTAAGGGCGCCACGCGCAAACGCAGGCGCTTCTAACAGCCCACACATACCGAACCCCTCACCGCTCCCGACGCGGTGAGGGGTTTTGCGTTTCTGCCCTCTCTACAAGGAAGGGAATTAGGAGGGGCGCTTGTGTGCGCTCTCTATAGGGGAGCGAATTGGGGAAGCGCTGGCCCATCGTGCGGGCAAAGTACTTTGCCCCTGCCTGCATCCTCATAAGGTGCTGAGTTAAGCCACGCTGGTATACCGACGCCGCCACCACGGGATTACCTCCAAGGCGCCGCCGGGGGGAAATGGGGGAAATATTGGGGGAAAGAGTGGGGGAGCGCTGTTGGTTCCAACGAACTACTATGCTGGAATATCAACACCTTAGCTCCCCCACTGTCCAGTTATGGCGGTTCAGGGAGGAATCACACCATTGCCCGTTCAAACACGACGATCGGCGGTTGGTTCCCTCACCTCCCGGTCGGATTTGCGCCCGCGCACCGGTTGCAATCGCCGTAGTGGGCGACCCGGGAAGGTCACCCACTGCCACACCGGCCGGCATGCGGGTCCGCACCGGGCGGTTCGGGGGATTGAGGTCATGCGAGCCTGGGCAGTCCGAGTTGGTCTGCCCATCCGATCGTGAGGACGGCATTGAGGAGCTTGCCGCTGTTGCGCCCCCAGCGCCGGGTTGCGCTTCACTTCGTTCGCTGTGACCAGCTTACGGAGGGACTTCCACCCTCAAGAACGCGCCCATGCTCGGCGCAAAAACAAAAACCCCTCCCCCGCGGTCTTGCGGAGAAGGGGAGCGACCGGTCGATTTCAAAAATCGGCCACGTCGAATTCAGTGGCAACCTCCATAGCGACGCCCGGTGGCCAGGGTAACGGCCGGGAACCGGGGGTCAGACGTCGCGGAAGTGTTCCAACTCACGTCGCAGGCTGGTTGCTTCCTGCCGAAGGCCGACGATCCGGCCGGCATCAGGCCTCGGCTGCTGTTCCTCGCGTTCGAGCTCACCCTCGACTTCGCGCTGCTCTTGCCGGATGATGTTGAACAAGGCTTTCCTCAACATCGACACCTCCCGAGCTGATCGCTAAAATTTTAGCGCTTTTTCAGACTGTCATCAAGCAACCAATCACGTCTATCGAATCCTCGTTCCGTCAAGTCTGCCCGGATGACCGGATGCTCACAAATATTCAGGAATGGTAACCTGCCCGGCCTTGACAATACTTATTCGTGCCCGCATTGGTTAACGAATCGGGGTAGAGCAACGGATAGGGCAATGGCACGTCGCAGCCCTTCCTCCACTTGCAGCACGGTATTTTTCGCCATGGATCGTCGACAGCTGCTTGGGCTCGGGCTGAGCAAGCTTTGGTTAACCGCATTCGGTACGGCGGGGCTCGCGCTGGCGCAGCCTCTCTCGTCCGCGTCCGCCCTCGCCGGCCAGCAGCGGCCGGAGCGCAAGCCGTCCAGCGGCACTTCGCCACAGTCCACCCTGCGGTCCCGGCTGGTGATGCTCGATCCCGGCCATGGCGGCGCCGATCCCGGCGCCATCGGCACCCGCGGCACCCACGAAAAGGCGGTGACACTGGACATCGCCCGCGAGGTCGCCCGCCTGCTGGCCGAGCGGCACGGCATCACGGCGAAGCTGACGCGGCGCGACGACCGCTTCCTGGCACTGGACGAACGGGTGGCATTGACGCGCAAGGCCGGGGCCGACCTGTTCGTGTCGATCCACGCCGACAGCGCTCCCAATGCCGATCCCCGCGGCATGTCGGCCTACATCCTGTCCGAAAAGGCGTCCGACGCCTTCGCCTCCCGCCTTGCCCAGCAGGAGAACGAGGCGGACCGATTCGGCAAGCGGGGGACCGGCGGGGGCAACCGCATCGTCAAGGACATCCTGATGGACCTGACGGCGCGCCACACCCGCCATGCTTCGCTGGCCGCCCGCCAGCTTCTGGTGGAAGGGGCGGGGAAGGAGCTTCGCCTGCTCGACAACCCGATGCGCGCGGCGAATTTCGCGGTGCTGAAGGCGCCGGACGTGCCGTCGGTGCTGGTGGAGACCGGCTTCCTGTCCAACCCCAAGGACGAGGAAATCCTGAGCGATCCCACGGCGCGCCGGGTGGTTTCCCGCGTCCTGGCGCGAGAAATCGCGAGCGTGCTCTCCAGCCCAGCTTTCGCCTGATTCTGCCCTGAGACTGCCTGAAGCATTGCGGCAATCATCCCTTCGCAGCCGCAGCGACTGCAACATCCGTGCATCACCTGGGGACAAAGTGACGATGACTGGTGAAGGCTCCGAATTTCCCCATTGCAAACGCCGTTCCGCCGTGACTTTTTCCGGCCGCGCGCCGCATCCGACCGGCGCTCGGCACGCTGGCGAAGGGAGGCACGCTGTGACGGGTTTGAGCCGCCTTGGGACATTGTTCGCGCTCGCCTGCACGGCCGGAGTTTCGCTGGCCGGCTGCGGGCCTCTGCTGCTCGGCACCGCCGGCGGCGCCGCGGTGGTGGCGTCGCAGGAGCGTGGTTTCGGCGGTTTCGTCAGCGACACCGAAATCCGCGCCCGCATCAATTCGCTGTGGCTGCAGCATTCGGTCGACATGACCAACCGGATCGGGTTGACGATCGACCAGGGCCACGTGCTGCTGACCGGCCGCGCCGCCGACCCGCAGATGCGGCTCGACGCGGTGCGCCTCGCCTGGCAGGCGCAGGGCGTCAAGGAAGTCATCAACGAGATCCAGATCGACAACGGATCCAGCATCGTCGACACCGCGCGCGACACCTGGATTTCAACCCAGATTCGCAGCCGGATCACCTTCGATGCGGATATTCATAGCCAGAACTACAGCATCGATACCGTCGATGGTGTTGTCTATCTGATGGGTGTCGCCAGTTCTCAGGAAGAGCTGGACCGCGCGATCCAGCACGCCCGTTCGGTTCCCAACGTTCAACGCGTCGTCAGCTACGTCCGTCTGCTCTCAAACCTCCAGGGTTGAAACCCGACCGCCATGGCCTCCGCCCTTTCCCGCGTCCTCGCCGCACTCCGCACCGCCACCGTCGCCGCCGCCCTGATCCTGCCGGCGGCGGCCGTGGCCGGTCCCGTTCCGGCGCAGGACGCGGCGATGGCTGAGGCCGTGACGGCGGATACCGTGACGGGCGGCGCCGTGACAGGCGGCGCCGTGATGGCGGACGCGGCGATGGAGGAAGGCGGCGGGGCGGACAATCCGACCGCCGGCACGCCCGGCCCGGCCAACCGCCTGTTCGTCCAGGCTCTGCAGCTGATCCGGCAGGCCGACAACACCTTCGACGCCGCCGAGGAGTCCCGCCTGCTGAAAGAGGCGGACAAGCTGTTCAACGAGATCGTGACGAAATACCCCGACAGCCCGCTGGCAGTGCAGCTCGTCACCAACCAGTTCGTCGGTGATTTCGACTTCTACGAATTCCGTTCGCGCATCCGGGCGCTGGTCTGCAACGACGCGCTGGGCAGCCTGTGCTTCCTCCACCGCATCGGCGAGATGCTGCCGCCGGTGGAAACGCCGATCAATGCCGCCCGCTGGGACTGGCTGTCGCTGGCCGTCGCCTACCAGCAGCTGGGCGACCCCGGCCGCGCCAAGGAGATCATGGCGCCCTTCGTCAGCGCAGTGCGCCGCGGCGGCGTCGCCGACAGCTCCGGCCAGGATCTGTTCGTCGCCCGCGCGCTGTCGCTGATGGGGCAGACGCCGCTGGCGCTCGACATCACCCGACAGATCAACGACTGCTCCACCCGCATCTACAACCTCGCCGACATCGCCAAGGCGGCGTCCTGGCGCGGCGACGCGGCGCTGACCAACGCGCTGGCGGACGAGGCCAAGACCTACGCCTCCAGCCACAACTGCGCCTGGGAACTGGGACTGGTCGCCCAGTCGCTGCTGCGCGCCGGCAAGGAGGCGCAGGCCCGCACACTGTTCCTGAACACGGTCGAGACGCAGTTCTCCAAGTTCAAGGAAACCCGCGGCGACTGCTGCCCGCCGGAATTGGCGGTGGCCGCCGCCGACATCGGCGAGCCGAAGCTGGCGCTGGGCCTGCTCAGCACCGTGCAGGACGAGAATCCCTGGACGATCCCCGCCGTGCTGGGGCGGCTGGCCAAGCGCGGCGAAACGGGCATGGCCGTCGCCTATGCCGAGCAGGTGGCCGACATCGACACCCGCGGCGAGGCTTTTGCCGAACTGGTCGAGGCCGCGATGAAGCGCGGCGAGCCGGCCGCGGCCAACGACCTGATGAACCGCCTGAACAAGCTGGTCGACGATGCCGCCGGCCGCCGGCCGGGGTTGCTGGCGCAGCGCGCCAAGGCGGAAAAGGCCTTCTACAACGACGATCGTTGGCGCCGCAGCTTCCAGCTGGCGATCAACGCGGCGGAAAAGGCCAGCAACTTCGTCCGCCGCGACATCGGCGCCCCGCTGCTGGCCGCGCTGGTCCGGATCGAAACCGGCCTGCCGATGCTGGATTGAGGGAAGTCGGATTCTCCCTCTCCCCCCGGGGAGAGGGTCGGGGTGAGGGGGATGCATTGCGTGGAGTTGGTGGTGAACGGGGAGTACGCGATGCTTGAAGAGCCTCGCCACGCACCCCCCTCACCCTAACCCTCTCCCCGGGGGGGAGAGGGGACTGTTCCGATCTCGTGAGGGGACCGTTTCACCCCACCGCCAGCACGATCTTGCCGACATGCTGGTTGCTTTCCATCAGCCGGTGGGCATCCGCGGCCCGTTCCAGAGGAAATACCTCGTGGACGACCGGCTTGATCCGCCCCTCGGCGATCAGCGGCCAGACGCGGGCCTTCAACTGCTCGGCCACCGCCTGCTTGTAGGCGACCGGGCGCGCCCGCAGAGTGGAGCCGGTCAGCACCAGCCGCTTGGTCATGACGGGGAAGAAGTTCACGGACGCTGTCGCCCCGCGGACGAAGCCGATGCAGACATAGCGTCCCTCGACCGCCAGCGCATCGATGCTGCGGGCGACGTAATCGCCGCCGACGATGTCGAGCACGACATTCACGCCCGCCCCGCCGGTCGCGTCCTTGACCACCGCGACGAAATCCTCGGTGCCGTAGTCGATGGCGCGTTCGGCGCCCAAGCTGACGCAGGCATCGCATTTCTCCGGTCCACGGGCGGTCGCGAAGACCCGCGCGCCGAAGGCCGCGCCCAGCTGGATCGCCGTGGTGCCGATGCCGGACGTGCCGCCATGCACCAGCAGCGCCTCGCCGGGCTGCAGCGCGCCGCGCTCGAACACGTTGGACCAGACGGTGAAGAAGGTCTCAGGCAGGGCCGCCGCCTCGGCCATC
The DNA here is from genome assembly GCF_008364825.1 of Azospirillum sp. B21. Taxonomy (GTDB): domain Bacteria; phylum Pseudomonadota; class Alphaproteobacteria; order Azospirillales; family Azospirillaceae; genus Azospirillum. The sequence goes on from NZ_VTTO01000006.1 coordinate 238,986, forward strand.
GTCAGGCCGGCCGGGATCGGCAGGCATTGGGCGGCGGGCACGACGCAGAACTCGGCGTAGCCGCCGCCGGCCAGCAGGGCGCAGACGGGATCGCCGACGGCCCAGCCCTCCACCCCTTCACCCAGTGCATCGACGGTGCCGGCGACCTCCAGGCCGGGGATGTCGCTGATGCCCGGCGGCGGGTTGTATTTGCCGAGCCGCTGGAGCACGTCCGGCCGATTGACCCCGGCGGCCTGGATGGCGATGCGGATCTCGCCGGGAGCCGGGTCGGGGATCGGGCGCCGCGCCGGGACCAGCACCTCCGGTTTGCCGGGCTGGCTGACCTCGATCGCCGTCATGTTTCTGGAGTCTGTCATCCGTATCGCTCCCCTGCCCTGTCATGGTGATGGGTTTGAGGCGCACTGTGTCGCCGCGGAGGAATGCCCGTCCACGCGGCGTTGGATCCGATTTCGTCCTGCGGAAAGGTCAAAAAAAATGGCCGTGCTGCACACAGCACGGCCAGTCTCCGAGAGAAGCGCGAACATGCAAAACAACACATCCGCCCGATGAGAAAGGAACGCCTTTCCCGAGACAGACAATCGCACCAACCAGCCGGTTATTCCCGAGTTTTTTATCTCTTTTCCATTCCGTGGAAACGGCTCTTTTCTCAAGAAAGAAGGCCGCGCTCCATCAGGAACGCGGCCTCTAGTGCGCCAGGGAGGATATGCCGACGTGCACCACCTGCCGTCGGCTCTTGGCGTCTCGGATGTTGCTTGACCGTGTGCGGGATGGGTCAGTTCGGGACCGGAACGCGACCGCCCAGTTCCTGCGTCACCGCCGCGGCGGCGCGCTTGACCATTTCGCCCAGGGCGCGCAGCCGCGCGTCCTCGATGCGCCGGCTGGAGCCGGACAGCGACAGGGCGCCCATCACACGGGAATTCTCGTCGAAGATCGGGGCGGCGACGCAGCGCAGGCCCGACACCCGCTCCTCCTGGTCCAGGGCATAGCCGCGGGTCCGCACCAGCGTCAGGTCGCGGTACAGCGCCGGCAGCGACGACAGGGTGCTGCGGGTGAACTGGCGCATGCCGCGCTGGGTCACGATGGTCTGCACCTTGGTCTCGGTCATGCCGGCCAGCAGGGCCTTGCCGACTGCGGAGCAGTGCAGAAGCGTGCGGTCGGTCTGCGGCACCGCGACCTGGGCGGCCCGGGGACCGCCGACGCGGGCCAGATACAGCGCCTCGCCGTTCTCCTCGACCGCCAGATTGACGATCTCGCTGCTCTCCTCCATCAGGCGGCGCATGCGGGGACGGGCGACGTCGACCAGATTGCGGGTCTTCAGGAAGTTGGCACCGGTCATGTAGGCCTGGACGCCGACCACCCAGCCGCGCGCGCTCTGGTCGAAGCGGACGTAGCGCTCGTACTGCAGAGTCGTCAGCAGGCGATGGGTGGTGGAGGGCGACAGGTTCGCGGCCTCCGCCAGCTCGGTCAGGGTCATCGGACCGTCATTGGCGCCGAGAATGGTCAGGATGTTCAGCGCGCGGCAGAGCGACTGCACCACCTGACCGCGCTCGGCCTTGGCGTCGGCCTTGCCGTTGTCGTTCTTCTCGCGCGGCGCCTCGATGATCGCCGTCTTGATGATCGCCGCGGCGCCCTCGCTGGGGTCGTCGTGGATGATCCGGCGTGCGATGGCGGCGGCGGTCATGCTGTTGGTGTGGGCTTGCGCTTTCATGTCCCATCTCCCTCGGGGTCCGGCGCGTTGGTTGCGCCTGTCTGTTGCGGCTGATGGCGTGAGTGACAGAAGGCTAGGCTTGCTGAGCCGCGGGACCGTCGCGGACGGCGGTCCCGCGGGGTACCGGTCAACCTTTGAAAATCGACTGCATGGTGGAGCCCAGGCTGGCGGGGCTGTCGGCGACGGCGATGCCGACCGACTTCATGAAGTCGATCTTGAAGTCGGCGGTGTCGTTGCCGCCGGAGATCACCGCGCCGGCATGGCCCATGCGGCGGCCCGGAGGAGCCGTGCGGCCGGCGATGAAGCCGACGACCGGCTTCTTGGTGCCCGACGCCTTGATGAACTCGGCGCCGCGGACTTCGGCGTCGCCGCCGATCTCGCCGATCATGATGATGCCCTCGGTCTCCGGGTCCTTCACGAACAGCTCCAGGCTGTCGACGAAGTTGGTGCCGTTGACCGGGTCGCCGCCGATGCCGATGCAGGTGGTCTGGCCGAGGCCCGCCGCCGTGGTCTGGGCGACGGCCTCATAGGTCAGCGTGCCGGAACGCGACACGATGCCGATCTTGCCACGCTTGTGGATGTGGCCCGGCATGATGCCGATCTTGCACTCGTCCGGCGTGATGATGCCGGGGCAGTTCGGCCCGATCAGGCGGGTCCCAACTCCATTTTTCCGGGAGCCATCGAGCGCGCGCTTGACGCGGACCATGTCCAGCACCGGGATGCCTTCGGTGATGCAGACCACCAGCGGGATCTCGGCGTCGATCGCTTCCAGGATCGCGTCCGCGGCGAAGGGCGGCGGCACGTAGATCACGGAGGCGTTCGCACCGGTCTTTTCCACCGCTTCCGACACGGTGTCGAAGATCGGCAGGTCGAGGTGCTTGGCGCCGCCCTTACCCGGCGTGACGCCGCCGACCATCTTGGTGCCGTAGGCGATGGCCTGTTCTGAGTGGAAGGTGCCCTGGGCTCCGGTGAAGCCCTGGCAGATCACCTTCGTGTTCTTGTCGACGAGAACAGCCATGTTACGCGGCCTCCTTCTTGACGGCGGCGACGATCTTCTTGGCTGCGTCGTCCAGATTGTCGGCGGACAGGATCGGCAGGCCGGAGTCGGCCAGGATCTTCTTGCCCAGGTCGACGTTGGTGCCTTCCAGGCGCACCACGAGCGGAACGTGCAGGTGCACTTCGCGGGCCGCGGCGACCACGCCCTCGGCGATCACGTCGCAGCGCATGATGCCGCCGAAGATGTTGACCAGAATGCCTTCGACCGCGCTGTCAGACAGGATCAGCTTGAAGGCCGCGGTGACGCGCTCCTTTGTGGCGCCGCCGCCGACGTCGAGGAAGTTGGCCGGCTCGGCACCATAGAGCTTGATGATGTCCATGGTGGCCATCGCCAGGCCGGCGCCGTTGACCATGCAGCCGATGTTGCCGTCGAGCTTGACGTAGTTGAGGTCGTGCTTGGCCGCCTCGATCTCCGCCGGGTCCTCTTCCGCCTCGTCGCGCAGGGAGGCGACGTCCTTATGACGGAACAGCGCGTTGTCGTCGAAGCTCATCTTGGCATCGAGCGCCAGGATGTCGCCGGACCCGGTGACGATCAGCGGGTTGATCTCGACGATGGCGCAGTCCAGGTCGGTGAAGGCCTTGTAGGCGGCCTGGATGAACTTGGCGGCGGCTCCGACCTGCTTGCCTTCAAGGCCGAGCGCGAAGGCGACCTTGCGGGTGTGGTAGCCCTGGATGCCGGTGGCCGGGTCGACGGCGACCTTGACGATCTTCTCCGGCGTGTTGTGGGCGACCTCTTCGATCTCCATGCCGCCTTCGGTCGAGGCGATGATGGTGACACGGCCGGTGGCGCGGTCGATCAGCATGCCGAGATACAGCTCGCGCTTGATGTCGGCGCCTTCCTCGATGTAGAGGCGCTTGACCTCTTTGCCCGCCGGCCCGGTCTGCTTGGTCAGGAGGACGTGATTGAGCATCTCGGCGGCGTTGGCGGCGACCTCTTCGACCGACTTGACGACCCGGACACCGCCCTTGCCGTTCGGATTGTCCTGGAACCGGCCGGCACCGCGGCCGCCGGCATGGATCTGCGACTTCACCACCCAGACCGGACCGCCCAGTTCGCGGGCAACCGATTCAGCCTCTTCCGGGGTGAAGGCCACGCCGCCACGCGGAACGGCGACGCCGTACCCCCGCAGCAGATCCTTGGCCTGATATTCGTGAATGTTCATGGTTTGCGTCTCGACCCTGTTCGGGAATTGTCTTTTGGAGGCCGCGGGGAGCCGGGAAATCATCGGCTGACGGGCGGCGGATTTTTTAAAAACTTCGGGCTTCGGCTCTCACGCGACCGGGAAGGGGACGGTCGGGGGAGAGGGAGGCGCGATGGTATGAATGTGGGTAGGCGTTTCAAAATTTGGGGCGTTAGCCCCCCACCTAACCTCCCCCGCTGGGCGGGGGAGGGACTGCCGCCACTCTCCCGCCTTAGTACCTGCTCCCTCCCCCGCCCAGCGGGGGAGGGTTGGGGTGGGGGCATCAGAGCGACGACGTTACTCCGCCGCCAGCCGCTGCACGGCGCCGATGGCGCCGCTGTCGCGGATGTCCATGATCTCGCGCTCGCTGAAACCCAGCACGTCGCGCAGGATTTCGTCGGTGTGCTCGCCCAGCAGGGGGGAGCGGGTGACCTCCGTCGGGCTGTCGGACAGCTTGATCGGGTTGCCGACCGTCAGGTAGCTGCCGCGGGTCGGGTGCTCCACCTCGACCAGCGTGCCGGTCTCGTAGAGCGACTTGTCCTCGGCGATCTCCTTCATCGACAGGATCGGGCCGCAGGGGATGTCGTACTTGTTGAGGATGTCCATGACTTCGAACTTGGTCAGGGTCTTGGTCCAGTCCTCTACGGTCGCGAAGATGCTCATCAGGCGCGGCAGGCGGGCCACCGGGGTGGCGTAATCGGGATCGGTGATCCACTCCTCCTTGCCGATGACCTTACAGATCGACTTCCACACCGGGGCCTGGGCGATGAAGTAGATGTAGGCGTTGGGGTCACGCTCCCAGCCCTTGCACTTCAGGATCCAGCCCGGCTGGCCGCCGCCCGACGCATTGCCGGCGCGCGGCACCGTGTCGCCGAACTCGCCGTTCGGGTATTGCGGGTATTCCTTCATCGGCCCGTGGGCCAGACGCTGCTGGTCGCGCAGCTTGACGCGGCACAGGTTCAGCACGGCGTCCTGCATGGCGGCCAGAACCTTCTGGCCCCGGCCGGTTTCCTTGCGCTGGTAGAGCGCGGTGACGATGCCGAGCGCCAGATGCAGGCCGGTGCCGCTGTCGCCGATCTGGGCGCCGGTGACCATCGGCGGGCCGTCGTCGAAGCCGGTGGTCGAGGCCGCACCACCCGCACACTGGGCGACGTTCTCGTACACCTTGCAGTTCTCGAACGGCCCGGGCCCGAAGCCCTTCACCGACGCGACGATCATCGCGGGGTTCAGTTCCTGGATGCGTTCCCAGGTGAACCCCATGCGATCGAGCACGCCGGGGGCGAAGTTTTCGACCATCACGTCGCAGGTCTTGATCAGCGACTCCAGCACCTCCTTGCCCTTGGGCGTCTTGGTGTCGAGCGTGATGGACCGCTTGTTGTGGTTCAGCATGGTGAAATACAGGCTGTCGGCGTCCGGCAGGTCGCGCAGCTGGCTGCGGGTGATGTCACCCTCGCCCGGCCGCTCCACCTTGATGACGTCGGCGCCGAACCAGGCGAGCAACTGGGTGCAGGTCGGCCCCGACTGCACATGCGTGAAGTCGAGAATCCGCACGCCCTGAAGTGCCTTGCCCATGTATTTCTCCCCCTGCTTTTTAAATCGTGTGGTCGGCGTTTCTTTTTAGGACGGCATCTTACGGACCGAGCTGGTCGGATTGAGGCTGCCGATGTTGCCGCTTTCGGTGCCGGCGGCCGGGTCGATGACGGCGTTGATCAGGGTCGGACGGCCGCTGTCCATCGCCTCGGTCACGGCGCGGTACAGCTCGTCGGGGTTGGTGACATGGACACCGACGCCGCCGAAGGCTTCCATCATCTTGTCGTAACGGGAGTCAGGCACGAAGACCATCGGCGACGGGTCGGCCCCGCCGGTCGGGTTGACGTCGGTCCCGCGGTAGATGCCGTTGTTGTTGAAGATGACGATGCAGACCGGCAAGTTGTACCGGCAGATCGTCTCCACCTCCATGCCGGAGAAGCCGAAGGCGCTGTCGCCCTCAACCGCCAGCACCGGCTTGCCGCTTTCCACCGCGGCGGCGACGGCATAGCCCATGCCGACGCCCATCACGCCCCAGGTGCCGACGTCCAGGCGCTTGCGCGGCTCGTACATGTCGATGATGCCGCGGGCGAGGTCGAGGGTGTTGGCGCCCTCGTTGACCAGCATGGCATCCGGCCGCTCCTTGATGACGCGGCGCAGAGCGCCCAGCGCACCGTGGAAGTTCATTGGCGACGCGTTGCTCATCAGCTTCGGCGCCATCTTGGCGACGTTCTGCTCACGCTTGGCCGCGACGGTGGCCATCCAGTCGGTCGGCGGGGTCAGGCCGCCGTCGATGCCCTTCAGCAGCACTTCCATGACCGACGCGATGTCGCCGACCAGCGGAGCATGGATTTCGACGTTGCTGTCCATCTCCCTCGGCTCGATGTCGACCTGGATGAACTTCTTGGAGCCGGGCTTGCCCCAGGTCTTGCCCTTGCCGTGCGACAGCAGCCAGTTCAGGCGGGCGCCGACCAGCATGACCACGTCGGCTTCCTGCAGCACCAGCGAACGGGCAGCGCCGGCCGACTGCGGGTGGGTGTCGGGCAGCAGGCCCTTGGCCATGCTCATCTGCAGGAAGGGAATGCCGCTCTTCTCGACGAAGGATCGGATCGTCTCGTCGGCCTGGGCATAGGCGGCGCCCTTGCCGAAGATGACCAGCGGACGCTTGGCGCCCTTCAGCAGGTCGAGCGCGCGGTTGACGGCCTCGGACGACGGATACTGCGCCGGGGTCGGATCGACCACCTTGACCAGCGACTTGGCGCCTTCCGCGGCGTCCATCACCTGCGAGAACAGCTTGGCCGGCAGGTCGAGATAGACGCCGCCCGGACGGCCCGACACGGCGGCGCGGATGGCACGCGCCACGCCGATGCCGATGTCCTGGGCGTGCAGGATGCGGAAGGCGGCCTTGCACAGCGGCTTGGCGATGGCCAGTTGGTCCATCTCCTCGTAGTCGCCCTGCTGCAGGTCGACGATCTCGCGCTCCGACGAGCCGCTGATGAGGATCATCGGGAAGCAGTTGGTGGTGGCGTTCGCCAGCGCGGTCAGGCCGTTCAGGAAGCCCGGCGCCGACACCGTCATGCAGACGCCCGGCTTCTTGGTCATGAAACCGGCGATGGCGGCGGCGTTGCCGGCATTCTGTTCGTGGCGGAACGAGACGACGCGCATGCCCTCGGCCTGCGCCATGCGCAGCAGGTCGGAGATCGGAATACCGGGGACGACATACAGGTTGTTGATGTCGTTGAGCTTGAGCGCGTCGATGACGAGCTGGAAGCCGTCGGTCAGCGCCGGCGCGTCTTCGACAACAGATGCTTCCGTGGCCTGGTTCTTAGTGATCGTTGCAGCCGCAGTAGACATAAGGGTAACTCCTCCCCGAGCTCCAAAAAGGTTCAAGATCGGTTAGTCGAGGAAGGCGCAATGCCGTTCCACGTACTGTGCGAGACCGAGCGTGTGTTCCCGCACCCGACGTTCCGCGAGATCGGCATCGCGGGCGGCCAGCGCCTCGATGATGTCCCGATGCTCGTGGATGGACTGGTCGGCACGGTCGCCGAGGCCCATGGTCGCGCGGCGGATCGCACGCATATGGATGAAGAAGCGATCGGTCAGATCCGAGATCAGCGTGGAGCCCGAAGCCTGGACGATGCTCTGGTGGAAGACGATGTTGGCGTCGGAATACTCGGCGACGTGCTCCGCCAACTCGGCTTTCGTGTATTTGTCGAACGCGGCGTGCAGGAGTTCCAGCTTCTCCGTGGTGGCGTTCTCGACGAACAGGCGTGCCGCCATGCCTTCCAGGGCGGCACACACCGTGATCATCTCCACCAGTTCGGCCTTCGTCTTGCGCACCACGAAGATCCCGCGCCGCGGTTGGGAGCGGATGAACCCCTCCTGTTCCAGCAGCGCCATCGCTTCGCGCACCGGGGTGCGGCTGACACCCAACGCTTCGCACAGCCGGCGTTCGTCCAACCTGATCTCGCTGCTCTGGCCGTAGATGTTCATCTGCGTGATGGCCTGTCGCAGCGACTGGTAGGCCTTGGCCTTGAAGCTCATCCCCTGTTCCAGGGGTTCGACACTGAATCTATCGCGGTTCATCACGGTTCCGACCCTTTGCGCGCCGACGCCGGCGGCGCCGCTTGTTGTCGTGAGCGTTCCTGTGCGAGCGTTCGGATGACGCCCTGTGGTGCGTCGTTTAGAGCGGCGCGTCGTTTTGAATTATCGATACGGTATACCAGATGCCAGACACCCGCAAGGCTAATTGCGGGCACATCGAACTATTTCCGTCGCCGACGGAGTTGACGTTCCATCTGTTCGATTTTTCTGGCCAATGAGCGATAATCGCCCTATTTTTGCGCCTCAGGATCGTTCTTCGGGGGAAGGGACCCGCGCATGGTCGAAACCCAACGTCTGGCCGGGGCCGCAGACAAGACGCCATCCGCTGCAGCGGAGGAGGCGTCCGACCCGAACTTCATGACCTCGCTGGCGCGCGGCCTGTCGGTGATTCGTGCTTTTACCGAACGCGAGCCGAACCTGACCATCGCCGACATCGCGAAGATCACCGGCCTGCCGCGGGCGGCGGCGCGGCGCTGCCTGCTGACGCTGATGCAACTGGGCTACGCGGGCTCCGATGGCCGGACCTTCCATCTGAAACCGAAGATCCTGGCGCTGGGCTATTCCTTCCTGTCCTCGGCCCCACTGGCGACGATCCTGGACCCGCTGATCGAGCAGGTCAGCGGCGCCGTGCAGGAATCCTGCTCCGCCGCCGTGCTGGACGAGGATGACGTGGTCTACATCGCGCGTGCGGCGACCAAGCGGATCATGTCGGTCGGGCTGAATGTCGGCAGCCGCCTGCCAGCCTACTGCACCTCGATGGGGCGCGTCCTACTGGCGGCCCTGCCGGAACCGGAACTGGACGCCTATCTGGCGCGGGTGCCGCTGAAGCCCTACACGGAGCGCACCATCACCGCCACGGACGCGCTGAAGCGCGAGTTGGAGCGGGTGCGGGACCGTGGCTTCTCGCTGGTGGACCAGGAGCTGGAACTTGGACTGCGCTCCATCGCCGTGCCGATCCGCACGGCTTCGGGAGGGGTGGTCGCGGCGATGAACATCAGCGCCCAGGCTGCCCGCGTCACCTGCCCGGAGATGGAGGTGCAGTTCCTCCCCCACCTGCACCGCGCATCGGAAGAGGCGCGGGTGCTGCTGGTGCGGGCACGGGGGATTTGAGGAGCGGCGGTCTTACCCCCTCTCCAACCCTCCCCCGCTTTGCGGGAGAGGGAGTCGGCCGCGGAACGTCGGCAGTTCCCTCTCCCTCGAAGAGGGGGAGGGCTAGGGAGGGGGCAACAGCGGCCGCACCCTACAGGATCGTATCCGGCGAGATCGCCGTCAGGGCCGCCTTGATCTTCGGCACCATATGATCGGCGAAGGCCCTCACCTTCGCCGGCACAAGCGCGCGGTGGGGATAGAGAACCGCCAGCGTCACCGGTTCCGGCGGAAACTCCGGCAGCACCGGCACCAGGGCGCCGCTGGCCAGATGCTCGGCCACCTCCCACAGCGGCTTCATGGCGATGCCGCGGCCGTCCAGCGCCCAGCCGGTCAGCACGTCGCCGTCGTCGGCGTCGAAGCGGCCCGACACCGGCAGCTTCACCGGTTCGCCGCCCTCCAGCACGCTCCATTGATACTGCTGGGTGCCGGGGAAGCGCAGAAGCAGGCAGTTGTGCCCCGACAGATCCGCCGGCATCAATGGCCGGCCGCGCTCCGACAGGTAGGAGGGGGACGCCACCAGCACGCGGCGCATGTCGGCGATCTTGCGCACGACGAAGCTTGAATCCTTCAGCGTTGCCATCCGCACCGCCACGTCGACCGCTTCGCGCAGCAGGTCGAGCAGATGGTCGGACAGGCGCAGCCGCACCTCCACCAACGGGTGGGCGGCGCAGAAATCCGGCACCAGAGGCGACAGGATGCGGCGGCCGAAGCCCAGCGGCGCCGTCACCCGCACGCTGCCCGACGGCACGCCCGACCCGGCGGCGATGCTGCTGTGCGCACGCTCCACCGCCTCCAGAACCTCCAGGCAGCTCTGGTAGAAATCCATGCCGGTCTCGGTCGCCTGCAACTGCCGCGTCGTGCGGTTCAGCAGCCGGACGCCGAGATGGGTTTCCAACTGCTGGATGCGGTGGCTGACCATGGCCGGGGACATGCGCAGGTTCCGTCCGGCGGCCGACAGGCTGCCCAATTCGACGACGCGGACGAAGATGCGCATGTTCTCAAGCAACGCCATGCTCGTACGGACTCCCTGTCGGAAGAATGGGCCGGACCGGTGGGTTACGGATCGGCAGCGACGCTAGCACGGGCGTTGCGGAGAGGGAATTTCCGCGACGCAGCATACCCGGCAAAACGAAAGCCGCCGGAGCGCGTGAGCGCCCCGGCGGCTTTGCGGTCGGACGGGATGGGGCCGTCAGACCAGAACGGTCTCGCTTTCCTCCACCGGCAGGTCGAGGATTTCCTCGAACTCGTTGACGCTGTCGATGTCGGTGCCCATGGCGATGTTGGTCACCCGCTCCAGCACCAGTTCGACGACGACCGGCACCTGATACTCGTCCATCCAGGCCTGGGCCTGGGCGAAGGCGTCCTGGATGCGGTCGGGTTCGGTGACGCGGATCGCCTTGCAGCCCAACCCCTCGGCCACCGCGACGTGGTCGACGCCATAGACGCCGATCTCCGGCGCGTTGATGTTCTCGAAGGACAGCTGCACCTGGAAGTCCATCTGGAAGGCGCGCTGCGCCTGACGGATCAGGCCGAGATAGGCGTTGTTCACCAGCACATGGATGTACGGCAGCTTGTGCTGGGCGCCGACCGCAAGCTCCTCGATCATGAACTGGAAGTCGTAGTCGCCGGACAGCGCGACGATGCGCCGCTGCGGATCGGCGACGCGGACGCCCAGCGCCGCCGGCAGGGTCCAGCCCAGCGGGCCGGCCTGGCCGCAGTTGATCCAGTGGCGCGGCTTGTAGACGTGCAGGAACTGTGCGCCGGCGATCTGCGACAGGCCGATGGTGGTGACGTAAGTGGTATCCTGGCCGAAGGCGCTGTTCATCTCCTGATAGACGCGCTGCGGCTTCATCGGCACCTGATCGAAGTCGCTGCGGCGGTGCATCGACCGCTTGCGGCCCTGGCAGTCCTTGACCCAGCCGCCGAGATCCTTGAAGCGCCCTTCCGCCTTCCACTCCTTCGCCACTTCGATGAACAGGTCCAGCGCGGCGCCGGCGTCGGAGACGATGCCGAGATCCGGCATGAAGACGCGGCCGATCTGGGTCGGCTCGATGTCGACATGCACGAACTTGCGGCCCTTGGTGTAGACCTCGACCGAGCCGGTGTGGCGGTTGGCCCAGCGGTTGCCGATGCCCAGCACGAAGTCGGACTTCAGCATCGTCGCGTTGCCGTAGCGGTGGGCGGTCTGCAGCCCCACCATGCCGGCCATCAGCGGATGGTCGTCGGGAATGGTGCCCCAGCCCATCAGCGTCGGGATCACCGGCACGCCGAGCAGCTCGGCGAATTCCACCAGCTTGTCGGACGCATCGGCGTTGATGATGCCGCCGCCGGCCACGACCAGCGGACGTTCCGCCGCCGCGAACATCGCCAGCGCCTTCTCGACCTGGGCACGGGTGGCCGAGGGCTTGTAGACCGCCAGCGGTTCATACGTCTCGTCGTCGAACTCGATCTCCGCCATCTGGACGTCGATCGGCAGGTCGATCAGCACCGGGCCGGGACGGCCGCTGCGCATCAGGTGGAAGGCCTGCTGGAAGACGTAGGGCACCTGCGCCGGCTCCAGCACGGTCAGCGCCCACTTGGTCACCGGCTTGGCGATGTCCGGCACGTTGATGGCCTGGAAATCCTCCTTGTGCAGGCGGGCGCGCGGCGCCTGTCCGGTGATGCACAGGATCGGGATCGAGTCCGCGATCGCCGAATAGAGGCCGGTGATCATGTCGGTGCCGGCCGGGCCGGAGGTGCCGACGCACACGCCGATGTTGCCGGCCTTGGCCCTGGTGTAGCCCTCCGCCATGTGCGAGGCGCCCTCGACATGGCGGGCCAGGACATGGCGCATGGTGCCACGCCGCTGCATCGCCGCGTAGAAGGGGTTGATCGCGGCGCCGGGGACGCCGAAGCAGACGTCGATGCCCTCCCGCTCCAGCACCCGCACCGCCGCTTCCGCCGCCGTCATTCTCGCCATCGCTCGACTCCTCACCAAACGCGATTGTTCGTGAGGACAGCTAAGCGCGCCGATGGTGCGTACGGCAAATCAACGGGTTGCCTTTTCCACAGGCTGGAAAGCGGCACCGAAAGGGGAATCAGCTGCCGCGGTAGGTCGAATAGGCCCAGGGCGAGACCAGCAGCGGCACATGATAGTGCTGGGAGGCGTCCATGATGCCGAAGCGCAGCGGCACCTCGTCGATGAAGTCGGGGCCGTCACCCGCAATGGCGCCGATGCGGCGGAAATACTCGCCGGCCATGAACAGCAGTTCGTAGCGGCCGGGCTGGAAGGCGTCGCCCTGCAACGCCGGGGCGTCGAGCCGGCCGTCGGCGTTGGTGGTGAACTCGCCAAGGACAGTGCCGCTGTCGAGCGCGGTCAGGCGGATGCGCATCCCCGGCGCCGGGCGCCCGGCGGCGATGTCGAGGACGTGGGTGGTCAGGCGGCCCATGGGTGTGTGGTCTCCTTGGGGTTGGGCATCGTCAGCCGACACTAATTCACACCCCACAGCTTAATCCCAACCACTCTCCCCTGCCCACCCGCGGAAATCCGGAAACTGTCTTCACCCCCGCGCCCAATCGGCCGATTGAACCCCCTGCCGCCAATGGCTTAGCGTAGTCCCCGCTTCGACCGCAGCGTTAACAGCGAGACGACGATGACCGACACTGCTTACCCCCGCGACATGATCGGCTATGGCGCTACCCCGCCGCAGGCCAATTGGCCGGGCGGCGCCCGTGTGGCGGTGCAGTTCGTCATCAATTACGAGGAGGGCGGCGAGAATTGCGTCCTCCATGGCGACGCGGCGTCGGAGGCCTTCCTGTCGGAGATCGTCGGCGCCCAGCCGATTCCCGGCGCCCGCCACATGAACATGGAGTCGATTTACGAATACGGCTCCCGCGCCGGCTTCTGGCGGCTGCACCGCATGTTCACCGAACGCAATCTGCCGGTCACCGTCTACGGCGTCGCCATGGCGCTGGAGCGCAATCCGGAGGTCGTCGCCGCAATGAGGGCCGCGGGCTGGGAGATCGCCACCCATGGCTGGCGCTGGATCGACTACCAGCATCTGCCGGCCGAGGTGGAGCGCGAGCACATGCTGCGCGCCATCGAGGTCCACACCCGTGTCACCGGTGAACGGCCGCTCGGCTGGTATCTCGGCCGCTGCAGCCCCAACACCTGGCGGCTGGTCGCCGAGGAGGGCGGCTTCGTCTACAACGCCGATTCCTACGCCGACGACCTGCCCTATTGGGACGACAGCCATGGCAGGCCACAGTTGATCGTGCCGTACACGCTCGACGCCAACGACATGCGCTTCGCCACCAACCAGGGCTTCAACAGCGGCGACCAGTTCTTCGCCTATCTGAAGGACAGCTTCGACACGCTCTATGCGGAGGGGGCGACGGCGCCGAAGATGATGTCCATCGGCCTGCATTGCCGGCTGGTCGGCCGTCCCGGCCGCGCGGCGTCGCTGGCCCGCTTCCTCGATTATGTGCGCGGCCATGACAAGGTCTGGGTGGCGACCCGACTCGACATCGCCCGCCACTGGATCGCCGAACACCCCTACGCCCCGAAGTGAGGCCTCCGATGCCCTACAGTCTCGACGATCTGAACCACATGGACCGCGCCGCCTTCATCGCGGCGCTGGGCGCGGTGTTCGAGGAAAGCCCCTGGGTGGCCGAGGCCGCCTGGGAGCGGCGCCCCTTCGCCGATGCGGCCAGCCTGCGCGCCGCGATGACCGGCATCGTGCGCGATGCGGGAACGGAGCGGCAGCGCGCGCTGATCCTGTCGCACCCCGACCTCGCCGACCGCGCCAGCCGCCCGGCCAATCTGACCGCCTTCTCGCAGACCGAACAGGCGAAGGCGGGCTTGAACGAGCTGACGGAGGCCGAGGCTCAGGAGCAGCGCGACCTGAACCGCGCCTACCGGGAACGGTTCGGCTTCCCCTTCATCATGGCGGTGCGCTTCAGCAGCAAGCAGGAGATCCTGGCGGCAATGCGCGAGCGCGTGACGAACGACCCGGAGGTGGAGTTCGGCCGGGCGCTTGAGGAGATCTACAAGATCGCGGGATTCCGGTTGGACGATCTGGTGGAAGTCCCCCTCTCCCCCCCGGGGAGAGGGATGGGGTGAGGGGGACGCACATGTGGGATTTTTGGTGAAGGCCCGCCGCGCATCCCCCTCACCCTAACCCTCTCCCCGGGGGGAGAGGGGATATCCTCTCAAAACGAAAAAAGCGCGCCGCCCCAATCGGAGCGGCGCGCTTTTCCATCCTACAACCGCTACGCTTCCATCGCCTTCACCACCTCCTCTGTCACCTTCTTCGCATCTCCGAACAGCATCATGGTGTTGGGCCGGAAGAACAGCTCGTTCTCCACGCCGGCGTACCCCGCCGCCATGCCGCGCTTGATGAAGAACACCGTCTTGGCCTTCTCCACGTCCAGGATCGGCATGCCGTAGATGGCGCTCGTCGGGTCGGTCTTGGCCGCCGGGTTGGTCACGTCGTTGGCGCCGATGACGAAGGCGACATCCGCCGTGCCGAAGTCGCGGTTGATGTCCTCCAGCTCGAACACCTCGTCGTAGGGCACGTTCGCTTCGGCCAGCAGCACGTTCATGTGGCCGGGCATGCGGCCCGCCACCGGGTGGATGGCGTACTTCACGTCCACGCCTTCATGCTTCAGCGCGTCGGACATCTCGCGCAGGGCATGCTGGGCTTGCGCCACCGCCATGCCGTAGCCGGGCACCACGATCACCGACTGGGCGTTCTTCATGATGTAGGCGGCGTCCTCGGCCGAGCCGGCCTTGACGCTGCCCTGCGGCCCCTTGGCCTCACCGCCGGCAGCGGCACTCTCGCCGCCGAAGCCGCCGAGGATGACGTTGAAGATCGAGCGGTTCATGCCCTTGCACATGATGTAGGACAGGATCGCGCCCGAGGAACCCACCAGCGCACCGGTGATTATCAGCAGGTTGTTCTGCAGGGTGAAGCCGATGCCGCAGGCCGCCCAGCCGGAATAGCTGTTCAGCATCGAGATCACCACCGGCATGTCGGCGCCGCCGATCGGCAGGATCAGCAGGAAGCCGAGAGCCAGCGCCACCAGCACGATCAGCCACATCGCCGCCGAGGAGTTCGACTGCACCAGCCAGATGATCAGGATGACGGTCAGCACGCCCAGCGCCGCGTTCAGCGGATGCTGCATCGGGAAGACCAGCGGCTTGCCGGTGACCAGCCCCTGCAGCTTGGCGAAGGCGACCAGCGAGCCGGTGAAGGTGATGGCGCCGATGGCGGTGCCGAGCGCCATCTCGACCAGCGAGCCCTTGGCGATGGCGCCGGCCACGCCGATGCCGTAGGCCTCCGGCGAGTAGAAGGCGGCGAGCGCCACGAAGACGGCGGCCAAACCGACCAGCGAGTGGAAGGCGGCGACCAGCTGCGGCAGCGCCGTCATCTCGATCTTCTTAGCCACCACATAGCCGATGGCGCCGCCGATGGCGATGCCGAGCACGATCATCCAGTAGGACTGGACGATGGGGGAGGCCAGCGTGGTCAGGATGGCGATGGTCATGCCGACCATGCCGTAGATGTTGCCCTGGCGCGAGGTCTCCGGGCTGGAGAGCCCGCGCAGCGCCATGACGAAGCAGATGGAAGCGACAAGATAGAGAAGGGCCGACAAGGTTTCCATGGTCTTACTTGCCCTTCTTCTTGAACATGGAGAGCATGCGCTGGGTCACGAGGAAGCCGCCGAAGATGTTGACGCTTGCCAGGATGACGGCGAGGAAGCCCAGGACCTTGGAGAAGCCAAAGCCTGCGGGTCCGGCAGCGATCAGCGCGCCGACGATGATGACCGAGGACACGGCGTTGGTGACGGCCATCAGCGGCGAGTGCAGGGCCGGGGTGACGCGCCAGACGACGTAGTAGCCGACGAAGCAGGCCAGCACGAGCACCGTCAGGCCGGTGACGAAGAAGTCGCCGTGGCCGGCAACGTCGGTGACGGGAACCGGCGACAGCTGCGCCACCTGCACGGCCAGGGTGTCGACCTGATTGGTCAGCGACGCCAGGGTTTCACGGAATGCGGCGATGTTGCTTGCGGGATCCGGGTGTTCCATGGGATCCGCCTCCTCACGCGGGTTGCGCTTCGCGGGTGTCCGCGAAGGCGGGATGCACGATGGCGCCGTCGCGGGTCAGCGCGATGGCCTTGACGATCTCGTCGTCCCAATTGACGGCCACACCCGTTTCCTTGCCGTGCAGCGACGCCAGCAGCGCCAGCAGGTTCTTGGCGTAGAGCAGCGACGCGCTCTCGGCGATGCGGCTGGCGTAGTTGGCATGGCCGACGATCTTCACGCCATTGGCCGTGGTCACCACCTCGCCCAGCTTGGCGCCCTCGACGTTGCCGCCCTGCTCCACCGCCAGATCGATGATGACCGAGCCCGGCTTCATCGAGGCCACATGTTCCGCCGTCACCAGGATCGGCGCCTTGCGGCCGGGGATCAGCGCGGTGGTGATGACGAGGTCCTGCTTCTTGATGTGCTCGGCGACCAAGGCTGCCTGCTGGCGCTTGTAATCGTCGGACATTTCCTTGGCGTAGCCGCCGGCGGTCTCCGCCTGCTTGAACTCCTCGTTCTCGACCGCGACGAAGCTGCCGCCCAGCGACTGCACCTGCTCCTTCACCGCCGGGCGCACGTCGGTCGCCGAGACGATGGCGCCGAGGCGCTTGGCGGTGGCGATGGCCTGCAGGCCGGCGACGCCGACGCCCATGATGAAGGCACGGGCCGGCGGAACGGTGCCGGCAGCGGTCATCATCATCGGGAAGGCGCGGCCGTACTCGCTGGCGGCATCCACCACGGCCTTGTAGCCGGCGAGGTTGGCCTGGGAGGACAGCACGTCCATGACCTGGGCGCGGGTGATGCGCGGCATGAACTCCATGGCGAAGGCGTTCACGCCGGCATCGGCGTAGGCCTTCACATGGTCGCGGCTGTTGTAGGGGTTGAGGATGGCGAACAGCAGCGTGCCCCGGCGCATCAGCGCCAGCTCGTCCTCACCGCCCTCGGCAGCGATCAGCGGTCGCTGCACCTTCAGCACGATGTCGGCATCGGCCAGCGCGGACGCCGCATCGGCGGCGATGGCGGCCCCCGCCGCCTCAAAGGCCGCGTCGGGAAGGCTGGAACCGAGGCCGGCCCCGCTCTCCACCACCACGTCCAGCCCGAGAGCTTTGAGTTTCTTGACGGTTTCGGGAGACGCGGCGACGCGGCGCTCGCCCGGGCGGCGCTCCCTGGGTATGGCGATCTTCATGTCGTTTGCTTTCGAAGGCCAGCGCCGGCAGCAGGCATGGGACAACGGACAGGGGGCGTCGGGCATGGTCCGCCCACATCGGTCCACCCACGTCGGTCCGCCCGCATCCGGTTCATGGCCGGGCGTGCGCCGAAGCGGCAAAAATCAGGAAATGGGAAATTTCAGGCGGCCAAAGTCGCGCGGCCGGCGACGAATCCGCGCCGGCCACGCACGCACCGCTTACTGGTTGGCGACGACCGGAAAGTCCCAGCCGTCCGACGCGGCGGCTGCGACCGGCGCGATGTCGTCGGCCTGCATGTCTTCCAACTGCCGGCGGATCAGGTCGCGGACGCTGACGACCCCGACCAGGGTCGATCCCTCCAGCACCGGGACATGGCGGATGCCATGCTCGTCCATCAGGCTCAGCACATGGCGAACCGGGTCGGACGGGCTGCAGCAATAGGGATCGCGCGTCATGAGCGCCGAAACCGCCTGCTCCAGGATGCCGGGTCCGCGGTCGACCAGCGCGCGGACAACGTCGCGTTCGGAAATGACGCCGACCACCGTGTTTCCCTCGGTCCGGCAGACGTCCTTTACCACGAGCGCCCCGGTATTCTCCGCCTTCATCAGGCGCAGCGCGGTGGCGACCGTTTCATTGATGCGCACCATGCCGATGCGCGTGCCCTTCTTGCGGAGAATATCCTCGACCTTCATGGCGGTCCTCCCCATTCGATGCGGCCGGCACGGTCCGTAGGATCCGCACCGGCCGCGCCACCTGCGTTGCTTACTGGGCGGCCGCCACTTCCCGGGCGGGTTCGGAGGCCGCCGCGGGCTGCGGCCGGGTGTAGCAGCCGGCGGTCTCGCCCCGCTGCTTCACCAGGGCCAGCACCACGTCGATGGTCGGCGTCGGCACGCCCACCATGCGGCCCATCTCCTGGACCACCGACAGCAGCGGATCGATTTCCATCGGCCGGCCGCGCTCCAGATCCTGCAGCATGGAGGTCTTGTGGGCACCGACCGCGGCGGCGCCGTTGATGCGGCGCTCCACATCGACACGGAAATGGACACCCAGCTTGTCGCCGATCTCCTTGGCCTCCAGCATCATCGCCTTGGCGACGGCGCGGGTTTCGGCATCGCCGCAGATGACCTCCAGCGTGCCGTGGGTGAGCGCGCTGATCGGATTGAAGCACAGGTTGCCCCACAGCTTCAGCCAAATCTCGTCGCGGATGCGGTCGAGCACGGGCGCGCGCAGGCCACCGGCCTCCATCGCCTTCGACAGGGCGACGACGCGGTCCGACTTCGACCCATCCGGTTCGCCCAGCGAGAACTTGTCGCCATAGACATGCTGGATGACGCCGGGCTCCACCACCTCGGTCGCGGGATAGACGACGCAGCCGATGGCGCGCTCCGGCCCCAGCCCGTTCCACTGTACCGAACCGGGGTCGACCGTCTCCAGCGTACGGCCGTCGAAGGCACCGCCGGTGCCGTAGAAATACCAATAGGGGATGCCGTTGACGGCGGTGACGACGGCGGTGTCCTCACCAAGCAGCGGCTGCATCGCGGGGACGACGCCGGGGACGGAATGGGCCTTCAGCGCGATGATGACGTAGTCCTGCGGGCCGAGTTCGGCCGGGTTGTCGGTGCAGCGGGGGTGGACGACGGTCTTTTCCTCCCCCATCAGCAGGGTGACGCCGTTCTCGCGCATCGCCGCCAGATGCGCACCGCGCGCCACCAGACTGACTTCGGCACCCGCCTGGTGCAGGCGAACGCCGAGATAGCCGCCGATGGCCCCGGATCCGTAGATGCAGATCTTCATGCCGGATTCCCCTCTCCCCCGATTTCGCTTTTTGAATGCTGTGGGGCTGGACGACGCCAGCCTGCCCACACCGGCCGCATCCATCGGCTGACCGGTTGCTATTGCAGCGGCATCCAACAGTCTGTCGCGCAAACTGTGCTTGGAGTTTGGTATACCACATACCGTATGTCAATGCGGAATGTGGGGGGACTGACGAGAATACGGCACCTGCTTTTTCCCCGACCGGATCAGGCTCCCTTCGCAAAAAAGTACAGGGTCAGAGCCGCTCCGATGAGGACGACCAGTGTCTTCAGGATCTTCGGATCGACCCGTTTCGCGCCCATGGCACCGGCATAGCCCCCAGCCATTGCCGCCACCGCCATTACCGTCGTCTCGGGCCAGGATACCGTTCCGGCGAGGATGAAGGCGCCCACCGCAGCCGCATTCATCAGCATCGCCAGCAACAGCCGCAGCCCGTTCATGGCGTGGATGTCGCGCAGGCCGAACAGGGTCAGTGCCGCCAGCATCAGAAAGCCGATGCCACCACCGAAATAGCCGCCATAGATCGAGATGACGAACTGCACGACCAGCACGCTCCGCCCGCCCAGCCGCAGCCGCGACACGATCCACGGTGCATAGGCCCCCACGGCGAAGACGGCGGTCGCGAACAGCAGCAGCCAGGGTACGAAGCGCGCGAACACCGCGTTCGGCGTCAGCAAAAGCAGCAAGGCGCCGATCAGTCCGCCGACCAGACTGAGGACGGCGAAGATCGGAACATTCACCTGACCGCCTGCCGCGATCTCGCGCCGATAGGCCCAGCTGCTAGCCGCCTGCCCCGGAAACAGCGCCACGGTGCTGGAGGCATTGGCTGCCACCGGCGGCACGCCCGCGAACAGCAGGGCCGGAAATGTGATGAAGGCTCCACCCCCGGCAATCGCGTTCAGCGCGCCTGACGCGAAGGCGGCCAGCATCAGGACGACGAGACTCAGCATGATCGACCACCCCTTTCGATCCATGTTGACGGTATCCTCCGTATTCTGTATACAGAATATCAGCCTTTGAAGTGGGCTACTGCCGGGATGCGGGATCCTCGATGCGGTTCATGCGAAACCGCTCCCAGAACGCAACAAACCGACACCGGAGCCAATGCGGTGGCTCCGATGCCGGCTTGCTTCGCAGCCGGTTTGCCCTCCGGCGGTCAGACAATCTCTAAGCCCTGTCGTGGCCGGCCCCCCGGTCGGCCACGACAGGCTCCACCTTTCAGTCGGCGCCCTCGGTCACCAGCTTGCCCATCGGCTGGCGGGTGTCCTCGGCGATCTGGCGGGCGCGCATCGGCTTCAGGACGAACAGGGCCATGAAAGCGGCGATGGCGTTGACCGCGGCGGCGAAGAAGAACACCGTCTGCCAGCTGCCGGTGGAGGCCACGATCACGTTGGCGAAGGGAACCACCAGCGATGCCGTGCCCTTGGCGGTGTAGAGCAGGCCGGCATTGGTCGTCGCGAACTTCGACCCGAAGCTGTCGGCGCAGCAGGACGGGAACAGGCTGTAGATCTCACCCCAGGCGAAGAACACCAGACCGGTCAGGACAACGAAGGCGACCGGGTGCTGACCCCACTGGTTGAGCGCCAGGATGCCGATGGCCTCAATGGCGAAGGCGACGAACATGGTGTTCTCGCGGCCGATATGGTCGGACACCCAGCCGAAGAAGGGACGGGTCACGCCGTTCAGCACGCGGTCGATGGTGAGCGCGAAGGTCAGCGCCGGCAGGGTCAGGCCCATGATGCTGACCGGCATGCCATCGAGGTGGAAGTCCTTGGCGATCGGACCGAGCTGGGCCGTGGCCATCAGACCGCCGGCGGCGACCATGACGAACATCAGGTACATCACCCAGAAGACCGGCGACTTCAGCGTCTCCTGCGGAGTGTAGTTGCGGCGGCTCTGCACGATGTTGGACTTGTTCTTCGGCAGCAGGTCGGGGTTCGGCTCCTTCAGGAACCAGGCCAGCGCGAAGACGATCAGGCCCTGGCCCAGACCGAACACCAGGAAGGTCTGCTCGAAGCCCGAGGTCTGGATCATGTTGGCGATCGGGACGACGGTCAGGGCGGAGCCGGCGCCGAAACCGGCGGCGGTCAGGCCGGCGGCGAGACCGCGGCGGTCGGGGAACCACTTCAACGCGTTGCCGACGCAGGTGCCATAGACGCCGCCGGCGCCGATGCCGCCAACGGCCGCACCGAGATAAAGCAGCGCCAGAGAGTCGGCGAACGAGTTGATGACCCAGGCCAGCGCGCACAGCACGCCGCCGATCAGAACGACGATGCGGGGTCCAAATTTATCAACGAACCAGCCTTCGACGGGAACCAGCCAGGTTTCAGTCACGACGAAGATGGTGAAGGCGACCTGGATGGCGGCACGACCCCAGTGATACTTTTCTTCGATGGGGTTGACGAACAGCGTCCAGCCATATTGCAGGTTGGCAATCATCGACATGCAGATAACGCCGATGACCAACTGCATCCAGCGGCCGCCGAGCGGTGCGCCCTGCGCCTCCGAATTCGTATGCTGCATCTATCTATCTCCTCCTAGGAAGC
Organism: Azospirillum sp. B21; assembly: GCF_008364825.1. Classification (GTDB taxonomy): domain Bacteria; phylum Pseudomonadota; class Alphaproteobacteria; order Azospirillales; family Azospirillaceae; genus Azospirillum. The sequence continues at coordinate 260,825 of NZ_VTTO01000006.1, forward strand.
GGTTTTGTGCCGGTTCGGGCGTCGCTTCTGTTTTGATGCTTGAGCGTCTTGTTTGATGCTTCAGAGATTTGACGCGGTTCTTTGCTGTCGGTGGTCGTGCGGCGAGGATGCGGCCTCGGGGCACTCCACTGTTTTCAGGGGCGGTTTTTTGCCCCCCGCCAGACCGATGCGGTCCTGGGTCGGTCTGGAATTATCAATATGGTATACCAGATGCCGAACAGCAGACAAGTAGTCAGTGAGGCTGACCAACTGTTTTCCATGCCCCGCCTTTGCGGCAGCAGCCATGCAGCTTTGGAATGCTGATTTTCCGTTACGCGGAAAGCGGCGTGGGTCGCCTTTGGGCAGCCAATGTATTGGCATATGGTATGCCAGAGCCGGCGACGAACAGGCCCATCCCGGCAGAACCCATATTGATAAGGAGTCGACCGCCATGGACCAGCAGCAGAACATCGAGATCGTCGTGGCGCGGGACGATGCCGATATCGCCGCCAGTTACCCGATCATGAAGGAGCTGCGGACCCACATGACGGACGCCGAGGCCTACCGCGCGCAGATCCGCCGGCAGATGGACGACGGCTACAACCTCGCCCTGCTGCGGCTCGATGGCGAGATCGCCGGCTGCGGCGGCTTCCGTGTGCACGAGACGCTGTCGCGCGGCCGCTACATGTATGTCGAGGATCTGGTGACCAGCGCCGCCAAACGCTCCTACGGGCTGGGCGACAAGCTTTTCGATTGGCTGGCGAACGAGGCGCGGGAACGCGGCTGCGCCCAGATGGAGATCATCTCCGGCATCCAGCGCGGCGAGGCCCACCGCTTCTATCACCGCAAGCGCATGACCATCAAAAGCTTCCAGCTGGTGCTGCCGCTCGCCTGAGACGGCGGAGGCGCACAAACAAAAAGACGGCCTGGGAAGGCCGTCTTTTCGTGATACCGCTGTTGCGGATGAAGGAACGCGTTGCTCAGAAGGCGCGCGGGAAGCTGGCCCAGGACGGACCCGGCGGCAGTTCGTCTTCCTGTTCCTTCAGGTCGGCGGCGGTCGGGTTGGCAAGGCGAAGCGGTGCGGCCGAGAAATCGCGCTGCGACTTACCGGCATTGGCGACCTGCATCGCCAGGATGTGGTGGACGGTGCCGCCGAAGACGGACAGCACAAGCGCCAGAACCAGGATTTCCAACATGTTCATCGCTCCATGTGTCTCGGTGGGGTGCTTTTTTTGAACGGCTTCGGCTTGGCCGGACTGTTATGACGCGCCGCAAAAACTGGATCAAGTTTTTTGGTATACAAGGTACAAGATGCCGGTCATGCAAATGCTGCATGCGTTGATTAATTCGTATGCGTAATAAACATACCGCATAGGAAGCATTTTCGCTCTGGTACCTTCGTACAACGGAACAACATCGGCCACTTCGTTGGACTCCACCGTCATCTAATTGGCCGAGGAAATTGTTTGATTGGCGTACTGTATTTGGTATACCATATTTATAGCGTGGTGCCGGATCGGGTGCCCCGCCGCCCCATCAGCCGTTAAGCCGCCAGCCGACAGGAGCCACGCCATGAACGTCGAACATATCCTGCGCACCAAGGAATCCCGCGTCGTCGCCGTGCGGACCAACGCCACGGTCGCCGAAGCCATCAGCCTGATGAAGGCGGAGAACATCAGCGCCCTGGTCGTCAAGGACGTCTGCCGGACCGAAGGCAACACGTTGGCCGGCGTCCTGTCGGAACGCGACATCGTCCACGCCCTGCTGGACCGGGGTGCGCCGCTGCTGTCCATGCCGGTGTCGCAGCTGATGACCCGCCAGCCGGTCACCTGCGCCCCGTCCGACAGCATCCGGCAGGCCTTGCAGCTGATGGACCAGCACCATATCCGGCATCTTCCCGTGCTGGAGGACGGCCATCTGGTCGGCGTCGTCAGCGCCCGCGACTTCACCCGCCTGCAGTTGCAAGAGCTGGAAGGCACGGTCGCCGCGACGCCGGAGCCGCCGGCAGGCACCACCTACGCCCACTGATTTATCGCCCCGAACCCGGCGCCGCCGCCCCCGTGGCCGGCGGCGCCTTTCCCATGGGAGAGGCCGCCCCGTGACCACCTTGATCTTCACCCATCACGACTGCTTAGCCCACGATACCGGCCCAGGCCATCCGGAGGCCCCGGACCGGCTGGCCGTCGTGTGGCAGGTCCTCGACCGGCCGGAGTTCCGCGAACTGGAGCGCCGGTCCGCCCCCGAGGCCGATGTGGAACAGCTGTCCCGCGTCCATGACCGCCAGTATGTGGAGGCTGTGCTGGCCGCGGTTCCCGACGAGGGATACCGCCGGCTGGATGGCGACACACTGCTGTCGCCGGGGTCGCGCGGGGCGATCCTGCGTGCGGCGGGGTCGGTCTGCGCCGCGGTCGATGCGGTGCTGGCCGGCGAGGCGACGAACGCCTTCTGTGCCGTGCGCCCCTGCGGCCACCACGCCGAACCGGCCCGCGCCATGGGGTTCTGCGTCTTCAACAACATCGCGGTCGGGGCGGAACATGCCCGCAAGACCCATGGGCTGAAGCGCGTCGCCGTGGTCGATTTCGACGTCCATCACGGCAACGGCACCCAGGCGATGTTCGCCGACGACCCCGACCTGTTCTTCGCCTCCACCCACCAGTCGCCGCTTTATCCCGGCACCGGCAATTCGTGGGAACGCGGGGTGGACGGCAACATCCTGAACCTGCCGCTGGAGCCCTACAGCGGTTCCGTCGAGTTCCGCCAGGCGGTGGAGCGGGCGATCCTGCCGGCACTGGAGGCTTTCCATCCCGAATTGCTGCTGATCTCGGCCGGCTTCGACGCGCACAAGCGCGATCCGCTGGCCCAGCTCGGCCTTACGAATGAGGATTTCGAGTGGGTGACCCGCAAGCTGGTCGATCTCGCCGACCGGGTCTGCGGCGGGCGGGTCGTCTCGGCGCTGGAAGGCGGCTATGACGCGACCGGTCTGGCAGAGGGGTGTGCTGCGCATCTGAAGGCATTGATGCGGGCATAAGGAAAAAGTCCGGGAGGAAAGGGCGGCGGGTTGCCCTCAATCCGCCGCGAACCCCACCCCGCAGTTCCGCGCCCATTCCAGCAGGCGCGCGACAGCGCCATCCGGTTCCGGCCGCTGCAAATGGGCCGTTCCCAGCACCACCGCCCCGTTGCTGCCGTCGATGGTCAACAGATCGCCGGTGCGGACCGTCACCTCGCCCACCCGCATCACCCCAGCCTCCACATCGATCCGCAGGGTGCGGGCGCCGCAGACGCAGGGACGGCCCATGCCGCGGGCGACGGTGGCGGCGTGGCTGGTGAATCCTCCCCGAGCAGTGACGACACCGGCGGCGGCATGCATGCCGTGGATGTCCTCCGGCGAGGTTTCCGGCCGGCACAGCACCACCGGTGCGCCGCCGCGGGCCAGACGAATGGCGTCCTCGGTCGTGAAGGCGGCCCGGCCGGTCACCGCGCCGGGCGAAGCCGGCAGTCCCATGGCGAGCGCACCGGCAAGGGCGTCGGGTGCCAGGGTGGGGCGCAGCAGCTCTTCCAGTGCCTGGTGATCGACGCGGCGCACCGCCTCGTCCCGGCCGATGATCCCTTCCTCCGCCATGTCGACGGCGATGCGCACTGCGGCTTCCGACGAACGCTTGCCGCTGCGGGACTGCAGGATGAACAGGCGTCCGGATTCGATTGTGAATTCGATGTCCTGCATGTCGCCGAAGGCGCGCTCCAGCCGTTCCGACACTGCGCGCAGTTCGGCGTAGACCGCGGGCTGCCGGCGTTCCATGGAGCGGTCCGGTTGCGGTTGGGCGGCGCTGAGCGGATCGGGATCGCGGGTGCCCGACACCACGTCCTCCCCTTGCGCATTGGCCAGGAACTCGCCGCACAGGCCGGGGGCGCCGGTGGAGGGATCGCGGGTGAACAGCACGCCGGTGCCGGAGTCCTGCCCGCGGTTGCCGAACACCATCGCCTGAACCGTCACCGCCGTGCCCATATCCTCCGGGATGCCGTGCAGAACACGGAAGGCGACGGCCCGCGGATTCATCCAAGAGCGGAAAACCGCAGCCACGGCCATCCGCAGCTGTTCCGCCGGATCCTGCGGGAAAGGACGGCCGCAGCGCGTCTCCACCAGTTGCAGGAAGCGCGGCAGCAGGCTCTGCCAGTCCTCCGCCGTCAGATCGCCGTCGCGCTGAAGCCCCCGCTCCTCCTTGTGCTCCTCCAGCAGGTCCTCGAAGCGATGGCCGGGCACGCCCATGACGACGCAGCCGAAGGACTGGACCAGCCGCCGATAGCAGTCATGGGCGAAACGGGCATCCCCCGATGCCGCCGTCAGCCCCGTCACCGTATGGTCGTTGAGCCCCAGATTCAGGATGCTGTCCATCATGCCGGGCATCGACACCGCCGCGCCCGAGCGGACCGACAGCAGAAGCGGCCGGCGGGCATCGCCGAAGCGCCCGCCCGCCCGGTCCTCAAGCGACGCGATCGCCTCGTCGATTGATGTGCACAGAGTGGCCGGCAGCGGATCCCCGGCGGCCAGCCCCTGCCCGGCTTCCGCCGCGATGACGAAGCCCGGCGGCACCGGAATGCCGAGCCCGGCCATCTCAACCAAGCGCGCGCCCTTGTTGCCCAGACGATCCACGTCCGCCCTTCGGGAGAGCCCGACACCGAAGGGAACGATCACCTCCGGTGAAGACACACGGTGCGGCACGGGGATGGCCGGGGTGGGAAGGCGGGTGGAGGTGATATCGGACATCATGGCTCTGGTCATCCCGCGCTCAACGCACAATCGGCCCCGTCGAAGGCCATCAGGCGCAACAGCCGGTGCAGCCCATCCGGATCGTCGCCGGTCCAGTCGGCGGTCCGTCCCCCGCTCCGCGCCAGTCGGGCCCGCTGCCCAGCCCCCGGACCACCGGCCCGCTCAACTGTGGAGGTAAACACCCGCAGCAGCGATTCCGCCCACGCGCAGGCCGCATCGCTGCCGCCAAGGTCGATTCTGTACCCCTTCGCGCCGCCGCTGACCGGTGCATCGACCAGTTGCCCACCCAGTTCCGCGATGCGGGTGGCGTTGGTCGCAGCCTGCTCCGGCGGCAGGGAGGACAGGTCGATCAGCAATTCGCCGCCGGACAGACCTGCGGCAAGGCTGTCTTCGGCGAACAGCGCCCTTTCCACGGCGCGGGCATCGGGCAGCAGCATCATGACGACGTCGCAGCGTTCGGCAAGGACACGGAGCGACCCGCGGGCATGAGCGTTGGGATGGCGATGGAGCCGGTGCCCCACCTCCCGCAGCCTGTCCATGATCGCATCGGCCACCTCCCCACCCCCGATGAACCCGATATCCATTCCGCGATCCTCCCGCTTCCTCCCGGACGCCCACCTGCTGCCGTTGCTGGACGGCAGGGCGTCGGAAGAGAGCTTCGTTGCGCGCATCGCATCGCACAACAGGACCATCGCGCAATTTTCACATCGCGGAAACCCGCCTAGGCTTACCTATTCTTACCCGAGCCTAACATGTTCGGCCGATGTCTCCAGTGGCAAAAAGCCGCATGCCGCCGGAATCCGCCAGACCGGACCGGCCGCCGTCTCAACCAGCCGTGGCAGGATCGGCGGCGGCAATTCTTCACCAGTCGAAGTGCAGGCCATCGCCGCCGCCATGTCGGCGCAGCCCGCCAGCCGCAACAGCGTCATCCGCGTGGCATAGACCAGCCGCCGACGCCCGGCCTTCTCCTCCTCCAGCAGACGGCGCGGGGTGGCCCACAGCGCGCCGACCGCCTCGCCGCCGTCGCAGAGCGGTTCCTGTCCCGGCGGCGCCGGAGCCAGGAAGAACACCGTATCGAAACGGCGCGGCAGCGTTTCCGGTGTCACCCAGCGCGCCAGCGGCACCATGCGCTCCGGCGCAGGAACCATCCCCGCCCGCGCCAGCGCCGGCCCGAAGCCGTTCCCCGCGGCCATCGCCGCGCGCAGTCCTGCAAGTTCTGAGGCTTCCGGCGGGTCGCGGGACAGCAGAACGCCGCATTCCTCCACGCATTCCCGCACCGCGGCGATGCGATGGGGCAGATCGGCGGGCGCACGGGCACCCGGCCAGTGTTCTCGCCAGGACGAATCATGGTCAGCCGCCTCCAGCCGCCCACCCGGAAACACGGTGGCGCCAGGGGCGAAGCGCAGGCCGGCATGCCGTTCCATCGCCAGCAGTTCCAGGCCGTCCGGCCCATCGCGCAGCAGGATCAGGGTGGCGGCGGGATGGAGCGGAACAGGGGCATCGGGGGCGGTATCGGACATGCCCCAGTGTCGCCGACCGCCCCTTCGCCTGTCCATGCGCGACGGGAGGAACCACTCTCACGATGCGGAATACAAGACGGGCGGCGTTTGACCGTCCGGCCTATCCCTTCCAGCATCCCGCCATCACCGCCATTCAGCGCACCATCATTCGCCAGTCCCGCCCCTCCATGCCGAGGGCCGGGCGGAGGAAGGCTGTCGTCATGCCGTTTCACCGCAGCACCAAGATCGTCGCCACGCTGGGTCCCGCCAGTTCGTCGGAAAGCCAGATCACCGCCCTGGCCCAGGCCGGCGTGAACGTCTTCCGCCTGAACGCCAGCCACGGCACCCAGGCCGAACATGCCGAGCGCTACGCCCGCATCCGCGCCGCCGAGGAGCGGCTGGGCCGGCCGATCGGCGTGCTGCTCGACCTTCAGGGGCCGAAACTGCGGGTCGGGACCTTCGGCTTCGGGCCGGTGGATCTCGCCATCGGCGACCGTTTCCGCCTGGATCTCGACCGCCGGCCGGGCGACAGCCGCCGCGTCTGCCTGCCCCATGCCGAGGTGTTCGCCAGCCTGGAGCCGGGGTTGGACCTGCTGCTGAACGACGGGCGCATCCGGCTGCGCGTTCTCGACTGCGGCCCCGATTTCGCGGAGACGGAGGTGGTGGCCGGCGGGACCCTGTCCGACCGCAAGGGCGTCAATGTGCCGGGTGCCGCGCTGGCGCTCAGCGCGTTGTCGGAGAAGGACCGCAGCGACCTCGCCTTCGGTCTGGAGCTGGGGGTGGACTGGATCGGCCTCAGCTTCGTCCAGCGGCCGGAGGACATTCTGGAGGCGCGCGAGCTGATCGGCGGGCGCGCCCATGTGATGACCAAGATCGAGAAACCGGCGGCCCTGCCGACGCTCGACCGCATCATCGAGCTGTCCGACGCGGTGATGGTGGCGCGCGGCGACCTGGGCGTGGAACTGCCGCCGGAAGACGTGCCGGGCCTGCAGAAGCAGATGATCCGCCTCAGCCGCGCCATGGGCAAGCCGGTGATCGTCGCCACCCAGATGCTGGAATCCATGGTGTCGGAGCCGACCCCGACCCGCGCCGAGGCGTCGGACGTCGCCAACGCCGTCTATGACGGGGCCGACGCGGTGATGCTGTCCGCCGAATCGGCCTCCGGCCGCTATCCGGTGGAGGCGGTGGCGATGATGGAGCGCATCGTCCGCCGCGTAGAGGGCGACCCGCTCTACCGCCGCATCATGGACGCCGACCACCCCAACCCGGAGGCGACCGCACCCGACGCGCTGACCGCCGCCGCCCGCCAGGTGGCCGAGACCATCAGCGCCGCCGCCATCGTCACCTACACCACCACTGGGTCGACCACGCTCCGCGCCTCCCGCGAACGGCCCGGCGTGCCGATCCTCGGCCTCAGCGCGCAGCATGCAACGGCGCGGCGGCTGTCGCTGGCCTGGGGCGTCCATGCGGTGCTGACCGACGACGTGGCGAATTTTACGGAGATGGTCGGCCGCGCGCTGACCGCCGCGGCGGATGCCGGGATCGGCCGGCCGGGCCAGTCGCTGGTGGTGACCGCGGGCGTTCCGTTCGGGACGCCGGGCAAGACCAATGCCCTGCGGGTGGTGACCATCGACGGGGAGGATGCGCCAAGGATGGAAGAGGCGCAGAGGGAGGTGGTGGTGGCGTGATAATCGGTGGAGTTAGACCCCCACCTATCCTCCCCCGCTCTCAGCGGACCTACGGTCCGCCTGCCGCGTCAGCACAAAGCACAGCTTTGTGCGAGAGCTGGGCGGGGGAGGGACTGCCGCCGCACGTCGACAAAGCTCCAATCCCCTCCCCCGCCCAGCGGGGGAGGGTCAGGGTGGGGGCAATCAGCGAGGACCTACCCCCCTCACTCCAGAAAATCGCAGTGCTTCTGCACATGCGCGGCCAGACCCATGGTGTGCTCGCGCACCAGCCGTTCGGCCAGATCCGCGTTGCGCTCCTCCAGGGCCTTGATGATGGCGCGGTGATCGTGGATCGAGCGTTCGGCCCGGTCCTCCTGGCCGATGGTCAGCTTGCGGATCGCCCGCATGTGGATGAACAGGTTATCGGTGACATCCTGGATCAGCTTCGACCCGCTCAGCTGGATGATGCTCTTGTGGAAGGCGATGTTGGCGTCGGAATACTCGCTGACATGATCCTTCGGGCTGCGCTGCTCGAAGCTGCCGAACAGGTCCCACAGCTTGTGGATCTCCGCCGCCGGGGCGTGTTCGGCAGCCATGCGGGCGGCCATGCTCTCCAGCGCCGCCCAGACCTGGATCATCTCGATGATCTCGGTCTTGGTCTTGCGCACCACGAAGATGCCGCGGCGCGGCTGCAGGCGGATGAAGCCTTCCTGCTCCAGCAGGGTCAGCGCCTCGCGGATCGGGGTGCGGCTGACACCGAGCTTGTCACTGAGCTGCCGTTCGTCCAGCCGGATCTCGCGGTCGTGGTCGTAGATGTCCATCTCCGTGATCGCCTGCTTCAGCGCGTGATAGACCTGACTGCGGAAGGTCGTTCCGGTGTCGAGGGGCTGAACGTTGAGAGCGGGAACGGTCATGAAATGGATGTCCTTATGTCTCGGCGGCTATTGCGGCGCGCCCGGTCAGGCTCCGGCTGATCAGGCGCGGGCTCTGGTCCTTCGGTCTTTTCGTATCCTACATACCAGATGCTTGCAAGGCGCTGAAATGTCCAGAGGGGCACGGCGGAAGTCCACCTGATTTCAACCCGGGCGCGACGGCGCGGTTCTGCCCGCCGCTGCCGCAAGCAGCGGCCCCAGCGCTTGCGGATCGCGCATCGCCAACCCCATCACCGCCACCCCGGCCGCACCGGCGGCAAGGCAATCCGCCACTGCCTCCGCCCCGTCGATTCCCCCCAGCGCGACCACGGGCAGTCCCCGCTCCGCCCATCGCTGCAACCCGGAGGTGCCCAGGCACGGCCCATAGCCCGGTTTGCTGGCGGACGGGAAGATCGGCGACAGGGTGAGGTAATCGACCTGACCGCGCACCCGTTCGACCAGATCGGCGCCGTCCGAGTCGTGACCTGACAGCCCAATCAATGCCAGCGGTCCCAGCAGGGCCCGCGCCGCCGCCGGATCGGAGCCTGCCGGCAGATGAACCCCGTCCACCCCCGCTTCCGCCGCCAGCGCCGGGTCCCCGTGCAGGGTGATCCTCGCCCCCCAGGGCCGGGCGCGCCCAAGCAGCGCACGGGCCAAAACCAGACGGTCCACATCGGCCAAGTCCTTGTCGCGCAAGGACAGCCAGCGCACGCCCGACGCGAAGAGCCGATCAGCCAGTTCCGGCAGCGGCAGGGACGAGAGGTGCCGATCGGTGATCACCAGCAGCGGCGGCACGGGCAAGATCATAGGTCCAATCCCCTCCAATTCGGTCGAGCATGATCACAGGGCGTAGCCCTTCGGCCATATACTGGATCCAAACCTTTCCAATGCGCGGAAATTCAACGGAATTGGTTGGACAAAAAGCGGATCGCCGCAGCGCGACAAAATGCTTTGTATTGACACTGTTCGTTAAACTGATGATCGTTAAGGCGGGCATGGGGCATTTGGCATGCCAGCAACCATAAGTTGGTCCAGAACCGCCCCGTCCCATGGCCTTTTTCCGGACCAGACACCAAAAGCGAACGGCAAAGCCACGAAAAAGCGAAAGGTCCGGACGTCCGAACAGAACTTGTCGGGTGGAAACGGGGAGGAAGGACATGGTGCGTGAGACGCACGGCAACACCGCTCAGGTCGCACCCTGGGGCGGGCGCTGGATGCAGTTGGCCATCGGCATCGTCTGCATGTCGATGATCGCCAACCTGCAATATGGCTGGACCCTGTTCGTCGAGCCGATCGACGACAAGCATGGCTGGGGTCGCACCGCGATCCAGGTGGCCTTCACCATCTTCATCGTCACCGAAACTTGGCTGGTGCCGGTGGAGGGGTGGTTCGTCGACAAATTCGGCCCGCGCATCGTCGTGCTGGTCGGCGGCGTGCTGTGCGCCCTGTCCTGGGCGCTGAACGCCGTGGCGGATTCGCTGACGCTGCTCTACCTCGCCGCGGTGATCGGCGGCATCGGCGCCGGCGGCGTCTATGGCACCTGCGTCGGCAACGCGTTGAAGTGGTTCCCCGACCGCCGCGGTCTCGCCGCCGGCCTGACCGCCGCCGGCTTCGGCGCCGGTTCCGCCCTGACCGTCGTCCCGATCGCCACCATGATCGAGACCTCCGGCTTCGAGCAGACCTTCATGGTCTTCGGGCTGGGCCAGGGGCTGGTGATCCTGGTGCTGGCCTGGTTCCTGGCCGACCCGCCGAAGATGGGCTACGGCCGCTCCACTGCGACCGCCGCAGCCGAGCGCCGCCACTTCACCCCGCAGGAGATGCTGCGCACCCCCGTCTTCTGGATCATGTACGCCATGTTCACCATGGTCGCCGCCGGTGGGCTGATGGTGACGGCGCAGCTCGGCCCCATCGCCGCCGACATGGGTCTGGTCGACGCGCCGGTCAGCATCCTGGGCCTGACCCTGCCGGCGCTGACCTTCGCCCTGTCCATCGACCGGGTGATGAACGGCATCACGCGGCCCTTCTTCGGCTGGGTGTCCGACCATATCGGCCGCGAGAACACCATGTTCATCGCATTCGCCATCGAAGCGGCGGGCGTGATGGCGCTCAGCGCCTATGGCGCCGACCCGCTGGCCTTCGTCATCCTGACCGGTCTCGTCTTCTTCGCCTGGGGCGAGATCTTCAGCCTGTTCCCAGCCTGCTGCGGCGACACCTTCGGCTCGCGCTTCGCCGCCACCAATGCCGGCCTTCTCTACACCGCCAAGGGCACGGCGGCCCTGCTGGTCCCTATCGGCAACCTGATGGTCGAGGCGACCGGCAGCTGGCAGACCGTGTTCTACAGCGTCGCCATCGTCAACGCGCTGGCCGCCTTCCTCGCCCTGTTCGTCCTGAAGCCGCGGCGCGCCCGCTACATCGCCGCCGCCACCGGCACGGCACCGCGCCTGACCACCCGACTGGCCGACTGATCGGCGCCAAGAGAACGCCGAAGGGAACGCGCCTGCCCCCGGCGGGCGCGTCCCTTCCGGCATTTCAACGGTTTGCGTGCTACGCTCGACGGTTAGGCTCGAACGATGAATGAGGAATGTGATGAGCACGCGCCCACAGGCCGTTTCGGTGACGCATGTCGAAGGCGAACGCACCCGTGTTACCGAATGGCGTCTGGTGCCCGGGGCCGAGACCGGAGCTCATGTTCACGGCTATGACTACGTGATCGTGCCGATCACCTCTGGTGCTTTCACCATCGTGGATCCGGACGGATCGGAGCGGCAGTTCCCCTTGGAACCGGGACGGTCCTACTTCCGCAAGGCCGGCGTCAGCCACAACGTCATCAACAACGGCGCCACGGACATTGTGTTCATCGAGGTCGAACTGCTCCAGGAAGGCTGAAGCCGGCAGGTGGCTGTCGCGGACGTACAGTCTGCGACGCTGCTACGGCTATTCGGTAATGGTCAGGCATCCGACGGCACAGACAAGTTCTTCTCGGCCTCGGACCGCCTTCAATTTCCTGGCAGGCGGGGCGCCATTGGACCGATCAGTCCAAAAACGAAAAACCCCACAGCAGATTTCTCCGGTGGGGCTCTTGCGGTCCCGGCCTGGAGTTCGGGACCGCACAATGGACCGAACTCCACGGCAACTTCGAAATGGCCCGCGCATCACCCTTGACGGTGGAGGCCGCGGATCAATTTGCCGAAATGAATATGGGCATAGAGCTGACTCAGCTTGTGATTCAACGCTCTAGCGAAAACTGATGGCGGAGGGGATGGAAATAGAAACAGTATCCACCGTCTTCCGCACTTGTCCGCTATCCATCCGTTTTCGCTCAATACATGGACACGTCTTCGTTTGCCCTTGTCCGTGACTTTCCACCTATACCTTCAATGCTTTGTGGGGTAAAACGTGGGGCACGGGAATTCGGTTCCCGGAACCCCGAATGTGGGGTTGACCAGTTCGATCAAGGACAGCCCCATGCCCAAGCGACTCGGCCGGCACCCCGAAAAGGCACTGACCGCCGTCACGGTGAAGACTCGGAAGCCCGGCCGGCATGCGGACGGGAACGGCCTGTATCTGGACGTGGACGAGTCTGGCGCCCGGCGCTGGCTGCTGCGCATCACCATCCACGGAAGGCGACGGGACATTGGCCTGGGTTCCGCCTCCCTGGTAACGCTGGCAGAGGCACGCGACGCGGCGCTGGAGATGCGGCGGGTTGCACGCGCCGGCGGAGACCCGCTTGCCGAGCGCAAGGCCGCCCGTCGGGTGGTGCCCAGCTTCGCCGAGGCCGCCCGCACCTGCCACGAGGAGCGGAAGGACGGCTGGAAGAACGGGAAGCACGCGGACCAATGGCTCACCACCTTGGAGACTTACGCCTTCCCCCAGCTCGGCACGCTGACCGTCGACCGGATCGGAACGCCCGAGGTACGCGACGTGCTGTTGCCGATCTGGCTGGAGAAGCCGGAGACCGCCCGCCGGGTGCGCCAGCGGATCGGGATCGTCCTGGATTGGGCAGCCGCCAAGGGCTTCCGGGATGGAGAGAACCCGGTGCGTGGCGTCGCCAAGGGTCTGCCCAAGCAGAAGGAGGCCGGCGGACACTTCGCCGCCCTGCCCTATGACGACGTGCCGGCCTTCCTGGTCAAGCTGCGCACCTTCGACAAGGCCGGTCCGGCGGCTCGGCTGGCGATGGAGTTCCTGATCCTGACCGCGGTTCGGTCAGGGGAGATGCGCGGCGCCATGTGGCGGGAGTTCGACCTGGCAGCCGGGCTATGGACGATCCCAGGCGAGCGGATGAAGGCCGGCAAGCCGCATGTGGTGCCGCTGGCGCCGCGCGCCCTTCAGATCCTGAAGGAAGCCCGTGCGCTGGCCCGCAAGTCCGACGATCCTGATGCCTTGGTGTTCGAGGGTGCCAAGCCAGGCAAGCCCATGTCGGACATGACACTGACGATGCTGCTGCGCCGGATGGAGGTGGAGGCCACTGCCCACGGCTTCCGCTCCGCCTTCCGCGACTGGACGGCCGAGACGACGAACACCCCCAGCGACGTGGCGGAGATGGCGCTGGCGCACACGATCAAGAACAAGGTGGAGGCTGCCTATCGGCGTGGCGACCTGTTGGAGAAGCGGCGCGTGCTGATGAAGGCATGGGCCAGCTTCTGCATGAGGGAGACGGCCAGCACGGCAATGGCAGAGGCTGCTACGGGATGAGCTTCCCGCCGATTATCTGAACACAATTATCACCCCGCGAGACAAAAGGTCTTGCCTCGCGGGGATCTTCAGATCAGGCCGCAATCTTGCGTGAAGCCTTGTATTGATCCGGATTGGACCCATCAACTATCAGAGGATCTGTCCGAGCAACACTAACGCTAAGCTTCGAAATCTTTTCGACGCTTTCCTTCTGCTCAAGCTCAAGCTTCTCGACAGCCAACATGCGAATTATGGTCATCGCATTCTGGTCGATAGGGTTTTCACCTCGTTCCCAACGACTAATGGTAAGCGCTTCAACATGCAGAAGGCTTGCCATCTCTTGTTGCGTCATGCCCAACTCGGTACGGAGGAATCTATGTTCCTGCCCTGTCATGCCAGATGACTCGTACACGATCGAGCGGGCTATCTCACGGTGAAGTCCGGGCAGATTGGGAATGCGGTACACCGTTTTACCAGCCGCATCGCAGTGGAACTCTATGCCAGCGATCCACACATCATCGAGTCCACATTCTGTGTAGTGATACATCTCGGTGTTCATAGCACCCCTCTTCATTTCTCCGGCAAGCGGCTCTTGGTTCTTCATTATATCCGCTTGGATTTAGTCGAGAACATCACACACCCTCAGCTCATCTGTGTTGCCAAGTATAACCACAATTCTTAGGCTCTTATTTATCCAGTTAGGCGTTCGCGTCTCCACTATGTATTTAAAAAACAGCACGGTAGTACAAGACCGACCTTGCTCATATACCTTTCCATGACGAAGTATGTAATGAAGGTCTCCAATTACGAGATCTTTATCTTTCAATTTCTGCTTAACTTCATCGTCCCAACAGAATGTATAACCTCTTCGAGCAATACCGTTAATGCGCGTTGTCGCTAGATCTGGCTCTAGTGGTCTAGGGACCACACTATCAATTGCTCCCATTTGCTGTCCTGCATACCTGCTACAATGATATACGGGTGGTGAAAAATCTGGATCACCCTTGGCAGAACTTATCACCGTGATAAGTCCAGGTCCACACTTTGTGAGCACGGTCCTATGCATGCGTCCGAATGGCATAGGCCCATATGCGAGGCCTAAGGTTCGATATAAATACATGAAATATAAAGATTTTCTGCCGACGCGAGCCTTCGTGCCGGTACGCAGTAGCGTCTTCGATTGTCCCTGAAGGTATCCATAATCGAGTCCAACTTCTTCACGAAGTGCGGCGAGCAGCCTCCGATCCGTCACATCCGTCGTGCGGAAGTAGAACTGTTGGTCGACTCGGGACAGGTCAGAGCTGACTGAATCAGCGGCAGGTACGGCGTAGGCTCGCGACCTACACCTATCTCACGGGCTATTCAGATGGATGTTGGTGTAGTCCAAGGCCCCTCTCCGGAGCTGAGAGGGCCTCAGCAGTATGGAGGCCCTTCAGGAGTGCTGACAGGTGGCATCCGCAGTATGGACGCTACCAGGACACCCTCCCCACGGTGGGGTGTCGGTTGAGCCGACGCCCTTTCGGGGCGCCTAGGGACGACAAAGCCCGCCGCGGTGTGAACCGGGCGGGCTTTTGCATTACAGCTTCAAACTAAGACCGCTTGATGTCCGAGCAATATTTTTGCTCAAGAGATGCTGCACCAGATGTCTTTTCAATCTCTGCAAATGCATGGTTGGCCTCAACCACCAAATTCGGCTCAGTTGAAAGTAGAAATATTTTCCCGGGCCATGAGATGGCGTCCAATGTGATGTCAAATAATCCTTTCTCGCCTCGCGCATAAAATCCGATCATAGCCCAGGTCTGTTCGTCCGGCTTGGCGCGTAGACTAATCTGCCTTTGGCACGCTTCATGGTATTCTCTTTGCTTGCTCCAATCAGAAACACCGAAAAAGAAACTAGCAATCGCGTATAGAGCGAACAACGCGCCAATTAATGGCTTTATTAACATCATCATTTTTATCTCAATCAAATTGTCTTATGCCCGATAGCTTGCCTCAAACGCACTCCAGCGCCACCCCCATTCTCCGGGATGAACTCGACGCCGGCCGCTTCAAGGGCTGCCTGGATCGCAGCAAGGGTACGAGGTTGGAGTTCTTCCCCACGCTCCAACCGGGACACGGTGTCAACGGATACACCGGCCTCTTTGGCAAGGTCGCGAACCCCCCAGCCTACGGCCGCCCGCGCCATCTTGCTCTGAACAGCAGCGATCGTCATGACAGCGTACCGATTTCCTGTTGATGTCCCGATAGGATAATGATATCGGTACATTATACCGAAAACAGTACGAGTTCAACGATAGAGGCAGCCCATGCGAGCATTTCTCGCCACGCCCAAGCCTTGCCCGCCGCTGGACCTGCTGGCGCGCTGGCCCCGCCCCATGATCGAAGCCGCCATAGACGCCTTGCTTGCTGAGCTGGACGCCCGTGATGGCGACCCAGACCTTGAACCCGAGGAAGACCGCGGAGAGCTGGAGCATCTGCCCAACGCCTCCCCCATCGCCATAGCCGCCTGATCCACCCGCCAGTGCGCCACCGCGGCGCACCGCTGCCTGTAGGAGCCTCCCACCATGACGACCGTCACCAACGCGCCCAAGGGCGCGAACGCCCAAGCTACGCCCATCGTCTGGGCCACCCGCCAGCTTCCCGGCCCCGGCGACGGGTCGGTTACCATCTCCACCGCACAGGTTGGCCCCTACGCGCTGGAGGTTCACGACTCCCTGTCGCGCACCGGTCATCCCCGCATCGTCCTGTGGACCATTGAGCGGGACGGCGAACGCCTGGGGGAGGGCGTGCTGGACAGTACCGATGACGGCAAGGCCGCCGCCGAGTCGAAGGCCCGCCGGCTGCTGACCGACCCGCCGTCGGACCCGAACACCAACGGCGCTGGCAGCCGCGTCATTCCCGCATGCGTGAACGGCATGCCAAAGCGCGGTGTCCGGCCGGGCGCCCATCCTGACATCGAGCTGCTGTTCGCCTGGGATGCCTTCCAGGCCGCCGCCACGGCCTACCAGTGCGCGCCCGATGGCGAGTCCGGCCGGTACTGCGAGATGGTGGACGCCATTGGCGAGCGGATCGAGGCGTTCACCCCGAAGACGCTGGACGGGACCGCGATCCAGCTCCGCTATCTGCTGACCAAGTACATCGACGCGGATTGCGCTTGGAGCACGCTCGTGTTCGGCGACGATCCGGACAGGGACTGCCGCGACATCGTTTCCAACGATCCGCACGCCGGCATGCTCTGGCGCCTGATCCAGGCCATCGACAGCCCGGCGGAACGCATCGCCCGGCGCGGCCGGGAACAGCCGGTCAAGGGGCCGGACCACTCTTCCGCCATGCCGACCTAATCGCCGCCACCCGTCGACTGTCCGCCAAGATCGGGCACCCCCCATATCCGCCATCGTGGCGGAAACCCACCGGAGCATTCCCCATGTCGATCCCCAGCAACGCGCCGGCCGGCGCGAACGCCCCCGCCTCGCCCATCGTCTGGCGCAAGCTGTCAGAGATGTGGAGCGCCACCAGTGCCCAGCGCGCCATTGTCGACGCCTTCGAGCTGATCGCCTTCGACATCCCGCCGGCCGGATCGCATCCCCGCATCATCGCCTGGGAGCTGCACACCGGCCCGCAGTTCATGACCGGGGTTGCCGGTGGACCCGCGGACAGCCTCGAGGCCGCCAAGGCCGCCGCTGAAGCCGAAGTCCGCCGCCGGCTGAATGTCCCGACCGACATGCCGGCTTCCCTGGCGCCGGCACAGTCGACCATCATTCCCGCGCTGGGGCTGACCTTCATTCAGGCGGAGGAACTCATCAACGCCGGCCTGACGGCGTCGACCGACCATCTCACTGTGAAGGAGTCGGACACCTTCACCGGGGAAATCGCCGACATCGCACAGGCGATCCATGAAACTGACCCATCTACGCTCACAGACGCCATTGTGAAGATGCGCGTCGTAGCCGGCCCTGTGGGCTTTGAAGGTGGGGACGGCCCCAGCCTCTTTGAGTCCGTCCGTCAGGTGGCGGAGTTCCTGGCACGGCTCCACCGCGGAGCTGCCGCACGATCCTGAGGGGCAGGTTGTCCGCACTTTGGACGTCCTTCGCGCTGGCCCTTGCGCCGGACAGCACCCCCTCAACGCCCTTACCCCCCTAATGACGTTTAGGGGGTACGCCGCCGACATCCATCAACGAAAGTTCGTGGTTTGCGCCTTGGCATGTTGGGACAGTCACAACATCATGAGCGCGCTGCAATTGATGTTGCGACATCACCAACATGTGAGTGCTGGAGAATGAACCTGAGATCTCTTTACGCGCGTGGGATGGCTGCCGCTCTCAAAATGACCCCGCACGAACTGTACGATTGGGAGCGAGCCATCAGGGACGATGGACAATTTTCTGGAGCCCGCTCCGGCCCCGGTGGCGGCACTCCAGCTACTCCTGAGAATGTTTCCTTGTTTTTGATTGCACTTCTGGGAAGCTCAACCAAGCGCAATGCTGGAAGACTCGCGTCGGTATTCAAGATTGGCGCATCATATGTTCTTCCTGATGCAAACTCTCGTCACGATCATTACAAGGAAAGCTGCCCCCTGACCGGCCAGCGGACCCTCGGGGACACGCTGACTGTATTGCTCGCGCTTCCCAAGAAGGCCCGTGACGTTGACCGCATTGAAGTTGACTGCGATGTCGGTACATTCACGATTTGGGAAAAATTCACCCTGAACGAACAGAGCCACACTTTGTGTCATCTGTTCGCACTTCCTGATGCCGATGAGAAGGAGGTGCCGCCGATCCGTACTGTGCGCATTCTTAGCGGTGATGCACTGCGGGCTATCGCTGAAGCTATGACCTCTGACGAAGACACTAACGTCTAAATACAGCCGGGGGCTTTCATGCCCCCGCCCCTCTTCACAAGGTAAATCCCCATGAATGCACTGAATGAGCGGCCGGGGCGCACCCCCCGGCTGCAAACGCCCCCGGTTTGCCTGGATCAAGCCGAGCCGCCCGCCCCCAGCCCCACCGTCTCCCAGCGCGTCCACAAGGTGGGCTACACCGTCAACGAATGGTGCCATGCCGCCGGCCTGGGGCGTTCCAAGCTCTACGAGATGATCGCCGATGGCACGGTTCAGTCCGTCACTGTTGGTCGCCGCCGGATCATCACCACCACGCCGGCCGATTTCCTGGCTGCGCTGGCCGGCGGCGCCGGGGCGTAACGCCGCCCCACCCGCCCGGCAGTCATCCGCTATTTGTGGCGGATACGAGCGACACAGAACGAGACGGACGGAATGAACCCGGAAGGCACCTGCACCCGCTGGCAGACAGGCCATGGCCGCGTGTTTCAGCCGGCGGAGAGCGGCCAATGAGCTTGCGCGTCATGGGCATGGTCTGGCGCGCGAAGCTGCCCAGCGGCACCGTGAAGCTGGTTGCCGCCCGCTTGGCCGATTTCGCCGACGATGAGGGCTGCCGGGTGTTTCCCAGCAACGCCCGCGTCGCTCGCGATTGCGCGATTTCGGATCGTGCCGTTCGTGACGCCATGCGCGCCCTGGAAGCCATCGATGTCCTGATCCTGGTAGCCGCAGAGCGGCCGGGACAGCATCTGCCGCGGGAATACCGGTTCAACCTCGATGCGCTTGCGGCGCTGGCAGAAGCCGCTGACCCAGCCGAAACGGCAGGGGGAACGTCCTTCCGGGCGGAAGCACGTTCCGGGCGGAACGAGGTTCCGGGTGATATCTCTGACCAGGGGGAAGGAGGTTCCGGGTGCCCCTTACCAGGGGGAAGCACGTTCCGCCCGGAAGGAGCTTCCGCCCGGAACGTGGCTCCAAAGCAGGGGGAACCACGTTCCGCCGACCCGTTATTAGATCCACCAAGAGTCGGTGTGGTGGAAACGCGGGCGGGCGCAACGTCCGCGGCCAAGGCGATCATCCGCGCCTTCGACGCCGCCCGGACAGCGGCCTATGGCGAAGCACACCGCCGGCCTCACCCCCACGCTAAGGACTTGGTGTTTGCCCAGCGCTGGCTTGCAGCCGGTGCCGATGTCGACCTCTGCGACGGAGTGTTCGCCGGCACCTGCCGGACGATGGCCGAGCGATCCCAGGCGCCACCGGCCGCGCTGGCCTTCTTCGACGAACGGATCGCCGACGCACTCGCCACCCGCAACCGCCCGATGCCTGAAGGAACGCCGCATGAGCAACGTCGTGGAATTCAATCCGTACGGCCTTCGGCCCCAGCAAACCGCTTCCAGCGAATACTTGACCGCGACCTTGCAGGCTGCGCTGAAGACGCCTGAAACCGTCGTGTTCACCGAGCATGGGACCGAGAACCGGCCGCTTCCCTGGCAGCCGCCGGCCGTCATCACCGACGCGATGAAGCGCGAGGCGGTGCATGCGTTGGGCGTGCTGAAGGTCCGTTCCAGGCCGGCGACCCAAGGGGAGGCGGAAGCCTTCGTGGCGCATCTGGCGAACCTCTGCGCCGGCAAGGAGCTGCCGCCCGAAAGCAAGCTGATGGGTGCGGTTTCTTCGATCCTGCGGGCCGAGTATCCCGCGGCGATCATCAACGACCTCGGAGCGCTGGATCGGGTCATGAAGCGGCTCTCCACCGCTGACCGGCCGATGTGGTGGCCGAGTTGGCCGGAGTTGGCCGCCGCTCTGGATGCCGAACGGTCGCATCTGCGGGCGCAATGGGAGCGGCTGAGCGTGCTCGCCAAGGGCAACAACGGCGCCCGCGCCATGCTGGCCCGCCAGCGGCAAGACGACGCCGTGCCCCCGGCAACCGAAGCGGAGAAGGCGCGCGTGCGGGAATTGTGCGCCTCCATCGGCCTTCCCGACCCTGACCAGCGCATCAAGCGCATGCCCGGCACACAGCCCCGATAGGCCCACCGTGGAAGCCGTTGACCGCATCCGCCGCGTTGCCGCCGGCAAGGACACCCCCGATGATCGGGCGTGGCTGTCCGCTCGCCTGGGAGCCTACCTGTCCGATCCGGAACAGGGCATGGAGCGGGCGCTTCGCCTGGACCGCTCCCCCGGTGAACCGCCATGGTGGCGGGTGGAGCGGCGCCAGCATCGCGACGCCCTGATCCTTCGGCTGTGGCGCGAGCGCTGGCCCGAGCTGTCCGCCTGGGATGCCGCCGAACGGATCCTGATCGTTCAGCAGCGCTACGCCGCCGCCGCATGGCGCCAGCACCGGGACCAGGATACCCCGCCGACCGATCCCACCGCCGCCCTGTTGTGGGAAATCATGAAGACGGATCTCCGGTTCCCCACCAGCCGGCGCCGCATCTTCGAGATCCTGAATACCGCTGAACGGGATGCGCTCTACTGAAATTGAATACCCCTTTTCATTTCAGTAACCGACCAAGAATGTGGAGGAAACGCCGCTCCATTGACTTGGGCACACCATGCGCCAGTTCATCGCTTCCCTGTTCGGCAACTCCACCCCTGCCCCCGAAACCCGTGGGGAAGCCTTCTCGCTCGATAACCCGTACGTCGCGGAAGTGCTGGGAGCCGCTGGCCCGACCGTCGCGGGGGTGAATGTCGGGCTGGAAACGGCGCTGAAGTGCTCTGCCTCGCACGCCTGCATTCGGATCATCGGGGAGACGCTGGCGCAACTGCCGGTCCACCTTTACCGGAAGACGGGCACGGATGACCGGGAGCGGGCGACCGACCATCCCGCCTATCGGATCGTCGCGAAGATGGCGAACCCATGGACGCCGGCCGCTGAGTTCCGGTTGATCGTCGGCACCCACTTCGCCGCCGCCGGCAACGGGTACGGGTTCATCGTCCGGGACAATGAGGGCCGGCCGGCGGAGATGATCCCGCTGGACTCCCGGCGGGTCGCGGTAAAGCAAAACCCGCTGACCCTGGAACCGATCTACACCGTCACCACCGAGGACGGGCAAACCCGCGACTATGGCCGCCGGGATATCTTCCACGTCCGCGGCGTCGGGCTGGACACCTACAAGGGCGCCTCCCCGGTCAATCTGGCGCGGGAGGCCATCGGCCTTGCCATGACGCTGGAGACCCACTGCGCTGGCCTGTTCGGTCGGGGCGCCAAGCCGTCGGGGATCCTGAAGCACCCCAAGAGCTTGAGCGATACCGTGCTGGGGCGGCTGAAGGCCGGTTTCTCCAACTGGTACACCGGCAACGCCAATACCGGCCGGACGATGATCCTGGAAGAAGGCATGACCTTCGAGCCGCTTCAGCTTTCCAGCGTCGACGCCCAGACTCTGGAGATGCGGCGCCACAGATTGCGGAAGTGTCCCGCTTCTGGCGCATCCCGCTCCACATGCTGAATGAACTGGACCGCGCGACCCACAACAACGCCGAAGCAATGGGGCAGCAGTTTTTGACGTTCTGCCTACTGCCTATTTTGAAGATCTGGTGTGACGCGCTGGCGGTTTCCCTTCTGACCGAAGATGAACGGGAAACCCTCTACTTCGAGTTCATGCTTGACGACCTCGCACGCGCCGATCTTGCAGCCCGGATGACGGCATACGCCACGGCCATTTCGCACGGCGTCCTGTGCCCCGATGAAGCGCGGGCGAAAGAGAACATGCCGCCGGCCCCGGATGGCTCGGGAAAGGTCTTCACCCGGCCCGTCAACGCCGCTCCGGTCAACCCGCTCGATCCAGCCGCGACCGAAGGGAACGCCCCATGACGATCCTGCACCATGACATCGAGATCCGGTTCGCGGCGGAAGACGCCGGCACCTTCAGCGGCGCCGCGAACGCCTATGGCACGGTCGACAGCTACAACACCGTGTTCATGCCGGGCGCCTTCGCTGCGTCCCTGACCGAGCACCGGGCCGCCGGCACCATGCCCATGATGCTGTTGCAGCATTCCCCTTCCGTCGTTATCGGCGCGTGGCTGGATATCCGCGAGGCGCCGTCCGGACTGTTCGTCCGCGGCCGGCTGGATCTGACCAGCCCGAGCGGGCGCAAGGCTCACGCGATGATGAAGGCGGGGGAGTTGGGCGGGCTGTCGGTCGGGTTCCGCCGCCGGCTGACCGACACCCTTGCGGATGGGACTGTCGCCATCCGCCAAGCCGACCTGATCGAAATCTCTCCCGTCCGCCGGCCGTCCAATCCGGGCGCGCGGGTGACGGACGTTCGTTCCGCGACCGCCGGCCCGGCTGGGCTGGTCAACCACATCCGCCGCGCCGCGGCGATCATCGGAGGCAAGCATGCGTAACGGTTTCCACCCCCAGCCCCGCACCTGGGAAATTCGCGAAGAACAGCAGCAACAGGACAACCCCGCGGACATCCGCGCCGCCCTGGACGAGTTCACCGGCGCCGCGACCCAGCGCCTCGACGGCACCGAGGCCAGCGTGACGGAGATGCGCACTCGCCTGGAAGCGGTGGAGCGCGTGCTTCGCCGTCCCGGTTCGCAGCAGGAACAGCGTCAGCAGCAGGGGCCGGCCTCGGAAACCCGCGCCTTCCTGTCCTTCATCCGCAACGGCCGGGAAGGCATGACGGCGGACGAGGTGCGTTCCCTGGCAACGTCGGACGACACCACGGGCGGCGTTCTGGCTCCCGGCGAGTTCATTCCCGAGCTGCAGCGCAACGTCGTCCTGTTCTCCCCCGTCCGCGCCGTCGCCAACGTCCGCAACGTCGGCACCGGTTCCGCCACCATGCCCAAGCGCATCGGTGGCATGACGGCGCAGTGGACCGGCGACACCGAGGAGCGGCAGGAAACGACCGTCACCTTCGGCGCCGCGACCTACGAGGTTGCCGAGCTGACCGCCTATGTCGACGTGCCCAACAGCCTGTTGGAGGACTCCGCCTTCGACATCGGCGCGCTTCTGGCCTTCGAGTTCGGCGAAGAGTTCGGCTCGAAGGAGGGTGCCGCCTTCGTGGCGGGCAACGGCGTCAAGAAGCCGATGGGCTTCATGAACGATACCGGGGTGGGCTTCACCAAGAGCGGTCATGCCTCCCAGATCACCGCGGACGGGCTGATCGACCTCTACTATGCCCTGCCCACCCCTTACCGGGCCGGCGCCGTCTGGATGATGAACAGCGCGACCACGGCGACCGTGCGCAAGCTGAAGGACGGACAGGGCAACTACCTGTGGTCCGACGGGCTGAAGGCGGACACCCCGCCTACGATCCTGGGGCGGCCGGTGGTGGAGGCGCCCGACATGCCCGCCGTCGCGGGAGGCGCCTTCCCGGTGGCGTTCGGCGACTTCAACGCCGGCTACCGCATCTTCGACCGCGTGCCCCTGTCCATCCTGCGCGACCCGTTCACCATCGCCATCAAGGGCATGACCCGCTTCCACGGCCGGCGCCGCGTTGCCGGCGGGGTGGGCAAGGCGGAAGCGCTCCGCAAGCTGAAGATCGCGGCGTAAGGAGGCCACGACCATGCGCGACCTGTTCAACCACGTCCATCCGCTCCCGGCCATCGCCTGCACCCGCGTCGCCGACAACACGCCACTGGTGGGTTCCGTCATCGACACGATGGGCTTCGCGTCGCTGACCTTCGTCATCATGGCCGGCACCCTGGCCGATGCCGACGCGACCTTCGCCGTGCTGGTGGAGGACGGCGACGCTCCGGACCTGTCCGACGCCGCCGCGGTGCCCAATACCCAGCTTCTGGGCAACGAGGCCCTTGCCGGCTTCACCGCGGCCGATGACGGCAAGACGCGGAAGGTGGGCTATGCCGGGTTCAAGCGGTATGTCCGGCTGACCGTCACCCCGGCCGGCAACGCCGCCGCCGCGGACATCGGCGCCGTCGCCGTGCTGGGGCACCCGCACAGCATGCCCACCGCCAACCCGCCCGTGTGAAAAGCGTAAAGCTATGAGAACGCCAGTTTGAGCACGGACAAGGCCGCCGCCAATCCGCTGAAGGCGGCCCCCCAACGGTTCATTCTGGCGCTCCGTTGCATTGCTTGAAAGAACGGATCGGTTGGAGGCGCAGCATCGTAGTAAGCGACCATAGCCGGCAATTTACCTGCGGCGGATCGAAACCAGAAAAAGGCTGCCACCCCAGAGGTGATGCCGATGCCAATGTCAAACACAGTTCCCATGAGCATTGTGAACACTCCAAGCAATTTGGCATCGGCGTATAGCACACTGGGACGAAGAGTTGGAAATGCCTGTCACCCCGCCCAAGCGCTGCCCTCAGCCCGGCCGCTTTCCCATTACCAACCCGCCCGTGTGAGGTTCCCCATGCTGACCGTCATCACACCCGCCGCGTCGCACGCTTTCACCACCCTGGACACGATCAAGGCCGAGCTGCGCGAAAGCGGTACGGGCGATGATGGTTGGTTCGCCCTGTCGATTGACCGGGCATCGGCCGCGATTGAGCATTGGTGCCGCCGCTCCTTCGCGGCTGAGACCGTGCGGGAGTCGGTTTGGCTGACCGGCCCGGCGGAGTCGGTCAGCCTGTCCCGCTGGCCTGTGCTGTCGGTTGGGTCGCTCTTGGAGGGCGGGGCGCAGTTGCCGCCGGATGCCTTCGAGGTGGACGGCGCCGCCGGCTTGGCCTACCGGCTGACCGACCCGGACACCCGCCGCTTGTGGCGGGCCGGGCGGATCGTGGCGACCTACACCGCCGGCTATGTCCTGCCCGGCGATCCCGGCCGCACCCTGCCCGAGGACCTGGAGCGCGCGGCCATCATGCTGGTGCGGAACTGGTGGTATGATCGGGACCGCGACCCGCTGGTGAAGGCCGAAGAAACCGACGGTGCGGGACGCACCGAATATTGGGTTGGCGCTCACGCCGGGGGCGCCACCCTCCCGCCCGAGGTGGAGGGGCTGTTGCAGCCCTACCGTCAGATCCCGATGGGAGGGTGACGCCATGCCCAGCGCCCCGCCCAAGCACTGCCACCACCCCGGACACCCGTCCTACACGGGCCGCCGCTGCCCCCTATGCGCCAAGGATTACGACGCCCGGCGGGGAACCGCCCGGCAACGCGGCTACACCAAGGCGTGGGAGAAGGCGGCCAAGGCGTTCCTGGGGCGCCCGCAGAACCGCCTGTGCGCCTGTGGCGCCCCAGCTACCAGGGTGGATCATCGGACGCCCCACAAGGGAGACCAGCGCCTGTTCTGGGACCGCTCCAACTGGCAACCCATGTGCGAGCGTTGCCACAACGCCAAGAGCATGGGGCCGGATCGGGGCGCTTGGCGGCCGGGTTCGGGCGGCACACCCGCCCCCGCGCCTGGGGGGATAGGGGGTTCGGAATTTCCGTCCGAGGGGGCCGGGACCGGTGGGGGGTCTTGCGCGCACTCTCCGGGAAAATGGGATTTTCTCCTATGAAGGGCCGGAAGTCCGCCCCGGTGGAGGCCGAACGGCCGGCGAAGCGGTGTCCGCCGCCGCCGTCCTGGCTCCCCCAGCACGCGAAAAAGGAATGGAAGCGCGCGGCGAAGGAGCTGCACGGTCGGAAGCTTTTGGCTGACGATGTCCTTGCAACGCTTGAGAGTTATTGCGTCGCCGTCGGGCAGGTTCGCGAGTGCGAGGAACTCATGGCGACGGAAGGCCGCATCATCAAGAGCGATACCGGCCCGAAACCCCACCCCGCCTTCAGGATGCAGCAAGCCGCCATGCGCGAGGGCCGTTTGCTGGCTGCCGAACTGGGCTTGACGCCCCATCGGCGGGGCGTGAAGGGGGGCGAAAACGAGGATGACAACGGTGGTTGGGACTCCGACCTTCTGTCCTGATCCGGCGCTCTACCCGGACCCGTCCGGCCGGGCGGATCGCATCTGCCGGTTCGTCCGCATGCTGCGCCTATGGGAGGGCAAGCACGCCGGGAGCCGGTTCGTGCTGAACCCGTTTCAAGAGGCGATCATCCGCCGCATTTATGGCCCCAGCACGCGCGACGGCCGGCGGCTGGTGCGTCTGGCCTGCATCTGGATCCCGCGCGGCAACGCCAAGACGACGCTCGCCTCTGCGCTGGCGCTGGCGCACTTCATGGGGCCGGAAGCCGAGGCCGGCGGACAGGTGATCCAGGCCGCCGCCGACCGGGAGAACGCGGGCATCGCCTTCAAGCACTCGATGGAGATGATCAAACAGGATCGTATCCTGTTGCAGCGCGTGGCCCCGGTGGAGTCGCGTAAGCTGCTGAACCACCGGCGGACGCGGGGCGTGCTGAAGGCCATTTCGTCCGAGGCCTACAGTAAGCACGGCATGAACGCCTCCTTCTTCCTGGCGGACGAAATCCATGCGTGGCCGACGGCTGAAGGGCGCAAGCTGTTCAACGTCGTGCGCGACTCGATGGTCAAGCGGGACGAGCCGCTGACCGTCGTCATTTCGACGGCCGGCGAAGGACAGGGCGGCTTGGCCTTCGACCTTTGGGGATACAGCCTTGCCGTTGCTCGGGGGGAGGTGGAGGATCCAACCTTCGCACCCATCATCTTCGCCGCCGATCCCGAGGCCGATTGGCAGGACGAGCGAGAATGGCACGCGGCGAACCCGGCGCTAGCTGCCGGCTTCCTGTCGATGGACGAGCTGCGCATCAAGGCGCGGCGCATCGAGCATTTCCCGGCCGACCTTGCCGACTTCAAGCGCTTCCACCTGAACATCTGGCAGGACGGAGCGGCCAACCCGTGGGTGGACCTGACGCTCTACGACCGGGCCGAACCGATGACGCCGCCGGCCGACCTGGAAAGCCGGGCGTGCTGGGTTGGCGTCGACCTGTCGAGTGTGGAGGATCTGACCGCCGTGGTCGCGGTGTTCCCGGATGGGAGCGATGACAACCGCACCTATGACGTCTTGCCCATGTTCTTCCTGCCGGCGGCGACGCTGGCGCAGAAGGCGGAGAAAGACCGGGCCGATTATGTGCGTTGGGAGCGGGACGGGCTGCTGACCGTGACGGAGGGGAACCGCGTCGACCACGCCGCGGTGATCGCCCATGTGGTGGCGCTGGCGAAGCGGTACGACCTTCAGGAAGTCGCCATCGACCGATGGAACAGCACCGCCGTCACCGCGGCGCTGCAACGGGAGCGGTTGAAGGTTGCCGAGTTCGGGCAGGGTTTCGCCAGCATGGCCGCCCCGGTGAAGGAGCTGAAGCGCGCGATCCTGGGCGGGCAGCTCCGCCACGGCGGCAACCCGATCATGCGCATGTGCTTCGCCAACATCCGCGCCGTGCGGGATGACGCGGAGAACGAGAAGTTCAGCAAGGATCGCAGCACCGGCCGGATCGACGGCGCCGTAGGTGCGGCCATGGCCGTGGGGCGCATCCTTGCCGGCGAAACCGGCCCCAGCGTCTACGAGAGCGACAGCCGGCGGGAGGGCGTTCTGTATGTGTAAACGGCCATTCAGCCGATAGGTTTGATAGGCGCTTACGGCGACAGGGTCAGAGTTGCGGCGATGCTGGCGATGTAACCGACAACAAAGTTTGACAGATGACCGTTAGTTCCCATGGTGACCTCTCCTTTCCGGTCGCTGATGACCAGCATTACCATCGCAAGAATGAAGATCCCGCCGAGGAACGTTATAGGTGACACTGTGCAACATGCTGACGCCTGGAGCACGGAGACCACTGTCTCCGTAAGCGCCCATGCCTCATATATACCACCGGAGGACGAGTGGGACAAGTAGGTGTCCGCGACCGTCCACAAACAGCCGTCCCAATCCGCGCGAAAGTGTGGGGTATTCTGTGGGGGAGAGTTAGAGGCTAGAGCGGATTTTACTGCAAAATCAATGCTCTAGCGAAAACTGATGGCGGAGGGGATGGGATTCGAACCCACGATAGGGCTTTAAACCCTATGACGGTTTAGCAAACCCAAACCGGCCGCCGCCGCTCCCTTTCAAATAGCGCGGAAACGCTGAGTTTCCAAGGCTTTCAGCAGACGCAGCGCGCGCAATGCGCGAGAACGGAAGCGGTTCGCGAAGGCACGTGAGTCGGCACAGTTCACCGACCGTAACGTTCTCATGATGTTCACGGCACCTTGACAGCATTCCTCCGCCGGGCATTCTGTCCCATGCGAACGCATGGAGAACGAAGTGCGCGACGAACCTCAAGCGAAGCCACCCTCCATCTGGTCGAAGGAGGGCCAGCCGGTACCGGACGACCATCTGATCCTTGCCGCCTCCGTGGTGCTGGCGAAGCACAGCGGCAACCTCACCATCCGCCGGGCCGACGCGACCATGCGCGAGATCATCGCCCGCGACTGGGTGGCCCAGTTGCGCCGCTCCGGCTACCAGATCACCTTCGGGCCGGGAGCGCCCGACCACGGCAGGATGACCAAACTGTCGGAGGTGCCATGACCTTCGCCCGTAGCCTCTTCGTGGTGGAGAACGCGCGACGCCGAGTCGTCGCCTCGGCGTGGGATGCCGGCCAAGCGCGGACGATAGCTGCTATGCTGCTGCTCGGCAGTCCGCACGCACCGGAACGGGATGCACTGGTTGTGCGGGAGCCTGAGGACGAGGAGCGCGACGCTTTCGAATCTGCCCGGCCTGGACCCGGCAGCGAGGTGGACCTCGGAGCCATCCAGCTGTGACAGATGGGCCGACCGTCGCCTTCGGCTACCGCCAGCGGAGCATGGAGGACTGGCGGCAGTCCGGCTGCCTCTACGTCGAGTTCTGGTGCCTCGCCTGCCCTCACATGGTGCGGGTCCACATCGAGAAGCTGATCGGCAAGGTCGGCACATCCACACCATTTGTCGACCTCGCCCGCAAAGCCCGCTGTTCGGCTTGCGGTCGGCGGGGCTGTCATGTGCAGCCGGCGGAACCGCCGAAGCCCGAGCATCGCGATTATACGCTGTGGCTGCTGGCCGAGATCGCGCGGCAGCGGGACTTCATCTTGCAGGCGGAAATGGCGCTGAGAGATAGAGGAGACTGATGCTTGACCACAACAACGCCCCAGGCCCGGGCCTGACGCACCACATCTATCAGGTCTGCGGTCTGTTCGGGAGCTTCGGATTCGGCTTCTCCACCACTGAAGTCCGCTGGTGGTGCGGCCGGCATCACGAGCGCGGAAAGCAGTAGTGGGCTGGCATGCGGGGAGAAAGTGGGGTGGAGAAGGCTGGCTCAGGTGCTGACCTATTCTGACTGCAACCGCTTGCGTTACAGGGCTGCAACAATAGGCGTGCCGCATAAACCAGTATGCATTTTTGGTTGTGACATCGCCACCAAGAACCCAAAAAGGAGTCGCTTCATCTATGCTATCTGGCCTAGTTTCGTCTCATACTTTCGATGGAGGCATCCATGTTGCGTCCGACCGTTGCCGTTGCCGCTGTTTGCGCTGTGCATACCGTCCGCCGGCACAGCAGAGAGTGCGGAGATCTCAAGGCGCGTGAATATCTGATCCGGGTGGAGCGCCGGCTCATGGCTATGGTGCTGGGCGACTTCCCACTTACTCTTCACTAATTCTGAAGCTGCCGCGGCGGGGCGTCCGGATCGCTCCATCGCCACAGCGATCCCCATTCAAAGCACTGGTGGCCCCATTCCCACGGTCCGCGGGCGGTATCAGAGGGCGACAGTTACCCAACCGGTGTGGCGCTGACACCCCGCGGTGCTCCGGTTGGCCCAGGTGCATGGCCCGAACAGGTGGTTGCATTTCTTTCATACATTTGCACGTAACACAACCGCGGCGCCTCACATCCCCAGCAGTACCGGCACCAGCTGTTGCGCCGCGTCGATCAGCGAGGCATCCCCCACGAGGTAAGCGCCCACGATGGTGACGACGGCGACGATGCTCATCACCAGCTTGCGCTTGCCGGCCAAGTGGCCGCCCTTGAGAGCAGTGTTCAGGTCCATGTGTTTTGCCCCTCCTCGGGCAGCAAAAAGCCGCCGGGCGGGATGCCGGGCGGCTTGGGTTGGTTTGGAGTTCTCATAACGTTCATCTGCCTACTGCAGTATGCGCGTGATAAGCGAGGTTGTTCCGCAGTTGCGCTCTCAATATTCGCGAGGCGTTCTCAAGGATAGTTATTTCCTGATGTATTCAGTGTCTGAAAAGTATGGATGCGCGATCACTTTGTCGCGTTCAGGAGTCCATGAACTCGGCTAGCCGGTTGAGCCAGCCTGCGGCGTTCAGCGCGTCGTCTTCCTTCCGGCCGCGCTTCCGGGCGTCCCCGGTGATGATCTGGCCGTAGAACCGCATCCGCTGGGCGAAGACCGATCGCCACAGACCGTCCGCGTCGGCGCCGTTGACCGCAGCCAGGGTCTTGGGCCCGACGGCGCCGTCGACCTTCAGCACCGGCCGGCCCGCGAGGTCGTTGACCGCCTCCTGCAGCCATGTCCCGGCGCGGGCGGGGCCGTGGTTGACGCCCGAGTCGATGACCAGGGAGCGCAGCGCGTCGTCGGCGATGCCGGCGAAGCCCGGCTCCTCGATGTAGCGGGCGCGGTAGATTGCCCGCACCTCGGCTTCGTCCAGGGCGGCGACGTCGGCTGCGGTGACGGGGCGCTTCCGCCAGCTCGCCAGCGTCGCCAGGGTGATGCCGCCTTTGGTCGGGCCGCCGCGGTCGGACGGCCGGTCGGTGTAGCGCGGCCAGCCCTCACGGCGGAGGATGGTGTCGATGATGCTGTCGGTCGTTGCCGTCACCATGGTTCAAGCTCCAGGCATGAAAAAGGCGCCTCGCGGGCGTCGGATCGGTCGGGGTTGGAGTGTTGTCGCGGAAGAGCGATATCGCTCCCCGCCAATCGGAAACCGGCGTATACAACCAGCGCTTACGTTTCTTGGGGGACAGCCAAATGAGATCGGGATACTTCTACGCGGATGAGAATTGGTCGCCGGTCAGCGGGCCGGAGGCCGAAGAACTCGTAAAGGCACGCAATGACGCGCACTTTCTTTCAGACGACAGCGGTGTGATCAGAGTTTCCAGAGAGCGATGGGAGCAAGCAAGCGCTGCCGAGAGAAATGGTTGGCTGACACTTTGGACGAAAGCCAAAACTGACCGCAACGAGACACACTCACATATGTTCGATGGCTATAGTGAGTTGCGGAAGTATCACTTTCAGTCAGCTATTGAGCTAGGATGCGGCCCATTTACTAACTTGGCCACTATGGGAGACATTCTATCCATTGGAGAATGTCATTTGCTTGACCCCCTGGTGAACGACTACGTCTCTCATGAACATTGTCGGTATAAGACAGGAAAGCTCGTAACTGCCAGCGGGAAGGAAATTCCGGTTGCTAACCGCTATGGCGTCCCTATTGAAGACGTGCAGTCACTTTCCCGCTTCCCATTGGTCGTGATGATCAACGTCATTGAACATTGCATCGACGCCGAGAGAATTTTTGAAGTAATCAGCACGATGGCTCAGGGCACGTTTTTTGTATTCCACGACAAACTCTACAAACACGACGAAGTCGCCGAAGCGGCCTCCCGCATCTTCGATATCGGCCATCCTTTGAAGGTAGACGGCAAGTATCTGACAAGCAAGCTAAGGAGCCTTTTCGACCCGGTATTCTGGAGGACGGTACAGACCTCTGGACGCCAGGATGAGATATACATGATCGGAAGGCGTCTTTGACGTTCCTGCTCGTCCCCCTGCGCAATGAAGCTAAGGAGTGGCCGGGCTGAGCGTTTTAGTGCTCTCCCGGCCATCCCGCCGATATGTCCACGGCCAGCACATCAGCAGCGTCCGGTCCCGCTGCGTCGATCAGGTCGTGCAGCTCGCCTTCCCGGTCGAAGCAGGCCTGGACGTGATCGGCGACGGCGTCGGCAATGGCGATGATTTGGGCGCCAGTCAGGTCCACCCATTCGCCGCTGGCCGCCTTCCACCGGAAGGATGCCGCCGGATTGCTCTGCGCCTGCGCCCGCTTGCCCAGGATCAGCGTCTTGGAGCGGTCATCAGTCGCCACCGGGACGCCGCCGATGACGATGCCGCCGGTCTCCTTCTGCCATCGAAGGTCGGTCGCAGCAGCCTTTCGGGCGTCCTTCACCTCGTCCAGCGGGATCGGTTCCACGCCCCAGACGCGCCGGATGCGCTGATGGTCCAGCTCCAGTGTGTCGGCGTAGGTGGCGGCCTGCCGGTGAGTGCGCGCATTGAACGGCGGGACGGTTTCGAAGATTTCCATGGGTCACCTCGTTACGGCAGGACGCTGAAACCGGTCGGGACAGAACCAACAAGATCGGCGGCACGGAAGCAGGCGGTGAAGGATGCGCTGTTGAAGGTGCCGCAGGCCGGGAAGAGCGTGCCGCCGATGCCGGTAAAGGCAGGGTTTGCTCCGGTTGCCGGATCGCCGCTGGCTTGCCAAACGCCATTCTTCCGGAACCAGATGCTTCCGGGCGCTGTGTCGAACCCGATGCCGATCCGGTCGCCGGCTGTCCAAGACGAGCCGTAACCGACCAAGCCGGAGCCGTCCTTTTGCTTCTCGCCGCTGCTGCGATAGAAGGCGGGGCTGTTGGGCTGCGTCTCGAAATTCCCAAAATTGGTATCGAGAATGCCGACACACATGTCTCCGCCGGACCCGCCGACACACAGCATTTCCCAATAGTATCTCCCGGACGGGATAGAATTCGCCGTGCGAATGCCCCGCCACTGGTTGGATGTCGAAAAGCTGACGGTCAGATTGCTGTTGGTCAAAGCCGCCGTCGTGCTCTTGGCCGTTGGAGACCAACCCCCGGCAAAGGAAAAACCGCTCGGCGCTCCGACCGAATGCCAGCGTGACACGCCATCGCTGATGAGGATGACCGATTGACCCACAGCCAGCAATGCACCGACCGCACCATCGACCGTATCGGAACCGGCCGCACCGATCGCAACAACGATGGTGCCGACGTTCTTCAGAACGATGGGAGTGCCATTGCCGGCCGCCGCAGCGGTCGGCAGGGTCAGCGTGATCGCGCCAGAGCATGGGATCAGCTTTCCAACTTCCGACAGCGCGATGGTGGCACTCGCCGTCTTCGTCGTCACGGCCGGGAACGAAACCAGCCCCACCGCTGCCGCCGGCAGCGTCACGAAGACATCCTTGGTGCCGACACCCCAAGAGACAGCCGCGCCGCTGTTGCTGGACGCCAGGATGGTGTCGCGCGACAGCGAGCCGGGGGAGCCGGCCGTATAGGTGCCGGTGCCGACTTCCCAATTCGTGCCGTCGGCGATGCAGTAATAGACCACCGATCCGGAGCTGAAGGCTTGGGCGAAGGTCTGGAAGCCGGACACCGTGCCGGACAGGGCCACGGAGCCGGTGCCCGTGGTCGTGGTGGTCTGTTTGACCCTGTCTTTGACGAGGGGCATTAGAGTCTCTCCGTGATGGCGAAGGTGTTGGAGTGGTAGCGGGCAAGGTCGCGCCGGGGACGCTGAAGGTCCTTGGCAATGCCCCAGATCGACACGTCGCCGGGGTTCGGATCGCTGGCGTCGAAAATGACCAGGATGTCATCGCTGGTGGCGCACAGGCGCTGTATCTCACGCAGATGCGTGCGCTCTTCTTCGAGCGTCACCAGGCCCAAGGTGAAGGAGGTTGCCCGCGGATTGCCGCGGCGATCGACGAAAGTCTGGCCGGCACGGCCGATGGTCTGCGTGCTCAGCGGCGCCCGGCCGAAGTCATAGCCGAAGGATGGCGAGCGCTCCGGCGTCCATAGGGGTCCAGCGAACAGCCGGCCGCCCCGCAGCTCCGGCACCGTCGGGTCCGACAGGGAGAGGCGCAAGGACCGAGTGGTGACGGGCGCCGGCAGGATATGGATCAGATAGCCGAAGCGTGGGTCCACCCGCGCCGGCACATCGCCGCTGTCGTACAGGTCCGTGGCGCCGGAGGTGTCCGATGCCGTCACCCGGCACAGGCCGGCAGCGGAATGGCTGCTGCCCATCAGGGCGACACAGTCGATGGTCCGCGGCTCCGTCCAGGCCATGTTGATCCAGGCCGACGTCGTCAGCCCGGCTGACCAGCGGCGGGCCGGGTGCGGATCGGTCAACAGGGTCACGGGCTTGGTGCCGACCTGTGCGTTTGCGGAAAGCACGGCGGTGTCGGCGTGGTTGATGTAGCCGATCTTGAAGACGGTGTTCATGTCAGGCCACCAGCACGGTGATTTCGGATCGGGCGTCTTCGGCGTCTTCGGACAGGGCGGCGATGACAGCCAAGGCCCCGCCCTTCAGGCGCCAGCGGGGGTAGTCGATGGTCACCACCTCGCCCAGGTCGCGGGCAAAGGCCTGCGTGCCGAGCGTCAGGCGGTAGAAGCCGCGCGGGGTCTGCCACATCGCCTCCAGCTCCTCCGCCAACTGCCGGGCGTCATCCCGATCGCGGAAGTAGCCGTCGATCGGCGCGGGGTCGCTGGGCTTCTGATAGAAGGCCTTGGTGGTGTCGTTGGTGTATTCCGCGAGCCGCCGCTCTTCCTTCAGCCACTTCTTGCGATCCTCCGTCACCACGCCTGCGATGTCGGAGGCCTGCGGCGTCCAATTCCGGTCATAGCCCACCCTCCAGCGCCACGGCGGTGGCGTCACCTCGCTGGGCAGCTCCAGGGCGGTGGCGGTGACGATGTCCGCCTCATCGTAGGCGGCCACCACCGGCCCGCTGGGCAGGCGGAAGGAGCCGAGAGAGAACACGCCGCGCCGGCTGAAGCCGCCCCAGCCGACGCAGCCGCGCAGCAGCAGCGCCACCATGTCGGCACAGGTGGAGGAATCATCCGGGCCGGCATAGAAGCCGACCGGCCGATGGAACTGCCACGGGGCGGTCGACAGATCGGCGACACGCTCCGCCGGCACCTCTGCCCGGCCCAGCAGCACATGCCCGATGATCTGCGCCGTGGTCTGAAGGAAGACACCACCGACCACCGCGCCCTTCACATCGCAGGTGACCGCGCCCTTTTCGGAGTCGTTCAGGTACTCCACCCGGAACAGGCCTTCAGCCGCACAGGTGATGAAGCTGTTGGCTGGCACGGTCGCGGCGCGCAGGGCGGCAGCGGTGGGATAATCCGGCCCCTTGGTCAGGGCGGCCCCCCGCACATAGACGGCGGGGATGTCGCTGACCCGGCCTCCATGGACCATGAACAGCAGCTCGGCCGGGATGACGAAGGCCGGCGTGACGTTGTTCGCCCAGCCCAGCGCCACCGGCAGCCGCTTGCCCTCCAAGTCGCTGGTGCCGTCCAGCCCACCGGCGCCGGAGAAGGTCCGGTCCTCGAAAGCCACCTCCAGCAGGAACTCCCAACCGCGCAGCTGGACGATCAGGCGCTCGTCGGTCGCGTACCAGCCGGAGGCGGTGCCATCGAACAGCGTCACGAAGTCGCTGAAGCGCCCGCCGGCCGCGCCAACGCGGATGGTGACGGGCCGGCCGGCCACGTCGAAGTCGTGCACCAGGTCGTCATAGGTGCGATCGACGTTGACCAGCTCGGCCTCGCCGTAGGAGACGGCGACGGTGCCGCCCAGCAGGCCGGACAGCAGCGACCGCTCCACCCGCAGGGGGGACAGCAAGGTGCCCGGCATGATCACGTTCTCCGGCTTTTCGCCGAAGCCGGTCTCGAAATCCTCCGTCGCGGCATAGAGCGACAGGACAGCCGATGACGCTGGCGCCTCGGCCGTGGTGGCCAGAGGCGCCTCGCTGACGGAATGACCAAGCATGGAGCTACCTCGGGATCTGACGCATGGTCATTTCGATGGTGTAGACCAGCCGAGACCGGCCGGCGGTCAGCCGCTCGATCGGCAGCTCGCCAAAGCCGTAAGCGACCGATGCCGCTCCGGCCGATGCCGACGCCGAGTGGACTTGGCGCGGCGTGGCAGATGCAGCGGAGACCGCCGCCGCCGCCCCGAAACCGCTGCGAAGGGCGGTCGCGCCGGCCGAGACGGACGAAATTCCGGCAGTGGTCGCCACTCCGGCCGCGCGTTTTGCAGCGGCGCCGGCCGCTGTCCCGGAGGCACTGGCGGCAGCCGATCCGCGGGCCAGCAGCGCAGGCCGTGCCAGACCTGTGCCGGCCCCGCTGGCACCACCCATGCCGGCGGCGACCAAGCCCGACGCTGCCGCCGCGACACCAGACGATGCAGCTGCACCAGCAGCAGGATGCACACGGCTGGCCGTTGCCGAGCTGGACAAGGCACCGCTGGCGCCGCCGGCCGCCGCGGCCACAAGAGCCGGAGCGGCGGTGATGGCGGATGCCGCCGATGCCGTTGCCGCAGGCTGGCCGATCAGGCGCGGCGCCGCAGCTCCGACGGTGGCGGCCGCGGCGGTGGCGCTGGTGGAGGCATAGAGCCGGCCGGCCCCGACGGCGGCCCCGGTGCTGGCGGTGGCACCGGCCCCGCCAGCGGCCCGCACGGCGACTGCTGATGCTGTGCCGGCCCCTGCCGTCCCTCCGGAGGTGGACGCGACAAGGCCCGCCGCAGCCACTGCCGATGACGTTGCCGAGCCAGTCGCCGACACCGAATAGGTGTTGCCGCCCCCGGCTGTCGCCAGCGGCGTATCGGCGGTGGGGCCAAAGCCCAGCATGGCCGGATCAGCTCAGCGACAGCTGGAACTGACCGGCGGCGAACTGGAAATAGTCGGCCGACGCGATGGTCTTGCTGGCGGAGAGGGGGCCGAACCAAAGCATGTTGCCCGCCGTCGCCGCGTCGAAGACGGCGAAGTCGGTGAGGGTGCCCCAGGCGGCGGTCGCCGGGCCGAAGGAAATGGTGGCGCTGTTGGAGGTGGTGCCCGACGATCCGGCCGACATGATGGCGGTGATCGGCTGCCGGCCATAACCGGTGCCGGCCGCGCTCACCTCCGTGCCAGGACCGGACACCGACGATGCAGAAGTCAGCGCCGCGACATAGACCGTGGTCGGCATGGTGAAGGCCGTCTTCCCATTGACGTGGTCCAGCACCTTGTTGCGCAGGTAATTCGACATCGGCATGGGTCATCTTCCTTTCGTTGCATACTGCGGCACGGCCTGCCCGAGCCGGATTTCTTGAGACTGTTTGTCGATGCGGCGGCGCAGCTCCGCGTTCTCCTCGCGAAGGGCGGTGATCTGCCTTTCCATCATGGCGATGACGGTGTCGGCGATGGCGCGGGCGTCCTGCCGCGCCTCCGCCCGGAACTTGCGGAGTTCCGACACCATGGCGCCCACCCCCGCGTCGGACGCGGCAAGGCGCGGCCGAAGGCTGGTGACACCAGCCGGCAGCCAGTCGTTCGCCGCGTTGAAGCGCTGCGCCATCTCGATGCTGGCGTCGTGGGGGAAGATCCGTTCCCCGCCGGCCAGCCGCACCAGCTCCGGCCCTTCCTCGCCCACCCACGCCAGACCAGGCGGGGCGGACGGTGTGCCGGTCGCGAAGCCGGGGATGCTCCGGGCGCCGGACAGCACTTCGTTGATGCCGAAGGTTTTGAACCACAGGGCAAGATTGAAGGTTGGGTCAGCCGACCGGGCGGCGATGATGTCGCTGAAGCCGCCGAAGTTGCTCTCGATGTCAGCGTTGCTGAAGGCCTCCAGCCGCGCCCGCTTCTGTTCCACCGTCCGATCGACGGTCGTCGTCGGCGCCGTGGTGGAGGTGGTGCCGGTCAGCTTCTGAAGCGCCGTCAGCTGCGCCTGGTAGACCAAATAGGACCGTTCCATGATGCTGTTCAGGTCGGTCTGGGCACCATATTGCTTCTGCCCCAGAGCGGCGGCCTCCGCCCGGCTCTTCTGAAGCTCCTTCAGCGTGTCGTTCGCCGTCTTCAGCGTGCTTTCGGCCGTATCCACGCCCAAGGCGGTGGTGTCGCCGAACTCGGCAAAGACGGAGCGAATCCATTTGTAGTCGGTGCTGTCGGTCGGGCCGAAGTAGCTCCGCGCGAGCTGGATCAGGTTCGGCCCCATGGACAGCAGGTCCTGCTTGGCCGCATCCCGCTCCTCATCGCTTTTCGTTGTATCCTTGTAGGTCGCGTAATCAACCGCCGCCTGCCGGCGGGCCTCCTTCAGCCGCTCCAGGTCGCTCAGCGGCGAGTTGTCGTTCAGCGCCAGAGCGTCGAAGGCGCTCCGGAACTGGCGGGCGCTCTGTGCGATCTTCACCGCGCCGTTGGTCAGACCGGTGATGTAGTCCTGCTGCGCCGTGATCTGCTGGTCGTAGGCGCCCAGCACATCGGCCTGTGCGAGCTGGAACGCCTTGGCCGCCCGCTCGGCCGCCTGCACCTGCTGGAGCTGCGTCGTGTCGTAGCCGGCAGCTCGCGCGTCGGCCAGAGCCTTGGCCTGCTGCGCATCGAGCGCGATCAGCTCCGATCCCCGGCTGTTGCCCAGCACGCCATAGAGCCGGCTCTGCACATCGGCCAGGAAGCTCGCCTTTTCCGAGGCATTGGTGCCCAACGCCTTGATGGACTGGGCCAGCTTGCCGATGTCGCTGTTCGCCCCATAGGTGGAGGTGATGACGTCCAGCTGGGTGGCGTCCAGCTGTTTCATGATGCTGTCGAGCTGCGCCGCCCGCAGGGACTGCGCCTTGGTGATCGGCTCCCCCACCGCGGCCAGATCGCGGGCGTTGGTCTGTTCGTCTTCCATCACCTTGGTGATCTGGTTCAGGAAGTCGCGCCCCAGCGCCGAATTGATCTGCTGGTCGAGGTTGGTGTTCAGCGTCTTGGCGAGCTTCTTCAGGGCGTTGCCCAACCCCTCGTCCATCTTCTTCGCCGCGTCGGCCGCGGAGTAGCCGACGGCCTGAAGCACATCGCCCATGCTGGACCACTGCGCCCGGTACTGCGCCGCCTGCGCCTCATAGACTGTGTAGGTCTTGGGATCAGCACCGGAGACCAGCGTGTCGATCCAGTTGCGGGTCGCATTGGCCGCTTTGGTCGCGTCCAGACCGGCGTCGGCTGCCGTCTGGCGGAAGTCCTTGATGGCCGTGGTCAGCTCGGCCGCCGCCGTCTTGCCTTGCTTGCGGGCTGCATCCTCCAGGCCGATCGCGTTGTTCATCGCGTCGACCGAGTCCTGGAAGGTGGCGGCCAGTTGAAGGTGCTTGGTCAGCGCTTCCGACGTGGTGGCGTTGCTCTTGGCCAGCACCGTCTTTACGTCGTCGTTCACACCGGTCAGCGAGCCGTTGCCGATCAGCCCCTTCAGGGACTCCCGCATGTAGAACTGAACGGCTTGGCTCTGGTCGGTGAACTCGGTCTTCTGCCCCGCCTTGTCGCCAACCTGCGGGGTGACGAACCACTTGTTGTCCTTTTGGAAATACTGGATCAGGCCGGTGTTGGCACCGTCGCCGCCGGTCAGCTTGCCGCCGATCCCGGTGATGACCGCGTTCATCGCCTTGGCGATGGAATCGGTCACCTGCTGCATCTGGCCGGCATCAGCCCCATTGTCAGCGAGCGCCTGGTCGGTCCTGAAGCCGCCGGCACCATCCTGCACCAGGTTGCCCGAGCTGTTCGGCCCGACGGTCTTCTTCTGCGTGCCCAGCATGGCCATGACTGCGCTGATGACGGCAGCGGCGGCGATGCCCCACGGCCCACCCACCGCGCCCATGCCCCAGATGGAGGCGCCCAGCCCGGCAGCACCGGCACCGGCAGCGGCGCCCACCAGCGCGCCACCGACTTTGCTGTTCATCGCCGTGCCCGCCAAGCCGCCCAGGAAGCCGCCCGCAATCCCATAGGGCATGGCAGCACCGATGGTGCCGGCGGCGCCCACCAGCGCATTGCCGGAGCTGGTCAGCATCAGGTCGGTGGCGGCAGCTTCCGGGATCACCCCAGCCGCCGACGTGGACAGGCCAAGCGCTTCGCCCAAGCTGCTGGTGGCGAAGGAACCCGCCGCCTGCGTCGCAGCCAAGCCCGATCCGCCGCTCAGCATCTGCCAACCGGACCGACCGAGACTGACCAAGTTGGTGGCGTTGCTCAGCAGCCCGCCCGAACCCTGCGCAGCGCCAGCGATCCCGCCAGCACCAGCCGGAGCCTGGACACCGAAGAGCGACGGCATAGAGCCGACAATCTGCATGGTGATCGGCAAAATGATGTTCTGGTTCAGCATCTCCACGGCCAGGCGCTTTGCCCAGTTCTTGAAGAAGTCCAGCGCGTCACCAGCCTTGGCCTCGCCGGTGATCTGGTCCCACAGGTTCTCCGAGATGTCCTTGCCGATGTCGGTGGCGACGCGGGCGACGTCCTGCTGGTATTTCTCCAGCGTCTTGGTCGCTTCCTGGAATGCTGGGTCAGCGGCCTTTGCTGCTCGATTGAATGTGTCCTGGTCGATAGCCCCAGCGGAAAGAAGGCGGCGGAGGTCGGCCAAGGTATCAACGTACTTCTCGGCGGGCGTGCGCGTGCTCTCGTAGACGCGCCTGCCCTCCCCCATGACCTTGTTGTATTCCTCGACAGCCTTCGCGTCGGCTGCCTTCACCGCAGCGAGGATCTGCTTTTCGAGCTTCTCCTCCGCCTTCTCCCGCGCCTTGGCTGACTTTTCAGCCTCTTTCGCGGCTCTGGAGTTCTCGTCCAGGTGCTTGGTGTATTTCTGCAGGATGTCGTCGGCTTGAGTTTGGGTGAGGATGCCGGCCGCCACCGCATCGCCAAGCTCCTCCTGCTTCTGGCGCAGCGTGACTGTGCGGAGTGTGGCATCGTTGTAAGATGAGACAATGCCGTCCACTCGCTCTCTAAGCTTGTCGATTTCTTCTCCAGAAAATCCGCCAGTCTTGTTCAGGCTGGACCTGAACTTCTCGTAAGCCTGCTGGGCTTCATCCAGACGCTTTGCCGTTTCCGTCGCCGTCTTGGTGGTCCCTTCGTAGACCTTCTGCTCATACTCAATCCGGCTCAGTTCGGCGGGGCCAAGGAAGCGGCCAGGTCCTTGCGCCAAGTACCGCTCATTCGACGCCTTGGTCTGCTCCATGGCCGCCCGCGCGGAAAGCGCGGCGGAGATAGCTATTGCGTCGGCAAGCTCACGCTCTGCAATCGCCGCGCGATACGATGCGCCGGCCTGATCGTTGCGCTCATCGCGAAGCCGCCGGGCCTTATCCACCCCGCTTTCGGTAATCTCCAAACCGGCCCGCGTGGCTGCCGTCAACAAATCGGTGGCCTTGGCCGCCTCCGCCGCAGCCTCGGCCTGCTTCTGGATGATGCCGACCGCCACGCCACCGACATTCACCACCGCGCCTAGCGCCGCGCCGAGCGGACCGAGCGAGCCCAGCAGCTGACCGAGCTGCATGCCGGCCGCGGTGGCGACATTGCCGCCGTTCGCCATCTGATTGGCGAAGTCGCTGACCTGCCAGCCTGCTTGCTGAACGACGCCGTTCAGACGCCTGGTGCTGGCGGCGGCGCTTTCCTGCGCCACAACGGCGGCGCGTGTGGCCGCAATACCTGCGGCTATCGCCTGGGCCGACTGCTGGGAGACCACGCTGGTGCGGCCATAAGCCTGGGCGAGCATGCCCTGGATACGGACGGCCTCCTGAGCCGACCGGTGGCCGTGCTGGACCTGCACGTCGACCGCCTCCAGAGCCCCTTCCAACGTCTTGTAGCTGCGGCGCAGGCGCTCGACGGATTGAGCATCCTGCTCCCGCTGCTGGTAGGCCTGCCGCTGCTCCTGGGACAGCGCTGTATAGCCGCCCGCCAGCTTGCCCGTGCTTGCGGTCAGCTGCTCCAACTCATGCCGGACATTGTCGACCTTCGTCTTGCCGAGCTGGTCGACCTGCTGGGTGATGCCCTCCAGGTCGCGCTTCGCCTGCGCGACATCCGCCTCCACGCTGAAGCGGGCGGTCACATTCCGTCCGGCCATGCTGTCACCGTTCCTGCTGAAGGAGTTCCGCCTCGGCCGCGCTCATGATCTCGAAGGCGTCGAGCATAATGGCGGCCTGATCGCCGTAGCCGCCGGCTTCCGGCAGGTGGCCGGCGGCGGGGATAATGCCGGCGGCCATGCCACCAATCCGCCCCGGGTGGGGGCAATAGGCGCGCCAGTAGCGCACCATCTCAAGGTCGCCGTCGGTCAGGCCGAGGCGGGGGTTTCGCTCGAAGCGTTCTCCGTAGAGGAGCCACGCTGAGCCGTCAGGCGCTTGCTCGTCGCCGTCCGGGAAGGCCTCGGGCTGGAGGCTGACCGCGACGGCGATGCGGAGTTTTTTTCCAACGCCTTGGTCGGGCGCATCAGGTTCATCGCCTTGAAGCCGATCGCCTGCATCTCGCCCTCTTCCAGGGCGGCCAGCGTCTCGTCGGTGGTGAGATTGCCACGGCGCGTGAAAGGCGCGTCGACGTTCTCCCAGCCGAGCAGGAAGTGCCGACAGGCCACGATGGGCGCAACCGACAGATAGAACTCCTGGTCGCCCTCCAGGGCGGCAAAGCGGCCGCCCAGGGCCCGGGCAACGCGGGTGATGCCGGGCCAGCGGTCGCGGACCTCGGGGGCGGCATCCGCCGGCTTGCCGGCAGCCTCCACCTCGTCAACGATGGCCAGCAGCTCCGGCAGGTTGACCGGGGCCACCGCCTCCAGATCCTCGCGCAGCGCGGCGTAGAGGGCGGCGTCGCCGGCATAGGTGGCGCCGGTGGCCAGCAGATCACGGCGGAAGGCGGCGCGCTGCAGGTGGCTGGCGACGGCCAGCAGATAGACCGGCTGCGGTGCCGCGTCGATCTCGTCCTGCACCTTGCCGATTTGACGCTCCAGCGCCTCGTGCTGTTCGACGTCGGTGGCCTCGTCGAGGCGAGCTTGCAGCCAAGCCAGCAATTCAACGCGCGGGGTGAA
This sequence comes from Azospirillum sp. B21, assembly GCF_008364825.1. Classification (GTDB taxonomy): domain Bacteria; phylum Pseudomonadota; class Alphaproteobacteria; order Azospirillales; family Azospirillaceae; genus Azospirillum. Next base: position 303,723 of record NZ_VTTO01000006.1, read on the forward strand.
GCGGACCACGTCCTTCGCGGAAATGGGGAGCATGGGGGTGTTCCTCTGTCGGTGAGGGGTTGGGGTGCGGGCGGAGCCGACATCTCCGCCCGCGCGGGCGCACGAAAGCGCCCCATCGGCCGAAGCCGACAGGCTTGCCCGGTGCCGGCCGGGGGCTCGGGATCAGTGGAGGCAGATGAAGGCGCCGGCGTCCTGACCGGTGCAGGCGAACTGGTGCGTGTTGGTCAGCAGGCCGTTTCGGTCACCCGGCTGCAGGTTGGTGTAGAAGGCCGCGGGGACGGTCAGGCCAACCCGGTTGCCGGCCACCTGACCATAGCTTGCATGGATGATCTGCTGGGTGCCGGCCCGCAGCGCCGCCATGCTGTCGCGGGTGGCGATCAGCGTCTCCAGCGGGTCGCAGCTGCCGGTCATGTTGCGGGCGGTGATGATGGAGGAGTCGAAGGCCTCGGCCGCGTTTGGGTTGTCCGGGTTCGTCATCTGGTTGCCGAACTCGACCGACAGCGACGCCATGGCCGAGACCACGCGGTTCACCAGCGCCTTGCCGCCCTTCCACACCGGCGGGCGGGTGGCGTCGTAGACCAGCCCGGCCGGCACCGCCGCGTCCGTCTTGCTGACGAACATGCCAGTGAAGGTGAAGCTGATTCGGCCCACGTTGCCGCTGGTCAGGCGCAGCGTCGCGTTGCCGCGGCAGCCGGCGACGATGTACTTCACGCCATCCTGGAAGAAGTGGAAGGTCAGGGACGGGATGGAGACCGAGGCCGGTTTGTAGAGCACGTTCACCGGCACCTGATAGCTGGTGCCGGTCGACAGAGCCGTGCCGAACTGGTCGGCCAACGTCGCCACCTTGCCGGCCGTGTAGTCCGCCACGAAGGACGTTGCTCCAGCCGCCGGATTGCCGGTCAACAGCAGCGGCATGCCACGGTAGGCCTGGGCGGTGCCACTGGCGCCGGCGCCGAGCGTCAGGCTGGTGGTGGTACCGGCGGTGGCGGCCTCGGCCGCAACGGGCACGGCGGTGGAGGTGACGGTCTCCGCCCAGCCGCAGGCCTTCAGCAGCTTGCCCCATTCCGGGGCGGTGCCGGCGACGCCCGAGCCCTTCAGCAGGACGTCGAAAGTCAGCTGCACCGTCATGCCGCCGGTGATCGGGCCGCGGCCATCCAGGCTGCCGGTCACCTCGTTGGTCTGGACGGTGTTCGGGTTGAAGCTGATCTGCGGGTTCTCGACCAGCACAGCGTCGGTGCCGGCAACCGGGGAGGCGTCCGCGCCTTCGGTGGTCTCGATCTTCGCCAGGAGGGCGGCATTGCGGGAGCGCAGGGCCATGGCGGAAACTCCTTACTCGGCCACGGGCGCGGTCGGCGCCTCGCTGGCGGGCCGGCGGCCCTTGGTGACGGTCACCGGAGAGGCGGCGGCTTCGGCTGCCTTGCGCTCCTCCTCGGTCAGGTTGATGAGCTGATCGCCGTCGCGAAGCTCGAAGCTGTGGGCGGGAGTCGGCGCCACCGCCGCCGCCCGATGGGCCGGGATGTTCATGGATGCTCTCCGGATGAAAGAAGGGTCAGGGCGCCAGGGCGTAGGGGTCGCCGGGCTTGGTCCAATATTCGACGGCATAGGCGGCGAAGACGTCGCCGCGGCCACCGATCCCCTCACCGTCAGCCGCTCCCTGGTCGGCGTCGGTCAGGTTGATGTCCACAGCGATACCGCCGAGGGTTGGATCGGCCTCGACTGCGCGCTGGAGCGCCGCCCAGAGATCGACGAGCGCCCGGTCGAGGTCTTCGTCGGTGTCGGCACTCGCCAGAGCCGTGACGGTGATGCGCTCGATGTTGCGTACCACCGCCGCCGATGCCTGGTCTGACGAGACCGGAGCGACGTGCATCACCAGCGCCGGCAGCTCCTCATCGGGCACCGGCTGCCGGCGAGCGCGATGCAGGGTGATGGTGCCAGGAACGTTCTCCGCCACCACCACGCGGAGCATCGCCTCGAAGGCGGTGAGTGTTTGCTCGCGGATCGAGATCGGCATCAGCGCAGCTCCAGCCGCCAGAGCAGCCGGTCGGCGTCCGGCCGGCTGGCCTTCTGGACCGTGAAGCTCTGCCCGCCGATGGCCAGCCGGCCCTTCTCCTTCATCTCCGCCACCTCCGCCACCCGAACCTCGGCGATACGCGACGGGGTGATGACGCCCGCTTCGTTGCCGCGCCAGTCGACGTCCGGCTGGACGAAGATGGCCCGGCAGCTGACGGGGGCGCCGCTGGGCGGGGTATAGACCGCATCCACGCCCAGCCGGCGGAAAGTGCTGTCGTGCATGCGCTGGAACGGATCGGCCATGGTCGGGCCCTCCAAAGTCAGGGCGGCCGGAAGGCCGCCCCGGAGCGTCAGTCCTTGGCAGGGGCTGGGGCGGACGCCTTCGGCTCCACCAGCACCTTTTCGGCGCTCTTGGCCTCCAGCAGCGGCTTGGCGACATCGTTGGGCACGTCCAGCTCGGTACCCGGCGGGTGAAGCGTGCCCTGAAACTTGACGCTGTTGAGCGTGCGGATCTTCATCGCGGGTCCCCTTACAGCACGGTGGCGGCGAAGGAGCCGTTCGGGCGGCGCGGATAGACCAGCGGCGCCGACTGGCTCATGACGAAGCGGGCGCTCGGGTCCTCCTGCACCCAACTCTTGGAGAAGATCTCCATCGCCTGCAGGCCGGCGGCTTCGTCGCGGATCGCGCCGAAGGCCCGCACGCCCTCGACGTTGGGACCGAATCCCAGGACGGTGCCGCTCGGCAGCAGCGGCGTCACGGCGCCGGTATCGGGATGGTCGTAGTATTCGCTGTAGACCCAGATGTCGAAGGAGCCGATCGAACCCTTCCACTGGGCGCCCGCCACATAGGTGGAGGGGCCGAGCTCCACCGGCGTGCCTGCGGCGCGGCGGATTTCCAGCAGCTTCTCGACCTGGCCGTTGTTGCGAAACGCCTTCCAGGCATCGGGGTCCATCACGATGGTGGTGATGACCGCGCCCTCGGTCTTGTGGACCAGCTCCGCCCACTCCTCCAGGTCGTCGATTGGCGTGCTGCTGGCATCACTCCAGCGGTCGGTGCCGGTCAGGGTGATGGACAGCGCCGAGGCGCGACCGAAGCTGACCACCTGGGTGGGGAAGCCCTCACCGGTAACGGTCACCTGACCGAGGCGCAGGGCCTCGGCGGCCATGATCTCCAGGCGGCGGGTGATCTGGCTGACATGGTCCTCCAGGATCGAGCGCACCGTCGCCATCAGGCGCTGCATCGGGTTCAGCGTGCCGGTGAGCTGCTCGCCCGCCTGGCGCTTGAACGAACGGTTGGGATCGACCACCGCTTTCGGCTTGATGCAGGCCGGCTTGTAGAGGCGGGTGCTGTAGCCGTCCTGCGACTGGACCTTGCCGGCCACCAGCGGCGAGACGAAGGGAGCGACCTTGCGGTTGCCGATCTCGATGTCGACGGCGATCTGCTCGGCCGTCTCGGTCTGCACGGTGCCGAAAATGGTGTCGAGCAGGAAGGCCTTGGGCCGCTTCAGGCTCTGCACCACGCCGTTGAGGACGGCGGTATCGTAGATGTTCATGGGGCTCGTTCCTATGAGCGTGGCGGCGGAGCGCCAGGGGAATCAGCGGATGGAAGCGGTCAGCGGATGAAGATGCTGACGTCGCGCAGGGCGTCGCGGACGGACGCCAGCGTGTGCCCGGTGCCCAGCGTCAGCGCGCTACCCAGGAACTCGCCGGTCTCGAAGATGCCGATGGTCTGGTCACCGCCGCTGGCATCGCATGCGTCCACCAGGATGGCGGAGGGCGCCTGGCTGCCGTCACTCGAGGCCGACAGGCTCAGCGTGTACTTGCCGGACGCGGTGATCTTGCCAAGCACGGCGCCGCGGGGGAGGTTCTGCCCGGTGATCAACGTCACGCTGCGGGTAGCGCGCGGGAAGTCGCCGGCGACCAGCTGGTCGGGGCTGTAGGTCTCGGTGGTCACACCGGGCTGGTAGATGGGCATGGGGTCGGTCTCCTGCTGTGCGGGAGAAGGCCGGGCGTTACGCGCCGGCCTTCAGGATCTGAGCGACCAGCGCCTGGGCGTCGTCACCGGTGCCCGCTTCGGCATCGGCGCCGACCTGCGGGTTGGGGACGGAGCCCATTGCGGCGACGAAAGGGTTGGCCGGAGTGGCGGCCGGCGCGGCCGCAGCCGGCGAGGCCTTCAGGATGCCGACGGCCTGCTCGGCGCTCAGGTCGGTGGTGAAGGCCAGCTGGGCGGCGAGCTGAACGCGGCCTTCGGCCTCGGGCGCGGCGAAGATGGAAGCGCAGCGGGTGCGCTCGTCCTGCCGGGCCTGAGCCACGGCATCGGTCGAGGCGGCCGGGGCGGCGGGCGCCGGGGTTTCGGCACCGGTTGCGGCCGGAGCCGGAGCGGCACCCTGCGCCGCCGGGGCCGGAGCCTGGGCCGGGGGCTGGGTTCCGGCGGCCTGCGGCGGCTGCGTCGCTGCCGGAGCCGCCGGCACCGCTGCCGTGGTACGGCCAAAGCCGAGATGGGCGAAATTGAACTTCATGGGTCACACGCTCCTTTGGGCGTTGAGGTGATCGATCAGCGCCTGGAGCGCCTTGTCCGGCGCCAGGACGATGTCGGCGAATCCCTGAGCGACCGCCTCGGCCGTGCCGGCCGGGCCTTCCCAGGTGCGGGCCTCCGATGCCAGCACGGCGTCGAGGTCAAGGGTTGCGCCGGCAGCGGCGCGGTTGGCGGCGACGGAGCCGGCGAAGAGGCGGCGCAGGACCTCGCACTCGCCGGTCCAGCGCTCCTGCACATCGTTGGGCAGCGGCTCATAGGCGTTGCCGTCCGCCTTGCGGGCGCCGGCCTTGATCACCGTCGCCTTGATGCCGGCTTCGGCGAGGGCGGCGCTGAGATCCCAATGCACCATGATCACGCCGATGGAGCCGACGCCGCCGGTGCGCGGCACGCTGATGCTGTCGGCGGCGCTCGCCAGCCAGTAGGCGGCCGAGTAGGCGAACTCAGCGAGGATCGACACGACCGGCTTGCCGGCCGCCGCCTTGGCCTCGACAATCCAGTCGGCTAGATCGGCGACACCGGAGACCAACCCGCCGCCGCTGTTCACCACCAGGGCGATGGCGTGGACCTGCGGATCCTCGAAGGCAATGGCGAGCTGCAGGCGAAGGCAATTGCAGCCGGTCACATAGCTGGAGCCGATGTACCAGAAGGACGGCACGATCATGCCGGTGACGCCGATCAGCGCCACGCCCTCCACCACGTCGTAGGGCCGGCCGGCGCTGCCGATGTCATCGATGTAGATGGCGCCCTTCGGCGGTGGGGCGTCCTGCCCGACGGCGGACGCGCACCAAGGCACCCAGGACGGTGCCAGCAGCGTCGGGCCGGGTTCCGGCAGCAGGATCATGACTGGTCTCCAGCTTGCTCTTCGTCCAGCGGCGGTCCGCCGTTGTGTCCGATCTGCGCTGCCTGCTCCCAAGGCAGGGGCAGGCCATGCTGTCGCAGGAACTTCGCCTCGCTGGCGCGCTGCTCGGCCACCTCGCGCCAGTCCTTGCCCTGCTCGGCACACTCGTCTTCCAGGGTGGAGACGCCGATCTTCATCCGCAGTTCGGCCGCCTGAGCCTCCTTCACCGGATCGACCCAGCCCTTACCGGCGCCGATCCAGCGGCAGCGGCTGTAGGCGAAGCGGTTCTGGTAGAAATCCGGCGCCTCGACCTCGCCGAGGTTCACCGCCTCCTCCAGCCAGAGTTCGTAGACCGGAGAGGCCCAGTAGGTGGCCAGCCACTGTCGACGGCCGTTGAAGAACCGCCATGCTTCCAGCAGCGCCGCCCGGGCGCTGGAGTAGTTGGTCTGGCTGAAATCCTTCAGCAGCAGCTCGTAGGGGATGTTCAGGCCGGCGGCGATGTGGCGCAGCACCGACTTGGTGAACGCATCAAAGGCGGTCGCCGGCCGGGCCGGGGCGAAGGGCTGCACCTCGTCGCCCGGGAACAGCGGCAGGACGGCCCCACCCTGGAGACGCACGGAGTGTCCGGCGCGGGCGTCGAGGTATTTGTCCGGCGAACCGAACAGCCCGGCGATGGCCTCGGCCGGCATGCTGCTCTTCACGAAGGCGGCGATCATCGCGTTGACGATGGCGGCCTTCAGCTCGGCGCCGCTGTAGGTGTCCAGCATCTTGAACTGCGGCAGCACCGCGCTCAGCAGCGGCTTGCCGCGGTTCTGTCCAGTTCGCTCGCGGTCATGGATGTGGATGACCTGCCGCCGCCCCCAATAGGTGAAGGCCGGAACCCGCGTCCACTGGTAGAGGTCCGGCGTCCAGCTCAGCAGGTCGCCTGGATGGCTGTTGCGCACATGGTAGGCGAGCGGCGCCCCGTAGCGGTCGAGCTCGATGCCGCCGCGCAGGGTGGCGGTGTCCTGCTGGCCCAGCGGATTGGAGAGGCGGTCGGCCTCCACCACCTGCAGGCAAGTCGCATAGGTCCGCTCCCGGCTCGGCAGCCACAGCGGCAGCGCCAGCCCCTCGCCGTTCAGCAGGCCACCGCGGAACACCTGCATGGTCAGGCCGGCGAAGTTGAGCGTGCGGGCGGCGTCGCAGTTGGTGGTCTCCGCCCAGGCGCGCCACTTCGCCTCCACCACCTCGCTCCACTCGTCGGCCCAAGCCTTGTCCCGGCCGAGCGCCCGGTAATCGGGCGTGGCCGACAGGCGCAGCCCGGTGCCGACGACGTTGTCGAGGATGGACTGGATGCCGCCGGCGGCGATGCCGTTGTTCCGCGCCAGGTCGCGCGAGCGCGCCACCAGGGTGCCAAGCTCGGGCAGAAGTTCGGCGTCGGCGGACGTCGGCAGCACCTGCCAGGACGCCAGCTCGCGCGCCGTCATGGAGGCGCCGGCATAGGAGGTGTCGGCCGCAGCCCGGCGGGGCGGCGGCACCTCGTTGCCGTAGCGGTCGGTGATGATGAAGCCGGTCATCAGAAGCTCATCAGGATCGGGCCGCGACGGGCGCCGGAGAGGCGGTCGATCTCGCTGCGCAGCGTGGCGATGTAGCGCTCCAGCTTTGCGGCATCGGCCGGCCCGTACTCGACGGCCTTGCCGCTGGAGGCGACGCGCACCTCCATCTCCCCCATGTGCAGGCGATGCAGGGCGTCCTCGGCCTCGGCGAGCCGAGTCCGGAGCGTGGCGAGGTCTGCCATGAGGTGTCCTCAGAGGTGTGGATCGTCGGCGTAGGTCGCCTTGGGCATCGGCAGGCTGTAGCCGGCCGATGCGGTCTTGCTGTCGGACGGAGGCGGCAGCGGGCGGAGCGCATGGACCTGCATCAGCTCCGCCGCCGCAGCCTGCATCATCTCGGCGTCGAGGTAGTGGTTGTCCTTGTTCTGCCGGACCCAGACCGCCGCACCGCTGGGCTTCACCACCCGGGTTTCGGCGACGACCTGCCGGCAGTAGGCCTCGGTGACGTCGGATGGCACATGCCAGCCGCCGGGCTCACCCGCCGGCCAGTCAATGCGCGCCATCACCCACGACTTGAAGAAGTCGCTGTCGAGATGGTGGAGCATGATGCCCGCCCACTTCGCCGCCTTGCCCTTGGCGTCGACCGCCGCCTGCGCCGTCTTGATCGGCGTCGGCAGGTGGTCGTGACCCTTGATCGCCCGGACCTTGCTGGCGGGGTAGCGCCGGCAGAAATCGTAAATGGCATTCGTCGGGCGCCGCCATTTGTCGCCCGGCCGGTAGCCGGAATCGATCAGCACGATGTTGAACGGCTCGCCGTCGATGCCGCCGTCGATCAGTTCCGCCAAGTCGTTCCAGACCTCCGGGCGCTCGGTCTCGCCCGGTAGGAAGGCCGCCCGCAGCAGCCAGCTTTCGTAGCGGGCGCCCCAGCCGCGTGCGACGACATAGAGGCCGTATTTCTGCACGTCGACCGTCAGCGCAATGCGCTGGACGCCATAGGGCACCTCGCCGGTCTCATAGGCCTGAGCCAGGGCTGCAATTTGCTCCCAGGCACGGGCCTGCCCGCCGGCGGCGTTGCGGAAGAGCTCGCCGAGGCGGGTGTTCACCACCGTCTGCAGACGCTCCATGTCGCCCGAGCGCACCGCACGCACATAGTCGGCGGCACGGCTGCCGAAGGAGACGAAGGGCGACGCAAGACCACTGACCCAGAAGCTGATCGTGTCGCCGGTCAGCTCCGGGCCGCTCACGGTCCCATCCGGCGCCACCCGCTGTCCGGGAGCGACGAACACGGCGCGGGCGTTCATCTCCGCCTTGGAGTGGTCGAAGATCCTCATACCGCAGTCCGGGCACTCCAGGTGCGCCGTCCGCGACGCTGTGGCCGGCGAGGTGCTGTCGAAACGCAGGACCGAGAAGCGCGGAATGAAGAACTCGCCGCAATGCGGACAGGGCCACGCCCACTCGTGCCGGGTTCCCTCCTGCCACAGCTTCCAGGTGGCGCTGTCAATGTCCTCGGGATCGGCGACTTTCCAGTGCCACAGTCCGCTGTCCGGGTGCCGCTCCGCCTCGACATTGCCGATCAGTGGCGTGGAGGTGACGCCGATGCAGAAGCCGGGATAGGTTTCACCGCGGGCGCGAGCCAGCTCCACCGGATCGCCTTCGCCCTTGATGTCCCCGTCCATGCGGTCGCGTTCGTCGACGATGACGAGACCCGCCGGCTGACCGGCAAGCTCGGCCGCCGATCCCGCCCAGCCAAGCCGGATCTCGGCGCCGGACACGATCTTGAGCGTCTTGCGGTTCTTCTTCCCCCACTGCGTCTTGGCCGAGAGCGACGTCGAGCTTTTCAGCATCTCCGTCAGCCGGGGCTCGATCGTGTTCTCCACGAAGTTCCGGCTCGGACCGAAGTAGATGATCGGCACCGGGGCGTCGTCCATCCGCTTGCCGATGACGTTGAGCACGCCGGTGCTCTTGGTCATCTGCGAGCCCATGACGAACACGATCATGCGCCAGCGGGGATCGTCGAAGGCGCGCTGGATCGGGACCATGTAGGGCACGCGCTGCGGCCGGTATTTTCCTGGCTCTGCCGATTTCGGTGGAAGGACGACGTTCTCCGCCGCCCATTCATCCGTGTGGCGCTTCTTCGGCGGGCGCACCGTCTTCGCCGCCCTCCGGAGGAGCGCCGCCAGCTTCGGCGAGGACGGCGGCCTTGTCGAAGAGGTCGGCGACGGCAGAGAGGACGGCTCGGTGTTCGTCACGAATGATTTCCTCGATGCGCGCGGCCTCTCCCCCGGTCAGGCCGGCGATGATGGAGGCAGTGCGCCCGGCGATGCCTTCCAGCCCTTGCCGGTACATCGTGTTGGCAGCATCCCAGGCCGCTTCCACCTCAGCGCGACTGATGTGCTCGCGGTCGAACTCCAGCAGCTTGCGCCGCCGCAGCTCGGCCGAGTAATGGGCGTCGCGGGCACGGGCGGCGATCAGCTCGGAGGCTTCGCCCGGCGGCGCGGTGATCAGGGGCCGCTTGGACGGTGCCACCTGGCGCTTGGCCGATGCCGAAGGCTCCGGTTCGCTCGGGACCTGCACCTTCGACTTCGGCTTGGTCGGGTCGAGGTTGGCCTGACGCCACCGGTCGGCCTCGTCCGGCTCCACCAACCCGTTGTGGGTGGGCATGCCGGCCTTGACGTAGCGGCTGATCTGGGAGCGGTGGACCCCGATGCGGGCGGCGTACTCGGCCTTGCTGATGAAGGTGTTGCGTCCGGCCATGTTGCGTTGACCTCAGCCGGCCGGAACAATCGACCGAAGCGAGAGAATGTCGCAGTCGTGACAAAGGTTTGGGTGGCGTTCTTCACACCACCGCGACCGATGCAACGGCTGTTGCGTTGGAATTTCCGGCGGAATATCCCCGATACCCGCACTTGTCCCACCCGTGATGCCCGACCCCTGGGAAGGACCCGTTCGACCCCGGTCGGTCAGCCGCCGCCCCGTGGCTGGCCCTACCCGGCCCCTCTAGCGCCCCGTGGCGGGCCTCCGCCCTCGGGTCGCCGCTCGGGAGAGGCTGAAGGCGCGGCGCATCACCGGCCCTCTCAGCGCTCCCGCACCGCGTCGGCGATCATCGCCGGGTAGCGGGTCTGCCACCGGGCAACGATGGCATCGAGGTCGAGGCGCTTGCGGATGGTGGTCTCGCGGACCAGAACGAACATCAGGATCAGCTTGGCCTCCCTGCCCTGAGCGATGCGGCCGCTGGTGGCGCGGCGCACCCCGCCCGACTTGCCGGCGACGACGTCGGCGAACAGCAGCACCACTCGGCCCTTGGCGACAGATCGCAGAGGACCGAACCGCTCCGCCACTTGATCGGGGGTGAGGAAGCGGCCACGCGATCCCTTCGGGCAGTTCTTGGTCGGGATGGCGAGCCATCCACGCTTCGACCGGATCGTCGCGCCCTCGTTGAAGGCGTCAATGATCCGTTCCCAGCGACGCGCCGACGGTGCCCGGCCCCGGACGAACACCTCGGCAGCGGGGTGGAAGCTGTAGGTGCCGCCGCCCGGGTAGGCGGCATAGCCCAGCGCCCGACCGAGGTTCCCAAGACCGGCGCCTGACATCGCGCTCCGCATCTCCTCCCGCATGGTGGAGGCGGCGTGTTCCGTGATGTCGGTTAGGCGGCGGGCGTTCTGATCGCTCCAGTCGTCGAAGACCTTCTCCAGGCTGCCGGTGATGGTGACGCTGGCGCGCATGAAGTCAGGCCCGGACAGGCACGTCGATGGTCCAGCCGTCCATGGCGCCAACGGCGATGTGTCCGTCGGGGATGCCCCGCATCAGCGGTTGGAGGAAACGGGAGGCGTCGGCGTAGCCCATGGCGATGGCGATTTCCTCGGCGGTTTCGGCCGCGACGGCAATGGCCTGTGACAGAGGTTTGCGTTCGGTCGTCATCATCGGTCTCCCAAGAACAGCGTGGCGAAGCACAGCAGGGCGATGGTCGCGCCCGTCCACCAGAGAGCGTCGGCGAGCAGCGCAGGCGTCATGATCAGCCCTCCCCACCGGGGAGCTTGCCGGCACGCCATGCCAGCAGCGTCTTCAGGATTTCGGATCCGGCATAGCCTGCGCAGGTGCCGATACCCGTGGCCGTCAGCGTGTCGGCGTTGAGCTGCTGAGCGACCGAACCTGCGGCGATGGTCAGCGCGCCCATGGTCGGCAGGTCGAGGACGACCATACGCAGCAATCCCTTCCATCCGCTGTGGCGCGCTTCACGAGACCAGCGCGCAACCATGCCGGCGGCAACGCCAACCGCGGTGGGGGCGAGCGAACGCGCCATCTGGGCAAGGTCGTGAGTGGTGGGATCGGCCATGGCAGGCTCCGGGCATAGAAAAACCCGCCGAGGCGGGGGCCTGGGCGGGTGATTGAAGGCGGCGCTTCTATAGCTGCCGCAGTCCCGTAGCCGGCGGAGACCGGGGGACCATGTGCGGGCATGGTATGTCCGCTAATCCTTTCGAAATGGTTAAGACCACCACCATCACGCCGCGCTCCGGCTGCTCGAGGACGGTCGCAGCCCACCGGTGCGCATCTCGACCGGAGTGGTGCGGCCGAAGATATTCACCAGCACCCGCGCCATCTCGCGCCGCTTGTCGGCCCATTCGACCAGCACCGCCGAGAAGTCCCGGAACGGGCCGTCGATCACCTCCAGCATGTCGCCGAGTTCCCAATCAACCATCGGGCCGGCAACCGGCTGCGCAGGCCGAAGGTCGACCACCCCATCCTCGTTGAAACGCGACGCTACCCGACGCAGCACGAGGGGCGACACGCGCAGCGGTATGTGCCCCTGCCCTCGCACGACGAACGCGACGCCGATGGTGTTCTGGATCGGGCTGAAGGGCTGCTCGGGATGGACGCCGACGAACTGGTACCGATCGAACAGCGGACGCAACACGGTCTCCATGCGCCCCTTCTCACGGTTCCGCCGTTCGGTCAGGCATAGCGGCCGGAACGACCGGTAACCCTGATCCTCGAAGCGCTTGTGCACCTCCTCGTTCCGGCCGGGCTTCACGACAACGGCGAACCACTCACGATCCGAGAACTGATCAGCCATTCGCGTCTCCGTGGCTGGGACCGGTTACAACCTGCAGAGCGCGGGCCTGGTTCGGCAGCCGCTCCAGGGCGCCGCGCTCCACCAGCCCCTCGATCAGCCGGTGCACGCCGGACTTGCTGGCGAGGCCGATGGCGTGGGCCATCTCGTCGAAGCTGGGCGACACCCCGCGGTGCTCGCTCTGGTACCGGACGATGAAATCCAGCAGGAGGCGCTGCTTGGGCGTCAGGCCGGCACGGGTCGGGCGCTTGGGCTCCTTGACGGCCAAGGCAGCCTTCAGCCGCTCGACCTCCGCCTCCAGCACGATGTTCCGGGCCCGGAGCTGGCGGATCGTCTGGGCCATGGCGGCCGTGTCTTCGGGCTTGGTCAGGGTTCCGGTGGTCATGCTGCGTTCCTCCCCTGCCCTGCGGCGATGGAAACCTCGATGTCTTCGACGCCCAGTGCGGCCTTGAGCGATCCGGCGAACTGTCCCGCCACCCGCTCCCGGAACAGGCTGTTCGGGGCGATGATCTTGGCCACGCCGTCGGCGACGGCGATCTGGCAGGGGGCGATCCAGGTGGCGAAGGTCAGCTGGTCGAAGTGCTTGGCGTAGGGCTCCGGCACCTCGGGCAGCGGCTTGGGCTTGCTGCCCGGCCGGGCGTTGGCGATGGCGGCGCGAACGTCCCGATCCAGGACGGCGCGCAGGCTGCGGGGCGGACCGGCGTCCTTACCGGCCAGCTGGCGGAACTGGCGCTGGACCTCCTCGACCACGGCGGCGGCGGTGTCAACGGGCGACAGGCCGCGCTCGGTGCCGGCGGCGATCCAGTCGGCGAACAGCTCGCCATCGGCTGGGCTGATTGGACGGCCCGGCAGGTCGAACCAGTTCTCGAACCCGGCGACGACGCCCTGGCGGACGGCGAAAATCCCATCGTCGAAATCATCGGCCGGCCGGCCGGCTTCGTGCGCGCACGCGTACGGCCTGCCGCCAGCCAAGGATTCTCCGATTCTGGATCTTCCTTCCTCTTCCCTCCTACCTCCTACCTCCTTCCTCTGCGGCGCGATTTCCCCACCGGTTCCGAACTGGTGCGGCACCGATGGAGAACTGCTGTCGCCTTGAACCGCCATCTGTTCGGAACTCCGCACCTTTGACGGGGTGCGTGGTTCGGAACTCGCCGCCTTTGGCGTGGCCTCCGGTTCGGAACCGTCGTCCTCTTGGTCAGTGTCCAGTTCGGACCCCTTCCCCTTCGGCCAGAGGTCCATGCGCACCCATTTTCGCAACTCGGCCGGAAGCGGGTGGACCTTGCTGGGCTTCTTCACCCGCTGGTACTGGATGAAGTTGCGGATGGCGCCGTAGACCTTGCCGGCCGCCTCGAACTTGACGACAAGGCGGTGAGCTTCCAGCTCGGCCAGCAGCGCGCCGACGTCGACGTTGTCCGCCGGCATCAGCCGCATCTTCAGGGTGGTTGGCTTCCACTCGAAGACGCCCTGGTCATCAGCCTCGTTGCGCAGGGCGAGGGCCAGCAGGCGGGCGAGCGGTTGGCACTCGACGAACTCTTCGTCGGTCCATTGGCCGGGGTGAGTGGAACGGATACGGGCCATGGTTGCTACTCCGCCGCTTGGGCCGGCGCGGATGCCGGGCTGGTGAGGAGGTCAGGTTTGGTGGGGCGGGCCTGGGCGCGGCGGGTCATGCCGTCCAACTCCTCGGCGAAGTCTTCCAGACCGATGGCGATGGCGCTGCCGCCCTTGGTGGTGGAGCGGATCAGCTTGGCGCGGGCGCGGGCCACGCGGGCAGCCTCCTGGAGGCCGGGGGCGATGGTCATGCTGCGGCCTCGAATTTCGTGGTCTCGTTGCCCCAGCAATCCCAGCCCGGCCGCTGCGACCGTGCGAACAGCTCGACATAGGGGCCGTCGAACATGGCCTCGATGTCGGCGTGCATCTGGACGGGCTTGCGGCTGTGCTCGCGGCGCGGGGCGACGATCAGGTTTCGGATGGAGCGGGAGCGGAGGGCCGGCCGGCCGATGGTGCCGAGCAGCCAAAATTCAGCGGCGGAGCGGTAGATGTAGCCGGGCCCGAAGCCCCAGCTGGCGCCGGTCGGCGACTGCTTTGCCCAGGCGCCGGCGGATTTGAAGGTGAAGCCCCAGGCGGCCAGCGTGTCGATCGACTGCGGCAGCATCGGTGCCGTCGCCCACATGATGCAGACGCAGTCCGGTGCGGCCAGCTGCGACACCGGCAGGGCCTGGATGTCGGCGAGCGGCATGCAGCGGTAATGAGCCTGCGGGGACTTGGCCTCGCCCTTCGGGCTACGCAGGGCGAACATCCACGCGGGATCAGCCAGGATGACGCGGTAACGCAGCGGGGTCAGGTCGTCGAAGGGCCATGGGGTGGAGGTCATGCGTACCTCCGCATCATGTAACCGCGGGCAGTGACGGCGGCGCGCTCCTGCAGGACCCGTTGAACCCAGCTGCGCTTGTAGCCCTTGATGGCAGCGACCCGGTGCAGGTCCTCCTCCGTCTCGGCGAGCGGCAGGATGTCCTTGTATTTCATCGTGGCGATGCGCTCGGCCGATAGGCCGGCGATCCCCGGCATGGTGGCGAGCGCAACCTCCGGCACCGCGGCCACCGGCGGCTTGGGGTAGGCCCTGGCACAGTGCGGACAGTGGGTCGGACCCTTGGCGCAGACGAAGTGGCAGTAGCGGCACCGGCGCGTCGCCGTCACGGCGCGCTCCAGCCCCTTCAGCCCGCCGTCCAGCGACCACAGGCGCCGCTCGTCCGGCATGCCGTGCTTGGCGACATTGCCGACCTGATCGATGATGATGGCCTCGGTCTTGCCGGGATAGGTGCGCAGCACGCGGCCGACCTGCTGGAGGTAGAGCCCAGTCGATTCCGTCGGGCGCAGCAGGATCGCCGCGCCGACGATCGGCAAATCGGTGCCCTCGCTGATGATGTCGCAGCTGGTCAGCACCGACAGCCGGCCGGTGGCGAGGCTCCTGATCGCCCGGTCCCGCTCGGCCGTGGTCATCTCGCCATCGATGGACGCCGCAGCCCAGCCGCCGGCTTGGAATTGTTGGGCGACATGGCGGGCATGCTCGACCCCGGCGCAGAACACCACCGCCGGCACCCCGCCGCAGATGCGGGCATAGTGCCGGACCGCCGGCAGGGTCAGCTCGTCGGTGTCGACCGCCTTGGCGAGGTCGGCCGCCACATAGTCCCCTCCCCGCTTCTTCACCTTCGACAGGTCCAGGTTCGCCGGCGGGGCGAAGATGGCGGGCTTGGCGAGATAGCCGTCGCGGATCAGCTCGGCGACGCTTGGCCCCTCGATTGCCTGCCGGAAATGCTCGCCCAGCCCCTTGCCGTCGTAGCGGAAGGGCGTGGCGGTGACGCCCAGACGCAGGGCGTTGATCATCGCCTCCAGCACGCGCTGCCACTTCGACGCGACGACGTGATGCGCCTCGTCAATGATGGCAAGCCGCACCTTGGTGAGGCGGTGGCGCAGGGTGTCCAGCCGGGCGAGCACCGTGTCGACGCTGGCGACTTGCACGGGATCGTTGGTCAGCGGTTCGCCCGGAGCGACGAGCCCATGCGAAACGCCCATCGCCAGCAGGCGCTCGCTCGCCTGACGCAGCAGCTCCCGGCGGTGGACGATGATCCAGACCTCCCAGCCCTGCCCGACCACCACCTCGGTCACCGCGGTGAAGATCGTCGTCTTGCCGCCGGCCGTCGGCAGGGCGTAGAGCGGGTCGACGCGGCGCTGCAGGCAGGCGAGGATTTCGGCGACACCGCGCTCCTGATAGGGACGCAGCGTCGGGCGCTTGGAGCCTGCGCCGGCGAATAGGGAATGCTGCCCGGAAACGATGGCGTTCATCGGCCTGCCCTTTCCTTGGCGGCGAGGTGGCCGGCGTAATCGAGGAGGGCCAGAGCGTCGGCTTCGTCGTCGGTGGCGAACTTCCACCCGCGCGCCATACACTCGGCCTGCACCCCTTCCTTGCCGGGGCCGCCTTGGCCGCAGAATGACTTTTTGACGGTGGACGGCTGGGCGGTGCGTACCCAGCGGATGCTGAAGCGGTGCGCCAGCATCAGCATGATCGTCGCCAGCCCGTTGAGCTTCAGCACCGTGTCGGGGTTGGTGTCGGCAGGCAGGATCGGCTTTTCGTAGATCAGGCCCGACGGCTGGTGTTCGGTCAGGAAGGCGCGGCCCCAGGCCTCGGCCGCGTCGGCGAACTCACCGACCGTGCAGCCGGGCTGGCCGAACCGGATCCAGCCGGACAGCGGCTTGGCCGGTTTCTGGATTCGTGCCTCCATCGGGAGAAGCGGCTGCCGTGGCAGCCGCCCCAATGCCCACCCGGTGTGGGTGGCGAGGTCGAGGGCGAGGACGCCGCCGGCCATCCGCGCGCCCTCAGTGCACGGCCGCGGCGCCGGCCGCGTCGGTGCCACGGGAACGGCGACGGCTACGCGGCTTCGGCTCCTCAGCCGGTTCCGGCTCGCCGCTGACCGCCTCCAGCAGATCGTCGTCGGTGTCTCCGGTCAGGGCGCCCTGGACGCGACCGCGCTCCCAGATGACATGGGAGGGGGAGCTCTCCAGGTGGGGATTCGCCTCCGGCCCGTGCCCCTGTCGGCCGGCGGTGCGGCCGTTGGCGAAGGTGTAGCCCGCGTTGTCCAGTTCGGGGTTGACCTCTTCGGCGCCGTCATCGCCCCAGTCGGCTTCCGGGGCACCACTGGCCTCGGCCTGCTGGCCGGGCAGATCGGGCGGCGAGGCGACGTCGTAGAGCGGCTTCGGACCGGCATCCTCGCCGGCATCCTCCACCATCTGGCGGACGACATCGCCCAGGGCCTGCGGCTCGTCGCCGGTGCTGGAGGTGCGATCGATAGCCTCCTCCAACGGCGTGGCATCCTGTTCGAAGATGTCCGGCTGGCCGCCCCAGCGCTCCGCCATCCAGCGACGCATCTGGTCGAAGCTGCGCAGTTCGTCCGCCCGTTTCACGGCGTCCATCTTGTCGAGGCGGGCGATCTGCTTGGCGGCGCGGGGGTGGATGCCCAGCGCGTCGGCCTTCTTCCAGGCCGAGGCGTGCTCGGTGTTGGCGTCGGCGAGGTCCTGGCGCTTGGTGGACACCTCGTCCAGGAAATCGAAGAACTGGTGAGACTGCAGGCCCCTGGCGCGCTCGCGGAGCTGTTCCGCTTTGCTGGGCTTGCTGCCGGATGAACGACGACCTCTTGCCACGATGTGGCCTCCTTACGGGGTGGGGGAAGTGGAGGGATTGCGGCGCCAGCGGAAGCGGCGGCGGCGTTCGGAATAGGCGACGGCCAGCCAGTGCAGGAGGCGGTCACGCTCGCGCTCCAGCATCAGGGCGAAGCCGTCGAAGGTCGGGCCCTTGGCCAGCCAGCGGCGGGCCTGCCGGTCGGTGACGGCATAGTCGTCTGCGATGCAGGCGGACGTTTTCCGTCCGTGCTTGACCTTGAAGTAGTCCCGCAGCTCGCGGGCCAGCTTCTGCGCGGCATCGCGGCGCGCACCGGCAATTTTCCGTCCGGCGATTGTCAGGCGGCGCCACACCTTTTTGGCTCCACCGACACGCGTATCATCGCCATTTTGTTCGCTATGAAGATCACGCCCCAACATGACTCAGACCTCCCCGACGGCCAGCACGCGCCGGGCGATCATCACGGCCTGGGTACGGTTCAGCGCGCCCAACGCCTTGAGGATCGCCGAGACATGGACCTTCACCGTTCCTTCGGTGAGGTTGAACGCGGCGCCGATCTCACGGTTGGACTTGCCGTCGCAAAGCAGCTTCAGGACCTTCCTTTGCCGGTCGGACAGCGTCGGGAGCGGCTTGGCGGCAGCTCGCGGCTTCACACGCGTCTGCGGCGCCGGTCCGGTACCGGGCGGCACTGGCAGGCTGCCACCGGCGGCAAGTCCCTGGAGGGTGCAGGCATCCTCCAGCGACAGCAGGTGCAGCGGCACGTCGGCGCGGATCGTGGCAACGCCATCGCGCACGCTGATCATGTCAGCGAGCGAGCGGACCGGCAGGGACGCCAGCAGGCCGGCCAGATAGTCGCGCTCGTAGGCCGCGAGACCACCGCCTTGGGCGGAAATGGTGGCGGGGATGTCCGCGTTCTGCCGAATGGAGAAGGGGCGTTCGCCCTTCGTGAACTGGACGACGGCACCGCCGCCGGTGTAGTTCTGGGAGAAGGAATCGGAGCTCAGCACTTACGGTTCTCCTCAGTTCGAAAGCCGGCCAACGTTAGGAAGCGGGGCCGGCTTTCGTGCGTTTGGGGATCAGGTTTTGGCGGGGACCGGGAGGGGAACGCGGACAACGTAGGCGTCCTGCGTATCCGCCAGGGCTGCGAAGGCGTTGGCGCCGCGGCGGGTGGCCGGGGCGGACACGCGGACCGGCTGCACCAGCCCAACGTTGCAGGCGCAGGGCATGGGAGCGCGCGGGCCGGTCACGGCGCGGGTTTCATCGGTCAGGTGGCAGAGGGCGCACTGGTGCATGGGCATCAGGCGGCCCGCCCTTCGGGGTGGGCGGGGCTCTTGCGCCTTGGCGAACGAACGCGTTGGCTTTCGAGCGAAGGGCAAGTGGGCAGGACTTTCGGACGATCAACGCCGTCCGGCCACTTCAGATCGGGGGGCCAATGATCGGCGAACCACGCCTTGACCTTGAGGTAGGTGTCTACGGAACACCCCTTCCCATCCCTAATGCGCTTGAAGAAAACGCCTTGGTTCTGGGCCAGGGTGGCAATGCGCGCCTCCGAAAGGCCGGTGCTGCGGCCGTACTCTTCGGCGAGCGTGATGAGTTGGGTGCGGTAGTCCATGGGGGCGATGATGCGGATATTTCTCCGCACGGTCAACGGATTTCTATCCGCAAGACCTTATCCGCAGAATTGCGGCATATTATCCGCATGAACCGATATCAAGCCCTGTTGGAGCTGATTGCTTCTCGCCGTGCGGAACTCAACAACATGAGTGAGCGCGCAGCATGCGAAGCCGCTGGCTTGAAACCGGATGCTATCCGCACCATAAGGCGGGGCAATGCTCCTAAGCCGGACACCTTGGCTAAGCTCGCTGGGGCTCTTCGAATGCCAGCATCAATCCTGCTGGATGCTGCAGCAAATGTGTCATCCACACAGGAGAAGCCGGCAGCGGAAACTGACGACGATCTCGACCGGCAGTTTCGAGAACTATTGTCGCAGATGAACGCCACGACCAAGCTGAAGGCGCTCGAGATTATGGAGATTCTGCTCCGCCCTGATGACGAATAAGGCGCTTCATCAGCTTTAGCATTCTCTGCTTCTGCGGTCGGTCCAGCTTTCCCCACAGATCAAGCATCTTCTGATCCAGTGGATCGGCTGAACCACAACTATCGTCCCGCGCCTGCTTCACCTTCCACTCCCCGGCCACCTCACTCGCCCCAAAAGAGAACATATAGGAAACATTTCCGCAAGCCGCCGAGTTGCATCCTAACGATGCAGTTCGCATTTTTCTGAAAAGTCAAACTATTACCGGATGCGCGGCCATCGGAATGCCCCTGTCCTCTCTTGGCGGCCTGCCGGCCTCGTGCGATCTTGCCGATCCGCGCCCGTGACTCTGGACCGCGGACAGGAGAACCCGATGAAGCTTGCCGTCGCCATCCTGGCGCTCGCCCTTGCACCAGTCACCGCACTCGCCGCTGAAACAGCCTGCCCCGAACACTTCGCGGCTGGGCAAGCGCCCGATCTCGTCAACGCGAAACTGGCGGCCAAGACGCGGGAGCTGTGCAACAGCGGCTACGGCCTTCTCCACTCCGGCGTGACGCGGACTGGTCTTTGGGCGGCCGAGCACCTGACGCGCGAGCGGCTGGAGCGCCAGCAGGGCCTGGATCGCAAGAACACCTTCCACGCCGAGAGCCGCCTGCCGCCGGATGAGCGCGCCGAACTGGCCGACTACAAGCGATCCGGCTACGACCGCGGGCACATGGCGCCGAGCGGCGACATGCCAGACGCACGGTCGCAGAACGAGAGCTTCAGCCTCGCCAACATGGTGCCGCAGGCCGGCGCACTGAACAGGGGCATCTGGGAAGGGATCGAATCCGCGACGCGTGATCTGACTCGCCGGCAAGGCGAGGTCTATGTCGTCACCGGGGCAATCTTCCAAGGCCAGAACCTGAAGCGGATCGGTGGGCGCGTGCTGGTCCCGAGCCACGTCTTCAAGGCGGTGTACGACCCTCGCCAGAAGAAGGCCGCGGCCTACCTCGCTGCGAACCAGGAGGATGCCGGCTACCAGCGGGTGTCGATCGCCGAGCTGACGCAGGTCGCCGGCATCGACCCCTTCCCCGGATTGCCCACGGCAACGAAGGCGGCGATGCTCGACCTGCCGCAGCCGAAACTACGCGGTAAGGGCAAGACTGCCGCCCAGGCCGAGCCGATACCGGAGAAGGGCGTGTTGGACTATCTGCGGCAACTCCTGCGCTGACGAGGATCACCATGACGACCATCAAGCCCTTCGCCAACGACGCCGACAGCATCGGTATCGGTGGCCTGACCGTCGAGAACGGGACCGACAAGATCGCGGTCTACGGCACCCTGGACATCACGCGAGACAAAGCTGGACTGGCGGCTGCCCGGAAGCTGAAGGCGCTGGTTGACGCAGCAGTGGCGGCGCTGGAGGCGGACAAGGGCCTGCCGGATCGGATCGAGCCGCCGAAGCCTGCCGACGAGGTGGAGAACCCGTTTGGCTGACGAAGGGCGCAAGAACGCTTCAATGCAATAGGTGCGCAATAATTTTTTAGGATCGGCAAAGAGTAATTTTCTGAATGCGTTAAAAGCGCGTTGAAGTCTCAACATATGAAAAAGCCGCCGGACTATCCGGCGGCTTTTTCTTTCTAACATTCACTCAGCATAATAACTCGGCTGAAGCTGCGAGCTAGACGACCTGCGTATCGTGCTCCGCATCGGGCGCTTGGACGGATTTGTCTCCTCGTCCAGATCCACCTCTATTTCTAGATCGCGCCCCTTGATCGCTTGGCCGATGCTCTCGCTGTGGATTAGCCACTGGTTCACCATTGACGGAGTCGCCGCTTGAGCCGGCGCCGTCTTTTGAGGCTTTGCCTTGCGTTGCGGTGTCTTCACTCTGGTCTCCATCTTTGGTCACAGAAGCCTTAGAAGCGGCTTTGGTAGGGGCAGAAAGTAACTTTACGATAGCAGACTTACTGCGTGGTGAGAAAGCTGCTTCTCCTAGAACGGCAAACAGCTTATATAGGTCGCTGTCTGGCGGTTCAACCGTCTCGAACAGCGTACCTGCCTCGTCGAAATCAATCACGAAATCGTGAGACGGATAGTCATGTACGAGCTTACGGACGGCGTCTGACTTCGTATTGCCTGAGATTTTAGCTAACCGCTCTCCATATTCGTATGCAACCATTAAATCTCGGTGATCTTCACCGACACTGACGGGGTTGATCTGCCCATAGATAGGAGCAAGAAGTCCGGTTGACATCTGAGATGCGAGTTCAGATGCCATTTTGAAACGGACAGAACCCATGCTCCTATTCTTAATACCAATCATGATTTCTTCGAACAATTGAAATGCTTGTTCGTTTAGGCTGGTCAGTGCTGATCTAGCAATTAGCCCAGATCTCCTCTCGCCAATTTCATCAGCTTTATAAAGCTGAACATCCAACGGACCTAGCTCAGCAAATGACGACATTATTATCTTATGTGCACCAATAGTAATGAGAGTTCCGGCGCTTTTGCAGGCGCTTGGTATGACAATGTGAAATTTGCTGTACATACTTTGAAACAATCTGCTTATGCGATAAGCAGAATTAGCTACACCGCCATAGGTGGCGATAATTAATATTGCAGTGTCTTTAACCCCTTGCTTTGGAATTGCTTGAAAAAACGATCCATAAGCCGACTCTCCAACAGGTCCGTTGAAGAGATAAATATCTGCGTTATTATCTTCTCCATACTTTCTTGCTTGCTTTAAGGCTTCATCTGATATCTGCATCTTTCGATCCTTGCTACTCAGCAAAAAAATAAACTTAAGCATACAGCTTCTATTTTTGTGAAACTGCATATTGCTCATTTTGATACGTTCTTATCTACCAATTCATGGCCGCTCTCCATGTACCCGCCGCCACCGCACCACCATGGCTTCTGTCACGTCATCGGCGTAGCAGATCGGCGCCCGACCACCTGGCTTGCTGTAGGCGCTCCGGCCGCCGCACCGATGCCCGTTCCGCATCGTGCTGTAGGGGCAGGCACAGTTGCCCGGGTACGCGGAGATCGACTCCGCGATGATCCGTTGGCGCACCTCGTCGTCGGAAGGACGGGCATCGCGCGCTGACGCGGCGCCGGCGATCAGCAGGAAGGTCGCGACGACAAAGACGGGTGAGCAGGCGGTTCGCAGGTTGTTGATCATGACAGCTCCTACCGGCCGGCCAGCACATAGAGCGCCGCCCAGCCCGATAGCCAAGTTGCCCCAGCAGCTGCGGCAAGCGCCCACGCGACAGGCGCAGCATCGGCTACAGACATGTCCAGGGCGGCCTCAAGCCCGGCGATCAGCAGCAACAGCGACGCTCCGCAGCCGGCAAGATGGAGGACGAACCCCAGACGCGCCGCCATTGCATCCTCCATCTTCACCGAGAGCCGGATTACCAACCGGCAGCGAGCGTTGTGCTCTGCTGGGCAGGCTCCAGCCCCATCGCGGAGCGAGTGCTTGTTGAGGCCAGCGGCGCCGCCGACCTGCCCTCCCGATAGCCGTTTGTGACGTAGTGCGTCGCGGCAGCCAACTCGCTGGTGCCGAGGGCGCGCTGCACATCCGGATTGCGCGACAGATAGGCCGTGGCGTTGAACGTAGTCGCCCGGTTCTCCAGGCGCCCGGCAGTAGCGTAATGGAGAGCGGCCGCAGTGGTGTTGGTGCCAAATGCCGCGATCAGGTCCGGATTCGCGGCGATGTAGCTCATCGCGTTGAAGGACGTGCTACGCCCTTCCAGCCGCCCTGTCGTAATGTAGTGTTGGGTGGCCGCCATCGTGTTCCCCCCGAAGGCAGTGGCGAGATCGGAATTCACGGCCAGATAGCCATCAACGTTGAACGTCGTCGATCTCCGCTCCCTCCCGCCCACGGTCAGGTAGTGGCCCAAGGCCGCCTCGCCATTGGTCCCGAATGCGGCAGCTAGATCGCGATTGGCCGCCAAATAGGCCAGCGGATCGAAGGGCGGCGCAATGGTGGCGGCCGAAACGGTTTGGTCCGAAAATCGGATGTACTCGATGCCGGTGGTCTTGTCGTATCCGGCGGAGTCGCCGACGTAGACGAAGCCATTGTAGTTGATAGCTGTCGCTGAAGACTTCGAAACGCTTCGCACAAGCGTATCGTTGCCCTCTCCGCCATCAATGTAATTCAAACCACTGCCGCCATAGAGCGTGTCGTCACCTTCATACCCAAACAGGTAATCGTTGCCGAGAGAGCCGGATATATTGTCACCAGCGCTCCCACCAAGGACAACTCCGCCGCTTGCTGGAGCGGTGGAAATAATGGGAGAAACTGAATTGCTTCTGGGTGGAGCGGGCACTCTTCCAGAATTTACAGTATTTCCGTTATAACTCAGGTTGTCGGTGACGGTATCGTTAGCAACGGTCCGCCAATAACTTTCCACATACGTGCCGTCAGCTTTATAGTAGCCGCTCACCAGAACAAGTGGCGTCGAGGTTACATTCGTAGTGGATGGAGCACTCGTGACCGATGTTGTCGTGGTTGGTGACGTGGTGACTGTGCTTGTTGTGGTTGTTGTGTGGCCATCATCACGCCAATACCCCTTAACATAAGTGCCGTCTTTTCTATAATATCCATTAACCCAAGTTGCCATGATTATATCCAATCTTGATTCTTAAGGCCCTAATCTCTGAATAGTAGTTTTGCAGATCTTCTGATACTGCCTGCACATCTCCCTATGGCTTGGCGTGCCTAAGGTGGCTATTCAAGCTGGGAACGAGGCCATGAGCTACATGCCTTTAAAGACGGCACTGCGGAGCTGCGTTTCAGCCGAGCGAGCTGGCTCATCGGAACCCCTGCTGTACAGACTTATCTGAATAATGCCGCCGTCTGGCCTAGCGGCCACCGTATAGAAGGTATTGATCGTCTCGGCACCAGCAGGACGGCACTGAGCATACACGCGTCGGATCTTCCCATTTGATGCGGGGTCTGGCGTGCTTCCGCTCAAGAACTCCCCTTTGCACACCGAGCCGTCATCTGAAATCAGTTTCGAAGCGACCTGTTCTAAGGTTTCCTTCCTTTCCCCAGGATAGACATCAAGCATTCCAAGAACGCCTTTTGCTGCCCACACTGCGTCATGTCGCAATCCGGCTTCGCGTATCTCGTCGGCGCTCAAGACGCGGAAACCTTCCAGCCCAACCGGCGCTATGACGTTCGCAACGATGCGCATAGCTTCCAGCTTGCGATCGATTGCCGCGGACGTTTGCGATGGTGTCGATTGAGGTGTTGCGGTGCCTGCCTGCATTGGGGGAGCCAAGGGAGGCGCAGACTGAAATGCATTTGTAAGGCGCGGGTACTGTCCACGCGCCTCGGCGCAATCCAAGATCATTTGCAACCCGGCTGATGTGCCAGTCAGCATAAACACCAACTGAGGGCCGTTTGGCACAGCTGCGGTAAGCCGGTTCCCCCGCCTGAACAAATCAAAGACGCCCCGATCTGGCGGGAGGTCGATAACAGCAAGACCTTCCGACACGACAATAGCTGAAGAGGATCGCGTTGCGGCACCGTCGACCCAGTATTGCAGATTTATACGCGCGCCCGGCGTGAGCTTCCATTGAGAGTTAGCGAACCCGACGCGCCAGTTCAGCGTCGAGTCCACCATAAACAGCAACGAAGTCCCACTATTGTAAGTCGACGAGATCGCGCAATGTGAAAAAGAACCGTCCTTCTGCCAATGGACGGAGCCTACCCAATTCCCTGTTTTGAAAGTCTGCGCATGAACCGCTCCGCACAGGGTAAGTGCGAACGCCGACGAGACCACCGCGCCTAAGACACGCATCTCACCCTCCCCACCAAGACGCGAACGCCCATCGTTCACCGCAACCTGATTATGGCAGGCACAGCCGCATCAGTAATGCGGATAATGATCCGCATAAAATAGTTGACGCGGATATTTCTCCGCAATAGGGTGATTCCACACCGCCCCGCCGGAGCCCGCAAATGCCTCCCCGCCTGATCGTCACCGACACCCTGACCGCCGACGGCCTGCGCGGCGTGGACAACGCGCAGGGCTTCGCCGAGCGGTCCGCCGACGAGGCGGTCGAGACCGGCAACGAGCGCGAGGCCAGCTTCTGGCGCCGCATCGCCGACCGCTGGCACGGCAAGCGCCTGGACCTGATGGCGGGGTGACGCTCCGCTAATTCCGACACCGGCCGGCATGGGTGACCCCAGCCGGCTTGAGCCAGTAAGAGGCCCCGCAACGCTCCCCCAACCGCGTGGCTTTCCCGGCCACAGCTGGGCCTCTCGCCCCCACCGCAACCAACGATGAAAGGACATCTCGGCAGGAGTGGGACATCGGCAGGCGCTTCTGGCGGGGCGCCTGCCACCTCTCAGCCCCTTACCCAGCGATGGGTGGGGCTTGAGGCCGTAGAGAGGCGCCGCGGTGTGTCAGCGAGCCGGGACCCCGCCCAGGGCGGAACCAGTGGCGAGCATGTGGCCGGCACCGGCGCGGAGGATGGAAGCCGGCGCCTCTCACCCCATTCCACCGCATCAGCGGAGCATTCCGAATGCGCCCCAACATCACCCCCTCGGCCGTCATCTCCATGCGCAAGGCTGGCCGCTTCGTCGTCGAATGCGTCGCCCTCCTGCTCACCTTGATGGTGCTGGGCACCATAATGCTCGGAGGCTGACCGGTGCCCCGACACGTCACCTCCGCTCAGCTGGACGACCTGCACGCCCGCGGCCTGCCCAACCGGCAGTTCCGACGTGCGGTTTACGCCATCGAGCACGGCGCCGACGCACTCCGGCTGCTGGACCTCCAGGTGCGGCGCGACGTGACGGCCGACCTCTACCGCCAGGCGCTCGACGCCGCCCGTCTGCGGCTGCGCGACGGAAGCCTCCAGCCCTACCAGCTCCGGACGCTGACGCAGGCCTTCGCCAGCTGGCAGGCCGCCGTGTCGGAGCTCGTCGATTTCCAATCCCGCCGGCGCCTGCCGGCCGCTGCGGAGTGAAGCCAATGGCAACCGCCCTCAACACCCGGGTGACCGGCCGCGACGAGCTGACGGTCCTGCCCTACCAGATCACCACCACCGAAGGCTCCCGCCGGGTCCGCGGCTGGGTCTGGCAGAGCTGCGGCATCCGTCGCGAGCGGTCGCCTCGCCGCATCGTCATCGACCATCTGCCGAGTGGCTCCCTGATCGGCGTGGCTCCCGATGTCAAATCGGCTCTGCGCGCGGTCGCCGACCTGGATCCTCTGCTGGACAGCGCCGCTGCCGCCGGCGGCCACGAACTCACACCCGCCATCCGCGCCGTTCTGCTGCGCCACCGCATTGCCATTCCGGAGCCGGTGCTGGAACCGGCGCTGGACGAGGAGGCCGCCTGACATGGCCAGCCCCTTCGCCATCACCCCGTCGGACGAGACCGCCTTCGGCACGCTGATTCACCTCCACGGCCGCGTGCTGCTGATCACCGGCATCTCCTCCGATTCCGCCGCCCAGCACAACCGCCTCGCCGAGCTGATGGTCGGCGTGCTGGAGCGCCTCACCCCGGCTGAACAGGCCGAACTCGACGCCATCGTCGGCGCGCATGAGACGCGCTGGACCCAGGAGACGCCCGCCCCATGAAGACGCTGCTCTTCTACGACACCGAAACCACCGGCCTGCCTGACTTCAAGGCGCCATCGGACGCCGACCACCAGCCACATATCACCCAGCTCGCCGCGCTGCTGACGGACGAAGCCGGCAATAAGCTCGCCAGTCTCGACCTGTTGGTTCGCCCCGACGGCTGGACCATCCCGCCCGATCTGCAGCAGCTGACCGGCATCACCATGGAGCGAGCCGAAGCCGGGGGCGTGCCGGAGCTTGTGGCGCTCTCCGCCTTCGAGGCCCTGTGGCGCCGCGCCAACCTCCGCATCGCCCATAACGAGAGCTTCGACGCCCGCATTCTGCGGATCGGCTTCAAGCGCTTCGCCGGCATCTGCGATCCGGACGAGTGGAAGAACGGACCGGCGAAATGCACCCAGGTCCTATCCACGCCGATCCTGAAGCTGCCGCCGACCGAGAAGATGAAGGCGGCCGGTCGGAACCACCACAAGAGCGCCAACCTCCGCGAGGCCTACGAGTTCTTCACCGGTAAGCCGCTGTCGGGCGCCCACAACGCCATGATCGACGTGATGGGCGTCAAGGCGGTTTGGTTCGCGATCCAGGAGCGCAGCGCCCCGTCGGCGCAGATGTCGGCCAGCGTCGATCTGGCGGAGGCCGTTTGAAATGAACGCTCCCTCCCGCGCGCCCACCGTCGTCCGTTCCTCCTCCCTCTCCGGCTATCCCGATTGCCCGCGCCGCGCCGCCGCCAAGCTGTTCCTCCGCGAGATTGAAGCCGCCGGCTTCGAGTTGCGCGACCTGCCCTCCAACGTCGGTGCCGCCGTCGGCACCGGGGTGCATGCCGCCGCGGCGCTGATCCTGAAGGAGAAGGCCGCCACCGGCAGCCTGCCGCCGGTCGACGTTGCCACCGACGCCGCCATCGAGGAGCTGCGCCGCGCCGCCGAGCCGGGCATCACCTATGACCGCGAGACCCCGGCGCTGAACGAGGCCGAGCAGCAAGCCAAGCGCATGGTGCTGGTCTACCGGCACCAGATCGCCCCCGACGTTCAGCCCCTGATCGTGGAGGAGCGGCTGGAGGCGCAGGTCACGCCCGACATCATCCTGTCCGGCCAGTCCGACGTCATCGCCCGCGAGCCCGGCCGCATCCGCGACCTCAAGGGCGGCAAGACGATGGGCTGCCACGCACCGCAGATCGGCTCCTACAGCCTGCTGGCCCGGTCCAACGGGATCGAGGTGACGGAGGCGTGCGTGGACTGGATTCAACGCGTGCCGCTGAAGAAGCCGCAGCCCGACGCCGCGGTCCACCGCTACGACGTCGCCACCGCCGAGACGGCCGCGGTCAACGTGCTGCGCCACATCGAGGGCGACCTGACCACCTTCCGCCACGGCGATCCGGAGCGGCACCTGCTGCCCGGCGACCCCTGGGCGTTCGTCGCCAACCCCTCTTCCAAACTCTGCTCAGCGAAATGGTGCCCGGCTCACGGGACCGCCTTCTGCCGCGAACACGCCGCCATCGAGGAGTGAACCAGACTATGTCCACCGCAGCCCTGGGCGCCAGCATGAACCGCCCGCAGCTCGCCGCCGCCCGTGCGCCCGGCAAGAGCATCCTGGATGACGTCGTCGCCGCCACCGTTCAGCGCGGCGGGATCGACATCGACCTGATCCATGTGATGGACAGCGCCGACGACAAGCTGGTGTCGGACGAGATCCTGCACGGCACGATGTCCGGCGCCTTCGTCTACAGCTTCCAGATCAGCGGCAAGACCACCGCCGGCATCTCGGTCGTCGGCGCCAAGCACCTCGCCCGCCAGTACGGTGGCCTGAAGCACAAGCTGATCGCCAGCGTCGAGAAGCGCGGCGCGCTCCACATCTTCCGGTCCTACCCGGACGGCGACCGGCCGATGCAGGTGACGACGTCCGTGCTGCCGGAGTTGCGCGAGGAAGACGACTACTTCACCGCCATCGTCGAGATCTCCTGCATCAAGACCGGCAACAGCTTCCAGGCGGAAAAGACCGAGTCCCGGACGGAAAAGCGCCAGAACGGCACGACCTACCAGCGCCCCCACTACGACATCATCGCCCAGTCGAAGGCCTACCGGAACGCGGTGCTGGCGCTGGTCCCGCAGGATGTGCAGGCGAAGTTCAAAGAGGAATGCCTGCGGCTCGGCGGCAACAAGGACATGACCGAGGGCGCCATCGACGTGAAGCGCAACGGCATCATGACCTTCGCTGCCCGGAACGGACTGCCGATCACGCGCGAAGCCATCGCGGCGCTCGACTGGAACCAGATCAGCGGCCTGTCCGAGGTGGCGCGCGAGAGTGGCCTGCCGGGCTTCGTCAACGCCTGCAAGGGGCTGGGGCTGCTGGCCCCCGAGGGCGACGAGGCTCCGCCCCCGCCGCCCGCCGCGCCCAAGGGCAAGGCCGAGCCGAAGCAGCCCGCCAAACTGAAGGCGGAGCCCAAGCCCGAGCCGAAGCCGGCTCCGACCCCCACCCCGCACGATCCGGAGACCGGCGAAGTGCATGACGAGCCGACTGACACCCGCACCGCCAGCACGTCGGACGATGACGAAGACCTGTTCGCCGCCACCTGACCGCCAGCCCATCGAAGGATTTCCCCCATGCAGATCAGGATCCGTGATTTCCAGGTGGTCGAGCGCGCCGACCTCCTCGCCGGCGGGCTGGTGCTGGTCACCGGCAAGAACGCCCAGGGCAAGTCGAGCGTGCTGAAGGCGACCGCCGCCGCGCTGACCGGCCAGCTGCAGTTCGGTCTGCCGAAGAAGGACGCGAAGGCGCTGGTGCGGGCCGGCGCCAGCACCGCCACCGCTGCGGTGCAGGGCGCCGACTGGACCGCCGGTGCGACCTGGCCGAAATGCGAGGCCAACACCACCGGCCAGCCGCCGAAGGTGACGCCCATCGCCGCCGGCCTGACCAGCCTGCTCGACCTGTCCGCCAAGGACCGGGCGAAGCTGCTGGCTGACCTGCTGAAGACGGCGCCTGACCGCGCCGACTTCGTCGCCGCCTGCGCCGACGCCTCGATCAGCGAGGCCATCGCCGCCCAGGTCTGGGCCGATATCGAGGGCAAGGGCTGGGACGCCAAGGCGGCCGAGGTCTCCGACAAGGGCGCCCGGCTGAAGGGGCAATGGGAGCAGGCGACTGGCCAGCGGTTCGGTACCGAGAAGGTGCGGACGTGGCGGCCGGATGGCTGGACCGACGATCTCGACGGCGCGTCGCTGGACGACCTGCAGGCCGAGATGGGCGAGGCGCAACAGGAGTTGGAGCGTGCCGTCGCCGCGGCGGCCGTCGGTCAGGCCGAGTTGGACCGGCTGACTGTCGCCTGCGCCGAGATCGACGAGTTGAAGGAGCGCTCCATCGAGGCGCAGATGGTCGCAACCAGGGCGGCTACCGCCTACGGCACCGCCCAGCGGGAGCGGGACGCCCTGCCGCCGGCCGCCCAGGCGAAGGGCCTCACCTGCCCATGCTGCAACGCTGCGCTCCAGCTGTCCCACAACATGGGCGCCGACCAGAAGCTCGTGCAGGCCGAGCAGATCGGCGACGACGAACTGAAGAAGAGGCGCGACGCCATCGCGGCAGCCGACGGCAAGCTGTCCCGGCTGAAGGGCGAGCGGGACACCGCCGAGCGGCTCGCCACCGACGCGCAACGGGCTTATCAGGCGGCGCAGCAGGCGGAGCGGCAGCTGACCGAACTGCGGAAGAAGGCATCCGGCGGCCAGCCGGGCGACGATGTCGAGGCCCTCCGCGCCCGCGTCTCCACCGCCGAGGCCCGCCACCGCGCGCTGAAGGCGAAGGAGGATGCAGACCGCGTCGTCAACCTGCTGGCGGTGAACCTCGCCATGCAGGCGATCATGGCTCCGGCCGGTCTGCGGCAGGCGAAGCTGGTGAAGGTGCTGGACACCTTCAACGGTGGGCCGCTGCGCAGCCTGTGCGAGGCGGCCGGTTGGGGAGATGTCCGCATCGAGCCGGACATGGGCGTCACCTATGGCGGCCGGCCCTACGAGCAGTTGGCCGGGCTGGGGCCGCAGCTGTCCTCCGATCAGTTCCGAGTCTACACCACGCTGCAGGTTGCGCTCGCCCAGGTGCAAGGTTGCGAACTGGTCATCCTCGACGGCGCCGACGTGCTCGACCAGAAGGGCCGCGGCGGGCTGCTGAAGATGCTGCGCGGTGCCGGCATGGGCGCGCTGATCGGCATGACCTTCTCCGCGCCCGATGTCGTGCCAGACCTGGATGCGCGCGGCATGGGCCGGGCTTACTGGATCGACGGCGGCATCGCCCGGCCGCTGGGCGAGGTGATGGCCGAGAAGAGCCGGAAGGAGGCCGCGTGATGGCCCGCCGCAGCCGCAGCTACCAGCGCCGCCAGGAGCGGCGCGCCACCATCGGCCGAAAGGAGGCGGGGCTCAGCGCCAGCGAGGCACTGGAGATCGCCGACGACCTCGACCTGCCGGACGGCGCCGCCTACGCGCTCGCCGCCGAGATGGCCGGCCTGGACCAGGATGAGTTCTTCGACCAGCTGGCGACGGAGCGATGACCGATGATCAAGATGCCCAGCATCGGGCGCCCAGTTGCCCTATACGAGCTCCCGCTCCAGCCGACGGGCGCCATGGCTGCCGATCTTCTGCACGGGCTCCTTCTGGCGGATGATTTCACCGAGGCGCTTGTTCACCGCCTGACCATCAACACCATGATGGATCCGTCGATGGCAAGTAGGACAGATGCCGGCGACATACCGGGGATCGTCGGGTCCACCGTCGCTCACCCGGCGGATGTGGTGCGGCTCCAGGTATGGCTGGCCATTCAAGCGAAGGAATGGAGCTGCCTCCCCGCAGCACTCGCAGACCCCAGCTGCCCGGGCAAGGACATACCGACGGACCGCCTGGCTGCGCTGGTAGATGCGCCGGCGGGCGCCCTCGGCCGGCTCCTCATCGCCGGTGTTCGCAGCGGCCACGGCAGCGCGGCGGAGAGCAGCCAGATCGAGCCCGCCCTCAGCTTGATTTGCATAGGGCTCCGCCGCTTCGGCCTCGGCGATCGCCTCGACAGGCACCAGGTGGAAGACGATCGCGCTCCTCATTTTCCCGAGACGGTCGGGCGCCGGTTCCCTGGTGGTATTCTCGCAAACGAACTCACCAAGGAAGCGCAGCAGCCCGGTTCGATCTTGCTTCTGGAAAAGGAGCAGATCCTCTCCATCAGCGACATGATCGCGGATCGCTTTATTGCCACCAGTGAAGGTCATATCGCCCTTCTGACCTTCACCGAAGTAGCGGAACACCTGGCCATCGGCGGTCCAGCCATCGTGATAGCCATGCTGAAGGCCACTTTCGCCGGTCATGGCGAAGATGACCGGATACTTGGATGGCATGATGATTCCGCTTTGGCGCTGACCACCGTAGGGCTCGTGAAGGTCACGGCGACGGTTGTAAGTGCGGCCGCGGACGAAGTTCCCAAAGGTCATCAGGCGCTCCCCGGAGTTGAACTCGCGGATCATAGAAATTCGCTATTAGCGCGTCATCCGCTTTCAC
The DNA here is from genome assembly GCF_008364825.1 of Azospirillum sp. B21. GTDB lineage: Bacteria > Pseudomonadota > Alphaproteobacteria > Azospirillales > Azospirillaceae > Azospirillum. Next base: position 335,993 of record NZ_VTTO01000006.1, read on the forward strand.
TTCGCCGCGATATGCCGGCAGAGGTGATCGCGTTGAATGTGAGGTAGAGCATGGTCGCCTACAGCTTCAAGAAGCGCTTCGCCCCTCCGATCATTGCAGGCCTGCAGCCGGGCCCGCTGGTTGTCGGCATGAAGCGCCAGACCATCCGTGCCGACCGGAAGCGCCATGCTCGGCCCGGCGAGGAACTGCAGCTCTACACCGGCATGCGCACGCGCTCGTGCCAGCTGCTGGGCAGGACCACTTGCATCGCCGTGGCGCCGGTGCGCCTGCTGCTCGGTCGCTCGCCGTCCGTGGAGATCGGGGGTGAGCCCACCATCACCGATGATGCGGGGCTGGACCTGTTCGCCCGCTTCGACGGCTTTGCGAACTGGCCGGACCTGTGCGCCTTCTGGGCTGCGGAGCATGCCGAGGTGAGCGACTTCAGCGGAGTGCTGATCCGGTGGGAGTCGCGCTCATGAGCCGTGCCCAGCCCACCCTCTTCGAGGACATGCGGACCACCCTGCCCGAGGCCATCGACCTGACGGTCCAGAGCCTCCAGGCCTACGGTCCGCAGCACGAGCACTGGGCCATCGCCTACAGCGGCGGCAAGGACTCCACCGCTACCCTGACCCTCATCATGCACCTGATCGAGATCGGCCGGGTGTCGGCGCCGAAGTCGCTGACCGTCTGCTACGCCGACACCCGCATGGAACTGATCCCGCTGGCCTTCGCCGCTTCGCGGATCATGGAGCAGCTGCGGGCGCGAGGCGTCGACGTCCGTGTCGCTGTGGCTCCGATGGACCTGCGCATGATGGTCAACATGCTGGGCCGGGGCGTCCCGCCGCCCTCCAACTCCTTCCGCTGGTGCACGCGCCAGATCAAGGTCGAGCCGATGCAGGCGGTGCTGGCCGAGCTGCTGGAGAAGGTGCCCGGCACCATCCTGATGCTGACCGGCGTCCGGATCGGCGAGTCCGCGGCACGCGATGCCCGCATCGCCGTCAGCTGCGGCAAGGACGGCGCCGAGTGCGGTCAGGGTTGGTACCAGGAAGTGCTGCCCGACGCCGCCGGCATCCGCGGCCGCATCGCCACCCTCGCACCGATCCTGCACTGGCGGGTCTGTCAGGTTTGGGACTGGCTCATGTTCGAGGCCCCGGCGCTGGGCTGGGCAACGGCCGACGTGGCGGATGCCTACGGCGGGGACGAGGCCGAGGAGGTCAACGCCCGGACCGGCTGCATCGGCTGCCCACTGGCCAGCCGCGACCTGGCGCTCGAGACGGTGCTGCGTTCCCCCCGCTGGGCCTATCTCCGGCCGCTGGCCGACTTGAAGCCGCTCGTCTATCGCGAGCTGCGCAAACCGAAGTGGCGGCTCCGCAAGACCGGGATGGACGAGGCTGGCAACATTGCCGCCGGCAAGAACAAGCAGCGCATGGGGCCGATCACGCTGGACGGTCGGCGAATGGCGCTGGAGCGGGTGCTCGACATCCAAGGGCGGTGCAACGAGGCCGCCGCCCGGCTTGGCCGCCCGACGGTCGACCTGCTGAACGCTGAGGAAGAGGCGCGCATCTGGGAGCTGATCGCCGCCAAGACGTGGCCCCAGGGCTGGGACGGCGACGAGCCGACAGGCGATGTGCCGCTCGATCTGGTCTATCGCGACGGGCTGGTGCAGCCCCTGCTGGTGAGGTGAGCCATGGCCGACCCCGAGCGGATCCAGTCAGCCCGCGCCGCAGAGATCACCGGCCTATCGATTCGCACCGTTCAATATCTGGCCTCTGGCGGAAAGGTCCCTGGCGCCGCCATGCTCGGCGGGCGCTGGACGTTCGACCCCGATCAGCTCCGGCGCTGGATCAAAGACCAAGAGGTGAAAGCAACATGCCGTCCAATCTCTACAAACGTGGCACCGTCTGGTGGTGCCGCATTCAAGCCGGCGGGACCGAGCATCGACGAAGTTTACGAACGGCTGATCGGAAGGAAGCCGAGCGGCGCTTCGCGCAGTTCAAGACGGAACTCACCGCAGCCGTCCACTTCGGCGAGTCGCGGCTGAGCTGGAAGGCTGCCGTCGTGCGGTACCTGACGGAGGTCGGGCCGCACGCGGTGAAGTCTGGAACGCTGAAACGCTACACCGTCAGCCTGAACCAGTGCGGTCCGCACCTGGAAGGGCTCTACATCGACCAGATCACCCGGAAGACGATCGGCGACTTGGTGAGCGCCCGGCGGAAGGCCGGCGCCTCCAACGCGACGATCAACCGCGATCTGACCGCGGTGTCGGCCGTCGTCGGCGCGGCCCTGGAGTGGGGAGCATGCGAATCGAACCCCGCCCGTGACTTCAACCGTCGCATGACGCGGGAGCGCCGTGATCCGATCAACCCGCCGGAGCGGATGGACGTGGAGGCGGTCATTGCCCGCTGCCCGGGCCGGTTTGCGCACATGGTCCGCTTTCTCGACGGCACCGGCTGCCGCCAGGAGGAGGCCGCGGGGCTGACGTGGTCTCAGGTCAACCTGAAGGCTGGCACCGTCACCTTCACCAAGACGAAGACCAGCCGGCCGCGCACGATTCGGCTGGACCAGCCGCTGGTGCAGATGCTGGACGCCCTGCCCCGCTTCCTGGGATCGGAGTTTGTGTTCTGGCACGACGAGGGCAGCCGGTATCTGAACGTCAGCGCCCGGTTTGCTCAGATGGTGAAGTCGGCACAGAAAGCCGGCACGGCTTTCCGGCCCTTTCGGTGCCACGATTTGCGGCACGGCTTTGCGGTGCGGGCGCTTCAGAACGGCTGGGACATCTACGCGCTGTCCAAGCATCTGGGGCACAGCAGCGTGAAGACGACGGAGATTTATCTGGGGTACGTGCCAAACAGGGACGGCACAAAAACCGGCACAGATATAACGGTTCGCCAGGAGTTGCAGCTCCCGACGACCGCGAAGGCTACCGGCTAAGGTATTGAATTTCTTGTGAAAACCTTGCGGTGGCGGAGGGGATGGGATTCGAACCCACGATAGGGCTTTAAACCCTATGACGGTTTAGCAAACCGTTGCCTTCAGCCACTCGGCCACCCCTCCAGCCAGTGCGGTGTCCCGTGGGGCACCGCTGGCGTGGGGAGGTTTCTAATGGCCAGCCGTACCCTTGTCAACGCTTACGGAGGCCAAAATACGCTTTTCCTGAAAACATAAGAATGGGACAAATCTATATAAAATTTTAGGTGCTTTTTAAAGTTCGTCGGTTATGATGTAACCATGAGCAACAAAAAGCCCAACAGGAAGCCCGGGTGACGCTCAATTCGGTCGTGCGAGGTCGATTCCGAAAGGCCCGCCCCGCCGGACAGTGACGCCGCACCCCGATGCCGTGGAGGATTCGATGACCCTGTCACGCCGTTGCGCCGAAACGCTGATCGATCTCGTCGAGATCAAGCTGAGCTGCCTGGAAATCACCGACCGCGAAGACCAGCGGGAGAAGGAACTGCTGCAGCGCTGCGTTCAGGAACTGAATGCCGAACTGCGCGGTGAGAACGGGGCGCTCGCCAACTTCGCGGCTCCCAAGCGCCGCGGCCGCCGGCCCAAGCATCTCCAGTTCCACGAACTGCACGTCGCCTGATCCGCTGCCCCGGCAGACCGTCTGCTCCGCACCGCCAATTCAGGTCAGTGCCGGCTCCTCGGCTGGCACCGCAAGAATCGCCGGTGCTTCACGGGGCAGCAGGATGGTGAAGCGGGTCCCCTGCCCCGGCCAGGATTGGACGGACACCGTACCGCCCAGAGGGCCGGTGACCGTGTTGAACACGATGTGCAGGCCAAGACCCGAACCCCCTTGCCCCCGCTTGGTGGTGAAGAAGGGGTCGAACACCTTCGACAGATGTTCCGGTGCGATACCGGCGCCATCGTCGATGAAGTCGATTCGCACCCGCTCGGTCCCATCCGGCTGCGCGGTGATCCGGATCGTACCGGTCCGGTCGCCGTCGCCATAGGCGTGGACGACGGCATTGATCACCAGGTTGGTCAGCACCTGACCCAGGGCGCCGGGGAAGCTGTCCATCGTCAGTTCGTCGTCGCACTCCACCGTCACCTTCAGGTTGGTGCGCTTCAGCCGCGGGCGGAGCGAGAACAACAGTTCGCGGATATAGCTGCCCAGTTCGAACACCCGCCGGTCGCCGGAAGACTGGTCGACCGCCACCTGCTTGAAGCTCTGCACCAGCGAGGCGGCTCGGTCGATGTTGGCCATCAGCAGGCGGCTGCTCTCGCTCAACCCATCCAGGAACTCCAGGAATTCCGACCGGCGCAACGTGTTGCCGGTGAAGCGGTCGCGCAGGATTTGCGCCTGGTCGCCGATATGGCTGGCCGCCGTCAGGCCGATGCCGATGGGCGTGTTGATCTCGTGCGCGACACCCGCCACCAGCTGGCCGAGCGAGGCCATGGTTTCGGCCTGGATCAGGCTTTCCTGTGCCTCGCGCAGGTCGGCCAGCGCCTGCTCCGCCTCCTCCCGCGCCTGAACCATCGCCGACTCGGCGGCCTTGCGGTCGGTGATGTCGTAAAGCCAGGTCAACAGAGCCGCTTCGCCGTCCAGTTCGATGCTGTTCCAGGACGACAAAACCCAGACGACGCTGCCGTCGGGCCGGCGGAAACGGATTTCGGCGTTGCGGAAGGGACCTTCGCGATCGAATCGAGTGATCAGCGCGTCGCGGTCGGCGGGATCGGCATACAGATCGGCCACCGGCGTGCGCATCAACTCGGACCGGCTGCGCCCCATCAGCCGCACGGACTGGGCATTGCAGAACAGCCAGCGGCCGTCACGGGTGGTGACGTTGACCGCGATGGGCGCCGCCTCCATGATCTTCAGCAGCCGTTCCTCGCTGGCGCGCAGCCGCTCCTCCTGCCGGCGGGCTTCGGTGATGTCGGTCATGATGCCGGCATAGCGCACTGCCCGCCCGGTCTCGTCGCGAAAGGCGCGGCCCTTGGCGGCGATCCACACCCAGCCGCCGCCTTCGTGCCGCAGGCGGTAGGAATAGGCGTAGCTGGTGGTCTCTCCCGCTAGATGCGAGGCGATATGGGCCAGCACCCGCTCGCGATCGTCCGCGTGCAGCCGCTTTTCCCAGAAGTCCGGCGGCATCGGCGGCCGGGCGCGATGGCCCAAAATGCGCGGGAAAGTGTCCGACCACCAGCAGGTGCCGGCCACCAGATCGGCATCCCACACAGCGGCGCCGGTGGCCTCCAGAGCCATCTCCAGCCGTTCGCCGATTTCCGGTTCATGGATGGACGGTCCCGGCGCGCTGTGCCGGCGGGCGGCCCGGCGCCCCGCGACAAGGCCCAGCAGCATCCCCAGCAGACCACCGGCTGCAACACCTGCCAGCGCCACCATCTCCGGTTCTGCCGCCATGGAACCTCCGCCGTTTCCAGCACTGTGGCGATAGTAACCGGGAAAATTCAACTGGGGCCTTGCCGCACCGCTGCGCATCGCCCAAGAAAAAAGCCTCTCCCGCGGGGGAGAGGCTTTCTTTCGGACAATATGGCGACTGCGCACCGCCAAAAGGGTGCGGGCGCTTACCCCTTCAGCTTCTTGGTCAGGATTTCGTTGACCATTGCCGGGTTGGCCTTGCCCTGCGTCGCCTTCATCACCTGACCGACGAAGAAGCCGAACAGCTTGTCCTTGCCGCTGCGGAATTCCGCTACCTTGTCGGGGTTGGCGGCCAGGACGGCGTCGATCGATCCTTCGATGGCGCTGGTGTCGGTGACCTGCCGCAGGCCCTTCTTCTCGACGATGTCGGCGGCCTTCTCGCCGGTCTCGAACATCGTCTCGAACACTTCCTTGGCGATGCGGCCGGAGATGGTGTTGTCGGCGATCAGGTCGATCAGGCCGCCAAGATTCTCGGCGGACACCGGGCTCTCCTCGATCTCCTTGCCCGCCTTGTTCAGATAGCCGAACAGCTCGCCGGTGACCCAGTTGGAGGCCAGCTTCGGATCGCGGCCCTTGGCAACCGCCTCGAAATAGTCGGCCTTCGACTTCTCCGAGACCAGCACGCCAGCGTCATAGACCGACAGCTTGTAGTCCTCGATGAAGCGGGCCTTCTTGTCGTCCGGCAGCTCGGGCAGCGTCTTCTTGATGTCCTCCACCCAGTCCGCATCGAGTTCCAGCGGCAGCAGGTCGGGATCCGGGAAATAGCGGTAGTCGTGCGCCTCTTCCTTCGACCGCATCGAGCGGGTCACGAACTTCGTCGTGTCCCACAGGCGGGTCTCCTGGTCGATCTTGCCGCCTTCCTCGATGATCTCGATCTGGCGGCGCGCCTCATACTCGATGGCCTGCATGACGAAGCGGATCGAGTTGACGTTCTTGATCTCGCAGCGGGTGCCGAAGGCGTCGCCCGGCTTTCGCACCGACACGTTGACGTCGCAGCGCATGGAGCCTTCCTCCATGTTGCCGTCGCAGGTGCCGAGATAGCGCAGGATCGACCGCAGCTTGCGCACATAGGCGCCCGCCTCCTCCGAGCTCCGCATGTCGGGTTCCGACACGATCTCCATCAGCGCCACGCCCGACCGGTTCAGGTCGATGTAGGTCTTGGACGGGTGCTGGTCGTGCAGCGACTTACCCGCGTCCTGCTCCAGGTGCAGGCGGGTGACGCCGACCGTGCGGCTGGTGCCGTCCGGCAGGTCCAGCACGATCTCGCCCTTGCCGACGATCGGCTGCAGGAACTGGCTGATCTGATAGCCCTGCGGCAGATCGGCATAGAAGTAGTTCTTGCGGTCGAAGACCGAGTTCAGGTTGATCTGCGCCTTCAGGCCCAAGCCCGTGCGGACCGCCTGTTCGACGCAATATTCGTTGATGACGGGCAGCATGCCGGGGAACGCGGCGTCGACGAAGCTGACCTGGCTGTTCGGCGCGGCCCCGAATTCGGTGGCGGAGCCGGAAAACAGCTTCGCGTTCGAAATCACCTGGGCATGGACCTCAAGCCCGATCACCACTTCCCAATCGCCCGTTTCACCCTGGATGTACGACATCGTTCCGCTCTTCGACGTTCACGGCACGGGACGGGCCGTGGACCGCCACGAAAACGGGCGCCCCGGCCATACCCTTGGAATCCTGTTTCTTCTAACGCCCTTTGCGCCCGCGCGCACGCTTTATCGCGCCGCCGCTTTTCCAACCCCGCCCTACCCCTATTGTGCGCCCCACCACAGACGCTCCGTTAACCCTCGGGCAAGCTTTGACCGCCACGCTGAACAGGTCGAGCGGGGAGGTCGTGATGTCGGTTCAAGCGCTGATGCGGAAGATCGGGTTCGGTGCGGCTCTGGGCGGGCTGCTGGTGGCGGGTGCCGCGATCAGCCATGCCGCCACCCAGCCGGCCGCCACCCAGCCAAACTCCACCCGCCCGGCCAACGTCTCCCTCGCGCCGGTAACCGTCAATCCGGCGCCCGCGGCTCCGGCCTCCGCCGAATTCCCCGACGCCATCCTGTCGCGCAGCGACCAGGGCGAGGCCACGGTCCTGCGGTTGGACGGCATCATCACGCCGGGGGCGGAGCGCCGCTTCGTCGACGCCCTGCATGCCCTGCCCGCACGCCGTCCGGTGGTGGTCGAACTGTCGAGCCCCGGCGGCTTCACGGCGGCGGGATATCGCATGATCGACGCGGTGCTGGCCGAACGCCAGGGCGGCCGTCCGGTCGCCACCCGGGTGCGCGACGGCGACTCCTGCGAAAGCATGTGCGTCGGCCTGTATCTGGCCGGCTTTCCCCGTTATGCGGCCCCGCGTGCGGAGTTCATGGTCCATGCCCCGCGCATGGCGGAGAACGGCCGGATGACCATGCGCTCCACCCAGGCGATGGTGCAGCGGCTGGTGTCGCTGGGAGCCTCCCCGGCCTGGATCCAGCGCGTGACGGCAGCCGGCGGCTTCTCCGGCACCCGCGACTATCGCGAAACCGCCGACCGCCTGACCGCCGACGGCGCCAACATCGTCACCGACCTGCTGCGCTGACCGGCTCCTCCGCCACTCTCTCCGGCGAGCGGCCGACGATCCGCTCATAGACCTCCGGGTCGGTCGCACCTTCGGTCCCGAACACCAGAACCCGGGCGTCGGGCGCGAGGCCGAGTGCGAGCCGCACATCCTCATGTGCCGTGGCGCAGAGCAGCCCGGCCAGCCCGGCCACGCCCGATTCGCCCGCCACGATCGGCCTGCCGCCGTGCTTGCCATCGGCCAGCTTGCGCATGGCGGTGACTGCACCCTCGTCGGGAATCGTCAGGAAATCATCGGCGCCGCGTTCCAGGATCGCCCAGGCCAGCAACGAGACCTCGCCGCAGGCAAGGCCGGCCATCACCGTGTCCAGGTCGCCCTCCGACCGCATCGGACGGCCGGCGACGGCACTCTGGTACAGGCAGTCGGCGTTGTGCGGCTCCACCACCACGAAGCGCGGACGCTGGCGGCCCCAGCTTTCCCACAGATGGCCGCAGACAGCAGCCGGCAGACTGCCGACGCCGCCCTGGACGAAGACATGGGTCGGCCGTTCGCTGGCGGGAAGCTGGGAGATCGCCTCCTCCACCATGACGGTGTAGCCCTGCATCACGTCGCGCGGGACATCCATATAACCGGTGTAGGAGGTGTCGGAGACGACGAACCAGCCCTGCTCCGCCGCATCGGCGGCGGCCCGGCGCACCGCGTCGTCGTACGACCCGTCGACCACCACCACCCGCGCCCCGTACGCCTCGATGGCCGCACGGCGTCCGGGTGAGCAGGCGGCCGGCACGTACACCACGCAGTTGCAGCCGAACACCTGCGCCCCCCAGGCCACGGAACGGCCGTGGTTGCCGTCGGTCGCGGTGGTTACGGTCAATGTACGCGTCACCCGGGCATAGCGGCCGACGACGAGATCGAGCGCCGTCACGGGTACGCCCGGCACCCGCGCCGTCACCTCCCGCGTCAGCAGCCGCAACACGGCATACGCTCCGCCCAGCGCCTTGAAGCTGCCCAGCGCGAAGCGGGCGCTTTCATCCTTGTACCAGAGCCGGTCGATCCCGGCCTCCCGCGCCAAGCCCGGCAGGGAGCGCAGCGGCGTCGGGGCATAGCCGGGCCAGGCGCCGATCTCCGCCATCGCCTCTTCGAAGGCGGCGCGGCTCAGGATCGCGCGTTCGGACGGGCCGTAGGCTCGCTCATGGTCGGCGCGGGGGTTCGAATGGAGGCGCGGCAGGCAGGAGGATGGGGAGACCGCTTGGTGGGGCATGGCTTCGCTCTCCGGGCCGGCCGGTGGGCGACGCCGTCCGCGACGGCACATCCCGCGACCGCGCACAACGAGACCAGATGCCATCGCCCGCCGTCAAGACTCCAGCCTCAGCGCGGCTGCTACCGAATGAAGCATCGCCAAGGCAGGAGCGCCGCGGTCAACGCTTCCATTCGCGGCTGGATTTGATGAAATCGGTCAGGGTGACGCCGATCTTGTCGTCGATGATCGCCACTTCGCCACGGGCGACCAGAACGCCTTCGACATAGACGTCGGTCGGATCCTTCAGATGGCGGTCGAGTTCGACGACGGCGCCGCGGCCCAGCTTCAGCAAGTCGCGGACGCGCAGCATGGCGGTGCCGATGACGACCTTGATCTCCACCGGCGCGTCGCCGATGGCGAAGGACGAGGCATCGCCGTCGTTGGGATCGGGCGCGCCGAGCAGGTCGTCGATGTTGGCCATGGCTGTCCAAGCTCCCGCGCCGGAATGGGCGCCTTCTTACACGAACGGCGTACTCTACACCCCGACCGGGCAGGCGGGCAACGCCACCAACCGGCGGACTTTGCGACAAGATTGGGCTTTCCCCGCCCCAGCGCTTCGCCCACATTGTCTGCACGCCCGCCGCGGCGGGCATCCGCCATCCTGCCGGATCATTCGTTACGATTGAGTAATGACGACTGCAGGGCAAGGGCACCGACCAACCGGAACCGGGTTCACCGTGATGACCGACAGCAGCATTTCCCCGCTTGTGGACGTTTCCTGGCTGAAAAGCCGGTTCGACAGCCCAGGCATCGTCGTCCTGGACGTGCGGACACCGCCCAGCGGCGGCTTCATTCCGGGAGCGGTTCATTCCGACTACGCAACGGCCGGCTGGCGGACTGTGGTCGGCGGCGGGGCCGGGATGCTGCCGGAATCGGCGGCGCTGGAGGGGCTGATCGGCGGTCTCGGCGTCGGCACCGGCGACCATGTGGTGCTGGTGGCGGCCGGCGCCAATGCGTCGGACATGGGCAACGCCACCCGCGTCTACTGGACCTTCAAGATGCTGGGGCATGACGCGGTGTCGGTCCTGGACGGCGGCTTCGCTGCCTGGACCGCAGCCGGCGGTCCGGTGGTTCCGCAGCCGACAGTGCGCAAGCCGACCGGTTTCTCCGCCCGCCTCCGCAGCGACCTGCGCGCCACGCTGGAGGAGGTCGAAGCGGCGGTGAAGGCCGGCGGCACTCCGCTGCACGATGCCCGCTCCGCCGAGCAGTTCGCCGGCAAGGCCAAAAGCCCGCAGGCCCGCGCCGCCGGCACCATCCCCGGCGCGGTGAACCTGGACATCGCCCCGCTCTTCTCCGCGGCGGACCATCGCTTCGCCTCGGCCGAGACGGTGAAGGCAATGGCCGACCAAGCCGGGCTGCCGCTGCAGGACCAGCCCATCACCTTCTGCAACACCGGCCACCTCGCCTCGGTGTCCTGGTTCGCGCTGAGCGAGATCGCCGGCGTGCCGGGCGTCCGGCTCTATGACGGGTCCATGTCGGAATGGAGCGCCGATCCGGAACGCCCTCTGCAGACCGAGGGCTGACTCACGACTTGGCCCGCCGGCGGCGCAGACGGCCAAGGTCGCTGCGCCGCACCAGCCCCAGCAGCACGGCAACGATGGCGTAGACCGCCAGCCCGACCACTGCCAGCACCAGCAGCCCGCCCAACCGCTCGAACAGCCCGGTGGCACCCAGCCACGGCGCCAGTCGTTCGGTCGCCAGCCACAGGGTGCCGGCCATGGCGGATGCTGCGATCACCATGCGCGGCAGGTTGCGGGTCAGGCGCGCATCGGCCCGGAACAGGCCGCGCCGGTGCAGCAGCAGCGCCAGCAGGCCGGCATTCACCCAGGCGCCGACGGAGGTCGCGACCGCCAACCCGACCTGGGCCAACGGCCCCATCAGCGCCAGCTTCAGCGCCACATTGATGCCGACCGCCACCAGCGCCACCCGCACCGGCGTCGCCGTGTCCTGGCGGGCGTAAAAGCCGTTGACCAGACTGCGGATTACCACGAAGGCCGGCAGACCCAGCGCATAGGCCTGCAGGGTGAGGGCGGAGGCCGCGGCGTCGGACGGGCCGAAGGCGCCGCGCTGGAACAGCACCGACAGGATCGGCGTGCCCGCCACCAGGAAGGCAATGGCCGCCGGCAGGGTCAGCACCAGCGACAGTTCGATGGCGCGGTTTTGGCTGTCGACCGCGCCGGCTTCGTCGCCGCTCTTGATCCGCTTGGACATTTCCGGAAGCAGAACGGTCCCGACCGCAATGCCGATCACCCCCAGCGGAAGTTGGTTCAGCCGGTCGGCGTAGTAAAGGTACGACACCGCACCCGTCGGCAGGGCCGAGGCGATCAACGTGTCGGCGAACAGGCTGATCTGCGTCAGGCCCGATCCCAACGCCGCCGGCCCCAGCACCGTCAGGAAGCGCTTCACGTCGGCGGACAGGCGCGGCACCACCGGCCGCAAGGTCATGCCTGCCCGCCGCGCGTCCCAGGCCAGATAGAGATACTGCGCCACGCCGGCGGCCAGAACGCCCCAGGACAGCGCATGGCCGGCACTCGGCATCAGCGGGGTTCCCACCACCAGCGCCGCGATCAGGCAGAGGTTCATCAGGATGGGGGCGGCGGCGGCGGCACCAAAGCGGCTCATGCTGTTCAGCACGCCACCGTAGAGCGATACCAGCGAGATCAGCAGCAGGTAGGGGAAGGTGATGCTGGTGAACAGCACGGCCAGCCGGAACTTCTCCGGATCGTCGGCGAAGCCGGGGGCGAAGACCGTCATGAATTGCGGCATGAAGGCCAGCACTGTCAGCAGAAGCACCATCTGCACGATGACCAGCAGGGTCATCACCTCGTCGGCGAAGCGGCGGGCCGCGTCGGCGCCGTCCTGCACCAGCTTGCCCGAGAACAGCGGCACGAAGGCGGAGTTGAAGGCACCCTCCGCAAACAGGGCGCGGAAATGGTTCGGCAGCCGGAAGGCGACGAAGAAGGCGTCGGCCACCGGCCCGGCGCCGAGCAGCGCCGCGGTCAGCACGTCGCGCAGGAAACCAAGCACCCGGCTGGCCAGGGTCAGGCCGCCGACGGACAGGATATGACGGAACACGATGGCTGAATCGCTCTTGTGGTGCGGATGATGCCCGGCGGCATCCTAGCGGTGCAGCCGCGTTCGTCATAGGATCGCCGCCCACATTCGTCCAGAACACATCTCACGACATCACAGGTCGAAGGCCCCGACATGCCGCAGCAGCAAGCCCTCCCCCTGACCTATCTGGAAGCCGGCGAAGCCAACGGCGGAACGCCGATGCTGGTCCTGCACGGCCTGTTCGGCTCGGCCCGCAACTGGCAGACGCTGGCCCGCCGCTTCGGCGAATCGCGCCGGGTCTATGCGCTGGACCTGCGCAACCACGGCGGCGCGCCCTGGGCCGAGGGCATGAGCTACCCGGAGATGGCCGCCGACGTGCTGCGCTTCCTCGACGACCGCGGCTTCGCCCGCGCCACCATCGTCGGCCACTCGATGGGCGGCAAGGTTGCCATGGCTTTGGCCCTTGCCCATCCGGAGCGGGTGGAGCGGCTGGTGGTGGCCGACATCGCCCCCGTCGCCTACACCCACACCCACGCCCCCTACGTCGCAGCCATGAAGGCGGCCAAGCTGGAAGGCGTCACCCGCCGGCCGGAGGTGGAGTCCCAGCTGGCCAACGCCGTGCCGGAGGCGCCGCTGCGCTCCTTCCTGATGCAGAATCTGGTGCTGGAGAACGGCGTCTTTTCCTGGCGGATCAACCTCGATTCCATCGGCGCGAACATGGAGGGGCTGATCGGCTTTCCCGATTTCGGCGGCGCCCGCTATGAAGGTCCTGCCCTGTTCATCGGCGGCGGCGCCTCCGACTACATCCGGCCGGAACATCACGACGCCATCCGCCGCCATTTCCCCAAGGCGGAAATCCGCATGATCGAGGGGGTCGGACATTGGCTGCATGCCGAGCGCCCGGCCGAATTCGCGGCGATGGTGGAGGGATTCCTCTGATTTCCGCGGCAAAACTCCACATTTTCGCGTGGTTGTAAGCCGAAGCAGATATTGCATCGCCCGGACTGCGGGGCTATCAAGCCTGCGCGCTTTAAAACGCGGCCTGCGAGACAACGCGGCTGCCATTCCTCGAAGGATCGACCGACCATGAGCGTCATCACCGAGATTCACGCCCGCGAAATCCTGGACAGCCGCGGCAACCCGACCGTGGAAGTGGACGTTGCGCTGGACAGCGGCGCCTTCGGCCGCGCCGCGGTGCCGTCGGGCGCCTCCACCGGCGCCCATGAGGCGGTCGAACTGCGCGACGGCGACAAGGGCCGCTTCGGCGGCAAGGGCGTGCTGAAGGCGGTCGAATCGGTCAACGGCGAGATCTACGACGCACTCGCCGGCCTTGACGCCGACGACCAGCGCGCCATCGACCTTGCCATGATCGACCTGGACGGCACCGAGAACAAGAGCCGGCTCGGCGCCAACGCCATCCTGGGCGTGTCGCTGGCGGTCGCCCGCGCCGCCGCCGAGGATGCCGGCCTGCCGCTCTACCGCTATGTCGGCGGCGCCTTCGCCTCGCTGCTGCCGGTGCCGATGATGAACATCATCAACGGCGGCGCCCATGCCGACAACCCCATCGACATCCAGGAATTCATGATCATGCCGGTGGGCGCCGAGACCGGCGCCGACGCCATCCGCATGGGTTCCGAGATCTTCCAGTCGCTGAAGAAGAAGCTGAAGGACGCCGGCCACAACACCAATGTCGGCGACGAGGGCGGCTTCGCCCCCAACATCGGCTCCACCGACGAGGCGCTCGGCTTCGTCATGAAGGCCATCGAGGCCGCCGGCTACAAGCCGGGTGACGACGTCATGCTGGCGCTCGACGCCGCCTCGACCGAGTTCTTCAAGAACGGCAAGTACGAGCTGGCCGGCGAAGGCAAGTCGCTGTCGCCGGAACAGATGGTCGCCTACTGGTCCGATCTGGTCGGCCGCTTCCCGATCATCTCGATCGAGGACGGCATGGCCGAGGACGACTGGGAAGGCTGGAAGGCGCTGACCGACGCCATCGGCAACAAGGTGCAGCTGGTCGGCGACGATTTGTTCGTCACCAACCCGAAGCGTCTGGCCCAAGGCATCCGCCAAGGCGTCGCCAACTCGATCCTGGTGAAGGTGAACCAGATCGGCACGCTGTCGGAGACGCTGGAAGCGGTCGATATGGCGCACAAGGCCGGCTACACCGCCGTGCTGTCGCACCGTTCGGGCGAAACCGAGGACAGCACCATCGCCGATCTGGCGGTCGCCACCAACTGCGGCCAGATCAAGACCGGCTCGCTCAGCCGTTCGGATCGCCTCGCCAAGTACAACCAGCTGATCCGCATCGAGGAGCAGCTGGGGGTCGCCGCCCGCTTCGCCGGCCGCGGCATCCTGAAGGCTTGATCGCCGTGATGTGAAAAAGCCCCTCTCCGGGATGCCGGAGAGGGGCTTTTTTGTTGGTGGGGTGAGGGCACCGCGGAGAAGAACTCTCACTCCCCAGCCAGCGCGCCGATCATCTTGCGCACCGCGGTCATCTGGAAACCGCCCTTGCGGGCGAAATCGTAGCCGGTGTAGCCGAACCAGTCCCAGCAGGCCTTGGGGTTGGAGGTCGGCTTTGCATTGGCGTCGATCTGCGGGTACAGCACGACGATGTTGTTGACGTCGGCCCAGCGGTTGTAGCCGGCATTCACGGCGAAATGGTCGCCGATCAGGTTCGACGCCATCTTGCAGCCGTGGAAGGCGACATGGATGCGGCAGGTCTGCTTGCCGCCCTCGCAGGCTTCGGGAACATAGATGTAGCCGGTCTTGGCCATGCCGCTGCGGCTGGGCTCGCCGACGAAGGGCGCCTGGTTGAACAGCTGGGGCTGGCGGGCCGCGGCGGGGGCGTTCGGGGTCTTGGCGTCGGCGTAGAAGAAGCGGACGATGGCACCCGCCTGATCGTACTGGCAGTTGTTGATGTATTCGCTCTTCTCATCCTCCTTCGGGATGAAGTCACAGGCGGCGCCATAGCCGTCGGTGATGTAGGCATGCGCCGCCTTCGGGAACTTCACATAGGTGAAGTTGGCGTCAGTCACGCCCAGCGCCTTGTAGAACCGCTCCGTGGCGTCGGCAACCGGGCGCTTCACCGTCAGGTCGTTGTCGCCGTTGAACAGGTAGATCTTCGACTGCGCCATGTTCGACAGCGAGTCGATGTCCTTGGACTTTTCACGCTTCCTTGCGTTGGCGACCAGCGCGTCGAAATCCGGCGCCCCCATCGCCACGTCCATGCAGCGCTTCAACGCCACCACCGCAGGGGCGATGCCGCCTTCCGACACCTCGGCACAGGCATAGGGGCCGCCGGCGACGAGGCCGGCCGCCTTGACCAGACCCGAATAGGCGACCTGGAACTGGCCGGCCATGTAGGCGCCGGAGGAAATGCCAGACACCGTGGTCTGCGCCGGATCGATCTTCAGCTTCAGATCGGAGAGCTTGACTGGAGCGCTGCTTTGGGCTGCGGCGGGAAGAGCCGCGAGAACGACGAACGCCGCCAGCGCCGATTTCAAAATGACTTTATTGGAAATGGTCATGAGAGGGTCACCTTTGCCCGGCAAGGGTTGTCAACATCGCATGGACAGCGGCGATCTGCGCCCCGCCCTTCGTTGCGTAATCCGTCCCCGTCGTGCCGATCCAGTCCCAGCAGGCGACCGGGTCCGCCGAACGGCGGGGCGACAGCTGCGGGTAGAGCACGATCAGATTGTTGTTGGCCGCCCAGCGGTTGAAGCCGGCGCCGGTGGTCACCGCGTCGCCGACCTCCGCCGCGGACTGGCGGCATCCGTGAAAGACGATGTGCACGGCGCAGGCCGATCCCCCCGCACAGGCCGGCGGCACAAAGACGTAGCCGGCCGGTGCCAGACCGGTTCGTTCCGGATCGCCGAAAGGCGTCTGGTCAAAGGGGCTCGCCGCCGGCAGGTCCGGGGAGGGCGGATTCAGGCCGCCGTAGATGTGCGACAGAATTCGTCCGGCTTGGTCATAGTCGCCACAGGCGTTGACGTAGGGGGTGCGGTTGGCGTTGCAGTCGTTGGGCCCGCCCGGTGAAATGAAGCCGTTGCCGGCCTCCAGACCCGCTTCCAGGCGGATCCGGTTCGCCGGGACGCGGGCGGCACGATAGAAGGCCTCCGCCTCCTCCACCGCCTTACGGTTCACCACCATGTCGGCGCGGCCGCTGAACAGATAGACCTGGGCTTCCGGCAGACGGTCGAGCGGATCGATCGCCCCGGCGGCGGCCAGCGGCTGCGCCGCCTCGTACAGCGACTGCCCTCGCGGCCAGAGCGCGTTGCCCTGCATGCAGGACGCCGCCAGCAGCGGATTCTCCGCGGCGCAGAGGAATGGGCCGCCGGCAACCAAGCCGACGCCCGTGATCTCGGTGGAATGGGCGACATGGAACTGGAGCGCCATGAAGGCGCCCGCCGCCAGACCCGACGCCGAGCTCTTTTCGATGACGACCTTGCGCGGCAGGAGCGGGGGCACCGGTTCACCGGCCCTGGCGCCCGGCCAATCGGCGAAAGCTGCAAGCAGCGTCAGCGCCGCAATCCATGCAACCAGGAAAATCCGGGACTGCCGATACGATGCCACCTGCCATGCCCCATCCGCGGCCATGAATGCGGAAGGTAGCGATGCAATGATGTTTGTCTATCAAAAAGGATATGAAGCCATCCGATGCACGCGGATGCAGGACTTTTCACAACTTGATTGCGCGCGGATGGCGTGAGAAGCCTTGCCGCACCCATGAGAAAGGCCGGCGGAGCCCCCGCCCCGCCGGCCTTCCGTCATCGCTCGCCGACTCGGCGGCTTCAACCGCGCAGATAGGCCAGCACGTTCTCCGGCGAGGATTCGCCGTAGGGATCTCCGTTCTCGCCGTCGTCGTTGATGCCGGGCTCCTCGAACCATTTCTCGACCACGCCGTCCTTGACCACCATGGCATAGCGCCAGGACCGGAAGCCGAAGCCCAGATGATCCTTGTCGATCAGCATGCCCATGCGGCGGGTGAAATGGCCCGAGCCGTCGGGGATCAGCTTGACCTTCTTCAGGTTCAGGCTCTTGCCCCACTGGAACATGACGAAGGCATCGTTGACGCTGAGGCAATACACCTCGTCGACGCCGAGATCCTTGAACTCGTCGTAAAGCCGTTCGAAAGCCGGGCACTGCTCGTTGGAGCAGGTCGGCGTGAAGGCGCCGGGCAGGGAGAACAGAACGACGCGTTTGCCCTTGAACAGCTCGTCGCTGGCCACGTCCTGCCAACGGAACGGGTTGGGGCCGCCCACGCTTTCGTCGCGCACACGGGTCTTGAACACCACCGAGGGGACCTTGCGCCCTTCCATCGTCATCTCCGGCTATCGTTTCGACTGTATCGGCCAATGGGGTGAGCCGCGCCGCATCCGTACCTTCCGGGCCGACGCCGGTCACGATACCGGCTCCCCCAGCCTCCTCCAACCGGCAATAAGTCATGCACCCGTTCCGGCAAAATGCCGCAAGACGGACCGTAAGAGCAGCCAAGACAGGGGTAGAGCTGCGCAAAAGTGGTGGCATCCCGTGGCAATCCTGTGACGCGTCCGAATGTTAAGGTCCCATTTACCAAGATCGCGTTCCCTGAGCTCGCCTGCATCCAGTGGGCACTGTGCCGACCGGTGACAATTGGAGGGCTGTTTATGCCTATTTCGACCAAGTCCAACACTACGCAAAGGACCGGCATCGATAAGCCGGAAGCGGCTTTCAACCGCGGCTATTTTACCAGGGTACTTGTTAGTACATTTATCTTCAGCGCCACCATCAATGCTCTGATGCTGGCCATGCCGCTTTATTCGCTTCAGGTGTTCAGCCGGGCCATTCCGTCCGGCAACTACGACACCCTGATCATGCTGACCCTCATCGTGGTCATCGCGCTGACGCTGAGCGGCGTGCTGGAGATGGTGCGGTCGCGCCTGCTGGCCCGTGCCGGCAACGCGCTGGAGGTACGGTGGCGCCGCCGGCTGACCGCCGACGCCCTGGACGCCGCCGGCCGCGGCCGTCCGGACAACGGCCCGCTCGCCGACCTGATGGAACTCAAGGCCGCCTTCGGCCGTCCGTCGCTGCCGGCGCTGATGGACCTGCCCTGGGCGCCGCTCTACGTCATCGGCATCTACGTGATCCATCCGATGCTGGCGCTGGTCCTGGTCGTGTCGATGGCGATCATGGCGGTGATGGGCTGGATCGGCTATGTGGCCGTCAAGGACGTCAACGACGAGAGCAAGCTGCCGGCCGGCCGCGCCCAGAAGCTGTTCGAGGCCCTGGCCTCCCGGTCCGACACCGTGCGCGGCCTGCGCATGGGCGACACCGCGCTGGATGCCGTCAACCGCGACTTCCTGACCGCCAGCGCCCTGCAGAACCAGGGCTACGAGCGCAGCGCCTCCATCGGTGCCGCCACCAAGTGGGTCCGCATGGTCCTGCAGATCGCCGTGACGGGCATCGGCGCCTGGCTGGTGATCGAGCAGCACCTGTCCTTCGGCGGCATGATCGCCACCTCGATGCTGGTCGGCCGCGGCCTCGCCCCCATCGAACAGACCGCCGGCGCCTGGGGCGGGCTGGTCCGCTCCGCCCAGGCCATTCGCCGCCTGCTGCCGCTGCTGAAGCGCCTGTCGCGTGAGCCGGAGCGTCCCGCCGTCCCGGTGGAGAGCGAGCGCCTGACCGTCGAGAACCTGCTGTTCGTCTCCCCCCGCGACCAGAAGCCGATCCTGCGCAGCGTCAATCTCTCGATCGAGCCGGGCGAGACCGTCTGCATCGCCGGTCCCAACCGCTCGGGCAAGTCGGTCCTGGCCCGCCTGCTGGCCGGTGTCGCTCTCCCGTCGGCAGGGACGGTGCGGCTCGGCGGCCTGTCCGTCGCCACCCTGACCCCCGACGCTCCCGAACAGGGCATCGGCTACCTGCCGCAGCAGGTCGATCTCCTGCCCGGCAGCATCGCCGACAACATCGCCCGCTTCACCAGCGCCAGCCGCGAACAGGTGGAAGAGGCCGCCAAGGCCGTCGGCATCCACGAGTGGATCGAAAGCCTCCCCATGGGCTACGAGACGGAGGTCAACGACCCGCTGTCCCCGATCACCGGCGCCAGCGCCCGCCTGATCGGTCTTGCCCGCGCCGCCTTCGGCCAGCCGCCGCTGATGGTGCTGGACGAGCCGACCGCCGGCCTGGACGAGTTGGGCATCAAGGCCGTCCGCGCCTTCGTGGCGGCCGCCAAGCAGCGCGGGGCGACCACGATCGTCATGACCCACGCCCCGGTCTTCGTCGACATGGCCGACCACACCTACGTCCTGAAGAACGGCATGGCGATGGAGCTGCCGCGTCCGGAGCAGCAGCAGGCCCAGCCCGGCGCCGTCAACCTCGCCCGCCTTCGCAATCTCGGCCCTCAGGCCGGTCCGTCCGCCGCCACGGCAGGGGCCGCCGGCTGACCGCCGGCACCGCCCTCAAATCCGAGCAGCCGGCCAGCGACGCCCGACCCGACAGAGCCAAGGAAGTCCCCATGACCACGATGACCACCAGTTTCCCCGCCCCGCTCTCCTCCGACACCGGTCCCGAGACCCCCGCCGGCAAGCCTTCGCGCAAGACCGCGACCATCACCTCGATCCACGCGCTGCGGGCGGCGATGCCGGAAACGGGCGTGCGCGGCCTGCTGCTGGGCGGCTTCCTGGTCCTGGCGGTCGGCTTCGGCGGCATGACCGGCTGGGCGGCGGTGGCCCCGCTGCACAGCGCGATCAGCGCCGTGGGCTCGCTGGCCCCGGAAACCGGCCGCAAGGTGGTGAAGAACACCGAGGGCGGCGTGATCAGCGCCATCCTGGTCAAGGAAGGCGACCGGGTCGAGGCGGGTCAGGTCCTGATGCGGCTGGACAGCACCGAGGCGCAGACCCGGCTGGAGATGCTGAACGTCGCGCTGTTCGACACGCTGGCGACCGAGGCCCGCCTGTCCGCCGAGATGTTCGAGAAGCCGGCGATCGAATGGCCGGCGGAGCTGACCGCCCGCCGCTCCAAGGAGCCGGCGGTCGACAACGCCATGCGGAACCAGGAGAAGCTGTTCCATGTCCGCCGCAACCAGCTGGAGACCGAGGCCAAGCTGACCCAGGACCGCATCGCCACGCTGGGCGACGAGGTGCGCAGCCTGGAACAGCAGCGCGCCTTCCTGGCCCGCGAGATCAAGCTGTCGGACGAGGACATCCAGATCACCCAGGGCCTGCTGGACCGCGGCAACTCCACCCGTACCAAGCTGGTCGCGGCGCAGAAGGAGAATGCCCAGCTGCACGCCCAGGACCATGCGCTGGAAGCCCGCATGTCCCAGTCGCGCCAGCAGGCGGTCGACGCCCAGGGCGACCTGGTCCGCCGCCGCAGCGACTTCCGCGAGAAGGTTCTGGTCGAGCTGGAAAAGTCCCGCGGCGACGCCCAGAAGCTGGCCGAGCAGATCCGCGACGCCAAGAACCGCCTGGACAACCGCACCATCAAGGCGCCGGATGCCGGCAACGTCGTGATCTACGGCCACCCGGCCGTCGGCGGCACCATCACCGCCAACGAACCGGTGCTGGACATCGTCCCCGACGACAAGGCCCTGCTGGCCGAGGTCCGCATCCAGCCGAAGGACATCAAGTCGATGGCCGTCGACCTGCCGGTGAAGGTGCAGCTGACCGCCTATGACAGCCGCGTCGTCGGCACCATCGACGGCACCGTGTCCTACGTCTCGGCCGACCGCCTGACCGACAACGCCACCCGCCAGGACTATTATCTGGCCCGCATCCGCCTGAAGGACGCCGATAGCCACGAAGTCCGCCACATGAAGATCAAGGCCGGCATGCCGGTGGAAGCCCGCATCGTGCTCTCCCCCCGCACCCCGCTGGACTACCTGATCCAGCCGCTGAGCCAGTCCTACGTGAAGGCGTTCATCCAGGAGTGACGGGTTCCTGGGGAGGAAGGTGCTTTGCCCCTTCCCCGACCCTCCCCCACCTTCGGTGGGAGAAGGTGCCTTATGCGAAGCGATGACAGTCCCCTCTCCCGCGTTAGCGGGGGAGGGCTAGGGAGGGGGCAATCGGAGCCGACATCCCCACACAGAAAAAAGCCCCCGGCCATCCGGCACGGGGGCTTTTCCTTTTCCCGAAACCTCAGCTCCGCCCCGGCCGCAAATCCGGCCTCGGCGGGACCGCCATCGGGGTGGGAAGCGGCTCCGGCACCTGGATCGCCTCCGTCTGCTCCTTGGTGCGGCGCGATGCCGCACGGTCCTGCGCCAAGCGGTCCATCGCCTCCTGGCGCTGCGCTTCGGTGGTCAGATCGGTCGGGCGCGGGGGAACCGTGCCCAGGTTCGGGTATTCCGTACGCTCGCCGCTCATGCCGCGGATGGGCGACGTATTGTCGCTGACCGGCGAGGGCTGGCCGGTGACGGCGCCCAGAAGGCCGGTGTCCAGCGCCCGGTCGCTGCAGGCCGACAGCCCGAAAACCATTGGCATTACAAAGATCAGGGTGCCGAACACCCGTGCGGTCACCGCGATGCCCCGACCGCCCTCCTGACTGCCCGTCACCATCATCCTTCCCCGTGTCTGGCCGCGACGCCGCACTTGTGCGACGATCCGTGAAATGAAATGTTCACACCAGCGGTGTATGAGAGGTTTCGGATTTCTCCCGCACCGCACCAGAAGGCCGGACCGCCGCACGCCACCCACAGCGACATGGTGCAGAACGCCCGCTGATAACATCAACCGCAAGCCTGTATAGCCGCCCGTCAGCAAGGCCCAAAGCCCTATCTGGGCCATACGGACCATGGTGGCCGATACCACGTGACCGACGACGCGACACCCGCCCAAAGAAGAAGGACCGTGCACATGGCCGAGACCAAGGCCCCCCCTCAGGCTTCCACCCCGGCTTCCCCCCAGGTGCCCGACGTCAAGCTGCCCGACCCGGTCGAGATGTCGCGGGCGATGACCCGCATCGCCGAACAGAGCCAGCGGTTGGTTTCCGAATTCCTCGCGCGCCAGGCATCCGACGGCGCCGGCCCGAAGAGCCCGGACCCGATGGGCGTCGGCCATGCCTTCCTGGAGATGACCACCCGCATGATGGCCGACCCGGCCAAGCTCATGCAGGCGCAGATGTCGCTGTGGCAGGACTACCTGACCCTGTGGCAGCGCACCACCCAGCGCTTCTTCGGGCAGGAGACGCAGCCGGTCATCGCACCCGCCAAGGACGATCGCCGCTTCAAGGACGCCGCCTGGGACGAGAACACGCTGTTCGACTTCATCAAGCAGTCCTACCTGCTGAGCGCCCGGTGGATGCAGTCGACCGTCAATCAGGTCGAGGGGCTGGACGACCACACGGCCAAGAAGGTCGATTTCTACACCCGCCAGTTCGTCGACGCGATGGCGCCCTCCAACTTCGTCATGACGAATCCGGAGGTCCTGCGCGCCACCATCGAGAGCGGCGGCGAGAATCTGGTCAAGGGCCTGGAGCATCTGCTGAAGGACCTGGAGCGCGGCAAGGGCGAGCTGCGCATCTCCATGACCGACTACGACGCCTTCCAGCTGGGCAAGAACATCGCGGTCACGCCGGGCAAGGTCGTCTTCCAGACCAGCCTGATGCAGCTGATCCAGTACACGCCGACCACGCCGGACGTGAACAAGCGCCCGCTGATGATCGTGCCGCCCTGGATCAACAAGTTCTACATCCTGGACCTGCGCGAGAAGAACAGCTTCATCAAATGGGCGGTCGACCAGGGCCACACCGTCTTCGTCCTGTCCTGGGTCAACCCGGACGAGACGCTGGCGGCCAAGGGCTTCGAGGACTACATGGTCGAAGGCCCGCTGGCGGCGCTGGACGCCATCCAGAAGGCGACCGGCGAGCGCGACGTCAACGCCATCGGCTATTGCCTGGGCGGCACGCTGCTGGCCTCCACGCTGGCCTACATGGCGGCCAAGAAGGACGACCGCATCAAGTCGGCTACCTTCTTCACCACCATGCTGGACTTCACCGAAGCCGGCGAGCTGTCGGTCTTCATCGACGAGGAGCAGCTGACCTTCATCGAAGGGCAGATGGCCGAGCAGGGCTATCTCGACGGCTCCAAGATGGCGACCACCTTCAACATGCTGCGCGCCAACGACCTGATCTGGTCGTTCGTCGTCAACAACTACCTGCTGGGCAAGGACCCGTTCCCGTTCGACCTGCTGTACTGGAACGGCGACAGCACCCGCATGCCGGCGGCGATGCACAGCTTCTACCTGCGCAACATGTACCAGAAGAACATGCTGGCGCAGCCGGGGGCCGTGACGCTGAAGGGCGTTCCGATCGACCTGACCAAGGTCAAGGTCCCAGCGCTGTTCCTGTCGGCCCGCGAGGACCACATCGCCCCGTGGAAGAGCACCTACAGCGGCGCCCAACTGTTCAGCGGCCCGGTCAAGTTCGTGCTCGGCGCCTCCGGCCACATTGCCGGCGTCGTCAACCCGCCGGCGGCCAACAAGTACTGCTACTGGACCAGCGACAAGCTGGCCAAGACCTCCGACGAGTGGCTGGAGAAGGCGACTCAGACCCCCGGCTCCTGGTGGCCGGAATGGAACAAGTGGGTCGGCCAGTTCGCCGACGGCAAGGTCCCGGCCCGGCAGCCCGGCGACGGCGCCCTTCCCGCCCTGGAAGACGCCCCCGGCTCCTACGTCAAGGTCAAGAACGAGTAAGCCCGACGAACGGGGAACTGTGATGAAGGCCCCTCTCCCGACCGGAGAGGGGCTTTTTCTTTGCCTGCCGGGTACACGTCCGGAAGCGGTCAGGCACCAAGCCCCCTTGGAATTGACCCGGATCAAGGAGAGACCTCTAATAGATATGCCATGGTTAACGGACGCTTTCGGCAAGACAGGCGCACGACGCCGTCACCCATCAGCGAACAGGGGTGCCGGAAGACAGAAGAGTCGGATACCGGACAGTTGAAGCATGAGCTTGATCTTCTCTCCTGATTCCCTTTTCGGAGCGCGGTCGACACAACGCAACATCAGCTCCCATCTGCTTGGGATCGTGGTCACCGCCTTGGTTTCGATGGCGCTGATCGCCGTCGGTCTGGTCACCTACACCCTTTCCAGGCAGCGCGACTTCGCCGAGGCCGAGATGTCGGTGACCGCCCGCGCCCTGTCCGTCGCCCTCGACCAGCAGCTGCTCGTCACCAGGGCGGCACTTGAGAGCATCGGCGCGGCCGTCACCGAAGGCGGCGATCCGGAACAGCTCCGCCGCATCGCCCGGACCGTTCAGGCGATGCATCCCAACTGGTCGGCGGTGAGCCTGCGCGATGCCGGCGGCACCACGCTGTTCAGCACCGCCGTCCCCTATGGAGCCCCGGCGCCGGAACCAACCGACGTCTCCACGCAGATCGCCGAGGTGATCGGCAGCGGGCATCCCCAGGTCACCGGCCTGATGTACGATCCCGTCTCCAACACCCCCGTGGCCGCAGTCCTGGTGCCGGTCCAAGCCAGGGACGGCCGGCGCTTCGCGCTGGTGGCGGAGGTCGCGGCTTCCAAATGGGAAGATCTCCTGCGCAACCAGCAGATCCCTGCGGGCTGGGTGGCGGGCATCGTCGACCGGACCGGCATCGTCATCGCCCGAACCCGCGCCAGCGAGCAGTATGTCGGCCGGCCGGTCCGCGACTGGATGAGAGAAGCGATCCAGTCGGCACCCGAAGGACGGGCGGAAGGCCCGGCTTTGGAGGGAGAGATTCTGTCCCTCGCCTTCTCGCGCTCCACGGTTTCCGGCTGGACGGTGACCTTCGCGGCACCCGCCGCCTTCTTCCAGGAACCGCTGCGTCGGTCGCTGTGGACGAGCATGGCGATCTGCGGCCTCGCTCTCGGGGCCGCCTCGCTGCTGGTCCTGCACTATGCCCGCCGGCTGTCCCGCTCCGTCGTCGGTCTGGCGCGGATGGCCGACGCGATGCAGACGCCGGGCGCCACCCTGCCACCGCCGCCGCCCGCCGACATGGAAGAGCTGACGTCCGTCTATGACAGCATGAGGCAGGCGACAGACCAGCTGCGCAAAGCGGAAGAGCAGCGGATGACCTCGATGCGGGAGCTGCAACATCGGGTGAAGAACGACCTGCAGGCGATCATGGCCCTGCTCGCGCTGGAAAGCCGGCAGAGCAGGAGCGACGAGACCCAGCGCATCCTGAAGGAGCTGGAAGGCCGCATCGAAGCGCTCCGGCTCGTCCACAGCCGGCTGTACGAGGCCAAGCTGATCGGCCGGATCGAGCTGGGCGGCTACCTGCGCGAGCTGTGCGGAAACTCCGTCGCGCTGTATGGGCGCGGTCATGCCGCAGGCATCCGCTTCGAAGCGGCGGTCGGCGAAGTCCATGTCGACCACGATACCGCCGTCTCGCTCGGCCTGATCGCCAACGAGTTCATCACCAACAGCGCCAAGCATGCCTTCCCCGGCCGGGCCGGAACCATCAGCCTCGACCTTGCCGTGCCGGAACCGGGCAAGGTCCGCCTGCGGCTGTCGGACGACGGGGTCGGGCTGCCGCCGAACCGGACCCGGTCGTCCGGCATGCGGCTGATCTCGATGCTGGCCGGACAGGTCGGGGCGACGCCGGACTGGGGTGCCGAGGCCGGCACCTCCCTGCGGCTGTCGTTCCGCGTCGAGGAGGAACGGGCGGCGGCGTGACGCGAAACCTCCGCCGCGAGCCTCCCGAGGAGAAGTGCCGGTGGGGGCTCCCGGCGGGGGTTTTCCTGTCCGGCCCAATCCGATAGTGTTACGCACGCGCACGTTAAGGGTTTGTTTGCCCTTTTCACGCCACCTAAGGCCTGCGCACATTCGCACGCCCCGGGGATCCGCCGTCCATGCCTTCCGACGCCCAGACTGGAACGATGGGAACCGCCGCGGCAACGATGGGCAATGCCGAACCGGTCAAGCTCGCCGAACGCTATGAAATCCAGCCCGGCGCGCCAATCCCCCTGCTGAATGCCGTCGGCGGCAACGCCTTCGCCGCCAAGGCTCTGCGCGAGAAGCGGATCGAGCCCTTCGCCATCATCTGCCATGCGGCGATGCTGCCGCGGATGGACATCTGCTCCACCGTCGGCAGCCTCGACAACGCCACCCACATGCGGCTGCTCGACTGGGGGCTGGTGGACTGGCCGCAGGACCGCGGGCGGCGCTATTGCCTGGTGTTCGAGCGGCCGGGCGGCAAGCGGCTGATGGGGTCGCTGACCGACACGCTGGACCCGATGCCGGAAGACCAGCTGACCCGGCAGATCATCCACCCGCTGGTGTCGGCGCTGAAGGAGCTGTCGAGCCGCGGCGTGATCCACGGCGCGATCCGCCCAGCCAACCTGTTCTACCGTGATCTCGCGTCCGGCGGGCTGATGCTGGGCGACTGCGTGTCGACGCAGCCCGGATACGGCCAGCCGGTCCTGCTGGAGACGATCGAGCGCGGCATGGCCAACCCGGCAGGCCGCGGCACCGGCACCATCGCCGACGACCTCTATTCGCTGGGCGTCACCCTGCTGATCCTGGCGCTGGGCCGCAACCCGCTGGCCGGGCTGGACGACGACGCCGTTCTGCAGGCGAAGATGGAGCGCGGGTCCTACCCGGCCCTGGTCCAGCAACTCCGGCTGCCGCTGGCGATCAACGAGGTGGTGCGCGGCCTGCTGGTGGACGATCCCAAGCAGCGCTGGACCCTGAACGACCTCGACCTCTGGGTGGCCGGCCGCCGTCTCAGCCCGAAGCAGCCGCAGATTTCCCGCCGCGCCGCCCGGCCGCTGGAATTCCAGGGGGCCGAATACTGGCACTGCCGCACGCTGGCCCGCGCCTTCGCCCGCCATGCCCCCGCCGCGGCCAGCGTCATCGAAAGCGGGGAGCTGGACAAGTGGCTGCGCCGGTCTATGGGCGACGAGGTTCGGGCGGAAGCGGTCGGCAACGCCATCCAGACCGCGTCCAGCGGCAAGGGCGGCAGCCAGGGCGACCGGCTGGTGGCGCGCGTCTGCATCGCGCTCGACCCCACCGCCCCCATCCGCTACCGCGGCCGGGCGATGATGCCGGACGGCATCGCCACCATGCTGGCCGATGCCTTCATGCGCGGCGAATCCCCCCAGGCGGTGGCGGAGGTGATCGCCAACCAGCTGCCGATGTTCTGGGTCAATGTCCAGACCGACTTCAAGCCGGAATTCGTGCCGCTGGTGCAGACCTTCGACCAGCTGCGCGGCTTCCTCGACCGCTCCTCCCACGGGCTGGGGGTGGAGCGGGTGCTGTACGAGATGAACCCGACCATGCCCTGCATGAGCGCCCTGGTCGCCAAGCAGCTTCCGACGACGCCGGCGGAACTGCTGCGGGCACTGGACTGGATCGCCGCCGGCGGGGAACGGCACAAGGACCCCATCGACCGCCAGATCGCCGCCTTTCTCGGCGCCCGCAACAAGCGCGGGGACGAGCTGCTGTTCACCCAGCTCGGCAGCGGGGTGGAGCCGATGCGGCGGGTCATCGCCATGCTGACCATCCTGTCCGACATCCAGGCTCGCACCGGGGTGGACGGGCTGACGCATCTGGCCTCCTGGGTGGTGGCTCTGCTCGATCCCGCCTTCCGCCGCTTCCACAACCGGCCCCAGCAGCAGGAGGTGCGCAAGATGGCCGACGCCGCCGCGCACAACGGCCGGCTGACCGAGTTGCTGAAGGTGGTCGACGACCCCGAGGCGCTGCGGCGCGACCGTCTGGAATTCGAAGCGGCGCAGATCGCCTATCGTGAGGCGGATGCGGAGATGGACAAGATCCGCCACACCATCGCCGACCGCAACGCCATCATCGAGACGTCGGGCCGGCAGGTCGCCGCGATCGTGTCGAGCCTGCTGTCGACCGTGCTGGTCGCCGCAATCATCCTGTTCTTCGCCTTCTGACCGGATAACGGGGGGATCGCCATGGCGCGCAAGAAAAAGAAGAAGGGCGGCGCCCTCACCCTGATCCTGCTGATCATCCCGGCGGCGCTGATCGTGCTGCCGACCACCATCCTGTTCGGGGTGGGGATGATCCCGACCATCGTCGCCTATGTCGTCGACCGCGATCCCGACAAATCGGCGCCGATCACCGTCGGCGGGCTGAATTTCTGCGGCTGCATGCCCTTCGCCATCGACTTGTGGAAGCACCAGCACACCATCGGCGCCGCCGCGAAGATCTTCGCCGACCCGCTGGCCTGGCTGGTGATGTATACGGCCGCCGCCGTCGGCTGGGGCCTCTATTACGGCATCCCGCCGCTGGTCGCCGGCATGGAGGTCACCCGCGCCGAAAAGCGGGTGGAGGTGCTGAAGCAGAAGAAGGTGGCGCTGGTCCAGGAATGGGGGCCGGACGTCGCCGGCGATTATTTCGACGAATCCGGTGGCCTGGAACCGGGCGCGGAAATGGAAGGCGCGTGACGGAACCGGACCGCTTGCGACCGGGGCTATCGCCATATGCGATAGCCCACAGCCTTGCAAGCAGGCCCCTCTTGCAACCGAACCCGGCGGCAGGGCATGATCGGCGGCACGGACCGCGTGGTCGGCCGAGGGGTCGGAATGTTCAGCGTCAGCCAGGATGAAGCCGCCGCCATTCAGAAGGCGTTTCACGAAAGCGGCGAATGGGCGGCGGTCGTCGAATTGCGGCGACATTTCCCCATTCAGGACAATGTGAACGCCCTGAACGCCGTACGGGCCATCGTCAAATGGGCCCGGCCGCCGCATGCGGCTTCCGCCGATACGCCCGTCTGACCGGGATCAGCCGACGCTGGCCGCCACCGCCCGCGCAACCTCGGCGTGGATGGAATCGTGCTGCTTGAAGTCCTTCGCCGTCTGGGTCAGGTAGCTGGCGACCAGCAGCGGCGGGCGGTTCTCCGGCCAGAGGATGGCGATGTCGTTGGCGGTGCCGTTGGTGCCGGTCCCGGTTTTGTCGCCGACGCGCCAACCGGCCGGCACCCCGGCGCGCAACCGCTTGTCGCCGGTCTTGTTGGCAATCATCCAATCGGCCAGCTGCCGGCGGGAGTCCGGACGCAGCACGTCGCCGACCAGAAGCCGTTCCATGCTGCGCACCATGGCGGCAGGCGTGGTCGTATCGCGCGGATCGCCGGGAATGGCGGTGTTCAGCGTCGGTTCGTTGCGGTCCAGGCGGGTGGTCTTGTCGCCGAAGCCCCGCAGGAAGGCGGTGAGGCCGGCCGGGTCGCCGACGCCCGGCAGCAGCAGGTTGGCCGCCACATTGTCGCTGAGCGTCATCGTCGCCTCGCAGAGCTCCGCCACCATCGGCGGCGTGCCGTTCAGCCGCTTTTCAGCGAAAGGCGCATAGGGCACCATGTCGGCCTGCGTCACCGGGATTCGCCGGTCCAGCCGCTCCTTGCCCTGGTCCACTGCCTTCAGCACGGCGGCAGCCAATAGAAATTTGAAGGTGCTGCACATCGGGAACCGCTCGTCCACGCGCCAGCCCTGCAGCCGTCCGCTTCCGGTGTCGAGCACCGCGACCCCCAGTCGTCCGCCGGTCCGCTCCTCCAGGGCCGCCAAGCGCTCCGCCAGTCCATTGGTCGCGGACTCTTTGCCTTTCGCCGCTTGCGCCGCAGTTGCAGTGAGCAGCAGCGCCCCACCCGTCGCCACCAGGAAACCCCGTCTTCCGATCATTGCGGCCACCTTCCTTGCCGTTGCGATGGCCGGACGATAGAAACCCGGCGCCACGCGAACAAACGAGGTTTCCTCGCGGAAGGCACAAATTAAACTAATGGCTGAAGAGCTTTCCCGGCCCACCGCCGCCGTGGCACCCTATGGACCGCCAGCGATGGGCGAAGGGAGCAGGCAGATGCCGTTGCGTCAGGACATGGAGACCGGCCGGTTCGAGGCACGGGCCGAGGATGGCACCATCCATTCGGTCGTCGAGGTCACCAGCTACATCCAGATGGTCACTTTCCGCGGCCCCGCCGGCTGGGTGCCGGACGGGAAGAGCTATCGCCTTGATGCCGGCGAGGCGGTGGAGGAGACGGCGGACGGCGGGTTCCGCATCGCCGCGACGGGGCTGGCGCTCCGGCGGATCGGCTGAAGACCGGCGGTTTCGCTCCGTGGCCGGGGCCATGGCGGTCCGCCTGATGTTCTCGATCACGAAGCCGCTGAAGGCCTGCAGAGACCGGACAAGAAATCGCTCCAATACGGTGACGAGACCGAAAGCTTAACCTCGGCGAAGGCTTTCAAAGTCATGTTTATTTTCTTCACTTGGTTAATCAGGCAAGGCACATCCTCACCGATCCCCCCTATCAGTTCGTATATGTAGTTAAACTACATTGCGGATTGCTCAATATCTACGGTACAAATTCTTGCGTCATGAAAATGTTCACCGCCCGAGATGATCTAGATCAATCATTCCAGCAACTGGTATGACCACTCTTGCGAACCGATCAGGGTGGATGTAGGTTTCCTACATACCGCAGGGAACCGCGACATAGCAGGTTCCGGGCCCGTTTGCCGGCCGCATGGCGACACCCGACGGGAGACGCCCGATCATGGTTACGACTGTCAAATCCCTCTCCGACCTGAACGCCCTGATCTCGCGCGTGAAGGCGGCGCAAGCGCGCTTTGCCGAGTATTCGCAGGAGAAGGTCGACCTGATCTTCCGCAGCGCGGCTCTGGCCGCCGCCGATGCCCGCATCCCGCTCGCCAAGATGGCGGTGGCGGAGACCGGCATGGGCGTGATGGAAGACAAGGTCATCAAGAACCACTTCGCCGCCGAATACATCTACAACAAGTACAAGGACGACAAGACCTGCGGCGTCCTGTCGGAGGACGATGATGCCGGCATCCTCACCATCGCCGAGCCGGTCGGCCTGATCTGCGGCATTGTCCCCACCACCAACCCGACCTCCACCGCCATCTTCAAGGCGCTGATCGCGCTGAAGACCCGCAACGGACTGGTCCTCTCCCCCCATCCCCGCGCCCGCAAATCGACCTGCGAGGCCGCCCGCCTGGTGCTCGCCGCCGCGGTCGAGGCCGGCGCCCCCGACGACATCATCGGCTGGATCGACGAGCCCTCGCTGGAGCTCTCCAACGCCGTCATGCACCACCCGGACATCAACCTGATCCTCGCCACCGGCGGGCCGGGCATGGTCAAGGCCGCCTATTCGTCGGGCAAGCCCGCCATCGGCGTCGGCGCCGGCAACACCCCGGCCGTCATCGACGAGTTCGCCGACATCAAGCGCGCGGTCGCCTCCATCCTGATGTCCAAGACCTTCGACAACGGCGTGGTCTGCGCGTCCGAGCAGTCGGCGGTGGTGGTCGATGCCGTCTATGACGCCGTGCGCGACCGCTTCGCCCACCATGGCGGCTACATCCTCTCAGGCATCGAGGCCGATGCCGTGCGCAAGGTTCTGCTGGTCGACGGCCATCTCAACGCCGACATCGTCGGCCAGCCCGCCCACGCCATCGCCGCCATGGCCGGCCTCACCGTCCCGCACGCCACCAAGGTGCTGATCGCCGAGGTCACGGACGTCGACGATGCCGAGCCCTTCGCCCACGAGAAGCTCTCCCCCACCCTGGCGCTCTACCGCGCCAAGGACTTCCATGAGGCCTGCGACAAGGCCGCGGCGCTGGTGGCGCTCGGCGGCATCGGCCACACCTCGGTGCTCTACACCGACCAGGACCAGCAGAGCGACCGCATCCGCCATTTCGGCGACAAGATGAAGACCGCCCGCATCCTGATCAACACGCCGTCGTCGCATGGCGGCATCGGCGACCTCTACAATTTCCGCCTCGCGCCGTCGCTGACGCTGGGCTGCGGGTCGTGGGGCGGCAACTCGATCTCCGAGAATGTCGGGCCGCAGCACCTGATCAACAAGAAGACGGTGGCGAAGAGGGCGGAGAACATGCTGTGGCACAAGCTGCCCAAGTCGATCTACTTCCGCCGCGGCTGCCTGCCGTTTGCGCTTGAGGAGCTGCGCGGCAAGAAGCGCTGCCTGATCGTCACCGACCGCTTCCTGTTCGAGAACGGCCATGTCGCCGAGAGCGTCCGCGTGCTGAAGTCGCTGGGGCTGGAGGTGGAGACCTTCTTCGAGGTCAGCGCCGACCCGACGCTGGCGGTGGTGCGCAAGGGCGTCGCTCTGGCCAATGCCTTCCAGCCCGACGTGATCCTGGCGCTGGGCGGCGGCTCGCCGATGGACGCGGCCAAGATCATCTGGGTGATGTACGAGGCGCCCGAGGTTGCCTTCGAGGATCTGGCGCTGCGCTTCATGGACATCCGCAAGCGCATCTACACCTTCCCCAAGCTCGGCGTGAAGGCGCAGCTGGTCGCGGTGCCGACCACGTCCGGCACGGGATCGGAGGTGACGCCGTTTGCCGTGGTGACCGACGAGCGCACCGGCACCAAATACCCGATCGCCGATTACGAGCTGACGCCGACGCTGGCGATCATCGACGCCAACCTGGTGATGGACATGCCCAAGGGTCTGACGGCGGCGGGCGGCATCGACGCGGTGACGCATGCGCTGGAAGCCTATGTCTCGGTGGTGGCGAACGAGTACACCGACGGTCAGGCTCTGCAGGCGCTGAAGCTCCTGAAAGAGAACCTGCCCTCGGCCTATCGCAATGGGTCGAAGGACCCGAAGGCGCGGGAGCTGGTTCACAACGCGGCGACGCTGGCCGGCATCGCCTTCGCCAACGCCTTCCTTGGGGTCTGCCATTCGATGGCGCACAAGCTGGGGGCGGAGTTCCACATTCCGCACGGCATCGCCAACGCGCTGCTGATCGCCAACGTGATCCGCTACAACGCGGCGGACATCCCGACCAAGCAAACGGCGTTCAGCCAGTATGACCGGCCCAAGGGCGTGGCGCGCTATGCGCAGATCGCCCGGCATCTGGAACTGGGCGGCAGCCGCGACCATGAGCGGGTGGAGAAGCTGATCGGCTGGGTCGAGGAGCTGAAGCAGGCCCTGGAGATCCCGGCCTCGATCCAGGCGGCGGGGGTGCCGGAGGCGGCGTTCCTGGCGCGGGTCGATGCGATCGCCGAGGCGGCCTTCGACGACCAGTGCACCGGCGCCAACCCGCGCTATCCGCTGGTCGCCGAGATCAGGCAGCTGCTCATCGACAGCTACTATGGCCGCGCCTATGCCGAGCCGTCCGCCCAGGATGCCGCTCCCGCGCAAGCCCCGGCGAAGGCCGCCGCACGCAAGGACAACGGCGCCCGCAAGGAAGCGGCGCTCGCCAAATGACCGGCGGCAGGGGGCTGCCATGCCGCAAGCCCCCTGCCCTTTTCAATTCCATCCGAGGAACAAGACCATGAGCAAAGCCATCATGTGGGCCGAAACCGATGCCCGCGGCTTTCAGACCGAATGTCTGTTCAACGAAGACAACCGCAGCTACGAAGTGCTGGTCTGCGCCAGAGCCATGGGCGTCGACCGGGCGGAGAGCTTCCCGGTGATCGAGGATCCCGGCCTGGGCATGAGCGCCGACGATCTGCACCGCTCGATCCGGCTGGCCGACCGCCTCGTGTCGGAGGTCGAACGGTCTCTGGGCGACTGCTGACCGTCCCTGCATCGATCAGGACTCTGTTGCGGCGCATATCCTGTGGCATAAGGGGCCAACCACGCCACGGGATTTCAGCCGGATATGATTCGTTTCGATAACGTCAGCAAGCAGAATGGTCACCGCATTCTTTTCCTGGAGGCCTCTGCGGCACTGAACCGGGGTGAAAAGATCGGCCTCGTCGGCCCCAACGGTGCGGGCAAGACCACCCTGTTCCGCATGATCACCGGCGAGGAGCAGCCGGACGCCGGGCAGGTAGCCATCGAGAAGCAGGTCAGCATCGGCTATTTCAACCAGGATGTCGGCGAAATGTCCGGCCGCAGCGCGGTCGCCGAGGTCATGGACGGCGCCGGCCCGGTCAGTATCGTCGCAGCTGAGTTGGCCGAGCTGGAAGCGGCCATGGCCGACCCGGACCGCGCCGACGAGATGGATGCCATCATCGAACGCTACGGCGAGGTGCAGGCGCGCTTCGACGAGCTGGGCGGCTACGAACTGGAAGGCAAGGCGCGCGAGGTTCTGGCCGGCCTCAGCTTCAGCCAGGAGATGATGGACGGCGATGTCGGCGGCCTGTCCGGCGGCTGGAAGATGCGCGTGGCGCTCGCCCGCATCCTGCTGATGCGGCCCGACGCCATGCTGCTGGACGAGCCCAGCAACCATCTGGACATCGAAAGCCTGATCTGGCTGGAAGGCTTCCTGAAGGGCTATGAGGGCGCCCTGCTGATGACCTCGCACGACCGCGAGTTCATGAACCGCATCGTCACCAAGATCATCGAGATCGACGGCGGAACGCTGACCAGCTATTCCGGCGACTATACATTCTACGAAAAGCAGCGGGCGCTGAAGGAGAAGCAGCAGGAGGCGCAGTTCGAACGGCAGCAGGCCATGCTGGCGAAGGAACTGAAGTTCATCGAGCGCTTCAAGGCCCGCGCCTCGCACGCTTCCCAGGTGCAGAGCCGGGTGAAGAAGCTGGACAAGATCGAGCGCTTCGAGCCGCCCAAGCGCCGTCAGGTCGTGACCTTCGATTTCCCGCCGGCCCCGCGTTCCGGCGACGACGTCGCGGTGCTGAAGAACGTGCACAAGGGCTATGGCAGCCGGGCGATCTACCAAGGGTTCGACCTGACCATCCGCCGCAAGGAGCGCTGGTGCGTCATGGGCGTCAACGGCGCCGGCAAGTCGACGCTGCTGAAGCTGATCGCCGGCGCGACCGAACCCGATGCCGGCACCGTCACCGTCGGCGGCAGCGTCAAAATGGGCTATTTCTCCCAGCACGCCATGGAACTGCTGGACGGCGACCAGACCATCTTCGAGTCGCTGGAAGCGCATTTCCCGCAGGCGAGCCAGGGATCATTGCGGGCGCTGGCCGGCTGTTTCGGTTTTTCCGGCGACGATGTGGAGAAGAAGTGCCGCGTGTTGTCGGGCGGCGAAAAGGCGCGGCTGGTGATGGCGATCATGCTGTTCAACCCGCCCAACTTCCTGGTGCTGGACGAACCGACCAACCACCTGGACCTCGACACCAAGCAGATGCTGATCGCGGCGCTGGGAGCGTATGAGGGCACGATGCTGTTCGTCTCGCACGACCGGCATTTCCTGGCCGCGCTGTCCAACCGCGTGCTGGAGCTGACGCCCGACGGCATCCACCAGTATGGCGGCGGCTACACCGAATATGTGGCGAGCACCGGACAGGAAGCGCCGGGCCTGCACAGCTGATCGGCAAGCAACGGGGAGCGCCGCACTGCGGCGCTCCCGCCAGCCTTACGCCGCCTTGATCGACGCCAGGAACTGTTCCACCTCGTGGCGCAGGGTTTCGGCCTGCCGGGCCAGTTCGCCGGCGGCCGACTGGACCTGACCGGCGGCACTGCCGGTCTCGCCCGCGGTCTGCGTCACCTGGGTGATGTTGACGGAGACCTCCTGCGTCCCGACCGCGGCCTGCTGCACGTTGCGGGAAATTTCGTTGGTCGCCGCACCCTGCTCCTCGATCGCCGCCGCGATGGCGGTGGAGATGTCGTTGATGCTGGTGATGGTCCCGCTGATCCCGCCGATGGCGGCGACGGCGCCGGACGTCGCCGACTGGATTCCGGAGATCTGGCTGGCGATCTCCTCCGTCGCCTTTGCGGTCTGGGCGGCAAGCGACTTCACCTCCCCGGCGACGACGGCGAAGCCCTTGCCGGCCTCCCCGGCCCGCGCCGCCTCGATGGTGGCGTTCAGCGCCAGCAGGTTGGTCTGGCTGGCAATGTTTGTGATGAGGTTCACCACGTCGCCGATGCGCTGTGCGGCGTCGGCCAGACCGCGCATGGTGTCGTTGGTTCGCGACGCCTCTTCCACCGCCTGCCCGGCGATGCGGGTGGAGTTCGTCACCTGCTGGCTGATCTCGCGAATGGAGCTGCTCATCTCCTCCGTCGCGGTGGCGACCGTCTGCACGTTGGCGCTGGTCTGCTCGGCCGCCGCAGCGACGGCTCCGGCCTGGGAGTTGGTCTGATGCGCCATCGCCACCATGCTCTGCGCCGTCGCGTCCAACTCCGACGCGGCCGAAGACACGGTGCGCAGGGCGGAGGCGGCGACCCGGTCGAAGTCGCCGATCAGCTGCTCGATCCGCTCTGTCCGGCGCAGCTTGGCGGCCTGCTCCGCCGCCTGCTCCGCCGCCAGCCGGTCGGCCTGCACCAGCCCGTCCTTGAACACCTGGACCGCCCGTGCCATGGCTCCGAGTTCGTCGCCCCGCGCAGTGCCGGTCACCTCGGTCGACAGGTCACGGGCGGCAAGCCGGCTCATCGTGCCGGTGATGCCCTGGATCGGCCGCGACACCGTGGCGATCATCATCCAGGCGGCGCCCAGACACACCGCCATGACGATGCCAAGCGCCGCGACGATCAGAATTCTGCTGCTCAGATAGACCTGCTCGCCGCGGATCGCCGATTCGGCTCCGTTCCTGGTGTTGAACTCCGTCAGTTCGTCCAGCAACTTCTTGGCAGACCGGTAGGCCACGCGGGAATCGCCGCGATACAGCACCGCCGCCTCGCTGTTCCGGTTGGCACGTGACGCGGGCAAAAGCTTCTGCTGGCTGATGGACAGGTAGCTGTCCCAGAGCGTGATGAACTTTCGATAATTCTCCGTCTCCCATCCCGGCGTCAGGAGAGCGGCATAGGCCTGCTTCGCCTTCTCCAAATCGTTCAGCACGACCTGCATCGTGTCTTCCTCGACCTTCAATTCCTGGGGCGTTTCGGAGGCAATATGGGCTCCTTCGAGAATCCGGTAGAAATCGAAAGCCGCACGCAATTCGCCGATGGATTTGACGCTGGGCAGCCAATTGTCCCGAACTTCCGCTGCCTCTTTGTTTACCTCGGAGAGTCTTTCGATGGAGAAAACACCGAGAATGAGTGTGAACAACATGACGAAGGCGAAGCTGATCAACGACTTCGTCCGTATGGTGGTGTCAGTGACCCATGACATTCGCATAGCTCTCCCTGTTGCGCCCATGCATGGGCTGGCGACCAAAATCTCCTACCTCAGTACTCAACAGATATCACGGCGAGGTGAATGAGCGATCTGAGGGAAACCCTGATCTTTCTCGAATGAAAACCCCAAATTCCGAGCAATTAATTAGCGTGCCCACGGCATTATTTTTCTTCAGAGATATAATTTTTACACCGGAAGGCTAAAAAATCGCGCGACCTGTAATATCATTACCACGGAAACCACCTTTTATTACATACGGTGCCCCACCAGACCGCCACCGACTTTGGATTTTCCCAATCCACACAAGTCTTGTATGCGCCGGAATCCGGGTCGATCACTCCGCCGCTCGCTCAGCCAACCGTTCACGGTCCGAACAACGCTGTTGACCAAACCTGTATTATGGATCATACAGGTTCCTGTCTGATCCAGAGACAGGCAGTGGTTTTCCAGCGAAGTTTCCAGCGACAGGGGAGGCGGAGCACTGTGAAGTCGGCGGTCGAACCCCTGAAAGCGCGCAGGATCTATCTGCTGCTGCGCGACCGCATCGTCACCGGCGAACTGCCGCCGGGTGCGCGCCTGCCGGGAGAACCGGCGCTGGCGACCGAACATGCCGTGTCGCGGGTCACCGTGCGCCGGGCGCTCGACCTGTTGGAAAAGGAAGGGCTGGTGCAGCGCAAGCCCGGCTCCGGCACCTTTGTGCACGACACCCGCGCCGTCCGCCCCATCGTCGCCGACCTGTCCAACGTGCTGTCGCACCTGATCGACATGGGGCGCAGCACCGATGTGAGGCTGCTGTCCTTCGGCTATGTCGTGCCCTCCGAAGCCATCGCCGCAAGCCTGGGGCTGCAGCCGGGGGAGCGGGTACAGCGGTCGGTGCGCGTGCGCCTGATCGATGGGGAGCCCTTCTCCTACCTGACCACCCATGTGCCGGAATGGATCGGCCTGACCTATTCGGAGGCGGAACTGGCGGCGCGCCCGCTGCTGGAGCTGATCGAACGGTCGGGCGTGGAAACCGACCGCGCGACCCAGGCGATCAACGCCACGCTGGCCGGACCGGACGCCGCGGCCGCGCTGGATTTGGAGATCGGATCGCCGCTGCTGACGCTGACCCGCATCGTCTACGAACCGTCTGGACGCGGCGTCGAGCATTTGCACGCGCAGTACCGGCCCGACCGCTACAGCTTCCATATGGACCTCGTGCGCACCGGCAACGACGGCGAACGGCGCTGGAGCCCGGCGCTGGGCCGGCCGCGCAGCAGTGACAAAAGCAAAACCGACAAGATCAAGACCGAAAAAAGCAAATCGGGCGAAAAGCCCACCCGCGCAGCGCGGGTCATCAAGCAGAGGAGTTGAGCGTAATGGGACGTTCGGTTCAGGACCCCGCGCTTTGCGGAATTTCCCGCCGCACCGTGTTGAAGGCCGGTGCCGCAGCTGCAGCCTTCGTCGCCGTGCCGGTGGCCGCCCCGTCGATCCTACGGGCACAGACGCCGGCGGTGAAGATTGGCATCCTCCAGCCGGTGACCGGCGCGCTGGCCCATGACGGCGACCTCGGCCGTCTGGGCGCCGAAATCGCGATCAACGAGATCAACGCGGCCGGCGGCATCAAGTCGCTGGGCGGCGCCAAGATCGAGATGGTGTTCGGCGACGCCCGCTCCACGCCCGAAGCCGGCACGCAGGAGGTGGAGCGCATGCAGGCGGAAGGCGTATCGGCCATCGTCGGCGGCTTCGCCAGCCCGATCTGCCTTGCCGCGTCCCAGGCGGCGGCGCGCTACGACCTGCCCTATCTGGTCGATGTCGGCGTGTCGGACCAGATCATGGCGCGCGGCCTGACCAACACCTTCCGCTTCAGCCCCGGCTTCGGCAAGGTCACGCAGGTGGCGCTCGACAACCTGACCGCCATCAACGAGCGGGCGGGCAAGCCGGCCAAGACCGTCGTGCTGGTGCATGAGGACGGGCTGTTCGGCTCCGGCCTCGCCAAACTGCTGCAGACGGAACTGCCCAAGCGCGGCTTCGAGATCCTGGAGACCATCGCCCACCCGACCCCGGCGCGCGACATGTCCAACGTGGCGCTGCGCATCCGCTCGCTGAACCCCGATCTGGTCATTCCGTCGAACTACTACGGCGAGTTCGTGCTGCTCGCCCGCACGATGCAGCAGCAGCGCATCAAGCCGAAGGGCGTCTACGCGATCCTGGGTGGAGCGGCGTCGAACGGCCGCTTCGTCAAGGAATTCCCGCAGGCGGCCCAGAACGTCATCGACTGCAACCACTGGCACGATCCGAAGAACCCGAAGGCGCTGGCCCTGCGCAAGGCGGTGGAGGACCAGGGCAAGTCCTTCGCCTACAACGTCCCGCTGAACTATTCGAACCTGCTGCTGCTGGCCGACGCCATCGAGCGCGCCGCCTCCACCGACCGCAAGAAGATCATCGAGGCGCTGAACGCCTCCAGCTTCGCCGGCCACATCATGCCCTACGGCCCGACGAAGTTCGTGAACGGCCAGAACGAAGGCGCCACCCCGATCAACACCCAGATCCAGGGCAGCGACATCAAGGTGATCTTCCCCGAAGCGTTCGCCGAGGCGAAGGCCAACTTCCCGGCGGCCTGATCCCTTTTTCCGCCGTCGCATCTCCGCATTTCCCTGCCCGTCCGGGACGCCGCAACCAGGCGCATCCCGGCCGGGTGACGGGACCATTCCCCTCATGCGCGGGCCGCCATGTATTCACCTCAGATCATCCTGGAAGCGGCGCTGAACGGTCTGATGACCGGTGCGGTCTATGCGCTGATCGCACTCGGCCTGACACTGATCTACGGCGTGCTCCACATCATCAACTTTGCCCACGGCGCGCTGCTGACCTGCGCGATGTTCGCGGTCTGGCTGGCCTGGGCGTGGCTGGGGATGGACCCCTATCTGGTCATCGTGCCGCTGGTGCCGCTGATGTTCGCGCTCGGCTACGGCCTGCAGCGCTTCGTCGTCGGGCCGGCCAGCCACGGCGACGACGGCAACATCCTGCTCGTCACGCTCGGCCTGTCGATCGTGCTGGAGAATGTGCTGCTGGCGCTGTTCCAGTCGGACACCCGCACGCTCGACACCGACTATTCCTTCCAGGTGGTGGCGCTGGGGCCGCTGCTGCTCTCCTACCCGCGGGTGATCGGGCTGGGCGTGGCGATTGTGGTCACCGGCCTGTTGTGGCTGGTGCTGAACCGCACCGACACCGGCAAGGCGATCCGTGCCGTGGCCAAGGAGAAGCTGGGCGCCAATCTGGTCGGCATCGACGTGCCGCACATCTATGCCGTCACCTTCGGGCTGGGCTGCGCCTGCCTTGCCGTGGCGGCCGGGCTGCTGATGCCGACCTTCTACGTCAACCCGCGCATCGGCGGCGCCTTCGTTCTGGTCGCCTTCACCGTGGTGGTTCTGGGCGGCATGGGCTCCATCCCCGGCGCGCTGCTGGGCGGCCTGTTCATCGGCGTGGTGGAGAGCCTGTGCGGCCTGTTCCTGGGCGACAGCCTGGGCCAGATCGGCATCTTCCTGATCTTCATCGCCGTGCTGCTGGTGCGGCCGACCGGACTGTTCGGAGCCAAGGCATGACCGCGCGCGACCTGATCCCGATCGCCGTCCTGGCCGTCCTGGCGGCCCTGCTGCCGCTGGTGGTGACGTCCAGCACGGTGCTGAACTTCCTGGTCTTCACGCTGATCGTGTCGCTGGGCGCGCAGGGCTGGAACATCCTGGGCGGCTTCGGCGGCCAGTTCAGCTTCGGCCATGCCGCCTTCTTCGGCACCGGCGCCTATGTGACGGCGATCCTCCAGCTGCGCTACGGCGTCAACGCCTGGGCCGGGCTGGCGCTGGCGACGGCGGCGGGCGCCCTGGTCGGCTGGGTGATCGGCTTCCTCAGCTTCCGGTCGGGCCTGCGCGGTTCCTACTTCGCGCTGGTGACTCTGGCCTTCGCCGAGGTGTTCCGCATCCTCGCCAACGCCGCCTCCTTCACCGGCGGTGCGGCCGGCCTTCTCATCAAGCTGGACGTCCGCCCGGCGAACCTGCAATTCGACGACCGCGCCGTCTTCTACTGGCTGGTGCTGGCCTTCGTCACGGCGACGCTGCTGCTGACGCGCTGGATCCAGCGCTCCCGCTTCGGGGCGCAGCTGGTGGCGGTGCGCGAGAACGAGGATGCCGCCAAGGCGTTGGGCGTCGATTCCCTGAAGGTGAAGCTGCGCGCCATCGCCCTGTCGGGTGCGGTAACGGCGCTGTCCGGCTGCCTCTATGCCCAGTACTTCCTCTACATCGACGCCAACATCGCCTATGGCAGCTGGATTTCGGTGGAGCTTCTGCTGGCCCCGATCATCGGCGGCGTCGGCACCGTCTTCGGCCCGGTGGTGGGGGCGCTGACCCTGCACGGGCTGGGCGAGGTCGCCAAGCAGTTCGCCGGCCGGATTCCCGGCATCGACCTGATCGTCTTCGGCGGCGTGCTGGTGCTGGCCGTCGCCTTCGCCCGCGGCGGCATCCTGGGCCTGCTGGAGCGGTTGCGCGACCGCGGCCGGGGAATGGTGACCCGTGGCACCAAGGAGGTTTCCCATGCTGGCCGTTGACGGCGTCTCCAAGCGTTTCGGCGGGCTGATGGCGGTGGACAGCGCGACGCTGTCGCTGGAGCCCGGCGGCATCGTCGGGCTGATCGGTCCGAACGGAGCCGGCAAGACCACGCTGTTCTCGATGATCTCCGGCTTCATCGCCCCCACCGACGGACGCATACGGTTCGAGGGAACCGACATCACATCCGAGGAGCCGCACCGAAGGGCGGAGCGCGGCATCGGCCGCACCTTCCAGATCGTCCAGCCCTTCGCCGGCTTGACGGTGTGCGAGAACATCGCGGTCGGCGCCTATCTGCGCCACGCCAAGCGGGCCGACGCCACCGCCAAGGCCCGCGAGGTGGCGCGCCGCGTCGGGCTGGGCGCCGAACTCGACCGGCCGGCAGGCGGGCTGACGGTGGCCGGGCGCAAGCGGCTGGAACTCGCCCGCGCGCTCGCCACCGAGCCCAAACTGCTTTTGCTGGACGAGGTGCTGGCCGGCCTGAACCCGTCGGAGATCCGCGACATCATCCCGGTGATCCGGGGCATCCGCGACGAGGGGGTGACGATCCTGATGATCGAACACGTCATGCAGGCGGTGATGAACCTGTGCGAGCGCGTCTATGTGCTGGCCCAGGGCCGCATGATCGCCGAGGGCCGGCCCGCCGCCGTCTGCGCCGACGCCCGCGTGATAGAGGCCTATCTCGGCCACGGCGCCGCCGCCCGCCTGAAGGCGGAGGGGGCGGCCCATGGCTGAGCAGCTTCTGGAAATCCGCGGCCTGAAGACCGGCTATGGCGCGACCGAGGTGCTGCGCGGCATCGACATGGCCGTCCATGCGGGCGAGATCGTCACGGTGCTGGGTTCCAACGGCGTCGGCAAGACGACGCTGAACAAGGTTCTGTCGGGCGTGCTGCCGGCCTGGACCGGCGAGATCCGCTTCGGCGGCACCCGCATCGACGGCAAGTCCGCCGCCCGCGTCGTGGAGGAGGGGCTGATCCAGGTGCCGGAAGGCCGCAAGATCTTCCCCAACCTGTCGATCCGCGAGAATCTGGAACTCGGCAGCTACCGCCGCGGCAAGCCGAACCGGGCGCGGAACCTGGAGCGCATCTTCGCGACATTCCCCCGGCTGAAGGAGCGCGAGGCACAGTTCGCCGGCACCCTGTCCGGCGGCGAGCAGCAGATGCTGGCCATCGGCCGCGGCATGATGGCGGAGCCGCTCCTGCTGATCCTCGACGAACCGTCGCTCGGCCTCTCGCCGCTGGTGGTGGAGGAGATGTTCGGGCTGATCCGCAAGCTGAATGCCGACGGGCTGGCGATCCTGCTGGTGGAGCAGAACGTCGTCCAGTCGTTGGAGGTCGCCCGCCGGGCCTACATCCTTGAGAACGGCGTCTTCGCGCTGTCGGGACCGTCCGACGAGATCGCACGCGACCCCGAACTGAAACGCACCTATCTCGGCCTTTGACGGGCCGTCCGCCTGGGAGCGGTGACATGACAAGCCTGTCCTTCGACGTGAAGCCGGCGAGCGAGCTGCTCGCCGCCGCCCGCCCGTCCTGGCTCGACCGCTGGGGCGCCTTCGCCGCCGGCCTGAGCTTCGCCGACCTGCCGGCCCCGGTGGTGGAGCGGGCGAAGCTGGTGCTGCTCGACTGCATCGGCGTGATCGCCGCCGGCATGCAGGAACCGGAATGCCGCGCGCTGGCGGGCCGGATGACGGCGACCGCCGGTGCCGGCGATTGCCCGGCCATCGGTGCGGGCCGCGGCTTTCCCGCCGGTTCGGCCGCCTTCCTGAACGGTGTCGCAGGCACCATGCTGGAACTGGACGAGGGCAACCAGTATGCCCGCGGCCATCCGGGCATCCATGTGCTGCCGGCCGCGCTGGCCGCCGGTCCGCGGCTGAAGGCCACCGGCGCCGACCTGCTGACCGCGCTGGCGCTGGGCTATGAAATCGGTTCGCGCATCGGCATCGCCGCCAAGCTGCTGGTCACCACCCATCCGCACGGCACCTGGGGCACGGCGGGGGCGGCGCTGGCCGTGGCGCATCTGAACCGGGCCGATGCGGCGGCGATGATCGAGACGATCAACATCGCCTCCACCCTCGGCCTCGCCACCAGCCGGCGGACCATGCTGGAGGGCGGCACGGTTCGCAACGCCTATGCCGGCGTGTCGAACCAGCTGGGCCTGACCGCCTGGGATCTGGCTGCCAGCGGCTTTGTCGGCGAGACCGACGGGGTGGGCAGCGTGTTCGGCGGCGTCATCGCCCGCGATTTCCGGCCGGAACTGATGGTCGACGAGCTGGGCGAACGCTGGGAGATCGCCCGCAACTACTTCAAGCGCCACGCCGCCTGCCGCTACACCCACGGCGCGCTCGATGCGCTGGGCGACATTGTGGCCCAGGCCGGCGGGCGGATCGCCCCGGAGCAGGTGGCATCCATCGAGGTCGACACCTATGTCTGGGCCGCCCAGTTGAATGGCGCAGAGCCGAAGAACATGCTGGCCGCGAAATTCTCGCTGCCCTTCGCGCTGGCGACCTTCCTCGCCAACGGGGCGGCGACGCCCGACGCCTTCCGTGACGAGGCCCGGCAGGCCGCGGCCACCCGCAACCTCGCCCGCCGGGTGACGGTGCGCGAGGACACCGAGCTGACCGCCCGCCTTCCCGGCCTGCGCCCGGCCCGCGTCCGCCTGACGCTCGCCGACGGCCGCAGCTTCGCGGCGGAGGCGCTGACCAACAAGGGCGACACCGAGGATCCCTACAGCCCCGACGAGGTGCGGGCGAAGTTCGCCGAACTCGCCGGGCCGGTCTGGGGCGC
Organism: Azospirillum sp. B21; assembly: GCF_008364825.1. GTDB lineage: Bacteria > Pseudomonadota > Alphaproteobacteria > Azospirillales > Azospirillaceae > Azospirillum. The sequence continues at coordinate 380,519 of NZ_VTTO01000006.1, forward strand.
CGCCCACGCCGCCGCCATTGCCGACTGCGTCGAGACCATCGACCGCGCAGCCGATCTTTCAACCCTGACCCGGCTTCTGTCGGCGCCCGCCGCCGCCGGGGGGAGCGTCTGAGATGACCATGCCCGACCTCAGCTTCAAACAGCGGCTTTCCGAGAACCGCGTCGTGCTGGCCCCCGGCGTCTATGACGCCTTCACCGCGTCGATGGCGGCGCGTGCGGGATTCGAGGCGCTGTATCTGTCGGGTGCCGCCATCGCCTACACCCGGCTGGGCCGGCCCGACATCGGGCTGGTTTCGGTCAGCGAGGTGGCGGACACCATCGCGCTGGTGCGCGACAGGGTGCCGACGCCGCTGATCGTCGATGCCGATACCGGCTACGGCAACGCGCTGAACGTCCAGCGCACCGTGCGCATGTTCGAGCGTGCCGGCGCCACCGCGCTGCAGCTTGAAGACCAGAGTTTCCCCAAGCGTTGCGGCCACCTGACCGACAAGGCGGTGATCCCCGCGGGCGAGATGGCCGGCAAGATCAAGGCGGCGGTCGATGCCCGCGCCAGCGAAGGCACCCTGATCATCGCCCGCACCGACGCGGTGGCAGTGGAGGGCGTCTCGGCCGCTCTCGACCGCGCGCGTCTCTATGTCGAGGCCGGGGCCGACGTGCTGTTCGTCGAGGCACCCAAGAGCCGCGAGCAGCTGTCCGCCATCGCCACCGACCTGGGCGGCATCCGCCCGCTGCTGGCCAACATGGTGGAGGGCGGGCAGACGCCGATCAGCTCCGCGTCGGAACTGGGCGATCTGGGCTACCGGCTGGTGATCTTCCCCGGCGGCATCGTGCGGGCGCTCGCCCGGCAGGCGCAGGACTATTACGGCTCGCTGGCGCAGCACGGCACCACCCAGCCCTTCCGCGACCGCATGTTCGATTTCAACGCGCTGAACGACCTGATCGGCACGCCGGAGATGCTGGCGCTCGGCGAAACCTATAAGGACTTTGGCCCCGCCAAGCGGGAGGACGCAGCATGACCACCAGAACCACCGCAATCGACCCCGTCACGCTGGCGGTCCTGAAGGGCCGGCTGGAGCAGATCGCCGACGAGATGGACGCGACGCTCTACCGCTCCGCCTTCAACCCGATCATCGCCGAGGCGCGCGACGCCTGCCACGGCCTCTACCATGCGGAAACCGGCGCCACGCTGGTGCAGGGCACCAACGGCCTGCCGATCTTCGTCGGCGCCATGGCCTTCGCGGTCAAGGCGGTGATCGACAAGGTGGCTCGGGAAGGCGACCTCCACGCCGACGACATCTTCCTGTTCAACGACCCCTATGACGGCGGCACCCACCTGAACGACTTCCGTCTGGTGCGGCCGATCTTCCGCAAGGGACAGCTGTTCTGCTGGATGGCGTCGGTCGGCCATTGGCTCGACATCGGCGGCAATGTGCCGGGCAACTTCAACGCCCGCGCCACCGACAGCTTCCAGGAAGGCGTGCGCATCCCGCCGGTGAAGCTGGTCAAGGCCGGCGTGATGAACCACGACCTGCTGGCGATCCTGGCCGCCAATTCCCGCGTGCCGGTGTCGAACTACGGCGACTTGAACGGGCAGCTGAACGCGCTGGATCTGGGCGTGCGCCGCCTGACCGAACTGCTGGACGAACATGGCGAGGAGACGGTCGCCGCCGCCTTCGACGCCTTCACCGCGCGGGCCGACGCGCTGATGCGCAGCGCCGTGTCGAAGCTGCCGGACGGTACCTACAGCTTCGAGGATTATCTCGACAATGACGGCATCACGGCGGACCGGCTGCGGATCGCGCTGGACCTGACCATCGTTGGCGACCGGATGACTCTGGACTTCTCGCGGTCGTCGGCGCCCTGTGCCGGGCCGCTGAACATCGCCTATTCCACCGCGGTCGCCTGCTGCTACGTCGCGCTGAAGCATGTCTTCACCGACGTGCCTGCCAATGCCGGCTGCCTCAACCCGATCACCTTCGTCATCCCCGAAAGCACGCTGCTGGCGGTGAAGCCGCCGAAGCCGGTCGGCGGCTATACCGAGACGATCCTGCGCGTCATCGGCGTGGTGTTCGGCGCGCTGGCGCTCGCCGATCCGGCCCGCGCCACCGCCGCCCCCTTCGGCACCATCAACGCGCTGTCGCTGGCCGGCCACCGCAAGGATGGCTCGCGCTGGGTGATGTTCTCCTTCTTCGGCGGCGGCTTGGGCGGCAATCCGGAGACGGACGGGCTGAACCACGCCAACAACCCGATCTCCACCGCCACCATCCCGCCGGTGGAAATCCTGGAAGCCGCCTATCCGGTGATGTTCACCCAATGGGCCCTGCGCCCGGACTCCGCTGGTGCCGGCCTGCATCGCGGCGGGCTGGGCGCGGTCTATGAGATCGAGGCGCTGACCGACGCCGACGTCTTCCTGCTGGGCGAGCGCGGCGTCTTCGCGCCCTTCGGCGTGGCCGGCGGCACCCCTGCGGCGCTGAACCGCTTCACCTGGCAGAGCGACGAAGGCGAGAAGTCGCCGCCTCTGGCATCCAAGGTCACCGACGTGAAGATCCGCGATGGCCAGCGCGTGCGGCTGGAGACGCCGGGCGGCGGCGGCTGGGGCGACCCGAAGCGGCGCGATGCGGAGGCCGTCGCCCGCGACGTGCGGCTAGGCTATCTCGGCCGTGAGGCGGCACGCAACGCCTATGGCGTGGCGCTGACCGACGACGGCGCGCTCGACATCGCCGCCACCGCCACTTTGCGCGAATCCTCCGCCGCCTGACGATTCCGGGATCCAAGACCATGAGCAAGGGTATTTCCAAGGGCGCAATCGTCGGCGTCGATGTCGGCGGCACCTTCACCGACCTGTTCCATTACGACGAGGCGCGCGGCAGCTTCCGCACCGCCAAGGTGCCCTCCAACCGCGGCGACGAGGCGGTCGGCTTCCTCGCCGGGCTGCAGAGCTTCGGCCCGGTCGCCGAACTGGGCTCCATCGTCCACGGCACCACCGTTGGCACCAACGCGCTGCTGGAGCGCAAGGGCGCCAAGGTCGGTCTCATCACCACCGCCGGCTTCCGCGACGTGCTGGAGATGCGCCGCCGCGACCGCCGCCAGACCTGGGGCCTGTGGGGCGATTTCGTCCCCGTCGTCGACCGCGACATGCGGCTGGAGGTGGCGGAGCGCACGCTGGCCGACGGCACGATCCGCACCGAAATCGACCCGGAGGAGGTCCGCGCTGCGGCCCGCCGGCTGGCCGACCAGGGGGCGGAGGCGCTCGCCATCGTCTTCATCAACGCCTACGCCAACCCGGCCAACGAGCTGGCGGCGCTGGAGGCGGCGCGCGAGGTCTGGCCGAACGCCAATCTCGAATGCTCGTCGCGCATCCTGCCGGAAATCCGCGAGTTCGAGCGCACCTCCACCACCGCTCTCAACGCCTATCTCCAGCCGGTGGTCGGCAGCTATCTCGCCAAGCTCGACAATGCGCTGGCAGGCGAGGGGTTCGGCGGACGCTTCCACATCGTGCAGTCGAACGGCGGCGTCATGTCCACCGACACCGCGCGGCGGCTGCCGGTGCGCACCGCCCTGTCGGGGCCGGCGGCAGGCGTCATCGCCGCGGCGGCGATCTCCAAGGCGGCCGGCTTCCCCAACGTCATCACCGGCGACCTCGGCGGCACCAGCTTCGACGTGTCGCTGGTGGTGGAGGGGCAGACCATGCTGGCCGCCCAGACCACCATCGATTTCGGTCTGGTCGTCCGCACCCCGATGATCGAGATCACCACCATCGGCGCCGGTGGCGGTTCCATCGCCGGAGTCGATCCCGGCGGCATGCTGCAGGTCGGGCCGGAGAGCGCCGGCTCGCGGCCCGGACCGGTCTGCTACGGCCAGGGCAACACCCGCCCGACGCTGACCGACGCCAACGTCCTGCTCGGCCGCATCAATGCCGAACGCCCCATCGGCGGCAAGCTGGCGCGGCTGGACGTCGATGCCGCCCGCAAGGCTATCGCCACCCATGTCGCCGAGCCGCTCGGCCTCGACGTCATGGCGGCGGCGGAGGCGGTGGTGCGCATCGCCAACAGCAAGATGGCCGGCGCCATCCGCCTCGTCTCCATCGAGCGCGGCCACGACCCGGCCAAATTCGCCGCTGTGCCCTTCGGCGGCGGCGGCGCGCTGCATGTCGGCGCGCTGATCAAGGAGGTCGGCTTGAAGGCGGCACTGGTGCCGCGCTTCCCCGGCGTGACCTCCGCACTCGGCTGCGTCATCGCCGACATCCGCCACGATCAGGTGCAGACGGTCAACCTGCCGCTGGCCGGCATCGACGCCGCGTCGCTCGACCGCCGCATGGTGGAGGAGGCAACCGCCGCCCGCGCTGTGGTGGAGGCCGCGGGGCTCAGCGTCGAGCGCATCGACCTCGTCTTCGAACTCGACATGCACTACATCGGCCAGACCCACACGGTCGCCGTGCCGCTGCCGGTATCGGTCGAGAACGGGACGACCGGCATCGACGAGGCGACCATCCGGACCGCCTTCGAGCGCGCCTATCAGGCGTCCTTCAGCCGCTTGCTGCCGGGCGTCGGCGCCAAGATCGTCAACCTGCGCACCGCCGCCATCGGCCGCCGTCCGCATTTCGACCTCTCCGCGCTCGCCCCGGCCGCCGGGACGACGGTGGAGGGTGCCCATGCCGGGTCGCGGCCGGTTTGGTTCGACGGGGCTTGGCACGAGACCGCCGTCTACAACCGGCTGGACCTTCCGGTCGGCGCCGTGATCCAGGGGCCGGCGATCCTGGAGCAGCCGGACGCCACCACGGTCATTGACCCCGACCTGAGCGCCCGCGTCGACGGTTACGGCAACGTCATCGTGGAAAGGAGCGGCCGATGAGCAACGCCACCATTCCTGTCGAGCGCACCGCCCTGCTGGTCTGCGACCTTCAGAACGACTTCATCCACCCGGACGGCGCCTATGGCCGCGCCGGGCAGACGGCGCCGGAAATCCTGGCTCTGCCGGAGCGGGTGAAGCCGCTGGCCGATCTGCTGCGCTCGCGCGGCGGCTGGGTCATCTCCACCAACTTCACGCTGGTGCCGGGCCGTGGCGGCGAGCCGATGATCTCGCCCCACCTGAAGGCGCTGCGTCCCTTCCTGGCCAAGGGCGATTTCCAGCCCGGCAGCTGGGGACACCGCACGGTGGACGCGCTGCAGCCCGTCGATGTGGAGGTGGAGAAGGTCGCCTATTCCGCCTTCTACATGTCGCGGCTGGAATGGGTGCTGCGGAAATGCGGGGTGGAGCGGCTGCTGGTCTGCGGCATCGTCACCAACGGCGGCGTCGCCTCCACCGTGCGCGACGCCCATGTCCGCGAGTTCGACACCATCCTGCTGGAGGATGGCTGCGCCGCCTTCAGCCGGGAACTGCATGAGGTCTCCGTCGCCGCCCTGCGCCCGGTCTGCCGCGTGGCGACCGTCGCGGCGATGCTGGAGGAGGTGGCAAGCCGATGAGCCGCATCCTGCCCGCCGACGGCGTGGAGTTCGAATTCACCGTTCCCGTCGTCGTGATCGGCGGCGGTGCCGCCGGAATGGTAGCCGCACTGGCCGCCCATGAGCAAGGGGCCGGCGTGCTGGTGCTGGAGCGCGACGCGCTGCCCCAGGGCTCCACCGCCCTGTCGGCCGGGCTGATCCCGGCACCGGGCACCCGCTGGCAACACGCTGCCGGCATCGTGGACAGTCCGGACCGCTTCGCCGCCGACATCGTCGCCAAGGCGAAGGGCGAGCCCGACCCGGTCGAGGTCGCCCGCGTCACCCAGGCGGTGGGTCCGGCGCTGGAGTGGCTCGCCGACCGCTACGGCCTGCCCTTCTCGGTGGTGGACAATTTCAGCTATCCCGGCCACAGCGCCCGCCGCATGCACGGGCTGCCCAGCCGGTCGGGGGCGGAGCTGATCGACCGACTGCGCGGCGCCGTCGAGACCGCCGGCATCGACGTGTTGTGCGAGGCGCATGTGACGGCGCTCTATGCCGATGGCGGGCAGGTTCTCGGTGTCGAGATCACCCGCCCGGACGGCAGTGTCGAGTTGGTCGGCTGCGGCGTGCTGATCCTCGCCTGCAACGGCTATGGCGGCAACAGGGCGCTGGTCGAGCGCCATGTGCCGGAACTGGCCGACGCGCTCTATTTTGGCCATCCCGGCAACCAGGGCGATGCGCTGCTGTGGGGCGAGGCGCTGGGCGCCGCCACCCGGCACCTGTCGGGGCACCAGGGCCATGGCTCCGTCGCCCATCCCGCCGGAATCCTCGTCACCTGGGCGACGATCACCGAGGGCGGCGTGCAGGTGAACGTGGAAGGCCGGCGCTTCTCCAACGAGGCGCAGGGCTATTCGGAACAGGCCGCCATCGTGCTGCGCCAGCCCGACGGCATCGCCTGGACCGTGTTCGACGAGCGCATCGCCGGCATCGCCCGTCAGTTCGAGGATTTCCGGCAGGCCGAGGCGATGGGCGCGGTGCTGGCCGCCGACAGCCCAGCCGAGCTTGCCCGGCTGATGAAGATCGACGCGGACGCTCTCATCGCGGCTCTGGCCGAGATCGACCGGCTGAAGACGGTGGGTGGAACCGATATCTTCGGCCGCGACTTCACCGGCACGGCCCCGCTGGTGCCGCCCTACCGCGCAGTCCGCGTCACCGGCGCCCTGTTCCACACCCAGGGCGGGCTGGTCGTAGACGACGATGCGCGCGTTCTGGATGCCAATGGTGCCCCGCTGCCCAACCTCTATGCCGCGGGAGGGGCCGCCTGCGGCGTGTCGGGTTCCAAGGCGTCCGGCTACCTGTCCGGCAACGGCCTGCTGACCGCGGTGGCTCTCGGGCGCATCGCCGGCTCCGCCGCTGCAAGCGCCGCAAAGGAGGAAACCAGCCAATGACCGTGCAGCCACGCAGCCTGTTCGAGAAGGTCTGGGACGCCCATGTCGTGGCGACCCGGCCGGACGGACAGGCCCTGCTCGCCATCGACCGTCATTTCCTGCACGAGGGCTCCTTCCACGCCTTCGGCATGATCGACCATGCCGGCCGCAAGGTGCGCCGGCCGGAGCTGACCTTCGCCGTCGCCGACCATTACGTGCCCTCGCACAGCCGGTCCAAGCCCATCGCCGATCCCGAGATCGCCAACATGGTGACGATGCTGGAGGCGAATGCCGGCCGCCACGGCCTGCGCCATTTCGGCCTGCACGACCCGGCGCAGGGCATCGTCCATGTGCTGGCGCCGGAACAGGGGCTGACGCTGCCCGGCCTGACCATCGTCTGCGGCGACAGCCACACCTCCACCCATGGCGCTTTCGGCGCGCTGGCCTTCGGCATCGGCGCCACCGAGGTGTCGCATGTGCTGGCGACCCAGACCCTGTGGCAGCGCCGGCCCAAGACGATGCGCATCACCGTGGACGGGGTGCTGGGGCCGCATGTGACGGCCAAGGACCTGATCCTGGCGGTGATCGCCGCCATCGGCGCCGACGGTGCCGCCGGCCATGTCATCGAATATGCCGGCAGCGCCATCCGCGCCCTGTCGATGGAAGGCCGGCTGACCGTCTGCAACATGTCGATCGAGGCCGGCGCGCGGGCCGGCATGATCGCGCCCGACGACACCACCTTCGCCTGGATCGAGGGGCGGCACTACGCCCCCAAGGGCGCCCTGTTCGACCGCGCAGTGGAGCATTGGCGGACCCTGCCCAGCGACGACGGCGCCGTCTTCGACCGCGAGGTGACGCTGGACGCCGCCGACATCGCCCCGGCGGTGACCTGGGGCACCAGCCCGGAAACCGCCGTTCCGGTGACGGCGGCGGTGCCCGATCCGGGGGCGGAGGCCGACCCGGTGCGCGCCGGCCAGATGCGCAAGATGCTGGATTACATGGGCCTCGCCCCCGGCATGGCGCTGGAGGACGTGCCAATCGACCGCGTCTTCATCGGCTCCTGCACCAATGCCCGGCTGGAGGATCTGCGCGCCGCCGCCGCGGTGCTGCGCGGCCGCCGCGCCGTGGTGCCGGGGCTGGTGGTTCCGGGATCGGTCCCGGTGCGCCGTCAGGCGGAGGCGGAGGGGCTGGACCGCGTGTTCATCGACGCTGGTCTGGAATGGGGGGAGCCCGGCTGCTCCATGTGCGTGGGCATCAACGGCGACCTCGTTCCGGCGGGGGAGCGCTGCGCCTCCACCACCAACCGCAACTTCCCCGGCCGCCAGGGGCCGAACGCCCGCACGCATCTGATGAGCCCGGCGATGGCCGCCGCAGCCGCCGCGACCGGCAGGCTCACCGATGTCAGAAAGCTGGATGTCCGCAAGCTGGGAGCGTCGTAGAATGGATCCCTTCGTCATGCTGACCGCGCCGGCGGTGCCGCTCGACATCGCCAACATCGACACCGACCAGCTTCTGCCCGCCCGCTTCCTGAAGAAGCCGCGCAGCGCCGGCTACGGCAACTTCCTGTTCCATGACGAGCGCAAGCCGGGCTTCCCGCTCGACGACCCGGCCTATGCCGGTGCGCGCGTCCTGGTGAGCGACCGCAATTTCGGCTGCGGGTCCTCGCGGGAGGGGGCGGTCTATGCGCTGGTGGATGGCGGGTTCCGCTGTGTCGTCGCGCCCAGCTTCGGCGACATCTTCGCCGCCAACGCCGCCAAGAACGGCCTGCTGACCGTCACCCTGCCGGAGGATGCGGTGGCGACGCTGCGCCGCCAGCTGCAGGAGAACCCAGGCGCCGCCGTCACGGTGGATTTGCCGGCCCAGACCCTGACCGGCCCGGACGGACGGGCGCTGTCCTTCGCCATCGACCCGTTCAAGAAGGAATGCCTTGTCGAAGGGCTGGACGACGTGGCGCTGACCCTGCGCCACCAGGACGCCATCGACGCCTTCGACCGGGCCGACGCCGAGGCCCGGCCGTGGGTGGTGCCGGGGGCCTGAGAAAAGGGCTCCCGGACCTCACTCAGCGCGGCAGGGGCGTGCCGTTGACCGCGTGGTAGCTGCGGATCACCTGGCTGTCGTCCATCGCGCCCTCGCCGCGGCCGGAGGTCGCCAGGAACATCTGGTGGGCGACGGCGGCCAGCGGCAGGGCGGCCTTGGCGTCGCGCCCGGCCTCCAGCACGATGCCGAGATCCTTGACGAAGATGTCGACGGCGCTGGTGATGCCGGGCTCCGCCTCCAGCATGCGGGGCCCGCGGTCCTTCAGCATCCAGCTGGAGGCCGACGACCCGCTCATGATCTCAAGCAGGACCTTCAGATCCACGCCGACCTTGGCGGCCAGCGCGAAGGCCTCCGCCACCACGGCGATGTGGACGCCGCACAGCAGCTGGTTGACGGTCTTCACCGTGGCGCCCTGCCCCGGCGTCTCGCCGACATGGAAGACCTTGTCGCCCATGGCGGCCAGGACCGGGCGGACCCGCTCCACCGTCGCGGCCGGCGCCGCCGCCATGATCGACAGCGTGCCCGCCACGGCTCCCACCACCCCGCCGGAGACGGGGGCATCGACGAAGCGGCGCCCGGCCGCCTCCACCCGCTCCGCCAGGGCGGCGACCGCGCCCGGCGGGCAGGTTGCCATCAGGATCACCGCCGCACCGGCCGGCAGGGCCTCCAGTGCGCCGTCGGCGAAGAGGGCGGCGTCGGCCTGGGCGGCATTCACCACCATCAGCACCAGCGCGTCCGCATCCACAGCCGCAGCAGCCGCGCTGGAGACGCCCTTCCCGCCCGCACTCTCCAGAGTCCGGACACTCTCGGCCCGCACATCGGAGCCCTGAACCTTGAAACCCTTCGCCAGCAGATTGCGCGCCATGGGCATGCCCATGGAGCCGAGGCCGATGAATCCGACTGTCGTCATTGTTTGAACGTCCTTGGATAGAGTGCAGCCGGCTCAGTACAGGATCGTCGCCGGCACGTAGGACACGAGCCCCAGCACGACCAGCGCCACCAGATAGAAGGGCCACAGCTCGCGCACGATGGCGCCGATGGGCTCGCGGGAGATGGCGGCGGAGATGAACAGGGTGGTGCCGATGGGCGGAGTGAACAGGCCGATGCTGAGATTGACGGCCATCATGATTCCCAGCTGGATCGGGTCCATGCCGATGGCACCGCCGACCGCGACGAAGGTCGGCCCCAGCAGCAGGATCGCCGCCGGCAGGTCGAGGAACATGCCCACCACCAGCATGATCAGGTTCATCGCCAGGATGATCAGCCACGGCTCCTTCAGCACGCTTTCGGCGTAGGAAGCGACCGCGTTCGGGATGGCTTCGGTGATCAGCACATAGCCGACGAGGTTGGAGGCGGCGATGACCAGCATGACCACGCCCGTGGTCACGACCGTGCCCAGCAGCGCGGCATAGATGCGCTTCACCGTCAGGTCGCGGTAGATCAGGATGCTGACCAGCAGGGCATAGGCGACGGCGATGACGCTGACCTCGGTCGGCGTGGCGATGCCGAAGCGCAGCAGCACCAGGATAAAGGCCGGCATCAGCAGCGCCGGCAGCGCCGCGACGGTGGCGGTCCCCAGCGCCCGCAGCCCGCCCTCGCTCTTCAGCAGGGGGAAGTTGCGCATGCGGCCGCTGACATAGCAGACGATCATCATGCCGCCGGCCAGCATCAGGCCCGGCAGGATGCCGGCGAGGAACAGCGAGGCGATAGAGGCGTTCGACACCGCGGCATATAGGATCAGCGGGATCGACGGCGGGATCAGCCCGGCGATCACCGACGAGGAGGCGGTGGCCGCTGCGCCGAAGGCGGCGGGATAGCCCTCGCGCTTCTGCCAGGGGATCAGCATGGAGCCCAGCGCCGACGCCTCGGCCACGGCGGAGCCGGACACGCCGCCGAAGATGGTGGAGCCGACGACGGTGACCTGCGCCAGCCCGCCGGGATAGCGCCCGACCAGGGCCGCGGCGAAGCGCACCAGCTTCTGGCCCAGCGTGCCGCTCATCATCAGCGCGCCGGACAGGATGAAGAAGGGGATCGCCAGCAGCGGGAAGCTCTGGGTCGGCTGGAACAGCTTGATGACGGAGATGACGGTGGGGACGGAGCCCATCGTCATCACCGCGGCCCCTGAACTGATGACCAGCGCATAGCCGACGGGGAATGAGAGCAGCAGGAGAAGGGCGAAAAGGGCGACCATCACGACGGTCATAGCTCTTCCTCCGACACATGGGCGCGGACGGATCGCGGATCCTCGGCGATCAGCAGGCGCAGGAAGGTGGTGACGGCGGTCAGCCCCACCCCGACGAATCCCGCGATCAGCGACAGGTAGGCCCAGCGGGCGCTGACGCCTGTCACCGGATAGACCTCGCTGCCGGTGATCTCGATGACGGCGAGGCCGATGTAGGCGAGATAGAAGAAGGTCGCAGCCACCACCACCTGCATCGCCAGCAGCAGCGACCGCGCCGCCGTACGGGGAAGCATGTCCAGCAGCAGCGTGACCGAGATGTGCGCGCCCTTCTGCGCCGCCAGCACCACGCCGCCCATCACCAGCCAGGGAAACAGCAGGTTGGGCAGTTCGGACGGCCAGCCCATCCCCTGGGTGGTCAGGTAGCGGACCACGACCTCGGCCCCCAGCGACAGGAACAGCACGACCAGCGACAGGATCGACACGGCGGCGGCGGCGACGGAAATCGCGCCGTCTGCCGCCTGGAGAAGGGTGGCGGGAAGTCCCGCCACCACATGCTCCCGGTCGTGGGACACCGTCATCACGGCGTTGCCCCGGCCGCAGCCTCCTTGCGGACCAGCGCCACCAGTTCGGGGAATTGCTTCTCCCACTTGTCGTAGACCGACTTGGTCTTGGCGACGAAGGGCGCCGCATCGACCGTGTTGAACTTCACGCCGGCGTCCTCCATCTTCGACCGCAGTTCCTTGTCGGCCTTGGCGGACATTTCGCGGTTCAGCTTGCCGGCCTCCGCCGCCGCCTCCAGCACCGCCTTCTGGTCGGCCTTCGACAGGGTGTCGAACACCATCTTGCTGGCCAGCAGCGGGGTCGACTCATACTTGTGGCCGGTCAGCGAGATGTATTTCTGCACCTCGAAGAGCTTGGAGGAATGGATGTTCATCAACGGGTTCTCCTGCCCGTCGACCACGCCCTGCTGGAGCGCGATGTAGAGCTCGGAGAAGGCCAGCGGCGTCGGGTTGGCGCCCAGCGCCTTGAAGATGTCCACGGTCATCGGATCCGGCGGGGTGCGGACCTTCACGCCGGCCAGATCCTCCGGCTTGGTGATCGGGCGGACGTTGTTGGAGACATGACGGATGCCGTTGTCCCACATCGCCAGCAGAACCAGCCCCTTGGTCTTCGACGCATCGTCCAGCTTCTTCGCAACCGGGCCGTCCAGCACCTTCCAGGCCTGCGGCAGCGACTGGAAGAGGAAGGGCAGGCCCAGCACGGCATAGTCCGGCACGACGCCCGAGGTGGTGCCCTGCGAATTGGCGCTGAAGGCCAGCGTGCCGAGACGCATGCTGGTCAGCGCCTCGACGTCGTCGCCGTACTGGGCGCTGCCGCCGACCTCGATCTTCACCCGTCCGTCCGTCTTCTGGGCGACGAGTTCCGCGAATTTCAGCGAGGCTTCCGCCTTCGGGTTGCCCGGGGCCGCGTTGTGGGCCAGACGCAGGACCTGCTGGGCCCAGGCGGCCGGCGACGCGACCAGGGCGGTGCCCACCATCAGCGACAAGAGCAGCTTCTTCATCGGATTCCTCTCCCTATGGACGTTTGTTGGTTGAGCGGGTGTGATCGGGTCGGATGAACGGTCGTCCTAGAGCCAGCCCTTGATGCTGGCCGCCATGGCGTCGGTGGAGATGCCGTAGAGGTCGTGCAGGGTCGGCAGGGCGCCGGCCTTCAGAAACTCGTCGGGCAGGCCGATCTGGCGGAAGACCGGGGCGACGCCGGCGCGCAGCAGGGTGCCGGCAACCGCCTCGCCCAGCCCGCCGATGACGGTGTGGTTCTCCGCCACCACCACCATGCGGCCGGTGCGCCCGGCTTCACGCAGGATGGTCTCGGTATCGAGCGGCTTGATGGTGGGGACGTGCAGCACGGCGACGCCGACCTTGTCGGCCTCCAGCCGCTGCGCCACCTCCAGCGCCCGCATGGTCATGATGCCGGACGAGATGACCAGCACGTCGGCGCCGTCGCGCAGCAGCTTGGCCTTGCCGAGTTCGAACTTGTAGTCGTACTCGTCCAGCACCAGCGGGACGTTGCCGCGCAGCAGCCGCATGTAGACCGGGCCGTTATGCGCGGCCATGGCCGGCACCGCCTGCTCGATCTCGTGGGCGTCGCAAGGGTCGATCACCACCATGTTCGGCATGGCGCGCATCAGCGCCAGATCCTCGGCCGCCTGATGGCTGGGGCCGTAGCCGGAGGTCAACCCCGGCAGGGCGCAGGCGATCTTGACGTTGCGGTTCTCCTCCGCGATCGTCTGGTGGACGAAGTCGTAGGCCCGGCGCGAGGCGAAGACGGCGTAGGTGGTGACGAAGGGCATCATGCCCTCATGCGCCATGCCAGACGCCGCCCCCATCAGCAACTGTTCGGCCATCCCCATCTGATAGAAGCGGTCGGGATAGGCCTGGGCGAAAATGTGCAGGTCGGTGTATTTGGCGAGGTCGGCGGTCATGCCGACGATCTCCGGCCGCTGCTTCGCCAGCTCGACCAGCGCATGGCCGAAGGGAGCCGGCCTGGTCCGCTGCCCTTCCGCCGCGATCGAGGCGATCATGGCGGAGGTCTTCAGGCGCGGCTTCGCAGTGGTGTTCGCAGCGGTGCTCATGCGGTCCTCCCGGCGTCGAGCGCGTCAAGCGCCAGCTGCCATTCGTGCGCGTCGACGCGGATGAAGTGGTTCTTTTCGCGGGCTTCGAGGAAGGGCACGCCCTTGCCCATCTTGGTGTCGCAGACGATCATCCGCGGCTTGGCCTCGGGGTGCGACTTGGCGGCGTCGAAGGCGGCGACCACCGCGTCCATGTCGTTGCCGTCCACCCGCTGGACGAACCAGCCGAAGGCCTCCAGCTTGTCCACCAGCGGCTCGAACGCCATCACCTGGGTGGAGGGGCCATCGGCCTGCTGGTTGTTGACGTCGACGATGGCGATCATGTTGTCGAGCTTGTAATGGGCGGCCGACATGATGGCCTCCCACACCGAACCCTCGTCCAGTTCGCCGTCGGAGAACAGCGTGTAGACACGGGCAGCGGAGTTCTTGCGCTTCAGCCCCAGCCCGATGCCGACCGCGATGCCGAGGCCGAGGCCGAGCGAGCCGCCCGACATCTCCATGCCCGGCGTGTAGCTGGCCATGCCCGACATCGGCAGGCGGCTGTCGTCGCTGCCATAGGTCTCCAGCTCTTCCGCCGGGACGATGCCGGCCTCGATCAAGGCTGCGTAGAGCGCGATGGCGTAATGGCCGTTGGACAGCAGGAAGCGGTCGCGCTCCTCCCAATGCGGGTCCTCGGGCCGGTATTTCATGGCGTGGAAATAGGAGACCGCCAGAACGTCGGCGATGTCGAGGGCTTGGCCGATGTAGCCCTGCCCCTGCACCTCGCCCATCAGCAGGGCGTTGCGGCGGATGCGGTAGGCGCGTTCGGCCAGCGGGACATTGTGCCCCAGCGGGGTGGTGTCGAGTGCGGTGTCCACGGGAGGTGTCTCCAGCATTTCGGGATCAGTGGATCAGCATGCCGCCGTTGACGTCGAGCGTGGCGCCGGTGATGTAGGAGGACAGCTCCGACGCCAGGAACAGGCAGGAGCGGGCCACATCCTCGGCATCGCCCAGGCGGTTCAGCGGGATGCCCTTCAGGATTTCCGCCCGCAGTTCGTCGGTCAGCTTGCCGCCGGTGATGTCGGTCTGGATCAGGCCCGGCGTCACCGAGTTGACGCGGACATTGTCCGGTCCCAGCTCGCGCGCCATCGCCTTGGCGAGGCCCAGCACGCCGGCCTTGGCCGCGCTGTAGTGCGGGCCGCCGAAGATGCCGCCGCCGCGCTGCGCCGAGACGGACGAGATGCAGACGATGGAGCCGGACTTGCGCTCCCGCATGTGGGGGACGACGGCCTGGCTCATGTACAGCGTGCCGCGCAGGCTGACGTCGGTCACCGCCTCGTAGTTCTTCGGGCCGATGTCCATGAACTTCAGCGGCTGGGTGATGCCGGCGTTGTTGACCAGCACGTCGATGCGGCCGAACTCCTCGACCACGCGGTTCGCGGCGGCGAAGCAGGCGTCGCGGTCGGTCACGTCGCAGGCCAGGCCGCGGTGCGCCTCGCCCAGTTCGGCGGCGGCTTCGGCAGCCTGCCCGGCGTCGAGGTCCAGGATGATCGCGCGCCCGCCATGCAGCGCGAAAAGCCTCGCGGTCGCCCGGCCGATGCCGCGGCGCGATGCGGCGCCGGTGATCACGCAGACCTTGTTGGACAGCAGCATGCTCGCTCCCTCTGTCGAAGCAGGCTCCGCCGTGGCGGCAAAAGACATGCCGCGGGCGGAGCGTCGGTTTCGCTCGGTTGTGGTGATTTCGCTGCGGCCGACCGATGATTCGTTCAGCCGATGATTGAGGTGATCCTATGGTCTTGAGATGAATTCGACAAACGAATAAGATTGCTCATTGATGAGCTGAATTCATGTGAATGGCGCGATGCGGAAACGGGTCTCGATCAAGGCTTTGCAGGCGTTCGAGGCCGCTGCGCGGCTGGGTTCCTTCGCGACTGCGGCGGAGGATCTCGGGCTGACGCCGTCGGCGATCAGCCATCAGGTGAAAATCCTGGAGGAACAGCTTGGCTTGCCGCTGTTTCATCGGGTGCACCGTTCGGTCGCGCTGACCGATGCCGGGCGCGGCTTCGCCACCGAGATCGTCGGCGCCTTCGCCCGGATGGAGACCGCCATCCGCAACGTCACCACGTCCAACAGCGGCACCGAGATCCTCACCGTCCGCTCGATGCCCAGCTTCGCCACCCAATGGCTGATGCCGCGGCTGAACCGGGTGAAGGCGCTGCATCCCGCCATCGACATCCGGCTGCAGGCCTCGGTCTCGCCCATCGACCTGACGACGGGCGCGGTGGACGTCGACATCCGCTACAACCCCGGCCCGCCGCCGGCCGGCTGCGTGCTGGAGCAGTTCCCGGACGACGTCATCGTGCCGATGTGCTCGCCTGCGCTGGCGAACGGGCTGGTTCCGATCCGCGAGCCGAAGGATCTCAGCCGCCACATCCTGATCCATTCGGAGATCAACATCGTCGGCTGGCGCGACTGGGCGCGCAAACATCGCGGCGTGCAGTTGGACATGGACCGCGGCCTGCGTTTCGACCGCTCCTTCATGGCGATCAGCGCGGCGGCGGACGGGATGGGGGTGTGCCTGGACAGCCTGCTGCTCGCCCGGCAGGAACTTCAGTCCGGCCGGCTGGTCGTCCCCTTCCCCACCCGCGGCCTGCGGGCGCAGGGGCATGGCTTCGTCACACTGAAATCGACCGCCGACCTGCCGAAGATCCGGCTGTTCCGCCAATGGCTGTTCGGCGAACTGGACGCCGGCTGCCAGTGGGAGGAGCAGTATCTCGCCTCGCTCGGAACGCCCGCCGCCGGGGACTGACCGCGGACGGCTAGCCGATCGGCGGCATGCGGTCGATCAGCTTGTCCAGCGTGACGGGATAATCGCGCACACGCACGCCGGTGGCGTTGTAGACGGCGTTGGCGATGGCGGCGCCCACACCGCACAGCCCCAACTCGCCGACCCCCTTCGCCTTCATCGGCGACGACATCGGATCGGTCTCGTCCAGGAAGATCACCTCCTGGTGCGGGATGTCGGCATGGACCGGCACCTCGTAGGACGCAAGGTCGTGGTTGACGAAGAAGCCGCCGCGGGTGTCCACCGCCAGTTCCTCCATCAGCGCCGCGCCCACCCCCATGGTCATGGCGCCGATCACCTGGCTGCGCGCCGACAGCGGGTTCAGGATGCGGCCGGCCGCGCAGACGGCCAGCATGCGCCGGACACGGATTTCCGCGGTCGCGGCATCGACGCCGACCTCGACGAAATGCGCGCCGAAGGTCGATTGCTGGGCCTTCTTGTCGAGGTCGCCATACTCGATGCCGTCCTCCGCCGTCAGCTCGCCGTCGCCGGCCGCCTGCGCCAGCGGCACGCGGCGGTTGCCCGAGCCCACCTGCCCGTCGGCGAACTGCGCGTCGGCGGAGTTGAAGCCCAGCTTCTGCGCCACCGCCTCGCGCAGCTTCACGCAGGCGGCATAGACGCCGGCGGTGGAGTTGTTGGCGCCCCACTGCCCGCCCGACCCGGCCGATGCCGGAAAGCTGGAATCGCCGAGCCGCACCACCACCCGGTCCAGCCCGACGCCCATCATTTCCGCCGCCGTCTGGGCGATGATGGTGTAACTGCCGGTGCCGATGTCGGTCATGTCAGTTTCGACCGTCACCACGCCGCGCTTGTCCAGCCGCACCCGCGCCGCCGACTTGGTCAACAGGTTGTTGCGGAAGGCTGCGGCCATGCCGATGCCGACCAGCCAGCGCCCCTCGCGCATCCGCGCCGGCTCGGCGCTGCGCTTGCTCCAGCCGAAGCGCTCGGCCCCGGTGCGCAGGCATTGCACCAGCTGGCGCTGGGAGAAGGGCCGCTCCGGCTTTTCCGGGTCGACCTGGGTGTCGTTGAGGATGCGGAACTCGACGGGATCGATCTTCAGCCGTTCGGCCATCTCGTCCATGGCGATTTCCAGCACCATCAGGCCCGGCGCCTCGCCGGGCGCCCGCATGGCGTTGCCTTCCGGCAGGTCGAGATGGGCGAGCCGCGTCCCGCTCAGCCGGTTCGCCCCGGCATAGAGCAGGCGCGTCTGGTCGGTCGCCGTCTCCGGCTTGCCGTCGGGCAGGTTGCCGGACCAGCTTTCATGCGCGATGGCGGTGATCCTGCCGTCCGCGGTTGCACCGATGCGGACACGCTGGATCGTCGCCGGACGGTGGGTGGTGTTGTTCGCCATCATCGGCCGCGGCAGCGCCACCTTGACCGGCCGCCCCGCCGCCCGCGCGCCCAGCGCCGCCAGCAACGTGTCGGCACGCAGGAACAGCTTGCCGCCGAAACCGCCGCCGACGAAGGGAGAGATCACGCGGACCTTCTCCTTCGGCATCTTCAGCGTCTCGGCCAGATCGGTCGCCGCCCAGTCGATCATCTGGTTGGAGGTCCACACCGTCAGCCGGTCGCCCTGCCAGGCGGCGATGCTGGCATGGGGTTCCATCATCGCATGGGTCTCGTCGGGCGTGCTGTAGGTCTCGTCCAGCTTGACCGGCGCGGCGGCAAAGGCGGCGGCGAAGTCGCCGACGACGGAGTCCTCCTTCTTGTGCTCGGCCGAATCGCCCATGGCGTCCTTGGCGCGGGCGAGATCGAAGGCGCCGTCGGTCTTCCGGTACTCGACACGGACGAGATTTGCCGCGGCGCGCGCCTGCTCGAAACTCTCGGCGACGACCAGCGCCACCGCCTGATGGTAATGGGCGATCTCCGGCCCCCCCAGAAGCGGGGCGGCATTGCGCTTGCCCTTGCCGAGCTTGCCCGCGGTCTCATGGGTGACGACGGCCAGCACGCCCGGCACGGCCTTCGCCTCCGCCACCGACAGGGAGGCGATGCGGCCCTTGGCGATTCCGGCGCCGACGACATAGCCATAGACCTGATCCGGCACCACGTCGTGGCGCTCATAGGCATAGGGTGCGGTTCCCGTGGTCTTCAGCGGCCCGTCGATGCGGCTGGTCGGCTTGCCGATGACTTTCAGCTGGTCGATGGGGTTGGTGGTGGCGGGGGTGTCGAACTTCATGGCTCAGCCTTTCGCTTCGGCCAGGACGGAGCCGAGCGTTCGCTCGACCAGCGGCAGCTTGAAGGCATTTTCCGGCGTCGGCTTGGCGCCGGCCAGCAGTTGCGCCGTGACGGCCTTGGCCCCCTTGGGCATTTCGGCCTCCGCCGCCTCGACGCGCCACGGCTTGTGCGCGACGCCGCCCAGCGCCACCCGTCCGCTGCCGTCCGGCTGGACGACCGCCGCGACGGCGACCAGCGCGAAGGCGTAGGAGGCGCGGTCGCGCACCTTGTGATAAATGTGCGTGCCGCCGACCGGGCGCGGCAGGGTCACCGCGGTGATCAGCTCGCCGGGTTCCAGCACCGTTTCGATATGCGGGGTGTCGCCGGGCAGGCGGTGGAACTCGGCGATCGGGATGCTGCGGGCGGCGCCGTCCGGCCGCACCGTCTCCACGGCGGCGTCCAGCACGCGCATCGCCACCGCCATGTCGCTGGGGTGGGTGGCGATGCAGGCTTCGCTGCCGCCGATCACCGCAAGCTGGCGGCTGAAACCCCCGATGGCGGCGCATCCGCTGCCGGGCCGGCGCTTGTTGCAGGGCTGGGCGGTGTCGTAGAAATAGGGGCAGCGGGTGCGCTGGAGCAGGTTGCCCGCGGTGGTCGCCTTGTTGCGCAGCTGGCCCGAAGCCCCGGCGAGCAACGCCCGCGACAGCACCCCATAGTCGCGCCGCACCCGTTCGTCGGCGGCGAGGTCGGTGTTGCGCACCAGCGCACCGATGCGCAAGGCTCCGTCCGGGGTCGGTTCCACCTTGTCCAGCGACAGGCCGTTGACGTCGATCAGATGGACCGGCGTCTCGATCTCCAGCTTCATCAGGTCGAGCAGGTTGGTGCCGCCGGCGATGAACTTGGCGCCGGGGGTACGGACCGCGGCGGCCGCGGCTTCGGCCGGGCTGCCGGCGCGTTCGTAGCTGAAGGGTTTCATGCTTCCCTCCCGGCGACCTCGGTGATCGCATCGACGATGTTGGAATAGGCGCCGCAGCGGCAGATGTTGCCGCTCATCCGCTCGCGCAGTTCGTCGGCGGTCAGCTTCGGCGCCGCCATCAGGTCGGCGCTGACATGGCTGGGAATGCCGGCCTCGATCTCCTTCAGAACGGCGACGGCCGAACAGATCTGGCCGGGGGTGCAATAGCCGCACTGATAGCCGTCATGCTTGACGAAGGCGGCCTGCATCGGATGCATGCGGTCGGGCATGCCCAGCCCTTCGATGGTCGTGATGCTGTCGCCCTGGTGCATCACCGCCAGCGACAGGCAGGAATTGATCCGCCGCCCGTCGACCAGGACGGTGCAGGCGCCGCACTGCCCGTGGTCGCAGCCTTTCTTCGGGCCGGTCACGTGCAGCTGCTCGCGCAGCGCATCGAGCAGAGTGGTCCGCGTGTCCAGCGTCAGGTCATGGTCGCGGCCATTCACCGTGAATGACACGGTCGAGGTGACGGGGGTCAATGTCTGTTGGGGGGCGGCGTCGCCGATGGCGGCCTCGGCCGGCACCGGGAAGCTTCCCGCCGTCAGCGCGATGGTCGCCGCGGTTCCCATCAGGACTCCGCGCCGTGTCACGTCCAGATCGCCGGGCTGATGCATCGCGTGCTTCCCTCCTGTCGTCAAGGCCATGCCCTGTCGGCAGCGCGCACGGGCGGTCCCGCTTCGCTTCCACCAACACATACCCCCACAAGCTGGGGCGCGCTGGTCTGACGATTAGCCCCCAATTTGCGATAGGGCCTATAAGTTCAGGTCATGAAACAACGCCAGTCCGCCGGGGTTATCCTGGGTTCGGGCTTTTTCTCCGCGATCGGACGATTCGGGCAGCGGCTTCCCGAACCCCGCCTGTCAGCGGAGCTTCATGGGACTGCAGGAATAGGCGGAGGCGCCCCTCCGCCCATACCGGGGGCCGGTCAGCCGTACGACTTCGGCTCGATCACGCCGGTGGTGGGGTTGAGGCCGAGGATGGGCAGCTTCGCCTCCTTCCAGGCATTGAGCCCGCCCTTGACGTGATGGACGGTGCCGGCACCGGCCTCGATCATGCGTTGCGCGGCCATGCCGGACCGCCGGCCGGTGCCGCATTGCAGGATCACCATCCGGTCGCCCCACATGGCCGGCAGCGCCTTCGGATCGAAGGTGACCAGCGGATAGAGCAGCGCGCCGGGAATGCGCTCCGCGCCATATTCATAGGGCTCGCGGACATCGACGAGGACGGCCTCGCCCCGGTCCAGCCGCGCCTTGGCTTCCACGGGGTCGAGATCGACGATCTTGTGTTCGGTGCTCATGGTATTGCCCTTTCGGTTTTGGACGGGGTGCCGCCGCGAAGCGCGACGTAGATGGCGGGGATGACCAGCACGGTCAGCAGGGTGGAGCTGGCAAGCCCGAACAGCATGGAGATCGCCAGCCCCTGGAAGATCGGGTCGGTCAGGATGAAGGCCGCCCCGATCATCGCGGCCAGCGCCGTCAACAGGATCGGCTTGAAGCGGATCGCCCCGGCCTCCAGCACGATGTCGCGGATCGGACGGCCGCCCTCCTGCGCATGGTCCTCCCGCAGATGGCGGATGAAATCGACCAGCAGGATGGAGTTGCGGACGATGATCCCGGCCAGCGCGATGAAGCCGATCATCGAGGTTGCGGTGAAGGGCGCCGCGAACAGCCAATGGCCGATCAGGATGCCGATCAGCGTCAGCGGCACCGGCACCAGGATGACCAGCGGCAGCTTGAAACTGCCGAACTGGGCCACCACCAGCAGATAGATGCCGAGGATGGCGACGGCGAAGGCCGCCCCCATGTCGCGGAAGGTGACATAGGTGATCTCCCATTCGCCGTCCCACAGGATGCTGGGCCGGGTTTCGTCCCCCGGCTGGCCGTGCAGCCGTACCTCCGGCGGACCGTCCAGCCCGACGGCGCGCCAGTCGATCTCCGACAGGCGGTCCTGCACCGCCAGCATGCCGTAGATCGGCGCCTCGAAGCTGCCGGCCAGCTCCGCCTGCACCATCTCGGCGAAGCGGCCGTCGCGCCGGAAGACCGTGTAGGAGGCGGGCTCCCTGGTCATGGTGACGAGGTTGCCCAGTTCCACCGACCCGCGCCTCCCCGGCACCGGCGTCGCCAGCACGCGCTCCGACAGGAACAGGTCCGATTTCGGCAGGCGGACGGAGATCTCCATCGGCAACCGCCCGGCGCCGCGATGGGAATAGCCGACCGGCACGCCGCCGAGCAGCGCCTGCAGCGTGTCGTAGACCGCCTGCTCCTCCACGCCGAAGAACTCCAGATTGCCATGGTCGAGCGCGAAGCGCAGGCGCTCCCCCGGCTGGCGGACGGTGCCGTCAATGTCGACGACGAAGTCGACCCTCCGGAACGCTTCCCGGACCAGACCGGCGGTCTCGCGGCGGGTCTCGGCATCCGGGCCGTAGACCTCGGCCAGCAGCGTGGACAGCACGGGCGGCCCGGGCGGGACTTCCACCACCTTCACCACGGTCCCCGCGGGGAAGGGCACGGCGGCAAGCCGCCGGCGCAGGTCGATCGCCACGTCGTGGCTGGCGCGCGTGCGCTCCGCCCTTGGCGCGAGATTGACCTGCAGATCGCCCTGGGCCGGCTGGCGGCGCAGGTAGGAATGGCGTACCAAACCGTTGAAGTTGAAGGGAGACGCCGTGCCGGCGTAGGCCTGGATGCCGGTCAGTTCGGGCAGGCCGGCGATGCGGTCGGCGGCGGCGAACAGAGCGCGCTCCGTATCCTCCAGCGAGGCGCCCTCCGGCAGGTCGATGACCACCTGAAGCTCCGACTTGTTGTCGAAGGGCAGCAGCTTGACCGTCACGTCCTTGCTGTAGAACAGGACAAGCGAGGCCAGCGTGGCGACGCCCACCGCCAGCAGGAAGATCCAGGCCGACCGCCTGCTGCGCACCACCGGCCGCGCCGCCGCCAGATAGAGCCGGCCGAGGCGCCCGCCATGGCCGCCCCCATGATCGCCCCCATCATCGCCATGCGCGGGCGGCATCTCGCCGCGGCGCAGCTTCACCATCAGCCAGGGCGTCAGCACCATGGCGACGAAGAAGCTGAACAGCATGGCGGCGGAGGCGTTGGCCGGGATCGGGCTCATGTACGGCCCCATCAGGCCGGACACGAACATCATCGGCAGCAGGGCGGCGACCACCGTCAGGGTGGCGACGATGGTGGGGTTGCCGACCTCGGCCACCGCCTCGATGGCGGCCTGGATCTTCGGCCGGCCGTCGCGCATCGACCAGTGGCGGTCGATGTTCTCCACCACCACGATGGCGTCGTCCACCAGGATGCCGATGGAGAAGATCAGCGCGAACAGGCTGACGCGGTTGATGGTGTAGCCCATCGCCCAGGAGGCGAACATGGTCAGCAGGATCGTGGTGGGGATGACCACGAAGACCACCGCCCCCTCGCGCCAGCCGATGGCCGCGGCCACCAGCAGCACGATGGACAGCGTGGCGAGCGCCAGATGGAACAGCAGCTCGTCCACCTTCTCGTCCGCCGTCTCGCCATAGTTCCGGGTGACGGCGACCTCCAGGTCCTTGGGTAGTCCGGCGGAGCGCAGGGCGTCCAGACGCTCCAGCACATGGTCGGCGATGACCACGGCGTTGGCCCCCGCCCGCTTGGCGACGGCGATGGTCACCGCCGGCACGCGGGTCAGCCCGCCCTTGCCGTCCGGCGTCATGTGCCAGGCCCGCGCCTCCTCCGGCCGGGCACCGACGATCACGTCGGCGACGTCCTTGACATAGACCGGGCGCCCGTCGCGCGTGGTCAACAGCAGCAGGCCGATGTCGGGAACGCCCTGCAGGGTCTGGCCGGCCACCGCCGGCAGGCTGCCGCCGCGCGAGCGCAGCTGCCCGACCTGGAAGGAGCGGTTGGCATTCCTCACCTTCTCCACCAGCTGGTTCAGCGTGATGCCGGACAGGGCGAGGCGTTCGGGATCCGGCTCCACCCGGATCTGGTCCGGCCGGCCGCCGACGATGTAGGTCAGCCCGACATCGTCGGTCTTCACCAGCTCGCCCAGCATCCGGTCGGCCGCCGTCCACAGCGCGTTGTCGTCCCAGCGCGCCGCCGCCTCCGCGCGGGGAAACAGCGTCAGCGTCAGGATCGCCACGTCGTCGATGCCGCGGCCGACGACCAGCGGTTCCGGAATGCCGAGCGGCATGCGGTCGTAATTGGCGCGCAGCTTCTCGTGCACGCGGAGGATGGCGTTGTCGGAGGGCGTGCCGACGACGAAGCGCGCCGTCACCACGGCGCCGTCGTCCACCGTCTGGCTGTAGACATGCTCGACGCCGTCGATCGCCTTGACGATCTCCTCCAGCGGCTTGGTCACCAGCTCCACCGCGTCGTCGGCGCGCAGCCCGTCGGCGCGGACATGGACATCGACCATCGGCACGCTGATCTGCGGCTCCTCCTCGCGCGGGAGGGAGAGAAGGGCGACCGTCCCGACCACCAGCGAGGCCAGGAGCAGCAGGGGGGTCAGCGGCGAGCGGATGAAGGTCCGCGTCAGCCAGCCGGACAGGCCGAGCCTCATCGCGCCGCCCCCGCCTTGACGATCACGTCGCCGGGCCGCAGGCCGGACAGGATCTCGATGGCGCCGGAACCACTGTCGGAGCCGTCACCCGGCACCGGCCGGCCGACCTGAACCGGGATCTCCGCCCCATCGGCGAGCCGCACCATGTCCAGGCCCAGCCGGCGGGTCAGATAGTCCGGCGGGATGAGGATCGCCTCGCGGCTGCCGGTGGCGACCAGAACCCGCACCCGCTCGCCGACGAAATAGTCGCCTAGGGCCGAAACCTCGGCATCCGCCACCACCTGCCCGTCCTCCAGTTCGGGATAGACCCGGCGCACCGTTCCGCGGGCGAGGCCGGCCGCCGGATCCGGCGCGAGGCCGCGGGCGCCGACCAGAACGGGATCGCCCTGCTTCATGAAGCGGGCGTGACGTTCGGGCAGGCGCAGGCGCAGCACATAGCTTTCCGTGGCGATGGTCGCCACCGCCTCCCCCGGCAGCACGACGACACCGTCGACCAGCGGCACCTGCAGCACCCGGCCGGCCGCCGGGGCCAGCACGTTGCCTTCGCGAAGCTGCTGTTCGACCACGGCGCGGTCGGCCTTCATGGCGGCCATCTGGGCGCGGACGACGTCGAGCGCGGTCGTCGCGTCGTCGAGCTTCTGCTGGCTACCGATGCCGGTGGCGCGCAGCTGGCGGGCGCGGTCGAGCTCGATCTCCGCCTGACGCTGCTGCGCCTGGAGCGACTGCAGCCGGGCGTCGAGCGCCGCGATCTGCAGCGGCAGCTTTGGGTCGCCGACGGTGGCGATCACCTGCCCCACCTCCACCCGGTCGCCTTCCCGCACCGTCAGGCCGGACAGGGTGCCGCCGATCCGGGTACGCGCCTTGGCCTGACGAACGCTGTCCACCGTGGCGAACACGGATTTCAGATCCTCGACGGGGCGGCTTTCGACGGTCATACGGCCCTCCTCCGCCGCAAGCGGAGCGGAAAGGCAACACAGCAGGAGGGCGAGGATGGGAAGCGCCGGAAAGGCGCTCTTGCGGGTGCTCATGATGGGAAACCCTGGCCAATGACTCTCGGTTTGACGCTTGACCATTTAATAAGATAAATCTAATTTAGCGTCAACGAATGCATTATGGGGAGCCAGGAGATGCCGCCTCCGGTTGGCCCCCTCGGGAGTGGACACATGAACATCGACCGCATCGTCATGGCCTTCGCCGGAACCGTCATCCTGGCCGGCCTCGCCCTGTCGCAGCTTCACAGCATGGCGTGGCTGTGGCTGCCCGCCTTCGTCGGCGCGAACATGCTGCAGGCCGCCTTCACCGGCTTCTGCCCGCTGGCCATCGTGCTGAAGAAGGCCGGCGCCCGCCCCGGCTGCGCCTTCAACTGATCTCCACCGCTCACAGAAGGATACGGATCATGCACAAGAATTGGCCCGACATGACGGTCGAACTGTCCGGCGCCATCCGCGAACTGCGCGGCGGCGCGCCGGAGGTGATGAAGGCCTTTTCCGGCATCGCCCAGGCGGCGCTGAAGGCGAACGCTCTCGACACCAAAACGAAGGAGCTGATCGCGCTGGGCATCGCCGTCGCCATCCGCTGCGACGGCTGCGTCGCCTTCCACGCCGAGGCCGCGGTGAAGCAGGGCGCCACCCGCGAGGAGATCATGGAGACCATGGGCATGGCCGTCTACATGGGCGCCGGTCCCTCCGTCATGTATGCTGCCCAAGCGCTGGAAGCCTATGACCAGTTCGCGGATAAGGCCAAGGTCACGGCCTGATCGATGGGACGGGGACGACCATGAACCACCTCGCGCTTCTCCTTGCCGCCGCAACCGTGGCCGCGGCCGGCATCGTCACGGGGGGCACGGCAGCAGCGGCGGATCTCGCCGTTTCGGTCGGCCCGGTGCGGGACGCGGCCGGACAGGTGAAGGTCGTCCTCTACGATCGCCCGGACGCCTTCCGCAAGGAGGCGCAGAGCCGCGCCATCCAGACGGTTCCCGCGGTGCCCGGCATGGTGGAGGTGGTCTTCCGCGACCTCCCCGCCGGCACCTATGCGATCATGGCCTATCATGACGAGGACGCGAGCGGCGACCTCAACCGCTTCCTCGGCATGATCCCCACGGAAGGCTATGCCCTGAGCAACGATCCCGAGGTGACCGGCCCGCCCTCCTTCGAGGCGTCGGCCTTCGCACTCCCGGCGGCGGGCTCCAAACTCAAGCTGTCGCTGCGCTATTGAGCGGGGCGGGCAAATGCTCGCTTAGGAAAGCCAGAACAGGGGCCATCACCTCCTCCATCCGGTCCACCGTGTCATGGCCGACGCCGGGCAGGATCGTCAGCCGCCCCAGCCCCTCGGGAAGGGAGGCGGCGATGGCCTCGGAGTCCTCCGGCGGCGTGGTGGTGTCGTCGGCGCCATGCAGGACCAGCGTCGGGCAGCGGACGCGCGCCGCCGTATTCACCGGTGCGATGCCGTCGAAGCGCTCGCCGATCACGCGCTCCACATAGCGGCAGATCAGCCAGCCCAGCGGCCGGTAAGGCACGCGATGCAGGGCAAGAAAGCGCCGCATGACGATTTCCGGATGACGGAAGGCGGCCAGCGACACCACGGCGGCCGGCTTGCGCAGGCGCGCCGCCGCCAGCAGCGCCGCGGCGGCCCCCACCGAATGGCCGAGCAGGGCGATGCGCCCCGGACTCGCCTCCGGCTGCCGCTCCAGCCAATCGAAGGCGTGGGCCAGATCCTCGGCGAAGCGCGGCATGGAGGAATGGCCGTCCCGGTCGCTGCGGCCGTGGTTGCGCGCATCCACCAGCAGAACACCATAGCCCGCCTGCCGCAACGGTGCGGCGACCGGCAGCATGTCCTCCGCATTGGCGCCCCAGCCGTGCATCACCACCAGATGGGGAGCCGGGCCGCCTCCCGGCGGCAGGATGTGCCACGCGAACAGACGGCGGCCACGTTCCGTGACGATGGAGGCGGACCGGTACGGCAGGCCGGCATCGGCGGGAGTCCCGACCTCCGGACGGCAGGGAATGCGGAAACCGCGATGCACCAGCGCCCGGACGGCCAGCGGAAGTCCGAGCGCAAGCGCCAGCGCGGCTCCGGTGCCGGGGCCGAGGACCGCTTCCACCCAGCTCATGGCGTCTTTCCGGTCACGCCGGCGTCAGTGCCCGTGCGGCGCCTTCCAGGCGAACACTCCCTGGACCGCATAGGCGAGAATGGTCGCGCCGACCAGCCCCACGCCCCAGATCAGGCCGACCAGCAGCCAGTCCACCGGTCCGCCGGCATCGGAAAAGCCGGAGATCGTCACCATCGCCATCAGGCCGAGCGCGGCGAAGCCGCCCAGGACGCCGACGATCTCGGACCGGACCAGCCGGCGGCTGACCAGCCCGCCTTCGTGCAGCAGCACGGCGGCGAAGGATACCAGCCCGGCGATGGCGAGCGCCGGCAGGATCCACAGAAGCGGACCCAGCATTTCCTGGAACACCACCAGGAAGACCGCGAGATCGAATTCCTTCATCCTGTCGTCCTCCGCTTATGCCTGGCCGCGCAGCATCGACATGTAGGTCGGCTTCAGAGCCATGGTCTTCATGACCCAGGTCACCCACAACTCCTCCAGCGGCGCGATGACGCCGGGGAAGGAGGGAACGAGGTTGTCCTCGTAATCGAATTCCACAAGCATCGCCCGGCCCAGCCGCGTGATCAGCGGACAGGAGGTGTAGCCGTTGTAGACGCTGGCCGAGGTCGTGCCCTGGATGCTGGCGATCAGGTGATCCACCGCCACCGGCACCTGCCATTTCACGCTGGCCGCAGTCTTGCCCTTCGGAACGCCCGCCACGTCGCCGATGCCGAAGACGTTGGGGAAGCGCTTGTGCCGCAGGGTCGGCTTCTCCACCTCCATCCAGCCGTCGCCGGCCCAGACGCCCTCCTGCCAGCGCAGCGGGCTGTTGCGCACGGCGGCCGGGGCCCGCATCGGCGGGACGACATTGATGAAGTCGTACTTGAATTCGGCCGTGCCGGTCGGGGTCTTGTAGGTGGCGATCTTGCGGCCGGGATCGATCGCCGTCATCACACGCTCGTAGGCGACCTTCACCTGCCGGTCGCGGAACAGCATCCGCACCTTCTCGGAGACGATGAGAACGCTGAACAGGCCCTTGTTCTGCGCCGTGTAGATCAGTTCCGACTTGCCGCGCGTGCCATTGCGGCGCAGATAGTCGTCGGTGATGAAGGTGTATTTCAGCGGCGCGCCCGCACATTTCATCTCGGTGGCCGGACGGCCGAACAGGCCGACACCGCCGGTCTCGGCAAAGCGCGCCATCTCCTTCCAGGTCACCACGGCGGCGGCCGGACCGGCATAGACGCTGCCCAGCCCATCCTTGCCGATCAGGTCGGTGCTCATGCCTTCGATGGCGGCATAATCGAGATGCAGTCCCGTCGCCACCATCAGGAAGTCGTAGCGGATGGCGCGGCCCTTGTCGGTGACGACCTTGTTCGCCACGGGGTCGAACTCCGCCACCTGCTCCTCGATCAGGGTGACGCCGCGGGGAAGATAGTCGGCGGTCGTCGAGACGACGTAGCCCTGCGGCTTCAGCCCGGCCGCCACCAGGGTGAAGCCCGGCTGATAATAATGCTCCTTGCGGCGGTCGATCACCGTGATCGTCGCACCGTCCAGCCGTTCGGCAAGGCGGGCGGCGGCGGCCAGACCGGCGGCGCCGGCACCGGCGATGACGATGTGGGCCTTGGTCGCGACCTTCGGCGGCGCCTCCGCCGCCCTGGCGGGTGCGGACACCGCCATCAGCGTTGCCGCGCCGGCACCGGACAGCGCCAGCATCCTGCGGCGGCTCAGCGGAGAGTCGAGGCCCGCGATCAGACCATCGCGCGGCGGGACTTCGTTCGTCATGCGCTTTCCCCCGGAATTCAGTGTTGTCCGCGCGCCGGCCCGGCATGAGGACGCACCTTATTTATAAGAGAATTCTTATATTGCTGGATGGCAATACAATCAAGCGAATTCGGGGTATGCCGGTTATCGCTTTGCAGGTGGCCGCCCTTTGGATTAAGAGCGACAGCCTCACCGGTCCGCAGCCATCCCGAACAGCCCCCGAATCTTCGATGCCGATCGCAGATACCGAAATCGCGGACGTGGCCCGCCTGCTCGCCATCCTGGGCGAGCCGTCGCGGCTGCGCATCGTCCGGGCGGTCTGGGAAAGGCCGCAGGCGGTCAACCGGATCGTCGAGGCGACCGGGCTGAAACAGGCGAACGTGTCGAAGCAGCTTGGTTGCCTCGTCGAGGCGGGCATCCTCGGCCGGCGCCGCGACGGGGTTTCGATGATCTACTTCATCGCGCTGCCGCTGGTGCGGGACCTCTGCCGGCTCGTCTGCGCCGGCGTCCGGCAGATCAATGACGGGAAGGCACCGATGCCGCCGAACGACGAAGCCCAGCGCGTTTAGAGTCTGTCTGGTGCTTATTGAAGCACCAGACAGACTCTAAGCTTATGGTTTTCCGTGTGATTCACGCTTCAAGCGTTTCCGCTTGAACCGATCACACTCTAGGAGGCCGGCTTTTCCAGGATGGTAAGCCGGGCGGGCTGGTCGAAGAAGAAGAAGCCGTCGCGCAGGGTCGCCAGCTCGTGGAAGCGGGCGCGCAGGACATCCTCGCCGGCGGCGACGCGGCTCTTGCGCGTCGCATCGATCAGGCCCATCCGGGTGGCGAACGCCTCATAGCCGTCGAAGCGCACCGGGTTGAGATAGACGACCTCCTCCCGCTCGACGAACAGGCCGGCGGAGCACGCGCTTCTGAGCGACGCCAGGGCGGCGGCACGCACCTCCTCCTCGTCCTCGACCAGCCGGGTCAGCTGGAAGAAGGGGCCGTCGGCGATGGGCTCGTTGACCAGCACGAGCCCGCCCGGCAGCAGCACCCGCGCGGCCTCGGCGAGGGCGCCGGCCATATGCTCCACCGGAACATGGTGCAGGCTGTTCATGAAGACGACGCAATCGGCGGAGGCGTCGGGCAACGGCAGTGCCTGTCCGACGCCCTCGACGTAGCGCTCGTTCCCGGCCGGTTCGGCGGCACGGGCGCGCTCCAGCATCTCGGCGCCGCACTCGACGCCGATCACCTGGGCGCCCAGCCCGGTCAGCGCGCGGACGAACCCGCCTTCACCGCAGCCGACATCGGCAACACGGCGGCCGGCCAGATCGAGGCGCTCGGCGATCACGTCCAGGGCCTTGCGGCGGATGGGCTCGCTCATGCGTGATTCTCCTTCGGCAATCGCGCCATGGTCGCAGGGCAGCCTCGCATATATCGCAGAGAGCGGTCCAGCCCGAAGCGATGGCGCTCAGCCGCCGATGTAGTGCGGCATCAGCTTCGCCTGATCGCCGACCCAGACGCTGCAGCGGCTGTCCTGATTGCGGAAGAAATAGACCTTGCCGGGCTGGCGCAGGTTCTGCGGATCGATCAGGTTGGCACCGCCGGAAAAGGCGACGCCATAGCGAAACTCCGGCGTCGCCGCCCAATAGAGGCCGTCGACCTCCTGCAGGAAGGCGCCGCGCTGGCACAGGCGCGACAAGTTGCGGTCGAAAGTGGCAAGGCCCTTCAATCCCTGCGGCAGGGCGTAGACGCGGCGGCTTTCGGTGCGGCGCAAGCGCGGCTCGTGGCCGGGCGGCGGGGGCTCGTAGGCGCGGAACGGCGGGCGCAGATGGCCGGGGGCGGTCCGGTCGGTGGGCAGCACCTCCTGCGCTCCCGCGGACAGATGAGGCAGGAGGGTGGCCAGCGTCGCGACGGTCAGGAGGAGGCGGGTCATCGCACCGACGGGTTGTTGGCGACGAAGGCGAAGTAGGGCAGACGCCGCACCGCGTCCGCCACCATCAGATAGGCGACGGCGAAGGCGATCAGCGAGCCGAGGAAATAGCCGTAGCCGTACCACGGGAACCCCATCCGGCTGAACAGCAGGGTGAAGCCGGCATTGGCGGCCAGATAGACCAGCTGCGCCGTCAGGTTCCGCGCCCGCAGGTCGAAATAAGCCAGGATCACCGTGCAGAACAGGAACAGCACCTGGAAGAAGGCGCCCAGCACGCCGAAGCGGAACATGCCGATCTGCTGGTACTGCAACCCGATGGCCCCGACGATGGCCGGAGCCAGGAAGATGCAGACGGCGCAGACCGCTCCCTGCAGGATCACCAGATTGCGGCTGCTGTCTGCCAAGGCGGCGATGATGGCGCGGTGGTTGCGGGCGATCTGGTCGAAGGTCGCGTGCTTCTGGATGTCGCGGTAGAAGCCCTGGTAATGCTCGAAGAAGCGGGTCTCGATGTTCACCGTGAACAGGGTCAGCGCCGGCAGTGTCGTCAGGTAGGCGACGAACATGGCGCCGTCATAGGCGCTGTAGATCGCCATGGCGCCGGAGACGATCTCGCGTTCCGGCGCGAACCACATGATCCATTTGTCGGTCCACACCGCGGCGTTGGCGAACAGGCCGATCAATGCCAGGTCCCAATAGCGCCGGAAATAGCTCAGGAAATCGAACAGCCGGCCCACAGGATAGGGATATTCGGCGAGCACCCGCGCGATCAGCCCGAACTGGATCACCGCCAGCCCGGCGGAAAAGCCCCAGACCATGCCGGCGGCGCCATAGCGGTCGCCCAGCAGCAGCGTGGCGGCCATGCCCACCGCCATGCCGACGCCGAAGGCGACGGTGACGGCCAGATAGTCCTTCAGCGCCGACAGGAAGATCGACACCACCCAGATGCCGCAGACCAGGAAGAAGTTCGCCAGCCCGCCCAGCATCACCGGCAGCGGCAGTCCGCTGAACAGCGGATAGAAGGGTCCGGCCGTCAGCGCGGCGATGGCATAGGCCAGCCCCAGCGTTGCCAGCAGCATGCCCGGCGCCGCCTCCACCTCCTTGGCATAGATGGCGTCGGCGAGATAGCGGGTGGCGACCATCACCAGCGGCCCGGTGAACACCACCGAGAAGCAGAAATTGTAGATCACCACCACGCGGAACAGCGTCAGCTGCTCCATCCCCACCAGATCGCGCCCGATCAGGGTGATGCCGGCCAGCGCCAGGATGGTGAACATCCACGGCCCCGAGGTGATGAAGGCGGAATGGGCGTAGCCCTGCAGCACGCCCAGCAGGTCGTCGCGCCGGGCGAGCCGGCGGAGCGCGAAGCCGATGCCGGCCATCTCAGGCTGCTCCGCTCAGCTGGAAATCGGGCTGCTCAAGCGTCGGCCGTGTCGGCATGGCGATGTGCTCGTCATAGATGGCGCGGTAGATGCGGTCGATGGCGACCTTGTCGTAGGACCGGGCGACGCGCCGGGCGATGGCCTGGGCGCAGCGCTCGCGCCAGGGGCGGTCGAGCAGAAGCGCGCGCAGCTCCCGCGCGGTGTCGAGCGGGCTTGCCAGCGGCGTCACCGCCCCGCCCGGCCCCAGCGGCGGAACCTCGTCCGGGCGGCCCAGCAGCAGCTCGGCGCAGGATCCCACGTCGGTCGCCACCGTCGGCACGCCGGACGCGCCGGCCTCCAGGATCACCAGCGGCTGCGCCTCGCTGACACTGGTCAGCGCGATGGCGTCGACCCGGCCCAGCCAGTCGGTCAGCTTGACCCGGCCGGCGAAGATCACCGTTTGCTCCAGCCCCAGATGCGTCACGATGGTACGGCATTCCTCGACATAGCCGGGATCCTCCTCCAGCGGCCCGAGGATCATCGCCTTCAGGTCGGGGATGTCCTCGCGCAGGATGGATGCGGCCCGGATGTAGGTCTTCACGTCCTTGATCGGCACGACGCGGCCGATCAGCGCGATGGTCGGCGGGCGCGGCTCCGGGTCGCGGCGGACCTGGGAATAGCCGGCATAGTCGATGCCGTTGGGCACGATCATCAGCTTGGCCGGATCGGCACCCTGGCGGCGCTGGAACTCCTGGTTTCCGCCGTACAAGGTGATGATGCGGTCGCAGGCGTCGTAACAGGCCTTGGAGTAGCTGGCGAAGGTGTCCAACCACAGATCCCGCAAATCGCGCTTCTTCCGGTCGAGCACCAGGGAGGTGTCGCCCCCCTCGAACAGCCATTCGGCCATCAGGATCTCGATGCGCCGCTCGTTGGTGTAGATGCCGTGTTCGGTCAGCAGCGCTGGCCGCCCGGTCTCCAGCCTCGCCCGTGCGGCGAACAGCCCGGCATAGCCGGTGGAGACGGCATGGTAGACGGAGGCCCGCGGCATCGGCACCAGCAGCGTGGCGAACAGCCCGCTCATCAGCGCGCGGCTGCCCCAGAAATATTCGAGGAAGGAGGCGTCCGGCAGGGCGGCCCGGCACATGCGCACCACCATCTGGAAGGCGTCCTCGGAATTCAGCAGGGCCCGCTTGCCGACCCGGCCGCGCCGTGGCGCCAGCAGCCGCAGCACCTCGGCCACCTCCGCCAGCCCGCCGCCCTGCTGCAGCCGGCCCAACGGCTGCTCCAGCGCCGCCACCAGCCGCGCCGTCCCGGGTTGCCAGCGCCAGCCGGCGGGCGGGTCCTGGAGATAGACATGGGTCAGGCCGGTGACGTTGGGCGGCAGCTCGTAGGCCAGCCGGCGCGCGCTGCGGTCGGCGACCAGCGCCACGACATGGAAGGTCAGGTCGGCGTGGGAACGGATCAGGTCGTGGGTCCAGGTCGACACGCCGCCTGCGACATAGGGATAGGATCCCTCCATCAGCAGGCAGACGTCGGCCTTGGGGGCATAAGGCGCCTCGGGCAGGGAGCGGCTGGTCATGCGGCCAACTCCTTCGCGGCGGTCGCCGGAGGGACGGATGGCGGATCGTCGCGCCAGAGGGCGAATACGTCGCGCAGGGTGTGGGGCAGGTCCGCCTCGTCGCCCAGCAGGTCGGGCCGGCGGCCGGGAAGCGCGCGCAGCTCGGCGAAGCGACCCAGCCGGAACAGGCTTTCGGCATACCAGTACAGAATGCGACGGTCGGGCGTGCGGTCGACCAGCGGTTCCAGCCGCGCCGCCGCCTCCGCCGCCAATCCGCAGCGCAGCAGCAGCCGGCCGAGGTCGAGGCGGATGGTGTCGTCGTCCGGGGCCAGATCCAGGCTGCGGCGATAGCCCTCCAGCGCCTTTTCCCGGATCTCCGCCTCGCGGTTGGCGTCCAGCAGGCCGCAGAAGGCGTAATCGTCGAGATGGCGGGCGAGTGTGGCCAGCGCGTTCGGGTCCTCCGCCCGGTCGCGTGCCGCATGGTCCAGCGTAAGCCAGCGCTCGTTGAACTCATGCTCCACCCGCGCGGTGGCGGTGGCGGCCTGGACGCGGACGGACGGGTCGGCATCGGCAAGCCCCGCCTTCAGCGCAGGGGTGAAGGCGGGACGGAAATGGCGGGCGACCAGCGCGATCACCGCCTGCTTCTGCTGCGGCGAGCCGATCCACATCACGTCGGTGAAGGACTCGCCGGCGGCGAGGTGCGCGTTCTCCCGCCCCGTGACGATCAGCTCGTACAGCTCGCGCGCGGGTCCGGTCTCGCTCTCTGGGAAGAGGGAAAGATACCAGTCCTGGAAGCCGGTCGCATAGCGGCTGAACAGCGCCAGCAGCGCCGCGGTCACCACGGTGCAGGCGGCGCCGACCGGCCCCAGCGGCACCATGGTGACCAGCAGAAGCCCGGCCAGCCGCAGGTCGCGCCCGCGCCGCGCCAGCCCGCGCACCCACAGCCCGACAAAAGCGCAGAGCGCCAGATGCAGCGCCGCGCCGACCGGCAGAGCGAAGGGAAGACCCGAGAGGGCAAATGCCGCCACCGCGGCGTCGAGCAGACCGGCGGCCGGCGCCACCAGCAGCAACTCGCCCACGCCGGCGGACGGCCGGTCGCCGGGAAGACCATCGAAAGCGGCCGGGATCGGGGCGCTCATTGCACATCCTGCCCGTCCAGCCGGCTCTCCACTCGCTTCTCCACCCGGCCATCCGCGGGTGCTTCGATCCGCCGGGTGGTGAAGCCGATGGTGATGCCTGCCAGTGCAGCGGGAAGCGCCTGCCGGACGGCCCGTTCAAGCTTCGCCTCCACCAGTCGGGCGCCGTCCAGCGGTGTACCGGCCAGCACGACGCCGAAGGACGTTCCCTGATGGCCGAAATCGCAGGCGAGGTCGGTATCGCGCAGGCTGCCGCGCACCGCCTCGCCGATGGCGGCGGCAAGCTCCGCCCGCTGGCCGATCGACAGGCGGGCGATGCCGGTCGGGCGGATGGTGATGGCGGTGGTCTCGAACCCCATGCGGCGGCCGAGCAGGGCCAGGAACTCCGCCTGACGGCCGATGTAGGTGGAAGAATAGAGCGCGTCGTCGGTGAACACCCGCTGTTCGTTGGCGGCGCGGTACTGGCGCGCCTTGGCCAGCGCGGTGCCGATCCATTCGCACAGGATGCGGAAATTCTCGACCGTGTTGACGCTGAGGTCGGTGAAGCCCAGGCTTTCGATCTTCACCATCCCGATAACCTCGCCGGTGTCGCTGCTGACCAGCGGTCCGGCCAGAACGCCTTCGCCGGCCAGGATGCGTTCGTCCTCGGCCCGGCTGACGCAGACCTGGCGCTGGCGTGCGATCACCTGCTGGAACAGGGTGGTGCCGCTGTCGAACCAGCGCGCATAGGTGTCGTTGTCGTCGTCCCAGCCCTCGTTCGTCACCGATTCCAGCACGTCGTTGTTCAGCAGGAACAGCGAGAACTTCTCCGGCTTCATGACGGTGCGGACGAGGTCGGCGACGCCCAGCATCACCTCCCCCTCGTCCAGCCGGTCGATGGACTTGGCGGCCTGATAGAGGGTGAAGACGGTGCGCAACTGGCCGGCGACGCGGGTTTCCAGGCTCTCCTTCACCGATTTCAAGGCGCGATAGGACCGGGCGATGGCCTCCGCCTCCTGCCGGGCGGTGGCAAGGCCGGCACGAAGCTCCTCCCGCTCGCGCAGTTGGCGCATGCGCAGCTCGCCGAACAGCACGGCGGCGACCAGCCACAGGATCGGTTCGCGCGTCAGGGTGAAGAGATGGTCGTACAGGTCCTGGCTGATGCCGGCGTCCGGCACGTTGCCCAGCCGCAGCGCCACCGACGCCGCCAGTGCCGCCAGCACGCCCTCGTTGGTGCCGTACTGGATCGCCAGCAGCAGGACCGGGATCCAGAAGGGATGCGGCTGCACCCCCTCGAACCGCAGCCCGGAGCCGAGCCAGACATCCACCCCCAGCGCCACGCCGAAAAACAGCGCAAGCTCCAGCAGTGCCACCGGACGCAGGCCGAACCAGCGGCGGCGGGGCGCACCGTCGGCGGGGATCGTGGCTGCCGGGACGGAGGGGGGCGGGCTGTTCATCGTCGGACCGAATCTCAGGGCGTGGCGGCGACCACCGGCCGCAGGCTGTCGATCATGCGCGCCACCACGCGCTGGGCGACGTTGTTGACGCTGTCGCGGCTGAAATAGCCGCGTCCGGCCTCCGACTGGCTGGAGGTCCAGAGAACGGCACCGTCGGATACCCGCACCAGCCGGGCGTTCAGCCCGACCACCGGTTCCTCCCGCAGGCCATGCTGATAACCGTATTCCGATACGCTACCGGCCAGCACCGCATCCACCTCCAGCACCCGGCCGGCGGCCTGCACGTCGAGCGGGGCATCGGCGGAAGTTTCGGTTGCCGTTGCCGCACCCGCGTCGGTGGACTTCTGGGCCGCAAGGCGGCTGCGGACGCGGCCGGCCTCCACCGTGCGGACGTTGCCGACGCCGTACAGCTCGGTGGAGACGAGATCGGCGGCGATCTGGCCGGCGTTGGGGTGGTTGGTCAGGTTCTCGAACGGCAGAACGGCGACGGTGGCGCCGGCCAGCAGCGCGGCACCGGGCTGGGCGAAGTCGCGGCTGTTGATCCGCCCGACGCTGCACCCCGCCAGCAGCAGCCCGGCCAGCAGCAGCGCGCCGCAAGCCTGTATTCCCTTGATTTTCATCCCCATGCCCGTCGGCCCCATCGCGTCACGCATCCCCATTCCCGCGTTTCCCTTCCTTTAACCATGAAGACGTTGACACACCGTCAATAACGCCAGACCAGAGTGACGCCTGCGCTGTTCACCGCGCTGGCCGTGCCGCGGGCGGTGGAGCGGGCATGGGCGGCGCGAATCCCCAGTTCCAGCCCGTCCGCCGGCTCCCAACCCAGGGAAACCGCGCCTTGCGGGCCGCTGCGCCCCCGTCGGTCGTAGGCATAGCCGAGCTGCGCGGCGTAGCGGACATAATCGGTGACATGGTCCTCGACGTTGATCTGGAGCGCGTGGACCTCGCGCGTCGCGGCCGGCAGCGGGACATAGGTCTGTCCGTCCGCGTTCTGCCGTTCCTCGCGCTGGCCGACATATTCGGCATCCAGCACATAGGCGACGCTGGCCAGCGGCCCGGCGGCGTTGAGGGTATAACGCAAGGAGCCCTCCACCGTGGCGCTGCGCGCCAGATCGGCGGCCCCGGCCAGCCCATAGCGGTTGTATCCGGCGCCGACCGACAGCGACCAGCGCTCCGACAGCCGTTCCTCATGCTGCAGGAACAGGCGGTCGCGCCGTCCGCCGCCGACGATGCCCTCCAGGAAGGCGAAGTTCGGCTCGCTCCAGGCGAAGCCGGCGCGGGTTTCCGACTCCTCGTCGCGCCAGCCATGGGTGTAGCCGGCGCCCAGCGTCCGCGGGGCGGCGTAGATGGACAGGGTGGAGCGCTGCAGCTCCGGCCAGTCATGGACCAGCGCCGCCTCCAGACGGGTGCGCGCGCCATGAAAGGGTTCCAGCCGGCCGTCGGCGCGCTGGGCGGCGTCGACATCCACCTCGCGCCGTTCCAGCCCCCAGGTCAGGCTGGTCGAGCGGCCAAGCTCCTGCACTCCGGCGAGCCGCGCGATGCGCTGCATGTCGGCGTTGCGCACCTGCTGCCAATCGACGTCGAGGCGGACGCGGTCGGCATTCGCGTGCAGAAGCAGCGCCTTGGCCTGGACCAACGACGGTTCATCGGGCGTCAGTTCCAGTGCGCCGTCATAGGCCATGACCGCCTCGCGCCAGCGGCCGAGCCGTTCCTCCGCTTGGCCCAGCAGGGCGGTGGACTGGGCATCCCGCGGGTCCTGGGCCAGCAGGTCGCGCAGCAGCACCCGCGCCGGCCTGACCTCTCCGCCTTCCATCAGGGCCAGGGCACGGAAATAGTCGATGCGGCGCCCGGCCGCCCGGTCGGCCGCCTCGGCCTGCGGCGTCGGGCCCACGGCGGGGGCGCGGGCCAGCGCGACGGTGACGCCCTTCGGGTCCGCCGCGATGTCGGCTGTGACGTCGGTGGCGAGGACCAGCACGACGCTGTCGTAGCCGTAGAGGATGTTGTCGATCCAGGACTCCAGCCGCTCCGGCACGCGGTCGAGCTCGACCTCACCGAGCGGTCGGCTGAAACGCAGGACGATCTCGCGTCCCTGGCGCTCCACCTCGGTCGCGACCGGAGCGGTCCAGCCCAGGGTGAGCCGGGCGGCGCGGTCCTCCCGCACCGTTTCCAAGCGTGCGGCGGATGGCGCCGGCTGGGCATGGATGGGGGTGGCGGCAAGGAGGAGGGTTAGGAAGACAAGTATGAGTGCCTTTGATCCCCTCTCCCCCCCGGGGAGAGGGTTAGGGTGAGGGGGATGCGTGAGGAGGATTCTCGGGAAGTCACGCCACGCATCCCCCTCACCCTCCCCGCGCCGATGGCGCGGGGCCCCTCCCTCTCCCCACTTTCGGCGGACCGGAGGTCCGCCTGTCGCGTCAGGGCAAACTTCGTTTGCGCGGGAGCGGGGGGGAGAGGGGGTGGATTGCGGGGATTGATTACGGAAGAGCCAGGACACGGCGGGCCTCCGGCAGTCGTCCGTTTTCGATCAGCATCGATGCATAATCCGCCTTCAGCTGCCGGTCGCCGGGGCGGCGCTTGCGCAGGGAGTCGAACAGGACGACGGCGTCATCGACCTTGCCCAGCCGGTTCAGCAGGTTCGCCTCCGTCTGGACCGCCGCGTCACCCCGGCCACTACGGGCACGGAGCTGGGTCAGCGCGGTGCGGTAGAAGGGTGCGGCGGCGGCCGGGCGCTTCAGGGCGGTCAGCGCCTCGCCCAGGAAGTAATGCGCCTCGTAATCGTCAGGGCCACGCGCGGTGTAGCGGCGCAACAGGCGCTCGGCGTCGGCGAGGCGGTTCTCGTCATAGGCCAGCATGCCAAGCTGGCGCAGCGCGTCGGCATCCTCCGGCATCCGCGCCAGCAGAGCCGTCCAGGCTTCCCCGGCGGCAGTGCGCTGGCCGGCCTGTTCGGCAAGGCGGGCATAGCGGCGCAGGCGGTCGGGCGCGGTTTCCTCACGCAGGGCGGCGCGCACGGCGACGGCCAGTTCCTTGCCCTTGCCGGCCGACGCCAGCGCCTCGATGTAGGGCGCCTTCAGCGCCGGCTGAACCGGTGGGCCGGCTTGCGTTGCGAGACCGGCGGTGACGCGGGCTCCGCCACCGAGTTCGGCCAGACGGTCATACCAAGCCGCCTGCGCTGCCGGGCCGGCCGCCGCCTTGGCCCGCGCCTCCAGCCAGTCCAGCGCCGCGGCTGGCGGGCGCGGACCCCAGAGATAGGCGAGCTGCTTGAAATCGTCGCTCTGCGGCCCCTCATCGGCCGCCAGCCGCTGCAAGGCCTGCGTCGCGCCTGCCTTGTCGCCGAGCGCCAGCAGGGCGGAGGCCGGTTCGCGTCGCCGCTCCACCGGCAGGCGGTCGTCGCCGGCGCGGGCCAGCAGGTAGCGGCGCAGGTCGGCCTTGCGGCCCAGCTTGTCCAGCGTGCCGCGATAGAGCGAATCCTCCGCCTCGGCCAGCGGGGCGACGGCGGCCTGCCGTTGCAGCAGCGCGGCAAGCTCGGGCAGCGCGTTCGCCTTGGCAGCGGCATCGGCATAGGCCGCCATCCAATCGCCGCCCAGCCGTTCCGCCCGCACACGCAGCAGCGGCAGCGCGGCGCGGTAGGCCTTGTGGTCGAGCAGCAGGTAGACGATGCCCTGCTCCTCCGCGTCGGTCAGGCCGCCCCTCGCCAGCTTGGCGGTCAGGTGGCGGGCCAACTCCTCCGACCGGCCGGCGCCGTCGAGCGCCGCGATGTAGGCGGCCTCCACCTCCGCACCGCCCTGGTCGAGCAGGGGGGCCAGCAGCGGCAGCGCCTCGGCCGGCTTTCCCGTCGCGGTCAAGGCTGCGGCGACGGCCAGACGGCTGCGCGGCGAGGGGTCGAGCGCGAAGGCGCGCTGCGCGGCGGCCAGGGCCAGCGGAGCGGCACGCCGGTCGGTGACGGCCCGCTCGGCGGCGCTGCCGGCGATGTCCTGCAACAGGGCAACGGGCAGCACCGGCCGGGCGGCCAGCCAGTCGGCGACGGCATCCGGATCGCCGGCCTTGGCCGCCAGCCTCGCCCACCCCTGCCCGACCGCCGGAGAGGGCTTGCCCTGCCGGCGCGCGACGAACCAGTCCAGGCCGGCCGGCGCGCGGTCGAGGTCGATGAACAGGGCGGCCAACTCCTCCAGCTGGTCGTCGGGCAACTGGCCGTCCGACAACTGATCGTCGGGGAGAGGGGCGGACAGCGCCAGACGGTCGAAGGCCGCGGACGCGGCGGCGCGGCGGCCGGCGCGGTCGAGAATGCGGACGGCGGCCAGCCGGTCACCGAGAGTCAGCACGCTCCCGGCCAGACCACGCTCCGCCCAGCGCGCGGCGGCATCGGCATCGCCGCGGCCGAGCGCGATGTTCGCCGCCAGCACCGGGTAATCGGCGAGGAACCCCTCGCCCAACTCGCGGTGCAGGCGGTCGAGAAAGGGGCGGTCGCCGTCGCGCAGAGCCGTCTCGGCCAGCCCGGCCAGCACCCAATCCGGCGCCAGACGCAGATCACGGCCCTTGGCAGCCCGCAACGCCTCCTGCGCCTGCCCGGCACTCATCTCCAGCGCCAGCAGCCGGCCGAAATGGGAGTCCTCCACCGGGCCGGACAAGGCCGACAGACGGGTCCGCGCCTCCTCCCGGCGGTCGGCGGCGATCAGCAGGTCGATGTACGCCAACTCCAGCGCCAGCGCGGGCTTTCGACCGGTCCCTTCCAGCCCGATCACCTGCGGCCCGATCACCTGCGGTTCAAGCAGCCGCAGGCCCAGGTCCGGCCGGGAGGCCGCCGCCAGCTGGCTCGCCAGACCGATCATGGCGGCGACGGTCGGCCGCTCGCCGAGCCAGCGCCGGGCGCGGCCGAAGGCATCCTCCGCCCGGCCGAGGTCGATCAGCAGGCTCATCAGCAATTCGCGGCTGTCGGCGCCGATGTTGCCTCGGGCGCGGTCGTCGGCGCGCAGAAGCCGGTCCACCGCGCCGGCATGGTCGCCACGCGCCGCCAGCAGGGCGGCCAACTCCTGCTGGGCATCGACATCCTCGGGCGCCAGCGCGCAGTAGCGGGCCAGCGCATCGGCCTTCAGCGCCATCCGGTTGCGGAACCCGGCGGCATAGGCCAGTTCGCGGTAAAGGTCGGCGCTGTGCCGCAGCTCCGCCAGGACCGTCAGGTTTTCCAGGTAATCGCCCGGCCGCTGGGCATCCTGGTAGAGGCGGCTCAGCAGCTCGCGCGCCTCGATGGAGGACGGTTCGGCGACGATGAACTCCTCGGTCAGCGCGATGGCGCGCTCCACGTCGCCCTGGACCAGCGACAGGCGGGTCAGCGGCATCACCGTGGCGCCGCCGCGGTCGCCGGCGGCATAGCGCTCCTCGTAGACGGCGCGGGCGCTGTCGTAATCGCGGTCGCGGAATTTCTGCAGGGCAAGCTCGCCGCCGCGTGGAATCAGCAGCAGGCTGGCGCCGATGCCCACGAGCAGCACCAGCAGGACGACCAGGATGTTCGCACGCATCGCCGCCCTACCCCGCCACACCAACGGTGGGACGAAGCCGCAGCAGCAGCGGGGCGATGCCGGAAACCGGAACGGTCAGCGCCAGCCGGCCATCCTCATCCGCAGTCGCGCTGCCGGTCCACAGAACGGTGCCGTCGCGTTCCGCCGTCACCGTCCAGGGACCGGAACGGGGAACCCGCCAGACCATGGAGCCCTCGCCATAGCCGGTGGCGGCGACGCGGAAGCCTGCGCCCTCCCCCGCCCCCTCCCTCGCCAGCGCCGAGAAGGCCCAGCGCCCTTCGACCAGAAAAGGCACGGACGCGGGCGGATCGCGGTCGGCGCGGTCGACCTCGGCGAGCGCCACCACCGGCTCCGCCACCGCGGGGTCGAGCGCGACATAGAGGCTGCCCTGGCTGTGGCGCTGGCCCAGAACCCCGGTGGAACGGGAGAAATCGACCGCGGTGGCGCTGGCCCGGTCGAAACGCAGCGTGTTCAACGCCCCACGGTCGCGCACGCGCCAGCGCCGCCCATCCTCCAGCGGCTCGAACCGCGCGGTGTAGAAGCCTTCGGCGATGCGGGCATAGGTGGTGGCGGCGACCGGCGCCAGTTCCTGCCCACGGGCGGCGGTCAGCACGCTGACCAGCGCGTTCAGGCTGGCCGCCTTCTGGCCGCTGTACATGTGGTAGTAGACGTTGAAGGGCTTCAGCCGGATCGGAGCGCCGGCGTGCCGCATGGTGTT
This sequence comes from Azospirillum sp. B21, assembly GCF_008364825.1. Classification (GTDB taxonomy): domain Bacteria; phylum Pseudomonadota; class Alphaproteobacteria; order Azospirillales; family Azospirillaceae; genus Azospirillum. The sequence continues at coordinate 423,229 of NZ_VTTO01000006.1, forward strand.
GACCAGATTGCGGTAGCCGTAGAAGCGGTTGGTCCACAAGTCGGTATAGGTGTTCTCGTTGCTGCCGGCGGCGTAGATCTGGCGCTCCGCCCCCACCGGCAGGCCGACGGGCGGCAGACCGGTGATGGACGGGAAATCGGCGTCGAACCGGGCGTCGCCGCCGTTCATGTTGACGCCGCCCGCCTTGCGGACCGCCGCCAGCGCCGCCTCGTATGGGGACGTATCGCCCGACCATTGCACCAGCACCGCCCGCTTGCCGGTGGGGGCCAACCGGGTGAAATAGTCCAGTGCGCCGCCGATCTCCTGGTCGAGGTCGAAGGGCTGCTGCAGATAGGCGCGCGGGACGGCATAGCGGCCGATGTCCGACACCTCGCCCGCCGTCTCCGCCGCATGCTCGTCGCCCTTGCCGGGGCGGTAGGTGCCGTCGCGGTCGAGGAATGGGGCTTCCTTCTGCCGGCTGTAATCCTTGAAGAAGGCCCATTGAAAGGGATGGGTCCAGGTGTGGCTGGCCGGTTCGACCTGCGGCAGGGAGAACAGCCGCTTCGCCGCTTCAACGGATTGCGGCGTGCCGCTCCAGGTCGGGTCGAGGTCGCCGACGATGGGGGCGACGGTCACCGGCAGATCGGGAAAGGGCTCGATGGCGGCGATGCGCACCATGTCGGAGGACAGGACGCGCTTGGCGGCATGGGGCGCCACCTCCGTCACGTTGCGCCAGCCGTCGCCGTCGATGTGGCTGAAATAGATCCGCCGGCCCGACAGTGTGGTGACGTCGGGCTTCGGCAGGTCGTCGGTGGCGAAGGCGTCGCCGAAAAAGGCGAAGGGATCGACAATCCATTGGCGCCGGTTGTACTCGGCGTCGAAATGGCGGCTGTAGCCTTCGGCCGCCAGCCCGCCGGCCGGACCGGTCACCACCAGATGGCTGTCGCTGGCCGGATCGTCCGCCCGCCGCATCACCAGATGGGAGACAACGCGCGTATCGGTCTTGCGGAACAGCGGGTAACCGGGCAGCACGCCCGACAGCGGCCGTTCGAAACCGATCATCCCGTCGGCCAGCGCCGGCTTGGATTTATAGGTCAGGTCGGAAAAGCCGTCGTCGTCGCGCAGCCCGAACCTGGCGAAGAAGCGGTTGGCGAGCGCCAGCGGCACCTGCCTGCCGCCGCTTTCCAGCCGCACCCCCGGCTGGCCCAGCACGGCGAAGCGGACGCCGCGGTCCATCGCCCGCGCCACCCAGTCGATGTAGGCGCCGACATCGGCGAAGGGATCCCCCGCAAACCAGGTGACGACGCCGCGAAGGCCCGGATAGCGCGACAGGTCGGGAAGGCCGTCGGCGACGTTCCAATAGACGACGGACAGGCCCAGATGGTTCAGCGGAAGCTCCGCCATCGTGTGGATGCGGCCGAGGCGGATCGTTTCCTCCTCGCGCAAGTCCACCAGTGCCAGGATGGTTCGCGGCACCTCCTGCAAGGCGGTTGCGGCCGCAGGCGGCGCGCCGGCCGCCATGGCGGGAGCGGCCCACGGCAGCAGCAGGCCGAGCGCCAATGCCGCCGTCACTCTGGTGATGCGCATCACCGGGGCGGCTCCGGGATCAGGCGGTCGAGTTCGACCGTCGAGACATAGGGGGAAAAGCCGTTGGCCCGCTGCAGAGCATAGATGGCCCGGACGCCCGCCGTATCGGCCGGATCCCAGTAATCGAGCGTGAGCAGGCCGAGCCGCGGGTTCAACGCGCCGGCGGCCTTCAGCGCATCCACCTGGAACCGGTAATCCTCGGCGTTCTGGCGGTGCGGGCGCTTGGCGGCGAAATCCCAGCCGGCATAGACGCTCTCCCCCAGCACATGGCTCAGCAGCGGCGCCGTCTGCGGCAGGATCTCGTAGGCGCGGTTCTGCATCAGGCCGATGTCCGGCCAGTTGCGGCGGATGGCCCGCACCAGGGCCGCCGCCGCATCGGTCATGCCACGCCAGCGCTTAGGCTCGGTACGCTCCAAATGCGGCGGATTGTCGAGCGTGTCGAGGAAGACGCCGTGAAAGCCTTCGCGCAGGATCGCCGGCACCAGTTCCTCCACCACCAGCTTGACCCAGCGGCGGTCGCGGACATCGACATAGAAGCTGCCGGGCCAGTTGGGGTTCTCCTGGTCCAGGATGCCCCATCCCTTCACCCGGCCGAACCAGGGGCGGTGCGTCTCCACCTCCCCCACGCTGAGATAGCCGAACAGGGTCTTGCCGCGGTCGGCCAGCGGCTGGAGCGGCGGATGGGTGCGGCTGTCCAGAACCAGCAGCCGATAGGGTTGGAAGGCCGACAGCGGGGCGGCATCGGCGTAATAGACCGCCCAAGGAGAGTTTGAGGATTGAGCGGCGGAGGATAGAGAGCCGGAAGCTTGGCCGGTTTCGGCGGCCCGCAGGGGGCGGTTGGGCAACGCCAGCGACGCCGCACCCGACACGAGCCCCACGGCGACAGCGCGCCGCCCGATCAGACCACCGATCACGCCAGCCGAACCCTTCCCGACGCTTACCCGACCTGAACGGTCAGCCCAGCCACGCCAGCGTCTCGCGCAGCCCGTCCTCCAACGGCGTGTCGCAGCTCATGCCGAAGGCGGCGACGAGGCGCGACGGATCGCCGATGGACACCCGGATGTCGCCCGGCCGCGCCGCACCGTATCGGCGGTCGAGCGGCCGGCCCGACAGCTCCGCCAGCACCTCCGCCAGCCGATTGACCGAAGTCGGACGGCCGGTGCAGACGTTGAAGACCGGTGCGCCGGACCTTGGGTTGTCCATCGCCGCGGTCAGGTATCGCACCAAGTCCTTTACAAAGATGAAATCGCGGACCTGTTCGCCGTCGCCGTTGATGGTGATCGGCTCCCCCCTCACGATCCGGCCGGCGAAGATGGAAATGACGCCGGAATAGGGTGATTTCGGGTCCTGGCGCGGCCCATAGACGTTAAAGAAACGGAAGCCGGTGGTCGGCACGCCGTGCACGATGTCGGCCACCCGCGCATGCAGTTCGCAGCCCAGCTTATCGGCGCCATAGGCGGAAAGCGGGCGGGTCGCCGCGTCCTCGGTCAGCGGCATGGCGGGATTGTCGCCATAGACGGCGGCGGACGAGGCGTAGACCACCGGCACCGGCCCCTTGGGATTGGCGCGGCGGGCGGCATCGAGCACGGCGACGGTGCCGGACAGGTTGGCATGGTGGGTTTCCAGCCACGCCTCGCGCGAGCGGTCGACAGAGGCGACGGCGGCCAGATGGAAACAGCCGTCCACGCCCTCACCGCCGGTTCCGGCCATCGCCGCCTCGACCGCCGCGGCGTCGGCGACGTCGCCGACCGTCACCGGCACGTCCCCAGGCAGGTTTTCGCGCTTGCCAGTGGACAGGTCGTCCAGAACCAAGACCTCGTGCCCGGCGGCCAGCAGCCGCTCGATCAGGTGCGAGCCGATGAAGCCGCAGCCGCCGGTAACAAGATAACGCGCCATCGCTGCTGCTCTCTCCGCTTTTGCGTGTGTGGTGGTTCTTACGCGAGCACCGGCATGGCGGATCTCACGCCACGGCGGAAATCACGGAAGGGGGGTGTTCCCCGGCTGAACAGCGGTCAGGCGGCAGTCAGGAAACCGGCGACGGTGGCCTGGAATTCCTTGGGCTTGATCGGCTTGGAGACATGACCGTCGAAACCCGCATCCGCCAGCCGGCGCTTGTCGGCGGGGGTGGCGAGGTTGGTCACGGCCAGCACCGGCGTTGCGGTGAGTTCGCCATCGGCGCGGATCTGCTTGATCAACTCCAGCCCCGACAGGCCGGGCATGACGATGTCCATCACCACCAGATCCGGAGCCATCTCGCGCATCAGCGACAGAACCGAAGTGGCGTCGGACGCCTCGACCACGGCAAAACCGCCTTCCTCCAGGCAACGGACGAAGAGCTTGCGCATCAGCACATTGTCTTCGACCACAAGGATCGTCCGCGTCTTTTCGACCGTGTCCACCATCTTGCCATCCGGACCTTGGTTCCGCGCCCCGTGCCGCCTGCCATGCGGCGCCGACCGGCGCACAGGACCACACACGGCATATCCACGCGGTATTTCACATACAACTCAGTGTCTACGGCTTTTGGTTTCGCCGGTCAAGCAGCCCACAGCTTTGGAGAAGGGCACTTTCACCGATGTTGTGTGAAACTTGTTGCAGGAGTGCCATGAATAGTGGGGCTGCGCTTTCCACTGGCGCGCCCGGTCCGGTTGAGGCCATCCTCCCGGCAAAGTCGGAGATCGATTTTCCGCAAGATCATCCGGCGGGACCATGCGGGTCCGCAAACCAGGGAGACAGAGCATCGTGACAGCGCCCTTCATCCTCTACGGCAACGTGAATTCCCAGCCGGCGACCCGCGTGGCGCTGTTTTTCCGGCTGGCCGGCATCCCGTTCCAGTACCGGCATGTCGATCTGCACAATGGGCAACAGAAGTCGCCGGAATACCAGGCGATCAACCGCTTCGGCCGGGTGCCGACGCTGGTGCATGGCGACCATTCGATTTCCGAATCCAGCGTGATCCTGACCTATCTGGCCGAACAGACCGGGCAGTTCGGTGGTCGCGACGACGCCGAGAAGCTGCGCATCGCCGAATGGCTGAGCTGGCTGGCCGACGTGCTTCTGCCGGTCCAGCGCGCCCGGGCCGTGCGCAAGTTCAACGGCGACGCCAACGCCCTGCCCTGGCTCGACGCTTCCGCCGCCAGCGGCATGAAGCTGTTCGACGAGCATCTGTCCGGCCACAGCTTCATCCAGAGCGAACGGCTGACCATCGCCGACATCTTCGCCTTCCCCTGGATCGACCTGCTGAACGAATCGGCCATCGAGGCGAAGGACTACCCCAACGTCCAGGCCTGGGCCGAACGCATCCGCGCTCAGCCGGGCTACAAGCCGCAGTACGAGCTGATGCCGTCGGCGGATGCGGAGTGCTGAGGGTCGTTTGACGAGGTTCTGGCGGCAGGTGCCCCCTCCCTAGCCCTCCCCCGCTAACGCGGGAGAGGGAACTCCGCCGCTCAAGCGCTGACTCCCTCTCCCGCGGAGCGGGGGAGGGCTGGGGAGGGGGCAGAGCTGCGACACTCACCCCCGCGTGTCGTCGATCACCTTGCCGTCATTCGGCAAACTCCCCGGCGGCACGAACTCCACCGCCCCTTTGAGCTTGGTCACCGACGACAGCGTCTCGCGGATGGCGGCGGCGAGAGCGTCTCCGGTCTCCTCCGCCTCGCAGCGCAGGGTCATGGTGTCGCTGGCGTCCCGGCGCCCGACGACGAGGCGGCCGCGGGAGAGCTGGGGATGGCGGCGCAGCACCTCGGCGACCTGCCCCGGATGGACGAACATGCCCTTGACCTTGGTGGTCTGGTCGGCACGGCCCATCCAGCCCTTCAGCCGCATGTTGGTCCGGCCACAGGGGCTGGTGCCCGGCAGCACCGCCGACAGGTCGCCGGTGGCGAAGCGGATCAGCGGATAGGCCGGGTTGAAGATGGTCACCACCACTTCGCCCACTTCGCCGTCGGGAACCGGGTCGCCGGTGCCGGGGCGGACGATCTCGACGATGCAGCCCTCGTTCACCACCAAGCCCGAGCGGGCGGCGGTCTCGTAGGCGACGATGCCGAGGTCGGCGGTGCCGTAGCTCTGGTAGACCTCCAACCCGCGCGCCTCGTAGAAGGCGCGGGCGTCGGGCAGATAGGGGCCACCCGACACGGCGGCGATGCGGATGGACGAGACGTCCAGCCCCAGCGCGTCGCCCTTCTCCAGGATGATCTTCAGGAAGTCGGGCGTGCCGATATAGCCGCGCGGCTTGAGGCTGGCGACGACCTGCGCCTGCATCTCGGTGTTGCCGGTGCCGGCGGGGATGACGGCGCAGCCGACGGCGTGCGCGCCCGTCTCGAACATCGAGCCGGCGGGAGTCAGATGATAGGCGAAGCAGTTGTGGGCGAGGTCGCCGGGGCGGAAGCCGGCGGCGAACAGCGCGCGGGCGCTGCGCCAGGGATCGGTGCCATGCGGCTCCGGATCGTGGATCGGGCCGGGCGAGGCGAAGACGCGGGCCAGACGCCCGATCTCCACCGCCGCCAGACCGCCGAAGGGCGGGTTTTCCTGCTGCAGCGCGATCAGGTCGGCCTTGCGCGTCACCGGCAGGGTGGCGAGCGACGCGCGGTCGTGGATCGCCGCCGGATCGATCTCCGCCAGCAGCCGGCGGAAATAGGGGGCCGCATCCCTGGCATGGTGCAGGTGGGCGGGCAGCGCCGCGAACTGCTCGGCCTCGCGCCGGTCGGAGGAACGGGTTTCGAGGTCGTCGTAGAAATCGGTCATGGTCGTTCGTCCGTTCAGGGGTCGGCCGAGGTGACGCGGGGGATTGCCCCCTCCCCATCCCTCCCCCGCTCCGCGGGAGAGGGGGCAGGAGCTTTGCGGGAGTTTTGCAAAGGAGTGGCGGCAGTCCCCTCTCCCGCGATCGGACCGGCCTTCGGCCGGCCGAGAGCGGGGGAGGGTTAGGGAGGGGGCATCAAAGCCGACGCCTCCCCCCTCAAATCCAGCGCTTGCGCCGCTTGAAGCTCTTGAGGTTCTTGAAGCTCTTGCGCTCTTCGTTGCCGCCGCCGAGGTAGAATTCCTTCACGTCCTCGTTGTTGCGCAGCTCTTCGGCGGTGCCGTCCAGCACGACCTTGCCGTTCTCCATGATGTAGCCGCGGGATGCCGCCTGCAGCGCCATGCGGGCGTTCTGCTCCACCAGCAGGATGGTGACGCCAAGGTCCTTGTTGATCTGCTGGACGATGCTGAACACCTCCTTCACCATCAGGGGCGACAGGCCCATGCTGGGCTCGTCCATCAGGATCAGCTTCGGTCGGGCCATCATCGCGCGGCCGATGGCCAGCATCTGCTGCTCGCCGCCGGAGAGATAGCCGGCAAGGCCGGTGCGCTCCTTCAGGCGGGGGAAATAGCTGAAGACCATGTCCAGGTCGTCCTTCACCCCGTTGTCGCGGCGGGTGTAGGCGCCCAGGCGCAGGTTCTCCAGACAGGTCATGTCGGCGATGATGCGGCGGCCCTCCATCACCTGGAAGATGCCCTTGCGGACGATCTGGTCGGGGTCGATGCCGTTGATGCGCTCGCCATTGAAGGTGATGTCGCCACGGGTGACCTCGCCGTCCTCGGTCTTCAGCAGGCCGGAGATCGCCTTCAGCGTCGTCGACTTGCCGGCGCCGTTGGCGCCCAGCAATGCCACGATCTCGCCCTCCGGCACCTCCAGGCTGAGGCCGCGGAGCACGAGGATCACGTCGTTGTAGACGACCTCGATGTTGTTGACGGACAGCATCATCCGCTTCGCCGCCGTGACGGGCGGCACAACTGGAGCGTTGGTCGAAGCGGCCGTGGCGGTGTTCAGCATGCGGCACCTGGACTGTTCGGAAGAAGGGGGGCGCCCCCGCCGGAAACGAGCGGAGGCGCCGGGCACTCAAGGACTTACCAGCCCAGCCATTCCGGCTTGCGCGGGACGTCGACGGTGGTCAGCTTGTCCAGCTTGATCGTGCCGGCCTTGACCAGTTCGTCCACGCCGGCGCCGGTATCGCCGCCGACCTTGGCGCGGTAGATGTTGACCGCCGTCATGCCGCGGTGGTCGTTCTCGGTCCAGGTCGAGGGAACGCAGACGCCCTCGAGCCCGGCCGGGACCCAGTCCTTCTTCTGGTACATCGCCTTGCGGATGTTCGGACCGGTGACGCCGCCATTCTTCGACGCCCAGTCCATCGCCTCCTTCATGTAGAAGGCGGTGCAGACGCCGGCCATGTAGTGCACCGGACGGTAGGCGGTGCCGGCCGCGTCGGAAATCTTGGAAATGTCCTTCAGCGTCTTCATGCCCGGCACCTCGGCGTTCCAGGTCACCGCGGTGCGCATCGGGAACACCACGCCGTCGGCGGCCGCACCGGCGGCCTTGGCGGCGTTCTCGTCCATGCCCCAGACATTGCCCATGAACTGCACCTTGGCGCCGACCGTCTGGCAGGCCTTCAGCACCGAGATGTTGGAGCCGGCGGTGTTGCCGAGATAGGCGTAGTTGACGCCGGACTGCTTCAGCGTCAGGCACTGGGCGGTGTAGTCGCCGGGGGTCAGCGCGAACTGCACGGCCGGCAGGACGTCGAAGCCCAGCTCCTTGGCCAGCTGCTCGCCGGCATCCTTCGGGGCATTGGGATAGGGGTGGTTGGCGCCCATGTGGACGTATTTCGGCTTGCCCTGGCCGCCCTGCTTCTTCCAGTCCTCGGCCGCCCACATCAGCATGCCGCGCAGGGCGTCGGAGTAGGACGGACCGTAGAAGAAGTTGTAGGGCGCCGGCTTGGAGCCGTGCGGGCCCTTGCCGGTCGGGTCGGTCAGGTGGCCGGAGTAGGAGCCGGAATAGGCCGGGATCTCGTCCTTGCCGACGAAGCCGGTCAGCGCCTCGGTATCGGCGGTGCCCCAGCCCTGCAGGGCCGCAATCTTGTCGCTGCCGGACGACCACTTCTTGTACTGGCTGATGGCGCGCGGCGCCTGATAGCCGTAGTCGACGGTGTCGACCGCCAGCTTGGTGCCGTTGACGCCGCCCTTGGCGTTGATGTAGGCGAGCGCGTCCGCCACGCCCTGGGCATAGGGCACGCCGACGTCGGAGGTGGCGCCGGACTGGTCCGCCAGATGGCCGACCGGAATGTCGGCGTAAGCGGTGGCGGTGGTCGCCAGCAGGAGCGCGGAGGTGGCGAAAAGCGCGGTCTTGATCGACATGGTGCGTTGACTCCCCATTCTGTTCTGTTTGTTGACCGGCAAAGCGTCGGGTCTTAGTGCGAGAAAGGATAGAGCTTCCAATAGGCCTTGATCTGCTTCCAGCGGTGGGCCAGCCCGTCGGGCTCGAACACCAGGAACAGGATGATGACGAGGCCGATCGACATTTCGCGCAGGAAGGCGATGTTGTCCTTCAGGTTCAGCGCGGTATCGATGGCGGTGCCGCTGACCAGCTTGGTGAGCGCCTGCATCGCCTCCGGCAGGAAGACCATGAAGGCGGTGCCCATCAGCGTGCCCATGATCGACCCCAGCCCGCCGATGATGATCATGCCCAGGAACTGGATCGAGAAGAGGATGGTGAAGCCCTCCACCGACACGAACTGCAGGTAATGGGCGTACAGCGCGCCGCCGATGCCGGCGTAGAAGGCGGAGATGCCGAAGGACATCGTCCGGTACTTCGTCAGGTTGATGCCCATGATCTCGGCGGACAGGTAATGGTCGCGCACCGCCACCAGGGCGCGGCCGTCGCGGGTCCGCATCAGGTTGGTGGCGAGGATGTACATCACGACCATCGCCACCAGCGCGACGTAGAAGTAGCGCTCGTCGGTGTCGAAGGCGAAGCCGAAGATGGTCAGCGGCTCGGCGATGGTGCCGGCGGTGCCGCCGGTGAACCAGTCGGCGCGGGCGAAGAAGTCCTGCAGGATGTACTGCGCCGCCAGCGTGGCGATGGCGAGGTACAGGCCCTTCAGCCGCGCCGCCGGCATGCCGAACAGCAGCCCGACCAACGTGGTGACCACGCCCGCCAGCGGAATGGCGAGCGCCACCGGAACGCCCAGGCTGTTGTTCAGCCAGGCGGACGCGAAGGCGCCGAAGCCGAAGAAGGCGGAATGGCCGATGGAGATCTGGCCGGTGAAGCCGACCAGGATGTTCAGGCCAAGCGCGGCGATGCCGAGATAGCTGATCTGGATCAGCAGGCTGAGCCAGTAGCGGTCCATGAAGGCCGGGCAGGCCAGGAGCAGAACCACGCCCAGGATCGCGAAGTTGCGGCTGGTCTTCGTCGGGAAGATGGTGGTGTCGGTCCCGTAGGACGTCTTGAAATCGCCGCTCGGGATGATGCTGATGTTCGCCATGGGGGCCTCACACGCGCTCGATGTCTTTGGTGCCGAACAGGCCGTAAGGCTTGATCATCAGGATGGCGATCAGGACGTAGAAGGGCGCGATCTCGTACATGTTGCCCCAGTTCAGCCACTGGCTGTCCAGGTAGTGCGCCATGTTCTCCAGCACGCCGACGATCAGGCCGCCGACCACCGCGCCGATGACGCTGTCGAGACCGCCCAGGATCACCGCCGGGAACACCTTGATGCCGAAGAAGGACAGGGCCGACGACACGCCGTTGACCACGCCCACCGTGACGCCGGCCACCGCCGACACCATGGCGGAGATCGCCCAGCTCATCGCGAACATGTGGCGGACCGAGATGCCGAGCGACTGCGCCACCTGCTGGTCGAAGGCGGTGGCCCGCATGGCGAGACCGGTCCGCGAGTATTTGAAGAACCAGCCGAAGCCCGCCATGATCAGGATCGAGATCAGCAGCGACATAACGTAGACGGTCTGCACCTCCAGCCCGAACAGGTTCATGGTGGGGCTGGCGAAGATCGGCGGGAAGGGCTTGGCGAAGACGCCGAACATCCACTTCATCGCCGCCTGGAAGACGATGGACAGGCCGATCGTCACCATGATGACGGAGATGATCGGCTCACCGATCATCGGCCTCAAGACGACGATCTGCAGGATGACGCCGAAGGCCAGCATGAAGACCAGCGTGATCGGGAAGCCGATCCAGAAGGGCAGCTGCCAACTGGTGAGGAGCCACCAGCAGGTCCAGGCGCCAATCAGCAGGAATTCGCCCTGGGCGAAGTTGACGATGCGGCTGGCCTTGTAGATCAGCACGAAGGACATGGCGACCACGCCATACAGCGCGCCGACGATCAGGCCGTTGACGAGAAGCTGAAACAGAAGGGTCATGGCGTGGCCTCGCCGAGATGGGATCCAAATCCCCCTCTCCCCCCCGGGGAGAGGGTCGGGGTGAGGGGGACGCGCGGCGAGGAGCGTCCGGCAGGCGGAACCCCCTCACCCATCCTCTCCCCGGGAGGGAGAGGGGTCTTAAGCGGTAGCATCGCTATGCGCTCCCCTCACGCCGCGACCGGCTGCCGCGGCGCCTCGGCGGCGGCGGGGGCCAAATCGATGACGGTCAGCGTCGTGCGGATGCGCTGCTTGGTGCCGTCCTGGAAGGCGATCGTGGTGTCCACGTCGATCTTCGGCTGGCCGGCATAGATGCTGTCGATGATGGTGCCGTATTTCTCGGCGACGACGCCGCGGCGCACCTTGCGGGTGCGGGTCAGTTCGCCGTCGTCGGCGTCCAGCTCCTTGTAGAGCAGCAGGAACTTGGAGATGCGCTGAAACTCGGGAAGCGTCTGGTTCACCCGCTCCACCTCCGCCCGCAGCAGGTCGTAGACCTCCTGCTTGGACGACAGGTCGGAGTATGTGGTGAAGGCGATGCGGTTCTTTTCCGCCCATTTCGAAACGATGGAGAAGCGGATGCAGATGATCGCCGACAGGTATTCGCGCTTGTCGCCCAGGATCACCGCCTCGGCGACATAGGGGCTGAACTTCAGCTTGTTCTCGATGTATTGCGGGCTGAAGCGGTCGCCCTGGGCGGTGGTGGCGATGTCCTTGATGCGGTCGATGATGACCAGATGCCCCTTCTTGTCGAAGAAGCCGGCATCGCCCGTGTGCATCCAGCCGTCGCGCATGTCGGCGACAGTCGCCTTCTCGTTCCGGTAATAGCCGGCGAACATGTTGGGGTGGCGGGTGACGATTTCGCCGACGCCGTTGTGGTCGGCGTCGATTACCTTCACCTCGATGCCGTCGTCGAAGGGCACGCCAACCGTGTCGAAATCCACGTCGGTGCCGCGATGGACGGTGTAGGCGCCCATCGTTTCGGTCTGGCCATAGATCTGGCGCAACGGCACGCCCAGCGCCTGGAAGAACTTGAAGGTGTCGGGGCCGAGCGCCGCACCGCCGGTCGCCGCCGATTTCAGGTTGGTGAAACCCAGCCGGTCACGCAGAGCCTTGAACAGGATGGCGTCGGCCATCGCCGAGCGCTGCCCCTTCGCCAGCGCCTCCAGCCCCAGCTTCATGCCGAGATCGTACATCTTCTGCTTGAAGGGCGAGGCGTCCATCATCCGGGCGCGCACGTCGGCGGCGATGGCCTCCCACAGGCGCGGCGCGAACAGGACGAAGGTCGGCCCGATCTCGCGGAAGTCGTGCATCATCGTCTCGGCTTCCTCGACGAAGTTCACGCGCATCCGCGACACCACCCCCATGCCGACGGCATAGACCTGCTCCATGATCCAGGACAGCGGCAGGACCGAGACATACTCGTCCTCCGGACCCTTGGGATCGGCGGACAGGTAGCTGGCGACATGGCGGATCAGGCGCCCGGCCGGCAGCATCGCCATCTTCGGGTTAGAGGTGGTGCCCGACGTGGTGCAGAGGATGGCGACATCCTCGCCCTTGGTCTCCGCCACCATGCGGTCGTAGAGGTCCGGCTGCGCGGCCAGCAGCTCCTCGCCCATGCGGATCAGGTCGGTGACCGGCATCAGGCGGGGGTCATGGTATTTGCGCATGCCGCGCGGGTCGGAATAGATGATGTGCTGCAGCGTCGGCAGCCGGTCGGCGAGGTTCAGCAGCTTGTCGACCTGCTCCTCGTCCTCGGCGAACACCACCTTCACGTCGGCATAGGTGATGAGGTAGGCGACCTCCTCGTCCAGCGCATCGCGGTAGATGCCCAGGCTGTAGCCGCGCAGCGCGTGGGTCGCGATCTCGCCCATCACCCAGTCGGGACGGTTGTCGCCGAGCAGGCCGACCACCTCGCCCGGCACGACGCCGAGCTTGGTCATCCCCAGCGCGAAGGCTCGAACGCGGACATGCACGTCGGTCCAGGTGAAGGTCCGCCAGATGCCGAAATCCTTCTCGCGCATGGCGATGTCGCCGCCATGGTCGCGGGCATGCAATGCCACCAGCTTCGGCAGGGTGTCGTAGACGGCCAGATCAGGCAGATTGAGGTTCGACATCACGCGACCTCCTTGCGCGGCGGCACGACCGCGGCAGGAGCCGCCGGCGCCTCTTCCTCGTCGTCCTCGCCCAGATAGGCGCGGCGGACGCGGGGATCGGCCAGGACCTCTTCCGGCCTGCCTTCGGCGATCTTCTTGCCGAATTCCAGCACCATCACCCGGTGCGAGATGTCCATGACCACGCCCATGTCGTGCTCGATCATGACCACGGTCATGCCGAACTCCTCGTTCAGGTCGACGATGTAGCGGGCCATGTCCTCCTTCTCTTCCAGGTTCATGCCGGCCATCGGCTCGTCCAGCAGGATCAGATCCGGCTTCAGCGCCATGGCGCGGGCCAGTTCCACCCGCTTGCGCAGGCCGTAGGACAGGGTGCCGGCGGTGGCCTTGCGCACATGCTGGATTTCGAGGAAGTCGATGATCTCCTCCACCTCGCGGCGGTGGGACAATTCCTCCTTCCTGGCCCCGGTCAGCCAATAGAGCGACCCGGTCAGGAAGTTGTTCTTCAGCAGGTGGTGGCGGCCGACCATGATGTTGTCGAGCACGGTCATGTGCCCGAACAGCGCCAGATTCTGGAAGGTGCGCCCGATGCCGAGCGAGGCGCGATGGTTCGGGGTCATCCCCGTCACGTCGCGGCCCTTGAAATAGACCTTGCCATCCGTCGGCCGGTAGCGGCCGGAGATGCAGTTGACCATCGAGGTCTTGCCGGCCCCGTTCGGGCCGATGATCGAGAACAACTCGCCCCTACGGATGCCGAAACTGACGTCGGTCAGCGCATGGACGCCCCCGAAGCGCAGATTGACGCCCCGAGCCTCGAAGATGGTCTCCGCCTGGGTGGTGGGCGACGTTTTGGCAGGGCCGGGGTGTGGTGCGACGGGCGCGCCTGACATTTCCTCCTCCGTTGCTGTTGGTACCGCTTCTCGGGGTCACGACCCGGCTCTTTGGTGGCCGGCGAGGTCCATATTGTGGACCGTTTCATGAGCAACTTCCGCACTATATACCGGGTTCCGTTCTGTTATCAACACTGACATTCCGCTAGTGCATGTTTTTTGACGCGACAAGCCGCCGCGTGGTCCATATGATGGACCTCATGAGCAGTCACGCCGGCATCGCCACACCTCCTGCCGCTCCGAGCGGAGCGGGCGGCACCCAAAGCCTGGAACGCGCCATCGCCCTGCTGCGCGCGGTCGCCGACGCGGGCACCGACGGCGCGCGGCTGGCCGATCTGATGGGCGGGGTCGGGCTGTCGAAGGCGACCACCCACCGGCTGCTGATGGCATTGGCGCGCGAAGGGCTGGTGGAGCAGGATGGGCGCAGCAAGCGCTATCACCTGGGGCCGGATCTGGTGGCGCTGGGCGATCTGGCTGCGCTGCGGCACCGGCCGGCTCCCCCTGCCCCGCCACAGCCGCCGGAAGCAGCGGCGTCGGTGGCGGCCGAGACGCCGCCGGCCCTGATGGTGAGGCCGTCGGCCTTCCTGCGGCCGGAGTATCGCGGCCTGTCCATCGCGCTGGCTTCGCTGTTGTGCGACCGTCATGTCCGCGCCGCCGACGGCGCGCGGGCGGCGCTGCTGCATGAAAGCGTGGCGGGACAGACGACGGAGCTGAGCTTCGCCCGCCTCGCCCACGATTCGGCGCGCTTCGCGACCGTGCTGGCAGGCATGGGGGTGGGCCAGGGCGACCGGGTGGCGGTGCTGCTGCCCAAGGGGCCGGAACTGCTGATCACGGCATTGGCGATCTGGCGGCTGGGCGGCGTCTACATGCCGCTGTTCACCACCTACACCGCATCGTCCGTGGCGTACCGGCTGGCCGACAGCGATGCGCGAGCCATCGTCACCAACGGCTTCCTGCGCCGCAAGGTACCGCGCGACAACACCCGGCCGGTGGTGACGGTGGAGGGCGACGAGGCCTTCGGTCCCGACGCGGTGCCCTTCTGGTCGTCGCTGCACGAGGCCGCGCCGCTGGCCGAGGTGGCGCGCTACCGGGAAGGCGACGCCTTCGCCCTTATCTACACGTCCGAATCCGAGCCGACGCCGCTGGGCGTCTCGCTTCCGGTCAAGGCGCTGTCGGGGATCGAGCAGTACATGCGCATCGGCCTGGACCTGCGCGACGACGACATCTATTGGAACATGGCCGACCCCGGCTGGGCCTATGGCGCCTATTACGGGCTGGTCGGGCCGCTGCTGCTGGGACGGACGACGATCTTCTGCGACGGCCCCTACGACGTGCGGCAGGGCTACCGCATGCTGACGAAGTTCGGCGTCACCAACCTGACCGCCGCCCCGTCGCAGATCCGCGCCTGGCACGGCGCCGACCCCGGCGTGTCGCACCAGTTCGCGTTGCGCATCCTGTCGGTGGTGGGCGAACCGCTGCCCCCCGACTTGATCGCCTGGGCAAACCGGACGGTGAAGGTCCCGCTGCTCGACCAGTATGGCCAGCGCGAGACCGGCATCTTCATCGTGAACCGCTACGACCCCGACGGGATCGGCCGTTACGAGTCCGAGGAGGTGGATGGCGGCGAGCCGGCCCAGCCGCCCAGCGGTTCGCTCGGCCGGCCGATGCCGGGATTCCGCGTCGTCATCCTCGACCCCGACGGCCGGGAGGCGCCGGTGGGCGGCGCCGGCGAGATCGCCATCGACGTGGACCATTCGCCGCTGTTCTGGTTCGAATCCTACGCCAACAACCCGGAGCGCACCGCCCAGCGCTTCCGTCATGGCCGGCGCTATTACCTGACCGGCGACCGCGCTTTCTTGGACGGCAACGGCAACATCCATTACCGCGGCCGGGCGTCGGACGCGATCCAGATGCAGCAGGGCGAATAGTCATGGACCGCCCTTTTCGGGTATAGATCGCCTCCGGAGATGCGGCAGCCGGAAAAAGCGCGAAGGACGGGTATGGAATCCAAGACGAAGAACCGCGAATCCTGGCTGGCCGCCGCCTTCGCGGCGCTGGCCGAAGGCGGCGTCGACAAGGTGCGGGTGGAGGTGCTGGCGAAGGCCCTGAAGGTCACCAAGGGCAGCTTCTATTGGCATTTCCGCGACCGCACCGACCTTATGAACGCCCTGCTCGACAGCTGGAAGCTGGGCCGCATCGCGGCCATCAAGGAACAGACCCGGCTGGACGGGCGCGAACCGGCGCAGCAGCTGCGCGACCTGCTGGCGCTCTATGGCGGCAGCAAGCCGCGGGGCATGGCGATAGAGCTGGCGGTGCGCGACTGGGCCCGGCGAGATCCCGAGGCGGAAAGCGTGATCGCCGAGGTCGACCGCGAACGCCTTCACAGCGTCGCCGGCCTGTTCGTGGCGCTGGGTCTGCCCTCCGACCAAGCCTTCGCCCGCGCCTATCTTTTCTACGCCTTCGCCTTCGGCCAGGGGCTGCTCGCTCCCGGCGCCGCGGCCGACCGCGCCGAGGTGGTGCGGGCGATCTGCGCCGACGTGCTGGTTCCGGAGGCGCAGACGACCGCTTAGAAGAGGTTCAGGGCGTATAGGCCAGCCGCACATTGCCCCAATGGCGGCCGCGCACGACGATCGGCGCATCGACCTCCTTAAGGCGCACCATCCGGCCGCCGCCCATATCGCGGCGATAGGCCTGCAGCAGGAACGGCCGGGTGTTGCGCGCGGCGGCAAGGCCCGACCGGTCGGCGAAGACGCGGCGGTTGCGGCAATTGGCGGTGTTCCAGGCGGGGTCGCCCGGCCGCTGCGGCTCGGAATAGCGGCTGTTGTGGGTCGGCACATAACCGACGCTGTTGGCCGCCACGCAGAGCTGAAAGCGGGGGTTGGAGGCCAGGACCGGCTCCTGGATCGCCGGGAACAGGCGGTCGGTCAACTCCGTGAAGGGGGCCAGCGCCTGTTCGGGGTCGCTGCCGGCAATGGGGGCCAAATCGGTGGAGAACAGCGCCTCCTCACCGATGCTGCCACTGGAAAGAGCGCTTTCCAGAGCCTTGGACAGGGCCGCGGCAGTGTTCTGCGCAGTGCGGATGACATCGGAATCGGCCTCCACCATCGCGCGATAGGCCCGGCCCAGCCGGTCCGCCTGAACATCGGACAGCTCGTCGAAGGCCAGATGCAGGCCGAGGTCGCTGATCCCGGCGACGACGGCCGGCAGGTCGCCGACATCGCGCAACGTCACGGTCAGCCGCGTCTGCTCGGCAAACGGGGGAAGCCCCGTGCCCTCCACCAGCATCCCCTCGAGCGACAGGTCCAGCATGGTGGCGGTGCGGCGGTCGTCGGCCAGGACCAGCGTGACGGGCTCTTCGCAGGGGATCCGGTCGGACATGCGGCGGTCGCCGGCAACCGACTGGCGGAGCGCGATGACCAGACGGCGCTTCAGGTCGGCGACGGCGGTCTGGGTATCGGCCATCCGGCGGCTGACGTCGGTGGCGATGCCGGTGATCTCGTCGGCCTGATCGCGGATATGCAGGACGCTGACCGACACCTGCGATGCCCCGCCGGCCGAGTTGGTGGCGCTGCGCCCGATCTCCCCGTTGGCGGCGGATTGCTCCTCCACCGCGGCGGCGGTGGCAGCGGCGGCCTCGTCGATCTCCTCGATCACGGAAATGACGGTCTGGATCGCCGTGACGCTGCCGCCGACCGCCTGCTTCAGCTGGTCGATCTGGCGGGCGATGTCTTCGGTCGCCCGCGCCGTCTGGTTGGCGAGCGCCTTCACCTCGCTGGCGACCACGGCGAAGCCCTTGCCGGCCTCCCCGGCCCGCGCCGCCTCGATGGTGGCATTCAGTGCCAGCAGGTTTGTCTGGCCGGCGATCTCGTTGATCAGGTTGGCGACCTTGGCGATCTCTTCCGTCGCCAGTTCCATCTGGCCGATGGCGGAGGCGGAACCGCGGGCGCTGTCCACCGCCCGCCGGGCCACCTCGCTGGACCGGGCGGCCTGCCGCGCGATCTCGTGCCCGGCACTGTTCAGCTCCTCCGTCGCGGCGGCGACCGACTGGGCATTGGCGCTGGCTTGCTCCGAAGCCGCCGACACCACCATCGTGTTCTCCCGCACCACGCCCAGGGCCTGCATCAGATGCTGGATGCCGTCGCCGGCGCGGTTGCTGGTCAGCTCCACCCCCATCCAGGTGGAGTCCAGGTCGCTTTCGATCGACTTGCAGGTCTCCAGCAGGGCTTGGCGGGTCAGCGCTTTCTGCCGCAGTTCGGTCTCGTGCTTCTCGTGGGCGGCATAGGCCAACTTCGCCTTCATCGCGTTCAGTTCGGACGCGACGCGGGCGAATTCCGGCACGCTGATCGGCGTCATCGGATCGGTGAGAGCGCCGCGGGCGATGCGCTCGAACGTCTGTTCCAGGACCGACAGCGGACGGCGCACCGTGCGCAGGATCAGCCAGCCGAACAGGGCGGCGAGCACGCAGCTCAGCAGTACCGCCGCGGCGACCGCGGCGATGCGCCGACTATGGTCGGCTTCGGCCTTGTCGAACTCCTCCCGCGCCACCCGGATCTGGAGTTCCAGCAGCGCATCCGACACCCGGCGCAGTTCGGCGAAGGCGGGCCGGACGGTGCCGCGCAGATGGGCGTCAAGCGCGGCTCCGTTCTTCTCCCGTGCCAGGGCCAGGGCCGGACCGATGCCGGACTGGAGATAGGAGCCGACCAGCGGCTTGAACCGGTCGGCGAGAACCGCCTCCTCCGGCGTCAGGTAGGTGGCGAGATAGGCGGTCAGCAGCCGCTGCATGGCTGCGGTGTTGCCGGCGACCGCGGACTCGACGGTTGTGAGGTCTCCGGTCCCCTTGCCGGCCTGAAGATCGGCGGCAAAATCGGTCAGGCGCTGCCGGCTGTCGCGGGCGAGATTCTGGATTTCGCCGATCTGATAGGCGGGAACGGTCCGGTCCTCATACACCGTGCGAAGCGACCGGTTGGAGGCCTCCATGCCGTTCAGGCCGAGCCAGCCGGCCGCCAGCATCGCCAGGATCAGCAGCACCATCACCCCGGCCAGACGTCCGGACAGGCTGGACCACGCCTTGGCGGCGGCCCGGCCAGCGCGGCTGCGGCGGACGAGCGCGCCCTGGCTCAGCACCACCGCCGCACGTCCGTCGCGCATCGCCGTATACAGGGCATCGGCCTCCGCGATCTCGTCGCGCGATGGTTTGGAGCGGATGGAGATATAGCCGGTGACGGCGCCGTTCTCGATCACCGGGGTGACGTTGGCGCGCACCCAGTAGAAATCGCCGGACCTGGTCCGGTTCTTCACCAGCCCTTCCCAGGGCCGCCCCGACTTCACGGTCGCCCACAGGTCGGCGAAGGCCTCCTTGGGCATGTGGGGATGGCGGACGAGGTTGTGCGGAGCGCCGATCAGCTCATGTTCGTCGAAACCGCTGATCTCGACGAAAGCCTGGTTCACGAAGGTGATCCGCCCGCCGGTGTCGGTGCGCGACACCAGGGGGACGCCTTCGGTCAGATGGACCTCACGGTCGGTGATCGGGGTGTTGACACGCATGACGCGGTTCCGCTCCAGCCAAAGCCTTGCAAAAAGCGGTCGGGCGTGGAGGCGAAAACTGCAGCGCCGGACGACCGCATCGGTCGCACCCCCGAACCGGACGTTGCACTGCAAGCGGCATGCCGCCAAAATTGACAGCGACCGAACAATCTGTGTGGCGCAATACAACGGTAAGGCGATTTCCACCCGCCGAACTTGTCGCAAAATGCGTCCGGAAAAGAATGGCGGGCGCGGCGCACGATGCAAACTGAAAAAAGCTGAACTGCCTAATTGTTTAGCCGCGCAACGAACCTGCGGACAATCCATCGAGCGGAATGGCGGTGACGCTTTTGACCTCTTCCATCACCGCATAGGTATGGGTTTCCCGCACGCCGCGCGCGGTGGACAGCAGTTCGCCCAGGAACAGGCGGTATTCGTTCATGTCGCGCACCCGCGCCTTGACCAGATAGTCGAAGCCGCCGGCGACCATGTGGCATTCCATGATCTGCGGCATGCGCAGCACGGTGGCCTTGAAGTCGTCGAAATTGTCGGGCGTCGTGCGGTCCAGCACCACTTCCACGAAGACCAGCATCTCCGCTTCCAACCGGTGCGGGTCGAGCAGCGCGACATAGCGCTGGATGATGCCGTCCGCCTGCAGCCGCTTCACCCGCTCCAGGCAGGCGGCCGGGCTCAGGTTGATGCGACGGGCCAGCTCGACATTGCTGAGGCGTCCATCCTCCTGCAGTTCACGCAGGATCTTGATGTCGGTGGGATCGAGGCTGCGGTCCATCGGCGGCTCGGAATGCTGTTCGGCAGGCCGCCCCGATCTTCGGGCAAAGAACGGGGCCACCCCGGAACCGACCATAGCAGGAACGGCGCCGACCGCGCCACTCCGAAGCCTGTTCGCCGGTGAGGGGCGGACGCCGTCACGCCGCCAGCGGCAGCATCACCGTCATGCGCAGCCCGCCGGTCGGGCGGTTTTGGGCGCTGACGCGGCCGCCGAAGGCCTCGATGTTGCGGCGGACGATCCACAAGCCGATGCCGAAATGCGCGGCCCCGGCCTGATGAGCAGCCGATTCGTCCTCCGGCATGCCGCGGCCGGGTTCGCGGTGGGAGAAGTAGCGCTCGAAGATGCGTTCCAGGTTGGCCGGATCGACGCCCGGTCCTTCGTCGTCCACCACCAGCTCGGCCCAGCGGCCGTTGCGGGTCAGGCGGACGCTGACGGCGGAGTCGGCCGGCGAGAAGCTGACGGCGTTCTCCACCAGATTCTCGACGATGGTTTCCAGCGTCTCTTCGCTGGCCCGCACCACCAGCCCGGCATCGATGCGCGAGCGCATGTGCAGTCGCCGTTCGGCCAGCAGACCGGTATAACCGCCGGCCATCCGCTCCACCAGCGACGACAGGTCGACGCGGCGGCGCGAGGGGGCCAGCAGGTCGGCTGCCGCCTCGTCCATGCGGCGGGCGAAGGACACCAGCCCGTCCAGCTTGTCCAGCGACTTCTCGATCATCGTCAGCGCGCGCTGGCTGCGGGCGTTCTCCGCCGGCAGGGCGCGGCGCAGCGGCTCCACCGACTGGCGGATCACGGCGATCGGCGTCTTGAAGGCGTGGGCGTTGTCTTCCGCCGCACGGCGCAGCGACTGGGCGCTGTCGCGCAACGTGGAAACGAGACGGTCGAAATCCTCCGCCACCCCGGCCAGTTCCGGCACGGTGTTGCGCGCGGCGAAGGAGGCGCTGCGGCCCTCATGGTCGGGGGTATCCTCGCCGCCGACGATGCGGCGGGCAAGATCGCCGAAACGGTTCAGGTTGCGCCAGACCCCGGCCAGCACCGCCAGCACCAGGGCCGCCATCGCCAGATAGATCGCCGCGGCGGCCTGGACCGCCGGCGTGCTCCAATAGGGACGGCCGATGGAGGACGAGATGTAGGCCTCGGTCGCATGGCTGGTCACCAGCGCCCAGCAGCCGAAGCTGGTCTTGATCGGGGTGATGGAGGACAGCACCTCCTCGCCGCCTTCGGCATGGGGAACACGCATCGCCAGCGTGGAGTTGCCGGCACAGCTCGACCCCAGCCGGTCCAGCACACCCTGTTCGAGCAGCAGGCGCCGTTCGGCATCGATGTCGGCGGTCGACAGGCTGGGCGCCGCCGCGACATAGAAGAAGGGTTCCGGTCCGGTCCTGAGCGCCGCGGTCCCGGTGGCCGCCACGCGCGGACGCACCAGCAGCTTCAGCCGCGTGCGGTCGTCGCCGTAGCGGGCCAGCGCGCTGCTGAGACTGGGCAGCGCCGTGCGGTCGACACCCAGAAGTTCCGGTTCCAGCGCCCGGGCGATCAGTTCACCCTGGCGCTGGGCGCTTTTCAGCAGGAGCTGCTGCGAGGCCTCGTCGGCGCGCTGGAACTGGTCGTAGAGCAGAACCGGCACGGCGACGAAGACGACGGTGAGCAGCACCAGCCGGCTCGCCATCGAACGCCACAGCCAAAGCAGGCGGGCGGACGCTTGTCTGGGCGCCCGCATCGCAAGGTCACTCGGCAGCAGCGCCATTGATCAGCATGTCCTCGCTCATTCCACCGCGCTGGCCATTGCGCGTGCCGTTGCCCGGGGCAGTGTCCACGCCGTCCTCGTCGCCGCCCTGGGCCGGGTTCTCACCCTTGCCCCAGCGATAGCCGAAGCCCGGATAGTTCTCGATGCAGGCGAAGTTGGCGTCGACCGAACGGAACTTCTGGCGGATGCGCTTGATGAAGGCGCGAACGTTGGCGCGGTAGCCCGACGGGCCGTAGCCGGCGACGAAGCCCTTGCCGTGGACGAGGTCGTAGATCTCGCGGTAGGACACGTCCTCTTCCGGGCGGGTCGACATCAGCTTGACGATGTTGAACTCGGTCAGCGTCAGATCGATGCGCTTGCCCTTCCAGAAGGCGCGGCTGTTGTCCAGGCGCAGCTCCAACTCGCCCAGGCGATGCATGGTGGCGTTGCCGCCGGTCTCCGCCTCCTCGGCACCCTTGACCGCATCGCCCTTGGTGCCGTCCAGGATCAGGCGCATGCGCTTCAGCAGGATCGACAGGCTGCGCGACTTCTCCACGAAGTCCAGCGCGCCGCCGGCCAGCGCCGCCTCTTCATAAATCTGGTCGGACAGGACGGTCAGGAAGATCACCGGGGTGGCGATGCCGCGGGCGCGCATCTGGCGCAGGACGTCGATGCCGTCCAGCTTGGGCATGCGCCAGTCCAGCAGGACGATGTCGACCGATCCGTCGTCAGCGAAGAAATCGAGCGCCGGTTCGCCGCGGTCGAAGGTGATGACCTCGTATCCCTCGTCGCCGAGGTTGAGGCTGAGCGACTCACGGAACAGATCGTCGTCGTCCACCAGAGCGATGCGGGCAATGGTCGGTTCGGTCATTGCGGACATTCCCTTGTTCGACTCCGCCTTACTGAATCCCGGGGCGGACAGGGCGCCCTGCGTCAGCGTGAGCGAGGAGTTGGGCGAAGCATCGGTGGTCGGCGTCAGGGACATTTTGGCTGCTCTTCATATCGTAGGAGAGGGCGCGGAAGTCCTGGGACGAGGTCATATCCATGAAGAAGAAGACCTTGAGGGTGCAGTCACCCTTGGAATACCGCCAGATCTTGGCGGGAGGCGCCTCTTCCCTTGCAACAGGGGACCCCAGGAGGTTGAGAGTCTGGACTTCGTCCAGCCCGACAAGACTGTCGGGGTCGGCGTTGGTGGTTGCGGGAGGGGTGGGCGTCAGCCCCACGGCCGGCCCCACGGCCGGCATGGCCGAGGCGTTCGCCGTCCGGGGGTCGATGGCCGCCAATTGGGTGGCGGCGGTATTGGCGTCGGTGCTGGCCGCCGCCACATCGCCGTTCGTCACCGGCGGGCCCGGCTGCGGCATAGGCAGGTTCGGCGCCAGCGATGCGGAGTCGGCAATCTTGCGGGCCGGCTTCTGCCTGGGCACCGGCGGGGAAGCCGGACGGGCGTTCGGGTTGGCGGCCGACATATCAGGTCCGCCCCATCCCGGCCCGGCCGTGTTGGCCGGGCAGCCGGCCAGCAGCAGGACCGCGACCAGCAGGCCCGCATGTCGGCCCCGGCCGGCGGCGTAGGCGCCGAACTGCGCCACATCGCGGAGGACTGCCGGCACGGTCATGGGGGCGAGCCTTTCAAATGCTGGAGGGCAAACACTGGAGGGACGAACACGAGATGGTTGGCTATAGCGGCATTAACACGGAACCGGGCGTTTCCATCTGACCGCAAATTTTACTTCGCGTCAGAGTTGGAGTTGACCGCGTCTGATGACCCTAAACTCAGTCCATCCTGGTTAATGGCGCGTTAAAGCCACAGCAGATACCCCCATTTTGCGAAAACCTACCAATATTTTGCGAATTTTCGTTTGAATTTCGAGAGAAAGCGTCAGGAGAACTCCCCGCGCTTTGCTCAAAAGTGGTACACAATTGGGTCAGGTCCATTCTGCGTCGACCGCTTTGTAGGGTACAGGCGGAGGGCGACAGGACGTGACAGGAATGAGGCAGGAAGATGGCCGGGGTCGGAGGGGAATGAGGCCGTCGTGGGCCGAAGGCCAAAAACAATCGGCGGCGGAGCCACCCGGGTATGGCTCCGCCGCCGCTCAGCCGGACGGGCAACAGTTCATGTGGCGGCGCGCATGACAGCGGCCGCAGGGCGTTGCCTCTGGAACTCCAGCCGTGGTTCCGGCCGGCCGTCAAGCCGGTCGGCGTCGTGGGAACAATGCATTTTCGGCACCATCCGTCACGGTCGCCATCATGCGCCGGACGGACGGCGCAGTCAAGTTTGCATTACGTACAATTTAGTGTTTCTGCTATCCAAGCGGTTTGGGGAGCTGGACATTGATCTTGCCGCGGTTTGGTGGACACCTCAGCGAAGCTCCGAGTGGAGCGGGAAGGTGTCTGATGACGAAGCCAAGGCGATCCTTACACGGACGAGTTCAAGCGTGAGGCCGTTTGATCAAGCGTCGGATATATGGACGCGCCAGCCTCGATCTGCTGCGCCGTCGTGTGCTCCTCGCAGCCTGATCCACTCAAAGCGCGGGGGACCTGGAGAACCGGGACGACTCACACGACCGGGCGAAGCGGGGCCGCTCGGTCAACCGCAGACCGAACCTTCGAAAAGGAAATGCGCTTGCAGTTCTCAGGTGACCCGTGGATACAATGCTCGCCTTTTTGGTTCTTCCTGCTCAACCCGCACCGATCTCCGCTGCATGTCTCCTAAGGTATTTATCAGTCACAGCGCGAAGACTGACCCTGCGCAGAACGTAAAGCGGCAGTTGATCGGGGCGTTGAAAGCGGCCGGCTTCGGGGTTTGGGAGCAGGAGGAGCTTAAGCTAAATCCAGGAGAGCATTGGCTTTCCGGGCTCCATGAGTGGGTGGCGGGCTGTTCTGCGGCCGTGGTACTGCTGTCAAAGGCTGCGCTTGTGTCGCCGTTCGTGCAGGCTGAAGTGTCTTGGCTATTATTCCGCAAGGCGCTGGATGAAAATCTTCCGATTATCCCTTTGGCTGTCGAAGACATCGAGGAAGAGGATGTTCCGGACTACCTGAAGCGCACAACCAATCTCGCCTACAGGCAATGGTGGACCATGTCATCCATAGATGACACGACCACACGAGTGCTGGCCGAAATTAGGAAGGTCACCCTCCGCGACTGGAACGATCCACTTATTTTCGCGGCTCAAGAGGCAGTATCATTGATCGCAGATGCTACGGATGCCGAACTGCTTAGAGCCGGAGACAGGATAAAGTGTGACCTGCAGGGCTGGATGCCGCAGCAACTTAGCCGCCACACTCGTTTTGTCGAAGCGCTTCTGTCGGGCATTTCATTGCCCGAAGTGGCCCGTACGCTGAACATCCTAACCAACGTGGAAGCCAGGAATCGGCGGAAGGTATTGCGTATGATCGCGACTGCGCGTGTCAGGCACGACGTCGTCAAGGAGATTCCCGGCATTGCCATAGGACCGCAAGCTGACCGCGTTTTCGGGCTGGCCATTCGGCAACCGAGTGTCGCGGAGTGGCACATCTACCGGCCGTTCAGCGGAAGCCGCGGCATCTCGTTCGATTTTTATTCTCTGTTGGCCTCCAAACAGGAGGACAGCAATTTCGACGTCCTGAAGGACCTCCGCTCTCAGGTGCGCAAGGAATGCGTAGGGACCGAAGGCGAGCATTTCGTGAGCGAGGACGATGTCGATGCCGAACTGGCGCTGATCGGGTCCGTAAGTCCCGCCATCGCCATGTTCAAGTCGCAGTCCGACTGGCCGACCCTCCTCGCCGCACTGCGGGACACCTGCCAGGATCTCACCCTCGGGATCTTTGCCGTCGACGAGGGATTCCACCATACGACCATCGCCGCCGGCTGTGAGGATAACGAAGACAACCTTCACCGGGAGTTCATCAGCGCCTTACGCATTCTCAATCATGGAGCCACGGGGTAATTGCATGCACTATATCTTCAATGCTCCAGCCGAGCGGCCTGCGCGGCGCCTTCGGAAAGAGGTGTATGGCGATCGTCGAGACGGCGCCGTGTATTGCTACGACGACACAATAATTCTGGCGATCAACGTCGCGCTGGCAGCGCGGCGCCCGCTCCTGGTCGCCGGACCGAGCGGGTCGGGCAAATCTTCGATGGCGCGACACATCGCCGCGACCTTGAAATGGCGCTATATCGAGCATGTCGTGACCTCGCGCACGCAGGCGCAGGATCTGCTGTGGTGGAACGACACTGTGCGGCGATTGTCAGATGCGCAGACCAAAGCTGGAGTAAAGCAGGACTATGCCTACATCGAGCCAGGGGCGCTATGGTGGGCGTTCTCCCCGGACACGGCCGCCCGCCGCGGCAGGGACAGCGGCCTGAAAGATGACGAGAAAGCGCACCCCCCCTATGAAGGCACGGAGGCTGACCCGTGTGCGCCAGCCGTGGTTCTGATCGACGAGATAGATAAGGCGGATCCCGATGTCCCCAACAGCCTACTCGTTCCCCTCGGCAGCTTCACGTTCCGTGTTGCCCCGGTCGGCAGTACGATCACGCCGGAAGCGGCCGAACCGCCGCTGATCATCATCACCACCAACGAGGAGCGGGAACTTCCCCCGGCATTCCGGCGCCGCTGCATCGAACTGCGCATCACTCCTCCCTCGCAGGAGCGGCTCAGGCGGATCGCCATGGCGCACTTCGGCAGCACCGCAAAGGTTAAATCGCTCTGCGACAAGGCCTTAGGGCTGATTGAACGGAAACAGGACGGGCGGGAGATCAGCACCGCCCAGTTCCTAGACGCGATCCGCGCATGCTTGGGGCTGGATGTGGAGGCCCGGTCCGATGATGCCCAAAAGGTGATGGAGGCGGCCTGGGACTTCCTGAACACACAGGGGGCGTGACGGAGGTGAGCAAACCGCCGGAAATCTGGGCCGCAGATCTATTGCGGGTGGCCGGGGCACTGCAGGCCGAGGGCGAGGACGATCTCCGCCGGCTTGCCGAACGGCTCGGTCTACTGTCGCCCGGGCCGGCAGCCTCCGCGTCTGGCGGCGGCACTGGATCTAAGGGGAAGAGGGCTTCGGGCTCCCGTCGCAGGCAAGCACCCCCTGATCGGCAGCTGAACCAGACTCCAACGCAGCAACACACGTCCGGCGAGCATCATGAGTCCCTCTATCTGCTGCGCGCTGAGCGTGATCCGGATTTCCAGAGCGACCTTCGGCGCATCCTCGCCGACGTGGTGCCGATGCCCCGTCCCACTTCGGCCGGTGCGGTGCTGCTGCCAGCGCCGCTGCTCGACGACCGGAAGGCGCCGGCGCTCGTCGCCAAGGCGGCGGCCGTTGCCGGCGGAGATGGTCTGCTGCACATTGAAGACTTGGTCCAGCGCTTCGCCCGTGGCGAAGCGATCACGCGCCTGCCGTGCCACCCGCGTCCGACGCTGAGAAGGGGTGTGCAGTGGCTGGAGGACTGGGGCGACGGCATGGCGCCGTTCTTGAACGACTTGCTGTGCCTGCGTAAGCGGGTGCGCTCGGTAATTGGGAAGGAGGTATCGAGCATTCTGCGGTTTGCCGGCAATCCCCGTGTCGTCGGCGACGGTCCCCGGCGGAAGTGGCGTCCCTATGCCCCGCCTCCGGCCGGCGTCCCGGTCGTGGCGGTGACCGATCTGGGCATCGGGGGAGCGGAGGACAGCGTGGTCTTGAGCGTGTGGCGGCGCTTGGCCGAGACGCTGCGAGAGCGTGGATCGTCACTCACCATCATCACGCCGTACCCCCACGAGGACTGGCCGTACGCCCTGCGCTCCCTGGTCCGCTTGGTCGAATGGGTTCCCAGCCGGCCAGTGGGTCCAAGGCCTATGCCGTTTACGCTGGAGGCGGAGGATACCGCGGCCGGTGAGGCCGTGGCGCTGTTGCGTGAAACCGATCCGGCAGCCTACGAACTCGCCAAAATGGTCTCCTTGGCCGTGCGCATCGAGCCGGCCTTGCTGCGCCGTCTGCGAGAGGAGTTCCTTCCCGGCGCCGCGCCAGCGATCGAGGCCCAGTTCTGGCTCAGCCCGGTGGTGGAGGCGCGCACGCCCGATGCCGTCGAACTGTGGGGCCCGGCGCGGGACATCCTGAGGCAGGCGTTGGCTGCCGACCGGTCCAAGCTCCGCCAAGTGTGGGACACCCTGGAGGAGGTGCATGCGGACGTGGCGCCTGCGTTTCGGCTGGAGGAGAAGCTGTGCTACTTGGCGTTGGCGGGCGCCTCGGCCGACGAGATGGAAGCCGTACTGCGTCCCGCCCTGGCCGCGCTGGTGCTGGAAGGGCGCAGCGGCATTGCCGCCTGGAGCCGTCGCGCACTTCCCCAGCTTCCCGAACCCGTGCGGCAGACCGCCGCCTTCCATCAACTGCTCGCCCTGGCCAAGCAGGGCACGCAGCCGTCTGGCGGACCGGACGCTCTCGACGAGGACTGGCCTGAGGCGCGGCATGCCGGCCCTGACGACGTGTTCGTCACCGTGGAACGCAGGGGAGACGATCTTGTGTTGCGGTACCCGGCCGCCGGTCCTGCCCCGGTCATCAGCGCCCCGCTGGTCGGCGATGCCGTCCGCCTGGAGGTCCGGTTGCCGCACATCGGCGAGCGCCTGCAGATCAAGCTGAAGCGTGACGAGCCAGTCAATGTCTACTCTGCGTCGGAGGCGGTGATCGCAACTGTGGACGGACGGCTGTACCGGTTCGTGGCAAACATCGGTGAGGACGCCATCCGGTGGATCCATGTGGCCGACCTCTATTCGGGAAGCACGGAAGGTCGTGTTCCACTGGTGAGAGATCTCGTGCTGAAGAGCATTGAGACACATGGTCCGCCCGACTTCATCTTTATCTCCGGCGACCTTGCCTATTCGGGCAAGGCAGACCAATACCACGGCATCGCACACGACTTCCTTGATCCGGTCCGTGCACATTTGGGTGCGGACTGGCGAGGGCGAATCCTCGCCGTCCCCGGCAACCACGATTTCGACAGGTCCGCCGGAGACCTGAGGTATTCCGGCGATCCCACGGGGCTGCTCCAGCCAAGCGCGGCGAGCGCGGCGCAGCGTCAACGTTTTGTTGCCGCATTGGCCGCGTATGCCGATTTTGAACGGAAATACACGGATACGCCGGCGGATTGGCTCGGCTCCACCGGCGGCGCCTACACGGTCGACATCGACGTTCGCGGGCGTCCGGTCACCATTGTCGGTCTCAATACCGCTTGGCTGTCGGCAGGAACTTCCGACGATGTGCTGGCCCAGGTCGGCGTCGGGCTCCTGGAGGAACAGTTGAAACATGTCGATCCAGAGGCACTATGCATCGTGCTTGGCCATCATTCGGTTGACGCTTTTCAGACCGACCGGCGACGTTTCCAGCGGATCCTTGCCGACCGAAAGGCCATCTATCTGCATGCCCACGACCGCAGCGGTAAAGGATGCCTCGTTCAATCGGAACCGTTCATTGAACTGCGCGCCGGGTTGCGCATGCCCGGCCGCGGTGGACAGCACGATCGCGGTTTGAGGGTTGTCGCTGCCAAGCTGGATTTCTCCAGGGCGATGCTGCGTCTCGTGGAAACGCAGCCCTCTTGGAAGAAGGGCATGGACAACTGGGACGAAGTGGCATCCATCGAGCTTCCTATCCCTCAACTGCTCCGCAAACAGGAAGCCTGGAACATGCTGCCGGCGGCCTCTGATCGGCGAACCCGAGCCGCCTTTCGGCGCTGGATCGTCGGTCAGCGAGACCGCATCCGGAGCGCCGAGGCGGTGGACGCACTCTGGTGCCTCGCGCAGGTTCTGCGGGAGAAGGAAGGCGGAAGCGTCAACGGGCTCAGCAACTGGAAGGCTTTGGTCGCGGAATTCGGCCTCCAGGTCGCCGAGGCGGCGCGCGAGGGTTGGCTGCGCTTCTGGCCACGGTGGCGCCCACCGATGCCATCCGATTTCGGGGACTCGGTCGTTGTGCCGCGCGAACTCATCATCGGATCCATCGGCTTGGCAATCGCCGTGGACGAGGGGCTCGACTTCATCAGCCTGTCCTCTGGGGAGGCGGAGACTGCAGCGCTCTACGCCCTGGAGGAACTGAACGGAGCGCCGGCCTGGATGGATCGGTTGGCCGAAGCCCATTTTCAGGCAACCTTCAGGGTTCTCAAGGAGTGGCTGGACGCCGAAGCATCTGCGCCATCGGTTGCGTTTTCGGTGTTCGACCGTCTGCGTGAGCGCCCCGTGATGAGCCGCGTGGCCATGGAGGCGTTCTCGATGAGGAACGCGCTCCGTTCCCGAAGCGGCGAATTCTTCGACGCCGCAATGCGGTTCCTGATCCGGTTCGGCGCGACGGAAAAACGCAAGGAGGTGCTCGGCATCTTGGCAACCGGTGTGCGGAGCGCATCCTCCGCATCGGAAATGCTGCCGATCTTGCTTGCCGCTTGGCTCTGGCTCGATGCCACAGCGGCCTTGCCGAGCCTGAAGGACGCTGCGAAAAGGCGGGAGGCCGGCACGCTCTTCGTGTCCCTGTGCGCCCGCCTGAACACGTGGATCGAGGATGGTAGCCCGCTCTCCCCGCCGCCGGGTTTCCTGGTTCTCTCGGCCGTGGAGGAATTGCTGCCTCTCGTCGTCTCCCTCGTGCCGCCGTCGGAAGACCCGCTCCATGAGGACGCGTTCAAGCCAGACCAAAGGGACAAGGCCGGCTACTTCCGCAATTTCCTTCTGCGTTGGCTCGTCGACCGGCCGGAGACCGCGCGGGTGCGGCAGCGCCTTGCCCGCGACGAGCGTCTCGCCGAAGTTCGGCCCGCTTTGCTGAGGGGAATTAGCAACCGCAAGAGTTTGACCCTGCCAGCGGCTGTTCGCCGGCGTGCCCGGGCGTTCATCCTCGATGTGTGCCGACGGCTCGACGGCACGGGAGTGCTCATGGCGCAATCTGAAGAGATAATAGTGTCGCACATCGACGCCCACATGGCCAACCGCCTACCGCCGAACTTCACCGTCGAGAGGCTTCGCGACATCGATTTGCCGGGCGACATCCTGATCCGTTTTGCGGGCGATCCGGTGATGGCGGTTGAGGTGATCGTGATCGGCCGCTCCTGGACGGGTGGCGTACAGACCAGGATCGCGACACGTGCCCGCAGGTTCCGCAGGGACGGGCGTGTCCCGATGGCGACACTGGTACTGGTGGATTTCAGCAGTGCGCGCTCGCGGCGAACCTCACTGCATATGCGGAATCTGGTCGCCGCTCTCGACGAGGAGGTCCGGTCCGAGGCCGGGGAGCAGTCCGGGACCGAGGTGCGTGTCGCCGGCATCTACCTGCGGCGCACGGCCCCGCGCTTGTTGGAATGACGGGAGCGGCCGCCCTCAGGCCCGGGCCAGCAACCCGGCTTCAAGTTCCGCGAGCCATGCCGTTGCCTCCCCGCGCGCCGCGCGCGCCGCGCGGATGAGGCGAAGGTTGTTGGCCGTGCTCTCTGGCTCCCAGGGTTCGCGGACATGAGTCAGGGCGTCGGCCAACGCCGCGCGCGCCGCGGCCTCGTCGCCGGCCAGGACGGCCAATTCCAGCAGGGTTGCCATGTCCCAATAATCTGGTACTCCGGCCGCCATGCGCCGCTCGACCGCGTACCGTACCACGGGCAGCAGTTCGTTGCGGCGCGGATCGGGCGGGGTCTGCACCTCCATCAGCGTCAAGGCGTTGACGCCAGGATAGGCGTCGCGCCAGTCGGCCTCGAACCCCTGACAGTAGGTGTCGGCGGCCTTGCGGAGCATGTCCTCGGCAAGCGCCGCATCGCCCGCCTTACGCGCCGCCTCCCAGCGGTCCTTGTAGACGCGGCCGAGAAGCCCCAGGCTCTCACTGCTCTTTCCGTGCCGCCGGACGACATCGAGCAACTCGCGTTCCGCGTCGACGCTGCGGCCGACACGGTTGAGCGCCATCGCGTATTGCTCGCGCACCATGACCGTGCCGGCGAGCAGCGGGCTCATCCGGCCGACAAGGGCGATCACGTCTTGCCACGTCTTGACCGACCGGTAGGAGAGCAAGAGGTCGATCACCACTCCGGTTTCTGCCGTTGCGACATCGCCGAGCCTCCTTTCGACCGCGCGAACGGCCTCGGCACCCTGGCGCCGGGCCGAGGCCAATTCCTCTTTGACGGATTCCGTATAGGTGGCCCGGTCCCGGAACAGGTCGGTTTTCAGTCGCTTGATGTCGGGGATCGGCTGTTCGTCGAGCAAATGCAGAATCGGGCTGTCGATGCCCGGCAGGAGGCTGTTGCGGAGGTGCGCCGCCAGCGCCTTGCGGTCCTCAGTCGCCCTCGCAGGCAGGCCGTGGGGCGTGAGTCCGTAGGGCTGGGTGTGGAACAGCGTCGTGGCGAAGGGCGGCGGGCGTCCGGCCGCGTGGAGCAGCACAGTGCCGTGCGGGCGCCAAGCATGGCGAGCACCCAACCCGAACAAGGCCGTCGCGTTTTCACCCGTCACGTCGATGATGCCATAGTCGCACAGCAGGAGGCGTTCAAGCAGGGAGGCGTTCACGAGACCCCCGGCGGCATCTTCGCGCCCCGTGACCATCGAGAAGCCCGCGTCGCGAATGGCTGGCGCGATGATCTCTTCGAAGACGGCGTCGAAGTCGGTGGGGTTTCCGCCCTCCGCAGCCAGCGTCCCACAAGGCATGAGAACGAAACACAGTGGCATCATCGTCTCCTCCGATGAGAACGGCCTGCTAGGATGGCCCCTCCAGACCGGCACCGCAACGCACGATTGGTATACAAACAGAAGTTTTCCCGGCCGAGGCTTGATGTGGAGCGTGACGGGTGATAACCCCACTGCTTGGGTCGATTTTTTGTCGAACCTGGAGGTGCAGCCTCGTCCCTAACGGGTGCAGGAGCGCTCCCATTCTTGCAGGGATAAGAGTTCCATGCCACTCACCGTCAAGCTCATCGATCGGGATACGTTGCTGGCACAAATCAGCGAGGGACTGGCCGCACGCGGGTTCGTGGTGCTGTGTGGGCCGGCGGGGGCCGGCCGCCACGTTCTCGCCCGCATGGCGGTCGACAGGGGCCTCGCCGATTGCGGTCCGGCGGCGGGCCTTCCAGCTGGCGAGTCGGCGCAAATTGCCATCGTGTCCGCCACCGGCCTCGCTCCGGATGCGGGCCAGTTCCATCTGGACCGCCCTACGATCTTCATCGGTACCCACGCGCTTGCTCGCGAATGGGGCGTGACTCCGATCGTGGTCGGCCCGTTGACGGAGGACCAGTCCATAGACCTGCTGTGGAGTGAGCAGGCCGGCGGAGCGCCGTCCACCGGGGAGAGGGAACAGCTTGCAGGGCTTGCGAAGCGCCTCGGGTATTGGCCTCTCGGTTTGGCCCTCGCGGGGCGGCGCATCGCCGAAGGGATGCGCAGTACATCCTTCGACGATGCGATGGCGGGCCTGACGCGGGACCTCACCACGTTTGGCTTGACATCCCTCGATGATGCCGCGGACCGCCGGCAGGGGCCGACGGTGGCCGGAGCGATGCGGGCGATGCTCGCCGGCTTCGACTGGGAGGAACGCATGGGGTTGGCGGCGCTGGCGCGGGCCGCCGAAAACGAGACCCTTTCGGAGGCCGATGCCGCCGCGGCGACGCGTTTGCCCGTCGGCCGCGCGGCCGGATTGCTGGCACGTCTGCACGACCTGAGCCTCCTGGAGCGACATGGTCCCGGGCACGTGCGCCTCTGGACGGTCGCGCAGGCTTATTTCGGACCACACCTCCGCTTTCAAGGCAACCGGGATGAAGCCCCCGGCCCGCAGCGCGCGGACGACAACCCAGACGTCCAAGAGGCGAAACGACTGTTGGACAAGGGCCAAGTGCGGGCGTGCTGGGAACACTGGAAACTGGCGCGCCGATTGAAGCGGCAGCGCTTCTTCAATGTGGCCAGCGCCCTGTTCAAGGCGTTGCGCACGGCGTGCCATGAGCATCGGCAGGCACGGGGCAGGTTCGGCGCCACCCGAGGGCGGTTGCGGGTCGACCTCAAGCTTGTGCAGGCCGAAGCGTTGTGCACCTACAAGGATGCTTATACACCGGCCCATATCCGCCTCGACGCGGCGCTGAAACTGCTTCGCGAGGAGGCCGCGCTCGACACCACCACGGACCAGGAAACGCTGGGGCTGGCAGGAGCGGTGTACAAGAACAAGTGGGAAATCGACGGTCGCCGCGAACATCTCGAAGCATCGGCGGCCCTCTATCTGCGCGGCTGCGGCCGGGGCATGGTTGGCCCGCGACTCGACAAGGGCTACACCGCGATCAATGCCGCCTTCATGCTCGACCTCCTGGCCGGGCAGATGGACCAGAGCGCCAAAGAGATCGGGATCAGCAGCGAAGACACCAAGAAGCGTGTCTTCGACCTCCGCGAGCGCATCGTCAGGGAGCTGGGGCCGGTGGTCGAGGCTTTGCGGCTCGAGCAGCAGCCCGACGGGTGGTGGACAGCGGTCACCCTGGCCGAGGCGCATTTCGGGCTTGGCGCCTACGATGACGCCCTCTATTGCCTGCGCATCGCCCTTGGACAGCGGCTGGACGAATGGGAACTGGAGTCCACCGCGCGCCAACTGTCGAAGCTGGCCGACCTATCGCAGCGCCGCGCCGGCGGCGAGGCCAGTGCCTTGACCCCGGCCTGGGAAACCCTCTGCGTCTTTCTGCGCGAGGATGTCACCGCAGTGCGCGGGCTGGCCATCGGCAAGGTCGGACTCGCGCTGTCGGGCGGAGGGTTCCGGGCCTCCCTGTTTCATATCGGGGTGCTGGCCGGCCTGGCCGAGATGGACGTGCTGCGTCACGTCGAGGTGCTGTCATGCGTCTCGGGAGGCTCGATCATCGGAGCTTATTATTACCTCGAGCTACGACGTCTGCTCATGACGAAGCGCGATTGCGACATCGACCGGAATGATTACATTGCGCTGGTCAAACGCATCGAGAAAAACTTCAAGATTGGCATCCGTCACAACATTCGCACGCGGGTGTTCACCAACTTCTACCGGTGCCTGGATGCGGTTCTGAAGAAAGGCTGGTCGCGCACCAACTATCTCGGTGACCTGTACGAAAAATACCTGTTCAAGCCGATTTACAGAAATTGGCCGAGGGGCGGGGACCTCGTGCTCAGTAACCTGCTGATCACGCCGTACGAAGATCCCGATTTCATGTTGAAGCTGGACAACTGGCGCCGCGCCAGCAAGGTGCCGGTCCTCTTGCTGAACTGCACAACACTGAACACCGGCCACAATTGGCAGTTCGCGGCAACGTGGATGGGCGAGCCGCCAAGCGGCATCAACGCTGAGATCGACGCTAGCGAGCGTTTGCGCCGGATGTACTATGAAGACAATATTCCCACCGCCTGGAAGAGCGTTCCGCTCGGCTTCGCTGTGGCGGCCTCGTCGGGCGTGCCGGGGCTTTTCCCTCCCCTGCAACTCCCCGGGCTGTATCCCGGGCGCACGATAAGCCTCGTCGATGGTGGCGTGCACGACAACCAGGGGATCGCCGGCCTGCTTGAACAGGATTGCGCCATGCTTCTGGTCAGCGACGCCAGCGGCCAGCTGCAAGTGGAGAAAGAGGTCAAGCAAGGACTTGGCGACGTTCTGCCACGCGCCAACGACATCCTCATGGCCCGCGTGCGCGACCTTCAGAACCGCGAGCTTGAGGCCCGCAGTCGAGGCGGATTGCTGCGCGGTCGGCTGTTCGTGCATCTCATGAAGGATCTCGAATCCCCACCGGTCAAATGGCTGCCCGGCGACACGGAGGGGGAGGCGCCCTCGGCTGAGCTACGGGCTCCCGCTGATGGCGGCGTCACATGCTACGGCATGCCGCGGGACATACAATCCCGATTGGCGGGGATCCGGACCGATCTCGACTCCTTCTGCGATGCGGAGGCCGACACCCTAATGCTCAGCGGCTACCGCATGACACACCGGTTTCTTCCAGATGCCATGCCCGGTTTGGGACGGCAGGCCGAAGCGCGGAGCGATGGCTGGCGGTTCCTGGCCGCCGCGGAGGCCGTCGACAGTGACGACCCGAAGGCAAAGGAGCGCCTCCTTGCCATTCTCGGCGCGGCTCGCCACCGCCTATTCAAGGCGTTTCGGATTCCGGGTTCGCTGAAGTCGATCGTCGATCTGGTCCGCCGGGTCTGGTGGCTGGTGCCCATCGGCATCACGTTCGCCTTCTTCAGTTCTGTGCTGAATGGGTATCTTGTCTTCTATCTTGTAGGGTTGGTGTTGCTTGGAGCCGGGCTGGGCGTTCTGTGCTGGATCCGGCGCCGCAGGCCGGTGATGGAATTCCTCATCGGTGTCCTTGCCATGGTCTTCGGACCAACCCTCGGAGCGCTGTACCTGGCCATCACTGACGGCTTCTACCGGAGACACGGCGGCAATGAGCCATGAGCGCTGGAGCGTCGGGCAGAGTGGTGTTGGGATTGTGAAAGGCGTCGGCGCGAAGCGGCAACGCACACAATCCGGAGCATGCTGTTTTTAAACGAGGAGATCCCAAATGGGCTTAGTGGCAACACCGGCAGAGGCGGTACGGCCTGTGTGCTTCATGGTCATGCCGTTCGGCAAGAAGCCGACCGGTGAAAAGCAGGGCGCCGGGCCGGCGGAGGTGAACTTCAACCTTCTCTGGGACAAGGCGTTACGGCCGGCCATCGAGCGCTTGGGCTATGAGGCGGTTCGAGCGGACGAGGACCTTGGTCCGCTGATCATCGAGGAGATGCTCGAGCGCTTGACGCTGGCCGATTTGGTGATCGCCGACCTGACTTTGTCCAACGCCAACGTCTACTATGAGATCGGCATTCGGCATGGCAGCAAGGACACCGGTTGCGTCTTGATTTCGGCTGACTGGTCGAAGCAATTGTTCGATGTCGCGCAGATGCGGCAGGTGCGCTACCCATTGCCGGAGGGAGAGGTGACGGATGAGCAGGCGCAACTCATCATCGACATGCTCTGCGAGCAGATCCCGAAACTTGCCCATTCGCAGACGCCGCTCTACGCGCTTCAAGGCTACCCCAACCTGGACGTCAAGCGGACCAGCGCCTTCAGGACTTTCGTGCAGACCTTATCGCGCTTCCAGGCCGAGGTGTCCGTCGCACGGAAGATGCCCGCCGCTGCTCGTCGGGACTTGGTGAATCGCCTGCTTGCCACTTACGGAAAGACCGATCCGATTGTTCCAGCCATCGCGCTGGAACTGTTGCTCCTGGTGCGGGATACGCTGACGTTCGAACGGACGCTCCAGTTCGTCGATGGGCTGCCCGAGACCGTCCGGAACCTGCCGGTGGTGCGGGAGCAGAGGGCTCTCGCACTGTCCAAGACCGGCCGGCACCTGGAATCGATCCAGGAACTGGAAACCCTGATCGCGCTCCATGGCGACAGCTCGGAACGCCAGGGTTTGCTGGGAGGGCGCTACAAGGAACTGGCTAAGGGCACCGCCAGCGATGCGGAGCGGGAGCTCTACCTGGACCGGGCGATCGAGCATTACGAGCGCGGCATGTTGCTCGACGTCAACGACTACTTCCCCTCCTCGAACCTGCCCCGACTCCTGCGCACGAGAAACAGGCCCGGGGATGCCGAGAGGGCTCGGGCGGTGAACGCGGTGGTGATGATCGCCTGCGAGGGCGCGCGCCTGCGCAACGCGGCGACGGAGTGGACCAACCCTACCTTGCTCGGTACCGCGTTCGACGTTGGGGACGCCGTCAAGGCGGAGCAACTCCTCATGCTGGTTCTGAAGGACCGGCCCGATGAATGGAAGCTCGGTACGACGATCCCGGATCTCGAGCACTCCGCCGCTCAAGTCGATGACGCCGACGTGCGGCGGAGGCTCGAGGCGGTGGTCGGCCGACTGCGCGAGCACCTGCAGGCTTGCGGAGGGGCGCTTTAGAACATTTTCCGGTCGTCCGGAATTGAAGGAGGATCACCGTCGGGGCTGAAATCTGATCCAAGATGTGGGCTGGTGACGGAGGCCAGCCCGCATGACAGCACCTCTTTCCCTGGATCTGCGTGAGCGGTTGATGGCGTCGGCGGACGGCGGGCAATCCTGGCGCTCGGCGGCGAAACGGTTCGTGGTGGCGCCCTCGACGGCGATCAAGTGGGTCGCGCTGTGGCGCCGGGACGGCCACGTGCAGCCCAAGCCGATGGGCGGCCACGCAATCATGCCGGCGGAGTGCGTGAACTTCTTCGCGGCCGCCGCACATGACTGCGATTGAGTGGAAAATGCTCTAGCTGCGCTCGGACGGCATCGACGGTGCAGGGCCGAGGAACGCTTCCCGACAGGGGAGGAGGTCCTCGGCCTCGCACAAGGAGGCGCTCAGCGAGCGCAGGATGTCGTCAACGCTGCTGTAGTCGATGGGCTTACAAATCAGCCCCCTGTTGTGTAGGATCTTGAACAACGCATAGGGCCTCGTTCCGCGCTGGATCAGCGGGATAACCGGAACCCGGTACGTAGTCACGATAGCCTGAAGTTCGGCCGGAACCGATGGGCCGCTGAGATCGGCGATCACGTGACGCGACAGTCCCGCCAGCACGGTTACGGTTTCCATCTGGTCCCTGGTTTCGACGGCGTCGAAATCGAAAATGATGGGTGCGTAGTGCATGTCCCGGAGTGCGTCCGCCACTTGGCGCAACATTTCCAGGCCGCCGTCGTTGAACCGGCCGAGCAGGAGAACGCCACGCTGAGCCATGAGATGCAGGACCTTTCGAACCTGCCTCGCGTTGAGAAGCAGATAAAGAACCTGGGCCACCTCAATGTCATCCACGAGGATCTTCGGCTGGCCGGGCTTGGCAATGTTCAGACCTGTCTGCCGCGCTCCATCGAGTTGCAGATCCCAGGTGGCGACCCCGTACACATGACACCCCGACAGGTCGGCGTCCCTAAGATCGGTTTCGATCAGTCGCGCCTGACGCAGGGTGGCACCTGACAGATTGGCTCCGCGCAGGTTCGCCTTGAACAATCCAGCTCCGCGCAGGTCAACTCCACGCAGGTCCATGCCGGACAGATCGGCGCGCGTCAGGTCCGGCTGCGACCGCTTATGTATGACCCGCCATTCGTTCCACGCGGTCACCCCTTGCCGAATAAGGTCGATATGCTTTCGATTGCCCATGGTCGGTGTGTCCACCAAAGGGGAGCGAGACGGCTTAACTCTCTCTGTCAATCCGGCCGGCAAGCTGCTCGACGATGGTCTCGGCAATCGCCTCGACCGGCCGAGGTGGCGCGAACTCCATAAGCGAGGGTGGCACCATTGCCACGCTTTCCCGCATGCGGTCGCCATCCTCCCAGTCTTGTGACGCGCTCACGCGCTGCCAAAGCTTATCGGCCAAGTCGCGGGCGTCGTTCCTAAATCCCTGGTCAGGAATGGAAAACCGCAACGTTCTTGGGCGCCGCCTTTCGGACGATCGCCACCGGGCGTCCGCCTGCTTTTCCACGGTTTCGATTCCAGGGATTTCCAGGGGAATGACGGGTAGATTCCCGCGCATGTTTCGAAAAAGGTTCACTTCGCGCACAAAGCCGGTCCTGAATCCGACCAGCAGCATGGCCACCGGTTCCGCTTCTGCAATTCCATGCTTCAGACGCTGGTGATGACGGCCGGAGGTGGCGACCAGCGTGATCAGCTTGTTGTCGAGAAGATAAGGCCAGCGCCGACGAAGCCACGGCTCTGTGATCCCGAGAATGGCAACTCCCGGCGCTGTCGACATGCCTTCACCTTCGACAAAGGATTTTTCCGTCAACTCGGGTTCCCGGAAATCCTGGGCCATGATGGCCAGCATGGGCATGTACACCGGGTGCGGGCGCATAAGAATGCGCGCGCCCGCCGCGAAGAGCGCCCGCCCAATGCTGCGCACGGCCCGGTCCAACGTCAGCAGGTGGTCGCCGTCGGAGTTGTAACCGACCTCTGGCGGAGCGTCATCGCCCACCACAAGCAGCACCGTCCTGCCGCGAAGGCCATCGCCGAAGCTGAAGTCGATGATCATACCAAACCTCCTCCCCGTACGATGCGGCGCGCCAAGTGGCGCTTTTCGGTGACCTCATCGAACATACCGATACCGGATTGCTGCGACAGCCATCGTCCCTCCTGACGGCGTTGCGATGAAAGTGGGGCAATCAACCCAACGACGGCGGATTGTCTGACACCATGGGAGTTGAGGGCACAATGATGGAAATCCCGCAACACCGGCGGGCGTTCACAGGCATGCAGGTAATACCGAGCCCCGCCGCTCCGGGCCTCCATGAGGCCGCCGGGACCGGGGACTACCTGGATTCCATGATGCTCCAGCGTCACGCGCAGTCCCATGAGTTGGTGCGTGCGGCGGATCAACATGGAGGTCGCGTGCGTGTTCTGAATTTGGACCAGGACATTGCCCAGATCTACATCCCGCAGTCGGCGGTCGGCTCCTCGCCCGATCATCATGCCGGACGTCAGGGGAATGCGCTCCGCAGAACGGATTTCCGGTAGCTGGTGCCTGCCCGGAACATGCAGGGAGAGGATGGGAATGCCGTGGCCACGTGCGAACGCCACCTCAGCCTGCGTCCAAGCCGACTTCAGAACGCCGGGGGTTTCGAGTAGCAGCAGAAAGGCCTTGTCTGCCAGTGCCTCGTAGATGGCCTGTGTGAAATCGACGCCTGGCGCCTGGGTGTACTGGTCCAGAAAGCACGAGAAATTGCGGCTGCTCAGGCCGTTGAAAAGCTGCATGGCCAAGCGCGAGCCGTCGGATCGGGAGTAGCTGATGAAGATGCGGAACTCCGACGGGCAGATCCCCGCCTCCGCCAGGACGGCGCCGGCCAATTCACCGGCATTGTGGGTCCAGAAGCCGGCGTTCTGTCTGTCGGGGATGGTGCCAGGCAGGCAGGTGGTCGGGTTTGCACCCTGGGGCAGGAGGGGGATTATCTTAGGTGCGTTCAGCCCGGCACGCGGGGGGGCCGTCAACCATCGCGGCAAAGCGGCTGGCCGATCATAATCCCCGAGATAAACGACGACGGTCCAGCAGTCCGGATCAGAGAACGCATGGCAATTGCTGGGGTTGCTTATCGCTCCGCTGCACGGCATAGCGCGCATTTGGTGATGGATGGCTCCCCCCACCGCGCGGAGGCTGCGGACCAAAGCGTCGCGCAGATCCTGACAGTATCGAAGGCCCTCTGGCGTTCCGTTGGAGAGCAGTATGACCTGCACCGGATTTCTGAGGGGCAGGCCGGTGAACCCTTCGCATTTATATTTCCTGGAGGGATCATCGGTGTGCAGGATGAGCTGAAGCCCGTTTTGCAGTGTCATCTTCTCGCTCTTAAGCCGTGTCCCGGATCCAATCGACGTAGGGGAACGATGGTTGCCACGGGGGCGGTCTCACTTCGCATATGCTGAAACTATAAATGTCTATCACGCCTCACGGGTATGTTTCTACGTGTAATCTATTGCAAAGTGCGTGGTGGCTTGCTCTGCTACGTGAATCTAGGCAAATGCCGGACCATGCCTTTGGGACATCTCCGACTTACACTGCCCGGCAAAGCGCCGCCCAGCCCATTCCTACAATTTTCCGCCGGGACCTAATCAGCTTGATGCCTTCGGAAACTGAACCGCACCGGGTTTCCTGGAGGCCCCATCATCTGAGAGAGTGGGGTCATTATGACGAAGCAGGCATCACCCAAATACGCCCCTGAAGTGCGCGAGCGCCCGGTTCGGATGGTATTCGAACACGAAGGCGAGCATGCCTCGCATGATCTTGCCCCAGTTCGGTGGACACCACTGCTAAGCTCCGAGTGGAGCGGGAAGGTGTCTGATGACGAAGACAAGGCGATCCTTCACGGACGAGTTCAAGCGTGAGGCCGTTGCCCTGCTGGAAGGGAGCGGCCGGCCACTGGAGCATGTGGCGCGGGAGTTAGGCCTGCAGGCCTCGGTGCTGCGGAACTGGCGCCGGGTAGCCCAAGGGCACCCGCCGCGGTCACGGTCTGGTTCCCCTGCCGTATCCGGCACGGCCATGCCGGCTAATCCGGACGAGCAGACGGCGGAGATCGCGCGGCTGCGACGCGAGCTGGAGCGGGCCCGGCAGGAACGCGACATTTAAAAAAGGCCATCAGCATCTTCTCGGAACCGCCGAGATGAGGTTCCGCTTCATCGAGGACCACCGGGACGAGTT
>NZ_VTTO01000007.1 GCF_008364825.1 Azospirillum sp. B21
GCCAACAACGGCACGAACTCCGGCCTGTACCAGGTGGTCGACGCCAACGGCGACGGCCAGGTGGCCTCGTCCGAGGTGCGCCTGCTCGGCGTGTACAACGGCACGGTGCTCTCGCTCTCCGACATCAACCTCGGTTGAGCTATCCGGGATGACGCACGGACGCGCCGCCGCCCGCGCGCCGGATCACGGTGGCGGCTATGCCGGCATCGTCAGGCGGCGCAGTGCCTCCACCGCTGCTCCGGGCGTGGTGAGCACCGGGACGGGCAGCAGCGGCTGAAGCCTTGCCTTCGTTCGCGCCATGGAGAATTGCCCGAGAATCACGACGTCGCAGTCCGGCAACTGCCCGGCGGCCTGCACCACGCGGTCGTCGTGGCCATCGCCGTCGCCGCTCTTGAGCGCGGCCAGCGCGCCGTCGGCGATGGCGACGGCAACCTCGACCCGACGGCCGGCTGCGGCGGCCATCGCCAGCAGTTCGGTGCGCAGCGATCCGGCGGAGGGGCCGAAGCTGACGACGATGCCGATGCGGCTGCCGATCTCCATGGCAGCCTCGAATGCCGCCTCGTTCGGGCGGAACACCGGGATCGGCAGATGCGGCTTGACCGCGTCGATGGCCGGGGCGAAGGCGGAACAGGTGAACAGAATGCCTGCCGTCCGCCCACCCGCCCCCACGGTGCCGGCGGCATAGCCGGCCAACGTCCCGAACCGGTCCATCATCGCCTGGTCGAGCCGGCCGGCCTCGGCCAGATCGACGGCGAGCGAGGTATCGAGAAGGTCGAAGATCCGCGCTTCGGGCCAATGCTCCCGGAAGGCGGTTCGCGCCGGAACAACCGATTCTTCCAGCGCATGGATCAGGGCGATGCGCGGACCCTGTGGTACCGCTCTCACTTCGACAGTCATGGGCATTCTCCCTCTCCGGCTTTCCGCCGGGCGGCCAGAGCCAGCATCAGCCCGCGGTCGCGCTCGGCCTCCAGCGTGGCGATGGACCGCCCCGCGGCCTCCTGTGCAATTCCGTCGATCAGCAGCCGGCGGACTTCCGGCGTCAGGCTTGGGGTGCCGAGCGTGGCCCAGCGCCGCTCCTGGCTCGGACCGAGATGGTCGAGATAATGGGCGATGCCGCCGGGACCGCCGCCCAGGTGATAGGCCATGTGGGAGCCGATCACCGACCAGCGCAGTCCGGGACCGTGCACCAGCGCCGCATCGACATCGGCGACATCGGCGATGCCCTCCGCGACGATGTTGACCGCCTCCCGCCACAGGGCGGATGCCAGACGATTGGCGATGTGCCCCACCGCATCCTTCCTCAGCGCCACCGTCACGCGCCCGAGGCCGCGATAGAAGGTCTCGGCCCGCTCAAGTGTCTGCGCGTTGTCGGCGAACAGCTCGACCAGCGGCATCAGATGCGGCGGATTGAAGGGATGGGCCGTGATGAGGCGGTCGCGCCGCGTCACCCCCGCCGCCAGATCTGTCCAGGTCAGCGAGGAGGTGCTGCTGGCGATCACCGCGTCCGCTGCCGCCGCGGCCTCCACCTCAGCATAGAGGCCATGCTTGACGGCGGTGTTCTCGGGCGCGTTCTCTTGAATCCATGCAGCACCCCCGACCGCGGCGGCGACCGACTGGGCGACGGACAGACGGCCGGGCCGGGCAGCGGTGTGCCCGAGTGCCCGCAACTGCGCGAGCAGCGGCTCGACGCGCTGCGGCAGGGCCGCCAGCACGCCGCCATCGGGGTCCCAGGCCGCCACATCCAGCCCATGGGCCAGGAACAGGGCAGACCAGCTCTCGCCGATTAGCCCGCAGCCGAGCACTGCGACGGACGTGGTCGCTTGCTGGGATGACGGCATTGGACGGATATCCTGGCTTGTTGTGACGGAGAGGAACACCGGATCCCGGAACCGGGTCGGACGGCCGGGACATTCATGACCGAGCCGGCGGCGGAAGACAACAACGGGGCCACTAGTCCCGCACGGTATCCTCACCATCGGCAGTCCCACCGACGCCAAGCTGGCGCATCCGCCGCCACAGCGTCGCGCGGCTGATGCCCATCGACCGCGCCGCCTCCGCCCGATTGCCGTGGTGGCGGGACAGGGCGCTTTCGATGGCGATCCGCGCATCCTCCCCGTCCCGACCGGTCGGCTTTTCCTGCCCGAGCGGTTCGAGGAACAGCTCCGGACAGTCATGGCGCAGGATCTCTGCCGGAATCTCTTCGACGGTGCCGAACTGAAGCACCAGCATGGTCAGACGCTCGCAGATGTTCTCCAGTTCGCGGACGTTGCCCGGCCACCGGTAGTTGGCCAGCCGGGATCGCAGGGGGGCGACGACGACCGAAGGCGCCATCCGGATCCCGGTCCGCTCCAGGCAGGCGGCGACGAAGCCCTCGGCCAGCACCGCCACATCCTCCACCCGGTCGCACAGCGGCGGCAGACGCAGGCGCAGCGTGTTCAGCCGGTACAGCAGATCGGCCCGGAACGCGCGCTGCGGCACCAGTTCCTCCAACGGCTGGTGAGTGGCCGCGATCACCCGCAAATCGACCGGGACCGGCACGACGCTGCCCAGCCGCACGATCTCCCGCTCCTGCAGCACGCGCAGCAGCCGGGTCTGCAGGGCCAGTGGCATGTCGCCGATCTCGTCGAGGAACAGCGTGCCGGTGTGCGCCGCCTCGAACAACCCGACCTTGCCGCCCTTGCGGGCACCGGTGAAAGCGCCCTCCTCATGGCCGAACAGCTCCGATTCCAGCAGGGAGTCGGGAAAAGCGGAGCAGTTGATCGCCACGAAGGGGCGGCCGGCGCGGGGGCCGAGATTGTGGATGGCCTGGGCGAACAGCTCCTTCCCCGTCCCGCTGTCGCCGGAAATCAACACTGTCAGGTCGCTCGCCGCGAAACGCCGCGCGGTGGCGCGCGCCTGTTCGATGGCCGGGCTGTCGCCCCGGATGTCCTCCAGCGTGTAGCGGGTCGTCCGGTTGGAGCGGCGCCGGGTCTGGGACCGCAGG
Organism: Azospirillum sp. B21; assembly: GCF_008364825.1. Classification (GTDB taxonomy): domain Bacteria; phylum Pseudomonadota; class Alphaproteobacteria; order Azospirillales; family Azospirillaceae; genus Azospirillum. The sequence goes on from NZ_VTTO01000007.1 coordinate 2,984, forward strand.
CTGACGTCCGCCTCGCTGATGGCGCGGGCGTCGTAGACGGTGATCATGGCGCCGGTGACCTGCCCATGCTCGCGGATCGGGATGCGGTTGGCGATCCAGTCGCGGCGGCGGAAGCGCAGGACGCTGCCCTTCTCCGCCTCGCCGCTGCTCAACACCCCGCGCAAGGACAATTCCGGCGCCACCTCCGCCGCGACCCGGCCGAGAATGGCGTTCGGGGAAAAGCCCAGCAGAGCCTCCATCGCCGGATTCACCGCCGTCACCCGGTCGCCCGGGTCGACGGCCAGCACCGCCTCCTGGACATTCCGGAGAACACCGTTCAACTGGCTGTAGCGGGCGCTTTCCAGCCGGGCGATGCGGGCCATTTCCAGTGCGTCGTCCAGCCCCTGCCGCACGCCCGCCACCGAGTAGGCCAGGATGCCCTCCATTCCCAGCCGCTCTGTCGCCTCCACCACCACGCTCGACCCGATGATGACGGGAAAGCCGCGCTCCGCCATGCCCTTGACGCAGGCGACCGCCTCGTCCGGGGTCTCGTAGCAGCCCTGCTCCACCTCCGTCCGCAGCAGCCCCTTGATGGCGTCCAGTTCCGGGATGATGCGGCGATGCATGACGATGCCGACCCGGTTCGACCGCTCCCGCGCCTTCAGCAGCGCCAGCAGAATGTCGTACCCGCCGACCTTGATGGTGGCGACCGGCGACTTCACGGTGCTGCGCAGGTAGCTGGCGTTGGCGCCGGCGCTGACGAAGGCGTCCACCGCGCCCGACGCCTCGCGCTCCCGCGCCACCGCCAACGCCGCCTCGTATGCCTGGTCGATCACCTCGATCTCGGCACGCTGGGCGTATTCGTCCAGAACCGCGCGCGCCAGACGGGTGAGGTGACGGTAGCTGAGAAAGCAAAGGCGCAGCCGCCCATCGTTCGGATAGCCCGGCGTCATCGGCATGGTTCCTTTCCCCCGGGGACCCTCCACCACGAAATCGCCGGTGGCGTGGACGCCGGGTCGCAGCCGTTTCGTCAGCGTTGCAAACAAATGTTTCATGTCACGTTTCAACGCAACACGCCACCTGTTTCATGAAACGGCTCACCCTGCCTGGACGTTCGCCATCACACTGAAATCAAACACTATTTTCCTTCTGGCCCGAGCTGGCACAGCCTTTGCTGTTTGATAAGCGAACAAACATTCTGCAAACGAAGCATCTGGGGCGAAGGCATGGCACCACTGAACGGCATCCGGCTGATCGACCTGACGCACATGTTGTCAGGTCCCTACGGCACCATGCTGCTGACCGATCTGGGGGCCGAGACGATCAAGGTCGAACCGCCGGGGCGGGGGGAAGGAACGCGGCAGCTGCTGGCAGGCGATCCCGATTATTCCCGGCACGGCATGGGGGCCTATTTCCTCACGCTCAACCGGGGCAAGCGCAGCGTCTGCATCGACCTGAAAAGCGAGGAGGGGCGCGCGGTCTTCCTCGATCTGGTCCGCAAGAGCGACGTGGTCTTCGACAATTTCAGCGCCGGCGTGACGGAACGGCTGGGCATCGACTTCGCGTCGCTGTCGGCCATCAATCCGCGCATCGTCACCTGTTCGGTCACCGGCTTCGGCGGCAACGGTCCCGACCCGAACCGGCCCGCCTTCGACCAGGTGGTGCAGGCGATGGGCGGCGGCATGAGCATCACCGGACTGCCCGACGGTCCGCCGCTGCGGTCAGGCATCCCCATCGGCGACCTGGGCGGCGGGCTGTTCGGCGCGCTGGGCGTGCTCGCCGCGTTGCAGGAGCGGGAGCGGACCGGCGTCGGCCGCCATGTGGACGTGTCGATGCTGGACGTGCAGATCTCGCTGCTCAACTACATGGGCACGATGCACCTGATGTCGGGGCATGTGCCGGAACGGCTGGGCAACGGCCATTTCGTCCATGTCCCCTACAACACCTTCCGGACCGCCGACGGCCACATCATCATCGCCTGCATCGGCGACGCATTCTTCGAGCGGCTCCTGCCGGCCATCCGGCGGCCGGAACTGGAGGCGCCGGAATACCGCCTCCAGCCCGGCCGCTACGCCGACAAGGCGAGGATCGAGCGGATCGTCGAGGAGGAACTGGTCAAGGACAGCTCCGCCAACTGGCTTGCCCGACTGCGGGAGGCTCGGGTGCCCTGCGGCCCGGTCAACGACTTCGCCCAGGCGATGTCCGACCCGCAGGTGGTCGCCCGGGACATGGTGGTGGAGGTGCCGCTGTCGCAGGGCGGCTCGGTGCGGATGCCGGGCAACCCGATCAAGCTATCCGGGGGCAAACTGTCCGGCAGCGAGGCCGACCGCTTCACCGCCCCCCCCGAACTGGGCCAGGACACCGATGCGGTGCTGGAAACGCTGCTGGGCTACGGGTCCGAACGCATCGGCGAGCTGCGCCGCGCCGGACGGGTGGGGTGAGCCATGGACCGCTTGCTGTTGACCGAAGTCGCCCCGCGCGACGGATTGCAGAACCAGCCGATCTTCGTTCCCACCGACGGCAAGCTCGAGCTGATCCGGCTGCTGGCCGAGGCCGGGCTGACGCGGATCGAGGCCGCCAGCTTCGCCTCGCCCAAGGCGGTGCCGCAGATGGCCGATGCCGAGGAGATCATCGCCGGAACCCGCTCCCTACCGGGCGTGGAGGTCTCCGCACTCGCCATGAACGGGCGCGGACTGGACCGGGCGCTGGCCTGCGGAACCCCGCAGATCGCCACGGTGGTGGCCGCGACGGAGGAAATGAACCGCCGCAACATCAACATGACGCTGGATCAGGCGACCGCCGCCGCGGAGGAGGTGATCGGCCGCGCCCTGCAGGCGGGCGTGGGCGTGCGGGCCTATGTCGCCGTCGCCTTCGAATGCCCGTTCGAAGGGCCGGTGGAGCCGGCCGCCGTCGTCCGGCTGGCGGAACGCTTCGCCGCAATCGGTGCCGGTGAGGTGGTGATCGCCGACACCATCGGCGCTGCCGCTCCCGGTCAGGTGACCGGCCTGCTGCGGGCGCTGCTTCCCAGCCTGCCGGCGGAGCGGATCGGCATGCATTTCCACGACACGCGCGGCTTCGGCGTCGCCAACGCCCATGCGGCCATCGAGGCGGGCATCCGCCGGCTCGACGCCAGCGCCGGCGGGATCGGCGGCTGCCCCTTCGCCCCCGGCGCCGCCGGCAATCTCGCCACCGAGGATGTGGTGCTGTTGGCCGAGAAATCCGGTCTCGCCACCGGTGTCGATCTGCCCGCCCTGATCGCGGCGGTCGATGTCGCCGGTCGCCTGCTGGACCGGACCCTGGGCGGACGGGCCATGCCCTGGCTGAGACGCAGCCAAGCGCGGGCAGCCGGAGATCATCGTTGAGCGCATACCCGGATATTCGACATGATTTGGGCACCCAATAATTAAGATTTAAAAGGGAATAAAGTCCTTATCAGTCCAATGAAAAGCAGGGAGGAGCTTGGTCATGAGTTTCACAACCGGCACGGACCAACCGGCCGCCGCATTGGTGGCACGGGCCGCCGCCTCCACCGTGGGAAGCCTGTTCCTTTCCACCGCGCGGCTTTATCCGCAACGCATCGCCATCGAGGATGACGGCCAGGACGAGATCCGCATCCTGACCTTCGCCGATCTGGCCGAGCGCGTGAACCGCAGTGCCTCGGCGCTGGCGGCGCTGGGGGTGACGCGCGGCGCCCGTGTCGCCGTGCTGTCGGAGAACCGGCTGGAATACATCGAGACGCAGCTTGCCTGCGCCCTGCTGGGGGCCATAACCGCCTGCCAGAACTGGCGCCTCAGCCCGCGCGAGCTGGAGCACTGCATCGGCCTCGTCGCACCGACGGCGATCCTGGTCTCGCCCCGGCATACGGGCATCCTGTCGGACGCCGCCACCGCCGGAATCCCGGTGATCCAGTTCGGCGCGGAATGGGAGCGCCGCCTCGCCGCCGCATCCGCCGACACGCCGCCGGACGTCGCCGAGCCGGAGGATCCCCTGCTGATCCTCTACACCAGCGGCACCACCGGCCTGCCCAAGGGGGCAGTGCTGACCCATCGCAGCCAGCTTGCCCGCATGGCGGCGGCACCGTTCGACCTGGGGGTGCGGCCGGGCAACACCAACCTGTGCTGGCCGCCGCTCTACCATATGGGCGGTACGGAGCCGGCCCATTACGCGCTGCTGACCGGCGGGCGGGTAATCGTGCTGGACGCCTTCGACCCCGACCGGATCGCCGACAAGATCGAGACCGAGCGGTTCGAGTGGGTGTCGATCATGCCGGGCACGCTTGGCCGGATGATCGAGGTGCTGGAACGGCGCAGCGTCAGGCCACTCGGCCTGCGAACCTGCGGCGTGATGGCCGACCTGTCGCCGCCAGCCGAGGTGGCGCGGCTGAGCGAACTGCTGGACGCCGACTTCCTCAACTGCTTCGGATCGACCGAGACCGGCACCCCTCCCCTCTCCGGCCGCCAGCTTCCCCGCGGCGCCACCGGCGATCTCGGCAAGGCGCCGAGCGTCGGCGCGGAAATCCGGCTGGTCGATCCGGACGACAACGACGTGCCCGACGGCGGCATCGGCGAACTCGCAATGCGCGGCCCGACGCTGTTCAGCGGCTACTGGAACAACGAGGCGGCCACCCGGAAGGACTTCCGCAACGGCTGGTTCCACATGGGCGACCTGCTCCGCCGCCGGCCGGACGGCCTCTATGATTTCGTCGACCGCGCCAAGTACCTGATCAAGTCGGGCGGCGAGAACATCTACCCGGCGGAGATCGAGCGCGTTCTGGTCGGGCATCCCGACGTGCGTGACGCCGTGGTCGTGCGCAAGAAGGACGACCGCTGGGGCGAAATCCCGGTGGCGGTGGTGGTGTCCGCCAACCCCCGCCTGGAGGCCGCCGAACTGTCCGCCCTGTGCCGGCGGGAGCTGGCCGGATTCAAGCAACCCAAGGCCATCCATTTCGTGCCGCCCGAGCGCATCGTCCGCTCCACCACCGGCAAGGTGCAGCGCGGCGTCATTGAAAGCTGGGTTGAAAGTTGGGTCGACAGCCAGACGGTGGAGCCATCATGAGCGACAGCCTGTCCACATATGCCGCCGCCGCCACCGGCGATGACGCCGCCGAGCTCGACGCGCTGGTCCGCACCGTGAGCGGCTTCGTCCAGACGTCCCTGCGGCCGCACGAGGAGGCGGTGGACCGCGCCGACGACGTCGATCCCGGCCTGATGCGCGACCTGCGCCGGTCGGCTGCCGACCTCGGCATCTACGGCTACAACATGCCTGAGGAGATCGGCGGGCCGGGGTTGAGCCGGATCGCCATCTCGGCCATCGACGAGGCGACCGGCCACACCAGCATGCCGCTCGCCGAAGCCTGTGGCCATCTGCCGGGATCGCTGCTGTTCGCCGACGCTGCCCAGCGCGACTGGTTCGTCGGACCGCTGATGCGCGGCGAACGCACCGTCGCCTACGCCCTGACCGAGCCGGACGCCGGTTCCGACCTCAACGCACTGAGGACGCGGGCACGGCGGACCGACGGCGGCTGGCTGCTGTCGGGGGCCAAGACGTTCATCTCGCATGCGGAGACCGCCGACCACACCATCGTGCTGGCGGTGACCGACCGCGATGCGCCGTTGAAGGGGCGGCTGACCACCTTCATCGTGCCGCGTGGGGCGCAGGGCTTCACCATCGAGCGCCGGTTCCGCAAGCTGGGCTGGCACGGCTACCACATCTCGGCGCTCAGCTTCGACGACTGCTTCGTGCCAGACGATCACGTTCTGGGCACGCCCGGCGCCGGATTCGGCGTGATGATGGCGACCATCAACAACGACCGGCTCTTCGTGTCCTGCCGCTGCGTCGGCATGGCCCAGCGGCTGATCGACTTGGCGGTGCCGCACGCCCGCGACCGCACCACCTTCGGGCGGCGGCTGGCCGACCATCAGGCCATCGCCTTCATGCTGGCGGACTGCGACGTGGAGATCGACGCCGCCCGGCTGCTCTGCGCCAAGGCGGCGCGCCTGTCGGACCAGAAGCATCCCGACGCCCGCATCGCCGCATCGCGCGCCAAGCTCTACTGCACCGAGATGGTCGGGCGGGTGGCCGACCGGGTCCTTCAGATCTTCGGCGGGGCCGGCTTCATGGCCGACCTGCCGGTGGAGCGCATCTATCGCGACGCGCGCGGCTTCCGCATCGGCGAGGGCACCTCGGAGATGCAGCGGCTCCAGATCGCGCGCAGCCTGATCGACCGGATGTGAGGACAATCCCGGATGGAAAGCACACTCCTGGTCCAATCCCTGCTGCTGGCCCTGACCACCGCCGGGCTCTACGCCGCCATCGCCTCCGGTCTCACCCTGGAATTCGGCGTCACCGGCATCATCAACTTCGCGCATGGCGAGTTCGTCATGCTGGGCGCCTTCCTGACCTATTTCCTGTACGAGACGGCGGGCGTGCCGCCGCTGGCCGGCATGGTCCTGTCCGGTCTGGCGATGACCGCCCTGTCCTGGCTCGTCTTCGACGGGTTCCTGTCGAGGGTCCTGAAACAGGATGAGCACAACCAGATCCTCGCCACCATCGGCCTGTCGATCCTGCTCATCAACCTGGCGATGATCGCCTGGACGCCGGACGCCCGCGTGATGCATGCCCCGGCCCTGCTGCCGCCACTGCAGATCGGCGACGTCATCGTTCCCGGCAACAATCTGGTCGTGCTGCTGGTCGGCATCGCGCTCTATGGCGGGATGATCTGGTTCATGCGGCATACCCGCCAGGGACTGCTGCTGCGTCTGGCCGCCGACGATCCGCAGCTGGCCGTTCTGGCCGGGGTGGACGTGACGCGGATGTTCCGCCTGTCCTTCCTGATCGGCGGATTGACGGCGGGCGTCAGCGGCGGGCTGGTGGCACTGATCCTGTATGTCCAGCCGCTGGTGGGCGTCGATCTGGTGATGCGCGCCTTCGCCATCGTGGCGCTGGGCGGGCTGGGCAGCATCGGCGGCGCTCTGATCGGCGCGGTGCTGCTGTCGGCGGCGGAGAACCTGACCGCCACCTTCGTGCCGGGCGGAGGTAGCTGGGGCTACGGGGTCGCCTTCGTCATCATCGTCCTGGTGCTGGTCGTGCGACCCACCGGACTGTTTGGATCGGAGCGGCGCGCATGAAGACCGGACTCACGCGACTTCTCCCCTACGTTCTCATCCTTCTGGTCACGCTGGCGCTGATCTGGATCGACAAACCCTTCTGGATTCAGCTCGCCATCGGCGTCGCCATCACCGCGATCACGGCGCTGGCCTGGGACATCCTGTCGCGAACCGGCCAGGTTTCGCTGGGGTCAGCGGCCTTCTTCGGCATCGGGTCCTACACGCTGGCGATCTTCGAGCCGCTGATCGGGCTGACGCTGGCCTGGATCGCGGTGGCGGTGGTCTGCGCGCTGGCGGCGACGCTCTTGGGGCTGCTGACCCTGCGGCTGCGCCGGATGTATTTCGCCATCGCCACGCTGGGCTTCGCCCTGTCGATGCAGGTTCTGGTCGTGGTGTTCCCCGATTTGACCGGCGGCTCGGGCGGCATCGCGCCGCCGGTGCTGGCGGACGGCGATCCCCGCTGGCAACTGGGACTGATCGGGCTTCTGCTGCTGGCGGCGGTGGCCATATCGGACACGCTGCTGGGGCTGCGCTTCCGCCCGGCCTTCTTCATGATCCGCACCAAGCCGGAACTGGCGGCGGCCAGCGGCGTGCCGGTGGTGCGCATGAAGATCTTCGCCTTCATCGTGTCGGGCGTGCTGATCGGCTTGGCCGGAGCCTGTTACGGCGGCCTCTACGGCTATGTCGTGCCGACCGACGTGTTCACCACCAACTGGAGCGTGCTGCCACTGGCGATCGCCACGCTGGGCGGGATGGACACCACCATCGGCCCGTTGCTGGGCGCCATTGCGCTGAAGGCGCTGGAGGAAGTGGCCCGCTCGGTGATCGGCGGAACCGGCTATCAGGTGGTCTACGGCGCCGTCATCATCCTGTTCGTCATCGCCATGCCGCAGGGGATCGTGGGCCTGCTACGCAAAGTCGGGACGCTGACCGGACGCCGGACTGCCACCGGCGAGAAGAAGAAGGAGCGGGAACGCCATGCGTGACACAACCTCTCCCAGCCCCGCCCGGACATCTGTCCCGCCGTCCGGCGGCGCGATCCTGGCGGTCGAGGATCTGACCGTGGCCTTCGGCGGCCTGAAGGCGCTCGACGGAGTGTCGCTGTCCATCGCGGCGGGCGAGATCACCGGCCTGATCGGCCCCAACGGCTCGGGCAAGAGCACACTGGTCAACACCGTGTCGGGCCAGCTTCCCGTCCGCGGCGGACGCATCCGCCTGCGCGGCGGCGAGGTGACCGGACAGCGGCCCGACCGGATCGTCCGGGCCGGCATGGCGCGCACCTACCAGATCCCGCGCGTTCCCCCCACCCTGACCGTCGAGGAGGTGCTGTCGGTTCCCCTTCTCTATGCCGGGCGCGACCGCCACCGCCTGCCGGAATTGGACAACGCCGCCGCCATCGCCGCCTTCTGCGGACTGGGACCGCTGTTCCGCCGCTTCTGCGGCGACCTGTCGGTGACCGACCTCAGGCGGCTGGAGATCGCCCGGGCGCTGGCCTGCGCACCCGACCTCCTGCTGCTGGACGAAGCGATGGCCGGCCTGTCGCACGAGGATTCGGTGGAGGTGATGGGCCTCATCCGCAATGTCCACGAACAGGGGATCAGCATCGTGATCATCGAGCATCTGATGCGCGTCATCACCACCCTGTGCCATCGCGTCGTGGTCCTGAACAACGGCCGCCTGCTGGCGGAAGGGGCGCCGGCGACGGTGCTGGCCGACCAGGCGGTGCGGGAAGCCTATCTGGGCAAGGGGTTCGCCGCATGAGCCGCTTCATCGGACGGATCGGCGGCGCCTCCTACGACCGCCTGCGCGTCCTCCACCAGCTCGACATCGCGGTGGAGAGCGGGCACATGCTCGTCATCCTCGGTTCCAACGGCGCCGGCAAGACCACGGCGCTGCGGGCCCTGACCGGCACCGTTTCCACCAGCGGCCGCCATCTGGCGCTCGACGGGCAGGATCTCAGCGGCTGCGCGCCCTGGCAGCTTCCAGCCCATGGCGTGGTGCTGGTCCCGGACGGGGCGCGTTGCTTCCCGAACCTGAGCGTCGAGGACAATCTGCTGGGCGCCCATGGCGCCGCGGCGGGACGGCGGCAACAGGCGCCCTATGGCCGTCTGCGCGACATGGTGTGCGATTACTTCCCGATCCTGCGCGACCGCAGCCGCCAGATCGCTGGAACCATGAGCGGCGGCCAACGCCAGATGCTGGCGATCGGCCGTGCCCTGATGGCCGAGCCATCGGCCCTGATCCTGGACGAACCATCGGCCGGGCTGGCCCCGATCGTCGTCGAGGAGCTGTTCGTAACCCTCGCCAAGATCAAGCGGGAGACCGGCTGCGCCATCGTCATGGCCGAACAGAATGTCGGCTACGCCACCCACATCGCCGACCATTGCGTCGTGCTGGAGGAAGGGCGGACCGCCCTCTCCGGACCGATGGCCGAGGTCGTCAATCACCAGAAGCTGCGCAGCGCCTATCTGGGCATCTGACGCATCGGAAGCGGAGGACACCCCATGCCGGCAGTCGGTTCCGACGTCGTCATCGCGGGCATCGGCGAGACCCCCGTCGGTCGCCTGCCCGGATGGTCACCGGTCGAAATCCAGGCCATGGCGGTGCTCGCGGCGCTGCGCGACGCGGGTTTCGCCCTGTCAGACCTCGACGGACTGATCAACCTCGATCCCTACGCCACCCCCAACAGCATGTTCTCGACGACGCTGGCCGAGCATCTGGGCGTGGCGCCCCGCTTCGCCTGCACGGTCGATGTCGGCGGCACCGTCACCGGCATGACCATGCTGCAGCAAGCGGTCTGGGCCATCGAAAGCGGCTATTGCAACGTGGCCGCCTGCGTCTATGGCGAGAACGCCCTGACCGGCCGGCCCGTCGGCGCGCAGGGCCTGCACATGCACAACCTGCTGGGCGGAGAGGAATGGGAGGAGCCGTTCGGTCTACACGGCATGGTGATCCCCTACGCCTTGCTCGCCCAGCGCTATCTCGATCTCTACGGCGCCACCGACGAGGATCTGGCGGCGGTGGCCCTGGTCACGCGCCGCCACGCCCTGCTGAACGACAACGCGCAGATGCGCAAGCCGATGACGCTGGAGGATTACCGGGCGAGCCGCCAGATCAGCAGCCCGCTGCGCCTGCTCGACTGTTCGCTGGTGTCGGACGGCGGCGGCGCACTGGTTCTGACGCGGAGCGGACGGGCACCGCAGGGTGGCGGACGTGGCGTCGCCATCCGCGCCATCGGAATGAAGACCACCCACAACTCGGTGGCCCTGATGCCGGACATTCCCGGACTGGGGATGGCCGCCGCCGGCGCCGACGCCTACGAGGCGGCGGGGATGGGTCCGGAGGACATCCAGGTCGCCAACCTGCACGACGCCTTCACCATCTCGGTGCTGGTGTCGCTGGAGGCCTTGGGCTTCGCCGGGCCGGGAGAAGGCGGGGCGCTGGTGCGGTCTGGCGCGATGGATCTCGGCGGACGCTGGCCGCTGAACCCCCATGGCGGCCTGCTGTCCCAAGCCCACATCGGCGGGATGCTCCACATCACCGAGGCGGTGCGCCAGCTGCGCGGCGAGGCCGGGCGGCGGCAGGTGGAGGGCGCGCGCCGGGCGCTGGTCAGCGGGAACGGCGGCATCTTCTCGGTCTGCGGCGCCATGATTCTGGAGAAACCCTGATGCTGGATCTTCTCGCCACCCCGCCGAACCCGACCGGGGCCAGCGCCCCCTTCTGGGACGCATGCGACCGGGGAGAGCTGCTGTTTCCCAAATGCGGGCGCTGCGGACATCTCTTCTACTACCCGCGCCGGCATTGCCCGCTCTGCGGCGACACGGCGCTTGGCTGGCAGCGGATGTCGGGCCGGGGAACCGTCTTCTCCCACAGCCATGTCCACGTCGCCTTCCAGGGCGGGGCATGGAGCGGCCAGCTTCCCTACACGGTGGTGCTCGTCGATCTGGCCGAAGGCCCCCGGATGCTCAGCCGGCTGATCGGCGCCGACGCCCCGGCCGTGCGCGGCGGCGACGCCGTGTCGGTCGTCTTTCCCCAGATCGGCGACCGCCGATACCCCTTCTTCGAACGCGTCCCCGCCGGCTGAACCGGCGACCGAGACCACCCGCAAACAACGACGATAAAAACAGGAGGAAACCATGCGTTTCGTGAAACGGCTGGCGGCCGGCGCCGCAGCACTCGGCATCGCCGCGCTGACGATGACCGGTCCAACTCCGGCCGCCGCCCAGACGGCGGAGCCGATCCGGATCGGCGTGCCGCTGCCGCTGACCGGCGTCCTGGCGGTAGGCGGCCAGACCATCCTGGCGGGCGTGCAGTTCGCGGCGGACGAGATCAACGCCGCCGGCGGCCTGCTGGGCCGTCCGGTCTCCCTGCTGATCGAGGACACCAAGAGCGAGCCGAACACCGCCGCCACCATCGCCTCGAAAATGGTGACCGAGGACAAGGTCTACGCCTTCGTCGGCGGATACGGCAGCACGGCCGACTTCGCGCTGCTGTCCAGCGTCAAGCGCTACAAGCCGCTGTTCATCCACACCGGCTCCTCGTCCGTCCGGCTGGAGAAGACCTTCGGCACGGAGGACTGGTACCATCACATCTACATCTGGGATTATCACCGCCAGAAGGCGGCTTCGAGTTTCCTCGCCGCCATCGACCCGAAGGTCAAGACGGTGGCGCTGGCCTATGAGGACGGCCTCTACGGCGCCGATGCGGCCAAATATGCCGAAGAATATCTGACGAAGGCTGGCATCAAGCTGGTGATGAAGGAGCCGTTCAAATCCGGCTCGCCCGACTTCTCTCCGGTGCTGACCCGCGTCAAGTCGCTGAACCCCGACGCCTTCTTCTCCGTCGGCTACTCGGGCGACAACCTCCAGCTCGTCCGCCAGATGAAAAGCCTGGGGATCAAGCCGAAGCTGACCATGGTGGTGTCCGCCGGCGACCGCCGCGCCGACTACGGCGACATGAGCGAGGGGCTGACCATGATCACCGAATGGTCGACCGCCGACAGGACCCCCGCCGCCGCCGAGCTGATCCGCAAGGTGGAGGCGAAGGGCCAGAGCATCGCTCCCGTCTTTCCCCAGGGCTATGCCGGCATGATGACCCTGGCCAAGGCGATCGAGAGCGCCGGCACGCTGGACCAGGACAAGGTGCGCACGGTGCTCTCCACCGCCACCTTCGACACCCCCTACGGCAAGATCGGCTACCGGCCATCGGAAGGCGGCGGCCTGCACCAGCTTCTGTCGGACGAGACGATGGTCATCGTCCAGCACCGCAAGGAGGGCGAGGAGGTCGTCTATCCGGCGGCCAAGGCGAGCGGCAAGCTCGTCTATCCGGCACCGTGAGATGACGGTCCGCTTCGAACGGTGCGGAACGGTCGGGCTGATCACCCTGGCGAAGCCCGACCGCCACAACGCGCTTGCCACCGATCTGGTGGCCGACCTGCTCGCCACGCTCGACCGGCCCGATGCGCGCCAAGCCAGTGCATTGGTCATCGCCGGCGACGGTCCCTCCTTCTGCGCCGGGGCCGACATCGGCGATCTGCTGGGCGCCGGCTGGATGACGCCGACGCCCCTTGGGCCGACGCCGATGGACCTGTTCGAGCGGCTTGACGGGCATCCCCGCCCGACCATCGCCGCGGTCCATGGCCGGGCGCTCGGCGGCGGGTTCGAGTTGACGCTGTGCTGCGATCTGGTGGTCGCGGCGGCGGACGCCGTCTTCGCGCTGCCCGAACTGGGGCTGGGGGTGGTGCCCAACACCGGGTTGGCGAGGCTGGCGCAGATCGCCGGTCCCCGCCACGCCCTGGACCTGATCCTGACCCGCCGCCACATCGGGGCGGAGGAGGCGGCGGCGCTGGGGCTGGTCTCCCGCGTCGTACCGCCCGGAGGCGCCGTCGACGGTGCGGTCGAACTGGCGCGCGCCATCACCGACGGGGCGCCGCCGGGAGCCATTTCCACGGTCAAGCGCGCGGTGCGCCGCGCAGCGCCGCTCGACTGGCCGGCAGTGCGGGCGATGCTGGCCGAGCTGCCCGCCGGCGAATGGGCGGAGGGGCTGGGCGCCTTCGGCGACCGGCGGCGTCCCGATTACAGCGAATTCTGGAGAACATCGGATGCGTGACGCCAAATCCTTCCAGGTCTTCGACCTGCATCACCATGTCGGCTCGCTCGACATCGTCGGCGGCACAAAGGGCGGCGCGGGAAGCGCGGGAGACGGCATGGCGGCGGATGCCGAACAGCGGATCGCCTTCATGGACCGCCACGGCATCGCCCAGGCTCTGCTGATGCCGTCCAACGGCTATCAGGCCCCCAACGGCATCGCCGACACCCGCCGCGTCAACGATTCCGTCGCCGAATACCGCGAGCGCTGGAAGGACCGTTTCCCGGCGGCGCTCGCCACCGTTTCCCCGCTGGAGGGGGATGCGGCGCTGGACGAGATCGACCGCTGCATCGAGGTGCTCGGGATGAAGGGCATCGTCTGGCACCACCGGTTCCAGGGCTGCGCCATCGACCATCTGCGCATGGACGCGCTGCTGGAGCGCGTGCGTCATCACGGCGTGCCGGCCTTCATCCACATCATCGGCGATTCCAAGCTGGAATCGCCGTGGAAGCTGGAGGTGCTGGCCGAGCGCTTCCGCGATGTCAAGTTCGTCGCGCTGGACGCCTTCTCGTCGCCCGATTTCGCGCATTGGATGCCGCACATCGCGCGGCGCCATCCGAACATCCTGTTCGACACCGGAGTGATGGTTCCGGTTTCCCACATGATCGAGCGTTTCGTGCGCGAGGCGGGAGCGCACCGGCTTTTGCTGGGCACGGACTTCTACTCTTCGCCCAAACTGTTCAGCGTTCCATTCCCCCTGCTGGAGATCCTCGCCTCCGACCTGACGGATGGGGACTGCGCGGAGATCCTGGGCAACAACGCCCGTCGCCTGCTGGGGCTTGCCTGAGGAGCCGGCCCCGGCGGTCGCATCGATCTGCCGCCGGGGCCGCGCCCGTCACTCCGGTACGGAGCCTTTCACCACGACGCGCATCAGCACGCGGCGGTGCTTGCCCATCTCGTAGTTGGCCGTGGCCCGGTGCAGCAGGCAGCGGTTGTCCCAGAAAACGAGATCGCCGTGCTGCCAACGGTGGGTATAGACGAAACGGTCCTGCGTCGCGTGCTCCAGCAGTTCTTCCAGCAAGGCGCGTCCTTCTTCCTCCGGCAGGCCTTCGATGTGGGAGCTGTACATGCCGATGTAGAGGCTCTTGCGGCCGGTCTCGGGGTGGGTGCGGACCAGCGGATGGGCAATGGGCGGAGCGGCGGCAATGTCGTCTTCGGTCGGCGGGGCGCTGCCGGTGTAGCGGCGCATGAATTCCAGGCTCTGCACCGACTTCAGTCCGTCGATCCGCCGGCGCGTGGCCTCCGGCAGGGCGTTATAGGCGGCGGTCATGTCGGCGAACTGCGTGTCGCCGCCGTTCGGCGGCAGTTCCACCGCCTGCAGCATTGTCAGCAGCGACGGCTCCCGCAGGAAGGACTTGTCCGTATGCCAGAAATAGTTGGAGCTGATGAAGGGCTTGGCCACCGGGTTGCCGGCGGCGTCCAGGTTGGTGATGGTGTGGACCGCGTCCCACTTCGACCCGTCCGCCAGCCGGATCATGTGCCCCTCGATCGGGCCGAACAGTTCGGCGAAGCGGTACATGCGCTCCTTGTCCAACGACTGGTTGCGGATCACCAGCAGATGGTGGTCGCGGAAGGCCGCGCGCACCGCCTCGACCGTTCCGCCGTCGAGCGGCCGGGACAGGTCGAGGCTGTCGGTCTCCGCCCCGATGATGCCGTCGAGCGGCGTGAACAGGGAGCGGGCCGCGACATCGGCTGGTGCAGCGGCGGAACTGGCGGCTGGCGCATGGAGGCTGTTCATGGGACGGTTCCTCTTGCAGGGCGGGATGGTTTTCAGAGTGGACGGCGGCAGGCCCAAAGGGCGGCGCGCGTCAGGATTTGGCGGTGCGCCGGGTGTTCCAGGGACGCCCGGTCGTGGCCCAGCGTGTCGGCCACTGCCCGGCCCCGGCCGACGTCGCGCGCCCACAAGGCGGGCCAGGCGCCTCCCCCCTCCGACGCCACGGTCGCCAGCGGTTCGACATCGCCGGCCAGATCGAAATCGCCATAGGCCTCGTCAGTCACGGTGAAGGGCGGCAGGCCGGCGGTGAGGGGATGGGGCTTGGCCGTAGGGGCCAGTGTGACCGGACCGCGCGGCGGATGGGCGGAGCGGCCCCACACCCAGGCGCCGCCCAGCAGTTCCTTCCATTCCGGCCAGTCGTCGAAGCAGATCAGCGCGGTGTGCAGGCCCAGCAGCCCGCCACCGCCGGTGACGAAGCGCGACAGCCGATGCCGCCCGTCCTGCGACAGCGAAAAGGCCCAGCGCTCGCGGTGCGGCGCGTATTTCTCGCTGCCCTGCATACGCCAGCGCAGCGCATAGACGGTGAGCATGTCGAAACCACCCTGTTCCAGCGCCTCGAGCCCGCCTTCGATGTCGTCGGTGCCGGTCGAGATGACTCCCGCTTCGGCCAGGATCCTCTCCAGCGCCGGAACGGCGTCGGCGAAGGGATGGCCGATGCCGCCGGTGAGGATCAGGTTGCGGATCGCCCCGCTCATCGATCGCCCGCCAGTGGCTTGACCGCCGGCGCACGGCGGGGCAGGTGCATCTTCAGGCTGAAGGACACGCCGCCGTCGACCATCAGATGCTGGCCGTGGATGTAGCGCGCCCGGTCCGATACCAGGAACAGCACCGCGTCGGCCACATCGTCGGCAGTGCCGAGCGACCGGGCGGGCACGGCGCCGCCGCGCACCGCGCGCACCTCCGCGTCGGCATAGATCGGCGCCGACATGCCGGCGTCGATGAAGCCGGGTGCGACGGCGTTGACCCGCACGCCGCGCGGGGCCAGCGCAAGCGCCAGATGCTCGGTCAGCAGCGCGACCGCCGCCTTGGTGGCCGGATAGGCCCCGGCGTCGGGGCTGGGGGCGACGGCGTTCAGCGAGGTGATGTTGACGATGGCTCCCGACCCGCGCTCCGCCATCCGCCGCGCCACGGCGCGGGTGACGATGAAGGTGCCGGTCAGGTTCACGTCCACCACGCGGCGGAAATCGGCGACGCTGTGCTCCAGCAGTTCGCCGAAGCGGACGATGCCGGCATTGTTGACCAGCACGTCAGGGCCGTCGCCGAAGGCTTCCGTCATCGCGGCAACCACCGCGTCGATCTGCGCCTCGTCGGTCACGTCGGCGGTGAAGGCCAGGGCGCCGGGAATGCGCGCCGACTCCGTCTCCAGCCCGGCGGCATCGAGGTCGAGCAGCGCCACGCGGTATCCATCCCCGGCCAGACGCCGCGCGATGGCCGCGCCCAGTCCGCCGCCGGCTCCGGTCACCAGAGCGGTCTTGGTCATGTGATCCTCCCGGAAAAGCGGGTGTTGGACGTCGAAGGGAACGGCGTAACGGCGCGCTTTGCACTCATCACAGCGCGCTCTGCACGATGCCGCCGTCCACCGGGATGGCAGTGCCGGTCAGGTAACGTGCGCGCTCTGAGGCCAGGAAGACGATCAGGTCGGCGACCTCGTCGGGCCGGGCGAAGCGGCCGAGCGGGATGCCGGCGGCGATGCCGGCCGCGGTGTCCTCCGCGTTTCGGCCCTGGGCGGCGGCGCGGGCGCCGACCACCTGGGTCATCCGGTCGGTCGCCGTCCAACCGGGGCAGACGGTGTTGACCAGGATGTTCTCCGGCGCCAGCTGCGTCGCCATCGTCTTGGCCCAACCCAGCGCTCCCAGCCGCAGGCTGTTGGACAGCATCAGCTCGCCGATCGGCTGCTTGACAGAATAGGAGCTGATGTTGACGACCCGCCCCCAACGCTGCCGCCGCATGTGGGGAAGCACGGCGCGGGTAGCGTTGACCGCCGACATCAGCGTCAGGCGGAAGGCGTCCTCCCAATCGGCGCCGCTCAGCCCCTCGAAGGAACCGGGTTTCGGACCGGCGGCGTTGTTGACCAGGATGTGGATGGTGCCGAAGGCGCCGGCGACCTCGCCAACCAGCCGCTCCACCGTATCCGCGTCGCCAACGTTGGCACGGACCGCCAGCACCGGGGCACCGGCCGCTTCCAGAAGCGCCCTCGCCGCCTCCAGCCGGCCGGGGTCGCGGCCGCAGATGGCGACGGCGCAGCCTTCGCGCGCGAAACCCAGCGCCGCCGCCCGTCCGATGCCCTGGCTGCCGCCAAGCACCAGCGCGACCTTGCCATTCAGTCCCAAATCCATCGCTGTGTTCTTCCTTTTCCGGATGCGGCGGCCCGTCAGCCGCGCGGGCGCTTGCTGACGACGGTTCCGGCCTCGGGTTGGAAATAGCAGCGCTCGGGCTTGTAGGTGCCGCTCGCCACGGTGATGCCCCAGCTTCCCTGCTCCAGCGCCATGAAGCCGTGGATGTCGGCGGGCGGGGCGATCACCACGCTGTCGCCCGGCTCCAGCACGCGGTCCTCGACCACGGTCAGATCCGCCTTGCCGGGAACCGAGCCGTCGTCGCGCCGCTCGTAGACGGTGTGCTTCACCCGGCCCCGGTAGATCGCCATGCTTTCCCAATTGCCGTGGTCGTGAACGGCGATGGGCTGGCCGTCGGGCAGCTCGAACAGCAGGATCGACAGGTCGCCGTCGTAGTAGAGGTACTGGGAATTCGCGACATGGTTGCCGATGCGCGGCACGCCGGCCGTGCACAGGTCGGGGCGGGCGGCAAGCGCCGCCAGCGGTTCGCGCAGTGCTGCCGTCAGGCGTGCGGTGTCGTGTCCGTGCGTCTCGATCGCCCGGATGACCGCCTGGGCGCAGGCGCGGATGGCTGTGCCGGTCTCGGGGGTGACGGCCATGGTGGGTCCTCCTGAAAGACGGTAGTCAGAGCGTCGCGAGCAGGCGGCGGGTTGCGGCGACGGCGCGCGCCACGCGGGCCGGCGCCTCCATCGTCCGCGCCAGGGAGGCGGTCGGGATTTCGAGGGCGAGCGGCAAGCCGGGCGGAAGCGCGCGCAGCAGCCCGGTCAGGTCGATGCCGCCTTCGCCCGGAAACAGCCGCTCCTTCACCGCCGTGTGCAGCAGGGACTCGCGGTCGGCCGCATGCTCGCGCGGGGCGTCGCAGAGATGCATGTAGGCGAACAGGCCGGGCGGGATCGCCGCCACCTCGGCCGGCGTGCCGCCGGAGCGGTCGTAATGCAGCGCGTCGAGCGCGATGCCGATGTTCGGCCGTCCCACCCGGCCGATCAGCCGGGCGGCGGCGGCGGCGCTCGGCACGCTCATCCAGGGCACGAACTCGAACTGCACGGTCAGGGCGAAGCCGGCGGCGTCGTCGCAGAGCCGCCCCAGCCTCGCCGCCAGCCGCCCCGCGTCGGGGTCGTCGCCGGTCGCCAGCACATGGCGGGCGCCCAGCTCGGCCGCGGCCTCCATGAAGGGGCGGAAGGCGTCGAGGTCGGTGTGGGGCAGGACACGGGCGGTGTTGGCGTCGAGCGCGGTGACGCCGCGGTCGGCCATGCGCCGCTTCATCTCGCGCCGCAGGGCGGGGTCGGCCAGCAGCGGCATCGGATCGCCGTCGGGCTGGCCGCCCAGCAGGCGCAGGCCGACATGGGCGCAGCCCTGGTCCGCCGCCACCGTCACCATCTCGGGCGGCGACAGCTCCGGCACCGTGTAGTAGGAGAGCGACAGCGGGTTCATGCCGCGCCCTCCGCCGCCGGGATGGCAGACGGGGCCGGACGGACGCCGCCATACTGCGCCCAGGTGCCGGCGACGTGCCATCCGGCATCCACCACAAGATTGACCCCGGTGATTGCCGACGCCCGGTCGGAGGCCAAGAATTCGATGCTTTCCGCCACCTCGCGCGGCTGCACGATCCGGCCGAGCGCCGTGAATTCGGCCGGATCGGCGGCGTAGCGGCCCGACCGGATCCGTTCGACCACCCGCGGCACCAGCGTCGAGCCGGGCGAGACGCAGTTGACCCGCACCCCGGCGCGGCCCCACTCCCCGGCGAGGTTCAGCGTCAGGCTGACCACCCCCGCCTTGCTGGACGCATAGGCGTGGACCGGTACCGAACCAATGGCGGCGATCGACGCGATGTTGACGATGCTGCCCCGTCCCTGCCGCGCCATGCGGGTGCCGAAGGCGCGGTTGGCGTAATAGGTGCCGGTCAGGTTGACGTGGACCGTGCGCTCCCACACCTCCAGCGGCAGCTCGGCGGGCGGCAGCACCGGCTGGAAGACCGCGGCGGCGACCACCAGCGCGCCGACCGGGCCATGCGCCGCCTCGATGGCGGCGGCGACCCGCTCGACCGCGCCGGCGTCGGCGATGTCGAGCGCCAGCGCGGCGCCGCCGATCTCGCCGGCCACCCGCTCCGCAGCATCCGGGTCGAGGTCGGCGACCGCCAGCCGCCAGCCGCGCGACGCCATCAGGCGGGCGGTCTCCTCCCCGATGCCGTTGCCGCCGCCGATGACGACGGCCAGCGCGCCGTCCGCGGCCGGAATTTGCTGGGTCATGGCGGAATACCCCGTCACTTGCGCAGGTCGGCGGCGAGGAAGGAGTTGTCCAGCACCTTCGACCAGTCCACCGGGCCGGACCATTCGCCCATGCGCTCCATGCCCTTGACCCAGATGTTCAGGCCGTCCATGTCGAAATCGCCCTGGCTCCAGTACTTGATTGCCGCCATGCGCTTCATTGAGGTGGTGGCGACATCGACCGGCAGCGTGTCGCCGTAGCGTTTGGCGACCATCTTCGCGGCCTCCTCCGGGTTCTCGTAGATGAAGTTCACCGCCGAGCGCCAAGCGGCGAGCAGCCCGCGCAGCTGGTCAGGGCTCTTGCGCATGAAGTCGCCGGTGGCGACGCCGACGGTCGGCGTCATCGACGGCAGGTTCTCCAGCGAGAAGGCGACTTTGTAACGGTCCTTGCGGGCGCTGTAGAGCGGCTCCAGGATCAGCGCCGCGTCCACTCCGCCCTGCTCCAGCGCCGACAGGCCGGAGCCGACGGAGCCCAGCGCGACGATGTCGGCCTTGCCGGGGAAGCCGGCCGCCTCGAAGGCCATGACGACCATCAGTTCGCTCGACGATTTCGGCGCGGTGATGCCGACCTTGCGGCCGACCAGATCCTTGACCGAGGAGACGCCGCTGTCCGGCCGCGTCACCCATAGCAGGTCGTCCACCCGGCGGATCGCGGTGTGAACGATGCGGATGTCCATGCCCTGCCTGATGCCGGCCAGCGCGGTGGAGGTGCTGACGATGCCGTAGCCGAGCCCGCCGCCCACCATGTTGCGGATGCCGGTGCCGCCGCCGACCGAGCTCATCACGTCGGTGACGTCGACGCCGTTCTTCTTGTAGTCGCCCCGCTCCAGCGCCACGGCGATCGGGGCGGTGTTCAGCAGGGCGCCGTAATGGGACGCCATGATCTCCAGCGCATGGGCCTGCGGCGCCGAGGCCAGCAGGCCGCCGATCAGCGGCACCGCCGCCAGCGCGCGGGTCAGGAATCGGGTGATGGTCATGGCGTCCCTCCGTTGAAGATCTTGTCTTTTCTGAGCAGGCGGCGGGCGTTGCCGGCCAGCGCCGGCGACACGGCGCCGTGGTGTCCGTCCTCCGGCTGGTCCCAGCCGGCGAAGTTGGTGCCGAAGACCAGCCGGTCCGGTCCAACCACCTGGGTCAGCAGCGCCAGCGCACGGTCGTCGTTCAGGTGCGTGTCGAACCACAGCCGCGACAGCATCTCCTCGAAGGCGCCATCCTTCTTCATCGACTGGCTGGCCCACGGGCGCTTCATGCCGGCCTGCGCCAGCCGTCCGGCGGTAAAGGCGGCGGCACCGCCGCCATGGCTGATCCAGACGTCCAGCCTGGGGTGGCGTTCCAGCACGCCGCCGAAGATCAGGGTGGCGACGGCGATGGTCTCCTGCGCGGCGAAGCCGATGATGACGTCGAGGTCGAATCGCTTCAGCGAAGGATCGCCGGGCGGACCGTCGATGCCGGCCGGGGCCGGATGCAGGAACAGCGGCACGTCCAGCCGGACGAACGCCTCGTAAAGCCTGTCGAACTCCAGGCTGTGCAGCGGCTCGCCCGCGAATTCGGTGCCGGTCGCCGCCCCCCACAGGCCAAGTTCGGTGACGGAGCGCTCCAGTTCCTCCGTCGCGGCGCGCGGATCCTGCATCGGCAGGGCGGCCAGTCCGCCCAGCCTGTCGGGATAGCGCCCGACCAGCTCCGCCAGCGCGTCGTTGTGGCGGCGGCAGAAGGAGACGGCCGACGGCACGTCGATGTGGTGGAAGTAATTCAGCGGACTGGCCGACAGCACCTGGAAATCGATGCCGGCCTGATCCATGCGGCGCAGCCGCAGCTCCGGGTCGGTGAAGGGGCTGTTCAGGTGGCGGACGCCGCTCAGCCGGTAATTGCCGACGCGGTACCAGGGCTGGCCATTCTCGTCGACACCATGCTCCGGCCCGTGGATTCCGGCGGCGCCGTTGGTGGCCTCCAGACGGACATGGGCATGGACGTCGATCAGCGTCGCGGTTTCGATGGGCATGACAGGGTCCTTTCCGCCGGACTGGCCGGCGGCCGGGAATAAGGTGACGGGCGAAAGCGGGACGTGGGGCGGAGGCGGGCGCCGCTCAGGCGACCCGGTGCATCCGGTTGTCGAGCGCGAGCAGCGCGCTGTTGACCGCCAGGGCGAACAGGCCGATCAGCACGGTGACGCTCATCATCGTCGCGGTGTCGTTGACGCTGATGCCGTTCATGATCATGAAGCCCAGCCCGCGCTTGGACGCGAACATCTCGCCGACCATCACGCCCAGCAGGGTGATGGAGAAGCTGATGCGCAGGCCGGTCACGATCTCCGGGACCGTCGCCGGCACCAGGATCGCGGTCAGCGTCTGCATCCGCGTCAGCCGCATGGCGCGGGCCGAGCGCCGCAGCACCGGGTTCATGGCGCGGATGGCCCCCATCGTCACCAGCATCATCGGGATGAAGCCGTGCAGCGTGCCGAAGGCGACCTTCGCCGGCATGCCCAGCCCGAACAGCAGCAGGATCACCGGATAGAGCGTGACCTTGGGAATGGCGTAGAGGGTGACGAACAGCGGTTCCAGCACGTCCGACAGCGACCGGTTCGCGCCGATCAGCACGCCCGCCAGCCCGCCGCCGATGCAGGAGATCAGCAGCGACAGCCCCAGCGCCTTCGCGGTCTCCGCCACGTTTTCCCAGAAGGACGGATTGCCGAACAGGACCATCAGCCGGTTCAGGGTGACGGCGGGCGAGGCCAGGGCCTCGTCCCCTGCGAGCCCGTGGAACAGCTGCCAGCCGCCCAGGATCAGCAGGGCAATGACGGCGGCGGCCACCAGCTTCTCCCCGCCCCCGGCGGTGTCACGGGCGGCGCCGACGCGGCCGGCGCCGGAGCGGTGGCGCACTCGCTGTTCCGCCCAGTGCAGCAGGACGGTCAGGCTCGACACGAACACCACCACGAACAGCAGCAGCGCGTACATTGTCTGGTCCTGGAGATTGTTGTACGCGAAGGCGATGGAGTAGCCGAGCCCGCTGCCGGCCAGGATGAACTCCGCCCCGATGACGCCTGTCACCGAATAGCTCAACGCCAGCTTCACCCCGGTGAAGATGTGTGGGCCAGCCGCCGGAAGCTGGATCAGCAGCGCGTCCTGGAAACGGTCGAGGCGATAGGTGCGGCCGACCTTGCGCAGCACCGGCGGGATGCGGTCCAGTCCCGACAGCGTCGCCGTCACCATCGCCATCACCGCGTAGAGGAAGCCCATGGCGATGATCGGCAGCGCGTTCATGCCGAGCAGAACGATGAACAGCGGATACAGCACGAAGAACGGCAGGGCGTAATAGCTGGCGATCAACGGCTCCACGGCCCGGCGCACCCGCGGCAGGGCGTGAAGCGTGACGCCGCCGGCGAATCCCGCCACCATCGCGGCGACGGCGGCGGCGAAGATGTTGCGCAGGGTGAAGCCGATCTGCGTCCAGAACCCGTCGGTTCCCATCAGCCGGACCAGCTCGGTCAGCATCTCCGACGGCGGGATCATGGTGCCGCGCCCGACATAGCCCAGGCGGCAGGACGCCTCCAGTGCCAGGACGGCGGAGGCGGTGATCAGCAGGCGCTGGATGCCGGCGCGCGTCATCCCGCGACCCTCCGCTGGCTTGCCATCGCCTTCAGCGATTCCTCGCGCAGCGTGTTCCACAGGCGGGTGGTGACGTCGCCGAAGGCGGGTTCGGCGGCGATGGCGCTGGTCCGGTCGCGCGGCCAGCCGGTCTCGACGATCTCGATGAAGCGGCCCGGACGCGACGACATCACGCCGATGCGGTCGGACAGCATCGCCGCCTCGTCCAGCGCGTGGGTGATGAGCAGTACGGTTGCCCCGCTGGCCCGCCACAGCCGCAGCAGCTCGTCGCCCATCAGCAGGCGCGTCTGCTGGTCGAGCGCGCCGAACGGCTCGTCGAGAAGGACAAGGCGCGGACGCATCACCAGCGTGCGGGCGATGCAGACGCGTTGGCGCATGCCGCCGGACAGCTGGTTGGGATAGGCGTCGGCGAAGTCGTTGAGACCCATGAAATCGATGGCATGGCGCACGCGGTCCTCCGCCTCGGCGCCACGGAAGCCGGCACGGCGCAGGCCGAAGCCGATGTTGTCGCGCACCGTCAGCCAGGGGAAGGACGCATCCTCCTGGAACACCACGCCGACCCCATCGGGAACCGTGCCGCGCACGCGCTTGCCTTCGAAGGTGATGGTGCCGTCGGTGGGACTGCTCAGCCCGGCCAGCACGTCGAGCAGGGTGGATTTCCCGCAGCCGGACGGTCCGACGATGGAGAAGAACTCTCCCCGGCGCAGTTCCAGATCGACCGGCCCCAACGCGTGGACGGCGGTTCCGAAGATGCGGGTGACACCGGTCATCACCGCATGGCTTCCGGCCACCGAGCCGCTGGCCCCCTGGGAGCGGCCGAAGGGTATGGGGTGCGCCGGATGGGACGTCCCTGCCGCATCCTGGGGAACCGGTGCTCTTTCTGACGATAGGCCACGCATGGGCTGCATCTCCCTCCCGGTGTCGGGCGTTCGGCGTTTCGCCTGAATTCTGTTTGTTTTGTAAGCATACAAATGCAGCCCGCCGGCTCTGTCCAGGACAGCTTTGGACCACCCCCATACAAAAATTGTTTGCCCTCCCCCGCCTCCGGTGCGAGGCTTCGAGCCGTGTCCGTGGCGCACCGTTCTGCCATTGCTTCGAGGCAAGCGACGCGCACCGCCGCAACGATGGATCCCAAACAGATGCGCAGCCGCCAGCTTGAAAGCTTCATCCTGGTGTGCGAATTGGGCAGCATCAGCAAGGCCGCGCTGGCGCTGAACATCGCGCAGCCGGCATTGGGGGTCCAGATCAAGGCGCTGGAAAGGGAGTTCGGCGTGCCGCTGTTGGTGCGCACCGTCACCGGGACCCACCCCACCCCGGCCGGTCTCCTCTTCCTGGAAGAGGCGCGGCTGATGGTGCGGCGCCTGGAGGATTTGAAACGCTCGCTGCGCGAGGTTGCCGGGCAGGTTCCAAGAACACTGGCCGTGGGACTGACCCCCAGCCTGTCGGGGCTGCTGGCCGGCAGGCTGATGGAGCGGCTGCGCGGCGCCCTGCCAGGTGTCGAACTGAAGCTGTTCGAGGAACTGAGCCACGCCCTAATTGGTCATGTCTCCTCAGGCAAACTGGATCTTGCACTGGCCTATACGGTGCCGCGCAGCCGCATGCTGCATCGGGAACCGCGGCTGAACGAGGCGCTATGCCTGATCACCCATCCGGGCTCTCGCTTCGACGGGACCGGCCCATTGTCACTGGCGGCCATCGCCGACGCCGAACTGGCGATGCCCAACGAGGGGGATCTGGTCCGGCGTCTGGTCACCGACGCGATGACCGCGCGCGGGCTGGTACCGAATGTCGCCTTCTCGCTGGAATCGATGCAGGCGATCAAGGACATGGTCCGGCGTGGACTGGCCTGCGCGATCCTGCCGCACAGCGCCGTGGCGGAGGACATCCAGGCGGGCGCCCTGGTGATCCGGCCGATCTGCGACCCGGCGCTGATGCGAACGCTGTTCCTCATTCATCCCGCCGGAAGCGAAATGAATGCCGCCACCGCACAGGCGCTGCGCATCATCGACGGGCTGCTCGACGAATTGAGGCGCGAGGACCGGAACTTCACCGTCGCGACGGAACAGGATTGATGTCCTCCGCCGGAAGTGACGTCCCGACGGAGGAGGCCACTGTCAGCGAATGCGCTCCAGAACACCGGCGCAATTGGCGACCGCCGTCCCGCCCATGTTGAAGACGCCACCCAGCGCGGCGTCCTTCACCCGGATCGGCTCCGGCATCTTGCCGCACAGCTGCATAGCCGGCAGCACATCCTATGCACCGGCAACCAGACGCTCGCGCAGTTCGCGCTTCAGCACCTTGCCGTAATTGTTTTTCGGCAGGCCGTCGACGAACAGGTAGCGCTTGGGCCGCTTGAAGCGGGCGATGCTGGCGTTGCAGTGGGCGTCGAGACTGTCGGGGGAAATCTCGCGGCAGGGTTCGGCGACGATGAATGCGACGACGATCTCGCCCCATTCCGGATCGGGTTGGCCGGTGACGCAGACCTCGGCGACGTCCGCATGGCGCAGCAGCACCTCCTCCACCTCGCGCGGATAGATGTTGGTGCCGCCGCTGATGATGACGTCCTTCGACCGGTCGCGCAGCGTCAGGTAGCCGCGCCGGTCGAAGGATCCCATGTCGCCGGTGTAGAGCCAGCCGTCGCGCAGGGCCTCGGCCGTCGCCTTGGCGTTGTTCCAGTAGCCGGCCATCACCACGTCGCCGCGGCAGACGATCTCGCCCACCTCGCCGGGGTGCAGCGGCCGGCCTTCGGCATCCACCACGGCCACCTCGACGCCGCTGCGGGCGAAGCCGACGGAGCCCAGCACCGCGTCGTCATCGGTGGCATGGTCGCGGCGGCGCAAGGACGTGATGGTCATCGGCGCCTCGCCCTGGCCATAGATCTGGGCGAAGACCGGACCGAAGATCGCGAGCGACCGCCACAGTTCCTCCACATACATCGGGCCGCCGCCATAGACGATGGAGCGCAGATTCGCCGGCCGGCGCCCGCTGCGCTCCGCCTCCAACCGCAGCCGCTGCACCATGGTCGGGGCCAGGAAGGCGCCGCAGCCGGGATGATGGTCGCAAAGCTCAAGGAATTCTGCCGGTTCGAAGGCCGAGGAGGCCGGAACCACCTGCCGGGCACCGCGGGCGACATAGGCCGCCATGTACAGGCCGGAGCCGTGCGACATCGGTGCGGCATGCAGCAGGCTGCACTCCTCGTCCACCGCCTCGACATCGGCAAGATGGGCGATGGTCATGGCCAGCAGGTTGCGGTGGGACAGCATCGCCCCCTTCGACCGGCCGGTGGTGCCGCTGGTGTAGAACAGCCAGCCCAGCGCCTCCGGGTCTGGGTTCACCGGTCCGGCCCATTCCTCCCCTGCCGCCAGCGCCGCATGGTCCGCCCCGCCGATGACGATGCGGCGGCAGGACGCCGCCGGCGACCCGGTCAGCGCCTGTTCCAGCCCGCCGGCCAGCTTGGGCGAAACGAAGATGGTGGACGCCGCGGAATCCTCCAGGATCTGCACCAGCTCGCGCGGGTGCAGCTTGGCGTTGACCGGCGTCGCCGCCATCCCGGCCGCCCAGATGGCGAAGAGCAGCTCGACATAGTCCGGCACATTCTCGCTGGCGATGGCGATCCGGTCGCCCGGTTGTCCCGACGCGCGCAACCCGCCGGCGATCCGCAACGCGCGCGAGCGCAGCTCGGCAAAGCTGTGGACCGGTTCGGTCCCGCGGAACACCGCCCCGCGGTCGGGATGGCGGGCCGCCGCCTGATCGAGGAGGGAGAAGAGATTCACCGGCACTGTTCCCTTGTTGGACTGGTCCACTGCGTCGAACGGCGGATCGTCCGTTCGTGTTACAAATATTCTGGCCTCTTCGGCGTGAAGATGTCCAGGTTCAGAAGCGGCTCGTCGCCGACGACCGCCTTCCAATGCTCGACCTTGGGCGGAATGGCGAGCAGGCCGTTCGGGCCGACCGGATGCTGCTCGCCATCGACGTGGGAGCGGGTGGTGCCGGCCAGGATGAGGACGATCTGCTGATGCACATGGCTGTGCGGACGCGGCTCGTGGCCGGGCATCACGCGATGCTGCGCCAGAATGGCGACTGCCTGTATCACGCCCGGCATCAGCCCGCCGAGGAACGCGCCGAAAGGCCGGCCAAAGCCGCCGATGATGGCGGCGACGGCGCCCAGCGGGGAATGGAACATCGACCACGACCCCATGCCGTCCATGGGCGCCGAGGATTTCGCCTTCATGCTGAAGGAGCGGCCGGGCTGCTACAGCTGGCTCGGCAACGGTCCGGCCGAGGGCGGCTGCCTGCTGCACAATCCGGCCTACGACTTCAACGATTCCAATCTCGCCATCGTCGGCGCGGGCATGACCGGCCTCTCAACCGCGATCGACCAACGCCTATGCCGATGACCTCTGGCCGGGCCCGCGGCGCCCCATTGTCCCGGTGCTGAATTTCCAGATGGTGACGGAACCGTTTCCGGCCTGGCTGAGCGACAGCGTGCTTCCCTCGGACATGGCCTGCGCTGAAGGCACTACGCCCCCAGCAATCCACGGGCCTGCAGGTCGGCGAACCGGCCGGCATGGGCGACGCGGCCGCCATCCAGGATCAGGATCCGGTCGGCGCCGCGGATGGTCTCCAGCCGGTGGGCGATGACGATCCGGGTGCAGTCCAGCGAAGTCAGGGTGCGGATGGTCGCCGCCTGGGTGGCGTTGTCGAGCGCGCTGGTCGCTTCGTCGAGGATCAGGACGTCGGGCTTGGTCACCAGCGCGCGGGCAAGCAGCAGCCGCTGCACCTGTCCGCCCGACAGCGTGCGCGACGCATCGGCGATTGGCGTGCGCACGCCCAGCGGCATCGCCCGGATTTCGTCGGCGATGGCCGACGCCGCCAGCGCGTCCCAGATTTCCGCCTCGGTCGCGCCGCTCAGGCCGCGCACCACGTCGATCAGCGCACCCGGCGGCAGTTGCGCCCCCTGCAGCACGGTGCCGACCCGCCGCCGCAACAGCCCGAGATCGAGCGAGGACAGGTCGTTGCCGTCATAGGTGATGCTGCCCACCCGCGGCCGTTCCAGCCCTAGCAACAGCCGCACGAGCGTGGATTTGCCGCAACCGGACCGGCCGAGGATCGCCACATACTCGCCGGCAGAGATGGAGAGATTGAGATTGGCGAAGACCGGGGTCTCCGCCTGGGCATAGTTGAAATACAGCCCGCTGACCGCAATCTGGCCGGACAACCGGCCGGGATCGATGCGCCCCAGCGCCGGTTCCGGCGCGCATTGCAACACCGGATCGGCGAAGCCGCGGGCGGCATAGACTTGATAGAAGGCGCCGAAGCTGTCACCCAGCGCAGCCGCCGCCCCGTTGGCGATCATGTAGGCGGTCATCATCGCGACGATGCTGGCACTGTCGGTCCCGGCGGCGTGGAAGACCAGGAACAGCGCCGCCATCGCCAGCACCGGCAAGGCGGCGTTGACCGACGCCATGCGGCCCTCGATCTTCTGCACCTCCATGCGCTTCTCGCGCATGCCGATGAAGCGCTCCGCCCAGTGGGCGAGCGCCCAATGCTCGGCAGCGGCCAGACGCAGCTTGGCGATGCCGGTCAGGAACTGCATCGCCAGGGAATCGGCCTGCCCGTTCAGCGCCTCCCCCACTTTGTAGACCCGTGCCCGCAGCACCGCCGACAGGGCCGCCAGCCCAAGCTGAACCGCCAGAGCCAGCATCGCCACCACCGCGCCGCCGCCATGGAAGGACGCCATGGCGAAGATGCTGGCCACCAGCACGGCGCCGGTCCCGATGCCGGCGACCATGAACCCCTGGGCGGCCAGCGGCAAGGCCATCGCCATGCTCACCCGCGCCGCCATGTCGCCGGCCGAATGCTGGCGCAGCACCGGCATGGGCAGTCGCAGCACCCGATCCCACAGGCCGGCATGCAGCCCGGCCTCGCGCATGGTCTGCATGCTCTGGCGAGTCACCTCGCCGACGAGCTGGATCACCAGCGTGACCGCGGCCACCGCGCCCAGCAGGATTCCCAGTTCCAGCAGGCCGGCATGGTCGCGCGCCGGAACCAGCGACGAAAAGGCGAACTTCATCCCGAACGGCATGGCGAGGCCGAGAAGCGCGCCCAGCGCCGCCACCGCCAGCGTCAGCAGCCAGAAGGCCGGCGGCGTCCGGACGAAGCGCATCAGCGAGCCGACCGTCTGCGGCCGGTCCGGCAGCGGCTCCACCATGGTCCAGGCCGACGGCGACAGCCTGGCGGCGACCGCTGCCGTGACCGGGACCGGCTTGGCGCCTTCGCCGGCCAGCATTTCGTAACCGCGCCGGTTCGGCAGCAGCGCCACCGGCATGCCGTCCAGCCTCGCCCCGACCAGCGGACCGAGTGGGCGGCGCCACCAGCCGTCCATCAGCGTCACCGGACGGATGTGCAGGCCGGAGGCACGGGCGATCTCCTCCATCGTCGGCTGCACGTCGAGATCGCGTTCGCGCAGCAGAGTCGGCCGGCGCAGCCGCAGGCGCGGGTTGGTGCGGGCGGCGACCGCGCTCATCGCGGCGAACAGCGGATCGTGATGGCCGCCGTCCGACCGCGCCGGCGGCTTGCGGGCATGGTCGAGCAGACGGCCGGCCAGATGGACGAAACGCTCGCCCTCCTCCGCCTCGCGCACGCCGCGCAGCGACAGCCGCCCGGCCTCGTCCGCTTCGGCCAGACCGCGGGCGCCCATCAGCATCTCACCGCAGGCGGCGGTCAGCGCATGGATGCCGGTCAGCGCCGCGGGCAGGTCGCGCTGCAAGGGACGGCGGCCGAAGACGATGCGCATCGGCCCCGCGGCCTTCAGCCACGCGCGCGGCGGCAGCGGCATGATGCCCTGGACCATCTCCTGTTCCAGCAGCAGGGCGCCGGGCGCGGGGACGGCGCACCACAATCCGGCTTCCTGCACCATCACCAGCTGGGATTCGGCCAGTTCGACCGCCGTGCCGCACCGTCCTTGCCGGTCAATGCGCTCGGGATGCCAGAGGATAGCGGCGATGCCGGAAATCAGCATGGACGACCAGGATTCCATCCCGGCCAGCAGGGCGTCCGGTTCGATCTCCTCCAGCGGATCGGCGACGGTCTCCAGCCGCGACCCGGCGGCCGGCACCGCGATCAGCCCCTGCATGAAGCTGTCGATGCCGACGAGAAGACTGCCGGCCGGCAACCGTCCGAGGAACAGGCGCGAGCCGGCATTGGCCCCCATGGCGGCGACAGCGAAGATGTCGGCTTCGCCCTCCTCCAGGAACCACACCGACCCGGCGGGTTCCAGCGCCACGGCCGGCTGCTGGAAGTCGATGACGGGAACGCCGGCCGCCCCCGAGGTATCGGCTGCTGCGACTGCGGTCGCGTCTGCTGATGTCGTCATCGGCGGTTCATCCGGTCAGGCCATGCTCAGCATCAGCGTGGAAAAGGCACCCGCGCGGCGCGCCAGTTCGGCCGGCGGACCGGACTCGACGATCTCGCCGCTCTGCATCACCAGAACCCGGTTGCAATCGCGGATCGCCGTCAGCCGGTGTGCGATCACCAGCATGGTGGACCCCCGGCGGCGCAGGTTGGACAACAACTGGGCCTGGGTGTGGTCGTCCAGGGCGGCGGTCGCCTCGTCCATCACCAGGATGCGCGGGTTCTGCACCAGGGCGCGCGCCATCTCGATGCGGGCGCGCTGGCCGCCGGACAGGTTGGCGCCGCCTTCGCTGACCATGGAGGCGTAGCCGTCGCGGCGGTCGATGATGATGTCGTGGATCACCGCGTCGCGGGCGGCGGCGAACAGCCGCTCGTCCGACACCGTCGGGTCCCACAGCGCGATGTTCTCGCGCACGGTGCCTTCGAACAGCGTCACGATCTGGTCGACGACCTGCACGCTCTGCCGCAGCACCCGGCGCGGAACCTCGCGCAGCGGCTTGCCGTCGAGCAGCACCTCGCCCGACCATGGCTCGTAGAGGCCGGCGGTCAGCAGGGCCAGCGTCGACTTGCCGGAACCGGAGCCGCCGACCACCCCGACCCGCTCGCCCGGTTCGATGGTCAGCGACAGGCCGCGGATCAGCGGCGGCGCCCGGCGCGAATGGCCGAAGGTCACGTCGCGCAGCTCGATCCGCCCGGTCAGCCGGCGCAGCACGGCGGGCGCCTGCTGCGGCTCGGATTGCCGGAACTCCTCGGCGATGGGATGCTGCATGGTGTCGTCGAGCAGGCGCAGATAGGATCGCGCCTCCTGGATGCGGACGCCCAGCTGGACGAGGCGCGACACCGGCGCCAGGAAGGCCGACAGCAGCACCAGGAAGCCCATCATGGCGCCGATGGTCATGCCGCCCTCGGCGACGATGCCGCCGCCGATGGTGACCACCGCGGCCGACGCCGCCCCACCGACGAAGGCCGGCAGCAACCGCAGGATCGCGCGGCGCAGCATCAGTGACTGGCGGATGTTCAGCACGCGGGCATGGCGGGCGACCAGCCGCTCGAACAGCAGCCGCTCCGCCCCTGCGGCGCGATAGGTCTCGATCATGCGCAGCCCCTGCTTGGCGTCGGCACCTTCCTGCGCCGCCTCGTTCAGCAGACGCTGCTGCCCCTCCTCCAGCTGGCGCGACAACAGGGCCAGCGCCAGGGCCAAGCCGGCAGCGGCGACGACGGCGACGAGCGCCAGCGCCGGCTGGTAGAAGGCCATCGCCGCCAAATAGGTCAGTGCAGTCAGGATTGCGAACAGGCAGCCGCCGATCTCGCCCGCCAACAGTTCGGCCAGCCGGTCGCTCTGCATGATGCGGTCGGCGACCGCCGCGGGCCCCCGCTGGCCGAAGAACCCCATCGGCAGCCGCAGCACCCGTTCCATGAAGCCGATGCCGCCCAGCAGGGCCAGACGGGTTTCCAGCCGGTGCAGCACGCTTTTCTGCAGCCAAGTGAAGGTCAGCGTGACTGCGCTGACCGTCAGCATCGCGCCGATCAGCGGCGTCATCCAGTCGGCCAGCCCGCCAACCAGGACGCTGTCCATGAAGATCTGGCGGAAGGCGGGGAACAGCATGCCGGGGATCGCCAGCAGCAGGCTGAGCGCCGCGGCGAACCACACCGCCCCCCAGGATTTGCGCAGCCGGCGGGCGAGGCCGCGCAGCGCGCTGGGGGAGGAGCCGCCCTTGCGGAACTCCGGCCCCGGCGACATCAGCAGGGCGATGCCGGTGAACTGGCGGCGGAATTCGGCATCGTCGACGCGGCGGCGGCCGCGCGCCGGGTCGTTCAGATACCACCAGCGCCCGCGCCGTCCCTCCAGCACCAGGAAATGGTCCATTCCCCAATGCAGGATCATCGGCCCCGCCTGTCCGTGCAACCCCTCCGGCTCGGTGCGCACGCCGCGGGCCTGCAAGCCCAGTTCGCGTGCGGCCTGGACGAGATTGGCGGCGCGGCTGCCGTCGCGGGAGATGCCGCACCGCTCGCGCAGATCCTCCAGCGTCAGCCAGCGGCCGTAATGGGCGGCGACGATGCCGAGCGCCGCGGCGCCGCATTCCGCCGCCTCGATCTGCAGGATCGACGGGGTGCGCATCTCAGACCCCGGAGGGGGCCGGCTGGGGGACCGGCTCCGTCGCCACGTTGCTCAGATCCAGCCGAAGCCATTGCTGGAGGATCGGCAGGGCCAGCGCGATCAGCCGCACCTTCTGCACGGTGATCTCCACCGACACCAGCGTGCCGCCGTCCATCGAGAATTTCGGCGGATTGCCGGTCGACCAGCGCAGCGCCCCGGCCGCGTCGCGGTCCAGCCGGATCATGATCTCGAAGGGAGTGCGCAGCGTCTTTTGGAACTCGTTGACCAGCGCGTCGTTCTGCAGGGTGCGGAGCATGCCGACGCTGCTGGCGGGGGTGTCGGCCACGCGGTCCACCCGCCCGACCAGATGGCCGTGCTCCTCCTTGCGGACCGACGCCGGCGACACGTCGGCCTCCATGCCGTGGCGAAGCTTCTTGCCGTCCTGCGCCCCGACATAGACCAAAGCCACCAGATCGCTTCCCTGGCCCGGCAAGGCGCCGTCGCGCTCGACGCTGACGATGGGTGCGCCGCTCGACACCACCTGCCCGATGTTCGCCTTGGCCTCGACCACACGCCCGCCATAGGGCGACAGCACGGCGGCATAGCGCGTCAGCCGGTCGCGGGCGGATTCGACCGCGCGCGAGGCGGTCGCCACCCGCTGCTCGGCGGCCAACATGTCCTTTTCGCGCTGGGTCTGGCGGCGGGCGGCGTCGAGCGTCATGGTCTGAAGCTCGTTGCGCTGCGCCTCCAGGTCGGAGCGGATGGTGAACAGCTCGATCTTGGCGGAGATGGCGCGGTCGCGGGTGGTCAGTCCGCGGTCGGCAAGCTGGCGGACCAATTCTTCGCGCTCGGTCATCATCCGCTGGCGTTCCTGCAGCGAGGCGATGTTACCGTTGACCGCCTGCTCGCGCGCCTGCCGCCAGACCTCGTCGGCATGCAGGTCGCGCTCCTGGAAACGCCGCATGTCGTCGCGGGCGGCAAGCGCATCCTGCAACTCGCCTTCCGCTTCGGCCAGCCGCAGCTTCTGCTCGCTCTGGTCGACCAGCGCCACGACGTCCCCCGGGCGGATCATGTCGCCCGGCTTGAAGCGGATATCGTTGATCCGGCCGCTCGATTCCGACACCACGTCGATGACGCCGGCAGGGCTGACCAGGATACCCTGACCGGTGACCTTGATCGGCACGTCGGTGAAGGACGCCCAGACGACGACGCCGACGACCAGCAGCGCCAACGTGACGCAGAAGGCCAGCACCGGCGGCCGCACCACTTCCAGGGCGTCGTCCACCTGGGAAACGGAGGTGGCGGCGGCTGCGGCTTCGGCACGGAAGCTCGCCTTGCCGCCGTTTCCGCCACTGCTGCCTGCCGGGCCGGCGGCGGATTGGGATGCCGCCGCCGGCCGCTTGGTCGTCGCGCTGTCGCTCATGCAGCGATGCCGTCCGCTGCCCTTCCGCCGGGCATCACCACTTCTTCATCTTCTTCTTGATGGTGTTCGTGACGCTCTTGGCCGTGTTCGACACGCTGTTGACGGTGCTCTGCGCGGTGCTCGACACATCATGCACCGCCGACTGCGCGGTGCTGCTGACCGTGTTCGCAGTGCTCTGGGCAGTGTTGGACACCGTATGCGCCGCGTCGGTCACCGCCGGAGCCGCCGTGGTGGCGACGGACTGCGCCGTGTTGGCAACGGTGTGGGCGGCATCCGTGACTGCCGGAGTGGCCGCGGTGACGGCCTGGGCACCGGCATGTTCGAGCGGAGCGGTGTTGACGGTGACTTCGCTGCTCAGCGTGACGCCACCGATGCCGACCGCGACGCTGACGCCGGTCCCGATGGTGACATGGCCGTCGGAATAGCCGGCCGTCACCTCGGTGCCGCCGCCCACCGAACCGCCGCTGATGTAGCCGACCTGCCCGGTGCCGCTGACATTGTTGTCGCCCACGGTGACGGAGGCCGAGACCTCCTGATAGATGCCGGCATAGCCGCTGGCCCCGGCATCGACGCCGCCCGCGCCGATGGAGGCGGTGACCTCGCCGCCGGCGCCGATCGCGATGGTCTGACTGGCCGTGCCCTCGACCGTGACGCCGTTGCCGACATTTCCGCCGGCCGAAACCTCGGTGGTCATCGACACGCCGACAGAACCGGACGCGGACGCCTCCACCCCCGTGACCGAAACCGAAACGCTGGCGCTGCCGCCGACGCCGGCCTCGTAGCTGACGGTACTCGTGACCGGCCCGCTGGAGATCGAAACGCTGCCCTGGCTGCCGGCAAAGCCCTCGGCCGTGGCGGTCACGCCGCCGGACCCGATGGTGACACCGGCCGATCCGCTCGCGCCGGCTCCCACTTCGGCCGTCACGGTGGCGCCGCCGACGTTGTGGCTGGTGGACGTGGAAACGCCGACACTGCCCGAAGCGCTGGCAACCTCGACACCGACGCTGACGCTGACCCCGTTCTCATCCTCTTGCGCATGACCCGACTGGGCGTTGGTCGTGCCGGTTCCCCCGACCACCACCAGAAGCTCGTCATCGGGGAGCTCGACCATCACCGCCTGCATCTTGCTCATGCTTGCAATCCCTGGTTATTGGATGATCGAAAGTCCTTCGACCCGACATTCGTCGCGGCCGGTAAACGCGCGAAGTTCGCGTCAAATCATTTGTATGGGTGCTAACCGCTCGAGGTAATCCCATGTTTATGGGAGACCTTGAGAATCCAAATTTCCCGCAAGCCCCGGTGGTAGTGCAGCCTTGGGTTTTCTATTGGGTGTCTTGCAAACCAGGGAGGCGGAACGGCAGATCGATGATGACCCGCGTTCCGTCTGGTCCGCTGAGCAGGGTCAGTTCGGCACCCAGCGACGCCGCACGCGTGCGCATGTTGTTCAGCCCCTTGCCGGGGCGTGCGGCAGCGATCCCGCCCCGAATCCCATCTGGAATCCCACCTGGAATCCCACGTGGAATCCCCCTGCCCTCATCCCGCACGATGATGCGAACCGCGAACGGCCCCTCCCTGTCGGGACCGCCCTCCAGATGGCCGGCCGGTGCCGGCGCCATGACGATGGCGACCCGGCGGCAGCCGGAATGGCGCACTGCATTGGTGACGGCCTCCTGCAGGATGCGGAACAGGGTCAGGGCATGTTCCGACCTGAGCCCCTCTATGTCGGGCAGCGGCGCCATCTGCCAGTCGAGTTCAATCCCCTGGGCCTGGAGTTGCGGACCGATGCGGTCGTAGAACTGGGCCAGCATCATGCCCAGGTCGTTGCCGACATCGTCGAGCGATGCCACGACCAGCCGGAGATCGTCGAGCGCCTGCCGGGCCGCCGCACCGATGCGACGATAGTCGTGCTGCGGCAGCTCGCATTGGGCGACGATCGACACCAACTGCCCGGCCAAGCCGTCATGCAGATCGCGGGTCAGGCGCAGCCGCTCGCTTTCGAGGGCGGCGGCGCGGGTCTGCGCCTGTTCGCGGGCGAAGCTGGCCCGCAATTCGGCCTCCGCCGTCGCCACTTCGCGCCGCAGAACGTCGTTGAAGCGGCTGACCTCGCCCAGCGCCTTGGCGAACCGCCACATCAGCGTCGCGCTGATCACCGTCATCAGCAGCGGCGCCATGTAGCGGGTCATCGACGGCACGCGCAGGTCCAGAACGCCGGTCATCGACAGGATGTCATGGGCGGCCATCAGGATGATGACGATCAAGCCGCCAAGCACGATCTGGGCGGGAGCATGATTCCGCCGGACCGCCGCCGAAATCAGGATCCCGGCCGACCAGCCCAGCATCGCGATCGCCCAGGGGATGACGGCGACCAGCCAAAGCAGGGCGAACCATGGCTGCAGCCGCGGCGGGTCGAGGGCGGTGATCAGGAACGCAATGGCGATCACCGCCGGAACCACCAGCAGCAGCCGGATCGGAACGGCCAGTTCACGCCCGACCAGACGGCACATCACGAAGGGCAGCAGCGCTCCCTGCCACTGGCCGGCGAAATTGACGACGCGGAACAGCCATTCCAGCCCGCTCGGCCCGGTGCTGAACATCGGCAAGCCCTGGAGCACGCCCAGCGCGAGAATCAGGCTCATCACCAAATGGATCGGCTCGTCCCGGTGACCGATCCACACGATCAGCAGGGACAGGCACAAGGCCGCCTGCCACGCGACCAGCAGGCGCGGCAGCGTGACCATCATCCACTCACGCTCACCGTAAGCCGCACGCAGCAGACGGTCCGGGCCGACCAGCACCGTGTCGAGAAATCCGCCGGACTGGCTCCAGGCGTCCATGCGGATGTCGATCCGGTTCTCTCCATCTTTCAGCAACTGGGTGGGGACCCGCTGGATCAGCGGCATCGCCTGATTGACGACCACGTCCGACTGGGTGGTCTGGCTGTCGGCCAGCAGCGCTCCGTTCACCCACAGCGTAATGCGCCCGGACAGGATCGGCACATAGACGGACCAGGGCCCGTCCTCATTCGGAACATAGCGGAAGGTCAGTCGGAACAGGCCGGAGCAGCCGACCGGATCAGGAACCGCCTTGCAACGGTAAGGAAGCGGGACGGTGGCGACGCCGGGGGGCATCGCTTCGGGCGGCGGACTGTCCAAAGAGTGGTCGCCGGCCACCGCGGTGAAGCGCGCCTCCACGATCGGCAGTGCGCCATCGGGTGTGGGCGGCGTCGCCATCACCAGTCCGAGGCCGAGAAGGACAGCCAGTCCGTAATAAAGAAGCAGCAGCGGACCGCGGCCTTTCAGCCATGCCCGCAGGCGCATCGGCAAATGCGGACCGGAGGCCGGCAATCCGGCGATGTGTTGGCTCACTGGAGTCAGTCCGACAGCTTGATGATTCTCCGCTCCACTGCAGTGTAGACCGCTTCGCTTCGGGAGTTAACCTCAAGCTTACGGTAGATGTTCTTGATATGGCTGGGAACCGTCTGCCGGCTG
The DNA here is from genome assembly GCF_008364825.1 of Azospirillum sp. B21. Taxonomy (GTDB): domain Bacteria; phylum Pseudomonadota; class Alphaproteobacteria; order Azospirillales; family Azospirillaceae; genus Azospirillum. The sequence continues at coordinate 40,608 of NZ_VTTO01000007.1, forward strand.
ATTCCCAGGCGCGCTGCGATGTCGTTGTAGGTGAAGCCTTTGGCGATGCCCCACAGGATGTCCATTTCTCTCGGGGTCAGAGGGGGCGGCGCTTCCTCCGTCTTGGCGGGCGGGCCTGCTTGGGTCTGGCGGATGATGTGGCGGGCGATGGACGCGGAGATCGGAGATCGGCCATTGGTCAGGTCATGCACCGCCGCGATCAGGTCGATCGGCCGCGCATCCTTCAGAATGTAGCCGGAGGCGCCGGCCCGCACCGCCTGCATCACCGACAGCTCGTCCCCCAGGACGGAGATGACCATGATCTCCGTCTCGGGCAGGCGTTGCCGCACCTCCCGGATCAGGTCGCTGCCGTGACCGTCGGGCAGCTTCAGATCGGTCACCAGCACGCTCGGGCGGCAGCGCTCCAACGCGGTGCGCGCCTCCGTCAGCGTTCCGACGGACGCCTGTAGGGAGATCCCGTCGCCCGCGGCCAGCGATGCAGCCAGGAAGTCCCGGGTCGGGGCATCGTCCTCCACCAGGATCACCGAGATGACGTGGTCGGCTCTGGCGGCTGACCCTGCCTGATCCACTGTGACGCCCCCTGCAGTCTGCCGGTTCGATGGTTCGAATCGAACGTCATCATACCGGGCAACTGCGGGAAGTCACATACCATGAATGCGGGATGCCGCCGCCGGTACACGATCTGCGACGATGCACCGGCTGACATGCACCAGCCGCCATGAACCCGCCGCCATGAACCCGACAACGGGACTGCCGCAATGCCCTTGCCGACCACCTCACTTGCCGCCTCCCCTTGCGGCATCGAACTGCCCGCCGCCGCGCTGGAGGAGTGGCGCCGCATCGTCGGGCCGGAGCATGTCCGGACCGGGGAAGCCGACCGGCTGGACTGGGGCCGCCGCACCTTCGCACCGGATGTGCGGGTATCGGCCGTCGTCAGTCCGGGCGATGCCGACCAGACCGCCGCCTGCCTGTCGACCGCCACCCGTTACCGCCTGCCGGTCCATCCGGTCAGCCGCGGCGCCAACTGGGGAATGGGATCGCGGGCGCCGACGCGGGACGGGGCCGTCATCCTCGATCTCCGCCGGCTGGACCGCATTTCCGGCTTCGACGGGCGGCGCGGGCTGGTGCGGGTCGAGGCCGGGGTCACCTTTCAGGCCCTGGCGGACTTCCTGGAGGAAAGGACCGACCGCTTCTTCGTGCCGGTCATCGGCGGCCCGGCACAGGCCAGCGCGCTCGCCAACGCCCTCGACCGCGGAGACGGCAGCATGGGCGAGCGCTGGACTTCGCTCTGTGAATTGGACGTCGCCCTTCCGGACGGCCGGCGGCTGCGGACCGGTTGCGGGCCGCTCGGAGCGGACAGGACGGTCGGGCTCGACCCGGCGCCGGCCGGCCCGCTGATCGACGGGCTGTTCAGCCAGTCGAACCTGGGGGTGGTGACAAGCGCCGTCATCCGGCTGGAAGCCATGCCCGGCGATCTCGCCATCCTGTCGGTGGACATCGGGGGCCTTGATGCCCTGCCCGCCTTCATGGAGGTTTGGCGCGACTGCCAATGTGAGCAATCCCTGCCCGACCGATCGCTGACCCTGTGGAACGGCATCAAGTGGCTGGCGCTGGACGAGGTGCGCGCGGCGATACCGGCCGACCGGCTCGCATCGGCGGCATTGGACGAGTGGCATGCCTCCGCCGTGATCCGGGCGGAGGCGCCGGAGATACTGGAGGCCCGCGCCGCCCGTCTGTCCCGACGTTTCGCCGCGGTGTCCCGGACGGTGGAAGTGGACATCGCGAGGCGCGACGGCACCTGGATCGAGGGATTCGAGGATTGGCTGGGGGTGCCGGATGGGCGCAACCTGCGCACGGTCTACTGGCGCAAGGAGCGGCATCCCGATCTCACGACCGCCGATCCAGACCGCGACGGCTGCGGACTGATCTGGCTCTGTCTCGCCTTTCCCTTCGAATACCAAGCATTGATCAGTTATCTGACCTGGGCGCGCGGCCGGCTGGAAGAGGCCGGGATCGACCTGAATGTCGGGATCGAGTCCAACGGCTTCCGCTGCCTGTTGAGCTATTTCACGCTGGGGTTCGACCGTGCTGCGCCGGGGGCGGACGAGGCGGCTCTCGCCGCCTATCGGGATCTGATCGGAACCGCATTGGAACGGGGCTTCGTCCCATATCGGCTGGCAAACGGCCTGCCGGTGCCTGAGACGATGCGCGAGACGCCCGCGGCCGCATTGCTGGCGGAATTGCGTGCGGTGGGCGACCCAGCCGGCGTCCTGTCACCCGGTCGCAACGGTATCGGTCGGTTGCCGTGATGGGCGTTGTTGCAGCGAACCGGGTGCTGTGATCTTGCGTTTTCCTTCCATGTCCGCCGTCAGGTGATCGTCAGCCCGCCATCGATCGCGAAGATCGCCCCGGTGGTCCAGGCGGCCTCCGACGAAGCGAGAAAGACGGCGATGCCGCCGAGGTCGCTGGCTTGGCCGATCCTGCCCAAGGGGTAAAGCCGCTTGACCAATTCTTCCATGGCGCGCTGGGCGTCCTCCGGCATCGCGGCTATGGTGCGGCGGCGCAGATCCGTGTCCACCGTGCCCGGCGCGATGGCGTTGACGCGGATGCCGCGCGGTGCCAGCTCGTAAGCCATGGCCTTGGTCAGGGAATTGAGCGCCCCCTTGGTCAGGGAATAGAGGCTGGACGGTCGCCCCGGCAGCATCTTTCCGGAAAAGTAGGAGGAGATGTTGATGACCGATCCCCTCGCGGCGGGCATCAGCGGTACCAGAGCTTGCGTCAGGAAGAAGGGCGCCGTGACGTTCAAAGCGATGCTGTGGTCGTACTGGGCCCGGTCCGCCTCCAGATAGGGGACGAAGGTCGCGGTGCCGGCATTGTTGACCAGCACATCGACGGCCCGGCCAAGGCCGGCGATCTCCGCCGCGACCCGCTCGAGGCCAACGGGATGGCCGAGATCCGCCGCGACGGTGGTGACCTGGATCCCGCTGCGGGCCAGTCTCGCGGCGGCGTCCGCCAGCCTGTCGGCATTGCGCGCGACGAGGCAGAGATCGGCCCCCTCGCGCGCGAAAGCCTGTGCGATCGCGTAGCCGATGCCGTCCGACCCGCCCGTGACGACGGCGAATGCCCTCGAAAGTCTCATCCCTGCTCTTCCTTCATCCCGCCAGACCAATGGATGGTGGTCAATGAGAGGCCACGCCGAGATAGCGCTGCTGCAGGCCGTCGTCCTCCCACAACTCCCGGGAGGAGATGACCAGAGCGATCTGGCCGCCCGACATGATGGCGACGCGCTCCGCTGCGCTGGTGCCGACGCGCAGGTTCTGCTCGACGATCAGCACGGACGTGCCGTCGCGGTGCAGCGAACCCAGCACCTCCAGCAGATGATCGACGATCTTCGGCGCCAAGCCCTCCGACGGTTCGTCGAGAATCAGAAGGCGCGGGTTGGTCAGCAGCGCCCGCCCGATGGCCAGCATCTGCTGCTCGCCGCCGGAGAGTTGGTTGCCGAAGTTGCGGCGGCGTTCGGCCAGCCTTGGAAAGACCTCATAGACGCGCTCCGCCGTCCAGGGACCGGGGCGCCGGCCCTGCATCAGGCGCAGATGCTCGTCCACGGAGAGCGACGGGAACACCCGCCGCCCCTGCGGGACGATGGACACGCCCTGGCTGGCGATGTCGTGCGGCTTGCGCCCGGCCAGTTCCACCCCATTGAAGCGGATCGATCCGCGTCCTGCGGGCAGCAGCCCGATCAGCGCGCTGCACAGCGTCGTCTTCCCCGCCCCGTTCCGGCCGAGGATCGCCAGGCTCGGCCCGTCGAGCCGCAGTTCCACACCATGCAGCACGGGAAGCGCGCCGCGCCGCACCTCCAGCCCGCTGACCACCAGGGAATTAGTGCTTTCCACCAAGATACAGCTCCCGAACCAGGGGGTTGGCGCGAATGTCCGAGGGGGTGCCCGCTGCCACCACCGCGCCGTCGCGCATCACGGTGATCCGGTCGGCCAGCGAGAGCGCCACGTCCATGTCGTGCTCGACGAAGAGCATGGTGATGCTGCGCGGCAATCCGCGCAGGATCTCGACCAGACGGCCGCGGCCTTGCGGGGACATGCCGGCGGCGGGCTCGTCCATCAGCAGCAGTTCCGGCTCACCGGCCAGCGCCATGGCGATTTCCAGTTCCCGCTGCTGGCCGTAGGACAGGGTCCCCACCGGCTGGGCCAGCACCTCGTCCAGCCCGAAGCGCGCGGCGCTGACCCGCGCAGCCTCCACCTGCGGCCGGTAGGCCCCCCAGGGGCGGAGGCCGAAGCGTGGCCCCCGTCTGCCCATCACCGCGACGCGCAGGTTGTCCTCCACCGAGCGGTCGGCGAAGGTCAGGCTCGTCTGGAAGGTGCGCCCGATGCCCAGCCTCGCCCGCTGGTGGGGACGCAGGCGCGAGATGTCGCTCCCCTTGAAGGCGATGCCGCCGCTGGTCAGCGGCACCTCTCCGGAGATGGCGTTGAAAAGCGTCGTCTTCCCGGCCCCGTTGGTGCCGAGCAGGGCATGACGTTCTCCGGGCGCAAGCGCCAGGGATACGCCGTTCACCGCGCGCACGGCGCCGAAGCTGATGGATGCCTCTCGAACAGCCAGGATCGGCGGGGTGGACATGGCGGGCCTCCGGGAGATAGGCGGTCAGTTGCAGGACGGGTTGTCGCGGGAGGCCGGGCCGAGCGCCAGGAACTTGGCCCGGTCCATACCCAGCGCTTGGTCGACGCCTTTCGCCACCGTCACCACCTTGCTGTAGAAGGCGCCGTCGGGCCGCTGGGCGACCTCGGTCACGAAGTTGTCGGCGACGGCCTGCCGGTTCTCGTCCAGCCGGATCAGGCCGGTCGGCGACCTGTCGGTCAGCTCGGTCTTCGCCAGAGCGGCCTGGAACGCCTTCTGCCCGTCGTCCAGCCTGCCGCCAACCTGCTCCAGCGCCTGGAGCACCGCCAGCGTGCTGACGTAATAGCCGTGGGCGAACAGCGACGGCGATTCCAGCCCATCCGGGTACTTCGCCTTGTAGGCCTTGACGAACGCGGCCCATTTCGGGTCGTCGTTGGAATCGGCGACCGGGCCGGCGGAGATCATGCCCAGCACCTTGTTCTTGAAGGCTCCCTTGGAGCTGAGCACGGTCTGGTCGACGGTGACGCTGCTGCCGATCAGCGGCGCCGTACCGCCGGACTGGTAGTATTGCGTCAGGAAATTGACCGCATCCGCCCCGCCCAGCAGGACATACACGGCATCCACGCCGTCCGGCAGCTTGGCGATGACGGAGGTGAAATCCTTGGTGCCGACCGGCACCCAGTTCTTCTGGGAAATCTTGCCGCCGCGGCTGCAGAATTCGGCCTGGAATCCCATCACCTGCGAATAGGGAAAGGAATAATCCTCCGACACGACGGCGATGTTCCGATAGCCCTTGCTCTCGTAGGCGTAGCTGCCCAGCCCGGCCTGCCATTGCGCGCCGTCCAGCGTAAAGCGGTAGAAATTCGGTGCCGGATCGCGCAGCGTCGTGTCCTGCGCGCCGGAGGTGCCGTTGACGAAGGTCTTGGACGGAACCGATTTGGCGTATTCCTTGACGGCGATCCCCTCGCCGCCGGACAGCGGGCCGACGACGATGTCCACCTTGTCCTGCTCGATCAGCTTGCGGGTCTTGGCGACCGCCACGTCCGGCTTGGCATTGGAGGATTCCTTCACCAGCACGATCCGCTTCCCGGCCACCTTACCCTCGAAGGCGTCCACGGCCAGTTCGACGCCGCGCATCCCGTCCAGGCCCGATTGGGCGAAGGGGCCTTCCAGGGTGGCCAGCGCGCCGAGGCGGATGTCCTGGGCAAAGGCGGGGGACAAGGCCGTGCCGGACAGCAGAGCCGCGGCGCCCAGAATCGTGTGCAAGGTCGTCTTCATACCGCTTTCCTCCCGCTTTTCGCGCACACGCCGGTCCAGGCCGGCTTGATCTGTGCGCGCAGTTGTTGGATCAGTCCGATCAGGCCGTCCTTCGCGAAGAGGACGATCACGATGAAGACGGCCCCGATCACCAGATTGAAGCGCTCGCGGTCGATGACCGACGCGGCGTAGTTCTCCAGAAGAACGAAGGCGGCGGCCCCCAGAAAGGCGCCCAGCGGGTGCCGGATGCCGCCCAGCACCGCGACGACCAGCAGGTTGACCGCCGCATGCACGTCCACCGCACCCGGCGACATCTGGCCGCTGAACCACGTGTTCAGCACCCCGCCCACCGACGCGATCAGCCCGGCGATGCCGAAGGCGGCGATGCGCAGGAGCGTGGTGCTGAAGCCGAGCGCCGCGACCCGCCGCGGGGCATTGCGCAGGGCATGCAGCTGCAGGCCGAAGGGCGTGCGGTCCAGATGCATGACCGCGGCGGCCGACAGGACGGCGGCGGCCAGAGCCATGCCGTAGAAGGGAATGGGCGCCCGCAGGTCCATGCCGAACAGTTCCGGCGGCTTCAGCCCGTTGATGCCGTCGAAACCGTTGAAGATCTCGGTATTCTGCGAGACGAGGTAGAACAGGCTGACCGACATCGCCAGCGTGATCATCAGCAGGTAGATGCCGCTGGACCGCACCGACACCCAGCCGACCAGCAGGCCCGCCAGCGTTCCCATGACGAGCGCCGCGCCGACCGCCAGGGGCCAGGGCACCGCCATGCCCACGCCGGTGATGTTGGGCGACAGAAGCGCCAGCGTGTAGCCGGCCACGCCTGCCACCCCGGCCTGGGCGAAGGATACCAGCCCCGCGCTGGAGGTCAGGAAAGTCAGGCTCAGCGCCATGGTGCCGATGATCAGCACGCGGGCAGCGACCGTGCCCACCCAGAATTCGCCGGCGATCAGCGGGAAGGCCAGGCCGGCCAGGGCCAGCCACAGGACGGGATGGCGAAGGAGTTGTTGAGGCATCGGCGTCATCCCCGTCCGAGAAGTCCCTGGGGCCGAACCGCCAGGACCGCAACCATCAGCAGGAAGGTCAGCAGGGTGGCGTAGTTCGGGATGAAGGCGAGGCCGAACTGTTCGGCGAAGCCGATCAGGAGCGCGCCCAGCGCCGCCCCGGCCAGACTGCCCATGCCGCCGATGATGACCACGACCAGCGAGGACAACAGGAACCGCGCGTCCTCTCCTGGCGAGACGGAGAGGGCGCTGCCGCCGATCACTCCGGCCAGCCCGGCCAGACCGGCGCCGAGTGCGAAGACGAGCACAAGCACCCGCTGCACGTTGAAACCCATGGCCGAGAGGATGTCGCGGTCGTCCACCCCGGCACGGATCAGCATGCCCAGCCTGGTCCGGTGGATCAGCAGCCACAGGCCGAGCCCGACCAGAAGCGCGCTGGCGATGACCACGAGGCGGATCGTCGGATAGCCCCGGATCACCGGCATGGGAGTCGTGCCGTATAAAATCTCGGGCGGAGCGAACTGGTAGGTGATGCCGCCATAACGGGCCAGCAGCAGGTCGCCGACCACGATGGCGAAGCCGATGGTGACCAGCGCCTGCCGCAACTCATCGCCGCTGAGCGTGCGCAGCAGCGTCAGATGCATCACCAGTCCGACGGCTGCCACGGCAACCGCCGCCCCCGCCAGTCCAAGCAGCCACGACCCGGTGTAGGACGCGATGTCGTACCCGACATAAGCGCCCAGAAGATAGAAGGCGCCATGTGCCATGTTGACGGTGCGCAGCAGCCCGAAGATCAGCGAGAAGCCGCTGGCCACCAGGAAGTACAGCGATGCCACGGTCAGCGCGTTCAGCGACAGGAGAATATAAAATCTCATGCTCGGCGGCCCCGATGCTGGGGATGGAGGGCACAAAGCCCGCCCGTTCCCTCCCCCGCCATCGCGGGGAAAGGGTCGCGGCTGCGGCAGGTCGCGCCGTCCTCAGGCGGCGACGCTGACCTGCGCGCGGACCGGCGGCGTCATCTCCTTGTGGAAGGAGCCGTCCTTCATGATTGCCAGAATGCGGCTGCGGTCTTGGAACAGGGTGATGTCCTGCAGCGGATCGCCGTCCAGCAGGATCAGGTCGGCCAGATAGCCGTTGCGCACCAGCCCCAGTTCGCCCGGCCGCCCCATGATCTCGCCGCCCAGCAGGGTGGCCGACTGGATCGCCTCCATCGGGGTGAAACCCAGAAGCTCGACGAAATACTCCAGGTCCTTGGCGTAGGTGCCGTGCGGGGTCCAGGCAAAGCCGTAATCACCGCCGGGCAGCACGCGGATCCCGCGCCTGCGCATCGCCTTCATGGTCTCGATCGCGGCCTCGAGCTCACGGAAATAGCCCATGTTGCGGGCGACCTCCTCGGTGATGCCCCAGTCGGCGGCGGCGTAGCAGGTCTGGTAGACCCAGGCGAGGCCGGGGGCGACGAAATGCTTGTCCTTGTTGGCCTCCAGCAGGTCCAGCGCCTCTTCGTCGGCGAAGCTCGCATGATAGATGATCTCGATGCCGTACTTGACGCAGAGCTTCACCGATTCCGCGCTGCGCGCATGGGCGCAGATGCGCACCCCCTTCTTGCGATGAGCCTCGCGGACGGCCTCGGCGATCTCGTCCTCGGCCATGGGCGTGTCTTCCGCCTTGCACTTGGTGATCTCTTCGCCGGAGAGATTCAGCTTGATGAGATCGACGCCCTCCTTCAGCAGGCGGCGGACGCAGGCGCGCATCTCGTAGGGGCCGTTGACGACCTCCACGAAGGTGTAGGCGCCGACATGGCTGGGGTTCAGGTCACCAAGGCCCCCGATGGTGGCGATCTCCGGGCCGTTGGCGAGGTAGCGTGGACCGGCGATGCGGCCCTTGTTGATGTAGTCGCGGACCACGACGTCCAGGCGCGGCTTGGCGGCCGCGGCGCCGACGCACATCGTGTAGCCGCAGTCGAGGTAGGTGCGGGCATTGTCCGCCGCCTCCAGGATGTGCTCCTCCACCGGCATCAGGCCGATGGGGTCCAGGCCGGCCTGGTTGATCCAGCTGAAGTGGGTGTGCGCGTCGCACAGGCCGGACATCAGCGTGGCGCCGCCGCCATCGACGATCCGGTGCGCCTCGTGGGAGATGGTGCCGGCCTGCCGGGCCACCTCGGCGATCCGGTTGCCCTGGACGAGCACTTCCCCGGCGTAAGGCTTCTCACCGGTGCTGTCGAGAATCTGGACGTTGGTGAACAGAGTCGTTGGCATCGTTTCCTCCGGTTGCGGGGGCTGCTTCTTGGTCCTGGCGCCTCGCCGCGGGTGAGTGTGGGCTGAGTGATCGTTCTTCGGTGGTCGTCTCGGTTCCTCGTGGGTCTCAGTTCGTTGCAGCCGGGGGCGGAACGGCGGAGGCAATGCGGGCCTCCAGCCCGAGCGGTCCGGCATCCCCACCCACCTCGCCGCGGGTGCTGTCCAGATAGCGGCGGGCCAGCAGGACCAGCGGTTCCGCCTGCTCAAGGCCGACGCCGTTGAAGCGCAGCCGGGTCTTGCCGAAGGCGGACAGCGACACGTTGCAGGGGTATCGGCAGCCGCTGAGGCATTCCACCCGCCGCAGGGTCAGCCGCTCTGCCAGCCCGGTTCCGGCGATCAGCGCCTCCAACCGGTCGGCGAGCCGCTCCCCCGGCGTCGGCTCGTCGGCGCCGCGCGCCGCGTAGCGGTGGCAGGTGCGGCACACCGCCAGGATGTGCCGCACGGGGACCGGCGGCGCGTCCATCAATCCACCGAGAACAGGAAGTTCATCAGCGCCTCGTTCACTTCGGCGGGACGCTCGAAGGTCGTCCAGTGACCGCAGCGGTCGAGAAGGCGCAGGGACGATCCCGCGATTTTCCGGTGCAGCGCCCGCACGGCGGTCGGCGGGGCCGTGCCGTCCTCGTCGCCGGTGACCAGCAGCGTCGGGCAGGCGATCCGGGAGACGTCCGCCGGTTCCGCGGCAGCCAGCGCCTCGCAGGTGCGGGCATAGCCTTCCGGGTCCTGGCGCATCAGAATCTCGCGGACCAGGGCCGCGACCTCCGGCCGGTTGGCCTTGGTGTCCGCCGAGGTGCCACCCTGAACGATGGCGTCGGCGATGCCGACCATGCCCTCTGCGCGCGCCTTGGTTGCGCGGTCGCGAATGACGGGACGGGCGGCATCGGGCGGCGCGTGGAGCGGGCCGATCAGTGCAAGGCTGCGAACACGGTTCGGACGGCGTACGGAGATGTGCTGGCAGACGATGGTGCCGAGCGAGTGGCCGACCAGATGAACGCGGTCGAGACCGCGCTCGTCCATCACGCCTTCGATCGCCTCGGCGAGGCCGGTGATCGACAGCGGTCCGTCGGCGGGGCTGCGCCCGGCCCCGGGAAGGTCGGGCCGGATGCACTGGAAGAAACGCGACAGAACGCCGACCTGCGGACCGAACACGTTCGAGGTTCCGCCAAGTCCATGGACCAGGAGGACCGGATCGCCGTTGCCGTGCACCTCGACGGCCAATTGCGGTGCCATAAGCGCCTCACTTCGGTTGATGATCGTCTTTCGCCCATCAGGCGAGGGTGTTTGTCAGCGCGCCGATGCCGCTGACCTCGACCGTGACGCGGTCGCCGGGGAACAGGAATTTCGGCGGAGAGAAGCCAAGTCCGACACCCGCCGGGGTGCCGGTGGCGATGATGTCGCCGGGGTACAGCGTGATGCCGGCGGACGCCGTCGCGACCAGGGTGGGAATGTCGAAGATCAGGTCGCGGGTGTTGGCGTTTTGTCTCAGCTCGCCGTTGACCCAGGTCTTCACCTCCAGGTTGGTCGGATCGAGTTCGTCCGCGGTGACGACCCACGGTCCCATCGGGCAGAAGGTGTCGAAGGACTTGCCCAGGAGCCACTGCTTGTGCCGCGCCTGGACATCGCGGGCGGTCACGTCGTTGATGACGGTGTAGCCCCAGACATGCCGGTACGCTTCCTCCGGCGCGATGTTCTTGCCGCCCTTGCCGATCACCAGCGCCAGTTCGACCTCGTAATCGATCTGCTCGCTGATGCCGCGCGGATAGAGGATGGCCTCGTCAGGTCCGATGACGCTTTCGGGAACCTTGGTGAAGAAGATCGGGAGGGCCGGAACGGCGTCGGCGGCACCGGTGGTGCTGCTGTCATAGCCGCTGCCGGCGAATTCGCGGGCATGGTCGTGGTAGTTCTTCCCGACGCAGAAGATGTTGCGCGCCGGGCGCGGGATGGGCGCCTCCAGCCGGACGCGGGAGAGGCTGATGCCGTCCCCTTCGATGGCGATGCGCCCCTTGATCTCGTCGTAGCGGCGGATGACGTCGAGAAGATCGTCCACCGCTTCGCCGAGCAGCGATTCCAACGGCCAAACCCGATTCTTGTCCGGATCGATGACCGCGACGGCGCGGCGTCCATCAAGCTGGATGGTCGCAAACTTCATGGCGTTTCCTTCTTGCCCCATTGTTGAGCCATTTACCGGCCAAACCGGAACCGCAGAGCGGCTTGTGAGCCAATTAGGCCGGTGCGGTGATTGTTTGGTCAACTGAAAAAACGGAAATATGACCTTTGACCGTGAAGAATGTTGAAGGATTGTATTGCGCGTAGCGAGGGAGCCGGATAGAATTGGCTCACGTTTGGAGCAAATTCTCGGAGCGAGGAAGGGCATGGACTCGCTGAATCTCAGGGATCGGGCGGCCAACGGCGCAAACGCCGTCGTACAGTTCATCGAGCGCAACATCGACGATGGCAGTTGGGGGCCGGGCACCAAGCTGCCGACCGAGCGGGACTTGGAAAAGCGCTTCGGGGTTTCCCGCAACACCCTGCGCAAAAGCCTGCGCCAGTTGGAGAATCAGGGAAAGATCGTCCGCCATGTCGGGCGCGGCTCCTTCGTCGCGGGCTCGCCGGAACCGGCGTTGGGCGCGGCGCTCCGCCTGATCGGATCGCAGGACGGCGAGACCCTCGTCCGGCGCATCCACGGCGCCAGCCCGACCGAGGTGATGGAGGTGCGGCTGATGGTCGAGCCGCTGGCGGCGGAGCTGGCCGCCAGCCGGGCGAACGCCGCGGACCTGCAACGGCTTGAGGAGTATCTGCTGCGCGCCGATCAGGCACGCGACGTTCCCGACTTCGAGCATTGGGACGGAATGCTCCACGTCGCCATCATCGCTGCGACGAAGAACGGCCTGCTGATGGACATCTATGACGCCATCAACGACATCCGCAACCAGCCGGAGTGGGGCCGGCTGAAGGCGCGCAGCGTCACGCCGCAGCGCCGGGCGGTCTATCAGGAACAGCATCGCCGCATCGTCTCCGCCCTGCTCGACCGCGACGGCGCGAAAGCCCGTGCGGAATTGCTTCAGCACCTGACGCTGGTTCGCGCCAACCTGTTGGCGGCTTCAAGCCACGGCACTGCAGCAGAGCCGGAGACGAACATCGATCTTTAAGGGTTTCCGGCTGTTTTCGTGCTTTGCCCCTTACGGCATCACGGCTGTTCAGACCTTTGCAGCAGGATGGTGCCGTGGTCCCGGCGGCACTCACCCTGCCATGGAGCAGCGGGCAGGCCGAGGGGCAGACCAACCCTCCTGGCGGCGAGATCCACGCAACCTGCGCAAAAGCCGCCGAACCGGGGCAAGATCCGTTCTGGCACGAAAGCTGACGGAACCATCTGATCGGCGCCGGTCAGCTCACGATAAGCTCCTGCCAGGCCTCGTAGGCGGCAAGCACCGTCGCCATCTGCGCGGTGTGGCCCTGGATGAAGGCATCGCCATAGATGGTTTCGTCCGGATACTCGGTGATCAACGTCACCGGCACTGTGCTGCGTTCGTCCAGCGACGACAGGCAGGGGAAGCCGTTGATGATGCGGAACCCGGTCTCGCCGGCATGGATTTCGTAGAGCGCCATCTGTTCGGCGTTGCGGGCGGCCAGCCCCGGGGTCGTGCCGAGATGTGCCGTCACCCGGTCGAGCAGGCGCTCCGCCGCCGCCTCCCAGCCCGCGTGGTGGCGCATCACCAGGAAGAATCCCTTGGGCAGGGTCCACATGGCGAAGTTGCGCGGCACATAACCCGACAGCGGCCGGGTCCACTCATGCGAGGGGTAGCCGTGCAGGTTCAGGTGCAGCCGGGCGCCGCTCAGCCGTTCCGCCTCCAGCCGGATGGCCTTCTCGTTCAGATGGGGTCCGGCCGTCGCCGGATCGCGGTATTCCAGATCGTCGCCGAGCCCGGTGTAGCGCGCCGCGTGGTGCATGTGGCGCGGGTTGTCGGCCCGCAGCCGGTGATGCAGGGCATAGCCGTCGGGGTTTTCCAAGGGCGACACGGTGAAGTGCGCCCCCGGACGCTGCGCCAGCCGGTTTGCCGCGCGCAGGGCGCCCACCACTCCGGTCGTCTCGTTCGCGTGCTGGCCGCCGCTGATCATCACCGGGGCATCGCTGCCCCGCACATAACGGGCGAGCACCCGGCGCCCGCTGCGCGTGCTCGCCTCGAACGGCTCGCCGCCGATCCGCTCCAGCCCGGCACGGATCGCCGCGTCCCCGATCGGAGCGGCGGCGCGGTCCAGCGAAGGGGCGTCCAGCGGATCGGCGGCGGTGGTGATGGCGCTGCGCGAGAGGGGGCGCAGTTCCACCCGCACCCGGACGGCGCCATCGCTCAGCCCGATGTCCGGCGCGATCTGGCCCGGCTTCAGCCCGCGGTCGCCGAGCGGCCGGCCGGACCTGCGCTGGAACACTTCCAGCAGGGAGAAGTAGAAGTCCTCGTGCAAGGCCTCGCGCAGGCTGACCACCTCGTCCGCGAAGCCCAGCGGCTCGTCCGCCGCCGGATACTCGGCGCGGATGCTCAGCTCCTCGAAATAGGGTTCCCCGCCGGTCCAGGGATGGCCGACGATGGCCGTCATGGCGGATTCGAACAGCCGCTCGTAATCGGTCTCCAACCGTTCCCCGTCTCCATTCTCGCCCAGGCGCAGCCAGCCGGTCGGCGACACGCTGGTCTCCCCCGCCATGTCGGTGTGGACGCGGTTGGGCGCGGCCACCCGTTGCTCTTCCCGCCGGCCGTCCTTGAAGGTCAGCGTCACGTCGTAATGGAACGCGCCATCCGCCCGCGGGCGGAACGCGACCTCTGCCCCCTCCAGCAGGGCGGCCAGCGGATAGGCTTCCAGCAGGAAGCGGTTCGCCGGCGCCTGCGGGTGGACCGGATAGGCGACGGTGACGGTCGCCAGATCGCGCCGCCAGACCTCTTCCCCAACCTCTTCCAGGAAGAAGTGGAGCAGGGGCTTGTAGGCGCTGCGGAAGCGGGCGGACACGCCGCGCACCGCGAGGCGGCGTTCGGCGGCCCGGCGGCTTGGTGCGTCGTCGAAGGTCCAGACCTCCACCGGATTGCCGCCCTGGGGACTGCCGGTCAGCTGGGCGCACAGCCGGTCGAGCGTCCGCTCGAACGAGGCTTCGAACAGGACGGTCATCGAGAGGTTCTCCCCGTGGGGTCGAGGCTGTCGCGCAGCCAGTCGCCGAGCAGGTTCAAGCCCAGCACGGTCAGAAGAATGGCAAGGCCGGGAAAGACGCTGACCCACCAGGCGACCTGGAGATAGGTACGCCCTGAGGCCAGCATGCCGCCCCAGCTGGGGATGGTCGGATCGATGCCGAGCCCGAGGAAGGTCAGGCTGCTTTCCAGCAGGATGTTGTTGGCGACGTTCAGCGTCATCAGCACGATCACCGGACCGATCAGGTTCGGCAGCAGGTGCTGGACGATGATCCGCCAGTCCTTCACCCCGATGGCGCGGGCGGACTGGATGAATTCCCGCTCGCGCAAGGCCAGGACAGAGCCGCGGACGAGGCGCGCGTACTGCACCCATTGCGACACGATCAGCAGGATGATGGTGTTGGTCAGGCTGCCGCCGACGATGGCGATGAAGGTGATCGCCAGCAGGATGAAGGGCAGCGCCAGCTGCACGTCGGCGAAGCGCATCACCACCATGTCGCAGATGCCGCGGTAATAGCCGGAGATCAGTCCCATCAGCACCCCGATCAGCACCGCCCCGGCGACCGAGACGAAGCCGACCAGCAGCGAGATTTTGCCGCCCGCAACCACGCGGGCCAGCACGTCGCGTCCCAGAGGGTCGGTTCCCAGCGGGTGCGCCGCATTCTGGAAGGGCGGTGCCAGACGGGCCAGCAGGTCCATCTTGTCCGCTCCCCCGGGGAACAGCTGGTCGGAGAAGAACACAGCCAGGCAGATGGCCAGGGTCAGCGATGCGCCGAGCAGGAATTCCAGGTTGCGGAAGCGCCGGGAGCGCAGGAAGGAGAGTGCGGCGGCCATGGCGGTCACGAGGTCCGGATGCGCGGGTCGACCAGCCCATAGGCGATGTCGACCAGCAGGTTGACGCCGACGATCAGCAGCGACAGGACGGTGATGACGCCCTGGAGCACCGGGTAGTCGCGCGCGGCCACCGCGTCGAAGGCCAGCGTGCCGAGCCCCGGCCAGTTGAAGACGCGTTCCACCACGACGATGCCGCCCAACAGGCCGCCGAATTGCAGGCCGAAATAGGTGATCAACGGGATGGCGCAGTTGCGCAGCGCGTGCTTGTAGAGGACCTTGCCCTCGCTCAGCCCCTTGGCGCGCGCCACCATGACATACTGCGACTGCAAGGTCTCCAGCATGGCGCTGCGCACCAGCCGAACGTTGGTCGCGGTCAGGATGACGCCCATGGTGACCGCCGGCAGGATGAAGTTCGAAGGCCCTTCCATGCCGCTCGGCGGCAGCCAGCCCAAGGTGATGGCGAACAGCAGCACCAGCATCGTCGCCAGCCAGAAGTTGGGCACCGACAGGCCGACCAGCGACAGGATGCGGATCGCCTGGTCGGCAACCCCGCCCCGCGACGTCGCCGCCTTGATGCCGAGCGGGATGGACAAGGCGATGGAAACCGCCATCGACACCAGCGCCAGCAGCAGGGTGGCCGGCAGCGCGTCGGCGATCAGCCGCGACACCGGCGTGCCGCCGAGGAAGCTGTTGCCGAAGTCGAACCGCAGCAGCCCCGTCAGGAAGCCGCCATACTGGACGAGGAATGGCCGGTTGACCCCCAACGCCTCGCGGATGCGCTCCAGATCCTGTTCGGTGATGCTGCCCGCCCCTTGCGTCAGCATGAGGGCCGGGTCGCCCGTCAGGCGGATCGCGAATGAGACGACCAGCGTCACCACGACCATGACGAAGATCGCCTGGATCAGGCGCTTGAGAAGGAAGCCGGCCACGGCGTGCCATCCTTGAAGAAATCGAGCAAATCCGCATCCGGCCCCACTGCGCACCCCATGGGAGAGGCGCGCCGCGGTGCCGGATGCGCGGTCAGTCCACGGTCACTTCGGTCAGCTTCGTACGGTTGTCCGAGGCCGGCGGGAAGTTCTTGACCCGCTTCGCGACGCCGTAGATGGCGTTGGAGTTGTAGAGCGGCATCTCCAGCGCCTTGTCGGCGACGGTGCGCGCGATCTGCTTCAGGATGCGCTCGCGCTCCGCCACGTCGGTGATGGCGCGCTGCGATTCCAGCAGCTTGTCGAGATCGGCGTCCTGCTCGTACGGGTTCCACTTCTCGCCGGAATGGTACATGGCATAGGCGGTGTTGTCGTAGTCGAAGGTCCAGCCACCCCATTTCTGCTGGAACATCGCGCCGGTCTTGCCCTGCGGGATGATGTCGTTCAGCAGCACATTGGTCTCGTACGGCTTGATCGTCGCGACGACGCCGACCGCGCCCAGATAGGCGGCGACGGCCTGGGCCACCTCGTTCATCGTGGCGTCGTTGCCGCGGATGTCGATCTGCACCGTGGCGCCCGGCTTCACGCCGGCCTGGGCCAGCAGGGCCTGCGCGCCCTTGGGATCGAAGGGCAGCGGCTTCAGCGTCGGGTCGTAGCCGAAGGACAGCTCGCCCTGGAAGCTGGCGATTTCCGACGCTTGGCCGGCCAGGATCGACTTGACGATGGCAGCGCGGTCCACCGCCATGGTCAGCGCCTTGCGCACCCGCGGATCGGCGGTGATGCCGGTCTTGGTGTTGAAGCGCAGCGCGTCCACTGTCGGGCCCGGAACGCTGAGCACCGTCAGCTTCGGGTCGGCCTGGATCACCGGGACCATGCCGATGGGAATGGTCGGCGGCAGGACGGCGTCGACGCGACCGGCCTGAAGCTCGGCGACGGCAGTGGCAGGTTCGGTGATGAAGCGGTATTCGAGCTCCGACAGTTTCGGTGCGCCGCCCCAATAGCCGGGGTTGGCCTCCAGCTTGATGCTGGTCTTGGGAGCGTAGGAGACGAACTTGAACGGACCGGTGCCGACCGGGTTGACGTTGAAGAAGGCGTCGCCCTTCTCCTTGATATAGTTCGGCGGGACGATCATCGCGCCATAGCCGGCCAGCTTGGTCAGCAGAACCGGGTCGGGCGCCTTCAGCTTGAGATCGACGGTGGTGTCGTCGATGACCTCGACGCTGTCGATGGCGGTGTAGTTGGAACGCTGCGGCCCCTTCGCCCCTTCCTCGCCCAGCAGACGGTCGAAGGTGAACTTCACGGCGGCGGCGTTGAACGGCTCGCCGTTGTGAAAGGTCACGCCGCTGCGCAGCTTGAAGCGGATGCGCTTGCCGCCGTCCATCTCGGTCCAGGATTCGGCCAGACCCGGCACCAGCTTGCGGTCCGGGCCGCGGTAGGTCAGCCCGTCGAAGATGTTGGTGCCGACCGACGCCCAGTTGACCAGGAAGGTGTCGATCGGGTCCCAGCTTCCGGGGTCCTGCGGCGACGAGATCGTCAGCTTCCCGGCGGCATCCGCGGGCGTCGCCATGAAGGCCGTCCCCGCCAGCAGCGCCGCCATGAACGCGGCCCTGAACCCCTTCACTCGCCCCTTCACACCCAATGCCATGACACCTGTTCCTTGATCGATGGTTGTTGTTGTTGGTTGTCGTTTGTGGTTGTCGTTTGTGGTTGGCCCGACGCCGGGTCACGCGCTCCGGCGGACGAAATGCCCCGGCCGCACCTCGTCCAGCGGCAGGACCGCGGGATCGTCGCCGACGGCGCGGACCGGGCTCGGGATCTCCCCGTCCAGCAGGGCCCGGCGGCTCCGCCGCGACGGGTCGGCGACCGGGACCGCCGACAGCAGGCGGCGGGTGTAGTCGTGCGCCGGGCTTTCGAAGATCTGCCGCCGGCTTCCCATCTCCATGATCTGGCCGAGGAAAAGAACGGCCACCCGGTGGCTGATCGTCTCCACCACCGCCATGTCGTGGCTGATGAACAGGTAGGCGAGGCCGCGCTCGGCCTGAAGATCCATGAACAGGTTGATGATCTGCGCCTGGATCGACACGTCAAGCGCCGACAGCGCCTCGTCGGCGATGATCAGCTTGGGGTCGGAGGCGAGCGCGCGGGCGATGCAGACGCGCTGGCGCTGGCCCCCGGAGAATTCATGCGGGTAGCGGGCGGCGTGAGCAGGGACGAGTCCGACCCGCTCCAACAGGCTCTCCACCCGTTTGCGGATCTCCCGTTCGCCGTCGAGCAGGCCATGGGTGCGGATCGGCTCCGCGACGGAGAAGCCGATCGTCTTGCGCGGGTCGAGCGACGCGAAGGGATCCTGGAAGATGTACTGGACGTCGCGCCGCAGCCGGTTGCGGTCCGCCGCTCCCATCTCCGACAAAGGCCGGCCGCGGAAGGAAATGCGGCCCGAGGTCGCCTCTTGCAACTGCTGGATGGTGCGTCCGATCGTCGACTTGCCGGAGCCGGACTCGCCGACCAGCGCCAGCGTTTCGCCCGGATGGATGTCGAAGGAGACCTGAGTGACCGCATGGACTTGATGCGTCGCGCGGCCGAGCCAGTTGGTCTTGGACTTGAACCGGACTGACAGGTCGCGGACCGACAACAGGGGTGCGGCGCCGTAGTCGGCCGTGTCCTGCACCCGGGCCTCGCCGATGGTGGTGACCTGGTCGCCGTCCAGCACGGTCAGCGGCAGGCGGCGGGGATGGTCCTGCCCGGCCATGGCGCCCAGCCGCGGTACGGCGGCCAGCAGGGCGCGGGTGTAGGGCTGGCGCGGGGTGGCGAAGAGATCGGTGGCGCGGCCCTCCTCGACCTTGCGGCCCTTCCACATGACGACGACGTCATCGGCCATCTCGGCCACCACGCCCATGTCGTGGGTGATGAACATCATCGCCATGCCGAGTTCGGCCTGGAGGTCGCGCATGATGGTCAGGATCTGCGCCTGGATCGTCACGTCAAGCGCAGTCGTCGGTTCGTCCGCGATCAGCAACTTGGGCCGGCAGGCCAGCGCCATGGCGATCATCACCCGCTGGCGCATGCCGCCCGACAGCTGGTGCGGGTAGCGCCTGAGGATCTGGGCGGCGTCCGGCAGGCGGACCATGTCGAGCAGCCGTCGGGCTTCCTCGGCCGCCGCCGCCTTGCCCATGCCTTCGTGCAGGATCAGCGTCTCGCCGATCTGGTCGCCGATGGTGAAGACGGGGTTCAGCGAGGTCATCGGCTCCTGGAAGATCATGGCGATCTCCTTGCCGCGGATCACCCGCATTTCTTTCTGCGTGGCCGTCAGCAAGTCGCGCGGCCCCCGGCTGCCCTCGAACACGATGCGGCCGGTGGGGAAATGCGCGCCCGCCATGTCGGCGAGCCGCATCACCGACAGCGAGGTCACCGACTTGCCCGACCCCGACTCGCCGACGATCGCGAGCGTCCGGCCCGGATGAACACGGAAGCTCAGATCCTCGATGACGCGTTGCCCGCCGAACGCGACGGACAGTTTCTCGACGCTGAGCAGAGGCGGCATCGCTGGCGGCGCGGGAGTCGGCGAGGAGTTCCGGGTGGATGGCTGCATCGGGCGCCGAACCTTGATGTCCTTATCGTAAAGAGGCTAAAATTTCCCGGTTCTACCAGCCCCGTCAATGCATTATTTCGGATCGATCACGACGCTGGATGTTATCGTTCGGTCTCCGACGGACCCCCGCGAACGCTGAGGAGTGGCCATCATCACCAGCTTGGTGACGCCGGAGATCCGCCGCCCGCCGTGATGCCCAGGCGACGATCGCGACCGTTTTCTCTTCGGTCGCATAGGGCGTCAGGCAGAGGACCGGGCCAAAAATCTCTTCTGAGATGCGCAAGATCCAGTCGCACGAACGCCCCGGCTCATTCGAACCGGGTCGTCAAGTGTCGGTGGTTGCGGGGGCGGGATTTGGCCTTTACCGAACGGGGTTTCCGTAACGGACAGGCTTCAGGTTTAGGAATGACCCATGTTAGGCCGCGCGGATCTCCGCCAGAAATGCCTCGAGTTCATGCTTCAGCAAGTCAGCGTCTGCGGCCAGTGCGTCGGCCGACTGCATGACCTGCCTGGCGGCTATTCCGCTCTCCTGCTCAGCCTTTCGGATGTCGACCACGCTGCGTGAGACGTCATTGGTTCCAATCGCCGCCTGCTGTGCATTACAGCTGATTTCGTCAGTTGCCGCACTTTGCTGCCCGACCGAAGCGGCCATCTCGGCGGCCGATTGGTCGATGTGCTCGATTTGGCCGATGATCAAGCGCATCCCTTCCACGGTCCGGTCGGATGCGGCTTTCACGGTGCTGATCTGCAACCCGATCTGCTCGGTCATCGCATGCGTCTGGCTGGCCAGATTCTTGACTTCGCTCGCAACGACGGCAAAGCCCTTGCCGGCCTCTCCTGCGCGCGCTGCCTCGATGGTGGCGTTCAGCGCCAGCAGATTGGTCTGCGAGGCGACCGCATTGATGGATGCGACGACCTGGTCCACCTGCTCAATCGCGGTTGACAATGCGTCCATATGACTGCGGGCCTGCTCCGCCCGTTCGGCGGTCATCTTCGACCGCTGGGCCGCCTGCGCCACCCGTCCCGACAGATCGCGGATCGCCGTCGACATCTCCTCGGCCGCGGATGCGACGGCCTGGACATTGACTGACGCCTGTTCGGAAGCCGATTCCACCGACGTGCACTCCTGCTCGGCCTTTTGAACCGCCGTGGACAGGTGCGATGCCGTTTCCTGGAAGCCTTTGGCGGACTGGCCGAGCTGATCGACGATACGGCCGACCCTGCTTTCGAACCGGTTCGCCAGATCGAACACCGCCTCCCGCTTTTCCGCGTTCGCCTGGGTGGCGGCGGTCCTGCGCTCCTGCTCCATCTGCCTGTTGCGCCGGATGTTCTCCTTGAAGACCTCAAGGGTGCGCGCCATGCCGCCGATCTCATCCCGCCGCCCGCGTTCCGGCACCTCGGCATCCAGATCATGGTCCGCGAGGCGCAGCATGACGCCATGCACACGCGACAACGGGCGCGTCACGCTGCGGGCAACCGCCCAACCCAACAGAAGCGCAAGGCAGGAGATCCCGGCGACGACCAGTCCGAACACCGAAATCATGCCAATGAAGGCCGAGCGCAGGTCGTCGGTGTAGACGCCGGTGCCGATCACCCAGTCCCACGGCTTGAAATGGACCGAATAGGCAAGCTTCTCGTAAGTCGGTCCCTTCGGATCGTTGGGGCGCGGCCATTCGTAGGAGACGAATTCCGGCACCGGAGCCAGCGCACCACGCACCGCCTCACGGATGACGTAGACGCCGTTGCGGTCGCGGATCTCCGCGCCACTCTTGCCGATCAGGGCCGGGTTCGCGTGCATGACGCTGATGATCTGCGAGGTCCAGATCCACAGATATTCGCCGTCGGCATAGCGGATGGCGCCGATTGCCGTCCTGGCGCGATCTTTGGCCTCCTCCTCGCTCAACGCGCCGTCCTGAGCCAGCCGGTGGAAGCGTTCCGCGATGCTGTTGCCGCTTTGCGCGATGAAACGGACGCTGTTCATCCGCTGTTCGACCAGCGCACGGTTGACGAAGTAGCCGCCGACTGCTGCCGTCAGTCCTGCAGCGATGATCGCCAGTGACGCCAGAAATCCGATGCGCCACCGCAACGGCAGTTCAGAGATGCGCATGCTCCCAATCCTTCCCCTTGATCCGCTTGGTCCGGACCGGCTCCCGGCGGCAGATCGATCCCCCGCCATCATCGGCGAAAGCTTTCATGACCGTTGAACAATGCCGGTGATTCGTTGCAGATGGCGGCGCGGCCGTGGCTGCCACCGCGCCGCCGGATTTGCGTCAGCCCCGCTGAACACAGAGCGCCACGCCCATGCCGCCGCCGATGCACAGAGTGGCAAGGCCCTTCCGGGCATCGCGCCGGGCCATCTCATGCAGCAGGCTGACCAGGATGCGCGCACCTGACGCGCCGATGGGATGGCCGAGCGCGATGGCACCGCCATTCACGTTCACCCGACCCTCGTCCCAGCCCATTCCGGCATTGACCGCCAGCGCCTGCGCCGCGAAAGCCTCGTTGGCCTCGATCAGGTCGAGGTCGTCCACCGTCCAGCCCGCCTTCTTCAGCGCGAGCTTCGAGGCCGGAATCGGCCCGGTGCCCATGATGCTCGGATCGACGCCGGCCGTTGCCCAGGAAGCGATGCGCGCCAGCGGCGTCACCCCGCGCCGGGCAGCGTTCTCCGCCGTCATCAGCACCAGCGCGGCGGCTCCGTCATTGAGGCCGGAGGCGTTGCCGGCGGTCACGGTGCCGTCCTTGGCGAAAGCCGGGCGCAGCTTGGCCAGCGCCTCCAGCGTGGTGCCGTGCTTGGGGTACTCGTCGTCTGACACGACGACGTCGCCCTTGCGCCCCTTGATGGTGACCGGCACGATCTCGTCCCGGAAGCGGCCGGCCTTCTGCGCGGCTTCCGCCTTCTGCTGCGAGGCCAGCGCGAACAGATCCTGCCGCTCGCGGCTCAGATCCCAGGCGCGGGCGACATTCTCGGCGGTGGAGCCCATGTGGTAGCCGTGGAAGGCTTCCCAGAGCCCGTCCCTGATCATGCTGTCGAGCATCTCGGCACCGCCCATCTTAGTGCCGTTGCGCAGATGCATGAGGTGGGGCGAAAGGCTCATGTTCTCCTGGCCGCCGACCACCATCACCTCGGCGTCGCCGCAGCGGATCGCCTGCCAGCCGAGCGCGACGGAGCGCAGGCCGGACCCGCAGACCTGGTTGATGCCGAAAGCGGTCTTCTCGACCGGGATGCCGGCCTTCACCGCGGCCTGACGGGCGGGGTTCTGGCCCTGGCCGGCGGTCAGCACCTGGCCCAGGATCACCTCGGTCACCTCGGCGGCGTCGGTGTGGGCGCGCGACAGCGCCTCGCGAATGACGGCGGCGCCGAGTTCATGGGCGGGGACGGATGCGAGCGCGCTATTGAAGCTGCCGATGGCGGTGCGGACCGCACTGGCGATGACGATCTCGGTCATGGAGGACCCCTCCGGAACAGTATGTCTTGCAGGATGGAAGGCCGCCGCGTCCATCGGGTGGACCGCGGCGGCCGGTTGGTCGCAATGGCTCAGAAATAGAGGCCGATCAGGAAGATGGGCAGCGTGATGACCAGCGCCGTCGCGCAATAGCCCATGATGTCGCGCACCCCCAGCCCGGCGATGGCAAGCGCCGGCAGCGCCCAGAAGGGCTGGGCCATGTTCATCCACTCCTCGCCATAGGCGATGGCCATGGCCGCCTTGCCGAGATCGACGCCGAGCTGCTGGGCGGCCGGCATGATGAAGGGACCCTGGACCACCCAGTGGCCGCCGCCCGACGG
Organism: Azospirillum sp. B21; assembly: GCF_008364825.1. Classification (GTDB taxonomy): domain Bacteria; phylum Pseudomonadota; class Alphaproteobacteria; order Azospirillales; family Azospirillaceae; genus Azospirillum. Next base: position 64,090 of record NZ_VTTO01000007.1, read on the forward strand.
GACGGCGAAGTTGATCAGGCCCGACGACAGGAAGGCGAGGACCGGGAAGGTCTCCTTGTTGGCGATGTCGACGAACAGGTTGGTGATCAGCCCGCCCAGGCCGGAATGCTCCATCATGATCTGGATGCCGGCATAGAAGGGGAACTGCACCATGATGCCGGCGGTGCCGCGGGCGGCATTGGCGACGGCGCGGGCATAGGCCATCGGCGTGCCGTGCAGGATCAGGCCGGCCACCAGCATGATCAGGTTGACCGTGTTGATGTTCAGGTCGAAGCCCTTGGCCTGGAAGTGCAGGAACAGGTAGCCGATGCCGAGTGCCGCGACGACGAAACCAAGGATGCGGCTCTCCTCCAGCTTTTCGGCCGGGCTGGCGTCGGGGCCGAGGACGCGCTTGGTCGAGGGCTCCGGCTTCAGCAGCGCCGGATCAACCGCCACCACCTCATGCGGCTTCGGATGCATCATCCGGCAGATCAGCGGCAGGATGACGATCAGCGCCAGCGTGATGCCGACATTGTAGGTGGTGAAGATGGTGTCGGCGATCGGGATCAGGCCGACGGTCTTCTCCATCGGGTTGCCCTTGGTCGCGGCGACCAGCGGGACCGAGGCGGAGAAACCGCCATGCCACGTCATGAAGCCGATATAGGCCGAGGCGATCAGCAGACGGTAATCGGATTTCGGGACGCGGCGCGCCACCTCGCGGGCGAACATGGCGCCGACGACGAGGCCGAATCCCCAGTTGACGACGTTGGTCACCGCGGCGGCGAAGCAGACCAGCATGACGCCCTGGGCCGGCGTCTTGGCGATGGAGGCCACCCGGCCCATGACGTTGCGCACAGGCTCTGAGCTGGCGAGCGCATGGCCGGTAACCAGCACCAGCGCCATCTGCATCGAGAAGGCCAGCAGGTTCCAGAAGCCGTTGCCCCACATGCGCACCAGATCGACCGGCCCGCTCGGCGTCAGCCACCAGGCGAAGCCGAAGGTCAGCACGGTCAGGATGATGGCGAAGATCAGCGGGTCGGGCAGATAGCGGCTGACCAGCCAGGTCAGGGCGCGGGAAATTGGCGTGATCGGGTTGAAGCGGGCGCTGGCTTCGTGCGCCCGTGGGGGTGCGGTGGTGACGCTCATGGCGGATCTCCGGCACGAGGGGGGCCTTTCCGCGCCGTCGGGCAGACAGCCGGGCGGCGCGGGGACAGCGGCTCCCCGATGCTCACGATGCTTGAATGGCGACGGTCAGGCGGCGACCGGCATGGTCGGTACGGCGGACGGCACGATCAGTTCGGCGCCGGTCTGGGCCAGCACGTCGGCGACCGTGACGCCGGGAGCGACCTCCCGCAGCACCAGCCCCTTATCCGTCGGCTCGATCACCGCCAGCTCGGTAACGATCAGGTCGACGCGCCGCACCGAGGTCAGCGGCAGTTCGCAGCGCTTGACGATCTTGGGCGTGCCCTTGGCGCTGTGCTGCATGGCGACGATCACCCGCTTGGCGCCGGAGACCAGATCCATCGCCCCGCCCATGCCGGGCACCATCTTGCCGGGCACCATCCAGTTGGCGAGCCGGCCCTCCTCGTCGATTTGCAGCCCGCCGAGAACGGTCACGTCCAGATGCCCGCCGCGGATCAGGCCGAAGGACATCGCGCTGTCGAAGGAGGCGGCTCCCGGAACGGCACCGATCGGGCTGCCGCCGGCATCGCTCAGATCCTCGTTCTCGGCCCCCGGCTCGGGCACCGGCGCCATGCCGACGATGCCGTTCTCCGACTGGAAGAAGACGTTGACGCCGGCCGGCAGATGGGACGCGACCATGGTGGGCAGGCCGATGCCGAGATTCACCAGGTTGCCCGGCCGCAGTTCCAGCGCGACACGCTTGGCGATCAGGGTTTTCTCATCCATGGCGATGCTCCTTGGCGACCAGGCAGTCGACCAGCACATTCGGGGTGACGACGCTGTCGGGCGGGATGACGCCCACCGGCACGATGTCCTCGGCCTCGGCGATCACCGTTCCGGCGGCCATCGCCATCAGCGGATTGAAGTTTCGCGCCGTCAGCGCGTATTCGAGGTTCCCCAGGTAATCGGCCCGCTTGGCGGCGATCAGAGCGAAATCGGCCTTCAGCGCCTTTTCCAGCAGATAGACGGTTCCGTCCAATTCGATGCGCTGCTTGCCGTCCTCCACCACCGTGCCGACGCCGGTGGGGGTCAGCACGCCGCCGAGGCCGAAGCCGCCGGCGCGCACCCGTTCGGCCAGCGTGCCCTGCGGCACCAGTTCCACCTCCGTCTCCCCGGCGATCATCTGGCGCTGGGTTTCCGGATTGGTGCCGATGTGGCTGGCGATCACCTTGCGAACGGCCTTGGCGGCGATCAGCCGGCCGATGCCGACGGCCGGGCGTGCGGTGTCGTTGGCGATCACGGTCAGGCCGCGCTTGTTCTGGCGCAGCAATTCATCGATCAGGTGGGGCGGCGTGCCGACCCCCATGAACCCGCCGATCATCAGCACCGCGCCATCGGGAATCATGGCGACGGTGTCTTCCAGCTTTCGCACTTTACTCATTCGACGTCTCCCTTGGACGTCGGGGCGCGGCGGATCGATCTCCGCCGGCAACCCCGCGGGCGCGGAGCCCGCTCCCAACGCCGGCGATGAACCGGATGGGCGGACCCAACGCTCATTTTTGGTTTCGTAGCGCTGCGACCGGGAGAGCTGCTGCCCACGCTAACGCTGTGGAGCGGCCAATCCCGCCGGCATACCCACAAATCTGCAATGGATGTGCCAACCCGCCGGACTGGGGCGAACAGCGGAGAAATCAAGACATCCGGCCGCGGGAACCGCTCCGAACCATGGGCGGTGAGCCGATGCCGACGCGGCCCAGTGCGCAACTTTGTGCGTGCTGCGCAAGATCTTGCGCAGTGGCGTCCCCTGCGCCGCCCCGCTCAGGAGATGCCGTATTCCTGCAGCTTGTAGAGCAGCGAGCGGCGGCTGATCCCCAGTTCCTGGGCAGTGCGCATCCGGTTGCCGTCGTTGCGGGCAAGCGTCTCGGCCACCACGCGCGCCTCGAAACGGCTGACCTGCTCGCGCAGGCCACCCTCACCCGCGGCAGGTGGAGCGGTGTCGCCGCCACCGGCCGGCTCCCCATCCTCCACGGGACCGGCGATCTGCTCCGGCAGATCCTCCGCGACGATCATCGCGCCGGTGCTCATCACCACCGCACGCTCCATGGCATTGGACAGCTCACGAATGTTGCCCGGCCAGCGATAGGCCCGCAGGCGCTCCAAGGCCTGTTCGTCGATGCCACCGACCTCGATCCGGTTCTCGGCCGCAAAGCGCTGCAGGAAATGGGTGGCGAGCAGGCTGATATCCTCCGGCCGCTCGCGCAGCGGCACCGTCTTCAGCGTCACCACATTCAGCCGGAAATAGAGGTCCTGACGGAACGAACCCTGACGCACCATCTCCTCCAGATTCCGGTTGGTGGCGACGACCACGCGCACATCCGTGCGCACCAGTTCCGTGCCGCCGACCCGCTCGAACTCGCGCTCCTGCAGCACGCGCAGCAGCTTTACCTGCAGGCTGGCGGAAATGTCGCCGATCTCATCGAGGAAGAGGGTTCCGTGTTCGGCCTGTTCGAACCGGCCGCGGCGACGCGCCTGCGCCCCTGTGAAGGCGCCCTTTTCATGGCCGAAGAACTCGCTTTCCAACAGTCCTTCCGGCACCGCGGCGCAGTTGACCTTGACGAAGGGACCCGCTTTCCTCGGGCTGTTGTAATGGATGGCCGCCGCCACCAACTCCTTGCCGGTGCCGCTCTCGCCGGTCACCAGGACGGTGGCGTTGCTCTTGGCGACCTTGGCGATGGTCTGCAGAAGCTCGCTCATGCGCGGGCTGGCCGTCAGGATCCGGTCGGTGTGATAGCTGCTCGACAATTCGCGGTGCAGGGTCGCGATATCGTCGCGCATCCGGCGCATCTGCAACGCCCGCCCGACCTGCAGCTGGATCTCCGCGATGTCGAAGGGCTTGATGACATAGTCGAAGGCGCCGTCCTTGATCGCCTGAACCGCCGATCCGACCTCGGCGAAGGCGGTCATCAGGATCACCGCGGTGGAGCGGTCGAGCTTCCGGATCTCCGCCAGCGCCTGCAGCCCGGTCATCCGCGGCATGCGGACATCCATCAGAACCACGGCATGACGCTGGGCCGCGAAGGCGGCGACCGCCTCGACACCATCGGCGGCGGTTGTCACCGACAGCCCGTCGCGCGTCAGCACCGCCGTGAGCATCTCGCGGATCGCCTCATCGTCATCCACGACCAGGACGGCGGGCACCGGCATGGCCTGCACGATTGGAAACGGGGTCGTCATGCATCAACCGTTTGACTGTGAACGAAGGGAATCCGCAAGGTGACCGTGGTGCCGGATTGGGGCCGGCTGACGATGGTGATGGTTCCGTGGTGAGCATCCACGATCCGGTGGGCCATCGCCAGCCCCAGTCCGGTGCCCTGGGGTTTGGTCGAGAAGAAGGGATCGAACACCTTGTCCAGGTTCTCCGGCGCGATCCCCTCGCCGTCGTCTGCCACCGTGACGATCACTTCGCGGCAGTCTTGCGCTGTGGAGGCGGTGGTAATGGTGATGCCCCCGGTTTCGGAGGTCGCCTGGATCGCGTTGATGATGAGGTTGAGCATGACCTGCTTCAGCGCCTCGCCATCGGCTTCGACCAGGGGCAGGTCAGGGGCGAGATGCAGGGCGATGCGGGCGTTCGACTTGCGCCCGGCCAGCAGCGACACCTCGCGAATCAGATCGTTCAGTTGCACCGGCTTGAAGGCCGGCGGACGGGGCCGGCCGAACTCCAACAATTCGGTGACGAGGCGGTTCAAGCTGTCGACCTGCCTGACGATCAGCGGGGCATAGCGCTGCCACTCCGCAACATCGTCGGAGCTTTCAAGGAACTGCATGAAGCCGCGGATCGAGGTCAGAGGATTGCGCACCTCATGGGCGAGGCCGGCGACCAGTTCGCCCAGCGCCGCCAGCCGGTCGGCACGCATGATCTGGGTGCGGAGCCGCTGCTGTTCGGTCAGGTCCTTCAGAACAACGACCGCGCCGATCGCCTCACCGTGGCTGTCGCGCAGCACGCTGCTCGACACCGTGAGATGAAGCGTCTGCCGGGTCCCGGGAAAATCCAGCGTCACGCCGACATGCTGTCGGCCGGTTTTCAACGTGTCGAGCAGCGGACTGGCGAAGCGGCCATCCGGCTTGAACAGCGACTCGTACGGCCGCCCGATCACGTCGGCCGCCGCGATCCCGAGCATCGCTTCGGCGGCCGGGTTCAGCGCGGTGACCTGTCCGGCCCGATCAACGGCGATCACGCCGTCGGCAATGCTGTGCAGGATATTCTCGGTCAGCGATCTGGCGTCCAGTAGGGCGCGGGCCATGGCGTTGACCTCGAGCGCGATGGCACCGAATTCGCCAGGCAGCGGCTGAATCGGTTCTCCAAGGTCGCTGCGCATACGGAGCAGACCGTCGATGATGTGCCGGATGTCGCGGCCGACTCCGTGCGCCAGCACCTGCGTCAGCGTCAGTCCAAGCAGTATTCCCCCAAGGCTGACCGTCAAGACCGCACGGTCCATCGCCGCGGCCTGCCGCTCCACATCGTCGGAAAGCTCATTGGCCCAAATATAGCCGATGACCGTGCCATCGCGAACGATGGGCAGCATCGCGTTCAGGATAAAGCCGCGCACCTGCCGGCCGCTTTCGAGAGCCTGCTTTCCGCTTTCCAGCACATGCCATCCCGGATGCTCCGGCGGTATGCTGGTGCCGACCGTCGCGCTGTAATCCCGGCTGGGTCCATAGGTGATGATGGCGTTGAGCGCCTTGCTGTAATAGCCGACCCCCACCCCCGGGTTCGCCCCTGCGATCATGTCGGTGAAGGGGGTCAAACGACCTGACAACGCCCGGACGGCAGCGCCCCGGTCGCCGGCCGCGACGCCCATATCGGCCAGGAGAGGATCGAAGCCGGGACCGAGATGCACGTCAAGCAGGCGCGTCAGACCGAAGAGTTTTTCCGACTTTTCGTGAACCAGCGCCTGCCGCCCTTCCCGTTCCAACAGGTAGCCGGTCAGTGAAATGGGCAGAACCACCACGGCAAGGGAAAACAGGAGCAACTTACCGCGCAGGGTGCTTGGCAGAGAATGGCTTATCCAGTCCAGGGGCCGCATGACGCCCACTCCTTTCAACCGGACGAGGCCTTACTCCCGCCCGTTATCGCGGCCATAGCAGAATTGCGGCAGGGGAGCAAAGGAGGAACGCCCCCTCCGAGCCGCGATTGCCAACCGGTCCGATGGACCCGGCTTCGTTCACGACCATCTGACCGGCCAATGGCGGATTGTCTTCAGAATGAGGGCAGGATCATCCGTGGCGATGGCCGTGAGTTCGGCCAGCACCTCATCGACGAAGGCATCGACGTCCGAGAAGGCGTCTCAGGACGATGAACCTATTCCATCTCCTTTGCGACCACCGCCCCGCCTCCGATTGCCGTTTGGCCCCCGCCCGGGCCATTGCCACCTGGGCCGAGGTCGTTGGGCCTCCGCTTGCCGCGCAATCATCAGGTCACCGGCCACAGCCGCTTCCAACCATGCCCACCGCGCGGGCGATGTATGACGGTGCCCATCACCATTCAGCCGGCGATGCGGGGTCGGCGTCGCCCGTCCCGGACGGCCGATGGCCTATCGGCTTCCCGGGACGTCGGACAGGCAGTGGGCGATGCCATTGTGGCAGTCGATCCCGAACCGGCGCAGGATGGCGGCGCCCTCGGCCGTGATATGCAGCAGCTTGGCCCGCTTGTCCTGCGCGTGTGGACGTTCTTCGATCAGGCCGCGGCGGGTCAGCGGCTTTAGCGAATGGGTGATCGGCCGGTCACGATTGAACAGCAGCTTGCTCAGCTTCGTCGGTTGCTGAGGCTCACGGCTCAGCATATAGAGGATCGCCATCTGCAGCGGCGTGAGATCCCGGATGCCGTTCCGCTCGATCCGGGTCATGACGATGTGCTGCGCACGGTCGAGATGCTCGTGCGCCAGGCACAGCTCCTCAAGCGCGCCGGCGGCCTTCAACAGTGTTCCCGGCAGGGGAAAAAGGGACGATGTCCGATGCGTGGTGATGTTCCCGACCATGACGCACCTGTTTGGGTTGAGGTTTGGGTCATCGGGCAGGGTAAATCCTTTTCCAGAGCGCGACCGCGTTTCTGAAGGCCAGACTACCAAGGGTGGACCGCCGAGCCTGCACTCCCCGCATTCGCCGGGAGGACGATCGAAAGCATTTGATACGAAAGCGTGGCAGATGCCCCCTCCCCTCCCACGCAGGGCCATCTTTCCGGGAGGGGTCTTTCCCTGCTTCCCACCCACGGATAAAAGCCAAAGCCAACACGACACAAAAGTTGGCGGCCCCTCCGTACTGAAGATCGCGATGCATTTTCGGTTTTCTGGGTTATAAATATCTCGCAATCAACGCTGACGACGCGGGCATGCAGAACTGAAGCAGCAACCGAACAGATCGGTCCTTTGTTTTCATACCATGCGGCGGCGCCTCAGCAGGACGATGATTGACCAACCAGTTCTTTAATCTTTACGGCATTGGGCTTCCGTACCCGCATCGGGCTTTCGGCCAACATGGGTCGATGGGGAAGCGCCGCACAGTCGGGAGTTCGAAATCATGCGCACAATCGGCGCAATCCTGGCCCTGAGCGCCGTCGGATTGACCATGGCGGCCGCATCCGCCGGTGCCGGGGAACTGAAGTATCGGCCGGTCAACCCCTCATTCGGGGGGGATCCCTTCAACAGCAGCCATTTGCTGGGCATCGCCAACGCGATCAACAAGTTCGAGGATCCAAAATCCTCGACGACGAGTTCGGCGACCGACGCGACCGACTCCTTCGCCAACACGATCCAGGCAAGCGTGCTGAGCCGGGTCGCCAGCCAGATCGCCGACCAGATTTACGGCGAGAACGCCAAGACGAGCGGAACAGCCTCCGTCGGGGGAACCACGCTGCAGTGGGTCCAGGTGAACGGCCAGATCAAACTTACGCTCAACAACGGCAAGAGCACTCAGATCATCGAGCTGCCGGCCTACTGAGCGCAGTTCCACCGCGATAGCCCGGGCGAAGGCCGGTGAAAAGCCGGATGAGACCCGCCGCGTCCTTCGCACGAAGGGATCAGCATCATGTCGATCTTGATCGCATCTCCCCGCCATGCACTGGCGCTGGCCATCGGCGTGCTTTCCCTGTCGGCCTGCGCGTCGACCCGTCCGGAGACCGCCTTGTCCGAGAAGCCGCTGCCCGAGCAGAAGTCGCAGACCCTCGACACGCTCCAGACGCTGCCGCCGCCGACTCGCCCGCTGACGGTCGCGGTCTACAGCTTCACCGACCAGACCGGGCAGAACAAGCCGAACGACAGCTTTTCCGAATACTCGCGCGCCGTCACCCAGGGCGGGAATTCCGTGCTGATCAACGCGCTGAAGCGGACCGGCAACAAAAGCTGGTTCAAGGTGGTGGAGCGCAGCTCGCTGCCGCAGCTCCTACAGGAACGGCAGATCATCCGCCAGACCCGACAGGCCTACGCCGGCGACAATCTGCCCCCGCTGCCGCCGCTGCTCTACGCCGGCCTGCTGATCGACGGCGGCATCATCGGCTACGACTCCAACACGCTGACGGGCGGCTTCGGCGCCCGCTTCCTGGGTGTCGGCGGCGACGTAAAATACCGGCGCGACACGGTTACCGTCTACATCCGGGCCGTCTCCGTGCAGACCGGTGAGGTGCTGAAGTCCGTCAACACCAGCAAGACGATCTATTCCGCCGCCCTGAACGGCAGCGCCTTCCGCTACATCGGGTTCAAGGACCTGCTGGAAATCGAAACCGGCGTCACCACCAACGAGCCTGCCACCCTGGCGGTCAAGCAAGCCATCGAGAAGGCGGTGCACGACCTGGTGCTGGAGGGTGTCATCGACGGCTACTGGAGCTTCCTCGATCCCGGCGCGGCGTCCAGGCTGGTGCCGAAGTATCTGCAGGAACGCGACGGCGCGTACAACGTCACCGTGCTGCACGGGCCCGATGCCATGGCAGATCCATCCTCGGCCACGCCGGTCTCGGTCCCGCCGCCGCCCGCGCAGACGCCGACGCCGGGCGCCGGAGCCGACGAGCAGAAGGTCGCCCCGATGCCGCCGGAGCAGCCCGCACAGAGTTCAGGACCGACCTACGTTCTTCCCGGCGATCGCAGCCGCAGCCCGATCCCCCCATCCATCCAGAGGTGACCGGGCCATCAGCGATCGGGCGCGATCGCCGGGCTTTTTACCGCCCGCCATAGCCCGATCCGAAGCATTCGTCTCGAAGTGATTCGTTAGCCCATTGAAGACCTGACCGGTGGATCGACGGCATTGGGCGCCGCCCGCAAAAGCGGACCCCGGTTCGCCTCCCCTCAACACCAACATGAGGTATACGCCATGAAACGCGTCCTTTTCGCCTCCGTCGCCATGATCGCGTCGATGACCGCCGGCCTGGCTCTGGCCGACAGCAGCAAGCCCGGTTGGCCGCCGGTGCCGGTGAACGGCGGCAACGCCGCCTACATCGACCAGATCGGCGACCTGAACAGCAACGCCCAGACCCAGTACGGCAAGTCCAACCTGTCCGACAACTGGCAGAAGGGCAACCGCAACGCGGTGGTCACCTACCAGGACGGCACGGCCAACCGGGCCTTCGTGAACCAGAACGGCGACCGCAACTACGCCAACCAGCTTCAGGACGGCACGGCCAACCTGGCCAAGGTCGACCAATCCGACGCCGGCAACACGGCCCATCAGAAGCAGTTCGGCACCGACAACGAGGCCAGCATCGTCCAGTCGGGCTTCGACGGCCACTTCGGCTGGGGTCCGGTGAACGCCGGCAACTTCGCCTCCCAGTATCAGGACGGCGTCATGAACGAGGCCGCCATCGCCCAGAAGGGCATGGTGAACACCGCCTACCAGACCCAGATGAGCAACGGCAATCTGGCGATCGCGAACCAGACCGGTGTGTCGAACTACAGCACCCAGACCCAGCGGTGATCCGCGGGTCCGAGGCCGGGGTCGACGGGAGGGTCCCCGCCCCTCCCGCCGATCCGCCGGCGCAAGCGCCCAGCTCCGGTGCAGACCGTCGGGCTGGGCGCGCGTTTTCTTCCGTACGGGAGGAAAGGCCATGTCTCACACCATCGGGTTCCGCGATGTCAGACCCGGATTGATCACGACCATCGCGCTGATCGCCTGTGCGTTCGCCATCGCACCGGCCCAAGCCGGCGGCAGCGTCGCCTACATCGACCAGATAGACGCTTCTCTCATCCACGCGTCCGGAGGCAACCGGGCGGCCGTGCTCCAGTCCGGCTTCGGCAACCGGGCGACTCAGACGCAGGTCGGCGAGAACTCCGCCGCCATCCTGCAGGCCGGTTCGGACAATCTGCTGATCCAGGATCAGGTCGGATCGGGGAACTGGGCACGCGCCATTCAGGCGGGAGCGGCCAATGTCGGCCTGCAACTCCAGGCCGGAGCCGCGAACGTCACCGAGCTGTCGCAGAAGGGGCAAGGCAACAACGCCGCCCAGAGCCAGTCAGGAACGGCGAACCGCGCCGTCGCCTATCAAAGCGGAGCGCGCAACTCCCTGACGCAGGTCCAGGACGGCATCGACAACCTGTCCGTCGTGGCCCAGAGCGGCCAGGACAACAGCGCGCAAACCACCCAGGTGGGGGCCAGAAACAAATCCGTCGTCGAACAGACCGGCGGCGAGAGCATCGACCTCGTCCAGCGCGGCTCCAACCTTACGTTCGACAGCCAGAGCATCGTGATGGCCAACGGCGTGAAAGTTACCCAGACGGGCGTCGGCGCCACCATCAAGATCATCACGCGGTAGGTGGGCCATGCGCGGCAGCCCCATGCTCGCGGCCACCGCCGTGGTCCTGCTGGGTTCCCTCATTGGAATTGCTGGACCAATTTGGGCCGGCACCTGCCAATGCCGGAGCGATCCGATGGCCGGAAACCGATCATATGTCTTCCAAAACGGCCCGCCGGGCATCTGCGCCGTCGCACAGGACCGCGGCTTCTGCGCCCAAGCGCAGATCCAGTGGCCGGTCCGGTCGCCAGTCCCCGGCCGTTCCGATCATGGCGGTCCTGCCGCGGCCCTGCGGCGGTTCGGCGCCAGCCTCGCGCTCGATGACGCGCTGGACCTGGCGGCGAAGACCCCGCCGGAACGGTGGGAGGCCAACCAGGCGCCGGACATCATCGCGGCAATCCTGGCGAACGTCCTCTGGGCCCGGCCGGATGACCTGGGCGAGGTCTATGGCGCGCTTCGGGAACAGGCCGTCACCGTCCAAGCGCTGCTGGCCTCGACCGGCACGCCGAAGGCGGTGGAGCTAGGAACCTACCACGCCGTCGTTGGCTACGGCTGCATCGAACTGAAGCGGGGCACGTTCCGGGCTTTTGCCCGAACGCCCTTCGCGGATGAAGGCGCCTGCTCGCCCCGTCCCGAATAAGCGGTCGGCGTCAGGACAGTGCCGCCCTGCTCCCCGGCGCGTAGTTGGCGTCACCATCCGATTGCATGAGGTCGCACTGATTGAATAAACGTACATTAATCGCGACAAACAATAATGGCAATGTAAACTTATCGCAAGATGATCGGAATGGCTGCAATACGAAGTCGTTGTCTTTCTGCCTTAAGATCTACCGCTCGACATGAATCCCTATCAATAGTCAACCCTTCATTGCGCCTTAACTGGTAACCTTTGGTTGACTTTTCCGTAAAAATAGAAACAATCTCCCCTTATCAGCCTGCACCGATCGATCTTGGACGATCCCACGCCGTGGGCGCAAACGCAGGGGCATGACCGTGTCCAATCCCTCCTTAGGGCTTGTCGCCGAAGGCCAAATCTACCGCGAAGGGATAAAGGCTCTTCTGAGAGAGCATTTCCCTCTGATCCTGGAAGCCGAACACGCCGACGACACGGCGCGATGGAGCGTCGAACCGGACCTCGTCGTCATCGACGCCGCGGATGGCGGCGATGATTGCGTCCACACCGCGCTGACCAACCGGTTCCGCAACGTCCGCATCGTCTACATGTTGCGGCACGCGTCGCATGACCACGCGGTCGCCCTCATTCGGAACGGTGCGCACGGCGTCCTTGGACCCGACCTGACGCCCGAGGTCCTGGTCCTTTACCTGCGCCTCGTCCTGGCCGGGCAGACCGCCATTCCGGATTTTGCCCTCTCGTTCAACCCGGCGGAGCACCAGTCCCCCAGGATCCTGGGGGATGACGTCCAGGTTCCGATCACGATGCGGGAACGGCAAATTCTCGAAGAACTCGCCAACGGCCGCGGGAACAAGTCAATCGCCCGCATGCTCGGCATCAGCGAGCAGACCGTGAAGTTCTACGTGAAGTGCGTCATGCGCAAGTTGAAGGTCGCCAACCGGACACAGGCCGCCATTTGGGCCCTGAGCCACGGCGACCACGCGGCTTCGCACGACTTGACCGCCGGCACGGCGCCGCAAGACGACGAGCACGACGATGCCCACGCGCTTGAACCGGTGCCAAACCCCGTGACGCACTGAGACGGACCGCTTCCGCCGCGGTTCCTTGCGCCATCAGGACAGGCACCTCGATGTCCGGCCTTTATGTCGGGCATCACCATATCGGCAAACAGACCAGTGGAGCCACAGTCGGCACCTGAAGCAATCGGGTCTCTTTAGAGTCATATTCCCTGATAAGAAGAAGGAGCACTTCCGCGCCTCCCTTGTCAAAGGACGTATGCGGCGCGGTAAGGACTCTCGTTTCATTCGAAAAAACCCATTCGCTAAAGCAAGATTCTTTGCTTTCCTCTTGATTTTCGGTCGGAATTCCCGCAATTTTTATATGCGAACGGCAAGGTCCAGGCAGTTGCCTCGCCTTGAAGCGCCCGGTTGCTTCTGCTATCGCGATTTCCCTCCGTCTCGCCCTGGTCGTCGCAACCAGAGCATGTGCACGTCGCGTTTCCGGCGCTTCTTCGCCAGAGTCTTGTCCGTTTCTCGCGATCGTTCATCACTGCGCAGGTGTTGCCATGGCTGACGTGATCACTGGCCTTCTTGCGGAGAGCCAGTTGTATCGGAGGGGTGTCAAAGCCCTCCTGGCAGATCGGTTCACCGTGGATTTCGAGGCGGCCAGGATTTCCGATGCGGCCCGGTGGCCCGAAGAGCCCCATCTGATCCTCGTAGACGACGCCGACGGCCAGGAACAGCCGATCTGCACGGCGCTTCTCCGCCGCTTCCCGGCCGCCAAACTGGTGTTCCTGCTGCGGCGGAGCGCCCCGGAGCAGGCGATCGACATCATACGGCATGGCGCGCACGGCGTTCTCGGCCCGCAACTCTCCGCCGAGGCGCTGGTGCTGTCCCTTCGGCTGGTGCTGTTGGGGCAGGTGCTGGTTCCAAGCTTCGTCATGGACCTCGTGCACGACACGCACGTGATCGCGCCGCCGTCCCCGGACGAGCTTGAGGCCACGATCACCCCGCGGGAGGCCCAAGTCCTGGAGATGATCGTCCGCGGCCACAGCAACAAGCGGATCGGCCTCGATCTGCGGCTGAAGGAAACAACCGTGAAGTTCTACGTCAAGAACGTCATGCGCAAGCTGAAGGTTACCAACCGGACGCAGATCGCGGTCTGGGCGATGACGCATGGCTGCCCGCCGGACCTTGCGGCGTCGGACGTCCCCACCCTCACCGCGGCCAATGTCCGGCATCTGGAAGCGATCCACTGAGCGCCCCGCAACGCCCAAATCCACGCGGCGATGCCCTCCGCGCGGAGGGCGGCATCCACGCGCGGGCTGCCATAGCGGCCATGGTGGCGACCATGGACCCGTCGGACCTCGGCCAGAAGCTGTCGGTTGGCGGCGACCCGGTTGCATTCCGGCCACTCGCGCCACGCATAGCAACCGCTGGCGGACACCCCGAGCACCCTGCATATGAGCCGGACCGGGAACTCGTCCCGGTGGGCGACGTGTGTCCGCAAGGTGGCATGACGGGAGTCAGCCAACTGCTGCAGCCCCCTCCCCCGCCCAGTTCTCGCACAAAGCTTTGCTTTGTGCTGACGCGGCAGGCGGACCGAAGGTCCGCTGGGAGCGATAGAGGGATGGGGTGGGGGCAATTGCTAGGCATCATTGGCTCCAAATGAGGCAATTGCCTGCAGCTGCCGCTCAATTAGCCAGCATCCGGATATAGCCATTCACCCTTAGAAAGATTTAAAATCCAATCAACTAGTTGACAAAAAACAATAAGTCCGAAAACGGCATGCGCTTTGCTATCTAACGATCTGCAATGTGCAACGCGAAACGGACGGTACAGCCATGGTCGGAGCCTCGCAAAGCAGCCAGTCGGCCCAGCGTGGGCAGACGCTTCTTCTCGACGGGATCACCCAGCGCTACGGCAACACGCTGGCCGTCGACGACGTGACGCTCGACATCAAGGGCGGCGAGCTGGTGGCCCTGCTCGGGCCGTCGGGTTGCGGCAAGACGACCCTGCTGCGGATCATCGCCGGCTTCATGGCCCAGACGAAGGGCCACGTCATCGTCGGCGGCGAGGCCATTGACGGGCTGCCGCCCAACCGCCGCTCCGTCGGCATCGTCTTCCAGAACTACGCGCTGTTCCCGCACATGACGGTGGCGGAGAACGTCGCCTATGGGCTGGACGCCCGCGGCGTCGACGGCGCCACCCAGCGCAGCGAGGCCCAGCGCATGCTGGATCTGGTGAAGCTGGGCCATCTCGGCGACCGCATGCCGCGCCAGCTGTCCGGCGGGCAGCAGCAGCGCGTCGCCCTGGCCCGCGCGCTGGCGGTAAACCCGTCGATCCTGCTGCTGGACGAGCCCTTCGCCGCGCTGGACAAGAACCTGCGCCTGGACATGCAGATCGAGGTGAAGCGCATCCAGCGCCTGTCCGGCATCACCACCATCCTGGTCACACACGACCAGGAAGAGGCGCTGTCGATGGCCGACCGCGTCGCGGTGCTGAGCCAGGGCCGGCTGGAGCAGTTCTCCCCGCCGACCGAGATCTACGACGCGCCGGACAGCCTGTTCGTCAACACCTTCGTCGGCTCCGCCAACCTGCTGGGCGGCGTTCTGCTCGATGCCGACCGCAGCGGCGGCACGGTGCAGCTGGATGCCGGCGGCACCATCGAGACGCGCGCGCCCAAGGGCGAGGTCCGCCCCGGCGGCCGCGTAACCGTCTGCCTGCGGCCGGAGCATCTGCGCGTCGATCCGGCGGCGGACGGCGCCGACACGCTGAACGGCGTGGTGGAGATGGGGCTGCCGCTGGGCGCCACGGTCGTGCACGAGGTGCGCGTCGCCGACGGATCCGCCGTGAAGGTGTCCGAACCGCGCATCGACCGCGCCGCCCTGTTCGCCCCCGGCACGCCGGTGCGCCTCGCCCCGGTCGCGCCCCGCCTCGCCTCGGTCTTCGCCGCGGCCTGACCCATTCCTCCCCCGCTTCTTCCTCCCCCACCCGACAGGAGTGATCCATGCTGCTGACCCGCCGCACCCTGATGCAGACGGCGCTGACGCTGGGTGCCATGCACGCCTTCCCCGGCCTGACCTGGGCGCAGGCACGCCCGCTGGTCTTCGCGACCTTCACCGGCAGCTGGGAGGAGGCGCACAAGGCCGTGCTCGTCCCCGCCTTCCGCAAGGCCACCGGCAACGCCGACATGGTGCTCGACCCCATGCTGTCGGTCGACCAGATCGCCAAGGTGAACGCGGCGAAGAACAACCCGCCGATCGACGTCATGCTGCACGATCCGGGTCCCGCGCTACAGGCCATCGCCCAGGATCTGGTCGAGCCCTATCCGGTGGAGAAGAGCGCCCATTACAAGGACCTGATCCCGGAGGCCCAGGTGCCGATGGGGCCGTCGCCCTTCTTCCAGGTGGTGGGCATCACCTACAACCCGGAAACGGTGAAGACGCCGCCGACCTCCTGGGCCGACCTGTGGAAGCCGGAATTCAAGGGCCGCGTCGGCATCACCAACCTGAACTCCACGCTCGGCACCGGCTTCATGGTGGAGCTGGCCAAGATGCATGGCGGGTCGGAGTCCAACATCGACCCCGCCTTCAAGGCGCTGGAGGCGCTGCGCCCCAGCCTCGCCGCCGTTGCCGCCAACCCCGGCCAGCTCGCCACCCTGTTCCAGCAGGGCCAGATCGACATCTCCCCCGGCAATTTCAACGCCATCCAGATCCTGAAGGCGCGCGGCGTCCCGGTGGAGTTCGTCATCCCCAAGGAAGGCGCCATCGCCTTCAAGACAACCATCCACATCGTCAAGAACTCTCCCAACAAGGAGCTGGCCTTCAAGCTGATCGAAGCCGCCCTGTCGCCGGAGGTGCAGGCCCAGCTGATGGAAGAGCCGTTCCTGATCGTGCCGACCAACACCAAGGTTGCGATCAAGGGCGAACTCGCCAAGACGCTGGCCAAAGACCATGCCGAGATCGCGAAGAAGTTCGTTTTCCAGGACTGGGCCAAGATCAACGAGCAGCGCAGCGCCTGGATCGAACGCTTCAACCGCGAGATCAAGGTGTGAGGCATTGGCTGCCCTCTCCCGGACCGGGAGAGGGCACCTCAAGAGGAGACACTCCCATGGCCGCGACGCTGCGCAACGTCACCACCTACGACCTGAAATTGGCGGCGCCGCTGGCGGCGGGGTTCGTCGTCTTCTTCGTCACGCCGCTGGTCATCCTGCTGGCGCTGAGCTTCCAGACCGACCCACAGGGCGGGCACTTCGGGCTGACCCAGTACGTCAACTTCCTCGGCGACAGCTTCAGCCTCGGCGTGCTGGGATCGACGCTGTGGCTGGGGGTGAAAGTCACGGCGCTGACGCTGCTGCTGGGCTATCCGGTGGCGTGGCTGCACCAGCGCTCCCCCGGATGGGCCAAGGGCGTCATCATGCTGCTGGTGCTGCTGCCGCTGCTGACCAGCGTGGTGGTGCGCACCTTCGCCTGGGTGGTCATCCTGGGGCGGCAGGGGATCGTCAATGCCTCGCTGCTCGGGCTGGGGCTGATCGACACGCCGCTGAAGCTGCTCTACACGGAGGGCGGCGTGGTGATGGCGCTGGCCCAGGTGCAAATGCCGCTGATGGTGCTGCCGCTGATCACGGCGCTGAGCCGGATCGACCCGAACCTCGCCGACGCCTCGTCGGTGCTGGGGGCCGGGCATTGGCGGACCTTCCGCAAGGTGATCCTGCCGCTGTCGCTGCCGGGGATCATCGCCGGCTGCCTGCTGACCTATGCCGCCGCCATCACCGCCTTCATCACCCAGAGCCTGATCGGCGGCGGGCAGATGCTGTTCATGCCGATGTACATCTACCAGCAGGCCTCGACCCTGCAGAACTGGCCCTTCGCCGCCGCAATCTCCGTCATCTTCCTTGTCGCGGTGCTGGTGGTGGTGTCGATCTTCAACGTGCTGGGCCGCCTGTCGCGCGGCTACACCAACGCCTGACTTTGGGGAGGCCGCCATGGGCAACCGCCGTTTCGATTTCGACGCGCTCAGCTTCCGCATCGTCATGACGGGGGTTGCGCTGCTGGCCCTGCTGCTGCTGGCGGCCCCGACGGTCGTGGTGATCTGGGTGTCCTTCACCAGCGGCTATTCGCTGAAATTCCCGCCGCCCGGCTATTCGCTGCGCTGGTATGTCGAGCTGTGGAACGCCTGGCAGCTCCAGTTCGCGCTGATGAACAGCCTGAAGGTGGCGGCATGGGCGACCGGCCTGTCGATCCTGCTGGGGGTCGCCGCATCGCTCGGCATCGCGCGCTCGGCCAGCCTGACGGCGCGGGTGCTTGACAGCCTGTTCCTGTCGCCGCTGGTTCTGCCGGCGCTGGCCTTCGGGCTGTCGTCGCTGATGTTCTTCTCGCTGGTCGGCGTGCCGGTGTCGCCGCTGACCCTCATCATCGGCCACACCGTGGTGTCCGTGCCCTTCGTGGTGCGCAACACCGTGGCGTCGCTGGCGCAGATGAACCCGACCCTGCTGGAGGCCTCGGCCAGCCTGGGCGCCACCCGCTGGTTCACCTTCCGCCGCATCACCCTGCCGCTGATCCGGCCGGGCATCATGGCCGGCGGATTCATTGCCTTCATGGCGTCTTTCGACAATGTGCCGGTGTCGCTGTTCCTGCGCGATGCGGCGACCGACATGCTGCCGATCCGCATGTGGCAGGATCTGGAAGGCAAGCTGGACGTAACGGTCGCGGCGCTGTCGGGCGTGCTGATCGTCGCCACCATCGCGCTGATGATGGTGATGGAGCGCGTCGCCGGCCTGTCGAAGCGGTTGACCTGAGCCGGCCTACACACCCAGAAAGAGAGAAACCCCGAAGGGGGTGAATTTGAAGGGCAGATGCAGATGGCGGTCCAGGTCGGTCACCACGAAGCGGAACGGCATGATGTCGAGGAAGCGGATCTGCTCCTCCGGATATCCCGCCGCGCGCAGCCAGTCGCCGACATGGAACAGCACCTCGTGCGGGCCGGGGGCGATGCCCTCGCCGCGGACGGTGGGGTGGTCGAGCTGACCGTTGGCGCCGAGCCGGCCGTCGGCCAGCAGGCGGCGGTCGGGCGTCAGGGCGTAAAGCTCCACCGGCAGCCCTTCGGCGGCGACGCCGCGCGCCACATCCACGCCATGAATCGAAATGCCGCCGGCCATGCCGCCTCCAGGTCAGAGTTTCCGCAATGGTAGCCGAGACGGCGGCGCTCGCGCCAGCGCCGGCCGAGCCTCCGGCGATGCCGCCGCTTCTGCCGGCGCTGATCGGAATGACCGGCCTGCAGGCACTGGTCGCTCTCGCCCTGTTCGCGCCGGGAGTTCTGGCGCCACGCATGGGGATCGACCCGGCGGGGCTGGGGCTGTTCACCACCACCGGCTTTGCGGTGGGGATGGCGGCGTCGCTCTGCGGAGGGGTGCTGGCCGGACGGCTGGGATCCTTCCGGGTGGCCAGCTTCTGCGCGGTGGCGGTGGCCGCGGCCATGCTTTGTGCGATGACGGGGAGCGGCGCCTTGGCGCTGCTGGCAGCGGGGATCGCCATCGGGCTGGCCTGCGGGCCGGAGACGCCGGCCAGCGCCGCCATCCTCGGCCGGCTGGTGCGGGAGGCGGATCGGCCGATGGTGTTCTCGGTCCGGCAGACCGGCAACCAGATCGGCGCGATGGCAGGATCGCTGGCCCTGCCGCTGCTGGCCGCCGTCACCGATCCGCGCGCCGGCTATGCGGCCATCGCCGCGCTGGCGCTGGTTTGCGTCCTGCCCTTCGAACGGTTGCGGACGGCTTACGATCCGCTGACCCGATCCGCCACGACCGCCTTCGGGCTGGGGGCGGCGATCCGGCTGCTGCGCAGCGACCCGGCGCTGCGGCGGCTGGCATTGGCCTCCTTTCCCTATTCGGCGAGCCAACTGACGCTGAACGGCTTCTTCGTTGTCTTCGCGGTGGCGGAGCTGGGGCTGGAGCATGTCGCCGCCGGGGTGGCACTGGCGGCCGGACAGGCGGGCGGGCTCGCCGGACGGCTCGGCTGGGGCGTGGTCGCCTCGCGCTGGGTGGCGCCGCGCCGGCTGGTCGGGCTGCTGGGGCTGGGCATGGCGGCGGCTTCGGCGCTGGTCGCGCTGGCCGGCGCCGCCCTGCCCTTCCCGGCCTTGGCGGCTGCGACCTTCCTGTTCGGGCTGACCGCCAGCGGCTGGAACGGGGTCTTCCTGGCCGAGGTGGCGCGGCTGGCTCCCGCGGGGCGCATCGGCGAGGCGACGGGGGCGGTGATGGTCGGCGGCTTCGCCGGGCTGATCGCCGGCCCGGTCCTGCTGGTGGCCGCCGCCGCGGTCAGCACCCTGGCCACCGGCTATCTCGTGGTGAGCCTGCTGGCGGCACTGGCGGGACTGAGCCTTCTCGGAGATAAGCGATGACCCTTCCCCTTCGCGCCGCAGCCATTGCCGACGCCGTCCGCAACGGCCACAGCAGCGCCCGCACCGTCACCGAAGCGGCACTCGCCCGCATCGCCGCCGGCAATCCCGCCCTGAACGCCCTGGTCGCCGTCCATGCCGAACAGGCACTGGACGAGGCCGACGCGGTGGACCGCCGCCTTGCCGCCAGAGAGAATTTGCAGCTGGAGGATCTGCCGTTGGCCGGCGTGCCGGTGGCGGTCAAGGACACCATCTGGGTCGCCGACCGCCGCGTCACCCAGGGGTCGCGCCTGTTCGCCGACTTCCGCGCCCCCGCCGACGCCATCGCTGTGGAACGGCTGCGCCGCGCCGGTGCGGTGGTCGTCGGCATGGCCAACAGCTCGGAATTCGCCTGCAAGGGCGTCACCACCAACCCGCTGTTCGGCCCGACCCGCCACCCGATGGACCCGACGCTGACCCCCGGCGGCTCCAGCGGCGGACCGGCGGCCGCGATTGCCGGCGGGCTGGTTCCGCTGGCGCTGGGCACCGATGCGGGGGGATCGAGCCGCCGCCCGCCGGCCCATGTCGGCGTGGTCGGCTTCAAGCCCGGCTTCGGTGCGATCCCCTACGGCCCCGGCTTCGCCGAGCCCTTCGTCGGCATTGCGGTCATGGCGCCCATCGCCGCCGATGTCACCGACACCGCCCTGATGTTCGAGGCGCTGGCCGGCCCCGACCCGCGCGACCCCGACAGCGCCGCCATCGCCCCGGCGGAGGAGCGGCCGGTTTCCTCCCTGACCGTCGCCTACAGCCCGGCATTCGGCCTGGACGCCCCGGTTGACGACGACGTGCGCGACGCGGTGGAGCGGGCGGTGGAGGCGCTGGCCCATGCCGGTGCCCGCATCGTCCCTCCCGAAGGCCGGTTCCCGCACTGGCCTGCCGGCGTCACCGAAACGGCGCTGATGCCGCTGCAGCATGCCGGGCTTGCCGCACTTTATGCCGAGGCCTTCCGCCGCGACCCCGGCCTGTTCGATCCCGACATCGCCGTGCAGATCGAGCGCGGCCTGTCCTTGAGCGGGGCGGAGGTCGCGGCGGCACAGCTGCTCGGCGTCGAGGTCGGCCGTGCGCTGGCCGCGCAGTTTTCCGCGGTGGACCTGATCGTCGGGCCGACCACGCCCTGTGTCGCCTGGCCGCTGGACCGGCTGGGACCGGAGACCATCGGCGGACAGCCGGTGCCGCCGCGCGCCCATGCAGTCTTCACCCCGCTGTTCAACCACGCCAAGGTCCCGGCGCTCAGCCTGCCCTGCGGGACCGGGCGCGGCGGGCTGCCGGTGGGGTTGCAGATCGTGGCGCCCCGCGGCATGGACCGCAGGGTGCTGCGCTTTGCCGCTTTCGCAGAGGAAACGCTCGCCGGATGCGTGCCGGAGTCCCAGCCAAGAGCCCGACCATGACCTTCGAGAACGACCCGCCGGACGCTGCCCCGGACACCGTCCCAGCCCGCCGCCGGCGTGCGGTTCCGCCGCCGCCCCTGGCCGACATGGCGGTGGACCGGCTGCGCGACATGATCATCTATGGCGAGCTGGCGCCGTCCGCCCGCCTGATCGAACCGGAACTGAGCGACAAGCTCGGCATCTCCCGCACGCCGCTGCGCGAGGCGCTGAAGCTGCTGGCGGCCGACGGGCTGGTGATGCTGCGGCCCAACCGCAACGCCATCGTCGCCCCGCTCGACGCCGCCGAGCTGACCCACCTGTTCGAGGCGGAAGGCTGCATCGAGAGCTTCGCCGCCCGCCTCGCCGCCGAACGGATGACCGCCGCCGACCTGCGCCGCCTGCGCGGCTTCCAGGAGAAGATCGAGGCGCTGCAGGGTGCCGGCGCGCTGGAGGAGTACTTCGCGATCAACCAGAAGATCCACCGGCTGATCGTGTCGAGCGCCAAGAACCCGGCGCTGGTGGAGGCGCATGACCGGCTGCTCGGCCGGCTGGCGCGGGCGCGCTATTTCGCGCTGGGCGCCCAGGGCCGCTGGAAGGAATCGGTGCTGGAGCACCGCGAGATCCTGGCGGCGCTGGAGGCCCGCGACGGCGCCACCGCCGAGCATCTGTTCGTGCACCATGTCGGCCGCACCGGCGAGGTGGTGGCCGCGGCTTGCGCGTCTCCCCGCGCCCGGCGGGCAGGGTGAGGGACGCGCGGATTCAGACACCCGCAATCTGCAACGTGCCGTACAACAGGCTGATCGGCTGCGTGGAGGCGAGCTGCGTCACCTCGCCCCTGTCGGAATCGAGGCGGAACAGCGCAACGGCTTGGTTGGCGTCCGTCGCGCTGAAATAGAGACTGTCGCCGACCGCGCGCAAATTCGTGGGCTGCGTCCATGTTGTGTCGTGCGATCTGTCCGTCACCATGCGGGTGCCGGCCTCGGTGCCGTCGCTCATCCACAGCCCCCGTCCATGGATGCCGTCGTCGGCGGTGAAGAACAGCAGTTCGTCCACCACGGTGAAATCCCCGATGCCGGAGCCTTCGCCGCCCGGCGCGATGTCCTTCACCATGCGCGTCCCCTGCGCCGTTCCGTCCGAAATCCAGAGTTCGGCGCCATGCTCCCCATTGCTTGCCACCAAGGCGATCCGGTCGCCGAAGGCGCTGAACCGGCTGGGCAGGGAAAAGCCGGCCGACGGGAAATCCTTTACCAGCACCGTGCCTTCCGGAGTGCCGTCACTCTTCCACAAATCCTCTCCGCGGTTGAAGAACAGCGTGTCCTCGACCGCGGTCAGCACCACCGGGCGCCCGATCCGCGGGTTGTCCCCAAGCCCGTCATAGAGCCTGACCGTGCCCTCTTCGGTTCCATCCGTGACCCACAGCTGACTGTAGGACCCGGCGCCGTCCCAAGCAGTCAGGAACAACTGATCGTCGACCGCCGTGAAATGCGCCGGGAAGATGGGCAGCGGGACCGGCGGATCGAACGGCCCGGGATAGAAATCCTTGACCAGCATCGTGCCCGCCTCAGTACCGTCCGACCGCCACAGCGCTCTGCCATGCTCACTGTCGGTCGCCGAGAAGAAAAGTTCGTCGCCGACCGCAGTCAAATTGTAGGGATAAACCCCGGTCATGGGGCCTCCGATGTCCTTCACCATATGCGTGCCGGCGGCCGTTCCGTCGCTCACCCACAGTTCCGCACCGTGCTGGCCGTCATTTGCCTGGAAGAAGACCTGACCGTCCACCACGGTCAGCGACATGGGCGACGAGCCCTCCCCGCCCGGACTGATGTCGGCCACCAAGCGGGTTCCGGCCGGGGTCCCGTCGGTGGACCACAATTCGCGACCATGGACGCCGTCGTCGGCGCTGAAAAGCACGCGCCCGTTCAATTCCACGAACTCCGCCGGTTCGGAAGAAGCCGAACCCGGCGCCATATCCCGTAGCAGGAAGGCGCGGCGTCCGTCGGTTCCCCACAGCTCGTTGCCGTGTGTGCCGTCCGTCGCCGCGAACACGGCGCTGGCCTTCAGCGGACCGTCTTTCAGCCGCAGATTCTCGGCGGTGAGGTCCTCTCGCGACAGGCCCATCAGCTTCACGCCGTCGCGCGGCCCGAAATCCAGAACCAGCCCGTCGCTGTCCTGGTGGGAGCGGGCAAGCACATCGTCCAGACTGCGGATTCCGCTCCAACCTCGCAGATCCAACAAGTCGCCGCCGGCCCCGCCCTGGAAATCTCCGATGCAGTCCCAGCCATCGCCGGGCCTGAGGACGAATCGGTCGCTGCCGCCACCGCCCTCCATATAGTCGTTGCCGCGATTGCCGACGACGGTGTCATCCCCCTCTCCGCCGAACAGAAGGTCGCGACGCCCGCCGCCCGTGATCGTCCGCCCGGATGCGCCATGATCCTGCGCGTGGTTCAGTTCCATGACCGTCCCCTTTGCGATGACATCTGCAACGCCAGGGAAATCTACACTCTTTGGTTGTTGTCCCGAAGGACGCGGTCAGCCACTGCCCTATCGTCCAACCACCTACCCCGGTCCGGGCGAAAGGGAGGCCGGCCATCCCGACAGAAAGAGGTACTCACGCTCACCTGACGAAATGCCGCAGGTGGCGCGGTTGACCGCCGGCCGGAGGCGCAACTAATATACCAGCAACTGGAATGGTAGTATGCAACGCCACGAACGGTACCGAAGCGGCACCGCTCCCGACGATGGCCGGACTGCTCCAGGAGACTGTGCTTAAACGCGAAGAACCGCCGCCCGACGCGGCGTGGAAGCCTGGAATGCGGCTTCCGCGTCCGCCCTTCGGCGCGCCCCCGACCGATTCGGAACATGGCCGATCCGGAACATGACCGATCCGGGATCGGCGGGGGTGCGGGATCGAACATCGGCGGCGGTGACGCGCGTCCTGGCTGGAGACGCCAAATCATGAGCGAACAGATCATTGCCGACGCCGCCACCGTGCAGTCGGCGGAGCCGGTCGGCAGGGCCGGCGGCATCAGCAAGGCGGCGGTCACGGTAAGCAAGGCCATCGGCCGCTACCGCTGGACCATCTGCGCCCTGCTCTTCTTCTCGACCACCATCAACTACATGGACCGTCAGGTCCTGGGCCTCTTGAAGTCCACGCTGATGGGCGACATGGGCTGGACCGAGTCCGACTATGGCGACATCGTCGCCGCCTTCTCGCTGGCCTATGCCTTCGGCTACATCGGCTGCGGCCGGCTGATGGACAAGGTCGGCATCCGCATCGGCCTGCCGGCCGCCGTAGCCGGCTGGAGCTTCTTCGCCTGCATCCACGCCTTCATGGGCAGCGTCTTCGGCTTCAAGGTGGCGCGCGCCGGCCTGGGTCTGACCGAGGGCGGCAACTTCCCGGCCTCGATCAAGGCGGTGTCGGAGTGGTTCCCAGCCAAGGAGCGCGCGCTTGCCACCGGCATCTTCAATGCGGGATCCAACGTCGGCGCGGTCGTGGCGCCGATCCTGGTGCCGATCCTGCTGGTCGCCTTCGGCTGGCAGGCGGCGTTCCTGGTCACCGGCGGCATCGGCTTCTTCTGGGTCATCGCCTGGCTGCTGATCTACCGCAAGCCGGAAGAGCATCCGAAGCTGACGGCCGAGGAGTTGGCCTATATCCGCAGCGATCCCGTGCTGCCGCAGGAAAACATCCCCTGGATCAAACTGCTGAGCTACCGCGGCACCTGGGCGAACATCGTCGGCACCTGCTTCTCGGCTCCGGTCTGGTGGTTCTATCTGAACTGGGTCCCGGGCTTCCTGAACAAGCAGTATGGCGTCAACCTGTTCGGGGCGATGCTGCCGCTGATCATCATCTACACCATGGCCGATTTCGGCAGCGTCGGCGGCGGCTGGTTCTCCTCCCACCTGATCAAGCGCGGCATGAAGCCGCTGCGCGCCCGCAAGCTGACCTTCCTGGTCTGCGGCCTGTGCGTGCTGCCGGTGTTCTTCGCCTCCACCGTGTCCAACATGTGGCTGGCCGTGCTGCTGATCGGCATCGCCGCCTCCGCCCACCAGGGCTATTCCGCCAACGTCTACACCATCGTGTCCGACACCATGCCGCGCAACGCGGTCGGCTCGGTGGTCGGCATCGGCGGCTTCTGCGCCTACTTCGTCGGCATGTTCGTGTCGATGGGCGTCGGCCGCCTGCTGGACGCCACCAACGGCAACTATCAGGTGCTGTTCGGCATCGCCTCCGTCCTCTACCTCGTCGGTCTGGCGATCATGCACTTCGTGCTGCCGAAGACCGGGTCGGGCCGCACCCCGGCCGGCATCGAGGTCTGAAACTTTCGCCCTACGCTCCGGGGCACCCCGCCCCGGAGTCCTTCCGAACCATCCAAGCCTGACCGAATGACGGTGCACCGGCCCCCCGCGACACTCCGCGACAGCGGAAAAAGGGTGACCGCAGCGACCGCCGCGAACCGGAGCCCATCATGCCCGACGCGAACACCGCCCTGCTGGCGGCCCGTCCTTCCCAAACGCGCCTTTCAACCGAAACCCTCCGCCGCCTGCCGGAAGCGGTCGAACGCCCCGCCTACGACCGCGCGGCGGTGACGCCCGGCATCGTCCATATCGGCCTCGGCGCCTTCTGCCGCGCCCA
The DNA here is from genome assembly GCF_008364825.1 of Azospirillum sp. B21. GTDB lineage: Bacteria > Pseudomonadota > Alphaproteobacteria > Azospirillales > Azospirillaceae > Azospirillum. The sequence goes on from NZ_VTTO01000007.1 coordinate 90,023, forward strand.
TCTCGCCACCTACACCGACGACGTGCTGGCGACCGGCGACAAGGATTGGGGCATCGTCGGCGTCGACCCGCTGTCGCCGGCCATCCGCGACGCGCTGAAGCCGCAGGACTGCCTCTACACTCTGCTGGTGCGCGAGGAGAACCGCGACCGCCTGCGCGTGGTCGGCTCCTTCCTCGACGCCATGGTCACCGCCGACCAGCTGGAGCAGGTGCTGGCCCTGACCGCAAAGCCGGAGATCCGCATCGTCACCCTGACGGTCACGGAGAAGGGCTATTGCCAGGATGCCGCCACCGGCTCGCTGGACGAGGCTCATCCGCTGATCCGCGCCGACCTTGCCGATCCCGCCGCCCCGCGCAGCGTCCCCGGCCTGCTGTGCGAAGCCATCCGCCGCCGCCGTGCCGCCGGAGTGGCGCCCTTCACCGTGCTGGTCTGCGACAACCTCGCCCAGAACGGCATCAAGGTTAAGGGCATCGTCGTCCGCTATGCCGAACTGCGCGACCCGGAGCTTGCCGCCTATATCGCGGAGCAGGTCAGCTTCCCCTGCACCATGGTCGACCGCATCACGCCGGCCACCCAGGACGCCGACCGCGCCACGGTGGACGCGGCGCTGGGCTGCGCCGACGCCTGGCCGGTGGTGACGGAGCCGTTCAAGCAGTGGGTGATCGAGGACCGCTTCCCGCTCGGCCGCCCGGCCTGGGAAAAGGCCGGCGCCATCCTGGTCGACGACGTTCACCCGTTCGAGCTGATGAAGCTGCGCTGCCTGAACGGCGCCCATTCGCTGCTGGCCTACCTGTCGGTAATCGCCGGGATCGAGACCATCGCCGACGCCATGGCCGACCCGCAGCTGCCCGCCGTGATGCGCCGGCTGTGGGCGTCCGACCTGATCCCCACCCTGCCGCCGGTGCCCGGAACCGACATCCCCGCCTACACCGCCGCGCTGGAGGCGCGCTTCCGCAACCCCGGCATCCGCCACCGCACCATCCAGATCTCTTCCGACGGGTCGCAGAAGCTGCCGCCGCGCCTGCTGGAGCCGGCCCGCGAGCTGTTCGCCGCCGGCAATGCACCGAGGGTGATCCCGCTGGCCGTCGCCGCCTGGATGCGCTTCCTGCTGGAAAAGGACGAGGCCGGCAACGTCTACACCGTCGCCGACCCGATGGCGGCGGCGCTGACCCGCATCGCCCGCGTCCATGCCGGTGATGCCGGCGCGCTGGCGGCGGCCCTGTTCGCCGTCGAGGACATCTTCGCCCCGGAGCTGGTCGCCGAGGCCGGCTTCCGCGACGCGGTGGTCCGCCATCTCGACAGCCTGATGACCGTCGGTGTCCGCAAAACGCTGGCCGCCTTCCTCGCCACCCCGTGAATCGCGGCGGTCACGACCGCTGCAAGCAAACCCGCTTTCTTGAAAGGACCATATCATGCAGGAAACCTGGCGCTGGTTCGGCCCGGACGATCCCGTCACCCTGGAGAAGGCCCGTCAGGCCGGTGCCACTGGCATCGTCACGGCGCTGCACCACATGAACCAGGGCAGCGTCTGGACCACCGAAGAGATCATGAAGCGCCACGCCATGGTCGAGGCCGCCGGCCTGACCTGGTCGGTGGTGGAGAGCATCGGGGTGGGCGAGGAGATCAAGACCCGCACCGGCGATTTCCGCACCAAGATCGACAATTACAAGCAGTCGATCCGCAATGTGGCCCGCGCCGGCATCCCGGTGATCTGCTACAACTTCATGGTCATCACCGACTGGAGCCGGACCAACCTGATGCACCGGCTGCCGAACGGCGGCTATGCCCTGCGCTACGACAGCGTCGATTTCGCCGCCTACGACCTGTTCGTGCTGAAGCGCCGCAACGCCGAGGCCAGCTACGATCCCGCCCACGTCGCCGCCGCCAAGGCGCGCTTCGAGGCGATGGCCGTGGAGCAGGTGGCCGAGCTGGAGCGCAACCTGATCGACTGGCTGCCCGCCCGCGACTTCGCCTATGACCGCGACAGCTTCCGCGGCATGCTGGAGCTGTACCAGGAAATCGGTGTCGAGGATCTGCGCGCCAATCTGGTCGAGTTCCTGCGCGAGATCACGCCGGTGGCGGAAGAGGAAGGGGTGCGGCTGTGCATCCACCCCGATGACCCGTCCTTCCCCATCTTCGGCCTGCCGCGCGTAATGTCCACCGCCGACGACGTGCGGGCGATGTTCAACGCGGTGCCGCAGGAAGCCTGCGGGCTGACCCTGTGCACGGGGTCCTTCGGGTCCAACCCGAAGAACGATCTGGTGGCGATGGCGAAGGAGTTTGCGCCACGCATCCACTTCGTCCATCTGCGCAACACCACGCACGAGCCGGACGGGTCCTTCTACGAGGCCGACCATCTCGGCGGCGACACCGACCTGATCGGCGTGGCCGCGGCGCTGATCGACGAGGAGGCCCGCCGCCGGCAGGCCGGCCGCGCCGACGCCCAGATCCCGATGCGCCCCGACCACGGCCATCTGCTGGGCGACGACATCGGCCAGACGATGAACCCCGGCTACTCTTTCGTCGGCCGGCTGAAGGGCCTCGCAGAGCTGCGGGGCGTGATGCGGACCATCGAGGCCTTCCGCGAGAAGCGGGTGGCGTGACGGCGGGCGTGACGGTGGCGGGGGCTCTCTCCAGTGCGGGGAGAGGGGCCCCGTCGCCGAGCGCGCGTCAGGGACGACCCTCGCCGTCCGCCGGGCAGATGGCCGCCGGGCAAAGCGGCCCGCTCCCCGCAGCGGTCAGGGTCAGGTCGAAAGACTCGGCGGGAACCGGATGGCCGAGATAGCGGCCCTGGGCATAGACGCAGCGCACCTCACCGGCCAATGCCTGCTGTTCCCCCGTCTCGATTCCTTCCGCGATCACCGTCAGGTTCATGCTGCGGGCCAACGCCACGATGGCGCGCCCCATCTCCTGGTTGCCCGGGTTCCGCGCCATGTCCTGCAGAATCGCCTGATCGATCTTCAGGAACTCCACCGGCAGCCGCCGCAGATGGCCCAGCGACGCATAGCCGGTGCCGAAGCCGCTGATGGAGAAGGCGACCCCCAGCGTCCGCAACGTCTGCATCGTCCGCGTCGTCTCATCCGACGGCGACAGCATGGCGGCTTCAGGCAGTTCCAGGATCAGCCGGTCGGGCGGGACGCCATGGCGGGCGAGGCAGCCGGCGACCTGCTCCTCGAAGCCGAAATGGCGGAGCTGCAGGGAGGACACCGGAACGGTCAGACGCAGGCCGGCGGCGTCACGGTCGCGCCAGTCCGCCAGCTGCCGGCAGGCGGCATCCAGCAGCCAGCCGCCGACCGCCACGATCAGTCCGTTGGCCTCGGCAAGATGCAGGAATTGATCGGCGGAAAGCAGGCCACGGTCGGGATGGTTCCAACGCACCTCCGCCTCGGCACCCGCCAGCAGGCCGCTGGCGACATCCACCACCGGCTGGAGGAACAGCGCAAGCTGGCCCTTCGCCACCGCCTCGTGCAGTTCGTTCTCCAGTTGCAGATGCGCCAGGGCGTCGGCGTCCATCGCCGGGTCGTAGAAGGTCCAGTTGGCGGTGCCCAGGCGCTTGGCATGGTACATCGCGACGTCGGCGTTCTTCACCAGAAGCTCGGGGTCGGTCCCCTGGTCGGGGGCGAAGGTGACGCCGATGCTGGCGGAGATGTGCAGGGTCTGGCCGGCGATGTGGAACGGCTCCGACAGGCAGTCCAGCAGGCGGCGGGCCACCCGCTCGGCATCCTCGCGGTCGCCGATGTCGGACAGGATCACCGTGAACTCGTCGCCGCCGATCCGGGCGATGGTTTCGGAATCGCGCAGGCAGCCGGCCATCCGCTGCGCCGCCTCGCGCAGCAGGACGTCGCCGGTCTGGTGGCCCAGCGTATCGTTGACCCATTTGAAGCGGTTCAGGTCGATGAACAGCAGGGCCATCCGGTTGCGCAACCGCAACGCCCGCCGCAGCGCCTGCCGCAGCCGGTCGTAGAACAGCGGCCGGTTGGGAAGTCCGGTCAACGCGTCGTAATTGGCCTGGTGCCGGATGGTCTCCTCCGCGCGGCGGCGGGCGGTGACGTCCTGGATGGCGGTGATCAGGCCCAGCACGAGGCCGTCGGAATCGTGGAACGGCTCCCCCACCTCCTGAAGGTCGAGATGTCCGTCTCCTGAGCGGGTGATGCGGTATTCGATGTCGAAGCGGCTGTTCTCCGCCCAGGCGCGGCGGTAGGCCTCCTGCACCTCCATACGGTGTTCCGGCTTCACCCGTTCGAGATAGAGGCCGATGGTGAGCAGGCCGGACTCGCCGGGCAGGCCAATCAGGTCGCGGAAATTGGCGGAGACCTCCAGCCGTTCCTCCGGCAGGTGGACCGTGTAGGCCAGCCGGGCGACGCGCTGCGCCTGGGCCAGCCGCGCCTCGCTGAGGCGCAGCGGCTCCTGCCGCTTCAGCCGGTGCAGCACGCGTTGGAACAGGAAGAGCAACGCCATCAAGGCCAGCGCGAAGCCGGCGGCATAGGGCGCGATCCGGCGGACCAGCGTGCCCCCGGGCTGTTCCGGCTTCCAGGTCAGGATACCGACCGGCTGGTCGGCGATGGCCTCCAGCGGCAGGCTGGCCAGGACCGGAAGAGCCGGGGTATCGATCGGGACCACACGCAACCCGGCGATCCGCCGCGACTCGGCAAGCTTCGCCAACTCGCCTTCCAGGGTGGTCAGGAACACCTGGACCGGCTGTTGCGGGTCGGGCGGCAGGGCGGCGCGTCCCTCCTCATACTCGATCACGCGGGCGCCGAAGACGAAGGGCGTCTGCCCGATATGAACGATGCCGCTGACCGGCCGGCCGGCGGTCCGCGCCGCCGCCAGCACCGGCAGCAAATCCGCAGCCTCCCGGGCGGCCGCGTCCAGATCGCCGCGCAGGGCGCCGTCCTTCGACGCATAGATCAGCCCGTCGCGGCCGTTCCAGGCATAGGAGCGGTCCAGCCCCCACAGGCGTTCCGCATAGGGACCGACGTTGGCATTGGCCCAGACGCCATCGAACGCGACCACCAGATGGTCGACGGCGTCGTTCCACAGGCTGTATTCCTCGGCCTTCTTCCCCATCGCGGCGCCCAGATCGGCCACCGCATCGACGATCTCCGCCTTCGTCCGCTCCGCCATTGCCGTGTCGATGCGCCGTGCCGTCTCCAGCGCCATGAACATCACGAATGCGATGGTCAGCACAACCATGGCGGCAAAAAGCAGGCCGGCCATATTGAGTCGGCGAGCATCGCCCGTAGCCCGATCGAAGATTTCTGGAGTGCGGGGAGAGATCATCGCGAAAGTTACCGGTTTTCGAATATCACAATTATTGTGCACTCCTTCCCGTTAATTTTCCGCTTATGAGAACAGTTCGCAAGGTACGCAGATCAATCTTTTCGCGCAGTCCTCCTCCTGTTGCGCGATACCTTGCCTTTCGTCATAGATCTGAGCTTCGCAATCCGGTGCAACCCGTAGGGGCCTTAGAATGGCAATGCCGGTGCGGGCGCCCCCTTCGGCCGGGCAGGGGCCGGCAGGCCGCAGGGCAGGAAGGCGCCGCGGCCGGGCGACGCCAGCAGGACGCCGTCGCGGCACACCACGTCTCCGCGCGACAGCGTGATCACCGGCCAGCCGGTGACCTCGATGCCCTCATAGGGGGTGTAGTCGACATCGTGGTGCAGGATGCCGTTGGTGATCGTCACCTTGCGCGCGGGATCCCAGATCGCGATGTCGGCGTCCGACCCGACGGCGATGGTACCCTTGCGCGGGTGCAGGCCATACATGCGGGCGGGGTTGGCGGCGGTCAGCTCGACGAACTTCGTCAGCTCCATGCGGCCTTTCATCACACCTTCGGAGAACAGCAGCGGCAGCCGGGTCTCCACCCCCGGAATGCCGTTGGGCACGCAGCGGAAGGGGGCCTTCTCGCCATTCACCTTCTTGCCACCCGCCCCGTCGAAGCGGAACGGCGCATGGTCGGAGGAGAAGATCTGGAAGGTGCCACCGGTCAGCCCGTCCCAGATCACCTTCTGGTTGGCGGCGTCGCGCGGCGGCGGGGAGCAGATGCATTTCGCTCCTTCGAATCCTTCCCCACCCAGGTCGTCGGCGGTCAGGAACAGGTATTGCGGGCAGGTCTCGGCATAGATGCGCAGGCCGCGCCCCTGGGCCCAGCGGATCTGCTCCACCGCGTCGGCGCCGGAGACATGGACGATCAGGATCGGCACGTCCACCAGCTCGGCCAGGGAGATGGCGCGGTGGGTCGCCTCGCGCTCCGCCACGCGGGGACGGGAGACGCCGTGGAAGAAGGGCGCGGTCTGGCCGGCGCGTTCCAGCTTCTCGGTCAGCCAGGCGATGCAGTCGGCATTCTCCGCATGCATCATCACCATGGCGCCCTCGGACCGCGCGATGTCCAGCACCTCCAAAATCTGGCGGTCGTTCAGCTTCAGCGCGTCGTAGGTCATGTAGATCTTGAAGGAGGTGTAGCCGTCGCGGATCAGCGCCGGCAGCTCCTGCCCCAGGACCTGCTCGGTCGGGTCGGTGACGATCAGGTGGAAGGCATAATCGATCACCGGCTTGCCCGCGGCCCGGCGGTGATAATCCTCCACCGCGGCGCGCAGGGACTGGCCCTTCTGCTGGCAGGCGAAGGGCAGCACCGTGGTGGTGCCCCCGAATGCCGCGGAGCGGGTGCCCGACAGGAAATCGTCGGCCATCACCGAAGAGTCGCCGGTCGGCTGGTCGAAATGGACATGGCTGTCGACCCCGCCCGGCAGGACCAGCAGCCCGCCGGCGTCCATCTCCTCCCGCCCAGCGGCGAGCCCGCTGCCGAGCGCCGCCACCGTGCCGTCCTTCACGCCGACATCGGCCTTGAACACGTCCGACGCGGTGGCGACCGTGCCGTTGCGGATGACCAGATCGAAGTCCATGCTCCCCTCCCCTTCTTGGCGCGTCAGCTTCTTGGCACGTCAGCCGTGCAATTCCCGGAACAGGCTGCCCCAGCCCTGGACCCGGCGGGTGTCGACTCCGGTCATGCGCAGCGCCTTCCACAGCACGGTGGACACCGTGTCGTAGACGGGGATGCCCAGCGCCTTTTCCACCCGCTCCGCCACCGGGGCCCCGCGCATGTTGGTGCAGATGATGGCGATGGCCTCCGGCTTGGCCTCCGCCACCTCCAGACACATGCGCTCGATTTGCTCCTCGCTGATCTCGGAGAAGGAGAAGTTGCCGCGGTCGTTCAGGTGCCGTTCGGCCACCACCTCGAACCCGGCGGCGTTGTAATTGGCGACCATCGTCTGCTGGATCTCGTCCAGATAGGGGCTGACGATGGCGAAGCGCTTGCGCCCCGTCGTCTCCAGGATCTCGTTCAGCGCCAGCATGGAGGTGCAGGCGGGAATTCCCGTCTCATCCTCGATCGCCTTGCACAGCTTCACGTCGGCGTCGAAGCCGAGCCAGCCGGCCGAAGTGCCGTTCCAGCCGATCACGTTCAGCTGCGCATCGGCCAGCAGCCGGGCGGCATCCAGGAAGGGTGCGTCGGTGAACTGGTCGAGTGCCGCGGCGCGCAGCGAGATCTCCTTGACGGTGAAGCGGCCGAAATGGGCGCTCACCTCCGGCAGGCCGCTCAGCATGGCGGCGGTCACCGGTTCGAGCACCGTGTTGGAGGACGGGGTCAGCATGCCCAGAAGAACGCGCTTGGTCATCTCGGGGGACTCGTCTTTCTTTGAATGAGTGGGGTCAGGCACGCGCCCACAGGGCGCGGGCGGCCTTGTCGGCCTCGATACAGATCTCTTCCAAGTCGGCATGGACGGGGCGGCCGCCGTCGACCAGCGTCTCGCCCTCCACCAGCACCATCTCCACGTCGCCGCCGCGCCCGGTGTGGACCAGCGTTCCCAGCGGATTGATCAGCGGGCGCAGGTGCGGCCGGCGGGCGTCGAACACCACGAGGTCCGCCGCCTTGCCGACCGCCAGCGTGCCGATCTCGTCCGCCATCCCGACGGCGCGGGCTCCGCCCAGCGTCGCCATGCGGAAGACGTCGGCGGGCTGCCAGTCGGCGGTGACGCCGCCCTGGCCGATGCGTCCGGTGGCGAGCGCCCAGCGCATCGCCTCCACCATGTCGCCATGCTGGGTGTCGGTGCAGAGCGCCAGATTGACGCCCGCCGCCTTCAGCGCCGGGGTCGGTGCCAGCCTGCCGGAGGCGGCGTTGCATTTCGGCACATGGACGGCATGGGCGCCGGCCCGCGCCAGCCGGGCGATGTCGTGTTCGTCCACATAAAGGCAGTGGGTGGCGAGCAGCCGGTCGTTCAGCAGCCCGGTCTCCGCCAGCAGCGCCGCCGGAGTCATGCCGGTGGCAGCCTTCACCCGCTCCACCTCTACGCGGCTTTGCGCCAGATGGGTGTTGACGCGCATGCCGCGCTCCGCCGCCGCCTCGGCCAGCCTGCGCAGGAAGGCGGGGGAGCAGGTGTCGGGCGCATGGGCCGCCATCTGCACCCGGATGCGTCCGCCGCCGGCACCGTCCCAGCGGTCGTGCAGGTCGAGCGTCCGCCGCAGCAGATCCTCGCCCAGCGCCGCGTCGAAGCTCCAGTCGCCCTTCGGCACACGGGCGAAATCGACGTCATGCACCCGCCAGCCGGCATGGATGCGCAGGCCCAGGTCCGCCATGGCGTCCAGCGTCGCGTCGGCATGGACGAAATGGTCGCAGACCAGGGTGGAGCCGGCGAGCAGAGCCTCCACCGCGCCCAGCCGGGCCAGCGCGCGGGCCTCCTCCGGTGTCGCGTCGGTGCCCTTCGGCACGCCCGGCGTGTAGGATGGCGCGAAACCCAGGTCGGCGGCGACACCGCGCACCATCACCAGCACGGCATGCAGATGGGCGTTGACGAAGCCCGGCGTCACCAGCCGCCCCGGCAGCGCCAACGTCCGCTTGGCCGGCGGCGCGGCTTGTGCGGCCGGCGCCAGATGGACGATCCGCCCATCGCGAATGCCAAGCGCCGCATCCTCCATTACCCCAGCCTCGTCGCCGGTGATGATCGTCGCGCCGGTCAGCAGCAGGTCGAGCGGTTGCGGTTGGGAAGCCTCGGTCATGCCGCGGCGACCTGCCGCTGCTGCAGGCCCTCTTCCCGGATCAGGTTCAGGATGTGGCGCTTGTGGTCGTTGAAGCGCGGGCTGGTGATGTCGCGCGGGCGCGGCAGATCCAGTTCGATGCGTTCGCGCAGGCGGCCCGGCCGGCTGGTCAGCACCGCCACCTGGGTGCCCAGCACCAGCGCCTCGTCGACGCTGTGGGTGACGAAGACGATGGTGCAGCGCTGCTTCTGCCAGATGGCGACCAGCTCCTCCTGCATGTCCATCTTGGTCTGGGCGTCGAGCGCCGCGAAGGGCTCGTCCATCAGGATGACCTGCGGGTTCATCAGCAGGGCGCGGGCGATGCCGACGCGCTGGCTCATGCCGCCCGACAGCTCGGCCGGATAATGGTTCTCGAAGCCCTTCAGCCCGACGAGGTCGATGAACTCCTGCGCCGCGGCGCGGCGGTCGGCCTTGCGCCAGCCCTTCAGGCGCAGGTGGAAGGCGATGTTCTCCCACACCGGCAGCCAGGGCATCAGGTTGGCCTGCTGGAACACCATGCCGCGGTCCGCACCTGGGCCGTCCACCGGCTTGCCGCCGACGGTGACGGTGCCCTTGGTCGGCTTCTCGAAGCCGGCGATCATGTTCAGCAGGGTGGACTTGCCGCAGCCGGACGAGCCGAGCATACAGAGGAACTCGTTGCGTTCCACCGTCAGGCTGACGTCGTCGATGGCCAGCAGGTCGCGCTTGCGCTTGGCGTCGCTGTAGATCTTGGTGATGTTCTGAAGTTCGATGGAGGCCATGGGCTCAGCCCTCCCGGCTCTGGAGCGTGGAGGCGTGCTGCCAGTGCAGCGCCGCGGACATCAGCAGCTTGATCAGCGCGTCGGTGACGTAGCCCAGCAGCCCGATGCTGGCCATCGCGGCAAGGACGAGGTCGTAGCGCAGGAAGTAGTAGCTGTCCCACAGCACGTAGCCGAGCCCGCTCTTGACCGCGACCATCTCCGCCGTGACGGTCAGCATCCAGGCGGCACCGATGCCGATGCGAAGGCCGGCGAAGATGCTGGGCAGCGCCGCCGGGAACACCACATGGCGCAACAGCTGCTGTTCGGTGGCGCCCATCATCGAGGCGGCGCGGATCAGGTTGCGGTCGGCCGTCTTCACCCCGTGGATGGTGTTCATCAGGATGGGGAAGAACGCGCCAAGGAAGACCAGGAAGATCGCGGGCTTGTTGGCGATGCCGAACCAGATGATCGCCACCGGGATCCAGGACACCGGCGGCACCGGGCGCAGCATCTGGATGGTCGGCTCGATGGCGCGCTCCACCCAACTCCACCAGCCGATGGCGATGCCCAGCAGCACGCCGGTCGCCACCGCGATGCCGTATCCGGCGGCGACGCGCACCGCGCTGGACAGCGCATCGGCCAGCCAGCGCCCGCTGTTCGCCTGCGCCGTCTCGTCGAAGCCGAACACCCAGTCGGCCCAGCTGTGCAGCACGACGGAGGGCGCCGGCAGCAAGGCCGCCGGCAACAGGCCGGACCGCGACACGATCTCCCAGGCCGCGAGGATCAGGACGGGAACGACCGCGCGCTCCCAGGATTTAGACAATGCGGTCATGGAGCGGCCTTTCGAAGTTCTCGGTGTGGTGCCTGAGATGGGAGAGGCACAATTGCCCCCACCCCGACCCTCCCCCGCTGGGCGGGGGAGGGAGCAAGTACTTGTGCGGAAGAGCGGCGGCAGTCCCCTCCCCTGCCCAGCGGGGGAGGGTTAGGGTGGGGGCCGGAGACTGACGCCCCCTCAGCCCCCCAGCTCGCTCTTCGGCTTCTTCGTCACCGCTTCCAGAAACCGGTAGTCGATGTTCCGCACCGCGGCGTCCGACACGTCCTTGCCGATGTATTTCAGCTCCCGCATCATCGTCGCGATGGCGACGGTGCTGTCCTTGTGGATGGCGTAGTCGGGGAAGGCGTTTTCCAGGGACGCCGCCGCGATATCCTTGTTGAGCCCGGTATATTTGTTGATGGTGTCGACCCACACGGTGCGGTCGGTCTTCAGCTTGTCGACCAGCGCCACGACGGAAGCGACGGTGGCCTCGACCGCCTTCGGATGCTCCTTGATCACGTCGGAGCGGGTGACGATCAGGTTGGTCAGGTTGCCGGCCGCCTGGTCATAGGGCAGCGCGAAATGCGCGCCGACACCGGTGCTGCGGATCTGCGAAGCGAAGGGCTCCACTGTGCAGATCACGTCGACCTCGCCGCGCTGCAGGGCGGCGGCATGGTCGGATGGGTTGGGGATGTTGATGAACTGGACGTCCTTGTTGGCGTCGATGCCATGCTTCTGCAGGGCGCCGCGCATGTGGATGTCCTGCGCGTTCCCGCGCGATGCCGCGACGCGCAGCGGCTCGCCCTTCTCCTTGCGGGATGCCGCCAGCGCCTTCAGCCCGGCCCAGTCGCCCGCCTTCAGGTCGATGCCCTTGGCGGTGACGATCTCCGACCCGCCATTGACCTGACCGGAGATGGCAACGACGTCGAAACCCTTGTCCAGCGCAGTGACGTAGTGGAGGTAGGTGACCTGCGCCACGTCGATGCTCTTGGACACCAGCGCGGTCAGCACGTCGTTGCCGGAGTTGAAGTTGATCGCCTCGATCGACACGCCCTTGGCAAGATCGGGCGTCAGCGCCATCGGCAGGCAGTGGGCGCATTTGGCGAAGCCGAGCTTCACCGCTTCCGCATCGGCGGCCTGCGCCGTCGGAACGGCCACCGCCAGGGCGGACAGGGCCAGCGCGGTGGCGGTGATGGCGTTCAGGGAGAGAGACCGGATCGACATGAGGCTTCGGCTCCAGATGCGGTTGCGTTTCCACCTCTGTCGCAAGCACCGTGCCAGATTGTATACAAAATCTCTATTTCGTAATTGCTGTTTTAATACAGCCGCTTAATGTCGATTTGACGCGAAGGATCATCAACGAGGTTGCTTGCCTTATTTTTGAGCGCATGGCATCGTTTGAGCAAGAATGCCCAAGTATGCAGCAGAACAGCCCCGCCGGATCGACCATGGACAGCCCCGCAAAGACCACCAACGCCCCCCTGCGCCGTGAGACGCTGCATCACTCCGCGGTGGCGGAGTTGCGGGCCATGATCCTGGAGGGGGAACTGCCGCCCGGCCGCCGCGTGCCGGAGATGGAGTTGTGCGAACAGCTCGGCGTCTCGCGCACGCCGTTGCGCGAGGCGCTGCGCGTGCTGGCGGCCGAAGGGTTGGTGGAGCTGCGCCCGCACCGCGGCGCCGTGGTGACGCCGATCGATCCCAAGGAGATCGCAGCGATCTTCCAGGTGATGGAAGCACTGGAGAGCCTCGCCGGCCGGCTCGCCTGCGACAACGGTTCGGCAGAGGCGTTCGCGGAGTTGGACCGGCTGCACGGCGAACTCGTCGCCCAATTCCAGGCGGGGGAGCGCGCGGCCTATTCCACCACCAACCGCCGCATCCATGGCTGGATCGTCGCCATGGCCGGCAATCCGGTGCTGGAGGCAACCTACAAGGGCTTCGCCGCCCAGCTCAACCGGGCGCGCTCGCTGGCCAATTACGATGCCGACCGTTGGCAACATTCGCTGACGGAGCATGAGGCGGTCATGGACGCCCTGCGCCGCCGCGATGCCGCCACCGCCGCCGCCCTGCTGGCCGATCACAGCCGCCGCACCGCCGATGCGGTCCTGCGCACCTTGCGGCAGGGCAATGAGGCCGGTGCGGTTTCCGGGGAAGATGGCCGGTCGGTTTCCGACCACCCCGCCGGCATCGGCGTTCGTCAGTAAGCACCCATCACGAGGTTGCTGGGCGAACCGGCGACGAAATTCTCGATGTTGTCGATCAATTGGTCGGCCAACGCCTGCTGCGCCTCGTCCGACGCCCAGCCCAGATGCGGCGTGACGATGACGTTGGGCCGCCCGGCGATACGCATCAGCGGGCTGTCCGCCGGCGGCGGCTCGGGCAGCGTCACGTCGAAACCGGCGCCGGCGATCAGCCCCTCGTCCAGGGCCGTCACCAGATCCTCCTCGACCACCAGACCGCCCCGCGCGGTGTTGATGATCAGCGGCCGGCGCTTCATCCGGCGGAACTCGGGCATGGCGATCATGCCGCGCGTCTCGGGCGTGAGCGGGCTGTGCAGGGTGATGACGTCGCTGGTCTCCAGCACCACGTCCCACGGCGTGTAGAGCGGGCCGAGGCCGGACTTCCCCTTGTGCGCGGCGAACAGCGGAACCATGCCGAAGGCGCGGGCGATGTCGGCGACCCGCTGGCCCAGCACGCCCTCGCCGATGATGCCGAGCCGGGCGCCCTGCAGATCGTGGATCGGGTGGTTGAAGAAGCAGAACTGCCCGGACTTCTGCCACTCGCCATCCAGCACGTCCTGCCGGAAGGGCACGATGTTGCGGCGGAGCGCCAGCATCAGGGCGAAGGTGTGTTCCGGCACCGTGTTGATGGCATAGCCGCGGATATTGCTCACCGCGATGCCGTGCGTCCGGCAATACTCCTTGTCGACGCAGTCGGTGCCGGTGGCGGCAACGGCGATCAGCTTCAGCTGCGGCAGCCGTTCCAGCAGCTCGGCAGTCAGCTGCACCTTGTTGACGATGGCGATCTCGGCACCGGCCAGACGGTCCAGCACTTGATCCGGCGTCGTTTGGGCATGTTCCACCAGCTCATGCGGGAAGCCCGGCTTGCGCAGGCGGATCTGTGGGGCGAGGGTGGCACGGTCGAGGAAGACGATCTTGCGCATCACGATGTCCTTGGTCACGAAAGGGAGTGGCGGCGCGGTCAGAGCCGGCGCTTGACCTCGGCCACAATGTGGGCCGGAGTGATGCCGAAGCGTTCGAACAGGGCATCCACCGGGCCGGAGGCACCGAAGCCGCTCATGCCGATGAAGCCGCCGGTTTCGCCGACATATTTGTCCCAGCCCAGCCGGACCGCCGCCTCGATGCCGACGCGCACCGTGCCGGTGCCGATCACCTCCGCGCGGTAGGCGTCGTCCTGCCGGTCGAACAGTTCCCAGCAGGGCATCGACACCACGGCGGTGGGAATGCCCTCGGCCTGCAGGGTCTGGCGCGCCTCCAGCGCCAGCGCCACCTCCGAACCGGTGGCCATCAGCGTGACCAGACGCTTGCCGCCTTCTGCCTCGGCCAGCACATAGGCGCCGCGGTGCGTCAGATTCTCTGCACCGTAGGGACGGCCTGTCGCGGGCAGCGCCTGCTTGGAGCAGACCAGCATGCTGGGGCCGGTCCGGTGTTCCAGCGCGATCTCCCAGCATTCAGCGGCCTCGACGGCATCGGCAGGGCGCATCACCAGAATGTTGGGCATGGCCCGGAAGGAGGCGAGGATCTCCACCGGCTGATGCGTCGGTCCGTTCTTGCCGACAGCCAGGGAGTCGTGGCTGAAGACGTAGATCGCCGGCAAGCCCATCAGCGCCGCCATGCGCAAGGTCGGTCGCTGATAGTCGGAGAAGGCGAGATAGGTGACGCTGACCGGGATGATGCCGCCATGCGCGGCCATGCCGTTGACCATCGCCCCCATCGCATGCTCGCGCACACCGCAATGGACATAGGTGCCGGCGGGTTCCTCGGCGGTGAAGGAGGTGCGCGTGCGCTTGTGGTTGGTCGGCGCCTCCAGGTCGGCGCAGCCGATCATCATTTCCGGCAGGATGTCCGCCAACAGCGTGGCGATGTCGCCCGATGCCTGGATGGAGGGCTGGGCAACCCGTTCGTCGGCCATGCGCTTCTTGTAGGCGAGCAGCGCGTCGCGCCAGCCCTCGGGCAGCCGGCCCTCGATCACGCGGGTGAACTCGGCACGCTCCTTGTCCGGCAGGGCGGCGACGCGGCGGTGCCACGCGTCATATTCCCCGCCATGGCGCGCACCGGCGTCGCGCCAAGCCGACAGCACGTCGTCCGGCACGGTGAAGGACGGGTACGGCCAGCCGAGATCGGCGCGCGTCGCTTCCAGATCCTCCTTGAACAGGCGGGCGCTGTGGCCGCCGCGCTGGCCTTCCAGGCGCGGGATGCCGCGGGCGATCACCGTGCGGCAGGCGATCATCGACGGGCGCGGGTCCTTCTTCGCCAGCGTGATGGCCGCCGACACCGCCTCGACATCATGGCCGTCGACCTCCTGCACATGCCAGCCGGCGACGCGGAAGCGGGCGGCGACGTCCTCGCTGATCGACAGCACGGTGCTGCCGTCGTCGGTGATGCTGTTGTCGTCCCAGAAGAAGACCAGCTTGCCCAGCCGCAGATGGCCGGCAAGCTGGATGACCTCCTGCCCAACACCTTCCTGCAGGCAGCCGTCGCCGACGAAGGCGTAGGTGTGATGGTCCACCAGGGCGGGGCCGTATTTGGCGTTCAGATAGGCTTCGGCGACCGCCATGCCGAAGGCGTTGGCGATGCCCTGGCCGAGTGGGCCGGTGGTGACCTCGATGCCGGCGTCGGGATCATATTCGGGATGGCCGGCGCAATGCGATCCGAGTTCGCGGAAATTCCTGATCTGGTCGAGGGAGATGCGCTCGTACCCCAGCAGGTGCAGCAGGGAATAGAGCAGCATCGACCCATGGCCGTTCGACAGGACGAAGCGGTCGCGGTCCGGCCAGCGCGGATCGGCCGGATTGCATTTGAAGTGCTGGGTGAACAGGGCCGTGGCGATTTCCGCCATGCCCAGCGGCACGCCCTGATGCCCTTCGGTGGCGCGCTCGATGGCGTCGATGGACAGAAAGCGGATCGCATTCGCCATCAGGCGGGGGTCGACGGCTGCAGGGGGCGTCATGGGCGCAAATCTCCTCGTCGCGTCCACCCGGCGGGACGGCGACCGATGCACGCTGGGTGGGAGGGGCGATAGACGGAACGGACCGGCGGTGCGGCGGCGGCGCCCCCCGTTCGGGCAATACCGGATATACAGCCCACTCCGGCAGTTTGATCTCGGCATCGTGCCGAACCGGTGATTGTTGCCTTGGCGAGTTCTTTCGAACGGCTGCGGCGCGATGAAAGACTTGCATCACCCCGGACCATCTGACAAACGCATCGTTTGCAACAGGTCATGAATTGGATTCATCTATGACCGGCCGGCTTCCGCTGACCCAGCTACGCGCCTTCGAGGCGGCCTGCCGCCTGGGCAGCTTTGCCGCGGCGGCACAGGAAATGGCGGTCACGCCGTCCGCAGTCAGCCATGCCATCCGGGAACTAGAGCGCATGCTGGGAACGGTGCTTTTCCAGCGGTCGCCGCGGAAGATCGAACCGACGCCGGAAGGACAGACGTTGTATCGGCACGTCACACGCGGTTTCGATCAACTGCAACGCGGCCTGCAGGAGATCACGACCGCCGGTCCGGCGCGCATCAGGGTCCATTGCGCGCCGTCCTTCGCCGCGCAATGGCTGTCGCCGCGGCTCGGCCGCTTCCTGGGGCTTTTTCCGGCGGTGGAGCTGAAGCTGTCGGCCAGCCCGGACTATCCGCTGTTCCCGACCGAGGAATACGACCTCTCCATCGTCTATGGGGAGCCGCGCCAGACCGACGTGGTGGCGATCCCGCTGGGGCAGGAGACGGTCTGCCCGCTGTGCGCGCCGGCCACCGCGTCGCGGATCGCCGCCATCGACGACCTCCTGTCGGTCCCGCTCGTTCGGAGCGACCACAATCGGTTCACCTGGCCGATGTGGTTCGACGCCAATTCCGCCATAGCCGCCACCCCGGCGGGACCACGCTTCGACCGCAGCTTCATGGCCATCGCCGCCGCGGTGAATGGGGTCGGCGTCGTGCTGGAATCGACGCGCCTGGCGGAACGCGAACTGCAGTCCGGCCAGCTGGTGGCACCGCTGGAGGGACGGTCACAAAGCCTGCGGCATGTCGCGCATTGGATGGTCTGGCCGAAGGGCGCCGAACGGAAACACGCCTTCCGCTGCTTCGTGACGTGGCTCGTCGAAGAGCTCGGTGTCCCGAAGATTGACTTCGACAAGGCGGCCCCAGGCCATCGGACGCCGCCCGGTTGACGCATACGGATGCGATGGTATGTCGCTGGTATGACCACTTCATCGGCGCGCGGGAACGTGGTCTTAAAGGTGGAGGCGGGCGTTCGGTGTCCGCCCATATCCAACACCTTCTTTGCCGCGGGCGGGCTCAAGTTTGCCGCCCGCGAGACTGGAACCAGAATGTCAGTATCCGTTCTCGTCGCGAAACCGGCTTCGCCCGTCGAAGCCGGTCAAACCGCTTCTCACGCTCCGCTCAAGCATGGCAACCCGGCCGTCGTCGGCCTTGCCGGATTCGGGCTGTCGACTCTGCTTCTGCAGTTCCACAATGTCGGCTGGATCGATATCGGCCCGGTGGTCTGGCTCGGCCTGATCTTCGGCGGGGTGGCGCAGATGATCGCCGGCCTGCAGGAGATGAAGGCGGGCAACAATTTCGGCTACAGCGCCTTCACCTCCTACGGCTGTTTCTGGATTTCGCTGTGCCTGATCCTGATCGGCAACAAGACGGGCCTGTTCACCGTCGGCGAGACGGACATCGGCTGGTATCTGGTCGCCTGGACGCTCTACACCGCGATCATGACCATCGGCGCCATGCGGATCAGCCGGGTGCTGGGCCTGATCTTCATCACGCTGCTGGCCGGCTTCGTCCTGTTGGATCTGGCCCATTTCGCCGATCACGTCTTCACGGTGATCGCCGGCTACGAGTTGATGGTCTGTGCCGGTCTGGCGCTGTACGGCATGGCGCACGCCGTCTTCCTCGACGTCTTCGGCCGCGACGTGCTGCCGATGGGCAAGCCGTTCCTGCGCTGAAGGCCCGGCTCGATCCTCGCCGATGCTTGCACGATCCTCTTGGGGCTCTGTGAGCATCGGCATCCGGACGCTAGGATGGATGGCTGCGGACCGACCGGAATGGGAGCCTGCCATCCATGTTCAAGCAGACCGAATTCTCGCTGATCCTGGACCGCGTGACCTCCGACCTGGGGGACGGGGTCCATGAAACGCAGATCCCGCGGCTGGCGGTGATCCGCGCCAGCAGCCCGACCGAACGGCTCCACACCGTCTATGAGCCGTCCGTGTGCATCCTCGCGCATGGGGCGAAGCGCACCATTGCCGGCGACCGCATCCTGGATTACCGGGCCGGACACTACATCGCCGTGTCGCTGGACCTGCCGGTGATCGGACAAGTGGTCCAGGCGACGGCGGACAACCCCTTCCTGTGCCTGCGCCTGACGCTGGACCCGGCGCTGCTGAGCGGCCTTTTCCTGGAGGCCGGGTTGCGGCCGCCGCCGCAGGCCGAACAGGGCCTCGGCCTGACCACCAGCCTCGCCACGCCGGAGATGATCGACGCGGCGGCCCGCATGGCGCGTCTGCTGGAGACGCCGGACGCCATCCCGATGCTGGCGCCGCTGGTGGAACGCGAACTGCTCTATCGCCTGCTGACAGCCGACCATGGGGCCATGCTGCACCGCATCGCGCTGGGCGAGAGCCGCACCGCCCAGATCGGCCGCGCCGTGAAGTGGATCAAGGACAATTTCCGCGAACCGCTGCGCATCGAGACGGTCGCCGCCAAGGCCAACATGAGCCCGTCCGCCTTCCACCAGCATTTCAAGGAGGTCACGGCGCTCAGCCCCCTCCAATACCAGAAGCAGCTGCGCCTGCAGGAGGCGCGGCGGCTGATCCTTGCCAACCTGACCGATGCCGCCAGCGCCGGCTTCGCCGTGGGTTACGGCAGCCCGTCCCAGTTCAGCCGCGAATATGCCCGCCTGTTCGGGCTACCGCCGATCCGCGACGCCGCGCGCCTGCGCGCCTCCATGGCCGGCGAGGATGCCGGCGCCCGGCAGGCGGCGCGGGCCTGAGGGATTCTCCAGGTTCCGGAGGATCAGGCAATCCTGCCGGACCTCTGGTCTACCGGCCGCGGACCGCCCGCCCCTATTCTCTCCTCATCGGGACCGCAGCGGACAGCCGGTCCAACAGCGAAGAGGGAAGACGGACATGAGCAAGGTCTGGTTCATCACCGGCAGCGCGCGCGGCATCGGGGCGGAGGTTGCGAAGGCGGCGCTGGCCGCCGGCGATCGGGTGGTCGCCACCGGCCGCAAGCTCGACCAGCTGCAGGCGGCCTATGCCGGCCATGGCGACCGCGTGCTGACGGTGGCGCTCGACGTCGCCGACGAGGCACAGTCGGTGGCGGCGGTGCAGGCGGCGGTCGACCGCTTCGGGCGCATCGACGTACTGGTCAACAATGCCGGCTTCGGCCAGCTCGGCCAGTTCGAGGAGATCGAGGCGGCGGACATCGAACGGCAGTTCGCCACCAACGTGTTCGGCCTGTTCCACGTCACCCGTGCCGTCCTGCCGGTGATGCGTCGGCAACGGTCGGGCCGCATCCTGAACCTGTCCTCCATCGGCGGAGTCCTGGGGTTCGCCGGCGCCTCGGTCTATTGCTCGACGAAATTCGCGGTGGAAGGCTTCTCGGACTCGCTGGCGCTGGAGGTGGCGCCCTTCGGCATCCACGTCACCGTGGTGGAGCCCGGCTTCTTCCGCACCGACTTCCTCGACGGCAGCTCGGTTCGCTACGGCACCAGGGAGATCGCCGATTACTCCGCCCACTCGGCCGAGCAGCGGTCGACCTACGACAGCTACAGCCACAAGCAGCCGGGCGACCCGGCGAAGCTGGCCGCCGCCATGGTCGAACTGGCCGACATGCAGGAACCGCCCCGCCACTTCCTGGCCGGCTCCGATGCCGTGGAGATGGCCGGCGGTGCGGTCGAGCAGCGCCGTGCCGAGATCGCCGCTTGGCGGGACCGGTCGGTGGCGACCGACTTCGCAGCCTGACGGCGTGGGGACCGGGGGCGGCCACTCCGCCCCTGCCCTCCTCTCGCCTGGAGGATCAGGCAACCAACACCATCACGACAGGAGTTGCCGCCATGCTCTGCATCGGAATCGTCGCCGCATCGCTCGGCCTGCTTCTGCTGGTCGGCAGCGACCGCAGCTTTCAGATTCATACGCGCCATGAGGCGCACCGACCGGCGGCCAGTCCCTACCGCCCGCGAGGGGAGGAGTTGCTGGGATAAGGATCAGCCGATCACCGCCTCAAGACCCAAGCAAAGCCGCCACCAATTCTGAGTCCGCATCGGCAAGATCGTCGATGACATCGAAGTGATGGCGCCCGCCAGTCAGCCGCAGTTCGGTCGCTGCCCCCAGCCCATGCCAGATGTTGGCGAGCAGTTCCGTCTGCCGGACGAATTCCGGCCGTTCGGCGGCACCCGCCCAGCAGGTGATGCGGGTGCCCGGCCGCGGGCGCAGAAGGGCCGGGCTTTCCGCCGCGGCCTCCTTTTCGTCCAGATTCAACGTGGCCTTCATGCCGGTGTTCAGCAGCGGCCGCAGGTCGTGCAGGCCGCTGATGGAGACGACATGTTCCACCCGCCCCTGCACCTCCGCCGGCAATGGCGCGTCGGCACAGGCGAGGCGGCTGACCAGATGGCCGCCGGCGGAATGACCGGTCAGGCGCAACGGTCCCCGCTGGGCCTGCGCGATGGCCTCCACCGCACGCGCGACCTGCCGGGTGATGCCGGCGATGCGGCTTTCGGGGCAGAGCGTGTAGCTGGGCATCGCGACGGCCCAGCCGCGGGCAAGAGCGCCGGCCGCCAGATGTGACCAGCGCCCCTTGTCGAAAGCCATCCAATAACCGCCATGGATGAACACGACTGTCCCTTTGGCAGCAGCATCGGGGAGGAACAGGTCGTAGCGCTCCCGCTCCCCCTCGCCATAGGGCAGGTCCAACTCCGCCCGGCCGGCGACGGAACGCTCTGCCCGGAAGGCCGCCGCCCGCTCCGCCCAGCGTGCCGGATAGGCGTCGCCGCCGGGAATATAGGCGCTGTTGCTGTAGGCGTCGTCCCAATCGGTGATTGCCTGCAAGCCGCTCACAGCACCGTCCTCACGCGCCAGAGTTCCGGGAACAGCTCCACCGCCAGCATGTTGCGCAGATAGGACACGCCGCCGGTACCACCGGTGCCGCGCTTGAAGCCGATCACCCGCTCCACCGTCGTCACATGGTTGAAGCGCCAACGGCGGAAGTAATCCTCGAAATCCACCAGCTTCTCGGCAAGCTCGTAGAGCGGCCAATGGTCTTCGGGGGACTGATAGATGACCCGCCACGCCTCCGTCACGCCGTCATTGGGCTGATGAGTCTGCGACACGTCGCGTTCCAGCACTTCGGCCGGAACCGGGATGCCGTTGCGGGCCAGCAGGCGCAACGCCTCGTCATACAGGCTGGGGCGGGACAGTTCCTGTTCCAGCATGGAGTGGATTTCCGGGCGGTGGGCATGGGGCCGCAGCATCGCCGGGTTGCGGTTGCCCAGCAGGAACTCGATCTCCCGATACTGGTAGGACTGGAAGCCGGAGGACTGGCCGAGATCGTCGCGGAAGCGGGTGTATTCGCTGGGCGTCATCGTGCGCAAAACGTCCCAGGCGGAGTTCAGCTGCTCGAAGATGCGGGCGACGCGGGCCAGCATCTTGAAGGCGGGCGACAGCCGGTCCTCGCGGATCGCCTCACGCGCGGCGCGGATCTCGTAGACCGCCAGCCGCATCCACAGCTCCGACGTCTGGTGCTGGATGATGAACAGCATCTCGTCATGGGCGGTGGAACGCGGGATCTGCGCGCCCAGGATGCGGTCGAGCTGCAGATAGTCGCCGTAGGACATCCGCCCGTCGAAGGCCATCTGGGCGCCCTCGTCCGCCGGGTCGTAAGGCTTGCTCATGTCACGCCCACTCATGTCACGTTTGCTCATGTTACGGCGGCCTTCCTGTGGTACTCGGGCCGGTCCCAAAGCCCGCCGTCCAACACCTGTTTCAACACGGCGACGGCGCCGCACACCTCCGCCTCGCCGATGTAGAGCGGGGTGAAGCCGAAGCGCAGGATGTCGGGCGCGCGGAAATCGCCGATCACGCCGCGGTCGATCAGCGCCTGCATGATGGCGTAGCCGTGGCGATGGCGGAAGGACACCTGGCTGCCGCGCCGCGTGCCATCGCGCGGTGACGCGAGTTCCAGTGCCGGGCACCGCGCCTCCACCAGCTCGATGAACAAATCGCAAAGCGCGATTGAGGTGCGGCGGACATCGGCCATGTCCACCCCGTCCCAAACGTCCAGCGCCGCGTCGAGTGCGGCCAGCGCGATCACCGGCGGGGTGCCGACGCGCATCCGCTCCACGCCCTCGCCGGGGCGATAGGACGGGTCGAAGGAGAAGGGCGCCTCGTGCCCCATCCAGCCGGACAGGGCCGGCTGCGTCGTCTGCGCATGGCGCGGCGCGACATAGATGAAGGCGGGCGCCCCCGGCCCGCCATTCAGATATTTATAGGTGCAGCCGACCGCGAAATCCGCGCCCGTACCGGCCAGATCGACCGGGAGGGCACCGGCGGAATGGGCGAGATCCCACACCGTCACCACGCCGGCCGCATGAGCCTTGGTAGTCAGCGCCGCCATGTCGTGCAGGCGGCCGGTCCGGTAATCGACCTCGGTCAGCATCAGCACGGCGACATCCTCGCCGATCGCAGCCTCCACCTCCTCCGGCGCCACCACCTTCAGGATATGGCCGCGGCCCAGCGTCTCGATCAGCCCTTCCGCCATGTAGAGGTCGGTCGGGAAGTTGCCGCTGTCCGACAGGATGACGCGGCGGTCCGGCTGCATCGCCAGGGCCGCGGCCAGGGCCTGATAGACCTTGATCGACAGGGTGTCGCCCACCACCACGCTGCCGGCCGGAGCACCGATCAGCCGGGCGATGCGGTCGCCGACGACGCGCGGCTGCACCATCCAGCCGGCGCTGTTCCAGCCGCGGATCAACTGCCCACCCCATTCTACGGCCAGGGTGCGGGCCACCCGGTCCTCCGCGGCGACCGGTAGCGGTCCCAGCGAGTTGCCGTCCAGATAGATGACACCGTCGGGAATGCGGAAGCGGGCGCGGGTCGCTTGGAAATCCGTCATAGCTCTGCCTGCCACTGTCTGTCCGGCAAGCACCGCCGGCCGAAATTTGTCAGTTGTCCCAACCATCTATAGTTCTGGATATCGCCGCCACCCGGAGACTGTCCAGCGGAAAATCGGCGGCGACGGGCCTCCACCCCCCTATTGACCCGGGCGCCCCTATCTGAAAGAAAGTGGTACACTAAACAAATTTGCGGGTTTCCTTCGTGGCCACGCAGACCGTTCCGTTCCGGCGCTTTTCCACCGGCTTCCTTCCGGAACGCGAGCGTTTCGGCGCATGGCGGGATGCCATGACGTCGGTCTACGAAATCGCCCCGCTGGAGGAGGATGTCAGCCGACGGTTCAGCGGCACGGCCACCAGCGCGCACCTGGGGCCGCTGATCGTCGGCACGATGGATGTCGACGCGCTGGCCTACCACCGGTCGCCGGCAAAGATCCGGTCGGACCACATGGACCATTTCATCATCCGCCTGGACCGGTCCGGCGCTGCCGGAAATGCATCGGATGAAATCCTGGTCAAGGACATGGGCCAGCCGCTGGCATTGCCGTCGATGCGGCTGGACGGCGCCTGCATCATCGTTCCCCGCGATGTCATGACCGGCATGCTGCCGCGGGCGGACGCGCTGCACGGGACCCGCCTCGGCGGCATCATGGGGCGGCTGTTGGCCGACCACATGCGGTCGCTGGCCCAGGCGGTGCCGGCGGCAACGGTGGAGGAGGCGCCGCAGATCGTGCGCGTCATCCGCGACATGGTCACGGCCTGTCTGGCGCCCAGCCACGACGCGCTGGTGCAGGCACGGCCGCAGGTCGCCGCAACGCTGATCATGCAGGCGAGGCGCTACATCGACGCCAACCTGACGAACCCGGACCTGTCGCCGGACCGGCTGTGCATGGCGCTCGGCCTGTCGCGCTCGGCGCTTTATACGCTGTTCGAGCCCCACCACGGCGTCAACCGCTACATACAGGAGCGCCGCCTGCAGCGCGTGCGCGAACATCTGTGCGATCCCGGCGAGCGGCGGCGCATCGGGGAAATCGCCTTCGCCTACGGCTTTACCAGCGAGGCGCATTTCAGCCGGGCCTTCCGCCGCGCCTTCGGCTGCTCGCCGTCGGAAATGCGCGCCGGGGTAACGACCGGGACGGTGAAGGATGCCGTTCGGCCGGGTGCGGCGGGCAGCATCGGCGGCGAGTTCCCGGACTGGCTGCGCCGGCTGCGCGCCTGACACAGGGTCTTCTTGGGGACGCATGGTCAAGGAAATTTGGACGCCCGGTCATGGCCCGCCCGTCATTGCCACGCTAGCGTATTGCTCCAACCGACCAGCCGATGCGGACACTGCGCCGGCCGGCATCCCTCCATCGCTACGCGATCAACACCCGTCAAAATCTAGAGAGAGAAATCATGGATCCGGCGATTGCAGCCCTGCCGATGGCCCGGTACAGAATGGCATCGAAGAGTTTGAATGATCGCCCCGTCTTCCTGATGTGGGCCGTGCAGGCAGCTGTTTCCGCCGAAGCCGTCTTCATCACCTGTCTCGAACAATTCCAGGACGCGCCGTCCAAGGCGAAATCGCAGGTGATGTACGAGTGGCTGCTCGACCAGGACACCCAGAAAGCGAAAAGATACAGCTGGGGAGCAATCGGGCTGCAAGCGGACGGCGTACAAGACGATGCGGACAGTATTGCCAACCTCGATCGAATGCGCAATGAAGCGCAATATTTTATGGCGCGAAAGACATGGATTGGAAAGCTGAGAAATCAGCTCGACGGTTCCCTCGGCAACATACCCAGAAGGGACATGTATGACTTTGTGATGGAGTTCGCCATCCGAAATGCCCAGTCCTCATCCATCGGCTCGAATTCGTTCAGCTCTTTCAAGCTGGCAACGCTTAATTTGAAGTCGATCGACGGAATGGTCGAGCGACTGAAAGGAATGGAGCTGCTGGAAAGGGATTTCCGGAAAGCTGGGTTCAACACCGCAAAAATGGGCTTTCGGCTGCCATTCAGGTTCCGGTGACGGGACCGCGGCGCGGGGCGGCCCGTCACCGTGACGATCACGCGTAGGTCAGTTCGAACGGCCGTTCGGCATCCGCAGGGGCGGCATGCCGGTCCCAATAGGCCTTCGCGACAGTGTCGGGAGCGAAACGGCCTTCCTCGGCCAGATAGCCGCAGATCGTGACGATGGCGACGTCGATGTTCTTCGGTGCCAAGTCCTGGGCGAGCGTCGCCGTGAGGTTGCGCAGCGCCGCCTTGCCGGCGCTGAGCGCCGCCATCTCCGGATTGGGATAGAGGGCGAAACCGCCGCCGGTGAACAGCACGCTGCCGCCACCGTTTGCCTCCAGGGCCGGCGCGACCGCCTGCGCCGCGGCCAGTGGAGCGGCGACATCGACGACCAGCTCGGCAGCCAGGACCTTCGGGGCCAGAGCGAGGGGGCGCGCGGGCTGGATGGCGGCTGCGTTGTAGATCAGCGCCTTCAGCGGCGGCATGACCGCCACCGCCCGTTCGATGGTGCCGCGCAGTCCGTCAAGATCCGCGGCGTCGGCCGTCAGGGCGTGCGCGGCGATGCCCAGTTCCTGCAGTTCGCGGACGAGGGGAACGAGCCGGTCGGCCGACCGGGCGATCAGCGCGACCTCTCCGAGTTCACGTCCGAACCGCCGGGCAAGCGCGAAGCCGAGGCCCGGACCGGCGCCGACGACGATGGCGGAATACTTGGTGCTGTGAGCCGTGCTCATGGATGGGGTCCTCCTGCAAGGTCGGCGTCGTGCCGAACACGGTGGACAGTGCGGCCGGGCACAGCTATCTGTCCAAACGGTAGTTGGTATGTCGAGTATCCATGCCATGAATATACGGTCGATCGACCTGAACCTCGTGATCGCGCTGGCGGCGCTGCTGGAGGAGCGCAGCGTTTCGCGTGCGGCACTTCGCATCGGACGCAGCCAGCCGGCGACGAGCAGCGCGCTGGCCCGGCTCCGCGAGATTTTCGGCGATCCGCTGCTGGTGCGGGAGGGGCGGGGTTATCGCCTCAGCCCGCGGGCGGAGGAAATCCGGGTGCATGCCGCGCAGGCGCTGGCGGCGCTGAAGGCGACCTTCCAGGACTCCATCGCCTTCGACCCGGCGGGTGCGGAAATGGAGATCCGCGTGGCCGCCAGCGATTATCTGGCGGCGGTCCTGTTGCCGCCGCTGATGGCGGCGCTGTCCTGCTCGGCACCGGGCATCGATCTACGGGTGGTCGCCGCGGACCGCAGATCCGCCATCTCGCTGCTCAAGGAAGGCGCGGTGGACCTGTCGCTGGCCGTCGCGGGAGAGGGGGCGCCGGATGTGCTGAACCGCCCTCTCTTCGACGAGGGTTTCGTCATGGTGACCCGCCCGGGCCACCCCTATCACGATGGACCGCCGACGGCGGAGCGGTTCGCCGGCTTTCCCGCGCTGCTGGTTTCACAGACGGGCGACGGTGCGGGCGTCGTCGACGACTGCCTGTCGCGGATGGGGCTGAAGCGGCGGGTCGCACTCACCGTCGCGCATTTCCTGCTGGCGCCGCAACTCGTCACCGACAGCGACCTCGTGCTGGTCATCGGCCGCCGGGTTGCGGAGGCCGCAAGAGCCCAGCTCGGCCTGACGGTCTCCGCCCTGCCCTTTCCGATGCCGGGGTTCACGGCACGGATGTACTGGCATGGCTCGACCGCCAGCTACCCGCCGCTGGTCTGGCTCCGGCAGATCGTCGCAGGGCTGGACGTCGGATTGCCGGAGCCGCCGGCTTCGTCCTGATCGTCAGCCCGGCGTCGCCGACCTGGGGTTCTCCAGGAAGAAGCGCATCATCTCCGCCGTGGCATCCGGTCCCTGCGGGTCGGTGTAGGATCCGGCAGGGCTTCCGCCCGCCCAGGCATGACCGGCGCCATGGATGCTCCACTGCTCGCACAATGTCCGGCCGGACGGATCGGTGTGGAGGGTCCGGCTGTAGGCGCGCCGGCCGGGGGCTTCGCCGTTCAGCGTTTCGGTGCGCAGGCCGGTGACGGCGGCGGTCGCCTGGACCGCGACCTGATCGCCGTTCTGCGGATTCACCACCGTGTCCCGGTCGCCGTGGAAGATGATGGTTGGCACCTTGCGGCCGGTCCGCGCGGCATTCGGCACCGCCCGGCTGCCCTGGCGCATGGCGGCGAGGGCGGACGGAAGGTCGCCGGCGGCACCGGCAGGCAGGCCGGAATGCACGCCGACCGCGGCATAGAGGTCGGGATAGGCCGCGGCCATGATCGCCGCCGCCGCACCACCGGCGGACAGTCCGGCGACATAGACGCGGTTCGGGTCGATGGGATGCTCGCCCATGATCCGGCGGGTGATGCCGGCCAGCAGGTCAGGCTCCCCACGGTCGCGGCGCTGGTCCTCCGGCTTGAACCAGTTCCAGCAGCGCTGGGGATTGGCCGAGGCCGGCTGTTCCGGATATGCGACGAGCACGCCATGCCGCTCGGCGAAGGCGTTCATCCGGGTGCCGGCGGCGAAATCGTCGGGCGACTGGGTGCAGCCATGCAGCATCACCACCAGCGGACGCGGTCCCTCGCCACGGTTGGCCGGCACATAGAGCTTGTAGGCGCGGCTTCCCGATGTCCCGGTGTGGGACGCCGTCACGAAGGACGCGCCGTCGGGCAGCGAGTCGGCGGCCGGGCGCGGGGCACCCGTCCCCGCACCGTGCAGCCCGGTCGGCCGCAGGCGGGCGGCAAGGCCGCGCAGGGTCTCGCCCAGGCCGGTCCTCGCCGCATGGCCGGGCCTGTTTCCCGGCGCCTTGCCGGCAGGGGATGCAGGATCGAGCCGCGAGAACTCGCCCTCGATGACTGAAGGATCGGGCGCTGCCGTGGGACCGGGTTCGCCCGACCCCCGCAGCAGGCGCTGGACGAGGCCGGTCGCCTCGGCAAGCTGGCCGGCACGGGTCAGGCGGGCGACCTCGTTCATGCCGGGCAGGAAGCCGGTGGGGCGTGAGTTGGGCATGATAGTTCTTTCCAGTTCGGGAATGGTGCCGGACGCGTCAGCGGATGCGGTCGGCGAGCGCCGCCTTGACGGCGGCCGGCGCATGCAGCGCCCCCAGCACGGTCAGGGAAGCGATGGTGGCACGGGCAAGGTCGGCGGAAACGTCCTGGGCGATGGTGGCGAGCCCGAGGACGCGGATGTCCAGCATCCGCCCATCGGCCTGCGCGGCCTCCAGGTCGGCACGGCTGAAATGGCGCAGGCCAAGGTCGACGCTCTTGCGCGTCACCGTCTGGCGGACGACCTCGGCGTGCCGGTCGACCTGATTGCGGATGGCCGTGCGGATGAAGTCGGTGCGGTTCGAATAGAACCCTTCATCGACCAGCAGGTCGATGTGGCCCAGGTCGACATAGCCGAGATTGATCGTGATCTTCTCGCTGTCGCCTGCCTTGGGCCGCAGGTCACGTGCCGTGTCGCTCATATCCGACCATCCTTACACCATCCAACTGGATGGTATGTGGATGTCGCCCTCCTGCCGTTCAAGGCCGGCGTGCGCGTTTTCCCAAACCTGTACGATCGATCAGGTTTCTTGCTCGCTGGGATGTGAACAATGAATTTTCGATTCCGATGCGGGATGCGGTTTAATCCCGGCCGGAACAAAGACATGGCCGGCGACCGCACCGGTCCCGGCCAACTCCGCCCCGAAGGAATATTCAGAATGACCGTTCCGCCCAGCGATCAGGTGCAGCTCGTCGCCTATCTCGTCGCCAAGCCCGGACAGGAGCAGGCGCTGGCCGATGCCATCACTGCCATCGTCCCGACCGTCCTGAAGGAGCCGGGCTGCCTCGCCTACTCCGCCCATGTCAGCCGCGAGCGACCCGGCACAATCGTGATGTACGAGGTTTGGCAGGATCAGGCGGCACTCGACGCCCATGCGGCAGGCGCCGCCTTCACCGGCCTTGCCGCGCAATTCGACACGCTGCTGGGCGAACCGCTGCGGATCGACCTGCTGCGCCGCATCGGCTGACCGGGGCAGGCGCCTCTCACCAATCGGACGGGCAAGACTTGCAGCCGGTCATCAGCGCGTCCTGGAAGATCGCGAAGCGGATCTTCGCCCCGTCCAGATTGGCGCCAGACAGGTTGGACAGGGACAGCTTCGCCTCCTGCAGATTGGCGCCTTCCAGGCTCGCGCCGGCGAGATTGATCTTGTCGGCGCGGATCGCCTCCAGATTCGCCGCGGTGAGATCGGTGCCGGTGAAATCGGCGCCGGTGGCACGGGCGAATTCCAGATTGGCGCCACGCAGACGCGCACCGGACAGCTTCGCCCCCTGCAGGAAGGCGGTGCGCAGATCGGCGCCGTCGAGGATGGCGCCCGACAGGTTCGCCCCGCGCAGGTCGGCGTTGCGCAGGTCGGCCCGCATCAGGTTGGCGCCGTGCAGATCGGCCCCCGCGAGCGCCAGCCCGCGCAGATTGCGGTGCCGCAGGTCGAGATTGGGGCAGGTCACGCGCGGGGCGAGCGTGCAGCCGTTCACGCTGGTAGCCCGTTCCTCCTCGCCGCCGCCGACCGGGCGGGCGGACCGATCTTCGACCGCGCTCTCCAGTGCGGCGTTTTCCACCTCCACGGAGATGGCCGAGGCGGCGGGCACCAGCATGCAAAGGACAAGGCCGCATCCTGCCAGTCCGGAGAGCAGGGCCTTCTTGCGCGACGTCATGATGTTGCCTCCGGTGGTAAAAGGCCGGGGCGACGTCCGCCCCGGCTCTGCTGGGATCATCCGGCCTGGGATCATCCGGCCTGGGATCATCCGGTTAGACCGGCTCACTTGGTGCTGGAGACCTTCACGTCGGCGAGCTTGAACACCCAGAAGGACCCGCCCTGGGTCACGCGGGTGGTCAGGTCGGCCAGATCGCCGCCCCACAGCGGCACCGCGCCGCCATAGCCGGTGGTGATGCCGACATACTGCACTCCGTCCTGCTCCCAGGTGACGGGGGACGAGATGATGCCGGAGCCGGTCTGGAAGCGCCAAAGCTCCTCGCCCGTCTTGGCATTGAAGGCCTTGACGTAGCCGTCGCCGGTGCCGGTGAAGACCAGATTGCCGGCTGTCGCCAGCGTGCCGGACCACAGCGGCAGTTCCTCCTTGTGCTCCCACACGATCTTCCCGGTGGTGGGATCGAGCGCCCGCAGGATGCCGACATGGTCGTCGAACATCTTGTGGATGCGGAACCCCATGCCGAGATAGGCCGAGCCGGGGTTGTAGCCGACATGCTCCGTCCAGTAATCCTCCTTCCAATGGTTGGCGGCGATGTAGAACAGCTTGGTGTCCTCGCTGTAGGACATCGGGTTCCAGTTCTTGCCGCCGAGGAAGGGCGGCGACACCTCCACCGGCTTGCCGCGCTTCTCGCCTTCGGCCGGCAGGGGCGGACGCTGGCCTTCGACCTCGATCGGGCGGCCGGTCTTCAGGTCGATGCCCTTGGCCCAGGTGATGCCGTCGACGAAGGGATAGGCGGCCAGCACGCTGTTCGGCTTGTTGGGCTCGCCGCCGGCCGTCGCCAGCTTCACGCGGTCGGTGACGTAGAAGAAGCCGTTGCGGTCGGCATGGGCGGTCGCCTTCACCGTCTTGCCGGAGGCGTCGGTGTAGTCGAACAGCACAAGCTCGTTGTTGCCGGAGAAGTCCCAGGTGTCGTTGGGTGTGTGCTGGTAGAAGCCCTTCAGCTCGCCGGTGGCCGGGTCGACATAGGCCTGGCCGGAGGTGTAGAGGCTGTCGCCGGGCCAGCGCGCCCAGCCGTTCCACGGCGCCGGGTTGCCGGTGCCGATGACGATGGTGTTGGTCTCCACGTCGAAGGTGGCGCTCTGCCACGGCGCGCCGCCGCCATGGTTCCAGGCCTCGACCAGCTTGCCCTCCTTGTCGCGCGGCCAGGACGGCGCCTTGTCGCTGCCG
Organism: Azospirillum sp. B21; assembly: GCF_008364825.1. Classification (GTDB taxonomy): domain Bacteria; phylum Pseudomonadota; class Alphaproteobacteria; order Azospirillales; family Azospirillaceae; genus Azospirillum. The sequence continues at coordinate 120,877 of NZ_VTTO01000007.1, forward strand.
GTGGGGGTGCTGTCCTTGCCGTTCAGCCGGCCCATGTGCCCTTCGACCAGCGGGCGCATCCACACCTCGTCGCCGGTGTCGGGATCGCGGGCGAACAACCGGCCGACCACACCGAACTCGTCGCCCGACGACCCGTGGATCAGCAGCACCTTGCCGCTCTTCTGGTCCTTCACGATGGTCGGCGCGCCGGTCATCGTGTAGCCGACCTTGTGATCGGCGAACTTCTTCTTCCAGACGACCTTGCCGGTGTCCTTGTTCAGGGCGACGACGGACGCGTCGAGCGTGCCGAAGAATACCTTGTCGCCATAGATCGCCGCACCGCGGTTGACGACGTCGCAGCAGGGCCGGATGTCGTCGGGCAGGCGGTGGGCGTAGGTCCACAGCCGCTTGCCCGACTTCGCATCCAGCGCGAACATGCGCGAATAGGATGCGGTGACGTAGATCACCCCCTCATGCACCAGGGCCTGGGTTTCCTGCCCGCGCTGCTTCTCGTCGCCGAAGGAGAAGGACCAGGCCGGGACGAGGCGCGCCACGCTGTCGGCGTTGATCTGCTTCAGCGGGCTGAAACGCTTGCCCTCCACCCCCATGCCGTACATCAGCACGTCGCCGGGATTCTTCGCGTCGCTGGCGATGGCGTCCCAGCTGACCTCGCCGGCCAGCGCCGGCACAGACGCCGTGAGCAGCAGCCCGGCGACCGCCGCCGCAAGGCCTAGACGACGGCGCAGCCGGGACCAGCCGGCGTCGGACGCGGTGGTGGTGTTGGACGAAAGTGTCATGCGTTTCCCCCATTGATTGGCCGTGAGACGGCGATGGTCGGCTATGGAGTGCTCAAGGCGCACTGCAGGAGCGTGCCGGCAGCGGCACCGGGAAACCGTCACGCCGGCCGCTCCCCCTCCGGCAACGGCGGGAGGCAGTGCCGCCCGGATGCGGAAGCGGCCGTACGTGACGGTGTCATGCCCGAAGGCGGCGCTTTGCCGGCAAGACGCTGTCGAAGGCTGTTCTGTGCATCCCGCCCGGCGCACAGGGCCATGTCCTGCCTGTTCCCATAGTCTTCCCGCCAAGCGGACCTTTCCATTCGACATTCCGGGGAAGATTTTCTTGAAGTCCGCGCGTGACGACTTCCCGACCCACACGGGACTTTTTCCCGTATGGCCGTCGGCCATGCGGAACATCCTGGCGCTGCTCGCCCCCTATTGCCCGAAGGGCGGATGGCAGGAGAACCGATGGATAGACTAACATTCCGTCAATGGTCTTATAGCGGAGCGGGCGGCGGTGTCCCTGAAGATGCGCATCCTGGCCCTGATCGGGCTTTTCCTGCTGCTGATGACGGTGGCCGGCGGAGCGGTGATGGTCGCGAACGCCCGCGACGCGGTGCGGGCGGAAATGGCGTCGGCGCTCGAACTCGGCCGCGCGCTCGGCCTTGCGGTGACGGAGCGCGGAACACTGGCAGGCGGTTCCGGCATGCTGAACGGGCTGGGGCTGCGCCATCTGCGCTTCGTCGAGGGCGACGATGTTGCGGCACCGGGGGTGGAGAGCGATCGGGCGCCGGACTGGTTCACCGCGCTGATCGCCGTGGAGCCGCAGGAATTGCGGCTGGCCGGCACTCTGCGCGTCGTGGCCGAACCAGGCGATGAAATCGCCGAGGTGTGGGAGGACATGAGCGATCTCGCCGCCGCAGTGCTGGCGGTCGGCGTCCTGCTGCTGGCGGCGGCATTCCTGGCGGTGGGGCGGGCCCTGGCGCCGCTGTCGCGGCTGGAGGCCGGGGTGAAGCGGCTGCGCGACGGCGACTATCGCTTCGCCTTCGACAGCGGGGGCGTTCCCGAGCTCCGCCGGCTCGGAACCGGCATCGCCGCGCTGGCCGACGGTCTCGCCGCGGCCGAGCAGGAGAACCGCCGCGTCGGCCAGCGGATCGTCGCGGCACAGGACAGCGAAAGGCGTGAGATCGCCCGCGACATCCATGACGAACTCGGCGCCGCTCTGTTCGCGATCAAGGTCGATGCCGGCCGGCTTCTCCGGCTGGCCGAAGGGCGGGCCGATGGGGAAGAGGCGGCGGAACGCGCGCGCAAGATCCTCGGCACCGCGGCGGAGGTCCACCAGCTCAGCCGCCGCATCCTGGTCCGTCTGCGCCCCGCCCTGCTCGACCAGTTGCCGTTGAGCGAGGCGCTGACCGAACTGGTCGGCGACTGGATGCGGCGGAAGCCGGATGTCGCCTGGACACTCTCCTTCGATCCGCCGGCCGCCGCCGCGGACCTCGACGGCTGCGAGGAGGTGCTGCGCGTGACCCTCTACCGGCTGGTGCAGGAATCGCTTGTCAACGCCCTGCGGCATGCCGTGCCGTCGGCGGTCGCGGTTTCCTTGCGGATCGACCCGGACAGGGTGGAGGTCGCGGTCGCCGACGATGGTCCCGGCCTACCTGCGGGCGACGATCCGAACAGGGCGGGCTTCGGGATTTCCGGCATGACGGAGAGGGTGCAGGCTCTGGGCGGATGTCTGACCATCGGCCTCGCCGAAGGCGGCGGCACCAGGGTATCGGCCCGGCTGCCCCGGCCCTCGCACAATTCGGCAACGGTTCGCCTGGAGCGCACGGCATGACCCGCACCATCCTTCTCGTCGACGACCATCCCATCGTCCGGGCCGGTTGCCAACGGCTGCTGGCCGAAGCGGCGCTGGGGCGCGTGGTGGAGGCGGAGGACGTCGACAGCGCGCTGGCGCTGTGGCGGACGGAGCGGCCGGACGTCGTCGTCCTCGACCTGAACATTCCGGGGGATGGCGGCGGAATGGCGGTGCTGCGCAGCATGCAGGCGGAAAACCCGACGGTGCCGGTGCTGATCTTCAGCATGCATGAAGACCCGGCGATCGCCGCCCGCGCGTTGAAGGCCGGCGCCAAGGGCTACGTCACCAAGAACGACGCGCCCGACAGCCTTGCCTCGGCCATCGGCACAGTGCTGGCCGGGCGCATCCATCTCGACAACGCGCTCGCCCGCGAACTGGCGCTGATGACCCTGACGGCACCGGCCGATCCGCTGGCGCCGCTGACCCAGCGCGAGCGGCAGATCCTGGAGCTGGTCGGCCGCGGGATGACCACCGCGGCCATCGGCGAAACGCTGGGCATCAGCCAGAAGACGGTGGCCAACGCCTGCACCCAGATCAAGGACAAGCTGGACGCCGACAGCACCCGCGCCCTGATCCGCATCGCCATCGCCCATGGGCTGGCCGGCTGAGCCCGCCGGCCGGGACAGTCAGCTACCCATTTCAGCGCGCCTTGGCCGGGTCGCCGTACTGGATGGCCTGCCCCTCGGCCGGGGCGCTGATCCCGAACCGTCCGGCCATCTGCCGCAGGGCGTCGCGGTTCTTCTGGATCGACACCAGATTGGTGATGGCGAAGGTGGCAAGCTCCCGGTCGGGCGTGTGCGACGCTTCGGTCTGGTACAGGTCGACGAGGCGGTCGTGGATGCGCAGCTGCGCCTCCAGATAGCCTTTGGCGAATCCCTCCCCGCTTGCCGCCGACAGGGATTTCGCCGCCTCCTGCGCCACCCCTTCTTGCGTGTTCGCCGGATTGGTCACCGCCCCTGCCGCCCCGAACTGGTCGGCGCGCTGCGGCTTGACCTGATCGGCCGGCGGCAGGGTGCGGGCGGAGGACAGGCGCATCAGCCCGTCGTCGAGCTTCGCGTGGGTTTCCGCGATCTCCCTGGCCATGGCCTTGAATGCGTCGTCCGGCCCCTTCTCGGCGGCGAGCCGCCCGAGTTCCGCCTGCCCCTGGCTTGCCGCCGCGGCTTGCCTGAAGAACAGCGCATCTTCGAGCGGCAGCGATTGCCCCGGCTGCGGCGGCAGGCGCGGCGTCGGGTCCGGCCGTAGGTTGGCCTGTGCCCAGGACGAGCCGGACACCAGGATGGTTCCGAGAATGGCGGCGCGGAGGATCCTAAGCATGATGGCTCCTGTTCCCGTGAACACTCAGCAGGTCAATTGGCGATAGATGGCCGGCAACGCCGCCGGCAGGCGCGCGACATGGGGGAAGATGGCGTAGGCGCCGGTGCCGAAGATGTAGGGGAGATAGTCCCGCCCCTGCTCGTCCACCGTGATGCCGAACAGCCGCAAGCCGGCGCGGCGCGCCTCCTGCACCGCCACGCGGGTGTCCTCGATGGCATGGCGCCCCTCGTAATGGTCGGTATCGTTCGGCTTGCCGTCGGTCAGCACCAGCAGCAGCCGGTGCGTGTGCGGGCGGTCCTTCAGGCGGAAAGTGGCGTGGCGCAGGGCGGCCCCCATCCGGGTATAGCTGCCGGGCTTGAGCGCCTGTATGCGACGCATGACGCGGGCGTCCAGCCGCTCCTCGAAATCCTTCACCGTGCGCACGTCCACGCGCTGCCGGCGATGCGAGGTGAAGGTGAGGATGGCGTGCTCGTCGCCGCAGGCGGCCAGCCCGTGCGTCAGCGCCAGCAGCGCCTCCTTCTCGACGTCAAGCACGCGCCGCTCCTCGACATAGCTGTCGGTGGACAGGGAGACGTCGACCAGCACGCAGACCGACAGGTCGCGGGCGACGGTGCGCACCGCGCTGTAGACCCGTTCCGAGCCGTATCCGCCCGCCCGCCGGTCGGCGACGGAGCGCACCAGCGCCGAAAGGTCCAGATCGTCGCCATCGGGCTGGCCGGTCATCAGTTGGCGGCGCGGCCGCATGGCCTCGAACTGGCGGCGCACCAGACGGATGCGGCGGATCGCATCATCGTCGGGACGCCAGTCCTCGCCTTCCAGCGCGGCGGGTTCGGCGATCACGCGGCAATGGTCGGGAAGATAGCGCCGCCGCTTCCAGTCCCATTCGGGATAGGTGATCTCGGCGCGGAGCGACGCCGCATCGACCTCCTCGGCGGCAAGGTCGAGGTCCAGCTTCAGCTTGGTCGAGGCCTTGCGCTCGTGCTGGCCGACCGCGATCTCGTCCATGTCCTCGGCCGCTTTGCGGGCGTTTTCCTCGTCGTCGTCCTCGACCTTGCGGTTGAGGTTGACCATCTCCGCCAGCCCCAGGATCTTCTCGAAGCGGTTCAGCATCAGCGGGTCGTCGCGCCGGGTCTGGTCGGTGTCGCGGCGCTTGGCCTTGCGGCGCTTGCCGTCCCCTTCCGCGCCGCCGCCGCCCTCCTCGTCCCCGTCCGCCGCCACGCCCGCTCCGACGGCGTCCGCCACCTCGCCCCACAGCGGCACGGGCAGGAACGGCCGATAGCCGGGATCCGCCTCGAACCCGTCGAGCGGCATTGCCCCATCGCTCACTGCGGCGAGCATGGCGGCAAACCTGGCATCGGCAGGCTGCAGTTCCGCGCCGAGAAGAGCGAGGACCACGTTTTCCACCGCGGCCTCCTGCGCAGGCAGACGCCGCCGCGGCCTTGCGGCGCGCATCGCCCGGCAAAGCTGGTCATGCAGGACCCGCAGTCCCGGCCATGCCACCAGCGCACGGTCGGTCGCCACCCTGGCCGCGCGCAGGCGGGCCAGATCGGCCTGCAGCAGATCGGCGGGAAGCATCGGCGGCGGCTCGGCATGGACGAAGAAGGCGGCGAGCCACTCGTAGAGCCCGGCATTGTCCTCGCGCGCCGGAAAGACGTCGAGGCGGTCGGGAAGCTGGAGGGTGGCGCCGTCATAGCGGGCGCGGTCAAGCTTTTCGGTTCCCAGGCCGAGCCGCTGCTTCAGCCCCAGCCGGTGGCCGGAGGACTCCGCGGCGGTCGCCGCGATGCGGACGGCGCCCGGCCCGCCCAGTGCCCGGAACAGCACGCCCAGCCGCATCCTCATGTCGTCCAGGCCGACCGCCGCCTCCGGATGGCGCGGGTACGAGACGGCATTGCCGACAAGGCGGTGCCACAATGCGCCGACGAACTCCTCCGGTTCCCAGATGGACGCCATGCGATCACCCCAGCGTGAGTTCGGCGACCCGCAGCAGCGCCTTCTTGACGTCCGGGTCGTCGGTGAGCGGCTCGATCATCGAGGCCAGCACCGCCTCGTCCCGCGCCATGCCGTCCCGGATCAGGCTGGCGCAATAGACCAGCAGCCGTGTTGAGACGCCTTCCTCCAGATCCTGTCCCTTCAGTGCGCGCAGGGCGTTGCCCAGCCGGACCAGCGGCGCCACCCGGTCGGCGGCAAGCCCGCTCTCGCGGGCGACGATGGCGATCTCCGCCTCCGGAGCCGGAAAGCCGAACTCGATGGCGATGAAGCGCTGCCGGGTGCTGGGCTTCAGCGACTTCAGGATGTTCTGGTAGCCGGGGTTGTAGGACACGACCAGCATGAAGTCGGGCGGGGCCTCAAGCAGTTCGCCGGTGCGTTCCAGCGGCAGCAGGCGGCGGTCGTCGGTCAGCGGGTGCAGGACCACGGTCACGTCCTTGCGCGCCTCCACCACCTCGTCGAGATAGCAGATGGCGCCCTCACGCACTGCGCGGGTCAGCGGCCCGTCGGTCCAGACGGTGTCGCCGCCCTTCAGCAGATAGCGGCCAGTCAAGTCGGCGGCGGTCAAATCGTCGTGGCAGGACACGGTGTGGAGCGGACGCCCCAGCCGCGCCGCCATGTACGCAACGAAGCGCGTCTTGCCGCAGCCGGTCGGTCCCTTCAGCAGAAGCGGCAGCCGGTTGCGGTGGGCATGCTCGAACAGCGCCACCTCGTTGCCGGTCGGGGCGTAGAAGGGGATGGCGGACCCCGCCATCCCGTCCGTGGATACTTCCCCGCCCATCATTCCGCCGGTGCGACGCTGGGCCGGCTGCGCGCGGGCAACTGCTCGCGGGCCGGTCCGAAGACGGAGTAGACGAACAGCAGGACCGACAGCACCACGAAGACGCCGGACCCGAGGCGCATCCAGTAGAACAGGGCCAGCTGCTCCTGCACCTCCATGTAGGTCATGCCCAGCACGCGCTGCAGATGGATCTGCACGACGCCGCCGAAGGTCAGGGTGAAGGTCATGAAGGCCATGGCCGAGGTCATGATCCAGAAGCTCCACATGTTGAGCACCTGGTTGTAGGGCGCACGGCCGCGCAAACCCGGCATGGCGTAGGTGATGATGGCGAGGTTCAGCATCACATAGGCCCCGAAGAAGGCGAGGTGCCCGTGCGCCGCGGTGACCTGGGTGCCGTGGCTGTAGTAGTTCACGAAGGACAGCGTGTGCAGGAACCCCCACACGCCCGCGCCGAAGAAGGCGAAGACCGGCGTGCCGAGCGTCCACAGGAAGGCCGCCCTGTTCGGGTGGTCGCGCCGCCCCTTCCAGGCCATGGTGAAGGCGAACAGGACCATGACGAAGAAGGGCGCCACCTCCAGCGTGGAGAACAGCGAACCGATCCACTGCCAATAACCCGGCGCGCCGATCCAGTAGTAATGGTGCCCGGTGCCGAGCAGGCCGGAGAACAGGGCGAGGCCGACGATGGCGTAGAGCCACTTCTCCACCACCTCGCGATCGACGCCGGTCATCTTGATGACCAGGAAGGCCAGGATCGACGCCATCACCAATTCCCACACGCCCTCCACCCACAGATGGACGACGTACCACCAGTACATCTTGTCCAGCGCCAGGTTGGCCGGGTTGTAGAAGGCGAACAGGAAGAAGATGGCGACACCCCACAGCCCCAACAGCAGGACGTTGGTGATCGCCGTCTTACGCCCCCGGAGCACGGTCAGCGAGACGTTGTAGAGGAAGATCAGCGCCGCGATGACGATGCCGACCTTCACCCACAGCGGCTGTTCCAGGAACTCGCGTCCTTCGTGGATGCCCATGGTGTAGCCGACGACCGCGGCAAGCGCGCCGACCATCAGGATCGCCAGCTGGACATAGGCCAGCATCGGGCTCTCGATGTCGCGCTCCGCCTCCTCCGGGATCAGATAATAAGCCGAGCCGAAGAAGCCGAGCAGCAGCCACACGATCAGCGCGTTGGTGTGGATCATGCGCAGGATGTTGAAGGGCAGCGTCTCGGACAGGAAGTTGGGCAGCACATAGACGGTGCCGGCCAGCGTGCCGACCAGCACCTGGACGACGAACAGGACCATCGCGCAGACGAAGTACCAATAGGCGATGCGCTGGGTTTCGTATTTCATGCCGCGATCCTCCCCTTCAGCCCGCGTCGTTCGGCGGCCAGCCTTGCGTGTCGATGCGGCTGGTCCATTCGAGGAAATCGACGAGGTCGTTGAGTTCCTGGTCGGTGAGATTGAACTGCGGCATCTGCCGGCGCCCCTCGACCCCGCTGGGCTGCGACTGCATCCAGGCGATCAGCGCAGCGCGCGCGCTCTCGGCGTCGTCGCGCCCGCCATAGCGGACCCAGACATTGCCGAGCTCCGGCGCGAAATAGGCGCCCTCGCCGAGAATCGAATGGCAGTTGATGCAGGCGTTCTTTTCCCAGACGTGCTTGCCGCGGGCCACGCTGTCGGACAGCGTCGCCTCGTCCGTGCTGGACGTGCGTATGTAGTAGTGGCTGTGGATCGTCAGGGCGACGAAGGTGACCAGGAAGAAGAGCGATCCGCCATAGAAGATGTTGCGGGCCGCTGATTTCGTGAACCGCTCGGCCATCACCTCCCCCTCGTTGTCGTTTCGCGACAGGATTGCCAATCCACCTCTAATGAAACCTGCGATGGTTCGCAGGGCTATGGCGCAAAAGGAGAGAGTGGGTGAATTGAACTCGCGGAGTAACTTTCTGCCCTCCGGAGTGGGTCCAAATGGGCTGGCGGTGATTACCCAATATCGCGCCATGTTGGCAAAAAGAGAATAAGCACCACCTTCGAACAGACATTCCGGCTCGACTGTATGACCAATTGCATGGACCGGAGGTCATGGCGGTTCAACAATGGGATTCGACCGGTTCAGCCGCACCAAATACCGCAGCGCACTGGTGAACGACTCGATAGTCCTGCTTGCCCTCACCTACGCGGGACAGGACGGAACCCGGCCCGGCATGCCCAACCGATTGTCGCCACCCCGGATATTTCGCCTAACCCCTCGAAGGCTGACAGGTTCACGACAGGTTCGTCTGGTAAATAATCATCAACACGAATGATCGCTCTGGGAGAAACGTCATGGCGGACCAGCCCGCGCGGCCACCGGAAGAAGACCGCAAACCCGCTTTCCATGGCGCCGCGCACGGCGCCGGCGCCGGCGGATCGATCCTGCTCCCGGACATGCCGTTTCCGGAGCGGCGGCCCGGACAGCCCGGCGGAGGGACGGCGCAGCCGTCCGGTCCGGATGACCGGCAAAGCAACAAACGATAAGTCCAATCGGGGACGGAATCAGTCGGGAGGGTTCATCTTGAAATTCGGCATTTCCGCCAAGCTGGCATTCGCCGCGGCCCTGGCGATCGGCACGGCATCTTTCACCGCCCCGGCTTCGGCCGAACTGAAGTCGGTGGAGATCATCGCCCCGGCCAATCCCGGCGGCGGATACGACCAGCATGCCCGCGCGATGCAGCAGGTGATGCAGAACCACAAGCTGGCGTCCGGCGTCCAGGTGGTCAACATCCCCGGCGCCGGCGGCACCATCGGGCTCAGCCAGTTCGTCACGTCGAAGAAGCGCAATCCCGGCATGATGATCAGCGGCCTCGGCATGATCGGCGCCATCCTGATCAACAAGTCGCCGGTGACGCTGGATCAGGTGACGCCGCTGGGCCGCCTGACCGGCGAATACCAGCCGATCGTCGTCGCGGCGGATTCGCCGATCAAGACGCTCGACGACCTGATCCGGAAGTTCAAGGCCGATCCCGGTTCGGTTTCCTGGGGCGGCTTCGCCGTCGGCAGCCCCGACCACATCCTCTACGCCCTGATCGTCAAGGCGGCGGGCGGCGATGTCGGCAAGATGAACTACATCGCGGCCGGGGCCGGCGGCGAGATGATGGCATCGATCCTGGGCGGCCACATCACCGTCGCCACCGGCGGCTACAACGAGATGGCCTCGCAGCTCCAGGCCGGAAAGCTGCGCGCGCTCGCCATCTCCGCGCCGCAGCGCGTTCCCGGCATCGACATCCCGACCTTCAAGGAACAGGGCGTCGACGTGGAGCTGGTGAACTGGCGCGCCGTGATGGCGCCGGGGACCCTGAAGGCGGACGAGCTGAAGGCGATGGACGAGGCCATCGGTGCGATGGTCAAGACCGACGAATGGAAGCAGATCGCCAAGGAGCGCGGCTGGATCGACCTCTACCTGCCGTCCGACCGCTTCGCCGCCTTCCTCAAGGAGGAACGCGCACGGATCGGAGCCGTGCTGACCGACCTCGGACTCGTCAAGTAACGCGCCTTTCAACAAGAAGCACCACCAGGAGGAACCCCATGGGCACCCGTCGCGCCACTCTGTTCAAGGGCCTGTTCACCGCCGCCGCCCTGATCGCCGGCACCGTCACCGCCACCCCGTCGCTGGCCGAGTTGAAGGGGCTGGAGATCATCGCCCCGGCCAGCCCCGGCGGCGGTTGGGACCAGCATGCGCGCACGCTCCAGCAGGTCCTGCAGAACCAGAAGCTGGCGTCCGGCGTTCAGGTCGCCAACATCCCCGGCGCCGGCGGCACCATCGGGCTGGCGCAGTTCGTCACCGCCAAGAAGCGCAATCCCGCCATCCTGGTCGGCGGCCAGATCATGCTGGGCGCCATCGTCACCAACAAGTCGGCGGTCACGCTGGACCAGGTGGCGCCGCTGGCCCGGCTGACCGGCGAATACACCGCCATTGTCGTGCCGGCCGACTCACCCATCAAGTCCTTCGGCGACCTGCTGCAGAAGTTCAAGGCCGATCCCGGTTCGGTGTCGTGGGGCGGCGGATCGGCCGGCGGCAGCGACCAGATCCTCGCCGGCCTGATCGCCAAGGCGGTCGGCGTCGACCCGGCGAAGGTCAACTACGTCGCCACCGCCGGCGGCGGCGAGCTGCTGGCCTCGGCGCTGGGCGGCCATGTGACGCTGGGCATGGGCGGCTACAACGAGTTCGCACCGCAGTTCCAGGCCGGAAAGCTGCGCGCCATCGCCGTCTCCGCGCCGCAGCGACTCCCCAACACCGACACCCCGACCCTGAAGGAACAGGGCGTCGACCTGGAATTCGTCAACTGGCGCGGCATCTTCGCCCAGGCCAACGCCAAGCCGGCCGAGATAAAGGAGCTTCAGGAGGCGGTGGCCAAGGCGGTCGCCAGCCCCGAATGGCAGGACATCCTGAAGCAGCGCGGCTGGATCGACCAGTACCAGCCGGCCGACCAGTTCGCCGCCTTCCTGAAGGAAGACCGCGCCCGCATCGAAGGAACGCTGAAGGACATCGGCGTGACCAAGTAACGGCGGCTCCCGCGGGCGTCCCACGGGCGTCCGCCGGCCACTGAATAGAAGCTGGGAGGATGCGATGACCACTGGCCGCAGTTTGCGGATCGGCGAAGCCTTGCTCGGCGGCGGCCTGTTCGCCCTGGGCGCGCTGATCGCCGTCGAGACCATGCTGACCCCGTCCGCCGGCCGAGGGGTCGTCGGCCCTGCCCTGTTCCCCTACCTGATCGCGGCCGGCCTGATGCTGGTCGCCCTGTCTCTGCTGCGCGAGGCGTTCGCCGGACACATCGCCCATGACGCCGGGCTGGAGCTGGACCTGCGGGCGGTGGTGCTGGTCGCGGCCGGGCTGGCCGCCCAGTTCCTGCTGATCGAGTATCTCGGCTGGATTCCGTCGGCCGCCCTGCTGTTCGTCGCTGTGGCGCGCGCGTTCGGCAACCGCCGCTATCTGCTGAACGCCGTGTTCGGGCTCGTGCTCGCCGGCGGGACCTTCGCGGTCTTCAACTACGGCCTCGACCTGAACCTGCCGATCGGCACCGTCGGCGAGTGGTTCCTGCCGGCCGAATAAGCGTCCTTTCGGGAAGGAAACGCATCCATGGACACCCTCGCCGCGCTCGGCCACGGCTTCCTCGTGGCACTGACGCCCTACAACCTGCTGTGGTCGGCCATCGGGGTCACCGTGGGCACGGCGGTCGGCGTCCTGCCCGGCATCGGCCCGGCGCTCACCGTGGCGCTGCTGCTGCCGGTCACCTATCATCTGGAGCCGACCTCCGCCTTCATCATGTTCGCCGGCATCTATTACGGCGCCATGTATGGCGGCTCCACCACCTCGATCCTGCTGAACGCGCCGGGCGAGTCGGGCAGCATCGTCACCGCCATCGACGGCCACGCCATGGCAAAGCAGGGCCGCGGCGCCCAGGCGCTCGCCACCGCCGCCATCGGTTCCTTCATCGCCGGCACCATCGCCACCGCGGCCCTGACCTTTGTGGCGCCGCTGATGGTGAAGATGGCGCTGCTGTTCGGCCCGGCCGAGTATTTCGCCCTGATGGTGCTGGCGCTGACCACCGTCACCGCGGTGCTGGGCAACTCGCTCGCCCGCGGGCTGGGCAGCCTGTTCCTCGGGCTGGCTCTGGGTCTGGTCGGCATCGACATGCAGACCGGTCAGGCGCGGTTGGCCTTCGGCGTGCCGGAACTGCTGGACGGCATCGACACCGTCGTCGTCGCGGTCGGCCTGTTTGCGGTCGGCGAGACGCTCTACGTCGCCTCGCGCTTCCGCTTCGAGCGGGAGGAGGTCTATGCGCTCAAGGGCTCCAAATGGATGAGCCGCGAGGACTGGTCGCGCTCCTGGAAGCCGTGGCTGCGCGGCACCCTGCTGGGCTTCCCCATTGGTGCGCTTCCTGCCGGCGGCAGCGAGATCCCGACCTTCCTGTCCTATCTGGTCGAAAAGCGCTTGGCGAAGAAGCCGGAGGAATTCGGCCACGGCGCCATCGAGGCGGTGGCGGGTCCGGAAGCCGCCAATAACGCGTCCGCCGCCGGCGTGCTGGCGCCGCTGCTGTCGCTCGGCCTGCCGACCTCGGCCACGGCGGCGATCATGCTGGCCGCCTTCCAGCAATACGGCCTGCAGCCGGGTCCCACGCTGTTCGACAGCAACCCGGAGCTGGTCTGGGGCATGATTGCCAGCCTCTATGTCGGCAACGTCCTGCTGCTGTTGCTGAACCTGCCGCTGGTGGGGATGTGGGTGAAGCTGCTGGTCATTCCGCGGCCCTGGCTCTATGCCGGCATCCTGGTCTTCTCCACGCTGGGCGCCTACACGCTGAACAACAATGTGGTCGATCTGGTCATCCTGTGGGTGATCGGGCTGGTCGGCTTCGGCATGCGGGTGCTGAACGTACCGGTGGCGCCCTGCGTCGTCGGGCTGATCCTGGGGCCGCTGGCCGAACAGCAGTTCCGCCGCGCGCTCGCCATCAGCCAGGGCGACGCCACCGTCTTCATCACCCATCCGATCTCTGCCGCGCTGCTCGCCATCGCCGTGCTGCTGGTGGTCGGTCCGCTGGTGATGCGCCGCCGCAGCCGGACCGCCGCGTCCGACCATGCCGGCAAGACCTCGGCTGTCTGATCGGCGGCTGTCTAATTTCCCCTTCCAGCCTGAAATCCGGAAGCCGCCTGGATTCCGCAAGCCGGTCCCTGTACGGAGAACACGCCATGAAGAAGGTTCTCGTCCCCCTCACCGGCCGTCCGCTGGACCGCCGCGCCGTCGCCTCCGCCTTCCTGGTGGCCGAACGCTTCGGCGCCCATGTGGAGGGGCTCAGCGTCATGCCGCAGGTGGAAATCCGCACCTCCATCGAAACCGCCGCCATTCCCAAGGCACTGGTGGAGCAGCTGATCCGCATCGGGCAGGCCGAACAGGCGGAGGTGGTGGACGCCGCCCACCAGCTGTTCGACGAGTTCCGCGGCCGTCACGGCGGCGTCACCGCCACCTGGCAGCAGGCGACCGGCCCGCTGGCGGAAACCGTGTCGGAAGAGGCGCGTCTGGCCGACGTGACCGTGATCGCCCAGGCATCCGACGGCACCAACGCCATGGGCCCGGTGATCGAGGCGGCTCTGTTCGGCTCCGGCCGGCCGATTGTGCTGGCTCCCAAGGCGGAGCCGTCGTCGCTCGGCGGCACGGTCGCGGTCGCCTGGGACGGCGGCGCTGCGGCGGCCCGCGCGGTCGCCACGGCCATCCCCTTCCTGCACCGGGCCGGCAAGGTCGTCGTGCTGTCCACCGACACGCCGCCGGACAGCCGCTCGGCCGATCCCGACCGCCTGACCGGTTATCTCTCCCTGCACGGCATCGTCGCCACCGTCCAGCGGATCTCCGTGTCCTCCGGCGTCAGCCGGGCGCTGCTGGACAACGCCCAGGCGCTTGGCTGCGACCTGCTGGTGATGGGCGGCTACGGGCACAGCCGCGTCCGCGAGCGGGTGTGGGGCGGCGTGACGCTCGACATCCTGCGCGAACCGCCTACCCTGCCGATCCTGATGGCCCATTGAAGCGTAGGACAGGTCCAGACCGGAGGGGCAGCCCATGCGCATTCTCGTCGTCGAAGACACCGAGGACCTGGCCGACGCCATCGTCCACCGCCTGCGCAAGCTGGGCTATGCGGTGGATTGGGTGGCCGACGGCCAGGAGGCGGAGGAGCTGCTGCGCCGGGAGCCCTACCAGCTCGTCCTTCTCGACATCATGCTGCCGGGGATCGACGGGCAGGCGCTGCTGGGCCAACTGCGCCGGCGCCGCAATGCCACCCCGGTGCTGATGATGACCGCCCGGTCGCAGGTGAACGTGAAGATCGACCTGCTCGACCTTGGCGCCGACGACTTCATCGTCAAGCCCTTCGACCTGCGCGAGCTGGAGGCGCGCTGCCGGGCGCTGTTGCGCCGCTCCCACGGCATGGCGTCGTCGCGCACCGAATTCGGCAACATCCTGTTCGACGCCGCCGCCAAGCTGGTCGAGGTCGACGGCCGGCCGGTCGAATTGGGCGGGCGCGAGTTCCGGCTGCTGGAGCTGTTCCTCGGTCATCTCGGTGCGGTGATGTCGAAGGAGGACCTGATGGACCGCCTGTTCAGCCTGGACCAGCCCACCGCGCTGAACGCCATCGAGTTGTACGTCTCGCGGCTGCGGCGCAAGATGCAGGGATCGTCGATGGAGATCCGCACGGTTCGGGGGCTGGGATATGTGGCGGAAATCCGCAACGGGGAGTGAGGGGACCTATTCGCTGCGCCGCCGCCTGTTCATCCGGCTGCTCGGCGTGCTGGCGGTGCTGACCGGCTGCCTGTTCCTGTTCGTCGACGCCTATGCCCGACGGGCCGCCGACGCCGCCTTCGACCGGCTGCTGGCCGCCTCCGCCCTGTCCATCGCCGACACGGTGCGCGTGCAGGACGGGCAGTTCCTGGTCGATCTGCCCTATTCCTCGCTCAGCATCCTGGCTCAGGGTGGAGAGGAGCAGGGCGGTGGGCGCGACCGTCTGTTCTACCGCATCGTAGCGCCGGACGGATCGCCGGTCACGGGATACGACGACCTGCCGGTGACCGCCAAGTCGGGCGGCAGCGTACGCCCGCAATTCGCCGACGCCACCTACCGCGATGCGCGGGTGCGCGTCGCCACCCTCGACCGCTTCGTGGCGCAGCCGGGGCTCGCCGGCTGGGTCACCATCGCCGTCGCCCAGACGCGGGAGGAACGGCAGGCGCTGGCGCGCGACATCCTCGCCAACGCCTTCCTGCCAATCGTCTTCGCCATGCTGGCCGTGGCCGGGCTGGTGTGGTTCGGCATCCGGCAGGCGCTGGCTCCGCTCGGCTCGCTGGAGCGCGTGCTGCGCGACCGCCACGCCCGCGACCTCTCCCCCATCGCCATGCCGCCTCCGCAGGAGGTGTCGCAGTTGGTCCACGCGATCAACCAGCTGATGGAGCGGCTGAAGTCGAACCTGGACACCATGCAGACCTTCCTGGCCGACGCCGCCCACCAGATCCGCACGCCGCTCGCCAGCCTGCGCCTGCAGGCCGAGCTTGCCGCCGACGAGGACGATCCCGCCGCCCTGCGCCGCATCGCCCAGCGCGTCCACCGCAACGCCGTGGAGGCCAGCCAGCTCACCAGCCAGCTACTCAACCACGCCATGGTGATGCACCGCAGCGAGGCGCTGAATCCGGAGAACGTGGACATCGGCGCCCTGCTGGAGCAGGTGATCCAGCGGGCGCGGCCCGTCGCCGGAGAAACGCCGATCCGGCTGGAGGTCGATCCCGCGGCCGAACCGGGCCTGGTCCCCGGCGACGCCATCAGCCTGCGCGAGGCGCTGACCAATGTGGTCGACAACGCCGTGAAATATGCCGGGTCCACCGGCGCCATCGACGTGTGCCTGACCCGTCGGCCCGGCGACCGCGGCCTGCGCATCGAGGTGGCCGACCGGGGCCCCGGAATTCCGGACGCGGAGAAGACGAAGGTGTTGACCCGCTTCGGACGTGGCAGTTCTGCGGCCGGGGTCGCCGGCAGCGGGCTGGGGCTTGCCATCGTCCATTCCGTCGCCGAGGCGCATGGCGCCACCCTGTCGCTGCTCGACCGTCCGGGCGGCGGGCTGGTGGCGCGGATCGACTTCCCCGGGGCGCTCGCCGGCACCACTGCCGCCACCGGGTCCGATCCCGTTGCCGGTCCGTCCGGCGGCCGCGCGGCATTGCTCGCCGTGGCCTTCTCGGCATTGACCGGCCTCTGGTCGCCCCAGCAGTCGGCAGCGCAAACGGCGACCCCAGCGACGACGCAGACCATCACCTATCCGGCCCCCGGCACGGCGCGGGACCGGCTGCGCATCTTTGCTGCCACCGACCGGCAGGCGATGGAGCCGCTGGTCCTCGACTTCCAGCGCGTGCATCCGGACATCACGGTGGAGTATGTCGACGTGGGCACGTCCGAGCTCTACGCCCGCGCGGTCAAGGATGCCGAGACGGACAAGCCGGACCTGCTGATCAGCTCCGCCGCCGACCTTCAGGTCAAGCTGGTGAATGACGGCCACACCCAGCCCCACATCCCGGCCGACAGCCAATTCCTGCCGGGCTGGGCCAACTGGCGGAACGAAGCCTTCGGCTTCACCTTCGAGCCGGCGGTGATCGCCTATGACCGCAACCGCCTGCCCGACGACCGGGTGCCGCGCACCCGCGACGCGCTGATCCGGCTGCTGCGCGAGGATCGCGCCCATTACGGCCGGCTGGTCGCCACCTACGACGTCACCATCAGCGGCATCGGCTATCTCCTGGCCTCGCACGACGCGCTGCTGTTCAGCCAGTACTGGCAACTGGTGGCGCTGATGGGCAATGCCCAGGTGCGGACGGCCTGCTGCAGTGCCGACCTTCTCGACATGGTGGAGCGCGGCGAGGCGCTGATCGCCTACAATGTCCTGGGCTCCTACGCGCGGGCGCGGGTGGCGGCGGGCGCCCCCATCGGCATCGTGATGCCGGAGGACTACACGCTGGTCATCTCGCGCGTGGCGGTGATCCCGAAATCGGCCCCGCGCCCCCGGCTGGCCGGCCTGTTCATCGATTATCTGCTGTCCACCCGCGGGCAGGAGGTGGTCGCCGACCGCTCCGCCCTGTACGCGCTGTCCTCCTCGGTGACCCGCGAGGCCTCGGCCGCCGGCCTGCGCTCCAGCACCGTGGCGCCCCTGCAGCCCATCGCGCTCAGCGCGGCGCTGCTGGTCTTCCTCGACCCGCTCAAGCGCGGGACTTTCCTGCGGCAATGGCGGTCTGCGGTGCAGCTGCCCTGAGGCTTGGCCGTCACAGGATCCCGAGCCGCTCCTTGATCTGCGGGAAGAAGCGCCGGCTTACGGGAATGACCTGCCCGCGTTTCGTGCTGATCTCCGCAAGGCCGTTTTCCAGGAAGTTGATCTTCTCGATGCAGTCGGTGTTGACCAGATATTGACGGTGGCAGCGCAGAAGCGGCGTGCGGTCCTGCAGGATGTGGAGGGGGAGTTCCGTCGGTCGTTCGGTGCCGTCGGTGGAGACCACATAGACGCCGCTGACGCCGGACGCCACATGCTCGACATCCTCCATGCGCACCAGCTGCACATGGTGCTGCCCGAAGCAGGGAATCTGGCGGAGCTGGTTGGCGCCCGGAAGCTGGTCGATCTTCTGCGGTTCGCGGTCGCGGCGAAGGCGCTGCAGCGTCTTGTCGAGACGGGCCTGGTTGACCGGCTTTAGCAGGTAATCGAAGGCATGCTGCTCGAACGCTTGCACCGCAAACTCGTCGTATGCCGTCAGGAAGACGATGTGCGGCATCTTTTCATGGTCGAGCATGCTCAGCATTTCGATGCCGCTCACCCGCGGCATCTGGATATCCAGGAAGACCACGTCCGGCTTTTCCCGATTGATCACGCCGACGGCGTCGATGGCGTTGCTGCATTCCCCGATGACGTTGATGTCGTCGGTCTTCGAGAGAACGCGGCGAAGTTCCTTGCGGGCCAGCGGTTCGTCATCGACGATGAGCACGTTGATCATTTGGAAGCGGCCTCCAGAGGAACCCGGATCGTGATGCGGGTGAAGACGTCCCGCTCGGACGCAACGGTAACACCGTATGAAGGACCGAAACAGTTCTTGATGCGGCGGTCGACCAGACTCATGCCGAGCCCCTGACCTGTCGGTTTCGGCTCGTAAAGCCCGGCATTGTCTTCGACATCAACGACGAGAACTTCGCCCTCCTGCCGGGCCTTTATGGAAACATGGCCGGGGCGGAGCAACTGCGACGTGCCGTGCTTGATCGAATTCTCCACCACCGGCTGGAGCGTGAAGGCCGGCAGCCGCACCCGGCCCAGGCTGTCGGGGATGTCGATGTCCACCGACAGGCTGTCGGAAAAGCGCGCGAGTTCGATCTGCAGATAGGCGTTCACATGCTCGATTTCCTCGGCCAGCGGGGCGATCTGGCTCGGGCGCTTCAGATTCATGCGGAAGAAGGTGGACAGGTCGCCGATCAGGTCGCGGGCCTTTTCCGGATCGTCGCAGGTGACGGCGGCGATGGTGTTCAGCGCGTTGAACAGGAAATGCGGGTTCACCTGGGCGTGCAGAAGCTTGATCTCCGCCTGCGCCAGCATCGCCTTCTGCTGCTCGTAGCGGCCGGCGAGGATCTGGCTCGACAGCAGCTTGGCGATGCCCTCGCCGAGCGTGCGGTTGATGGTGGAGAACAGCTTGGTCTTGGGCTCGTACAGCTTGATCGTGCCGATGACGTGGCTGTCCTCGCCGACCAGCGGGATGACCAGCGACGCCCCCAGCGGACAGGTCGGGCTGATCGAACACTGGTAGGCCACCTCGTTGCCGTCGGCATAGATGACTTCGTTGTTGGCGATGGCGTCCAACGTGCTCGCCGAGGAAATCCGCGTGCCGGGCAGGTGATGGTCATCGCCGATGCCGATGAAGGCAAGGATCTTCTCGCGGTCGGTGATGGCGACGGCGCCCACCCCGGTCTCCTCATAGATGATCCGGGCGACCGTCATGCTGTTTTCCTGGTTGAAGCCCCGGCGCAGGACGCCGTCGGCCCGCGCGGCGATGGCCAGCGCCTTGGCGGAGAACAGGCTGGACTGCCGCTCGATCAGCGCCCGGCGGTCGAGCAGTATGCCGATGAACATCGCCGCACCCAGCGTATTGGCGATCAGTTCCGGCACCGCGATCAGCAGCACGATCTCCAGCGTCTCGCCGAAGGGCCTCGCCACCGCCAGATCGATCAGCAGTTCCAGCACCACCCCGACGAAGGTCAGCGCGCCGGCCTTGACGGGATCGAACAGGGTGCGCACCTTGCCTTTCCTGATCAGGTGGCGGTGCATCAGGCCGCCCAGCAAGCCCTGCGCGACGATGCCGAGGGCGGCCGCGAGCGCGAAGGATCCGCCCAGCGAATAGCGGTACAGCCCCCCGGTGATTCCCACCGCGACGCCGACCACCGGCCCGCCGAGAAGCCCGCCGAGCACCGCGCCGATCGCCGGCGTGTTGGCGATGGCATGGACCACCGGCATGCCGAGGATGGCCCCCATCATGCAGAACAGCGAGAAGATGACGTAGCAGGCCAGCTTGTGCGGCGGCCGGATCGTCACATGCGTCAGCGGAATGAAGAACTTCGTCCGGCTGAGGAGATAGGCCACCACCAGATAGACGCACATCTGCTGGAGAAGGACCAGAGAGAGGTCCACGAGATTGATTTGCATCGGTTGAGGCTCCCTGCACCCGCGCGTCCGGACCGTCCGATCCGCGCAGATGGGCAACGGCATGTGCTGGGCTGAGGCGCATGGTGTGAATGATCCCCGGCCGAAAGGCCAGTGCGAAGCGGCGGAGCAGTTTCACGCACCCCAGATCCCCCTCTCCCCCCCGGGGAGAGGGTCGGGGTGAGGGGGATGCACTGCGTGCCCTCCCGAGAATCCTCGCCACGTCACCCCCTCACCCTAACCCTCTCCCCGGGGGGGAGAGGGGACTCCGCCGGCATGGGGCTATGCGCTCGCCCCCTACCGCCTCCGCTCATTTTTCCATTCCGCCGCTCATTTCGCTATTCCACCGCTCCCGAGTTCGGTCAGGAATTGCCGGCGGGGTGTTGCTAGGCTTCCTCCAGGTCAACAAAGCGCAGCCTTTCCGTGATGGCCTGAACATCCACGATCAAAGGCATGCTGGAGGCATAAAATGGTCAGCATCTCAACGGAATCCACGAGGCTTGGCAATCCTCCACTGCCGTGGACCAAGCATGACACCATGTGGATGCTTGGGCTCTTCGGAACGGCTATTGGCGCAGGCACGCTTTTTCTTCCCATCAACGCCGGGCTCGGCGGTTTCTGGCCGCTGGCGGTCATGGCGGTCATCGCCTTCCCGATGACCTATCTGGCCCACCGGGGCCTCTGCCGCTTCATCCTGTCCTCGTCCAAACCGGGCAGCGACATCACCGAAGTGGTGACCGAGCACTTCGGCGCCACGGCGGGCAAGCTCATCACCCTGCTGTACTTCTTCACCATCCTGCCGATCCTGCTGATCTACGGCGTCGGCCTGACCAACACGGTCCAGAGCTTCATGGTGCATCAGCTGGGCATGGCGCCGCCGCCGCGCATCCTGCTGTCGCTGGGCCTGATCCTCGGGTTGATGGCCGTCATCAAGCTGGGCGAGCAGATGGTCGTGCGGGTCATGAGCTGGCTCGTCTATCCCTTCGTGCTGGTCCTGATGGGCATCGGCCTGTACCTCGCCCCCGACTGGAACGGTGCGATCCTCAGCCAGACCCCGACCGCCAGCCAGTTCAGCCTGACCCTGTGGCTCAGCATCCCGGCCCTGGTGTTCTCCTTCAACCACTCCCCGGCCATCTCCCGCTTCGTCGTCGCCCAGCAGAACCAGTATGGCGAAGAGGCTGAATCGCAGACCACCCGCATCGAGAAGTATGCGGTCGTCATGATGGTCCTGGTCGTCATGTTCTTCGTCTTCAGCTGCGTCTTCAGCCTGACCCCGCAGGAACTGGCCGACGCGAAGGCCCAGAACATCTCCATCCTGTCCTATCTCGGCAACAAGTTCGACAACCCGCTGATGGCCCTCCTGACCCCGGCCGTGGCGTTCGTGGCGATCACCAAGTCCTTCTTCGGCCACTATCTCGGCGCCCGCGAAGGCCTGAACGGGCTGATCTCCCAGCAGCTTCGCAGCCAGGGCAAGCCCGTCAACCTCAAGGCGATCAACAGCTTCAGCGCCCTGTTCATGGTCGCCGCCGTCTGGATCGCCGCCACGCTCAACCCCAGCATCCTCGGCATGATCGAATCCCTCTGCGGTCCCATCATCGCCGCCCTGCTCTTCATCATGCCGATGTACGCGATCCGTAAAGTACCGGCCATGCGCAAATACGCCGGCCAGCCGGGCAACGTGGTGGTCTTGTTCATCGGCAGCGTCGCGATGTCCGCCATCCTCTACTCCCTGCTCAGCCTCTGACGATCCCACTCTCTCCCCTGCCCATCGTTTCCGCTCAAGGCGGCCCCGTCCACCGCGACGGGTGCCGCCTGAAGCGACGAAGAGAAGACCCGGCCAGGCATCTCCCCACAGGTTTCCGGGGCCGTCCACAGGAAGGAAGCACGCCATGATCAGCATGTTCGACCTCTACAAGGTCGGTATCGGCCCCTCCAGTTCGCACACGGTGGGACCGATGAGGGCGGCCAAGCAGTTCGTGGACGCCCTGCGCTCCTGCGGCGGGTTCGATGCCACATCCCGCGTCGCGGTGGACATCTACGGTTCGCTGGCGCTGACCGGCAAGGGCCACCACACCGACGTCGCCCTCATGCTCGGCCTCGCCGGGAACCTGCCGGACACGGTTGCCATCGACACGATCCCCGCCTTCCTGCAGCAGGTGCGCAATTCGCACAGCCTGCCGCTGGGACAGGAGGGCAAGCCAATCGACTTCCCGCCGACCGCCATCACCTTCCACCGGTCCAACCTGCCCCGGCACGAGAACGGCATGACGATCCAGGCCTTCGACGGCGACCGGCTGCTGCTGGGCAAGACCTATTATTCGATCGGCGGCGGCTTCGTCGTCGAGGACGAGAATTTCGGCAAGCAGAGCGGCGAGGAGGTGGAGCTTCCCTACGCTTACGCCTCCGCCGCCGAGCTGCTGGCCCATTGCCGGAAGACCGGCCTGTCCTTCTCCGGCCTGATCCTCCAGAACGAGCTGCGCCTGCACAGCCATCAGGAAATCCGCGACTATTTCGCCAACATCTGGCAGACGATGCGCGCCTGCATGGACCGCGGCATGACGACCGAGGGCGTGCTGCCAGGACCGATGCGGGTCCCCCGCCGGGCCGCCATCCTGCGCCGCCAGCTCGCCTCGTCGGAAGCGCTGTCGCGCGATCCGATGAACGTGGTCGATTGGGTCAACATGTTCGCCTTCGCGGTGAACGAGGAAAACGCGGCGGGCGGCCGCGTCGTCACCGCGCCGACCAACGGCGCCTGCGGCATCGTCCCGGCGGTGCTCGCCTACTACCACAATTTCATCAAGCCGGTGGACGAGGACGCCTGCGTCCGCTTCTTCCTGGCGTCGGCCGCCATCGGCGCGCTCTACAAGCGGAACGCCTCCATCTCCGGCGCCGAGGTCGGCTGCCAGGGCGAGGTCGGCGTCGCCTGCTCGATGGCCGCCGGCGGCTTGGCCGACCTGATGGGCGGCAGCCCCGAACAGGTGTGCATCGCCGCCGAGATCGCGATGGAGCACAATCTCGGCCTGACCTGCGATCCGGTCGGCGGGCAGGTACAGATTCCCTGCATCGAACGCAACGCCATGGGCGCCATGAAGGCGATCAACGCGACGCGCATGGCCCTGCACCGCACCAGCGAACCGCTGGTGTCGCTCGACAAGGTCATCGAGACGATGTTCGAGACCGGCAAGGACATGGATCCGAAATACCGCGAAACCTCCTGCGGCGGTCTGGCGGTCAAGGTGATCGCACAGACCTCCCCGCAGACGCAGGACACAGACGGCATCAATTGGGCGGCCTGACGCCGCCCAGGATCCTCCTTTACAAAGGGCGCCGCGTCACCCGACGCGTGCGCCCTGTCGCGTCAGGGTGACCGGCGACGCGTTCGGAGGCCACAGCAGCGCGGACTCCACGCCCAACCATCGGCAGAGCACCGGCCAGGTGCCGGCATGCGCGACGATCAGCGGAGGGCGGCCGTCCGCGGGGACCGGCAAGCCGTCCAGCGCCGCGGAGACGCGGGCACCGAATGCGGACAGACTTTCCCCATTCGGCACCTCCTCGCGCAACAGGTCGGCGGGAATGGCCCCGCCCTCCAGATCGCCCCAGCGGCGCTCCTCCAGACCGGCGACCGGGACGACCGGAAGCGCCAGCGCCTCGGCCAGAATGGCCGCCGTCTCAAGCGCCCGGCGTTGCGGACTGCTGTAGACCGCCGCGACCTGCTGCCGCCCGGCGACCAGCGCCGCGGCGGCCTCCTGCGCCTGCGCCCGGCCCCGATCGGTCAGCGACACATCGCGCGAGCCGGCAAGCCAGCCGCCGAGGTTGCTCTCCGTTTCGCCATGGCGGCAGAAGATCACCGTGTTCAGCATGACAGTCGCTTCACCAGATCGGCGAACCCGTCGAGGACGCCGTCATGCGGCAGGCCGGCGAGCGGCACCCGGGCATAGCCGTAGGGCACCACCAGCACCCGCGCGACACCGGCCGCACGGGCAGCGGCCACGTCGTGCTCGTTGTCGCCGACGAAGACGGCCTCCTCCGGCCGAACCTCCAGACGGGACAGCAGGCCCAGCAACGGCTCCGGCGACGGCTTGCGGGTCGGATAGCTGTCGCCGCCGACCACCGCGGCGAAGCGGTCGGCGATGCCCAGATCATCGAGCAGCCGCAGGGTCGCCGCCATCGGCTTGTTGGTGCAGACGCCGAGCATGAGGCCGGCCGCCGCCAGCGCCGCCAGCGTATCGGCGACGCCGGGATAGAGCGCGCTGTGGGCGCTGGGGTCGGCCTCGTAGATTTCCAGGAAGCGTTCGACGCAGCGGGCCGCCTCGTCCGGAGCCGGAACGCCGCCGGTGGCGGCCAGCACGCGCTCCACCAGCTTGGGCGCTCCGTCACCGACGAAGGAGCGCACCGACGGCAGATCGACCGGCGGGCGTCCCAGCTCGGCGAGCAGGGCGTTGGAGGCATGCATCAGGTCGGCGACGCTGTCCACCAGCGTGCCGTCCAGGTCGAAGGCAACCGCACGGATGGGGCGGCGGGCGAGGCTATCGGCGGGGTTGGTCACGGTCACGGCACCTTACTGGCGGAGGAAGCGGGCCTTGTCGGCCGCGAGGTCGAGGATGATCGGAGCATCCGGCGAGAGCAGAGCATCGCCCGCCTGATGCGGCGCGTCCACCTGCACCAGCTGCCCGCCGACATCCACCGCATAGCGAATGGAGGCGCCGAGGAACTCCCGGTGCCGGATGACGCCGGTCAGCCGGGCATGGCCGGGAGCCGGCGGTCCGCCGTCGGCCCGGATGGCGAGGTTCTGCGGACGGAACATCAGCTTGCCCCCAGTTCCCGCCCCGGCACCACCCGCCTCCTGCGGCGGCAGCGCCACCGGCGTTATGCCATTGCCGACGAAGACGCTGCCGGCAGCGCCGTCGCTTCGCACCTCGCCGTCCAGCACGTTGGCAGTGCCGAGGAAGCCGGCGACGAACAGGTTGGCGGGATGGTCGTAAAGGTCCTGCGGGGTGCCGACCTGCTGCACCTTGCCATCGTCCATCACCGCGATGCGGTCGCAGATGGTGTTGGCCTCCTCCTGGTCGTGGGTGACGAAGATGGTGGTCAGGCCGAGCTTGCGCTGCAGGCTCAGCAGTTCCTGGCGCATCTGCACCCGCAGCTTGGCGTCGAGGTTCGACAGCGGCTCGTCGAGCAGCAGGATCTTCGGCTCGATCACGACGGTGCGGGCCAGCGCCACGCGCTGCTGCTGGCCGCCCGACAGCTGCGAGGGCCGGCGGTCGGCCAGATGCTTCAGCCCGACCAGATCGAGGGCGGCGTCCACCCGCCGCTCGATCTCGGCGCGGGGCACGCGCCGCTCCTCCAGCCCGAAGGCGACGTTGCGGCGCACGGTCATGTGCGGCCACAGGGCGTAGCTCTGGAACACCATGCCGACATCGCGCCGGTGCGGCGGCAGGGTGGAGATGTCGCGCCCACCGATGCGGACTTCGCCGCGCTGTGCCGTGTTGAAGCCGGCGATCAGCCGCAGCAGCGTGGTCTTGCCGCAGCCCGACGGGCCGAGGAAGGCGAAGAACTCGCCCGGCTTGATGGCGAGGTTCACGTCCTTCAGCACGTGGTTGGTGCCGTAGGACAGGTTCACGCCCTCGATGTCGACGCCGACGCTCTCGATCTGGGCGGCGAGCGCGGCCGGAGAAAACTGGTGGTTCATGACGATGGTTTCCCTCACTGGTCCTGACCGCGTTCGCGGCGGCCGCGCTCGATGACGACGTGCGACAGGTAGGTGCCCAGGCCCACGATGATGACGGCGAAGATGCCCAGCGCCGCCCCCGGGCCGCGTCCGGCCGCCGACTGCATGTAGACGTAGAGGCCGTAGGCCAGCGGCGCGTCGCTTTGCGAATGGACCAGCATGATGGTCGCCGACAGCTCGACCGCCGCGGTGGCGAAGCTGGTGACGAAGCCGGCCAGGATGCCGCCGGACATCAGCGGCACGACGATGCGACTGACCGTGCGCAGCTTGGTGGCGCCGAGATTCTCGGCCGCCTCCTCCAACGAGGAGCTGACCTGCTGCAGGGCCGCGGTACAGGCACGCAGGGCATAGGGCAGCCGGCGGATCGCCAGCGCGAAGACCAGGATAAGCCAGAAGTTCGACAGCGGCTGACCGGTGAAGGGCATCGGCACGCCGTAGAAGCTACGCAGATAGCCGATGCCCAGAACGACGCCCGGCACCGCCAGCGCCGCCATCGCGATGTAATCCAGCCATTGACGGCCCGGCAGCTTGGTTCGCAGGACCAGATAGGCGATGGCGGTGCCGATCACCACGTCCAGCAGCGCCGCCAGCGAGGCGTAGAGCAGCGTGTTGGTGATGTACTGCCCGCTCTCGGTGAAGACGGTTTGGTAATGCTTCAGCGTGAAGGCGTCGGGAACCGGGCTGAAGGACCAGATGGTGGCGAAGGACAGCAGGCCCAGCCCGACATGCGGCGCCAGCACCAGCACCAGGATCAGCAGCACGATGCCATAGGCCGCCACCATCTCCAGCGGCTTCAGGCGCCGCTTGGCCAGACCGCCGCCGCCGCGCTGCACCGTGGCGTAGTCCTTGCCGCGCATCGCCAGTGCCGACACCCAGAGCGCCAGCAGCGAGCAGGAGATCAGCACGACGGAGATGACGTAGCCCATCGGATCGGAAATGCCGATCGAGGAGATGCGCAGGTAGGCCTGCGGCGCCAGCATGTCGTTGACGTTCAGCAGCAGCGGCGTGCCGAGGTCGTCGAACACCTTGATGAAGACCAGCGAGGCCCCGGCGACATAGCCCGGCATCGCCAGCGGGAAGACGATGCGGCGGAACAGGCGGAAGCCGTGGCAACCGAGATTCTGCGCCGACTCCTCCATCGCCCGGTCGATGTTCTTCAGGCTGGCCGACAGGTTGATCAGGATGAAGGGGAAATAATGGATGCTCTGGACGAAGATGACGCCGTTCAGCCCCTCCATGAAGGGGATCGAGAAGCCGAAATGGTCGCGCAGCAGCAGGTTCACGGACCCGTTGCGCCCGAACAGCAGCTGCATCGCCACGGCGCCGATGAAGGGCGGCATGATCAGCGGGATGATGCCGAGGCTCTGGATCAGCACGGAGCCGCGGAATTCGAAGCGCGTGGTCAGATAGGCCAGCGGCAGGGCCAGCAGGCTCGCCACCACCACCGACATCGCCGAGACGTAGAAGGAATTGGCGAAGGACCGCATGAACAGGTCGTTGCCGAAGAAATCGGCGAAATTCACCAGGGTGAAGGCCCCCGTCGTCTTGTCCTGGAAGGCGACGAAGATGACCTGGACCACCGGAACGACCAGGAACAGCAGCAGGAAGGCGGCGATCAGCAGCGCGGCCAGCGCCGGCCCCGGCCGCACGCGCGCGATGCGGTCGCGCGTGAGCGCAAGTGACGTCATGGAAAGGCCCGTGAACTGGGGAGGTCAGGAGGGGACGCGACCGGCGCGTCCCCCATGCACGAAGCGCCGGCGCGTCAGCGCGCCAGAGCCAGCGCCTCGTCGGCCTTCTTGCGGGCGGCGGCGTAGTTCTCCTTGGCGAAGGCGGCCCACTTCTGTTCGACCTGCGCCTGGCGTTCCGGCACCGTGTCCTTGGCCGACTTGCGTTCTACCGTGAAGGCGCCGGCCAGCTGCGGGTCGGCGGCCTGCTCCGCCGTCACCGGCATGGCGGCGACGAGGTCGCGCGCTTCGGCCAGCAGGGCCTTTGCCTTGTCGTTCGGCTTCTTGGCGAGCGCCGCCTCGGCCTTGTAAATGGCCTGCGTCGCCGCCTTGAGGTCATCGAGCTGGAAGGTGATGAGCTGGTCGAACAGCGCGTCCACCACGTTGTAGCGGGCCTGCGAGACATTGACGTCGAAGTTCACCTGGGAGCCCAGCGAGCTGTCCTTGAACGGGTTGGGATAGCCGGCGGGCGCCTTCTCGTAGGTGACCGGGTTGACCGGCAGGCGGCGGATCGCCGGCTCCAGCAGGACCTCCTGTCCCTTCGGCGACAGCAGGAAATCGACGAAGCCCTCGGCAGCGGCCTTGTTGGGCGCGTTCTTCACGACGCCGACATTGGCCGGGACGATGGTGGTGATGGTGGGATAGGCGAACTCCACCGGGAAGCCCGATGCCTGCGACGACAACGCAAAGAAATCGATGACGATGCCGACGCCGAAGGCGCCCGAATTCACCCCGTCCGGCACGCCGAAGCTGCGTTCGGTGATGGTGCGGTAATTGCCGGCCATCTCCTTGTTGGTGCGCCAGCCCTTTTCCCATCCCTCGCCCTGGAGGATCGTTTCGATGGTCAGGTGCGTCGTGCCGGAGCGCGACGGGGCGGAGATCGCGACGTGATCGAAATAGACCGGCTTGGTCAGGTCGGCCCATTCCTTGGGGACCGGCAGGTCGTTGGCCTTCATGTAGCGGCTGTTCCACATGATGCCGTAGCCGGACGCGGCGAAGCCGGCGTACATCCCCTCGGGATCGTTGACCGGATAGGCCCCGACCTTGGCCGGGATGCCCTCCACCTTGGGCTTGTAGGGCTGCAGCAGCCCGGCGCCCTTCAGCACCTCGAAGGCGTCGGGGGCCGAGGCCCAGAACAGGTCGACGCCGTTGTTGGACGCGGTTTCCTGGAGATACTTGACGCCCGCATTGGTGTTGCGGTTCAGGATCTCGACCGTGACCTTGGGGTTGGCCTTCTGGTAGGCCTGCTGGAAGGCGGTCGTCATGTCCTTCGGGAAGGAGGTGACGATGACCAGCTTTCCGCTGGCATCCTGCGCGAAGGCGGTGGTGCCGGAAAGAAGCAGGACGGCCAGGGCGGCGGCGGCATTGCGCAGGGTGCGCGTGGTGCGAAGCATGGGTGTTGTCCCTCCCTCTATGTTTTATGCTGTGGGTATCAGCAATCGGCATGCCAGACGGCGGGACCCTGAACCGTCCGGCTTTGCGCGACATCGATGGGTCAGGACGGGAACATCGCCCGGCATATGCGGGTAACGCAGGGAACATTCCCGCTGCTCAGCCCCTAAAAGACAGTGGCTTGACGGCATGAGAAGCCCTTCTCCCCTTGCGGGGCGGGATGAGGGGGATCCGCCGAAAGCGGAGAGGTTTGCCCCCTCACCCCAACCCCTCTCCCACAAGGGGAGAGGGGCTCTTCGGTAACCGAAAAGCGCTTCGTCACTCCTCCGTAAAATCGTCGCGGTTCAGGCCGTGGTGGCGCATCTTCAGGTACAGGGTCTTGCGGGTGATCCCCAGCCGCTCCGCCGTTTCGCCGACGCGGCCGCCGCAGCGGGCCAGCGCGTCCTCGATCAGCTGCTTCTCGACGCGGTCGAGTTGGTCGGCCAGCGGCTCGATCTCCGCCGTCCCGGCCATGGGGACGGAGGCGCCGACGGGCGCGAGGCCGTCGCCCAGCCCCAGCGCCACCCGTTCGGCGACGTTGCGCAATTCGCGAACGTTGCCGGGCCAGCCATGGGCGGCCAGCCGGGCCAGCATGGCGGGGTCGAGCGGCGGCACCGTCCGGCGCGACCGGGCAGCGGCGGCATCCAGGAAATGGCGGAACAGCAGCGCCACGTCCTCGCGCCGCTCCCGCAACGGGGGCAGCGGCACGGTGACGACGTTGAGGCGGTAATAGAGATCCTCGCGGAACTTCCCCTCCGCCGCCAGCCGCAGCAGGTCCACCTTGGTCGCCGCCACCACCCGCAGATCCAGCGGGATCGTCCGGTTGGCGCCGATGCGCTCGATCACCCGTTCCTGCAGCACGCGCAGCAGCTTGACCTGCAGATGCATCGGCATGCTTTCGATCTCGTCGAGGAACAGGGTGCCGGCGGCCGCATGTTCCAGCTTGCCGATGCGCCGTCCTTGCGCCCCGGTGAAGGCGCCCGGCTCGTGGCCGAACAGCTCGCTCTCGATGATGCTGTCGGGCATGGCGCCGCAGTTCAGCGCCACGAAATTGCCGGCGCGGCGCCGGCCGCCCTCGTGCAGGCTGCGGGCGACCAGTTCCTTGCCCGTGCCGGTCTCGCCGAACAGCAGCA
Organism: Azospirillum sp. B21; assembly: GCF_008364825.1. Taxonomy (GTDB): domain Bacteria; phylum Pseudomonadota; class Alphaproteobacteria; order Azospirillales; family Azospirillaceae; genus Azospirillum. The sequence continues at coordinate 150,803 of NZ_VTTO01000007.1, forward strand.
CGTCGACCTCGGCGTCGGCGAGGTTCGCGACGGTGGCGCGCAGGCGCTCGACGGCCGGGGAACGGCCGATGATCCGCCCCTCCGCACCGCCCTCGGCCAACTGCGCCCGCAGGCGCCGGTTTTCCAGAACCAGCCCGCGATGGTCCAGCGCACGCCGCACCACCTCGACCAGATGGTCGGGTTCGGCCGGTTTCTCGATGAAGTCGTAGGCGCCTTCGCGGACCGCCCGCATCGCCATGGCGATGTCGCCATGCCCGGTGACCAGCACCACCGGCACCTCCGCGTCGGCGGCGCGCACCAGTTCCAGCAGGGCGAACCCATCCATCCCCGGCATGCGCACATCGGTCACCACCACGCCGGGCCAGGAGGATCCGAGCCGGACCAGAGCCGCCGCCGGATCCGTCACGGCCTGGACCGAGAAGCCCTCCAGTTCCAGCGTCTGGCGGCTGGAGTCGAGCACTTCGGGATCGTCGTCAATCAGCAGGACGGTCATGGGCGGGCCTTCATCGGCATCTCAAGGGAGGCGGGTCAGGGTGAGGACGAAGGCGGTTCCGCCGGGGCCGCTTTCGGCCACCGACAGCACGCCGCCGAAGTCGCGGACGATGTTGTACGAGATCGACAGGCCGAGCCCCAACCCCGTCCCCACCGGTTTGGTGGTGAAGAAGGGATCGAAGATCTGCTCGACCGGATCGGCGGCGATGCCGGGGCCGCTGTCGCGCACCTCGATGCGGACGGCATCGCCCTCCTCCCCCTCCCCTTTCTCCACGGCCTCGGCACGGATCAGGATGCGGCGGACCGGCCTGCCGGCCACGGCGTCCAGCGCGTTGCTCAACAGGTTGACCAAAACCTGCTCCAGCCGCACCTCCTCGGCACGGACCCGCAGCGGCGCAGCGGCGTCGGACAGCTGCAGCTCCACCGCGACCGCCTCCTCGCGCAGGCGGTTGCCGAACAGGGACAAGGCGCCCTGGATCACCGCCTCCAACTCCACCGCGCCCAGACGGGCGTCCGGGCGCCGGGCGAAGCGCTTCAGGTGGTTGGTGATGTTCGCCATGCGGGCCGTCAGGTCGGCGATCTTGCCCAAATTGGCGCCCGCCTCCTCCACCCGGCCCAGCCCGATCAGCTTGCGGCCGTTGTGGGCGTAGGAGCGGATTGCGGCGAGCGGCTGGTTCAGCTCGTGCCCGACGCCGGCCGCCAGCTGGCCGAGCGCCGCCAGCTTGCCGGCCTGCACCAGCTCCGCCTGGGCTTCTCGCAGCTCCCGTTCGGTGCGCTGGTGCTCGGCGATGGCGCGCTCCAGCCGGTCGTTGGTGGCCTGCAGGTCGGTGGTGCGCTCCCGCACCGTGCGCTCCAGAAGGTGCTGGGCCTCCAGCCGTTCGGTCATGTCGGTCAGGGTGACGATGAATCGCTGCTGCTGGCGCCGCCAAAATGGGCGGACGCCGACCTGCACCGGCACCGCACCGCCGTCCGGACGGCGCCCGGTGGCCAGGATGGACAGGGTGGGCACGACGCCCTCTGCCCCGGCGGACACCTGGGCGAAGAACGCCGCGACGCGGCCGGCACCCTCGGCATCCAGGCGATCGGCGAGACGCGCAGCGGCGCCCTCTCCATTGCCTACCCCATCGGGCGGTGCGATCAGCGCGGCGGCGAGCGGGTTGACGAACTCGATCACTCCCTGCGCGTCGGTGATCGCCAGCCCGGCCTGGGCGTTGTCGATGATCGCCTGCGCATTCGCCTCCTCCACCGCGATGGCGGTATCGCGGAAGACCAGCAGTGCCGCCGCCATGTCCGACAGCTCGTCACGACCGCCCAGCGGGATCTCGGCCTTCAGGTCCCCGGCGGCGATGGCGCGGGCCGCATCGCCCAGCCGGGTCAGGCGGGAAATCAGGTTGCGGTTGACGTAGAGCCACGCCACCAGCACCGCCACCAGCAGGCTGACCACCGCGCTTGCCAGCAGGGCGGAGCGGCCGAACGCGACCGCCTGGGCGGAGCGCGCGGCGGCGGCGCGGGAATCGCGCTCGACCGCCTGGACCTGCCGGGAGATCAGCCCGTTCAGCCGGGCCACGATGTCGCGGTTCTCGGCCAGCAGGACCTGTCCGCGCGCGGCGGTTTCAAGCTCCTCGCGGCGCAACTTCGGCACGCTGCCGTCGGCCCCGCGCGCGAGCCCGAGAAGCTGGGCCACCACCTGCCCGAGCGACACGCCGTCAGGCCAATCGGCCAGCGCCGTGAGGTCCCGCTGCAGACGGTCGGCGGTCTCGTCGAGGAAGCCGGCGTTGTCGTCGAGCATCTCGGGCGTGGCCAGCGTCGCCGCCCGCGCGATCAGCCCGACCGCAAGGTTGCCGTTGGCACCGATCTGCAGCACCGCTTCGCTTCGCCGGTTTTCCTCCCTCAGGATGCGGACCGCATCGGCCGATGCCTTTCCACTTTCGACGGAGGACAGCGCGCTTTGGATGTTGAAGCGGGCGTCGGCGACAAGCGGGTCGATCTCGTCGAGGAAGTCGGCGTGCAGCCAGCGCAGCCGCTCGATGGCCTCCTGGTTGCGGCGGGCCAGCGCCAACCGCTGGCGCACCGTGCCGTCCAGCTCCGCCAGATTGCGGCCGAGCGCATCCACCACCGGGCGCAGGCCGGGAACGCCGCCTTCGATGGCGCCGGTCAGCGCCCGCAAGGTGGTCAGGCGGCGGCCCAGCGTGTCGCGGATCGCGTCCATCTCGGCCTCGGTCCGGCTACCGGCCAGGATGGGGGCGGTGGCGATGATGGCGCCGCCCTCCTCCGCCAGCTTGGCGGCGAGCCCCAGGGCCGGCAGGTGGCTTTCCGCGAACTCGTCCAGCGTGCCGCCCAGCCGGTCGTAGGACAGCCAGCCGAGCACACAGGCCGCCACCGACAGAACCGCCACCGCGACGAAGGCGAGGAACAGCCGGGCGCGGATGCCGAAGCGCACCAATTCCCGCCCGCTGCCCGATACGGACGGTTGCGCCAGCGCGCTCATTGCCAGCCCCCTTCGCCGGCTGCCACCCGCAGGATCACCAGCGCCCGTTCGGCCGCCGACAGCGCCGCATCGAGCTGTGCCGTGGAGAAGTTCCGCCACTCCGCCGCCAGTTCCTCCTGCCTTGCCGAGACCCGCATGCCGCGGGCCGGCCGCCGCAACGCCGCGGAGAAAGCGGGATCGACGGCCTCGACAGCGCCGACCGGAACTGCGGTGGCCGCCGCGCGGGCCGTGCGCAACAGGTCGCGGGCCACCGGATCGGGCGTGGCCGCCAGACGGTTCTCGCCCTCGTGGATCAACTGCCAGACACGGTTGAGCGTCTTCACGCGGAAGGTGATCAGCTCGTCGAACAGGAGGTTGACCAACTCGTAGCGGCGGCTGGACAAGGCCCGGTCGAAGAGGAAGAGGTCGTCGCCGGTTTCCCGGGCATAGGGGTTGGGATAGCCGGCGGGCGCGGCGGCGTAGGCGTCGGGACGGACCGGGAGCCGCCCGATGTCCGGCCGCAGCATCAGCGCCTGCCCGGTGGGCGACAGCAGGAAATCGATGAAGACGCCCGCTCCCGCCGGATTGGGCGCGCTGCGCAACACCGCCACGCTGGCCGGCAGGAACACGCTGTCGGCGGGATAGGCGAAGCGCAAGTCCTCTCCGTCCGATGCCTGGCCGGCTCCCTGGCCCAGGAAGTCGATCGCCAGCCCGATGCCGAAACGCCCCTTTCCGACGCCCTCCACCACGCCATAACTGCGCGCCGTCACCGTCGCGATGTTGCCGGCGATTTCCAGCCACATGGCCCACCCCCGCTCCCAGCCATGGAGTTGCAGAACGGTTTCCACCATCAGATGCATGGTGCCGGAGCGCGACGGCGCCGTGATGCCGAGATGGCGGACATAGGCGGGCTTGCGCAGATCCTCCCAGCTTCGCGGGGCGGCGATCCCGTGCCGGTCGAGATAGGACTGGTCCCAGATCAGCCCATAGCCCGACAACGCGAAGCCGAGATAGGTGCCGTCCGGATCGTCGATCGGCTGGTTGCCGACGGTCGCCGGGGCGCCGGTCGGGCGCGCGGCGACCGGCGCCAGCAGCCCGGCGCCCTTCAACACCTCGAAGGCGTCGGGGGCGGACGCCCAGAAGAGGTCGACGTCCTCCACCCGGTCCTGCAGCTGGGTGATTGCCGCCGTCGTCTTGGCGTTGATCACCCGGAGGCGCCGGTCGGGATGGGCCTGTTCGAACGCTTCCCGCACCGGCTCGTAGAAGCCGGCGGGAAAGGACGTCATGACGGTGACCGTTTCCGCCGGTTGCGGCAGCTTGCCCGCCCCTGCCGCCGCCGAGTCCGGCAGCAGCAGGCAGACGGCCATCAGCGCCGGCACCCACCGCCCACCGCTGCGCGAATTCCGTTTCATGCCGCTTCCATCATCACCCGCCTTCACGCCACCCTATACCCCGCTCCGGCGACCGGTCGGTTCCCGATCCGGCGGACAGCTTGCACGGGACCGGACCCTTTTGATAGCCGCCACGGCATCGGTCTTCCCAGCCCCAGCGTGTTGCGCGCTACGCACAGCCCTGACCTGTGAAAACGTCAATCAAACTTGACGTTGTCCGCAATTCATTCGTACACGTCGCATCACAAGACTGTGAGAGGGAAGAAATGTCGGGTAAAGGGAAAATTTCGCTCAAGCAGGTGCTTATTTTCGGCGCCTGCATGACCTTGCCGATGCAGGCCGGCGCGGCCTCGCCGTCCACGGATACGCTCGCGGCGAAGCACTCGTCTGCGAATTACAAGGAATTCGTCGAGCTTCTGGCGCTTCCCAACGACGCTGTTGTTCCCGCTGACATTCAGAAGAACGTCGCTTGGCTGGAGCAGGCGTTCCAGAAGCGGGGCTTCCAGACGCGCCAGCTGCCGAACGACGGCAAGCCGATGCTGTATGCGGAACTGCCCGGCGCCGATCCCGCCAAGAAGACCATCCTGTTCTACGCGCATCTGGACGGCCAGTCGGTCACGCCGCAGCAGTGGAAGCAGAAAAGCCCCTGGGACGCGACGCTGAAGCAGAAGACCGACAAGGGCGAGTGGGAAACGATCCCGCTGGAGAAGCTCTACGGCGAGCAGGTCGATCCGGACTGGCGGTTGTTCGCGCGCTCGTCGTCGGACGACAAGGGGCCGATCATGATGCTGCTGACGGCCATCGACGCCCTGAAAGGCACGGGCAAGACGCCCAGCGTCAACGTCAAGGTCATCCTGGATTCCGAAGAGGAAAAAGGATCGCCGACCCTGGGCGAGGTCATCCGGCAGAACGCCGACCTGCTGAAGAGCGACGCGCTGCTGGTGCTGGACGGCCCCATGCACCAGAGCAACAGGCCGACGCTGGTCTTCGGCAACCGCGGCATCGCCCAGGCGACCCTGACCGTCTTCGGTGCCAAGCAGGGCCTGCACAGCGGCCATTTCGGCAACTACGCGGCCAACCCGGCGATGCGGCTGGCGCAGCTGCTGGCGTCCATGAAGGACGAAACCGGGCGCGTGACCATTCCCGGCTACTACGACTCCGTGAAGATCGACGCCGCCGCGGAGAAGATCATGGCCGCCGTCCCCGACGACGAGGCCGCGCTGCGCAAGCGCCTGGGCATCGCCGAGGCCGAGAAGGTCGGCAAGAACTACCAGGAGGCGCTGCAGTACCCGTCGCTCAACATCCGCGGCATCGCCGCCGCCGACGTGGGCGCCAAGGCCCGCACGATCATCCCGGAAGCCGCCGTGGCCGAACTCGACCTGCGCACGGTTCCGGAAACCCCGCCGGAACAGCTGATCGGCATGCTGAAGAAGCACATCGAGGCGCAGGGCTATCATCTGGTCCAGGGCACCCCGACGGACGAGGAGCGGGCGAAGCACGACAAGCTCGCCTCCCTGGATTCGGAGAAGGTCTCCGCCTCCAGCTCCGCGGCGCGGACCGATATGCAATCGCCGGTCGGCGAGTGGCTGTACCGCTCCTACAAGGCGACCTACGGCGAAGAGCCGGTGCGCATCCGCATGATGGGCGGCACGGTGCCCACCGGTTCGGCGGTCGAGGCGCTGAAGGTGCCCTTCGTCATCGTGCCCCTGGTGAATGCCGACAACAACCAACACAGCTTCGACGAAAACCTGCGCATCGGCAATTTCGTATCGGGCGTGAAGGGGCTGATCGGAGTTCTCCAGCAGCCGTTCTGAGGCTGGACCGGCGCCGGTTCCGGTGACGGCGGGCGGGTGCGGGGGCTCAGAGACCGCCCATCACCAGCCCGCCATCCACCGTCAGCGTCTGGCCGGTCACGAAGCGGCTCCAGTCGGAGGCGAGGAACAGCACCGGCCCGGCGACATCCTTCGGCGCCGCGATGCGGCCCAGCGGCGTCAGGGCGGTGATGCGGTCCTTCACCGGTTCCGGGGTCGACCGGCTGGCATCGGTGGGATAGACCAGACCCGGCGCCACGCAGTTGACGCGGATGCCGAACGGTCCCAGTTCCGCCGCCAGGGTGCGGCTGAAGCCGATCAACGCCGCCTTGGCGGTGGTGTAGTCGTGGTAGGGCACGGTCGGCCGCGCCACGAGGTCGGTTGCCATGTTGACGATGCTGCCCCCGCCCCGGCGCCGCAGTGCCGGCAGCACCGCCCGGCAGACGGCGTGGGTGCTTTTCAGCGCCCCGTCGATCTGGGTCTGGTAATCGTCCCACTCGGTTTCCCAGAACAGCCGCCGCCGGTCGGGGTCGAAGACATAGGGCGCGAAGGCGTTGTTGACGACGACGTCCAACCCGCCGAACTCCGCCACCACCGTCTCCACCATCCCGGCGACCGCCGCCGCGTCGGTCACGTCGGCGCGCAGCGGCAGCCCGTCGCCGCCCAGCGCCCGGCACTTCGCCGCCACCGCTTCCGCCGCCTGCTGGTTGCGCAGGTAGTTGACCACCACCATGGCCCCTTCGGCGGCGAAGGCGCGGGCGATGGCGGCGCCGATGCCGCGCCCGGCGCCGGTGACGAGGATGGCCTTGCCCTGGAAATCCATGACGGTCCCGTTACTGCTTGGGTGGGATCAGGTCGGTGCGCACCACCGCACCCATGTCGAGCGGGCGGGCGATCAGCCCCAGCTGGTGAAAGGTGTCGGCGCCCTTCTGCATCACGCCGGGATCGAAGGCGCCCAGCCCCTCACGCTCCGTCGTCTCCGAGACGCTGGAGGCGTTGCGCAGCTTGATGATGCCCAGGTTGACCGCCTCGTCCGACCCGTTGATGGCGCGGGTGACGGCGATGCGGGCCGCTTCCTCCGGATTGGCGATCATCCAGGCGGCGCTGTCGCGATAGGCGGCGAGGAAGCGGGTGAGCAGCGGCTTCTTGTTGCGGTAGGTCTCCTCGGTCACGACGAAGATGTCGCTCGGCAGGTTCAGGCTGTCGCGCACCTCGATCACAGTCACCTCGGGCAGCCCCTTCAGCCGCGCGACGTAGAGGCCGGTGTCGGTCGCCGCCGTGGCGTCCACTTGCCCCTGGATCACCGGGGCGAAGTTCAAGAGCCCGGTGACCTCGATGGTCACGTCCTTCTCGCTCAAGCCGACCTGATGCAGCAGGACGGCCAGATTCTGGCGGGTGCCGCTCGACAGGCTGTAGACGCCGACGCGCTTGCCCTTCAGGTCGGCGGGCTTGACGATACCGTTGGCCTTGGGCGACACCACGTTGAAGACGTTCTGCGGGTAGATGTTGTAGATGGCGACCAGCTTCTCGCCCTTGTCCAGCGCCAGATAGAGGGCAGCAGGATCGGTGAAGGCGATGTCAGCCTTGCCCGTCAGCATGGTCTGGATCGCCGACCCGCCGCCGGTGCCGGGCACATAGTCGAGCGCGATGCCCTTGGCCTTGAAGAAGCCCTTGTCGGGTTCGGCCAGCAGGTTGGTGATCTCGCTGATCGGCTGGCTCCAGCCCGCCACCGTCACCTTGTCCAAAGCCTGGGCGAAAGCGCCGGACATGCCGCCCAGCAGCAGCGCCCCGACAAGGGCGGTCGCTCCCGCCGCACGAGAATACAGACCCATTTCCCTGCTATCCTTTCGCCTGTCGAGACAACAGCCACCGCTCGATCAGCAGCGTGGCCTGATACACCAGCATGCCCAGCGCGGTGATGACCGCGAACAGAGCGAACATCAGCGGGGTGTCCATCATCCCCTGCGCCGCGATGATCGAGGCGCCCAGCCCCTGGCGCCCGCCGATGAACTCCCCCACCACGGCACCAACCAGTGCCAGCACCACCGCCACCCGCAGCCCGGCCAGGATCACCGGCAGGCCCGAAGGGATCTTCAGCCGCGTCAGGGTGCGCCAGCGCCCGGCGCGCAGCATGCGGAACAGCTCCCGCTTGGCCGGATCGACGCGGTCGAGGCCCGTCAGCGTGTTCTCCAGCAGCGGGAAGAAGCAGATCAGCGCGGTGATGGCGACGGTGGAGGTCATGCCGAAGCCGAACCACAGGATGAACAGCGGCGCCAGCGCCAGCTTCGGCACCACCTGGCTGGCGATGACGTAGGGGTAGAGCAGGCGGCGCAGTCCCGCGACCTCCGCCAGCGCCACCCCGGCGACGAAGCCGACGAGACAGCCGATACCGAGCCCCAGCGCCATCTCCGCCGCGGTCACCGCCAGATGCGGCAGAAGCCGCCCGCTCGCCAGACCGCTCCACAGCGCCGCCCCCACGGCGGAGGGCGGCGGCAGCACCAGCGCCGGAATCCCCGACCAGCGGCAATAGCCCTCCCACCCCGCCAGGAGCAGCAGCGGCAGCAGGATCGCGGCGATGCGGGTCGTCATTCCGCCGCCTCCGCCCGCCGCAACCCGGTCGCGCCGTCCATGGCATGGCGAAGCTCACGGCACAGCGCGTTGAATCGCGGGTCGTAGCGCAAATCGCGCGGGCGCGGGCGCGGCAGGTCGATGGAAAGGCTGTGGCGAAGCTGCCCATCCGCCATCACCGCCACGCGATCGCCCAGATAGACCGCCTCGGCGATGTCGTGGGTGACGAACAGCGCGGTGGTGCCACGCTGCGCACACAGCCGCAGCAGATCCTCCTGCAACTCCTCGCGCGTCAGGGCGTCCAGCGCGGCGAAGGGCTCGTCGAGCAGGAGCAGCGCCGGATCGGCGATCAGCGCGCGGGCCAGCGCCACCCGGCTCTGCTGGCCGCCCGACAGCGCCCTCGGTCCGCGGTCCGCCAACCCCGCCAGCCCGACCAGTTCCAGCAGGTCGAGCGCGCGGGCGCGGTCGTCGGCGGTGGCGCGGCGGTGCAGCGTCACCGGCAGCAGCACATTGTCGAGCACCGTCAGCCATTCCAGCAGCGTCGGCGCCTGGAAGACGAAACCCACCGCATCGCCCGGCCCGCACACCGCCGCGCCGTCCAGCCGCACCCGCCCGGTGGCGGGGGTGAACAGCCCGGCGGCCAGCTTCAGCAGCGTGGTCTTGCCGCAGCCGCTGCGCCCCAGCAGGCAGTGGATGGCGCCGCGGCCGACCGCCCAGTCGACACCGTCGACGATGGCGGCACCGCTGTAATCGAAGCGCACGTTCTCGAAAGACAGGAAGGCCGGCGGGTCAGTCGGCATAGCGGGCCAGCCCCTCCGCCAGCGCTTCCGCCGACCGTTCGATCTCCGTCACCGTCACCAGATCCAGCAGGTTGAACCGGCCGTCATGGTGCCAGCCCGCCTCCGGCGCGGTCATGCTGCCGAGCGCGCAGAGCCGCGTCACCCCAGCCGCCCCAAGCGGCCCGGCCAGCCTGAACAACTCCTCCGGCGGCGCGGCGATGCCGGCGGTCTGCAGCACGGCACGGTGCGGGGCGACGCGGCCCGCCACCTCCGCCAGATCGTCCACCGCGACCACGGAAATCGTCCGGTTCAGCGCGGTCGGCGCCAACCCGTCCGGCGCGTCGATGCAGGACACGCACCAGCCGCCCGCCGGGTCCGACAGCAGCAGATGGCCGGACCCGTCCAGGCCGCGCATCGCCTGCCCGTCGCGCCAGCCGGCAACCTCCCCGGCCTCCGCCATCGACAGGACACGGCGCGGGTGCTTGCGGGCCTGCACCGCCAGTTCATGGGCGAGCATGGCGGCGAAGTCCTGTGGCGACAGCCGGCCGCCGCGCTCGACGAACAGGGTCTGCGGCGAATAGCAGCCCTGCTGGTCGTAGCGGGCGATGTCGTGGGCGGCCAGCCGCGCCGTCTCCCCCGACCGACGCGGGTCCAGCGCGGCGCGCGACACCAGCGCAAAGCTGATCTTGTGGCCGTAGGGCAGGAAGCGGGTGGTCACCGGCACCCGGTCGCGGATCGCCGCCAGCGCCGCGTTGCCGCCATAGGCGACCACCGTGTCGGCCTGGGCCAGCCATGCCCGCTCCGCCGCCGCATCGCCGCCCTTCCACCACACCACGGCCAGACACTCGCCCAGCCTGGGGTCGATCTCCGCCAGCAATTGCGCGAACCAGCCCGCGAACAGCGGCTCGGCGCTGGGCAGCTTGCCGACCGTCCCGGACTTCACCAGCAGGCCGGAGATCAGGCTCCACAGGGGCAGCCCCGGCACATTGCCCGCCCAGACATGCAGCAGCAAATCGGGGCCGAAGGCGCGGGTGAAGCCGCCCTTGGGCGCCGGCTGGAACTCGTCCAGCACCAGCGGGTTGGCGAAATCTTCGGCCAGGAAGCGGCGCAGCTCGTGGGCGCGGAAGGTCTTCAGGTAGCCGGTCAGCCCCAGCCGCACCATCTCGGGATCGTAGCCGGTGACGACGGGCAGCAGCCGCTCCGCCTTGCGGCGCCATGGGTCCTCGCGGTCGAGCAGCCGTTGGATCGCGGCGTCGATCACCGCCACGATATGCGCCGTCGGCAGCGTCTTCAGATAGCCGCGCGCCGCCGCCCGCACCGTCGCGGCGACCCGCTCCACCTGTTCGGCGTCCAGCACCGGCACCGCCACGCGCAGCGCCGCAGCGCCCGACCCGAAGGTCAGCACGCGCCGCTCCACCGTATCCGGCGGCAGGCCAGGCAGATGGCCGGCCAGTTCAATGACGGACGGATCGTCGCCGAAGGCCAAGGCCGCGCTCCCGCTCAACCGCGCGCGGCGGCGAGGAAATCCTCCACCGCCAGAGAGCAGCCCTTGGCCTGCGCCCCGGCTACGCGGCCCAGCAGGCGGAAGCCGCCCTCCTCCAGGATGCCGGCGTCCTCCGTCAGGATGGCGGCGACGGAATTGACGTGGGCGAGATCGTGGTGAACCAGCACGCCCATGCTGCCGGCCTGCACGTCCCGGCCGGACAAGGGATCGACGACGCGGCTGCGGATCCAATGCGGGCCGGATTTCAGCGACGGGCAGACCGCATTGCCGTCGTCGTAGAATTGGGTGCTCAGCTCCGTCATGCCGTACATGTTGATGCAGCGCTCGCGCGGCACGCCGAAGAAGGCGGCAAGCTGCCCGTAGAACTCGTCCGGTTCCAGTTCCCGCGACTGGCCCTTGAAGCCGCCGGTGTCGAGGATGCGGCTCCCCTCCGGCAGGGCGAAGCGGCGCCCGTCGCGCGCCATGGCGTCCATCAGATGCACGAAGCCATAGCTGGCGCCCAGCAGGGCGAAGGGTTGCCCCGACCGTTCGGCGGCGTCCAGCCGGTCATAGAGCCCGGCGATGTCGATGCCCGCCTCGCCAATCCAATGGCGGCTGTCCGGCGTGCCGCACTCCGCCCGCGCCAGCTCCAGGTAATGGGCGAGCGAGGAGTTCGGCATCGCCGTCTCGGTCGGGAACAGGATGCCCATCGCCATCCGCTCCGCGCCCGCCTCTGCCATGAAGCGGCGGCGGAAGTTGAGCAGCATGGAGCGGTCGTAGACAGCCAGGGTCGTGTGGTGGATCTGGCCGCGGATGCCGCCCTTGGTCGTGCCGCTGGTCATGAAGATGCGGGCGGACTCCTCCGCCGGGCGACAGCTGAGCGTCAGGTCCTTGAAGGCGTTGATCGGCACCGCCGGGATGTTGCGCCAGCTCTTCACCCCGCGCGGCGTCCGGCCGCGCTGCATGGCGAAGCGGCGATAGGGCTGGTTGTGCTCGAACTGGTGGGCGAAGACGGCCAGCGCCAGGGCGTTGAAGGCCTCGTCGGCCGCCGCCCCGGTTCCGATATCGGCCTCCATGAAGGCCAGGACCCTGTCGTAGATCGCGCTCACGGCCACACTCCCCGCCCGGTTTTCTCCAAGCGGCACCGACCGATGGAGCAACAAACGAATCCGGGATGAGCCTGTGGAGTATGGATCTGCGCGTCGGCCGCGAAGGCCTTCTCGTCCCGCATCCCTACGCCGGCATGACCCGGATCAGGTTCGAAGGGTTGCCGCGTCGCCCGGACGCGAAGGACCGGGCCGGCGGGTGTCTCAGCCTCCTTGACGAGGCTCCCCTGGGAACGGGACGGAGCCTAGAAGACCATCGCGCCGTCTGTCAACGGCGGGGATGCCGGCTTTGCGGACGGTGGAAACGGCGGCGCATTGATGATTTCCGCTCTCCGCCCTGTTGTACCGCTGCCGCCCTATGCTGCAGCACTTCCGATATCGGCTGGGGTGGATCGCCCCTCTCTTCAAGGAGACGCAGATGACCGTTCGCAAATTCGCCATGACGGACGTATCGCTTGAGCGCACCCCCGGACAGGAGGCCGATGTGTTCGTCGGCAACGCGGTCGACCAGCGCCATGGCGGACCTGTCACCATCGGCTACGGCCGCTACGAACCCAACCAGAGCATCGACGAGGCGATTGCCGTCGACGACGTGATGGTGGTGCTGGAAGGGCGGGTCTCGGTCGCCTCCGATGCCGGCACGGTCACCGCCGGGCCGGGCGAGATCATCTACATGCCCAAGGGTTCAAACGTCACCATCCGCTCGCACGAACAGGGCGCCCTCACCGCCTACGTCACCTATCCGCACTGGCAGGAGGCTTAAGCAGGCGCCGATCGACAAAAGCAGGAAGAGTGTGGAGCGGCTCACATCCCGGGTTCCGGGGCTTGGGTAGGGTCTGTCCATCGGCAACACGCCGCATCCCGCGGCCCCGAGACAGGAGACCAGATCATGATCCGCACCTCCCTGCTGACCGGCTTCGCTTCGCTCGCCCTGTTTGCTGCCCCGGCGATGGCCCAGAACATCTCCGACATCTCCAACACCGCGGCCGGCATCGGCAACACCGCCAACCAGAGCGCGCTGGTCATGCAGAAGTCCAAGGGTCCCTTCGCCGGTCCCAACGTCGCCACCGTCTCCAACCTCGCCGCCGGCATCGGCAACACCGCCAACCAGGACGCCTTCGTGAAGCAGCGGAGCGGCGGCGTGTTCAGCGGCGGGTCGATGGCGACGGTCGGCAACACCGCGGCCGGCATCGGCAACCTCGCCGGCCAGAGGGCGACGGTGATGCAGAAGAGCGGCGGCCTGCTGAGCGGCGGCTCGGTCGCCAATGTCGGCAACACGGCGGCCGGCATCGGCAACACCGCCCTGCAGCACGGCACCGTTCTCCAGCGCTCGGGCGGGCTGGTCGGCCCGTTCAATCACAGCTCCATGCAGAACCTGTCCGCCGGCACCGGCAACTGGGCGGGACAGAGCGCCCTCGTCAAGCAGCGCTGACCGCCCTCCCTCTTCCCGGCTTCCTCCCCTGACCTCGCTCCGGCCGGTTTCCGGCCGGGGCTTTCTTTTGTCCGCTCCCGCCCGCCGGATTCCTTCAGGGAAACGCCCGCATCTGTGGGCCAACTCACAGAGCCGTTTCAGGCACTTGGCTAAGCTTCCTTCAACAACGCCGGGGCACGGAAGCCCGAAGCCTCACCCCCACCGAAGGAACTCCCGCCATGATCCGCAAAATCGCTCTCGCTACCCTCGCCGCCGCCCTGCTCGCGACACCTGCGCTGGCGCAGCCCAAGACCGGTGCAGGCACCGGCATGCCGTCGCTGATGTCGGTGCCCGGACTGGTCAGCACCAACGTCGCCAACGCCACCAATGTCGGGGCCGGCATCGGCAATTCGGCACAGCAGCAGGGCACCGTCCTCCAGAGCGGCGGCGCACCCATCCGCGGTGTCGGCCCGCTGGTCAGCACCAATGTCGGCACCGCCACCAACGTCGCCGCCGGGATCGGCAACTCGGCCGGGCAAAAGCTGCTCGGCTTCCAGGGCAACGGCGTCCAGGTCGGTCTGAACTTCAGCGGCCGCGGCCCGCTGGTCAGCACCAATGTCGGGATCGGCACCAACGTCACCGCCGGCCTCGGCAACAGCGCCGCCCAGTCGCTGACCGGCCTTCGCCGCTGAGCCTCCTTTCCTCTCAGCCTTTTGCCCACCTCTTTTGTCCGGGAGACCACCGATGGCGAAGTTCCCGATGATCCTGGCCTTCGTCGCGCCCGCCCTGCTGTTGACGGCCTTGACGGCCCCGGCGGATGCCGTCTCCCTCGCCTGCCAGACGGTCAACGGCAAGACCGTCTGCATGCGGGGTTCAGGCTCGCTGAGCTGCGTGACGCTCGACGGCCGGACCCGCTGTTCCGCCACGCCATCCGACCCGCAGTCGGAAGTCGTTCCCGATGCGGAGATCCAACTGCTCCCCCGCGCCGTCGCGCCGGACCTGCGTGGTTTGCTGAATCGCCGCGACTTCCCCTTCGGCCCCCAGGCCCGCTCCTTGGACCCGGACGACGACGAAGACCCCGACCTCTGACGCCAACCGAACCGGAGACACCGCCATGTCCCGCCTTCTGACCCTGTCGCTGACGCTCGCCACCATCGCCGCGGCGCCGGCCTTCGCCGCGACGCCAACCATGTCCTACACGCGGGCCACCACGGTCGGCCCGATCATCCTCCAGCCGTCCCCCGGCATCCCGAAGCCGCCGCCCTGCCTGACCTGCGGCACGAGGTTCCTTCCGGGGATCACGCCGGGCCCCACCTACGGCGGTGATCGTGCCCTGAACCCGCAACCGCTGCCGCCCAAGGCGATCTTCCGCTGACGGCGGGGTTTCTCACTCCATCGTTGCGAAAAGGGCAACCGGCCGGCGCCGGCCGCCCTTTTCGTGTCCGGTCCGCACACGAACGGAGCAGAAGCGCCAACGACGGCGTACCCCCCCTTGACGGTGCGGGACGAGTCGGTTGCCGGCGTACCATGCCCCGGTTAGAGGACCGGCCCGCGACGTCAGCCAGGGGGCAGCCATGACCGCGATACGGATCAACTTCGATAAGGATCTCGTCCTCGCCGGGCATTTCCTGCTCAAGCATCTGGAGCGCGAGGAACGGCACCGGCTGGCAACCGCCGCCCGGCTGTCCCACCACCCGCGCGGCGCCATGATCTTCCAGAAGGGCGACCCGGGCGACAGCATGATGGCGGTCATCCGCGGCCGCGTGAAAATCTGCTGCCATTCCATGGACGGCAAGGAACTGGTGCTGAGCATCATCAACAAGGGCGGCCTGTTCGGCGAGATCGCCCTTCTGGACGGCGAGCCGCGCACCGCCGACGCGGTAGCGCTGGAGGAGACCGACCTGCTGGTGCTCGACCGGTCGCAGTTGATGCCTGTGCTGACGGCAAGGCCCGATCTGGCTTTCCGCATCATCAGCGTGCTGTGCAAACGGCTGCGCCAGACCAGCGAGCATCTGGAGGACACGCTGTTCCTGGAGGCACCCTCCCGCTTCGCCCGCGCGCTGAAACGGCTGGGCGAGGCCTTCGGACGGCCGGGGCCGGAGGGGCTGCGGCTAGACATCAAGCTGTCGCAGCAACAGCTGGGCTGTCTCGTCGGCGTGTCGCGGGAAAGCGTCAACAAGCTGCTGAACGAATGGCAGCGCGCGGGCGTGATCGCGATGGATGCCGGCTGCATCGTCATCCGCGACGCCCAGGCGCTGGACGAGATCGCCGAATCCTGCGACTGAGCCGCCAATCCTGCGACGGCCTGTGAGCCGCGCCACAGCGCCCGCCCCCGGACGGCCCTACCCTGCTCCCCATGCCCTGCCCCCATGCCCTGCATAGTCCCGGCCAACAGTCTTGAGGGAGCCCGCCATGCCGTCGCCCCGCATAATCCTTTTGTCCACCGCCCTGCTGCTGACCGCCGGGACGGCCTCCGCACAGGTGACCGGCGGCATCGCCTTTCCACCCGGCCCGATCCCCGGCGCGGCGATGGCGCAGGCCTTCGCCCAGGTGCCGCGCCTGCCGGTGTCGGTGGACCCGAACCGCCGCGGCGCTCCTCCCGGCGCGATGGTGACGAACCCGTCGGTCAGCCGATCCTCCATGCACCAGCAGTCGATCACCCGCATCCGCGGCGATGCCGGCTATCTTGCCGGCTTCAGCAAGGGGCAGCCGCTGGCCGCCAGCCGCCAGCCGCCGGTGCAGCCGATCGACCCGAGCTTCACCTTCATCGACGCGCCCTTCATCGTGAACAACTTCAACAGTGCGCTGAACTTCGCCTTCGGCGACGGCAACATCAGCCAGCAACAGCTTGGCGACAACAGCGTCGGGCCGGTGGAAACCGCCGCTCCCGCGCCGGCCCCCGAACCGGAACCGGCGCCCGCGCCGACCGCCAAGCCGCAAGGCCCGTCGACGCTGGACATGCTGATGAGCACCGCCGGGCCGCTGCCGCATCTGCCCTCTGCACTGGCCCAGGGCGGGGTGCAGGTCAACAACGTGAACACCACGACCAACACCGCCGTCGGCAGGCACAACCGCGCGACCCAGACGACCGTCACCGTCCAGCGCTGAACCCCGCCGGTTCACCCCGTCAGTTCACGTCCCGCGCGACGCGGAATCCGTTGGTGAGATAGCGCACGTCGACATCGTAGCTGTTGCGCATGGTGCCGTTGATCACCTCAAGCCGGTCGCGCCAGGATCCGCCGCGCAGCACCCGCTTGCGGCAATTTCCCTGGGTCCAGGCGCTGCCGTCGGCGGGTGCGCCCTGGTAGTTGCGGTTCCAGCAATCGGCCACCCACTCCGCCACCCCGCCATTCATGTCATGCAGGCCGAAGGGGTTCGGCTTGTAGCTGCCGACCGCGGCGGGCGTCAGGTGTTCGTGCTGGCCGCCGCAATCGTCGCAGTCGGCCTGGACTTCTGCGCCCGCTCCCCACCAATAGGGCGTGGCGGTGCCCGCCCGCGCGGCAAACTCCCACTCCGCCTCGCTCGGCAGGCGGTAACGCTGCCCGGTCTTGCGGCTGAGCCACGCCACATAGGCCTGGGCATCCTGCCAATGCAGGTTGTGGACGGGCGACGTGTCGGTGACCTTGACCATGCGCGGCAGGTCGGTGCAGCCCCCCTCCTGCATGCAGGCGCGCCATTCGCCGACGGTCACCTCATACATGCCCATCGCGAAGGGCTTGGCGATGGTGACGCGGTGCACCGGCCGCTCCGACGCGTCGCCCTTGTCGTTCCCCATCATGAAGCTGCCGGCCGGCACCCGCACCAGCACCGGGCAGGTCGGGCAATCCTGGAAACTGTTGCCGGCGCCGTGATTGCGCGCCGCCCCGTTGGTCGGAGCCGGCGGAGCCGCAGCGACCACCTGGGGTTCGGCCAGCTGGGGCGCAGGCTGTGGAGCGGCGGCAGGCTGAGGCGCGGGCAGCGGTTCGTGCTTCAGCAGGGCGGCGGCGACGAAGCCCTGCGTGCCATCCTCCAGCGCGATGCGGTACCACCCGCCCTCCGGCACGCGGCCCAGCACCTGCACCGTCGCTCCGCGCGCCACCCGGCCAACCCGCGCGCCGCCATTGGCCGGCGTCGCCCGCAGCACTCCGTCGGCGGTGACGGTGTAGCGTCCGGGATCGGCCGGTTCCAGGCCGGGACCAAGCGCAACCTCAGCCTTGGACTCTGCTTTCGGTTGGGACGCCGTTTCCGGCGGCTTACCGGCGAGCTTCAGCGTCTCCATCTGGCGGCGGGCGATCGGAGCATAGCCGCTGCCGCCGAACAGCTGCAGGAAGGCCTGATAGTCGCCGGGCTCCTTGCTGGCCTGGACGCGTTTCCAGACGCTGTCCTCCAGCTCCGCCACCGGCGTGGTTCCCGGCGGCGCGATCTCCACCCCGACGCTGGCCGTGGCGATGCCGCCGCGCCCGTCATCGACGCTGTAGCGCAAGCTTCCGGCCGGACCGGGCGCCCCGGCTTCCGGGTCGAAGGTCAGGGCGGTCAGCGCCTGGACGGTCAGCCGGTCGCCCGGCTTCACCACGGCGGCGCCGTTGCGGACACTACCGCGGTCCGGCACGGCGGTGACGGTGACGGTCAGCGCGTCGCCGTCCGGGTCGGCTGGGGCGTCGATCCCCATCGGGTTGCCGGCGGCCCGCAGCTTGCGGTCCGCCACCACGGCCGGCGGCTGGTTGCTCGGCCGGATGGTGACGGGGATGGTGCCGGTGACCGTGCCGCCGCGGCCATCGGACACCAGGAACTCGAAGGCGCCGGCCTCCCCGCGGAAACTGCCGTCGGGCTTGAAGCTGGTGGCCGCCAGCTGCTCCACCGTCAGGTAGTCGCCGATCAGCACGCTGCGCTCCCCGACACGGACGGTGCCGCCGCGCGGCAAGCCGGTGACGCGGGCGTACATCTGGTCGTCATCGGGGTCGGTCGGCTTGCCGGACGCCAGCGGTTCCGGACTGGCACGGTCGAGCAGGGTCAGCGCCCGCAACTCTCCCACCACAGGCGGCCGGTTGGGCGGGCGCGGGTTGAAATAGAAGGGTGTGGCGCCGAGCGAGCCGTAGACGAACGGTTCCTGCCGGCCGTTGGTGGCCTGCTTCACCGTATCGCGCACATTGCGGAAGAACAGGCTCAGCTCCAGGCCGGGCGTCCGGAGATGCTCCAGCAGCGCCGCGCTGAAGGGGCTGTGGTCGCCGGTGCCGTCCTCCGCCAGCTGGTCGGCGCGGGTCGCCATCGCCACCAGCGTGTCGCTTGGCGTGTCGTCCACGCTGCCGAGGCCGGGATGGGCCTGATTGCGGTTCGACCCGCTGCGGGTCAGGCGGTCGACGAAGGGATTGTTGCGGCAGGCGTCGAGGATGAGGATGCCGAGCTTGCGCGCGCCGGCCAGTTCTCCCATCGGCAGGTTCAGCGGGATCGCCTCATAGACCAGATCGCGCTCCCGCTCCAACTGGGCGTCAGCGGGCAGTAGATAGTTGACGCCGCTGACCTGGATGCCGTGCCCAGCGTAGAAGATCACCGCCACGTCGGCCTGCGAGGCCTTCAGGCCGAACTGGCGCAGGGCGGTGGCGAAGCCGCGGGCGTCCAGGTCGTACTGCTCGTCCACCGTGAAGTTCAGGGCACGCAGTGCCTCGCCGATGGCGCGTGCGTCGTTGCGCGGGTTCAGCAGCTCCGGCGCGTTGCGGTAGTTGCTGACCCCGATGACCAGCGCCAGGCGGCTTTCCGCCGCCGCACCGCCGGAGGTTGGCCCAGAAGCGGCAGGTCCGGCCGCGCGCGCAAAGCCTGCCGGTCCCGCGATCACCAGCAGGAGCACAAGCACCGCGAAAACCTTCCGGCAGGGTCCGACCGGTCCCACCATCCCCGCCTCCGTACCTGAGCAAAGAGGCGCCGCACTCCATCGATGACATCCGACTGTCACATCCATCTACGGGTCAGCCGGCGAAGCTTACGGCGCATAGCGATGGGCTGTTCAAAATATTTCCGGAAATTGCCGGCAACCCGCCATGGATGGAAGAAGCATACCCGCGGCAACAAGCAATTCCAAGACGCCCCTTCTGCCTAACTCCGGCAAAAGAGGAGGTGGCAGACCGAAGGGATTACTGCGCGCATCGCACACGAGTTCTGATTGTCCTCACGCACAACCGTCAGCATCGCCGTCGTCGACCAGCAGCCAGATACGCACCGTCCTGGTCTTGCCCTTCAGCGCCACCTCCCCCACCGGCATCGCGGTGCATCGGCCCTGGACATCCTGCCGCACCGCCTGCCCCACCGCTTGCCAGGTCGGATCGCCGACGATGATGCGGCAGTGGCGGGACGTCCGGGCCTCGACCAGCTTGCCGTAGGCCTCCAGCCGGGCGGCGGTGTTGGCGGTGTCCCCCAGCAGCGAATATTCGCTGTGGCGCAGCCCGCCCAGGCTGCCGGCCACCAGGGGGCCGGTGTGCAGGCCGACGCGGATGCCGACCGGCGGCAGTCCCTCCGCCTGCCATTGCCGGTTCAGCGCCACCAGTTCCCGCCCCATCTGCAGGGCGCAGCGGACGGCGCGGAGGGCATCGGCGTCGATCTGCGCCTGCGTGGTGCGGGCGACCGGCGCGCCGAAGACCGCCAGAACCGCATCGCCGACGAAGCGCAGCACCACCCCGTCATTGGCGGTGACGATGCGCACCATGGCGTCGAGATAGCCTTCCAGCCAGCGGATCAGCGGCTCCGGCTCCAGTGCTTCGCAGATGGTGGTGAAGCCTTCGATGTCGGAAAACAGCACGGTCGCGGTCAACTGCTGCGGGCGCGGGCGGTTGCCGGCCATGAAGGTCGCGCGCTCGCGCCAGATTTCCTCCGCCACCGGCTGGGAGACGTGATTGGCGAACAGCTGCATCATGACGCGCCGGTCGGCCCGCTCCCGCAGCGACAATTGCACGGTCATGGCGGCGATGCCGGCGACCCAGGCCAGCGACGGCACCACCAGCGGCACCAGCGGCCCGCCGGCCGCGAACAGCGCCGCCGCGCCGGTCCAGCCCGCCGCCGGCACGAGCAGGCCCACCGATGCCAGCAACCACAACGGCAGCCCGGCCAGCGCGACGGCCACCCCGGCGGCCGCCGTCAGCAGCGCCAGCGCCGCCTCCCCCGCGACAGGCAGGCGCGGGCTGCTCCGCCCGTCGAGAAGTTGGGCCAGCACATGCGCCTCAATCTCGACGCCGGCCGTCGAGGATCCGGCGGGCGACAGCGGCGTGCGGTGCTGGTCGATCCCAGCCAGGGCCGTGCCCACCAGCACCATCCGCCCGGCCAGCCAGTCCTTGGGCAGCAGGGCGACCGCCTCCGCGGGATAGACCGGGAAAGGGGACGTGGCGCCGTCCGGCCGGCCATGCCAGTCGATGCGGAAGGGCTCCGCCGGCACGCCGGACACGCCGCCGACGCGGGCGAGCTGCACCGGCAGGCTGGGTGTTCCGTCGCCGCCGAAGGGAACATGCCAGCGCACGGCGGCATCCAGCCGGTCCTTCGCCAGATTGGCGTGGCCGCGCGGCAGCCCTTCGGTGAACTCGTTCAGAAAACGTCTCTGCCGTTCGGTCAAAGGCGTCTGCTCCAGCGCGGTGATCGCGACCACCGGAACCGACGCGCCGAGCATGGCGCGGCGCAGCCGCTCGTCAAGCGCCGGCAGGGTCGGCTGATCGAACAGCACGTCGATGCCGATGGCGCGGACCCGCGCCGCCTCCAGCACGCCGATCATGTCGGCCAGCATGCCGCGATCCACCGGCGACCGGCAGGCCAGCCCGGCGAAGCTGTCCTCCCCGAACAGCACCAATGCAATGGCCGGATGCTGCGGCCGGGCCGGTGCCGACGCGGCGATCAGCCGGTCGCCCAGGCTCTCGTCGGCGGTGCGCAGCGGCGGCACAAATCTCGCGGCGGCAAGCGCCAGCAGGGCGCTGCCAAGTACGACGGCCACGGCCAACCGCATCCCCGGCCAGCGGCGCCGGCCGGGCTCCGGCGGCTCCGGCTTTACGGCGGGAGAGGCCCGCGGTCTCTCCTTGGGGGGCGCGGGTGCTCCGTCCATGCGGCTCCTCAGCGAACCTTCAGGACAAGCTGTGCGGATGCCACTTCGGTCTCGCGCAGGCGGGACACCGCGCGGTCGAGCTGGACGGCGGCCTCCTCGGCAAGCGGGCGGAAGGCGTCGGTACGGCCGGGCATCTCGCCGTCAAGATTGCGGCTGGCGGCGATGCAGCGCACCTCCAGATCGGCGGGACCGTCACCGGCCCGCAGGGGCATGCGGTCACCGGACAGGCTGACCGGCGCATTGCCCGCCACATGGGCGCTCATGGCGGCGCCGGCCGGAAAGATGGGAATCAGCTGGGCCCGCGCATTGCGCAGATAGCAATAAAGGTGGGCGTCGCGGTCGGTCTGGACCAGCAGCCGGATATCCTCGCCCGGCCGGTAGGCGGCTCCGGCACCGGCTGCGGAAGCCGGATCGGCGGTGAGAAAGAGGGCAAGCGGCACCGTAACATCGCGCAAGGCCGCCATCGCCGCGCCGATCTGCCCGGTGCAGCCGGCCGAGGCCATGCCCACCGCCAGCGCCGCCCCGGCCGTCGGGTCCACAAGGCGGACATGCAAGGTGCCGATCGGCGTTCCATCCGGCCGCAGGGCCGCAATGTCCGCCCCGTCCGTCAGCGGAAGACTCTGCGGCCAGGGAGCCGAAGCACTGCCGGCCCAGCTGACCGATGCGCGCCTTCCAGCGGCCATGTCCTGCAACTGCATGCCGTCCAGCCCGCCATCCGCCGGGCGGCGCAGCATGGGCAGGCTTCCGGCCCTGACGCAGCGGGTGCCGGGAACCGACGGGTCGATCGCCAGCGCACGCTCCAGCGCCGCCTCCAGCGGGTTTCCCAAGGCGCGGGCCGCGCCCAGGTCGCTCTGCATGAAGCGGTCGTCGACGGGACCGGCACGGGCCGAAACGGCGCTGTCGGCCATCTCGCCGGGGATCCCGTCATAGGGGCCGCGCAGCCGCAACAGGCGGCCATTGGCGAACAGCAGCGTCGCGTTGGCCCCGTCGGGAAGCCGGACGGCCTGACCGTCGGCGACGAGCTGGCCCTGGACATAGCCGGGCGCGCTGGACGCCACCACCACGGCCTCCGCCCGCACTCCGGGAGCGAGGCCGCAGCCCAGGGCCGCGACGGCCGCGGCACCCAGCAGATGGGACAGAGTTCTCTTGGACATGATGGTCACCTTTCGGTTGGATTCGTCAGTCGCGGCTGCGGCCTTTCCCGTCATCGGGGGCGAGCAGGCAGGCGGTGCGGGACTGCGTCATCACCGACACCGTTCCATCCGGACCGCCGCTGCGGCGGAAGCGCAGCCCGTTTATCTGGCTGGCGATGCTGAGCGAGACGACGGCGAGGTCCGCCTCGTCAATGATCTTGTGGCCGTCCTGCCAGCACTGGACGCGGACCCGCGTGCCGGCCGGGGCGACGTCCACGCCACCCTGGGCGCCGCCGCTGGTGGCGCCGGAATTCTCCGGGCTCTTCTTCCGGACCAGCGTGGCGTCGGCGGCGCCGGTGACGGCCAGGCCGAGGCAGGCGGCGAGGAGCAAGGCGTGCTTCATGACATCCCCTCCGTTCCGGCCGCCGCTCAACGGGTCGGCTTGAATTCGACGCGCCGGTTGCGGCCGTCATAGGGATTGGCAGCGAGCGGCGCGCTCGGCCCCTTGCCGTCCACGGTGATGCGCTTGGGATCGATCTGGTGGACGCGGACGAGATATTCGCCGACCGACACCGCGCGCCGCTGCGACAGCAGCATGTTGTAGGGAAGGCTGCCGCTGGCATCGGTATGCCCCTCAACCGTCAGTCCCAGATTCGGGTCCTCCTTCATCAACGCGCCGACGGCGTCGATGTAGGACGCGGAGTCCGTCGGAATCTCGGCGGAATTGAGAGCGAAGTTGATGCGGAACCCGAAGGCTTGCGGCGCTTCACCCCCTTGCGCGGTGGTGTCGGCGGGCGGTTCGGCGGCCGGGGCCTCCATCCGCACCTCCTGCCGGCGCTGCTTATGGGCAGGGCGGCTCGGGGCGGGTTGGGCGGCGGGCTGGGCATCATACTGAGGAGCCGGCTGCGCCGCAGGCGGGACGGGTGCCGTGCCGTAGTTGATCTCGTCGATGGGGCGCGGGCGCTTGGCGGCGGCGCCGGCCGCTCCGCCGATGATCTCGATGCTGCGCGTGCGGATTTTCGGTTCCGGCGCCACCACCTCGCGCAGTTCTTCCACGCTGGGCGGCCGGTCGAACATCATCACCTTCGACGGGCCGGACCCTTCCACGGTCTGGGCGGATGCCGGTCCGGCGCAAACGGCGGCCAGCATCGGCAGGGTGGCGGCCAGGGCATGGGCCAGGAAGGGGGACAGGATGGACTTCGTCATCTGAGGCTCCATGGGCAGGACAAGGAACGGCGTTGCCCCTGGTTCTATCGCCACCCCCCTCCCCCGCGCTGTGAGCCGGCCAACAGTCGGCGGCGGTTTTCCGGAGAGAACGGGTCTAACCGCCCTGCGCCAGCGTGCCCGGCAGCACTTTCACCGACAGCCGCTTGGCACGGGCGTCGCTCCCCTTGGCCGTCGCGAAGGCGTTGATCACGTCATCCAGCGCGGTGCCGGGGATGGGCTGCAGATCCTCGCTCTTGAGCGCCTCCGGGATCCGCACGCCGATCTCGTCATGCGACAGGATGCAGGCCACCGTCTCCTCCGCGCCTGCACGGTCCATCCGCAGATTGAAGGGCTTCTGCACGCCGGGCGGGATTTCCACCTGCCGGCCGGCCTCAACGAAGGCGTCGGGCTGGAAGCGGTTGGGGAAGATGCGGGAAACCGTACCGGCGGCATCGCGGTAATAGCAGTAGACGAAGCCGTCCGCCGTCGGCTGCATCCGCACCACCAGCGCTTCCCCGGCGCGGTAACGCGGTGCCGGGCCGCGGTCCGACGACAGCAGCAGGTCGAGTTTGGCCGGAGACGGCTGGGGACGCGGCAGTCCCTCGCCGCCGGCGTTGCTGACGCTCTGCAGCCGGGCCGGCAGTGCTCCGCCCTGGCCGGGCGGCTTGGCGAGCAGGCGCTGGTAGAGGTCGAAATCGATGCGCCCGGTTGCGATCAGGTCGTTGTCCGCCTGGAAGCGGCCGACAGCCTCGGCGGTCCGCTGGTCGAGCTGCCCGTTGACCGGCCCGTCGTAATAGCCCTGCGCCGAAAGCGCCCGCTGGGTGAAGGTGACGCGCTCCGCCGGTGCCATGCCGTCGAACCAGCCGCGCGCCTCCGCCATGAAGGCCGGGTTGGTCTGGTCGATGCCAAGGCATTGCCAATAGGGCACGCGGGTCAGCTTGCCCAATACCTCGATGGTGCTGAGTTCGACCAGCGTGCGCACGCCCTGGTGCAGACCCTCCGATCGGTTCAGCGAGATGTTGAAGGACAGTCCGGCCTTGCCGATCACCCCGCCAGCATCCGCCCCGCGCCCCGACGACACCACCGCCAGCGTGTTGGACGCCGACATGCCGGGGATGATCTGGCGGGTCACCAACTCCCCGACATTGAGGTCGACCGAGACCATCGACATCACCTGGTCGGCCGACACGCCGAGGTCCAGCTTGGGCAGCGACAGCCCCGCCCCCGCCGCCTCGCTGACCACATTGTCGTCCAGTTGGGTGATGGCGCCGCGGATGTAGTAGGAGGGCGCGCGGAAATTCGGCTGCACCCCGATCATCCAGTACAGCGCGTTGACGTCGTCCAGAGCCGGTTCGAAATCCACGAAGCGGAAGGCGTTGGACGTCTCCGACATGCGGGAGACGGCGGTGATCAGCATCTCCTTCGTGCCGCCGGCCACCCGGCCGGTGGCATCGGGCAGGCCGTTGGCGGTGATGTAGATGTCGCGCTTGCCGTGGGTCCACAGCAGCGTGTCCATGCAGCGCAGCGCCTCGCTGAAGCTGCTGATGGTGCGGACGGCGGGTGTCTTCGGCTGCTGCACCACGCGGGCCATCTCGCCGGAGGTGAAGCAGCCGCCCAGCGCCAGCGTCAGGCCGGCGGAAACCCCGAGCGAACCAAGGAACCGGACCATGCTCATCGGCGCTGTCTCCTGTGGGTTGGGGCCGGGTCCGGGTCTCCGGCTTTGGCCGTCACCGCGCCGAAAGTTGCTGGCCGCGGTCGGCACGGACGGTGATGGTGATCTTCTTCGACATGATCGGCGGGTCGTGCGGCACATGGTCGGCGTCGGCCAGGACCAGCTGCAGCGTGTGCCGCCCCGGCGGCAGTTCCAGGATGGTTTCGGTCTGGCCCTTGCCGAAATGCAGGTGCTGCTTGTCGCTGGGGATCGGCTCGTCGAAGGCCTTCAGATCGGTGTCGATCAGCAGATGGTGGTGCCCGGTGCCGTCCTTGCGCACGCCGGCCGGAGCGACGCCGAAATTCCGCAGCCCGAACCACACCTTGAACCGCGTTCCCACCACCTGCCCGTTGTTGGGCCAGCCGATGTAGAGCCATGCCTCCTTGCGGCCGGGCGTCCGCGGCGCGGCCGGAGACGCCTGCTCCGCGGCCGCGGGCTTTTGCTCGGCCTTTTGGTCGGGAGACGCCTCTGCCGCAGCCGCGGGGGCCGCCGGCACGATCAATGGTGCGACCGACAGCACTCCCCACAGCACGACCTTCACAGCGGCGCGCGGACCGGGGCCGGACGCAAGCACGGACATTCCAGTCTTCATGGTGCCCTCCCAAATGGACGCAAGCCGGCGAACATGAACCGGCGGACATCAGCCGGACGGAACCGGTCAGCGGACGGTTATGGTCACCTTTTCCGACATCACCGGCGGGTTGTGCGGAACATGGTCGGCGTCGCCCAGCACCATCTGCAGCGTGTGGCGGCCGGGCGGAAGCTCCAGCCGCGCTTCTGTCTGGCCAGCGCCGAAATGCAGGTGCTGCTTGTCGTTGGGGATTGGTTCGTCCGGGTTCGACAGGTCGGTGTCGATCAGCAGGTGATGGTGCCCGGTATCGGCATGGCTGATGCCGACCGGTGCCACCCCCATGTTCTGGAGCCCCATGCGCACCCAGAATTTACCGCCATTGATGACCGTCCCGTTGGACGGCCACAGGATGTAGGCACGCGCGTCGTCGGGCGCTTTCGCCCGGTCGGCCATTCCCTGCCCAGCCAGAAACAGCGGCAGAAGCAGCAGGGCGCCGACTGCGATGACGGCAGTCCGCAGCATGATTTCCCCCTGTTTTCTTCATTGCCCTTTGTCCGATGACCTGCATCTTAGTCTTCGTCCGGGAAGTAGGGTCCCCCCGAATTCTTGGGTAATCCCATCCCGTTGAAAACGCTCCGGTTCAGCGCCGCCTGCTTCCGAATTGGCCGAGAATCGCGGTCGGCTTCCCCATACTTGCGGCAATCCCGGAAATCGGGGCGCGAGACGTGCAATGCGGCGGCCGGCACCGGTCAGCGCCTGATTCCGAACAGCTGTTCGTTCATCGCCGCGCGGTCAGGGGCACCCACCCCCGTTGCCCTGCCCTGCGGCGGCGCCCCGGCGCCCCTCATCCCCGGCAGCCCGGCGGCCATGGCTTCCGCCCCCGTCCGGCCGCCGCCCATCCAGGGTGGAAAGGCAACGCCGGCGGCCGGCGATACGGTGCCGGCACGGTGCGCCGGCATCGAGGCCGCCGCGGCCGGCAACGGGATGCCGCCGGACTGCACCTCGAACGCCGAGGCTGGCTGGACGGCGGCCGGAATTGCAGCGACGAGTGTCAGGAACAGGGGGATGGCGACAAGTCTGCACATCGGGCATTTCCTTCACGCAAGGACCAGGGCCGGGGAAGACCCGCATCCTGCCGTGATCGGCCCGGCGCCCGCTGTGGCCCGGGCCACACTGTCGACTGAAAGCAGGGCCCGTGTGCCGACCGGAAAGCGTCCGTGGGGGATGCCCGATCATGACGAAGGCCCCGCTCTTTCGGAAGAGCGGGGCCTTCTGGAAATCCGGGGCGAAATCCGGGGCGCTTCGATCAACCCCGGCCGTTCAGCGGGCGTCCCGGCGGGCCTGGGACGCCTTGACGAATTGCGAAACCCGGCCGATCTCGCGCGGGTCGGTATCGACGGTCCGTTGGCTGTTCGTGATCGCCCGCATCCCCTGGGACGGGGTCTGCCTGCCGTCGGGATGATGCCGTCGCCGGTTGGCCCGCTTGAGTTCAAGCGCGTTCCGCGCCACGGCACTTTGAGTCGGCCGTCTGGCCGCCTCCTCCATCCTTCGGCTTTCACGGTTCAGGCGCTTCAGGGCGCTGGTGAAGATCTGCACCTTCAGCGCCGTTCCGCTGTTGTCCGCCGCTTCGCGGTCGCCGCGCGGCTCGGCCTTTCGGCGCATCTCCCGGCGCTGCTGGTTGGCGATGGTCCGGGCTTTGTCCCGGAATTCCCGGATGCGACGCATGACGGCGGTGCGCTCGTCGTCGGAGAGGGCGCAGATCCGGGGATGATGAGTCTGTTCGACCATTTCGAATTCCGCGGCCGTCAGCCGACGCCTTTCTGACGAAATCGGTACGCTCATGCAATTCCTCCTCTCTGTGATCAGGAGCGCCTTACGCTGTCGGCCATCTTCTTGGCGACCACGAGAAGGTCGCCGTCCGACCGGCTGCCCGCAAGCGTGTAGGCGGTGGCGCCGTTGCGCCAGTAGACCAACTGAAGCCCGCGCTCTTCGACGGCGTGCAGGCCCTTGTCGTCGATCGGCTCCTCGGCGACGACCAGAAGCGTCAGCATCTCGCCATCCCTCTCGCGATAGACGAACTGCAGGCCGACGCCGCTGTTCAACGGCACCAGGGTGGCCCGCACCAGCGTCAGCAGGTTCGGGTCCAAGGCCGGCAGGTTGACCGTGATCGCGCCGAGGCGGTGCGGAAGCCCCTCGGCCATCGCCTTCAGATCCGCAGGGGACAGGTCCGAGAATGCCAGGCTTTGGCTGACGGCGTTTTCATGCATCTCGGCGGCTTCCTCGGCAAACTCCGGCACGCCGTAAGCTCCCGTTTTCTGCTGGTGATGGACCAGGGCCGCGATGTTGGCGCCGCCCACCAGCAGCAGGACCGCTGCCGCGAGCGGACCGAAGCGCCGGATGACGTGCTCCATGCGCAAGCGGCCGTAGAGGCGCCCGGTCAGGCTTTCCGTGTGTCGGGGAGGATCGCCGGCCATCCGCGCAAAGCCGTGCCGCAGGATCTCCCTCTGATGGAGATAGTCGTGCAACCGGGCGGCGGCCGCCGGGTTGGAGGCGAGGAACGCTTCGAACGCCAACCGGCGCTCGGCATCGAGTTCGCCGTCGATGTAGGCGTGCAGATCGGCTTGCCACTCACCGTTCATCCCGTTCCCCATCATGGCTTACTTCACCACCCGCAAAGGGGCCGGCCTGCCGTCATCCCCGCGGCCTCCATCCCCGCGGCCTCGATCCCCGCGCAAGTCACCGCGCACATCGGCGCGCAGTGACTCCCGCCCGCGCGCAAGGCGCGACATCAGCGTTCCAAGCGGAATGCCGAGAATCCCGGCGGCCTCCTGATAGCTCAACCCGTCGACCGCGACCAGCATGAGCGCGCGGCGCTGATCCTCGGGAAGCCGGGCGAAGGCCTCCATGGTGCGGGCAAGCTCGACCTGATCGGGTTGATTGGGGGCGATGTCGCTGTGGACGAGCGGTTCGATGGACGCCGCCGCACGGGTCCGCACCTGATCGCGGCGCCGGTCGCTGACATGGACGTTGTGCAGGATACCGAACAGCCAGGAGCGCAGGTTGGCCTCCGGCCGGTAGGTTCTGGCACCGGCGATGGCCCGCACCAGCGTCTCCTGCACGAGATCCTCCGCGTCGTCCCGGTTGCGCACCAGGGTCATCGCGTAGCGGCGCAACGTGCGGACGTGATCCGACAACTGGCTTCGCAGGCTGAACGTCACATCGTCGCTCCATGTATGGGGCTGCTTCTATGTGTTCGCGCGGCAGGCCGTTTTAATCCCCCGACGTTTCAATTCCTCGGCCGGTGCGGAACCGGCCTCACTGCGCGAAGGGCACGAGGAGCAACGCGGTGCCCGACACCAGCAGCGCCGCAAGGCTCCGCCGCGCGATGACGACGGAGGCCGTCCCCGGCTCCATCTCTTCCAGCCGCATGGCCAGCAGGCCGCCGAAGAAGCCGGACACGGAGGCGACCACATGAACCAGTGCCAGCGCATTCAGGGCCGGCAGGCCCAGCATGAGCGCGACGGCCACCAGGGTGGTTCCATAGAGAAGCGCCTGGGTGAGGATCGGCGCCCAGTGTTCGCGCGCGACATAGGTTTCGAAGCCGTCGGCGAAGAGGCCGGTGCGCTCGTCGGGATCGGTGTGCAGGCTCATGATGTCCCTCCGCGTTCAAAGATCCCCGCCGTCGCGGCGCCGTGACGCGCGGGTCGCAGCCGCCCGCGGCATGGCGCCGAACGACAGAAGCATCAGCAGGATCAGCGCGACCCCGATGGAATAGGGCGCCCAGGCCCCCAGCCGCTCGTCGGTAACCCAGTCCAGCGCCAGAAGGACGCCGATGGCGGCGATCACGGAGATGGCAAGGCCGGTGGCCCAGCGGGGATAGGTCATGGTGGCCTCCGCGGTTCGGATGGCTCGATACGGTCACCTCGCGCCACCGAAGGGCGGCGCCCGTTTCGATCGTTCGTTTCCTTGGATTACGCGCGGGCGCCCGGAATAATCCGCCGAAGCCGCCGAAAATCCTGGGCGTCGGGAGCGGCAGCCGGCATCGGGACCGCTAGCGGCCGATCATCGGTTTGAGCCAGGGCGAATTGGCGAAGACCTCGGTGAAATAGCCCTGCCGGATCACCGCCCGCCCGGCCTTGTGGATTCCTTCGGGCAACCCGCCCAACTCGCCCTTCCGGGTCACCAGATGGATGGACCGGCGGAATCCCGAGGTGGGCAGCGGCAGCACGCGGATATGGCCGAGGTGCTGACGGCTCTTCACCAGCGCGGTGGGCGGAAGCAGGCTCCACCCCATCTCCTCCGCCACCATGGCCATCACCGTATCCGTGGCGTCGAAGGCGAAGCTGCGCGGCACCTCCATGCCCAGCCGCCGCAGATGCTGGTCCACCAGCCGGCCCAGCGCGCTGTCCGTCGTGCTGCGGATCAGCGGCAGAGTCCGCGACAATGTCCGCAGTGCGGCCTCGTCGGCGACGTCGGGCCAGTTGCGCGGCAACAGCAGTACGAACGGCTCGACCAGCAGGCGCAGGCTGTCGACCTGGTCCATGTCGTCGAAACTGTCGATGGTGAACAGCACGTCCAGGCGGCGGGCGAGGAACTGCTCGCGCAATTGTCCGCACAGGCCGGATGCGATGCTGAAGGACGGCACGCTGTCGCGCAGCCGTTGCAGCAGCCGCGGGATGAAGGGGGCCGCCAGCGTATCGATGCAGCCTATGCGCAGTTCCGGCATGAAGGACGCGTCGGCCCCGCCGATGACGGCCGGCAGCTGCCGCGCATCGGTCAGGATGCGGTTGCTCCAATGCCAAAGCCTTTGGCCGGCGGCGGTCAAGGCCATCGGCCGGATGCTGCGGTCGAGCAGTTGGCTGGCGAAGGCGGTTTCCAGTTGACGCACGACATGCGAAACGGCCGACTGGGTCAGCCCAAGCCTGCGGGCGGCGCCCGTCATGCTTCCCAATTCGGCCACGGCGACGAACACCTCAAGGGAGCCAAGGTCGAAGTCTCGGTGATGCATGGGGCTTCGATCAGGCTCCCGGTGGCCGGCGGGTTCGGACAGCGATCTGCATACTATCTTATGTATAAGGCTTGTGAACAGAGCCGCCATGAACGGCATTCATGCCGATCATGAAATTGATTTCTTCCTCTGACCGGTATGGGGGCTTCCGCGGCAGCCTCGCAGGGATATCGATCCCCCTGCCGGAGTTCCATCCATGACGACGCCCCCTGACGCGCCTGCCCTTCCCACCCCGGCGGCACGTCGCATCGGCGATTGGGTGGCGGGCCTGCGGCGGGTCGACATCCCGGAGCCGGTCGCCGCCGTCGCGCTGTCCTGCATCGTCGATACGCTGGGCGTGGCGCTGGCCGGCGCGGGTACGGAGGCTGCGGTGCTGGCCGCCGATGTCGCGCGCGACACCTACACCCCCGGTCCGGCGCCGCTTCTGGCGGGCGGACGCTTGTGCATGGAAGGTGCCGCGTTCGCGAATGTCGCCGCCGCCCATGCGCTGGATTTCGACGACAACAGCTACGCCGGCTTCGTCCATGGCTCCGCCGTCGTGGTGCCGACGGCGCTGGCGGCAATTGGGATGGCCGGCGGCACGGGGGGCGACCTGCTCACCGCCGTGGTGGCGGGGGCCGAGGCGCAATATGCCCTGGCGGAGGCGGTCGGCAATGGCGTCTACCATGCCGGCTGGTGGACCACCGCCCTGTTCGGCACGGTCGGCGCCGCGGCGGCGGCGGCCAAGGCTCTGGGACTGGACAGACGTTCGACCGCCGATGCCGTCGCCTTCGCGCTCTGCGGGACCGGCGGCCTGCGCGCCTGTTTCGGCACCGGAGCCAAGCCGCTGCTGGCCGCACAGGCGGCGGCGAACGGGGTGCGTGCCGCCCGGCTTGCCGCCCGCGGCCTGATCGTCCCGCATGGGGTCGTGGAGGATCCGCGCGGCTTCGCCCGGCTGATGGCGGAGGACCGGTTCGATCCGACCGCACTGGAGTCGCTCGGAAGGCGCTGGCGGCTTCTCGATCCCGGCATCGACACCAAGCTCTACCCGGTCTGCCTGTCCGCCCATGCCGCCATGGACGCGCTGCGCGACCTGATGGCGGAGCGGGGGCTCGGCGCCGCCGACATCGCGTCCGTCCACTGCCGTGTTCCGCCGGTGGTGGCGGCCAACCTGACCTATGCCCGCCCGGCGACGGCGGGAGAAGCCCGCTTCAGCCTGCATTTTGCCGTTGCCTGCGTGTTGCTGCACGGCACCCTGACGCTGGAGCATCTGAGCTGGGCCGTGCTGACGGATCCGGCGGTCGGTGCGGTGATCGGGCGTGTCTCCATGGCAGCCGATCCGGACTGGAACGCCGACGCCGACCGTGCGCGGCTTGCGCCGGAGGGCGCGGAGGTGACCGTCGAAACGGTGGCGGGGGAGCGGATCACCCGCTTCTGCCCGTCCGCGCGCGGCACGGTGGCCCGCCCGCTGTTGGCAGCGGAGCATGCGGCCAAGTTCAAAAGCTGCGCGGCCCTTGCGGTCGGGGCGGAGGGAGCGGAGTGCCTCCATTTGAAATTGCAGAACCTTGAACTGGAAACGGACCTCTCGCGCCTGCTTCAGCTCCGCACCATGCCAACGATTCATGATCCCGATGAAAAACGATCATGATCCGCCGCTGGTTTGTCCGTGACCGCCTGTTTTCCGATCAGGCTGCGATGCCGAACAATCGCCAAAAAACGCAGGATTTCCAGCAACTTTCCGGCGCGTGCGCTGCACAAAAACCGTGCGCGCGCTTCGTTTGCGCAACAGTTAGGCAGAATTCTGCCCGATAGGCCGCCCTCCCGCCGCCCTTTCCTCCTGCCGCGGCCTTGTGACACCGTTTGGTGGACGCGGAAACCAAGGTCCACCGCAAGGACCGGAAAACAGAGGGGCTTTCATGATGATGCGACGTTTGGTGGCACGGGCCGTGCTCTCGGCGATCCTCCTGTCCGGAACGGCGATGTCGGTCCAGGCCGCGGGCACGCTCAAGGTCTCGGTGGACTCCAACCTGAACACGCTCGATCCCGCCAAGATGAAGGGCGGGCAGGAGTATGTCGCCGCCTACCTGATCTTCAACGGCCTGACCATCATCGGTCACGACATGACGGTGAAACCCGATCTGGCCGAACGCTGGGAACACAGCGACGATCTGAAGACCTGGACCTTCCATCTCCGCAAGGGCGTGAAGTTCCACAACGGCCGCGACCTGGAGGCCGAGGACGTCGTCGCCACCATCGCCCGCATCCAGGACAAGGCAACCGGTTCCACCGCCCGCGTCAATTTCGAGATCGTGGAGTCGATGAAGGCGCTGGACACGGCGACCGTCCAGTTCCAGCTGAAGAGCCCCTATGCAGGCTTCGCCGAACTGTTCGGCGAGCGGCAGGCGCGCATCGTTCCGCGCGATGCCGTCGACACGCTGGCCACCAAGCCGGTCGGCACCGGCCCGTTCGAGTTCGTGTCCTTCGCCCCCGGCGACCGCGTCGTCCTGAAGCGCAACGCCAACTACTTCGAACCGGGGCTGCCGAAGCTGGACGAGGTGGTGGTGCGGATCCTGCCGGAATCGGCGGCCCAGGTGGCGGCGCTGACCACCGGCGAGCTGGATCTGGTGTGGAACCTGCCGCTGGAGGCCATCGAGAAGGTCAAGGCCGACACGAAGCTGAAGATCGATTCCGTCCCGACATCCACCTGGGACGGCGTCATCATGAACAACACGGTGAAGCCCTTCGACGATCCGCGCGTCCGCAAGGCGGTGGCGATGGCGCTGGACAAGCAGACGATCACCCAGATCGCGCTGTTCGGCAACGGCACGCCGACCCATTCGCCGATCCCGCCGAGCCATCCCTTCTTCAACAAGGACCTCAAGATCGCCAAGGGCGATCCGGCGGGCGCGAAGAAGCTGCTGGCCGAAGCGGGATATCCCAACGGGTTCGAGGTCACGCTGCACACCCCCGCCGGCCGCGCCACCCGCGAGCGGCTCGGCCTTGCCGTGCGTGAACTGCTGAAGCCGGCCGGCATCACCGTCAACGTGCAGCGCGTGCCGTTCGACGTCTTCCTGAAGGACATCGAGGGCAAGGCCGGCTTCTACATCGACGGCTTCTTCAGCCGCCCGACCATCGATACGTCCGTCTACCCCTGGTACCACTCGCGCGGGTCGTGGAACACCGCGCTGTGGAGCTATTCCAACCCGAAGATGGACACGCTGCTGGACGGCGCCCGCCAGGCCAAGAGCGAGGATGAGGCCAAGTCGCTCTACACCCAGGTCCAGGCTCTGGCGGTGGAGGATTCGCCGGGCGTCATCCCCTACGTCATCAACCACATCAACGGGTTGAACGCCAAGGTCAAGGGTTTCCAGTCGCACCCGATGATGTTCCTCGACCTGCGCAACGTGTCGGTCGATTGAGGCCGAACCGGGGACCGGCCGCGCCCGCCGCCGGTCCCCTCCTCCATCCGACAGGGATGCCGCCATGTTTGCCTACTTCCTGACCCGGCTCGCCTCCCTGGCGCTGATCCTGGTCGTCATGTCGGTCCTGATCTTCCTGGTGACCCAGGCGATGCCTGGCGACGTCGCTTCGATGATCGCCGGCCAGTTCGCGTCCAAGGAAGTCGTGGACGCCATCGCGGTCAAGCTGGGCCTCGACCAGCCGCTGATCGTCCAGTACGGACGCTGGGCCGCCGGCATCCTGCAGGGCGACCTCGGCCGCTCGCTGGTGCTGGAACAGCCGATCGGTCCCATCCTGATGGAGGCGCTGGCCCGGTCGCTGGTGCTGGCCGTCGTGGCGCTGGTGGTGGTGGCGGTGGTCGGCATCGCGCTCGGCGTGCTGGCGGCGGTCAGGCGTGGCAAGCTGACCGACCAGATGGTCTCCGGAATCTCCTATCTCGGCATCGCGGTTCCCGACTTCTTCTGGGCCATCGTGCTGGTCCTGATCTTCGGCAGCTACCTGAAACTGCTGCCCACCGGCGGCTACACCCCGATCTCCGAGGGTTTCCTGCCCTGGGCCGCCCATCTGGTGCTGCCGGTCGTCACGCTGGTGCTGATGCTGCTCGCCCGCATCGCCCGGCTGACCCGCTCCAGCATGATCGACGTTCTCCAGACCAACTACGTGAAGTTCGCCCGCGCCAAGGGCATGCCGGAATCGGTGGTGATCCTGCGCCATGCGCTGAAAAACGCGCTTTTGCCGACGATCACGGTGCTGGCCATCGATTTCGGTCTGATCCTGGGTGGCGTGGTGGTGATCGAGACGATCTTCTCCTATCCCGGCATGGGACGGCTGCTGCTGTTCGCCATCCAGCGTCACGACCTGCCGCTGATCCAGGCGACCATCCTGATCGTGTCCGCCGCCTACTGTCTCGCCAACCTGACCGCCGACCTGCTCTACGCCTTCGTGAACCCGAAGATCCGCCACGGCATGAGGGCCTCCTGACATGACCGACGCGACTTCCATCCGACCGGCCCCGCGGCGCCTGCGCATGTCTGCGCTGCCCGGCTCGCTGATCGTCGGCATCGTCCTGCTGGCCCCGCTGGTGGTGGCGGCCGTCGCCGGCTCCTGGCTCGCGCCCTACCCGTACGACGAGATGAACATCCTGAGCCGGCTGCAGCCGCCGGGGCCCGATTTCTGGTTCGGCACCGACGAGTTCGGCCGCGACGTGTTCAGCCGCACCCTTGTCGGCACCGGCAGCTCGCTGCTGATGGGTGTCGCCGCCACGGCGCTGAGCCTGCTGGCCGGCGTTCCGCTGGGGCTGGTCGCCGGCTACAAGGGCGGGCGCGTCGGCGAGGCGATCATGCGCGCCATGGACGTGCTGATGTCCTTCCCGCCGATCCTGCTGGGCATTCTGGTGCTGGCCGTCACCCCGCCGGCGCAGTGGAAGGCCATCGCCGCCATCGGAATCGTCTATGTGCCGCAGGTGGTGCGCCTGACCCGCGCCATCACCCTGGAACTGATGCAGGAGGAGTTCATCACCGCCGCCCATCTGCGCGGAGAGAGCGCCACCTACATCCTGTTCAAGGAAATCCTGCCGAACATCTGGCCGCCGCTGGCGGTGGAGGCCAGCCTGCGCGTGGTCTTCGCCATCCTGCTCGGCGCCTCGCTCAGCTTCATCGGCATGGGGGCGCAGCCGCCCTCCTCCGACTGGGGCCTGATGATCAGCGAGGCGCGGCCCTTCGTCGAACAGGCGCCGTGGATTGCGCTGTGCCCCGGCTTCGCCCTGGCCATCGCGGTGATCGGCATCAACCTGCTGGGCGACGGGCTGCGTGCCCTGCTCGACCCCCGCAACATGGGAGCGCACTGACATGATGACCGCTCCGCAAGCGCAGCCGGTCCTGCAGCCGGCCGCCGCTCCGGCGGTGACGCCCGCACCGGCGCCGTTGCTGGACATCCGCGGCCTGACCATCAGCTACGGCAATGCCCGCGGCACGCTGCGCGCGGCCAGCGACGTCAGCTTCGCCATCCGCCCCGGCGAGGTGATGGGGCTGGTCGGCGAATCCGGATCGGGCAAGAGCACGGTCGCCATGGCGATCCTCGATCTGCTGGGCGGCGGGGGACGGGTGGATTCGGGCGAGATCCTGTTCGATGGCGTCGATCTCCGCCGGCTGCCGGCGGCCGAGCGCCGGGCGCTGCGCGGGGACAGGATCGCCGCCGTCTTCCAGGATCCCTTCACCTCCCTGAACCCGGCGCTAACCGTCGGACGCCAGATCGCCGAACCGCTCATCCAGCACAAGGGCCTCTCCCCCCGGCAGGCCGCGGTCCGGGTGGAGGAACTGCTGGCCGAGGTCGGCATCCGCGAACCCCGCCGGGTGGCAGCATCCTATCCGCACGAGCTGTCGGGCGGCATGCAGCAGCGGGCGCTGATCGCCACCGCGCTCGGCTGCGAACCGAAGCTGCTGATCCTCGACGAGCCGACCACCGCACTGGACGTCACGGTGGAGGCCCGCATCATCGACCTGCTGGCGAAGCTGTGCGACAGCCACCGGCTGAGCGCACTGTTCGTTTCCCACAATCTGGGCATCGTCAACCGGATCTGCGAAACCGTCACCGTGCTCTATGGCGGCGTGGTGGTGGAGACGGGGCGGACCGGCCGCGTGCTGTCCCGTCCGGCCCATCCCTATGCCAAGGGGCTGGTCGCCGCCCTGCCGCGCATCACCGCGGAGCGGCGCCACCGCCTGCCCTCCATTCCCGGAACGGTCGCCAAGCTGAGCGGCGCGGTCACCGCCTGCGTCTTCGCCCCCCGTTGCCCCTTCGCCGAGGAGACCTGCCGCAGCCAGCCGCAACCGATGCGGATGGACGAGGCCGGAGACGGCGTGCGCTGCTGGAAGGCCGACGCCTTGGCAGGCATGCCATGGCCGGACGAGGATGCCGGCGCTGCCCGCCCGTCCAGGCCACAGCCTCAGCAGTCGGCTCCGCTGGTCGAGGTGGACCATCTGCGCAAGGTCTACGGCGCGAACCGCTCCGTCCTGCCCTGGTTGCGCCGCGCCGGCACCGTGGCGGTGGACGATGTGTCCTTCACCGTCGGCCGCGGCGAGGTGGTGGGCGTGGTCGGCGAAAGCGGCAGCGGCAAGAGCACCATCGGCCGTGCCCTGCTGGCGCTGACCGAACCCAGCGCCGGCACCGTGCTGTTCGACGGCGCCGACCTGACGGAGCGGGTCAGGCGCGGCGACCAGGATCTGCGCCGCCGTGCCCAGCTCGTCTTCCAGAACTCCGCCGCCTCGCTGAACCCGCGCAAGACCATCGGGGCGGCGATGGACCGGCCGCTGGTGCTGGCCGGCCACGGCGATGCGGAGGAGCGGGGCAAGACCATCGCCGGCCTGCTGACCCGTGTCGGGCTGCCGGCCGCCTATGCCGACCGCTATCCGCATGAGCTGAGCGGCGGCGAGCGCCAGCGCGTGAACATCGCCCGTGCACTCGCCACCAATCCGGACTTCGTGGTCTGCGACGAGGCGGTGTCGGCGCTCGACGTGTCGGTGCAGGCCAACATCCTGAACCTGCTGGCCGAACTGCGCGACGAGATGGGCCTGTCCTACCTCTTCATCACCCACGACATCGCGGTGGTGTCGCACATCGCCGACCGCGTGCTGGTCGTCTATGGCGGCACCATCTGCGAGGAGGGCCCGATCGCCAGCGTGCTCCGCCCGCCCTACCATCCCTATACCGAGGCGCTGCTGTCCGCCGTGCCGCGGCTGGCGGAGGACGGGCAGGAAGTGCCGCGGATCCTTCTGGAGGATGCCGCCGCCGCCCCCGGCGGCCGGGGCTGCGCCTTCGCCGCCCGCTGCCCGCGCAAGCTGGGGGCGGTCTGCGACGAACAGGCCCCGCCCGTCCATGCGACGGCCGACGGCCACCGCATCGCCTGCCACATCCCGCTGGCGACGCTGGCCGAACGCGCGTCGGTCTTTCCGGAACTCATGGGGGACGACGCCCGGCACTGACCCGCCGTCTCGGCTCGTCCGCCACCGACGCTCCCCGCAGGGGCGCCGGACGCCCTCCCCTTACCTTTTCGAACCGATTCCGACCATCCGAATCAGGGAATCCGCCATGACCGTCCACACCCGCATCCGTCAGTTCAACACCAAGAAGACCTATCCCGAACAGGCGCTGGACAACGACCTGTGCCAGACCGTCGTCGCGCGCGGCACCATGGTCTTCGTCCGCGGCCAAATCGGCCAGAATCTCGACACCAGCGAGAGCGTCGCCATCGGCGATGCCGCCGGCCAGACCGAACAGGCGATGGCCAACATCAAGATGCTGCTGGAAGAGGCCGGCTCGCAGCTGGAGCACATCTGCAAGATCACCGTCTACATCACCGACCCGCGCTATCGCGAGCCGGTCTACCGCACCATCGGCAAGTGGCTGAAGGGCGTCCACCCGGTGTCGACCGGCCTCGTGATCAGCGCGCTCGCCCGCCCGGAATGGGTGGTCGAGGTCGATGCGATTGCGGTGATCCCCGACGCCTGAGGCTCCAGTCCCGCCGCCAACCGTCCAGCCAACCGACAAGAAGAACCGCCACCATGAGCACCAGCCTGACCAACCCGCCGCGCCGTGAACTGCAGAGCTTCCTCGACTTCCCGATCTGCACCGACATCGACCAGCTCGACGGCCATATCGGCATCCTCGGCATTCCCTACGGCGATCCCTATTCGATCGACGAGGTGACCAACGACCAGACCAACGCCCCGACCTGGGTGCGCCGCTACACCGAGCGGGCGCTGCGCAAGCTGGAGCGCTGGGACTTCGACATCGGCGGTCCGCTGCTGGGCGGCAAGGACATCAAGGTGGTGGATTGCGGCGACGTGAAGGCCGATCCGCGCGATCTCGACCTGCATTACCGCAACGCCGAGGCGGTGGTGCGCCGGATGCTGGCCAAGGGCATGCTGCCCATCGTCATCGGCGGCGACCACGGCATTCCGATTCCGGTCCTGCGCGCCTATGACGACCAGGGGCCGATCACGCTGGTCCACATCGACGCCCATCTGGATTGGCGCGATGACGTGAACGGCGCCCGCAACGGCTATTCCAGCCCGATCCGCCGCGCCGCGGAAATGGACCATATCGGCCAGATCTTCCAGATCGGCCTGCGGTCGGCCGGCAGCGCCCGCCCGGAAGAGGTGGAGGCGGCGCTGTCCTACGGCGCGGTGCTGGTGCCCGACGTGGAACTGCAGGACATCGGGATGAAGGCAGTGCTCGACCGCATTCCCGACGGCGGCCGCTATTACCTGACCATCGACGCGGACGGCATGGACCCGACCATCATGCCGGCGGTCAACGGCCCCGCTCCCGGCGGCGTCACCTATCCGCAGATCCGCACGCTCATCCACGGGCTGGTGGCCAAGGGCCGCGTCGTCGGCATGGACATCGTGGAGATCACGCCGAAGAAGGACCTCAACGGCATCACCGCCATCACCGCAGGGCGCATCATCTGCAACCTGATCGGCAAGACCATCCAGGCCGGCTATTTCGACGCCAAGTGATGGCGACAAGGTGATTGCGATGAGGAGGATCGGACGATGACTGCCGCGCGCCGGCTCGACCGGCTGTTCTGCGACCGGGCGCTGCTGGCCGGCGGCTGGGCATCGGGGGTGCTGCTGCGCTTCGACGCGCAAGGGATGATCGCCGGGCTGGAGGCGGGGCTTGACACCTTGCCCACCGGAGTCAAGCGCGCCGCCGGGCCGGTCATTCCCGGCATGCCCAACCTGCACAGCCACGCCTTCCAGCGGGCGATGGCCGGGCTGACCGAGCGGGCCGGGCCGGCGGAGGACAGCTTCTGGACATGGCGGGAGGTGATGTACGGCTTCGTCGGCCGCATCGATCCCGACAGCCTCCAGGCGGTGGCGGCGATGGCCTATGCCGAGATGCTGGAGCGGGGCTATACGTCGGTGGCGGAGTTCCATTACCTCCACCACGACACCGACGGCCGGCCCTATGCCGACGTGGCCGAGACGTCGAAGCGCATCCTCGCCGCGGCGGACGCCACCGGCATCGGGCTGACCCATCTGCCGGTGCTCTACGCCCAGGGCGGCTTTGGCGGACAGCCGGCGGGCGAGGGGCAGCGCCGCTTCCTGAACGATCCCGACAGGCTGCTGGCGATCGTCGAGGCCTGCCGCGCCGCGCCCGGCGGCCATCGCACCGGCCTCGCCCTCCATTCCCTGCGCGCGGTGTCGCCCGACGCCATGGCGGCGGCGCTGAACGGCCTGTCGGCGCTCGACCCGGCGGCGCCGGTCCACATCCATATCGCCGAACAGACGGCGGAGGTTGATGCCTGCCTCGCCTGGTCGGGCCGGCGGCCGGTGGAATGGCTGCTCGACCGCGGCTGGCTGGGGCCGTCCTGGTGCCTCGTCCATGCGACCCACGTCACGCCGGACGAGGTGGCGGGAATCGCGGCATCGGGCGCCGTCGCCGGCCTCTGCCCGACGACGGAGGCGGATTTGGGCGACGGGCTGTTCCCGGCCCGCGATTTCCTGTCCCAAGGCGGACGGTTCGGCGTCGGGTCCGACAGTCAGGTCATCATCGACGCCGCGGAGGAATTGCGGCTGCTGGAGTTCGGGCAGCGGCTGGCCGCGAGGCGGCGCAACCTGCTGGCGCCGGAAGCCGGCGCTTCGACCGGGGCGGCGCTCTACCGGGCGGCGGTGGCCGGAGGAGCGCAGGCGCTCGGCCTGCCGGGGCCGGCTGGCGGTCTCGCCACGGGCCAGCGCGCCGATCTGGTCGTGCTGAACCTGGACGACCCGCGGCTGTACGGCCGGAACGACGACATGCTGCTGGACTCCTACGTCTTTGCCGGCGCCCGCGACGCGGTGCGCGATGTGGTGGCGGGGGGACGGCTGGTGGTGCGGGACGGCCGGCATGTCGATGCCGACGCGATCCGCAATGGCTGGCGCCATGCCGTCGACCGGCTGAATGCCGCCTGAGACGCTCACCGAAGACGCGAGGAAATTTCCATGACGGCGACCATCGACATTCTGGAGCGGCTGGTTGCCTTCCGCACCGTCAGCCGCGACAGCAACCTGGAGCTGATCCGCTGGGTGCAGGAGCGGCTGGAAGCCGCCGGTGCCGCCACATGGCTGGTGCCGAGCGAGGATGGACGCAA
The DNA here is from genome assembly GCF_008364825.1 of Azospirillum sp. B21. GTDB lineage: Bacteria > Pseudomonadota > Alphaproteobacteria > Azospirillales > Azospirillaceae > Azospirillum. Next base: position 192,557 of record NZ_VTTO01000007.1, read on the forward strand.
GGCCAACCTGTTCGCGACGCTGGGCCCTGCGGATCGCCCCGGCGTCATGCTGTCGGGACACAGCGACGTGGTGCCGGTCGAAGGACAGGCCTGGACCGGCGATCCCTTCCGGCTGATCCGCCGCGACGGCAAGCTGTTCGGCCGGGGAACCGCTGACATGAAGGGCTTCATCGCCGCAAGCCTCGCCCTGTTCGACCGCGCCGCCGGACGGACCCTGTCCCAGCCGCTGCATCTGGCCCTGTCCTATGACGAGGAGGTCGGCTGTCTCGGCGTCCGCCGCCTGATCGAGATGATGGCGGCCCTGCCCGTCCGTCCGCGCTTCTGCATCGTCGGCGAACCGACAAGCATGCAGGTGGTCACCGCCCACAAGGGCAAGACCGCTCTCAGCGCCGAGTGCCACGGCGTCGAATGCCATTCGAGCCTCGCGCCGCAGGGTTTGAACGCGATCCACATGGCCAGCGACCTGCTGACGGGATTGCGCCGCATCCAGGACAGGCTGCGCGACGAAGGCGCGCATGACGACGCCTACGACGTGCCGTGGACCACGATCCATGCCGGGGTCATCCAGGGCGGCGAAGCACTGAACATCGTGCCGAACCGCTGCCGTCTCGACTTCGAAATCCGCCATCTGCCGCAGGATCCGGTGGAACCGCTTCTGGACAGCATCCGGGAGGAGGCCGACGGCATCGTTCGGCGGCTGCGTGCCGACTTCCCCACCGCCGGACTGTCGATCGGCGAACTGTCCAGCTATCCGGCGCTCGACACCGACGGCAACGCGGAGGTGGTGGCGTTCGTCAAGGCGCTGACCGGCGGCAACAGCACCGGCAAGATCTCCTTCGGGACGGAAGGCGGATTGTTCCAGCGCCGCCTGTCCATGCCCACCGTGGTGTGCGGCCCCGGCAGCATCGGTGAAGCCCACAAGCCCGACGAGTTCATCACCGAGGAACAACTGGCCGCCTGCGACCGCATGCTGGAGGCCCTGCTCGCCAATCTGGCGTGACCGCAGCGGCAAACGACGTTTTTGCGCGCCGCGGCGAAGCCCCGCCCATGCCGATCTTCTCCTTGCAGGTCGCGCACGAACCAGATATGTAATGTTATAACGTTACATTTTGGTGTGTAACGCTACCGAGCAATGACTGGACCGGTGTGGCGATGACCCATTTGCGGATCGACTTGCGGACGCCCTCTCCTACTCCCCACCGCTTCCCACCCGCGGGGAGACGCCCCATGACCGGCTCAACTTAAGCAGGGCCGAAATCGGCGCCCAGGTCAGGGCCATGCCGCCAAGAAATTTCCCGCGGCCATTTCGTTTCGAACCTTGACCTCTGCAGCCGGGTCGCTCATGAATGGCCCTGGTACTGGTTCTTCCGGCGGTCGCCGCCGGAAGCTAAGAGGGAATCCGGTGAGCCGCGTCGCGCGGCGAGACCGGAGCTGTCCCCGCAACTGTGAGCGGTGAGCCGTTCCGTCATTTCCCGCCACTGGCGCCCCTAGGCGCTGGGAAGGCCGGACGGACCGGCGATGACCCGCAAGCCAGGAGACCTGCCAGCGCCAAAACGAAACGTCCTCGGGCGGGGTGTCCCGGTGGAACGCTTGCCACCGCACGTCCGGATTCCGCGCCGGATTGCCCGCGTGTTCCGCAATGCGTCCGCCTCCACCCTCCCGCCCGCAACGGCAGGATGCACGGATGACGCCAGCGCCTTTCCCCACAAGGCAACTCCACCCCCGCCAGACCTCCGCCGTCGTGGTGGGGGGGCTGAACTGCGAGCTGGCCGGCCGCAAGGTCCTGTCGGACATCGGATTCACCGTTCCACACGGGGCGATCCTCGGCATTCTCGGGCCGAACGGCTCCGGCAAGACCACGTTGCTGCGCTGCCTTGCCGGCCTGCAGGCTCCCTCGGCCGGGCAGATACGCATCGACGGGGCCGATCCGCGCGCCCTGCGCCCGGCAGAGCTTGCCCGCCGTCTGGCTCTCCAGGCGCAGGATTCCGCCGCGGCGCTCGGCTTCACCGTGCGTGACGTGGTCGGCATGGGGCGGCTGGTCCACCGCCGTTCGGTCTTCTCGGGAAGCGGAGTAGAAGATCGCGCTATCGTCGAGGATGCGCTGGCCCGGCTGGAGTTGGAGGCGCTCGCCGAGCGGCCGGTCGAACAGCTGTCGGGCGGTGAGCGGCAGCGGGTGATGATCGCCCGCGCTCTGGCGCAACGCCCGCGCATCCTGCTGCTGGACGAGCCAACAAACCATCTGGACATCCAGCACCGCTTCGCCGTCCTCGATCTGGTGCGCTCGCTGGGCATCACCGTGGTGATGACGCTGCACGACATCGAATTGGCGGCGCGTTGGTGCGACCGCCTGCTGCTGCTGAAGGACGGCCGCCTGCAGGCCGACGCCGCGCCGGAGGAGGCACTGACGGCGGAGCGGCTCACCGCCGTCTACCGGGTCGCCGCCGCCGTGGACCGCCGCCCGTGCGATGGCCGGCTGCGCATCGACCTGTCGCCGCTGGCGCCTCGCCGGATGGACCTCGCATGATCCCGGTCCTTCTCCGCCACCTTGTCCGCAACGCTTTGCTTGCCGCCGGGCTTGCACTGCCTTTCGCTTCCGCCCAGGCGCAGAGCTATCCGGTGGAGGTGGCGAACTGCTTCGAAGCCGCCCGCTTCAGCGCTCCTCCCAAGCGGCCGATGGTCCATGACGTCAACATGACGCAGACCATGCTCGATCTCGGGCTGGCCGACCGGCTGGTCGCGGTGTCCGGTATCGCCGGAGCGGAACGCCACCTGATCGCCCCGCCGGGGGTGGTCGCCGCCCTGCCCCAACTGCCGGACCGCGCCCCGACGCTGGAGGCGGTTCTGGCCGCCGACCCGGATTTCCTGTTCGCGGGCTGGAGCTATGGCTTCAACGAGGCACGCGGCCTCACCCCGGCCCGTCTTGCGGAGATGGGCGTCGCCACCTACACGCTGCGGGAAAGCTGCATCCGCATCGGCCCGCGCGAGCCGATCGGCATGGAGACGCTCTACGCCGACCTGCTGGCGCTGGGCCGGATCTTCGGCATCGCCGGCCGGGCGGAGGCCATGGTCGCCGACTTCCGCCGCCGCGTCGCCGCGGTGACCCGGCTGACCGGCACCGCCGCCCGGCGGCCGCGCGTCATGTATTGCGACGATTGCCACACCGACGCCGCCCCGCTGTCGGTCGGGCGCGAGGGCATGACCAGCCTACTGATGGAGCTGGCCGGCGGCCGCAACATCTTCGACGACATCGCCAACAGCTATGTCCGGGTCAGCTGGGAGGAGATGGCGCGGCGCGACCCGCAATGGATCATCGTCAGCGACCACCACGTCCCGGCCGAGGCCGCCATCCGCTTCCTGCTGTCCGCCCCGCAGCTGGCCGACGTCGAGGCCGTGCGCAAGCGGCAGTTCATCGTCCTGACCTATGCCGAACAGACCCCGTCGACCCGCAATGTCGATGCTTTGGAGCGGATGGCCCGGACGCTGCACCCGGAGCTGTTCACGCCATGAGCGGCCCCCGCGCGCTGCGTCTGTGCCTGGTGCTGACCGCTGCCCTGATCCTGTCGCTCGTCGCAGCGGTCGGCTTCGGCGCCGCCCGCATCCCCACGACCACCGTCTGGTCGGTCGTCTCGCACGAGCTTTGGCCGGCAGCCTTCCCCGCGCAGGGCTTCGGCCGGGCGGAGCGCAACATCGTCTGGGAATTGCGGCTGCCCCGCGTTCTGCTGGGCGCGCTGGCCGGCGCCGGGCTGGCTGCGGTGGGAGCGGTGCTGCAGGTGGTGACGCGCAACCCGCTGGCCGACCCCTACCTGTTCGGCGTGTCGGCCGGCGCGTCGGTCGGGGCGGTGAGCGTCATCCTGTTCGCCGGCGTGGTGGCCGGAGCGCTGAGCCTGCCGGCCGCCGCTTTTCTCGGCGCGCTCGCCGCCATGTTGGCCGTCTTCGCCGCCGCGCGCGGGCGCGACGGCAGCGTGACCAGCGAGCGGCTGGTGCTGACCGGTGTGGCGGTCGCCTTCATCCTGCACGCCGTCACCAACGCCCTGATCGTCGCGACGGCTGACCGCAGCGCCGACGCGGCGCTGTTCTGGATGATGGGCGGCTTCGGCACCGCGCGCTGGAGCGTCCTGCCCGCCCCTGCCCTGCTGACGCTGTGCGGGCTCGGCTGGCTGTGGCTGCGAGCCGAGACGGTCAACACGCTGGCACTCGGCGACGATGCGGCCCGCTCGCTCGGCACCGATCCGCAGAGGCTGCGGCTGGAGCTGTTCGTCGTCACCGCGCTGATGACCGGCGCGCTGGTGTCGGCCTGCGGCGGCATCGGCTTCGTCGGGCTGGTGCTGCCCCACATCGCGCGCCTGCTGGTGGGCGGGCATTTGCGGACGCTGCTGCCGGTGGCGGCCCTCGGCGGGGCCTTGCTGCTGCTGTGGGTGGATGTCGCCGCACGGACGCTGTTCGCCCCACGCGAAATCCCCGTCGGCGTGGCCACGGCCCTGGTCGGCGGCGCCTTCTTCCTGTGGCTGATGCGCCGCCGCGCGGCGGCCTGACGAAAGCCGGAAATCGATGATTCCCACCCTTCAATCGCCGTCGCGCGCCATCGTGCTCTATGGACGGGCCTCCTTCGACCATGGGCAGAACCTCAAGGCGCTGGCCGCGGCCCTGACCGCGCTTCAGGCCGCACGCGGCGCTTCCGCAACGGTCGCGACCGCCCATGCCGATCTGTCCGGCCCTGCCCTGCCTGCCGTGCTGGCGGAGCTGGAGCGCGCCGGAATCGAAGAGGCGCTGGTGATCCCCAGCATGGTGCCGGCCGACCCCAGCCTGTCGGCCTGGCTGCCGGGCGCGCTCAGCCATTGGGCCGGCACGCGCAACTCCCGGATGACTGTGCGGCTCGCTCCTCCGGTTGAAAGCGCGCTGGACCTGCCGGCAGCCCTCGACCGTATCGCCGGCGGCCCGTCCGACAGCATGGACGATGTGCGCAGCGTCGAGCCCAGCCTCGGCAAGCCCGGCTGGTCGGAGATCCCCGAGCATCGCCGCCAACTGTTCTTCTGCACCGGTGCGCGTTGCCTGCATCGCGGCGCCGATGCGCTGTACCAGCATCTGCGCACCGCCATGAAGCCACACCGTGCGCTGAACGCCGGTCCCCGTCGGGTGATGTGCGCACGGACCAGCTGCCTCTATCCCTGCAACCAAGGGCCCTTGCTGGTGATCCAGCCGGATGCGGTCTGGTATGGCGGGCTGACGCCGGAGCGGATCGACCGCATTGTCGAAAGCCATCTGCTGGCCGACAGCCCGAGCGCCGCGGACATCCTTCACAGCAACCGGCCGGCGGAGGACGCCCCGATGGGCTGACGCCGCCGCCCTGCACCGCCCGGCGAATCCGGGGACGCCTTCTCGAAACACCCCGACCCGACCGCCTCCGCGAAGACCGCCTTCGCGGAATGCCTTTCCTCATCCTTTTCCAAGCCAATCCGGAGGATCATCGATGCCGCCCGCTCCTTCCCGTCCCAGCCGCCGCCCGGCCCCACTGGCAACACTGTTCCTGGTCGCCGCCACCGTCGCGCCCGCTGCCGCAAGTGCCGAGGAGGGCGACGCACCGCTCACCCTGTCCCCCGTCACCGTGACCGGGCGTTCGGCGGATGCGGCTCCCGCCGGTCTGGCGCTCGACCGGCCGAACAGCGGCGGCAGCCGGTTGGACCTCACCCCGCTGGAAACCCCGGCCAGCATCGAGGTGATCTCCGACCGGACCATCCGCGACCGCGGCCAGACCATCGTGACGGAGGCCGTCACCCAGAACGCCACCGGCTTCACCACGCTGGCGGCACCCGGCAATGGAGGTTCCTCGCTGGCAACGCGCGGCTTCGCCGGCCATGGCTCGGTGATGCAACTCTATGACGGCACGCGGCTCTATGTCGGGTCGGGGACCGTCACCTTCCCCTTCGACACGTGGTCGACGGAGCGGATCGAGGTGCTGCGCGGTCCGGCTTCCGTCTTATATGGCGAGGGGGCTATCGGCGGCGTCGTCAATGTGGTGCCCAAGCGGCCGACGACGGATTTCCGCAACGAGGCGATGGTCGCCATCGGCACCGACGGCACCCGGCGCGCCGCCGTCGGCAGCGGCGCTCCGGTCAGCGAAAAGCTGTCCTACCGGCTGGACGTCAGCGGCAACCGCTCCGATGGCTGGGTCGACCGCGGCGACACCAAGTCCCTCGCGGTCTCCGGTGCCGTGAAGCTGCAGGCGACGCCGGACCTCGCAATCATCCTGTCGAACGATTACGGCGACCAGCAGCCGCAAGAATATTTCGGGACGCCGCTGATCGCCGGCCGGCTCGACAGCGCACTGCGGCATCGCAACTTCAACGTGGCCGACAGCGAGATCCGCTATCGCGACAACTGGACCCAGCTGAAGGCCGAATGGGCGGTGTCCGACGCGCTGACCCTGCGCAACACCGCCTATCACCTGACCAGCCACCGCCATTGGAAGAATGTGGAAAGCTATGCCTGGAATGCCGCCAGCCGGCAGGTGCTGCGCGACAGCTACATAGAGATCTATCACGACCAGCGGCAGGTCGGCGACCGCTTCGACGCGACGTGGCGCAGCAGCCTCTTCGGCATGAAGAACGAACTGGTCGGCGGCTTCGACCTGAACCGGATCGAGTTCAAGCACGCCAACAACTCGCCCTACGGCGGCTCCAGCACGGTCGATCCCTTCGAGCCGGCGCCCGGCCTGTTCCTCAACAGCGCCGGCACCACTCCGCGCAGCCGGTCGCGCACCCGCCAATATTCGCTGTTCGCCGAGGACCGGCTGTCGGTGACGCCGCAACTGTCGCTGATCGGCGGCATCCGCCATGACGCGCCGACGGTGGAGCGCCGGGATCTGGTGACGGGAAGCAGCTACACCAAGGACTTTCGCGCCACCAGCTGGCGGACCGGCGCGGTGTACGAGGTGATGCCCGGCCTCGCTCTCTACGGCCAGTACGCCACCGCGGTCGATCCGGTCGGGAACCTGATTTCGCTGTCGCCGACGCAGAAGGATTTCGACCTGTCCACCGGCCGGCAAGTGGAGATCGGCGTCAAGCAATCCTTCCTGGAGGGGCGCGGCGAGTGGACGCTGGCCGCCTACCGCATCGTCAAGGACAAGCTGCTCACCACCGATCCCAACCGGCCCGGCGTGACGATGCAGGTCGGCCGGCAATCGTCGCGGGGGCTGGAGGCGTCCCTGTCGCTCGGCCTGTGGGAGGGTGTGCGGGTGGACGTCAACGGCGCGCTGCTGCGGGCCAAATATGACGACTTCACGCAATCGGTTTCGGGCCGCGCGGTGTCCTATGCCGGCAATGTGCCGACCGGCGTGCCGGAGCGCACCGCCAATGTCTGGGCCAACTGGGCCTTCCTGCCGGATTGGGAGGTGCGGGCCGGCCTGCAATATGTCGGCAAGACCTACGCCGACGCCGCCAACAGCAGCGTCCGGCCCGCCTACACCGTCGTCAATGCCGGGCTGGATTACCGGCCGACCGGCGACACCAAGCTGAGCCTGCGCGCCTTCAACCTGTTCGACGAGGTCTATGCGGTGGCCGGCAGCGCGAACAGTTGGGTGCTCGGCCGCCCGCGCTCGGCCGAACTGGCCTTCTCGATGACCTTCTGACCTCCGCGCCGGCCGTCACTCCTCCGGGGTCAGCATCTCCGCCTTGCGGACGAGGTCGGCGACCGAGCGGACCTGCATCTTCCGCATCACCTTGCCGCGGTGAAGCTTCACCGTCACTTCGCTGATGCCGAGATCGCCGGCGATCTGCTTGTTCAGCCGGCCCTTGACCACCGCGGCCATCACCTCGCGTTCCCGCGGGGTCAGGGTCGCGGCCTGCGCCTCGACCGTCATGGTGGCGGTCCGCTCGCGCCGCCGGGCACGGTCGCGGGCGATGGCGGCTTCCACCGCGTCCAGCATGTCCTGGTCGCGGAAGGGCTTGATCAGGAAATCCATCGCCCCGGCCTTCATCGCCCGCACCGACATCGGCACGTCGGCGAAGCCGGTCATGAAGACGATGGGCAGCGCGATGCCCAGGCTCTCCAGCCTCGTCTGGAACTCCAGCCCGCCCAAGCCGGGAAGCCGCACGTCGAGGATCAGGCAACCCGGCCGGTCGGGAACCGCCGCCGCCAGCAGTTCGGCCGTGCTGCCGAAGGCGCGGCTTTCGATGCCGACGGACCGCAGAAGGTCGGCCACCGCCTCCCTCATGCCGCCGTCGTCGTCCACGACGAGAACCAGCGGATCGTCCTTGGCCGATAACGGGGCCTGTTGCGCGGCGGGGGTTGGCGGCATGGCGGTCAGTCCTCTCGTGCCGGCGCCAGCGGCGCGGCTGGCGATGGGGTGGCCGGCAATGGGGTGGATGGCGGGTGCGACGCCGCGGGAATGGTGAACTCGAACACCGCGCCGCCCTCCGGATGGTTGTGGACGGTCAGCGTGCCGCCGCAGGATTCGATCGTGGAGCGGCAGATGGCCAGCCCCATGCCCATGCCGTCCGGCCGGGTGGTGAAGAAGGGATCGAACAGGCGGGCGCGGCTGCCCTCGTCGATGCCCCGGCCGCGGTCGCGCACGGAAACCCGCACCTGCGGCATGCCCTGGATCGCCTCGGGACTGTCGACGGTCACGGTCAGGTCGCGTCGGGGGCTGCCGGCTTCCGCCATTGCGTACAGGCCGTTGGTAACGAGGTTGATCAGCACCTGCTGCAGCCCCACCCGGCTTCCCCGCACCGGCGGAACATCGGCGGCGAAGTCGGTGGACAGGACCGCGGCGGCGGCCGACAGTTCGCGCTCCAACAGCAGCGCCACCTCCCCCACCAACTGGCGCAGGTCGATGGTCTCGTCGCAATGGGCGTCCTTGACCAGCATGCCGCGCGTCCGCTGCACGATCTCGGCGGCACGCTTGCCGTCGCGGATCATGCGGTCCACCGCCTTGGCGGCGGTGTCGATGTCGGGCGGGTCGCGGCGCAGCCAGCGCAGGCATGCCTGCGCGTTCAGCACGATGGCGCCCAGCGGCTGGTTCAGCTCATGGGCGATGGAGGCGGACAGGGCGCCCAGCGTGGCGGCGCGCGCGGCGCGGGCGAGTTCGGCCTGGGCGGCCAGCAGCGCCTCCTGCGTGCGTTCGCGCTGGGTGATGTCGACGATGCCGACCACGACCTGATCGAAGCCGATCCCGTCGTCGGGAAAGCTGATGCCGAGCAGCACGGTCAGGACGCGCCCGTCGGCGGCGATCAGCTGCGCCCGCCCCTCGAACCGGTTACGCCCTTCCCAAAGCGCCAGAAGCACCTGCGGCATCGCCGGATCGTCGGCGGGAAGAAAACGTTCGAGCGGCCCCAGCACCTCCGTCCGGTCGGCCGCACCCAGCAATTCGAGCGTGGCGTCGTTGACGTTCGTGGTGACGATCAGCGCCCCCATCTTCCGCGCCCAGCCGGGATTGGCCTGCGCGTAGGCGGTGAGGTCCGTCACGCCGTCGGCCCGCAGGGCGTCGAGCGCGGCCATAACGGCGGTGAAGTCCTGCTCCCACAGGGAAACGCGCGCCTGCTCGAACATGCTGCGGTAACGCTTCTCGCTGCGCGCCAGCGCCCCGTTGGCCCGCACCAGCAGCGCCCGGGAATCATGATCCCGCACCAGCAGCGCGCCGGTGATCAGGATGGCCGACAGCGACACGCCGCAGCGCAGCACCGCCGACAGGTCCATGTCGTGCCAGTGGGACAGCAGGAAGGACAGCACCGCCAGCAGCCCGCAGCCGGCCGCCACCCGCAGGATCCCCCGCCGGGACAGCGTGGTTGCCGCCAGGAGGAGCACCAGGACATAGAGGACGGCGATGGCGCTCTCGATGTCGGTGAAGGTGTCGATGACGAACACCGCAAATGCCAGCGGAATCGCGAGCACGCCGATCCGGCGCTCGTTCGGCCGCCCGGCCGTATGCGAACCGCCCGGCACGGCAGCTGTTCCTCCGCTTGCTCCCATGCGCCCGCTTCCAACCCCCGCGTCGTGCCGTTGCGTTTCCGGCAGCCTAAGTACGGGCGGCGCCCGCTTCTTGAACGATCTGGCGATGAATTGACGGATCTGAACCGTCCGCCGCCAGTCATACCTTGGTTTGCTTGGAGGACGCCCGGCACCGGCGCTACCATCCTCCCTCACGCAAGTACCTCTACAAGCACATCCGGCCGCAGGAGCCCGCCATGGTCGACGCCATCATCATCGGAGCCGGCCAGGCCGGACCGCCGCTTGCACAACGCCTCACCACCGCCGGCATGACCGTGGCGGTGGTGGAGCGCAAGCTGTTCGGCGGCACCTGCGTCAACACCGGCTGCACCCCGACCAAGACGTTGATCGCCAGCGCCCGCGTGGCGCAGATGGCCCGGCGCGCCGCCGAATACGGCGTGATGCTGGACGGCCCGGTGCGCATCGACATGGCACGGGTGAAGGCGCGCAAAGATGACGTTTCCGGCCGGTCGCGCCAGAATGTCGAACGCTGGCTGCGCGGCATGCCCGGCTGCCGGGTTCTGCAGGGCCATGCCCGTTTCGAGTCCGCAAACAGCGTGCGCGTCGGCGACGAGCTGCTGACGGCGGAGCGCATCTTCCTCAATGTCGGCGCCCGCGCCGCGGTGCCGGACATGCCGGGCGTGCGCGACGTGGAGATCCTGACCAGCGGTACGATCCTGGACCTCGACCATGTGCCGCGGCATCTGGTGGTGGTCGGCGGCAGCTACATCGGCCTGGAGTTCGCGCAGATGTACCGCCGCTTCGGCGCCGAGGTGACCGTGGTGGAGAAGGGGGAGCGGCTGATCTCTCGCGAGGATCCCGACGTGTCCGACGCGATCAGGGAACTGCTGGAAAACGAAGGCATCAAGGTCCGCCTGTCGGCCGACTGCATCCGCTTCGCCCCCCATGCCGACGGCGTGGAGGTCGGGGTGAACTGTGCATCCGGCAATCCGTCTGTGGTGGGAAGCCATGTGCTGCTGGCGGTCGGGCGCAGGCCCAACACCGACGATCTGGGCCTCGACCGGGCCGGCGTGGCGACGGACTCCCGTGGCTACGTCACGGTGGACGACAGACTGCGCACCAACGTGCCGGGCATCTGGGCGATGGGCGACTGCAACGGGCGCGGCGCCTTCACCCACACCGCTTACAACGACTTCGAGATCGTCGCGGCGAACCTGCTGGACGACGATCCGCGCAGCGTCGACGACCGCATCCAGGCCTATGCGCTCTATACCGACCCGCCGCTCGCCCGCGTCGGCATGACCGACGATGCGGTCCGCCGTTCCGGCCGGCGCGCGCTGGTGGGCCAGCGGCCGATGACCCGCGTCGGGCGTGCGGTCGAAAAGGGCGAGGCGCAGGGTTTCATGCGGATCACCGTCGATGCCGACAGCAAGGAGATCCTGGGCGCCGCGATCCTCGGCCCCGGCGGCGACGAGGCGATCCACGGCGTGCTGGACATGATGTACGCCAAGGCGCCCTACCCGACCCTGCAGCGCGCCGTCCACATCCACCCCACCGTCGCCGAACTGCTGCCGACCCTGCTGGGCGAACTGAAGCCGCTGGACTGACGGCACAGGGGCGCGCGGCGTTCGTACCTCGACGAACTGCGCTGGCCGCGTACTCCCCCTCAGGCGTTCGACGCCCCCGCCATCAGGCAGAGTGCGGGGGCTTTCGGAATCGCGTCGGCTGCCGTATTGCGCTGCCGCCAGACGCGGGGGGAGACGCCGACGAGGCGGCTGAAGGTGCGGGTGAAATGGCTCTGGTCGGCGAAGCCGCAGGCCAGCGCCACGTCGGCCAACGTCTGGGATCCGTCGCGCATCAGCGTCTTGGCATGGTCGATCCGCCGCTGCAGCAGCCACTGGTAGGGGGTGGTGTTGGCGGTACGCCGGAAGGCGCGGACGAAATGGCCGACGGACAGCCGGCATTCGGCGGCGAGGTCGGCCAGCCGGATTTCCCCGTCCAGGTTGGCCGCGATCATCTCCTTCACCCGTTTTTCCTGCCAGGGCGCCAGCGTACCGCCGCTCCTGACCTCGTTCGTCCGGCCATAGGCGGTGACCAGATGGGTCGCCAGCGCCGAGCAGAGATGGTCGTGGAACAGCAGGCTGATCCGCTCCGGAAAGGCCAGCGCCGGCAGCATTGCGGAGGCCAATGCGGTGACAGTCGGGTCCTTCACCGGGCGGCTCGGCTCGATCGCCAGATCCTCCAGCCGGCTGCCGCGGACATCCGGACAGACGCTTTCCAGCAGCGAGCGGGGAAGATGGAAGGTCAGCGTGTCGAAGGCCGAATGCATGTGGCAGTCGATGGTGCGGCGGTAATCGTGGATGGTGGTCAGCCCCGCTATGTTCGCGGGCTTTTCCACCAGCACGCCGTCGACCCGGACTTCGGACTGGAAGTTCGACAGGTGATGGCTCACCAGGAACGCATCCTCGGGCTCTGGACTGCTGAAGCGGCCGATGCCGCCGCTCTGGCAACGGACCCGCGCGACCCCCACCGTTCCGCGGGGGGACCGAAGGACCAGCACGTCGGGCTTTTCCGGCATCGGGACGTAGCGCAGATGGAGATTGCTCTGAAAGGCCGTGGCCATGGGTGCCTCCGTGGGCTTGCGTGCAGGCTGCCGCTTCCGTCATCCGGAAGACCGGCGGGCGAGCCATGTCGGAACGGCCGGCTTGGCCCCCGACTTGCCTGCACACAGGGTAGGCGCGGCCACATGCCGCACACCACTAGACACAGATAAACCGCGGCAGTGTTTAGGTGGAGTGTCCCTAGACCTTGGTTTAGGTTCTTACCTGTCGGTGCAAGCCATCCGCTGAGACGACACTAAATTAGCAAAGACCGCGCAAGCGTCGTCAAGCGCCCGCCCATGGCGCGCCGCTGCCGGCGGACGGTTCCGGCCGGCGAACCTTACGGCAAGTGGCGGGTCAGCGCGTCGATCACCGTTCCGGGAGCCGACATGTGCGGCAGATGCCCTGACGCGTCGAGCACCTCGAAGACGCTGCCGGCCAGATGGTCGCGCAGATACTCCGCCGCTTCCCGGGTGACCGCGGAGTCCTCGCGGGTCTGGAGGACGACCGCCGGCACCGTCACCTCGGGCAGGCGGCTGCGGAGGTCGCTGTTCAGAACGGTCAACAGAAGCGACAGCGCCATGTCCGGACGCATCGCTCTCAATGCGGCGACGAATTCCCGCACGGTCGGATCTTCCGCCGGGGCGGACACGATCATTTGTCCGAACTGCGCGGTCCAGCGCAGGTAATCGCGGGTGGCGCTGTCGATCAGGCCGTCGATGTCCGCACGTTCGAACCCACCGCGATAGGTGCCGATGTTGCGGTAGCAGGCCGATGCCCCCAGGAGGACCAGCTCGCGGAACAGGTGGGGGGCCCTGACCGAGGCGAGCGCCACCACCATACCCGCGACCGAATGGCCGACGCAGATGCAGCGCTCCACCTTGACGGCGCCGAGAACCGCGACGACGTCGCGGGCATAGGCGTCCAGCGTGCCGTAGTGGGCATGGTCGTAGTGGATCTGGTTGGCCGGCCCGACCCCTGCCAGATCGAACGACAGGATGCGGTAGCGGTCCTTGAAGGCATCCACGACGTGGCGCCAAGCCGACTGTTCGGTTCCGAAGCCGGGAATGAGGACGAGCGTCTCATCCCCCGATCCGACGACGGTGGCATTATGCCGCTCCAGAATGACACTGGCGCTTTCGATCATCTTCGGATGCCTGCTCAATACATCAGCATATGCAACCATAATGTGCATCGCACGCGCAAGCAGGAACATCCGGTCAGGCGGGTTTCACATCATTTCGGCGTCTTCGCAGAAGCCCCTTCATTCTGTGCCGGCTTGGTCGGACGCCGCTTCAGCCAATCCTGCAGTTGCGCGACCTCCCTGGTCTGGTCGTCGACGATCTTCTGGGCCAAGGCCCGGAGTTCCGGATCCTTGCCGTATTGCAGTTGGACCTTAGCCATGTCGATGGCTCCCCGGTGGTGGGACAGCATCATGCGCGCGAAATCCTGGTCGACATCGCCGGTCATCGGCTTGCGCATCTCGCGGTTCATCTTGCGCATGCCGTCCATGTAGGCCTGTGAGGCAGGATCCCGGGTCAGTTGGTCCTGCGGCAGGTGATCGGAGGGCATGGCGTGGCCCTGCATCCGGTCATGCCCCGGCGTCGAGGCGGAGCCCGGCTGGTTGGCAGGCTGGCCGGAGGACGGATTGGCGGGTTGGGCCAGGGCGGTGCCGGCAATGAGGGCAAGCGCCGCAACGCATGGCGCGAGGATGCGGCGGCATCGGGTGGTCGTCATGGTCTGCTCTCCCTTGGCATCGACGCCCCCTGTGTGCGAGCGCCTGGAGCAGACAACAGCCCGGCCCGGCCGGTGGTTCACCGCAACAGGTGGCGGCGGACGGCCTCGGCGGCCTGGACCGCCTCCGCTTCCGCCTTCCGGACATGGCGGGTGATGCCGGCGAAGGAATGGGGAGTATCCGGCATCTGAGATCTCCCCAGGCTCAGAGGATGTAGGACATCACGAGATACAGCACCACTTCGCCGTCGCCGGCATTGCGGTAGCGATGGGGAACGTCGGCCTCGAACAGGATCGAGTCGCCTTCCTCCAACCAGTGCTCGCCATCGGCAGTGGTGACCTCGACCCGGCCGCGGCCGACCAGGATGTTCTCGATCGTACCCGGGGAATGGCCGCCGGAGGACTCGTCGGCACCGGGCGACAGGCGAAGCTCATAGAATTCCACCTGCCGCTCTCCCTTGAGCGGGAACAGCGCGCGCGAGGTAAAGCGGCCGTCACGGGAGGTCAGGCTGCGTTGCTCGGCCCGCCGGATCACCGTGGTCCCGGCGTCGCCGCCGGTGCTGAGCAGGCTGGAAAAGGACAGGTCCAGCGCCTTGGCGACAGTCCACAACGTGCCGATGTCGGGGCGGTGGCGTCCTTCCTCGATGGCCGTCAGCAGCGCCGGATCCGTTCCGGACAACTGCGCCAGCCCATCCACCGACAGGCCCTGGCGCCGGCGGAAGCCGCGCAGATTCTCGCGGATCACGCCGACCAGTTGATCGACCGAGGTCTGGGGGGAAGCGGGGGCGGCGGTGGTGCCGATCGTCATGGATCCATGCTCCTGCAACAGGAATGACCGGGGCGACGCGGACCGTGCCCTATGGGGGGTCGGAAGGATTGAACACCAGCAATGCCCACTCATCAAGTAGGAATCTATATTCCTTTGTGTTATTCTTGGAGAATTTCCTGCGGCATTAGCAAATTGAAAATGTTGAAATAGCCCAATAAGCAAAAACACCACGCCCGTCCGGGATGGTCGGACGGGCGTGGCGCTGGGCGGATAGACGCGGAAATGCCGGACTGGGCGCTTACGACAGGGCAGCGTCGGGCGCCGGAGTGTGGGACTTCACCTCGTGCCGGTGCCGCTCGGCGAAGCGTTCAAGGACACGGCGGGCAGCATCGAAGGCATCGCGGATGGCCGCGTCTGCGGTTTCGTGACCATGGCCGCCGGACTTGTCGCTATGGACGACCAACTCCTCTCCGGGGACGGTCAGGGCGATCTGGACGGTGAACTGCTTGCCCTGGTGCTGGTGGCGGTGGGGAACCTCGAAGACCACGCGCTTGGCCAGGATGTGGCCGAAGAAACGGTCGAGCTTTTCGGCATGCTCGCGGATCAGATGCTCCAGGGCGGGAGACGGGTCGATGTTGCGGAAGGCGATCTGCAACGGTTGACGCATGTCCATACTCCTTGTTCGGCGCGCGGAATGGACCTGAACGGCCTCTCTCCCGCGGGGCCCGGCGCGACCCCCGGTGCCGCTGAAGGGACCCGGAGGTGGCGGGGACTTGATGAGGTCAGGATCGCACACCGGCAAATTCACGCATTAATCTGGGTCAATGCGGCCTTCGGTTGCCGGATGTAGAATCCCGCCCGTTTTCAGGCCCCGACGTCAGACCAAGCCGATCGCATGGATCAGGCCCAGGCTGACCGCGCCCAGCATGAGGAGGCAGAGGACGACCGCCGCGGTCACCTGTCCGCCCGCCCGCGCCACCGTTCGCACATCGACTCCCAGCCCGAGTGCCGCCATCGACACCACGGTCAGCATCGTCGCCGCATGCCCCATCGGCACCAGTGCCGCCTGCGGAATGAGGTCGAGGGAGCGCAAGGCGATCATCGCCAGAAAGCCCTGGATGAACCACGGCACCAGATGATGGACCGGCGGTGCGGCCGGACGCGAAGCGCCGGGCACATCCCTGTTCAGCCTCGGTGCCAGCAGCGACAGCAGCAGGCAGACCGGCCCCAGCATCAGCACGCGCACCAGCTTCACCAGCGTGCCGACCTGCACCGCCGTGGTCCCCAGCGGGGCGGCGGCGGCAATCACCTGCGGCACGGCATAGACGGTCAGCCCCGCCAGCGCACCATACTGCACTCCGCTGAGATGCAGCCCCAGGCCGATCAGGGGCAGGCCCAGCACGACGGCCACCCCCAGCACGGCGGTGAAGGCGATGGCGGCGGCGACGTCCTCGCCGTCCGCATCGATCACCGGCGCCACCGCGGCGATGGCCGAATTGCCGCAGATGGCATTGCCGCAGGCGACCAGCAGCGCCATGCGCGGCGGCAGGCCGAGCAGCCGCCCGATCCCGAACCCCGCCGCCACCGCGACCAGCACCACGGCGGCAATGCCCAGCAGAAGCGCCGGTCCCGCCGCCAGGATGGTGGCGGCACTGACCGTGGCGCCGAGCAGCACGACCGCCACCTCCAGCAGGATCTTGGCCGAAAAAGCGATGCCCGGCCGCCAGAGCGCCGACGGCGCCCACATCGTGCGCAGCGCGGTACCGATCAGGATCGCCAGGACCAGCGCCTCGATCCACGGCTCGCCGAACAGCCGCACCTCCCCCCAGACGGCGGCAAAGGCCAGCGCAGTGACCGCGGCGCACAAGGCGATGCCGGGCAGAACAGTGGGAATACGGGCAAGGACGGGGCGTCCCGGCACCGGCCTTGCGGGTGCCATGGTGTCAGGGAGCATGGGCGGAGTCTCCAAAGGCGGTGCGGCGGGAGGTGGTGCCACTCCGATGCAGGGACTATGGAGACCGTGATCGATCACATCCAACGCAAAGACCTGATGCGTTCGATCACTTCAATTTATCGAGCGCTCGCTCGGTCCGGCAGGCAGTCGTCGAAATCCGGCAGCTGCCACGGACCGCCGAGCGCCGCGTTGCGCAGCAGAAGCACCAGCTCGTCGCGCGAGCGGGTGACGGCGGTGTAGAGCCAGCGCCAGCGATGTTCCCGGAAGGCGGCGGAATCGTCGACCACCGTGACCGACGGAAATTCCGACCCCTGGGCAGCATGGCAGGTGATCAGCCACGCCCAATCATAGACCTGGATGTCCTTGCCCACCCGCGGCTGGACCATGCCCTCGGTATAATGGGCCTGGAACATCCAGGGATGAATCATCAGCTTGCCGCGGGACCGCACCTCGTCCTCCATCTGCACGCCCAGCGACCACAGGCCGGCATCGCGGCCCTGGGCCTCGGCTGCCGGGCGGGTCAGCGAACCGATCATGCCGTTGTAGAGCCCCTCGTCCTTCTGGTTGCGCCGGCAAATGACGCGCTCCCCCGTCTGCGGCATCACCGATTCATGGCCGAGCAGCGAGCGCATCCGCTTGGTGTAGGTGGTGCGGACGCGGTGGGTGCCGCAGATCGCCTGCGACGAGGGGCGCATCACCAGGGACTGGGTGCTGCGCTCCAGCGGCAGGACATGGACCTTGCCGACGGCGCCGAAGCGGCGCGGCATCTCCTGCCGGCGCAGCAGGTGGGCGAGCCGGATGACCGGGCTTTCCCGCGCGGTGCGGTGCGGCTCGGTCAGGCGGAAATCGGGCTCGCCGCTGGTGAACAGGCCCTGGCCGGAGACTGGCGGCAGCTGATAGTCGTCGGCGATCACCAGGATCTTCTTTTCCGTCCGCAGAAGGTCGCGGGCCACGTCGTCGCCGATCATCGACCCTTCGTCGCAGACGATCAGGTCGGCATCGGCCATCGGGCCGTCGCTGCGGCGGGCGAAGAACAGCTCGCCGGTGTCGCCGTCCTTGCGCGGGGCGTAGAGCAGCGAGTGCAGGGTCGCCGCCCCTTCGATCCCCTTCTGGCGCAGGACCTGCGCGGCCTTGCCGG
The DNA here is from genome assembly GCF_008364825.1 of Azospirillum sp. B21. GTDB lineage: Bacteria > Pseudomonadota > Alphaproteobacteria > Azospirillales > Azospirillaceae > Azospirillum. The sequence goes on from NZ_VTTO01000007.1 coordinate 210,694, forward strand.
TCGGCGCGCCGACCACATAATCGGTCAGCCGACGGCGGTCCTGCAGATGTTCCAGCACGAAGGCGGTGGTCTTGCTCTTCCCCGTTCCCGCCTCTCCGGCAAGCCAGAAGACCTGCGGCGCCTGGTCGTCCGTGTACCATGCATCGATCGCCTGGATCGCGCGGTGCTGCTCGTCTGTCGGCGTATCGGATTGCATTGGGTCCAAACCGGGATCAAACCATGAATCAAGGCGGCACAGTAGCCTGCCCGGCCGTCCGCGGTCCAGTGACGATCCGCCTTGATGCCGATTTGCAGCACACCCTTTCAAGCGTGAACCCGACTGCGTACATGGTGTGTCCGCCCTCGCCGCCACTGAAGAGGATCCGTCCCGCATGCGTAACCCCTACTGGCAAGGACCCGTCTCCTCGAACTTCGATGGGGTGCGCTTCTTCAATCCGGGAGAGCCTGACACCGACCGCTCGCTGCGGCAGCTGCTGCGCTGGCAGTTCGGCCGCCGGAAGGTCGAATGGCCGGGCGAGGTGCCGGTCACTCCGGCCAAGCCGGAACCGGGTGTCGACGCGCTGCGCGTGACGGTGGTGGGGCATGCGACCGCACTGATCCAGGCGCCGGGGCTGAACATCCTGACCGATCCGGTCTGGTCGGAGCGGGCGAGCCCGGTACGCTTCGCCGGGCCGAAGCGGGCGACCGCGCCGGGCATCCGGTTCGACGACCTGCCGAGGATCGACGCCGTCCTGCTGTCGCACAATCATTACGACCATATGGATATCGACACCCTGCGGCGGCTGCATGAACGCGACCGGCCGCTGGTCGTCACGCCGCTCGGCAACGACACCATTCTACGCAAACATATGCCCGGAATCAGGACTGCGGCGGGCGACTGGTGGAGCCGGTTCGAGCTTGCCGCGGGCGCGGAGGTCCACATCGTGCCGGCCAACCATTGGTCGTCGCGGACGGTGCGCGACCGGCGGATGGCGCTGTGGGGCGGCTTCCACCTGCGCATGCCGGCCGGCACGCTCTATTTCGCCGGCGACACCGGCTATGGCACCGGAGCGGCCTTCAAGGCGATCCACCGGCGGCTGGGCGGCTGCGACCTCGCGCTGATCCCCATCGGCGCCTACGACCCGCGCTGGTTCATGTCCGCCCAGCATTGCGACCCGGAGGAAGCGGTGCGGATCATGCTGGATGTCGGGGCGCGGAAGGCCGTCGGCATCCATTGGGGCACCTTCGCCCTGACCGACGAGGCGCGCGAAGAGCCGCCCGAACGGCTGCGCGCCACGCTGGCCGGCCACGGCATCGAGCCCGGCCGGTTCGAAGCGGCCTTCCCCGGAATGGTGGTGAGCGCCTGATGGGGCGGCGCCCACCCGCCCCCATCAAGCCGCACACCATCAAGCCGGTGTCGGCGCCTGTTCCGGCAGGACACCCGATGCCTTCAGCTCCCGCCAGAAATCGGCGGGGATCGGCTGGGCCATCAATTGGACGTTCTCGTGCACCCGCGCCGGGTTCTTGGTGCCGGGAATGACCGAGGCGACCACCGGATGGGCGGCGCAGAACTGCAGGGCCGCCGCGCGTAGGTCGACGCCATGGCGGCCGGCGATCTCCGCCAGACGGTCGCGGGCGGCCACCTTGTCGGCGGAGGCTTCCTGGTACTCGAAGGTCTTGCCGCCGGCGATGATGCCGGAGTTGTAGGGACCGCCGACCACCACATGCACGCCGCGTTCCCCGCAGCGCGGGAACAGTTCGTCGAGTGCCGGCTGGTTCAGCAGGCTGTAGCGGCCGGCCAGCAGGAAGACGTCCGGATCGGCGCGCTCCAGCGCCATGACGCAGGGCTCCACCCGGTTGACGCCGAGGCCCCAGGCGCGGATCACCCCCTCCTCGCGCAATTGGGTGAGCGCCACGGCGGCCCCCTTCATGGCGGTGTCGAACACCTCCAGCCAGCGGTCGCCATGGGCATCCTCGGCGCAGTCGTGGATGTAGGCGATGTCGATGCGTGCCATGCCCAGCCGCTGCAGACTGTCCTCGATCGACCGGCGGACGCCATCGGCGGTGTAGTCGTAATCGACGCGGAACGGCAGGCCCTTCACGAAGGGGCCATGGCGCCCGCCCTTGCTCTCGTCCGCGCGGAGCAGCCGCCCGACCTTGGTGGACAGCACGAACTGGTCGCGCGGGCGGTTGCGCAGCACATGGCCGAACCGGTGTTCCGAAATGCCCGGACCATATTCGGGAGCCGTGTCGAAATAGCGGATGCCGGCGTCCCAGGCAGCATCGAGCGTGGCTTCGGCGATGTCGTCCGCCACCTCCTCGAACATGTTGCCCAGGGGAGCGCCGCCGAAGCCGAGCGGGCCGGGCGGAGCGAAATGCGCGCTGTCTGGCATGGGAAACCTCATCATATCCGACGCCCTTGCCGCTGGGCGGGGCGCCGATGCCTTTGGTTGCCCACCTTCAACACCGCTTTTCGGGAGGCCGTTCCGCCTGCGCTTGAAGACCGTTTTGCCGACGACCAGCTTGGTTAGGGTGATGCGGCATCGGATCAGGGCGGAACAGGGCGGACATGGCGGCGAAGGGCCAGAACGGACAAAGGGCAGCCGGACCGGAGGCAAGCGCGGAGATCCTTGCCGAGGCGCGCCGCATCGTCACCGCCGATGACCGGAGCGCCCTGGTGCCGACCGCATCGCTGGCCGAACTGGCCGAAGTCCTCGCCGATACCTTCGACGAGAGCTATACGGCCGAGCGGGTGCTCTCCCTGCTCGCGCCCGCCCACCGCAGAAGCTTGTGCCGAAGCCTGACTGGCCGTTTCGCCGAACCCGATGAATCCGGCGGTGCGGAGGTCTGGCTGCCGGCGGATCTGCTGGACAGGCTGCGGACCATCGCAGACACCCCGCTCGACGCGATCCGCACCCTGCTGGACAGCGGGCGCGGCCTGCCGGAACCGGGCAGCGAGGAGCATTGCCGCAACCGCCGTTGCGCGCCGCGCATCCTCCTGTCGGACCCCGGCGGCTGGCAATGCGGCACCTGCGGGCTGAGCGGGCGCACCGACTTGGCCCCCAACTCCATCGTCGCCCAGCGGCTGGCCGACCAGCGCAGCCGGATCACCGACCTCCACGCGCTGACTGCCGGACTGTACGAGGGCTGGGGGGCCGGGGAGCGTTTCACCGCCGCCGATGCCGCGGCACAGCGGCCACTCGGCAACCGGACCGACCGCGACCGGCTGAAGGCCATGCTTGCCGACCTCGTGCAGGAAGGGCTGATCGAGGAGGCGCCGGGGCCGCGCGGCGGTGCCGGTTATCGCGTGCTGGAGGAGCCGCCCGACTGGATCGCCGACACCATGGAGGAACGCCGGCACCAGCGGGAGGCCGAGGCCCGTGCCCGCGAAGAACGCGCCTCCCAACTGCGCCGGGTTCTGGAAAATGGGCTGACCCACACGACGCTGTCCGGGGAACTGGTGGAGATCGCCCAGAACGACCGTGGCCTGGAACTGCGCTTCCCCTCCATTCCGTCCTGGGAGTTGCGGGAGGAGATGAAGCGGCAGGGGCAATGCCGGTGGGACGGCCGCCGCCGGCGCTGGTGCCGGCTGTCCCCCGTCACCAGCGTCGAACCCTGGCTGGCCGCGGCGCTGGACGCCGGTGCGACCGTAGCCCCGCTCGGCACCGCCGATCCGGATGCCGAGGATTGGGGCTATGAGGACTGGGACGACTGACCGTCCTGCTAGACGTCCACGTCGAGGGTGACCTTCACCGGGTCGAGCACCACCAGGGTCTGGAAGGACTGCACCAGTTCATTGTCGGCGAACAGGCGGCGCGACAAAACCTCGTAGCTCGCCATGTCCGGGACCAGCAGGATCAGGATGAAGCTGGCCTTGCCGGTGACCAGATAGCACTGCTGCACCTCCGGCGCCTCGCGGAACAGGCGCTTGGCGGCGGCGATCACGGGGGAGCGGTCGTTGACCGTCTGGACCTCCACCACCACGGTCACGCCCTGGCCGACGCTGGCCGGATCGATCACCGCAACGTTGCGGCGGATGATGCCGGCCGCCTCCATCCGGGCGATGCGGCGCTGCACCGCCGGGGCGGAGAGATTGACCGCCTCCCCGATCGCCCGCTGCGAGGTCGCGTTGTCGCGCTGGAGAATGCGCAGGATCGCGCGGTCCTGGTCGTCGAGCTGGTCCGGCGGTCGAGCGGTTGTTGAGCGCATGGGGGCTCTTGCGAAATAACGATGCGTCGATGGGGCGAAACTTAAGCGCTCAGCGCCGCAACGTCACAGTATCTTTTCGTCCGGACCCACCCTCAATCCGGAGCCCCCGAGCGTGGCGAACGCCTCCACCGATCCGACGACCGCCGGCAGGACGGAGCCTGCGGTGCTGCAGCTGCTGCTCCTGCTGGCTTCGCTGCTGTCGCAATATGTCGGCGCCGCATCGGCCAAGTCGCTGTTCCCGCTGGTGGGGGCGGAGGGCGTCACGGCGCTGCGGGTCGGGCTGTCCGCGCTGATGCTGGCGGCGATCCTGCGGCCTTGGCGCAGCCGTCCCGGCCGCGGGGATTTGCGCAACCTGCTGGTCTACGGCACGACGCTGGGGGCGATGAACCTGTCGATCTACCGCGCGATGGAGCTGATCCCCATCGGCATCGCCATCGCCATCGAGGTGACCGGACCGCTGGCGGTGGCGCTGCTCGGCTCCCGCCGGCTGAAGGACTTCCTGTGGATCGCTTGCGCTGCGACCGGCCTTGCCCTGCTGCTGCCGCTGCAACAGGCGGCGACCGCGCTCGACCCGCTGGGCGTCGTCTATGCGGCGGCGGCGGCGCTGTGCTGGGCGCTCTACATCGTGTTCGGCAAGCGCGCCTCGTCCCTGCCCGGCGGACAGGCAGTGGCCTGGGGCATGCTGGTCGCCGCCAGCTTCACGGTGCCGCTGGGGGTCGCCCATGCCGGCGGCGGATTGCTGGTCCCGTCCGTGCTGGCGGTCGGCCTCGCGGTGGCCGCGTTGTCCAGCATGCTGCCCTACACGCTGGAGATGATGGCGCTCCGCCGCCTGCCCGGCCCCGTGTTCGGCCTCGCAGTCAGCGCGTCGCCGGCCGTGGCTGCGATGATCGGCTTCCTGATACTGGGCGAACGGTTGAGCTGGGTGCAGTGGGCGGCCATCGCCTGCATCATGTGCGCGTCGGCCGGCAGCGCGCTGGGCAAAGCCAAATCAGGCTGATCGGCGTCCGGCGGCTCAGGCCGGTACGATGCGGACACCCGCCGCGGTGAGCCGCCCTGCCCGCTCGTCGTCGAGGCCGCGGTCGCAGCAGAGGATGTCGAAGCTGTCGAGCTTGGCGAAGAAGGCCGGCTTGACCTGATCGAACTTGCTGGTGTCGATCACCAGCGCCTTGGTCACGGCGTTGGCGATGGCGGTCTGCTTGATCTCCACCTCGTGGAAGTTGGAGCAGCTGATTCCCAGCGACTCGTGCACGCCGCCGGCCGAGATGAAGGCGGTGTTGATGCCGATGCCGCGCAGCATCTCCAGCGACTCGGGGCTGGAGAAGGACGCCGACGAGGCGTGATAGAGGCCGCCCAGCATGACCACGCGCACGCCCGGCTTGCGGCAGACGATCTCCGCGATGTTCATGGCGTAGCAGACCACCGTGATCTGGCTGTCGGCCGGGATGCGGCTGGCGAGGTGGGTGGTGGTGGTGCCACAGTCGATGAACACCGTCTCCCCCGGCTTCAGCAAGGTCGCCGCCGCCTCGCAGGCCGCCCGCTTCATCTCGATATGGGCGTCGCGCTCCCGGTCCAGCATGTAACCCATGCCGCCGCTGCTCTCCAGCCCGCCGGCGATGTAGCCGCCGAGATAGGCGAAGCGCCCGCCGCAGGACGCGATGTCGCGGCGCACCGTCATCTCGGAAACGCCCAGCAGCCGGGCCGCGTCCTTCAGCCGAAGATATCCGCCGGCATCCAGTGCGGTCTGTAACCGGTCGAGGCGATCGGCCCTTCTCATCGACATATCCGCATCCCGTAGCGCTTCCGTCCAGCCGGTTCCGCCCTGCCCGGGCACGGCCGCAGCCTACAATCCAAACGGGTTAATCCCAATGGCACGATGCCCGGAACGGCTTGGGCGTAGCCAAAATCACAATCGCATGCATTGATCTTGACACACTGCGCGGCAGCATGAAACTATCCTTTCAGAAAATGTTAGGATGTTAACATCAGCGCACGAGATGTTGGCATCCCGGCGGCAATCGAGGAGAGGCCCGGCGAAAAGGGTCTCCCCGGGAGGACCAAGATGCCCGTTCCCAGCGTCCCGACGGAGTCGGCCGGTCTGGCTCCGTTCATCGACCACACCATCCTGCGCCCGGACGCCCAGCCTGCCGATGTCGAGCGGCTGTGCGACGAGGCGCGCGCGCATGGCTTCAAGGCGGTCTGCGTCAACCCGATCTTCATCCCGCTGGTGACGGAGCGGCTGGCCGGATCGCCGGTGGCGCCCTGCGCCGTGATCTGCTTCCCCTTCGGCGCCGATCCCACGGCGATCAAGGCCGACGAGGCAGAATGGGTGGTCCGCCACGGCGCCCGCGAGGTCGACATGGTGATCCCCATCGGCCTGCTGAAGGGCGGCAGGACTTCGGAAGTCCGCGACGACATCGCCGCGGTCAAGCGCGCCTGCGGCGACGCCCTGCTGAAGGTCATCATCGAGACCTGCCTGCTCACCGACGACGAGAAGATTCTGGCCTGCCGCCTGTCGCAGGAGGCCGGAGCCGATTTCGTCAAGACCTCCACCGGCTTCGCCGGGGGCGGCGCCACCGTCGAGGATGTGGCGCTGATGCGCCGCACCGTCGGCGACGAGATGGGCGTCAAGGCGTCGGGCGGCGTGCGGACGACCGAGGATGCCCGCCGCATGATCGCAGCCGGTGCCTCGCGCATCGGCGCCAGCGCCAGCGTGGCGATCGTCGGCGGCTGACGCCGCGGGCCCACGCTGCACAGCGTGCCGGCCGGGCGGGTGTTCCGTCCGTCCCAGCCGGCACGGCATCATCAAAAACGGAACGCGGAAGGGGGTGGCAAACACCCCGGCGCCGCCGGTGAGTCGAGGCTTCCCCTCCCCCACCGGGCGGCGCACATCGCCTGCCATGGGAGTCACGCCAACATGAAGAAGTTGCTGTCTTCGCTCATCGTCGCCGCGTCGCTGGTCGCCGGGCCGGCGATGGCCGCCGATCCGGTTCCGACCCCGGATGCCGTCAAGACGCTGAAGTCCGACGCCACCAAGAAGAAATACTCCATCGCCACCGTGGTGAAGGTCGACGGCATCGCCTGGTTCGACCGCATGCGCGACGGCGTGAAGCAGTTCGCCGGCGACACCGGCCACGACACCTGGATGGTGGGGCCGAGCCAGGCCGACGCGGCGGCGCAGGTCCAGCTGGTCGAGAACCTGATCGCCCAGGGCGTGGACGCCATCGCCATCGTCCCCTTCTCCGTCGAGGCGGTGGAGCCGGTGCTGAAGAAGGCGCGCGACCGCGGCATCGTGGTGATCGCGCATGAGGCGTCGAACATCCAGAACGCCGACTATGTGCTGGAGGCCTTCGACAACTTCGCCTACGGCGCCAAGCTGATGGAAGTGCTGGGCAAGGCGATGGGCGGCGAGGGCAAGTATGTCTGCACCGTCGGCAGCCTGACCTCGAAGTCGCAGAACGAATGGATCGACGGCGCCATCGCCTACCAGAAGCAGAACTTCCCCAAGATGCAGATGGTGACCAACCGTCTGGAGACCTATGACGACGCCAACACCGACTACAACAAGCTGAAGGAAGTCCTGACCACCTACCCGGATCTGAAGGGCATCATCGGCGGCCCGATGCCGACCTCGGCCGGCGCCGGCCGTCTGGTGGCCGAACGCGGCCTGAAGAACAAGCTGTTCTTCTCCGGCACCGGTCTGGTTTCTGTCGCCGGCCAGTATCTGGCCCAGGGCGACATCCAGTACATCCAGTTCTGGGACCCCGCGGTCGCCGGCTATGCCATGAACATGATGGCGGTGATGGCGCTGGACGGGAAGAAGGACCAGATCAAGGCCGGCCTGAACCTGGGCCTGCCCGGCTACACCGCCCTGACCACGCCGCAGGGTGCCAAGGCCAACCTGCTGTACGGCCAGGGCTGGGTCGGCGTGACCAAGGAAAACATGGACGCCTACGACTTCTGATGACCTGAAGACGGGCGCCGGCGGTCCATAAAGGCAGCCGGCGCCCGCGTCTTCATCCTTTTCCTCGAACCGCCGGGCGGAAGACATGTCAGACGGTTTCATCGAACTCCGCGGCATCCGGAAGGTGTTTTCCGGCGTCGTCGCGCTGGACGCCATGTCCCTGGTCATCAAGCCCGGCGAGATCCATTGCCTGGCCGGAGAGAACGGGTCGGGCAAATCCACCGTCATCAAGATCATGTCCGGCGTCTACCAGCCGGATGGCGGCGAAATCCTGATCGACGGCAAGCCGGTACCGGGCATGACGCCGATCGGCGCCATCGCCCACGGCGTCCAGGTCATCTATCAGGACTTCTCCCTGTTCGGGAACCTGACGGTCGCCGAGAATCTGGCGATGAACGTCCATCTCGGCGAGAAGCGGCGCCTGATGAACTGGCGGCGCACCCGCGCCATCGCCCGCGAGGCGGTCGACCGGCTGGGCGTGGAGCTGGATTTGGATGCGGAGGTCGCCTCGCTGCCGACCGCCGGCAAGCAGCTGGTCGCCATCGCCCGCGCCCTGATGTCCGACGCCCGCCTGATCATCATGGACGAGCCGACCACGGCCTTGACCCGCAAGGAGGTCGAGACGCTGTTCCGCATCGTTCGCGACATCCAGGCGCGCGGCATCGCCATTCTGTTCGTCAGTCATAAGATGCGCGAGATGCTGGAGATCAGCGAGCGCATCACCGTCATCCGCAACGGCCGCAAGGTGGCGGAGGGGCCGACCGGCGACTTTGACGAGGCGCTGATCACCCGCCACATGACCGGCAGCGACATCCTGAGCGAACCCTATGTCTGGACCCCGCCCTCCGGCCCGCCACCGGTGCCGCGGCTGGAGATCCGCGGCCTGGCCGTGCCCGGCAAGTGCGAGGGGCTGAGTCTCGCCATCCGGCCGGGCGAGATCGTCGGGCTGTCGGGCCTGCTGGGCTCCGGCCGCACTGATCTGGCGCTGGCGCTGTTCGGCATGGTCCCGCGCTATGAGGGCGAAATCCTGATCGACGGCGCGCCGGTGCGGCTGCGCTCCACCCAGGAGGCCATCGAGGCCGGCATCGCCTATGTGCCGGAGGACCGGCTGACCGAAGGGCTGTTCCTGCCCCAGAGCATCAAGCGCAACATGCTCGCCACCTCCTACGAACGGCTGGCACGCAAGCTGGTGATCGACCGCGACCGGGCGGAGGAGATGACGCAGGGCATGGTCCGCGCCATGCAGATCGCCACCCCCACCGCCGAAAAGCCGGTGATGCAGCTGTCGGGCGGCAACCAGCAGCGCGTGGTGCTGGCCCGCTGGCTGCTGACCGATGCCCGCGTGCTGATCCTCAACGGCCCGACCGTCGGCGTCGATGTCGGGTCCAAGGCGGAAATCCACGCCAAGATCCGGGAGCTGGCCCAGCATCACGGCCTTGCCGTCCTGATGATCTCCGACGATGTGCCGGAGCTGGTGCAGAACTGCAACCGCATCGTGCTGATGCATCGCGGGCGCTTCATCGAGGATCTGCCCGCCGCCGACGTCACCGAAGAGACGGTCAGCGACCGGCTCAAGACCTTTACCTGAGGGAGGAACCGATGGCCCTGCTCCGCCGGTCGGAAACGGTCATCGCGGGCATCCTGCTGCTCGCCATGGTCCTCATCGGCACGATCAACCCTGCCTTCTGGCAGCTCGACAACCTGTTCAGCCTGATGCGCAGCAACGTCATCATCGGCATCATGGCCCTGGGCGTGCTGCTGGTGCTGATCTCCGGCGGCATCGACGTGTCCTTCCCGGCCTTCGCCGTCGCCGCCATGTATCTGACGATCAAGGGCATGCTGGCGCTGGGATACAACGGCGTCGTGCTGCCGCTGCTGGCCGCCACCATCATGGGGCTGCTGTTCGGCGCGGTGAACGGCTTCTTCGTCTACAAATTCCGCATGATCCCGCTGATCGTGACGCTGGGCACCAGCGCCATGGTGCGCGGCTTCCTGCTGGGCGTCGTCGGCACCAGCATGATCAACATCAACAAGATGCCGACCGCGCTGATCGACTTCGCCCGCACCGACGTGATCAGCGTGACCAAGGCCGACGGCACCACCTACGGCCTGACGGCGATGGTGCTGATCTATGTGGGGCTGGCGGTCGCCATGCATCTGGTGCTGCGCTACACCATGATCGGCCGCAGCGCCTATGCGCTGGGCGGCGATCCGGAGGCGGCGCGGCGCGCCGGATTCGACCTGCGCAAGACCATCTTCTTCATCTATTGCGTCGCCGGTGCGCTGGCCGGTTTCGCCGGGCTTCTGCACAGCGGCATGATCTGGCTGGCCAACCCGCGCGACTTCGTCGGTCTTGAACTGGACGTGATCGCCGCGGTGGTGCTGGGCGGGGCGTCGATCTTCGGCGGGCGGGGCAGCGTTCTCGGCACCATGCTCGGCGTCTTCATGCTGGTGATGGTCAAAAACAGCCTGATCATCATGAGAGTGGACACCACCTGGCAGCTCGTCGTCGTGGGGTCGATCGTCATCGTCGCGACCGCCCTGTCGGCTTGGCGCGACCGTCGCCGGACGGCGTGAGGAGGCGGATCATGAAGGCACAGATGAACATCCGCAGTCTGGTCAACCGCGACAACAACATCGTCCAGCTTCTGGTGATGACGGTGCTGATCTTCGCCGTGATGACGGCGCTCAGCCCCGACAAGTTCCTGCGCTACTATAATTTCGAATCCATCACCTACATCTTCCCCGAGCTTGGCCTGCTCTCCATCGCCATGATGATCGCCATGCTGACCGGCGGCATCGATTTGTCAGTCGTCGGGGTCGCCAATTTGTCGGGCATCCTGGCCGGCGTGCTGTTCCACAAGCTGGCGGGGGCGGCCGGCATCGCCGACACCGGCATCCTGACCGTCCTGCTGGGCGGCGTCATCGCGCTCGGCACCGGGCTGGTGGCGGGGACGGTGAATGGGCTGTTGATCACCCGGATGGGCATTACGCCGATCCTGGCGACGCTGGGAACGGGGCAGGTCTTCACCGGGCTCGCCATCGTGCTGACCGGCGGGCCGGCCATCGTCGGCTTTCCCACCGCCTGGGCCTTCCTCGGCAACGGCAAGATCCTGGGGCTGGCGACGCCCTTCGTGCTGTTCGCGGTCATCGCCGCCTTGATCGCCTTCGTGCTGACCCGCACCGCCTTCGGCATCAACCTGATGCTGATCGGCACCAACCCGAAGGCGGCGCTGTTCGCCGGGCTGAAGCGGGAGCGCATGGTGCTCTACAGCTACATGCTGACCGGCGTGCTGGCGTCGGTCGCCGGGATCATCCTGTCGGGGCGGACCAACGCGGCGAAGTCGGACTACGGCAACTCCTATCTCCTGCAGGCGGTGCTGATCGCCGTGCTGGGCGGCACCAATCCGGCCGGCGGGCGCGGCACGGTTCTGGGCATCACCATCGCCGTGGCGGCCCTGATGCTGCTGTCGAGCGGCTTCCAGATCCTGCGCTTCTCAAACCACCTGATCGACTTCATCTGGGGCGCGTTCCTGCTGCTGGTCATCGTGATCAACGCCTACAAGAACCGCACCCGTTAGCCCGCTTCTTCGGGGGACCTGCCATGAACGTCCGGACCGCGATCCATTTCCGCAAGAGCTTCTTCGGCGAGGCGGAGCGCCCGATCGCCGAGGCGCACGGCATGACCGCCAGCCTGTTCCGCTACGACAGCGGGATCGAGGCGGTGCGGCTGTCCAACCGCCGCGGCCATCTGGTGGTGCTGCCCTATTACGGCCAGATGGTGTGGGATGCCGTGTTCGACGGCGTCGACCTGACCATGGCGAACATGTTCGACATGCCGCGCCCGGCCAGCGAGATCGTCGGCACATACGGCTGCTTCGCCTTCCATTCCGGGCTGCTGCGCAACGGCTGCCCCGGCCCGCAGGACAGCCACCTCCTGCATGGCGAGATGCCTTGCGCGCCGATGGACGCCGCCGGGTTGGAGGTGGGGGATGACGACGAAGGCCCCTACATGGCGGTGACGGGCCTGCGCGAATATGTGATGGGATTCGGCGCCCATTACGCCGCCCGCCCGCGCGTGGTGCTGCGCCCCGGCTCCGCCCTGTTCGACATCAGGATGGAGGTGGAAAACCTGTCGGGTGCCGCCATGGATCTGATGTACATGTGCCACGTCAACTTCGCCTTCGCCGAGGGCGCGCGCATCGTCCAGCCCGCTCCCTTCACGCCGGAGGCGACGGCGGTGCGCACCGCGGTGCCGGCCCATGTGCCGCGCAGCCCCGCCTATGACGCGCTGCTGTCCGACCTCGCCCGCGATCCGGCGGTGATGGAGGTGCTGGACGAGCCCGAGCGCTACGACCCGGAGCAGGTCTTCTACATCCGCGGCCTGCGCACCGACGAGGAGGGCGGCACCGCGGTGATGATGCGGCGGCGGGAGGGCGACGCCTTCCACATCGCCTACAGCACGCGGGAGTTCCCCAAGACGGTGCGCTGGGTGCTGGTCAACAGCGACCAGAAGGTCTGCGCCTTCGCCCTGCCCTCCACCTGCGAACCGGAGGGCTACAATGCGGAGGCGATGAAGGGCAACGTCCAGAAACTGGCGGGCGGCGAGACGCGGCGCTTTTCCGTCCGGCTGGGCTACCTGACCGCCGACGAGGCCGAAGCCGAGGAATGCGCCATCCGGGCGCTGTGATTTAGGGCGCTGTGAGAGGAGATACGAAGATGGGCAAGATCGCCGTGGTCGGCAGCAACATGGTCGACCTGATCACCTACACCGCCCGGATGCCCGGCCCCGGCGAAACCATCGAAGCGCCGCGCTTCGAAATGGGCTGCGGCGGCAAGGGCGCCAACCAGGCCATCGCCGCCGCCCGGCTGGGCGCGGAGGTGATGATGGTCACCAAGGTCGGCGACGACATCTTCGCCGACAACACCATCCGCAACTTCGAGGCGTCGGGCATCGACACCCGCTATGTCGAGCGGGTGCCCGGCACCTCCAGCGGCGTCGCCCCGATCTTCGTCGAGCCGTCGGGCGAGAACAGCATCCTGATCATCAAGGGCGCCAACGCCCTGCTGTCGCCGGCCGACGTCGACCGCGCTGCCAAGGATCTGAAGGGCTGCGACCTGATCGTCATGCAGCTGGAAGTCCCGCTGGAGACGATCTACCACACCATCGAATTCGGTGCCCGCCACGGCATTGAAACCCTGCTGAATCCGGCTCCCGCCCCTGCCGATCTCGACCCGAAGCGCATCGAGCAGGTGACCTTCCTGGTGCCGAACCAAACGGAACTGGCGACCATCTCCGGCTTGGCGGTGAATTCAGAGGCGGAGGCCGAAACGGCGGCGCGCTCCCTGATCGACCGCGGCATCCGCACGGTGATCGTCACGCTGGGCGCGCGCGGTGCCCTGCTGGTGACGAAGGGGGAGGACACGCGGCGGATCGAGCCGGTGCGGGTCACGCCGGTGGACACCACCGGGGCCGGCGACGCCTTCATCGGCAGCTTCGCGCGCTATTATGTGGAAAACCGCGATCTCGACGCGGCACTGCACATGGCGGTGCGCTATGCCGCCGACAGCATCACCCGGCCGGGCACCCAGAAATCCTATGCCAGCCGCGAGGCGTTCGAGGCCTTCTGCGCGAGCCTGTAGCTTTTTGATTTTCCGTGCGACTCACGCTTCAGACGATTCCGTCTGAAGCGATCGCACTGCAAGCGTCGGACGGAGGACATGCCATGACGCGCGCCGTGATCGGGGTGGATGTGGGGACCGGCAGCGCCCGCGCCGGCATCTTCGACCTTGCCGGCCGGCGGCTGGCCGCCGCATCGCGCCCGATCCGGATGTGGAAGCCCGATCCGGACTGGGCGGAGCAGTCCTCCGACGACATCTGGACCGCGGTCTGCGCTGCTGTGCGCGAGGCTATGGAGGCTTGCGGCGAACGGCCGGAGGTGGTCGGTATCGGCTTCGACGCCACTTGCTCGCTGGTGGTGCTGGACGCCGCCGGACGGCCGGTAACGGTCGATCCGGCTGGGGACGACGCCCGCAACGTCATCGTCTGGATGGACCACCGCGCCATCGACCAGACCGACCGGATCAATGCTGGCGGCCATGAGGTGCTGCGCTATGTCGGTGGCCGGCTGTCGCCGGAAATGCAGACGCCCAAGCTGCTGTGGCTGAAGGAGAACCTTCCGCAAAGCTGGAGCCGCGCCGCCCATTTCTTCGACCTGCCGGATTTCCTGACTTGGAGGGCGACTGGATCGACGCGGCGGTCGCTGTGCTCACTGGTGTGCAAATGGACCTATCTGGGCCATGAGGGACGGTGGGACGATTCCTATTTCCGCGCCATCGGGCTGGGCGATCTGGTGGATGAGGGTCATGCGCGCATCGGCACCGATGTGGGCGCGGTCGGCAGCGCCATCGGCGGCGGCCTGACCGTGGATGCGGCGCGCGAACTTGGCCTGACGCCGGGCATCGCGGTCGGCACCTCCATGATCGACGCCCATGCCGGCGGGATCGGCGTCATCGGCGCCCCTGTATCCGCCGGTGAGGTCATCGACTACGACCGGCGGCTGGCGCTGATCGGCGGCACATCGAGCTGTCACATGGTGATGAGCCCGGCGGCGCCGCGCTTCATCCCCGGCGTCTGGGGACCCTACCACTCCGCCATGCTGCCGGGGCTCTGGCTGAACGAGGGTGGGCAGTCGGCGACCGGCGCGCTAATCGACCATGTGGTGCAGAGCCATCCCCACCATGCCGATCTTGCCGCCGAAGCCAGCCGCCGCGGCACGACTGTCTACCAGCTGCTGAACGAAGAATTGGCCGCGCTGGCCGAGCGCAGCGGCGGGCCGATGGCGATGCTGACCCGCGACCTGCATGTGCTGCCCGACTTCCACGGCAACCGCTCGCCGCGGGCGGATGCGAGCCTGCGCGGCTCCATCAGCGGGCTTCGCCTGTCCGACGGGCTGGAAGACTTGGCCCTGCTCTATCTGGCGACGGTGCAGTCGGTGGCCTACGGCACCCGTCACATCGTCGGGGCGATGAACGACACCGGCTACACCATCGACACCATCCTTGCCTGCGGCGGCGGCACCAAGAATCCGGTGTTCCTGGAGGCACATGCCGACGCCACCGGCTGCACCCTTGTCCTGCCGGAGGAACCGGAGGCGGTGCTTCTGGGCTCCGCTGTTCTGGGGGCCGTCGCGGCGGGCGCCTTCCCCGACATCGCCGCCGGCATGGCCGGCATGGCCCGCGCCGGCCGCAGCATCGCGCCGGCCGAAGGGCGTTTGCGCGCCTACCACGACGCCAAATACAGCGTCTTCCTGCGACTTCACGACGACCAGATGGTCTATCGCGCTCTGATGGCCGGAGCCGGCTGACCGCTCCGCCGCGCCACCGTACGTTCGACCTGCAGCCGCCCAAGATTTGGGCGGCCTGCCTGGAATGCATGTGCATGCGCGGATTTTGGGCACTCCCATCCCCCTGATCTTCCGTGTGCCCACGTCCATGGACCGCGGGAACCGCTGCGTTCCGCCGGTTGCCCGGTCTGGCCCGTATTTTGCGACGCAGCGTGAATTCCTCCGATCGGGTCGGCAGGCAGGCCGATAATCGGGATTGACAGGGGGCGCCGGCCCTCGTTAACGTTGGGACAAGAATTAATTGGGCGAATAATAAAATCGCCTAACCGTATGGAATACGGCGCATAAGCACCCCGAATGGGGGCAACCCCTGCGCGCGCCTTCGGGCTGGCCCGACACCCGCGCAGGCGTGGGATCACGACCAATTCCACACATTCCCCAAGGGACAGGAGGGTTAGAGATGTACCGCTATGTTCTGGGATGCGCGCTTGCGGCCGGTGTCGCCGCGTCCGGTATCGCCGCATCGGGTTCGGCCAACGCGCAGGACAGCGTGAAGATCGGCCTCGTCGAGCCGCTGACGGGATCCGTCGCCTATAACGGGAAGTCGGTGGTCGAGGGCGCCAAGCTGGCGGTCGAGCAGATCAACGCCAAGGGCGGCGTGCTCGGCAAGCCGGTGGAGCTGGTGATCGAGGACGGGCAATGCGCCCCGGCCAACTCGGTCAACGCGGTCGAGAAGCTGGTACAGAAGGACAAGGTGGCCGTCCTGGTCGGCGCCTTCTGCAGCTCCGCCACCGCGGCGATCATGCCGGTGGCGGCGAAGTACAAGATTCCGCTGGTGACCGGCGTGTCGTCGAGCGCCGCCCTGACCGAGCAGAACAATCCCTGGTTCTTCCGCGCCGCCGAAACCGATGCGCTGATGGCCAAGGCCTTCGCCAAGATCCTCGCCAACGATCTGAAGCTGAAATCCGTCGCCTATGTCGGCGTCAACGACGACTGGGGCCGCGGCGGGGTGGAGGAATTCTCCCGCGACCTGTCGGCGCTGGGTGTGAAGACGGCGCTGACCGAGTATTTCGACCATGGCTCCACCGATTTCTTCACCCTGCTGACCAAGCTGCGCGCCGCAAAGCCCGACGGCATCTTCGTCGCGGCGGAAACGCAGGACGGCTCCATCCTGGTCAAGCAGCTCCAGGAAATGGGGGTGCAGAGCAAGGTGTTCGGCGTCGGCTCCTGGGCGACCGCCGATTTCATCAACCTGACCGGCGACGCGGCCGAAGGCATCTATGCCGCCGTTCCCTATGTCTCCAGCGTCGATACCCCGCGCAACAACGAGTTCGTGAAGGCCTATGAGGCCAAGTACAAGGTGAAGCCCGGCAAGTACGGGGCGGCCGGCTACAACGCGCTGAACATCACCGCGCAGGCCATCGCCCAGGCCGGCAGCACCGATGCCGAGGCCATCCGCACGGCGTTGGGCAAGACCGACTACAAGGCGCCGAACGGCGAATACCGCTTCACCGCCAAGGGCCAGGCCTATGGCTTCGACGCCGTGCTGGTCCGCATCGAAGGCGGCACGCCCAAGGTCGTCGCATCCTCCCCCGTCGAAGCGCCGCAGTAAGCCGGCACGGCCCCACGCCACAGCGAGGCTGAGACTGCAATGGATCTGTTCCTGCAATTCCTGACCAACGGGCTGGTGGTCGGCGTCTTCTATGCGCTGTCGGCGCTGGGGCTGACGCTGATCTTCGGCCTGATGCGGGTGGTCAACTTCGCCCATGGCGAATTCTACATGCTGGGCGGCGTGGTGGGGTGGTTCGTCACCACCTACCTCGGGCTCGATTTCTTCTCAGGGCTGGTGCTGGTGGCGCTGGCGATCGGCAGCTTCGGCTGGCTGGTGGACCGCTTCCTGATCGAGCGCGTCCGCGGCCAGGGCGAGGAGCCGGGCATCCTGCTGACCATCGGCCTGTCGATCTTCCTGGTCAACATCACCCTGCTCGCCATCGGCCCGGCGCCGCTGAAGGTCGCCCGCGCCATCACCGAAGGGCCGATCTTCCTCGGCCCCGTCACCATTACCAAGATGCGGCTGCTCGCGATGGTCATCGGCATCGCGCTGATCGTCGGCGCGCATGCCATCATCCACCGCACCCGGCTGGGCAGCGCCATGCGCGCCACCTTCCAGGACCCGATGGCCGCCAGCCTCGCCGGCATCCGCACCAAGCAGGTCTACGCCGCGACCTTCGCGCTGGGCTGCACCCTGTCGGCGCTGTCGGGCATGCTGCTGGCCAGCATCTATTCGGCGCAGGCGTCGGTCGGCGGGCTGGTCAGCCTGAAGAGCTTCGTCGTGGTGATCCTGGGCGGCATGGGCAGCTTCCCCGGCGCCATCGCCGGCGGCCTGCTGCTGGGCGTGGCAGAGGCGCTGTGGGGCGGCTATGTCGCCACCGGCATGGTCGACATCATCGGCTTCCTGCTGGTCATCCTGATCCTGGTGCTGCGGCCGCAGGGTCTCTTCTCGATCCGGGCGGAGAGGGCCTGACATGACGCTCGAACGCAACATCCTCCTCGGCCTCGGGGTCCTGGCGGCGCTGCTGCCCTTCGCGATCACCGACCAGTACGTCCTGCACCTCGCCATCATGGCGATCTTCTACGCCATCCTCGCCAACAGCCTGAATCTGGTGGTCGGCTATGTCGGCGAATTCTCGCTCGGCCATACCGCCTTCCTCGGCACCGGCGCCTACACCGCGGCGCTGCTGTCGGTGAATGCCGGCTGGCCGATGTGGGCGGCGGTACCGGCGGCGGGCGTGGTGGCCGCGCTGTTCGGGCTTGCAATCGGCGCCATCACGCTGCGGCTGCAGGGACCCTATTTCGTCATCGTCACCCTGTCCTTCGCCGAGGTGCTGCGCATCGTCGCCAACAACTGGATCGCCGTGACCAACGGTCCGATGGGCTTGGCGGGGGTCGGCCAGGGCGGGGTTTCCGACAAGAGCGCCTTCCTCGCCATCGTGCTGGGGCTGGCGGCGCTGACCTTCTACCTGTCCTACCGCTTCGTCTATTCCAACGCCGGCCGCGCCGCGGTGGCGGTGCGCGAGAACCGCTACGTCGCGCAGTCCATCGGCGTGAACCCCTTCGGCACCGCCATGCAGGCCTTCGTCCTGGGCGCCTTCCTGGCCGGATTGGCCGGCGGATTCTATGCCTTCTACATCTCCTTCGTCGGGCCGGAGGTGTTCCGCTTCGCCTTCATGGCGACGATCATCATCATGGTGCTGATGGGCGGCAAGGGCACGCTGCTGGGCCCGGTGGTGGGGGCGGTCATCGTCACCCTGCTGGAGGAATATCTGCGCGAACTGCAGGAGCTGCGCCTGTCGCTGTTCGGGCTGATCGTGATGGCGATCGTTCTGTTCCTGCCCAACGGCCTGATGGGTTTCGTCGCCCGGCGCCGCGAACAGCGCGGCGACGCCCCGTCCCTCTCCCCCGCCATCGAGGAGCGCACCGTATGACCGCCCTCCGCAACAGCGAGCCGCTTCTGCGGGCCGAGAACCTGACGATGCGCTTCGGTGGCATCACCGCGGTGAAGCAGGTGGGCTTCGCGGTCGGTCCCGGCGAGATCGTCGGACTGATCGGCCCCAACGGCGCCGGCAAGACCACCTGCTTCAACATGCTGACCGGCTTCTACACGCCGACCGAGGGCCGGGTCTTCTTCAGGGGCACCGACATCACCAGCCACAAGCCGCACGCCATCGCGCGGCTCGGCCTGATCCGCAGCTTCCAGAAGACCAATGTGATGAAGCGGCTGACGGTGTTCGAGAATGTGCTGACCGGCCATTACATGGAAGGCCGCCAGTCACTGCTCGCCACCTTCTTCCCCGGCGAGAAGGTCCGCCGTGCCGAACGCGAGGCGCGGGAGAGTGCGGCCGCCATCGTCGAGACCATGGGCCTGTCGCGCCGCATGAACGCCCCGGCGCATCTGCTGTCCTGCGGCGAGCTCCGCCTTCTGGAGGTCGCCGTGGCGCTGGCCGCCAAGCCGACCCTGCTGATGCTGGACGAGCCGGCGGCCGGGCTGAACAGCCACGAGGCCATGCAGTTCGGCGAAACGCTGAAGACGCTGGTCGGCAAGGCGGTGCAGTCGTTGCTGATCGTCGAACACAACATGGAACTGGTGATGGGCGTGTGCGGTCGCATCGTCGTGCTGAATTTCGGCCAGATGCTGGCTGAAGGCGAACCGCGCGAAATCCTGAACAACCCGAAGGTCGCCGAGGCCTATCTCGGCAAGGCGGCGGCATGAATACGATCACGATGGACGTCCCGGACGCAGCCGCAAGCGCGGCGGAGCCGGTGCTGCGGGTGCGGGACCTGCATGTCTCCTACGGCAGCACCGCGGCGCTGCACGGCATCTCGCTCGACGTCCATGCCGGGGAGACGGTGGCGCTGATCGGCGCCAACGGCGCCGGCAAGAGCACCACGTTGCGCGCCATCTCCGGCCTGCTGAAGGCGCGGTCGGGCAGCATCGCCTGGAACGGCAAGCCGATCGCCAACCGCCCGCCGGAGGAGATCGTCGCCGCCGGCATCGCCCATTGCCCGGAGGAACGCCACGTCTGGCCCGGCATGACGGTGGAGGAGAACATCGCGCTCGGCGCCTATCTCTGCCGCTCGAAGGATGAGGTCAAGACCCGCATGGGCATGGCCTTCCACCGCTTCCCGCGCCTGCGCGAGCGGGCCCGGCAGATGGCGGGCACGCTCAGCGGCGGCGAGCAGCAGATGCTGGCCATCGCCCGCGCGCTGATGTCGGAACCCCGCCTGCTGATGCTGGACGAGCCCAGCCTGGGCCTCAGCCCACGCATGGCCGAGGAGGTGTTCGACGTGGTGCGCGCCATCAACGCCCATGGCGTCACGGTGCTGCTGGTCGAACAGAACATCCACAACGCTCTGGCGGTCGCCAGCCGCGCCTATGTGGTGAAGACCGGCCGCATCGCCGCCGCCCGCCCGGCCGCGGAACTGCGCGGCGACCCGGAACTGCTGAAGGCGTATCTGGGCGGGTGACGGTGCGGGCGTGGGTCGCCCCCTCCCCGACCCTCCCCCGCTTTGCGGGAGAGGGAGTCAGGTGTCGAAGCGGCGGAGTTCCCTCTCCCGCGAAAGCGGGGGAGGGTTAGGGAGGGGGCAAGCCCGCCACCAGATCGCCCGCCGTCAAACCGCTGGCGCCAAGCGCAAACAGTAATTAAACAGCCGGCCGATTAATTGTCGGCGTCTCCCTGAAGGAGGGATAGAGTGAGAAGCAAACCGCGGATTGGAATCGTCGGCGGCGGCATCGGCGGCGTGGCGCTGGCCGGCTGCCTGCTGCAACGGGGCTTCGAGGTGCGCCTGTTCGAACGCGCCGCCGGCTTCGGCGAGATCGGCGCCGGCATCCAGATGACGCCGAACGCCGTCAAGGTCATCAAGACCCTGGGGCTGCTGGACAGGATGCTGGAGGCGGGCTTCCTGCCGCAGGCGCTGGTCGGGCGCAACTGGCGCACGGCGCGGGAGAATTTCCGCACGCCGCTGACCGACTGCCCGACCCTGTACGATGCGCCCTTCATCCACATCCACCGCGCCGACCTGCATTCCATCCTCGCCTCGGTGGTGCCGGAGTCGATCGCAACCTTTGGCGTCGGCTGCACCGGCGTCCGGCAGGAGCCGAACGGCGCCGTCGCCACCTTCGACGACGGCAGCGAATTCGAGGCCGACCTGATCGTCGGTGCCGACGGCGTGCGCTCCGCCGTGCGCGCCGCGCTGTTCGGACCGGAGGCGCCGCGCTTCACCGGCCACATGTGCTACCGCGCCGTGGTGCCGGTCGACGGACCGGTGGATTTCGTGGCGCCGGAGGCGTCCTTCTGGTTCGGCCCGAAGAGCCATGTCGTCACCTACTATGTCCGCGGCGGCAAGGCGGTGAACATCGTCGCGGTTGCCGAGACCAGCGAGTGGGTGGAGGAAAGCTGGAACGCGCCGAGCAGCCGCAGCGAATTGCTGAACGCCTTCCAGGGCTGGCACCGCAATGTCGAGACGCTCTTCCAGCGGGTGGACACCGTCTACAAATGGGGCCTGTTCGACCGCGATCCGATGACGAGCTGGTCGAAGGGCCGGGTGACGCTGATGGGCGACGCCGCCCACCCGATGCTGCCCTTCCTGTCGCAGGGTGCCGCCATGGCGATCGAGGACGCCTATGTGCTGGCCGCCTCGCTGGAGGGTCACGGCCGCGACGTGCCCGCCGCCCTGCGCGACTATGAGCGCGAGCGGCTGCCCCGCACCAGCCGGGTCCAGTTGGAGGCGCGGGAGCGCGGGCGGACCTACCACCTGCCCTCGCCCCTCGCCCAGGCCAAGCGCGACTTCGTCTATTGGCTGCGCGGCCTGATCAACCCGCAGGCCACCGGCATCCAGGCCAACTGGGTCTACGAATACGACGCCCGCAAGTTCCGCCCCAGCGTCGCCGCCGCTTCCGAACTCGCCGCCTGAGGGATGCCCGCAATGACCACCCGCACCTATCGCATCGGCCAGATCGTCCCCAGCTCCAACACCACGATGGAGACGGAGATCCCGGCGATGCTGACCGCCCACGCGCTGGCGCACGGCACCCGCTTCACCTTCCATTCCAGCCGCATGCGCATGAAGACGGTCGCCAAGGAAGAGCTGGCGGCGATGGACGGCGAATCCGACCGTTGCGCGCTGGAACTCACCGACGCCCGTGTCGACGTACTGGGCTATGCCTGCCTCGTCGCGATCATGAGCATGGGCCGCGGCTATCACCGCGTCTCGCAGGAGCGGCTGCAGGGCCGCACGGTGGAGAACGGCGCGCCGGCCCCGGTCATCACCAGCGCCGGCGCTCTGGTCGATGCGCTCCCCGTCATCGGCGCCAGGCGCATCGCGCTGGTCGCCCCTTACATGAAGCCGCTGACCAAGCTGGTCATCGACTACATCGAGCATGAAGGGGTGGAGGTCGCCGACTGGCGGGCGCTGGAGATCCCCGACAACATCGCCGTCGGCCGCCACGACCCCGAACGCCTGCCGGAAATCGTCGCCGGCATGGACACCCGCAACGTCGATGCAATCGTGCTGTCGGCCTGCGTGCAGATGCCGTCGCTGCCGGTGATCGCGAAGGTCGAGGCGATGACCGGTAAGCCCGTGATCACGGCCGCCGTCGCCACCACCTACGCCATGCTGAAGGCGCTGGACCTGAAGACGGCGGTGCCCGGCGCCGGTGCGCTGCTGTCCGGCGCCTATTGAGGAGGGGACGGCATGGAGAGCACCTTCCAATACGGCGCGAATGTCCGCGCCAACGGCATCCGCCAGCATTACCTGCGCTATGGCGGCGCCGGCCGTCCGCTGGTGATCGTGCCGGGCATCACCAGCCCGGCGCCGACCTGGGGCTTCGTCGCCGAACGCTTCGGCCGCAACTTCGACACCTATGTGCTGGACGTCCGCGGCCGCGGCCTGTCGGAAGCTTCGGACAGGCTCGACTACGGGCTGGATGCCATGGCCGCCGACGTGGCCGCCTTCGCGGCGGCGCTGGGGCTGATGGACTATGCGCTGGTCGGGCACTCCATGGGTGCGCGTATCGGGCTGCGCGCGGTCAGCCGTCATGGGGCCGAGCCCGGCTGTCTCGTCATGGTCGATCCGCCGGTGTCGGGACCGGGCCGACGCCCCTATCCGGCGCAGCTTCCCTGGTATGTCGATTCCATTCGCCTGATGGCGCAGGGCGCCGATCTGGAGGCAATGCGCCCCTTCTGCCCGACCTGGACCGACGAGCAGCTGCGCCTGCGCGCGGAATGGCTGCACACCTGCGACGAGCGCGCCATCGTCACCGCCTATGAGGGCTTCCGGACCGACGACATCCACGCCGATATCCCACGCGTCTGCTGCCCGTCCCTGCTGATCGCCGCCGGCCGCGGCGACGTGATCCTGCCGGACGAGGAGGCGGAGATCCGCAACCTCAACCCCGCCATCGGCGTGGTTCGCGTGGAGAACGCCGGACACATGATCCCCTGGGACGACGAGGACGGCTTCTACCGCGCGTTCGGCGATTTCCTCGGCAAGCCGGTCTGAACCCCACAAAAGAAAGGACCCCCGCGATGTCCGTCAGTGATGCCGACATGGTCCGCGCCTGGACCCATGTCCTCACCCTGTCCAACCTGAAGGCCGGTGACACGGTCACCCTGCTGACCAGCGCCGACACCCACCCGCAGACCCTGCAGACCGCGTGGATCGCCGCCGGGATGATGGGGGCGGTGGTGAACCGGCTGGACCTGCCGCCGATGAACGCCGAGTTCGCGCACAGCCGCGACAGCCTGGCCTATCTCGGCACCACGCCGCTGACCGGGAACCGCGCCGCCATCGCGGCGCTGAAGGAAAGCGACATCGTTCTCGACCTGATGACGCTGCTGTTCTCGCCCGAACAGGCGGAAATCCTGGAGAGCGGCACCCGCATCCTGCTGGCCGTCGAACCGCCGGAGGTGCTGGTCCGCCTGCTGCCCAGCCTGGAGGACAAGGCCCGCGTCGGCGAGGCCGCCGCCCTGCTGGCGGGGGCGAAGGAGATGACCGTCACCTCGGCCGCCGGCACCGAGCTGCGCCTGCCGCTGGGCGAGTTCCCGGCGATCCAGGAATACGGCTTCGTCGATGAGCCCGGCCGCTGGGATCACTGGCCGAGCGGCTTCGGGCTGACCTTCCCCAACGAGGGCAAGGCGGAGGGCCGCGTCGTGCTGGAGCGCGGCGACATCCTGCTGCCGATGAAGTCCTATGTCGCCGACCGCATCGAGATGATTGTGGAGAAGGGCTATGTCACCGCGATCACCGGCGGCATGGATGCCGATCTGCTGAACGACTACATGGAGGTCTTCGACGATCCGGAGGCCTATGCCGTCTCTCATATCGGCTGGGGCCTGCAGAAGCGGGCGCGCTGGTCGACGCTCGGCCTGTACGACCGCGAGAACACCATCGGCATGGACGCCCGCGCCTTCGCCGGCAACTTCCTGTTCTCCATGGGGCCGAACAACGAGGGAGGCGGATCGCGCACCACCGCCTGCCATATCGACATCCCCATGCGCAACTGCACCGTCCGGCTGGACGATCGCGAGGTGGTCCGCGCCGGCCGCCTTCTGGAAGAGGAGCCGGTAGCATGAGCGAGCCGACGCAAGAGGTCTACGAGCGTCAGGGCTTCGGCCAATCGCTGGGCATCCAGGGGCGGATCGGCCTGCTGATCGTCGATTTCGTCAACGGCTTCGCCGACCCGGCGGTGTTCGGCGGCGGCAACATCCCCGCCGCCATCGCCCGCACGGTGACGGTGCTGGAGGAGGCGCGCAAACGCGGCTGGCCGGTCGCCCACAGCCGCATCGTCTATGCCGACGACGGGTCGGACGCCACGGTCTTCTCGATCAAGGTGCCGGGCATGCTGACGCTGACGGAGGACGCCCCGGCCAGCGCCATCGTCCCGGAACTGACGCCGGCCGCGGGCGAGCTGGTGGTGCGCAAGACCAACCCGTCGGCCTTCTTCGGCACCAGCCTCGCCCCCTGGCTGACGCGGATGGGGGTGGAGACGCTGCTGGTCGCCGGCTGCACCACGTCGGGATGCGTGCGGGCCAGCGTGGTGGACGCCATGTGCCACGGCTTCCGGCCGGTGGTGCTGTCCGACTGCGTCGGCGACCGGGCGATTGCCCCGCACGAGGCCAACCTGTTCGACATCGCCCAGAAATACGGCGACGTCGTACCCGCCGAGCGTGTGCTGGCTCTGTGACGGGGTGAAAGGAGTGGATGCGCCCTTGCCCAAGGATGGTATACGTGTCCGCGACAGGGACGATTCCTCCGCGGAAGCCATGAAATCAGCGAGTTCACAGCCCAATGCGGCTCCAGAACCGGAGACGGCACAGCCGGAGACGGCGGCCAAACGGGGACGCCCGGCGCAACGCCGCCGGGCCGGCCCCGGCCGGCCGGAGGGCGTCAGCAACGTACGCGACGAGATCCTCGACGCGGCGGAGATCGAGTTCGCCAACCTCGGCTATGCCGGCACCAGCCTGCGCAACGTCGCCGAGGCCGCCCAGGTGACGCAGGCGCTGATCAACTATTACTTCGGCTCCAAATACGGCCTGTTCGAAGAGGTCTTCCTGCGCCGCGGCCGGCAAATCGCGGACGACCGCATGCAGCGGCTGGAGGAGCTGCGCCGCAGCGGCAAGCCGCCGGCGGTGGCGGACATCGTCCGCGCCTTCCTGATGCCGGCCCTGTCGATGCGCTCCACCGCGGCCGGCCGCACCTTCATGCGGCTGCAGGCCCGGCTGCACACCGAACCGCCGGAGATCTCCTACAAGCTGCGCAACGAGGCCTACGAGACCTCCACCCGCCTGTTCACCGAGACCCTTCGCGACGCCCTGCCGCATCTTTCGGAAAAGGACGTCTACTGGCGGATGACGCTGATGATCGGCGCCTATCTCTACGCCTTCTCCGACACCCACCGGCTGGAGGAGATGGCGCCCGGCATCGTCAACCTGGACGATCCGGAGGAGATCCTGAAGGCCATAACCAGCTTCGTCACCGCCGGCATGCTGGCTCCGGCACCGTGAGGGGGCTCCGGCCCCCTCGCCTGCCCCGTCACACGCAAAACTGATCTGCATCAAGGCATCTCCACCCCCTGCTGCGGCCTTATTAATCGGTCGATCAATTAGAGGGTGCCGATCATGCCGAACTCCCTTCACACATCCGCCGCCGCTCCCGCCCGTTTCACCGCCCGCGGCGGCTGGTGCGCGTCCCTGCTGGCGTGCTGGCGCGGTGGGCGTCAGATGCAGGCGCTGGCGGCACTGGAACCGCTGGACCGCAAGGCGGTGCTGCAGGACGCCGGACTGAGCGAGAGCGACCTGCCGGCCCTTGCCCGCGGCGGCCATGTGCAAAGCCTGCTGCCGGCGGCGCTCGCCCTGCACGGCCTGAACGGCGCCGCGCTGGAGGCCGAGCGGGGCGACGTCATGAACGACCTCGCTCGGGTGTGCATGCATTGCCGCAAGTCCCGCGCCTGTACCCGGCTGCTGGCCGGCGGCACCCGCGAGGATCATGACCGCATCTGTCCGAACGCGCCCACCATGGCGTCGCTGGAGTAGCACCCGGACACAATTCGCCGGTGCCGGCCACACGGCCGGCAAGAAAAACTGTTTGTTCGGACACAAACTATTGTCTATCATATTTCGGTCAAAGCAATCGTATAGCAATTACTCGGGCCGGGGATTTCCTGCTCCCGCTGCCGCCGGTTGCCTTGGGCAGAAAGCCCCCCCTCGGCCCACCTATTATCCTCGGAAAGAGATACGTCATGGCCCTGCACCGCTGGTTTTCCGACCGGAAACTGGTCCACAAGCTGCTGATCCCGGCGGTCCTGCTGCTTGCCGTCATGGGAAGCGTGGTCTGGACCGCCCGGTCGGCGCTGATCGACCTGACCGCCTCCACCAGCCGCGTGACCGACGTGGTGGCCGGGCGGCTGTCGGCGGCGCTGGCGATCCAGTCGGCCATGGGCGACGCGATGGACGCGGAGTCCAACGCGCTGGTCGCCGGAACGCGCGAGCGCATCGACGCCGCCTTCGCGACCTACAAGGACAACATCGGCAAGGCGACGGCCGCCATCGACCGGCTGGCCGCGGCCTATGACGCCCCGGCCGACCGCGAAGCGATCGCCGGCATCAAGTCCATCGTCGGCGAGTATGAACGGGTGTCGCAGAAGGCGGTCGATCTGGCACGGGCCTACGACACCGACAGCGCGATCCGCGTGTCGATCGACGTCGGCCGCCCGGTCCGGCAGAAACTGACCCTGGCGCTGTCGGAGCGGGTGGACCACAGCCTGGAAGAGACCAAGCGCGCCGAGGAGCGGGCGCTGGCGCTGTCCTCCAGCGTCATGACCCGCCTGTATGCGGTCACCGGTGCCGGCCTGCTGGTCGCCTTCGGCCTGTTCGGCTCCATCATCGTGGTCTTCGTCGTCCGGCCGCTGCACCGGCTGGTCGCCGACATGACGGCCATTGCCGATGGCAACCTCGCTGTCGACATCCAGGGCGCGGCGCGCCGGGACGAGGTCGGGCTGCTCGCCCGCGCGCTGCAGGTGTTCAAGAGCAACGGCCTTGCCATGCGCAGCCTGCAGGAAGAGCGCGAGGCGCAGAAGCTGCAGGCCGAGCGCGACCGGCAGGCCGCCATGCGGGCGCTGGCCGACCGCTTCGACGCCGACGTGCAGGACGTGGTCCAGGCGGTTGCGTCGGCCGCCCGCCACCTGCGCGGCAATGCCGAGACCATGACCGCCATCGCCTCGCAGACGACGGAGCAGGCCTCCACCGTCGCCGTCACCACGGCGCAATCCTCCGCCAACGTCGCCACCGTCGCCGCAGCGTCGGAACAGCTGGGCAGCTCCATCGGCGAGATCGGCCGGCAGGTCAACGCCGCCGCCGCCATCGCCCGCAATGCGGTGGAGGAGGGCGAGCGGACCAACGCGCTGGTCGCCCGGCTGGTGCAGGCGGCCCAGAAGATCGGCGACGTGGTCAGCCTGATCCAGAACATCGCCAGCCAGACCAACCTGCTGGCGCTGAACGCCACCATCGAGGCGGCGCGTGCCGGCGAGGCCGGCAAGGGCTTCGCCGTGGTGGCGCAGGAGGTAAAGGCGCTCGCCACCCAGACCGCCCAGGCGACCGAGGAGATCGGCAGCCAGATCGCCGAAATCCAGACGGTGACCGATGGCACGGTGACGGCGATCCAGACCATCGGCCGCACCATCAACGACGTCGATTCCATCGCCGGCGCCATCGCCGCGGCGGTGGAACAGCAGACCGCCGCCACCCAGGAGATCGGCCGCAACATCCAGCAGGCCGCACAGGGAACCCAGCTGGTGACCGGCAACATCGCCGCGGTCAGCAGCTCCGCCGGGCAGGTCGGACAGGCGGCCGGGGAAGTTCTGGGCGCCGCCGACAGCCTGTCCCGCGACTCCGACCGCCTGCGCGAGCGGATCCAGGCCTTCATCGGCGAGGTGCGCGCGGCCTGACGCGGGGATCCGGACCGGCCCCGGATGGAACGTTTGAAACGCCGTGGAACGGTTTTCCGGGCCTGTTTCATTGTTCCATCCGCCGGCCGCATGGATGCGCAACATCGGGTTCAGGCCGCGAGAACGGCGGTTTCGCTCGATTGTTTCGGAAGAAGGACGAGTGGACCGCGGCCACCGGGCCATGCCTTCCCTCCGCCGGAAGAAACACGAGGCGATTAACCGAGTTCTACCACCGCCGGCCGCCGCCGCTAAGCACGGGATGAAAAAAGCTGTTTTGCGGCCGGGAGCTTTTCCGCGGCGAACGCCGTCCGCTGCATGGCCGTTGCAGCCAAACCGCAATTGTCATGTGCGGACCCTTCGTCTAAAGGTCGGCCCTGCCAGGCCGGGCCCCTCTGACAGTTCGTCGAACTGTGATGTCGGACTGGAAAGACGTTCAGAGTGGCCCCGACCCGTGCCTGCCGGCAGCGTTCATTCCGTATGTCCGGACCGGCCTCCCTTGGGTGCCACTCTCTTGCCCGATGTAAGAGGAAAGCACCATATGACCGATCTGTTCACGGCCGACGCGCTGGCCGCGCTGTTTCAGGTGATCGCCATCGACCTCGTGCTGGCAGGCGACAACGCCATCGTCGTCGGCATGGCCGCCGCCGCGGTGCCGTTGGCCCAGCGCCGCAAAGTCATCTTCTGGGGAATCGCCGCGGCCATCGTGCTGCGCATCTTCTTCGCCCTCATCACCACGCAGCTGCTGGCGATCATCGGCCTGACGCTGGCCGGCGGCGTGCTGCTGCTGTGGGTGTGCTGGAAGATGTTCCGCGAACTGCGCAGCCATGGCGAGGACGAGGTCGCCCCCGACGAGGCCATGGCGATGCCCGATGCCGGCGGTGTCGCGACCGCCGGTTCTGCCGGCAATGCCGCCGTCGCGGCGGCCGGCGCCACCACATTCGGGGCAGCCATCTGGCAGATCGTCGTCGCCGACGTGTCGATGTCGCTGGACAACGTCTTGGCGGTGGCCGGCGCGGCCAAGGAGCACCCGACCATCCTGGTGATCGGGCTGGTGCTGTCGGTCGTGCTGATGGGTGCCGCCGCCAACATGATCGCCCATGTGCTGCACAAGCACCGCTGGATCGGCTGGGTCGGCCTGCTCATCATCACCTACGTCGCCCTCGACATGATCTGGCGCGGCAGCAACGAGGTTCTGCGGCAGATGGCGTTGCTCTGACCGCAGCTTTCCGCACCCACCGCCGAGAACCACCGGCCGATTCGAAGCCATTGCAATAAAGTAGTATAGGTGCAGACCTGTGAGGCTGTTCACAGTGCGTTAATCTGTAGGGCCTTATGGTCTCTCCAGGTTCATCGTTTCCTCCCGAACCTGAACTAAAGGCCGCGCCTTCCTGGCAGCGGCCTTTTTCTTTGCCGGACGCTCCCAGTCAACCGGAATGATTCGGGGAAGCCAACATCTTCCCCATTTCCGATTGTTGAAGCTGAGCCAGTTAAAGCATTTGTTCTGCCAAAGCAGACCAAAGCCGCAGCATTTGTGGTCTCAAATCAGAAAGAAATCGAACAGAATAATCAACCGTCTTTATATTTATATAAACTGCGTTTGCATGCTCTAAAATTATCACAGCATGACTTTGTCTGCTCCGGGCAATGCTTCATCCGATTGGAGGGGGCATGGCACAGGCAAAGATCGCTGTTTTCACGGCCACGATGCAAAGCACGGGGACCGAGCCCTGGATCACCGACGGCACGCCATCGGGGACCCGCCTGCTCGCCGACATCAGGGTGGGCGAGCAGGGAAGCGCCCCCAGCGATTCCGTCGTCGCCGGCGGCAAACTGTTCTTCACCGCAGATGACGGCGTTCATGGCCGCGAGCTTTGGGTCACCGACGCAACCGGCGGCGGAACCCGGCTGTTCGATGCCGCGGCCGGTGCCGCATCCGGCACCCCGGACGACCTGACGGTGGTCGGCGATCGGCTGTTCTTCACCGCCGACGACGGCGTTCATGGCCGCGAGCTTTGGGTGAGCGATGGGACCGCGGCCGGCACGCGGATGGTGGCGGACCTCATGCCGGGGCCCCAAGGGGCCTCGCCGTCGGCGCTGACGGCCGCCCATGGCCGGCTCTACCTGCATGCGGACGGCGGGGCGCAGGATGGGATCTGGAGCTCCGACGGCTCCGCTGCGGGAACCCGCCTTTTCCATGAGATGGCGCCGCTCGCCCCATGGTCCCAGGGCATCACGCTGATCGGCATGCCCGACGAAGGGCTGGCCTTCCACGAGGGATCGGCATCCTGGCCGTCCAAGCTCACCTTCGTCGACGCCAACGGCACAGCGACGGCCTTCACGGAACTCGTTCCCGACGGCGGGGCCATCCGCTATGCCGCCACGCCCGACGGGCTGGTGGCCTCGGTCACGACCGTGACCGAGTGGACCGGCAGCATGGAGTGGCCGACCGCCGTCCGGCATTCGACCTTCTGGGCCACCGACGGCACGCAGCAGGGCACCCGGTACCTCGGCGACCTGACGATGCAGGGCTGGGACCTCGGCGCCGTGGTCGGATCGCGCGAAGGCCAGGTGATGTTCACGAGCAATATGGACACCTACCGGATCGAACAGGGTGCCGCTTCGAGGATCGGCGTGCTGGACACCGCCACTGGCGCGGTGGGCTACCTGCCGGGCCAGGACCTCGCCCAGCCGCTCGGCTGGCTCGATCGGGGGAGCGCCGGCGGGGACGGCAATCGCCTGCTTTTCCTCGACGAGAACTATTGGTCGGGGTCCCAACGTCTGCTGGTGACCGACGGCACGCCGGAGGGGACCTCCCAGCTCCATCAGGCCGATTGGATGTATGGGGATATCGAGCTTGCCGGCGACCGCGCCTTCTTCCTGACGGATCACAGCGAAGCCGGTCCCGCCGGCCTGTGGGTGACCGATGGAACATCCGAAGGCACACGTCAGTTGCGACAGACGGCGGGAGGATCCTACGGCGACAGGCTGCTCGGGGAGTACGCTGGCGGCGTGCTGGGGTTCGACCGCGACTATTCAGCCCAGATCGATCGCTTCTTCCTGTCCGACGGCACGACGGACGGCACCATCGTGCTGGCTGAGCTTCCCCCCGGAAGCGGGTCCGATTACTGGGACCACACGGCCAAGCTGATGGGCGTCATCGCGGCGCCGGGTGGCGCGGCACCGGACGACATCCGCAAGGGGACCGAAGGCGATGACACGCTGTTGGGGCAGGATGGCGCGGACAGAATTCATGGCCTGGGCGGCAACGACCGGATCCTGGCCGGCGCCGGGGACGACCGGCTGAACGGCGGCGCCGGCGCGGACTACATCGACGGGGCGGATGGCGCCGACCGCCTGTACGGCATGTCCGGCCGGGACGTTCTGGTTCCGGGGGCGGGACGCGACATCGTCGACGGCGGCACCGGCGACGATGTGCTGCTGGCCGAACGGGACGGCGAGAGCGACCAGTTCTTCTTCGCCCCGGGCAGCGGCGCCGACGTGCTGACCGCCTTCGATCCGTCGTTGGACGTCATCATCCTGAAAGGGTTCGAGGCGGTCATCGGCACGGCGGCATGGCGAACGGAGCATGTCGTCGCACTGGGAGACGGCGTGCGGATCGATTTCGGCGGTGGAGACAGCCTCCTCGTCCTCGACACGATGGCGCAGGATCTGCGCTTCACGGTCATCGACCCGATCTTCTAGAGTGTGATCGGTTCAAGCGGAATCGCTTGAAGCGTGAATCACACGGAAAACCAGAAGCTTGGAGTCCGGCGCGGCTCACCTGCCGTCAGCTGCGCCGCCCGCCGCCGGAGGCCGCGACCATGGCGAAGAACTGCGCCTCGTCGATGGTATCGGGCTTGCCGTATTTGGCGCGCCGGGCGGCGGCGGTGTCCAGCTTGGTGGCGCCGGGGGCGTGGCCGACGACGAGATAGTCGGTGTCCTTGCGGACGCTGTGATGCCAGCTTCCGCCCAGCGCCAGGATGCGGGCCATGACGGCTTCGCGCGACAGGCCGGTCAACTCTCCTGTGACGGCGAAGGCATAACTGGCGATGCCGTGCGTGATCGGCGCGGCCGGTTGCCGGACCACCGCCGGCGGATCGATCTGGTTGGTCGGCGCCAGATGGGGAACCGCCAGCATGTCGGCGCTGCCGAGGATCATCCTCTGGAACAGGCGACTGGTGATCTCGGCATCGACAAAGGCGCCGTGGAAGCGCGCCCGGATGCCGACATCGATGCCGAACAGTGTCGCCACCGCATCCAGCGACGCGCGCCCCGCCACCTGCCCCCTGGCATGCTGCATGGTGCAGACCGACTGGCCCGGCACCCAGGGAATGCCGCAGAGCCGGAATTCGTGCTGGAGGAACCCGATGTCGAATCCGACATTGTGGCCGACCAGCACGGCGCCGTCCAGGAAGCCGCGGATGTCCTGGGCGACGCTGTGGAATGGATCCTGATGGCGCAGCAGGTGATCCGGCAGCCCATGCACCTTCAGCGCATGCGGGTTCGACTTGCGCCCCGGATTGAAGATGAGGCTGAGACAGTGGCCGGTCGGCGTCGCCTCCGCCAGTTCGATCGCGGCGAAGCTGACCATGCGGTCGCCGCCGGCCGGCGACAGCCCGGTGGTCTCGCAGTCGATGACGACGAAACGGCGGGCGGATGATTGGGTCCGGACGGGTTTCGCCACCGTCGACGGACGGGCAAACACTGCATCGATCAAACGGCTCATGAACTCACGCCCCAGGGGCAGGAAGGCCCTGCCACGTCACACAGTCCCGGAATACAGGCTTCGGACTATAGGCAGGTCCGCCACCGCAGGTCGAGAGTCCCTGCCGTCGCAGTGCCGGCGGTTCGTCCGATCCGGCCATCCATCACTCCGGCCCCTGATATTTCGGTGCCTAACCAAAATTTCGGTCTCTATGCAAAAAGTGGATTGTTGGAGCACCAATCACGAGGTATCATATTTCAGTTGATGTAATCGGATAGCGATTACTAAGACAGACACCATGCAGATCAAGGAGATCGCGTGTGGACGTGATCGCTGAGCTGTCGGGCCTGATCGGCGCCGACGCCGTTCTGACATCCAAAATCGACCTGGAGGGCGCGACGGAGGACTGGCGCGGGCGCTACCGCGGTCCGGCGCTCTGCCTTGTCCGACCGGCGAATGCGGAACAGGTGGCCGCGGTGGTGCGCTGCTGCGCCCGGCACGGGATTCCGCTGCTGCCGCAGGGCGGCAACACCAGCCTGTGCGGCGGCGCCGTTCCGTCGGAGACGGGTCCCGCCCCGGTGATCCTCAATCTGGCGCGCATGCGCGCGGTCCGCAGCATCGATCCCGTCAACAGCACGATGGAGGTCGAGGCCGGCTGCGTGCTCGCCACCGCGCAGGAAGCGGCGGCGGCGGCGGGACGGCTCTATCCGGTCAGCCTGGGCGCGGAAGGCTCCTGCCAGATCGGCGGGACCATCGCAACCAACGCCGGCGGGACTTCGGTCCTGCGCTACGGCAACACGCGCGACAATGTGCTGGGGCTGGAGGTGGTGTTGGCCGACGGCACGATCTGGTCCGGCCTGTACGGCCTGCGCAAGAACAACACCGGCTACGACCTGAAGCATCTGTTCATCGGGTCGGAAGGCACGCTCGGCATCATCACCGCGGCGACGCTGAAGCTGCATCCGCTGCCGACGCGCCATGCCGTCGCCTGGGTCGGGATGGCGTCGCCGGCCGACGCGCTGACGCTGCTGACCCGCGTGCAGGAGCGCTGCGGCGCCCGGCTGTCGGCCTTCGAGATGATCAACCGCCTGCAGCTCGATCTGGTGGTGGAACAGGTTCCGGGCCGCCGCAGCCCGATCGATACGCCGGCCGACTGGCATGTGCTGATCGAGCTGTCGGACAACAGCGACGGCGACGCGCTGGACGCCGAGCTTCAGACAATCCTGGAGGACGCCTTCGCGGACGGGCTGCTGACCGACGCGGCGCTCGCCGCCAGCGACGCGCAGCGCCACGCCCTGTGGGAGGTGCGCCACAGCGTTTCGGAGGCGAACAAGAAGGCCGGCGTCGGGCTGACCACCGATTGCGCGGTGCCGCTGTCGGCCGTGCCCGCCTTCATCGACGGCGCGACCGCCGCGGTGCAGGCGCTGGTGCCCGGCCTGCCGGCCATCGTCGTCGCCCATCTCGGCGACGGCAACGTCCACTTCATCCCCTTCTTCTCCTTCGACGCCTGGAATGCTGTCGCCGAACGTGAAGCGCTGGCCGCCGCCATCCGCCATGCGGTGAACGACGAGGCCGCCCGCCTGAACGGCACCTTCAGCGCCGAACACGGCGTCGGCCGTGTCCAACTGGGCGAGATGGCGCGCTACAAGCCGGCGGCCGAACTGGCGCTGATGCGCGCGGTGAAGCAGGCGCTCGACCCGCAGAACCTGTTCAATCCCGGCCGCCTGTTGCCGCCGGGCTGAGTCCCCCTTTCCTTCCCTTCTTCGCCGTTCCGGCCCACCAAGAGGAGTTCCGACATGAGCATCCGCCAATCCGGTTGGTCCCGCCGTACCCTGCTGAAAGCCAGCGCCATCGGCGCTTCCGCGCTTGCCATGCCGGCGATCTGGAGCCCGGCGCGCGCGCAGAACAAGCGGATCGTCGTGCGCGACGACGGCGGCATCTACACCAAGGCCTATGGCGAGGTGTTCTACAAGCCCTTCACCGCGGCGACCGGCATCGAGGTGGTCGGCGTCCAGGCGAATGCGGAGCCGACCGCGCAGATCCGCTCGATGGTCGAAGCCAAGTCCTACACCTGGGACATGGCGAAGATCAGCCAGCCGGCCATCCTGATGCTGACCGGCGGCGACAAGCCGCTGCTGGAGAAGCACAGGCTGGAGGCGGACCCGGCCGTCGCCTCGATCCCCAAGCAGTACATGTCGGAATACGGCGTCGGCACCAACGTCTACACCACGGTGCTGGCCTACCGCACGGACGCCTTCAAGGACCGCAAGGCGCCGGCCTCGTGGAAGGACTTCTACGACGTCGCCAACTTCCCCGGCCGCCGCGCCCTGCGCAAGCATCCGTTCGACACCATCGAGCAGGCGCTGATGGCCGACGGCGTGCCGACGGATCAGGTCTATCCCTGCGACCTCGATCGTGCCTTCAAGGCGCTGGACCGCATCAAGAAGGATGTCTCGGTGTTCTGGACCAGCGGCGCGCAGGTCGAGCAGATGCTGCTGTCGGGTGAAGTCGACATGGTCCCGACCTGGGTGTCGCGTCCGCAGGCGGCCATCGCCGCCGGCGCGCCGGTCGGCATCGTCTGGGACCAGAACATCTGGGGCCTCGACAGCTGGGCGATCCTGGCCGGCACCCCGAATGCCGACGCCTGCCGCCAGTTCATCAAGTTCGCCTCCGACCCCAAGCGGCAGGCCGAGCTGGTGAAGTATTTCCCGGCCGGCGTCACCCAGCCGGACGCCTTCAAGCACATCGACGCCAAGGTCGCCCCCGACTGCCCGACCTTCCCGGCCAACATCGAGCGCGGCGTGCAGATCAACGCCGACTATTGGCTGAAGAACCAGCAGAAGGGTCTGGAGCGCTACAATGCCTGGCTGCTGAGCTGAGGCTAGGCCTCCGTTTTGCCCCCTCCCCAACCCTCCCCCACCTTCGGTGGGAGAGGGAGCACGTTGCAGAGCGGCGGAGTTCCCTCTCCCGCGATCGGACCGGCCTACGGCCGGCCGAGAGCGGGGGAGGGCTAGGGAGGGGGCAACAGGCTCTACCGCCCACCTTCCAATTCCCCCCTTCGGCCCCACCCCCTTCGCGAGGAGGCGCGCATGTCTTCTTCCAGCCTTTCCGTCCAGGGCCTTGCCAAGCGCTACGGCGACTTCGTGGCGCTCGCCCCGACGGATCTCGTCGTCGCCGACGGCGAATTCCTGACGCTGCTCGGCCCGTCGGGCTCCGGCAAGACGACGCTGCTCAGCCTGCTGGCCGGGCTGGTGCCGCCCGACGAGGGAAGCGTGCGCATCGGGTCGCAGGACGTCACCTATGCCCCGCCCTATGAGCGCGACATCGGCGTGGTGTTCCAGAACTACGCGCTGTTCCCGCACATGACCGTCGAGGAGAACATCGCCTTCCCGCTGAAGATGCGGAAGGTGGCGGCGGCCGAGGCCAAGCGGCGGGCGCGCGAGGCGCTGGAGATGGTGCATCTGCCGCACATCGCCGGCCGCTACCCGCGCGAGCTGTCGGGCGGCCAGCAGCAGCGCGTCGCCCTTGCCCGCTGCATGGTCTACAAGCCGTCGATCATCCTGATGGACGAGCCGCTGGGCGCGCTCGACAAGAAGCTGCGCGAGCACATGCAGCTGGAGATCAAGCGCCTGCACCGCGAGATGGGAACGACGGTCGTCTACGTCACCCACGACCAGGAAGAGGCGATGACGATGTCCGACCGCATCTGCCTGATGAATGCCGGGCGGATCGAACAGCTGGGCACGCCGGCCGACCTGTATTTCCGCCCGCGCTCGCTGTTCGTCGCCGATTTCCTGGGCGAATCCAACATCCTGCCCGCCGCACTCCGCAGCCGCAGCGGCGACGAGGTGGAGATCGGGCTGGGCACGCAGGGCATTCCCGGCCGGGCGCTCGCCAACGGCAACGACCTGCCGCCGGGCACCGAGGTGCGCGTGATGGTGCGGCCACAGAACCTGACCGTCGCGCGCGGGGCCGGAACCGGTGCCGGCGGGCTGCAGGGCCGGGTGTCGGAGGTGATGGTCACCGGCAGCCTGACCAAGGTCTATATGGAGCCGCTGGACGGCAAGCTGCCGCCGCTGGTCGCCGCCTTCCCCACCCGCAACGAGGCCGACGCGGTGCGCATCGACGACGTGCTGACGCTGTCCTGGAGCGGGCGCGACGCCGTGGTGATCGCCGACAAGATCGCCGACAGCGCCCGCGCGGCCGGGACGGCGTGAGATGAGCGGACAGTCCATGGCCATGACCCAATCCCTCGGCGCCAAACGCCACTCGCCCCCGCCCGCCTGGCGCAAGCCGGTGCTGATGGGCGCCCCGCTCGTCCTGCTGCTCGTCGCCTTCCTGGTCTTCCCGGTCGGGCAGCTGCTGATGCTCAGCGTCCATAACGGGCAGGGTTTCACGCTGGCGCCCTATGCGCAGCTGTTCGCCTCCAGCCTCTACGTCACCGTCCTGTGGATCACGCTGAAGATCTCGCTGGCGACGACGCTGGTGGCGGTGGTGGCCGCCTATCCCATCGCCTACCTGATCTCCATCGCCAAGGGGCCGGCGAAGAGCCGGCTGATCTTCTGGGTGCTGCTGTCCTTCTGGACCAGCTTCCTGGTGCGCGCCTTCGCCTGGGTCGTCATCCTCGGCCGCAACGGCGTCATCAACAGCACGCTGATGTCGCTGGGCATCATCGACCGCCCGGCCGACCTGCTCTACGGCTTCGGCGCGGTGCTGGTCGGCATGGTGCACGCCATGCTGCCGCTGGCGGTGATGACCATGCTGGCGGTGATGGAGAACATCGACCGCACCCTGCCGCGCGCCGCCGGCACGCTGGGCGCCCGCCCCGGCACCGCCTTCTGGACCGTCTATTTCCCGCTGTCGCTGCCGGGCGTCGCCGCATCGGCGATCATGGTCTTCGTGTCGGCCATCGGATTCTTCATCGTGCCCGCCCTGCTGGGCGGCCGGAAGGAGACGATGATCACCCAGCTGATCATCGATCAGGTGCAGCAGACGCTGAACTGGGGGCTGGCCGGCGCCATCTCGGTCCTGCTGCTGACGGTGGTGCTGGTGGTCTTCGTGCTGTACGACCGGGTCTTCGGCTTCGCCTCGCTGACCGGCGAGAGCGCCGTGGTGCGCAACCGCGACACCGCCATGCGGCGGCTGGGCGGGCGCGTGCTGGCGGCGCTCGGGTCGGCCAGCGACGCGCTGATCGGCCTGCTGCCGCGCCGCCACCCCATCCGCGGCCGGTCGGAGCGTCCGCTGGCGCTGACCGTCTTCGTCTGGCTGCTGCTGGCGCTGATCAGCCTGCCCGCCTTCCTGATGATCCCGCTGTCCTTCGGCAAGGGCGGTCTCGCCTGGCCGCCGTCGGGCTTCACGCTGCAATGGTACCAACAGCTGCTGGACTCGCCGATCTGGATGCAGGCGTTGTGGCGGTCCATCGTGGTGGCGTTCGGCACCGGCCTCTTGTCGATGGCGATCGGCGTTCCCGCCGCCTTCCTGATGGTGCGCGGCCAGATGCGGGGCAAGGGCGCGATGCTGGCCTTCATCCTGTCGCCCATCGTCGTGCCGCGCATGATCATCGCCGTCGGCATGTTCTACGTCTTCGCCCAGATGGGGCTGGTCGGCACCGTGCTGGGGCTGGTCATCGGCCACACGGTGGTCGCCGTGCCCTATGTGGTGATGACGATGATGGCGGTGCTGCGCAACTACGACACCCGGCTCGACCTTGCGGCGCAGAGCCTGGGCGCCCGGCCGCTCGCGGCGCTGCGCCACGTCACCTTCCCGATCCTGGGGGCCGGCATGCTGTCCTCCTTCCTGTTCGCCTTCGCCACCTCCTTCGACGAGCTGACCATCTCCCTGTTCTCCTCGGGCGGGCTGAGCGCCACGCTGCCCAAGCAGTTCTGGGACGAGGTGACGCTGCAGGTCTCCCCCGTCATCGCGGCGGTGTCGACCGGGCTGCTGCTGTTCGTCGCCACCCTGATCTACGTCGCGGACCGGCTGCGGCGGCGCAGCCTCGCCAGTTGAGCCCGGTTCCCGAACCGCCTTTCACCACTCGCTTCTTCCAAGGACAAGACATGCTTGACGCCACGAAGCTTCGCGGCATTCTGCCCGCCACCCCGACGCCGGTGACTGCCGATGGCACCATCGACGTGACGGCCTCCAGGGCGCTGTTCTCCTGGCTGTTCCGCCAGGGGATCGACGGGCTGGTCCCGCTCGGCGGCACCGGCGAGTATGGCGCGCTGGCGAAGGACCAGCGCATCCGCTTCGCCGAACTGTCGGTGGAGGCGATGGCGGGAGCCGGAGAGAAGCGCGGCCCGGTGATCGCCGGCGTGCTCGACACCGGCTATTACGACGCGCTGTCGGCCGGCCGCGACTTCGCGGCGGCCGGGGTGGACGGGCTGCTGGTGCTGACCCCCTACTACACCAACCCGACGCAGGCCGGCATCCGCGATTATTTCCTGCGCTACGCCGACGAATCGCCGGTGCCGATCCTGATCTACGAGATCCCCTACCGCACCCGCATCGCCATTGATCCGGAGATCCTGCACGAGCTGTCGCGGCACGAGCGGATCATCGGCATGAAGGCCTGCAACACCGACATGTACCATTTCCTGCGCACGGTGGCGGGGGTCGACCCGTCCTTCGCGGTGCTGAGCGGCGAGGACACGCTGTTCCCGCTGCATGTCGCGGCGGGTGCCAGGGGCGGCATCGTGGTGACGGCCAACCTGCTGCCGCGGGCATGGCGGCTGATCCACGACCTCGCCTCCACGGGCAAGCTGGACAAGGCGCTGGAGATCCACCGCACGCTGATCCCGATG
Organism: Azospirillum sp. B21; assembly: GCF_008364825.1. GTDB lineage: Bacteria > Pseudomonadota > Alphaproteobacteria > Azospirillales > Azospirillaceae > Azospirillum. The sequence continues at coordinate 250,694 of NZ_VTTO01000007.1, forward strand.
ATGAACATGGCCTTCGCCGAGACCAACCCCGGCCCGATGAAATCGGTGATGGACCTGATCGGTGTCGATGCCCCGGCGATGCTGGCGCCGCTGCGCGAGCCGGCCGAGCCGCTGAAGCGGTCGCTGCGGCGCGAACTGTCGCGCCTGCTCGTCACCTACGAGGGAATGACGGCCGCCCAACCGGCATGATCGGTTGCACCGCGCCGCGCGTGGCATTCGGTTCGCCGAATGCTATGCGTTGGTGCGGAGGTGCCGGACGACAGTCCGGCCGGATGAAGATTTCCTGGGGGGGAATGGCGATGGCGCCGACAGCAGGACGGACGAAGGCGGAAGGAGCTGGGACGGACACGGGTGCGGGATCGGGTGCGGCGGCGCCGGACACGAAGAAGGCCGACCCGCGTGAATCCTCGCTGTTCGTCGGCTCGACCGAGAAGACCTTCCAGATCCTGCACGCCTTCGACGGGCCGCACCGGCAGATGCCGCTGTCGGAGATCGCCAAGGCCGCCAACCTGGACCGCAGCGCCGCGCAGCGGCTGGTCTACACGCTGGAGGTCCTCGGCTACCTGCGCCGGGTCCACGGCACGCGCAACTATGCGCTGACGCCGAAGCTTCTGCAGTTCTCCTACAATTACCTGCGCGCCAACGAGCTGATCGAGAAGGCCTATCCCTACCTTCTGGACATCAGCCGCAGCGTCGGCGAGACCGCCAACCTGCAGGAGCTGGACGGCGCGGAGATCGTCTTCGTCGCCCGCTTCCCCGGCAAGCATCTGGTCAACATCGAATTCATGGTCGGCAGCCGCCTGCCCGCCTATTACACGGCGTCCGGCACCGCCATCCTGTCGCGCCTGCCGGAGGAGCAGCGGGAGGAGATCCTGGCCCGTACCGACCTGCGCCCGCTGACCCCCTTCACCGTCTGTGATCCCGACCGGCTGCGCGCCCGCGTGCGCGAGGCGGGCGAGAAGGGCTATGCCCTGCTGGTCAACGAGACGGTGATGGGCGACATCTCCGTCGGCGCCGCCATCACCGACGAGCATGGCCGCGCGGTGGCCGGTATCAGCATCTCCGTGCCGGCCACGCGCTGGACGTCCGAGCAGGTCGAGCAGGAACTCGCCCGCCATGTGCAGGTGGCCGCGGCTTCCATCTCCGTCCACCCATTCGGCAGCTATTCCCGATAGCGCCACCCCGCCGGAGGCGGTTGAAACCATGGCGGCCCATCAGGCATGCCTGAACATCGACGAGTTGCGCCAGCGTGCCCGCCGCTTCCTGCCGCGCGGGCTGTTCGAGTACATCGACCGCGGCACCGAGGATGAATCGGCGCTGCGCCGCCTGCGCGACAGCTTCGAGCAGGCCGAACTGACGCCGCGGGTGCTGGTCGATTGCGGCGAGCGCCACACCGGCGTGACGCTGTTCGGCCGCGAGCGCCCCCTGCCCTTCGTCATCGCGCCCACCGCCGCCGCCGGTCTGGTCCGCTATGACGGGGAGGTGCTGCTGGCGCGGGCCGCACGGGCCGCCGGCATTCCCTTCTGCGTCTCGACCCAGTCGATCACCAGCATCGAAGCGATTGCCGAGGCCCGGGCCGAGCTGTGGTTCCAGCTCTATGTCTGGCGCGACCGCAGCCTGACCCATGCCCTGCTGGACCGGGTCGCCGCCTGCGGCGTGGACACGCTGATCCTGACGGTCGACACCGCCGTTTCGCCGAAACGCGAGTATAACCGACACAACGGATTCAACGTGCCGGTCACGCCATCGCTGCGCGGGGCGCTGGACGTGGCGCGCCATCCGGCCTGGGCGGGCGGGGTGCTGCTGCGCCTGCTGGCGGACGGCGGCTGGCCGGGATACGCCCATTACCCGCCGCAGTTCCGCACCCGCATCACCGACGCCGCCGCCCACGACCCGATCCGACTGTGCGACCGGGTGAGCTGGGACGACGTGGCGGAGCTGCGCCGCCGCTGGCGGGGGAGGATCATCATAAAGGGCCTGCTGGCGCCGGAGGATGCGGTGCGTGCGGCAGATGCGGGGGTCGAGGCCATCGTGGTGTCGAACCATGGCGGGCGCAACCTCGACTGCGCGCCCTCGCCGCTTGCGGTTCTGCCACGGATCATGGACGCGGTCGGCGACCGGATGACGGTGCTGGCCGACAGCGGCGTGCGGCGCGGCAGCGATGCCGCGAAGCTGCTGGCCGCGGGTGCCGCGGCGGTGCTGCTGGGCCGGGCGCCGCTGTTCGGGCTGGCGGCCGGCGGACAGGCGGGGGCGGAACATGCGCTGGCGATCCTGCAGGACGAACTCGACCGGACCATGGCTCTGCTCGGCTGTCGGACGGTCGCGGAGTTGCGAACAGTCTCCTCTCCCGGGGGAGAGGGAGATCTTCCCGGAGCTATGATACTGTGGCGCTTCGGCCAGAAGCCTCCAACGTCATGAGGAAAGATCGCACAATGTCGAACATCGCCCCGAACACCGCCACCAACCCGAAGACGGCGATGGTCACCGGCGCCACGTCGGGATTCGGCGATGCCATCGCCCGGCGGCTGGTGGCGGAAGGCTGGCGGATCGTCGCCACCGGCCGGCGGCAGGACCGGCTGGACGCCCTGGTCGAGGCGCTGGGCGGGCCGGCGGTGGTGCATCCGCTGTGCTTCGACATCCGGGACGAGGAGGCGACGCGCGCCGCCCTGGCCTCCCTGCCGGCGGAGTTCGCCGACATCTCCGTCCTGGTCAACAATGCCGGGCTGGCGCTCGGCACCGGGGCGGCGCAGGACTGCGACCTGGACCAGTGGCGCACCATGATCGACACCAACGTCACCGGACTGGTGACGATCACCCGGCTGCTGCTGGACCGGCTGATCGCCCGGCGCGGGCTGATCGTCAACCTCGCGTCAGTCGCCTCCAACTGGCCCTATCCCGGCGGCAACGTCTATGGCGGCACCAAGGCCTTCGTGAAGCAGTTCTCGCTGGGCCTGCGCTGCGACCTGTCGGCGCAGGGCGTGCGCGTGACCTCCATCGAGCCGGGTCTGTCGGAAAGCGAATTCACCCTGGTACGCACCGGCGGCGACAAGGCGGCCTATGATGCGCTCTATGCCGGGGCCAACCCGCTGCAGCCGGAGGACATCGCCGAGACGGTGCGCTGGGTGGTGTCGCTGCCACCGCATGTCAACATCAACAGCGTGGAGATCATGCCGGTGAGCCAGTCCTGGTCGCCCTTCAAGATCCACCGCGAAACGCCGGCCTGACACGCAGTTCAACGCCCACCATTCACCGATTGAGACGGGCGCCGCCGGACCTGCAGCCGGCGGCGCCCGTTTTTTCATCCCCGCCACTGGCATGTTTCGGAAAAAAATCAACGAAGCCAGACACCTGTTGCGCCCAGCAAGAATCGGTGCTTATAGTGCGAACGATTCGCATTATCGATGCGAGTAATACGCATTCGCTAATTTAGCATCGACATCCGGATCGGCGTGGGGGGAACCGTGCCGGTCACCGCTGTCGTGCTGAAGGCATCGTTTGGCAGGGGAGCCGACAGCATGAAACGAGTTCGCGGCAAGGCCGCCGTCCGCCACACCGCCCATCCGTGTGGCGACCGATCAGCCGCGCCTGATGCCCGCAAATCCGGCCTGCGTCCCGCCGCCGTCGCGGCCGGGCTGGCCGCCGCGGTCCTGACGGGTGGCGCGTTCCTCGCGCCCGCGGCCCATGCCCAGACGGCGGCGGCCACCGTCAACGCCGACATTCCCGCCGGCCCGCTGGGCGAGGCGCTGAGCCGCTTCGCCGCGCAGGCGGGCGTGACGGTGCAGGCCGACCCGGCGGCGGTCCGCGGCAAGACATCCCCCGGCCTGAAGGGCGCCACCACGGTGGAAGACGGCTTCCGCCGCCTGCTGGCGGGCAGCGGCTATGGGGTCGCGCGCACCGGGTCCGGCTATGCCATCGTCGCGCAGAGCGCCGCGGCTCCGGCCGCCACCCCGACAGCATCCGCCGACAGCACGACCCTTCCGGCCCTGCAGGTGACGGCAAACGGGATGATGCCCGGCGGGCTGGCGCAGCCCTATGCCGGCGGGCAGGTGGCGCGCGGCGGATCGGTCGGTCTGCTGGGCAGCCGCGACGTCATGGACACGCCCTTCAGCACGGTCAACTATACGTCGGAGCTGATCGAGAACCAGCAGGCGCGCACCGCGGCCGACACGCTGATCAACGACGCCTCGGTCCGGCTCACCACCGGCAGCAACGGCTTCGACGACACCTTCCAGATCCGCGGCTATGCGGTCGGGGCCGGCGATGTCGGTTTCAACGGCATGTTCGGCCTGGTGTCGTCCAACCGCGTGCCGGCGCAGATCGTCGAGCGCATCGAGCTGCTGAAGGGTCCGGGTGCCCTGGTCAACGGCATCGCCCCCGGCGGCAGCACCGGCGGCGGCATCAACATCCTGGCCAAGCGCGCCGGCGACGAACCGCTCACCCGCGTCACCACCACCTACACCAGCGACGCCAATCTGACCGCGCATGTGGATGTCGGCCGCCGCTTCGGCGAGAACAAGGAATGGGGCGTCCGCTTCAACGGCCTGATGCGCAACGGCGAGGCGTCGATCGACGGCGGCAACCTGCGCTCCGGCCTGGGCGCCCTCGCGGTCGATTACCGCGGCGAGCGGCTGCGCTGGTCGATGGACGCCATCAGCCAGCGCGACGACACCGACAATTTCCGCCCGCAGATCAGCATCCTTCCCACCACCACCGCCATCCCCTCCCCGCCCGACGCGCGCAGCAACTGGTATCCCGGCACGGTGCTGGTGCAGAAGGACGTCACCGTCGCCTCCAACGTCGAGGTGGACGTGACCGACAGCCTGACCGCCTATGCCGGCATCGGTTACCGCAAGGGCGAGAACGACCAGACCTTCCCCAGCTCGACCACCGCGGTGAACGCGCTCGGCAACTTCACTGTCCGCAACGCCTATTACGATTCCTACTCCCGCACGGTCAGCGGCACCGCGGGTGTCCACTGGCGCTTCGAGACCGGTCCGGTCCATCACTCGCTGAATGTCGGCTACAGCGGCTTCAAGCGCGACGAGGGCAACGCCTACATCCAGTCGGCCGGCTCCGCCCTGTCGAACATCTACAACCCGGTGCCGCTGCCCGCCGTCACCGCCGCCCGCACCTCGGCGCGCAAGTCGGCGGAAACCTCGCTGACCAGCTTCGCGGTGGCCGACACCCTGTCGGTGCTGGACGACCGGGTGATGCTGACGCTGGGCGCACGCCGTCAGAAGGTGCATGTCGACAGCTTCAGCACCGCGACCGGGCTGCAGACCGGCACCTACGATGCCAGCGCGACCTCGCCGCTGGCAGGATTGGTGGTCAAGCCGCTGTCCAACGTCTCGCTCTACGCCAACTATGCCGAGGGTCTGACGCGCGGCACCGTGGTCGGCGCCGGCTATGCCAACACCGGCGCGGTTCTGGCCCCCTACAAGTCGAAGCAGTACGAGGCCGGGGTCAAGGTCGATTGGGGTTCGATCACCACCACGGCGGCGGTGTTCCAGCTGACCCGGCCGAACTCGATCCGCAACGCCGCCAACGAGCTGGCCTATGACGGCGAGCAGCGCAACCGCGGCCTGGAGCTGTCGGTCTATGGCGAGATCCTGCCCGGCCTGCGCGGCATGGCCAGCGCCTCCTTCATGGACCCGCAGCTGACGCGCACCGCCAACGCCGCGGTGCAGGGCAACGACGCCGCCGGCGTGCCGGACAAGACATTCTCGGCCGGGCTGGATTGGGAAACGCCGTGGGTCCAGGGCCTCGCCCTCAACGGGCGGGTGATCTACACCTCCGGCTCCTACCTGACCGACGCCAACACCCAGCGCTTCGACGGCTGGACCCGCTTCGACATCGGCGCGCGCTATGCCACCACCATCGTCGGCACGCCGGTCACCTTCCGCGCCAATGTCGAGAACCTGTTCGACAAGGACTACTGGCTGACCACCGGCACCTACGTGACCGTCGGAGCGCCGCGCACGGTGCTGCTGTCCGCCTCCGCCGATTTCTGACCTCCCTCTCCCCGATCTAGTTGGATTAGCCATGAACAGACTGTCCATCGCCATCGTCGCCCTGCTGGGTCTCGCGGCGCCCGCCAACGCCCACCAGATCTGGATCGAACAGCCCGACGGCCAGAACGCGGTGATCCGCTTCGGCGAGTTCGGCGAGAACCTGCGCGAGGCGTCGCCCGGCCTGCTCGACAAGTTCGTCAAGCCGGCCGGCACCCTGGTCTCCGCCACGGGGGAACGGGCGTCGGAAGCGGCCAAGACCGCCACCGGCTTCACCCTGCCCTTCAAAGCCGGCGAGGGCGAGAGCATCGTCGCCGACGACCCGCTCTATCCCCTCTATCCCGGCAAGGAGAACGGGAAGGAGACCGCCAACTGGTATCACCCGTCGGCGCGCCTGATCACCGGCTTCAAGGAGCAGCAGCCGAAGCTGGCCCTGGATCTGGTGCCGGCCGGCCAGCCCGGCAGCTTCAAGCTGTTCTTCAAGGGCCAGCCCAAGGCGAAGACCAAGGTGTCGCTGGTGACCCAGTCCGGCTGGGCCAAGGAGGCCTACACCGACGAGCAGGGCGTGGTCAGCTTCGACCTGCCGTGGAAGGGCACCTATGTGGCGGAGGTCAGCCTGACCGACCGCACCCCCGGCGAGCGTCCGGGCACCAACGGCACGGAGCGCTATGACGCCGTGAGCTACGCCACCACGGTGACCTACACCCATGGCGACGGTCTGGCGCCGCTTCCCGCCGGTCCGGCGGCAGCGCCGCACCAATGACCCCGCTGATCGACCGCGTCCGCCGCACCGCACCGGTTGCCTCGCGCATCGTCGCCGCGCTGTTCGGCGGCTATGCGCTGGCGGCGCTCGGCAGCGTGGCGGCGCTGGCCCTGCCGATGAGCAAGCCGCAGGCCGTGCTCACCGGCATGCTGGCGAGCTTCGCGATCTATGCGGGCGCGGTGGTCTGGGTCTTCGCGGCGCGCAACGCGCTGCGGGCCTGGGCCGGGCTGCTGGTGGCGGCGGTGCCGCTGGCAGCGGCGGCGTGGTCGGTCTGGTGAGGGGGAGAGGGGCCGTGAAGATGGAGAAAGACCAGCGTTCCCCCGGCCGCGGCATCCGCCAGAGCATGTCCGGCCTGCACATCTGGGCCGGCCTGCTGATGGGCTGGATCCTGTACGCCATGTTCCTGACCGGGACGGTATCCTACTTCAAGGACGAGCTGTCGCAATGGATGCGGCCGGAACTGGCCCATCAGGCGGAACTGCCCGACCCGGCGCTGGTGGCCCAGCGCATCGCCGACGAGCTGGTCGCCAGCGTGCCCGGCAGCCCGCAATGGAGCATGCGCCTGCCGGACGCGCGCACCAACAGCGTCTACGCCTTCTGGCGCACGGCGCCCGGAAGCGCGGAGGGGGGCCGGCGGGCCTTCGGAGAGGCGAATTTCGATCCCGCCACCGGCGGCAAGGTGACAGCACGCGACACGCTGGGCGGTGACTTCTTCTATCGCTTCCATTTCCAGTTCCACTACATGCCGGCGCTGTGGGGACGGTGGATCGCCGGGGCGGCGGCGATGTTCATGCTGGTCGCCATCGTCAGCGGCGTCATCACCCACAAGAAAATCTTCGTCGATTTCTTCACCTTCCGCGGCGGCAAGGGGCAGCGGTCGTGGCTCGACGCGCACAACGCGCTGTCGGTGTTCGGCCTGCCCTTCCACTTCATGATCACCTACACCGGGCTGGTCACGCTGATGGCGCTCTACATGCCCTGGGGCGAGCAGTTGGCGATCAAAACGCAGGCCGAGCGCCAGCAGATGACAGCCGAACTGAACGCCTTCATCCAGCCGGGCAAGCCCAGCGGGCAGGCGGTGCCGCTCGCCCCGGTCGCGGAGATGGTCAGGCAGGCGCAGGAGCGCTGGGGCCGGGAGAATGTGGGCCGCGTCACCGCCACCAACCCCGGCGATTCCACCGCCCGCGTGGCGGTGGCGCGCGGCGAGTCAGGCCGCGTTTCCATGAGCCCGCAATACATGCTGTTCGAGGGCACGACCGGCCGGCTGCTGGAAGTCCGCGAGGGCGTTGGTTCGGCGGCCGAGACGCGTGGCGTGCTGTATGCCCTGCATCTGGGGCGGTTCAGCGACGGCGTGACGCGCTGGCTGTATTTCCTCGTCAGCCTGATGGGCACGGCGATGGTCGGGACCGGGCTGGTGATGTGGACGGTGAAGCGCCGGCAGAAGCTGGCCGACCCAGAGCGGCCCCATATCGGCTTCCGCATCGTCGAGCGGCTGAACATCGCCAGCATCGCCGGCCTGTCGGTCGCCATGACGGCCTATCTGTGGGGCAACCGCCTGTTGCCGGCCGGACTGGCGGAGCGCGCGGCCTGGGAAATCCACCTGTTCTTCGCGGTCTGGGCGCTGACTCTGGCCCATGCGGTGCTGCGCCCGGCCAAGGCGGCCTGGATCGAGCAGTTGTGGGCGGCGGCGGCGCTGCTGGCCCTGCTGCCGGTGCTGAATGCCGTCACGACCGACCGGCCGCTGTGGCACAGCCTGGGTCAGGGCGATTGGGTGTTCATCGGTACGGATTTGATGTGCTGGGCGCTGGCCGCACTTCACGCCGTGCTGGCAATCCGCACCGCCCGCCACCGGCCGAAGCTGCGCGCCGCTCCCGCGAAAGGGCGAACCGGGATCATCGGCGGCGCGCTTGAGGAGGGACGGTCATGATGCATCTGCTGTCTTTCGCGCTGTGCCTTGCCGCCTTCGCGGCGCTGGCCCTGGCGATGGAGCGCCAGCAGCACGACCTGTTCGGGCGCCCGCTGGAACCGGCCCTGACGCGCGCGCTGCGGATGACGGGAACCAGCGCCCTGCTGCTGGCGCTGGGGGTCCTGGTGAACTGGCAGGGTTGGGGCCTTGGCCTCGTCATGCTCAGCGGCCACACCAGCCTTGCCGCCGGCGTCGTGTTCTGCACGATCATCCGCATCATGAACGGCGGCGGCCGGAGGGGCGCGCCGCCGCGGACGGCTCAGTCGCGGCCCTTGCCGACCAGCAGCCGTTCCAGCCCATAGACGCGGTCGAGCACCAGCATGGCGGCGACCGTCAGGAAGATCAGCACCGCCGACACCGCGGCGACCAACGGATCGATGTTGTCCTGGATGTAGAGGAACAGGCGCACCGGCAGGGTCGTCGTCTCCGGCGAGGCGATGAAGACGGTCATCGTCACCTCGTCGAAGCTGTTGATGAAGGCCAGCACCCAGCCGCTCGCCACACCCGGCAGGATCAGCGGCAGAGTCACCCGGCGGAAGCAGGTCCAGGACGACGCGCCCAGCGATGCCGCCGCATTCTCCACCGCGCGGTCCATGCCGGTGGACGCCGCCAGGATCAGGCGCAGCGCGAAGGGCAGGATGATGATGACGTGGCTCAGAACCAGCCCGACGAAGGTGCCGCCCAGCCCGATCATGGTGAAGAAGCGCAGGAAGGCGATGCCGAGCACGATGTGCGGCACCATCAGCGGCGACAGGAACAGCGCCTGGATCGCCTCGCGCCCGAAGAACTGGTGGCGGGCGATGGCGAGTGCGGCCGGCACCGCCACCAGAATCGCGAGGGTGGAGGACACCGCCCCCAGCAGCAGGCTGTCCTTGAAGGCGCGGATGAATTCCGGATTGTCGCCGATGGCGCGGAACCAGCGCAGCGACAGCCCCTCGGTCGGCAGGGACAGATAGCCCTGCGAAGTGAAGGCCACCGCGCAGACGATCAGGATCGGCGCCAGCAGGAAGCCCAGGAACAGGACGTGGAAGATCAGCGCGATCGGACCGTTGCGGTTCATTCGAACACCTGTTTGTAGCGACGTTCGACCAGCCGGTTGCAGCCGACGATGATGACGATGTTGGCGATCAGCAGCAGCACCGCCACCGTGGCGCCCAACGGCCAGTTCAGCGTGTTCAGGAACTCGTCATAGGCGAGCGTCGCCGCCACCTTCAGCCGCCGCCCGCCGATGATCGCCGGGGTGGCGAAGGCGCTGGCCGCCAGCGCGAAGACGATGATGGAGCCCGACAGGATGCCCGGCACGATCTGCGGCAGCACCACCCGGCGCATCACCGTCAGCGGTCCGGCGCCCAGCGACAGCGCCGCGTTCTCCACCTGCGGGTCGAGCCGCTGGAGAGAGGCCCAGACCGACAGCACCATGAAGGGCACCAGCACATGGGTCAGCGCGATGATGACGCCGGTCTCCGTATACATGAACTCGATGGGCGTCGCGATCAGCCCCAGCGCCATCAGCCCCTGGTTGACCAGACCCGTCGAGCCGAACAGCAGCGCCCAGCCCAGCGTGCGCGACACCACCGAGATCAGCAGCGGCCCCAGCACGATCAGCAGGCAAAGCCCACGCCAGGGCGACTTCATGCGGCGCAGGATGTAGGCCTCCGGCGCGCCGAACACCGCGCAGAGAATCGTCACCACCGCGGCGATGCGGAAGGTGCGCAGGAACACCTCGTGGAAATAGTCGTCGGCGATGATGTCGGCATAGTTGCCGAGCTGCCAGACATTCTCGATGCCGCCGTAGAAACTGAAGCTGTTCAGCGACAACAGGAAGGTCATCACCAGCGGCACCAGCAGCAGCACCGCGAACAGGGCAAGGCCGGGGGCGCTCAGCAGATAGGGAGCCCAGGGCCAGCGGCGCGGCCGGCGCGGCGGGGGTGCGTGGGTATCCGGGTTCGCACCGGTCGCCTGCAGTTGGGTATCGGTGGAGGCCGCCATGCTCATGCCGCCTCCCGAGCGGACAGGTCCGCCTCCGGATCGGCTGGCATCACCGCCATGTCCTGTGCCCGCCAGCCGATCATCACCCGCTCGCGCTCCGCCGGCAGGGGCGAGCCGTCATGCTGGCGGATCACCATCACGCGGCCGGCGGCGGTCTCGATCTCGAACAGCCATTGCGTGCCCTGGAAGACGCGGGCCAGCACGGTGCCGCCCAAACCTCCACCCGGACCGCCGGCATCGACGAAGCCGATCTTTTCCGGCCGGACGGCCAGTGCGCCCGGTCCCGGCGGCACCGGCTGCGATACCGGCCACACGCTGTCGGCGACGGTGATGACGGTTCCTGCCGCCCCGCTGCCGACCATGCCCGGCAGCAGGTTGGTGCGGCCGAGGAAGTTGGCGACGAAGGCGTTGGCCGGGCGGTCGTAGGCCTCCTGCGGGGTGGCGACCTGCTGGATGCGGCCCTTGTTCATCACCACGACACGGTCGGACAGCGCCATCGCCTCCGACTGGTCGTGGGTGACGAGGATCATGGTGGTGCCGACGGTGCGCTGGATGCGGCGCAGCTCGATCTGCATCTCCTCGCGCATCTTGGCGTCGAGGTTGGACAACGGCTCGTCGAGAAGCAGAAGGCTCGGCTTGATGACCAGTGCGCGCGCCAGCGCCACGCGCTGCTGCTGGCCGCCCGACATGCGGCGGGGGTGGCGGTCGCCATACTGCTCCAGCCCGACCAGCTTCAGCGCGTCCGCCACCATGCGGTCGCGGTCGGCGCGGTTGATCTTGCGCATCTCCAGCCCGAAGGCGACGTTTTCGGCCGCGGTCATGTGTGGGAACAGAGCGTAGCTCTGGAAGACGATGCCCAGCCCGCGCTCGTTCGGCTTCTTCGCCAGCAAATCCTGGCCGTTCAGCATCACGCGGCCGCCGTCGGCGTCGAGGAAGCCGGCGATCATCTGCAAGGTGGTGGTCTTGCCGCAGCCCGACGGCCCCAGCAGCGAAATCAGCTCGCCCTTCTCGACGGTCAGCGAGACGCGATCGACCGCCGTCCAATTGGCGAAGCGCTTGGTCAGTTGGTCGAGAACCAGATAAGTCATGCCGTCGTCTCCCTCTTCCCCTTCATCCCCCTCTCCCCCCCGGGGAGAGGGTCGGGGTGAGGGGGATGCACAAGGGTGGATTCTCAAGAATCCTCGCCGCGCGTCCCCCTCACCCTAACCCTCTCCCCAGGGGGGAGAGGGGATAAGCCCAGCGCGGGGCAGCCCTTACCTCAGCGCTCGATCTCGCGGGTCCAGCGCTTGTTCCATGCTTCGCGGTTCTTGTTGATGGTGTCCCAGTCCACCACCAGCAGCTTGCCGACCTGCTCCGGGCCATAGGGGATGCCGGCCTGCTTCTCGACGGGCAACTCCACCGTCTTGTTCACCGGACCGAAGCCGGCGCTGACGGCCAGCGCGGTCTGCGCCTCGACGCCCAGCATATGCTGGATGAACTTCTGCGCCTCGGCCGCATTCTTGCTGCCGGCGACCTGACAGGCGGCGGAGCCCAGCACGATGCCGCCTTCCTTCGGATAGACGAAGGTGGCGGGGAAGCCGGTGTCGGCCAGCGCCTTGGCCCGGCCCGATCCCCAGACGGCGATGACGGCCTGGTTGCTCTGGAACAGCTCGGTCATCTTGCCCGGCGACGGCTCGTAGGCGAGCACGTTCTGGTTGATCTTGTCCTTGAACTCCTTGAATCCCGGCTCGATGTTGGTCTCGCCGCCGCCGTTCAGGCGGGCCATCATCACCAGCGCGTGCAGGCCATAGCTGTTGTTGATCGGCGGGATCGCCAGCTTCTTCTTGAAGCGCGGATCCTCGATGTCCTTCCAGGAGGTCGGTGCCGGGATCTTGTTCTCGTCGAAATAGGCCTTGTTGTAGAGGATGCCGGTGCCGACGGCGCCGAAGTTGATCGCCTTGCCGGACGGCATTTTCGCCAGATCGTAGAGTTGGTCGTAGACCGGCGCCTTCTCCAGGTCGGCGCAGAAATTCAGCGCCACCGCCTGATACATCGGGCCGTCGTCGAGGATGACGACGTCGATCTGCTGGTTGCCCTTCTGGGCCTGCAGCTTGGCGAGGTTGTCGGTGGAGTTGCCGGCGACATACTCGACCTTCACGCCCATCGCCTTCTCGAAGGCCGGGATGATGTCCTTGCGCATGGTCTGCTCGAAGGAACCGCCATAGGCGGCGACATAGAGCGTCTTGTCCTGAGCGGCTGCCGTCTGGACCACGGCCATGCCGCACCACAGGGCCGCCGTCGCCATCAACCCGCACATCACGGAGCGCATCGTCATTCTCCTCTTGAGCCTTGGTCCCTGTTCAGGGGTCCCTGTTCACGATCCTGGGGGTTCATCTGAGCCTGATCTTCGGACCGCACCGCGATGCGGATCCGGATCGCCATTTTACTGTTCCTCACCTTGCCGCCGCCGTTGTTGCGGGCTGTTTTTCGGGAAGGTCGCGGTCAGGACGCGGACCAAGGGTGCTGGTGTGGTCACATAACCGTCAAATCGAATAACCGCCATCATTCATCCGATAATGTTATAATTCCGTGTTCCGAACGAGTTCAGGGCCGTTCTCGGTCCCGCCCGATCCGATCAGGCTGTCGCGGAAGCGCGTGGCTTCCTCCATGAAGCCGTTGAGGAAGTCCTCGGCGATCATCGACAGCGGCACCTGGGCGGAGCGCAGGATGGCGATGTCGAAGCCGATGCGCGGTTCGAAGGCGCGGACGATCAGGCCGTGCGGGACATAATCCTGGGCGGTGAAGGGATCGACGACCGACACGCCGTAGCCGGCCGCCACCATGGCGCAGGCGTTCATGGTCAGCTGGGCCTCCACCCGCATCACCCGCGACACGTCATGGTCGGCAAAAGCGGTGTCGATGCGGGAGCGCAGCAGGGCCGGCGGGGTGGTGGAGATGAAGCTCTCCCCCTCGAAATCCTTCGGAACCAGCACATCCTTTGCGGCCAGCGGATGGCCGGGCGGCAGGATGGCGACGGCGGGAATCCCGTGGATCTTCTCGGTCAGCACCGCCGCATGATCGATGGGGGTATGTGCGAAACCAAGCTCGCACTGGCCGGTCGCCACCCAGTCCAAAATGATGGGCGAGGTGCTGCCGCGCAGCGCGATGTCCACCCGCGGCCGTTCGCTGAGGAAGCGCGCGACGTAGCGCGGCAGGAATCCCACGCCCAGCGCCGGCATCGCCGCCACCCGCAACGCCCCGCTGCGCCGGGCGGTCAGGTCGCGCGCGGTCTGCTCGATCAGTTCCAGCCCGACGAAGGCGCGGTCGACCACCTGATACAGCGAGATCGCCTCGCTGGTCGGCGCGATGCGGGGGCCGCGCCGTTCGAACAGCGTCAGCTTCAGCGCATATTGCAGGTCGCTGATCAGACGGCTCACCGCCGGCTGCGAGATGTTCAGCAGTTCCGCCGCCGCGGTGATGCCGCCGGTCAGCATCACGGCGCGGAAGGCTTCGATCTGGCGCGGATTGATCATGGCGCCGGTCTCACCCCGTCGGCCCATACATAACATTCGGTCATGAAACACCCCTTCGATCTGATTTGACAGTTATAAGTTGGCTGCCGATGCTGTCGCAAGGATCGAGGAGCGGCCAAGCGTCGCCGGGAAGCATCCCGCGGCGTCGGCCCCGTGAAAACCCTGCAGTTCGCAAGCCATCCATGCGTAAAGCCGGCGCAGCCTGGGCTTCGCGGAAGATTACGCGACGCATCGCGAAGTATTCGGCACCGCATGCGGGAGCCGGACCGGCGGATGCGCGCATCACGATAACGGCGGCGGCCGGTGCGCACGGTGTCGGCGCCGGCAGGAGTGGAGACGATGACGCAGCCCAGTCGGGGCGGAGAGTACGACGTCGCCGTGATCGGCGGCGGGCTGGTCGGATCGGCGCTGGCCTGGGGCCTCGCCCGGTCGGGCCAGAAGGTCGCGATGCTGGACGAGGGCGACATCGCCGTGCGCCCGTCGCGCGGCAACTTCGCCCTGGTCTGGGTGCAGGGCAAGGGGTTGGGCATGCCGGAATATGCCGGCTGGACCAAGCAGTCCTCCGACGACTGGAGCGGCTTCGCCGACCTGCTGCGCGAGCAGACCGGGCTGGACGTCGCCTACCGGCGCCCCGGCGGCTTCATGCCGATGCTGTCGGAAGAGGACCTGCAGGCCCGCGCCAACACCATGATGCGGCTGCACAACCAGCCGGACATGATCCGCTACCCCTACGAGGTGATGGACCGCGAGACGCTGCGCAAGGAGCTGCCCTTCATCGGACCCGACGTGGTCGGCGGCACCTATTGCCCGCTGGACGGCCATTGCAACTCGCTGCGGCTGCTGCGCACCCTGCACAAGGGCATCGGCATGCTGGGCGTCGATTACCGGCCCAACCATCGGGTGGAGCGGATCGAGCACCGCGACGGCGGCTTCCGCATGAGCACCGCCGGTGGTGAAATCCGGGCCGGCAAGATCGTGCTGGCCGCCGGCCACGACAGTGCGCGGCTGTCGCCGATGGTGGGGCTGTCGGCCCCCGTCCGCCCGCAGCGCGGCCATGTCATCGTCACCGAGAAGACCGCACCCTTCCTGCACCACCCCACCGTTTATGTCCGTCAGACCGACGAAGGCGGGGTGATGATCGGCGACAGCTTCGAGGAAACCGGCTTCGACACCACACTGCAGCCGGGCATCTCTTCGGCCATCGCAGAGCGCGCCATCCGCTTCTTCCCGCTGCTGGGCAAGCTGAACGTGGTGCGGAGCTGGGCGGCGCTGCGCGTGCTGACGCCGGACGGCTTCCCGATCTACGAGGAATCGAAGACGGCCCCCGGCGCCTTCGTCGCCACCTGCCACAGCGGCGTGACCCTTGCCGCCAACCATGCGCTGACGCTGGCGCCGCTGATCGCGGCCGGCGGCCTCGGCGACCGTTTTGCGCCATTCAGCGCCCGGAGGTTCCATGTTCCGCAGGCTGCCTGAGATCGAGACCGCGGCTGAAAAGGTTTCCTTCACCATCGACGGCCGTCCGGCCAAGGCGCGGGCCGGCGACAGCGTGGCCGCCGCCCTGCTGGCCAACGGCGTCACCGCGTGCCGCAACACGCCCGTGAGCGGGGCGGCGCGCGGTCCCTACTGCATGATGGGCGTCTGCTTCGACTGCCTCGTCACCATCGACGGGACCGGCAACCGCCAGGGCTGTCAGGTGCGCGTGGCGCCGGGCATGGCGGTGGAGACCCAGAACGGCAAGCGCGAGGTGGAGCGATGAGCGCCCAGGGGAGCAAGTTTGACTTCGACATCGCCGTCGTCGGTTCCGGTCCGGCCGGCCTCGCCGCCGCGGCGCTCGCCGCGTCCAAGGGCGCGTCGGTGGTGCTGCTCGACGAGCAGACGGAACCCGGCGGCCAGATCTACCGCGCCGTCACCGAGACGCCGGTGCGCGACCGCAAGGTGCTCGGCCCCGACTATTGGCATGGTGCCGAGCTGCTGGGTCCGCTGCGCGACAGCGGTGCCGTCCACTGGCCGGGCAGCACGGTGTGGAGCGTCGCCCGCCCGCGGGAGGACGGGCCGGACGGGGAGCGCCGCATCCAGATCGGCCTGTCGCGGAACGGTGCGGCGGCGATGCTGACCGTGCGCCACGTCATCCTGGCGACCGGCGCGCTTGAACGGCCCTTCCCGATCCCCGGCTGGACCCTGCCGGGCGTGCTGGGCGCCGGTGCGGCGCAGGTGCTGCTGAAGACCTCCGGCCTCGTGCCGTCGGGCGCCACGGTGATGGCGGGCAGCGGGCCGCTGCTGTGGCTGCTGGCCTGGCAGTATCTGCAGGCTGGCGCCCGCATCGATGCCATCCTCGACACCACGCCGAAGCAGAACTGGCGCGCCGCACTGCCGCTGCTGCCG
Source organism: Azospirillum sp. B21 (assembly GCF_008364825.1). Lineage (GTDB taxonomy): Bacteria > Pseudomonadota > Alphaproteobacteria > Azospirillales > Azospirillaceae > Azospirillum. The sequence continues at coordinate 267,314 of NZ_VTTO01000007.1, forward strand.
GGCTTCCTGCGCTCGCCCTATCTCGGCAAGGGCATGAAGCTGATGCTGGAGGTGCGGCGCAAGCTGACCGTCATCGGCAACGTCACGGCACTCCGCGCCGAAGGTGGCCTTGCGGGCGAGGGCGTGCTGAAGAGCGTCGTCTACACCCGCAACGGCACCGAGCACCGGTTGCCGGCCGACACGCTCCTGCTGCACCAGGGCGTCGTCCCCAACCTGAACCTCGCCAACGCCACCGGCTGCGCCCAGCGTTGGGACGAGCAGCAGCGTTGCTGGCGCCCGACCACCGACGAGTGGGGTGCGACCTCCGTCGAAGGCGTGTCGCTGGCCGGCGACGGTGCCGGCATCGGTGGCGCCCGCGCGGCGGAAGAGGCGGGGCGGCTGGCGGCGCTCGACGCGCTGCACCGGCTGGGCCGCATCGGGCGCGAGCAGCGCGACCAGTCCGCCGCGCCGTTCCGCGCCGCGCTGGACCGCGCGCTGACCGGCCGCGCCTTCCTCGACACGCTCTACACTCCGGCGGAAGCCTTCCGCGTGCCGGCCGACGACACCATCGTCTGCCGCTGCGAGGAGATCACCGCCGGCGCGGTGCGCGAAGCGGTGCGGCTCGGCTGCTCCGGCCCCAACCAGGCCAAGAGCTTCCTGCGCTGCGGCATGGGACCATGCCAGGGCCGGCTCTGCGGCCCGACGGTGACCGAGGTCATCGCGGCGGAGCGCGGCGTCTCCCCGGCGGAGGTCGGCTATTACCGCCTGCGCCCGCCGGTGAAGCCGATCACGCTCGCCGAACTGGCAGCATTGCCGAAGACCGACGCCGACATCGACGCCGTGTTCAAGCACTGACCGGAGGCGCCCGATGACCGCCACCGCCTTACCCCGTCCCGACGTTATCGTCATCGGCGGCGGCCTGCACGGCTGCTCCGCCGCGCTGCAGCTGTCGATGCGCGGCGTGCGCGTGCTGGTTCTGGAGAAGGACCATGTCGCCCGCCATGCCTCCGGCGTCAATGCGGGTGGCGTGCGCCAGCTCGGACGCCATGTCGCGGAGGTGCCGCTGTCCGTCGCCTCGATGGCGCTGTGGCACGGCATCCGCGATCTGGTGGACGACGATTGCGGCTTCGAAAGCCACGGCCAGATCAAGGTGGCGGAGACCGAGGCCGAGCTGGAGACGGTGCGCGCCCGCGTCGCCGAACTGAACGCGCTGGGCTTCACCCATGAGGAGGTGATCGGGCAGGAGGAACTGCGCTCTCTGGTGCCGGCCATCGCCGATCACTGCGTCGGTGCGCTGGTGTCGCGCGGCGACGGGGCGGCGATCCCCTTCCGCACCACCTTCGCCTTCCGCCGCAAGGCCATCGCGCTGGGCGCCCGCTTTCAGGAGGGTGGCGCCGTGACGCGGCTGGCCCGCAAGGGCGGGCTGTGGAGCGTGGAAACGGCGGACGGTGGCCGGTTCGAGGCGCCGGTGGTGGTGAACGCCGCCGGGGCCTGGGCCGACCGCATCGCCGCGCAGGTGGGGGAGCCGGTGCCGCTGGAGGTCATCGCGCCGATGCTGATGATCACGGCGCGCGTCGCCCCCTTCATCAAGCCGGTGGTGGGTGCGACCGGCCGCACCCTGTCCTTCAAGCAGTTCCCCAACGGGACGGTGCTGATCGGCGGCGGGCTGCTGGGCCGGGCGGTGCGCGACGAAAACCGGACGGAGCTGGACTTCTCGCAGGTGTCGGTGAATGCCCGCACGGTGTGGGACCTGTTCCCGTGCATGCGCGGCGCCACCATCGTCCGCTCTTGGGCGGGGATCGAGGCGCGGATGCCGGACCAGATCCCGGTGATCGGCCCCAGCGGCACCGAACCGGATCTCTACCATTCCTTCGGCTTCTCGGCGCACGGTTTCCAGCTTGGTCCCATCGTCGGGCGGATCACCGCCGACCTGATCACGGGCGGGGCCACCGACCTGCCCATCGCCCCCTTCCGCATCGGCCGCTTCGCCGCCTGACCCATTGGAGCATCATCCCGTGACGATCCAGCGCTTCCACCCGACCCCGCGGCTCTGCGACATGGTCATCCACAAGGACACCGTCTATCTCGCCGGCCAGATCGTCGATGACGGATCGACGACGGTGGAGGCGCAGACCCGCGACGTGCTGCGCCAGATCGACGCCCTGCTGGCCGAGGCCGGGACGAGCAAGAGCAACATCCTGACCGCCACGGTCTATCTGGCCGACATCGCCACCTTCCCCGAGATGAACGCCGCCTGGGACGCCTGGGTCGACAAGGCCAATCCGCCGGCCCGCGCGACGGTGGAAGCCCGGCTGGCCGACCCGTCGATCCTGGTCGAGATCGTCGTCGTCGCGGGACTCTGACCCAATCAACCTTCGTCATTTCCGGAGCCTGCCATGAAGCGCCTCGTCACGGGCGTCGCCGCCCTCCTTCTGCTTGCGTCCGACGGCGTCGCCGCTGCGCAGGACATCCGCATCGCGACCGAGGGCGCCTACCCGCCCTTCAACTTCACCCAGCCCGACGGCAAGGTGGCGGGGCTGGAGGTCGACCTCGCCAACGCGCTGTGCGAGCGGATGAAGCGCCCCTGCACCGTCGTGGCGCAGGAGTGGGACGGCATCATTCCGGGGCTGCTGGCGAAGAAGTACGACGCCATCATGGCGACGATGAACATCACGCCGGAACGGGCGAAGGCGATCGGCTTCTCCACCCCCTACATGGTGGTGCCGGCCTATTTCGTGGCGCCGGCCAAGTCGAGCATCGACGGCTCGCCGGCCAGCCTGCGCGGCAAGACCATCGGCGCCCAGGTCTCCACCACCCATTCCCGCTATGTCGAGAAGCATCTCGGCAGCGAGGCGACTCTGAAGACCTACGACACCGCCTCCAACCTGCTGGCCGACCTGAAGGCCGGGCGGATCGACGCCGCCATCACCACCGGCGCCACCGCGTCGGACTGGGTGAAGGGCGACGGCGGCAAGTCGGTCAAGTTGGTCGGCCAGCCGGTGATCGACGCCGAGGTGTTCGGCCCCGGCATCGGCGTCGGGCTGCGCAAGGAGGACGAGAGCCTGAAGCAGTCCTTCGACGAGGCGATCCGCGCGGTCGTGCAGGACGGCACGCTGGCGCGCATCGCCGCCCGCTACGTCGATTTCTCCATCACCCCCTGAGTTCTCTTAGAAACCAAGGAGCAGTTTCCAGTGATCAAGCGCATCGAGAAGACCAAGATCATGCACCGCGTCGTCGTCAACAACGGCACGGCCTATCTCGGCGGCATCATCGCCGACGACGTCAGCGTCGGCATGGGCGGCCAGGTCACGCAGATCTGCGGCAAGCTCGACCAGGTGCTGGCGATGGCCGGCAGCGACAAGACCAAGCTGCTGTCCGCCCAGCTGTTCATCACCAATATGAGCCTGAAGAACGAGATGAACGAGGCGTGGCTCGCCTGGCTCGACGGCAACGACCTGCCGGCCCGCGCCACCATCGGTGTCGCCGACCTCGGCGCGCCGGAGATCCTGATCGAGGTGGTCGTCACCGCTGCGGTCTGATCTGCCGCCTTCATACCGTGACGCCCCGTGCCCGACGCGCGGGGCGTCATTGTTTTCGGGCCTACTGTTTCGGGGTCGGGCGCAGCAGCACGATCAGCAGAAGCCCGCCGACGATGAACCAGCCAATCACGATGAAGCCGTCGATGTAGGCCAGCACATAAGCCTGCTTGCGCACCGCCGAAGACAGCAGCGACAGGGCGCGCAGCGTCGCCTCCTCGTTGCCGGTGGAGCGGGCGGCGATGCCGGCGGCGGTGCCCGCCAACCGGTGCACGGTGTCGGGATCGCCCGCCACCACGTCGGAGACGAGGCGGAAGCTGTGGAACTGCTCGCGCATGCGGACGAAGGTCTGCATGAAGGCGGCACCCAGCTCGCCGCCGAGCAGGCGCGAGGTCTGCAGCAGCGCGCCCAGCGCCAGGATGTAGGCGGGGTTCAGGTTCTTGATGTTGAAATAGATCAGCGAGGTCATGGCGAAGGACTGGCCGAAGGCCTGCAGCATCTGCGACGGCAGGAAGTCGGCGCCGATCCAGTCGGCCGTCAGGTGCGAGGCCAGCCAGCAGGCCATGCCCACCGCGGCGAAGCCGGCCGCCATCAGCACGCGCGGATCGGCGTGGCGCAGCAGCGTGCCGACCAGCGGCGCCAGCAGGAACTGCGGCAGCGCGATCAGCAGCAGCGTGTCCCCCACCTCCAGCGCCCGGTAATTGTTCACCGTTATCAGGAATTGCGGGACGAGGAAGGCGGTCGACAGCATCACCAGCCGCAGCAGCACCAGCAGCAGGCACAGAAGCGGGATGTTGCCGCGGAACAGCGCGCTGAAGGTGATCCAGGGCTTCGGGCAGGTCAGTTCCTGCACGACGAAGGCGACGACCAGCAGTCCGCCGGCCAGGAACAGCCCGGTGATGAGGCCGGAGTTGAACCAGTCCAGCCGGTTGCCCTGGTCCAGCCCGGCATAGAGCAGGGCGAAGCCGAAACTGGCATAGGCGATGCCCCACCAGTCGCCGTCCTTCAGCAGATCGCGCCGCACCGGTTCGGCCGGCATGCCGAAATAGACGCAGAGCGCCATCAGCGGCGCCAGCAGTGCGGTGTCCCAGAACAGCCAGCGCCAGTCGAGGGTCTCGATCACCCAGCCTTCGATGGAAGCGGAGAAGTTCAGCGACAGCTCCACATTCATCGCATAGACGGCGATGCCGTAGACCAGATAGCGCGGCGGCAGGTTGCGGACGATGAAGCCGATGGTCAGCGGGATGAAGGTCCCCGACGACAGGCCGGCCAGCACCTGGAAGGTCAGGACCCCGGTCAGCGTGCCGGTCAGCGGAAGGGCCAGCGTCGCCAGCCCGTAGGTGACGGAGGAGACCAGCAGAACCCGCCGCGGCCCGAACACCACGCCGAGGAAGGCCGCGGCCGGCGCCACCAGCATCTGCGCCACCGTGTAGGCGGTGGGGATCCACGACCCCTCGTCGAAGCCGGCGCCGATGGCGCCGCGGATGTCGGCCAGACCGAAGGCGGTGATCCGTGCGGTCAGGGTGGAGATCAGCGCGCCCAGCAGCACGCCGAGCAGCCCGATGATGGGATGGTGGGTGATGGCCGGCGCCGCTTCCCGCAGCAAGCGCGGCAGCGGAAAGCGGCCCGGCGGCCGGGCGCCGGCGAGGTCGGCGCTCATTTCGCGGGATCCCCGCCCGTACCGCCTTCGCTGGCACCGGCGGTATCGATGGTCACCACCACCGACATGCCCGGCCGCAGCCGGTCGCGCAGCGGGTTGGGATCGTCCAGGACGATCTTCACCGGGATGCGCTGGACGATCTTGGTGAAGTTGCCGGTGGCGTTGTCGGGCGGCAGCAGGGCGAACTGGCTGCCGCTGGCCGGGGACTCGCCGGCCACACGGCCGGTCAGCGGCGTGTCGGGGAAGCTGTCGACCCGCACCGTCGCCGGCTGGCCGGGGCGGATGCGGGTCATCTGGGTTTCCTTGTAGTTGGCGATCACCCACACCGACGGCAGCGGCACCAGGGTGATGATCTGGCTGCCCTGCCCGACATACTGGCCGGGACGGACCTGCCGCTGGCCAACCATGCCGTCGGCCGGCGCGCGGATCGTCGTGCGGTCCAGCGTGATGCGGGCAAGATCGAGATCGGCCTGCCGCTGCAGCCGGGTGGCCTGGGCCTGACGGACCTGCACGTCGATGCCGTCCAGCGCCGCCTTCTGCTGATCGACCAATGCCTGCCCGGCCTCCAGCGACGCCTGGGCGCGTCGGGAGGTCGCCTGGGCCTGCTGCAGGGCCTGCAGCGTGCCGGCCAGCCCCTGTTCGGTCAGGGAATGCTGGCGCGATTCCTCCAGCCGCGCCCGCCATGCGTCGGCCTCCAGCCCATGGACGTTGGCCTCGGCCTGATCGACCAGGGCACGCTGGGTGCGTTTCTGGATGTCGAACTGGGCGATGGCGGCATCGGCGGCTGCCAGCGCCGCCTCCGCCTGCTCCACCCGCGCGCGGTAGTCGTCGTTGGCGATGAACGCGACCGGATCGCCGATCCGGACCCGCTGGAAATCGCCCACCGGCATGTCGCGGACGATCCCCGACACCTGGGCCGACAGCGGCGTGATGTCGGATTGCAGATAGGCGTCGTTGGTGGTCTGGCTGACCGCCGAGCCGACCCAGCGGTCCCAGCGGGTGGCGAAGGCCACCACCAGCAGGACCGCCAGCCCCAGCACCGCCAGCCGCACCACCCACGGGCTCCAGGCCACCGGCGGCGGCGCGGCCGGGGGCGGCGGAGGGGGTGGCGGGGACGGCTGCAGGTCCGATCCCCGGGTCGGCGTGGCGGCATCGGTCATCCGGGGTGCTCCGTCGCAGGTTCCTTCGGAGCGACCCTACGCGATGATCGGCGAAAAGGCGCGCTGAACCTAGGTGTAGCCTCGCTTGGATCGGCGGAGACGCCCGTCCCCGGCTCAGCTCACCATTTGACGGTGGCGTGGACGAGGAAGGAGCGTCCGGCCTCCAGGTAGCGGCGGCGGTCGGCGGAAGTCTCCGCCACGCTCACCACGTTGATGTAGTTGTAGTATTCCTGGTTGAACAGGTTCTTGACGGAGGCACCGAGCGACAGATGGTCGGTCGGGTTCAGGTAGGCCGACAGGTCGACCGTGGTGTAGGACGGCGCCTTTAGGTAGGTGGAGCTGCTGACGTCGTCGGCCTTCTTGGCGAAGGCATGGGTGGCAACGACCTCCGCACCCCAGAAATTGTCAGGCGCGGTGTAGGACAGGCCGGCGTTCACGGTCAGCGGCGCCACCTCGTCGATGGCGGTCTTGGCGTCGAGGTCGAAGCCGCGGGCGAAGGCCGCCGCGCCGAACAGAGACCAGCCCGGCTGGAAGCGCCATTCCCCCTTGCCCTCGACGCCGAAGATCTCGACCTTCGAGATGTTCTGCGACTGGTAGCGCAGCAGGCCGGCGCCGCTGCGGCCGACCGCCCGCTGGGCGATGAAGTTGCTGTAGCGGTTGTAGTAGCTGGACACCTGGAAGCTGGAGCCGTCGGCGTACTTGGCGCGGAAGCCGGCCTCGACGCCGTTGCTGGTCTCCGGCTTCAGGCTGGCGTTGGGCAGCACCTCGTAGCCGAAGGCCGGGTTGGAGAAGCCGAGGTTGGCGTCGTCATAGGGCGGCGCCCGGAAGCCGTGGGCATACTGGCCGAACAGCGAATATTCGCGGGTCAGCTCGTAGGTGGCGCCGAACTTCGGCGACAGCGCCAGCTTGTCCAGCTTCGACGGGGTGGAGGACGGGTTGGAGGCGAGATAGGCCGCGTCCAGTTCCGGGTTCATCCGGTAGTAATCGACCCGCAGGGCCGGCACCAGACGCAGCCGGTCGATGGTCACCTCGTCCTGCAGATAGCCGCCCAGCATCAGGGTGCTGGTGTTGGGGAAGGTGCGGCTGGGATAGGTGTCGCCGTTGTAGCTCTTGGCGGTGGCGCCGGTCGCCGTGTTGGACAGCGTCACGTCGCGCATGCGCTCGGTGCGGATGTGGTCGACGCTGAAGCCGTAGGAGAGGCGGTTGGGCAGCTCGAACCAGCTGGTATCGGTGCGCATGTTGACGGCACCGCCGAAGATGCGCTGTTCGGATTCGTTGTTGGTCTCTTCGCGCAGGGTGGAGCGCGCCGGGAACAATGCGTTGGTGGAGGTGGCGACGCCGGCGGTGCGGGTGCGGTTCTCCTTGTGGTCGTAGCCGGTGGCGTAGAGACGCCAGTCGAGATGGTCGACGAAGCCGATGGGGGCGTCGTGGGAATGCTCCAGCCCGATGCGCCAGCGCCTCGCCTTGTCGTCGCTGACGGAATCGGCGACGGTGCCGCGGGTGGACCGCATCGGCGCCATCGAGAAGATGTAGCTGGCGGCGGCGCCGACGTCGTTGCGCAGGGTGGTGTCGGTGTCGCGGTGGAAATGCTCGCCGGTCAGCGTGACCTTGTCGGGGCCGCGTTCCCACGCCAGCTTGGCGAGGCCGTTGTTGGACTGATAATCCTGCGGATTGCGGAAGCTCTTGTCCTTGGACTTGTACTCCTCACCGTCGCGGCGGGTGAAGATGCCGAGGATCGAGAACTCGCCCGACCGCATCGCCGCGGTGCCGGTCTCGGAGAAGGAGCTGTCGACGCTGTCGTAGGCCCCCTTCAGCGAGGCGTAGAAATCCTTGCCGGGATAGAGGTAGTCGGCCGGGTCCTTGGTGACGTAGCCGACGACGCCGCCCAGCGCATCCGACCCGTAGAGGGCGGAGGACGGACCGCGCACGATTTCCACCTGCTTCAGGGAATCGAGGTCCACCGCGTCACGGCTGTAGCCGGCGGACGGCCCGGCCGATTTCGGCGTTTCCGGCAGGCGGGTGCCGTCGATCAGCATCAGCACGCGGTTGTCGGTGATGCCGCGGATGGCGAAGCCGCCGGCACCGGCACGGGCGGGCGAGTTGCTGACCGTCACACCCGGCTCGTAGCGCGTCAGGTCCTGCAGACGGTGCAGGCCGCGCGTCTCGATCTGCTCCTCCCCGATCACGGAGATGGTGGAGGTCGCCTCGTCCAGCCGCCGCTCCCCGCGCTCGCCATAGACGGTCACGGCGTCGAGCACGGTCGCGGGCTGGCCCGCCTGCGGGGCGGCGGCCGTCTGCACCGCCGTTTGGGCAAGCGCCGTGCCGGCGCCGGCCAGGGTCAGCGCCGATACCGACAGCCACAGCGCCCGGCGCAGCCGTCCAGTCCCTGCAATCCGCTGCGGGATGCTGGGGGTTCCGGTCATCTCTGTCTCTCCTCGCTCTTTTTGGGGTCACGCCGGACCCGGCCGGCACGGTGATGTCAGTTTTGATATTGGTTATTATTCGCATTTATTGAGCGCAGAATGGGCAACGTTGCTTTTTCGGCCGTCATTCCCGCGAAGGCGGGAATCCAGACTTGCGCCCGCCCTTGCACAGGAAACCCTGGATCCCCGCCTTCGCGGGGAGGACGACTGAGGGAGGCCCTGGTCTGATCGGATGCGGAACGGTTCAACCCTCAAACGGCAGGCAGGCAGAGCCGGTCGCGCAAGGCCAGGAAGCGGTCGACCTGATCGGCCAGAAGCTGGCGCTTCTCGTCGCGGCCGACGAAGATCTTGAACATCGCCTCGCCGTCGCCGCTGAAGAAGATTACGGCGCAGCTGTCGCCGCTGCCCATGAAGGGGCGGCGGACGAAGGCGAGATCGGCGCAGCGGTCCAGGCGGATATGGCCGCCGATCGGGCTGCCGCCGGCCAGATTGTAGAAGCCGCGCCCGAACTGGCCGAGCGGCAGCGGCCCCTTGCATTCCAGCACCAGATCGGCGCTGTGGACCAGGAAGGTGATCGGCCCCCAGCCGGCGATGTCGGTCATCGCCGCCTCCGCCGCCGAACCGGGGGCGAAGCCGCGCATGGCCGCCGGCAGGCAGTCGACGACGGCGCGCAGGCTGACGCCGGTCTCCGCCGCCACCGCCTCCAGCACCCCGCCGGGTTCGGCGAGAAGCCGGGCGCGCAGGGGCTCCAATGCCGCATCCTGGCTGGCGGCAGGCGTGTGCTGTGTGGTCATGGCGGGATCCGAATGGGCAGGACGGAGGGGACGGGACATGATGTCCGGTGACATTTATGAGAATAATTCGCAGTCGCGTTTACGCTCAACCGCTCTTCCCTTAACGCCGCTTAATGTGGCGGGGCCGTCCGGTCCATCCGATCACTCCATTTGGGCATGGCGGCCGAGCCGGATGGTGACGCGGAGCCCCGGCGCATTGTCGTCCAGCAGCAGCCCGCCGCCATGCAGCGTGGCGATGGCGCCGACGATGGACAGGCCAAGCCCGTAGCCCGGCACCCCGTCCTGCGGGTTGAGCCGGAAGAAGCGCTGGACCGCCAGCGCCCGCTGGCCGGGGGCGAGGCCCGGTCCGCGGTCGGCGACGCACAGCTCCTCCCAACCGTCGCGGATGCCGGCCGACAGCCGGATCTCCCGGCCTTGGGGCGCATATTTCAGGGCGTTGTCCACGAGGTTGGCGATGGCTTGGAACAGCAGCGTACGGTCGCCGCGGATGCGCAGCCCCGGTTCGGCCGCGACCGACAGGACGACTCCCTCCTCCTCGGCCAGCGGCAGGTAGGATTCGCGGATCTCCTCCAGCAGCGGTTCGGCCTCCAGCGGTTCCATGCTCAGGCTGCAGCGGGCGGTCTCGATCTCGCCCAGCCGCATGATGGCGCGGAACAGCTGCTGGATGCGCCGGGTCTCCCCGATGCCGTCTTCCAGCGCACGGCGGATCTCCGGGTCGGCGCAGTCCTCGGCGATGCCGGCCAGCCGGTTGTGCAGGTGGGTCAGCGGCGTGCGCAGCTCGTGCGCGATGCTGCTGGAGACGCTCGACACCTCCTCCACCAGCCGGTTGACGCGGTCGAGCGTGCGGTTGATCTCGCGGCCGAGGCCGGCGAACTCGTCGTCGGTGCGGCCGACGTCGATCCGGCGGTTGCGGTCGCCCCCGGCATAGGCGGCGAGCGCCTCGCTCATCGCGCCGACCCGGCGCAGGGTGCCGGAACTGAAATAGACGCCGAAGGTCAGGCTGGTCAGCAGGAACAGCAGCACCCCGACGCCGGCGGCCAGCGGCACCGCCCGCATCTGGCTCAGCATCGGCTGGATGTCGTAGGCGTTGATGAAGCGTCCGCCGTCGGGCAGCGCCACCACCAGCGCCTGCATCTTCCAGCCGTCTGTGGCGTCCTTGCCGCGGCGTTCGACCAGCCCCGTCGGGCAGGAGGCGAGACGGGCGGGGTCGCAGTTCAGCGCGTCCAGCAGCCGCGCCGCCGTCGCGTCGTCGCCATACAGCAGCCGTCCCGAGGCATCCAGCACCAGCCGCCTGCGCGCCGTCTCCGTTTCGAACTGCGCACGCCGGCGCAGGTCGGCGGCCAGATCGGGGGCATCGCCGAACCGCCCGAGCTGGCGCTGTGTCGCGGTGTCGCGCTCCAGCAATTCGACCACATGGTCCTTGACCAGATCGGTCAGCAGGCTGCGGCTCCATAGAACGGCACCGGAGGTCACGACGACGAACACCGCACCGATGGTCATGGTCTGGCGGAAGCTGCGGGTGTCGAGCAGCGGGCGGATGCGGGCGGGAAGCCGCTCAACCAAGCGCATAGCCGATGGCCCGCACGGTGCGCAGCAGGGGCGGATCGAAATCCTTGTCGATCTTGCTGCGCAGCTTGAAGACATGCACCTCCACCAGATTGGTCGGCGGGTTGAAGCCGTAGCCCCACGCCTTTTCCAGCAGCATGGTCCGCGTCACCGTCTGGCCGGGGTTGCTCATCAGGATGTGCAGCAGGCGGAATTCCTTGTCGGTCAGCTCGATGGGCACCCCCTGCCGGGTCACCCGCCGCTGGGGCACGTCCATCACCAGATCGCCGACGGTCAGCAGGTCGCCGGGGGCGGCCATCGCCTGCCCGTGGCGGCGGGACAGATGCTCCAGCCGCACCAGCAGCTCGGCGAAGTCGAAGGGCTTGCCCAGATAATCGTCGGCCCCGGCGCGCAGCCCGGCGACCCGGTCGGAGGTCTCGTCCAGCGCCGACAGCACCAGCACCGGCGGATGGCGCGTGCCGTTCAGCCGCTTCAGCACCTCCATCCCGTCGAGCTTCGGCAGCATGCGGTCGAGCACCACGACGTCGAACGCCTCTTCCGCCAGCAGGCGCAGCGCCTCCTCGCCATCGCCGGAGAAGCGGCAGGAATGGCCGGAGCCGTTGAGCTTGGCCCCGATCCAATAGCTGACGGCCGCATCGTCCTCGACGACCAGAACGCGCAACGCCTCCTCCCTTCGCCGAAAGTGATATTAATAATCAGTCGCAAATTGGCTGTCCAGCCCGGATGGCGGCTGCCCTGTCGTGGCGAAGACGGCCCCCTGCCCGTCCGGCGCCGGCATCCGGACGAAGCGGGTGGCGAAGACGCGTTCCAGCACCGGAACCGGCAGGGCGGACATCGGACCGCTCCAGGCCTCGCGCCCATCCGCCAGCACCAGCGCGTCGTCGCAATAGCGGGCAGCCAGCGTCATGTCGTGCAGCACCACGGCGCAGGCGCCGCCGGTCCGCTCCATCCAGGTCCGCGCCGCCCGCAGCAGGTGATGCTGGTGCGCCGGATCCAGGCTGGCGGTCGGCTCGTCGAGCAGCAGGCAGGGGCCTCCGTCCGCTCCGTCGCGGTGGAGAGCTCCGGCCGCGAGCTGGGCCAGCGCGCGGGCGAAGGCGACGCGCTGGCTCTCGCCGCCCGACAGCTGGGGCAGCAGGCGGTCGCGCAAGTCCGCGGCATCGGCGGCATGCAGGCTGTCGGCGATCAGCCGCCGCCGGTCGGCGGCCGAGCAGGGTGCGGTTTCGACCGCCAGGGTGATCGCCTCCTCCACCGAGAAGGCGAAACCGGCAGCGGGATGCTGGCCGACCAGCGCCCGGCGGCGGGCGAGAAGCCGCGGCGGCAGCTCGCGCAGGTCGCGGCCGTCGAGGCGGATGGCGCCGCCGGTCGGCCGCCTTTCGCCCGACAGCAGGGCCAGCAGGGTGGATTTGCCGGCACCGTTGGGGCCGAGGATCGCCAGCAGCCGGCCGGGAACCAGATGGACGGTCACGCCATCGACCAGCCGGCGGCCGGCCACGGCGAAGGACACTTGATCGGCCTGCAGCAAGATGGGGCTCCTCAACCGAACGAACGTCCGCCGCGGGCGCGCAGCAGCCACAGGAAGACGGGGGCACCGACGGCGCCGAGCAGCAGCCCGACCGGCACGTCGGCCGGGGCGGCGATGCTGCGGGCGGTGGTGTCGGCCAGGACCAGCAGGGTCGCCGCCGCCAGGGCTGTCGCCGGCAGCAGCCGGCGGTGGACCGGCCCCAGCCACAGCCGGATCATGTGCGGAACCACCAGCCCGACGAAGCCGATCAGGCCGGAGACGGCGACCGCCGCCCCCACCCCCAGCGCCACCAGCAGAACGGTGCGCACGGCGAAGCGGTGCGGCTCCAGCCCGAGCAGGAAGGCGTCGCGCTCGCCCAGCGCATAGAGGTCGAGCCGGCGGGCGTTGGCGAGCAGTCCGGCGATAGCGGCCAGCATCAGGACCAGCGCCGGCCCGATCTGGGTCCAGCCGGCGCCGCCGAAGCCGCCCATCATCCAGAAGGTCATCTGCCGCAGCGCTTGGTCGTCGCCGAGATAGCTGCACAGGCCGATGCCGGCGCCGCCCAGCGCGTTGACGGCGATGCCGGCCAGCAGCATGTCAGTGGCCGAACAGCGCCCGTCGCGCCGCGCCAGCGCCAGGATCAGGATCGTCGCCGCCAGGGCGCCCAGGAAGGCGGTCACCGGCAGCAGGGTGGACAGCGACAGGCCGCTGCGCGACAACCCCAGCCCGGCAACCCCCAGCATCATGGTGACCGACCCGGCGAAGGCGGCACCGCTCGACACCCCGACCAGACCGGGATCGGCCAGCGGGTTGCGGAAGATCGCCTGCAGCGAAGCCCCTGCGACGCCCAGCGTGACGCCGACCGCCGCCGCCAGCACGATGCGCGGCAGGCGCAGGGTGTAGAGGACCGCCGCGTCGCGGGCGCCCAGCGGCTCGCCCGGCAGGCCGATTGCCTGCGCCAGATGCGACAGCACCCGGTCGAGCGGCAGGGCGATGCTGCCGGTGGACAGGGCAATGAGGACCGCGGCGGTCAGCGCAACGCCCAGCAGCCCGAGGGCAGGACCGAGGCGGGGGCGGCGGGCCGGGGGCACGCCGACGATGGACATGCCGATGCTCATGGCCCGTCCTTCCCAGTTTGCGCGCGCAGCAGCGCCTTGACCGCTTCCGGCGTGCGCGGACCCAGCCCGACCAGAAGCGCGCCGTCGATCTGGACGACGCGGCGGTCGCGCGCCGCCGGGGTCATCGCCAGCTGCGGCAAGGAGAGCAGGCCGTCGAGCCCGCCGGACCGTTCCACCAGCGTCCGGCTGACCAGCAGGATCTGCGGCTCGGCCGCCAGGGCGGCTTCCGCCGACAGCGGCGGGAAGTCGCGGTCGCTGTCGATGGCGTTGCGTCCACCGGCCAGCGCGATCAGGGCATCCGGCACGGTGCCGCGCCCGGCCGCCATCATGCCGCCGGGACCGCCGCCGACCAGACAGAGGATGCGGGCACCCGCCTTGCCGGAACCGGCGGCCTGCTGCGCCTCGGCCGACAGGGCGGTCAGCTGGCCGGTCAGTTCGGCGGCGAGGCGACGGCCCGCCTCCTCACGGCCCAGGGCGCGGGCGACGGCGGCGATCTTGGCGGTCAGACCGGCCGGGTCGGAGACCTCCGGCACCATCTCCACCGTCACGCCCATGGCGCGAAGCTGGTCGAAGACGGTCTGCGGCCCGGCCCCCTCGACGGCCAGCACATGGGTGGGGGCGAGCGACATCAGCCCCTCCGCCGACAGGGTACGCATGTAGCCGACATCGGGCTTCGCCGCCGCCGCGGCAGGCTGGCGGCTGGCGGTGTCGCGACCGACCACCGCATCGCCGGCCCCCAGCGCGAAGGCCAGTTCGGTCACCGGCGCCCCGATGGTGACGAGGCGCATCTTCGCCATCCCCTCCGCCGCCCCGGCAGCCGGCGCCGTCAAACAGGCGGCGATGCCTAGGGCGAGAGCGGCCAGCAGTCGGCGGCCCGGCAGTCGGCGGGGGAATGCCCGCATCATCATCGGCTCCCGCACCTCAGGCGACGCCCGGCAGGTCGGGCATCGACCGGGCGAGCGTTCGCCATTCCGTCCGTTCCGGCTTGTCCTCGTCCCGCTGGCCGCAGAGGATGGCGCAGTTCTCCCCTTGCGCGTTGTAGAGTTCGACCGTGGTGATGCCGCCCTTGTCGGTCGGCTTGAACACCACCCAGGCGCTGGACAGGCGCGCCATGTCGCAGTGCAGGCGGAAGCCGGGATCGTCGATTCCGAGCAGAGCCCTATCCGTCCGCAGCGTGGCGATCGTGCCCGTGTGGATCTGGATGCAGCCGGCATTGCCGACGAAGATCATGATCTCCATCCGGTCGTCGCGGGCGGACTCCAGAAGTCCGGTCACTGCGGCCAGCGGAATTTCGCGGGCGAAGTCGCCGCCGGCCAGACGCATGGCGTCGAGACGGGCCACGCCGAACCGCTTCAGCATCCCGTGGAATTCATGCACGTCGGCCATCGCCGCCCAGGCGGTGCGCAGGCCGGCGACGTCGATGTCGGCCGGGACAGTGGCGACCGTCCGGACCGGCGGTTCGCCGCGTTCGACCTCGTCGGCCACGTCGCCATCCGCCCGGTACTCGTCCAGGAAAGTGTCCCAAGCCGCGGCGTCGGATTCCGCCGTGCGATGGATGGCGTGGACCAGATGGCCGGCCGCATTGCGGATCAGGATGGCGCCGGCGGCCGGATCGTAAGCGGTCCGGCGCCAGTGACGGGGGAAGATCCGCAGATCGACGTCACGGTTCAGCACGATGACGGCATGGCCGTTGCCGGACACATTGCCGAAGCGGCCGATCTTCTCATGGGTGATGGCGCTGTTGGTGGTGACGACCCGGACCTGACCGAGGACGTCGAGGCGCGGCAGCACCGCCGGCCAGTCCACCTCCAGCCGCAGAAGGCCGGTCGCGGTGTTGGAGACGGTGGGCGCCTCGATGGAAGGCAGGGAGGTGTCGGGCATCGGGGAAAATCCTCGCGAGGGCTGGCGCGGCGCCGGCCGGTGACGTTTCCCAGATGATTATGATAGTCATTATCAATGACAAGGCGGGCTTCATTAACCCGCATTAATTCCGGTTCCAAGGTGTTTACGCCGATGGCGGTGAAAGCCGAACGGGTGCGTGATTTCCCAGATGGATCCGTTTGCGGTACACACAAAGCACAGTTGATATGTGCTAAATAGGTATTGGATTCCCTTGTTAGGGAATATTCTTTCCTGTAGCGTGAGGGCAACCGTCCAGCGCAAAACTGCGCCCAAGGTGGCGGACCAACCCAAGATCCACTCCATAAACACCGGGCACCAACCGATGAATTGGCTGAAATCGCTTCTCGTCGCCGGCCTTCTGCAGGTCGCCGCCGTCTCCGCCGCCCAGGCCCAGAGCGACCTCGACCGCATCAAGGCGGACGGCGTGATGAAGATCGGGACCGAGGGCACCTATGCCCCCTTCACCTATCACGACGCCTCCGGCGCGCTCGTCGGCTTCGACGTCGAGATCGGGCGCGAGGTCGCCAAACGCATCGGCGTGAAGGCGGAGTTCCTGGAAGGCAAGTGGGACGGCCTGATCGCCGGCCTCGACGCCCGCCGCTACGATGCCGTGATCAATCAGGTCGGCATCACCGAGGCACGCAAGGCCAAGTACGACTTCTCCGATCCCTACATCACCAGCCGCGCGGTGCTGATCGTGCGCGGCGACAATGACGCGATCAAGAGCTTCAACGATCTGAAGGGCAGGAAATCGGCGCAGTCGCTGACCAGCAATTTCGGCAAGCTGGCCGAGGCGTCGGGCGCGCAGCTGGTCGCCACCGACGGCTTCGACCAGTCGATCCAGCTGGTCCTGAACGGACGGGCCGAGGCGACGGTCAACGACAGCCTGTCCTTCCTGGACTTCAAGAAGCAGAAGCCGAACGCCAACGTGAAGATCGCCGCGACCCAGGACAATGCCGACCAGTCCGGCATCATCGTCCGCAAGGGCGAGGCCAAGCTGGTCGCCGCCATCAACGAGGCGCTTGCCGCCATGAAGGCCGACGGCACCTACGGGACGATTTCGCAGAAGTATTTCGGCGCCGACGTTTCCAAGTAACCGCCAATCAAGCGGTAAACCGTTTCCAATGCCCCCTGCCCCGACCGGGCCGGGGGCATTGTCGTTCCTTCACCACGAGAGGCACCTTCCCCCTTGCTGCACTGGCTTACCCTGATGGCGGACTCGCTTCCGTCGCTGCTGTGGGCGGCACTGGTCTTCACCGTGCCGCTGACGCTGGCATCCTTCGCGCTGGGCCTGACGGTCGGACTGGTGGCGGCGGTGGTCCGTCTGTTCGGGCCGGCGCCGCTCGCCGCCGTCGTCCGCTTCTATGTCTGGATCATCCGCGGCACGCCGCTGCTGGTGCAGCTGTTCCTGATCTTCTACGGCCTGCCCAGCGTCGGCATCGTGCTGGACGCCTTCCCGGCGGCGCTGATCGGCTTCACGCTGAATGTCGGCGCCTACACCTCGGAGATCATCCGCGCCGTCATCGGATCGGTGCCGAAGGGGCAGTGGGAGGCTGCCTATTCCATCGGCATGAGCTGGTCGCAGGCGATGCGCCGCACCATCCTGCCGCAGGCCGCCCGCGTCGCGGTGCCGCCCCTGTCCAACACCTTCATCTCGCTGGTCAAGGACACCTCGCTCGCCGCCGCCATCACGGTGCCGGAGCTGTTCCAGGCCGCCCAGCGCATCGTCGCCACCAGCTACGAGCCGCTGATCCTCTATGTGGAAGCGGCGCTGATCTATCTGGCGCTGAGCTCCATCCTGTCTGCGCTGCAGGTCCGGCTGGAACGCCGGTTCGGGCAGTATGGCGGTTTCCTGGAGGCCAAGTCGTGATCCGGCTATCGAACATCGAAAAGCGTTTCGGCGAGCTGACCGTGCTGAAGGGCGTGTCCGTGACCGTGGCGGAAGGGCGCGTCACCGCGCTGATCGGCCCGTCCGGCGGCGGCAAGAGCACGCTTCTGCGCTGCATCAACCTGCTGGAAATCCCGACCTCCGGAACCGTGCGCATCGGGGAGGAGGAACTTTCCTTCCAGCCCGGCGGCAAGCCGACCTGGAAGGACATCCAGCGGCTGCGCGGCCAGACCGGCATGGTTTTCCAGAACTTCCAGCTCTTCCCCCACCGCACGGCGGTGGAGAATGTGATGGAAGGGCTGGTGACCGTGCAGAAATGGCCGGCGGAAAAGGCGCGCGAACGCGCGATGGCCCTGCTGCACAAGGTCGGCATGGCCCACAAGGCCGATGCGTGGCCGGCGACCCTGTCGGGCGGCCAGCAGCAGCGCGTCGCCATCGCCCGCGCGCTGGCGCCGTCGCCCCGCGTGCTGCTGTGCGACGAACCGACCTCCGCGCTGGACCCCGAACTGTCGGGCGAGGTGGTGGAGGTGCTGGGCACGCTGGCGGCGGAGGGCACCACCATGGTGATGGCCACCCACGACCTGCGCCTCGCCTCGCGCATCGCGCATGAGGTGGTGTTCCTCGACGGCGGCGAGGTGGTGGAGACCGGCCCCTCGCGGGAACTGTTCACCCACCCCAAGCGCGAGCGCACACAGCGCTTCATCGCCACCCTGACCCAGCAGGGGCAGCAGGGCGAAGGCGTCTGAAAACGCGTCGGGGGCCGCCGGGCGCGGGGTTGTCACCCCGGCTCGACGACCCCAGACGATCACGCAAGGTTGGGCTTTATTCGGCGGCTGTTTTCGTCTGGCCGACCACGCTCAGCACCGCCGGGCTCCGGTCGCTCTCCGGCTCGGCATAGGCGCGGCCATAATAGCTGTCGATGAGCAGCTGCCTGATCTCGGCAACCAGCGGATAGCGCGGGTTGGCGCCGGTGCACTGGTCGTCGAAGGCCGCCTCGGCGATCGCATCGACCCGCGCCAGGAACGCCGCCTCCGGCACCCCCGCCGCCTGGATCGAGGCCGGGATCTCCAGGGCCTGCTTCAGCTCCTCGACCCAGCCGATCAGCTTCTCCACCCGCTCATGGTCGCGGCTGCCGCCCAGTTCCAGATGCCGGGCGATCTGCGCATAGCGCGCCACGCCCTTGGGCCGGTCATACTGGCTGAACGCCGTTTGCTTGGTCGGGATGTCCGCCGCGTTGTAGCGGATCACGTTGGCGATCAGCAGCGCGTTGGCGATGCCGTGCGGAATGTGGAACTCCGCCCCCAGCTTGTGCGCCATCGAATGGCAGACCCCAAGGAAGGCGTTGGCAAACGCGATGCCGGCCAGCGTCGCCGCATTGTGCACCAGCTCCCGCGCCTTCGGGTCCTTCGAGCCGTTGCGGTAGGCCGAGGGCAGGTTCTCCTTCAGCAGCTTCAGCGCCTGCAGGGCCTGCCCGTCGGTGTACTCGTTCGCCACCACCGAGACATAGGCCTCCAGCGCATGCGTCACCGCGTCGATGCCGCCCGCCGCCGTCAGCCCCTTGGGCATGTCCATCACCAGGTTGGCGTCGATGATCGCCAGCGTCGGCGTCAACTCGTAATCGGCGATCGGGTATTTGGTGCCGGTGCGCTCGTCGGTCACAACGGCGAAGGGCGTCACTTCCGAGCCGGTGCCGGACGTGGTCGGCACCGCCACCAGCTGCGCCTTCAAGCCCAGCTTGGGGAAGGTGTAGATGCGCTTGCGGATGTCCATGAAGCGCAGCGCCAGATCCTCGAACGCCACCTCGGGCGCCTCGTACATCACCCAGATGATCTTGGCCGCGTCCATCGGCGAGCCGCCGCCCAGCGCCAGGATCACGTCGGGCTGGAAGGCATTGGCCAGAGCGACGCCCTTGCGCACCACCGCCAGCGTCGGGTCGGCGCTGACCTCGAAGAAGGTCTCCACCTCCAGCCCCAGCGACTTCAGCACGCGGACGCTCTCGGCGACATGGCCGTTCTCGAACAGGAAGCGGTCGGTGACGATCAGGCAGCGCTTCTTGCCGCGCAGCTCCTCAAGCGCAAACGGCAGGCAGCCGCGGCGGAAGTAGATCGACTTGGGCAGCTTGTGCCACAGCATGTTCTCCGCCCTCTTCGCCACCGTCTTCTTGTTGATCAGGTGCTGCGGCCCGACATTCTCGGAGATCGAGTTGCCGCCCCACGACCCGCAGCCCAGCGTCAGCGACGGCGCGAGGCGGAAATTGTAGAGGTCGCCGATGCCGCCATGCGACGACGGCGTGTTGATCAGGATGCGGGCGGTCTTCATCTTGTCGCCGAAATGGCGGATGCGTTCGGCCTGCTGGTCCTGGTCGGTGTAGAGGGCGGAGGTGTGGCCGATGCCGCCGAGCGCCACCAGCGCGGCGGCCTTGTCGCAAGCCTCATGGAAGTCCTTGG
The DNA here is from genome assembly GCF_008364825.1 of Azospirillum sp. B21. Classification (GTDB taxonomy): domain Bacteria; phylum Pseudomonadota; class Alphaproteobacteria; order Azospirillales; family Azospirillaceae; genus Azospirillum. Next base: position 287,288 of record NZ_VTTO01000007.1, read on the forward strand.
CGCGGTAGAGCGCCAGAGTGGGCGACAGCTTTTCATGGGCGAAGGGCTCGGCCTCGTCGACGTCCGTGACTTCGGCGATCAGCACCTTGGTGGCTTGGGGGACGGTGAGGCCGGCCATGGCAGCGATGGCGTGGGCGGGCTGGCCGACGATGTCGGCATTCAGATGGCCGTCGGTCAGCAGGACCTTGCGCACGGCATCGGCCTCGCGGGCCGACAGGATGTAGCCGCCATGGTGGGCGAAGCGGTCGCGCACGGCGTCATAGACGGCATCGACCACCACCGCCGACTGTTCGGACGCGCAGACCACGCCGTTGTCGAAGGTCTTGGACATCAGGATGGAGGCCACCGCGCGCTTGATGTCGGCGAACTCGTCGATGACGGCCGGGGTGTTGCCGGCGCCGACGCCGATGGCGGGCTTGCCCGACGAATAGGCGGCCTTGACCATGCCCGGCCCGCCGGTGGCGAGGATCAGGTTGATGTCCGGGTGGTGCATGACGGCGTTGGAGAGCTCCAGCGAGGGCTCGTCGATCCAGCCGATGATGTCGTCGGGGGCGCCGGCCTCGACCGCGGCGGCGAGCACCAGGCGGGCGGCCTCGCAGGTCGATTTGCGGGCGCGGGGATGGGGGGAGAGGACCAGTCCGTTGCGGGTCTTCAGCGCGATCAGCGCCTTGAAGATGGCGGTGGAGGTCGGGTTGGTGGTGGGGACAATGCCGCAGATCAGGCCGACCGGCTCGGCGATGGTGAGGATGCCGGCATCATCGTCCTCCGACAGGACGCCGCAGGTCTTGTCGTCCTTGTACTTGTTGTAGATGTATTCGGCGGCGAAGTGGTTCTTGATGACCTTGTCTTCCATCACGCCCATGCCGGTCTCCGCCACCGCCATCTTGGCGAGCGGAATGCGGGCGTCGGCGGCGGCAAGCGCCGCGCTGCGGAAGATCAGGTCCACCTTCTCCTGCGGATACTCGGCGAAGCGCGCTTGCGCCGCCTTCACGCGCGAGATCAGGGCGTTCAGGTCGGAGAGGGTCGTGACGGTCATGGTCATCATCCACTTGCTGTCCGCGAAGAACGCCGTGACGCCGTCGCGGTGATGTGTGCGGAAAAGCCGTGGGATGTGCCGTTAAGGCGCACCGCTGCAGTCCGGGACGCCCAGAGAACCTTTGGGGCGCCCGGCGCACGGCCGGTTCTTCGAAACTTTTGAAGATCAGGCAGTAAGGATCAGAAGCCGCCGGCGAGGTCGGCCAGGGCGTCGCGGTCCAGCAGTTCCAGCTTGCCGCCGACGAGGATGCGGATCAGGCGGGTCGACTTCAGCTTGGTCAGTGTGCGCGACACGGTCTCGGTGGTCAGGCCCAGATGGTCGGCGATGTCGCTGCGGCCCATCGGCAGGTCGATGGTCTGCTCGCCGCCCTTGCGGTCGCTGAGGCGCAGCAGGAAGGTGGCGACCTTCTCGGCGGCCGACTTGCGGCCCAGCAGCACCATCTGGTCCTGCGCGGCGATCAGCTCCGAGGTGGTCGCCGACAGGAGCTTGCGGGCGAAGGCCGGCTGCGCGTCCATCAGGGCGTCCAGTTCCAGCCGCGGGATGCGCTGGATCGTGGTCGCCGTGACGGTTTCGGCGGTGTAGAGATACTGGGCGGCGAAGGCCAGACCCATCATGTCGCCGGCCTGCAGGAAGCCGATGATCTGGCGCCGGCCGTCGGGCAGCATCTTGTAGAGGCGGACCATGCCGCTCATCACCCGGAACACCGAACCGGCCGCATCGCCTTCGCTGAACACCGTGGTCTCGCGCTCGTAGACCTTGGAGTGGCCCAGGCTGGCGAGCGGATCGGCGGGGTTGCGCGGCTGGATGGCGGCGCCCATGCCGGAGGCGGGGGAAATCGCCAGGGCGGAGACCAGATAACCAGGAACGGCGCGGTTGGCGTGGGCGGCAATGGCGGCGTGCGTGGACATGGTGGCCTCGACCTTTTCGGTGCGGTGCGCTCCGGTTCGTTCCGGGGTGCATCTGATGGCCTGAAGCTATCGATCCGCCGCCGTCCTGTGCAGTTCGGTGATGTACCTAAGGAAGTTTGCGTACGTAAGTGTACCTACGTAGCGGGCCGTATCCGATCAGGCGGCGGCGGCCGGCGACGGCATCAGACCGTTCAGCATGTCGATCAGCTGATCCTCGTCGAACGGCTTCTCCAGCACGGCGACCACACCGGCCTCCTTGGCGCGGGCGAAGGTCGCGGGGTCGCCGCGGCCGGACACCATGATCACCGGCATGCCGTGCAGGTCGCCGCCGTGGCGCTCCAGGAACTCCAGGCCGCTCATCACCGGCATATGCAGGTCGAGAACGAGGCAGCCCTGCGGGTTCCCGTCGTAACGGTCGAGGAATTCCCGGCAGGACGAAAAGTCCCGCACGTCGAAGGAGAAGGCTTCAAGCAGGGCCTTCAGGGAGTCGCGGACCGGCTCATCGTCGTCGACGATGTGGACGATTCCGGCACCCGGTTCCCCGCCCGGCCCGTTGCCCGGCTTGTTGCCCAGGTGATCCATGACGGCCTCCGAACTTCCATGCAGACAAGAACAGCGCCGAGGGTGCGGCGCGTCATGGAAGATAAAAGGCTGCGGAGGGTGCCGATATACGGACCATTGCGTATGCGGCGCTGTTTTGATGCAGATCACCCGCCGCCGGGGACCACGCCCGCGGCGATCGCCATGCGCACCAGGGTCGGCAGGCTGTCGGCCCGCATCTTCTCCATCACGCGGGCGCGGTGGATCTCCACGGTGCGCGGGCTGATCGACAGTTCGAAGGCGATAACCTTGTTCGACTTGCCGGCCACCAGCCAGCGCAGCACATCCATTTCCCGAGGTGTCAGGGCGGCGAGGCGGTCCAGAACCTCCGGCGGCGCCGAGACGGCGGGCGGGGATGCCGACTGTTCCGAGACCACGGCCGGCGGGGCGGCATCTGCGGTCCGGCTTTCCGACGCGCGGGCAAGGGTGAGGGCGGAGCGCACGGCAATGAGCAGCGCCTCCTCCTCGAACGGCTTCTCGACGAAATCGACCGCCCCCGCCTTCATCGCGCGCACGGCGAGCGGGACGTCGCCATGGCCGGTCATCACCACCACCGGCATGGAATGGCCGCCGCGGGTCAGCCGTTCCTGCACGTCCAGGCCGCTCATCTGCGGCATCCGCACATCGACCAACAGGCAGCCGGGGCGCGACGGCGCGCCGGACTCCAGGAAGCCGAGCGGGGTGGAGAAGCTCTCCACCCGGAATCCGGCGCAATCCAGCAGGACTTCCAGGGAATCGCGGATGGCGTCGTCGTCGTCGAGGATGAAGACGGTGAGGTCGGAATCCGCATTGGGCATGGCGTCAGCGGGCATCGCCGGCCTCCAGGACAGCATCCCCACCCGAATCCGATGCGGACAGCGGAACGGTGAAGGCGAAGCTGGCGCCCGATGCCGGGGGTGTCGCCGGAGGCTCCAGCCACAGCCGCCCGCCATGGGCCTCGATGATGGAGCGGCAGATCGACAGGCCCAGCCCCATGCCGCTGCTCTTGGTGGTGACGAAGGGCTGGAACAGCTGGGCGCGCACCGTCTCCGGCACGCCGGGACCGCTGTCGCCGATGGCGACGCGGCGGAAGGCGGGCTCGCCCGGCTCCGCACCGGTGTGGACGGTCAGCACCCGCTGCGCCCCTGCCGGGGTTCCCTGCGCCATCGCCTCGATCGCGTTGCGGACGAGGTTGAGGATCACCTGCTGGACCTGGACCTTGTCGATGAGGACCAGCGGGTCGGCGGCATCGAAGTCGAAGCGCACATGAAGCTCCCGCTCCTTGGCGCCGACGAGGGCGAGCGCGCTCGCCTCCTCCACCACCTTGTTGAGCGGCTCGACGGAGCGGTGGGTCTTGCCCTTTTCGATGAAGCTGCGCAGGTGGCGGATGATCTGGCCAGCGCGGGTGGCCTGGGCGCTCGCCTTGTCGACCATGTCCATCGCCTTGGACACCGTTTCCGGCCGTTCCATCAACCGCTTGGCGGCCTTGGCGTAGTTGATGACGGCGGTCAGCGGCTGGTTCAACTCGTGCGCCAGCGTCGAGGCCATCTGGCCCATGGCGCTGACCCGGCTGACATGCAGCAGTTCCGACTGAAGCTCCTGCAGGCGCCGTTCGGTCGCCTGACGTTCGGTCAGGTCGCGGACGAAGCCGGTGAAGCGGCGCTGGCCGGCCAGCAGCACCTCACCCACCGCCAGTTCCATCGGGAACACCGACCCGTCGCGCCGCAGGCCGGAGACGATGCGGCCGATGCCGATGATGCGGCGCTCCCCCGTCCGCCCGTAGCGCTCCAGATAGCCGTCATGCTGCTCCCGGTAGGGCGAGGGCATCAGCATGCTGATGTTGCGGCCGATCACCTCCGCCGCCGCATAGCCGAACAGCCGTTCGGCCGCCGGGCTGAAGGATTCGATCAGCCCCTTCTCGTCGATGACGATGATCGCTTCCGGCACCGTTTCCAGGATGGAGGTCAGGCGGGCCTCGCGCTCCCGCAGCGCCGCCTCCGCCTGCTTGGCCGCGGTCAGGTCGCGGATGATGCCGATATAGACGGGGGCGCCGTCCTGGCTCGCCTCGCCGATCGACAGATCCATGGGGAAGCAGGAGCCGTCCTTGCGCAGGCCGGTCACCTCGCGCCCGATGCCGATGATGCGGCGTTCGCCGGTGCGGTGGTAGCGCTCCAGATAGCCGTCATGTTCCTCCCGATAGGGGGATGGCATCAGCATCTTGACGTTGCTGCCGATCACCTCGGCGGCGGTCCAGCCGAACAGGCGCTCGCAGGCAGGATTGAAGGTCTTGATCCGGCCCCGGTCGTCGATGATGACGATCCCGTCGGGCACGGTGTCCAGCATCGCCTGCAGCTGCGAAAGCGCGTCCAGGTTTTCATCCCGGATGTCGTCGGCCACGTCCAAACCCTCACGTGAAATCAGTCGGCTGTCATTCGTCTCCGCCAACAGAGTAGTTGAGTGCAACCGTCGGTCAAGGCTGCAGATCGGGCGAGGAGACCACTGCCCCGCTGCCGAGGGCGTCCAGCTCCAGATCGTCAACCGCGAGGTTCTTGGCCTTGGCCTCCACCTCGAAATCGGCCCAGGAGAGGTGGTCCGCCACCAGCCGGTTCACGGCGCGGTTCCACATGCGCTGGGAATGGGCGCGCAGATCCTTCGTGGTCAGCCCGCGCGCCGCCAGCGCCGCATAGTCCGGCAGGCTGTCGGCCGGCCAGTCCGCCAGCAGATCCTCGCGCGACACGCTGATGTGGGCGACCGGGCGCACCCCGCGCCACGAGCCGATCACGGCGGCGATGCGCGGATCGTCGGGACGCAGATACTCCCCTTGCGTGCGGACCCAGTGATGGTGGAGGTCGAGCACGATCGGCACGGCGCCGGCCAGCGGCAGCAGGTCGTCCAGGCCGAAGGACATCTCGTCGTTCTCGACGGTCAGCAGGTTGCGCGCATCCTCCGACAGCAGGGCGAGACCGCGGCGGAAGCCGGCGATCCCCTCCCCGCGCCCGCCGCCATGGATGTTGACGTGGGCGCCCCGCGGGTGCCAGCCGCCGGCCAGCCCCATCATCCGCAGGATGTCGGCATGGTATTCCAGCTCCGCCACCGAATTGTCGAGGGTGGACGGGTTGGCGCTGTTCAGCACGCAATACTGGTCCGGATGCAGCCCGATGCGGATCCCCGCCTCCATCGCCTTGCGGCCGGCATGCTCCAGCCCGCTCCGCACAAGCGCCTGGATGCCGGGCTGGCGGTAGAGCGGCCGTCCGATCTCGTGCGTGTAGGCCGGCAGCAGCCCGCTGTTGACGCGCAGCAGGCGGCGGTAGGCCGGATGCCGCGCGACCTCGTCCAGCTGCAGATGCAGGGCCAGCAGGTTGCGGCGCAGCACCTCGGTCAGTTTTTCCTCGGCGCGGGCGGGGCCCAGCTTGCTCAGCGTCGCGATGGTGACGGTGCCGGGATTCATGCGCTTGGCAAGTCCGGCGTCGCCATCGGGCGGGATATACTGGCAGCACCAGCCGAAGCGGGGGGCGGAGGGGGACGGGATATGAGCGCTGTCGGGCATCGGTCGGCACTGTGAAGCGGACGGGTCCCTTGATATGGACCGCCGGCAACCACCGTCCACCGTATGGACGCAACGGAGTCACCCCATCCCGCCCATCCGGCGCAGCGCCCCGGTCGCGACCGCCTGCAGGCCGGTGCCGCGAGAATCGCGCGGGGCGGCTACGGCGAGCGCGCCCAGCCGGTCGGCCAGCGCCCGTTCGGGTGCGCACAGTTCCTCGCACAGAGCCCGCATCTCGGCGATGGACGGACGCCATTTCCGGCTGCGGCGCCAACTGCGGGCTGCGGCATCGATGACCCAGGCCGGGTATTCGCCCAAATCCTCGGCCCAGTCGAGCGCCATCATCCGTTCCACTTCGGGCGACAGCCCCTTGGCGGGGAAATGGCTGAGCAGCGTCAGCACGCGGCCGAGCAGATGGTCACTGTCGGCCGGGGCCAGCACCGTGACGTACAGCTCCTCAAGGCTTTGGCGGGCGAGCGCGGCCTCGGCGGCGGTGACGCCGTCCGGCGGCGACCACAACTCGATCATGCCGTCGAAGCCGTCGTCGCCGAAGCGCGGGCGGCGGTCGGTCCGGCCCTGGGCCAGAAGCCGCTGGAGCGGCGGCGGCAGTGCGGCGTTCAGGCGGACCTGCCGAAGAGGCGCCGGCAGTGCCGGGTCGAAGGCCGCCGCCGGCGACGATGGGGACGCGGAGGATGGGGAGCGCGGCAGGGCGGTGATGGTGGCGCTTCGCTTGGGGCCGCTTTTATTGGGTGCGGTCATCGGTCTCCCCTTTTACGACCAGGAGGGGGTGGTTGCGCGCTGGCGCAGTTCCGCGGCGGCGGCGGCCCAGGCGCCCAACCGCTGTTCGGCGGCGGCGGACGGACGGGTGGTTGGGGCGATCACTGTCGCAGACGGGCGGTTGCGGACGACCGGGGCCTTGCCCGCCGCGGCATCCTGCGCCAGCCAGGCCCGCCAGGCGGAGGAGACATCGCGGTAGCGGTAGCCGTGGGCCCGGCAGCGCAGGATGAACCCCTCGACATGGCGGCCGAGGTCGATTTCCGCGTGACGGACCTTGGCCCATGCGAGGTCGTCGGCGGTCGGCATCCAGTCCTCCGGAACCGTCTGCGCCCGGCCGTGCCCGCCCGAAGCGAGCGAGTCTGGAATCTGTTTGGAATGGACCTGTTCCTGACTCGCCGGCGGACAGGGGCTGTGCATGTCCGAGTCATCCCTGTCGGCAGGCTGGACAGGGCGGGCGGAGACGGACTCCCGGTCGGAGTCTCCGGCGTTATCAAGTGGGGTGAAGCGCAGGCGGTAGAGGCAGGACAGGCGGGCGCCGTCGCGGCCGCGACGGTGCTCGACCCCGACCAGCCCGATGTCGCTCAGGCCCTGGATGATGCGGTTGATGGTGGGGCGCGAGCGCTTCAGCTTGGCGGCCAGCGTCGATTGCGACGGCCAGCACAGGCCGTCCTCGTCGGCGAAGGTGGCGAGCGCCGCGAGGACGGCGAAGCCGTCGGCGTCCAGGCCGGGATGATCCAGCCACCAGGCGGGAATCCGTCCCCACCGTCTGGTATCGGGGGGATTTGCCGCTGATGCGGACGGCGTCGGTGTGGGCATGGGGAAAACTCCGCGAGGCTTGGGGCCGGCATGGATGGGGCCGGCGAACTTGGGCGAAGGATTCCGCCGGCAGCGGCATCCGTCGAATCGCGGGCAAAAGGGACCGATCCGGTTGTGTCCCCTTCGCCCGCGGTTGTGTCCCATCGGCCCGCGCCTGTGTCGTCCTTGGTCGCGGATGTGTCCCCTTTGGTCGCGCTTGGCTTGCGAATCGGATTCGATCCCGTTTGCCCGCGGTTTCGCGGAGACCGGCGCCCTCCGTTCCGCCGCGGGCTATCCCGGTTGCCCGCGGTTTGAGGCCATGGTCTGCGGTCCGGCCCGCGGACTGTTGCCGCGGAGGAAGGCAGCCGGCCAGCCTCGCCGGCCGGATCTGTCCCATTTGCCCGCGTTTCGCGGTTCGGCCGGCCGCATCACGGGATTTGCTGTGTCCCCAATGCTCGCGTTTGGGAGTCCTCCGGCGCCGGGGCTGTCCCATTTGCTCGCGCTTCGTGGTCCCATGGAGGGAAGCCGCAGCCCCGAGTCTCTGTCCCATTTGCTCGCGTTTCGCCGAACGGCCGCGCGATTCGCACGGATCCGGTCTGCCCGACGCCCGCGAAGCGGCGCCAATCGGCGGCCTGCGACCGAAGCGCGGGCAAACGGGATACAGGCGCGGGCATTTCCTACACAAACGCGGGCAAACGGGACACAGGTCTGCGGGCGGACTCCGCCCTGCCGGTTGCCTCCCTTCGACGGCACCTCCTATCGTGGCCTTTGGCGAGGAGGGATGAGCCATGAGCAAGGCGAACGCGGTCCAACTGACTCTGTTCGAGATGGAGGACCGCAGTCAGTCCCATATGATCGCGCTTTACGACACGGCGCCGCGATTCGTCTTCGTGTCCAAAGGCCGGGGGACGGAGCCGGAGTTGCCGGCCGCCAACGCGTTCGTCCAGTCGGTCCACAAGGAGTTTCCCTTCAAGGACGCCCTGTTCACGCTGACCCTGCAGCCCGCCCGCATCTACCGCCCGGCCAAACCCGGCCCCGGCGAGGATCCGGCCGACAAGCGCATGGTCGAGTATGAGGTGTTCCCGTCGGAGCGCGAGCAGATCGTCGAGCAGGTGGTCCGCCGCCTCGCCATGGACCGCTCGCGGCTGTCGCTGATGGGCGACAAGCAGGACCGGGTGCGTGTCCATTTCTCGCTCTATGAAATCCGGCGGGAGCTGCGCGCGGTCAACCGCACCATGGACACGGCGGAAATCCGCGAGGCGCTGGAGATCCTGGCCCGTACCCGCATGATCATCAGCAAGGTGCCGGAGAGCGGCCGCAAGTCGGCGCGGCCCGTCCTGGAATCCTCGGTCTTCCCGACGCTCTACATCCGCCCGCGCACCGGCGAGGGCGGCGAGGAGGACGAGAACGACACCTATCTGGAGTTCAACGCGCTGGTCGCCTCGGCCATCCGCAACCTGGAATTCAAGCCGATCTCCTACCAGTGGATCATGCGGCTGAAGAGCCCGGTGGCGCGCTGGCTCTACAACCGGCTGTCGATCGAATATGGCGACCTCGATCTGGCCCGCCTGCCCGACGGGGTGCACAGCGTGCCGCCGATGATCCTGTCGGCCGACGACATCATCAACAACAGCGGCATGAACGAGTGGAGCCGGCGGCGCGACACGCTGCGCACCGTGACCTCCGCCGTCGATTCCCTGGTCGAGGAGGGCATCCTCGACAGGGTGGAAAAGACGGTGTCGAAGGACGGGCGGCGCATCAACGACATCGAATACATCATGATGCCGAGCCAGAAATTCCTGGATCAGGTCCGCCGCGGCAACGACGTGCAGGAGGCGAACGCCGCCACCTACCGCGCCATCGCCGGCAGCGACGAGCGCCCGAAGGAGTTCCTGCCCATCACCCCCGGCCAGAGCGTCGAGGTCCGCCGCCGCCGCGGCAATCTGCTGGGCGCCCGCTCCGGCCAAGGCGAAGGCTGACCCATCCTCACGCGTCGGCGCATCGCTTTTCGACATCTGCTCTAATCGGGCGCCCATGGCGGACAACTGTCGGACATTGCCGCCGGACGAGCGAATGATGCGGAGGATGAGCGATGCGGACGTCCGAGGGACGCAGCGAAAAGGAAAAGATGCTGGCCGGCGATCTCTATGACGCCTCGGCCCCGGAGATCCAGGCCGACCAAGCCGCCGCCAAGGAGTGGATGGTCCGCTACAATGCCGCACTCGCGCTGCCGCCCGGCGAAAGGCGCAAACTTCTGCTGGAGCGCTTCGCCGCGGTGGGCGAAGGGGCGGTCATCCGCCCGCCCTTCCATTGCGACTATGGCTACAACATCAACCTCGGCGCCGGGGTCTTTCTCAACTTCAACTGCGTCATCCTGGACGTCGTCGCGGTGAGCATCGGCGACAAGACGCAGATCGGGCCGGGAGTCCAGATCCTGACCGCCGACCATCCGCGCGACTTCGCCGCGAGGGAAGCCGGGCTGGAGTTCGGGCGGCCCATCCATATCGGCCGCAATGTCTGGATCGGCGGCGGCGCGCTGATCCTGCCCGGCGTCACCATCGGCGACGATGCCATCGTCGGCGCCGGCAGCGTGGTGACGCGCGACGTTCCGGCCGGCGCGACGGTGATGGGAAACCCGGCGCGGATCCGGTGATCCGTTTCCTCGCGGGCGGGGTGTCGCCGGACCGGTGGCGGCACCCCGTTCCGGCGGAGGGTCCAGCCGCCGGTGCCGGTGCTTCTCCATCCGATTCATATCCAAATATTACGAAGTAATCCTCCCTTTGCCGTAAAGCGGAAAATGACCTCTACGGGATGGTTGTTTTTCTTCTGTCACATCATAGAATAAAACGATCGTGGCCGGTCGTTCAGATAATAAATAATTCGAAACAACTCGCGGCGGAAATCAACGCCGCATGTCTTTCAAAAGTCCCGAAATGCACCCTGTCGTCAAGGCGGGTCCAAGGGGATTTTGCCAGGGAGGATGCCGCCATGCGAGAAACGCAGTCCGGTTCACTGCGCCGTTTTCTGCATCGTGCCTATGTTCTCCGACACGGAGGCAGATGGGAAAGCGCACGCTCTTTACTTCCCATCACAGGCGGCGTCCGGCCTTGTTTTGCCGTACTGGGTGTTCTTGCGCTTCCCCTTCAACCGGCCGATGTGTCCGCGCGGCTCAATTCCGATGCCTTCGGAACCGGCTGCTGCCTCGTGTGGACCGGCGCGGCGGAGGGGCCGGCGGACAACACGCTGGAATCCTGGCTCGGCACGCGGGAGAAGGCACCTGCCCCCATGCCGCAGGCGGAGGCGACCCCCACCCGGACGACGGTGATCCAGAAGGGAAACGAGGCGGAGACGGATTGGCGGCTGATCCCCTTCATAGCCGCACAGGCATCCGGCGGAATTCCGGGACAGCCGACCCTGCTGTCCATCGCCGTCACCTCGCCCTATGGGCAGCCGAACCCGCAGCATGAGGCGATCACCTATGTGCTGATCGACGATCTGCCACCGGGGACCACCCTGTCGAGCGGCGACAAGATCGCCGACGACACGTGGCGGGTGCGGTTGGAGGAGCTGCCCGGTCTCACCATGACTCTGCCGCCCGAGACGGCGGGCAGTGTGACGCTGCACCTCACCGCGGTGACCGATCACGGCGGCGGCGTGATCGCCAAGCAGGCCCGGGATCTGACGATACCCATCCTGCCGACGGTCACCGAGACCGCCGCGGCCGACAGCGCCGCCACGCCGGAACCGGGCGGCACCCCGCCACCCGCCCAGGGCGGCTCGTCGCAGAGCATCGAGACCGCAGCGCTTGCCGACAGGACGGAACCGGATTCGGCGGCATCCGGACAGTCGGGCCCGCAGGCCATGCCGGAGCCGACGGAAGGCGAGGCCAACGCGCCCGCGCCAGACCCCGTGCCTGGACCGGTCGCCGATGCGCCACTTGAACCGCCACCGGAACAGACGGTCGAGGCGGCAATCGAACCGACATCGGCACCTTCACCGGAAGTGACCGCCGAACCGCCGGTCGTTGCCGCCACCCCGCCGCCCGCCGATGCGCCGGTGGCCGTTCAGCCGGCCGCGGCTTCCCCGTCCTCGCCCCCTGCCCCGCCGGAGCCGGCGGTCATCGCCCCCCTCACCACGGTCGCCGTGGCGGCCCTTCCGCCGGCTGCCGCCCCGCCGCCGGCCCCGGAGCGGGCGCAGCCGCGGGAGGCGGCGGTGCAGCGCCCGGCGCGGCTTCCGTCCGCCGTTGCCGAGACGACGCTGATGAAGAGGGGCGACGACCTGTTCGCGCAGGGCGATCTGGCGGGGGCGCGGCTCTATTACGAGATGGTCGCCGAGACCGGCAATGCGGCGGCGGCCCTGGCGCTCGGCCGGACGCACGATCCGCTGATCCACGAACGGCTGCGCGTCCGCGGGCTTCCGCCCGATCCCGAACAAGCCGCCGCCTGGTATCGACGGGCGGTCGCCGCCGGCAGCGGCGACGCGGAACAGCAACTGCAAAAGCTGACAGTCTGGCTCGCCGGCAAATCCAGGTAGCAAGATTTCGGGAACCAGGGAGGGAGCCAACATGAAGGCATCGATTGTCCGCGTTCTTCTTTTGGGAGCCTGCCTGTTCGCGGGCGCCGTTTCTCCGGCATATGCTGCCGATCCGCGCGGCGTCAGTGCCAATGGCGGGACCGTCGGGATCGTCTCGGGCGGGGTCGAGGGGACCTATGTGCGCATCGCCGCCGATCTGGCCGCGGTGCTCGACGACGGAGACGCATTGCGCGTCCTGCCGATGCTGGGCAAGGGGTCGGTCCAGAACCTGAAGGACATCGTTCTGCTGAAGGGGATCGACGTCGGCATCGTGCAGTCCGACGTGCTGGCCTATGCCAAGCGGGAACGGCTTCTGCCCAACCTGGACCGGCGCGTCAAATTCATCACCAAGCTCTACAACGAGGAAATGCACATCCTGGCAGCGCCCGACGTGACGCGCATCGAGGATCTCGCCGGGCGCAAGGTGAACTTCGACGTGCAGGGAAGCGGCACGCACATGACGGCGTCGCTGGTCTTCGGCATGCTGGGCATCAAGGTGGAGCCGCAGGGCAACGACCAGTCCCTGGCGCTGGAGAAGCTGCGGCGGGGCGAGATCGCGGCCATGGCCTATGTCGCCGGCAAGCCGACCCGCCTGTTCCGCGACCTAAAGGCGGGCGACGGCCTGCATTTCCTGTCGATCCCGATGAGCGCTTCCCTGCTCGACACCTATCTGCCCTCGCGCCTGACCAGTGCGGATTATGAAGGGCTCATCAAGCCCGGCGAACAGGTCGACACCGTCGCCGTCGGCGCAGTCATGGCCGTCTATGGCTGGGAACGCGACCTGGAGCGGCACCGCAAGGTCGCCCGCTTCGTCGATGCCTTCTTCGGCAGGTTCGACGAGTTCCTGAAGCCGCCGCGTCATCCGAAATGGAAGGAGGTCAATCTGGCCGCCGACGTGCCCGGCTGGACCCGCTTCGAGCCCGCCGAGCGGTGGCTTCGCCAGGGAACGGCCGGGAATGAGCCGCAACCCGCCGCCCAATCCGCCGCCGCCAATTAGGAGGAGTTCCGCACCTTCGTCGAACAGCGCGGCGTCCAGCCCCAGCAGGCGAACTCGCCGCAATAGGCGGGTTCAGGACGGGATCGCGGGATGCGGGGGGATTGCCCAACACACGGCACGGGCCTATGGACGGCCGGCGGATACCCTCCCGACGAGCGAAGCCGGTCCCGTGTCGGGCTTCCCCGCGGCCTTAGCCTGTACTACTCTGTTACAGAGAAAAGGCGGACCGGATTTCCCCTATCATGAACGATCTGTTTGTCAGCTACCCGCATGCGGACGCGGAGATGGCGCGCCCTCTGGTCGAAGAGTTGAAGCGCCTCGGCCTTTCGGTGTGGTTCGACGAGCGGGAGATCGGCGACACGGATGCCATCACCCGGTCCATCGTCGACGGGTTGGGGCAGGCGCGCATGCTGGTGGCTTGGTACTCCCCGGCCTACGCACGCTCCCGCCCCTGCCAGTGGGAGCTGACGGCCGCCTACCTCGCCGCTCAGCATGAGGGTGGCGATCTGGCGCGCCGCATCCTTGTCGTCAACCCGGAATTGGGTGCCGACCACATCCAGCCCGTCGAACTGCGGGACCGCCGGTATCTGGAGGGGACCGCCGATCCAGCCGATCTGGCCCGGCGCATCGCCCGGCGCCTGGACCGCGCGGCGACCTGGATCGGCGACATCCGCCCCTTGCAGGCGCCACCCTGGCTGGCGAGCAAGCGGCGCATCGGTTCCAACCGCTTCGTCGGCCGTGTGCCGGACCTCTGGAGCGTCCATGACGGGCTGACCGCCGCTGCCGTCACCGTCATCACCGGCGCGCGGCCCGGCGGCGACCTTGTGCAGGTCCAGGGCATGGGCGGCATCGGCAAGTCGATGCTGGCCGAGGAATATGCGCTGCGCTTCGGCGCCGCCTATCCCGGCGGCATCGTCTGGCTTTCGGCCTCGCGCACCGGCACGGTGGCCCCGGACGGGCGCGAGGCGGAGGCGGAAGGCAGCGCCGGCCGTCACCTGTTCGATCTGGCCCTGCGCTTCGGCCTGCCCGTGCAGGGGATGGAGCCGTCCGCCGTCGCGGCGCAGGTCGGCCGCCATCTGGAAGCGCTGGGCAAGCCGTATCTGTGGATCGTCGACGATCTGCCGAGCGACGCCAACGCCGCCGTGCTGGCCCACTGGACGGCGCCCAGCACCAACGGCCGCACCCTGATCACCACGCGCGGCACCCGGCTGGACGGCTGCGGGACGATCCACCGGCTGGACGTGCTGACGCCGGAGGACGCTTTCCGCCTGCTCACCAGCCGCCAGCCGCCGCGTGACGAGGCGGAGCGTGCGATGGCCGCGGAGATCGTGGCCGAACTGGGCCGCCACGCCCTGGCCGTGGATGTCGCCGGCGCCGCCCTGCGCGCCATGAGCTATGCCGAATTTTTGAAAGAGCTGCGCAATCCCAGCGCCGACGCGCTGGTCCTGATGGAGGAACTGGCGGGCGAGCTTCCGAACGGCCACCATCCCGGCATAGCCGTCACCCTGCTGCAAAGCATCGGCCGCCTCCGGCCGGAGGGCGTGCTGGTGCTGCAACTCGCCTCCCTCCTGGCGTCCGACCCGATCCCGACGAAGTACATCGAGGCTGTCCTGGCAAAGCATGCGGGCGACAAGGCCGCCGGTCGCCGGATCGCCCTGCTGGGGATCCAGGCTGCCGAAGCGGAAGCGCTGGTGGACCGCCTTGGTCCAGAGGAGGTGACGGTCCACATCCTGACCACCCGCACGATGCGCCGCCACGCTGCCGCTCCCGAAGATTTGCGGGCGGCGGCGGTGAGGGTGATGAACCGGGTGATGCCTGGGGCGGTCGATATTCGCAAGCATGCCGCGCTTGAACCGCTGATCGGACATGTCCGTGTGTTGACCGAGTCTGTGGACGATAAGGAAACCGCCTTACTTCTGGGCTGGCTGGGCTGGTACGAGAGTGAGCGTGGAGCTTACGGCCCGGCAAACGCCGTTCGGCGGAGGGGGCTTGACGCCGTGCGCCATTTATATGGCGAGGAGCACCCGAACACCTTGACCTGCATGGACAATTTCGCTTCGACTCTCTGGAAGCAAGGTGATCTCGCCGGGGCGCGGAGGCTTCAGGAACAGGTTTTGGAAGTCAGCCGCCGCGTGCTCGGCGAGGAGCACCCGGACACCTTGACCTCCATGAACAATCTCGCTTCGACCTTGAGGGACCAAGGCGATCTCGCCGGGGCGCGGGAGCTTCAGGAACAGGTTCTGGCAGTCCGCCGCCGCGTGCTCGGCGAAGAGCATCCGGACATCTTGATCTCCATGAGCAATCTCGCTTCGACCTTCTGGAGCCAAGGCGATCTCGCCGGGGCGCGGGTATTGGATGAACAGGCTTTGGCAGTCAGCCGTCGCGTGCTCGGCGAGGAGCACCCGGACACCTTGAACTCCATGAACAATCTCGCTGAGACCTTGAGGAGCCAAGGCGATCTCGCCGGGGCGCGGGAGCTTCAGGAACAGGTTTTGGCAGTCCGCCGCCGCGTGCTCGGCGAGGAGCATCCCAGCACCTTGATCTCCATGAACAATCTCGCTGAGACCTTGAGGAGCCAAGGCGATCTCGCCGGGGCGCGGGAGCTTCAGGAACAGGTTTTGGCAGTCCGCCGCCGCGTGCTCGGCGAGGAGCATCCCAGCACCTTGACCTCCATGAACAACCTTGCCAGGCTTCTTTTGAAGCAAGAGAATTCTGCTGAAGCGAGGGCGTTGTTTGAGCGGGCCCTTCCGGTCGCCCAACGCAAGCTTGGCAATGATCACCCGATCACCCAGGCTCACCAAAATGGCCTCGACTTTGTCACCTCCCTCCCCCGCTGACCCATAGGCGGTCACCTATAGGGCTTTGCCCATTTCCGAATGGACAGGCGCCTCTTTCGGCGTCATCGCCGCGAAGGCGGGGAGCCAGGACACTCCGCGATGACGGCCGAATAAATGCACTATTGTCAAAGGCTTGAAGACACTCGACCGGCGTCGCGCGCGGGCACCGGGGTGCCGCCACGCCGTTGCCGGCCGGAGGTCGTCGCTCAACCCGCCGCCCCTGGACCGGGAACCGCACCTGGCGGGCATTTGCCGAGGATGATCATGCCCAGCACCTCGTCCTTCGTCACGTCGGCGACGCGGGCGGTGCCGACCAGCTTGCCGTTCTTCATCACATGGATGCGGTCGGCAAGGTCGAACACGTCGTGGATGTCGTGGGAGATCAGGAAGATGCCGATGCCCTCCTGCTTCAGCTGCTTCACCAGCTCGCCCACCTGCTGGGTTTCGGCGGGGCCGAGCGCAGCGGTCGGTTCGTCCATGATCAGGACGCGGGCGTCGAAATGGATGGCGCGGGCGATGGCGACCGACTGGCGCTGACCACCGGACAGAGCCTTGACCGGTTCCTTGAAGCGGCGGAAATGCGGGTTCAGGCGGCCCATCACCTTGCGCGCCTCCGCCTCCATCGCGTGGTCGTCCAGCGTGCCCCAGGGGGTCAGCTTTTCCCGGCCGAGGAAGATGTTGGCGGCGGCGTCGACATTGTCGGCCAGGGCGAGGGTCTGATAGATTGTCTCGATGCCGCAGCGCTTGGCGTCGCGCGGGCTCGTGATGTGGACAGGCTCGCCGTTCACCCGGATCTCGCCATGGTCGGCGGCATAGGCGCCGGACAGGATCTTGATCAGCGTCGATTTGCCGGCCCCGTTGTGGCCGAGCAGCCCGACCACCTCGCCGGGGTAAAGGTCGATGCTGACGCCGTCCACCGCCTTGATGCCGCCGAAGGCGATGGAAACGTCGCGCATCTCGACCAGCGGGCGGGTTGCCGTCAGCGGTTCCGACGTGGCGAGAGCGGTCATTTCAACCCCTTGCGATAGAGCGTGTCGATGTAGACCGCGGCGACCAGGACGATGCCGACGACGATGTTCTGCATCGGCGCGTCCACCCCCAGCAGAACCATGCCGGACTGCAGCGACTGCATCACCAGCGCACCAAGCATCGCGCCCAGGATGGTGCCGACGCCGCCGGCCATCGACGTGCCGCCGATGATCGCCGCGGCGATGACGTACAGCTCGTCCAGCGTGCCGTTGGCGTTGGTGGCGGCGTTCAGCCGGGCAGTGGCGATGCAGGCGGATAGGCCGCACAGCGCTCCCATCAGCCCGAACACCATCACCAGCACGCGTTTCGTGTTGATGCCCGAAAGCTCCGCCGCCTCCGGGTTGCCGCCGATGGCGAAGACGTAGCGGCCGAAGCGGGTGCGCCGCGACAGGAAGGTCACGCCCACCCCCACCGCCAGCGCGATCAGCACCGGTATGGCGAAGCCGTGGGCCACGAAGGGAAGTCCGCCGTCGGTGGTCAGCCCTTGCGCCTCCATCATCCGGCGCACGACCGGGATGGGAAGTGGATAGGCGTTCACCACCAGCACCGCGCCGACGATGGCGGCGGCGACCAGCAGGATCACCACCCCTTCCGCCCACAAGGGCCGGACGGGAAAGCCGAAGCCGGCCCGCCGCCGTCGCGTCACGAGGATGGCCGCGACCGACAGCAGGATGGCGGCGATGCCGACCGCCCAGCTCGGGCCGGCGCCGATGGCGCCCTCGAACCCGCCGCCCAGCCGCTTGAACAGGCCGTCCATCGGCGCCACCGTCTGGCCGGTCGTTACCCACCAGGCGGCACCGCGCCAGACCAGCAGTCCGCCCAACGTGACGATGAAGGACGAGACGCCGAGATAGGCGATGACGGCGCCCTGCAGCGCTCCCACCGCTCCGCCGACGGCGACCGCCGCCATCACCGCCACCACCCAGGTCAGCGGATGGTCGAAGCCCCAGATCTCCGGCAGGATGCGGGCCTGGAGCACGCCCACCACCATGCCGGTGAAGCCCAGGATGGAGCCCACCGACAGGTCGATGTTGCGGGTGACGATGACCAGCACCATGCCGGTCGCCATCACCGCGATGGACGCGGTCTGCACCGACAGGTTCCACAGGTTGCGCGGGGTCAGGAAGGCGCCGCCAGTCAGGATGTCGAAGCCGATCCAGACGACGGCCAGCGCCCCGATCATCCCGACCATGCGGGTGTCCAGCTCCAGCGCGCGCAGGGCGTCGCCGATGCCGGCCCGCCGTCCGGCCGGCGCATCCGGAGAAGACGCCGGGGACAGGGTGGTGGACGGCTCGGCCATCAGTTGCAGACCTTGACGCTGCCGGGCTTGACGCCCTGGCAGACCACGTCCTTGGTCACCCAGCCGGCATCGACCACGAGAGCGAGGTTGTCCTTGGTGATGGCGACCGGGGTCAGGAACAGGGAGGTCATCTTCTGTTTCTTCGGCCCGCCGTCGAAGGTCGTGGCGCCAGCGATGTCGGTCATCTTCTTGCCGCCGGCGAGATCCATGGCGATCTCGGCGGCGCGGCGGCCAAGCTCGCGTGCGTCCTTCCACACCGACACCGTCTGGGTGCCGAGTGCGATGCGGTTCAGCGCCGCCTTGTCCCCGTCCTGGCCCGACACCGGCACGGTCCCGGCCAAGCCCTGCGCCGCCAGCGCCGCAACGGCGCCGCCCGCCGTGCCGTCGTTGGAAGCGACCACGGCATCGACCTTGTTGCCGGTCTTGGTCAGGATCTGCTCCATGTTCTGCTGGGCGATGGCCGGGAGCCACTTGTCGGTGTAGGCCTCGCCGACATTCTTCACGTCGCCGCGGTCGATGGCGGCCTTCAGCACCTCCATCTGGCCGGCGAACAGGAAGTCGGCGTTGGGATCGGTGGAACTGCCCTTGATGAAGGCGTAGTTGCCCTTGGGCTTCAGCGCGAAGACGCTGCGCGCCTGCAGCCGGCCGACCTCCTTGTTGTCGAAGGTGATGTAGAAGGCCGACGGGATTTCGATCAGCCGGTCATAGCCGACGACCGGGATGCCTTCCGCCGTCGCCTTCTCCACCGCCGGGCGGATGGCGTCGCCGTCCTGCGCCAGGATGATCAGCGCCTGGGCGCCGCGGGAGATCAGCGATTCGATGTCCGACAACTGCTTGGCCGGCGAGGACTGGGCGTCGGCCGACAGGTATTTGCCGCCGGCCTTCTCGATCACCGCCTTGATCGCCGCCTCGTCGGTCTTCCAGCGCTCTTCCTGGAAGTTGGACCAGGACACGCCGACGGTGGTGCCGGCGGCGAGCGCGGTGGTCGAGGTCAGGGTCATGAACAGACCGGCTGCTGCTGCGGTAAGGCGGTGCTTCATCGTGTTTCCTCCCTGTGTGGCCGCATCGGGGCGGCCTTGTTGATCGACGTGAAGTCTCCGATTTCCCCCTCTCCCCCCCGGGGAGAGGGTCGGGGTGAGGGGGATGCACATGCTGGATTTTTGTCGAAGGGCCGCGATGCGACCCCCTCACCCTAACCCTCTCCTCGGGGGGGAGAGGGGACTTGGTACGGGGATTGTTGGACCATCCCCATTCAAACGTACCGGTTGACGACGTTCTCCAGATACTCCTGCCGGCCGGAGCGGGGCTGGGGGTTGAGGCCCGAGGTCAGCGCCCGGTCGGCGAGCGTGGCGAGGTCGCGTCCGCCGGACAGGATCGCCTGTCCCTCCGCGCCGTCCCAGCCGGCGTAGCGCTCGGCCAGCGGTTTGGTCAGGGCGCCGTCCTCCAGCATCTGAGCCGCCTGCAGCAGGGCGCGGGCGCAGGCGTCGATGCCGCCGATGTGGCCGTGCAGCAGGTCCTCCGGGTCGAGCGACTGGCGGCGGATCTTGGCGTCGAAATTCAGGCCTCCGGTGGTGAAGCCGCCGCCCTTCAGGATGTCGTGCATGACGACTGTCAGCTCGCCGATGTCGTTGGCGAACTGGTCGGTGTCCCAGCCCAGCAGCGCGTCGCCGCGGTTCATGTCGAGCGAACCGAAGATGCCGAGCGCCAGCGCCAGCGCCACCTCGTGCTGGAAGCTGTGGCCGGCGAGGATGGCGTGGTTCTGCTCGATGTTCACCCGCACGTCGGCCAGCAGGTCGTAGCGCTCCAGGAAGCCGTAGACGGTGGCGACGTCGAAGTCGTACTGGTGCTTGGTCGGCTCGCGCGGCTTCGGTTCGATCAGGATCGGGCCGTCGAAGCCGATCCTGTGCTTGTGCTCCACCACCATCGCCAGGAAGCGGCCCATCTGGTCCAGCTCGCGCTTCAGGTCGGTGTTCAGCAGCGTCTCGTAGCCCTCGCGGCCGCCCCACATGACGTAGTTGGCGCCGCCCAGCGCATGGGTGGCCTCCAGTGCCGCGCGCACCTGCCCGCAGGCGTAGAGGAAGACGTCGGGGTCCGGGTTGGTCGCCGCACCGGCCATGTAGCGGCGGTGGGAGAACAGGTTTGCCGTGCCCCACAGCAGACGGACCTTGGCGGTCTCCATCTTGGCCGCGAACAGTTCGGTGATGACTTTCAGGTTGTCGACGCTTTCGACCAGCGTGGCGCCCTCCGGTGCGGCGTCGAGGTCGTGGAAGCAGAAGAAGGGAACGTCGAGCAGGCGGAACATCTCGAAGGCGACATCGGCCTTGGCGCGCGCCGCCTGCATCGGGTCGAGGCCGGGGCGCATCCATGGGCGCAGGAAGGTCTCGCCGCCGAAGGGGTCGCCGCCCGGCCAGCAGAAGCTGTGCCAGTAGCAGGCGGCCAGCCGCAGATGGTCCTCCATCCGCTTGCCCAGCACCACACGGTCCTTGTCGTACCAGCGGTAGGACAGCGGGTCGCGGCTGTCCGGTCCGCGATAGGCCACCGGGGACAGGTCGCCGAAGAATGAGGCGGTGCTCAAGACGCGAACTCCTTGGCAAGGGGGTAGAGCCGGCGCCAGCGCAGCCAAGCCTGGCTGTACGCATCGGTGCGGGCCGGATCGGGGGTGAAGGTCTCAAGGCGGCGGGGCTTGCGGCAGACGGTGGCGGGGGACTCTCCGGTTGCGGCCATGCGGCCGAGATGGGCGGCGCCGAGAGCGGCACCGACCTCGCCGTCCTCGATGCGGTGGATGGTGACGCCCAGCGCGTCGGCGCAGATCCGCGCCCACAGACGCGAGCGGGAACCGCCGCCGGCAAGGTCGAAGGAAGTGGGCGCACCCGCCCCCAGCGCGACGAGGTTGTCGCGGGCGGCGAAGGCGACGCCTTCCAGCACGGCCTGTACCATGGCGTTCCGGCCGGTCTCCGCAGACAGGCCGGCGAACAGGCCGCGCGCGGTGGCGTCGTTGTGGGGGGTACGCTCGCCCGACAGGTAGGGCAGGAAGGCGACCGGCGACGGGCCGTCCACCGCATCGCCGAGCGGGGCCAGCAGCTCCGCCTCCGGCGCGCCGAGGGTGGAGGCGGCCCAGGCCAGCGAGGCGGCGGAGGACAGCATGACGCCCATCTGGTGCCAGACGCCAGACAGCGCGTGGCAGAAGGCATGGACCGCCATCGCCGGGTTGGGCAGGAAGCGGTCCGTCGTTCGCCACAGCACGCCGGAGGTGCCGAGGCTGAGGAAGCCGTCGCCGGGCGTGATGGCGCCGAGCCCGACTGCGCTGGCCGCGCAGTCCCCCGCCCCGCCCGCCACCACCGGCGGCTCCCGCATGCCCCAGCGGCGGGCGAGATCGGGCGACAGCCGGGCGACGGCGTCGGAGCCTTCGGCCAGATCCGGCATGTGGGCGCGGGTCATGCCGGTGGCGGCGAGTAGGTCGTCCGACCAGTCGCGCCGGCCGACGTCGAGCCACAGCGTGCCGGAGGCGTCCGACATCTCCTCCACCATCGCGCCGGTGAAGCGCCAGCGGACATAGGCCTTGGGCAGCAGCACCTTGGCGAGTGCTGCGAAGATTTCCGGCTCCTCCTCCGCCACCCACAGCAGCTTGGGCGCAGTGAAGCCGGGCATGGCGATGTTGCCGCTGATGGAGCGCAGTGTCGGAAGGGTTTCCTCCAGCGTCGCGCATTGGCGGTGGGATCGGCCGTCGTTCCACAGGATGGCCGGGCGCAGCACCCGGTTGTCGGCGCCCAGCAGAACCGCGCCGTGCATCTGGCCGGAGAAGCCGATGCCGAGCACGGCGGCAAGGGCTGCCGGCTGGCGTTCGGCCAGTTCGTCCACCGCGGCGACGGCGGCGGAAACCCAGTCCTCCGGCTCCTGCTCCGACCACAGGGGATGGGGGCGGGAGACGGTGCAGGGGCGGGACGCGCTGCCGGCGACGGCCCCGTCGGCGTCGGTCAGAACCGCCTTGACGCTGGATGTGCCGATGTCGATCCCGAGAAACATGACGGTCGACCTTATCTGATGCCCCTTCAGGCTTTGGTGTCTTCAGGGCAGGTTGTCGCGCAGGATGACTTGGACCCGGATATGCTCCTGCGCCGCGACGATCTCTTGGCCCGTAACCAGGGCGTGGAGCACCCGAGCCATGGAGCGCGCCTCGTGCCCCGGATCCTGGGCGACCAGGGCGGCGAAGGTGCCGTCCAGCAGCATGCGGCGGGTGGCGGGCGTCAGCTCGTGCCCGACGCAGAGGATTTTGCGGGCGAGACCGGCCTCGGCCAGCGCCTCGCCGAGGCCGACGGAGCCTTCGCCGGTGTTGTAGATCGCCACCAGATCGGGCGTGCCGGCCAGCATGCGGCGGACCAGATCGCGGTTGCGGTCGGGATCGTCGCGCCCCTCCACCGGCGGCAGGCGGGTCAGGTGGGGAAATTCCTCCGCCAGCACCTGCCCGAAGCCGAAGCGCCGTTCGGCATGGTCGCGCAGGCTGCCCGATCCGGTGACGATGCCGACCGAGCCGCCGGCCTCACCCTTGCGCGGCGGGCCGAGGAAACGGCCGAGCAGAGACCCGGCTGTGCGGCCGGCGGCGATGTTGTCGATGCCGACATAATGCTGACGCCGCGACGACGGGGCGTCCGACACCAGTGTCACCACCGACATGCCGCCTTCCACCAGATCATTGATGGCTGCGCGGATGCGCGGATGGTCCAGCGCCACCAGCGCCACCGCGTCGAAGCGGCCCGGCAGCCCGGTCAATTCCGTAGCCAGGATGTCGGCGTCGAACACGTCAGTCTCGATGATCTCCACCGCGATGCGCCGTGCGCGGAACCAGTCGGCCTGGGCGCGGACATTGTCGGCGATGTCCATCATGAAGCGGTTGCCGCCGCTGGGCAGGACCACGGCAAAGCGCCAGGAGCGCGACCGCGCCAACTCCGCCGCAGCCGCCAGCGGGCGGAAACCCAGCCGCTGCACCGCCTCATGCACCTTGAGCGCGGTCTTGGCGCTGACGCCGGGCCTTCCGTTGATCACTCGATCCGCCGTCGCAAGGCTGACGCCGGCCGCCGCCGCCACGTCGCGCAGGGTCAGGGGTGCATCGTTGATTTGATTGTTCATGCCACAAACCATATTCCGACGCTTTGAGGTACGCAACTCAGAAATTGACGTTCGTGCGGCACTCGGCCTTTTGTCTGGAGTATGGCAGCGCTTGGTTCATGCCCTTTCAGGTACGCACATCAGGCTGCGGCAGTCCGCCGTCATCATAGGGCTTAGGCGGCGCAAATCGCTGCCCCCGACCGGAGGCGGCACTACTCCCGATGGGGTCCCTCACCTCCGATTGCACCCATGACCGGGGGACTCGCGGGAATTTAGGCTTGCTCCTCCCTCGTGCCACAGCGAGAGCAGGGTTGAATGCCGCAGCTGAGAACCCATCAGCAACTGGTCAGCGCCATCGCCGACGCCATCGGCCAGCAGCAGACGGAGGTTCGCGACGTTCTGGCGGCGGTCACGCCCGGCGGGGGGAAATCGCTGCTGCCGGTCATCATGGCCGCGGCGCTGCACAAGGCGGGGCGGATCGACCGGGTGTGCTGGATCGTGCCGCGCGACAGCCTGCGCCAGCAGGCGGAGGAGGCCTTCGTCGATCCGCGCTGGCGCGAAGTTTTGGGACACACTCTTGCCCTGCGCGCGGCGGAGAACGGGCGCGACCTCTGCCGCGGCCTGCAGGGCTACATCACGACATACCAGGCGGTCGCCGCGGCGCCGGACCTGCACCTGCAGGAGTTCCGCCGTCACCGCTACCTGCTGGCGGTGGACGAGCTGCACCATCTGCCGGCGGTGTTCGACACCGACCGCATGGCGGCGGTCGAGGAGGAAACCGCCTGGAGCCGGTCGATCCTGCCGCTTCTGGAGAATGCGTCGGCCCGGCTGCTGATGAGCGGGACGCTTGAGCGCGCCGACGGCCGTCCGATCCTGTGGCTGCCCTATCGCGCGCCGCAGGGAACCCGCAAGGTGCGGGAGATCGACTTCAAGGCGCCGGGCTGGGCGGTGGTCGGCTATTCCCGCCGACAGGCGCTGGCCGAGAAGGCGATCCTGCCCGTCACCTTCGGCGCGATGGACGGGTCGGCCTCGTGGCTGGATGCGGAGCGCACCAACCGCTGGGTCGATGCGCTGTCCAAGGCGGGGGAGAACACGCGCGACGCCCTGTTCACCGCGCTGCGCACCGGTTTCGCCCAGGCGATGCTGCGCGAGGCCTATCGCTCCTGCCGGGAGCATCGCGCCAAGCGGCGGGCGGAGCTGAAGCTGTCGCGCGGGCGCGACGATCCGGGACTGGGCAAGCTGCTGGTCATCGCGCCGGACCAGGGGACGGCGCGCTTCTATCTGGAGACGTTGCAGGGCTGGATGCCGAAGGAGCAGGCCGGGCGCATGGCGCGGCTTGCCATCTCCGAATGCCGCGACGCGCAGGAGGTGGTGGCCGCCTTCCGCCTGCGGCCCGAGCCGGCGGTGCTGGTCTCCGTCGCCATGGCCTATGAGGGGCTGGACGCGCCGTCCATCACCCATGTGGCCTGCCTGACCCACATCCGCTCGCGCCCTTGGCTGGAGCAGGCGATCGCGCGGGCGACGCGGGTGGACCCGCATGGCGGCCCCTATGACCGGCAGCGGGCGCTGATCTACCATCCGTCCGACGCGCTGTTCGAGCAGTTCCGCACCATGGTGGAGACCCAGCAGGGCACCCGCGCCATGGTGAAGACCCGCCGTCCCCAGCAGGAGCTTCCCTTCGAACGCAGCACGGAGCGGGAGCCGGAGATCATCCCGCTGGAATCCAACGCCACTGCGTTGAGTTTCGCGGTGGTGGCGCCCGGCCCCGATTTCGGCTCCCACTCGCGCGATCCGGGGGAGCTGCCGCTGACGCCGAGCGCCGCCGAGCATCACCTGCGCCAGCGGATCGGCCAGCTGGTCGCGGCGCAGGTGATCGAGGACGAGGACAACAACCTCGTCGCCGAGGGGCCGACCGGCTACCACATCTACAACGCCGTGCTGAAGCGACTGATGAAGAAGGCGCGTTCCGAAATGACGCTGTCGGAGCTGGAGGCGACCGTCGGCTGGCTGGAGCGCAACCGGCTGTCCGACCACCGCCACCTGATCGCCGACGACCCGCAGTTCCAGTGGTCCACCCGGCGGCGGGGGCAGGGCGCCCGGATGCACATGCCCCGTGGCCGCGATGCCGGGAGAATCCCCTCTCCCCCCCGGGGAGAGGGTTAGGGTGAGGGGGATGCACTGTGTGCCTTCCGAGGAATCCTCGCCGCGCCGCCCCCTCACCCCGACCCTCTCCCCGCCTTTCGGCGAAGCTGCGCTTCGCCTGTCGGCGCCGTAAGCCAAGCTTACGGCGGGGGGGAGAGGAGGATATCGGGGGGAGAGAGGGGGATCGGACACCGCCCTTCCAGCAGGTCGCGTTCGCGGGTCAGCGCGTCGGCCATGAAGTCGAGGAAGGCGCGGACGCGGCCCATGTGGCGCAGATCCTCGTGCGTCAGCAGCCAGAGCTTGGCGTCGGCCTCCGGCACCGGATCGCCGATGCGGCGGAAGGCGGGGTCGCGGTCCACCACCCCGCAGGGCAGCAGGCCGAGTCCTATCCCGGCCCGCACCGCCTCCACCGCCCCGGCGACCGAATTGACCCGGTAGCCGATGGACGCCGCCGGCACCGTCCGTTTCATCCACTGGGCAAGGGAGGTGTGCTCGAAGGACTCGTCCAGCCCGACCCACGGATGCCTGTCCAGGTCGTCGGAACCGCCGACCCGGTCCAGATGGGAGGATGCGCCATAGACCGCAAAAGCCAGTCCCGACACCGCCCGCCCGACGAGGTTCTCCGGCGGCCGGCTGGTGGCGCGGATCGCCACGTCGGCCTCGCGCCGGGTCAGACTGAGCGACGCCTCCGCCGCCACCAGATCGACGCGCAGTTCGGGATGCAGCCGGCGGAAGGCGGCGATGTGGTGCGGCAGGATGTAGAGGGTCAGGATGTCGACGGTGGTCACGCGCAGGCTGCCGCCGATCCGGGTGTCGCGGCCGGACAGCAGGCGGTTGGCGGCGGCCAGATCCTCCTCCATCTTCTGCGCCACGCGGTGCATCTCGTCGCCCGCCGCGGTCAGCACATACCCGCCGGGCAGCTTGTCGAACAGCTGGGCGCCCATGGCTTGTTCCAGCGCCGTCACCCGGCGCAGCACCGTGCTGTGGTTCACCCCCAGGACGCGGGCGGCGGCCGACAGGGAGCCATGCCGTGCCACGGCCAGCAGGTAACGCAGGTCATCCCAATTGTTACCGTTTCCCATTTATTCCCGCTCATTCCTGCAGATGCTTTTTGCAAAACTGGTCAATTTGCGCTCACCAGAGCACAGGTTAGGGTCTGCACCAAGCGTATCCTGCGCCACCCCATCCAAAGCCGGCCGTCCGCATGTCCGAGTTGCTTCAAGATCCCTTCGTCCAGTCCAGCGCCCTGCCCTTGGCAGTCAGCCTGATCCTCGTCGGTGCCCTGCACCTGCTGCGCCGTCCGCTGGCCGCCGCCGGGATCGCCGCCGGGTTCCTGGTGGTCTTCGCGATGGTGGTCGGCCAGCCGGCCCTGCCCCCGCCGTCGAGCATGGGCAAGCTGTTTTGGTCCTCCGCCGCCGGTCTGCTGCTGGGTGTCGCTGCCGATGCGGCGGGCCTGCGCGGCCGGGCGGTTTCGGCGGCGCTGGCGGTGTGGCTGGCCGGTTCGCTGCTGTGGATCGCCCTGCCCGCACTGGACTCCATGGCGGCGGTCGTCAGCGTCGTGATCCTGCTCGCCACCGCCGTGTGGGTCGCCTTTGCCCGCGGTTCGCAGACGCATGGTGCCGAGAAGGCCGAGAGCCCGACCGCACCGGCCGCCTCGCTGCTGGCGCTGGCGCTGGCCGTCGGCGGCACGGCGCTGATCGGCTCGTCGGCCTCCATCGCCCAGATGGCGTTGGCGCTGGCGGCGTCGGCCGGCGGCTTCCTGCTGTGGAACTGGCCGGTCGAGCGCCATGGCTGGGGCCTGTCGGGCCGGGTCGCCACCGGCATCGCGGTTCTGCTGGCCGGTGTGCTGACTCTTTTCACCCAGGCGCAGACCGCCGTCCTGCTGCTGGCGCTGCCGGCCCTGCTGGCCGGCCATGTCAGCCGCTTCGTTCCCCAGGGTCACGGTCCGGTCGGCCGGGCCGCCTCGTCGGCCGCCGTCACGGTGGTCGCTGTCCTTCCGGCGCTGGTCGCCATCGGTGCGGCCTATGCGCTGACCGGCGGCGAAGCGTCGCCCTACTGATCCTCCATCCCCGTCATTCTCCCCCAATCCCCGGAGCTCCGTTCATGAAGAAGACCCTGTTCGCCGCCGCCCTGTTCGTCGCGACCGCCGCCGGTGCCCTGACCCCCGCCTTCGCCGCCCCGGTCAGCTACAAGATCGACCCGGCGCACACGGCCGTCGCCTTCATCGTCAACCACATCGGCTTCTCCAACGTGATCGGCCGCTTCAACACCGTCGGCGGCGACATCAGCTTCGACAAGGACGCGGTCGAGAAGAGCACGGTCAACGTCACCATCGATGCCACCAGCATCGACACCAACCACGCCAAGCGTGACGAGCATCTGCGCTCCCCCGACTTCTTCAACGCGAAGGAGTTCCCGAAGCTGACCTTCAAGAGCACCAGGATCGAGAAGACCGGCGACAAGACCGGCAAGCTGCACGGCGACCTGACCATGCTGGGCGTGACCAAGCCGGTGGTGCTGGACATCACCTTCAACAAGGACGGCGTCAGCCCGGCCAGCAAGCTGGAAACCGCCGGCTTCTCCGCCCGCGGCACGGTGAAGCGCACCGATTTCGGCATGAAGTACGGCGCCCCGGCCGTCGGCGACGACATCCAGCTGCTGATCGAGATCGAGGCGGTCAAGTCCTGACCGAAGGGCCTTTCCGGTCTGTTGCAGTGTGGAGGGGACCGGTTCGCCGGTCCCTTCCCGTTTCCACCCCCCGATTTCACCCCCTTGTGATTGGAGGCCGCGATGCCGCAGCTTGTGAATGGTGTCTGGGTGAAGGGCGATATCGCGGCCAGCGAGATCAAAAACGGCGCCTTCCACCGCGAGCCGACCCGCTTCCGCGACTGGATCACGCCGGACGGCGCGCCGGACGCGGAGGGGCGCCCCACCCTGCCGGCGGCGGCCGGACGCTATCACCTCTACGTCTCCTATCTCTGCCCCTGGGCCTCGCGCACGCTGATCTTCCGCGTGCTGAAGGGGTTGGAGGGGGTGATCGGCCTGTCCGCCGCCGAACCGGTGCTGGGCGAGGACGGCTGGGTCTATGCCGAGGATCAGGACGCGGGCGAGGGCATCGACCTCTTCCGCCACCATTACCGGCTCTATACCGCCAGCGATCCCACCTATACCGGCAAGGTGTCGGTGCCCGTTCTGTGGGATCGGCAGGAGCGCCGCATCGTCAACAACGAATCGGCCGACATCATCCGCATCCTGAACAGCGCCTTCGATCGGCTGACCGGCAACCGGCTGGATCTCTATCCCGAGCCGCTGCGGTCGGAAACCGACCACTGGAACGAGCTGGTCTATGCCAGCGTCAACAACGGCGTCTATCGCTGCGGCTTCGCGAAGTCGCAGGCCAGCTACGACGAGGCGTTCGACGGGCTGTTCGCCACGCTCGACCGGCTGGAGGATCACCTGTCGGCCAGCCGCTATCTGGCGGGCGAGCATCTGACCGAGGCCGACTGGCGCCTGTTCGTCACGCTGGTGCGCTTCGACGCTGCCTATTACGGCGCCTTCAAATGCAATCTGCGCCGGATCGAGGACTACCCGAACCTGTCCGCCTATCTGCGCGAGCTGTACCAATGGCCAGGCATCCGCGACACGGTGAAGCTCGACCACATCAAGGCGGGCTACTACGTCAATCCCGCCATCAACCCGACCATGATCGTGCCGAAGGGGCCGGCCCTGGATTTCGACCGCAGCCATGACCGCGACCGGCTGCCGGGCAAGGGGATCTGGCGGCGGGGGTGAGGGATCATCGCTTTCCACGCCTCGGCCGGGTGAGCAGGACGGCGGCGGTCAGGAACTGGGAGAGAGTCCAGAAGGCTCCCGCCGCCGCCAGCAGCGCCATCGACGGCCACCAGACCGCCGCCAAGCGCAGAGCCGTGGCCGTGGCCATCAGTGCGACGGCGGCGGTGGCGGCGGGCGGGAAGCGCTCCGGCTCCGCCTCCCGCTGCAGGGTGGTGCGGATCATCATGGCGCTGGCGAGGATGCCGAGCGCGCCCACCCCCAGCATGTGCCAGCCGGCCGCCGCCGGCAGACCCGCAAGCTCCGCGAAACCCATCATCAGCCAGCCGATGCCGAGGCAGAAATAGCCCAGATGCAGGCTGGCGATCTCCGGCTGTCCCAGCAGGAGCAGCGGTTTCCAGCGGGCCAGCCGCAGCAGTGCGCTCGCCCCCGCCATCGCCGCACCGGCGGCTCCCAGCGGCGGCAGCAGGCCGGTCGCCGCCGACAGCAGGCAGAGCACGGCACCGGCGACGCCCATCGCCTCCAGCCGCGGCTGCACCCGCTGCGCCAGGGTGATGCCGCGGCGGCGCAGGGCGCCGGCCGTCGCCGCCGGGATGACCCGCCCGCCCATGGTCAGCAGCAGCGTCGCGATCAGCAGCAGTCCGACAGGCATTCGGCCGGCTGAGACCAGCCCGAACTCCGATGCCCAGAACAGCGCCTCCGCCACCAGGAAGGCGCCGATCAGCGGGCCGAACACCGCGTTGTGTCCGCTGCGGCTGGTGCGCAGGAATGGCAGGCCGGCGACCACGAACAGCAGCAGCGGATAGGCGATGCCGACCGGCAGGGCCACCACCGCCGGCAACCCGCCCAGCAGCGCCAGCCGCCCGGCCAGCCAGCACAGGAAGGCCACCGCCACCATTCGCCGCGACAGCCGCGTCATCAGGAATCCGCCGACCACCGCCAGCGCATATCCCAGCGTCATCTCGTGGGCATGCAGAGCCGGCGACCAGCCCACCGGCAGCAGGCCGCCGACCGCCGCCAGCCACAGCGGCACGGCAAGCGCGGCATAGAGGGCGGCTGCCGGATACATCAGGCGATGGGCACTTGTGATGGGGGCACTTGTGATGGGGGCGCTGGTTACGGGGGCGGGGGCATGCATTGGCGGGCTCTTCGGTGGTCCGGTCCGGTCATTCTGGCGACCGGGGGGCGGGCGCGCTTTGACCGGCAACAAATTCGCTTACGAATGGGTATGCTTTGGCCGCTACACTGTCGGGCCAGACCCGGACCGAGCCAGGACGACCGCCATGCCCCCGCCCCCCGATCCCGCCGTTCTGCGCGGCATGCCGCTGTTCGCCGGGCTGGATGCCGACGCTCTGGCAGAGGCGGTGGCGCTCGCCCGTCCCCGGCGCCATGCCCGCGGCGCCGCCCTGTTCACCCAGGGGGAGCCGGCCGCCGCCGGCCATGCGCTGATCGACGGGCGGGTGAAGATCGTGCAGACCGGTCCCGACGGCCAGCAGGTGGTGATGCGCTTCATCGGCCCCGGCGAGATGTTCGGGACGCTGGCGATCTTCACTGACGGCCTCTATCCGGCCGATGCCGTCGCCGTGGCGGATTGCGTCGAGCTGTCCTGGCCGGCCGCCGCGATGACCGAGCTGATGGACCGCCATCCCGTCATCGCCCGCAACGCGCTGTCCATCGTCGGTGGCCGTCTGCGCGAAGTGCAGAACCGCCTGCGCGAGGTCGCGACCGAACGGGTGGAGCGCCGCATCGCACACGCCCTGCTGCGTCTGGTGCGCCATGCCGGCCGGCGGGTGGAGGCGGGGGTGGAGATCGACTTCCCCCTGTCGCGCCAGGACGTGGCGGAGATGACCGGTACCACGCTGCACACCGTCAGCCGCACCCTGTCGGCCTGGGAAAGCCAGGGGATCGTCGAAAGCGGCCGGCAGCAGGTGGTGATCCGCAAGCCCCACGCGCTGGTCGCCATCGCCGAGGATCTGCCGCCGGTTCCGCCGCGCGGCTGAATGCGGGGCGCTTGCGGTGGCGCAAAGATCGCTCGCCGCCGGGCAGCTATGGTGGTTGCCTGTCCCCTGCGCAGGAGCATGCCACCATGGCCGCCTCATCATCCGTGGCCGAGATGACGCTCGCCGACATGACCATGGCCGAGCTGATGCGCGAGCGCCCCGCGGTGGTGCCGGTCCTGCTTCGCCGCGGCCTCGCCTGTCCCGGCTGCGCCATGGCGCCTTTCATGACCGTGCGGGAGGCGGCCGAAGCCTATGGGCTGGAGCTTGACGCCCTGCTGGACGATCTCGCCGCCGCCGACGCCCGGCCGGTTCTTTCACTGGAAGGAACCATAAAGTGCAATTGGGACCCATTGGTTTCATCGGAAAATCGGTGAAATCTGGACTGTGAATCCTGTGCGTGTCTTTGTACGCGCTCTATGGGGGAATTCCGCTTCCTTCGGTGCAGGACACCGTGGAGGCACCCCCGGTGCCGCCTCACGGCTGGTTGATCTGCACGGTCAGCGCCGCCGCCGCCTTGTCGGACAGCGGAACGTCGGCCGGCACCGCCATGGCCTCCGGTGCCGGGCCGCCTCCGGGCCGGCCCAACTGCTTATGGCCGAGCCGTCCGGTCACCCGAAACGCCACCCAGACCGCCGCGATACCGAACAGCACCGATCCCGCCGCCTGTCCGATCAGCACCCCCGGCGCCCCGCCCAGCCAACCGCCCGCCGCCACGAACGGCATGGTTCCCAGTGTCGCCCTGCCCCAGTTGAACCCGGTCGCCAGCAGGGGGAAGCCCAAATTGTTGAACGCGGCGTTGCCGACGAAGAGGAAGCCGACGAACAGGAACCCGCCGGCCACGGCGGTGCAGAACAGGCGGACCAGATCGGCCGACACGCCCTCGGCGGAAAAGGCGATCACCACCCAGTCGCGGGCAAGGAACAGACCCAGCCAGACCGCCAGAACCCAGACTACGATCAGCGCCAGACTGGCCTGCAGGGTCGCCCGCACCCGGTCGAGACGGCCTGCTCCCAGATTCTGCGCCAGGATCGGGCCGACCGCGCCGGTCAGGGCGAAGATCGTGCCGAAGGCGACCGGAACCATGCGGTCGACGATGGCCGCCCCGGCGACTGCCGCATCGCCGAAGCGGGCCATGCTGGTGGTGACGTAGACGCCGGCCATCGGGGTGGCGAGATTGGTCAGGACCGCCGGGCCGGCGATGCCGGCCAGGGTCCTGGCATCCTTCATCAGCCCGGTCCAACCCGGGGCGGCGAACAGCCGGTGCACCCGCGCCACACCGTGCCAGCCGACGGCGGCGAGCAGGCAGCGCGACAGCACGACCGTCACCGCTGCACCGGTCAGGTCCAGCCGCAGGCCGAAGATCAGAACCGGGTTCAGCGCCGCGGTGAGCAGTGCGGCATAGAGTGTGACGGTCATGGCGCGGCGCGCATCACCCTGCGCCCGCAGCATCGCCGAACTGCCCATACCGAGCCCGAGCAACGGCAGGGTCGGTGACAGGATGGTCAGATAGCCGACCGCAAGGTCCTTGGTGGCTCCCCTGGCACCCAGCAGATCCATCGCCGGCCCCAGCAGCGGCAAGGTCAGCAGGCCGACCACTGCGGCGACCAGCGCGGTGAGGATCAGGCTGGAGCCCGCCAGCCTCTCCGCCTCCGCGCGCCGGCCGCCGCCTATCGCGCGCGCTACCAGCGCTCCGGCGCCAATCGACAGCCCGATGCACAGCGACGATTGCAGGAACAGGACGGTGCCGGCGAAGCCCACCGCCGCCGCCAGTTCGCGTTCGCCCAGCAGTGAAATGTAGAACAGGTTCAGCAGATCGACCGCGAACACCGCGATCAGCCCGACAGAGCCGGTGGCGGTCATCACCATCACATGGCGGATCGGCGAACCGGTGGTGAAGCGGCCTACGGCGGTTTCGGCCATCGGATCGGTCTCCTGCTTGGCGGCCCTGGGGTGGCGGACGGTCCGCCGCTTCTCCCGTCGGTCGCCCCCGGCCATCGACGTCCTTGGTAGAATGGAGGGGCGTCCTGTAACCCGGCGGAATCTACGCTGCGCATCGCCGCGATGCGCGAAAATTCTCCGGTGCGGCGGTGGCGCCAAGGGATGATGTCGTCACTCTTCGGCACCTCCGTCGCCTCCCTCACGTTCCCGCGCCGTGCCGGCAGCCCGCCATCCTCAGCCCTTGATCAGGGGGCACTTGCTTTCGGACAGTGGCAGGAAGGCGTCGTCGCCGGAGATGGTGCTGAGGATTTTGTAATAATCCCACCGGCCTTTTGATTCGGCGGGGCTCTTGACCTCGACGAGGTGCATGTCGTGGACCATGCGACCGTCGGCGCGGACCTTCCCGTTGCGAGCGAACATGTCCTCGATGGGCATGCTCTTCAGCTGGTTGACCACCGTCAGACCCGTGTCGGTGCCGGCGGCATCGATGGCCTTCAGGTAGTTCAGCACCGCCGAGTAGACGCCGGCCTGGGCCATGGTCGGCATCTTGCCCTCGTGCCGCTGGCCGAAACGCCGTGCGAACTCGCGTGTCCGCTCGTCGGTGTCCCAATACCAGCCGGTGGTGATGACCATCCCCTTGGTCACCTCGAGGCCGAGGCTGTCGATGTCGGTCAGGAAGACGAGCATGCCGACCATCTTCTGGCCGCCCTGGGTCAGCCCGAACTCGTTGGCCTGCTTGACCGCGTTCACGAAGTCACCCCCGGCGTTGGCGAGCGCCACCACCTGCGCGCCCGACGCCTGCGCCTGAAGCAGGAAAGACGAGAAGTCCGGCGTCGCGACCGGCGCCCGCACCGCGCCCAGAACCGCGCCGCCGGCCTTCTTGACCGCGTTCGCCGTGTTGGTCTCCAGGCTGCGGCCGAAGGTGTAGTCGGCGGTGATGAAGAACCACGATTTGTTGCCCTGTTGGGTCAGGGCACGGCCGGCGCCGTTGGCGAGCGCGTAGGTATCGTAGGTCCAGTGGACGCCGGTCGGCGAACATTTTTCGTTGGTCAGTTCGGTGGTGCCGGCGGTGGAGTTCAGGTGAACCCGGCCGGTCTCGCGCGTCACCTCCTGCACCGCCAGTGCCGCGGCGGAATTGCCGACATCGACGATCACGTCGACCTGTTCGCGGTCGATCCATTGGCGGGAGATGCTGGCGGCAATGTCGGCCTTGTTCTGGTGATCGGCGAAGACGACCTGGACCGGCGCGCCCTTGACCTTGCCGCCGAAATCCTCGACGGCCATCTGCGCGGCGACCACCGAACCGCGTCCGGCGAGGTCCGCGTAGATGCCGGTCATGTCGTCGAGCACGGCGATCTTCACGACATTGTCGGAAACCTGCGCCTGGGCCGCGCCGATCGGGGTGCCGGCCAGAGTGAAGGTGGCCAAGCCCGCAAGCAGGGCCGTCTTGAACGTCTTCATGCGTTTATCCTCCCGGTTCTTGTGCTGTTTTGAGGGAAAGGCTCAGGCACCGGCGGCGTCGCGCAGCAGGCGGCCGAGCAGGAACTGGTCGCTGTCGCCATGGGCCAGACGCGTCTGGTCGGTCTGGGCGTCGATGGCACGCTTGGTCATGCGCAAGATCAGCGGCGGGACCGTTGCCGCGTCACGGGCCAGCCGCAGGCTGTCCGCGACAACGGCGCCGTCCTCGGCGACGAGGTCGGCGAGGCCCCAGTCGAAGGCCAGCCCCGAATCGACGCGCAGGTCGGTGAACAGCAGCCGCTTTGCCCGGGCCGGGCCGACCAGCGACACCAGACGGGGGAGGCCGCCCCAGGCGAGGGTGAAGCCGAGCCGGGCTTCCGGTAGGCGCAGATGTGCGCCGCGCCCGAAAACCCGCCAGTCCAACGCCATCGCCAGCACCCCTCCGCCGCCGATCGCCGGCCCTTCAACGGCGGCGATGGTCAGTTGGGGCAGCGCCGCCCAGGCGTCGCACAGGGTCCGGCCGCGCTCGATGGCGGCATGCTGCTCCAGGACATCCCCGCCGGTCGGCCAGAGCTGTGGGTCGGACAGGTCGATGCCGCCGGAAAACACCGTGGCGGTGCCGGTCAGCACCACCGCCCGTATGGTGGTGTCGGCGCGCAGGTGGCGGGCCGCGTCCGTCAGCTCCGTCATGGCCTCCGCGCTCAAGGCATTGGCCCGTCCGCCACGGTCGTAGCGGACCAGCGCCATCCCGTCCGACCGCTCAACCGAAACAAAGCCCATCTCGTTCACCCCCCTCTCCTCCCGAGCCGACGGCCATTCGAGCCGGCCTTCATGATCTAACATTCTACCGAGTATGTTGCAATCGCTTAGTTGGTGATGCAAACATATGAATGGCAGCCGCTGCCGGGCGGTGGGCAGCCCAACGGCTGGACATCGAGGTTGGAAGAAGAGGGAGGGTTTTCGGCGATGCACGGAGATGATCGGGGGCGGATCCCCACGGCGGACGAGTGCGTCTTGCGCAATCTTCTGGAAAGACAGGCCGAACTGCAGCCCGACGCGGTGTTCGTCGCTTTCTGGCGGGGCGAGACCTGGACCTACCGGAAGATGCTGGAGCGTGTCCGCCGCCGCGCCGCGGCCCTGCGCGCTCAAGGCGTGCGCCAGGGCGACCATGTGCTGTGCTGGATGGGGAACGGGCCCGATCTGCTGACCTCGTGGTTCGCCATCAATTATCTCGGGGCGGTCTATGTGCCGCTCAACACGGCGAGCCGGGGACGCCCGCTGGAGCACATGCTGGACAATGCCGGTGCCGCACTTCTCATCGCCCACACGGCATTGGTCAGCCGCCTGGCGGAGATCGAGCGGGGGCCTGTGGCTACGGTCCTGACCGTCGGCGCGGCGGACTCGGACCCACCCGAGTTGCCCGGCGTCACCATCGCGCCGCTGGTCGATGCGCCCGCCGACGCCGATCTGGACCTGGACCTGGAGCGGCCGATCCAGCCCTGGGACCCGCATGCGATCATGTATTCATCGGGCACGACCGGGGCGGCCAAGGGGGTCGTGACGTCCTACGTGCAGATCTACACGATGGGGCCGGACGCCTTCGACAGCATCACGGCCGACGACCGCTGCATGATCTGCGGTCCGATTTTCCATTGCGGCAGCACGCTTTACGTCTATTGCATGCTGGGCAAGGGCGGGTCCATGGCGATGGTTCCGGAATTCCGGACGTCGGACTTCTGGGACTCGATCCGCGACACCGGCAGCACGGTGGTTCTGCTGCTTGGAGTCATGGCGAGCTTCCTTCTGAAGGCGCCGCCGGGGCCGGACGACCGCGACCATACCCTCAAGAAGGTTTTCATCGTCCCCTTCGGCGAAGACGCACCGCGCTTCGGCACGCGCTTCGGCGTCGAACTCCACACCGTCTACAACATGACCGAGATCGCCAGCCCCCTGACGGCAGGGCCGGAGGGGATGGTGCCGGGCCTGTGCGGCCGCGCACGATCCTGCTTCGAGTTGCGCGTGGTCGATGGCAACGACGCGGAGCTGCCACCGGGCACCGTCGGCGAGTTGATCATCCGCTCCCATCGCCCATGGGCTCTCGGCTCCGGCTATTACCGGAACCCGGAGGCGACGCTGGCGGCCATGCGCAACGGATGGTTCCACACCGGCGACGCCTTCCGCATGGAGGCGGACGGCCGCTTCTTCTTCGTCGACCGCCTGAAGGACGTGATCCGCCGCCGCGGCGAAAACATCTCCTCCTTCGAACTGGAGGCGGAGATCTGCGCCCACCCGGCGGTGCGCGAGGCGGTGACGGTCGCGGTGCCCAGTTCGGTCGGCGAGGACGAAGTGCTGGCGGTCGTCGCCCCGGTTCCCGGCGCCTCGATCGATCCGGCGGAACTGGTCGGCTTCCTGGCTGCGCGGGTGGCGCACTACATGGTGCCGCGCTACGTGCGGGTGGTGGAGGAATTGCCGAAGACGGCCAGTGGCAAGCTCCAGAAGCACACGCTGCGCGCCGAGGGGCTGACGGAGGAGTGCTGGGACCGCGAGGCGGCGGGCATCCGTTTCAAGCGGGAAACCCTCGCCTGACGAGCCCACGGCCTCGGCCCGCGGCGTCATGGACACCGAAGCCCTCGTTCCGATGCGGGATCGGGGGCTTCTCCATTTTCAGGGGCTTCTCATTTTTCAGTCCGGCGCGTTCAGCCCCTGCATGATCGAATCAACGATCTTGTCGGCCAGGATCTCGCGGTCGTCGCGGGTCTCCGCCGGACGGGGGCGGTACCAGATCGACAGCCAGTTGATGGCGCCCAACGCCACCTTGACCGCCACCGACACGTCGCTGGTGCGGATCGAGCCGTCCTCGACGCCTTCGTAGGCGACCCGCTTGAACAGGCTCTCGAAGTCGTTGCGCACGGTCATCAGCTCGGCCAGCGTGCGGCGCTGCTCGGGCGTCGTGGCGCCGAAGCGGTGCATCTCCACGCCCTGAACCACCACCGCCTCAAGGGCGAGATTTTCCATCATCGAGAGGGCGTGCTGGCGGAACATGGCGCTGAGGCGCCGCGCCGCCGGCTCCGGCCCCTTCATCACTGGGGTGACGGCTTCGAAGTTGCGCCGCATCCCCTCGCGGTGGACGTCGAAGAACAACTCCGTCTTTGAGCGATAATAATGATAGATGCGGCCTTTCGTGGCGCCTAGACGCCGTGCCACATCGTCGATGCTCGTCGCATGGTATCCCTGCTCCATGAAGCATTCGGCAGCAGCGATCAGGATGTCGATGTTCCCGGTCTTGTCTATGCGGGGCGACAGCGGGTTCTTTTCACTGCTCATCATCCAGTTCCAGCTCAATATGTTCGTCGACGACCAACCCGTTTCGCCCGCCCCGACCCGCCGCGACGGCGCGGCGCCGGTCAGTGCGGCGAAGCTAGGACCAATCCATGCTTCAGGCAACATTTCTGCCTGGACAGGATCGGCACGCTCACATACTACTTGGTATGTTTTTTGTGCGTGGCGCAAGCAAACTTTGTGGCGACCGCATCCGATCAACGGCCATTCAACGGCCAAACGGACACAGGGAAGACCCTCAATGATCGAACCTGTTGACCCTGGGGACCTGGAACGGCGCGTCGGCGGCGAAATCGGCGTGTCGCGTTGGTTCGCGATCCCCCAGGAGCGCATCGACGCCTTCGCCGACGTTATCGACGATCACCAGTTCATCCATGTCGATCCCGAGCGGGCAAGCCGCGACACCCCCTTCGGCGGCACCATTGCCCACGGATTCCTGTCACTGTCGCTGCTGACCGCGATGGGCACGGGCGTGCTGCCGACGATTGCCGGGGAAGCGATGGTCATCAATTACGGCTTCGACCGCGTCCGCTTCCTGGCGCCGGTCAGGTCCGGCGCGCGGGTCCGCGCGCGCTTCGTGTTGAGCGAGGCGACCCGCCGGTCGGACCGGGAACTGGTCGCACGCTATGCGGTGACGGTGGAGATCGAAGGCGGCGGTAAGCCGGCACTGGCGGCCGACTGGATCATCCTGACCCTCTTGAAAGAACAGGTGGACGCGGCATGAGCATTCAATCTGACAGCATCCGCTTCGACGGGCGCGTCGCCATCGTCACCGGGGCGGGGAACGGCCTGGGGCGCGGCTATGCGCTGGAACTGGCGGCACGCGGTGCCAGGGTGGTGGTCAACGACCTGGGCGGCGGGCGCGACGGCCGCGGCGCCCCCGACGACGCCGAGACCGCCGCCGAAACCGTGGTCGCGGAGATCCGCAGCCGCGGCGGCGAGGCCATCGCCGATGGCGCGAACGTCACCGACCCGGCGCAGGTCGCTGCCATGGTCGAGCGCACGCTGGGTCTGTGGGGCCGCATCGATGTGCTGATCAACAACGCCGGCATCCTGCGCGACAAGAGCTTCGCCAAGATGGATTTGGAGGATTTCCGTTCGGTCGTCGACGTGCATCTGATGGGGGCGGCCAACGTCACCCACGCGGTCTGGCCGACCATGCGGGCGCAGGGTTACGGCCGCATCCTGATGACGACCTCGACCTCGGGCGTCTACGGCAATTTCGGCCAATCGAACTACGGCGCCGCGAAGGCCGGTCTGGTCGGGCTGATGAACGTCCTGCATCTGGAGGGGGTGCGCAACGGCATCCACGTCAACGCGGTCGCTCCGACGGCGGCGACCCGCATGACCTCCGACATCCTCGACGAGACGGCATTGGCCCGGCTGAACCCCGACTTCGTCACCCCGGCGGCGCTGTTCCTGGTGTCGGAGCAGGCGCCGAGCCGCACGGTGATCCTTGCCGGCGCCGGTACCTATGCCCGGCTCGCCATCGTCGAATCGGATGGCGTCTTTCTGCCGGAGGGCGAGCGGACGCCGGAAGCCGTGGCCGCCCGCTTCGCCGAGATCGCCTCGCTCGACCGCCAGCACGAGATCGACGCCGGCCTGAGCCATGTCGACCGCATCCTGAAGCGCGCGGCGGAGGCCGCCGGTCCGAACGCGGGCCGCGGCCAAGGAGAGGACCGTTGAGAGAAGCCGTCATCGTATCGACCGCCCGCACGCCCATCGGCAAGGCCTACCGCGGCGCCTTCAACGATACCCAGGCGCAGGCACTGGGCGGGCACGCCATCGCCCACGCCGTCGCCCGCGCCGGGATCGACCCAGCCGAGATCGACGACGTGGTGATGGGGGCGGCGCTGCAGCAGGGCGCCACCCACATGAACATGGCCCGGCAATGCGCGCTGCGCGCCGGGCTGCCAACCTCGGTGGCGGCACAGTCGGTGGACCGGCAATGCGCCTCCGGCCTGATGGCCATCGCCATAGCCGCCAAGCAGATCGTCGTCGACGGCATGACCGTGGCGGTCGGCGGCGGGCTGGAATCGCTGTCGCTGGTGCAGACCGAGCGCCTGAACGTCGACCGCTGGCGCGACCCCTGGCTGGTCGAGCACCGCCCAGACGTCTACATGGCCATGATCGAGACGGCGGAGATCGTGGCGGCGCGCTACGGCGTGCCGCGCGAGGCGCAGGATGCCTACGCCGCCCGCTCCCAGGCCCGTACCGCCGAGGCGCAGGACGCCGGGCGTTTCGACGTGGAGATCGTGCCGCTCACCACCACCATGACCCGCTTCGACAAGGCGACCGGCGAGACCACCCGTCATACCGTCACGCTGGACCGCGACGAGAGCAACCGGCCGGACACCACGCTGGCCGGGCTGTCGGCGCTGAAGCCGGTGTTCCGCGACGGCCAGCAGATCCGGGAAGGGCGTTTCGTCACCGCCGGCAACGCCTCGCAACTGTCGGACGGTGCGTCAGCCAGCGTGCTGATGGAGGCGGCGGAGGCCGAACGGCGGGGTCTGCACCCGCTGGGCATCTACCGGGGCATTGCCGTTGCCGGCTGCGACCCGGACGAGATGGGGATCGGTCCGGTCTTCGCCGTGCCGAAGCTGCTGAAGCAGCACGGCCTGACCGTCGACGACATCGGGCTGTGGGAGTTGAACGAGGCCTTTGCCGCGCAGGTGATCCATTGCCGCGACCGGCTCGGCATCGCCGACGAGCGGCTGAACGTCAACGGCGGGGCCATCGCCATCGGTCATCCCTATGGCATGTCGGGCGCCCGCCTGGTCGCCCACGCTCTGATCGAAGGCAAGCGCCGGGGTGTGCGCCATGTCGTCGTCACCATGTGTGTCGGTGGCGGCATGGGCGCCGCCGGCCTGTTCGACGTTGCCTGAGCCCTCAAAAAAAGCCCACCCGAGACAGAGAGGAACCCGCATGGACCGCAAGCACGACACCCGCGCCGCCTACCCCCATTTCCAGACCATCCCGACCCGGTGGATGGACAACGACGCCTACGGCCACGTCAACAACGTTGTCTATTACAGCTACTTCGACACGGTGGTGAACCAGTACCTGATCGAGAACGGTGCGCTCGACATCGAAACCAGCCCGGTGATCGGTTTGGTCGTGGACACCGGCTGCAGCTACTACGCGCCGGTCAGCTTTCCCGACCGGGTCGAGGCCGGGCTGCGCGTGGCGCGGCTGGGCACCAGCAGTGTCCGCTACGAGGTCGGGCTGTTCCGCAACGATGATCCGACTCCGGCGGCCTGCGGCCATTTCGTGCATGTCTACGTCGATCGCGAGACGCGCCGTCCGGCGGCGCTGCCGGAGACGCTTCGCGCCGTGCTGGAGCGGCTGGTCGCGCCGGCTGAAACCGCCTGATCCCCCCTTCCGGTGAGGACCGAGACATGATGGACTTCGTGTTCGAAACCACCCCCAAGCTGGTGTGCGAGGCGGGGGCGGCGACCCGGCTGGGCGAAATGGCAAAGGGACTGGGAATCCGCCGCGCGTTGATCGTCACCGACGCGGGTCTGGTCGCAGGCGGGCTGCTGGAGGCGGTGCAGGCCGGCTTCAGGGCCGCCGGCACCGCCTGCGCCCTGTTCTCCGACGTCGTGGCCGACCCGCCCGAGCAGTCGGTCGCGCTGGCAGTGCAGGCGGCGCGGGAGGCCGGGGCCGACGGCGTGATCGGGGTCGGCGGCGGCAGCTCGCTGGACACGGCGAAACTGGTCGCCCTGCTGACCGGCACGCCGCAGGATCTGTCGGACATCTATGGCATCGGTCTCGCCAGGGGGCCGCGCCTGCCGCTGATCCAGGTGCCGACCACCGCCGGCACCGGGTCGGAGGTGACGCCGATCGCCATCGTCACCACGCCCACCAGCGAGAAGAAGGGGGTGGTTTCCAGCCTGCTTTATCCCGATCTGGCGGTGCTGGACGCTCATCTGACGCTGGGGTTGCCGCCGCGGGTCACCGCGATGACCGGCATCGACGCGATGGTCCACGCCATCGAAGCCTACACCACCCGCCATAAGAAGAACCCCCTGTCCGACAGCCTCGCCCTGCGGGCGTTGAGCCTGCTGGCCGGCAACATCCGCACCGTCATCGCCGACGGACGCAACGTCGCCGCGCGCGCGGCGATGCTCCAGGGCTCGCTGCTCGCCGGCATCGCCTTCGCCAACGCGCCGGTCGGGGCGGTCCACGCCCTGGCCTACCCGTTGGGCGGCCATTTCCATGTGCCGCACGGGTTGAGCAACGCACTCATGCTCGGACCGGTGTTGGAGTTCAACCGGCCAGCGGCCGAGATGCTCTATGCCGAACTCGCCTCGGCGATCCTGCCCGGCAGCGCCTTTACCACGCCGGTCGAGGCGACGGATGCCTTCCTCGGCGCCATGCGCGATCTGGTCGCCGCCATGCCGATGGAGCAGCGACTGGAGCAGGTCGGCGTGCGGCGCGATGATCTGCCGATGCTGGCTGCCGATGCCATGAAGGTGCAAAGGCTCCTGATCAACAATCCGCGCGAAGTCACCTATGAAGATGCCTTGGCCCTATACCGCCAAGCGTACTGACGGCAGGGTTCTGTTGCATAATTTGCCGGCAACCGACGCCCTGTTGTCGGCCGACGACGACCACGCCTTCACCAAGGCGATGGGCGGCTGACGTCCCTACCCTCTCCGGCGCAAACCCTCTCCGGCGTTTGTGCTGGAGCAAAGAAGGCATTGGCGATCCGGGTTACAGCGGTGCATGGCGATCCTGCCGCTCCCCCACAGCCAGACGGACGACGATGCCGACCACAACCCTCCAAGGCACCCAGGCCACACGGGCCGAACCGGTCCTCGACCTCCGCGCCATCCCGCCCTACCAGCGCCACCAGTTGATCTTCCAGTCGGTGCAGGATCTGACTCCCGGCGACGGCTTCTCGCTGGTCAACGACCATGACCCGCGCCCGCTGCACCACCAACTCCTCAGCCTGTTCGGCGCCGGTTTCTCCTGGGAATACCTGCAGCAGGGTCCAG
This sequence comes from Azospirillum sp. B21, assembly GCF_008364825.1. GTDB lineage: Bacteria > Pseudomonadota > Alphaproteobacteria > Azospirillales > Azospirillaceae > Azospirillum. The sequence continues at coordinate 330,431 of NZ_VTTO01000007.1, forward strand.
AGGTCTGGCAGGTCCGCATCGCCCGGCCCGAAGGGGCGGCGGCCACCAGCCTGCGCGTGCGCATCGACCGCAACGGCGACGTGGCGGTCGCGGCCGACGACGCGCGGCTGGGTCCGGACGGCAGCGGCGCATCGGTTTGCGAGGTGACGGACTGCCCGCCCGGCACGCTGACGGCCGACGTGCTGTCGCTGCTGCAGGGCGTGATCCCGCCGGCCGGCGTGGTCAGCATCGCCTATGAGCGGCTGCTGGCGCGGCGCAACGGCTCCTGCTGCGGCGGCATGTGCGGGTGAGGACAGGGGGACGTGGCGGCCGTTCCCAGTTTCGGAATGGCTGCCGCCCGCCCCGGCCGGCAACCAATCCGGCCCTACCCGGTTCTGTGTGTGACGCCCGACCAAGGAGACGCACATGGACCGGAGTGACGACACCGTATCGCCGCAGGATCCGCGGTACAAATACCCCCAGCCGCCCTTCAACGGCCAGTCGCAGCCCTGGCCGGGACTGGCCCGCGACATGGATCCGCCGCCGGACCATGGCGAGACCAGCTACAAGGGCTCCGGCCGGCTGGCCGGGCGGAAGGCGCTGATCACCGGCGGCGATTCCGGAATGGGACGTGCCGCCGCCATCGCCTATGCCCGCGAGGGCGCTGACGTCGCCATCAATTATTTCCCGACCGAGGAGCCGGATGCCCGCGAGGTCGTGGCGCTGATCGAAGCGGCGGGCCGCAAGGCCGTCGCCATCCCCGGCGACCTGCGCGAGGAGGCGTTCTGCCGGCAGATGGTGGCGGATGCCGTCGCCGGGCTCGGCGGGCTCGACATCCTGGTGTGCAACGCCGCGCGGCAGCAGGCCTGCCCATCCATCCTCGACCTGACCAGCGAGGAGTTCGACGCGACGATGAAGACCAACATCTACGCGCCGTTCTGGACCATCAAGGCGGCGCTGCCGCATCTGAAGCCCGGCTCGGTCATCATCGGCACAACCTCGGAACAGTCCTACGATCCGACGCCGGAGCTGTACCACTATGCCCAGACCAAGGCGGCGACGATGAACTACGTCAAGTCGCTGGCCAAGCAGTTCGCCTCGAAGGGCATCCGCGTCAACGGCGTGGCCCCCGGCCCGATCTGGACCCCACTGCAGGTCAGCGGCGGCGCCACTCAGGAGAAGCTGAAGCAGTTCGGCGGCCAGACCCCGCTGGGCCGTCCCGGCCAGCCGGCCGAGCTTGCCGGCATCTATGTCCAGCTTGCGGCGGAGGACGGCAGCTACACCACCGGCCACATCTATGGTGCCGCCGGCGGCAGCGGCCAGCCGTAAGGGCACCGACGGACGAATCCGTCCTGCCATCACCCCATGATGTCCTCGCCAAGCCTTCTGCCGTTGCAGGGAATGGTCTTAGCCCCGGCGAGCTCCGAAGGCAGATGGATGCAGAGCTCGAAGCCGACCAGCAGCGCAATGCTGAGGATCGACGAGGCGATGGCGATGAAGAGGACGGTCATGGGATCGCTCCATCCGGAGGCCGATTGCGATGTCGGAGCGATCCTGAGCGCATTCCCGCTTCAGCGCTGTGGGCTGTCCCACAGGTGGGTTCATTTCTGACCGGGCCGGCGGGTGGCAGACAGGACGGCGAGCACCGCCCCTGCCCCCGCCGCTGTCCCCGCCGCAGCCAGCATCATGACCCAGCTTTCCGCTGCTCCCATGCCGTACAGGGTCAGCCAGCCGGCAAGGCACCAGAGCAATGGGATGACGAGCAGCAGCCACGACCAGCGCCCGACCGCCATCAGGACAAGCCCGACCGTCGCGATGGCGGTCGGGTCCGGCGTGATGCCGAAAACCTCCGCTCCCCGCATCGGCCGGCCCACCAGCACCGCCGTCAGCGGGTGCAGGAAAAGGGCATAGAGGAACAGCCCGAGCGCCACCGATCCACGCCCCGTCCGGTCGAACGACCAGCGCATCCGCCTCCCGACCGACGCCAGCAGCACGGCCTGAAGCGCGAACAGCGGTGCGACGTAGGCTGCCGCCCAGTTGATGGTGGCGTAGCGCTCCCACAGGAAGCTCCAGGCGACCCAGACCCACAGCACCGCAAGGCTTCCCGCGACCGCCCGGTGCGACCACGGCCGCGGCCGGACCAGGAACCACAGGATCGCGATGCCCACCAGCAGCGTCAGCAACTGCGCCGGCCAGAGTGCCTCATTGTGGCGTTCGATCAGCCGCCAGTAGGTGCGCGGGCTGAACAGCAGGAAATCCTCGGCGGAGTAGGTCCACCATTCCGGCATCAGAGCGCCCTCACATGGTCGGCCATCCGTTTTCTCATCGCGGCGTCGGGCATCGGTCCGCTCATCGCGGCCATATTCTCCCGCACATGCGCGACCTGACTGGTCGCCGGTATGGCCACCGTGACGGCGGGATGGGAGATGATGAATTTCAGGACGACCTGCGCCCAGCTGGAGGCGCCAATGTCGCCGGCCCAGGCGGGCAGCGGCTGGCCGGCCAGCCGGCGGAGCAGGACGCCCTGCTGGAACGGGCGGTTGACGATGACGCCGATGCCGCGGTCGGCCGCCAGCGGCAGGATGCGGTCCTCCACCTCGCGGTCGACGATGTTGTAGGTGAGCTGCACGAAGTCGAGCGGCCGGCTGGCCAAGATCGTCTCCAGCAGGTCGTGGCGCCGGCCTTCGGACGTGGTGATGCCGACATAGCGGAGTTGGCCTGCCGCCTTCATCGCGAACAGCGTCTGCAGATGCTCTTCCCAGGACAGCAGGTTGTGGACCTGCAGCAGGTCGAAGCGCGGCACACCCCACAGGCTGCGCGACTGTTCGATCTGCGACGGCCCGCGGCTGCCGGAGGAAATCCAGACCTTGTCGGCCGAGAACAGGCTTTTGGGCTGCCCCAGCTTCCGCAGGCCGTATCCGACCACCTGCTGGGCGGAGCCGTACATGGGAGAGGAGTCGATCATCCCGCCGCCGGCCCGGAAGAAGGCGTCCATGACCGCCGCGCATTCGTCGCGCAGTTCGTCGTCGTCCCCGACATTGAAAGTGATCCAGGTGCCGAGCCCCACGGTTGGAATCGCCTCGCCCGTGGAGGGAATGCGGCGCATCGCCGGTGCGCCGGCCTGCGGAGTGGCCTGTGCTTTGGCGAATGCCGGCTGCATCGCCATGGCTGTCGCGGCCAAAGCACCCTGCAGAAACATCCGTCTTGTCGCTGTCATGCTCCCCTCCCTCACGCGGCTGTATCGCAAAGCCTGTCGGCGGCATGGACAGTCAGGTAGTGCGCGGACGCCGGAACCGCGTTACCCTGATCTTTCGGAGAACTGCTTGCTGTGGCGCAACGATGCCGGATGGGTGGGCCGGCATGCTGGCTTCAACGCCGCCCATGAAGGGTGGCAACGGTTGGAGACAAAATCATGGCCAACGTCACCGTCAGCACCGCACTCTACCGCGACCACCATGCCGGCGTCGGCCAGCTGGTCGGCCGCATCGAAGCGCTGCTCGCTTCGAAGACCGTGGAGTCGGACACGGCGGCGCTCACCGCCACGGTGCGGGAGCTGTTCGGCATCTTCGCCGTCCACCTGTCGCTGGAGGACAGCGCGCTCTACCCCCGCCTGCTCGCCCACCCGGATGCGAAACTGCGCAGCACGGCGGCGCGTTTCCAGGCGGAGATGGGGAACTTGCGGGCACGGTTCGACCTGTACCGCACGCGTTGGCCCGGACCGGTGGCGGTCGCCAAGGATCCGGCAGCCTTTGTCCGCGAGACACGCGAGGTGGTGGCTGCGCTGAAACATCGCATCGGCCGCGAGGACCGCGAACTGTACGACCTGATCGACCGCGCAGGGCTGGCCAGCGCCGCCTGAGAGCGACTTTTCAAGCTTAAACTTGACCGACGTCAATGACGGCGGGCGATTAGCGGATTTGATGGGCGGCGGAATGACCGATAAGGAGGGACTCCGCCCATGCGTGAGCCCATGCGTGAGCCCGCTGTCGCACCGACCGCGATTGATGACGACCGGGCCCGACGTTTCGAAGCCAGCCTGAGCCGTGCGGGGCTCGGGCTCGTCCCGCGGCTGGGGGAGAGGGTCAGCGATGCGTTGCTGGCCCGCCTTCTCCGCGTGCTGGCGGAGCGCCATCCGCGCGCCTTCGAGGCACTGCGCGAGATGCAGGACGCCTGCGTTCTGATCGAGCCGGTGGATGCACCGGTCGCGCTGATGATGCGCGTCGGGCCTGAGCTGTCCCTGCATGCCCGGCCCCGCGGGGCGGTTGGGACCGGTGCGGCTGCGGCCGATGCCGTCATCCGCGGCCCCTATGCCCGGCTGCTCGACCTGCTGGAGGGGCGGATCGACGGCGATGCCCTGTTCTTCCGGCGCGAGCTGACCATTTCCGGCGACACCGCCCTGATCCTGGCGTTGCGCAACACGCTGGACGGCGAGGACGAGATGGATCTGATGGCCGACGCCGCCTCCATCGCCGGGCCGCTGGCCCGCGCCCTGCCGGTGCTGCGCCGGAATGCCGGGCCGGTGCTGGACCGCGTCGAAGCGGCGCGCCGGCTGCTGCCGCCGCCGCTGCGGCGCGGGATCGAGCGGATCGGCGCGAGGATCGAAGCACGCCTGACCGGGACGGTTCCGGGGACGAATCCGGGGGCGGGGGCGTGAGGACCATGGACAATTTCGAACTGATCTGCCCGGCCGGCACGCCCGCCGCCCTGCGCGCCGCCGTCGATGCCGGGGCCGACGCGGTTTATCTCGGCTTCCGGGACGAAACCAACGCCCGCAATTTTCCGGGGCTGAACTTCACCCGGCAGGATGTGGCCGACGCGGTGGACTATGCCCACGCCCGCAAGGTGGAGGTCTATGTCGCCATCAACACCTATCCGCAGGCGGGCAATCTCGGTCCCTGGCAGAAGGCGGTGGACGACGCGGCGCGGCTGAAGGTGGATGCGGTCATCCTGGCCGATCCGGGCCTGCTGGCCTATGCCGCCAAGCGCCATCCCGACCTGCGCCTGCACCTGTCGGTCCAGGCCTCGGCCGCGAATGTGGAGGCGATCCGGCTCTACCGCGACGCCTTCGGCGTGCGCCGGGTGGTGCTGCCGCGCGTGCTGACGGTGCCGGAGATCGCCAAGCTGAATGCCGAGGTCGACGTCGAGACCGAGGTGTTCGTCTTCGGCGGCCTTTGCCCAATGGCGGAGGGGCGCTGCTCGCTGTCCTCCTACGCCACCGGCCTGTCGCCGAACAAGCAGGGCGTCTGTTCCCCGGCGACCCATGTCCGCTACGAGCAACGCGGCGGCGCGCTGGCCTCCACGCTGGGCGGCTTCACCATCAATGTCTTCGGCGAGGGCGAGCAGGCGGGCTATCCGACGCTGTGCAAGGGCCGCTTCGTCGCCGGCGGCGCGCCGGCCTACCTGTTCGAGGAGCCGACCAGCCTGAATGCCATGGATCTGCTGCCCGAGTTGAAGGCGGCCGGCGTCCATGCGCTGAAGATCGAGGGGCGGCAGCGCGGCAAGGCCTATATCGGCGCCGTCGTCCGCGCCTATCGCGAGGCGCTGGACAGCTTCGCCGCCGGCCGGCCGGTGCCGCACATCGACCTGCAGGCGATGGTCGAGGGCGGAACCCAGACCACCGGCGCCTACACCCGCGCCTGGCGCTGAGCATCGGGCGGTAAGGAGCATTACGGAATGACTGCGTCACTCACTTTGGGGCCGGTGCTGTTCAACTGGCCGGTCGACCGCTGGCGCGACTTCTACGCCCGCATCGCCGACGAGGCCCCGGTCGACACGGTGATCGTCGGCGAGATCGTCTGCTTCAAGCGGGCGCCCTTCTTCGCCGAGGCGATGGGGGAGGTGGTCGAACGTCTGACCGCGGCCGGCAAGACGGTGTGGCTCGCCAGCCCGATCCTGGTCGGCAGCGAGCGCGAACGGTCGGCGATGCGCGATCTGGTGTCGGCCGATGCCGGGATTGTCGAGGCGAACGATATGGGGGCGCTGGCGCTGCTGGCGGGGCGCCCGCACGCCGTCGGGCCGACGATCAACGTCTACAACGAGGCGACGCTGGCCTGGATGGCGGAGCGCGGCGCGGTGGCGGTGTCGCTGCCGGCCGAACTGCCGGCGGCCACCGTGGCGGCGCTGGCGAAGGCCGGGCGGGAGTTGGGCGTCGCGGTGGAGGTGCAGGCCTGGGGCCGGGCGCCGCTCGCCATCTCGGCCCGCTGCTATCACGCGCGCGCTCATGGGCTGCACAAGGATGGCTGCCAATTCGTCTGCGGCAACGACCCGGACGGGTTGCCGGTGACGACCATGGACGGCCAGCCCTTCCTGACGGTCAACGGGACGCAGACGATGTCGCACGGTTGCCTGTGCCTGACGGCGGAGCTGCCGGCATTGGTGGGGATGGGTGTTTCGCGCTTCCGCCTGTCGCCGCAGGCGATGGACATGGTGCGGGTGGCAGAAGCGTTCCGCGCGGTGCTCGATGGGCGGCGCGACGGGGCCGAGGTCGCGGCGGAACTGGGCGGGCTGATCGACGCGCCGCTGGTGAACGGCTTCTACCACGACACCGCGGGGGCGCTGCGGGTGGCGTGAGGGGACTGTTTGGAGGTGGGAAGTCAGACCCCCACCCCAACCCTCCCCCGCTCTCAGCGGACCTACGGTCCGCCTGCCGCGTCAGCACAAAGCGTAGCTTTGTGCGAGAGCTGGGCGGGGGAGGGGGCAAGTGCTTGTGCGGGAGAGCGGCGGCAGTCCCTCCCCCGCTGGGCGGGGGAGGGTTGGGGTGGGGGCATCGGAGCCGACGTTCAATTACGCCGCCCCCTTCCCCATCACGCGATCGGCTTGCGCTCCTCCTCGTCGTCCTTCAGGCCGGACTTGAAGCTCTTAATGCCTTTGGCGAAGTCGCCCATCACGCTCGGCAGCTTGCCGGCGCCGAACAGCAGCAGAACGACCAGCAGAACGATGGCCCAGTGGAACAGGCTGAAGCTTCCCATGACGATGATCCGATCTGTTTAGGCGGGCAGCCGCAGGATGCGGCCGTCGGGGCGGGTGAAGCGGGCGGTGACGCCGGGATGGGCTGCGAGGATGGCCGGCACCCGATCTTCCGGCACCACCGAAAGCGCGGTCGACAGGGCATCGGCCGTCGTGGCGTCCGGTGCCTGTACCGTAACCGCCTGCCAATGGACCGCGCAAGCACCGCTCGCGGGCTCGAACAGGTGGGTGAAGCGGCCGGCGGAATCGAAGCGGGTGCCGTAGCCGCCGGTGGTCGCCAGCGCGCCGTCGGCAAGCTCCAGCGTCGCAACCGTCCGGTCGGGGTCGGCCGGATCGGCGAGGCCGACGGTCCAGGGGCGGCCGGAGGGGTGATGGCCGAGCGCCCGCAACTCTCCCATATCGACCAGCACGCGGTCCATGCCCTCGGCCTTCAGCCGCTCCGTCACCCGGTCGGTGATGTAGCCCTGGGCGATGCCGTTCAGCGTCACCGCCATGCCAGGACGGTCGAAGGCGATGCGGTCGGGCTCCACGCGCAGCGCCCGGACATCGACCAGCGCCCGCGCGGCACGGACGGCGCCTGCCGGCGGGCCGGCGGGGTCGGCGCCGGGCCGGGCGAAATGGCCGGCATAGAGCTGCCACAACGGCTGAACCGTGGGGTCGAAGGCGCCGCCGGTGCTGCGGCCGAAGGCGGCGGCCTGGGCCAGAAGGCGGACAAGGTCGGTCGGCGGCGCCTCCAGCGAACCGTCGCGGTTGAGACGGCGGAGCGCGGAGTCGGCGCGGTAGAGGCTGAAGACGCGCTCCAGCCGCGATACCTCATCAAGACTCAGTGCGATCAGGCGGTCGGCCTCGGCGGGGTCGGGATGGGCGATGGTCAGGCTGGCATCCGCCCCCAGCGCCACGCCGCGCCAGACCCGGACAGGCACGCCCGCGGCATGCAGAAGCCGGTGCGGCAGCAGCGACAGGCCGGCGGCGGCAGCGCCGATGGCGAGGACGCGGCGTCTGGTGAGGGTGGCGGCCATCAGTGGCCTCCCTCGGCGACGGGGCTAGCCGGCGGGGTGAGGATCTGGTCCTCATGCACGTCGGCGAAGCGCTGGACCGTGCCGCCATTGGCGGCGGCGAAGGCGCGGGCGGCGGATTCCTCGGCGAAGGGATAGGGCTCCGCATCGCCCATGCCGCCGCGAAGCTTGCTGCCCAGCACGTACCAGGCCTTGCGCGCCTCGACCCAGACGGTCAGGTCGGGGGCGGTGGGGTCCTTGGCCTTGCCGACGTCGGTGACGTAGATGGCGCTGATCTCCTTCGGCTCCTCCGGCAGCATGGTGAAGGCGAAGGTGTCGCGCACCGACGACAGCCAGATCGGCCGCTGCTGCCCTTTCACCAGGATCTGGCCCTTGGGACCGGGATGGTCGGCGAGGTTCATGCCGCAGTAATGGCCGATCGCGTCGGCGGTCAGGGTCACGGGCGGCGGCGGGGCGACCTCCGCCTTTTCCTGCTTGCAGGCGGACAGCGACAGCAGCAGGGCGGCGGCGACGGCGGCGGTCCGCAGGAGTGAGGTGGTGCGCATCAGATCTGCTTCCTCGAAAAGAGGGCGGCGGCCAGCGCCAGCGGGGCGGCGATCCAGCCGGCCATCACGGCCAGCAGCAGCGGGACCGAAAGCTGTACATGGGCGGCGAGGCCGGCGGTTCCGGCGAAGGTGCTGACGCCCTTGAAGCCGGTCAGGTTGAACAGGCGGTAGGCGTCGGCCGGGTTGGCGAGCAGCAGCCAGTTCAGCGCCTCCACCCCGATGCCGCTGCCGCCGACCAGCAGGCCGAGCAGGGCCATGTCATAGAGCAGCACGAAGCCGAGCCAGACCGCCACCGCGATGCCGGCCGCCGTGCCGCGGTCGCGCACGATGGTGGAGGCGAGATAGCCGAGCGCGGTGAAGGCGGCGCCCAGCATCGCGCTGGACCCGATCATCGAGGCGAAGGCGCGCCAGCTTTCATTGCCGATGGGCGCGTCGCCCATCGCCATCGCCACCCCGGCGGCGCCGTAGCCGACCACGGTGGCCAGCGCGATCACCGCGGCATGACCCAGGAACTTGCCGAGCAGCAGTTGCCAGCGCGCCACCGGGTAGGACAGCAGCAGGGTCATGGTGCCGCGGTCGATCTCACCCACCACCGCGTCGAAGGACAGCAGCAGCGCGATCAGCGGCAGCAGGAAGATGGTCAGGCTGGACAGGCTGACGATGGTGACCTCCACCGGGCCGACGCCGACCGTGCCGGTGGGAGCGGAGCCGAGGAAGCTCAGCGTCAGGGCCAGCGCCGCCATCAGCAGCGTGGTGGCGACGACCCAGCGGTTGCGGGTGGCCTCGCGCAGTTCCTTGCCGGCGATGATGAGCAGCGTGTTCATTCGGCGGCCTCCCGGCGCAGGAAATGGGCGTACATCTCGTCCAGGCTGGGCTGGACGATCTCGATGTCCTTGACGGCGATGTTGGCGGCCGGACCGTCGCAGGCGATGCGGCGCACCAGTCCGACCTTGTCGTCGTTGGCGCAGGCCAGTTCGACCACGCCACCGGCCAAGCGGGTCAGGGCGGCGCCCTCCCCCACCCGTGCGGCAAGCGCGTCGACGTCGTCGCTGGGCAGGGTCAGGCGGATGCGCACCGGCAATTGGGCGAGGCTGCGCAGGGTGGCGAGCGAGCCGTCGGCGACCTTGCGGCCCCGGCTCATCACCACCACGCGGTCGGCCTGCCCCTCCAGTTCGGTCAGGGCGTGGCTGCACAGCAGGACGGTGGTGCCCTGGTCGCGCAGCTCCGCCACGATGGCGTAGAAGCTCTGGCGCAGCGCCGGGTCGAGGCCAGTGGTGGGCTCGTCGAGGAACAGCAGCTTCGGGCCGCCGAGCAGGGCCTGGGCGAGGGCAAGGCGCTGGCGCATGCCCTTGGAATAAGTGGAGACGCGGCGCTTGATCGCGGCGGGCTCCAGCCCGACCTTCGCGAACAGCGCGTCGTTGTGACGGCGCGGGGCGCCCTTCAGCCGGGCGTAGAAGTCCAGCGTCTCCCGTCCGGTCATGTTGGGATGGAAGGCGACGTTTTCCGGCAGGAAGCCGATCTGGCGGCGGATCGGGGAGCAGGCGGCGCTGGCCGGGTCGCCGCCCAGCACGCGGATGCTGCCCTCGGTGGGTGTCGTCAGGCCGAGCATCAGCTTGATGAGAGAGCTCTTGCCGGCGCCGTTGTGCCCGACCATCGCCACGCATTCGCCGGGCGCCAGCGTCAGGTCCACGCCGCGCACCGCCTCGGTCTCGCCATAGCGCTTGGTGACGCCCCGCACCTCTGCGGTGAAGTCGGTCATGGCTGGTTCCTTTCGGCAGATTGGACGGGAACGGACATGGCGGGAGGCGCCATCAGCGGTGCGCTGTCGATCACGCCGCCGGGGTGCAGGGCCGGGAACTGCTTCTGCGCCCAGCGGATCACCTGGACGCCGGGGCTGTTCATCAGCAGCTTCGCCGCCGGATAGGCCCACATCACGCGGTCGACCACGTCGTTGGGGCGATAGGGCTCGTCGGAGATGCCGTCGCCGTTCAGGTCGAAGGCGGCATTGTCGGACCAGTAGTTGCCCCGCCCCTTCTCCGACCAGTCGAGGAAGCGGGTGCCGACATACTTCACCTGGGTGCGATTGCCGATGAAGGCGTTGCCGGTCATGCTGTTGCGCTCGGACCCGGCGGTGAAATGGACGCCGATCTCGCAGCCCTCGAACCGGTTGCCGGCGAAGCGGTTCTTGTTGGCGTTGTAGATGAAGACGCATTTCCAGGTGCCGCTGCGCAGCCGGCCGTCCATCGCCTCGCTGTCGTGGGGGATGTCGTTGTCGGCTAGCGCCTCGCCGCTGTCGGACACCGCGCCGGCGAAGCGGCCGGCGACGCTGTTGTTCGTGAACTGCGCGCTGTTGGCGGCGTTCAGCAGGAAGCCGTGCTCGCGGTCGGCGACCGATCGGTTGTCCTTCACCACCAGATTGTTGGAATACATGATGGCGTAGCCGACGCTGCTGCCGATCGAGACGTTGCCCGACACCTCGGAGTCGTTGGTGTACATGTAGTGGACGGCGAAGCGGACCCTCTCGAAGCGGTTTCCGGCGAACAGGTTCTTGCGCGAGGTGGTGGTGAAGACGCCGTCGCGGGCATCGCGCACGCTGTTGTCGAGCACGCGGGTACCGGGCGCGTTCCAGATCTGGATGCCGTTGCCGCGTTCCGACACGCGCAGGTCGGTGCGGCCGCCGACGTCGTTGCGGCGGACGAGGCTGTCGTCGGCGCCCCAGACATAGATGCCGATCAGCGTGTCGCGCAGCCGGTTGTCCTCGACCACGGCCCGCTTGGCGGTCTTGCTCAGGAAGATGCCGGAATGCTGGTCGAACAGGCTGGTGCCGGTGTTGCGCACCTCCAGCCCGCGCAGCGTGACGTCGGGGGCGGTGACGGTGACGACGCTGCCCTTCCCTTCCCCGTCCAGCATGGCGCCGGGCTCACCTTCCAGCGTCAGCGGCTTGTCGACCTTTACCGCGCCGACGTGCCGGCCGGCGGCGAGCCGCAGCGTGTCGCCGGGCGAGGCTGCGGCGATGGCGGCGGTCAGCTCGCCCGGCGCCACCGGGATCGTGGCCGCCAGCGCCGGGGTGCCGAGCAGGGCTATGCCGAGGAGGGTCGCCGTACGGAGGAGCATGAGGGAAGGGTCCTGTTTGGGGCGGATCCCCTCTCCCCCACGCTTTCGCGCAAACGAAGTTTGCGCTGTCGCGGCAGGCGGACCAAAGGTCCGCTGAGAGCGGGGAGAGGGTTAGGGTGAGGGGGGAGCATTGCGGGACCTTTGCAAAAATCCTGCAGTGCATCCCCCTCACCCCGACCCTCTCCCCGGGGGGGAGAGGGAGATCTTCGGGGTAAAGGGGCTAGACCCCGATCAGGTCGAACGCGGCTCGACCAGCATGCGGCCGCCCATTTCCATGTGCAGGGCGTGGCAGAACCACTGGCAATAGTACCAGTGCACGCCCGGACGGTCGGCGGTGAAGGTGACCGATGCGGTCTGCTGCGGGCTGATCTCCATGCAGACGCCATGGTTGGTCATGGTGAAGCCGTGGGTCAGGTCGTCCACATCGTCCATGTTGGAGATGTAGACCGTCACCTCGTCACCCTGTTTCACCGTGAACTCCTCCAGGCCGAAGGCCGGGGCGCGGCTCCACATGTAGACGCGGACCTTGTTGCCGTCGCGGATCACCTTGGTGTCGTTGTCCAGGTCCACCCCGTCCTTCTTCGCCTGGATGCGGGCGTCCTCCCACATCTTGTCGTCGCGGGTGTAGATGCTCTTCGGATTGACCTTGGAGCGGTGGACGATCAGCGTGTCGTGCGGCTCGGCAAAGGTGGGGCCGTCATGCACCAGCTTCATCTCGTCGCCGGAGATGTCGATCAGCTGGTCGTTTTCCGGCTTCATCGGGCCGACGTTGAGGAAGCGGTCCTTGGAGAACTTGTTCAGCACGATCAGCCATTTGCCGTCGGCCTCCTTGGTCTGGCCCATGGAGGTGTGCAGGTGGCCCGGCTGGTAATGCACGTCCAGCTTCTGGACGATGGGATCGACCTTCTCGCCCTTGAAGGCCCGCTTGGCCTTGTCGATGTTCCACTTCACCACCTGGCTGTCGAGGAACAGGGTGGTGTAGGCGTTGCCGCGCCCGTCATAGGCGGTGTGGAGCGGGCCGAGGCCGACCTGCGGTTCGGCGACGATCACGTCGCGCGGCTTGATCTTGTCCTCGAACAGTTCGTCCAGCTTGCGCACGTCCATGACCGAGACGGTCGGCGACAGCTTGCCGTTCACGGTGACGTGGATGCCGTCGGGGGCGGTGTTGACGCCGTGTGGGCTGTTGGGGATCGGGATGTAGCGGGTGTAGGGGCTGCCGTGGCGGCCGTCCACCACCGGCACGCCGTGGATCACCTCCACCTTGCCGGCCTTGACCGCCTCTTCGATGCGCTTGATGTTGAAGACGACCAGCCAATCCTGCTCGTTGGCCGTCATCTCGGCCGTCGTCACCCCTTCCTCGGAGTTGTAGCAGGTCGAGAAGACGTATTTGCCCTGATAGTCGGCGTCGGTGTTGTCGAGGTTGCCGTCGACCCACACCTGCCAGGCGATCTTCATCGAATCGCCGTCGATGGCGGTGAAGTGCGAGCGGTACTTCTTCGGCTCGTCCAGGATCTTGCCGTCGTTCGGCGTCGGCACGCGCTGCTCGCCGTTGCAGAAGACATAGCCGGTGCGCGGGTATTTCTGCAGGCGCAGGCCGTGGATCGCCGAGGCGTTCGGGATCTCGAGGATGACGTCCGGCTTCATGATGTCGCAGCGGATGCGCGTCACCCGGCTGTTCGCCTTGTCGTTGGCGAAGATGTAGCGCCCGTCATAGGTCCCGTCGGTGAAGGACATGTGCGGGTGGTGCAGGTCGCCGTTGAGATACTCGCCGCCGCGCTTGGCGAGGAAGGCCTTGGTCTCCTCCGTCAGATTGGCAGTGAGGATCTTGCGGCTCTCGTTGGTCAGGCCCCAGCCGGTGGCGGAGCAGCGGTTGAACACCGGGATGCGCATCAGTTCGCGCATCGACGGCAGGCCCATGATGCGGACCTCGCCGGAATGGCCGCCGGAATGGAAGACGTAATATTCGTCGAGATCGCCGGGCTTCACCTCGACGCTCTGGTGGCCGGTCTGCGGGGTCGCCGCCAGGGCAGCGGAGGCGCCGAACAGCGCGTTCCCGGCAATGCCGCCGGCGGCAGCACCGCCCACGGCACCGGTCAGGCCGGCGAGCGCCGCCGCCTTCGCCGTTCCGCCCAGAAGGGCACGGCGGTTGACGCCTGCCGTGTTGTTCGTCTCGTTCGACATGGTCTGCTCCTTCGCTGACCCCGTTCGGGGGCTGTCAAGAGACCCGTTGCGACCGGGTCAGGTTATGGGATTGAGGAGGGGATGGCGGTCAGGACCCGTGGGGCCGCAACGTCAGCCGGCCGGTGGCCGGGTCGGCGGTCGCCACGGCGGTTCGGGCGGCGGCCGGTTTGGCGGCTTCCTTCTCCGCCGCAGCCTTGGCCTCGGCGGCCTGCCACTTCTCGCGCTTCTGCCGCTTCTGGATCATGACCGGGCATTTGTGGTCGTGGTGGTAGAGCATCTGGCAGTGCAGGCACTGGATGCATTCGTTGGGGTTGATCGTGCCGTCGGGGTGGATGGCCTGCACCGGGCATTCGTTGCCGCAGCGCTGGCACGGGCTGCCGCATTCCTTGTAGCGGCGCAGCCAGTCGAACATCCGCAGCCGGCCGGGGATCGCCAGCGCCGCTCCCAGCGGGCAGAGATAGCGGCAGAAGAAGCGTTCGATGACCAGACCGGCGGCCAGCAGGGCTACGGCGAATGCCACGAACCACCAGTCGCGGATGAAATGCAGGATGATGGCGGTCTTGAACGGCTCGATCTCCGCCGCCTTCTCCGCCGTCGCCAGCGATTGCAGCGAAAAGCCGAACAGCAGCAGGAAGATGATGTACTTGATCGGCCACAGGCGTTGGTGCAGGGCGAAGGGCACGGTGATCTGGCGGATGCCGATCTTCTTCGCCGCCTTCGATGCCAGTTCCTGCAGCGCGCCGAACGGGCAGAGCCAGCCGCAGAAGGCGCCCCGGCCCCAGAACAGCAGCGATGCCGCCACCGAGAACCACAGGATGAACACCAGCGGGTCCATCATGAAATAGTCCCAGCGGAAATCGGTGCGCAGCGCGTTGGCGAAGGTCAGGACATTGACCACCGACAGCTGGGCCGTGGCGTACCAGCCGAGCCAGACCAGGGTGAAGACCAGATAGGCCGTCCGCACCCGCTCATACAGCGCCGGTCGCTTCGTCAGCTGGTCCTGGAAGAAGAAGATGCCGGTCAGCAGCAGGATGGCGGCGGACAGGATCGCGATGTCGAGCTGCCGGTTCTGCCAGATGCGCTGCCACAGCGGCGTTTCGGCGGCGTCCTCCGCCGCCTCGGCACCGGCGGCCTGGATGGCGGCACTGTGGCTGGCGGATTGGGCGGCAGGCTGGTTGGTGGCCGGGGCGGCCGGCTTTTCGATCTTCAGATATTTGTCGGGCGGCTGGTAGCCGAGATCGAAGGTGACGAACACCTTGTCCAGCGCGGCGATGGCCCGCTGCACCAACAGTTGCAGGCGCCACGGCTCGGCCGGATTGAACTCGGTGCCTTCCGGCAGGACGAACAGACCGATTTCCGGGAAATCGGGGGCACCGGCCGCGGCGGTGCTTCCCATGCGCTTGTGCATCTTGTCGCGGAAGCGGATGGATCCCTCATGCTGCACCATCTCGACCCGGTCGAAGATGCCGCCGCGGACATAGCCCGATCCCTTGAAGGAATAGCGCCCCTGCCCCGCCACCCACACCGCCTGCTGGCCCGGCTTCAGCCGCTTGGTCAGCGCCTCGTACTCCGCATCGCCCAGCAGCGAGCGGCCGATGGTGGGGATGGTCACCAGGGCGGCGTAGAGGTCGATGAAGGTGTCGTCGGGGTTGCCGGGTTCGGCGCGGGCGATGGCTTCGGCCTTGCCGGTGCGCTCGAAGGCAGCGTTCACCTCCCCCACCGTCAGCGTCAGGCGGCGGACCGAGCCATCGCCGATGAGGGTCGCCCAGTCCTCCACCGCGTCCTTCGACAGGTCGATGGTCTTCGTCACGGTGGGTGCCGCTTCCGCCACGGTCTTGCCGAGGGCGGTCATCACCTTCTTGCCCGAGCGGATGATCGAATCGCCGATCACCATCACCGTCACGGTGGCGCCCGAAACGATGTCCACCGGCGGGCTGGCGGCGCTCTGGGTGGCGAGCGCCAGCACGTTCTTGCCGACATAGCCGTCGATGAAACCGTTGATGCGGGCCGGCGGGATGCCGATCAGCACGATGGGCTCGTGATGGTCCATCAGCCGCGCGCCCGTCACCGTGCCGTCCGGCGTCAGCCCGACCACCACGTCGATGGGCCGGCCCGAATAGCCGGTGGTGTTGACGAAGTCGGAGGTGAGATAGGCATGACCGACCACGACATTGCCCTTGTAGACGGGGATGGTGGGGGCGTTTGCGGCCGGTGCGCCGAAGCGGTCGGCGCCGGGAACGAGGTCGGAGGGTTGAAGCTTCGCCAGATAGGGCAGCAGCCGGCCGCCGTCGGCGGCATGCACCGCGACGATGCCGGTCAGCAGCAGGAGAAGGGCGACGAGCGCCGATCCCATCCAACGTTGTAAGCGCGTGAACCTCACGACGGCCATCCTCCGGCTTTCGCCCCTTGGCTTCGGTGTCTCGGGAGGCATGAAAGCGCGCGGTGGCGGAGGAGTTCTTGACCGCGGTCAAGAGTTTGGCGGACCGCTGTGCGAATTGCGCCAGATCAACAACTCTTGCGGGAAAGGGTGAGTTGCAGGGAAATAGCCTTTTCAGCGGGCTCCAGAGGAAGTTGCCGACACTCTGAAGACATACCCCCTAGGGGCAATATGCCGCTGCGTGACGTTTCCAGCAATTTGCGGTTGGAACGATCAACCCGAGATAAAGCACAAGGCCGCATCCCATGAGCGCAGCCCGGCAACCCGGTCCAGCCCGCCGCACCGATGCTTCCACATCTGCCGATCCCCACCTGTCGCCGGAAGCGGTTCCGGCGGTCGATCCGGGGATCCGCAGGCGCGAGATCGCGATGTTCCTGCTGCTGGCCGTGTTCATCTGGCCGGTGCTGTCGATCGCCGTCGTCGGCGGTTATGGCTTCATCGTTTGGATGTCGCAGCTGATCCTGGGCCCGCCCGGTCCGCCGCCGGTTTGACGGGAAGGCCGTGCCCATGGCCGCCGACGCAATCGACAGGGGACGACGGAGCTTCCTGCGGGGACGGCCGGCAACCGGCCCCGCACCGATCCATCCCCCCTGGTCGCGACCCGATTACTTCGCCGCGCTCTGCACCCGCTGCGGCGCCTGTGCCGATGCCTGTCCGGAGGCGATCCTGCGTCCGGGCGACGGCGGCTATCCGGAGGTCGACTTCACGCGCGGCGAATGCAGCTTCTGCGGCGCCTGCGCCGATGCCTGTCCAGAGCCGATCTTCGATCAGACGGCGGCACCCTGGTCGTTGCGTGCCACCGTCGCCGACGATTGCCTGGCGGTGCGGCGGGTGGTGTGCCGCAGCTGCCAGGATGCATGTCCGGAAGGAGCCATCCGCTTCATCCCCGCCGCGGGCGGGGCCGCCCATGCGCGCATCGACGATGCCGCCTGCACCGGCTGCGGCGCCTGCGTCGCCGCCTGCCCGGCCGGTGCCGTGACCCTCGACCACCAGACCGGGAGCCCAGTCCATGCCGCTCGATGACACCATTGGATCGGCGCCCGCCAGCGAACTCCACATCGCCTCGCTGCTGCTGCATGTGCGCCCCGACAGTCAACCAATGGTCCGCGCGGAGATTGCGGCCATGCCCGGGACCGAACTGCACATCGAACAACCCGGCAAGATGGTGGTTACCGTCGAAGGACCGCATGAGGGCTGGATCGCCGACCGCATGACCGCGCTGCATCTGCTGGACGGCGTGTTCTCCGCGGTCATGGTCTTCCACCACGTCGACCATGGGGAGGGGATGCCGCCGTCCGAACCCTGACCGGCAAAACGCTGCCCTGCCCTGCCCGCCCGACCCGAACGCCAGAAGAAAAGGGGGAACGCCCATGTTGGACCGTCGCGATTTCATCAAGGCCCAGGCGGTGGCCGCCGCCGCTGCCGCAGGGGGCATCAGCCTGCCGGCCGCTGCCCAGAGTTCGATGGTGGCGGGTGAGGACACGGCGCTGAAATGGTCCAAGGCACCCTGCCGCTTCTGCGGCACCGGCTGCGGCGTGATGGTCGCGACCAAGGACAACCGCGTCGTCGCCACCCACGGCGACATGCAGGCGGAGGTGAACCGCGGCCTGAACTGCGTGAAGGGCTATTTCCTGTCCAAGATCATGTATGGCCAGGACCGCCTGACCCAGCCTCTGCTGCGCATGCGTGACGGCAAGTACCACAAGGACGGCGAGTTCCAGCCGGTCTCGTGGGACCGGGCCTTCGACGAGATGGCCAGCCAGTGGAAGCGCGTGCTGAAGGCGAAGGGACCCGACGCGGTCGGCATGTTCGGGTCCGGACAATGGACGATCTGGGAGGGCTATGCGGCATCCAAGCTGATGCGCGCCGGCTTCCGCACCAACAACCTGGACCCCAACGCCCGCCACTGCATGGCGTCGGCCGCCGTCGCCTTCATCCGCACCTTCGGCATGGACGAGCCGATGGGCTGCTACGACGATTTCGAGCATGCCGACGCCTTCGTCCTCTGGGGCTCCAACATGGCGGAGATGCACCCCATCCTGTGGACCCGCATCACCGACCGACGCCTTGCCCACAGCCATGTGAAGGTGGCGGTGCTGTCGACCTTCGAGCATCGCAGCTTCGAGCTGGCCGACATCCCGATGATCTTCGAGCCGGGAACCGATCTGGCGATCCTGAACTACATCGCCAACCACATCATCCAGACCAACCGGGTGAACAGGGAGTTTGTCGAGAAGCACTGCAACTTCCGCCTGGGGCAGAAGGACATCGGCTATGGCCTGCGTCCGGAAAGCGTGCTGGAGGTGCGGGCGGCCAACGCCAAGGACCCGGCGGATTCCAAGCCCATCGATTTCGACGCCTTCGCCAAGTTCGTCAGCACCTACACGCTGGACTATACCGCCGAGCTGACCAAGGTGCCGAAGGAGCGGCTGCTGGCGCTCGCCGAGATGTATGCCGACCCGAAGACCAAGGTCATGTCGCTGTGGACCATGGGGTTCAACCAGCATGTCCGCGGCGTGTGGGTGAACCACATGGTCTACAACATCCACCTGCTGACCGGGAAAATCTCCGAGCCGGGCAACAGCCCCTTCTCGCTGACCGGCCAGCCTTCGGCCTGCGGCACCGCGCGCGAGGTCGGCACCTTCTCCCACCGCCTGCCCGCCGACATGCAGGTCGCCAACCCGACCCACCGCGCCCACACGGAGGAGGCCTGGAAGCTGCCCAAGGGGCTGCTGCCGGCCAAGATCGGCTACCACGCCGTCCAGCAGGACCGCATGCTCAAGGACGGGAAGCTCAACGCCTACTGGATCATGGTGAACAACAACCTGCAGGCCGCCCCCAACAGCGCCAACGAGACCTATCCCGGGTACCGCAATCCTGAGAACTTCATCGTGGTGTCCGACGCCTACCCCACCGTCACCGCCTCGGCCGCCGACCTGATCCTGCCGGCGGCCATGTGGGTCGAGAAGGAAGGCGCCTACGGCAATGCCGAACGCCGCACTCATTTCTGGCACCAGCTGGTCACCGCACCGGGCGAGGCGCGTTCCGACCTGTGGCAGCTGATGGAGTTCTCCAAACGCTTCACCACGGACGAGGTGTGGCCGGGGGAGGTTTTGGACGCCAATCCGTCCTACCGCGGCAAGACGCTGTTCGACGTGCTGTTCCGGAACGGCAATGTCGACCGCTTTCCTCTGTCGGAGCTGAATGCCGAGTACGCCAACGACGAGTCCAAGGATTTCGGCTTCTACGTCCAGAAGGGCCTGTTCGAGGAATATGCCGGTTTCGGCCGCGGCCACGGGCATGATCTGGCGCCCTTCGACACCTACCATCAGGTGCGCGGGCTGCGATGGCCGGTGGTGGACGGCAAGGAGACGCGCTGGCGCTACCGCGAGGGGCTGGACCCCTTCGTCAAGCCGGGCGAGGACGTCCGCTTCTACGGCAACCCGGACGGCAAGGCCAACATCTTCGCCTTCCCCTACGAGCCGCCGGCCGAGGAACCGGACAAGGATTTCGACCTGTGGCTGGTCACGGGGCGCGTGCTGGAGCATTGGCACAGCGGATCGATGACCATGCGCGTGCCGGAGCTGTACAAGGCAATGCCGATGGCGTTGGTTTTCATGCATCCCGACGACGCCAAATCGCGCGGCCTGCGCCGTGGGTCCGAAGTGAAGGTCGTCTCACGGCGCGGCGAGATGCAGACGCGGGTGGAGACGCGCGGGCGCAACAAGCCGCCGCGCGGCGTGGTCTTCGTGCCGTGGTTCGACTCCGCCCGGCTGATCAACAAGTGCACGCTGGATGCCACCGATCCGATCAGCAAGCAGTCCGACTTCAAGAAGTGCGCCGTCAAGATCGTCGCGGTCTGAGGGAGGAGTTGAGCCATGCGTCCCCATCACCTCGCCGCGCTGGCGGTGCTGCCCTTCCTCGTGCCGGCCGTGCTGTCGGCCCAAAACGCCGAACCGCGCCGGCTGGACTCGCCCTTCCGGCCGCCGGTGAACTTCGTCGAGCAGATCACTCCCCCGCCGATTCCGCCCGACGTCACAGACGACCGCCGGGTCGCCCGCAATTACCCCGAACAGCCGCCGGTCATCCCGCACAATGTCCGCGACTATCAGATCACGCTGAACAACAACCAGTGCCTGACCTGCCACAGCCGCCGATTCACCGAGGCGGTGCAGGCGCCGATGGTCAGCATCACCCATTACGTCGACCGTGACGGCCAGACGCTGGGTGCCGTCGCGCCACGGCGCTATTTCTGCATGCAGTGCCATGTGCCGCAGACGACGGCGCAGCCCATCGTGCCCAACACCTTCACCGACCTCGACACCCTGGTCAGCCGGCCATCCGACCGGGGAGACCGCCGATGAAGGCGCGCATTCCGGTCTCGGTGCGGCGGGCGTGGCAGACCATCGCCCGCCCCAGTCGCACCCTCAGCCTGGGGTTTCTGACGCTGGGCGGCTTCCTGGCCGGCGTGTTCTTCTGGGGCGGCTTCAACACCGCGCTGGAGGCGACCAACACCGAGGCCTTCTGCATCAGCTGCCACGAGATGCAGTCGAACGTCTATGAGGAGATGAAGCAGACCATCCACTTCACCAACCGGTCGGGTGTGCGGGCGACCTGCCCCGACTGCCATGTCCCGCACGAGTGGACCGACAAGATCGCCCGCAAGATGCAGGCATCGAAGGAGGTCTGGGGCAAGATCTTCGGCACCATCGACACCCGCGACAAGTTCGTCGCCATGCGCCGGGAACTGGCGGAGCATGAATGGGCGCGTCTGAAGTCCAACAATTCGCTGGAATGCCGCAACTGCCACAGCGCGGACTCCATGGACATCACCAAGCAGGGGGCGCGGGCGGCGCGCATCCACGAACAATATCTGTTCAGCGGCGAGCGCACCTGCATCGACTGTCACAAGGGCATCGCCCACCGCCTGCCCGACATGCAGGGCGTCCCGCCCGGCTGGAGCGAGGCGTCGGACAATCCGCAGAAGCCCATCGGCCATTGGCTGGCCAGCACTGGGGGAAATGACGGGATGAATGGCGGGGTGGCCCTGCCCGCCCCCGCCCCGCGGTGACTTTGCTGGTCGGAATCCGACCACCCATCGGCGTCATGGGTGGTGGTCGGATTCCGACCAGTCTCAATCGGTGGCGGCTTCGAGTACGGCGTCGATTGCCGCACGCATCTCCTGCAAGGCCTGACGGTCGGTCTCCGACAATCGCTGCGGCTTCCCCTGCAACTCCCTCAGCACGTCACGCGCCTGGAACACCGGCTTTGCCGCGCGTTTGGGCAGCGCGCTGGATGCCACGCCGGCCGGCGCACTGACCGACGCGCGCTTCGCCGCCATCTCCGGCGAGGCTGAAACAGGATCAGCGGCGGGGGAGGGTGGGGCGCCCGCATCCGACTGCTTCAGCTTCTCCCAGGCCCGCACCTGCTCGTCCTGGTCCTCGATCGCCGCCAGTGCCTCCAGCTTCGATTTGGTCGGGCGCAAAGCGGCGTAATCGGCACGGATGGCCGGCGCCAGACGCTGGAACGACAGCATCATGGTGACGTAGGTCTTCTTGCGGCCCAGCGCGTCGGCAAGCTGCCGGTGCGAATAGCCATGCCGCTCCGCCAGACGGAACAGGGCGTCGGATTCCTCCAACGGGTTCAGGTCGCTCCGCTGCAGGTTTTCGACGATCGCGATTTCCTCGTCGTCGTCGCCGGTGAACAGGATGCCGAAGATGGTTTCCCGTCCAAGCAGCCTCATCGCCCGCAACCGCCGCTCGCCATAGACCAGCTGCCAACGGTCGTCGGCGATCTGGCGCACGCCGACCGGTTGCTGCAGCCCATGACGGTCGATGGAGGCCGCGAGCCCCTGCAACTCCTCCTCGTCGAACTCGCGCCGCGGCTGGTTCGGGTTGGGGGCGACGCGGTCCACCGGGACTTCGACCAGATGGGGGGCATGGCGGCTGAGGCCGAACAGCGCATCCTTCACGCGGGCGGCGGCCGTGCTGTTGGCGCTCTGGGCGGATTTCTGCGCCTTCCCCAGCAGACTACGCGACACGTTCGACCTCCTTGATGCGGATGATGCGTTCCTCGACCAGGGCGGCGGCGACGTCGCGGTAGACGGCGGCACCGGCGACATCGGGCATGGCCTCGACCGCGGCGCGGCCGACCGAGGTGGCCTGGGCATAGACCGAGGCCTTCGGCACCGGATCGAACACCCGCAGATGCGGACTGTACTGCTCCTGGATCTGCTCCAGAACCTCGCGGTCGTTGCGTTCTCGCTGTTTGTAGATCGTCGGGACGATGCCCAGAACCGACAGGGAGGTGTTCATCCTGCGCCGGATCTTGGCGACATTCTCCAGCAGGAAACCCATGCCCAGCAGGCTGAACTTTTCCGTCTGGCAGGGGATGATGGCGGTGTGGGCGGCCACCATGGCGTTCTTCGTCAGCTCGCCGATGTTGGGCGGCGTGTCGATGATGATGAAGTCGAAGGTCCGCTTCGCCGCGGCGATCTTCTCCTTCATGATGAAGTCGCCGCCGGCTTCCTTGCCCAACTCGACCTCCGTCTCGGCCAGCCGGATGGAGGAGGGGGCGACCCGCAGTCCGCTTTCCTCGACGGTGACGAGGATGTCCCGCAGTTCGAGGTCGCCGTGCATAACGTAGTAGAGGGTCTTGGCATCGGCCTCCAGCGTGTAGGAGTCGATGCCGAGATGCTGCGTGGCATTGGCCTGCGGATCGCAATCGATCAGCATCGTCGCATAGCCCTGGAGGGCGAGGGCGGAGGCGATGTTGACCGCGGATACCGTCTTGGCGCAGCCGCCCTTCTGGTTCGCCACGACGACGACCAGCGCCGGGCCGCCGAGCTTCTCGACCCCGGCGGCGTCGCGCCTGATCAGCGCGTCGAGTGCCGCCGGGATGCGCTCGGCATCATTCTCCCAGCGGCTGACCTTCTGCTTGTCGTAGCGGCGCTGCAGCCGTTCGTTCAGCCAGACGGCGAATTCGGACTGCGACAGCCCCTTCGCCTCGCGGTAGGTCCGCAACTCCTCGCCCTTCACCGTCACCTCCCCGACATGAGCCGGGCGGGAGGGTAGGGGTAGACGCTACGCCGGTCAAGAATGCCGTGGCTGCAGACGTTTCGTCTACTGGGGAGCGTCTACCGCCGCCGCCGCCTTCTTGCTGCGGCGCGGTGCGCGGGTGGGGGCAAGGGCGGCAAGCTTCTCCTTCCGGGCCGCGACCTCCGCCCGGATGGCGGGCAGGGCGGCGTCGGCGGCCGTCCGCTGCTTCGGCGTCCCGCTGAGGGAAAGCCGCTCGGCGTTGGAGGCCAGAGTGGTCAGGTCGGTGTCGGCCATAGCCGGGAGTCTGTCGATCAGGTCGATCATGCTGCAATCCTGCTTTGGTTGCGGGGGAGGGGATGAGGACCGCAGCCTGTACCGCGGGCCTTCCTGCCGGAGTGCCGGTACGGGGCCTGTGCTGTCCCAGCCGGCGGTCCAGCACCGCGCCAAGCCGCTGTCGGGCGGGTGCGGGTTCGAGGAACAGGCGGTGCCGGCGTCGGCCGCCAGCCGCCCGGCCATGTGGGCGACACGCATCCAGGGATCGGCGGAACCCGCGGGCGATGTCGGAACGGCTTTCTTCTGGGGCATGCCCACTCCGGTCCCGGACCCGGGAGAAAAGTGCAGGGGGCGAAAAGCAAAAGGGCGGCCCGAGGCCGCCCTTCTGGATCGCATCAGGATCGTGCCGTTCCGCCGCGCTCAGAGCGCACGCAGGTTCTCGGCCGAAACCTTGCCGCGGCGCGGATCGCGAACGGATTCGAACGACAGCTTCTGGCCCTCGTTCAAGTTGCCCATCCCCGCACGCTCGACGGCGGAGATATGGACGAAAACGTCATCGGAGCCGTCTTCCGGCTGGATGAAACCGAAACCCTTGGTCGAATTGAACCACTTAACAGTACCGTTAGCCATGGGGCAGTGTCCTTTCCCGGTTGCCGAGCTCAACATGAGCCAAGCATCAAATTCACCTAAGGCAGGAAGTTCAGCTTTCCGAAAGCTGAAAAACACATAACCCAGAGCAACTTCGACCAACCGAATGTGGGCCCTTGTCAGCCGCTATGCAAGGGAAAACCAGAGAGATGTACCGTTATTATTTTTTCGGCGGGGAGAAAGACACGCGACGGCATGGCTCCTATTTTTCGCATCGGCACTTTATCTGTTTCACCGCAACGAGTTGGTGGGGCCACGACTCCGGGTCGGGCACGCTGCTACCGCCGATGGGGTACGTTGACTTTGGCCGCCGCTCTGGCGCAGCTTGCGGGCTTGACTTCAGCCAGGGTGGGAAGCCATGCCGATCATCACGTCAGCCAGCACGAAGGGCGGGCCGGGAAAGACGACCCTGTCGCTCTGCCTCGCTGACCACTGGCGCCGGGCCGGCCGCAAGGTAGAGCTGCTGGATATCGATCCCAACCGCAACCTGACCCAATGGATCAAGGCGGCTGGCGCTCCCATCGCCTGCACCACCGTCGACGAGGACGACATCATCGAGGCGGCGACAGAGGCCGAACAGAGGGCGGATTGGGTCGTCATCGATGTCGCCGGCGTGCTGGCGCGCGGGCTGGTGCATTCCATCGGCGTCGCCAATGCGGTGCTCATTCCATCGCGTCCCGACCTCAAGGATGCGCTGGAAGCCGCCCGCACCTATCAGCATGTGATCGCGGAGCAGAAGATGGCACAGCGCCGCGATCCCCAGGCACGCATCCCCGCCGCCGTGGTGCTGATGCAGGTGAACCGCCGTGCCCAGGCAGCCGGCTTCGCTCGCGAACAACTCTCCGCTCTGAAGGTGCCACTGCTGCCGGCGGAAATCCCGCTGCGCACCGCCTATCAGAACTATTCCTTCGCCGGCCTGCCGCTGGACGATTCTAATGTGCGTGTCGACTTCGCCGAACTGGCCGCAAGCGTGGAAGACCTGATCCATGGCTAGGAAGCTGACCCCGCGCATCGTCACCGCCGACGAGGTGTCGGACATCCTCACTCCGTCGGAGGCCCCGGCTCCGCGCCTGTCGCGGCGGCCGGCCCCGGCCAGACTTCGCACCCGTGCGAATTTCGCCGACGTGATCCTCAGCCTGTGGACCGAGGCGGAAGAGAACTTCCTGGCGATCGGCCGCTATCTCAACCATGCCAAGACCGTGCTGGAGCATGGAGAGTTCATGGCGATGGTGGAGCGCGACCTTCCCTTCCGGTACAGCACCGCCAACCGGCTGATGAAGGTCGCGGCCGCCATCGATGACGGCCTGCTGCCGACGGACAGCCTGCCGCCCAGTTACGCGACCGTCTATGAGATGGTCCTCCTTAACCCGGAGGAGCGCGAGCAGGCCGTCGCCCAGGGGCTGTTCCGGCCGGACATCCGCCGTCAGGACATCATCAACTTCAAGAAGCAGCTGCGCGCGGTCGCGCTGCCCGACCTTGCCGCCGAGCGAGCCGAACTGGCACGGCTGGAGGCGGAGCGCACCCGGATCGATGCACGCATTGCGGAACTTCGTGAAAAACTGCGGATTGCTTAAAGGGCGGATAATATCGGCCTGCAAGGTGGCTTCGCTTTTTTGCCAGCTGGCGAAAAAAGTGCTTGCGCGGTTCGGGGTGGCCCGCATATAAGACGCCTCCCGACGCGAACGACGCCGGCGCCGCCGACACGGCAGCGACCGACACGCGACG
>NZ_VTTO01000008.1 GCF_008364825.1 Azospirillum sp. B21
TCGCGCCGGCTGACGGCCTCAAGCGATCAACGGAGCGCAAGCCGGGCCGCGGCGCATAGATATTTTACCAAACGGTCCTTACGTGGCGTCTGCGTATTTGGTAAAATGCCCCAACTGGACGCTGGCGAGGGTGTCTGTCGCTCAATCGGGTGAAATTCGGCGGCGTGCACCGTTTCCGGACCGCTGCGCTGGGAGAGGTCCATGGCCCTAATCGGGTACGCCCGCGTTTCAACCGACGAGCAAACCACCGACCCGCAACTCGACGCGCTGAAGGCGGCCGGTTGCTCGACGATTCACCGGGAGCATGGGTCCGGCGGCGACCGGTCACGTCCAGAGCTGAAGCGCGCCATTGCGCGCTGCCGTGCCGGTGATGTGCTGGTCGTCGTGCGCATCGACCGGCTGGCCCGTTCGCTCGCCCACCTCCTGGAGATCATCGAAGCGCTCAACTCCCAAAGGGCGGGCTTCCGCTCGCTGGGTGATCCCATCGACACCACCAGTCCGCAAGGCCGCTTCACCTTGCAGATCCTTGGCGCGGTGGCCGAGTTCGAACGCGCGCTCATTCGCGAGCGCACCAAAGCCGGACTGAAGGCCGCCAGGGACCGCGGCCGCACCGGCGGCAATCCAGGCCTGCGCTTCCGTTCCGCGTCGGCGGTGCGCGCCGTCAACGAGGCCCGCGAGGCGCGGCGCGACGCTGATGTGCTGCGGGTGGCCGATGATATTCTGCCCCACGTCCGCGCGATGCGACCCGGCTATTCCTGGGCGACCGTCGCCCGCAGCTTGGACAGAAATGGCTCGCGGCGCCCCGACGGTGGTCCGTGGACCGGAGCGGCCCTGGTGCGCGCCGTCCGTCGCCTCGCGCGTGACGGGTTCGTGAACGACAAGGTACTGGAGCGTACGCCGCGGCGGCGCGACAGCGATGACCTTGTCACCTTGGTTGCCTCGGCGGTGAAGACGCTGGACAACCCAACCCTGACCAACATTGCCCGGCATCTTGAGGAGCTGCACTGCCGGACGCCCCGCGGGGAAACGCGCTGGTCGGTCTCGTCAGTTCAGAACCTTCTGGGTCAGGCCGTCGCACAGGGGCTTCTGGAAGACCGGCCGCTTCCCGCTCCGGAAGCGCCTCGCCGGCGCGGCCGTCCGCCAAAATCGCTCAAAGGCCTGCAAAGCACTCCATAACGGCGACAGTCAATGCACGTGATCAGCGGAGCAGCACGAACGTCTCCACTGCGTCTCCGCAAAGGTCTAGCTCACTCTTCGTCAGATCCAGACCGATCGGCGTCACGCCCATTGCGGGCTCCCATAGGTGGTGTCTTCGACGTTCAACGCTTTTTACCGGCATTCGGAAAAGGGACCTCCACCGCATCACCCTATCACTCAAGGCTATTCCCGTAGGAGCGGGAGTGAAGGAATACGGCCGCGTGCGTTCGGGCTTATATCGCGGCGCTTCAGCCTGCCTTACCCCTTCCGCGTTCAACGCGACGACCAGGGAGGGGACCGCCGGTAGGCGCATCACCGGGGCTTTGTGTGAGCATGCCGGTCTCGGGTGGCGCCATAAGCGGGCTGGTGTCCACGATGCCTCCTTTCTGAAGCAGGGGAAGCTGCTTCTGCGCCCAGCGGATTGCCTGGATGCCGGGGCTGTTGAGCAGCAGCTTGGCGGTGGGATAGGCCCACATAACGCGGTCCACCAGATCGTTCGGCCGGTATGGCTCGTCGGCAATGCCGTCACCGTTTAGGTCGTAGGCGGCGTTGTCGGACCAGTAGTTGCCGCGCCCCTTCTCCGACCACTCGACCACGCGGGCGCCGACGTACTTCACCTGGGTGCGGTTGTTGATGAAGGCGTTGCCGACGACTGTGTTGCGTTCGGCGCCGCCGGTGAGGTGGGCGCCGATCTCGCAGCCCTCGAACCGGTTGCCGTGGATCTCGTTTCGGACGGATCCGAGAACAAACAGGCACTTGCCGGTGCCGATCCGTGACCCGTCGACCGGTTCGGCTTCCCGTGGAACGTCCGGGTCCGGATCGTCCCGGTCGCTCTGGATCGGGGCCGTGCCCAGGAAGCGCCCATTCACGGCGTTGGCCTCGAACCGCGACCCGTTGACGGAGTGAAGCAGGAAGCCGTGTTCTTGGTCGCCCTGTGAGAGGTTGCCCCGGACGGCGATGCGGTTGGACATCATGATCGCGTAGCCGACTTGGTTTCCGACCGAGATGTTGCCGGACACCTCGCTGTCGTTGGCGTCCATATAGTGGATGCCGAACCGTACGCCCTCCAGCCAGTTACGGCTGAAGACATTCCGCTGGGTCTTGCTGACGAAGATGCCGTCACGACCGTTGACGATCCGGTTGCCGATGATGCGGGTGCCCGGGCTGTTCCAGACGGATACCCCGTTGCCACGCTCCGACATCCGGAGATCGTCGCGGCCGATGATTGTGTTGTCCCGCACCAGGGCGTCGGACGGTCCCCAGAGGTAGACACCGAAGAGATTTCCTTCGAGACGGTTGCCCTCGATCACCGCCCGATGGGCGGCGCGGTCCAGGTGGATACCGGACGCGATCCGCTCACGATCCGTGCCGGAATTCTGGACGACCAGATTGCGCACGGTGACGTCCGGAGCTTTGACCATGATCACCGGACCCCGGCTGCGCCCGTCGACCACGGCGCCGCTTTCGCCGTGGAGCGTCAACGGGCGCGACACCGTGACGGGGCCAAGATGCACGCCCGGCTCGAGCACGAGCACGTCGCCGACCGCGGCAGCGTCCACGGCTGCCTGCAACGCCTCTTCGCCCGCGGGAACGCGCACGGTGCCAGCTGCGGCGGCCGTGGCGACGATGGTCGCGGCGATGCCGACCATTCCGGCGCGAACCGCGCGTGCCCGACACCTGTGGAACAGCCCGCGGCCGGATACATCCGCCGTCCTGGTCGTCATGGTGCGGCCTGTTCCGCTGTGCTGCATGAAGGAGTCACCCACGAGCTTCGGGATTGTCTGTGTCCAGCACCATAAAGCCCGCTGAGAGGCGCGGTGCCTTGACCAACGACAAGTTGGCCGGTTCCGATGCCCGGCCTGCACGTTGAGCGCCTTGATGTCGATGGTCTTGTCGAGTTTGCGGCCGGATCCGAGTGATGGTTTACTTGCCTGAAGTCAAGTCGCGCCCCAACTCGGCGGGGTAAGGTTCGGCCCGTGCCCGTTGAGGCGTTCGCGCAACGGAAGACGCCGAGGCCGACCGCCAACGCGGTCGTTCATTCGCCGAATTGGTGGGTGCGTGGGCGGCGGTCGCCGCGTCATCGCACCTGCTGCTCTCCTCTTCCCCACCCTTAGACATCACCGGGACTGGACCTGCCATGATCACAGGAGCTCACATTATGACCGACACCGTCGCATCCACGAAGCCGAGCGTACCCTGGAGGCAGCGGACGGTTCTGTTCATGATGGCGTCGGTGACGTTCCTCTTCCTGAGTTTCCTGCTCGTCAGCGCCTACGCTTGGTTCCATACCGACGCCGCGGTGCGGGTTGCCCGCGTGGGCGAGCTTCGGTCGCTGCTCGTCAGCCTTGACCCCGCCAAGCCTGGTCCAGATCTGGCCGGGCGTGTCGTCTACGTCCAGGGAACCGCAGCGGCCGGGCAGCCGATCACCGACAGCAGCACGGGCGTCATCTTCGAAAACACGCTGATCACCCAGAGGATCGTGGAGCGGTACCGCGGCGGCCGGAAGGCAGGCTGGACCCCGGAGGAGACGCAGTTCATGCCGTCGTCCGGCGCGCGTCTCGACGGATGGGCGTTGACGGACCCGCTTCTGGCCGCGACGCCCTCGGCGCTGGGGCCCTTGCGCCCGGGCGAGGATTACCGGTTGCCCGCGGGTATGGTGCTCGCCGACAGCGATCCCCATGCGGCTTATCAACCAAGTGGCAATGCACGGGATTCCGACCCGGTGTCTCATCCGGCGGCCAATGACCGTCGACTCCTCTACCGGACTCTGCGTGACGGCCCCTTGAGCGTGATCGCTGCGGTCGACCGGAGCGGCCACGGATTGGTGCCGCTTCGCATCGACGGGGATGACGTGGCGCTCCTGGCGAACGGAAGCGTCGATGCTGCGACCATGGTCGAGAGCGTTCTGAAGAACGCCAACACGGCGCGTGCGGAAACGATGCTCTGGGCTCTTGCCGCCGGATGGGTGTTGTTCCTGATCCCGGCGATCTGGGCACCGGTGCAGCGCTGGATCGCCCTGACCATTGTCCCCTTGGGCGGCATCCTCGCGACACTCACCGCCGCTTCGGTCGCGGCCGTGCCGGGTGGCGTGGCCGGCAGCTTTCTCACTGGGCAAACCGTTGCACTCGGGTATGTGCTGCTGATCGGATTGGCCGCCCGGAGGCGTGGCGTCCTAGTCTGATCCGGTCGTGGGAGGCGTCGCAGCACCGCATCAAGCCACCAAAGAACTCCTCAAGCGGGTCGCACTCGATCGGAAGAAACGCTATGGTGTTTCCCTCGCAACCCTTCAGGTGAGGTGAACCGCTCCGGCTTTCCTGGAGGCCCCATTTCTTGAGCGACTGTGTTGCGGGTCAAGCGGTTTTCCATGGCGAGGCTGTCTTGATGATGGCGTTCAGGATGGTGAGGAGATGGCGCATGCAAGCGACGAGGGCGACCTTCTTGGGACGCCCCGCCGCCACGATCCTGGTGTAATGGGCCTTGATAACGGGGTTCCAGCGGACCGCCGAGAGCGCAGCCATGTAGAGGGCGTTGCGCACAGCGGTGCGGCCACCGGCGATGGCTCTATGGCCACGCATCTGTCCAGAATCGCGGTTGACGGGCGCGACGCCGACCAAGGCGGCGATGCGCCGGCGGTCAAGGCGGCCGAGTTCAGGTAGGTCGGCGATCAACGTGCGCGCGGTGATGCCGCCGATGCCGGGGACTGACGTCAGCAGGTCGTCGGCAGCTCGCCAGACGGGGGAGCCACGCACGCTGTCGTCAATGTCCTTGTCCAACTCGACCAGTTGAGCCTCCAAGGTTTTCCGGGTGGCTTCGATGGTGCGGCGGACCCGTGGGCTGCGGGCCTGACGCAGGCGGTTGGCTTCCATGCCGATCATCTCGACCACTTGCCGACGCCGCGCCACCAACTCGGCCAGCACCTGGCTCTCGGCGTCGGCGATCGGGCGAGGTTCGGGGCGGATGCGTTCGGCGAACAGGGCGATGATCTGGGCATCGAGCGCGTCGGTTTTGGCGAGCCGCCCGGTGGCGCGGGCGAAATCGCGGATCTGACGCGGATTAACGACGGCCAGGGGCAGACCAGCGCCCGCCAGGACGGCGGCGACGGTCACTTCGAAGCCGCCCGTCGCTTCCAGCACGATCAGGGTGGGGGCACGCGTGCGCAACTCGGTGACGAGGTGATCCAGGCCTTCGCCGTTGCGCGCAACGGCGAAGGCCTGCCCTGCGGGCAGAATGTGTACGTCGAGACGGTCCTTCGAGACGTCAATGCCGACGAAGCTTGGCGAAGAAGGTTGTTCCATGACCCGTCCTTGCGAATGCGGGCTCACCTTGCGGCCCGAGCGACTGTTCGGGTTCCGGATGGAACCGGCGGACGGGGCACCGTGCTCAAGAACGGGCTCGATCGCCCGAGAGATGGGCGGGCTCCCGTCCGCCGACAGCCTCGCCGGCTTCACGTTGGCGGGCAAGGAAGAGATACAAGAGACTGGGGTCATCATGACGAAGCAGACATCACCCTAGTACGCCCCCTGAAGTCCGCGAGCGCGCGGTTCGGATGGTGTTCGAGCACGAAGGCGAACATGCCTCGCAGGGGGCGGCGATCAGTTCGATCGCGGCGAAGATCGGCTGCACTCCGGAAACTTTGCGGGGCTGGGTCCGGCAGGCCGAGCGTGACCAGCGCAAGCGGCCGGGGCCGACAACGGACGAGCAGGAACGGATCAAGGCACTGGAGCGTGAGGTGCGGGAGCTTAGCTAGGCGAAAGAAATCCTTCGCAATGCGTCGGCGTATTTCGCCCAGGCGGAGCTCGACCGCCCATTCAGGAAATGATCGCCTTCATCGACGCGCACCGCGCCGTTCATGGGGGCGAGCCGATCTGCCGAGTGCTGCTGATCGCCCTGTCGACTTACCACGCCTATGCCGCCCGGCGGGCCGATCCAGAAGGCGCCAGCCCGCTCGCGAAGCGACGCGGAGGTGAGCGTGGCTATCCGGCGGGTCTGGAATGAAAACTTCCAGGTCTATGGGGTACGTAAAGTCTGGCGGCAGTTGCTGTGGGAAGGAATCGACGTGGCACGCTGCACAGTGGCCCGGCTAATGCGCCAATTGGGCCTGAAGGGCGCGACATGGGGCAAGACAGTCCGCACCACGATCAGCCACCGGGCAGCGCCCTGTCCCGCCGACTGGGTGAACCGCCAATTCCAGGTGCCCCGCCCGAACGCCTTGTGGGTGGCGGATTTCATGTACGTATCGACATGGCAGGGCTTCCTCTACGTGGCCTTCGTCATCGCCGCCTTCGCTCGCCGGATCGTAGGCTGGCGGGTGTCCATCACAGCCCACGCTGATTTTTTGCTGGACGCTCTGGAGCAGGCACTTCATGACCGCCGACCGGCCAAAAGCAGCGGCCTCATCCACCACTCGGATCGTGGGTCGCAATATGTCGCTATTCGATACACCGAGCGCCTGACCGATGCTGGTGTCGAGCCCTCCGTCGGTAGCGTCGGCGGTTCATACGATAACGCCTTGGCCGAGACCATCAACGGTCTCTATAAGACCGAGGTGATCCGGCGTCGCGAACCGTGGCGCACCCTGGAAGCCGTCGAGTTCGCCACCTTGGGGTGGGTCGAACCCATCGGCAACATTCCTCCTGTCGAGGCTGAAGCGCGTTATTATGCTCAAACTGAGGACGCCGGCTTGGCGGCGTGACTCAAGCCGAATGGCCTCCGAGAAACCCGGAGCGGTTCACCTGCAGCATCCCCCCGGATAGGATCAATGCCGACCTGTCCGGCACCTGCTCCGTCGTCTTCGAGGCTCCGATACTGGAAGCGCGCCAGTGGACAAGCGTCAGGATGTCTTCCATCCCTTGGCCAGCCACAAAGGGGAGCCATGACCGATGACTGTCTCGACCGATGAAACCAGCTGGGCGCGCACCGTATCGTGCGTCATCCAGCCGTCGGTGGCAGCCTCAGCGTCCGCCCCGTTCCATGCGGCCACAGCAAAGAGCGTCGCCACCTTGCGCCGAAGCTCGAACGATCCTCTATCGCTGCTCTTGCTACAGCCAGCCACATGCTCAGTGGTTCGCGAACACCTGCACCTTGCCGTTGGGAGCGCCGAACAGCACGACCTGATAGGGTTGGCCTGACTTTCCGTCCATTCCGGGGGCGTCCTGGGGCATACCGGGGGCCGCCAACCCCTTGGCTTGCGGGCGCTCGGCCAGCAGGCGTTCCACGTCCCCAGCCGGAACATGGCCCTCGATCGTGTAGCCACCGACCAGCGAGGTGTGACAAGACTCCAGGGCTTCAGGGACGCCGTTGTCCCTTTTCACCGTTTCGACACTCTCGACCTCGTGCACGGTCACGGCGAACCCTGCAGTACGCATGTGCTTGACCCAACCCACGCAACACTCGCAGCTCCGCGCCTTCCAAACTTCGACGGTCTGGGCCGCTGCCGCGGGGCGGTCACCGAACAGGACGAGGCCACCGACGGCGGCGCCTCCGGTCAGAACGGCGCTGACCAGCGCCGCCATGATGGTTCTGGATGTCATGGAACTCTCCGCACTCTCTATTCATGTTCGGACTCGGTATAGGCCGCCCAAAGACGGTCGCCAGTCCGAGGATCGATACAGTCGGCACCAGCATCGGCCCGGCACCAGGCCGCAACCCGGCGCAACCCGGCGGTTCCGGGGCGATCAGAGGGAGGCGCGTGGAGGTTTCGGCGCGGGGTCGACGGCAATGCCGGCCGGAAGGGCGAGAGCAGGGATGGCCAAGGGAACCGGCAACCGGATGATGGGAGGAGGAGCACGCCCCGTGGGAAGGGTGACCGGCATCGCGTGGCACCCGGAGATCGTGCAGGCGTCGTCGGATGCCGGCGCTTCATGGCCGCCCGGGCAGGAGGGCGAGACGAGCGTTCCGTCTGCTGCCGCCAAGCCGGAAGGCGTGCAACCTGTTCCACCGCAGTGTTCGGCCGCCGGTCCGCACGGGATGGAAAGACCGTTAGCGGGGGCCGAGGCGAACAAGAGCGCAAACGGGGCAGTGAGGACAGCCAGCACCAGCAGGACGATTGCCATCCACCGAAATCCCGCTGCGAAAGTCCGCGTCACGATCCTGCCCTCTTCGGCCTCGGCGAGAACCACCAAGACGAGGCCATCCTATCCATCTATGCGCGCTTCGCGTTGATCCTGGTCAATAGCGGCAGCCCGTCGGCCCTGCCGCACCCCGTGCAACAGCAGCAGGCCGACGCCGCCGGTGATGCCGATGTCCGCCATGTTGAAGGTCGGCCAATGCCAGCCAAAGGCGTGAAGATCGAGAAAATCGGTGACGGCGCCCTGACGAACGCGGTCGATCACATTGCCGATGGCGCCACCGATGATCGCGCCGATGGCCACGGCCTCGGTGCGGCTGTCGGTGCGCGCCGCCCACACGGACAAGCCGGCGACGATCGCCATGGCCAGGCCGCTCAGCAGCCAGGGACCGGCCATTCCACCTCCCAGGAACCCGAAGCTGACGCCGGGGTTGAAGCCAAGCCTCAGATTGAGGAAGGAGGTGATCGGGATGATCTCAGGCGGATTCAGGATGTGGGTCAGCATCAGCCATTTGCTCGCCTGATCCAGGATCATGACGAGCACCACCGCTGACAGGGGCATCCAAAGACCTCCAGGCGGTCGCCGATGAATCATGTCGAACAGTCCTCCTTCTCAACGTTTGGGCCGCCTTGGCATTCTGAATGCTCCAGCCACTAGAGCATCAAGCAGGGAATGGCGACCGGACGCCGAAGCGTCCGGTGATGCCGGTAATCAGTGGTGATCGTGCAGGCAGTGGCTGTGATCGGCGAGCACCTCGATCACATGGCAGGTCCGGACCTGCCCCTGCGGGCATGGCTCGACCATGTTCCGGACTTCGGCCCGCAATGCCTGGAGACGGGCGATCTTGGACTCGATGTCCGCCAGATGGGCACGGGCCAAGGCATCCGCCTCACCGCACGGATGCGCCGGATCGTCGGCCAGCATCAGGAGCTGGCGGATGGCGTCCACTTCGAAGCCGAGTTCCCGGGCATGCCGGATGAAGCGCAGCCGGCTGACCGCCGCCGCGTCGTAGGTGCGCCGATTGCTGTCGGTTCGGAGCGGAGCGGGCAGCAGGCCAATCGATTCATAATAGCGGATGGTCGGGATCTTCACCCCGGCCTGAGCCGACAGCTCTCCGATGGTCAAAGGCTTCATCTTGCGTTTTTCCCTCTTGATCCTCCAGTCGCTGGAGAATGTACGGTCGGGTCAGCAGATCGACAAGGGAGCGCCCGATGCGCGTGACTGAAAACGAGGAGACCCCTGCCACGCAGCGGACCCGGTACCGGGTGAGCGGCATGGATTGCGGCTCCTGTGCCGGCAAGATCGAAACGGCCCTGCGGCGGGTGGACGGCATCCACGAGGTTCGGGTGTCGGTGCCCAACGGTACGATGACCGTCACCCATAGCCCGTCCGTCACCGGCGACGCCATCACCCGTCCCGTGAACGCGCTCGGTTTCCAGACTGGTCCGGGTGAAATGCTGGGCGGGCCGAAGGCCGAAGCGGAACACCGCGACGGGCAGCATGGCGGTTGCAGCCATGATCATGGCCATGGACACGATCATGGGAAGGAGCACGGCCAGGCCCACGCGCATGACCATGGGCACCTTCACAGCCATGACGCCGGCTCCGGTCCCTGGTGGAAGACGCCCAAGGCACGCCTGACGCTCGCCTCGGGGCTGGCGCTCGGTCTCGCCTATCTCGTGGGCAGGCTGGTCCCGTCGATGGAAAGCTGGGCCTTCCTGCTGGCGATGGCGGTCGGGCTGGTTCCGATCGCCCGGCGGGCCTTCGCCGCGGCACGCGTCGGCACGCCCTTTTCCATCGAGATGCTGATGACGGTGGCCGCCATCGGTGCCGTGGTCATCGGCGCGGTGGAAGAGGCCACGGCGGTGGTGTTCCTGTTCCTGGTCGGTGAACTGCTGGAAGGCGTCGCGGCTGGCCGGGCCAGGGCCAGCATCCAGGGGCTCATCTCGCTTGTCCCGGACACCGCCCTGCTCGAACGCGATGGGAGGACCGAGACTGTGCCGGCATCGTCGCTGGCGGTGGGGAGCGTGATCCTGGTGCGGCCAGGCGACCGGGTGGCGGCGGACGGCGTGATCCTGTCCGGCGACAGCGCGCTCGACGAGGCGCCGGTGACCGGCGAAAGCGTGCCGAAGCGCAAGGGCGAGGGCGCACAGGTTTTCGCAGGAACCATCAACGGCGACGGCGCCCTGCGGGTGCGGGTCAGCGCGACGGCAAACGACAACACCATCGCCCGCGTGGTCCGGCTGGTCGAGGAGGCGCAGGAGACCAAGGCGCCGACCGAACGCTTCATCGACCGCTTCTCCCGCTGGTACACGCCGGGCGTGGTGGTGGTGGCGGCGCTCGTCGCCGTGCTGCCGCCGCTGCTGGGCGGTGGCGCCTGGGAAGAGTGGATCTACAAGGGACTGGCGGTGCTGCTGATCGGCTGCCCCTGCGCCCTGGTGATCTCCACCCCGGCCGCTATCGCTGCCGGCCTGTCCAACGGTGCGCGCCGCGGCCTGCTGATGAAGGGCGGTGCCGTGCTGGAGGCGTTGGGCCGCATCACCACCGTCGCGTTCGACAAGACCGGCACCCTGACGGAGGGCAAGCCGCGCGTCACCGATGTCGTCGCCGCCGGCGGCAACGAGGAGGAGGTTCTGGCCGATGCCGCGGCGCTGGAAACCGGGTCGAGCCACCCGCTGGCCAAGGCGATCCTCGCCGCCGCCGAAGAGGCCGGGCTGACGGTCACCGCGGCGTCCGACATCGGCGCGCTTGCCGGAAAGGGGGTACGGGGAAGGTCGAACGGCCGCGAGCTGATGCTCGTTTCACCGCAAGCGGCCGCGGATCGGCTGTCCGCCGAGCAGGCGGAGCGGGTCGCCGTGCTGAATGGCGAGGGCAAGACGGTGTCGGTCCTGCTGGTCGACGGCCGGCTGTCCGGCCTGCTGGCGATGCGCGACGAGGCGCGGCCCGACGCGCGCGCCGGGATCGAGGCGCTGACCCTTGCCGGCATCCGCTCGCTGATGGTGACCGGCGACAATGCCCGCACGGCGAAGGCGGTGGCTGAGAGCCTGGGTGTCGAGCCGCATGCCGAGCTTCTGCCGGAGGACAAGCAGCGCATCGTCCGCGAATTGCAGGCCCGCGGCGAGCGGGTGGCGAAGGTCGGCGACGGCATCAACGACGCCCCGGCGCTCGCCGCCGCCGACGTCGGCATCGCCATGGGCGGCGGCACCGACGTGGCGTTGGAGACGGCGGACGCCGCCGCGCTGCATGCCCGGGTCGGTGATGTGGCCGCGATGGTCGCGCTGTCGCGTCGCACCATGGCGAACATCCGCCAGAACATCGGCCTCGCCCTGGGACTGAAGGCGGTGTTCCTGGTCACCACCGTGGTTGGGATCACCGGACTGTGGCCGGCCATCCTCGCCGATACCGGGGCCACCGTGCTGGTCACGGCCAACGCGTTGCGGCTTCTCTCCGTCCGCCCCTGACCCGCCTTCAACCCGATGAACGCTCGCTTCGCGTCTTCCTTTGACAGCAGGAGTGCCGATTGGGGAACCAGGTTGCGACGACGGGGGACGGGCTGTCCTGCCCCAACTGCCGGATCACGCTCGTCATGTCGGAACGGCAGGGTGTCGAGATCGACTATTGCCCAAAATGCCGCGGCGTGTGGCTCGACCGTGGAGAACTCGACACGATCATCGAGCGCAGCGCCCGCTATGCGATGCAGTCGCCATCCCCCTCGGCGGGCGGCGCCCTTGATCCCGAACCGGCTGGAGCTCCGCAGGCTGCCGGCCGCTTCCTTCCCCAGGGTCCGGGCAGCCCGTGGGGAGCCGTGCCGTCCGCGCCCGCATGCCCGGCGCGGCCTCACGGCGACGAGTCCTTCCGTCCCGTGTCCGGCCCTGCGGATCACCAGGCCGGACATCGGGATGGGCATGGCGGGCATGGGGCTGGCGAAGGTTGCGATGATGGCTCCCAGCGAACGCATGGCGGCCGTCATGGATCAGTCTTCGGCCGGCTTTTCGATTTACCGGTCCGAACGGGTGCCGGGCCGGTATGAGCCAGCCCGAGACCCTGCTGTCCTGTTCGACACGTGTTTCCCACCGCCGAGCAGAACAGCCAGGACCAAGATGGCTCCAGCGAGCGGCACCAGAAGGAGGTCGCCATAACGGCCGTAGAGGGTCGGCGGCAGTGCCGGCGGCAGCGGCGCGTCGATGACGCCGGTCTCGCCCAGCGGCAGGCTGGCGCGAACGGTGCCGTAGCCGTCGATGATCGCCGATATGCCGGTGTTCGCGGCGCGCACCATCGGCACCCCTTCCTCGACCGCCCGCATGCGGGCCGAGGCGAGATGCTGGTGCGGACCGATCGACATCCCGAACCAGGCGTCGTTGGTGGGGTTGAAGATCCAGTCCGGCCGCCGGTCGCGCTCGACCACCTCACCTGGGAAAATGGCTTCGTAGCAGATCGCGATCCCCACCGCTGTTTTGCCGACCGTCAGGGTCCGCGGACCCGGTCCGGCGGAGAATTCACCGAAACCGGCGGTGAAGCGGTCGAAGGGCAGGATGTGCCGCAAAGGAACATATTCGCCGAACGGGACCAGATGATGCTTGGCGTAGGCCGCGACGATGGCGCCGGCCCCGTCCACCCCGACAACCGCATTCCAGAATGCCGGTCCAGCCGCCTCCAGCGTGCGGCGCGGCGTTCCGGCCAGAAGTTGCGCGTCGGGCGGCAGCCGGGAGGCGATGCGGGCCAGGACGTCGCGGGCTTCGTCCAGGAAGCCCGGATAGGCAGTTTCCGGCCAGAGGAGAAGATCGTAGCGTCCCGGGCGGAATGACAGGTCGAGATACCGCTCGACCGTCGCGGCCCGCTCCTCGGGCCGCCATTTGCGGGCCTGCGGGACATTCCCCTGGACGATCCGCAACACGGGCCCTGACCCCTCGCCGCCATCGGTCGCCGGCAGGCGCAGGGAACCTCCGCCCAACAGCAGCAGCGCAAGGATCGCCCCCATGCGCGCCCGGCGGCGCTCCCGTCGTGACCATGCCAGCAGCGACAGGGGCAGCAGAACCGCGGCAAGAACCGTCAGCAGACCCAGGCCATAGCTGCCGACCAGGGCGGCGATCTGCCGGGCGCCGGGATGATCGACCCAGGCATAGCCGATCAGGTTCCAGGGAAAGCCGGTCAGCGCGTGACCGCGTACCCACTCCGAGGCCATCCAGAGCAGAGCAAAGACCAGGGCGCCCGCCATGCCGCCGATGCGCAGCCGGGCAAAGGCCCAGGCCGGGGCGGCGAGGAACAGGGCGAGGAACGCGCTCAGTCCTCCGACCGCGGGAACGGCCATCCAGCCAAAGCGGTCGGCCTCGACGTAGAAGCTCTCGGCGATCCAATGCGTTCCGGCGACGAAGAAGCCCAGGCCGAAGCTCCAGCCGATCAATCCGGCCAGACGCGGGGAGGCGCCCTGGAGCAGCAGGAAGTGACCGCCGAGTCCCAGCACGAGAAAGGGAGGGAGCGAGAAGGGCGGCAGAGCCAGGACGGTCAGCGCGCCCAGCATACCGCCGGCCGGCACCGCGACCGCGGGGTGCCGGGCAAGGCGCGCCAGGGCCGCCTTCCATCGCCTCATCGAGAGGTCCCCTGCGTGCCCCTGAAGTGCAGGATTGCCTCCGCCGCCATGATCTTCCGCTCTCCGCCTCTGCTAAAGCTCCCGACCGTGCATGCTCCAGCCGCTGGAGAAGCAAGAGCTATCTTCGTGCGCCGCTCCGCCGGGGGGCGGGCGGCCCGCCGGTGTCCTTTGCGGTTGTTGATGCATCTCCGGACGCGCTACCATCCCGGCATGATCCGCCTGCGCCGCCTCATGCCCGTCCTGCTGCTGCTGAGCTTCGTGCTCGGTGCGGTGCAGGCCGTTGCGGGCCAAGGGTGGCCGGAGAGAAGCGCAGGAACGGTCGCGCTGCCCTGGACGGCCTGCCTGCCGGATGGCTGCGATTCCGGCAGCGGGGGCGAGGCCGACGCGGAAAATCTCCCAGCTGTGACCTGCCTGCATGGTGGCGGCTGTGTCGTCCTCCCGGTTTCACCGGCTGGGGTGGCATTCCCCGCCCGGGTGGCTGAGCGGTACCGTCCTGTTTCGCCAATCCTCGCAGCGGGACGGAATTTGGCTCCCGACCAGCGACCTCCAATCGCATCCATGGCTGTCTGAGCGCATCCCGGCGGGCAAGTCCGTCCGCCGGTCCGCTGCCCTATGGAACGGCTTTCCTTGAAAGCCCGCCAACCGGCCTCGCCTTGCAATCCGGAAGGCTTCGGGCGCCGCACAGGCTGCGTCCCGTCGCCTCCCCACGCCATCGGATGTTCCATCGTCATGTTCGCAAGCCGCACCCTTCGTGCCGCCGTTCTGTTCGCCGCGCCGCTCGCCGCCTGGCTGGTGGCCGGCGCCGTTCCGGCGCAGACGCCCACCGCCGTCACCGCTGCCGTTCCGGCCACGGCCACCATGCCGCGCGTGCTGGGCGATCCCCAGGCTCCGGTCGAGGTGATCGAGTATGCCTCGCTCACCTGCCATCACTGCGCCACCTTCCACAACACGGTGTTGCCGCAGGTGAAGCAGGAACTGGTCGATACCGGCAAAATCCGCATCGTCTATCGCGATTTTCCACTCGACCGGAGCGGTGTGGAGGCCGCGACCCTGGCCCGCTGCGTGACACCGGAGCGTTATTTCCCGCTGCTCTCGGTGCTGTTCGCCAAGCAGGACGACTGGTCGCACGCCAAGGATCCGGTGGAGGTCCTCGCCCGTCTCGGCGCGCTCGCCGGCCTGTCCCGCACCGCTTATGACGCCTGCCGCAACGACCAGGCACTTCAGGATGCGATCCTGCAATCCCGCTTGGACGGCGAACGGCTCCACGGCGTAAATTCCACGCCGTCCTTCGTGATCGGCGGCAAGACCTACAAAGGGGTTCTGCCGTTCGAGGACTTCAAGAAGGCCGTGACGCCCC
This sequence comes from Azospirillum sp. B21, assembly GCF_008364825.1. Classification (GTDB taxonomy): domain Bacteria; phylum Pseudomonadota; class Alphaproteobacteria; order Azospirillales; family Azospirillaceae; genus Azospirillum. The sequence goes on from NZ_VTTO01000008.1 coordinate 15,209, forward strand.
TGCTGCCGGCACCCTGACGGTCGGAGCAGGAAAATTCCGGAGCTTCCGGCAATTCTGCCTTGATCCTCCAGTGGCTGGAGGATGCATGGTCGACGACGGCGGCGTGCCAGAACCGGATCGGCAAGGGTGGAGTGGATGATGCAGGACGGCACGGCCATGGATGCGGTGAACAGCTCCGGCAGGCAGAGTCTGCGCTACCGGGTGGATGGCATGGACTGTCCAAGTTGCGTCACTAAGATCGAAACCGCCCTGCGGCGGTTGTCCGGTGTCAGCGACATCTCCGTCTCCTACCACTCCGGCCTGCTCAAGCTGAAACTGGACGAAGCGGCCACGCCGAAGGCCGCGCTGGAGACTACGGTCCGCAGCCTGGGGTTCGGCATCGACGCCATGGGGGAAGTCCGCGTGGTGTCCGGCGACGGGGCGGTCGAGACCGCTGCCGGTCCGGCGGCGGAGCCGTCCTGGTGGAGCATGCCGAAGGCACGGCTGACCGGTGGCATCGCCCTGCTCGTCGCCACCGGCTATGCCGGGCTCTGGCTGATCCCCGCCGTTGAGGATTACGCCCTGGTTCCGGCGGCGCTGGTCGGGCTGGCGGTGTTCGGCCGGCGAGCCGTCACGCTCGCCCGGCTGGGCTCGCCCTTTAGCATCGAAATGCTGATGTCGGTCGCCACGGCCGGCGCGCTCGCCATCGACGAGACCGCCGAAGCTGCCATCGTCGTGCTGCTGTTTTCCGTCGGCGAATTGCTGGAGGGCATCGCTGCCGGACGGGCGCGCTCGGGCATCAAGGCGCTGACCGCGCTGATCCCCCGAACCGCGCTCCTGCTCGACGGCGAGGTGGCGCGCGAGATCCCGGCGGAACGGCTCGAGGTCGGGCAGTTGGTCCTCGTCCGTCCCGGCGACCGCGTTCCGGCCGATGGCGAGGTCGCCGAGGGCGAATCGGACGCGGACGAGTCGGCGGTAACTGGTGAATCGGTTCCCGTGCCCAAGCGGGCCGGATCCCCGGTCTTCGCCGGCGGCATCAACACCACCGGCGCCTTGCGGGTGCGGGTGACGCGCGCCGCCGCCGACAACACCATCGCCCGCATCATTCACCTCGTCGAGGAGGCGCAGTCCAGCAAGGCACCGACCGCCCGCTTCATCGAGCGGTTCAGCGCGCGCTACACCCCCTTCGTCATCCTCGCGGCGATCCTCGCCATCCTGGTGCCGCCGCTCGCAGCCGGGGCGGAATGGCACGTCTGGATCTATCGCGGACTGGCCCTGCTTCTGGTCGGCTGCCCGTGCGCCCTGGTGCTCTCGACGCCCGCCGCGATCACCTCGGGCATTGCGGCCGGGGCGCGCCAGGGACTGCTGATCAAGGGCGGAGCAGCCCTTGAGGCGATCGGCCGCGCCCGCACCATCGCCTTCGACAAGACAGGGACGCTCACCTGGGGGCGGCCGCAGGTGACCGACCTCGTCGCCCTGTCCGGCACCGAGCGCTCGGTGCTTGGCCTCGCCGCGGCGGTGGAGAACGGCTCCAGCCACCCGCTCGCCCGCGCCATCCTGGAGCGCGCCGCCGCCGACGGCGTGCCGTTGCGCCCGTCCCGCGACCAGAAGGCCATCCCGGGCAAGGCGGCACGGGCCGTGGTCGGCGGAACACCGGTCGAGGTCGGCTCACCCCGCCACGCCACCGAGCGCTGCGGGGTGGACAGCCTGCCGGTCGAGCGCATCGCAGCACTGGAGGATGCGGGCAAGACGGTGGTGGTGGTCATTGCCGGCGACCGGCCGGTCGGGCTGATCGCGCTGCGTGACGAGCCCAGAGCCGATGCCGCCGCCGGCATCGCGGCGCTTCGGCGCCTCGGGGTGGAGAGCGTGATGCTCACCGGCGACAACGCCCGCACCGGGCAGGCCATCGGCCGCAGCCTCGGCATCGCGGTGAAGGCCGACCTGCTGCCCGAAGACAAGCTGCGGGAGATCGCCGCCCTGAAGGCGGCGGCGCCGACCGCAATGGTGGGGGATGGAATCAACGATGGGCCGGCGCTCGCCGCCGCCGATATCGGCATTGCCATGGGTGGCGGCACCGACGTTGCGCTGGAGACGGCCGACGCGGCGCTGCTGGGCAACCGGGTGGCCGGCATGGCCGAACTCGTCGCGCTGTCGCGGGCCACGGTTACCAACATCCGCCAGAATGTCGCCTTCGCCCTTGGCCTCAAGGCGATCTTCCTCGTGACCACCCTGATCGGCGTGACCGACCTCTGGCTGGCCATTCTCGCCGACACCGGGGCGACGGTCATCGTCACCCTGAACGCTCTCCGGCTGCTGCGCCGGCCGAAGATCGGGCCTCTCCCGGCCGCCGGCCAGGCGGCGTGACGCCAGACAGTCCATTTCATCCCCAAGGAGCATTGACCGTGAAATCGATTCTGACGGCAGGCGCCGTCCTCCTCGCCGCCTGTGCCCTGCCGGCCACCGCCGAAACCGTCCGTGCCGGAGACCTGTCGATCGAGCAGGCCTGGGCGCGCGCGACCATTCCCTCGGCCCAGACCGGGGCGGTCTATCTGACGATCCGCAACGGCGGTGCCCAGCCCGACCGTATCGTCGCTCTGGAGGCTCCGGTCGCCGGGCACGCCACGCCTCATGAAACCAAGCAGGATGGCGACGTGCTGCGCATGGCCGAAACCGGTCCGCTGAGCATCCCCGCCGGCGGTGCCCTGGAGATGAAGCCGGGTGGTACGCACATCATGCTGATGGATTTGAAGGGCGGGCTGAAGCCGGGCCAGTCCTTTCCGCTGACCGTGACCTTCGAACGGGCGGGAACGCTCGCGGTGCCGGTGACGGTCGGCCGGGCCGGCGCCATGGGGCCGGAGTGACCGCCGGATGACGCTGCGCCACCTTCGTCTCATTCTGTGGTCGGCGGTGGGCGTGGCGCTCGTCGCGGGCTCTGTGCTGCTCTGGCGGGCTTCGCCCGGCGGTCCGGTCCCTGCCACACGGCCGGACCCCGGCCGCCCGCTGGCTGAGGGCAGCCGATGGCAGCTGCTGGACGAGCGGAATCAACCCTTCACGCCCGCCGATCTGCCGGGACGGCCAACGGTGATGGTGTTCGGTTTCACCCAATGTCCCGATGTCTGCCCGACCTCCCTGTCCTACGTGGCGAACCTGCTCCGGTCGCTTGGGCCGCGGGGAGAGGCGATCCGGCCTCTGTTCCTGACCGTCGATCCGGAACGGGACACCCCCGCCGTCATGGCCGACTACACCGACCTGTTCGACCCCCGCATCCATGGCGTCACCGGCGCGCCCGATCAGATGGCGGCGGCCCTGAAGAGCCTCGGCATCTTTTCCCGGAAGGTGCCGCAGGACGGCGGCGGCTACACCATGGACCACAGCGCGACGATCCTGCTGCTCGACTCGTCTGGGCGCCTGCGCTCGACGCTGGACATCCATGAAGAGGCAGAGGCGGCGGTCCGGAAGGTCGAGCGCCTTCTGGCCGGTCCGGGCGCGCCAGGATAGTGATGCAGCGGCTTTTCCATCGGAAAGGCGCCGCCGGATGGCTGGGATGGACGTGCGCGTTGCCATCCCGGACGTCGTCCCGTACCAGATCGAAACGACTTCAAATCCGAAGGATTTCCCATGACCTCCTGCCCCTGCGGCTCGAACCGTTCATTCGAAGAGTGCTGTGGACCCATTCTGGCCGGGGAACCGGCAGCGACCGCCGAGGCGCTGATGCGCTCCCGTTATACCGCCTTCGTCCGCCACGACCTCGACCATGTCGAACGCACCCACGCTCCGGAAATCCGGGAGGACTTCAACCGCGGCGAGGCCGAGCGGGTCGCCGATGAGTCGGAATGGCAGCGGCTCGACATCCTGCGTGCCAGCGAGGAAGGCGACAATGGGATGGTCGAGTTCCTGATCCATTTCCGCCGGGACGGCAACGACATGCGCCACCACGAACGCGCCAGCTTCCGCCGGGAGGACGGACACTGGTTCTATGTCAGCGGCGAGGTCAACCCGAAGGGCGAGCCGCGCCGCGTGGTTAAGGTCGGGCGCAACGAGCCCTGCCCCTGCGGGTCGGGCAAGAAATACAAAGCCTGCTGCGGCAAGTGAGCGGACGGACGCCGCCATGGAACCGCGCTTCTCCTGCACCGCCTGCGGCAAGTGCTGTCACGGCTGGCTGCCGCTGACGCTGACGGACGCCGTCGCCCATGCCGGCCGCTTCCCGCTGGCCATGGTGTGGACGCCGGTGCGCTCCAATGCCCGTTCCTACGAGCTGGCGACCCGGCTGGGTGCCACGGTACGCCTACCCAACCGGAAGACGGTGGCGGTGCTGATCGTGCCGACCGCGTATCTGCCGACCGCCTATCCCTGTCCGGAGCTGAGAGATGACGGGCTGTGCGGCATCCATGAGACCAAGCCGTCGCGCTGCCGCACCATGCCCTTCTACCCCTACCGCGAGGAGAAGGATCAGGCCGACCTGCTGATCCCGCGCAAGGGCTGGCAATGCGACACCTCGGTGGCGGCGCCGGTCGTCTACAGCGATCATGCGATCCTCGACCGTGCCGATTTCGACCGCGAGCGGGACAACCTGATCGACCAGACGCCGGCGATCCAGCGCTATGCCGATTACATGCTGAAATACATGCCGTGGATCGTCGACGAGTTGGCGAAGCTGGCGGCCAAGCCGACCGGCGGCAATCTGGTCACCAGCCTGTCCTCTTTCCTCACTGCCACCCGCCGGCCGGACGCCGCGGAGATTGCCGCCGCCCAGGCCCCGCTGTTCCAGGCGATGGCGGAGCGGACGAAGGGCGATCCAGCGTTGCGCGACTATCATCGCAACTACAGCGGATGGGCCAAGGAGATGGAGAGTTTGGCGCGGCGCAAGCTTGGCTGAACGCTCAACAGGGCGACCAACGCCCATGCCATATTCTTCCCTCACATTGGAAGGTGAGCGTTGAGTTCGCTCGATAAAACATCCAGGAGGGGAAGTCATGGCAGATGATGACCGTGACCACTCCGACGGCGTCGGCCTCGACCCAGCGACGATCGTGATCGATTGGCCAGCGAGCCGGATGGAATGGATCGATCGGATTGAGGCGCAGCTCGTTCCGCGCCTCGTGGATGACCAGCGCTTTGTGAACGCCGACGCGCTTATTGGGAAGGTCCGGCGCCTAGCGGCGCTGTTGGGAACGGCGCCCGAAAACCGGGACTACATCCGCGCGCTCATCGAGGACGTGAACGAGATGGCCACCGCGGCGTCGCTCCTGGATCGGATGGAGGCTCGCGCCACCCTGCACTATGAGCCGCCGTTGGCGGGGACCAAGAAACGGATCGATTTCCTTGTCCGGTCCAATGACGGGAGACGGGCGTGGTTCGAGGTGAAGAGCATCCGGCCAAGCTGGGACGACGGCGATGCCTCCTGGCAACGCTTCGAGCGGCTGGCGGCCGACTTTCCGGGGAACGCCAGGCTGATCGTCCAACGGGAACTCGCGGGTGCGGTCATTGCCGGGCAAGCCGTCAAGGCCCGTTGGGGGTTTCTTAGCAGGACCGCCGATGTCGAACAGAGGGCTGCGCTGCTGCAGCCGGAGGACGATGGGCCGGTGCGGCTGGTCCTCTGCTCGAACGGCTTCGATTGGACGGAAAGCGATCTTGAGGACTTCGCGGATTTCTACAGAACCGGCGCATTCCGTCCCGACGACTGGTCACGGAACGCCATCCCTCTGTATCTGGAGGAGAACAGGATCGTCTTCAGACGAATCCTGGCGGGCCTCTGCTACCTGCAGCGATCCTACGACGCCGTGTTCGCGAGCCGCTTCACCTTCGATGTAAGCGGGCCCGACTTCAACTGGTGAGAGGAGCAGCCCGGTTATCATCGGCACTTCGATCGCGCCGCAAGTGGCAGAACGGCGACGCTACGGCAAGCCCTCTCACCGCAGACATCGTCGCATTTCCAAGCGGACAGCGTCCCCGACGGCGACCGGCCGGCGCAGGTGGATCTGATCGTCGGAGCCATCAAGCGCGGCGGCCTGCTCGGCGTCATCGTTGACATCCTGCCTACCCAGATCGGCGAGGCGGCTCATGTCTGGCTGCCGGCGGCGACAGCACCGGAGTGTTTTTGGGGATACCGCGCTTCCCGGGTGCTGGGCGTGGACCGAGTGCCGGCAGTTGGCTTTTCTCCAGATCATCAAGGTACTGGCAGGTTGACCTATGGGTCCTAAGTGCCGAGATCGTCACCCGGCGCCTGCGAGTTGGGTGCTGGGGCAGGGTACCGCTCCTTTTTTAGCCTTTTCAGCTGGGAAGCCGCCTCCTTCATCATCCGGAACCATGCTTGCCGTCGGGACTTGGAATCTGCCCACTCGGCCCGGGATGGGCCTTTCATGGCAATGGCGGCATGGGCGGCCGCCAGGAACAGGTCAGGTGACAGCGTGATAGGGACCGGTTCCGGTATTGGGGCCGCGGGCTTGATGTCCGGAAGCGTAACTGGCGGCGGAACCGCAGCGGGAACCGGCGGTGATCGCTGCGGCGTGTCGTGTTCCGGTCGCTTATGTGCTGGAGGTTTTGCCGTAACGGCGCTTGTCAGCTCCGCGTCGGTGTTGGTTCTGCTTTTGTACGTTTTGGGCGGATAATCCAGCACCAGCAGGTCGTCCACCGTAAACATGTCGTAATCGCTGAGCCCTTTGGCATCGCGAAGGAAGAAATAGCGATCAGGCAGTGATGCTTCCGTAATAGGAATGAGAGCCCCTCGGTCCCGGTGCCGCTCTTCCGCCCGTCGACGCTCATCTTCTGCGCCTTGCATGGAAGCGTAGGCTGCTGCGAATCTTTGAGCGAGGGGTGGTGCCCAGCTTTTCGACCGTTCAAGAACCGCGATATGCGCCTCGGGGTCTGCGGCACACAACAGTTGGGCGATGGGGTCGCCCAGGCAATAGACGCGCCAATCCTCCCAGTGAGGAGACCATTGCCGAAACGAAATCAGCCGTTCGGCTCCGCTGAGCATCGCATAGACCGTCACCAGAAGATCGAAGCGCACCGGGCCTGGAAGCGTGCTGAAGTCGGCGATGAGAGAGCCGGGATTCAGCCAAGCGGGAATCGCCATCCGCGCCCAAGGCAGACGGATATTGTCGGCCAACATCGTCCGATGCGCCGGCCCGCTGTTGAACCGGGGGGACATTTCGAGCACGTCCAAGAGGCCGACCAGCATTGCTCGGACCGCAGCAGGGCACCCGGTCCTCGACCAGGCATCCTCCGTTGGCATCCAAGCCAACGACCGTATGGCAGCGTTCATGAACGCCCGGAACGGTGGTTCGCTTGTCGCTTGTGGGTCTGGACCCTGCCGCCGATTAGCTGCGGGCCAGCGGCCCGGGTCGTCAAGCCGATCTGATGATTCCGCCGACCGGGTTCCCAGCCGGGTGCGGCAGAGGGTGCAGTGGAGGCGGGCCGTCGCCGGAGGTCCCGAAAACACGAGCACAGGATGCCGGCACACGGGACACCCCGGCACGAGCGCGATGTCATGCACTGGGCAATGGAAGGCCAGGGCACAGGTCCAGTCGACCCGCAGATGGTGAGGACGGCCAGCCGCTTCGTCGCCGGCCAGGCACGCGGGACAATGGAGGAACGGCGATCCAACGGTACAGGCGGTGCGGAAGGTTCTGCCCCACAAGGGACGCAGGCGCGGCACTGTCAACCCGACCAGGGTTTGCGCAGGCAGGCCGAGTGATCGTGACAGGACCGCCAGCGAGTCAGGATTGGGATGGTGGGACAGGGCATCGGAGAGACTCCGCCCTCCCGCTTGCTTGGCGATATGATCGAGCAATTCCAGAGACGTCATGCTGTAGACGCCGGCCACCCGTCCGAACCATGCGGTGAGGTATTCCTCGGGCAGCGGGCGCGGCACCACCGGCAGGGGAGACACCGCCATGGTCTAGGCCATGGCTTTGGGACGGCGGTTCCGCACCATGGACACGAGAGGCAAGAGCAGCTTGTCGTCGGACAGGCTGTCTTCGTCAATCCGCTCCTGGCCGGTGCGGATCGCGGCGATGGCGACCGTCTCCAGCAGCCGGAAGATGCGGCTCGTCACACCCGACGTGGCATCGATGAGAAGACGGCGGAACCGTGGAGTGCCCATCTCCGATGGCCGGCGGAGCGGCAGCACCGCCGAGACGCGCAGCAGCAGATCGCGCAGATCCTCATTGCTTCCCCAATGCGGCAATCCCAGCACCTCGAACCGCTCGGCCAGGGCCGGGTCCAGACGAATGGCGATGTCCGCGCCGGGGGTGCCGAGCGCCACGAGCGGGATCTTCAGACTGTTGTGCAGCGTGCGGAGCGCGGTGAGGCAAAGGGTCTGCTGCTTGGGGCCGACGTCGCCGATCTTGTTGACCTCGTCGATGAACAGCAGGCGGCAGCCGACGCTCTCCACCAGGCGGGCGACGGTGCGGTTGTCCGACTTGCCCGCCGGCGCCCCGAGCGCTCCGAGCAACTCCTCCCGGATCGCCTGCGGGGTCGGCTCGTCCGGCATCTCGATGTGCAGAGCCGGTCGGATCGTCGCTCCGGTTCCTTCATTGAATGAGACTGGATAATCGCGAATGAACTTCTCGGCCATCAGGCTCTTGCCCATGCCGGGATCGCCGCTGACCAGCAGGCACGGCATGCGGGAGCGTTTGGGAAAGTCGATGAGGAAGCGGAACCGCTCCTCCACCAACTGGGCGACCCGGTAGGGCACCCAGCGATCCGACAGGATGTAGCGCATGCGTTCCTCGTCGGAGCGGCCGGCGATTTCTTGCTGGGCCGGACCCAGGTGGCTCAAATCCGTAGGGGTCACCATTCTTCAACCTCGTCGGCGAGATCGGCAGGACTTGGTCGGGGTGGAGCAGACCGTGGTGCAAAGCCGTCCTGCCCGCCCCCCTGGAGGGGAAGGGCGACTTCTGCGCTTGGCTCGGGTGGCGGCAGGAGAAGCATCGGCGGGGTGGGGGGCGGGAGGGCGGCCGGTGAGGGCACGTCGATCAGGTCGAGGGATCGGAAGGCTTCGAGCGTGGATTGCAGCCCCCGGCGCGCCTGCTTGGTCCGCCGGTCCCCCTCGGCGACCAACGCCCGACACTCCAGGATGGTCTCGTAGACCAACTTCTGGTCGACCTCGCGGTAGCCCTGGGCCCGGAGCGCCTGTCGGGCCTGCTGGTGTTCCCAGAACGATATCCGTCCGGGAACCGGATCCCGCAGGCCTATTGGCCAGTAGTGGTCCGCCGCGTCGTCGAACACCCAGACCTGGCTCATGTCCCGCTTGTCATAGCGGACGATCGGCTTCTCGCGGCGGACCTGCCAATGCTTCAGGATGGGATCGTGGTAGACGAGGTTGAACAGCTGGATGGTCTGCCCATCGACGGTCGGGGTGCGGAACGGCAGGAAGTCCAGCAGCAACGGATCGTCGCTTGCTGGGGGGTCCCGCCGCCGATGGGCCGGGAGGGCGGCGATGGCCTCGTTCCATACGGCCACAGGAGGGCGCAGGAGCTGGCGATGATCGCTGGCGTGGTAGATTCCGACGATCTGCAGCGCCAACCACCGCTCGAACTCCGACTGGGTGATGCGCGCCCGGCCTTCAGCGTCATACTCGCCGCGCTGCCGGGGGTCGGAGAAGGTGGTGCCGGGCAGCAGATGCACCTCGCCCATCAGGCGGCCAATCAGTCGCTCAATGTGGCCGCCGACGTGCGGAACCTTGACGGGGCGGGGCACCGTTTCGATCCCATGCCGCCGGCATCCCCAGAGAAAGCCGCGAGCCTTGAACTCCCGCGCGTTGTCGAGATGCAGGGCGCGCGGCACCCCGGAAACCGGCCAGGGTGTCGTGATGCCGCGGGCCGCGAGCCAAGCCGCCTTTGCCCGAATGCCCTGTTCGAGGGCGTAGGCGACGCTGCATTCGCACGGGGGGCGCAGCGAGGCGTGGAAGCCGAAGACCATCCGGGTTCGGAGGTCGATGGCCAAGGTCAGCCACGGCCGGCCGATAGGTTGACGATGGATGTCGTCGAGGACGATGACATCGGCCAGCGTGTGATCGATCTGGATCACGTCGAGGGGATGCTCGACCTCGTACCGGCAGGTGTGCGGCCCGAACTCGTCACGGGCCGCTTTGGACCCCTCACGCCGTTTGAGAACAAGATCGGCCGGCAAGCTCTTCACACGCCGCTGAACCGTCGTTGCCATGACCTCTTTCAGACCGGCCCGTCGCAGACGACCGTTGATCTCCCGTACCAGCTTGGAGACCGGCGGCTTCTCGCGCGTCAGATAGGTGTCGTCGATAGCCGCTGAGATGATGTCCGTTGTCGGGGTGTTCAGCCGGGACCGGCCCTTGGTCCAGCCTCGGCGCAATTCCAGGACGGATTCTGGCTTTGGATTGTCCATGTACCGACCCAGCAGCTTGTACAGGGTCACCGCACTGATGCCGAGTGCCGCAGCTTCCCGTTCGACATCCTGGCGGGTTCGCTGTGTCAGTCCCGCCAACCGGGTCACAGCATCAAGCCGCGCACGCTGCTGAGCCGCTTCCGTATCTGACTGGTCCAGAAACCGCAGTCGCCCTCCGGAGCGGTCGGTCGACATTGGCGTGCGCTCCGGTTAACCTTATTGAGGTCAGGCTCGTGCTTCAGTTTGCGTTATTGGTATCCGGTTAACAATATTGCTGCCGGGCTAAGCATTTGGATATCAACATTTCGCGAGTTAAGCTTATTGAGAAGACCCACACCGACGGCCACAGAGGCCGCCATTCCCTTCGCGTTTGAGCCTGCCCTGTCAGTCGGTGACGTTGACCGCCTCCGCGCCGCCTTCGCCACGCGCGCCATGGCGGCGTCCACCCGGCGCGCCCTGCTCGGCGACGGGCGTCTGTTCGTGAGCTGGTGCGGGCAGACCAAGCGTCCAGCGATGCCGGCCAGCCGGGAGACGGTGGAGGCTTTCCTGGCCGCGGCGGCGGCCGATGGCCGATCGGCCGCCACCCTGCGGCGCTACCGCAGCTCGCTCGCCTGGTGGCACGCCGCTGGCGGCTTCGCCAATCCGTGCGCCGGGTCGGCCGTGGCCGTGCCGGTGCCCAAGCCTGACCTTGCGGATGCCGCCATGGCGGCGCTGCGCACATTTATGGAAGTTGCCCAGCGCGGCTATGCCAAGGCAACCCTGCGCGCCACCGAGGCCGACGTTCGGTTGTTCGCCGGCTGGTGCGGGCCGCAAGGGCTGTCCTGGTTGCCCGCCGAGCCGGCGACGGTGCGGCGCTACATCCAGGAGATCGGCGGCTCCCGCAAGCCGACGACCGTGGCGCGCTACCTCGCGTCGATCAGCCTGATCCACCGCGCCGCCGGGCACACCGACCCCTGCCGGCACTGGAGCGTGACGCTGGAGCGGCGCGGGCATGCGCGCGCGGTGGGCTCCGAGCGGCGGCAGGCGGCGGCACTGACCGATGCCGTGCTGGCGCCGATCCTCAACCGCCTCGATCCGGCCCAGCCTGACCGGCGCAAGCCACTCCGTCCGATCGACCTGCGCGACCGGGCGCTGCTGCTGGTCGGCCGCGACACCCTGGCCCGCGCCGACGAGCTGGTGGCGCTGCGCTGGGCCGACCTGCACCCGGTCGATCTTGCCCTGAACCCGGATGCACGCCCGGGAGAGGCGACCATTCGGATCCGCCGCTCCAAAACCGACCAGGAGGGGCAGGGCGCCGAGGCTTGGCTGTCGGCTGAGGCGGTGGCGGCGCTCACCGCCTGGCGCGCGGTGGCACCACGGTGGCCGGCCGAACAGGACGGGGAGGGGCCACGCATCCGGGAAGGCGCATTCCTGTTCTGCCACCTGTCGCGCAGTGGCACTGGCGAGCGGATGAGCCCGGCGGCGGTGCGCTGCGTGGTGGAACGGCGCACCGGCGAAGCCAACCCGCTCGCCGTCGGTTTCAGCGGCCACAGCTTGCGCGTCGGCGCCGCCCAGGACCTGCTGGCCGCCGGCGTCGATCTGCCCGGGCTGATGCAGGCGGGGCGGTGGACGTCGCCGGTGATGCCGGCGCGCTACACCGAGCGCCTGCGGGCGACGCGGGGGGCGGTGGCTCGGGTGCGGCGGGGAAAGGACGAGCGAAACTAGCGGTCGGCTGAAATATGCAGGCAGAGTGAATGCCCCTGTGGCACCGACCAACGTTGCAATTCAAATCTTTCCTGGCTGCCGGCCCGTTGATTCCATTGAACTTGGCAGACGTCCGAACGGCTTCGGGTCATGCGATCAAGAGTGTTTGACGCTGAAAATCTTCAGTGAAAATTTTCAGGAGAAAGCGACACCGGGTGAGGGCCGACAGCGCATCCTCGACAAGCCGCCGATGGTCGAGGGCGTCGGTGCCGTCGTCGATGTCGCGCTCGGAGCGCAGGTCGGCGGCTGCGGTCATCAGACCATAGAGGGTGAGGCCGGTGTGCAGGGCATCGAGGTCGGCGCCGCGCTCGACGGCGGCCGGGCTGGCGTGCGGGCGCAGGCGCAAGCCCTCGACCAGGGCGGCGAGGCGCTGCGGTTCGACATGGGCGCCGTCGAAGCCGGCATGGGCGCAGGCCGCCTCCAGGCGTATGGCGTGCTGCCAGGCTGGAAGCAGCGGATGATGATCGAGGGCGGCATCGAGGCGGCCGAGCGCCAGGGCGGTGCGCTCCAGTGCGGCGGCGAGGTCGGCGGAGATGGGCATGGGCGATCGAACTCCTCACAGCGGCGCCGACTTGGCAAAGCATAATGAAGTTATCCTGCAGATAGATTCACAATGGTGAATTCTATATGGGTGCTGGTTTGGCTCCTGGGCTGGCGCCCCGACGGGCGTGTGGGCAGGGCCTTGCCGATGAGGTGATCCGAAGAGCCGGAGCGTGGTGAGAGGGCGGAAGGTACGGCTGTGGCTTCTGCGTCCATATTCATCCGGGTGGATGAGGCATACCCATAGTCTGTACAAAGGGGCTCGGCGGGCGGCTCGCAGCCCGGAACCTCCAGGACACCCCGATGGCCCTCGTCGCCTATGCCCGCGTCTCCACCGAAGACCAGTCCACCGACTCCCAGCTGCTCGCCCTGCGCCAGGCCGGCTGCACCGTCATCTTCGAAGAGCATGCGTCGGGTGGCGACCGCGACCGGCCGGTTCTTGCCAAGGCGCTCGCCAGCCTGAAGAAGGGCGACACGCTGGTGGTGGCGCGCATCGACCGGCTGGCACGCTCGCTGTTCCACCTTCTGGAGGTGATCGATGGGCTGGGGCAGCGAGGCATCGCCTTCAAATCGCTGGGCGATCCGATCGACACCACCAGCCCGCAAGGGCGCTTCGCCCTTCAGGTGCTGGGTGCCGCCGCCGAGCTGGAACGGGCGCTGATCCGCGAACGCTCGATCGCCGGGCTGAAGGCGGCAGTCGCCAGGGGAAAGGAACCCGGCAATCCCGGTCTGCGCCGGCGCGACCCGGCGGCGCTGGAGAAAGCACGCCAAGGTCGCGAGGTGGCGCGGGACGAGATCGTGATCGCCCATGCCCGGGAGTTCCTGCCGACGGTGGAGGCACTGCGGCCGATGACCGCCTGGGATCAGGTGGTGCGGGCGCTGAAAGGGCAGGGCAGGCGCAGGCCCTGGGATGGCAAGCCGTGGACGCCCAACAGCCTGATCCGGGCGGTGCGCCGGCTGGCGGCGGCGGGACTGGTCCGTCAGGAGGTGCTCGACCCAGCGCCAAAGCGCATCGACAGCGACGATCTCGTGCTGATGGTGGCAGGGCTGGCGCGCTCGGAGCCCGGCATCACGCTCGACCGCATCGCCCGCCGGCTGCAAAGCATGGGACAGCGCACGCCGCGCGGCGGACTGCGCTGGAGCCGGTCGTCGGTGAAGAACCTGCTCGACCGCGCCAGGGAGCAGGGACTGGTCCGGGAACCGGAGACCGCGTAACGGTTGGTCGGCCGCCGACGCCGTGGGCTTTCGGGAAGACCGTCATCATGCTCGGTCTCGACCCTGACGGCCTCAGAAGACGCCGGCGCGGTTCAGCCCCTATTCGACATAAAGTACGGTGTCGTGGTGGATCGGGCTGTGATGGCGCAGCCGGTAGCGGCTGTTCGGGCGCATCGTCTCGATCAGGCGGGGGATCGCCGCAAAATCCCCGATGTCGTGATAGACCGCGATCGCCAGCTTCGGCCGATGGTGCCGTATGGTCCGTTCCGCCCCGCGCAAGGCGGGCATCTCGGCCCCCTCGATGTCCAGCTTGATGAAAGTCACAGGGCCCAGCCCGAGATCGTCCAGCGCCTGGACCGGAACGCTCACGTCGCCCCCTTCGTCCAGCCGGCCGCCCGGTCCGCGGCCGCTGGAGAAGAGCAATGTGTCCGCATGGCTCCACAGACCGATGGGATGAATGGTCACGCGGGGAAGGGCGGCGACGCACTCCCGCAGGCGGGGGAGGTTCGAGGGGTCCGCTTCGAACGCGTGGATGTGACGATGGGTGCCCCCCGTGGCGCCCCCTGCGCATGCGGCGAAGGCCGCCACGGTGTCGCCGTCGAACGCCCCGCCGTCCACCAGCACCTCATCCCTGCCGACGGCCAGGGCATCGGTGAAGAAATACATGTCCCGATAGGGAAGCCGGACCGGTTCCAGCCAACGGGCGTCCCAGGTCAGGCGGTAGAGCATCACCGACAGGAAGCAGCGGCGGCTGGCATCGTCGTCGAAGCCGTTCCAGTCCGCCTCCCACTCCGCCAGGGCGGCAATCTGTCCGGCGGTCCCCATCATGCCGGGCGGGCACAGCCCGGCGGACCGCATCGCCTCGAACAGCGACAGCAACGGCCGGCCGCTGGGCTGCCACAGCGCGTGGAAATGGGCGACCGCCTCGTCGGAGCTGCAGCACATGACGCCGACGGCCCGGGGTTCACGCCGAAGCAGGTCACGAAGCCCGTCATCGCCGAGGATCGTCCCGTCCCCCAAAGGCAGGCCGGCGCGGGCGTTGTCCACGACCCCGACGACCTTCCAATGCCCGACGGCATGCCGCACGAGGGGCTGCGCCATCACCGACCCGGCACCGAGAAGGATCAGCGGCACCTCGCCCGGATCCAAATCCCGGCGGTCTTCGGCCTGAAGCATGCGCCAATCGCCGGGCGCCCGCGCCGCCTGGTCCAACCGCCAGCCAAGCGCATGGCGCAGCGCCGGCACCTCATCACCACCATTTCCCATGCCTCTCCCCATGCCCTTGCCCTCTGCCGCGCCGGATTTCGCGGAGCATAGCAGCACGCCCTCCCCCTCAGTGGGCGGAAGTTGCGGACGGATCGGGCAGGTGCGACGCCCTGCCGCCCCCGTCTGCCACCCCTCCTGTTCTTCTGCCATATCCCTCCTGTCCGAACGCGTGGGCTTCCCCTTGCCGATGCGGATCTACGCTTGTCCACCTACCGGCGATTGGCGGACTTCGTCATTCGTGACAGCAGTGAGAGGTCGACATGAATATGGTCCGACGCAGCTCCGCTGAATTTCTCGGAACATTCTGGCTGGTCTTCGGCGGCTGCGGCAGTGCCGTGCTCGCCGCCGCCTTTCCGCAGGTCGGGATCGGGCTGCTCGGCGTGTCCTTCGCCTTCGGCCTCACCGTCCTGACCATGGCCTATTCCATCGGCCACATCTCCGGCTGCCACCTGAACCCGGCGGTGACGGTCGGGCTGTGGGCCGGCGGGCGGTTTCCGGCCAAGGACATCCTGCCCTATGTGCTGGCCCAGCTGGTCGGGGCCTTCGCGGCGGCCCTGGTCCTCTATGTCATCGCCACAGGAAAGGCCGACTACAGCCTGGCCGTCAACGGGCTCGCCGCCAACGGGTACGAGGCGCATTCGCCCGGCCAGTACAACGTCATCTCGGCCCTGATGATCGAACTGGTGCTGACCTTCTTCTTCGTGCTGGTGATCCTGGGTTCCACCGACCGGCGGGCACCGGCCGGCTTCGCGCCGCTGGCCATCGGCATGGCGCTCACCCTCATCCACCTGATCAGCATCCCGGTCACCAACACGTCGGTGAACCCGGCACGCAGCACCGGCCCGGCACTGGTGGTCGGCGGATGGGCTCTGCAGCAGCTGTGGCTGTTCTGGATCGCCCCGCTGGCCGGCGGGCTGGTGGGCGGACTGGCCTACCGCGCGCTTGCCGAGGATATGCCGGCGAAGCCCGCCATCACCGGCGAGGCGAAAAGCTCCACCTGAACCGGGACGACGGGGCCGGATCGTCAGGACCGGCCCCGGATGCCACCTACCCCGATACCCGCCGATGTCGCAGCACCGCCACGCCGTCCACTGCTATTCAGGCAGGACAAACGGTGCAGAAGGCGTCTCCATGCGGCAGTTCGACCCCGATTCCAACCCGATGACCGAAGCCGACTATGGCATCGTGCTGGGCCTGTTCATCGGCATCTATTTCGGTCTCCTGGTGGTATCGGCGCTGCCATAGGGCGCCTCTCACGCCCGCCGTTCATGGCCCCGTTCCCGGCAGCATCAGGCAGCGGTTGACCAGGTTCATCAGTTCGCTCTGGCGGGTGGTTCCGGTCTTGGTGAAGATGCTGCGCAGCTGGCTGCGCACCGTGCTGATCGCGACGCCGCGGCGGTCGCCGCTTTCCGCCGGGGTCAGGTCGGTCAGCAGGTCGGCGACCAGCCGGGCCTCCACCGGCGTCAGGCCGAACAGGGCGCCCAGCCGTGCCTCCAGCCCCGGCGCCACGGCGGCCGGGTCGACGATGTAGACCGCAGTCCGGATCCGCTCCCCATCCCCTCCACCACCTCCGCCGTACGGCCCCGCCGCCTCGTATGACAACGGAAGGACGGTCAGCAGATAGGGCGCCCGGCCGGAGGGGCGCGACACCCGGAGGTCGGCCCCCTGCAGGCCGGGCAGTGAATGCGCCGCTCCGGCCCGGCCGGGCGCTCTTCCGCCGCCCGACAGCGACGCCTCCAGCATATGCGCCAGCCGGCGCGCCTCGGCCCCCTGTTCGGCCTGCAGGCGGCCCTGCACGATCCGCAGCCCGTCACGCGCGTCGATCATCGCCTGCATGGCCCGGTTCACGGCGACCGTCCGCCCGGCGGCGTCGAGCAGGACGACCCCCATCGGCAGGCGGTCGATCATGCGGGCGCTCCAGGCGGTCTCCTCCCGGCCATCCCGGCGGGCCCACAGCCGAACGCGCAGCCGCATCGCGCGCTGAAGATGGGGCGCGCAATCCTGCAGGAGCCGGAGCGTCTCCTCGGGGAAGGGCGGCCTGTCGGCGGGACGGAACAGGCTCAGCACCGGCTGCATCGGCGTCAGTTCCCCGCCGTCGGCCAGCGAGACGGAGCACAGCCGCCCCATCCCCTCCCGCTTCAGCATGTCGTTGAAGATCATCGAGCGGTGGAGGTCCGCCTCGGGCACCAGTTCCTCGCCGCGGCGAACCACGCAGCGGTCCAGCAGGCCCTGCGCCGCCGCCGCGTTGGCCCAGAGGTCGCGATGGCGGAAATGGGTCGCATAATCGCCAAGCAGCGCATCGGAGATGTTGTGGCGCGCCCAAAGCGCCATGGTCCGGGCATCCTGGTTGAGCGCCGCCGTGAACAGGAAGCCGTGCGTGGCGCCGGCCGACGCGCAGATCCGCTCCAGGACTCCTCCCCAGCGCTCCGGGAAAGTCACCGTGTCGTAGATGTCCTCGATCAGTCGGTCAGCCGATTGCCCCATGGGAGAACTCCTCCGCCTCGGGACAATCTCCCGTTTGCAACCTCCGGCCCTCAAGACCGATCAGTTGCGTATATCCATCGGACGAAGGTTCGCCCGTCATGTGAAGGATGCGCGTCGGCGGGATTTTCCTCAAAAGTCGATGACACGGGAGCCCCCGCCAAAAACGGGAGCCTCCGAGCCGGAGCCACCGCCATGACCTCCTGCATGACCGTCGCAATGACCGATGACCATACGCCGTCATCCCCCACCGCAAGGCCGGCCACCCGCTCGGACGGCCGGGTGCGCTGGGCGTTGGTCGCCGACCGCAACCCCCTGCTGCGCGAGGGACTGCGGCTTTACCTGGAGACACTGGGATGGCGGGTCGTGGCGGCCGGTACGGTGGACGAGGGACTGGGCTTGCTGGCGCCCACGACCATCCCATCCCCGGAGATCGTTCCCGACCTGATCGTGCTGGGGGAGGCGGGGCGCCGGAGGGCGGCTACATCCTGGCCGTCCGCTCTCGACCGGCTGGCGGCGATCCGGGGCACGGCACGCCCGGTCCTGCTGTCCATCGCGGCGTCGAACCACGACCTGATGCTTCGGGCGCGCGACCGCGGCTTCGATATCATCCACATCGACCTGGCGCCTTTGAACCTGGACGTTCTGCTGCTGGACTGCGTGCGCCGGATCGAAGGAGGACGGAGCTGACGTGGCGGCAATGGACTTCATATGTTTTCATGAAATCATATCATATTGTTTTGTGCTGTTCTGATGATCGCCCAGGCCGTGGACGGGAGCCACGGACAGGAGATACCGGTTCCTTGACGACTTCCGGGTTGACAAGCCCCCCGACCCAGCGGCTTTTCGACCCGGCCGGATCGCCGGACCGATTGTTTTTGCGAGGAGATGCGCATGCCCGACGACTTCGCCCCGGCCCAGAGCGCCGCTGTCGGCGACGGCCGCCGCAGGGCCGCCTTCTTCGACCGCGACGGCGTGCTGAACGAGGACATCGGCTTCGCGCACCGCCCCGACCAGATCACCTGGATGCCGGGGGCCAGGGAGGCGGTGAGACGGCTGAACGATGCCGGCTTCCTGGTGTTCGTCGTCACCAACCAGGGCGGGGTCGCCCGCGGCCTCTACAGCGAGGAGCATGTACGCACGCTGCATCGCTGGATGCAGGAGGAACTGCGCGCCGTCGGCGCCCATGTCGACGCCTTCTACCACTGCCCGCACCATCCCGATCACGGCGAGCCGCCCTACCGCACCGACTGTCGCTGCCGCAAGCCGGAACCGGGGATGCTGCTGCAGGCGATGGCGGAGTGGCCGGTGGAGCCGCAGGGCAGCTTCCTGATCGGCGACCGCGAGACCGACGTCCAGGCGGCGCAGCGGGCAGGGATCGAAGGCACGCTCTACCGCGGCGGCGACCTCGACGCTCTGGTGGCCGGCATCCTTGCACGCTCCGGGGCACCCTCCGGGACCGATGCGGAGGTCGAAGCCGTCCGCTAAGGAAGCCACGTTTCAAGCCAGGGGGCCAGCCACAGCCAGAGCAGGACGGCGGCGGCCAGCCACAGGGCGACCATCACCGCGGCCGCGGCGACGCTGACCGGCCGGGCGGCTTGGCGCGCCGCGGCGGCGGCCCGGTGTTCGGCCAGAAGCTGCGGCGGGACCAGGCGGACGACCAGCAGGATGCCGAGCGGCACGATCAGCAGATCGTCCAGATAGCCCAGCACCGGGATGAAGTCCGGGATCAGGTCGATCGGACTCAGCGCATAGGCGGCAACCGCCATCGCCAGCAGACGGACATGCCGGGGCGTCCGCGGGTCGCGCGCCGCCAGATAGACGGCAAGCACGTCACGCTTGATCCCGCGTGCCCATGTCTTCGCACGCATCTTGGCACGTGCCACTGCCGATGCCTGCGCGTTCGAAATCATGCCGCTGATGTCCGGTTGTTGCCCCTCCCATCCGCCGAACGGCAGGCAGGGTGAAAGGCTTTAACCCAACCCCGGCGGCCCGTCGACTCCTGCAGCGACGGAGCCGATACCACCCGAACGAGAGGGGAGCGTGATCTCGGCCGCCTTGGGTAGGCGCGGCGATCCTTTGGAATAAACCTCCCGCGTCCTTCCGGTCATGCGCAATCAGTCGTAGGTTTTGCTGCCCCTACAAGCAGGTTTTCCAAGAAGCGCCTTTGACCAAAAACCCGGAGGCTCCCTATGCGGTTCCCGGTACTCGACGGATGGCGCGGTCTGTGCGCGTTATGCGTGGCCCTATATCATTTGCACACACTCGATCATTTCCACCTGTTCGACTTCGTGCGCGGCAGTTACCTTTTTGTCGATTTCTTCTTTGTTTTGAGCGGCTTTGTCATCACCCACGCCTATTCCGCCCGCATCGGCGGGGCCGCATCGGCCGGATCCTTCCTGGTCCGCCGTTTCGGCCGGGTCTGGCCGCTGCATGCGGCGGTGCTGCTGGCATTCGTGGCGCTGGAATGTGTGAAGGCCCTCTCCGGATCGGCGGGGGGAAATGCCGCCTTCACCGGCGCCTTCGCCCCGTCGGCCCTGGTCAGCAACCTGGCGCTGGTCCATGCGCTGGGGGTGGAGGACCAGTGGACCTGGAACATCCCGAGCTGGTCGATCAGCGCGGAGTTCTTCGTCTACATCACCTTCGCCATCCTGTTCCTGACCGTGCGGCGGACCAGGATGCTGATCGCGGCGATGGTGGCGCTTGCCGCCGTCGGCGCCGGCGTGGTGACGGGGTTCTCCGCCAACCACATCGACACCAGCATCGACTACGGCTATTTCCGCTGCCTGTACGGCTTCTTCACCGGCTGTCTCGTCTATCGGCTGTATCAGGCGATCGGCGACAGGCGGATGTCCCGCCCTGCCGGCGGGCTGGCCGAGGCGGGAGCGCTGCTGGCGGTGGTCGCCTTCGTCTCGGCTGCGGGAGGCAACGCCCTATCGCTGGCGGCGCCGCTGCTGTTCGGGCTGGTGGTTCTGGTGTTCGCCTTCGAAGCCGGGCCGGTCTCCCGCCTGCTGGCGACCTCCCCCTTCCAGCGGCTGGGCGCCTGGTCCTACTCGATCTACATGGTGCATGCCCTGGTGATCGCCGTGCTGCAGAAGGGCACGATGGTGGCGCAAGGAGCTCTCGGCCGGCCGCTGTTCGTCGAACGCCAGATCGGCGGCGAGACCGACCGGCTGATCTCCTTCGGCGATGCCTGGATGATGGATCTGGTCGGCGTCGGCTATCTGCTGGCGGTCATCGGCCTGTCGGCCCTGACCTACCGCTTCATCGAGGTGCCGGGTCAGGCCATGGTCAACGGCCTGCTGGTCCGCTCGCGCAAGGCCGCACCGGCCAGCCCGGTGGCCGAGGCGGCGTGAGCGCCGCGACCATCAAGGCGGCGTGAGCACCGCGACGGGCAAGGCGGCGTGAGCGCCGCCTCTTCCCGGACCTTCCGGCATCAATGGCGGGCGAAGACCTGCGGCCCGCCGGCACCGCCGAACAGCACGACCTGATAGGGCTGGCCGGTGCCCATGTCCATGCCGGGGGCGTCCTGCGGCATGCCGGGCGCCGACAGCCCGCGGGCCTGGGGCCGTTCGGTCAGCAGGCGCGTCACGTCGGCGGCCGGCACATGGCCTTCCAACACATAGCCGCCGACCCGCGCGGTGTGGCAGGAGCCCAGCTCGTCCGGCACCCCGGCGGCCTGCTTCACCGGCGTCATGTCGTCGACGGTGTGGACCGTGACGTCGAAGCCGGCCGCGCGCATGTGCCGCACCCAGCCGTCGCAGCATTCGCAGCCCGCGGACTTCCAGACCTCGACCGCCGCACCGGCGGCGGGGGCGGCGGCGCGGACCATGTCCGGCAGCGCCACGGCTCCGAGGCCGAGCGTCAGGACGGCCATCAGCGCTCCCTGGGCCGCCCCCCACACCATCGTCCGCCGCGTCATCTTCATCGGAACTCTCCAAATCAAATCAGTGTCTTGCCTCATCCGTTCAGGACCGGATGGACAGAAGCCTCAGGGCATTGGCGGTGACCAGCACGGTGGCGCCGGTGTCCGCCAGGATCGCCGGCCACAGCCCGGTGACGCCAAGAACGGTGGTCACCAGGAACACCGCCTTCAAGCCCAGGGCCAGTGCGATGTTTTGCCGTATGTTGGCCATGGTGCGGCGTGACAACGCCACCATCGCCGCCACGTCGCCGACCCGGCCGTGCAGGATGGCGGCGTCGGCCGTCTCCAGCGCCACGTCGGTGCCGCCGCCCATCGCGATGCCGACATCGGCGGCGGCGAGCGCCGGGGCGTCGTTGATGCCGTCGCCGACCTTCGCCACCCGCTGCCCGCCGGCCTGAAGGTCGCGGACGATGCGCAGCTTGTCCTCCGGCAGCAGCTGGGCATGCGCCTCCACCCCCAGCATGCCGGCGACCGCCGCGGCGGTCTCGGCGGTGTCGCCGGTCACCATCAGAGAACGGATGCCGGCGCGGTCCAGCGCCTCGATGCCCTGGCGGGCGTCGGCACGCGGTTCGTCGCGCAACGCGATCAGCCCGGCGGCCCGTCCGCCGCCCTGGCCCTCCACCAGCAGGACCGAGACCGTCTTGCCCGCCTGCGCCAGGGCGGCGACCCGCTCCGCCTGTTCCGCGGTCAGCGACGGGGCGGCGGCCTTCGGCGACAGCAGCGCCACCGCAAGCCCCCCGACCCGGCCCTGCAGCCCGGCGCCGGGAAGCGCGGTGACCTCGTCCGCCGCCGGCGGGGCGATGTCGCGCTCCGCCGCCGCGGCCAGGATGGCGCGGGCCAGCGGATGGCTCGACCCGGCCTCCAGCGCCGCGGCGTCGGCCAGCAGTTCCGCCTCGCTCCCGCTGAAGGGGATCAGGTCGGTGACGCGGGGCCTGCCCTCCGTCAGGGTGCCGGTCTTGTCGAAGGCGACGGTGGTGATGCGGCCGAGCGCCTCCAGCACCGCGCCGCCCTTCAGCAGCAGGCCGCGCCGGGCGCCGTTGGATAGGCCGGCCGCGATGGCCGCCGGGGTGGAGATCACCAGCGCGCAGGGGCAGCCGATCAGCAGGACCGCCAGGGCACGGTAGATCCACTCGGTCCAGCCGCCCCCCAAAACCAGCGGCGGCACCACGGCGACCAGGGCCGCCACCGCGACGATGCCCGGCGTGTAGAGGCGGGCGAAGCGGTCGATCAGCCGCTCCGTCGGGGCCTTGCTCTCCTGCGCCTCCTCCACCAGCCGGACGATGCGGGCGATGGTGTTGTCGCGCGCCGCGGCGGTGACGCGGACGCGCAGCGCACCGTCGGCGTTGATGGTGCCGGCGAAGACGGGATCGCCGGCACCCTTGGGCTTCGGCACGCTCTCCCCGGTGACGGGGGATTCGTCGACGGCGCTGCTGCCGGACAGCACGATCCCGTCGGCCGCCACCCGGTCGCCGGGGCGGACCAGGATGACGGAGCCGACCGCCAGCCCGGCGGCGGGAACGGTCTGCGGGGCGGCGCCGTCCTGCTCGATCAGGGCCGTGTCGGGGACCAGCGCCGTCAGGCCGCGGATGCCGGCCCGCGCCCGTCCGGCCGCCACCCCTTCCAGCAATTCGCCGACCAGGAAGAGGACCAGGACCGTCGCCGCCTCCTCCACCGCGCCGATGACGAGCGCGCCGACGGCCGCGACCGTCATCAGCGTCTCGATCGAGAAGGGCGTGCCGGCCCGCGCCGCCGCCAGGGCGCGCCGCGCCACCGGCACCAGCCCGACCATCAGCGCCAGCGGGAAGGCCCAGCCCTCCGTCTCCGGCACCAGCAGGCCGAGAAGCGTCGCGGCGCCAAGCGCGGCGCCGGCCGACAGCGTCAGCACCGCCTTGCGCCCGCGCCACCAGGGCGCCTTGGCCGGATCGGCGTGGGAATGGGAGTGGGAATGGGCAGCGTGGGAGTGGCCGGCATCGGAGTGGGCAGGCCCGCAGCAGCCCCCGCCGCAGGCGGGCGCCGCGGCCTCCGCCACCGGATCGGCGGGGGCGGCGCCATAGCCGAGGGCAGCCAGCGGCCGGACGACGGCGTCCGCGCCCAGCGCCGCCTCGTGCGAGATGGTCACCGTTCCGCCCGGCACCGACACCCGCACCTCCCGGATGCCCGGCACCCGGCGCAAGGCGGTCTCGATCTTGGCGGCGCAGGATCCGCAATCCATGCCGGACACCCGGTAGCGGCTGGTGCGCAAGGCGATGTCCCCGGCCCGGACCCCGTCCTCCATTCCATGCATGGTCAAGCTCCTCGTCGTGACGCGCTGTGGGCAGCGTCCCGGGAGCCTAAATTCTCCAGCGACTGGAGGATCAAGCGGAAAAAGGCAGCCGGATGGCCAGACGGTCAGGCGGTGGCGGCAGGCCCCGCGTCGCCGGCATCGGCATCCGCTTCGTCGTACTCGGGCGAATGCTCCGGAAGCCCGGTGAACGGTTGGTCCCTGGTGATGACGGGGTGCATTTCCGACCCGACGACATGCGCCCAGCGGGGCGAGCCGTGCTTCACCTCCAGGAAGGAGCCATGGTCCAGGACCGGCTTGTAGACCCGGAAGGTCTTCATGATCGACAGGATGCCCGCGGAATCGAGCGGGCTCAGGAAGGATTCGTCCATGTCGAGGAAGGACGGATGCGAGATCCAGCGTTCCAGCTGGGCCGCGTTGAGGAAGAAGCTCCCGGCCGCCGGGTAGGAGGTGCGTTCGAAGCGGACAGGCTCCCCGATGAAATCCAGGCTCAGTTCCGGCTGGTCGGACAGGTCCTGATGCTCGGTCGTCCAGGGCCGGCCGAGCACGTAATCCGGATAGACCTTGTAGCCGAAGGGCGAGGTGTTCTCGAAGCGGTTGGGCTGCAGCAGCGCTTCCGGCCCGAATTTCGCATCGAACAACGCCCGCTTGCGGAAGAACAGCGGGTCGGTCATGACGATGTCGTCTTCGACATAGCAGTACCAGTCATACTGCCCCGCCAATTCCCGCATCACCATATGGGCGCCGAACCCAAGGCGGGTCGGCGGGTAGTCGTCGTTTATCTTTGCCCGCCGGTAGAGGACCGGGCTGATCTTCAACGAATCCAGCAGATGGTCGTCACCGATGGTGCAGACCAGAACGTCGATCTCGGCGCGGTGCGGCGATGCGGCCTGCCATGCGACCTTGCGCCAATGATCGAGCCCGGCCAGCCGGCTTCCATAGAG
Organism: Azospirillum sp. B21; assembly: GCF_008364825.1. Taxonomy (GTDB): domain Bacteria; phylum Pseudomonadota; class Alphaproteobacteria; order Azospirillales; family Azospirillaceae; genus Azospirillum. The sequence goes on from NZ_VTTO01000008.1 coordinate 39,948, forward strand.
TTGATGGAAGGCGGAGATGGTTTCGCCAAGGACCGCGATGCGTTCGGCTTTCCGGTTGATGTCGCTGGAGTTGTTTCCCCCGGGGGCATGATCGGCCTTCGGGCGGTAGAAATGCGGGATCACGCACAGGATCTTCACGATGACGCCCCTGCCGAACGGGTCCAAGACTAAGGGGCAGGGTGATAGCCGTTGTGCACCGTGCGAACAAGCCGAAATGGAAAGGCTGAAAACTTGGGGTTGCTTGGTCTTTCCGCCCCCATGGCCTCCCTGGCGCCCTCCATCCCGAAAGGCGGAGGCGTTGCCGGCACCCCCCAGAGCGCTTAGAATCTCCAGCGACTGGAGGATTGAGGAGAAATGACTGCCATGCCCACCTCTACCCTGGCCATCGGCGCGCTCGCCAAGCGGACCGGCGTGAAGATTCCGACCATCCGCTATTACGAGAGCATCGGCCTGCTGCCGGAGGCGCCGCGCACCGGCAGCAACCGGCGCACCTACGACGAGGCGTCGGTCCGCCGCCTGCGCTTCATCCGCCATGCCCGCGAACTGGGCTTCGAGGTGGAGGCGATCCGCCAGCTCCTGACCCTGGCCGACGATCCGGGCGGGCCCTGCCGCGAGGCCGACGTGCTGGCCCGCGCCCATCTGGCCGAGATCGAGTCCAGGATCACCCGGCTGGAGGCCCTGCGCGACGAGGTGCGGCGCATGGTGGAGGGCTGCGCCCAGGACCAGGTGCGCAGCTGCCATGTGATCGAGGTGCTGGCCGACCACGCCCACTGCCTGCATGAGCGGCACTGAGGGCCGGCACTGAGGGCTGGCATCGGGGCCGGCATCGGGTTGCCGCCGGGGCAAAGCGCCGCAGCATCCGGCGGCCCCTATGACCTGGAGCCGGTTGCCCGGCCGATGGGGGTGTTTATAGTCGGACCCGTGCAGTGTCGAAACCTTCCGTGCCTCCGGCCAGGAGGGCGCCGGGTCCCGCACAGGGACGGCGCGGGCGGAATCGATCGCCATGGCGACGGCAAGGGCCGGGGAAACAGGGCTGGGACAGGGGTGCGGGAACGGTGGTGCAGGCGGATTGGACGCGGGCGTCATGCTGCGGCTTTTGAGGACCAACCGTCCGCTCCAGCGGATCGTGGCGCTCGGCGGGGTGGTGCTGGCGGCACTGTGCGGCGGCACCGTGGCGATCCTGGACCGGCTGCACGACGAGACGGTGGCGGAGGCCACGCTGGGCCTGCGCACGCTCAACGCCTCGCTGGCCGAGCAGACGGCGCGCACCATCGAAGGCATCACGCTGACCGTCGACGGGATCGCCGAGCAGATCCCGGCCGAGTACCGGCGCAGCCCCGAAGCTTTCAAACGACTGCAGGGAGACCGGCAGGTCTACGAGATCCTGCAGGCCAAGGCGTCCAGCCTGCCGCAGCTGGAGGCGCTGAGCCTGGTCGCCGCCGATGGCAGCCTGATCAACTTCACCCGCCAGTTCCCGGCCCCGGCGCTCGACCTGTCGCAGCGCGACTATTTCCGTGCGCTCAAGGACAAGGATCCCGGTCGGGTCTACGTCAGCCGGCCGGCGAAGAGCCTGGCCACCGGGGAATGGACGCTCTACATCGCCCGCCGCGTCAACAGCCCCGACGGCGGGCTGTCGGGGCTGGCGGTCGGCGCCATCCGGCTGTCCTATTTCGAGCAGTTCTACCGCAGCCTCCATGTCACGCCGGGCAGCGGGTTCAGCCTGTGGTGGCGCGACGGCATGCTGCTGGCGCGCTTCCCGGCAGTGCCGGACAAGGTCGGAACCATCGCCACCAGCCCCGGCGTCACCGAGCGGATCGCCCGGCATGAGGCCGGCACCTACGAGACGCCGCTTTCGGTCGACGGCAAGGACCGCATCCTGTCCTTCCAGGTGCTGCGCAACTATCCTCTGGTGGTCGGGGTCAGCCGGACGCGGGCGGAGATCCTGGCCCGCTGGCAGAGCTCGGCGATGGTGATCGCCGCCGCCGGTCTGGTCAGCGCGGTGGCGCTCGCCCTGATGCTGTGGGCGATGGCGCGCCAGTTCCTCGCCTACGAGGCCGCCAACCGCGCGCTCGGCGAACGCCGGCAGGCGGTGGAGGCCCGCGACGAGGCGGAGGAGCATGTCCGTCAGCTGCAGAAGATGGAGGCGCTGGGCCAGCTGACCGGCGGCGTCGCCCACGACTTCAACAACCTGCTGCAGGCGGTGCGCTCCGGCCTGCATCTGCTGGAGGTCGGCGGCGAGATCCGGGGGACGGAGACCCGCCGGGCGCTGCAGGTGGCAACCCAGGCGGTCGACCGCGGCGCCACCCTGACCCAGCATCTGCTGGCCTTCGCCCGCCGCCAGCGGCTGGCCCCGGCGCCGGTCGACCTCGGCGCCCAGGTGGCGGGAATGGCGGCGCTGCTGGAACGCACGCTGGGCGGCGCCATCCGCATCCGCATCGACCGGGACGACGCCATGCCGCCCGCCGTGCCGCCGGCCCTGGTCGATCCCCACCAGTTCGACATCGCCCTGCTGAACCTCGCCATCAACGCCCGCGACGCCATGCCGGAGGGCGGCACCCTGACCATCGCCGTCACCAGCCTGTCGGTGGAGCGCAGGGTGGCGGACGACATGGCAGACGACAAGGCGGCGGACCTGGGGATTTCCCCCGCCCTGGCGCCCGGCGGCTATGTCGCCGTGACCGTGCGCGACAGCGGGGCCGGCATGCCGGCGGACGTGCTGGCGCGGGCCTGCGAGCCCTTCTTCACCACCAAGCCGGTGGGGCAGGGCAGCGGGCTGGGGCTGAGCATGGTGCATGGCCTGACCGCCCAGTCCGGCGGCGGCATGCGCCTGGAAAGCCATCTCGGGCTTGGCACCGCCGTCACCCTGTACCTGCCCCATGCTCCGGTTCATTCTCCGGCCCATCCTCCGGCCGGAACGCCTGCCGATGGCGCTTCCACCGCCGCCGAACCGCCGCCCCTGCCGGCCGGCCCCGCCCGCGTCCTGCTGGTGGAGGACGACGCCCTGGTCCGCATGGCGAACGCCGCGGTGCTGACCGAAGCCGGAATGACGGTGACGGAGGCCGCCACCGGCGAGGAGGCCCTGGCCCTGCTGGAGGCGGATGACGGGATCGGCATCCTGGTCACCGACTTCGCCATGCCCGGCATGACCGGTGCCGATCTGACCCGCCTCGCCCGCCATCACCGCCCCGACCTGCCGGTCCTGATCGTCACCGGCTATGCGGAGAAGGCGGTGCTGCAGGATCTGGGCGCCGAACCCGGCATCCGCATCCTGTCCAAGCCCATCCCGCCCTCGGCGCTGATCGGGCACATCACGGCGGTGCTGTAGGGGAGCTGTAGGGGACGGGAGGCTCCGATCAGCGCCCCTCCACCGCGAAGCAGCCATGGCCGCCGGCCTTCAGGGCGGCGCAGGCGGCGGCGGCGTTCGCGGCGGGGAAGCCGGTCAGCCGGGCCTTGTAGAGGCCGCCGGAGCGGACGATCTCGGGGCTGGCGCCGGCGGCGAGCGCCCCCAGGCGCCTGGCGGTGTCGCCGGCGCTGCGCGCCGCGGCGGCACGGCTGGCGAAGGCGCCGACCTGGATGGACCAGGGTCCGCCGGCGGACCCGGTGGAAGGCTTGGCGGAGGGCACGGCGACGCTCACCGCCGTGCTGCGTTCGGCGGCCGTCGAACTCTTCCTGGTGATCACCAGATCCGGGGTGGCGGGCGCCGGCTTGGCCGGGCTGGTCGGGCGCTTGAAGCCGATGTCCAGCAGGTCGGCGACGCGGTCGTCGCGGGTGGCGGCGCTGTGGCCGCCCATCACCACGGCGATCAGGCGGCGCCCGTCCCGCACGGCCGACGCGGCGAGGTTGAAGCCGGACGCGGCGATGTAGCCGGTCTTGATGCCGTCCATGCCGGGATAGCGCGCCATCAGGCGGTTGTGGCCATGGACCGTCGTGCCCTGCCAGTCGAAGCTGCGGCGCTGGAAATAGGCGTAGTGGCCGGCGTGGCGGCGGATCAGCGCGCGGGACAGGATCGCCATGTCGCGCGCCGTCGTCCGCTGCAGCCGATCGGGCAGGCCGGACGCGTTGCGGAACACCGTGCGGCGCATGCCGAGCGCGCGGGCATGGGCGGTCATCTTGCCGGCGAAGGCCGGTTCGCTGCCGCCCAGCGCCTCCGCCAGCACCACCGCGACGTCGTTGGCGGAGCGGGTGACCAGGGCCAGGATCGCCTGCTCCACCGTGATGGTGCTGCCGGGCGCCAGCCACAGCCGCGAGGGCGGCATCGAGGCGGCATGCTGCGACACCACCAGCCGCTGGTTCAGCCGCAGCGTGCCGCGGTCCAGCGCCTCGAAGGTCAGCATCAGCGTCATCATCTTGGTCAGCGACGCCGGGTAGGTCGGGGTGTCGGCGTTGCGCGCCTGCAGGACCTTGCCGCTGCCCGCCTCCATCAGGATCTCCGCCGCCACCGGCGCCCAATCCGCCTTGCGGCTGCCCTTGGCCCAGGCCGGCTGCGAGACCAGCAGGGCCGAAACCAGCAGGATCGCGGCCGACAGGACCGCAAAGGCGGTCGGGGAGAGCAGCGGCGTCGAAGCACGGGCGAGCAGGGGCATCGTCTCAGGTCCGGCGGTTGGCGCAGCCCCGCTGCGGCACGGGCGCTGTCGGCTTTGTGGTTTCCCCCCATGGGGTGGAAAGGGCGGGCAGAGCAGGGCGGAGTGGAGCGGGGCTGTCCCCCGGCGGGCGTCACCGGCCGGACAGCATGGAGCCGACCATGGCACGGAAGGCGTCGACCGCCACCGGCTTGACCAGCACCCGCGTGTTGCGGCCCAGCCCGTCGGCGCCGTCGCCGGGCCGGTCGTCCAATGCCTGGAAGGCATAGCCGGTCAGGAACAGCACCCTCAGGCCGGGATCGCGCGCCTGCGCCATCTCCGCCAGCTGGCGGCCGTTCAGGCCGGGCAGCCCGACATCGGTCACCAGAAGGTCGACCGCTTCGGCTTCGCTCAGCCGGGCGAGCGCCTCGGTGCCGTCGGCGGCCTCCAGCGTGGTGTAGCCGTCGCCCTCCAGCACCTCCACCAGCAGCATGCGGACCAGTTCCTCGTCCTCCACCACCAGCACGGTGCCCCGGCCGGCCCCGGCCCGCTCCGGCGGCGGGGCGGGGAGTTCGGCCGGTCCGGTTCCGTCGTCGGGGGTGGCAGCGGCAGCGGCAGCGGCATGATCGCGCGGCAGGCACAGATGCACCGCCGTGCCCCGGCCGACCGCGCTGTCGATGCGGACGAAGCCGTCGGACTGGCGGGCGAAGCCGTAGAGCTGGCTCAGCCCCAGGCCGGTGCCCTGGCCGATCGGCTTGGTGGTGAAGAAGGGCTCGAAGACGCGGGCCAGCACGTCCGGCGGCATGCCGGTCCCGCTGTCGCGCACGGTCATCGCCACATAATCGCCGGGCGCCACCCCGGGATCGTTGACGAGGTCGGCCGCGGTGAAGCTGGCGTTGGTGGTCTCCACCGTCACGGTTCCGCCGCCGGGCATGGCGTCGCGCGCGTTGATGACCAGGTTCAGCAGGGCGCTTTCGATCTGGTTCACGTCGGCACGGACCGGCCACAGCGGCTCCTCCAGCCGGCGTTCCAGCCGGATCGTCTCGCCGACCGACCGACGCAGCAGGTCCCACAGCCCCACCACCAGCGTGTTCAGGTCGGCGCGCTCCGGCTTCAGCGGCTGGCGCCGGGCGAAGGCCAGCAGGCGCCGGGTCAGGGTGGAGGCGCGGTCCACCGCGGCGCGCGCGGTGGCGGCGAAGGGCGCGATATCGGTGCGGCCGGCCTCCAGCCGCTGTTCGATCAGTTCCAGGCTGCTGCTGATCGCCTGCAGCAGGTTGTTGAAGTCGTGGGCGACGCCGCCGGTCAGCTGGCCGACCGCCTCCATCTTCTGCGCCTGGGCCAGGGCCTCGCGCGCCTCGTCCAGCGCCTCCTGGGCCTTGCGGCGTTCGGTGATGTCGCGGGTGATCTTGGCGAAGCCGCGCAAAACCCCGGCCTCGTCGCGGATGGCGTCGATGACGACGCTGGCCCAGAAGCGCGTGCCGTCCTTGCGCACGCGCCAGCCCTCCGCCTCGAAGCGGCCCTCGTTCAAGGCGGTGGCGAGCGCCCGCTGCGGCATTCCGGCGGCGCGGTCCTCGTCCGTGTAGAAGCTGGAGAAATGCCGGCCGATGATCTCGTCGGCGCCGTAGCCCTTCATCCGCGCCGCGCCCGCATTCCAGCTGCTGATGCGGCCGGTGGTGTCGAGCATGAAGATCGCGTAGTCGACCACGCCCTGAACCAGCAGGCGGAACTGTTCCTCGCTGCGCCGCAGGGCCTCCTCGGCGATCCTGCGTTCGGTGATGTCGCGGGTGACCTTGGCGAAGCCCAGCAGCGTCCCGGTCTCGTCGCGGATGGCGCGGATCACAACGCTGGCCCAGAAGCGGGTGCCGTCCTTGCGCACGCGCCAGCCTTCCGCCTCGAAGCGGCCCTCGGCCGAGGCGGTGGCGAGCGCCCGCTGCGGCATTCCGGCGGCGCGGTCCTCATCCGTGTAGAAGCTGGAGAAATGCCGGCCGATGATCTCGTCGGCGGTGTAGCCCTTGAAGCGCGCGGCCCCGGAATTCCAGCTGCTGACGATCCCGTTCGGATCGAGCAGATAGATCGCGTAATCGCCGACGCTCTCGACCAGCAGCTGGAACCGCCGCTCACCGGAGATGGGCTCCCAGGCGGACGTGGCGTGTTCAACCTTCATAACAACGACTTTCCGGAACACGGGTGGAGAGGAAACAAGGCCACCGATGATCCGCGGTCGATGCCGACAGGGTCAATAACCCAATGCGAATAGTCAGGTATTATTCCGCCGCATCACGCGAAATATTCCTAAAAGAGCCCTCGGGAACTCTGAGAGGGGATCTTCAATCGTCGGGACCGGGACCGGTCGAAAAAGGGTCCGGCGACGGGAAAAGGAGCGAGGGAAAAGAGGCGGGATAAAAAGGGGCGGGGCGGCGGACCGCCCCGCATGGTCCCCTTGGCAAGGACCGGTCCCGCGCTCAGCGCGGGGCCAGCACCATGACCATCATGCGGCCTTCGACCCGGGGCATCTGCTCGACCTTGGCGATGTCCTGGAGCTGGTCGCGCACGCGGACGAGCACGTTCAGACCGAGATCCTGGTGCGCCATCTCGCGACCGCGGAAGCGCATGGTCATCTTGACCTTGTCGCCTTCCTCGATGAAGCGGATGGCGGAGCGCATCTTCACGTCGTAGTCGTGATCGTCGATGTTCGGCCGAAGTTTGATTTCCTTCAGCTCGATGATCTTCTGCTTCTTCCGCGCCTCGTTGGCCTTCTTCTGCTCCTCGAAGCGGAACTTGCCGTAATCGAGGATCTTGCAGACAGGCGGATCCGCCTGGGGCGCCACTTCGACGAGGTCGAGGTCGGCATCTGCGGCGGCTTCCAGCGCTTGGCGGAGCGGCACCACGCCGACCATCTCGCCGTCGGCGCCGACGAGTCGGACCATCCGGGCGGTGATTTCACGGTTGAGGCGCGGGCCTTCGCGGACGGGGTCCGCGTCGTAGAGCTTGGCTATGGTGATCTCCTATGGCTGTGGAGGGGTAGAAAAGGACGAGCCCGGGCCGAGAGTCTCAGCCCAGGATGTCGAGCACAATCTGCCGCAGTTCGCCCCGGGTCAAGCCGGACGGCTCCGGATTGGAGCGAAAATCCGACTTTTTGCCGTCAGCTGCGGCGAATTGGCCGGCAGCAGCGTGGGAGGAACGGCGGGTGGCGGCCAGATGGGCCGGCGCAAGCGCGGACTGGGCGGCGAAATGACCGGTGGAATGAGAAGCGGTCGACAGGATCGGGGTCGTCATGAAAATCCTCCAGGCCGGATGGGCGGACCGATGGACTCGGGGGCCGGCCGGCTCTTTCGTGAGTGTGGCGTCTTGAAACGGGAGCCGTTGCGGCGGACACCGCCCGGCAAGGCTCCGATAAGCGGGGCCGGCCCCGGAACGGGCATGCCCCCAAAAGGCCGGCGTTCCCCAGGAAAGCTCCCCCTCGATGAACCGGAGGGGGCAGGGAAGCGCACCGCGAATGCGGTGTCGGCCATGTTCCGAGATGGGGGTGGGGAGAGGTTTTTTCAAGTTGCTCCGCTCATCTCCTCCTTCTGGCTAAGGGGTCTCCAGGGAACGCGCGAGCGGCCCCATGGTTTCGTCTCCACCGGTCCACCACGAAGGATGGCCGGAAGGAGGGCGGCGATGCGGTGGCAGGGCGGACGGGAAAGCGAGAATGTCGAGGACCGGCGCGGCCAGGGAGGCTTCGGAGGCGGAGGCCGGGGCGGCATCCGCATCGGCAAGGGCGGGCTGGGCATCGGCGGGGTCGTCGTGCTGCTGCTGGTGTCGGTGGTGCTGGGCGTCGACCCGATGGTCCTGCTGAACGGCGGCGACCCGGCGGATCAGAGCACGGCCGGGCGGACGCAGATCGGCGAGGCCGCCCCGCGCAGCCAGGCCGACGACGAGCTGAAGCGCTTCGTCTCCGTCGTGCTGGCCGACACCGAGGACACCTGGCGGGGCCTGTTCCAGCAGATGGGGCGCCAGTACCGGGACCCGACGCTGGTGCTGTTCACCGGCACGGTGTCGTCGGGCTGCGGCCGGGCCCAGGCGGCGATGGGGCCGTTCTACTGCCCGATGGACCAGAAGCTCTACATCGACCTCGGCTTCTACCGCGAGCTGCGCGACCGCTTCCAGGCGCCGGGCGACTTCGCCCAGGCCTATGTCATCGCCCATGAGGTCGGCCACCATGTGCAAAATCTGCTGGGCATCTCCGATCAGGTGCAGGCGGCCCAGCAGCGGGCGCGCAACCCGGCCGACGCCAACGCCCTGTCGGTGCGGCTGGAGCTGCAGGCCGACTGCTTCGCCGGACTCTGGGGCAACCACGCCAACCGCGACCGTAAGATGCTGGAACCCGGCGACGTCGAGGAGGCGCTGACCGCCGCCAGTGCCATCGGCGACGACCGCCTGCAGCGTCAGGCGAGCGGCACCGTCAGCCCCGACAGCTTCACCCATGGCAGCTCCGCCCAGCGCGTCCGCTGGTTCCGCACCGGCCTGGAAAGCGGCCGGATCGAGGCCTGCGACACCTTCGGCACGGACCGGCTGTGAGGGGGGCTGCACGCCGACAGGGAACTGATACGGCGGGCAAGATCCACACGGATGTCACGGATTTGAGCACGGATTTCACGGATATCCGAACCGGCACCGCGCCGGCTGTCCGGGAACAACAGCGAAGCGGAGAAACATTCGTGAAATCCGTGGCTAAATCCGTGACATCCGTGTCGATCTTGTTTTCCGATGCGCAACTGATTGGGGCTATGATCGACGCACCCCGGTGTTCTATCGCAGCCACCGAGATGTGAGTCATGAGCCATCCCGCCACCGACAATCTGCCACCCATCCATCCCGGCGAGTTCCTGCGCGACGAGCTGGAGGCGCTGGGCCTCAGCGCCCGGCGCTTTGCCGAGCATATCGGCGTGCCGCCCAACGCGGTGACCGAGATCATGAACGGCGAGCGCCGGATCACCGCCCCGATGGCGCTGAGACTGGGCAAGGCCTTCGGAACCGACGCCCGCTATTGGACCAACCTGCAGAGCATCTTCGAAACCAAGGTCGCGCGGGCGGAAATCGGCGACGCGCTGGACGCCATCAAGCCGCTGCCGCATCTGGGCAAGGCGGCTTAACCCCCCGCCCCGCGCATGAGCCGCAGATAGTCGAGCACGCGGGCGGTGCGCCAGTCGGGGTCGGCCCAGCAGGCGGCTTCGCGCGCGCGGCGGCAGGCCGCCACCGCTTCCAGCCGGGGTTGGCCGGTCAGCGGGCGCAGGTCGGCGGGGATGGCGGCGAGACAGGCGGCGGCGAGTTCCGCGGGCGGGGCGGGGGCGGTCTCCAGCCAGCGTTCGGCATCCCGGAAGCGGTCGCGGCACATCAGGGCGATCATGTAGTCGCAGGCCGATTGCAGGCCGGGAGCCAGCCGGCCGGGGCTGACCGACAGCATGGGCAGCAGGGGAGCCAGGGTCGGCGCCAGATGGTTGGCGTAGAGCGCCGCCCCCCAATAGCGCTCCGCCGTCTGCCGGAAATGGTCGAGGTCGCGCACCGGCACCAGGCCGGAGGACTCGATGGGCAGGATCTCCACCTTCGGCTTGGTCACCACCACCGTGTCGTTCGACACGTCGACATAGAGCGCGCCGATCTGCAGCGCGTTCTGGAAATACTGCTCGCGCAGGACCCCCCAGACGCTCTGCAGCACGCCGCCCTCCTCGACGAAGGTGCGTAGCGCGCGCTCCACCGGGCCGGCCGGCTGGGCCAGACGCTGGAAGAGGCGGGTGAAGAGGTCGCGGGTGATCTCCTCGCAGCGGCCATAGGGATAGGGCTTGCCGCCGGCCGGCGGCAGACCGGCGAGCGCCCGGTCGCTCTCCTCGCGGAGCGCCATGAAGTAGCCGTAGAGCACTGCCGGATCACCGCCCAGGTGGCGGGCGGTCAGCGCCGACTGGCGCTCGTCCACCGGGGCGATCTGCTGGGGCAGGAGGGGCAGGGAGTGCTGCATCATGGCGGGCGGGATCCGTCGTTTCCCGGCAAATTGGCACCCTTCGCCCTCCCGGTGCCAGAGTTTCCGATCCCCGCACCCCATACGGAACGGAGGGTTGCGCAAAGCCGTGCCGGCCGTCACACATTCGACTGCCGCAGGCGGGATGCCCGTCCGGGCGGCCCAGTCCTTTCGAACGGAACGGCATGATGAGCACAGCGGCCCCGCAGCCCGATCTCCAGGCGCCCGATCTCCAGGCACCCGACATCCAGTCTCTGGAAAGCGCCTATCGCGGCCGCAGCGCGCGGGTGGCGGTTATCGGGCTCGGCTATGTCGGGCTGCCGCTGGCCCTGGCGCTGACCGGGGCCGGCTTCGCGGTCACCGGCTTCGACATCGACCCGGCCAAGGCGGCGGCGCTGAACGGCGGGCGCTCCTACATCCGGCAGATCGCCGACGCGCGCGTCGCGGAAGCGGTGGCGACCGGGCGGTTCCGGGCGACGACCGACGCGGATGAGTTCGCCGCCTGCGACGCCGTGATCGTCTGCGTCCCCACCCCGCTGTCGCCGCAGCGCGAACCCGATCTGAGCTTCGTCGAGGCCTCCACCCGCCTGATCCGCGACCGGCTGCGGCCGGGCCAACTGGTGGTGCTGGAATCGACAACCTGGCCCGGCACCACCGACGAGGTGATGCGGCCGATCCTGGAGGAGACCGGGCTGGTCAGCGGGCGGAACTTCTTCCTGGCCTATTCGCCCGAACGCGAGGACCCCGGCAACATCACCTTCACCACCAGCACCATCCCCAAGGTGGTCGGCGGCGACGACGAGGGCGCGCGCCGGCTGGCGGTGGCGCTCTACGAGCAGGTGGTGCCGCAGGTGGTGCCGGTGTCCGGCACGCGGGCGGCGGAGGCGACCAAGCTGACCGAGAACATCTTCCGCTCCGTCAACATCGCCCTGGTGAACGAGCTGAAGATCGTCTTCGAGCCGATGGGCATCGACATCTGGGAGGTGATCGAGGCGGCCAAGACCAAGCCCTTCGGCTTCATGCCCTTCTATCCCGGCCCCGGGCTGGGCGGCCACTGCATCCCGATCGACCCCTTCTACCTGACCTGGAAGGCGCGCGAGTACCAGATCTCCACCCGCTTCATCGAACTGGCGGGCGAGGTCAACACGATGATGCCGCGCCATGTGGTGGACCGCTTGGCCGTGGCGCTCGACCGCCGCGCCGGCATCGGGCTCAGCCGGTCGCGCATCCTGCTGGTCGGCATGGCCTACAAGAAGAACGTCGACGACAGCCGTGAGTCGCCCGGCCTGCGGCTGATGGAAATGCTGCTGGAGCGCGGGGCGGCGGTCGACTACCACGACCCCTTCATCCCCGTGCTGCCGGTTACCCGCGAGCATGCGGCGCTTGCAGGCCGCCGCTCGGTCGACTGGACGGCGGAGACGCTGGCGGGGTTCGACGCGGCGGTGATCGTCACCGACCATGACGGCATCGACTATCGGAGTTTGGCCGCCCATTGCCCGCTGGTGGTCGATACCCGCAACGCCATGCGCACCGTGGAGGGCATCGAGGGCTTCGCCGACCGCATCGTGAAGGCCTGAAGATACCCGGTTCGCGGGAGGAGGGACGCCCCCTCCCGCGGACCGGTGCGGGGCTCAGAGTTCCTCTTCGCCGCCGAAATCGCCCCAGCCGCTGTCCTCGACCGTCTGTTCGACATGGTCGGTGGCGGCGGTGGCCGCGTCGGTGGCGGCGGTCGCGGCCTCAGCCGCCACCGCCTCGCCGCCCGAGAACATGCTGGACAGCGCGCTGCCGATCAGCATGCCGCCGGCGACGCCGGCCGCCGTCTGCATGGCGCCGGCCATGAAACCGCCGCCGGCGCGCGGCTGCTGGGCATAGCCGGCGACGCGCGGGTCGCCGTAGGCGGGAGTGCCGGGAGCAGCAGGCGGACGGCCCCATGGCGAACCGGCCGGCGAACCGGCCGGCGTGGCGGCAGCGGCCGGGGCCGCCGGATATGACGGCTGCGGAGCAGGGCGGCTGGTACCGCCGAACAGGCTGCCGAACAGACCGCCACCGCCGGACTGGGCCGGGGCGGCTGCAGGGGCGGGACGCTCGCGCAGCTGGCGCTCCAGCTCCTCGTTGCGGCCCTGGGAGGCGGCGAGCGCCTGTTCCATCATCACGATGGCCTGCGCCATCAGGTAGGGGGCGGCCGGCTGGCGGGCGATCCGTTCGCGGATCAGCACCTCGGCCTCGGGATCGCGCGGGCCGGATTGCGCCTCGGCCTGATGCAGCTTGGCGAACAAGTCGTCGATGATCTGGCGTTCGGTCTGGTCCATGGCGATGCTCGTCTTCATGAAGAGGTTGAAAGAAAGGTTCCGCGACCGGCGCCGACTGCCCGAAGCAACGCCAGGCGTGGGCGGCGCGCCGAAGGGGCGGCGCGCGTCGGGGAAGCGGCGGGGGCGGGAAGGGGCGGAAGCCGGGGGCGGCATCTCAGGGATGGTCCAAGGGGTGAGGACATCAGTCCCTCCAAGTGCGGTCACGCCCGTCGGCGCAAAAGCAGGTGAAGAGATCCGACATCGCGACCACGTCTAAGTCGCCAGAGGGGCCCGGATCCAGGTGTTGAGCACGTGGCCCCGTCCCGCTTTCCTGTCAAGACGGCACCCGCACAATTTGCGCCCCAAGGGGGCCGGGCCTGGACGGGGCCTGGACCGGCGATTTTCCCCATCCTATAAGAGGCCATGGCAACATTGCAGGAAGCGCTGATCGCAGCGCTGGATCATCAGGAGGCCGGGCGCTTCGGCGAAGCCGACATCCTGTATCGCCGCATCCTCGATGCCGCCCCCGGCCATCCCCATGCGCTTCACCTGTGGGGCATCCTGGCAGCGCTGACCGGCCGGCCGGAGGAAGCCGCAGGCCGGATCGCGCAGGCCATCGCCGTCACTCCCGACGTCGCCGATTTCCATGTCAACTTGGCGCGGGTCCAGGCCGCGCTGAACCGGCCCGACCGGGCCGCCCGGCATTACGCCCATGCCGTCACCCTGCGGCCGGACGAGGCGGGGACACGCTTCCAACTGGCGGGGTTGCTCCAGGATCTGGGACGGCTGGCCGAGGCCGAGGAGCAGTATGGGGTACTGCTGACGGCGGCGCCGCTCCATGCCGACCTCCACCTGAACCGTGCGCTGCTGTGCGAGGCGCAGGGGCAGGCTTCGAGGGCGCGGGACGGCTTCCGCACGGTGCTGATGCTGGAGCCGGCGTCCCCCAAGGCGCTGCTGCGGCTTGCCGCCATGGAGCAGGGGGCGGGGCGGAATGGTGCCGCCCTGGCCATCCACCGTCGCGGCATGATCGCCCTGGGAAACCTGTCGGATGCCTGGCCGTTCACCACCCTGGCCACGCTGCTGGCGGGGGAGGGGCTGCCGGAGCGGGCGGCGGAGGCCGCACGCATCGCCGTGACGCTCGCGCCCGACGACCCCGTCCTGTGGAACGAGCTTGCCAACCGACTGAAGGGCCTGGGGCGGCAGGGGGACTCCCTTGCGGAGTCGGTGGCCGGCTATGGCCGTGGGCTGGTCCTGCTGCCGGGGAATCCCGTGCTGCTGAACAACCGCGCCGACGGCTGGCTGAAGCTGGGAAGGCTGGAGCGGGCGGAGCGGGACGCGCGGGCCGCGGTCGCGGCGGACGCCGGATTCGCCATGGGCTGGAACACGCTGGGCTCCGCCTTGATGGCGCGGGGAGATGCCGGGAACGCGCTGGACGCCTATGACCGGGCGATGCAGGCCGACCCGGCCAACCACGCTCAGGCCCGCTTCAACCGCTCCATCGCCCTGCTGACGCTCGGCCGGCTGGCAGAGGGGTGGGACGAGTATGAACAGGGTTGGGCCGTGGCCTCCGGCCGCTTCCCGCGGGTCGGATTTCCCCAGCCGCTTTGGGACGGGCAGCCCCTGGCCGACGGCGGGCGAGGCGGCGGCGGGCGGGGCGACGGCAGCCTGCTGGTGTGGGGCGAACAGGGGCTGGGCGACGAGGTGATGTTCGCCAGCCTGATCCCACAGCTGGCCGGGGAAGGCGTGCGGGTGGTGCTGGACTGCGACGCGCGGCTGGCCCCGCTGTTCGCCCGCGGCCTGCCCAACACCCAGCCGGGTGTCACCGTGGTTGCGCGCAGCGAACCGTTGAGCCGACGGCTGACCGCGCCGGACGTGGCCGCACAAATCCCGGCCGGCAGCCTGCCGCGCCTGATGCGCCGGCGGATGGAGGATTTCGCCGGCCGCCAGCCTCCCTTCCTGAAGGCCGATCCCGAGCGGGTGGCGGAGCTGCGGCAGCGGATCGGGGACGGCCATGGACATGGATATCGGCTGGTCGGGGTTTCCTGGAGCAGCAAGAACGCCTCGGTCGGGCATCTGCGCTCTATCCCGCTCGACCGGCTGGTTGGGGCACTGGACGGGACGGATGTCAAGCTGGTCAGCCTGCAATATGGCGACGTCGCCGCGGAGGTTGCCGCCGCCGGCATCGCCGATCCGGGGCTGGATGCCTGGGCCGACATCGACGGGCTGGCGGCGCTGATCGCCGCCATGGATCTGGTGGTATCGGTGGACAACTCGACCGTCCATCTCGCCGGCGGGTTGGGGCACCCGACCTGGGCGCTGCTTCCCCATGCCGCCGACTGGCGCTGGATGCAGGGGCGCCACGATACGGTCTGGTATCCGTCGGTCCGGCTGTTCCGGCAGACGGCGCCGGGCGACTGGGACGGGGTGCTGCGGGAACTGGGCGAGGCGATGCGGCAGGGCTGAAGGGACGGGCCGGAGGCGCGATTTTGCCCCCGCCATTCGGCTTGCCTTTTGCTTTCAAAAGAACATATTGCGAACATCTTCAAGGGAGAGGGAAGCCTCCACGGTGGACGACGCGCTGCTCGACAAGCTCGGGATTCTGGCCGACGCGGCGAAATACGACGCCTCCTGCGCGTCCTCGGGCGCCAAGCGGCGGACGGGCGGGCCGGACGGCATCGGCTCGACCACCGGGGCCGGCATCTGCCACGCCTATACGCCGGACGGGCGCTGCGTCTCGCTGCTCAAGATCCTGCTGACCAACTACTGCCTGTTCGACTGCGCCTACTGCATCAACCGCCGCTCCTCCAACGTGCGGCGGGCGCGGTTCAGCGTCGATGAGGTGGTCCAGCTGACGCTGGGCTTCTACAAGCGCAACTGCATCGAGGGGCTGTTTCTGTCCTCCGGCATCATCCGCTCGCCCGACTACACCATGGAGCAGCTGATGCTGGTGGCGCGCACGCTGCGGCGCGACCATGGCTTCGCCGGCTACATCCACCTGAAGACGATCCCGGAGGCCAGCCCCTGGCTGATCGAGCAGGCCGGGCTATGGGCCGACCGGCTGTCGATCAACCTGGAACTGGCCTCCGACCGCAGCCTGAAGGAGTTCGCGCCGGAGAAGGACGGCGGCGCGATCAAGGCGGTGATGGGGCAGGTCGGCGAGCGCATCCTGGAGGCCAAGGAGGAGAAGCGCCGCTTTTCCCCCGCCGGGCAGAGCACCCAGATGATCGTCGGCGCCGACGCCTCCACCGACCTGTCGGTGCTGGAGACCAGCGACACGCTCTATCGCCGCTATGGGCTGCGCCGGGTCTATTATTCGGCCTTCAGCCCGATCCCGGAGGCGAGTTCCGCCCTGCCGGCCAAGCCGCCGCCGCTGCAGCGCGAGAACCGGCTGTACCAGGCCGACTGGCTGCTGCGCTATTACGGCTTCACGGTGGAGGAGATCGCCGCCGGGGGCGAGGGCGGGATGCTGGATCTGGGCATCGACCCCAAGCTGGCCTGGGCCCTGAAGAACCGCGAGCGCTTCCCCGTCGACGTCAACAGCGCCGACCGCGAGATGCTGCTGCGCGTGCCGGGGCTGGGGGCGCGGGCGGTCGACAAGATCGTCGAGGCGCGGCGCCACACCACCTTGCGGCTGGAGGATGTGGCGCGGCTGTCGTCGGGGCTGAAGCGGGCGCGCGCCTTCCTGATCGCCGCCGACCACCATCCGGGCGGGCTGACCGACCGCGCCGACCTGCGGCAGCGTCTGGTGGCGCCGCCCAAGCAGCTCAGCCTGTTCTGAGGTTCTGAGCCATGTATCGCGTGGACCTGAAGGATGGCGCCGATCTGGCCGGCTTCCGCCGCGCGCTGCGCGGGCTGGTCGCGCTCGACGTCGAACCGGACGAGGTGAATTGGAGCGGCGGGAACGCGCCGTCGCTGTTCGGGGATGCTGCCCTCTTGCCGGTGGATGCGCCGCCGGTTCCGCTGCCCCGGCCGGTGGGGGCGCTGATCGAAAGCGTCGTCTGCCATCGCGATCCGGAGCGCTACGCCCTGCTGCACCGGCTGGTCCGGCGGGTGGTGCGGGGGGAACGCGGCATCCTCGACCACCATGCCGACCCTCTGGTCCACCGGCTGGCGCTGCTGGACAAGGCGGTGCGGCGCGACCTGCACAAGATGCACGCCTTCCTGCGCTTCCATGAGGTGCGCGATCCGGCCAGTTCCGAAGGTCCGGGAGCCGAGCGTTACGTCGCGTGGTTCGAGCCCGACCATTTCATCGTCGAGGCCACCGCCCCCTTCTTCGTCGAGCGGTTCGAAAGTCTGGTCTGGTCGATCCTGACGCCGGTGGGATCGCTCCACTGGGACCGGCGGTCGCTGACCGTCGGGCCGGCGGCTTTGAGGCCGGAGGGGCTCGACCGCGACGACCGCTTCGCCGAAGGCTGGCAGCGCTATTACGAGAGCACCTTCAACCCGGCGCGGGTCAACCCCACCGCGATGCGGGCGGAGATGCCGCGGAAATACTGGGCCAACCTGCCGGAAGCCGCCGCCATCCCGGCGATGATCCGCTCCGCCCCCGCCCGCGTGCAGGCGATGATCGAGGCGGAGGCCGCGGCCCCCCGCCGCCGCAACCCCGACAAGGCCGTCGCCGCCATGGCCCGGCAGGAACCGGCGACGCTGGCCGAACTGAACCGCATCATCCGGGGCGCGGACCCATTGGTGCCGGGGGCGACGCAGGCGGTGTTGGGCGAGGGGCCGGAGGGGGCCGCCATCGCCATCGTCGGCGAGCAGCCCGGCGACCAGGAGGATGTGGAGGGACGCCCCTTCGTCGGTCCCGCCGGGCAACTGCTGAGCCGCGCGCTGGAGGAGGCCGGGATCGAGCGGAGCGCCGCCTACCTGACCAACGCGGTGAAGCATTTCAAGTTCGTCGCCCGCGGCAAGCGCCGCCTGCACCAGTCGCCCACCGCCGGCGAGGTGAAGCATTACCGCTGGTGGCTGATGAAGGAGCTGTCCTTCGTCCGCCCGCGGCTGGTGGTGACGCTGGGTGCCACCGCGGCCCTCGCGCTGACCGGGCGCAGCGTCTCGGTCCTGCGGGAGCGCGGGCCGATGGGGTTCGGCCAAACGGGATTGGGGGATTGGGACGGCTTCGTCACCGTCCACCCGTCCTACCTGCTGCGCCTGCCGGCCGGGGAAGCGGCGGAGCAGGCCTATCGCGACTTCGTCGCCGACCTGCGGCGGGCGCGGGAGATGGTGGAGGGGGCGGGTTGACGGCTGTCATGGGTATGATCAAGTATGATCAAATACTCCATGGAGACTCGTCGTGGCAGAGATCGAGCGTCTGACCATCACCTTGCCGGCCGCCATGGCCGCTGCCGTGAAAGGCGCCGTCGCCGGCGGCGATTATGCGTCGAGCAGTGAGGTCATCCGCGAGGCTCTGCGCGACTGGGCCGTGAAGCGTGCCCTGCAGCGCCAGGAGTTCGCGTCGCTGAAGGTGGACATCGACCGGGGCATGGCCGATCTGGCCGAAGGACGCCTCACCGACTTCGATGCCGACAGGATCGCCGAACGGGGGAAAGCATTATCCACCCGCTCCCGCTCCGTCTGACCGAGGCGGCGGAAGCCGACCTTGCGGAACTCTGGACCCATGTGGCGGCGGAGTCCTCCGAAACGGTGGCGACCGGCTTCATCCGGGCCATCGAAGCCACGCTTCAGCCCTTGCGCCGCTTCCCTTTATCGGGGGCCGCCCGCGACGAGCTGGCTGCAGGCCTGCG
This sequence comes from Azospirillum sp. B21, assembly GCF_008364825.1. Lineage (GTDB taxonomy): Bacteria > Pseudomonadota > Alphaproteobacteria > Azospirillales > Azospirillaceae > Azospirillum. Next base: position 58,531 of record NZ_VTTO01000008.1, read on the forward strand.
GGTGGCCTTCCACCGTGCCTACGCGATCTACTATCGGCCGCTGCCGGATGCGGTGGCGATCGTCCGCGTCCTTCACGGCGCGCGGGACGCCACAGCACTCGCCACCCGTGGCAAGTTCGAGGAATAGGGCGCGGGAGATGGTGGAGGGGACGGGGGAATGTTCCCGCCCCGGTATCGCCGCAGGTCAGGCGGCGCGGATGCCGCTCAGGAAGGTTTCCACCTCCTGCCGCAGCAGTTCCGACTGGCGCGCCAGTTCGCCCGAGGCGCCCAGCACCTGGCTGGCGGCGGCGCCGGTCTGGGCCGCCGCCTCGCTGACGCCGCCAATGTTGGCGCTGACCGACGCGGTCCCGCTGGAAGCCTCCTGAACGTTGCGGGCGATCTCGGCCGTCGCCGCCCCCTGCTCCTCGATGGCGGAGGCGATGGAGGTGGCGACCTCGCTGATCGTCGCGATGGTCCGGCTGATGCCGCCGATCGCCTGGGCCGCGCCGTTGGTGGCGCCCTGCATCGAGGCGATCTGTGTGCCGATGTCCTCCGTCGCCTTGGCCGTCTGGTTGGCGAGGCTCTTCACCTCCGACGCCACGACGGCGAAGCCCTTGCCGGCCTCCCCGGCACGCGCCGCCTCGATGGTGGCGTTCAGCGCCAGCAGGTTGGTCTGGGTGGCGATGTTGTTGATCATCTGCACGATCTCGCCGATGCGCTGCGCCTGCTCGACCAGCCCCTGGACCTGGGCGTTGGTCTGCTGCGCCTCGCCCACCGCCTGGTCGGCGATGGCGGTGGAGCGCGACACCTGTCCGCTGATCTCGGTGATGGAGGCGGTCAGCTCCTCCGTCGCAACGGCGACGGCCTGGACGTTGGACGAGGCCTCGACCGCCGTTCCGGCCGCGGCCGACGCGCGGGCATTGGTCTGTTCGGCGATGCCCGACATGCTGTGCGCCGTCTGGCTCAGTTCGGTGGCGGCGGAGGACAGGGTGCGCAGGATGCCACCCACCGTCGCTTCGAAATGGCGGACCAGCCGCTCGACCTCCGCGGTGCGGCGCTCCTTGGCGGCGCGGTCGGCCGCCTGCTCCGCCTCCAGCCGGTCGGCGGTGTGCAGCGCGTCGCGGAAGGTGACGACCGCGGTGGCCATGGCGCCGACCTCGTCGCTGCGCGCCGCGTCGGACAGGTCGACACCATAGTCCTTGCGGGCAAGACGTCCCATGCTCACCGTCAGGCGGGCAAGCGGCTCCACGACGCTGCGGCGGGCGATCACCAGGGACAGCAAAGCGCCGGCGAGAATGCCGATCAGCCCGACCGCCGCGACGGCGGTCTTCACGAAGCTCTCGGTTGCCTCCACCTCGTCGGTGAGTTGGGCGATCCGCTCCGTTCCCGTTTCGATGATGGGGTCGGTCAGGGCGGAGGCCGCACGCTCGCTGCTGCGCACCTCGCTGCGGAACAGGGCGGCGGCGGCATCGTCCTGCCCCGCCAAGGTGAGGTCGCGCGTCTTTGTCAGCGCATCCATGACCTTGACCTGCAGCGGCCCGACCCGGCCGGCGGCCGGATTGCCCGACGCGGCGAGAAGCTGCTCGAGGCGGCGGTTCTTTTCCGCCATTTCGGCGATACGCGCGCCGAACCGCTCGCCGGTGGCCGCCTGCGCCGCAGCGTCCTCGGAAATGAGGTTCAGGGCGTCGCGCTGCAGGGCGCGGCTGATCGACCGCAACTCCGACGCGGTCAGAACCATCCGGTCCATCTGGATCAGGGCCTGATTGGCGGAGGCGATGCGGTTCAGCCCCCACACGGATGTGCCGCCGATGGCCGCGGAGACGGTGGACAGGACCAGGACCGGCAGCAGGATCTTGCTGGAAAGTTTCATCGCACTCTCGTGGGGGCGGAACGAGCGGCCGGAAGGTCACTCCGCCGGCACAAAAGGAATGAATTGCCACGGTCACGTTAACAAAATGTAATACGGGGATATGCAATATATAGGGGAAATCACTGATTGTCCGACAAATCACAATCCTCGACTGGTAATTGAAATTTTCCTCCCTGCCGTTCGCTTCCCGGATTTCCTCCGATCCTGATCCTGTGCGGCTCGGCGAAGTGCCGGGGCCTGGAAAAGAAAAAGGGCGGCCTGAAGCCGCCCTTGGCGATCGCCATGCAGGAAAAGAAAGAAAAAAGGATCAGATCACCCCGCGCCCCCGCAGCTCCCCGATCACCTGGGCGACCATCTCGTCGGCGCTGTGTTCCGCGCCCTTCAGGGTGATCTCCGGGGCTTCCGGCGGCTCGTAGGCACTGTCGATGCCGGTGAAGTGGGGGAGCTGGCCGGATCGTGCCTTCCTGTACAGCCCCTTGGGGTCGCGGGCCTCACAGACCTCCAGCGGCGTGTCCATGAAGATCTCCAGGAACTCGCCGTCCTCCACCAGGGAGCGCGCCATGCGGCGCTCCTCGCGGAAGGGGGAGATGAAGCTGACCAGCACGATCAGCCCGGCCTCCACCATCAGCTTCGACACCTCGGCGACGCGGCGGATGTTCTCCACCCGGTCCTCGTCGGTGAAGCCCAGATCCTTGTTCAGGCCGTGGCGGACATTGTCGCCGTCCAGGATCATGGTGCGGCGGCCGAGACGGTGCAGCTCCTGCTCCAGCCGGTCGGCGACGCTGGACTTGCCGGAGCCGGACAGGCCGGTGAACCACAGCACGCAGGGCTTCTGCAGGCCGCCGGCCCGCGCCGCCTTGTCCACCTTCGAGGCGTGGCGGTGGATGTTGGAGGCCCGGCGCAGGGGGAAGCGGATCATGCCGCAGCCGGCGGTGGCGTTGGTCAGCCGGTCGATCAGGATGAAGCTGCCGGTCTCGCGGCTGTCGGCATAGGCGTCGAACGGAATCGGCCGGTCGAGCGCCAGATTGCAGAATCCGACGTCGTTCAGGTCCAGATGCTTGGCGGCGGCATGCTCCTGGGTGTTGACGTTGATGGTGTGCTTCAGCTCCGTCACCTGGGCGCCGACCGTCGCCGTGCCGGCCCGCAGCAGATAGGAGCGGCCGGGCAGCAGCGGCTGCTCGTCCATCCACACCACATGGGCGGCGAACTGGTCGGCCACCTCCGGCCGGCCGGCGGCGGCGACGATCATGTCGCCGCGGCTGGCGTCGACCTCGTCGGCCAGCACCAGGGTGACCGCCTGTCCGGGCAGCGCCGTCTCCAGATCGCCGTCCATGGTGACAAGGCGCGCCACCCGGCTGGTTCGCCCGCCGGGCAGGATGGCGACGTCGTCGCCGACGCGCACCGCGCCGCCGACCACCGTGCCGCTGAAGCCGCGGAAGTCCTGGTTCGGCCGGTTCACCCACTGCACCGCCATGCGGAAGGATCCCAGCTTCTCCTCCGCCGCGGCGTCCACGCTCTCCAGATGGCCGAGCAGGGTGGGGCCGCCGTACCAGCCCATGGCGTCCGACGGCCTGGTGACGTTGTCGCCGGTCAGTGCGGAGACCGGGATGCAGGTGACGTCGGTGATGCCGATGCGCTGGGCGAAGACGCGGTAGTCGGCGGCGATCCGCTCGAAGGTCTCGCGGTCCCAGCCGACGGCGTCCATCTTGTTGACCGCCAGCACGACATGGCGCACGCCCAGCAGCGAGACGATGGTGCTGTGGCGCCGGGTCTGGGTCAGCACGCCCTTGCGCGCGTCGACCAGCAGGACCGCGGCGTCGGCGGTGGAGGCGCCGGTGACCATGTTGCGGGTGTACTGCTCGTGGCCCGGCGTGTCGGCGACAATGAACTTGCGGCGGTCGGTGGTGAAGAAGCGGTAGGCGACGTCGATGGTGATGCCCTGCTCGCGCTCCGCCGCCAGCCCGTCGACCAGCAGCGCGAGGTCGAGCTGGCCGGCGCCGGTGGTGCCGAAGCGGCCCGAATCCGCCTCCAGGCTGGCCAGCTGGTCCTCGAAGAGGCATTTGCAGTCGTAGAGCAGCCGGCCGATCAGCGTCGACTTGCCGTCGTCCACCGACCCGCAGGTGATGAAGCGCAGCAGGTCCTTGCCGTTCTGGCGGGCCAGATACTCCTGCACCTCGTTGGCTGCATCCAGGGGGGCGGCATCCATGGGAGCGGTGCCGGCGGGAGCGGTGGCGGGATCGAGGTCCTTCAGCATCAGAAGTAGCCTTCCTGCTTCTTCGCCTCCATGGAGGCGGCGGCGTCCTGGTCGATCACGCGGCCCTGCCGTTCCGAACTGGTGGACAGCAGCATCTCGCGGATGATCTCGGGCAGGGTGGCGGCGGTGCTGCGCACGGCCCCGGTCAGCGGATAGCAGCCGAGCGTGCGGAAGCGCACCCAGGCCATCTCCGGCACCTCGCCGGGCCTCAGCGGCATGCGGTCGTCATCGACCATGATCAGCGTGCCGTCGCGCTCCACCACCGGGCGGGGCTTGGCGAAATAGAGCGGCACCACCGGGATGGCCTCCTGGTGGATGTATTGCCAGATGTCCAGTTCGGTCCAGTTCGACAGCGGGAAGACGCGGATGCTCTCGCCCTTGTGGATGCGCCCGTTGTAGAGGCTCCACAGCTCAGGCCGCTGGTTCTTCGGCTCCCAGCGGTGGGAGGCGGTGCGGAAGGAGAAGATGCGCTCCTTGGCGCGGCTCTTCTCCTCGTCGCGGCGCGCCCCGCCGAAGGCGGCGTCGAAGCCGTGGGCGTCGAGCGCCTGTTTCAGCCCTTGCGTCTTCATCACGTCGGTGTGGACGGCCGAGCCGTGGGTGAAGGGGCCGATGCCCTGGCGCACGCCGTCCCGGTTGATGTGGACCATCAGGTCGATGCCCAATTCCCGCGCCGTGCGGTCGCGGAATTCGATCATCTCCCGGAACTTCCAGGTCGTGTCGACATGCAGGAGCGGGAAGGGCGGCTTCGACGGATAAAAGGCCTTCATCGCCAGATGCAGCAGCACCGAGCTGTCCTTGCCCACCGAATAGAGCATGACCGGCTTGTGGAACTGGGCCGCCACCTCGCGCATGATGTGGATGCTCTCCGCCTCCAGCCTTTGCAGGTGGGTGAGGCGTGCGGGCGTGGTCAGGATCTCGGGCAAGCCATTTCCGGGATCGGTGGCGGGACCGGGCTCGGGAAGCTCCCTCGCCGCGGGGCGGGTGTCGAGCAGCGGATCAAGAAGCATAGCCGGCCTTCTTCTGCATGTCTCCGGCCACGGCATCGAACACCGTCCGACGCTTGCGTGACCACTCGATCGGGCGCTTCGACGGATCGAAGCCCTTGGGTTTCTCAACGGGCGTCCAGCTGACCTCGCCATTGCTGCGCGAGGCGCGGGACGACCCCAGGATGGGCAGGTCGCCGATCCGCTCGAACGGATAGCGCCCCTCCTCCAATTCCAAGAAGCGCATAAGGTCGCGGACCGTGCCGTCGGGGGCGGCAACCGCATCCTCGAAGCGGACCAGCCGGCAGGCATCGGCGCTCATGCGGCTCTGCGCCTCCAGCGCCGCCTCGGTGCCGAAGCTCCATTCGCGGCAGACGTCGGCAAAGGTCCGGCCCAGGAAGCGCAGCGGCCAGGTGTCGATGGTGGACTGCACGGCGCGCTTGCCGTCGCGCAGCACGATCAGGCAGCGCTCCGCCGGGAACAGGTAGGGGAAATACCGCATCATCCGGGTGTGGGGCGACTTGATCACCACCGTCTTGTCGGCTGGAAACTCGGCTTCGATGCGGCGCAGGAAGCCGCTCACCATATAGCAGAAAGTCTCCAGGTCGCGGAACGATTCCCGGTTGCGCTGGTAGAGACGCAGGAAGCGCCCCTCATAGGCGCGCGCGTCCTCCACCGTGTTCAGGAAGGGCAGTTCCCGGATGCCGAAGGGGTTGACCACCACGTCGGGGTGCAACTCCAGCAGGCTCTGGAGATAGTTGGTGCCGCTGCGCGGCATCACCCCCTGCAGGAAGACGATCCGCGGCGCGCGGCGCGGGCCGGCGCTGCCGGTGACGTCGCCGGCAGTGGCCGTGGCGGCGTCCTGCGGGAGCCCGCGGACCGACTGCGCCACCGCCCTCAGATGACGGGCATTCTCTTCCCCGAACCAGGGATCGAAGAAACTCGACCGTTCCGTGCTGGGGAGTCGAAGAAGCCGTTTTCCGACAAAGCCGATCTCCTTTTGAAGTCGATGAACCGCTCCATCTCCGAAATGATTTCGAAAAGACGCGGCATAATGATCGGCTGTCAGGGTCTTCGCATTCCGAAACACAACGGCCTCCTTTTGCGTCACCTCTGCGCTGGGCATCTCGAATTTTCCTGTTTTTTGACGGTCGATGCGTCTCTTCTGCAAATTCGGCAATCGCCGTCTCCCACAGCTTGTTATGGTCCTATCGGTTTGGCTTTTTTAGTTCTAATCCGGATCTAACCCCATGGTCTTACAAGTATGCGGGTGCGATCTCCAATGGTGGGAGGCGCATGACACAGACTCGCCATTGAATTCGATGTCTCTATCTTGCAAGTAGAGAAGACGCGTTTGATCGTCACTTGGTTTTTATTGATACGTATGCGGGATGAGCTCCCTGCGTATTCTGTGGAATTAGCCCATGGAGTTCAAAATTCCTAACTTATTTATTTTAATGTTTCCCCTCTGGATAACAGACCCTCCTGAGTGGAATCGCCGGCACTCCGATCTTTCGGGTAAACGGGTGGGACCGAAGGTTTGTGCCACCGCCCGTTCTTTTTTCCGGGAGGATGGCAGGACGGGTACCCTGCCGCTTCACCGGGATGCTTTCGCTTGAACGCTGCCGGAGCGGGGGTTATGGTCGGCCCGCCGCAGACGGGGAATACTCTAAATTGTTTAACTCTCAGTCGGGAAACCCCAAGGTGGCGGGTTTCGGCGCCGGTCCCTTTGCCCTTTTCCAGACCGCCTGGCACCACAGGTCGCTGATCCTGCGGCTGGCCCGGCGCGAGATCGACGCCCGCTACCGCGGGTCGATGCTGGGCATCGTCTGGGCGGTGCTGAACCCGATCCTGATGCTGGCGGTCTACACCTTCGTCTTCTCGGTGGTGTTCCAGGCGCGCTGGGGGACGACAGGCGAGAGCAACACCGAATTCGCCCTGCTGCTGTTCTCCGGCCTGATCCTGTTCAACGTGCTGGGCGAATGCCTGAACCGGGCGCCCGGCCTGCTGCTGGAGAATGTCAGCTACATCAAGAAGGTGGTCTTCCCGCTGGAGATCCTGCCGCTGGTGTCGCTGGCGGTAGCATTGTTCAACGCCGGCATCGGCTTCGTCATCCTGGTCGTCTTCCATCTGGCAGTCGCCGGGCTGCCGCCCTTGACGGCGCTGCTGATGCCGCTGGTGCTGGTGCCCTTGTGCCTGACCACGCTGGGGCTGAGCTGGTTCTTCGCCGCGGCCGGCGTGTTCCTGCGCGACATCCGGCAGGTGGTGGGGGTGGGCGTCACCGTGCTGATGTTCCTCAGCCCGATCTTCTATCCGATGACCGCGATCCCCGAGCGCTTCCGCGCCATCCTGCACCTCAACCCGATGACCGCGATCCTGGAGCAGTCGAAGGACCTGCTGTTCTGGGGCCGCATCCCGTCGCCGGTGGACTGGGGTCTGGCGACGCTGGGCGCCTGGGTGGTGGCGTGGCTCGGCTATCTCTGGTTCATGAAGACCCGCCGGGGGTTCGCCGATGTCGTCTGAGACCGATACCCCTGTCGTGATCCGCGCCGAAGGGCTGGGCAAGGCCTACGCCATCTTCAAGCGCCCGCAGGACCGGCTGAAGCAGATGCTGGTGCGCGGCCGGCGCAAATATTACGACGAGTATTGGGCTCTGCGCGGCGTCGACCTGGAGGTCCGCCGCGGCGAGACGGTCGGGCTGATCGGCCGCAACGGCTCGGGCAAGTCGACCTTCCTGCAGCTGCTCTGCGGCACATTGACGCCGACCTCCGGCCGCATCGCGGTGGATGGCCGCATCGCGGCGCTGCTGGAGTTGGGCGCCGGCTTCAACCCGGAATTCACCGGGCGCGAGAACGTCTATCTCGCCGCCTCGGTTCTGGGCCTGTCGAACGCGCAGATCGCCGAGCGCTACCAGTCCATCGCCGAGTTCGCGGGCATCGGCGATTTCATCGAACAGCCGGTGAAGCTCTATTCCAGCGGCATGTACGCCCGCCTCGCCTTCGCGGTGGCGGCGCATGTCGATGCCGACATCATGATCGTCGACGAGATCCTGGCGGTCGGCGACGCCTCCTTCACCCAGAAATGCATGCGCTTCATCCACCGCTTCAAGGAGCGCGGCACCCTGTTCTTCGTGTCGCACGACACCGGACAGGTGGTGAACCTGTGCGACCGGGTGGTGTGGCTGGACAACGGGTCGGTGCGGGCGATCGGTCCGGCACGGGAAGTCTGCCACGACTATCTGGCGGCGCTCTACAGCGACCAGGACACCTCGCGCGGCTTCCGCATCGGCGGGGCGCGGCAGGCGCTGCCCCAGGCCAAGCGCGAGGAGCCGGTGGAGGACGCCCGCGCCGAGCTGCTGAAGGCCTCGCAGCACCGCAACGCCATCGAGCTGTTCGACTTCAACGACAGCGGCCCCTGGTTCGGCAACCGCGGCGCCACCATCACCAACGTCTCGATCCTGGATGCCGAGGAGCAGCCGCTGAGCGTGCTGGAGGGCGGCGAGGTCATCGTGCTGAAGGTGGATTGCCGGGCCGAACAGCAGGTGTACCGCCCCATCGTCGGCTTCTACGTGAAGGACAAGCTGGGCCAGAACCTGTTCGGCGACAACACCTTCCTGAGCTACCAGCTGGATCCCGTGACGATTCCGGCCGGGCAGGACTTCGCCGCCCGCTTCCGCTTCCAGATGCCCTATCTGCCCAGCGGCGACTTCTCCATCACCGTGGCGCTCGCCGAGGGCACGCAGGAGGACCACGTCCAGCACCATTGGGTCGAGGACGCGCTGTTCTTCAAGGTCCACGCCAGCCACGTCGTGCGCGGGCTGGTCGGCATGCCGATGCTGGCGATCACGCTGGAGGCGGAGGGGGCGTCGGCGCCTCGGGCGGCACCCCAGCCTGCCCCCGCGACAAAATAGCGACAGGCGGCAGATCAGCCCGGAGTGAGGCAGGAAAACCGCAGTTCAGGGCATTGTTGGGCACCGCAAAGCGGGTTCCGGTCAGCGGCTTGCATTCCGGCGGGGTGTCAGCGTATGTGTGTCGGCGGCTGTGACGGGGCCGTCCGACGGGCCTGGAAAATGGTGCCCGATGGGCCGCACCCCGCCGCGGAGCCAGGCAGAAGAAGAGGCGCAGGTGGATTCGTTTTTGAAGGACCAGGGATCGGACACTCTCCGTCGTATCTGCCGGCCGATCACGCTCCTGACCCCGGATCTCGTCACGGCGCCGGCCTCCTGGCTCGGCCATGTGCCCTTCGCCTTCTGGATCGTCGACGCACTGCGGCCGGACAGCCTTGTCGAGCTGGGAACGCACACCGGCAACTCCTACGCCGCCTTCTGCCAGGCGGTCCGCCATGTCGGGCTGCCGACCTCCTGCTACGCCGTCGACACCTGGGCCGGCGACCCGCAGGCGGGCTTCTACGGCGACGACATCTACAACAAGCTCGCCGCCTACCATGACCCGCGCTATGCCGGCTTCTCGCGCCTGCTGCGGATGACCTTCGACGACGCGCTGGTCCATTTCGCCGACGGCAGCGTCGATCTGCTGCACATCGACGGGCTGCACACCTACGAGGCGGTGCGCCACGATTTCGAGACGTGGCTGCCGAAGATGAGCCGCCGCGGCGTGGTGCTGTTCCACGACATCAACGTGCGCAAGGGCGATTTCGGCGTCTGGCGCCTGTGGGACGAGATCACCCGCGATTATCCCTCCTTCACCTTCCTGCATTCCAACGGCCTGGGCGTGCTGGGCGTCGGCGAGGATCTGCCCGACGCGGTGCGCGAGCTGTTCGCCGTGCAAGCCGCCGGCGGCGAGGGGTTGCAGGCCGTCCGCAGCTGGTTCGACCGGCTGGGCGACGCCGCCATCGAGGCCGAGGCCATCCAGCGCCTGGAAGAGCAGGAGAAGCACCTGCGCACCGAGGTGGCGATGGTCCGCAAGGTGCTGGACGACCAGATCGCCCACAGCGAAGATCTCAAGGGGATGATCGCGACGCGCGACCGCGACATCGCCCTGATCCAGGGCTGGCTCGCCGACCATCAGGCCGAGATCCGCCGCCAGGGCGAGGAGCTGGACGACCGCGAGCGCAACCTCGCCGCCCATGCCCGCGAACTGGCCGCGCGCGAGCAGGCGATCGCCGAGCTGCACGGGGTGGTGGCCAGCCGCGACCAGCACATCCACAGCCTGGTCAACTCCACCTCCTGGAAGCTGTCGGCGCCGGTGCGCAAGCTGGGCCGCCTGACCCAGAAGGCCGGCCGCTTCTACCGCCGCCGCCTGCACAGCATCACGCTGGAGCCGCTGCACGACGTGAAGCCCAGCCCGCAGGGCGGCTACGAGGCGACCGGCAGCGACCCCGCCTTCCTGCTGCGCTCCGACCGCGGCCGGCTGCCCGGCCACTGGTGCGTGATCTCCTACCGGGTGGTGCGCGCGTCGGCCCCGCTGGTGCCGGTGATCTATGTCGATGCCGGCAACGGCTTCGACGAGCGGACGATGATCCGTCTGCCGGTCGACACGGTGGGCGAGTTCCGCCAGCTGGCCCTGCTGCCGCCGACGGTCAAGGCGCTGCGCTTCGACCCGGCCACCCGCCCGGTGTCCTTCGAGATCGCCGACTTCACCATCCGCGAGATCGGCAAGACCAACATCCTGCTCGACTATGTCCGGCAGAACCAGCCGGCGCGCGTGCTGGACTATCTGCGCCGCCACGGCTGGCAGGCGACCAAGCAGCGCGTCCTGCAGGAGCTGCAGCCGAACCGCTGGTCGGCCGACTACAAGTCGTGGGTACGGATGTACGACACCCTGACGCCGGAGGACGGGGCGGCGATCAAGGCCGACATCGCCCGGCTGCCGGCGCGCCCGCGCTTCTCGGTGGTCATGCCGGTCTACAACACGCAGGAGGCCCACCTGCGCGAGGCGCTGGACTCCGTGCTGGCCCAGTTCTACCCGGACTGGGAGCTGTGCATCGCCGACGACGCCTCCACCGCGCCGCACGTGACGAAGGTGCTGGCCGAGTACAAGGCGCGCGACAACCGCATCAAGGTGATCCGGCGCGAGACCAACGGCCACATCTCCGCCGCCAGCAACAGCGCGCTGGAACTGGCGACCGGCGATTTCGTGGCGCTGATGGACCATGACGACCGGCTGCCGCCGCACGCCCTCTACATGGTCGCGGCCGAGCTGGCGCAGCATCCCGACACCGACATCCTCTATTCCGACGAGGACAAGATCGATGCCGACGGCGAGCGCTACGACCCGCATTTCAAGTCCGGCTTCAACCTGGACCTGCTGCACGGCCAGAACATGGTCAACCACCTGGGCGTCTTCCGCCGCTCGCTGATCGAGCAGGCGGGCGGCTTCCGCCTGGGCTTCGAGGGCAGCCAGGATTACGACCTGACCCTGCGCGCGGTCGAACAGACGGTGCCCGATCGCATCCGTCACATTCCGGCGATCCTCTACCACTGGCGCGTCTTCCCCGAATCCTCGGCCTTCTCCACGGTCGAGCTGCCGCGCGCCACCGCCGCCGCCCACAAGGCGCTGACCGAGCATTTCCAGCGCCGCGGCGTGGAGGCCACGGTGGAGACCTCGCCGGCGACCAACCGCTTCACCCGCATCCGCTACGCCCTGCCGGCCAAGCTGCCGCGGGTGTCGCTGATCGTGCCGACGCGCGACAAGGTGGAGCTGCTGAAGGGCTGCATCGACGGGCTTCTGCACCGCACCGACTATCCGGATCTGGAAATCCTGATCGTCGACAACAACAGCGAGGAAGCGGCGACCTTCGCCTATTTCGACACGCTGAAGGACGAGCCGCGGGTGCGGGTGCTGACCTACAAGGCCCCCTTCAACTATTCCTCGATCAACAACTTCGCCGCCGCCGAGGCGACCGGCGAGGTGCTGGGCCTGATCAATAACGACATCGAGGTGATGGAGCCGGGCTGGCTGGCCGAGATGGTCTCCCATGCCCTGCGGCCGGAGGTCGGCGCGGTCGGCGCCAAGCTCTATTACGCCGACGGCACCATCCAGCATGCCGGCGTCGTCACCGGCATCTGCGGCGTGGCCGGCCATGTCCACAAGGGGCTGACCCGCGACGCCTACGGCTATTTCAGCCGTGCCCAGCTGACCCAGGACCTGTCCTGCGTCACCGCCGCCTGCCTGATCCTGCGCAAGGAGATCTTCGACGAGGTCGGCGGGCTGAATTCCGAGCATCTGGCCGTCGCCTTCAACGACGTCGATTTCTGCCTGCGCATCCGCGAGAAGGGCTATCTGGTCGTCTGGACGCCGTTCGCCGAGCTGTACCATCTGGAATCGGCTTCGCGCGGGCCGGACACCGCCCCCGACAAGGTCAAGCGCTTCATGGGCGAGGTGGCCTACATGCAGGAGCGCTGGGGCGACAGCCTGCTGGTCGACCCCTACTACAACCCGAACCTGACGCTGGACGCCGAGAATTTCGGGCTGGCCTTCCCGCCGCGCACGGTCAAGCCGTGGCTGCGCAAGGCCTGCCCCGAGCTGCGCAAAGAGCGCCTGAAGGAAAGCATCTGAGCCATGGACGTCGTCTCCCTCGACATTCCCGACGTTAAGATCATCCGCCCGAAGAAGTTCGGCGACCATCGCGGCTTCTTCTCGGAGACCTACACCAAGAAGACGTTCGAGGCGGCCGGGCTGCATTACGACTTCGTCCAGGACAACCACTCGCTGTCGGCCGAGGTCGGCACGGTGCGCGGCCTGCATTTCCAGCTGCCGCCCTTTGCCCAGGACAAGCTGGTGCGGGTGGTGCGCGGCGCCATCCTGGACGTGGCGGTCGATATCCGGAAGAACTCCCCCACCTTCGGCCGGCATGTCAGCGCGGTGATCAGTGCGGCGGAGTGGAACCAGATCCTGGTGCCGATCGGCTTCGCCCACGGCTTCTGCACGCTGGAGCCGGACACCGAGGTCATCTACAAGGTGACCAACTATTATTCGGCCGAGCATGACCGCGGCCTGCTGTGGAACGATCCGGCTCTCGGCATCGACTGGCCGGTCACCGCGGACAAGGCCCGGCTGTCGGACAAGGACCACAAGCATCCGACCTTCGCCCAGCTTGGCGACTGGTTCTGACGGCGCTATTGAATTTCGGCTATTTTTTGCCCGTTGGGGCGTGCGGCCCCGTTCTTGTCGGTAAGGTGGTTTGATGACGCGCATTCTCGTCACCGGCGGCGCCGGTTTCATCGGCTCGGCGGTGGTCCGCCAGCTTCTCGCCGAAACCGACGCCTTCGTCGTCAATGTCGACAAGCTGACCTACGCGGCCAACCTGTCCTCCCTGCCCGGCGCCGAGGGCAATCCCCGCTACGCCTTCGAGAAGGTCGACATCTGCGATGCCGCCGAGCTGCGCCGGGTCTTCGACACCCACCAGCCCGACGCGGTGATGCATCTCGCCGCCGAATCCCATGTCGACCGCTCGATCGACGGGCCGGGCGAGTTCATCCAGACCAACGTCGTCGGCACCTTCCGCCTGCTGGAAGCGGCGCGCGGCTACTGGTCGGCGCTGCCGGCGGAGCGCAAGGAGCGCTTCCGCTTCCACCACATCTCCACCGACGAGGTGTTCGGCACGCTGGGCGACGACGGTTTCTTCACCGAGACCACCGCCTACAGCCCCAACTCGCCCTATTCGGCCAGCAAGGCGTCGAGCGACCATCTGGTCCGCGCCTGGCACGAGACCTATGGGTTGCCGGTGGTGCTGACCAACTGCTCCAACAATTACGGCCCCTACCATTTCCCTGAGAAGCTGATCCCGCTGATGATCCTCAAGGGTCTGGCGGGCGAGAAGCTGCCGGTCTACGGCAAGGGCGACAACATCCGCGACTGGCTCTATGTCGAGGACCATGCCCGCGCGCTGCGGCTGGTGCTGGAGAAGGGCCGGATCGGCGAGAGCTACAACATCGGCGGCCACAACGAGCGCACCAACCTGGAGGTCGTCCGCGCCATCTGCGCGCATCTGGACGAGATGAACCCGGCCGGCGCCCCGCACGACCGCCTGATCAGCTTCGTCACCGACCGCCCCGGCCATGACAAGCGCTATGCCATCGACGCCGGCAAGATCGAGCGCGAACTGGGCTGGACCCCGCAGGAGACCTTCGAGAGCGGCCTGCGCAAGACGGTCGCTTGGTATCTGGAGAACCGCGACTGGTGGCAGGCCATCCTGAACGGCTCCTACCAGGGCGAGCGGCTCGGCCTCAAGGAAGAGGGGGCCGCCCAATGAAGGTCCTTGTCCTCGGCAGCAACGGCCAGCTCGGCTTCGAGCTGATGCGGGCCAACTGGGCGCCCGGCACCGATGTGGTGGGGCTGCCCTATCCCGAGTTCGACGTGACCCGGCCGGGCGACGTGGAGAAGGCGGTCGCCACCCACGCGCCGGACCTGCTGGTCAACGCCACCGCCCACACCGCCGTCGACAAGGCCGAGAGCGAGGTCGATCTGTCCTTCGCCGTCAACCGCGACGGGCCGGGCGCCATGGCGGCGGCCTGTGCCGCGCGCGGCATCCCCTTCATCCATGTGTCGACCGACTATGTGTTCGACGGGACGAAGGACGGCCTCTACACCGAGGACGACCCGATCAACCCGCTGGGCGTCTATGGCGCCAGCAAGGCGGCGGGCGAGGAGGCGGTGCGGGCGGCGACCCCGCATCACGTCATCCTGCGCACCTCCTGGGTCTACAGCGCCTACGGCAACAACTTCGTCAAGACGATGCTGCGCTTCGGCAAGGAGCGCGAGGAGATGCGGGTGGTCGCCGACCAGCACGGCTCGCCCACCGCCGCCGCCGACCTCGCCGCCGCCATCGTCCAGATCGCCGGGACCATCGGGAAGACGGGCAGCGCCGCCTGGGGCACCTACCACCTGACCGGCAGCGGCACCACCACCTGGCATGATTTCGCCGAGCACATCTTCCGGCGGCTGGAAGAGCGCACCGGCAAGCGCCCGCGCCTGACCGCCATCGGAACCGAGGACTACCCGACCCCGGCGCGCCGCCCGGCCAACTCGCGGCTGGACTGCTCCCGTGCGAAGGAGCGTCTCGGCGTGACCTGCCCGCCGTGGCAGGAAAGCCTGGACCGCGTGATCGACGAGCTGTTCACCAACCCGCCGCAGGCGTGAGGACGAAGACCATGAAGGGCATCATCCTGGCCGGCGGCTCCGGCACCCGGCTCTACCCGGTGACGCGGGCGATCAGCAAGCAGCTGCTGCCGATCTACGACAAGCCGATGATCTATTTCCCGCTCAGCACCCTGATGCTGGCGGGCATCCGCGACATCCTGATCATCACCACGCCGCACGACCAGCCGCTGTTCCAGACGGTGCTGGGCGACGGGTCGCAGTGGGGCCTGAACCTGAGCTGGGCCATCCAGCCCTCGCCCGACGGGCTGGCCCAGGCCTTCATCATCGGCCGCGAGTTCGTGGGCAACGATCCTTGTGCGCTGGTTCTCGGCGACAACATCTTCTACGGCCACGGCCTGACCAACCTGCTGCGCGCGGCCGGCGAGAAGACCGACGGCGCCAGCGTCTTCGCCTATGGCGTGCGCGACCCCGAACGCTACGGCGTGGTGGAGTTCGACGGCCAGGGCCGGGCGCTGAGCATCGAGGAGAAGCCGGTTGCCCCGCGCTCCAAATGGGCGGTGACCGGCCTCTATTTCTACGACAACGACGTGCTGGACATCGCCGCGGCGGTAAAGCCGTCGGCGCGTGGCGAGCTGGAGATCACGTCCGTCAACGCCGCCTATCTCGACATGGGCAAGCTGTCGGTCGAGCAGATGGGCCGCGGCTATGGTTGGTTCGATACCGGCACCCATGACAGCCTGCTGGAGGCGGCGGAGTTCGTCCGCACCATCCAGCACCGCCAGGGCCTGCAGATCGCCTGCCCGGAGGAGATCGCCTATACCTCCGGCTGGATCGACGCCGAGCAGGTCCGCCGCCTGGCCGAGCCGCTGAAGAAGAACGATTACGGACGCTATCTGCTCGGGCTGCTAAGCTGAAGGATCAAGCGGCCCTCCTGCCGCGTTGTCCCTTCGCGGTTTGCCGGCGGTCCGCCTTGTGACGGCCGCCGGCTGCCGCCATTGCCAACAGCCAAGACAGGAAGGCAGCCCTTGCCGGCCCTTACCAACCGAAAGCGTGTCCTCGTCACCGGCGGCGCCGGATTCCTGGGATCCCACCTGTGCGACCGGCTGCTGGCGGCCGGGAACGACGTTCTGTGTGTCGACAACTTCTTCACCGGCAGCCGCGACAACGTCCTGCACCTGCTGGACAACCCGCATTTCGAGCTGATGCGTCACGACGTGACGTTTCCGCTCTATGTCGAGGTGGACGAGATCTACAACCTCGCCTGCCCGGCCTCGCCGATCCATTACCAGCACGATCCGGTACAGACGACCAAGACCAGCGTGCACGGCGCCATCAACATGCTGGGGCTGGCCAAGCGGGTGCGCGCGCGGATCATGCAGGCCTCGACCTCGGAGGTCTACGGCGACCCGGCGGTACATCCGCAGCCCGAGGAATATTGGGGCAACGTGAACACCATCGGCCCGCGCGCCTGCTATGACGAGGGCAAGCGCTGCGCCGAGACGCTGTTCTTCGACTATCACCGCCAGCACAAGCTGGACATCAAGGTCATCCGCATCTTCAACACCTACGGCCCGCGCATGCACCCCAACGACGGGCGCGTGGTGTCGAACTTCATCATCCAGGCGCTGAAGGGCGAGCCGATCACCATCTACGGCGACGGCCAGCAGACGCGCTCCTTCTGCTATGTCGACGACCTGATCGAAGGCTTCCTGCGCTTCATGGACACGCCGGCCGGCGTCACCGGCCCGATCAACCTGGGCAACCCCGGCGAGTTCACCATGCTGGAATTGGCGGAGAAGGTGATCCGCCTGACCCGCTCGACCTCGAAGATCGAACACAAGCCGCTGCCGCAGGACGACCCCAAGCAACGCCAGCCCGACATCGCCAAGGCCCGCGCGCTGATGGACTGGGAGCCGGTCGTGCCGCTGGAAGAGGGCCTGGACCGCACCATCGCCTATTTCCGCGGGCGGTTCTTCGGCTGAGGGGTGGTTCTCCCCCTCTCCCCCCGCTCACGCGCAAACTTCGTTTGCGCTGACGCGACAGGCGGACCATAGGTCCGCCGAAAGCGGGGAGAGGGTCGGGGTGAGGGGGTGAGACGGCGAGGATTATTGGGAAGGCACGCAGTGCATCCCCCTCACCCTAACCCTCTCCCCGGGGGGGAGAGGGGATCTGAAGCCGTTCCTCCCAGGCAAGGGCCGAGGCGACGATGGTCTCCAGGTCGGCGTGGCGCGGGGTCCAGTCGAGCGTGCGGCCGATGCGCTCGACGCCGGCCACCAGCGCCGGGGGGTCGCCGGCACGGCGCGGGCCGATGCGCATGGGAAGCGGCTTGCCGGTCACCCGCTCCACCATCGCCAGGACCTCGCGCACCGAATAGCCGCGGCCGTAGCCGCAGTTCAGCACCTCCGACGCGCCGCCCGCCTCCAGATGGCGGAGCGCCGCGACATGGGCGTCGGCGAGGTCGCTGACATGGATGTAATCGCGCACGCAGGTGCCGTCCGCCGTGTCGTAGTCGTCGCCGAAGATCTGCAGCTCCGCCCGCTGGCCGGTGACGGTCTGGGCGGCGATCTTGATCAGGTGGGTGGCGACCTTCGACACCTGGCCGGAGCGACCCTGCGGGTCGGCGCCGGCGACGTTGAAATAGCGCAGCGCGACGTAACGCAGGTCGTGCGCCGCTGCGGTGTCGCGCAGCATCCACTCCGTCATCAGCTTGGAGGAGCCGTAGGGGTTGATCGGCTTGGTCGGCGTCTGCTCGTCGATCGGCAGCCGCTCCGGCATGCCGTAGACGGCGGCGGTGGAGGAGAAGATGAAGCGGCCGATCCCGGCCTCCACGCAGGCCTCGACCAGGGCGTGGCTCTTCACCGTGTTGTTGCGGTAGTAGGCGAGCGGCCGCTCCACCGATTCCGGCACGACGATGCTGCCGGCGAAATGCATCACGGTGCCGATACCGTGGCGGGCGAAGGTCTCGGTCAGCAGCGCCTTGTCGCCGACGTCGCCCTCGACCAGCGGAACGTCGTCGGGCAGGGCGGAGCGCCGGCCGGTGGACAGATCGTCCAGCACCACGACGGCGCGCCCCTGGTCGCGCAGCGCCAGCACCACATGGGAGCCGATATATCCGGCGCCGCCGGTCACCAGCACGGTCGCGTTGTCGCTCGTGGTCATGTCCGCTCTTCGTCTCTGACTGGGGGTCGGTTGGGTCAGAGACGCAAGATAGTCGTCCGCCCATGCTGCACTGCGGGCTTTTCCGCCGAACGGACGACATCATTCGAACGACCTCCAACGCCCCGGCCCGATCCCGATCTCCGGCCGGATGGGGAGGGAGCCGGAAAGAGCGGCTTAGTCGAGGTAGTAGCGCAGGATGACCGTCCGCTGGAGCACCAGGATGCTGACGATCGGGAAGAGCCACACCATCCAGGTCAGGCCGCGCCCGAGCACGCCCGCCCAGCCCGATGGACCGCCGGAAGCCGGCAACTGCCGGCCGCTCG
The DNA here is from genome assembly GCF_008364825.1 of Azospirillum sp. B21. GTDB lineage: Bacteria > Pseudomonadota > Alphaproteobacteria > Azospirillales > Azospirillaceae > Azospirillum. The sequence continues at coordinate 77,160 of NZ_VTTO01000008.1, forward strand.
CGAAGGCCAGCGGCAGCAGGGCTGCCAGCGGCAGGAAATAGCGCCCCTGCACGCCGTCGACCCACAGCTGGCCGACCGGCGTCCACACCATGTAGAGTGCCCCGAACAGCAGCGCCCCGGTCGCCAGCACGACGCCCAGCGTCACCGCCGAGGCCCGCGCGGGCGCCCCGGAATACCAGTCCGCCGCGCGGCGGCCGAGCAGCATCGGCAGGAAGGACAGCAGCAGGACCAGATAGGCGGCGGCGTAATAGGGCTTGGGCAGCCGGGTATCGACCCAGCCGAGGATGCCGACGAACTGCTGGTAATACTCGTTGCCCCAGACCTGGAAGGTCTTCACGGCGATGGTGAAGACGGCCACCGGGTTCTCCAGCAGGAAGCGGAGCTGGCCCATGGCATCGGTGGGGGCGTCCTGGCGGATCAGCGGCGTCTGCACGGCGAGCGCCATCCACACCGCCCAGCCGACCGCGGCGGCCAGAGAGGCAGCGACGGCGAGGCGCTTCACCGCCGCCCGCTCGGCCGGCACCGCCAGCGGCATCAGGCAGAGCAGGGCGTAGGGCTGCTTGGTCATCCCCACCAGGGCGAAGCAGGCGGCACTGGCCCAGATCTCCGCACTGCGCAGTGGCCGGCCTTCGGACAACGCCCGGACCAGGAAGGCGATGCCGAGCGCGGTGACGGTGATGACCAGCCCGTCCTGGCTCATCGAGGCGTAGAGCGAGACCGACATCGGCAGCAGCAGCACCGCGAACAGCGGCAGATGCGCCCGGCCGGCCAGCAGCAGGGCGAAGAAGCCGACGAGGATGCAGGTCAGCGCGTTGGCCGCCCGCGCCAGATAGAGCGTCTGCACCACCGGCAGGTCGATGGCCTTGCCGACCGCAATGGCGGCGGCCTGCGGCAGGTAGAAGAAGGGCGGGTAGGGGGCGGTGTTCTCCGCCGCGACGTTGAAGACCCGGCCGTCCCAGCGGGCAGTGAAGGCCTTGGCGAAATCCTCCAGGTTCGCCCTCTCGTCCGGCTTGAAGGGGACGTGGTGGAAGGGGAAATAGGCCTCGATGATCGCGACATCGGACGGGCCGCCCGCCGCGATCCGCCCGTCGGTCGGAACCCTGGCGGCCACCCAATAGCCGTGGGTGATCATGTTGGCCCGGTAGATGTGGGCGGGCTCGTCGGCGGTCTGGAAGGGCGGAAGGCTCCAGACCAGAAAGAATGCCGAGATGGTTGCCAGAACGGCGAAGAGAAAAGGACCAATCCGCTGCATCACCAGACCTGTCGCTGAATGGGCTGGTGGTGGGTACTCCATCCGCCGGACAGGCGCCACCTGGAAACTGTGACGCGGCAGGGAGGGGGCTGGGAGAGAGCATTGGAAGGCAGAGGGTGAGGCCGCTTTGAAGATGTCCGTCACCTGCCGGTCCAGTCCTGAACCGTCATCCGAACCACGGCGGAAAAGGCCAACTTTCCTCGGACAAGAACAAAGGGCACGGGAAGGACGGTCCTGTCCCTGAAGGGTGAGAAGATTGACAACCCTTATCCTTGGATCGATATTCCTCCCGTGGCCACAAGGCACGAGCCCAAGCGCCCAAAGGGTACCAGCCGCATCATCGGCGACAGCCGGTGCCTGGACCCGGAGTAAGAGGGCCGGCCGTGCGGAAGCCGGTGATTGCTGTTCGCATCAATCCTGCGTGCCTCGTGGCCACCAACTCCCATCCTGCCCTTCGATGCCGCTGTTCCGGAAGTCATCTCTCCCAGATCAGCTTGGCGCCGCGTTTATTGAAATCGGGCAGACGGACGAGCGGATAGCCGGTTATCACCTTATATTGCGCCGCCGGGTTCCCGATCGGGAGAACATGGCTGTATTCGGCAATCACCACCGTCTTGACGACACCGTTGAACTTCAAAAGCCAGAGCCTGCCATCCCGCTCCAGGTAAAGCTTCTGGTAACCGCTTGCCGCGATCTGCACATACTGCTCGACCCGCATGTTCCGGTAATAGTGCTCGATCTTTGCCTTGTGCTTCCATTCGATATGGGTGAAGCCGAAAGACTTGTCGCCGACCGGCAGGATCACCGTACCGGCTTGGCATAAAACGCTGCCGCGATGATCTGCCACATGCGGAATGTTCCCAAAGGAAAACGACCCGTCCGGCGCCATGACCGGGGTTTCCTTTGACGGCACCAGCATCGATCCCTGCCTTACCAAGCACACGGAACGGGGGATTGGCCATCCTACAGGCGGTTCCCACCCTTCCTTATACTACCCTTTCGAGAGGGAAGCCCAACACCCGCATCTTCCGGGAGGAGTCATCATCCCTTACGGCTCGCGGATGCTTTCGTCGAGCACGCGGATGACGGGGTAGAGGAAGTAGGACAGCACCGAGCGGGTGCCGACCCGGATTTCGGCCGAGGCGACCATGCCGGGGCTGAGGTTGGTGCCGGCGGGCACCGCCTCCAGCCGGGTGTCGGTCAGGCGGATGCGGGTGCGGAAGACGGCGCCGGCGGTCGGCCGGGGGCCGTCGGGGTTGGCGGCACCCTGGGCGCCTTGGGCAGGGTCGTGGGTGAAGGCGTCGGCGCTGATGGTGCGGATTTCGCCGGGCAGGGTGCCGTGGCGCTGGAAGGGGAAGGCGTCCAGCTTCACCCGCACGAAGTCGCCGACGCGGACCAGACCGATGTCGCGGGACGGGATTTCCGCCTCCACCTCCAGCGGCACGTCGGCGGGCACCAGGGTGACCAGCGGTTCGGCCTCGCGGATGACGGAGCCGACGGAGCGCTTGGCCACCTCAAGGACCACAGCATCGACCGGGGCGGTGAGAGTGACCAGCGAGCGGCGGCGCTCGGCCTTGGCGATCTGTTCCACCAGGGTGGCCCGCTGCCGGGTCTGCTCCACCAGTTCCTCCGCCGTCTTGCGCCGCCATTCGTCGATGAAGGCGGCACGGTCGGCCTGGATGCCGCGCAGTTCGTGCGCACTCGCCTGCTCGCGGTCCTGCAAGGCGGTCAGCTCGTCGCGCATGCGCAGCCGTTCGACCCGCGCCTCGAGATAGGTCAGGCGGGAGCCGGTCTGGCGTTCCTGAAGCTGGCGGCGGATGTCCTCCACCTCGCCCACCACGGCGAGACGCTCGGCCAGGCCGGCCTGGGCGCGGCGGCTGGCGGCGATGGCGCTGTCCAGCTGCCCGGCCTTCTCGTCCAGCGAGGCGAGGCGGGAACGGTATTCGGCGCGGCGGCGCTCCAGGATGGCAGCCTGCACGGCGGCATCGGGGCTATTGGCGGCAGGGCTGTAGTCGCTGCCGTCCAGCTCGGCGCGCAGCCGGCCGATCTGCGCCTCGACGCCGGCGAGCTTGCCGGTCAGGTCGGCCAGATCCGCCGCGGCGAAGGTGGGGTCGAGCGTCGCCAGACGGTCGCCGGCCCGCACCCGGTCGCCAACCTGCACGTCGACGCCGCGCACCACCGCGGTCTCCAGCGGCTGGGCCACCACCAGCGGCGCCGTGGTCACCAGCCGGCCGCCGGCGGTGACGATGCGGTCGACCTGGGCGAAGCCCGCCCACAGCACCAGCGCCACAAGCAGCCCGGCCAGCACATAGAGGGTGGAGCGCGCCAACCAGGGCAGCGGCGCATGTTCGATGGCCGCGCCGTCCGGCAGATACTCCAGCGCGAAGCCCGGCGGCGGTGCCGACGGGGCGGGCAGGGCGGCGCGGCGACGGCCAGAGGGAGAGGGAGGAGAAACCGGTTCGGCCTTGGCCGGGACGACCTCGCGCCCGGTCTCTACCGCTTCGGCATCCTGATCCGCTTCGGATATGCGCGCGTTGGGCATGGCTCAGCGCCCCCGGTTCTGCTGCTGCCACAGGTGCCGGTATTCGGCGCAGCGGTCGAGCAGGGTGGGGTGGGGGGCGAGGTCGAGCAGGCGGCCCTGCTCCAGCACGGCGATGGTGTCGCAGCCGGTCAGGGTGGACAGCCGGTGGGTGACGATCAGCACGGTGCGGCCGCGGGCGATGCGCCGCAGGTTGGCCATGACGATGGCCTCGCTGTCGGGGTCGAGCGCGCTGGTCGCCTCGTCCAGGATCAGGATGCGCGGCTGGGGCAGCAAGGCGCGGGCGATGGCGATGCGTTGCTTCTGGCCGCCCGACAGGTTGCTCGCCCCCTCCTCCACCAACGTGTCGTAGCCGTCGGGCAGACGGTGGATGAACTCGTCGGCGCCGGCCAGCCGGGCGGCTTCGACGATCTCCTCGCGGCTGGCCTCGGGCATGGTCATGGCGATGTTGTCGCGGATGGTGCCGCGGAACAGGAAATTCTCCTGCAGCACCACGCCGATGGAACGGCGCAGATGACCCAGATCCAGTTCGCGGATGTCCAGCCCGTCATAGCGGATGGTGCCGTCCTGCACCGGATAGAAGCCCTGGAGCAGGCGCATCAGCGTGCTCTTGCCCGAGCCGCTGCGCCCGACCAGCCCGACGACGGAGCCGGCCGGCACGGTCAGGGTGACGCCGTCGAGCGCCGCCGGGCGGTTGCGGTCGTAGCGGAAGCCGAGCCCCTCGATCTCGATGCGGCCGACCAGGGCGGGGCAGGCGCCGCTGCCCTCGCGCCTTGGTTCGGCCGGGTGGTTCATCACCTCGCCCAGCATGCGCACCGACAGCGCCGTTTCCTGGTACTGGTGGATCAGCGAGACGATCTGCACCAGCGGCGTCACCACCCGGCCCGACAGCATCTGGAAGGCGATCAGCGCGCCGACCGAGAGCTGGCGGTCGAAGACGTCGAAGGCGCCGACGGCGACCACCGCCACCATCATCGCCTTCTCCAGGAACTCCGTCACGGTGCGGGCGGCGATGGAAATGCGGCCGACCCGGTAATGGCTGGTCACGGCGCGGGCCGCCTTGCGGTCCCAGCTGCGGCGCTGCTGTGGTTCGAGCGCCGACGACTTGACGGTGCGCATGCCGTGGATGGTCTCCACCAGCATGGCCTGCCGCTCGGCGTCGGCGTTGTAGAGCTCGCCGAGCCGGCTGCGGTAGATCGGCACCAGGGCGACCATCACCCCGGCGATCAATCCGGCGAACAGCAGCGCCACCAGCGTCAGCTTGACCGAATAGAAGAACAGCACCGGCAGGAAGACCAGCAGCACCAGGCTGTCCAGCACGGTGGACAGCAGGTTGCCGGTCAGGAATTCGCGGATGCGCTCCACCTGCTGCATATGGCGCACGGTGACGCCGGCCGAATGCCCGTCGAAGAAGGTGATCGGCAGGTCGAGCAGATGGCCGAAGGTGCGGTTCAGCAGGCGGATGTCGATGCGGTTGGCCGCCGCCAGCAGGATGAACTGGCGCAGGAAGCGGAAGGCCGCCTCGAACAACAGGGCGCCCAGCACGCCGATGGTCAGCACCTGCAGGGTGGCGATGGTCTCGTTCACCAGCACCTTGTCGATCACGATCTGGAAATAGATCGGGACGGCAAGGGCGAGGGCGTGCAGCACCAGCGCCGCCGCCACCACGTCGCGGAAGGCGGATTTCTGGCGCAGGATCTCCGGCACGAACCAGCGCAGGCCGAAGGGCTGGCGCGGATCGGCCAAGCCATGGCGCGGCTTGAGGAAGACCAGTTCGCCGCCCCAGCGCTCCAGGAAGCGGTCGCGCGGCACGTCGATCACGTCCAGCCGGTCGGCCAGCGGATCGACGACGCCGACCACCGGCTCCTCATCGGGATGGGACGGACGCGACAGTCCGACCAGGATGACGGTGTTGCCGTTGGACAGCCGCGCCAGCAGCGGGAAGACGGGGGGCAGGGCCTGCAGGGCTTTCCAGTCCAGCCGGCGGGCGGTCGCCTTGAAGCCGGTGGCGGCGGCGATGCGCAGCAGGTCGGCGGTGGACGGTTCGCCGCGGCCTGGGGCGACGCGGGCGCGCAGGGCCGACGGCGAGGCCGACAGGCCATGATGGCGCGCCACCAGCGTCAGGCAGCGCAGCGCGGTGCTCTCGTCGCGGTCGGGGGCGGCGTCCGGGCCGGGCGGAGGGGGCGGCGCGACGGTCGTGCTGGCGTCCGGCATCGGTCAGCCAAAGTTCGGCGAGCGGGGCCGTCCGGGCGGGGTGGCCGGGGTCGCGGGGCCGGTGGACGCACCGGTGGGGGAGACCGGCTGGATCGGGGTCTGCACCGGGGTCTGGAAGGCCGGGGCGGCAGGGACCGCAGGAGCGGAGACGGGCGCACCCGGCACGGTGCCGGAATTGGGCGGCAGCACGCCGGCGGCCTCCAGCCGCTGGCGCATGCCTTCCAGGGCGGACAGGCTGGCGAGGAAGCCCGGCAGGCTCATCACCACCCGCTGGCGGATGGCGGGCAGCGGCTGGCCGTTGGCGTCCTTGCGCAGGGCCGACAGGCTGAACAAATCGATGCGGACCATGCCGTTGCCGAAGCCGATATCGAAGACCCCGTCGGCATAGAGTTCGGGGATGCGGTCGTCCGGCGGCGGATCGATGGTCATGATGGTCCCGGCAGCAGAAGGCGGGGCGCCGCTGCGGCACCCTCGCATCCTCTTTCTACCGGAAGGCGGCGACCCGGACCAAGCCGCCAATGCCCGCATCCGCAAAGAGACACAAGCGCCGCTTGCGCTTCATGCCTCCTTGCGGTCGGTCTGCGGATCAGTTGCGGCCGTAGACGTCCTCCAGCCGGACGATGTCGTCCTCGCCCAGGTAGGAGCCGGACTGCACCTCGATGATGGTCAGCGGCACCTTGCCGGGGTTTTCCAGCCGGTGGACCGTGCCGATCGGGATGTAGATCGACTGGTTCTCGTAGACCATCACCTGCTCCTCGCCGCGGGTGACCAGCGCGGTGCCGTTGACCACCACCCAATGCTCGGCGCGGTGATGGTGCTTCTGCAAGGACAGGCGCGAGCCGGGGGCGATGGTCAGGCTCTTCACCTGGAAGCGGTCGCCGGTGTGCAGCGACTGGTAGGAGCCCCAGGGACGGTGGACCCGGCGGTGGCTGACGGACTCGCTGCGCCCCTCCGCCTTCAGCCGGTCGACGATGCGCTTGACGTCCTGCGCCTGGCTCCGGTCGGCGACCAGCACAGCGTCGTCCACCACCACGACCACGGCGTTCTCCACCCCGACCACGGCGGTCAGGTGGTTGTCGCTGCGGACGTAGCAGTCGCGCGCGCCCTCCAGCAACACGTCGCCGACGACGACGTTGCCTTCCCCGTCCTTGTCCCCGACGTCCCACAGCGCCGACCAGGCGCCGACGTCGGTCCAGCCGATCTCGCAGGGGACGACGGCGGCGCGGTCGGTGCGCTCCATCACCGCATAGTCGATGGAGATGCTGGGCGCCTTGGCGAAGGCGGCGGCATCCAGGCGGAAGAAGTCGAGATCCTTGGACCCCTGGTCCAGCGCCTCGCGGCAGGCGGCCAGCACCGCCGGGGCGTGGCGCTCCAGTTCGACCAGCAGGCGGGCGGCCGGGAACAGGAACATGCCGCTGTTCCAGGCATAGGTGCCCTCGGCAAGGTAGCGCTCGGCCACCTCCAGCGACGGCTTCTCGACGAAGGCGGCGACGTTGTAGGCGCCGTCGGCCTCGTCCATCGAATGGCCGCGGCGGATATAGCCGTAGCCGGTCTCCGGCCGGGTCGGGGTGATGCCGAAGGTGACGAGGCGGCCGGCCTGGGCCGCGCGGGCGGCGATGGCGACGGCGCGGCGGAAGGCGTCGGCGTCGCGGATCTCGTGGTCGGCCGGCAGGATCAGCAGCAGCGCGTCCGGATCGTCGGCGGTCACCGCGAGGGCGGCGAGGGCGCAGGCGGCGGCGGTGTTGCGGCCGGCCGGCTCCAGGATGATGCCGCGGGGCGTGCAGCGCGACTGGCGCAGCTGCTCGGCGGCGAGGAAGCGGTGTTCCTGGTTGCAGATCACCAGGGGGGCCGAGAAGACGGCATCCGCGGCGCCGACGGCCGGCGTGGAACCGGGCCCTGTGGAGCCGAATTGCGCGCTGACCCGCAAGGCGGTGTCCTGCAGCATCGTCCGGTCGGAGCAGAGCGGCAGGAACTGCTTGGGATACAGTTCGCGCGACAAGGGCCACAAACGGGACCCCGTACCGCCGGACAGCAGCACCGGGACGATCTTCTGCGCGGAATTGCCGTTCATCCTGCCGCCATTCATTGTGGTGAACCTGTGACCGGGCACCGGAAAGCCGACGGTCGAAACCAGCGGCCGGCGCCATGGCGGTTCGTTATAGACCGCGCTTTCCGCGCTCCACAAGCACCCCTCCGAGACCCATCCGACCGGGGCGCCCCTTCCGGGACAAGGCGAGACAAGACTCCAAACGGGGCGGCTGCGGCATCCGGCAGCCGGGCCAATGGCCGGGTCCGAGGTTGGAGTCTTGTCGCGCCCCCCTGCCCGGCGGTACCCGCAGCCTTGGATCGGACGGGCGATCGGGGAGAAGCTGAGAAGGCAGGGGCGCGACAGAACTCCAAACCGGCCCCCGAACCGGATCGATGCGGAGCCGTGAATCAAGAGCGAGTCATGGCCGATTCGCCTCCGCGACTCGGAAATGAGCGAATCGGAAGCGATTCGGGGCCGAATCGAAATGTCCCGCCTGGAGTCTTGTCGCGTCGGCCGAAAAATCCACAGGCAATGTGGACTATCCGCTGGAGTCTTGTCGCGGGAGTTCTGGAGTTTTGTCGCGCGACTCGCGATTCTCTACTGGAGTCTTGTCGCGCAAACTATTAACTGAATCAAATAACCGTACAAATAGTTTGAGCGACAAGACTCCAAATTGCTGGCACTAACCGGCCGTGATATAGGGTTCCTCGCAAAGTCGTGCCAAGGTCAGCTCGCTATGGGACAGATACACACCCTGATCACCCAGCTTGGACGCGACCAGGCGAAGGCGCTCCAAACCGATCCGGATCAGCGTTCGCTAGTCGACGTCGCCGCTGCCGTCCTCGAAGAGGAGCGGCAGGAGCTTGGCATCACCTATTCGGGTTTTGCGCTGACCGCGCTTCCGCATCGTCGTCTTCCCGACGACCAGCCGTGGGAGCGCCGCGGACATAAGATCCGCTTGCTGATCGAGCCTGGACGACTGCCGATCCGCAACGGCGGCTTTAAGCTTTACGGCGTTCCCTACGGCAGCCGCGCGCGGATGATCCTGCTGTATCTGCAGACCCGAGCGATCCAGACCGACAGCCGCGAGGTCGAGCTGGGCCGCAGCATGCACGAATGGCTGGACCGCATGGGCTTGTCGGTGGGCGGCCAGACCTACCGCGACATCCGCGAACAGGCCTCGCGCATCGCCGCCTGCAACCTGACCTTCGCCTGGGAGGACGCCCACAGCATCGGCTTCGAAAAGGGCTCGATCGTCAAGGGCGGCATCCATTTCTCGGCCAATGCCGGGGCGGAGCCGGGCCAGGGATCGCTGTGGGAGGACCGCGTCCTGCTGTCGGAAGCCTTCTTCCGCGAGTTGAAGGCCCATCCGGTGCCGATCTGGGAGCCGGCGCTGCGCCACATCCAGAACAACAGCACCAGCATCGACATCTATATCTGGCTGGCCTACCGGCTCCACAGCCTGAACCGCTCCACCCCGATCACCTGGCCGGCGGTGTTCGAGCAGTTCGGCGCCGGCTACAGCCGCCTGCGCGATTTCCGCAAGCGCTTCATCGAGGCCTTGCAGCTGGCGCTCGCCGTCTATCCCGACGCGCGGGTGGATGTCGAGGAACAGGGGCTGATGCTGCACCCCTCGCCGCCGCCGATCCCGGAGCGCAAGTTCGCCCAGCTCTGCCGGTGAAACTGCGGGGCTGTCGTAAGACGCTTTCAGCACCCGATCCATACGACCGTCATCCCCGCGAAGGCGGGGATCCAGCTTTCCTATATAAGCCCTTGAAACAACTGAATTCCCGCTTTCGCGGGAATGACGTCTTGCAAACGTTCGAGACTGGAGCGGGGGCGTCCCACCCCCTGCGACAAGACTCCAAACTCCGCCCCCTCAGGGGTTGGCGCGCAACGCCTTCGCCAGCGGGTCGAGCAGGCGGCGGAGCGTTGAATCCAAAAGGCTTTCGTCCAGGCTACCGGACAATGCCAGGGCCTGGGGCGGCGTCATGAAGAAAGGCGCGCCGGCGGCGGATCCGCTGCGCTGAAGGGTCGCCGCGAGTGCCAGAAGCCGCTTTCCGCCTTCCGGCCGCAGGGTGGCGTGGACCAGCAGCAGCAGGGTGCCGGGATCGGCGATGCGGGCGTCGTTGGGGGAGAGCGCCGCAACCGCCGGACCGGAGGCCAGCAGCCCCGACAGCACCGCGGCGGCGCGGCCGCACAACGCCTCGTCGCCCAAATCCGGAACAGGCCCGCCATCGGCATCCACCGCGCAGAGCAGGCCGACACGCTCGACACGCTGGAAAAAGGGCAGGGGCGACATGGCGGCGGCCTCCGGGATGTGAAGGAGCAGGCTCGCGGCGAGCAGCAGCGCCGGGCGGATCCGCATCATCGCACCTCCTCGGTATCAGCAGTGGGCTCGGTGTCGGCGGTGGGGCCGGCATCGTCCGGCGAGCGGACAGCTTATAAGCGCAAGGCGACCGGGGCGGAACGGATGCTTCCGAGGGGGCCCGGGGCTCCTCAGGCCGGCACCGGCTCCCGGTTCGCTATGAGACTGTTGATCGCCTGCTCCGCCAATGCCGAGCGGAGCGGCAGCCGGCCGTACAGCTCCGGCGGGGCGAGGGAGCGGGAGCGGTCGTCGCTGACCACGTCCACCAGCAGGACGATCCGCTGCTCGTCGGGAGCGTTCTCCACCTGGTGGGGGAAGGTGAAGTCGCCGGCCCACGGAGTCCCGGCCGGATAGGCGGCGGGGCTGTCGCCGATCCAGGTGACGGCGGCGGGCGGGGCGATGACCGGCACGATCAGCCGCGCTTCGGGCTGGTGCAGGCCGGCGCCGTCGTAATGCCAGCGGAGCAGGCCGCCGGGCTCCTGCCGGTGGACGTAGCAGGACAGGATGCGGCAACCCAGCCCCTCCAGCAGGGCGCGGGCGCTCGGCATCATGTCCAGCGCCGGGGTCGGCCGGCCGGTGGCGCGCAGGGTGTCGGAGCCGAGCCCCTCCTCGATCAGGGTGATCGACGACCAGCTGCCGTCGCCGGCCATGAACATGCGCCCCTCGTCCCCCGTCGCCGCGTCGAGGGCCGCGAACTCGCGCTGGAGCGGCGCCGGGTCGGTGCGGACGGTCAGCGGGGCGTGCAGCATCAGGCCGCTGCCGACGGTGACCTGCTGCCAGGGATGGAGGGGGCGGGGCTGCATGGCGGGCGGGCCGTTCGGTTGTGGTTTCGTTCAGTTCTTAAACTTTTTCCGGGAGATGTGCCAGTCGGGCCGTCCCGATCGGGCGGATGGTCTTATGCATCGACAGCGGCGATGGATGGCTGCAGGCTGTCGCCCCCGTTCTCAGTCTTCCGGACATCGTCCTGCCATGCGGATCCTGTTCGTCCACCAGAACACCCCCGGCCAGTACAAGCATCTCGTCCGCCATTTCGCGGCGGATCCGGCCCATCAGGTCGCCTTCATCGGCAAGGTCCGGCGCGAGCTGCCGGCCGGGGCGCAATTGGCGCTCTACCGGCCGACGCGCGAGCCGGGCGAGGCCACCCATCCCTATATCCGCATGTTCGAGGGGCAGGTTCTGCACGGGCAGGGCGCGGTGCGCGCCGGTCTGGCCCTGCAGAAGGAAGGCTTCACCCCCGACGTGATCTGCGCCCATCCCGGCTGGGGCGAGGCCTTGTTCCTGAAGGACCTGTTCCCGAACGCGCGGCTGCTGCTCTATTGCGAGTTCTTCTACCGGGCCGAGGGCTCCGACGTCGGCTTCGATCCGGAGCGGCCGGTGACGCTGGAGACGCGCTGCCGCATCCGCACCAAGAACGCCGCCCTGCTGACCGGGCTGGACGCGATGGATTGGGGCGTCAGCCCGACGGAGTGGCAGCGGCGGCAGCATCCCGACGCCTTCCGCCCGCGCATCTCGGTGATCCATGACGGGGTCGACACCACGGTCTGCCGGCCGGATCCGGCCGCCACCGTCACCCTGCCCGACGGCCGCACCCTGTCGCGCGACGACGAGGTGGTGACCTATGTCGCCCGCAACCTGGAGCCCTATCGCGGCTTTCCCACCTTCATGCGGGCGGCGGCGGAGCTGCTGCGGCGCCGGCCCAACCTGCACATCCTGATGGTCGGCGGCGACGAGGTCAGCTACGGCGCCCCGCCCGAGGGCGGCGGCACCTGGCGCGAGAAAATGTGGCGGGAGACGATGCTGGACGCCGCCGGCACGCCCAGACATGAGGCGGCGCGGCTGCATGTCCTGGGCAAGCTGCCCTATGAGCAGTACCTGTCGGTCCTGCGCATCTCGCGCGCCCACATCTACCTGACCTTCCCCTTCGTCCTGTCCTGGTCGATGCTGGAGGCGATGGCCTGCGGCGCCGTGATTGTCGGCTCCGACACGCCGCCGGTCGCCGAGGTGATCGAGGACGGGGTGAACGGGCTGCTGACGGACTTCTACGATCCGCCGGCACTCGCCGACCGGGTGGAGACGGTGCTGGACGACCCGGAGCTGCGCGCCGCCCTGTCGGCCGCTGCAAGGCGGACGGCGGTGGAGCGCTTCGACCTCGCCACCGTCTGCCTGCCGGCGCAGATCCGCCTGCTGCAGGACGTGCAGGCCGGGCGGATGCCTGCCCTTTAGGAAAGGGAGGTTACCGGTCCGCCGCCAACCTCTCCAGGTCGCTCCGCACCGCCTCGAACACCGGGGTCCAGTCCTCGTCCGGACCCTGGCGGTAGAGGCGCATCGACGGGTACCAGGGGGTGGTGGGGCCGGTGCGGCCGTAGACCCAGTAGGGGACATGCTGCACCAGGTTCCACACCGGCACCCCCAGCGAGCCGGCGAGATGGGCGACCGAGCTGTCGGTCATGATGACCAGATCCAACTCCTCCAGGACCGCCGCGGTGTCGGCGAAGTCCTGCATCTCCGGCCCCAGCGCAACGATGCCCGCATCGGGCAGGGCCTGCAGCTCGGCCTCCGGCGGTCCCTTCTGCAGGCTGTGGAAGGCGGTGCCGGGAACCGACAGCAGCGGCAGGAAGCGCTCCAGCCCGGCGGCGCGGATGTGGTTGTCGCTGAAGCCCTGGTTGCCGGACCAGACGATGCCGACCCTGAGCCGGCCGTCGCGAGCCCCCAGCAGCCGGGCGGCCTTGGCGCGCGCCTCCTCCGGCACGGTCAGGCGGGCCGGCGGCGGCACCGTGGCGGCGGTGGTGCCGAAGCGGTGCGGCAGGCTCATGATCGAGCTGTGGACATGGTAGATCGGCGTCGGCGCCACGTCGCGCGGCACGAAGGCGTCCACTCCCTCCATCCCGTCAAACAGACGGCGCAGCTCGTCCGCGCGTTCGACCACCACCCGGCGGGCGCCCAGCCCCTTCAGCAGCGGCAGGTAGCGCGCCATCATGATGGTGTCGCCGAAGCCCTGCTCGGTGGTGATCATGACGATCCTGCCGTCCAGCGGCTCGCCGGTCCAGCGCGGCCCCTGGTGGGGACGGTAGGCCTGCAACTGGTATTCGTCGAGCCAGTAGCGGCATTCGTAGTCGGCGAAGCCCTCCTCATACTCCCCCTCGTGCAGGCGGATCTGGGCGCGGCCCCAGCGGTGGCTGGGATACTCCGGCTGCAGGCGGATCAGCCGCTCCAGCGCCTCCCGGCAGGCGGGAAAGTCGCCGCGGCGCTGCAGGGTCACGGTCAGCCGGAACATGGCGTCGGGATCGGCGGGGGCGAGCGCCAGGGCGCGCCGGATGGCGTGCAGCGCCTCGGCATGCCGGCCGCAATGGGACAGGGCGAGCGCCCGCTCGGCCCAAGCGGCGTCCCGGCCGGGATCGAGGAGCAGGGCGCGCCGGCTGCTGTCCGCGGCCATTCCGCGCAGGCCCGGCCGGTTCAGCACCTTGCCGCGGATGACCCAGCCTTCGGTATCGGCCGGATCCTCGGCCAGCCGGAACTCGATCGGACGGGGAGGAGGGGCCTGCGGCGGACCGGGGACCGCCGCAGGAGCGAAGGGGGCGCCGGGGAAGGGCGGGAAGCCCGCCATGGGAAGGACCGGAGGCAGGGGCGACAGGGGAATGCTCGTCATGGACCGGCCGGCGGAGTGGGGGGAGAAGGGCGGCTGGAAACTATAGAGAAGCGGGTCCGGCACCCGCAAGGCGCGACATCCGGCAAACAGTATCGCCTTTGGGACGTGTCCGCCCGTTCGCGCCGGCGGCTGCGCCGCCTGCCGACAGGCCTTGCAAGGGCGGTCATCCTGAATTAACCCGATCGTCAGAAAGCGCCGGTTACGGTCGGGGTTCAATTCGACCCCCGATGCGGCGCCCGCTCCGGACGGAACCGTCCGAAGCGATCGCGCGGAAAATCAAAAGGCTGGAGTGCATCGGATGCTTCAGTGAACATCCGATGCACTCCGGAGCGATGCGGCTTCAACGGACGGAACCGGCGGTGACGACACATTCCAGCAAGGCCAGCGAGCCCAAGCCATGGCATCCGGACCCTGCCGCCGGCACCGGGCTGGAGGCCGGCCTGCGCATGCTGGACGGCCGGTCGATCCTGATCACCGGGGGGACCGGCTCCTTCGGGCGCCGCTTCGTCGAGACGGTGATGCGCCATGCCACGCCGCGCCGGGTGATCATCTTCTCCCGCGACGAGTTCAAGCAGTACGAGATGCAGCAGCGCATGCCGGCGGAGTGGGCGCCGACGCTGCGCTATTTCATCGGCGACGTGCGCGACCGCGAGCGGCTGGAACTGGCGATGCGCGGCGTCGACTTCTGCGTCCATGCCGCGGCGCTGAAGCATGTGCCGGCCGCCGAATACAACCCGATGGAATGCATCCACACCAACGTCTACGGGGCGGAGAACGTGGTGCGTGCGGCGCTGTCGATGGGGGTGCGGCGCGTCGTCGCGCTGTCGACCGACAAGGCGGCCAACCCGATCAACCTCTATGGCGCCAGCAAGCTGGCATCGGACAAGATCTTCATCGCCGCCAACAACCTGTCGGGCGCGCTCGACACCCGCTTCGCGGTGGTGCGCTACGGCAATGTGGTGGGCTCGCGCGGCAGCGTCGTCCCGCTGTTCCGCAAGATGATCGCGAACGGCGCCGACCATCTGCCGGTCACCGACGAGCGGATGACCCGCTTCTGGATCACGCTGCAGCACGGCGTCGATTTCGTGCTGTCCTGCTTCGCCATGATGCAGGGCGGCGAGATCTTCGTGCCGAAGATCCCGAGCATGCGCATCGCCGACCTCGCCCGCGCCATGGCGCCGGAGCTGCCGCAGCGGATCGTCGGCATCCGGCCGGGCGAGAAGCTGCACGAGGTGATGATCACCGAGGATGATTCCCGCCAAACCTACGAGCTGGCCGACCGCTACGTGATCGAGCCGGCCTTCGCGTTCTGGCAGCATGCGCCGTACGAGCGGCTGAACGCCCGTCCGGTGGCCGACGGCTTCCGCTATGCCAGCGACGGCAACGACGATTGGCTGGACGGCGAGCGGCTGCGCGACCTGCTGGCGGAAGCGCCCTGATGGCGGATCCCGTGCCGGGGGAGCTGCCCTTCCTTCCCTACGGCCGCCAGTCGGTGGAGGAGGAGGACATCGCCGCGGTGGCGGCGGTCCTGCGCGGCGACTGGCTGACCCAGGGGCCGGCGGTCACGGCCTTCGAGCGGGCTTTGGCCGCGCGGGTGGGGGCGGCCGATGCGGTTGCCTGCGCCAACGGCACCGCGGCGCTGCGGCTGGCCTATGCCGCGCTCGGCATCGGGCCGGGCGATGCGGTGGTGGTGCCGTCGAACACCTTTCTCGCCACCGCCTCGGCCGCCCGCCACGCCGGGGCCGAGGTCGCCTTCGCCGACGTCGATCCCGACAGCGGCCTGATGGGCGTCGCCGAGGCCGAGGCCGCCATCGCCCGCGCCCGCAAAGCCGGCTGGCGCGTCCGCGCCCTCGCCCCCGTCCATTATGCCGGGCAGACCGCCCAAATGACCGGTGCGGCCGGGCTGGCGGCACTCGCGCAGGCGGAGGGGCTGGCGCTGGTTGAGGATGCCTGCCACGCCATCGGCACGGTGGATCTGTCCGAGGGATGCGAGACGCCGGTCGGCGCCGGACGTGCGGAGGTGGAGGCGGGGTCGCTGGCCGTCTTCTCCTTCCATCCGGTCAAGACCATCGCAGCCGGGGAGGGCGGGGCGGTCACCGGCGGCGATCCGGCGCTGATGGCGCGGGTGCGGCGCCTGTGCAACCACGGCATGATGCGCGTGCCCGAACCGGGGGAGGATTTCGCCGATCCCGACGCCGCGCTGGATGCGGAGGGGAACACCAACCCCTGGTACTATGAGATGGCGGAGCCCGGCTTCAATCACCGCCTTTCCGACATCCATGCGGCATTGGTGCTGAGCCAGCTCGGCCGGCTCGACCGCCTCATCGAGCGGCGGGCGCGGCTGATGGCCCTCTATGCGGAGCGGCTGGCCCCGCTGGCCCCGCTGGTGCGGCCGCCGGCCCTGGTGCCCTGGTGCCGGCCGGCCTGGCACCTGTGCGCGGCGCGCATCGATTTCGATGCTGCTTTGGATGCCGGGGGGCGGACCCGGTCGGCGGTGATGACGGCCCTGCGCGGCCTGGGCATCGGCACCCAGGTGCACTATATCCCGGTCCATCGCCAACCCTACTGGCGCCGCCGCTACGGCGACCTCGCCCTGCCCGGCGCCATGACCCATTATGCCCATACGCTGTCGCTGCCGCTGTTCCCGGCCATGGCCGACGGCGACGTCGACAGGGTCGCCGCGGCGCTGGAGCGGGTCCTGTCCTGACGGATGTCCAGCCGGCCATCCTGACGGAAGATCAGGGTCCAGACCGTTTCGCCCAAGCGATTCCGTTAGCGTTTTGGACAGGATGGACGGATAACAATGGCGTCGTCAGGACGGCATAGGCCTAGGTCCAACGGCTGAAGAGCCGCATGGCCGGGGCCGGGTCATCCCGAGCGCCGCTCCACAGTGCTTCGCGTACGGACCTCCGAATTTGCTTCGCAACACGCTCTGGAATCTGCTTGGCGAGGGGCTCCCCATGTTGGCGGCCCTCGTGTCGATTCCGTTGCTCATCTCCGCCGTCGGGATGGAGCGTTTCGGCGCGCTGACCCTGATCTGGGCGCTGCTCGGCTATCTGGGGGTGCTCGACCTCGGGCTGGGACGGTCGCTGGTGCAGGTCGTCGCCGACCGGATCGGACATGCGGGCCATGATGCAGGAGGTCCGGAAAACAAACCCGGAGCTGACCAGGGCGGCGGCGGCACGGCGGGCATCGCCGGGCCGGCCATCGCCCTGATGGGGGCCATCGGCCTCCTGACCGGCGGGGCTGTGGCGCTGGGCGCCGGGCTGCTGGCCGACCGGTTCCAGCTGGATACCGGCACCTCGCCGGATGAGATCCGGCTGAGCCTGCTGATCGCGGCGGCCATCGTGCCGATCGCGCTGGTCTCCGCCGGCCTGCGCGGCGTGCTGGAGGCGCACCAGCGTTTCCGCCCGATCAGCCTGGTGCGGATGACGGTGGGGGTGCTGAACTACCTGAGCCCGCTCTGCGTTCTGCCCTTCAGCCAGAGCCTGGTGCCGGTGATCGCCGCCATCGCGGCGGGGCGCTTCATCGGGCTGGTCGGCTATGGCGTGCTGGCCGTGCGCCAGATGCCGGACCTGCTGCGCCCCATCCGCTGGGGCCGCCAGAGCCTGCGCGGGCTGTTCACCATGAGCGCCTGGATGATGCTGAACAATCTGGTCGGCCCGGCGATGCTCTATGCCGACCGCTTCATCCTGCTCAGCCTGGTGCCGGCGGCGATGGTCGCCTTCTACACCACCCCGTTCGAGCTGCTGTCGCGGCTGATGGTGATCCCCGGCGCCCTGTCGCTGGCGCTGTTCCCGCTGGCCTCCAGCCTGTTCCGGCGCGACCCGCCGGCGCTGGGCCGCATCCTGGACGCCGGCGGCCACCTGACGCTGGCGGTGTTCCTGGCGATGCAGGCCGCCACCATCGTCGGCGGCGAGGCTGCGCTGGGGCTGTGGCTGGGCCCGGCCTTCGCCGCCAACAGCGCGTCGGTGCTGTCGATCCTGATGCTGGGCGTCTTCTTCAACGCCACCGCCTATGTGCCCAACACCCTGATCCAGAGCGTCGGCCGCGTCGACGTGACCGCCCGGCTGCAGCTGGCCGAGCTGCCGGTCTATCTCGGCGTGCTGTGGCTGCTGGCCGAGCGCTACGGCGCCGTCGGCGCCGCCGCGGCCTGGAGCCTGCGCACCGCGGTCGATTGCGGGCTTTTGCTGGTCCTGCTGCCGCGCGTGGCGCCGGGCACGGGGGCGGTGGCGCTGACCATCGGCCTGCGCGCCCTGCTGGCCGGGGTGGCGGGAACGGCCGGGCTGCTGGTCGGCGGGCCGGTGGGGGCGGCGATCAGCCTGACCGGCCTGCTGGCCGTCGGCCTGGGCGTCGCCGGCCGGCTGCTGCGCACGCGGTCCTGGGAGAAGCTGTCCGCTCCGCTGCGCAAGTCCCGCGCCGCCCGGCTGATCGACGGAACCGCGGCGGACCGCACGTAACACCACCTTATCAGGACACGGCGGGGTGGTCCGGCCGTCCTCGACCGTCACGATGCGCGGGTGGTTCCTTTGCCGCCGGAAATGCGCTATGTGAGCGGAAACTCTGTGCAACGCTGGTTGGAGTTCGAAGGCCATGGCCGAGGGTACTGTGGACTATTACGCGATGGTCGAAGAGGCTTGGCAGCTCAGCGACACCGCGCGCGACTATGTGAAGAACGCCGGCCGCGAGGTGGACAACACCGAGCTGTGGGAGAAGGTGTTCGCCTCCTCGCCGCTGATCGACCTGGAGCGCACCCGCGCCGAAGGCGGCCAGCCGCTGCAGAAGATCTTCTTCAAGAACCCCTACGGCCTGCAATACCGCGCCGACCACAAGGACTGGATCCCGTTCCGCCACGGCGCGCTCGACCCGGCCTATCTCCAGGTGATCTGACCGGGCCGTCCGGCCGGGCAGTGCCGTCTTGCGGTGGAGGTTAGGGGGCGAGCATGGCGCGGCTGGTGGCGGGGCAGGGCTTCGCCCTCGATCTGGATGAGGCCCGGCTGGCGAACGGCTTCGTCGCCGACGCCTTCACCACCGTGCCGGACGCCTCCTCCATCGCCGCCGGTGCCGGCAGCCTGACCGTCGCCCGCACGGTCGCCGGCCGGGCGCACGCCACCCTGCTGGACTATGCCGCCTCCGGCAGCGGGGCGACCGCCTCCGTCCGCTTCACCGGCCTGAGCGACCGCGATGCGGCCGGGCTCTTGCGCTACCGGATCGAGGGGCTGGACGTCGCGCTGACCGGCGGGACGCTCGACCGGCTCGGCGCCCGCATCTTTCAGCAGATCGACGGCTTCGTCGGGGCCGACGCCAACGACAGCGTCCATCTCGGCGTGCCGGGCGGACGCAGCTTCGACGGCGGCGGCGGCATCGACCGTGCCGTCTACACCGCCGACCCGCGCCGTTATGCCCTGCAGGGCGGCGCCTACCGTGCGGAGACGCCGGTGGTGGTGGCGCTCGACGGCAGCGGCCGGCGCCATGCCGTGGTGTCGAGCCGGAACGCCGACACGTTGACCGATGTCGAGCTGATTACCATCGACGGCCGCACCGCCGCCCCGGCGGCGCTCGCCTTCGATGCGCGGAGCTACCTTGCGGCCAACCGCGACCTCGCCGCCGTCTTCGGCGACAATGTGGTGGCCGCCGCCGCCCATTATTCCTGGAACGGCCGGAACGAGGGGCGCAGCCTGGGCGGATTCGACGCGCTGGGCTATCTGGGCGCCAATCCCGACGTGCTGGCGGCGGTCGGCGTCGATGCCGGGGCCGCCATCCGGCATTACCTGTCCTATGGCGCCCGCGAAGGGCGGACCGCCGGTTTCGATCCCTATGGCTATCTCGCCTCCCATCCCGACGTGTTGGCCGCCGTCGGCATCGATCCGGCGGCGGCGGTGGTCCACTATGCCCGCCACGGCCGGGGCGAGGGGCGCAGCGTGACCTTCGACGCGGCGGCCTATCTGGCGGCCAACACGGATGTGGCGGCGGCCACCGGCGGCAATGCCGCTGCGGCCAAGCTCCATTACCTCGGCTTCGGCCTGCGCGAAGGGCGGCCGTTGCGGGTGACCCCCGGCCGGTCCCCGGTGGCGTCCATGAGGGCCGCTTCCATGGGATTGGCCATGCCGGCCGCCGCCGCACTCTTGGGAACCCCGCAGGGCGTGCCGGTCGTCGTGACCGGGACGGCCGGCAACGACACGCTGAGCGGCAGCGCCGCCTATGACGCGCTTGGCAACCCGATCACCGACGCGGTGGACGGGCTGGCCGGGATCGACAGCTTCGTGCTGACCGGCGCGCTCGCCTCCTACTCTCTGGCCATCGATGCCAACGGCAATCTCGTGGTCGGCGGTCCCGACGGCACCGACACGCTGACCGGCATCGAGATGCTGCAGGCCACCGATGGGGTTTATCCGGTGGGATCTCTGGTCGGCTTCTCCCAGCCGTCGCTGACGGGCTTGACCGTTTCGACCTCCGCCTCCACCGGTGACGATTATCTGGTGGGCGGGATCATGGGGGACGCCATCGGCGGCGGGGCCGGCAACGACACCATCTCTGGCCTGACCGGCAACGACACGCTGTTCGGCAATGCCGGCAACGATGCCCTGCTGAGCGGCGACGGGCTGGACCAGCTGGAGGGCGGGGCCGGCAACGACCTGATGTTCGGCGGGGCCGGGGACGACCTGCTGCGCGGCGACGTCATCGATGTGGTCGGCAACGACACCCTGCTGGGCGAGGACGGCAACGACTGGCTCGACGCCGGGGCGGGCAA
The DNA here is from genome assembly GCF_008364825.1 of Azospirillum sp. B21. Classification (GTDB taxonomy): domain Bacteria; phylum Pseudomonadota; class Alphaproteobacteria; order Azospirillales; family Azospirillaceae; genus Azospirillum. The sequence goes on from NZ_VTTO01000008.1 coordinate 97,959, forward strand.
CGACTGGCTGGACGGCGGCGTCGGCAACGACACGCTCTATGGCGGGCTGGGCGGCGACGTGCTGCGCGGCGGCGGCGGCGACGACATCCTGTTCGGCGACGTCTATTCCGACCGCAACACCGAGATCTCGGTAAATCCCCGCGACACCACCACCCTCTACGAGGACGTCCTGCTGGGCGGCGCCGGCAACGACACGCTGGTCGGCGGCTATGGCGCCGACCTGATGGACGGCGGGGCGGGGGCGGACGTCTTCTCCATCCGCAACCTGAACGAATCCACCCTGGCCACCCCCGACGTCATCATCGCCTTCAACGGAGCCGTGGTGGCGGAGGAGGCCCTGCAGGGGCTGGCGAGCTACGCCACCATCGGGGCCGAGGGCGACCGCATCGACGTTTCGGAAATCGACGCCATCACCGGCGCCACCGCCAACGATGCCTTCACCTTCGTCGGCACCGCCGGCTTCACCGCCGCCGGCCAGCTGCGCTATCAGGCGTCCGGAACGGTCACGCTGATCGAGGGCGAGGTGAACGGCGATGGGGCGGCCGACTTCCGCATCCAGGTCAACATCGCCAACTACAGCTTCTCCGCCTTCGACTTCGTGCTGTAGGCGCGCGGCGGCCATCCTCATGATGTTCACCCTCGTCAGGACCGAACGGTTCGAGCAGGAGATCAAGAAAAGCCGTTTCCTGGCCCACGCCGCCCCGGCCGGCAGCGAGGAGGAGGCGCGCCGCGTCATCGCCGCCGGCAGCAGCCCGGATGCCGGCCACAATTGCTGGGCCTTCCGGATCGGCGACATCTACCGCTTCAGCGACGACGGCGAGCCCGGCGGGACGGCCGGGCGGCCGATCCTGCAGGCGATCGAAGGGCAGGGCCTGGACCGCGTGGCGGTGGTGGTCAGCCGCTGGTTCGGCGGCATTCTGCTGGGCGCGGGCGGTCTGGTGCGCGCCTATGGCGGCACGGCGGCCAGCTGCCTGAAGGCGGCGGAGCGCGAGCCGATCGTCGACTATGCCACCCTGTCCATCGCCTGCGCCTTCGCCGAGGAGGCGCGGATCCGCTCCAGCCTCGGTTCCTTTCCCGGCACCCAGGTCGAGACCACGGGCTTCACCGCCGACGGCGTCCAGCTTCGCGTCACGCTGCCCCGCGACCGTGTGGAGGATTTCACCCGCATGGTCACCGACCTCTCTCGTGGCCAAGCCGTGATCGGGCCTGTCGGAGATCGCGGATAAGCGGAAGCGCGGCTGTTTTCCATAAGGGCGTTTATACGTTTTTCATATCATTAAATCATGATTAATAATGATGAATTTGTGGTTTGGAAACTTGTCGCGCCGCCGCCGGGCCTGCCGGCCGACGGGGAGGGTTGACGCGAGTTGCACCTCTTTTTCGTGCGCTATAATTGGCTGATTCCCGCAAAAGGGCAATTTTGAGCAATCGCGGGTGAATGCGGGGTTCCGACGAAATCACCGGGTGAAATAGCGCCATACTTCTTCCGCTTTACTGGGAAGGGGCGCCTGTTCTAGCCGGTGATACCCCAACTTATCGAGTTGTTAGCAGCAGCTTCCTCCTCACATTTGGGTCAATACGGCCGATTGGCCCAACAAATCATCACTGGAATGCGGTTGCGTGCCGGCAACCGGCGGGAAAGATCCTGTCCCGGTCCCGCCGCCCTGCCGTCTTCAAGGAGGACCATCTGTGCGCGACGTACTGATTGCGGACGCCGGCCTCGCGGATCTGGACCGGCTGCTCGACCGTTGCCGGCCGGACCTTCGCGTCGTCCGGGTGGCGGCCGACGGGGATGGCGGGAAGGCCCTGGCCGATGCGCTCGCCGGGCGGCCCGCGGCCATCCATCTGCTGGCCCATGGCGAGCCGGGCGCGGTCCGCCTGGGCGCCCGTTCGCTCGACGTCGCGGCGCTGGAGGAGGCCGGGCGCTCCTGGCCGCAGGCGCCGGACACGGAAATCCTGATCCATGCTTGCGACGTGGGGGCCGATGACGGACGCTTCGCCGCGGCGCTCGCCCGGGCGACCGGCGCGCGTGTCGCCGCCGCCAGCCATCCGGTCGGCCATCCGTCGCTGGGCGCCTCCTGGGACCTCGACGTGACCACCGGGCCGGTCGCCGCCGCCCTGCCCTTCTCCGGCACCGGCGACTGGGTCCATCGGCTGGCCTACAGCGGCACCCCGTCGGACGGCGACGACACGCTGGTCGGCGACGACACCGGCAACATCATCGACGGCGGGGCCGGCAACGACAGCATCACCGGCGGCAGCGGGAACGACAGCCTGGTCGGTGGGGAGGGCGACGACACGCTGGTCGGCGGCGGCAACACCGGCGTCGCGGCCGGCGATACCATGAATGGCGGGCTGGGCGCCGACCATTATGTCGGCGGCAGCGGCTTCAACATCGTCACATACGAGGACGCCACCGCCGGCATTACGCTGGACCTGACCAACGGCGCCAACAACACCGGCGAGGCGGCGGGCGATACCTTCGAGAATATCCAGCGCTGGATCGGTTCGGAATATGCCGACAGCCTGACGGCGGGCGACACCGCGGTGTGGTTCTGGGGCCATGGCGGCAACGACGTCGAGCATGGCGGGGCCGGCAACGACACGCTGGAGGCCGGCAACGGCAACGACAGCGTCTTCGGCGGCGGCGGCAACGACCTGATCTACGGCCGCGCCGACAATGACGAGCTGCATGGGGAGGCCGGCGACGACACGGTGGCCGGCGGCGGCGGTGCCGACCTGATCTACGGCGATGCCGGCAACGACCTGCTGAAGGGGGACTGGGAACGCGACACCATCCATGGCGGCGACGGCGACGACACCATCCTGGCCGGCATCGTCTCCGCCGGCAGCTATGCCCAGACCCAGGCCGACACGATCTTTGGCGAGGCCGGCAACGACCGTTACATCGTCGTCAGCCAGTATGACGCCGGCACCGTCAGCTTCGACGGCGGCAGCGGCACCGACACGCTGGAGGTCCGCTCCGACAATCTGAGAAGCTACAACGGCTACGACCTGGAATATTACACCGCCGTCGCCTCGCCCACGATCGACCTCACCAGGATGACGCTGGCCAGCGTGGAGCGGCTGGAGCTGACCGGCAGCCAGGATCACACCGTGACGCTGACGGGCGCGCAGGCCGCCGGCTTCGAGGTCATCGCCGGCAGTGCGGCGTCCGACACCCTGCGCATCGCCGGCAGCGCCGACCTGTCGGCGGTGGCCCTGTCCGGCATCGAGGCCATCGACGTCACCGGCAGCGGCGCCACCCTGACGCTCGCGGCTTCGCAGCTGGCTGGGCTGGCGCTGAGTGGCAACGGCAACGCGCTCGCGGTGGCGGCGTCCGGCGATGGGGCAACCGTGGACCTGTCGGCGGCCGCCGGCTTCGCGCAGGTCGCCCTGACCGGCACCGCCGGGGCCGACGAGCTGACGGTCGGGGCTGGGGCGACCGTCACCGGCAACGGCGGCGGCGACATCATCCGCATCGCCGCCGGGACCACCGGTGCCGTCACCGTCACCGATGCCGCCATCGGCGACCGTCTGGTGATGGAGGGCGCCGACCTCGCCGGCATGGAGGTGGAGGCGGCCGCCGGCTCCACCGTGCTGCGCGTCGGCAGCGGTCTGGCCGTAACCCTGACCGGGAGCTTCGACGCCACCCAGTTCCAGGCCGGCGGCAGCGGCAGCATCACCATCGTTCAGGCCGTTTCGCCTCCCCCTCCCCCGCCGCCCCTCACGTCACCGGATCCCGCACCCGATTCCCCGCCGGTTCCCCCGCCGGCCCCTACCCCGGTTCCAACCCCCGATCCCACTCCGGTCCCCACTCCCGTCCCGTCAGCCGATCCCGCCTCCACGCCCCAGGCGCCGTCCGCCGGGGGGATGCCGGCCGGCTTCAACGCGCTCGCCTACATCGCCTCCCACCCGGACCTGATCGCCGCCTTCGGCACCGACGCCGATGCCGCGGCCCGGCATTACCTGCAGAACGGTCAGGCGGAGGGGCGGAGGGTCACCTTCGATCCGCTGGCCTACACCGCCTCCTTCCCCGAACTGATCGCCGCCTTCGGCACCGACGCCGATGCCGCGGCCCGGCACTACATCGAGCTTGGCCGGGCCGAGGGGCGTATCCCGAACTTCAACGGGCTGTCCTACATCGCCTCCCACCCTGACCTGATCGCCGCCTTCGGGACCAACGCCGACGCAGGCACCCGGCACTTCATCGAGAACGGCTATGCCGAGGGGCGGAGCGTCACCTTCGACGGCTACAATTACCTGGCGGCCAACCGCGACGTGGCGCTCGCCTTCGGCGCCGATCCCGATGCCGCGGCCCGGCACTACATCCAGAACGGCCTGTCGGAGGGCCGGCCGGCCCAGGGCTTCGACGCGCTGCGCTACATCGCCAGCAACCCGGACCTGATCCAGGCCTTCGGCCCCGACGTCCAGGCGGCGGAGATCCATTACATCCAGGTCGGCTACGCCGAGGGCCGGTCGCTGACCGCCTTCGACCCCGCCGCCTATCTGGCGAGCAATCCCGAGATCGCCGCGGAGTTCGGCACCAGCGACGCCGCGATCGAGCTCGCCTACATCAAGCGCAGCACCTCGACCGAGACGGCGGCCATGCCGCCTGCCGCCAGCCCCGCAGCCATGGAGATGGCGCCCATCGCCGTCACCATGCTGGCGGCGGGGATGACCGGGTCGGAGGCGCTGGGGATCGGCAGCGGCTTCCACGACCCGGCATTCTCCGGCACGGCGTCGGGCATGCTGGCGGTGGGCGACGGCGGGCTGTCCGGCCGGGAGCGGACGGAGCTTCCCGCCTGAGCGGCGCAGAGGTTCCAGATAGAGGACTGCGGAAGAATGGCGGCGCCGGGGATTGCCCGGCGCCGCTTTCCGTCGGTCCGGCCGGTCAGCGGCCGCCGGCGGTCCTGGCGCGCTCGGCCTTCGTCATGGAGGGCAGCGCCACGTCGATCACCAGCCGGTGGCCGCGGTCCTTGTCCGGGGCCAAGGTGGAGACGGCGAGCAGGCGCACCGGCCCGCCCTTGGCGTCGTCCTCGCCCGCGCCATCCTCGTCGCTGAACAGCAGGCGGGTGCCGCCGCCGTCTCGCTCGGCCCGGTAGCCGAGCGCCGTCGCCGGCAGGCGGCCGGACGGGGCGGCCTGCCACAGCGTGCCGGGCAGCCTCACCTCCAGCCGGCCGTCGGGGCGCCGCACCGGGGTCTCGTAACGCGGGTCCTGGTCGAGGTCCAGCACGACGCGCAGCCCGTCCCCGCCATTGGCGGTGCGGATCCGCTCCACATGACGCTGGGCCTCAGAGCGTTGAGCGTCAGGGCGTTGGGTTGCGGGGTGCGCCGCGGGCTGGAAGCTGACCGGCTGGGCGGGGGCGTCCGGAACCGGCTTGACACCCGGCCGCAGAACCTCCACCGCGGATTCCGCCCGGACGGGGGCTGCGTCGTCCTGGGGGTCGGGCTTCACCGCAGGGACCGGAGCGGCCGGAACCGGAGTTGGAACCGGCGGAGCCGGGGACGCGACCGGCTGTGAAACCGTGGGCCGGGTGGCGGCCGGTTGGGCGGAGACCTTCGCAGGGGGGACCGCCTTGGCCGGTTCCTTGCCCAGCTCGACGAAGCCGCCGGTGCGCCCCTCGGCGCGGCCATGCTGGACGTAATGGGCGTAGCCGCTGGAAGCCTGCCCGCTGCGGATGGCGGCGACGACGTCGGGATTGGCGGCCAGATAGCTCCGCTCCCGCCAGCCGGTCGGCGGCGCCAGGGCGCTGTCGATCTGCGGGGTGCGGCGCAGGCCGGACATCAGCGACCCGTGCAGGCCGAGCCCTTCCACCGCCAGCGACAGCCACAGGGGCGTCAGCAGCAGAAGCAGAAGGCGCAGCAGCTGGGAGATCGGCGACAAGGCGGGGTGCGTCCGGCGAAGGGGAAACGGCACCGGTCCCGTCGGCCCGGCGTTGCCTGCATGCCTACTCCCAAGCGCGCCGTCCGGTCCAGGAAAAGCCGCCGGCCGGAGGGGGGTGCTTTTTCGGCCATCAACCCCTTTGACCACCAACGATGCGGGGTACCCCATCGTTCGGGTGGCCGCCCGTCGGCGCGATGCACACCTTGGGTTGGCCGCAGCCGTTCGGCGCCACCCCTTAGAGTTTCGGAACCGGGAAGCCTTCATGGAACAGATGCGAGACGGATCACCGGCCGATCCGGCGCGGGACCCCTCCTCCCCCCTCTCCTCCAAAGGGCAGCCGCAGGCCGAGGGTTCCCAACCCGGCCCCGATCAAGGACCCAGCTCCAACCCTGGCCCCAACCATGGTCCAAGGCCCGGCCCGCCTCTCGACCCCGGCATCGCCGGGCTGGTGTCGGCGCTGCGCATGCTGGGCATCCCGGCCGATTACGACGGCGTGCGCCATGCCTGCGGCGGCGAATCCCCCGACCTGACCGGTCTGGTCCGCCAGGCCCACCGGCTGGGCGCCAAGGCCCGCGTGGTGAAGACCAAATGGGAGCGGCTGGACCGCACGCCGCTGCCGGCGCTGGTCCCCGGCCCCGACGGCGGCTTCCTGGTGCTGGCCAAGGCCGGCAACGGCCGCGTGCTGGTGCATGACGCCGCGACCAACCAGACCCGCATCCTCGACCGCGAAGGGTTCGAGCCGCTGTGGAGCGGCCGGTTGATCTGCCTGGGGCGCAAGGGCACGATGGGCATGGGCCAGCCGCGCTTCGACGCCCGCTGGTTCGGCGCGGTCGCCTGGAAATACCGCGGCATCCTGGGCGAGGTCCTGCTCGCCTCCTTCTTCATCCAGCTGTTCGCGCTGGTGACGCCGCTGTTCTTCCAGGTGGTGGTCGACAAGGTGGTGGTGCACCGCAGCCTGGGCACGCTGGACGTGCTGATGGTCGGCATGCTGGCCGTCATCCTGTTCGAGGCGGTGCTGGGCGGCCTGCGCACCTACACCTTCGCCCACACCGCCAACCGGCTGGACGTGGAGCTGGGGGCCAAGCTGTACCAGCGGCTGCTGTCGCTCCCCATGGGCTATTTCGCGGCGCGCCGGGTCGGCGACAGCGTCGCCCGCGTGCGCGAGCTGGAGACGATCCGCAACTTCATGACCAGTTCCACCATCACGCTGGTGCTGGACCTGCTGTTCACCGTCGTCTTCCTGGGCGTGATGCTGCTGTACAGCCCGATGCTGACGGCGATCGTCGCGGCCTCCTTCCCCATCTACGTCCTGATCAGCCTGGTGGCGACGCCGATCCTGCGCCGCCGGCTGGACGAGAAGTTCGCCCGCGGCGCCGAGAACCACAGCTTCCTGGTCGAGACGGTGTCGAGCATCGAGACGGTCAAGGCCATGGCGGTCGAGCCGCGCATGCAGCGCCGCTGGGAGGACCAGCTGTCCGGCTATGTCCGCGCCGGCTTTCGCGCCGGCAACCTGAACAACATCGCCAGCCAGTCGGTGCAGTTCGTCTCCAAGATCTCGACCATGCTGGTGCTGTGGCTGGGGGCGAAGCTGGTGATCGAGGGCAGCCTGACGGTGGGCGAGCTGGTGGCCTTCAACATGTTCGCCGGCCGCGTCGTCCAGCCGGTGCTGCGCATCGCCCAGCTGTGGCAGGATTTCCAGCAGGTGCGGCTGTCGATGCACCGCATCGGCGACATCCTGAACACCGCGCCCGAACCGCTGCAGAGCCCCGGCCGCGCCGCCATGCCGGCGATCAAGGGCGATCTGACTTTCGACCACGTCACCTTCCGCTACCGCCATGACGGGCCGGAGACGCTGAGCGACGTGTCGCTGCATGTCCCGGCGGGTCAGGTGGTCGGCATCGTCGGCACGTCCGGCTCGGGCAAGAGCACGCTGGCCAAGCTGCTGCAGCGCTTCCATGTGCCAGAGCGCGGGCGGGTGATGGTGGACGGCACCGACCTGTCGACCGCCGACGCGGTGTGGCTGCGCCGGCAGATCGGCGTGGTGCTGCAGGACAATGTGCTGTTCTCAGGATCCATCCGCGAGAACATCGCGCTGACCGACCCGACCATGGAGATGGGCCGCGTCGTCGCCGCGGCGAAGCTGGCCGGCGCCCACGACTTCATCGTCGAGCTGCCCGACGGCTACGACACCGTGGTGGGGGAGCGCGGCGCCAGCCTGTCGGGTGGGCAGCGGCAGCGCATCGCCATCGCCCGAGCGCTGGTCACCAACCCCCGCATCCTGATCTTCGACGAGGCGACCTCGGCGCTGGACCATGAGTCCGAGCGGATCATCCAGGCCAACATGCGCCGCATCTGCGCCGGCCGCACCGTGCTGATCATCGCCCACCGCCTGTCCACCGTCGCCATCGCCGACCGCATCGTCACGGTGGAGCGCGGCCGCATCGTCGAAGACGGCGCGCCCGACGAGCTTCTGCGCCGCGGCGGCCGCTACGCCACGCTGTTCCGCGGTCAGATGGGCCAGCTGCCGGGCGGGAACCCGCCGCCAGCGGACGGGCTGATCGAACAACGGGCCGTGGGCTGAGAGGGACGAGCGCCATGAGCAAGACGAACGCCGCGGTGAAGACCACCCCCGCCATCCCCGATCCCAATAGTCCCGATCCCGCCGCACCCACCAACCCTGCCGGCGTCAAGCCGCCCGCCAACGCGCCCGGTACCCCCGGCGAGCCGCGCCCGCCCACCAAATTCCAGGGCCGGCCGCAAAAGCGGCGGCGCGACGAGATGGACTTCCTGCCCGACGCGCTGGAGATCCTGGAACGGCCGCCCTCGCCCACCGCGCGGACCTTCACCGCCGTCATCATGCTGGCCTTCACCGCGGCCTGCGCCTGGGCGTGGTTCGGCCATGTCGACGTGGTGGCGGTGGCGCAGGGCCGGGTGGTGCCGAGCGGCCGGACCAAGACCGTCCAGCCGATGCAGACCGGCGTCGTCCGCACCATCGCCGTCGAGGACGGCCAGCTGGTCAAGGCCGGCCAGACGCTGATCGAACTGGACCCGACCGGGGCGACCGCCGACCGTGACCGCATCCGCTCCGACCTGTCGGCCGCAAGGGCGGAGGTGGCGCGGCTGCGTGCGGCGCTGGAGGTGGTGAACGGCAACCCCGACGCCGTCTTCGCCGCTCCCGCCGGCCTGTCGCCCGAACTGGTGCGGATGCAGAGCCAGCTTCTCGCCAGCCAGATCGCCGAGCAGCGCGCCAAGCTGGCCGCGCTCGACCGCGAGCAGGCGCGGCGCGAGGCCGACCGCGCCACCGTGGTGCAGACCATCGCCAAGCTGAACGCCACCCTGCCGCTGATCCGCGAACGGGCGGAGGCGCTGTTCGACCTGTCCAAGCGAGGCACCTCGTCCCGCTTCCAGTACCTCCAGCTTCAACAGGATCTGGTCGGGCAGGAGCAGGAGCTTCTGGTCCAGAAGATCAAGCTGACGGAGGCCGACGCCTCCATCGCCGCCACAGCCGAGCAGCGCCGCCAGACCGAGGCCGAATTCCGCCGCCAGCTCTACACCGGCCTGGCCGAGGCCGAGCGCAAGGCCGCCTCGCTGGATCAGGAGTTGGCCAAGGCCGACCAGCAGGTCGATCTCCTGCGGCTGACCGCCCCGGTCGACGGCTATGTCCAGCAGCTGGCCATCCACACGGTGGGCGGCGTGGTGACCACCGCCCAGCCGCTGATGGTCATCGTGCCGGAGGACAGCCGGCTGGAGGTGGAGGCCTTCATCCCCAACAAGGACATCGGCTTCGTCCAGACCGGACAGGTGGCGGAGGTGAAGGTGGAGGCCTTCTCCTTCACCAAATACGGACTGATCCCCGGCCGCGTCGCCTCGCTGTCCGGCGACGCCGTGCAACAGCAGCAGGCCGACAAGGGGACGGACAAGAGTGGTGCCAAGTCGCCGGAGACGGGAGCGGTCTATGCCGCCCGCATCGCGCTGGACCGCGATACGCTGGAGGTAGACGGCAAGGAGACGCGGCTGCAGCCGGGCATGACGGTGACCGCCGAGATCAAGACCGGCCGCCGCCGCATCGCTGACTACCTGCTCTCCCCCCTCTCGCGCAGCGCCCAGGAAGCCATGCACGAGCGGTAGAAGTTCCCTCTCCAGGGATCCCCCTCTCCCCCCCGGGGAGAGGGTCGGGGTGAGGGGGATGCATGGAGTGGATTCGGTGGGGGCGGAGAGTGCGCGACTCTTGGAGATCCTCGCCGCGCGACCCCCTCACCCTAACCCTCTCCCCGGGGGGGAGAGGGGATCTTCAGGTCACGCAGTCAGCCCATGCGCCAGATCGTGGGCGTCGTACCAGGCGTGCAGGCCGTGGGCGGCGTCCTCGAAGCCGGAAACCGTCTGCGGCATCCAGGCGGCCATGGTGTCGGCAATCCCGTGCGACGCCGCGTTGGCCGAGACGGCATGGCCCAGCAGGTCGCCGGCCTGAAGCTCTGCCACCTGCGCCTGGGACGGAGCCTTGGTACCGAACAGGCTCTTGTCGGCGGCGACGACCAGCGTGCCGTTCCACCACATCCCGCTCTGGCCCTTGACCACGTCGCGCCCGTCGAGCGCGCCCTTGTCGTAGGTCACCGCGGCGTCGGTGGCGGCATAGGTGTGGCCGTTCACGCTGACGCTGTTGACGAACAGGTTGCGGTCCTGGCCGCCGGCGAAGCCGTCATTGTCGTAGCGGATCTGCACCTTGTGGGCGCTGTCGGCCGACACGCTGGTGGTGAAGGCGTAGGTCTTGGCCGCGCTGCCGACGGTGGCGCCGCCGACGGTGTGGCCGTCGACCAGCAGGGTGAAGTGGGCGTTGATCCCGGCGGCGGCCGTGCCCTTGGCGTTGACCAGGATGGTGGCGGCGGCGGTCGCGGGCGCGCCCGGTCCGGTGTCGGGCGTCTCCGGCGCGCCGTAGAGCTGGCCGAGCTTCGCCAGCAGCGCCTGGGTGTTCAGGTCGGTGTAGCCGGTGGCGCCGACCGGCGTCCCGGTCTGCTTCGCCAGCGACAGGAACTCGTCCTGGGTCAGGGCGCTGCCGCGCAGGTCCAGGGCCTCCTGCTGGGCGAGGGCCACCGCGGCGGTCACCGTCGGGGCGGCGAAGGAGGAGCCGTTGGCCGTCACCGTCCGCCCCGCCAGATCGGTCAGCCGGATGTCGGTGCCGTCGGCGCACAGGTCGGTGATGCCCGGGTTGCGCTGGGCCCAGCCCGGCAGCGCCCCGTCGCCGGTGGAGGCGGTGACGCAGATCGTGTTGTGGTCGGCGGCGAAATAGGAGACGTCGGTCGCCGTCCCGTTCTGCCCGGCATTGCCCGCGGCGGCCGACACCAGCACCCGCTTGGCGGCGAGGCTCGCCAGCTCGTCCGACAGGATGGTCGTGGCCTCCGACGAGGCGGAGCCGCCGGCCAGCGACAGGTTGACGCCGACGACGTTGTAGTCCGACGCATGGGCGACGACCCATTGCAGCGCCTGCTCGATCGCCGACCCCGACGCGGTGGTGGAGCCGTCCGGCATCACCTTCAGCGCGATGATGCCGACGTCCGGCGCCTGCGACAGGATGCGGGAGGTCACCAGGGCGCCGTGGGTGTCGGTGTTGGGGTTGCGCGCATCGCCGTCATTGTCGGCGTAGTCGTGTTGGTAGACCACGGAGGCGGCAGTCTCCCAGGTCGGCGACCAGCCGCTGTCGATGACGACGACCGTCTTTCCGCTGCCGGTATGGGTGCTGTTCGCCATGCTGTCGGTCCCCGCTGTCTGCCGTCGATGAAAAGCGGGGTGGAGTATGAGGGCTGGCGGTGTGGCCTTCGGATGATAAGGACGGGGCGGATTGTGGGCGAGCCACCCCTTATGCGACGGCGCATAAGGGCGGGTCTGGTCCTCTTCCTGCGACGGCCCACCTGTAGAGGGACGTCGGACAAGACGGAGCAGTGCCGTGCGGGGGGGTTGGATGAGGGTGCCGGTCCATTATCGCTGGGGCTTCGCTGCCCTGGTGTTCCTGCCGTCCGCGGCATCCGCCCAGCCTCCTGCCGCCCAATCGTCCGCCGGGGCGCCGGCGCTGGAGCTGCCGGTGCGCTGCCGGATCGGAACGGACTGCTTCGTCCAGAACTACGTCGACACCGATCCAGGGCCGGGGATGAGGGATTTCGCCTGCGGCCGGCTGACCTATGACGGACATGGCGGGACGGATTTCCGCCTGTCCGACCTGGAGGCGATGCGGCGCGGGGTGGCCGTGGTGGCGGCCGCTCCCGGCACGGTGGCCCGGGTGCGCGACGGGATGGAGGACATCAGCATCCGGCAGAGCGGCGGCGCGCCAGCCGGCTATGATGCCGGCAATGCGGTGGTGGTCGACCATGGCAACGGCTGGGAAACCCAGTACAGCCACCTGAAGCGTGGAAGCATCATGGTCAAGCCGGGCGACCGGGTGGAGGCGGGAACGCGACTGGGCCAGATCGGCCTGTCCGGCAAGACCGAATTTCCCCATGTCGATTTCGGCATCCGCCATGACGGCCGCACGCTCGATCCCTATACGGCCAAGGAGGTGGGCGGCGGCGAGGCGCCGTCCTGTGCTGCCGACCAGGGCGCCGCCGGGACGGGCAAAGCGCCGCTCCCTCCGGATACGCTGTGGAGCGACGATGCGCGCCGGACGCTCGCCTACCGGCCGAGCGCCCTGCTCGGCGCCGGTCTGGCGCCCGAGCTGCCGAAGGAAGACACCGCGCGCGATGGCGGCTATGGCGGCAGACCCCTGCCGGCCGGCACGCCGACGCTGGGCGTCTGGGCGGAACTGATGGGCGGGCGGCAGGGCGACCGCGTGACGCTGGAGGTGACCGGCCCCGACGGCCGCCGACTGCTCCGCAGCGAAGGGGCGGTGCCGCGCCCGCTGGCCGTGCTGTTCTTCGGCACAGAGGTGAAGAAGCCGGCACCCGGCCCCTGGGCTCCCGGCCCCTACCGGGTGACGGTGACGCTCCGCCATGGCGACGAGACGGTGCTGCGGGAAGAGCGGCGGGTGGAGCTGCGCTGAACGGGGTTGAGCCGGAGGCGGCCAAGACAACGGGAAGGCTGCCGCAAGTGACAACTGCCTGCCTCGGCATCGTTGTCACGAAATGAACACGGGATTTCCGTACGAAAGGATACATCCGAAAGGGTGAGTCTACCTCCTTATTAAGTATTTTCGCCGTGAGATTGCCCTGTATCGGCAAGGCAATCCGGCAATGACAGACACGCAGCAGGCTTTCTACGTCGCGACCAACGGCAACGATTCCTGGTCGGGGCGTTTGGCGGCACCCAATGCCGATGGGACCGACGGTCCCTTCGCCACGCTGGAACGCGCGCAGGGCGCGATGCGGGCAACCGGCATCCGCGACACTTATGTGCGCGGGGGCACCTATGCGATGGTGCGCACGGTGACGCTGACCGGAGCCGACAACGGCGTCCGCATCATGGCCTATCCGGGCGAGACCCCGGTCTTCAGCGGCGGCGAGCGGGTCGGCGGCTTCACCGCCATCGGTGGCGGGCTCTATGCCGCGGCGACCTCCGCCACCGGCCTCGACCTCTCCATCGGCGGGGTGCGGCAGAAGGTGGCGCAGACCGGCGACTGGAACGCCGGCGACCCCCGCTCCGGCTGGTCGGTCCTGGAGGCGGCGGCCGGCGGCGCCAGCAGGACCAGCCTGCGCATCGGGGCCGGCGACGGGGCGATGGCGGCGGTGCTGGCCGGCGGGGTCCAGCCCGGCACGATGGTCCAGACCTTCGACACCGAGCGGCTGTCCGACAACATCGTCGGCGTCGCCTCCACCGATGCCGGCAGCCGGACCATCAATCTTACCCAAGGCGCGAAATACGCCCTGCGCAGCGGCGGCACCTATCGCCTGCTGAACGACGACGCCTTCATCCGCGATGCCGGCGAGTTCGCCTGGCAGGCCGAGACCGGCCGGCTGGTGGTGAAGCCGCAGGATCCCGGCGCGCTGCTGTCCCAGGGGGCGGTGGTGGCGCGGCTGGGCACGCTCCTGTCGCTGAACGGGGCGAGCGGCGTCACCCTGCAGGGGCTGACCTTCGCCGACACCGCCTGGAACGGCTCGGCCCTGACGCTGACCAATGCGTCCGGCAACAGCATCGCCGGCAACCGCTTCGTCAATGCCGGCACCGCGATGACGCTGACCGGGTCGTCCGGCAACGCGATCGAGGCCAACCGGATGGAGCATCTGGGGGCGGGCGGCATCAAGCTCGCCTACGGCAGCAACGGCAACCGCGTCAGCGCCAACAGCATCGACGGTATCGGCGAGGTGCTGAAGGACGTCGCCGGCATCCAGCTCTACGGCACCAGCGGCACGCTGATCTCCGGCAACGACATCCGCAACAGCACGCGCTACGGCATCTCGATCAAGAACTGGGACGGCGCCACCGTCAACACCGACACGGTGGTGGAGTACAACCGCATCTACAACACGATGACCGAGACCGCCGACGGCGGCGCCATCGAGATGCTGGGGCGGTCCAACGTCGACACCCGCACGATCATCCGCGGCAACGACATCCGCAACGTCGGCGGGCTGGCGACCGACGGGTCGGGCTGGCTCGACCGCCACAAGAGCTTCGGCATCTATCTGGACGACATGGCCAACGGCGTCACCGTCCAGGACAACTTCATCCAGAACACCGGCTGGGCCAGCGTCTTCATCCATGGCGGCGATTCCAACAGCGTCACCAACAACTTCGCAGTCCTGTCCAACCCGCGCGAACGCTTCATCCGGCTGGAATGGGTGCCGAGCGCCGGCGCCATCGGCCTGCTCGCCAACAACAGCGTCACCGGCAACGTCATCTCCTCCTCCACCGGCGTGGATTACTGGGAGTTCTGGACCCCCGGCTCCTACAACGTCACCGGCAACCTGCTGCAGGGGACGCGCGGGCTGAGCGGCGGCGACAGGGTGTCGTCCGGCCTGTTCGTCAACCCGGCGGCCGGCGACTTCCGGCTGGGCAGCGGGGCTGCGGCGGGGCTCGGCATCCGCGACCTGGACTGGGCGCGGATGGGCAGCGCGCCGCTGACGGTGCCGGGGATTCCCGCTCCCGGCGCGGGCGGCGGCGCGGGCGGCGGGGGCTCTCCGGCGACCGGCACCGGCGGCGCGCCCGCCGCGGCCGGGCCGGCCTTCTCGCCGCTGGCCTACATCGCCTCCTATGCCGACCTGTCGGCGCTCTTCGGCACCAACGCCGCCGCCGGTGCGGCGCATTACGCCGCCAGCGGCCGGGCCGAGGGACGGACGGTCAGCTTCGATCCGCTGGCCTATATCGCCTCCCATGGCGACCTGTCGGCGGCCTTCGGCACCAACGGCGATGCGGGCGCCGCCCATTACATCACCAGTGGCCGGACGGAGGGGCGGGCAGTCAGTTTCGATCCGCTGGCCTACATCGCCTCCCATGGCGACCTGTCGGCGATTTTCGGCACAGACCGGACGGCGGCCGCGATGCATTACATCGCCAGCGGCCGGGCCGAGGGGCGGACGGTCAGCTTCGACCCGCTGGCCTATCTCGCCTCCCATGGCGACCTGGCGGCGGTCTTCGGCACCGACCGGACGGCGGCGGCGATGCATTACATCGTCAGCGGCCGGGCGGAAGGGCGGACGGTCACCTTCAACCCGCTGGCCTATCTGGCGGCCAACGCCGACCTCGCCGCCGCCTTCGGCACTGACACCACCCGGGCCGACCTGCATTACCTGGGCACTGGCCGGACGGAGGGGCGAGCCACCGGCTTCAACGCCTCGGCCTATCTGGCGGCCAACGGCGACGTCGCCGCGGCCACCGGCGGCGACCTGACGGCGGCGATGCGGCATTACATCCAGAACGGCCGGCTGGAGGGTCGGGCGCTAAGTCCCGCCTCGGCACCCCGCGCCGCGGGCCTCCTGCCGGAAAGCGCCATGTTGGCGGCATCCGGGATGGTGTAGGGGGGAACCTGCTGCCCGCCCTCTCCCGCCTGATTGGGTGACAAGCCGGACGTGAGCCGTTAAAACGGCCCGTTCGGCGCCGCTGTCCCGCGGCACCCGGATTTCCATGCGGGGATGATGGCTCAGGCTCTTCTCGACACCCCCTTCGCCCAGCCGGCCGAACCCAATCCATTGGGAACCGGCCCGTTGGGAAAGGGTCCGGGCAAGCCGGACGGACGGCGGTGGCCGCTGCTGGTCAAGCTGGCGGTGACGGTCGTGATCCTGGGCGCGCTCGCCGCCGGGGCCGACTGGCAGGGCATCGTCGCGCGCCTGTCGGCCGCCGACCCGTGGCTGTTCGCCGCCGGCTTCGCCGTGAAGGCGCTGACCCTGCCCTTCGCCTCGCAGCGGTGGCGGGCGGTCGGGCGGGCCGCCGGCTTCCGGCTGACCCGCTGGACCGCCTTCCGCCTGCAGATGGCCAGCGGCTTCCTGGGGCAGATCCTGCCGGGATCGGTGGGGGCCGACCTGCTGCGCGGCTGGTTCACCTGGCGGCTCGGCCATCCGGCCGGCCCGGTGATGCTGGCCCTGCTGGTCGACCGGCTGATGGCGCTGCTGGGCGTGGTGCTGATCGGGCTGGTCGGGCTGCCGCATCTGGCCGCGGTGGCGCCGCCCGCCGTCGCCGGCACCGTGTTGGCGGGCGCGCTGGTCCTGGCCGTGGCCATGGGGCTGCTGCTGCTGGCCGGCCGCATCCCGCGCGACCGGCTGCCGATCCCGAAGCGGCTGCGCGACGGGGCGCTGGTGCGGACCGCCTGGGGGGCGGTGGCGCAGCTGCGCGCCATGGGCGGCAATCCGTCGGCCTGGGCGGCGCTGGGCCACAGCGTCGGCGTCCATCTCGCCACCATCGCCGCCACCATCCTGTTCGCCCGCTCCGTCGGCCTGCCGCTCGGCTGGCTGGACGGGCTGGCCATCGTGCCGGCCGCCATCGTCGCCGCCGCCCTGCCCGTCTCGCTCGGCGGCTGGGGCGTGCGCGAGGGGGCGATGGTCGCCGGCTTCGCGCTGCTCGGCTTCGATGCCGATGCGGCCCTTCTGGTCTCGCTGCTGATCGGGCTGTCGATCGCCGTCCTGTCGCTGCCCGGCGGCCTGTTCTGGCTGCTGCTGCGCAACGAGACCGCCTCCCGGCCCGATCCTGTTCAGCCGGGCATCGCAGTGCCCGCTGCCCTTTCCACGGATTCCACCCGATGACCGACCAGCCCCTTCCGACGCTCGACCGGACCGCTGCCCCGGAGGCCGCCGCCCCGGAATCTGCCGCCGCGCCGCGCGCCCTCTCCCCCCGGCAGGAGCGCATCCGCGGGCTGTTCGACGCCATGGCCCCCCTGCGCGACCGCTGGGCCGAGCGCAACAGCGCCTTCCATGAGGCCGACCGCGCCTATCTGCGATTCCTGATCCCGGAAGGGGCGACGGTGCTGGAGATCGGCTGCGGCGTCGGCGACACGCTGGCGGCGCTGAAGCCGGCGCGCGGCGTCGGCATCGACCTCAGCCCGGCGACGATCGAGGCGGCGAAGGCGCGCCACCCGGAGTTGGAGCTGATCGCCGCCGACGCCGAGAACCCGGCGACCATCGACGCCGTGGAGGGGCCGTTCAGCCACATCCTGCTGTCGGGCACCATCGGCTTCCTCGACGACATCGAGGAGACGCTGCGCCTGCTGCGCCGGGTCGCCGATCCCAAAACCCGCATTATCGTCAGCTATCACTCCCGCATCTGGGAGCCGATCCTGTGGGCGGCGGAGAAGCTGGGGATGCGCATGCCGCAGGGCCAGCAGAACTGGCTGTCGACCAGCGACATCGTCAACCTGCTCGACCTTGCCGGCTGGGAGCCGGTGCGCCGTGAATGGCGCCAGCTGATCCCGAAGCGGCTGTTCGGGCTGGGCACGCTGGTCAACCGCTACGTCGCGCCCCTGCCCGGCATCCGCCGGCTGTGCGTGCGCAACTATGTCGTCGCCCGGCCGCAGCCCACCGTGGAGGAGGTCACCGTCGACGGCAAGCCGGCCTCGGTCACCGTCCTGATCCCCTGCCGCAACGAGCGCGGCAACATCGAGAACGCCATCCGCCGCCTGCCCCGCTTCGCCCCCGACGTCGAGGTGATCTATGTCGAGGGCAACAGCCAGGACAACACCTACGAGGAGTGCCTGCGCGTCCGCGACGCCTATCCCGACTGGGACATCAAGGTGATGAAGCAGCCCGGCAAGGGCAAGGGCGACGCGGTGCGCGCCGGATTCGCCGTGGCGCGCGGCGACATCCTTATCATTCTCGACGCCGACCTGACGGTGCCGCCGGAGACGATGGGAAAATTCTACCAGGCGATGGTGTCGGGGCGCGGCGAGTTCGTGAACGGCACTCGGCTGGTCTACCCGATGGCGCCGGAGGCGATGCGCTTCCTGAACCTCCTGGCCAACCGGGCCTTCGCCAGCATCTTCTCCTTCCTGCTGAACCAGCGCTTCACCGACACGCTGTGCGGCACCAAGGTGCTGTGGCGCAAGGATTACGAGACCATCGTCGCCAACCGCCACTACTTCGGCGACTTCGACCCGTTCGGCGATTTCGACCTGATCTTCGGCGCCGCCAAGCAGAACCTGAAGATCGTCGAGGTGCCGGTGCGCTACGCCGACCGCAGCTATGGCGAGACCCAGATCTCCCGCTTCACCCATGGCTGGCTGCTGGCCCGCATGGTGGTCTTCGCCTGGAAGAAGCTGAAGGCGTTCTGAGCCTTCAGCGCACCGTCGCCCTACCGCACCGTCGACAGGGCGATCTCGAAGGCCCGCCGGTTGATCGCCCAGGCTTCGAAGGCGCTGTCCTCGTCGGGGGAGAGCAGGATCAGGCAGACCGGCAGGCTGTGCGCTTCCTCGCTGAGCGCAATGCGGGCGGCAAGGATGGTCATGGCGGTCCCGCTCCGGCGGGCCTTGCGGCGGTGGAGGAGGATGCTGCGCTCCGCCGTCCGTTCCTCGGCGACGCGCTCGGCATCGGCGGACAGGGTGAAGCCCTGGTTGGCCAGCTTGGCGAGCGTGGTCCGCTCGATCTCCGCGGCGTCGGCGAGTGCGGCGTCGGCGGTCGCTTCCGCGGCGCCGAGCACTGCGATCAGGCTTCCGCGGCCGGTGGAGCCGTCCGGCCCGACATGGTCCAGCACCAGGGAGGCGCCGTCCGGCGGGGCGTAGCCGCCGGGCGTCTCCCGCCACAGGCCGGAGGCGAGGAAGCGGACGGCGTGCGCCCCCTTCAGCTCCGTCCATTCGAACCCTTCGGCGAAGGTCTGGCCGGTCGGCTCGGCCAGCCGGAAGCGCATGGCGGCGAGCAGGACGATCTCCTGCATCACCCGGTGGTCGGCTTGCCCGCCCCGCGACGGTCCCCCCTGCATCATGCGTCCGTCGATCAGGAACAGCAGGTCGCCGTCCTTCACCGTCAGCAACCGGTGCAGGCGCAAGCCCCCGTCATGGCGGCCGGCGGCGAGCGCGTCGCCCATCATGCCGGTCGGCGAGGGCGCCTGACGGAAATCGAGTTCGCGGTAGCCCTGCGAGCGCATCCAGGCGCGCAGCCAGTCCGCCCCATGCATCTCGCGCGGCAGGAAGGCGGCCCAGACCACCAGCTCCACCCCCTCCGCCGCCCCCGGCGCACCGGGCTCGCCCGGATGAAAGCGGGCCAGCGGGACGAGGGGGGCCTCCGGACCGGGCGCGGCGGTGGCTGTCCGCTCCACCGCCCAGCCCCGCGGCAGGGCGATGGAGAAGCCGGTTCCCGCCGGCAGGCCGTCGCGGACCAGGACGTCCAGATAGGTGGCCTCGATCACCGGGCGCGGCGACAGCGGCGCCGTCAGCAGGGTCGGCAGTCTGGGGTCCATGCTCTACTCTCCCGTCGCGAGGCCGGCCGGGCTCATGGTCCGGCGCTCCGTTCCCGGCCGGTGTAGCGGGGGCCGACGCTGAGGTCCACATCGGCCTTCAGGCCCAGCAAGGCCGCGGCCTCGCCCGCCAGACCCATATGGTAGCGCCCGGTCTCCAGATCCTTGAAGGCATGGGCGGACGCCCCGGCCCCGACCGAGCCGGCGGACGCGCCGCCCTTCCCGCGCAGGCTGATCGTGTAGTCGGTGAAGGGGATCGGGATGTTGATCTCGCCCTTGAGGTCGCCGGAGGCCGCCGCCGCCCCGGCCTTGGCGCCCAGCGCGATGCCGGCGCGCCGCCCGTCGGAGCCGATCAGCCCGTCGGCCTTGGCTTCTGCCTGCATCAGCGAATATTCGCCGCCGCCCTCGGCCCAGGGGTTGTTCTTATCGGTGCCGGCGAACAGCGTGCCTTCCTGCGAGACCATCACCGCCTTGGCCGAGGCGGTGCCGCCGATGCCATGGACGATGCCGCCGGCGGCCTTCGCCTCGGCGGTCAGGTTCTCCATCTTGTGGGAGCCGCCGACATAGCGATTCCCCAGATGGCCGGCATGCTCCATCTTCACCATGCCGACGCCGACCTCGCCCTTGGCCTGCCCCAGCAGGCCCTGGCGCTTCGCCTCGCCGTCGGCCATGGCGTAGAGGGCGCTGACATTGTCGTCGCCACCCGCCCGCTTCAGGAAAAGCGGCTTCTTCGGGCAGGGGGCGACCGGCGCGCCGGGCGGCGCGGGCGCTGCCGTCTGCGCCGCCGCCTGTCCGGTGCGGGCCGCGGCGGGGGCGGCCGGTGGGGCCGGCGGCGGCGCCACGACCAGCCGCTGGCCCGATGCGATCATGTTGGGGTTGGAGATGCCGTTCAGCCGCTGCAACTCGGCCACGGTGGTGCCGTTGCGCCGGGCGATGGCGGACAGCGTCTCGCCGCGCTGGACGGTATGCACGGTCATCGCGCACCGCCGCGGGTTGCCGTCAGCGCGGCGGTAATCTGGTCGAGCCGCGCGTCGGCGCCGCCCGGCCCCTCCAGCAGGGTGCCGAGCCAGGCGAATTCCTCCCGCCGGGCATGGTCCGCCGGGAAGGCCGCCAGGATGTGGACGTAGCGGGTGATCTGCCGCTCGGTCTCCATGCCGTGAGCGGGAGCGGCGGCGAGCGCCGCCTCGATCCGGGCGGCGACCTCCCCGGTCGGGACGTCGGGGGCTTCCCGGGCCATCATCGCCGCGGCGGCAGTGCGCAGGCGGTCATGGAAGGCGTCGGCGCGCGCGGCGTGGAGCTGGTCCTGCTGCCGGTCGGAGATGCGCAGCATGGCTCAGCGCTCGCCCGGCCACAGGATGCCGGTCCAGACCAGCGCCGCGGCGACGCCGCCGGCGATCAGGAACAGCGCCATCAGGGTGAAGCCGGCGGTCTGCGCCAGATCCGGCGCGCGGTCGCGCAGGATGGCGTCGGCGATGGCGCCCTTGGCCTCGATCCGGGTGAACAGGGCACGCAGGCGGCCGACAAAGCCGGTGACGAGCGCCGGGGCCGCGAGACCGAGCATGCTGCCGCCCAGACCGACGAACAGCGTCTTGTAGGCCCGGCCGGCGAGATCGCGGTTGCCGCCGAACAGCGGCAGGGTGCGCTCCCCCAGGATGGAAAGGCCGATCAGGGTCAGGAGGACGAGAAACGCCGCGAGGAGCAGGCGTCCTTCGGTGGAGGACGGAAGCGGATCCATGACCCTTTGGCAACCCTTTGGCCGGTCGGGGTGAAAACGGGCAAGCGGGAGCTTCACAAAAGCAACCGCACCTGTCCACTCCGTTCACCGTCCATATCATTCGGCATCGCAGTGCCGTCGGGCGGTGACGCCCCCGCCGTCAGGCGTTGACGATCGCCGGCATGGCGAGGGCCTGGTAGCTGTCGCGCTGCTCGGTCAGGCTCAGCAGCAGGTCGGTCAGGCTGTCGCGGGCGAAGGTGTCGGTGGTCGCCGTCAGCTTGCGGCGCACGACGCCGATGAACTCCTCCAGCACTTCCAGATGCAGGGTGGCGGAGGCGAGGACGTCCTTGGCAATCGGGGCGCCAATGGGAGCAGCGATCTGGGCGGTCATGGTGGCGGTCTTTCGCGGAGAAGGGGAGCGGAGGGGGAGCGGCAGGATCAGGCGGCGAGCGCGGTGACGGGCTGAACAGTCGCGAGCACGGCGCGGTAGGTTTCGCGCTGCTCGGTCAGGCCCGACAGCAGGTCGGTCAGGCTGTCGCGGGTGAATTCGCTGGTGGCGCCGTTCAGCTTCGACTGGGCGATCGCGATGAATTCATCGACGACATCCAGGTGCAGGGCGGCGGAATTAAAGATCTCGGCGGCGCAATCGGTCTTGGACATGGCGGCGATCCCTGTATTCGTGGCGGAGGCTTTTGCCCGTTCTGATGAGCTTATTGAGCCATCCGGCCAGTTAACGAGGTGTTAAGATCACCGATTGGTCCTAGGTCGATTGGTGATTACCACTTCCAAGAAAAACCCAACTAAACGCCAGTTCACGATTTGGCGGTAGAGTTACTTCTTTCGATGGTGGTGGCGGTGTGGTCCGGAGTGTGCAGGAAAAAGGCCCCGGGAATTCCCGGGGCCTTGCCGTCATAACCGGTAGAGCCGCCAGTCGTGGCTCTGGTCCCAGAGCCGCAGAGCGTCCGTGAAGGCGGCGCTCCATCGGTCCAGTGCTTTGCTGACCACCGGTGGGAATTGGGCCGTGTTCAGAGCGTCTTCGTACTCCCGCCGGGCTTCGCGAGCCCAGCGCCGCCGCTCCTCATACCGCTCCCGTTCGAAATCGTACGACATCGCCGCCCCCTTGAATGGGAGATGATCGGAAGTGGGAAGTATAATCCAGAAAGTTTTCTGCTACAAATTAGATATTATATTTCTCACTAGAGCGTGAGGTTGGACAAATATTTTCGTGCGCCTCTTCGCGCCGCTCCTTGCCGGTCAAGTTCCCAAACCGGAAGGGGCGGCTGGAAGCCGCCCCCCGGAAAGGTTCAAGGCATGCACGCGCACTGCCCTGGGGATGGTGATCAGACCGCCTGCGGCAGCCCGTGGATGTAGCCGACGCCGCCGCTGCGGCGGTTGCGGTAGGCATCGTCGATCAGGGAGGCGACGCTGTCCTTGACCTTGTCGTGCAGGCCCTTCTCCCAGTCACCGGGGTGCTGGAAATTGCTCATGATGTAGGAGAAGCCGTTGACGTCGTCGACCGCCTGCAGGCCGGTCGATTCAGCCCCCGCCGGGCAGGACAGCAGGCGGGCCAGCTGCTTGGTCTCGACGTTGTAGGCCCACAGGAAGTTGTTGACGTGGTTGCCGCTGTCCTCGCCGATGAACAGGGTGCGCAGCTTCTCGGAGAACTTCAGGTTGTCGGGGTTGGCGATCAGGTCGGCGTCGGCGGTGTTGCCGAGCGCGTCCGGCGTGGCGAGGTCGCGGCCGACCAGGGCGGGGACCGGGCTGAAATGCACCGGCACCCATTCGCTGGCGATGGCGGCGCCGGCGAGGTCGGTCTGGCCGCCCTTCATCGGCAGCTGATAGACGGCGCCGGCGTTGATCGCCTTCACCTTGATGCCGCTCTTGCCGTCGCTCATCGACTTGTAGATGTAGGACACCGCCATGTAGGCGGTCTTGTCCTTGGCGTTGACGGTGACGCCTTCCAGCTTCGACAGGGCCAGCGTGGCGCCCACGGTCGGGGCGTAGCGGTGGGTCTCCAGGAAGGCGGCGGCCTTCTCCATGCCCGGCTTGAACCTGACCCACTGGGTCTTGCCGTTGAAGCCGATGGCGGTGAAGGACGGGTCCTTCGGATCCTCCTTCTTCACCTCGACGATGTCGGCGGCCTTCAGGCTGTCGGCCAGCTTCTCGATCTCGGCGCTGGTGGCGTGGCCCAGCTTGACCCACTTCAGCGCGAAGGCGCCGCCCTTGTCGATGTCCTTGCCCTCTTCCTGCTCCATCCTGGCGGCATAGAGGGTGCCGGCCGACAGGTCCTTCGCCTGATCGGCGATGAACATGAACAGGCCGCCGTTGGTGGTGTCGTCGCCCATCAGCACGGTGCGCTCGTCCGGCATCACCTGCACCAGCTCGTGCGAGATGCGGCCCATGCAATAGTGCTTCTTGATCGTGCCGGTGCCGTCGGGGTTCACGAACACTTCCGGCATGTGGCCGTAATGATAGGGGTTGGCCTTGGTCTCGTCGCCGAACAGGTTCTTGCTGTAGGCGCGGAACTGGTCGTCCAGCGCGGTCGCGTCCGGCTCGTATTCCTCGCTCGACAGGTGGGTGTTCCAGGGCGACAGGCTGGCGCCGCAGGTAATCCACAGGCCGTGCGCCGGGCTGGTGTCGACGTTGTGGTACTGCACCAGCTTCAGCGCGCCGGTTTCCTTGTTCTGGTCCAGCGTCAGCACGGCGATCGGCGACGGCAGCTTGCCGTACATCGAGGCGTCCTTGGAATCGCGGCTCGCATATTCGAACTGGACGACGGCGAACAGGGTGTTGCCGGTGACGCCGGCCACCTTGGCGCCGGGGATCGGATTCAGCAGGTTGCAGCCGTCCGGGCAGTCGGAGAAGAACTGCGCCGGAGTCGCCATCGACCGGTCGAGGATCGGCTTGCCGTCGATGTCAGTATAGCCGCCGGCCAGGATCGTGCCGCCCTTGCCGTCCGGAACCATGTCGCCGGTGATGAACAGCGGCTGGTAGCCGAGAGCGAAGCTCTGCTTCGTGCCGTCGGCCCAGGTCACGACCATGCTGGATTCGACCACGGTCTTGGCCTGCGCCGCGGCGGTGGTGGGGGCGGCCATGCCGACGAACTCGACGGCGACCGGCGCGCCCTTGGCGGCGGCTGCTTCGGCGCCCGAGGCGAACAGCAGCTCCCCGGCGCCGATGCCGGCGACCGGCAGCAGCGGCAACCCGGCAAGGGCGCGGAGCACGGAGCGGCGCGACGTCTCAGGAAGATTGGCGGACGGATTGGTCATGGCTGGTGTCTCCCGAACCCTCATCAGGGCAAGCGGCTGGCATGAGCGGCGCCTTTGGGCCCGGAGGGGCCCGTTCGGCGCGGCCTTGTTCTTGGCGAGCGTCGGGAAGCTACAGCGGGGATGTTACAGTTTGACGGTCGCCTCCCATTCGATAGGGCGCGACCATCCATCGGTCAGCGCGCGCTGAGCATGCAGGTGCGGTCGGCCGGCATGGGCAGGACCACCGGCTTGCCGTCGGTCCCGGTGCCGCGCACCTCGCGTCCGGCCGGCTTTCCGGCGGCGGCGGGCCGATCGACGATTTCCGGGTCGGTGAGCTGTCCGGCGACGGTCCATTGCCGGGTCTGCGGATCCTGGCAGCGCAGCTCGTACCGCCCCTTCATCGGCTCGGCGGCGGCGGCCGGGGATGCGGCCAGGGATGCAAGGGCGCCGGTCAACAGAAGGGCGGCCTTCGGAATGGACAGGGCGAAGCGGGGCATCGAGCGTTTCCTCAGCGGGCTGTATCTGGTGATTGGGGGCGGGACAGCACCCGCGCGATGTCGGCCTGCCAGATCATGCTGACGAGCGCGATCTGGGTCAGCAGGTGCATCTCGCCGCGGCCGATGGCCTCCAGCAGTTTCGCCTGCGTCAGGAACAGGATCTCGGTGTCCTCCAGATCGTCGGAGATCGGGGCGGCGACCGGATCGGCGACGTGGCGGCAGCCGGTGGCATGGAACATGTGCGACCAGGCCCCGCCCTGGTTGGCGTTGACGATGTAGGCGCCGAGATCGGTCCAGCTCTCCGCCTCCATCCCCGTCTCCTCCATCAGCTCGCGCTTGGCCGCGGCCAGCGGTTCCTCGCCGGGGGACAGGTGGCCGCCGGGAAAGACCAACCCGACCTTGCGCGGGCCGTGGCGGTACTGGCGGTAGGTGACGATCCGGCCGTCCGCGGTCTCGGCGAAGATGCAGGCGAAGGAGGGCTGGTCGAACTGGTAATAGTCGTCGATCCGCCGCCCGTCCGGCAGTTCCACCGTCTCGACCCGCACCTTCAGGAAGGGATCGGCGTCCAGCAGATCCCGGCTGCCCAGCACGGTCCAGGGGCGGTGAAGGCGGTAGGGGCGGTGTGCGGGCATGGAAGGGCCTGTTCTGTGATGGGACCGCATTCCGCGGCAGGGCTATGCCGGGGAGAGGCCTACCAGCAGCCGTCGGTCTTCGTCCAGCCCTCCTCAGGGAGAGGGCAATGAGCTGCAGCCGCAAGGCAGGAATGAAGATTCTCAGACGCTGAACTAATTATTCTATTCATGCCCGACATCAATCAACAAAACAGGGAATTTCCTGCAAAACCATCACCTCATTCGTGTGTCGAATGAAACAAGTTGTGATCAGTTTTTACTGTCTATCCATTTGCATTGAGACACTTCAGCAAAATGCTTATCGGTTTGCGCTCCATTTCCATCGAGAGCCATGCAGACCGAGGCCAATTCCCCCATTCCGCGCCTGATCCATCAGACCTGGAAGACCCGCGACGTCCCGCCGGAACTCCAGGTCCTTCAGCGCAGTTGGACCGGGCGCAATCCCGGCTTCGTCTACCGGTTCTGGACCGACGACGACATCGGGCGCTTCGTGGCCGAGGAGCATCCGGAATTGCTGCCGGTCTTCCGCGGCTATGCCGACCCCATCGCGCGCATCGATCTGGCGCGCTACCTGATCCTGCGCCGCTTCGGCGGGGTCTATGCCGATCTCGACTTCGAATGCCTGCGCCCGATCGATGGATTGCTGGAGGGCCGGAGCTTCGTCGTCGGGCAGGAGCCGGAGGAGCATGGCCGGCTGGCGAAGGCGGCGGAGCGCGGGCTGCCGCGCATCCTCTGCCCGTCCTTCCTCGCCTCCGTCCCCGGCCATCCCTTCTGGGACCATCTGCTGGCCCGGCTGGTCGAGGCGCGGCATTGCGGGGATGTGCTGGACGCCACCGGCCCCTTCCTGCTGACCCGCGCCCACGCTGCCTATGAGGGGGCCCGGTATGAAGATGGGCCGGCCGCGGTGACGGTGCTGCCGCCGGAGCTGCTCTACCCCGTCACCAAGGACGATTGCTGGAGCGGCCGCCTGTTCGACCCGGTCTTCTGGGAGCGGGCGACGCGCGAAGCCTATGCCGTCCATTACTGGGAGGGGACATGGTTCCGCGGGGCGGCGGAGCGCGGCGCCGGGCTTGGCGCCGGGCCTGGCGCCGGATTGCCCCGGCAGGTCGCGGCGGTGGTGACCGACGGCCGGCCGGAAGGAGACCGTCCGACCCTGGCCCATTCACCCATCACCGGGGCGGAAGGGCAGCCGCTGATCTCCTGCCTGATGGTCACCAGGGGGCGGGGCGGGCTGCTGAAGTTCGCCATCGAGGGCTTTGCGCGCCAGACCTATCCCAACCGCGAGCTGGTCGTCGTCTGCGACAGCCCGGCGTTGCCGCAGGACGATCCGCTGGAGCGCGCCATCCGCGACGCGGAGTGCCCGAACATCCGCCTGATCCGGGTGGAGGTCGCCTCCCCATCCGGTTCCCAGCCCAGCAGCTTGACGCTGGGCGAGCTGCGCAACATCGCCGTCGACCAGGCGGCCGGCCGCTATGTCTGCCAGTGGGACGACGACGACCTCTACGACCCCTGCCGGCTGGAGATGCAGCAGCGGGTTCTGGCCGCCGCCGGCGCCCAGGCCTGTCTGCTCGGCCGCTGGATGATATGGTGGCCGGCGGAAGACCGGCTGGTGGTGTCCCCCGAACGGGACTGGGAAGGCTCGCTCCTGTGCGAGAAGGCGGCGATGCCCCGCTATCCCGCCCTTCGCCGCGGCGAGGACACGCCGGTGGTCAAGCAGCTGCGCCGCAGCGCCCGCGTCGTCCGCATGGACCTGCCGCGGCTCTACACCTACGTCATCCATGGCGGCAACACCTTCACCGCTCCCCATTTCGAGGTCCACTGGCAGACGGCCACCGCCCGTTTCGACGGCGGGCGCTGCCGGGCCGTGCTGGAGGAGATGGGCAAGCGCCTGCCGGTGGAGGCCTACCGCCGGGCCGTCGTGCCGGTGCCGGCCGTCCCCGTCCCGGCCACCGCCGCGGCGCGGCAGGACCGCGTGCTGGTGCTGACCCCGGTGAAGGACGCCGTCGCCCATCTGCCGCGCTACCTGGAACTGCTCGGCCGGCTCGACCATGATCCGTCCCGCCTGTCGCTGGGCTTCCTGGAGGGGGACAGCCGCGACGGGACCCATGACTGGCTGACCGCCCGGCTGCCGGAGCTGCGGGAGCGCTACCGCCGGGTGACCCTGCTGCGCCACGACCACGGCTTCCGGCCCGAGGGACCGCGCTGGGCGCCGGCGATCCAGCGGCGGCGGCGGGAGGTGCTGGCACGCTCGCGCAACCGGCTGCTGTCCGGCGCGCTGGGGGACGAGGACTGGGTTCTGTGGCTCGACGCCGATCTGGTCGATTACCCGCCGGACCTGGCGGCCCGGCTGCTCGCCGCCGGGCGCGACATCGTCGTCCCCCATTGTGTCCTGCCCGACGGGCGGACCTTCGACCTCAACAGCTTCCGGCTGGAGGGGGAGACGGAGGACCCGCGCCATCTGGCAGACGGCATCTTCCAGCCGCCGCGCGGCGCCGGACGGCGCTATCTGGGAGATTTTCCGGGAGAGGAGGCCGTGCCGCTGCACGGGGTGGGCGGTACGGCCTTGCTGGTGCGTGCGGACCTTCACCGCGAGGGGCTGTGTTTCCCACCCTACAGCCATCGCGGCTACATCGAGACGGAAGGGCTGGCGGCGATGGCGCGCGACATGGGCGTCACCGCCTGGGGTCTGCCGGGTCTGCGCATCGTCCATGCCGATCACTGACAGGCGAAGCATCATGCCGACCACCCAGCCTCCCGTCTCCGCCATCTCCGCCACCGCCGTTCCGGGGATCGCGGCCAGCATCGTCGTCTGCACCCATCGGCGGCCCGAGCTGCTCGGCGCCTGCCTGGACAGCCTGATCGGGCAGCGGGTGGGCGGCGGCTCTCCGGACCTTGTCCATGGAATTCCAGGGATCCATGAGATCCTGGTGATCGACAATTCCGCCCTGGCGGAGGGACGGCCGGTCGTCGAGAGCCGGCAAGCCGCCTTCGCCCTGCGGGGCGTGCCGTTGCGCCATGTCCTGGAGGAAAGGCCCGGCGTCAGCTTCGCCCGCAACCGCGGCGTGGCCGAGGCGGCCGGGGAACTGATCGTCTTCATCGACGACGACGAGCGGGCCTGCGACGGGTGGCTGGAGCGGCTGCTGGAGCCGTTCCACCGGCTGGGCGATGCCGTCGGCATCGTTGCCGGCGAGGTCGAGCCGGATTTCGGCGCGCTGCCAAGGCCCGGCTGGCTGGCCGACGACATGATGCATTTCTTCTCGTGCCGCTGGGGATGGGACAGCGAAGCCCGCTTCCTGCGCGAGAATGAGTGGTTCGGGGAAGGGAACTGCGCCTTCCGCAAGCGGCTGATGGACGGGCGGTGCTTTCCGACCGATCTCGGCCGCAAGGGGGACGGGCTGCTGACGAATGAAGGCATCGTCTTCATGCAGATGCGCAACGCCGGAGCCGCCACCTACTATGTGCCGGCCGCCACGGTGTCCCATTTCATCCATCCGGACCGGCTGAACCGACGCTGGCTGATGCGGCGGATGTTCCATCAGGGGGTGTCCAACCGCCTGACGCAACGGCGGTACGGGATGGAGGAGCAGCGTTGCGACTTCAACGTCAATCTGGCCGATCTGGCCGCCCTCGACGTCGAAGGTCTGGAGGGGGATGGCCTGCGGGCGGTGATCCGGCTGTATTACCAGCTCGGCTATGCCACGGCCGTGGCCATGAATTGAAGCCATGAATTGAAGCGGCCGGGCTCCGGTCCCGTTATGCTGCCGGGGCACGGTGTCGCCGTCCAGGCCGTTGTCCGAGGCTGTTGTCCGGAGCCAAGGGCGGACGGTCCTTTCAGGAAGCAGGGAAGCAGGGAGGCAGGGGAAAGCCGATGGCCATGACCGGTGTGGAACATCGCGTGCTGTATCGCGACCCGCGTTTCTACGCGTCCTTCCCGTCGCTGACGGCGGGGCGGGACGGTTCGGTGCTGCTGGCCTTCCGGCGGGCGCGCGACCATCGCTGGCTGCGCGGGGCTGCGTTCCGGGCGGGAGAGGCGGGGTTCAACCATGTCGACCATCTCGATTCCCGCTCCCAGACCGTCCTGCTGCGGCTCGGCCCCGATGCGGAACCGCTGGGGGAGGCAACCGCCCTGCCCCCCGACCCGCAGGCGGCCGATCAGGACGCCAGCCTGCTCAGCCTGCGCGACGGCCGCATCCTGCTGACCGGATTCCGCTGGTACCCGGTGCCGGCGGCCGACGGAGAGGCATTGCGCGCGCTGGGGTTCGGCTTGGCCGGAAGCCCGCAGAGGACCGGCGACCTCTACCTGTTCTGGGGCGGCTACAGCCGGCACAGCGACGATGGCGGTCACAGCTGGACCCCGCACCGCGACCTGCCCCCCCTGCCCGGCCATCCCGACATCGTGCCGGGCCAGCGGCCCTTCCATGGCGGGGCGGTGCGCGGCCGGGCGGTGGAGGCGCCGGACGGCACCATCCTGCAGACCGGCTACACCCACCACCCCTCCACCGGCACCTATGCCAGTCATCTCTTCGCCTCCACCGACCGAGGGGAAAGCTGGGTGCACCGGGCGATCATCGCCATCGATCCCGAGGCCAAGGCCGGCTTCTGCGAGACGGCGCTGCATCTGGACGCCGACGGCGTGCTGCACGCCTTCCACCGCACCACCGGGCTGGATGACCATCTGGCGACCTCGCGCTCCACCGACCTCGGCCACAGCTGGGAGCCGTGGCGGCGCCATGCGGTGGTCGGCCATCCTTATGACGCCTGCCCGCTGCCGGACGGCCGGCTGCTGCTGGTCGGCGGTTACCGCCATGCACCCTACGGCGTGCGCGCCCGCCTCTACGACCCGTGCTGCCAGCAGCCGGACGAGGTGCCGGACCTGGTGCTGCGCGACGACGGGCCGGCGCCGGATCTGGGCTATCCCTGGGCGGCGCCACTGCCGGACGGCCGCGCCATGGTCGCCTATTACATCTGCGACTCCACCGGCTCGCGCGGGATCGAGGCGACGCTGTTCCGGCCGTGATGGCGCTTGAGCCCTGCGACCCGCTGTGCCCTGGACCGGCCGGCGGGGCGCGGGCTACCCTTCGCCACCATGAAAAGCACTCCCGCCCCCTTCGTTCCGGCCAAGGCCGTCCCCGGCATCGTCCCCGCCGCCTACCACGACCCGGAGATCTTCCGGACGGAGGAGGAGCGGATCTTCCGACAAGCCTGGGTCTTTGCCGGCTTCACCGACGACCTTGCCCGGCCCAACGACTATCTGACCCGGCGGATCGGCGGGCTGGACGTGCTGGTGCAGAATTTCGACGGGGAACTGCGGGGCTTCCGCAATGTCTGCACCCACCGCTTCGCCATGATTCACCGGGCGCCGCGCGGCAACGGCATGCTGCGCTGCGGCTATCACGGCTGGACCTTCGACCGCGACGGCGTTCCCTACGGCATCCCCGGCAACGAGGCGAATTTCGGCCTCGACCGCGAGGGCCGTTGCGGCCGTGCCCTGACGCCGGTGGCGGTGGGGGTGTGCGGCCGCTTCGTCTTCCTGCGGGTGGCGGCGGAGGGGCCGGAGCTCGACGATTGGCTGGGCGTCTATGGCGACGTGCTGCGCCATGCCTCGGAAATCTTCGTCCGCCCCTTCGAGGAGCGGTCGATGGAATGGGCCGCCAACTGGAAGATGGGGGTGGAGAGCGTGCTGGAGGTCTACCACGCCGACCTCACCCACCCCACGACCTTCCGCAAGCTGGTGAAGGGTGACTGGCGCTGCGATTACGACGGCGCCCATTCCCGCGGCGTGACCGGCGTGTCGGACAAAAGCGCCCGCTGGTGGGACGGCGTGTCGGAACGGCTGGGCTTCCGCCCCAGCCCGCTTTTGCGCGAGTACGACCACCTGCACATCTTCCCCAACCTGGAGATCGGCTTCACCCGCGGCGCGGTGATGAGCGTCCAGACCTACGATCCGCTCGGCCCCGACCGCTGCACGCTGAACCTCCGCCTGTTCCTGGCCGATCCGGACGGCGATGCCGGCAGGGGCGGCTCCGCGGCCCGCCGCCTGATCGAGGAGGGCGCGCGGGATCTCAACGTCGCCCTGCTGCGCGAGGACCAGGAGGCGTCGGAACTGGCCTTCCGGGGCTGCCGCCAGACGGAGCGCCCCGCCCTGCTCGGCCTGAACGAGGAGCGCATCCAGCAGTTCCACGTGGTGTGGCGGGGGATGATGGGGGGCTGAGCCCCACGCTCGCGGTGACGCTCTCCTTCAGGAAGCCATCGGCCAGGCCGCACGCGACTTGGCCGATGATCTGCGTGCGTTCACATGATCGCACCCGGTGTCAGGATCATGCCGCACGGATGGCGGTCAGGAACTGTTCCACCTCTCCGCGCAACCGGTCAGCCTCATGCGACAGTTGGCCGGCCGCATCGAGCACGTCGCCGGCGGCGGAACCGGTCTCGGTGGCGGCGTGGCTGACATCGGCGATGTTGTTTGTCACCGCTTGGGTGCCGACCGCCGCTTGCTGGACATTCCGGGAGATCTCGGCCGTCGCGGCCCCCTGCTCTTCGATGGCGGCTGCAATGGTGGTGGCGATTTCACTCATCGTCGCGATGGTATGGCCGATTCCGGTGATGGATGCCGCGGCGTTGCTGGTTGCCGTCTGCATCGAAGCGATCTGAGCGGCGATCTCCTCCGTCGCCTTGGCGGTCTGGGTGGCAAGATTCTTCACCTCCGACGCCACGACGGCGAAGCCCTTGCCCATTTCACCGGCTCTCGCTGCCTCGATCGTGGCGTTCAGCGCCAGAAGATTCGTCTGGCTGGCGATGTTGGTGATGAGTTGGACGATCTCGCCGATACGGTTCGCCTGTTCGACCAGGCCGTTGACATGCTCGGTCGTCTGCTGCGCCTCTGCGACCGCCTGATCGGCGATGGCGGTGGAGCGCGACACCTGTCCGCTGATCTCGGCAATCGAGGCGGTCAGTTCCTCCGTTGCGGTGGCGACGGTCTGCACGTTGCTGGACGCTTGTTCGGCCGCGGTTGCGGTTGCGGCAGCCTGCCGGTTGGTGTAGGTCGCAGTGCTCGTCATGGCCTGGGCCGTGGACTCCAGCGCCCCGGCGGAGGTCGACACGGTGTGCAGGATGCCGGACACCGTCCTGTCGAAACCGTGCACGAGTGTCTCCACCATCCCGGCCCGACGCTCCTTGGCCCGACGCTCCTCGGCCTGCGCGGTTTCCAGACGATCGCGCTCCTGAGCATGCTCCTTGAAGACGACGAGTGCGCCGGCAAGCCTGCCGATCTCATCGCCGCGGCCGCGATACGGGACTTCGCCGGAGAGGTCGCCACCGGCAACCTGCAGCATTGCCTTGGAAATCTCATGAATGGGGACGGCAACCCGGCGATGGACGATGAGCGTGCCGGCGATGCCGAGCCCCAGAGCCAGCACCAGAAACGCGGCATTGATCGACAGTGCCGTGATCTCCTCGCTCTGATGCTGCGCCGCGCTAACGGCGATGGCATCGAGGGTGGCGTTGGCCACGGCGTCGAGGTCTCTCATCGAGCGGTCGGCCAACTCGTTCACGTCGTTCAGACGCATCGGTGGCTCCTGGCCTGCGGTAACCGCCGCCAGGACCGCCTCCCGGACTTTCAGGTAATCGGATATGTAGCTGCGCTCGGCTGCTGCAATTGCCGCCTTGACGGCTTCAGGAGTCGAGGGGCGCTGAGCCGCCTCACGCACCATGCGCCACGCCGCCTCGAACTGGCCACGGGCAAGAGCCATCCGGGAGCCGTCCTCCGAAGAAACTTTCTTTTGGAGCATCGCGCCATCGAACAGCACGCGCAGCGGTGTCGCGGCTTCACGGGCCGCCACGGCCGCGTCCTTCAGGCCGATCAGTTCGGAGAACAGGGGGTCGAGCGTGCGCATCGGTTCCAGGAGGGTCGTCGACGATCGGGCGAGCAGGTCAATGGCTCCCGTCGAACCGCCCATCCACTCGTCGACCAAATCCTTGCGGCGTTGGGCGACAGTGATCTTCAATGCCGCGTCCACCTCATTGCGCAGCCCATCGAGCCGGGCAATGGCGGCACGCACTTCGGCCGTACCCAGGCCGGAGGCGCACTCCACCGCACCACAGACGGTGGCGACGGCCTCGACAGCGACAGCCGAGGACTGCCGCAGACCCGGCAGCTTCGCCAGCATCGGCGCATCGGATCCCGGGGGCTGCAACAGCAACCGACGCGTTCCACCACGTTCGGAGCGGATCGCCTGCATCGCCGAGAAGATGGTCCGCGACGCCTCGGCCACGGTTTGAACGCTTCGGCTGCTCGACAGCGTGCGGAAAGATGACACGGTGTCCATGCTAACGATCAGCACTAGAAATGCGACGACGCCGCCAAACAGCATCAGCAACGTCGCGGTTATGCTTAGACTATGTAGGCGCTTCATTGCATGAGGCTCCATGTCTTCGCAAAAATTAATATCCTTTCGTTCATTTGTGTCATAAGCAGAAATCACTGTCAAATATATCCATGTATTCAGTTAACTCTCTTAATTGATTAGTAAGAAACTCTTATGTTTATTTGGTAATAAACAAATTGATTTCCAGTGCACTTGTTTCGTGAACACGGAAACTTGCGATGCTCGGAGCGAGCCAATCTGACTCTATCGACGTCGATGGAAGCGCGGCGGACAGACATTCCTCGAGACTTCATCGCAAGCTCTGTCCAAAAGCCTTGCCGAATGGCAGATCTCCGGAATGAAGCAGGCATTCACCGAGTGATCGGAACGCGGGCGAAGGCAATTCAGGGCGTCGTCGGTCTGAGGCTTGGAGCCAGTCCAAGCTGGCCAGCGTGCGTTCGATGCGGTCGATCATGATCCGCAAGCGCGCCCGCACAGGTCTCGACTCGGCAAAAGATCAGGCTGGCCACCCAACGCTCATGGCCGACCAATGTCGCGAGACCGTCGCCATGCCGGCATCGAAGGACACCAGCCGCCGATCCTTCCCGGTTTCGTCGCTTGGCGTGCGGCTTTGAACAGAGTCTGCGATGAGTCTCCTACCGCCACTCCCGCCCGTCCATGTCCCGGTACACCCCGAACCGGCCGCGCACCATCAGCCAGTCCTCGGCCAGCATCTCGAAGATGTGCAGGTCGATCTCCCGGCCGTCCTTCACCACCTGGCGCTTCAGCACGCCGACCGGGCGGTAGCCGATCATCGGCTGGCCTTTCAGCAGGCGGGGGCTGTTGGTGCCCAGGATGTGGTTCACCACCTTGCGCAGCCCCATGGTGAAGAAGACGTGGTTCAGCATGTAGGCGAAGTTCAGCGGCGCCGCCCCCATCCGCCCTGCCCGCTCGCCCATCAGCACGCCGATGGTGGCGATCCGCCATTCCGGTTCGGTCACGGTGATGGAGACATGGCCGGCCGGCACGCCGTCGACGCAGAGGATGCGGTGGACATAGTCGTCGCGCTCTTTACTGCGCCGCAGCCACGCCTTCTGGCGCTCCACGTCGTAAGCCACGCTGGTCAGCATCTGGCCGGCGATGTCGGGCCGGGTGCGCCAGTCGAGCAGAAGCTGGGCGTGCTCCTCGGTCGGCTCGATGAAGGTCAGCGCGCCGCTCACGCCGTTTCCCCCAGCTGCCGCAGCATCGCCTGATGGAAGTCGAGGATGCGGCGCTCGCGCCGGCCGTAGATGCCGGTGATGTGGGGGAGGTCGGCGATGCCCGGCCGGCCCTGCTGCACCGCCTCGCAGACCGGGCAATCCTCGGCGATCACGGTGCTGGCGGAGTCGATCAGGTAGGTGGCGGTGGAGCGGTGGAAGGCCTGCTCGCGCGCCGTCGCCAGCCGGGTGGTGGGCAGGAACAGCTGCCACCGCAG
Source organism: Azospirillum sp. B21 (assembly GCF_008364825.1). Taxonomy (GTDB): domain Bacteria; phylum Pseudomonadota; class Alphaproteobacteria; order Azospirillales; family Azospirillaceae; genus Azospirillum. The sequence continues at coordinate 133,565 of NZ_VTTO01000008.1, forward strand.
GACTGCGGCGTCGGGGGCGACCGGGTCGACCCGGTGCGGAATGACCGTGGCCCCGTAGAAGGTCGCCAGATAGAAGTTCGGGAAGATGAAGGTGTGGCGGTAGAAGGGCTCCTCGGCGAAGCGGCGCATGCGCAGCTTGGCGTCCAGCTTCGCCCACCAGCCGGCGGTGCCGTCGGCCAGCAGCCAACGGGAATCGCTGTTGGCCCCGTGGCGTTCGGTGACGAGGTGGGTCTGCCAGTCTGGATGCACCGCGGGGTGGATGGTGTCGGGATGGACGGTGGAGCCGTGGAAATCGTCCATCGTGTTCTCGACCAGCGCCTTCCAATTGGCCTGGAACGCAATGCCGACCGGTGGCTGCGGGTTCAGGCAGTTGGCCGACATCATGGCCAGCCGCTCGCCATAGGGCGCCAGATGCTGGGCCAGGGTCGGCCCGCCGTCCCCGCCTTCCTTTGGCGCCACGCGGGCGAAGACCAGGGCGCCGCAGCGGTCGATCTCCAGGGGCCGCACCCGCTCCCCGTCGCGGCACACGCCCTCCATCGCCTCGCCGCCCATCGCCCCGCCCCGGCGCTGCAATTCGAAGCGCAGCCCGGCCATCTCGGCGGTCAGGACATCCGTGTCGTCGAACACGCCCATATAGAGCCAGCAGCGGCCGAAGACCCGCTCGCGCTCCCGGGCGAAGGCCTCGTCGGTCCAGAAATGGCTGTGGGGCAGGAAGGCGCCGTCCTCGGGGACGATGCTGTGGACGGGATGCGCGCTCATGCCGGCAGCTCCGCATCGGCGGTGATGGGATAAAGGGTGACGGTGCGGGAGAAGCGGCTGTCTGCGCCGGCTGGCGCGGCGCTGTGCAGCACCAGGGCGCCGTCCGGGGCCAGGTGGAGGCGCAGGTTGGCCGCCTCGATGCGCTCCCAATCATGGGCCGGCTCTGCCGCGTCGCCACGTCTTGGGAAGGCGTCGGACAGGGCGGCCAGCCGGGCGAAGGTGCCGCTTCCCAGTTCCTCCTCCAGCGATGGGCCTTCGGTCGCCACCCGGACGAAGACCAGCCGGCCGCAGCGGGCCAGCGAGGCCGGGTGCAGGGCCAGCCTTCGGCGCCCCTCGGCCTCCAGCTGGAAGTCGGTCGGGTTGAAGGGCAGCCCCACCGGCACGCCGTCGGCGTCGAAGCTCCAGCCGTGATAGGGGCAGCGCAAGGGACCGCAGCCCGCCGGCTCGCCATGGATCACGGCGAAGCGGTGGGTGCAGACGTTGCGGAAGGCAACCACCCGCCCCTTGATGTTCTGCGCCACAAGCGGCACCGCCCCCACCCGCGTGGTGACGAAGGCATTGGGCGTGGCGAGATCATCCTCCATGCAGAGGTGGAACCAGCGGTTTTCGGGGGAATCGTTCTGCATCGCGGGCCTCAGGCGGTGCGGCCGCCGTCCACCGTGACGATGGACCCGGTCATCCAGCGGCTGGTGTCGGCGAGCAGATAGGCGATCATGTGGGCGATGTCGTCGGGGTGGCCGAAGCCCAGCGGCTGCAGCGTGCGCAGATGCTCGTACTGCTCGGCGGTCAGCTTCTGCTTGCCGCGCTCGATCAGCTCGGTCTCGACGATGGAGGGAACCACGCAGTTGACGCGGATGCCGTCGCTCAGCAACTCCACCGCCAGCCCCTTGGTGGCGGCGATGATGCCGCCCTTGCTGGCGGCATAGACGACGTTGCCCGGCGAGGCCGCCGTGGCGGCGGTGGAGGAGATCAGCGCCATCGCCGCCCGTTCGGCATGGCAGCCCTTCTGCCGCAGCCCGCGGGCGAGCGCGAGCGCGCTGCCCAGATTGGCCCGCATCACCTCGTCGAAGAAGGCGGCGGAGAAGATGCGGATCGGCCGCAGCGTCTGGATGCCGGCGCAGTGGGCGATCCCGTCGAAGGGCGCTTCTTCCGATCCTGCTGGGGCGCACAGCCCCTTCACCCAGCCCGGCACCGCTTCCAGATCCGACAGGTCGAAGGGGGCGATGGCGTGGTCATCGCCCTCCAGACGGTCGGCGGTTTCGGCCAGCCGCTCCTCGTCGCGGCCGTTCAGCACCAGCCTTGCGCCCAGCTTCGCCAGCACCACCGCCGTCGCCCGGCCGATCCCGGCCGACGCCCCGGTCACCAGGATGCGGCGTCCGGTCAGGTCCATGGGATTGTAGGCGGCCGGGTTGTAGGCGGCTGTCATGGCGGGAAAATCCAGGTTGGTGGCATATCGGGACGCGGACCATAGCACAGGCGCGACATGCTCCCGGCTGCGGCTTTTTCGATGGATGGCGGATGGTGCCTGGCCGGAGGTGCCGTCTGCTGCAATTGTCCGCAATCAACCTTCCGGAAACCAATCCGGCGCCACTGTGCGCTATGGTTTGGGCTATGGTGCCGGCCACCGATTTCCGAAGAGGCCCCCGCCAGGCCCTTGAATACGCGAAGGACAGGACAGCCATGAAAGCCATCATCGACGGCATCCGGATCGCCGGCCTGCGCGCGGTGGTGCCGCCCCAGCGCCATTCCTTCGTCGAGGATCCCGGCATGTTCACGGTGGAGGAGGCGAAGAAGCTGGCCGCCACCATCGGCGTGCAGGAGCGCCGCGTGCTGCCGCCGCCCTATTGCGCGTCGGACCTCTGCGTCGCCGCGGCGGAAGGGCTGATGCAGCAGCTGGGCTGGGACCCGGCGACGGTGGAGGTGCTGGTCTTCGTCTCGCAGGACGCCGACTACGTGCTGCCGGCGACCGCCTGCATCATGCAGCACCGGCTGGGGCTGCCGACCAGTGCGGCGGCCTTCGACGTGCCGCTGGGCTGCTCGGGCTATGTCTATGGCCTGTGGATCGCGGCGAAGCTGCTGGGGGGATCGACGGCCAAGCGGGCACTGGTCCTGTGCGGCGACAACCCGACCCGCCACCTGCACCCCGAAGACCGCGCCACCCTGCCGCTGTTCGGCGATGCCGGATCGGCCACCGCCCTGGAGGTGGATGCCGCCGCTCCGCCGATTCCGGTGGTGATCGGCACCGACGGCGCCGGCGCCCCGCACATCTTCGTCAAGGCCGGCGGCAAGCGCCATTGCCTGATCCCGCCGGTCGGCACCGCCGGCCGGATCGCCGACGAGGAGACCGCCGCCCAGCTGGAGCGCGACTCCCGCCTGACGCTGAACGGGGCGGAGGTGTTCTCCTTCACGCTGCGCGCCGTGCCGCCGCTGCTGCGCGAGGCGATGGAGCATGCCGGCACCGATGTTGACGGCATCGACCGCTTTGTCCTGCACCAGGCCAACGCCTTCATGCTGGAGCATCTGCGCAAGCGCATCAAGGCGCCGGCCGACCGCTTCGTCATCGACATGCAGGGCTTCGGCAACACCAGCTCCGCCTCCATCCCGCTGGCGATCTGCCACAGCATGGGGGGGCAGCTGGAGGCCGGGCCGGTGAAGACGCTGATGGCCGGATTCGGGGTGGGCTGGTCCTGGGGGGCGATGGTGGCGGAGCTGGGCCCGATGCCGGAGCCGCAGGTGGTGGATTTGCCGGAAGGCTATCCGGTGCTGGGGGTGTGAAGACCGAAGAAAACTTGCGAGGGAGAACCTTTTCATGTCGGGAAACGCCACTTATACTTCGCCGCAAGTTGAATCAGAGGATTGCCAATTGACTGGGAATTGGGACGAGGACCGAGAATTTGCCCGTGAAGTTCGGGCTCAGGCCGCCGCTATGGCGGCCGACGCCGATTTCGGTGCCCGTGCCCAGAACGTCCTGCTTCGGTCCTTCGATTACGACAGCAGCTACCAGTGGCGGTGGCTCGGCATGCCGTTCATCCAGTTGCCTCCCGACGTGATGGCGCTGCAGGAGATCATCTGGAACTGTCGTCCGACCGTGATCATCGAAACCGGTGTGGCACGCGGCGGTTCGCTGATCTTCTATGCGTCCATGATGCGCCTTCTGGGTGGTGGCCGGGTCGTCGGGGTGGAGGTCGCATTGCGTCCCGAGAACCGCAAACGTTTGGCCGAGCATCCGTTCGGTGCGGATCTCGAGATCGTCGACGGGTCGTCGACCGATCCGGAGGTGATTGCACGGCTGCGCGACCGGCTCGCTCCGGACGACCGGGTCATGGTGGTCCTCGACAGCAACCACTCGCACGACCATGTCCTGGCCGAACTCCGTCTGTACGCCCCGCTCGTTACGCCTGGGCAGTATCTGGTGGTGTGCGACACCATCGCCGACCATATCGTTCCGCCCCCCCGCAGGCCCCGCCCCTGGGGGCCGGGCAACAGCCCGCTGACCGCCCGGGACGCGTTTCTTGCGGAATGTCGGGACTTCGTCGTCGACAGCGAAATCGACGACAAACTGGTCATGACGTCCAACCGCGGAGGCTATCTCCGGCGCCCGATGCCGACGGACTGATCGGCGTCATGAGCCATGCTCCGGTTTCCTTTCCCGCTCCCGCCGACGTTCACTTGCTTTTCCACCCGCCGTTTCCAGACGCCGACAGCCTGCACCGGTGCTTCATCGAGCTTGCCTGGCACTATCGCGGGGTCAGCGCGCTCGTGTCCTCCGTTACCTTTTCCTGTGTCTTCCAGCCCGCTCTGCAGTTCGTCGATACTCTGACGGATGGTGGCGCACCGATCGACGATGCTACGGACCCGGCGGTTCTTGACCTGCTCGGCCGCTGGCGCGGCAAGCTGCATGTGCATCATCGCAATGAGGTGCCTTTGCCACCCGGTCCACGGCAGGTTCTGGTCTGGAAGCCCGACCCCGGTACGGTCCGGGAAGGAGAGGGGCTGTCAAACGGCGGCCGCTGTATTGCCCTGGAACCCGCCCCCGTTCGGAATGGCGGGGGGGGCCGGCCGGAACCCGGTTTCCCGGCCACCGCCGATTTCCTTCTGGCGGCTTGGCAGGCCGATCCCGGCCGCATCCGCCATGTCCGGCGATCCCAATCGCGTTTCGAGGCGATGTGCCGACGCTTCGGCCGGGGGCGTGAGGTCTTTCTCGTGGGGCTGGGACCGTCGATCGATCAGGCCGCTTTCCCGCCTGCGGGAAGCGTGACGATCGTATGCAACAACATCGTCTTCAAGACCGGCTTTTTGCGGGCTCTGCGCCCGGACATCCTCGTGGTCTACGATGACGACCTCCTGGGGCTTCGTTCCTGGACCGCGCGCTTCCGGCGCGCCCTTGCCGATACCATGGCGCAGTTCGAGGATTTGATCCTGGTAACGCCGGTTGCCTATGTTCCTTTCCTTGAGGATTTGCTGCCGGAAACGCAGCACCGCCGCTTGCTCGGCATTCCTTTCACGATGGAGCGGCGGGTCGATGGCGACCTGTCGAAGGAATATTGGCTCAATTCCACCAACAACGTGCTGACGACGCTGATGCTGCCGCTTGCCCGGCTGTTCGCCTCCGGCGGTGGCGCGATCAACCTGATGGGCTGTGACGGACGTCCTTGGGATGCCGATGCGCTGGATTGGGCCCATGCCGGCGGGACCGAAAACCAGAGCCGGCGCGACTGGGAGCGTCAGGCCAATCTGGTCTTCCTGCCTTACGACCAGCGCGAAGTCATGCTGCATTATCTGTGGCTGGATCGGCAGGTTGCGGCCCTGGAGCAAAGCGGCATTCCGGTTCGAAGCCTCACCCCCAGCCACATCCCCTGCCTAGCATCGCGTTTCCATCATGGATGAGCCTCTGCCTCTTCTGCGGGACGGTCCTGCCCTTTGGCTTCCGGCCCTGTGGACCGGCACGATGCCGTTGCGCGTGCTCGGCACGATGCCCGAATGCTGGTGGCAGGGCATGGCCCGGGGCGGCTGGCTGGAGGATGACGGCCAGGCGCCGGCCGTTTGTGCGGTTGGGAGCGAAGACTTCCCGGCTTTGCAGGCTGCGGTGACCGGGCCGGAGACCGTCGTGGCGCTTTGGTTGGGGGTTCCCACCGCACCTGCGGTTCCGGACGGATTGAAGACGCTGGAAGCATTGGGCTTCTCCTTGACGGTCACGCTTTGGCAACCCCTTCTCGCGGTGTTCGGCGATAGCAAGTACCGTTTTCCCTATGGGGAACTCGGGCTCGATGTCCTGCAGGACGCCATGCCCGGCCTTGGCCAATGGACGCCGACCCGGATCGGCTCTCCGCCGGACCCGATGCCGCCCGGCGGCGTGCTGGATGTGGTGGCGGTCCGCCACCCGGAGCTTGAGCGGGGGCTGCGCTTCGCGTCGGCTCTGGCCACCCCGACGCTGGAGCGGACGGCACAGCTGCACATCGATACCCTTTTCGTCACGAAATATGCCGCGATGCTCGAACAGGCGATGGCGGTTTTCCAATCCCCCCCATTTCCCGGCCAAGGAGCATGATGTCCATGCCCAACCCCGTCCTCATCGGTTCGCGCATCATCGGCCCGGACTCCGCGTGTTTTCTCATCGCCGAAGCCGGTGTCAACCACAATGGCGACGTTACCCTGGCCCACCGGTTGATCGACGCGGCCCGCGCGGCGGGGGCCGATGCGGTGAAGTTCCAGACTTTCGTCGCCGACCGCCTGGTCACCGCCGATGCGCCGAAAGCCGCCTACCAGAAAGCCAATACCGGGCAGGACGATCCCCAGCACGGCATGCTCCGGAGCCTGGAACTGCGCCCGGAAGCGCACCATGAATTGCAGGTCCATTGCCGGGACGCAGGCATCATGTTCCTGTCCTCTCCCTTCGACGAGGCTTCCGCCGATTTCCTGGCGGGGATGGGTGTTCCCGCCTTGAAGATCCCGTCCGGCGAACTGGTCAACCTGCCCTTTCTGGATCATTGCGCGCGGCTGGGGCTGCCGCTGATCCTGTCCACAGGCATGGCCGACCTGGTCGAGGTCGCGACGGCTTTGGAGACCCTGGAGCGGGGCGGGGCGACCGACATCGTCCTGCTCCACTGTCTCAGCAACTATCCCGCCGATCCGGCCGAAGCCAACCTGAGGGCTATGGGTACGCTGCAAGCTGCCTTCGACCGCCCGGTCGGCTATTCCGACCACACCGAGGGCATCGCCGTCGCCACGGCCGCCGCCGCTCTGGGGGCCACGGTTATCGAGAAGCACTTCACGCTGGACCGGTCGCTTCCCGGCCCCGACCACGCGGCATCGCTGACGCCGGAAGAGCTGGGCGCGATGGTACGCGCCATCCGCTCCGTCGAAGCCGCCCTCGGCGATGGGCGCAAGCGTTGCATGGACAGCGAACGGGACACCCGCGCCATCGCGCGCAAGAGCCTGGCGGTCGCCGTGCCGCTGGCGGCCGGCTCCAGGCTGGAACGCCGGCACCTCGTTGCCCTGCGCCCGGGGAATGGCTTGCCGCCGGCCGCCCTGGACCGGGTGCTTGGCCGCCGGACCCGTCAGGACATTCCGGCCGGGGTGCTCTTGACCATGGACATGCTGGAGTAGCCGGAATGGACGCCCCCCTCTTCGTCCTCCTGTGCAAGCGCGACGACTGGAGCAAACAGGCCGCAGCATTGGCCGGAGCCCTGTTCGGCGATCGGCTGCGAACGGAGGCCGGCATGGCCGGCGATCCTCTGCCCGGTGTGCTGTCCGATCCGGCGGCTTTGCCGGTGCCGCCGGTGATCCTGTCCTTCCTGTCCCCTTGGATCGTCCCGGCGGCCGTGCTGGAGCGTGCCGCACTCGCGCTCAATTTCCACCCCGGATCCTGCGATTATCCTGGGATCGGCTGCTACAACTTCGCTCTTTACGAGGAAGCGGCCGAGTATGGAGCGGTCTGTCATCACATGGCGGCACGGGTCGATACCGGGACGCTCGTCGCCGAGCGGCTTTTCCCGATCCTGCCGCAGGACAGCGTGGAAACGCTGAAGCTGCGTACCATGGTGACGATGCTGGACATGTTCCACGATGTGGCGACCCGGCTGGCTACGGGGGCCTCCCTTCCGGTTGGAACGCGGTCCTGGACCCGCCGGCCCTTCACCCGGCGGGAGTTGAACGGCTTATGCCGCGTCACCCCGGATATGACGGCGGAGGAAATCCGGCGCCGCATCCGCGCAACCAGCTATCCCGGCTATCCGGGGGCGGTGGTCGAACTGGCGGGCATTCCCTTCGCTGTCCCGGTACCGCAACGTCGCCCCTTGGCGTAACCCGAACGGAAGGCTAACCTGCCGCCCGCACTGCGTTCATTGGAAGGGGAGCCTCGGTTGTGAAGGCTGCGATCATCGGCCTCGGCCGCATGGGACTCCGTCATGTTGCCGTCGCGCGCGGACTGGGTCTGGACGTGGTCGGCGCCGCCGACCCGCGTGCTGAGGCGCGCGCCGCGGCGAAGTCCCAGTTCGATCTGCCGGACGGGGCGATGTTCGAGGATGCCGAAGCCATGCTGGCCGGCACGCGGCCGGACTGCGTGGTGGTCGCTTCCACGGCTCCCTCCCATGCCCGGCTGACCTGTGCCGCCGTCGAGGCCGGTGCGCGCCTGATCCTGTGCGAGAAGCCGATGGCCGTGTCGCTCGACGACTGCGACCGGATGATCGACCGCTGCCGCGATGCCGGCGTCCGCCTGGCGGTGAACCATCAGATGCGCTTCATGGACCAGTATATCCGTCCCCGCGCCATCGTCGATGCGCCGTCCTTCGGCGGACTGGCGAGCATGACGGTGGTCGCCGGCAATTTCGGACTGGCGATGAACGGCTCCCACTATGTGGAAGCCTTCCGCTTCATGACTGGGGAGGCGCCGCGCACCGTCGCCGCTTGGCTGTCGAGCGAAGCGGTTCCAAACCCGCGCGGCGCGGAATTCTCCGACGCGGGCGGTTGCCTGCGCCTGACCACCGCCTCAGGCCGCCGCTTCTATCTGGAGGCCGGTACGGACCAGGGGCACGGCATGATGGCCGTCTATGCCGGCCGCTATGGCCGGCTGGAGGTCGATGAGTTGTCGGGGCGGATGCGGCTCGCTACCCGCGCCCCGCAGGACCGGGACCTGCCGACCACACGCTACGGCACCGCTCCGCTGCTGGAGGAGAGCGACATCCCGCCGGCGGACGCCCTGGAGCCGACGCGGGCTGTGCTGCAGGCCCTGTTGGCGGGCGAGAACCATCCCGACGGCGAGGTGGGCCGCATGGCGGTGCGCGTCCTCCTGGCGGCGGCGGTGTCGCACGAGGCGGGGGGGCGCGAGATCGATCTGGACAGCGCGGACCTGCCGGGAAGCCGCGTGTTCGCCTGGGCATGATTTGGGCATGACCGGCGCACTGGTGCTGGAGTCTTGAACCCGCCCTTGTGCGGATTGCCGGAAAGGTGTGAGGAAACATGTCGCAAAACCAGTGCCGGGTGGCCGTGATCGGGGCCGGAAGTATGGCGCGCGAACATCTCCGCGCGTTCGCCGACGTGCCCGGGGTCCTGCTGACGGGCATCCACAGCCGCACCCGTGCGCGTGCGGAGGCTCTCGCCGCCGAGTTCGGCATTTCCGCCGTCTGCGACGATATCGCCAGCCTCTACGCGGCCAGCAAGGCCGATCTGGTGGTGGTCACCGTCACCGAATTGTCGATGGCTGCCGTCGCGAAGGCCTGCTTCGCCTTTCCCTGGACGATCCTGCTGGAAAAGCCGGCCGGCTACGATCTGGCGGACGCGGTCGGGATCGCCGAGGCGGCGGGAGCTGCCCGCGCCCGCGTCCATGTCGCACTCAACCGCCGCCATCTGTCGAGCACCCGCACTGCGCTGGACGACCTGAACGCCGTGCCCGGTCCCCGCTTCATCCATGTCCAGGACCAGGAATCGATGGCCCAGGCGGCGGCCATCGGCCATCCGGAGACGGTGGTGCGCAACTGGATGTATGCGAATGCCGTGCATATGGTGGACTATCTGGCGGTTTTCGGACGCGGCACGGTAACGTCGGTCACGCCCGTCCAGCCCTGGGATCCGGAACGGCCGGGCATCGTGCTGGCCAAGGTGGAGTTTTCCAGCGGCGACCTGGCGCTCTACGAGGCGGTGTGGAACGGCCCGGCGCCTTGGGCCTGCACGGTAACCACCCCGGCCCGCCGCTGGGAAATGCGTCCGCTCGAGAAGGCCGTGTTCCAGAACGCCGGGGAACGCATGCTGAACCCGGCCCCGCTTCATCCCTGGGACGAAGCCTTCAAACCCGGCTTCCGCCGTCAGGCCGAACTGGCGGTTCAGGTGGCCGGAGGCGGGCCGTCCGATGGCCTGCCGACCTTGGAGGACTCCCTGGCAACCATGCGATTGATCGCCGCCATTTATGGCGATGAGAAGCATGGTGGCGGGAACGGTTCCGGCAAGGCCGCCGGATGACGGCCGCGTCCCTGACCATAGTGGTCCCCAGCCACAATCGCCCCGCTTTCCTGCAACGGACGCTGGAGCATTACGGGAACGGCCCCTACCACTGCGTGATCGTGGATTCCAGCGCCGACCCCATCGTCTTCGATGCCGCCGCGTACCCTTGCGTCGACTACCGCCATCGGCCCGGCGTTCCCTTCGCAACGAAGCTGCACGAGTGCCTGCTGACCGTCGACACGCCCTATGTCGTATTGAGCGCCGATGACGACATGATCCGTCTGGACGCTTTGGCCGAGTGCGTGGCGTTCCTCGACTCCCACCCGGGCCACAGTTCGGTCCATGGGCACTTCCTGTTCTTCCTGCGCAGCCCCAACCGGGTGTGGGGCCTGCGCGCCTACTGGGCGCGTCATGACTGGCAGGTCGCACAGGATGATCCTCGGGACCGTCAACTCCACCTGATGTCCAACTACATGCATCAGATGTATGCGGTGCAGAGAACTCCTCTGCTTCGCCGGGCTTACGGTATGATGGATGGCCGCCTGCACAACAGCGAGTTGATGGAATTCGTGGTCGGCCTGTCCGTGACGGCGGGGGGACGGCATCGGACCCTGCCGATCTTCTATCAGGCACGTCAGGATATTCTCGATTCCTGGAGCCGCAGCTTGGGGACCGGCTATCCCAACCTGAGACAGCTTTACCAGGATGGGGCCGACCCGCAGCAATACGAGCAATTTCTCGATATCTGTGCGGAAATCCTGCAGGAGACCGCCGGAATGGAGCGGGAAGGCGGGAGGCGGCACGCGATTCGCTGCGTCGAGGCTTATCTGGCCAATGAGGAGGACCTGATCCGCCAGATGGCGGAGCCAGGGGTTTTCCATCGCGATTTGATGCGCATCGAAACGGAGGCGGCTTTCTGGCCCGATTGGGGCGATGAGGCGCTCCGCGACATTGCGGCGATGGCGCATCTGGCCTGGAAGCACGAGGGATGCGGCTTGGATGCGGCCATTCTCGACGAGTTCACCGGACTGGATGCGAGCCGGCCGATTTATATCTATGGAACTGGCGGCGCCGGCCGCGCCCTGGCTGCCCGTCTCGACGGATTGGGGCTTTCGGTTGCGGGATACATCGACAGCTTCCACGGAGGAACGGTCGAGGGGCGCCCGTGCCTGACCGTTCAGGAGTATCGCGCCGTCCATCGGCCGGATGACATGGTGCTGATTGCATCCTGCATGCACGGCGAGATCCGGCGCACCCTGGAAGAGGCCGGCATCATCAATTACCGTGTCGCTTATTTCCGGGCCATGCTGCCATGACGACCGAGCCCTTGATCCCCCTGGCCGTTCCCGATCTTTCCGGGCGTGAGGAGGAGTATCTGCGCGCGTGCATCGCCAGCACCTTCGTTTCGACCGTCGGGGCTTTCGTTCCGCGCTTCGAGGAGCAGGTCGCCACCGCGATCGGGAGCCGTGGCGCGGTGGCGACCTGCAGCGGAACAGCCGGTCTGCATGTCGCGTTGACCGCGCTGGGCGTCGTGCACGACGATCTGGTGGTCCTGCCGTCCCTGACCTTCATCGCAAGTGCCAACGCGATCGCGCAATGCGGTGCGCAGCCCTGGCTGTTCGACGTCACGCAGGAAAGCTGGACTCTCGATCCGGAGTTGCTGGAACGCCGCCTTGCCGTGGAAACGGAGCGCCGGCCGGAAGGTCTGTTCCATCGTTCCAGCGGTCGTCGGGTTGCTGCGGTGATGCCGGTCCACACCCTTGGCCTGCCGGCGGACATGCACGCCATCGTCCCGGTCGCCCGGCGTTACGGTCTGCCCGTCGTCGCGGACTCCGCCGCAGCCCTTGGCGCCACCTGCCGCGGGCGACCGCCGGGGGCGCTTGGGGCCGACCTGTCCGTCCTGTCCTTCAATGGCAACAAGACCGTCACCGCGGGGGCTGGCGGCGCAGTGGTCGGCGATGATCCGGAGCTTCTGGCACTGGTGCGTCATCTGTCTTCCACGGCCCGCGTCGGCCAGGACTATGATCATGACCGGCCCGGCTTCAATTACCGGATGACCAATCTCCAGGCCGCTGTCGGTTGCGCCCAGATGGAGCGTTGGGAAAGCTTGGTTGCCGCAAAGCGGCGCATCCGCCGCCGCTACGATCAGGCCTTCGCCTCCCTGGAAGGGGCGGAACCCTTTCCCGCCCCACCTTGGGCCGAAGGCGCCTGCTGGTTTTCCGGGATCGTCTTGCGGCGTTCGGCGTGGGACGGACGGGAGGCCATGCTGCGCGAAAGACTGCGGGGGCTGGGGATCGACAGCCGGCCTTTCTGGAAACCCGTCCACCTGCAGGCCCCCTATCGCGATGCGCCGCGCACGGAGATGCCGGTCTGCGAAGATCTGTGGTCCCGCGTGGTCACCCTTCCCTGCTCGGCCGGCCTGACCGAGGCCGAGCAGGACCGGGTGATTGCCGCCGTCCTTCAGACTTTTCAGTCCCCCTGACGCTGCATCAGGTGGAAGACGGTATGGAAGGACCTGATGCCGTGGCGAATCAGGGTCTTCTCGATGGCATCGTAGTATTGCGAGGCGATCAGGATCTGGTGCCCCGGATCATGCAAGGCTGCATAGTCCGCCACGGCATGAAGCGGCAAGCCGTTGAAGGTTCCCGACCGTTCGGTATCGATGAAGCCGCTCACCGCCGGCAGGTTCAGGGCGGCCAGCCTCTCCTGCAGCCGGGTGCCGGAGGAACCGGCGCCATAGATGAAGACCGGAGCATCACGCCGAAGATCCTCCAGCCGCTCCAAACGGCCGCGCAGTGCCGCTTCGATCGTTTCTTCCATACGCGGCCAGAACAGGCCGTGATCTTTCAGGTAGCTGCGGAAGGGAGGCGGGAAATCCCCGTCGCCGCCATTGGCATGCCGCCGCAGGAGCCGGTGGATGCGTTCGAGCTGGATGTCATCCTCGGCCGAATAGCTGAGGATGCTGATGCATTTCGGCCCGCTCATCAACTCGCCAAAATGCAGCAGGCGGCCATCGAACAGCAGCGCTTCTCCCGGATGGATGTCGATGAAAACCACATAGCGTTCGATCTCGTACAACGGGCGCAAGTCCCCTGTCGCCAGTGCCCGGTTCTTCACGGCGCCATGGGCGGTATAGTACTCGAACGGGACGTCCAGGCCGATTTCTGACGCCATCCGGTCGTAGATCGATTTCTGGTGGGTGAATGGAATGATGCCGAGCCGGGCGGCCTGCCGCCCCGGTGGGCTGAAGGACAGGATGACCTGGGCATTCGTGTTTTCCGGATCGTCGATCAGGTTGTGAGGCTGATCGTCCATACCGAAGTAGTCGCCATCGCGATGCAGCCCGGAGGCGGCGAAATTCACGCCGACGGAGCTGTTGATCAAGCCGAACGGCCGTCCGAAGATCATGTCCAGGGAAGGACGGATACGGGGATGGTCGGCAAGGGGCCAAAGATCCGGCACATGGCCGACGATGCCGGGTTTGACGTAATTGGCGCGCCGTCCTGCTGCGATCTCGGCGAAATCGCGATCCTCGATCCCGCTCAATGTCCGGGCGATCCCGCGGTAGCGGGCGTTTTCCTCCCGTGACAGGACATTGGTCAGCTTGACGATGCCATAGCGGCGGTAGGCATCGCGCAAGGCCGGCGTCACCTCGCCGGAGGGAAAGACGTCGTAGGTCTGCACGGCGGCCCATGGATTCGGCAGGCCGGAAAAACTGGCGGCGATCTCCGGCGGGCGATCATCATGCAGGTACAGATTGGGCATGGTCTTTCCTCCGGTCTGTCATTCATTCGCTGCGCCCCGTTGCTGCCGGCTTTCATGTCCGGTCAGCCCCGACCATTCCCGGGGGTTGTAGGCGCCCTTGCAGTCGACTAAGAGCTTCATCCTATTAAACTTGCCTTAATCGGCCAGCCTCCAATCTGCCGCAGCCTCGGGAACGTTTTTGGACTCCAGTCTCGTATGATCCGGCTCCACTCCCGGCTCGATGCCGTCCCGTCGACAGAACCGGTGCCTGGGCCCCGGCATGACCGGACACGGGCTTCAGGCCATCGGCGCACCGTTCTTCTGGTCGTGTTCGGCGAATCCCATTTCCGGGAACTCTGGCGCGTGGCGGCGCTGCTCGTGGGAACGGAGCGTTACCGGCCCGTCATCGTCTTCGCTTACGACTACGCCGCGCTTGCCCGGGATCAGGCCGTCTGCCGCGAGGCAAAGGTGTCTTGGCTCCGCTTCGAGGCACCGCCCGTGCCGGGAGGGCACGCCGGCCTGCAGACATTGCCGGGGCTTCTGGTCGCCCTATCCCGCCGCCTGTCCCATGCCCGCCGCCTGATCGCCGAACAGGGGCCGGCTCTGCTGGTGCTGGCGGTGGATTATCCCGGCTGTGGTTCGGCGGAATTCATCCGCGCCGGACACGATGCAGGGGTGCCGTCGGTGATCGTGCCGTTTTCCATTGCCAACCATGAAGAGGCGCTGTGCGCCTATGGTCATGACATCGAGCGCAGCGACCGGGTCTGGACCAATCGCATCGTCGGCTGGCTGTTTCCCCGCTGGGGCATGCTCCATCGCGGCCGTCTTGTCCTGCGGGAGCGCGCTTCGCTCGTGCTGGCTTTGGAGATGCTGGGGCTTGCGCCACCCCGTCCCTGGATGCAGAACAGCAGCCAAGCCGATGCAGTGACGGTCGAAAGCCCGGCGATGCTGGATTACTACCGGCGCAGCGGCTTGAGCGAGGACAGGCTCGTTCTGACCGGAGCCCTCTACAACGACCTCCTGCACCGGGTCCTCGCCGAAGCAGACCAGCGTCGGGAGGCGCTCTATGCCGAGTTGGGCTTGCCGGCCGGCAAGCCGATGCTGCTGGTCTCCCTTCCTCCGCCGATCCAGATCGAGGGACGGGATTGCGAATTCATCCTGCATGACGAATGGTTGGAGGTCCTGGTTGCGGAAGCTGCGCGCGCCGGTGATTGGAATGTGGTGCTGTGCCTGCATCCGATGCTGCCTCCCGAAGCTTGCGCTTGGCTCGAACGCGAAGGCGTCCGCATCGCCCGCCAGGACACGGCGTCCCTCGTTCCACTGAGCGCCCTGTATGTCGCCTGCGTTTCGGCAACCATCCGCTGGGCAATCGCCTGCGGCATTCCATGCGTGAATTACGACGCCTACGCCTGCCGTTACTCGGATTACCGGGAGGTGCCGGGTGTCTACCATGTGGAAACCGCCGCGGATTATGCCGACGTCCTGCAGCGCCTGACCACCGATCAGGCATTCTACGAGGCCGCCGCCGCAGCGCAGGCCGACGTGAAGGATCGCTGGGCTCTGTTCGACGGGGCGAACGCCACCCGGCTTCTTGCGCTGGTCGACCGGCTGTGCGGGGTGGACGAGACGGGCAAGGAGCCGGCGGGCGATGCCGGTGGAACGCGGGAACGGAACCACGCTTGTGCGGATGGGAAGCCGGCCGGTATGATCCCGCCCGGCGCCGGGCCGGTACCGGGGAATGGCTGAAGCCCGGGGCGTGCCATCCGATGGCTCGGCGAGATGCGAGAGAGGAATAGCATGCCCGATGTCCGGCGTATCTGCGTGGTCACCGGTTCGCGTGCGGATTACGGCCATCTTGCGCCGGTCATGGCGGCCATCCGTGCCGAGGCTGGGATGGCCCTGCAGGTGGTGGCGACCGGCATGCACCTGTCGCCGGCCCATGGGTTGACCCACCGGGAGATCGATGACGACGGCTTTGCGATCGACGCCCGGGTGGAGATGCTTCTGTCCAGCGACACCGGCGTCGGCGTCGCCAAGTCCGTTGGGCTGGGCATCATCGGTTTCGCCGACGTGCTGGATCGTCTGCGTCCCGACCTGCTGCTTGTGCTGGGCGACCGCTTCGAGACCCTGGCGGCCGCGCAGGCCGGGATGTTGGCCCGTATCCCGATGGCTCACATCTATGGCGGCGACACGACGGAAGGGGCGTACGACGAGGCGATCCGCCATGCCCTGACCAAGATGGCCCATCTGCACTTCACCGCCACAACGGCCTCGCGCCGCCGCGTCATCCAGTTGGGCGAGGAGCCTTGGCGGGTCCATGCGGTCGGCAGCCCCAGCCTGGACACCCTGCTGCGGATGGAGCGCCTGCCGCCCGAACGGTTCTGGCACGAGGTCAAGCTCGGTCCGCGCGCCCGCAATCTGCTGGTGACCCACCATCCGGTCACGCTCCGGCCCGGTGAGTCGGCGGCGGAGTTCGCCCAGTTGCTGACTGCGCTTCACGGGCTGGGCGATGAGGTCGGACTGCTGTTCACCTTGCCCAATGCCGACAACGAGGGGCGCCTGCTGGCCGGCATGGTGGAGGAGTTCGTCCGCGACCATCCGAATGCCGTCGCCGTCGCCTCGCTCGGCCACCGGCGCTACTGCTCGGCGATTGCCGCGGTGGACGCCGTGGTCGGCAACTCCTCGAGCGGCTTGTCCGAGGTGCCGAGCTTCGGCAAGCCGACCGTCAACATCGGCGACCGCCAGAAGGGACGGCCGCGCGCCGCCTCGGTGATCGATGTGCCCCCGCAGGCCGATGCCATCGCGGCGGCGATCCGCCAGGCCTTCACGCTCGACACGTCCGGCGTGGTCAACCCGTTCGGCGACGGGCATGCCGCCGAACGGATCGTCAGTGTCCTGCGGGAGGTTCCGGACTTCACGGCGCTGATCCGCAAGCCTTTCCACGACCTTCCTCCGACGGCGACCGACGATGCCTGAGTTCCGGCCCTACGATCCCTCCACCCTGGCCGAGGTCGCCACCGGCCGAAGCGGCAGCCTGTTCGCAGAGGACATCGCCCGCCACCGGCCGGAGATCGAGGATGCGGTGGCCGGCCGGCGCATCCTTGTCGTCGGCGGCGCCGGCAGCATCGGTTCCCAACTGGTCGCGGAGCTTGCCGCCTGCGCGCCGGCCGCCCTGCATGTCATCGACCAGAGCGAGAACAATCTGGTGGAGCTGGTGCGGACGCTGAGAGGCCGGCCGGACGGGCTGCCGGTCGCCGACTTCCGCACCTTGCCGATCGACTATGGCGCCGCCCCGACCCGGCTGTTCCTAAGCGAGCAGCCGCCTTACGATGCCGTGTTGAACTTCGCGGCCCTCAAGCATGTGCGTTCGGAGAAGGACCCCTGGTCCCTGCTCCAGATGCTCGATACCAATCTGGTCAAGCAGTCACGGTTTCTGCGATGGCTGCGGCGTTACGGCCACGACCGCCGCTATTTTTCCGTGTCCACCGACAAGGCTGCCAATCCGGTCAACCTGATGGGGGCCAGCAAGCGGGTTGCCGAGCATATCGTGTTCGGGGACCTATCGAGCACGTCTCCCCGCCTCGCCACCTCCGCCCGTTTTGCCAACGTCGCCTTTTCCGACGGCAGCCTTCTGCATGGTTTCTTTCAGCGCCTGCAGAAGCGCCAGCCGCTGGCCGTGCCGCAGGACACCCGCCGCTACTTCGTCTCGCAGGAGGAAGCGGGGCATATCTGTCTGCTGGCCGCGTTGCGGGCTCCTGGGCGCACCATCGTGGTTCCGGCCCTGGAGCCGCAAATCCATCTGCGCGACCTGGTCACCGTGGCCACCGGATTCCTGGAGCGCGCCGGGCTGCAGGCGCAATTCTACGAGGACGAGCGCGCCGCCTGCCGGGCAGTGGAGCGGGATTTGGCCGCGGGTCGCTACCCCCTGCTCCTGACCCCCCGCGACACCAGCGGCGAAAAGCCCTATGAGGAGTTCGTCGGCAGCGACGAGACCCTGGTCGATCTTGGTTTCGACGCGCTGCGGGGAGTCGGCTACGTGCCGGCCCCGCCGGAGAGCGTGGAGAGGTTACTCACCATGCTGGACGATGTCCTGCAGGGTGAGGCGCCGTTCGACAGAACATCCGTCCTGGTGCAGATCGCTGCGTCCGTTCCTCATTTCCGCCATATCGAGACGGGACGGAATCTCGATCAGAGGCTGTAGGGAGTCAGATTCCGGCCTCGGCAGTCTGCCTCAGGCGCAAGGCGCCATCCATCTTGCCGATTTCCATCAGGTGACGCAGCTGCTTTAGCCGGATGAAGGTGCGTGACTGGAAATCCCGTTCGTCAAGCCGCCCGGCTTTCAGCCAGTCGTGCAACTCCGCGCAGCCACGTTCCAGAGTCCAGCCGGGAGTGAAGCCGGGCAGCCGGGTCAGGGCCTTGGAAAAGTCGACGCGGTAGGAACGGGGATCGCCCGCGGTCTCGCCAGTGATGTCGACCCGTGCGCCGGCAAAGCAGCGGCCCACCGCCTCGGCGATGTCGCGGACTTGGTGGTTGGCATCAGCCCGTCCGATGTTGAAGGCTTGCGCATGCACGGAGCTGGCCGGGGCCTCCGCCGCAGCCAGGATCGCCGCCGCGATATCCTCGATGTGGACCAGGGGGCGCCAGGGCGTTCCGTCGGACAGGACCTTGATGCTTCCGGTCGTGTGGGCCCAGGCCGCCAGATTGTTGAGGACGAGGTCGAAGCGTAGGCGTCCGCTGACCCCGAATGCCGTGGCGTTGCGCAGGAAAACCGGGGAGAAGCCGTCCGTGGCCAAATCCCGCAGCCCTTGCTCCGTCGCGACCTTCGACACGGCATAGGCCGACACGGGGTTGAAGGGAGCCTCCTCCGTCAAAGGCTCCGTCTGGTCTTCCGCCGCCCCGTAGATGCTGCAGGAAGAGGCGAACACGAGACGCACCACCCCGGCCTCGCGGGCAAGAGCCGCCATCCGCAGGGTCGCTTGGGTGTTGATGGAGTGGGTCAAGGCGGGGTCCAGTTCGCCCATGGGGTCGTTGGACAAGGCAGCCAAGTGAACGACGGCATCGACGCCCTCCAGATCCCGGGGACCGACATCCCGCATGTCGCGGACGATTTCCCGGTCGGGCGGCACCAGCCCGGTCCCGTCCGCCACACAGTCGCGGAAATAGCCGATGTCGAGACCGGTAACCCGGTGACCGGCCTGCTTCAGGATTCGGACGGCGACTGGACCGATGTAGCCGAGATGACCGGTGACCAGGATATGCATGGGAATGTCCTGCGGCTGATGGAAGGAAAGGAGCGTCCCGGCTCGAGCCGGGCGTTCACAGCGTGAGAAAGCGCTTCAGGATGGTAAGGCCGGCCGGCCCGCTTTTTTCCGGATGGAACTGGCAGCCGAACAGCGTGCCGCGGCCGACGGCGGCGCAGATCCGCCGGCCGTCGTAATCGCATTCAGCCAGCCGGTGGGCCGGGTCGGCCGGGACCGCCATGAAGGAATGCAGGAAATAAACCGCGCTGCCGGAAGGCAGCCCACCGAGGATGCCGGCATCCCAGGATGCGCTGGGCGCCGGTTCCAAAGCGGCCCAGCCGATGTGGGGGATCCGGTGGCGGGTTCCGTCATTGCCCGTTTCCGGCACGGCGACCACTCGGCCGGGCAGAAGGCCCAGCCCGGGGGTCTCGCCATACTCCTCGCCCAGTTCGAAGAGGATCTGCATGCCGACGCAAATCCCCAGAAGCGGTCTTTCGCTGCTGTGGAAATCCCGCACGGCATCGGACAGGCCGAGCCGGTCCAGTTCGGCCATGCAGTCGCGAAAGGCGCCGACGCCCGGCAGGATCAGGCGGTCGGCTCCGGCCACTTCCTTGGGATCGCAGGACAGGCGAGCGTCTGCGCCACAAGCCGACAGGGCACGGACGACGTTGAGGAGATTGCCGATTCCGTGATCGACGACGATTGTCCGCTGGCTCATTGCTGTCCTCGTCTATCGGCTGGCGCCGGTCGCCTGCATCGGTGCCGGTTCTGTCGGGACCGCCCGCACTGAAATCCCGGCCTGTTGCGCATGGGCGCGCACCCCGGACAAGGTGGCTCGGTTGTAATGAAGCATGTCAGCCATGGCGATGGCGTCGGCTTTGCCACGCTGCACCGCATCGACCAGATGGGCCGGTGTTCCCATGCCGCCACTGGCGATGACGGGGACCGGCACTGCTTCAGCCACCGCGTGCACCAGGTCGATCTCGAATCCCTTGCGCGTGCCCTCGCGGTCGATGGAGGTGAGCAGGATTTCGCCGGCCCCCTGCTCGGAGACTTGGCGGGCCCAGGCGACGGCATCGCGGCCTGTCTTGTCGCGACCGCCGTTCACATAGACCTCCCATTGCCTAGGTCCGACCGCCTTGGCGTCGATCTGGGCCACCATGCATTGCGCACCGAACCGGCGGGAGACCTCCTCAATCAGGGCCGGTCGTTCGACGGCGGCGGTGTTGATGGCCACCTTGTCGGCACCGGCCCGCAGCAAGGCTTCGACATCGGCGAGACTGCGGATTCCTCCCCCAACCGTCAGTGGGATGAAGATGCCGTCGGCGGTCGCCGAGACGACGCTGTGGAGGCTGTTGCGCTGATAGAGGCTGGCAACCGCGTCCATGTAGATCAGCTCATCCGCTCCGTCCTCGTAATAGCGCCGGGCATAGACCGCCGGGTCGCCGACCACCCGCAGACCCTCCAGGTGAATGCCCTTGATCAGGTTCGGCCCCTTGATGTCGAGGCGCGCGATCAGACGGATGGCAGCCAATCGATGCTCCTTTCGGAAACGTCCGCCCGTCTCTCGAACAGGCGGAAGGGAAACCGCGACAACATCCGCAGGAACGGGACCGGCCGGGCTGCGGCCGGCTCCGCAAGATCGAAGGCGGGGTGAAGGCGGCGGATCGTGCATCGCATGCACGACATTGTCCAGGCCAGTGGTGGACACATGGTAAATTTGCGGCGGCCGGAAGGTAGGCTTGAATCGAGAGCGGGGAACGGCATGATCGGAAGCGAGCGGGTGATGGCGCTGGTAACGGCGCGCGGCGGGTCGAAGAGGTTGCCGGGAAAGAACCTGCGTCCCTTGGGCGGACGTCCGATGATCGCCTGGACGGTGGCAGCGGCCAAAGCCTCCTGTCATATCGACCGTGTTGTGCTGTCGTCCGACGATCCGGACATCATGGCGGCGGCGGTAGCAGCCGGATGCGAAGTGCCCTTCATCCGTCCCGCGCCCCTGGCTGCCGACGACACGCCCTCGGCAGCGGTGGTACATCATGCCTTGACGACGCTGGATGATCCCTGCGAGTGGCTGGTCCTGCTGCAGCCGACCTCGCCCTTGCGCACGGCATCGGACATCGACGGCTGTCTGGAACTGGCACACCGTTCCGGGGCTTCGTCGGCGGTTTCGGTGACGGAAATGGAAAAGCCTGTGCACTTCCAGTTCTGGCTGACGGCGCAGGGAACCCTTCAGCCCGTACTCGGCGGCAGCGTGTCGGAGGCGGTGAAGAGCTTGGCCGGTTCAAGCAAACATGCCCATACCCTCAATGGCGCCGTCTATGTCGTGCGCGTCGAGCACTTCCTGCGCACCGGGCTTTTATTTGACGATGCCAGTCTGGCTTATGCGATGCCGCGGCAGCGGTCCGTCGATATCGACACGGAGCAGGATTTCCTGCTGGCTGAACTGCTTGTCTCATGCCACAACTCGGTGGGGAGCTGACGCGGCGGCAAGGCCGTGCCTGGACGTGGAACGGAGTGCATGAACATGGCGGCAGGATTGGAGGCGGTCATTTTGTGCGGCGGCCTTGGAACGCGCTTGCGTGAAGAGACCGAGTTCAAGCCGAAGCCGATGGTCGAGATCGGCGGACAGCCCATCCTCTGGCACATCATGAAGTTCTACCGCCATTTCGGCGTTCGCCGGTTCCTGCTGTGCCTGGGATACAAGGGCGACGTCATCCGCGACTATTTCCTGAATTACCGCAACAGGACGTCGGATATCGCCATCGACATCGCCTCGGGCACCGTAACGCGGCTGGCGGCGAACACGCCTGAGGAGGACTGGGAGGTGGTCCTGGTCGAGACGGGGGCGCGCGCCGAAACAGGCCTGCGCATCCAGCAGGCGCTGAAATACATCCAGGGCGACCGCTTCTTCGCCACCTATGGCGACGGGGTGTGCGATGTCGACATCGGCACTGTGTTCGAACATCACCGGTCGCTGGGCAAGCTGGCGACCGTCTGCGCGGTTCATCCGTCCTCGCGTTTCGGGGAGTTGGGTTTGTCGGGAGACATTGTCCACGCTTTTGCCGAGAAGCCGCAGGTCACGGACGGCTGGATCAACGGCGGCTTTTTCGTCTTCGAAAAGCGGGCGTTCCAGTTGTTCGATCCCACGGCCGACGTTTCCCTGGAAAGCGGGGTTCTGGAGAAGCTGGCTGCGATGAAGGAACTTGCCGTCTTCCGTCACGACGGGTTCTGGCAGTGCATGGACACCTTTCGGGAAACGCAGCTCCTCAACAGTCTCTGGCTTGAGAACCGGGCGCCCTGGCGCCTCTGGGACCGCGAGCCGGGAGAAAAGAGGGGCGCAGAGGTCTTAGGGCCAAAAAGGTGACTATCGCCCTGTAGGCCCTTTTCCCGGTTGGCAGAGACGGATCACCCTTGTGGAGAGAGCGGCTCCAGGAAGTATCCGTGCTCGTGGGCAATCTTGGTGACCAGGGGGGCTACGGAATCCATGATCCGGATATCATGTCCGGGGTCCGGGGCGAACATGCGGGGATAGCCAAATGCATCCATGAACGGCCCGGTCATGCATTCCACCAGCCGTATTTCGTCGGGTGACAGCATGGTTCGGAACGAACCGCGCGAAGAAGGATCGATCCCGTGCATCGGCTCGGCGTCATCGGGGCCAATGTTCAGACGGGAGCTGTTGCTGGGCACCTTGCCAGCCTGAATGGAAGCGAAATCATACTGCTCCGCGGAAAGGCCGACCATCGCCAGAATCCGCCGTATGTGCCCCTCCACGTCTGCGATCAGATCCTCATACCGGATGACAAGAGCGTCGCCCAACCTACCCGACGCAGACAGAGCGGCATGGTAGTTCATCAGGAAGGCGGTGTTCATCGCAGCCGTTCCGAGCGCATCCTCGGGGGTCATGCCCGGCAGTTTCCTGTTGCGGCCCAAGGTCGATGCAAAAACGTCCCTCGGATCGCGCAGCATCAGAACGGTGGACACGGGAACGGGAAGAATCTGCCGAAGCAGCGCGGACTCTCCCAGAAGGCAGGTCGTCTTCACCCCGATCACTGACGGCGGTTCGGCAAGCGGCGCCGCTGCCGTAACCGCTTCGACCAGACGGCTCCACAGACTGCTGCCCTCCCCGTCGGGCACGGGAATCGGCCGGCGCGTGTCCATCAGGGCAACGGGAGGCACCGTGTCCCGTCTGGCACGAGCGGAAAAATCACGCACCAGCGACACGGTGTCATTGGCAAAAGACAGTTCCGGATGACGGGGCATCGCCAGATAGCGGGAGTAGAGCAATTCCCCCATCAGCGTCGTTCCAGAACGCATCGGTCCCGTCACGAGAAGGAAGGCACGGACTGCCATCAGCGTCTTGGCTCCTCTTCCCGTCGGTCAGATCAGGGCGAGGCCGCGCAGGCGCTCGATCAAGGCAGGGCGGATCCAGGGGCGCAACCGTGTTTCGGCGGACAGCCATTCCGGTAGCAGGTCTCGCGTGCGCAGATACTGTTCATCCGCATCCGCGCGGCGTCCCAGTCCATCCAGGGCGATGGCGATATTGACGACCACCCAACGATCAGCCAGGACCCTTTCCGCCTGCTGGTGCATGTCGAGTGCCCCCATGCTGTCCCCCAGCATCTGCAGCCCCAGACCATGCAGCGACAATGTCCAACTGTGATGCCAGGGCCAAGCCGGCTTCGATGCCTTGAGACTGGCAAGCGCCGCGTCATATCCGGCCATCGCGCTGTCGATGTTTCCGCTCAGTTGGTCGACATAGGCGATGAACCCCTGTGCGATGGCCCGATGGCTGAGGTCGGCCGCCGCTTCGGCAAAGCTCGCGCGCGCTTGCGCAAGGTTGCCGGCCGCCAGTTGAACCATTCCGGTATGTACAAGAACCTTGGCCGGCACGTCGGCCAAGGACACCGCCTTTTTGAGGAGTGATTCTGCCGCCGAGAGATCCTCGTCGATGAAGGAGAGCAGTCCGTTGCGATAGACGGGCTCGAAACGTTGTGGATCCAGCCGCAGTGCTTCCGTGTAAAGCTGCCGGGCCACGTCACGTCTGCGGGCCTTGCTCCAGGCATGATCCGCCGCGGTATGATAATACACAGCGATCTCGGCATTCGTGGCGGGGTTGTCCATTGCAGGAACCGGCAGCAGCGGCAAGCCTTCCTCGTAGCGCCGCAGCGCCATCAGCGTCAGCACACGCCCATGCTGCGCATAGTGGGGAGCATCGGGCAGAGCCAGAGCCTGTTCGAAGCGGCGGAGCGCCTCGTCCAGTACCGCCGCATCGCTCGGTTGGGTTTCGAAGATCTGCCACCCCAGCCTTGTCAGTCCTTCGGCCTGATAGCCGGCCATGGCCTGCAAGGCGCGTTCATGGGCAAGGCGGGCCTCTTCGGAACGCCCTGCACGGGTCAGTTCCTCGACCATGCAGGTGTGGGCGGCGGCATGGGTCGGGTCGATCGCGACCGCCCGGTCGAAAGCGGCAACCGCATGGGCAATCTCGCCAGTGCGGGCAAACGCCTTGCCCATTTCATAATGATAATTGGCGAAGGTCGAACTGCGGATGCGCTGCCGCCATGCTTCGATATCGGCGGAAGTTGGATTGGTTTTTCTCACGACCGATCCTGCATCAGTGCTGACCATCACGCCCCTCTTTCGAACAGATGCGACTTGAAAGACCGGTCCCGTGCAGGACATCGGCTACACACTCCGCAGCTCTTCCGGTCTAGCATGGCGGGAGAACCGACTTCCAGAAATCCTCGGCCGCCTCATCGCGCGTCGGCCACCCGTCCCCGCAGGCGCCATTGCCCCTCGACCTGCTGCCACAGATGCGGGGAGCGGAAGCTGTCGGTCAGGTTGTCGAAATAGGCGCGGTCCATGATCGGGGATTCGAAGGCCCGGCTTGCGATGGGGAACTCCCGCTCCGGCAGGCTCAGATACTCCAGGATACGGTCCAGGAAGCGCTCCGGGAACTCCCCGTCGAAGCGGTCGACCAGCGCCACCCCTTCCTCCCGCGTGATGTCGCCGGAGCGGATTTCCTGTGCAGCATCATAGGTCGCCCGCCCGATGCCGAACTTGATGAAGGTCGTGTAGTAGTGCAGATCGTCGATCTGGTCGTCGATGCTGTTGTACTTGCTGTAGGTGCCGACGGTGCGCTCCGGCGCCGCTTCGAAATTACCGTGCTCGACCGCGTAATAGTAGCAGCTTTGCGGATGCCATTTCAGGAAATACCCAAGGTAGGCGACGGAAATATTTTTCTTTTCTATAAGATCGGGGTTGGCAGGCATGTAAATCTGCAAATCCGATTCGTCCAGACCGAACTCGCTTTTGAGATCGCTCAAAGAGACGCCCCCAAGATAGACGTCCTTCGGATCCGACAGGGCGAAATACTTCCAGGCCCGCAAGGCGGTGTCGTTGTCCTGGATCGGGTTGCCGTACTCGGCTTCGTTCTCGCCATAGAAGACCAGCGGGATATCGAACAAGGCCGCCATTTTCGGCGCCATTGCCTTCTGGCCGATCATGAAGGGCTGGAAGGGATGGAAAAGGTTCTCGACTGCCAGACGGGTGAGCAGGCGATGAACCTGTCCATTCGGGGTGCACAGGTAATTGTCGAAGCCGGAATGAATCCAGGATTGGAAATTCCGCCATCCCCAGGGGGTGTGGATATGCGGTGCCCAAGTGACCGTCAGCGGATGCATGCCGTAGCGGTGCTTCAGGATGTGGGCGGCATAGAAGCTGTCTTTTCCGCCCGAACCCGGCACGAGGCAGTCGTAGCGGCCATCGGTGCGCCGATGGCGGTTGCACAGCTCGACCAGTTCCGCTTCGCGCTGCTGCCAATCGATCTCACGCTGCTTCCGCTCCGCTTGGCGGCAAGCGTCGCACACGCCCTGCTCGTCGAAATGAATGGTTTCCTTGCGGCTGCCCGCCGTGTGCCGGTATTCGACCGTCGAGTTCGGCCGCTGGTTCGAAATGACGCAGGACCGGCAGAATTCGATCTCCTGGGGCAGCCCGTACAAAGCCTGGGGCGCCGGAGCGTCCGGCTGGAACGGCGCAAGATCGATGGTGCGACGGGATGGGTAGCGGGGCATGGCGACTCGCGTTCGGGATCAAAGAAAGATCTGCTCATAGTCCTGATGGGCGCGCTCCAGATCGGACAGGCGCCCGATATCCATCCAGTATTCATGGATGGGGAAAGACCCTACGGGCTGCCGGTTCTGGAGCACCCGGCTCAACAGAGCCGGCATATCGGCGGGCTGACCGGACGGCAGGTGGTCCAGGCAGTCTGGATTTAGTACATAGACTCCGGCGTTGATGAAGTGGGTGTAGGTCGGCTTTTCGACGATATCCAACACCCGGTCATGCTGAAGCGAAACGACGCCGAACGGCAGGTCGATGCTATGTTCACGCACGCCGAGGGTGGCGGCACAGCCGGAAAGGCGGTGGAACTCGAACAGGCTGGCGTAGTCGATGCGGGTCAGAAGGTCGCCGTTCATGACGCAGAACGGGGCGTCCGGGCGCTCAGGCAGAAGGGACAAGGCTCCGGCGGTTCCCAGCTTGCTTTCCTCCTTCAGGTAGCGGATCTCCGCCCCCCAGCGCTCGCCATCGCCGAAATGCCGCTCGATCACCTCCCCCATATAGTTCACGGCAATGAAAAAGCGGTGGAAGCCTTGAGCAATGAAGCTCTGCAGGATGAGTTCCAGGATCGGCCGGCCGCCGATGCGGATCATCGGCTTGGGACAATTCTCGGTCAGCGGTCGCAGACGCCGGCCTTCGCCGCCGGCCATCAGGACGACCCAATTGTCGTGACGGACGGGAGTTGTCATGTCATGGAGCGTCAGCAGCCCGACGATCCGCCCTTGGGCGGAAAGCACCGGCAGATAGCGGATGGCATGGCGATTCATGAGCATGACCGCCTGTTCGCGGTTTCCCTCTTCAGGGAAGGTGATCGGCTGGTGCTCCATGACATCGGTGACCGGTGCCGAGAGCGGAATCCCTTTCAGGATGGCACGCCGCACGTCACCATCCGTGACCGTTCCGAGCAGCCG
Source organism: Azospirillum sp. B21 (assembly GCF_008364825.1). Lineage (GTDB taxonomy): Bacteria > Pseudomonadota > Alphaproteobacteria > Azospirillales > Azospirillaceae > Azospirillum. Next base: position 160,773 of record NZ_VTTO01000008.1, read on the forward strand.
GCTGTGATCGTCCACCACCAGGGCGATCGATTCGGAGTTCCTTTCGAAGAGACGCAACACGTCGACGACGGGCGTCCCCGGAGACGTTGCAGCCTGCTTCCAGGCGATCATCGCATTGTCCATCGGTGGTCAAACGCAGGTCATCGATGTTTAATCACCAAGCCCTTAACAAAGATGAATTTTGGGTCGAATGCAGCTCTCCCGGAATGCGAATTCCTGCCTCCAGGAAATGCGTCTTAAAAAGCATAGGGATTCCCCTTCTTCTTGACGAAGCGGAATGCGTCGAGAGCACCTTCGATTCCCACAGCCTCCAGTCCGGCCCGGATTTCGTCCCCATATGTGGAAACGATCAGGATCGTGTGGGCTTTGCTATGGATCTCCTTGTATTCGGATAGGCTGTAACAGCGCAGGCCGTCCACCTCGCCGGAAAAGTTGGTGTCGATAAAGCCTTGGACATCCGGCAACTTCCGCTCGGCAAGCAACACTCGAAAGCTTCGTCCCGCGCTTCCCGCGCCGTAGATGAACATGGGGCTGCCCGGTCGCAGCATCGCCAAATTGCGCAGGACGACGCGGTCGACGGCCATCAGGGCGCGCTCGGCTTCCGGCGCCATCAGGTCGTGCCGGCGAAGAAACTCGATGAACGGTTCAGGAAAGTCACAGTCGTTTGGAGGAGCCGTGTTCTTGTAAACATCAATCAGCAAATCATCATTAAAAAATGAATGGGGACCATATTTGTTTATAACCATATATTTTGGCGAAGACAGAACATCCCCGCTATGAATAAGCCGGGTATCGAACAGGACGATATCGCCCGGATCGATGTCGACTTTCATGATGTGGCGTTCCATTTCAAGGAGTTCGGTGCAATCTCCGGATTCCAGAGCCCGCATCTTCACGGAATGGTGGATCAGGAAAAAATCAGCAGGGTGCACGACACCCGCCTCGCGGCTCTTGCGGGCGTAGATGGAGCGTTGGTGCGAGAAAGGGATGAAGGCCAGGCTGTTCTTCGGGCGCCCAGGCCCGTTCGCGTGGATGACCACCTGGATCAGATAGTGCCCAGGGTCGTGGTCCAGCGTCCCCGGACGGTCCAACACGCTGTCGCGATGCAGGCCGGGCGAGGAGAAATTCGCACCGATCGTGTTCGTGATCATGCAGACCGGCTCATCGATCAGCAGGTCGAGAGCCTTGCGCACCGTGGCATCGGAAACCAGCGGCCACAAGTCGGGACAGTGACCGATACCGCCTGGGAAGATGAAGGAGTCCGTCGTCCCTTGAGCCACTGCGGGGAAATCGCTGTCTTCGAGCCCCGACAGCGCCTTGATGACGTTCATGCAGCGTTCGACCTCTGCCGGCTCGAACACGTCGGTGATCTTGACGATGCCGTACTGGCAGAACGCTTCCTTCAAAGCCGGAGACAACTCGCCGACCTTGAAGCGCGCATAGGTTTGCAGCCCCCCCCATGGGCTTGGGAACGCGGAATAGAACTGCGCGACGCTCAACGGGCGGTCGTCCTGAAAGCACATAGTGGGCATGTTTCCTCCTTGTTGCTGACAGTTCCGCGGCGATGCGCATGGCGCGCGCAGTATGAGACCGGGGTGCGCGGTTCGCAAATCCGGAGATACGGGGCAATGCATGCCGATTTCCCCGATCAATCGGGGCGGTCGTGCACCGTCATGCGGTTGAGAAGAGCCAGCAGGCGGGTCTGCGCCTGTCCGTCCAACCGCCCCCAGCGGCGGCTTTCCTGTCGTTGCAGGCGTGCCAGCTCCGCCAGGCAGGCGGGATCCGAGGTCATGCGCCGCATCTGCCCGGCGAAGGCATCGCGCCCTTCCACCCGGATCACCCCTGGCACGCCGGCAAAATCGGTATAGCCGTAGCGGTAGACATCATAATTCAAGACCGGATGTCCGCAGGCGATCGCCCAGCGGATGGTCGCCGACACCGAAGCGACATAGAGGTCGCACAGCGGTACCAGCCGGGCGGTGTCCCATCCTGTCGCCACGGCGATCCCCCGCTCCCGGAAGGGAACGAAGTGCCGATCGATGGCCGTAGGATGAGGGCAGACCAGAATGCCGAAGTCCTTCACCTGTGCCAGCCGCTCGGCCCAATACTCGATGAGGTCGTCGAAGGTCGCGAATTCGCAACGATGGCCGCCGCGATGATGGCCGTCGGGTGGCGGGGCGCACAGCAGCAGCGGCCGGTCCGCCGGCAGGCCGAACGATCGGGCCAGCAGGGCACGTCCTTTCTCCCGATTGCGCATGCCTTGTGCCAGCACATCGTCATACAAGGCCCCGACCTCGACCAGCCGGGCGCCACTCAGGCCCTCGCGGCGGTAATGGTCGGCCATCGCAGCGTTTTCCACGGCGATCACGTCCGCATCGCCGCTGTGGGCGATCCAGGGGCGGTCCGGGGCCCCGCCTGTCCATTGCAGGGCCAGGGCTTCGGGAATGGGCAGGCGGCTCATCATCGAACCGCCATGTTCGTAAAGCCATTGACCGCCGCACAAACGCAGCAGGCTGCACCCGACCGGTCCCGGCCGATGGCGAGGGTCACGCTCCAGCACACTGGCCGGCTCCAGGGCCGTCGCGATGGTATAGGGAAGGACGATCGACGGTACGCCATGGGCATGCCCGACACGGATTGGAATGCCGGTGGCATAGCTGGGATTGTCTTCCGGAAACAGCAAAGCGCGGGCATCCGTCTTGCGCAGCATGGCCGCCACTGCTCGCTTGAGACGCCACAGGCGGAAAATTTCCCCTGCGAAGCGCCTCCAGGGAAGAACCCAGGGGCGATCGGAGGCCTGGGGACCAGCATCCGGCGCCAGGAGGGTGCGACCACCGGAACCCTTGTCGAATGTCACTGCCAGGAGATCGGCCTGGAACACGCCCCACCCCGGGAAGTGGACGCGGAGCATCAGATTGGCGTTCTTTCCCAATCGCCGGCGGGATACGGGCGGGACGTCGAAGTCGGCGGTGAGCGATGTCCAATCGGGCGACAGCAGGACATAGCGATCCTGTGTGTGAACGGGTGGCAGCCCGTCTCCGTAATATTGCTGCAGGCAGATCCTGACCGCCAGCGGGCGGTCAGCCCGTGCCCGCAGCCTCAGCCGCAGCCGTGAACCGGCGAAGCGATCCACGTCCCCCAGTCTTTTCTGGAGCCTGCTCTCCCCGGTTGCCGCGCGCAACTGGCGCCAACGCAGGAAGTGTGTCTCGTCCGAGTCCGTCTCGCCTGAAACGCGTACGGCGCCTCCGGGGCCAGGGGTGCCGATCTGCCAGCCGTTGGCCAGATCGGCGCATGGGGCGGAATGTTCTGCATCCACCTCATGGACACTTCCGGCATGCACCCCGTCGAAGCCCCCCGGGCAGGCTGCCGCATGCCGGGCAAGTGGGCCGGCCGTCTGCGCGCCATCCGATGCAACTGCAGTGCCGGAGGTGTAGAAACTTACCACCCCCATTTCAAGCGCGCTCTGCATGTCCTGAAAAAGGAAAGGATAAGGGCATCCGAAATGCACGACAGGGGTGAATGTTCCATCATCCAGAAGCAGTTTTACAACTCTGGACATCTCGCGAAAATGCGTCTGTTCATAGACGTTCAGTATAACTGACTTCTTGCGATTGGCGTTGGTGCTTTTTTTGAATTTGTTTTGGCTTTCTCTCAAATGTTTTATATCTCCTTGTGGCGGCATCAATTTTTCATTTCCGAACAAGCCGAGTAGCCGGAAAAAATAAAAGAAGAGGCGGCGAAGCGGCAAGAGGGAAACTGGAAAAGAAACGCGCATCTTTGCCGGCAAGGCTATTGCCCGCTGCCCCTTGCGGCTGCATCTTGATGAATTTAGCATACTCCAGGACGCCCTGCGGCGATCCGTGAAACAGCTTGCAGTGAAAGAGCGCCATGTCGGAAGCCATCAGAGCTCCCAAAGTTCTTCTGCTCTATCCGCCGCATCAGGCATGGCCCGGCTACATGTGCAAGCCCAATGGCTCTCTCGCCTATCCCAGCCTGGGGGGCGCCTTGCTGCAGGCCGGGATCGAGGTGCGTGTGTTCGACGCCTGCGTCGGCAATGTGAAGGACGATCTGGACCAGGTCTTCTACCGCTCCAGCAACCTGCCGAGCGGCCTGCTGCGAACAGGGGTTTCCGAAGACAGAATCCTGGAGGAGGTTGCCGACGCGGACATTATCGGCATCACATCCATCTTCACCGATCAGGAGACGATGGTCCTGTCGACGGTGCGGCTCATCAAGCGGCACTTTCCCGATAAGCTGGTGGTATCCGGTGGTGTGAATGCGCGTAACCGGCTGAAGGTATTCTTCGCCGCCGGTGTCGATCTCGTCTGTTTGTCGGAGGCGGAGCGCACGATCGTCGCCATTGCCGACGCCGTTCGCCGCGGTGACAGGGACTGGGGGGCAATCTCCGGCCTCGCTTTCATGGCGGGCGATCGGATTCTGTCGACCCCGGCTTCGGCCGGCGACATCGTCTGGAACTTGGACGAGTTGCCGATCCCGGCATGGGAACTGCTGCCCAATGAACGGTACTGGAAAATCGCCCGTCCGCATGGCGGCCATTTCAAGGAGGGGCAGGAACTCCGCTACGCCTCCATGATGACGTCTCTGGGCTGCGTCTTCACGTGCAGCTACTGCCACATCTCTGGCGAGGCGGATGGCGACGTCTCCGGCCCCATTGGCAAGTTCCGCGTCAAATCGACCGAGCGGGTCATGGCCGAACTCGACCGCCTGCGCGATCTCGGCGTAAAGCAGGTTTTCATCGAGGATGATTCCCTGTTCGGCATGAAACGGCGTGGCATCGATCTGATCCGCAACGTCCGAACGTCAGGTTTTGAGATTTTCGACGTCAACGGCGTCAACATCATCCATCTGTTGCGCAAGAGCGGCACCGGTAATCGGCTGGAACCGGATGTCGAACTGATCGAACTGCTCGTCGAATCGGGATTCAAGCAGGTTGCCCTGCCGTTCGAATCAGCCTCTCAGCGGATCATTTCCCGCTATGCCTCCTCCAAATGGAATGTGGAACGCTGCGACATCGAAGGCCTGATCCGCGCCTGCAAGGATCATGGCCTTGGGGTCACCGGCAACTACATGATCGGCTATCCCGACGAGACGAGGGAGGAAATCGAGGCCACCATCGCCATGGCGCAATGGCACCGCGACTGTGGTCTCGACGCTGCCAGCTTCATGCTGGTGATCCCGCTGCCGGGAACCCGGCTGTTCGATATGGCCATCGCCGGCGGCCACCTGTCGGAAGAATACGATCCCGACCGGCTGAATTGGAGCCGGGCCAGCATGGTCAACACCTTGGTTCCGCCGGCGGAACTGGAAGACATCCGGCGCGGTGCCTGGGAACGGGTCAACGATTCGAAATTCGTCCGCTACAAGAAGGGTATGAACGCCGCGGAAAGCAATGATTTCATCGAGGCGGCTGTTTCAGAGGGCTCCTGAGCGGTCGTGCGGGCGGATGGGGGCTGTTTGGTCAACCAGCCAAAAACCACGCTGCAGCCACCGCGACCGCCAGAACCGAGGCGGCACGAAGCCGGTCCCTCCTGTAGCGGGCTTCCGCCAGTTGGTTGCGGACGAAGGGATAGAGATTGTAAAGGTTTCGGATGCCGTGAGCCACCAGTTGGAGCTTGATCTCGTCCATATACATGCTGGCGATCACGACCGGCGTGTCCGGTTCGGCACGTTTGAAGAACTCAGCCGGCGTGATGACGGGAATGCCGTCAACCTCACCACGCTTATATGTATCGATCACAGCCTCTATCCGCATCTGCGGCCGGCGCTGGATGGCCTGGACAACCAGACGCCCTCCCTGTCCGGCGCCGAATACAAACAGCGGGACAGTCGTCGGCAGATGAGCCACATCATTTAGGACCCGCATCATGCTGCACCCTTCCTTTCCGGTTATCGGCCGTTGGCATTTTTTCTAGACGAGACCAAAGCGGCCGGCAAATTCGATGACCGCACACAGAATCCGCTTCTGGCGGCCTGCGGCTTGGGGCAAGTTCCGGACGGCACTTGCCGCCGGACTGCTTTTGCCCTCGTTCCGGGTCCCGTTGCCCCAGCCTATCGCCAAGCCGTGAGAGGATCATGAAGTTCCACGCCACGCCGCTGACCGGAGCCTGCCTCGTCGAACTGGAGAAACGTGGGGATGAGCGCGGATTCTTCGCCCGGATGTTCTGCGAACGGGAATTCGGCGAGGCCGGCTGGCCCATCTCGGTGGCTCAGCTTAACAATTCGGTGACCAGCAAGGCGGGCACGTTGCGCGGGTTCCACTATCAGTTGGCACCGGTCGCGGAGATCAAGCTGATCCGCTGCATCCGCGGGGCTCTTTATGATGTGATACTCGACTTGCGGCCTGACTCGCCCAGCTATGGGCGGTGGTTTGGAGCCGAGCTGAGCGCGGAGAACCGTTCGATGATGTATGTTCCCCGCGGTTGTGCCCACGCTTTTCTCACCTTGGCCGATGAGACCGAGGTGATCTATCTGGTAAGCGAGGCCTACAGCCCCGAAAACGAACGCGGAGTGCGCTTCGACGACCCGAAATTCGCCGTCGACTGGCCGTTGCCGCCAACCGAAATGTCGGTCAAGGATCGAAGCTGGCCGGATTTCGATCCGGACTTTCATGGTGTTGAGCGGTTGCGGGGGCTGTTGTGAGGATTCTGCTGACCGGGGCCAGTTCCTTCACCGGCCTCTGGTTTGCCCGGGCACTCAGCGCGGCGGGGCACGAGGTGACAACTCCCCTGCGGCGCTCTGCCGCCGACTATGACGGCTTGCGCGGCATGCGTGTCTCCGAGTTGGCCCGCGTTGCGGAGATCGTCTGGGACTGTCCATTCGGCGGAACCCGTTTCCTTGAACTTGCCGACGGCAGGTGGGATCTGCTGTGTCATCACGCGGCCCACGTCGGGGACTATCGCAGCTCCGACTTCGATATCGCCGGAGCAATGGCGGAAAACAGCTTCGCGTTGCCCCAGACGTTGCGCATCCTGCTCAAACATGGACTGCGCGGCGTCGTGTTGACCGGCAGTGTATTCGAACAAAATGAAGGTGCAGGCGATGCCCCGTTGCGTGCCTTCTCCCCTTATGGTTTGTCCAAAGGACTAACTGCACAGGTTTTTGATTATTGGTGCAGTGTTCTTGGCGCTCCATTAGGAAAGTTCGTCATTGCCAACCCTTTCGGTCCGTTCGAGGAACCGCGCTTTTGCGCATATCTGGTGGGATGCTGGCAGCGTGGGGAGGTTCCGCGCGTCCGCACCCCGCTCTATGTTCGGGACAATATCCATGTCAGCCTTCTGGCATGCGCTTATGCCAGGTTTGCCGAACAGATCGCCGGCAGCAAAGGGGTAGCGAAGCTGAATCCCAGCGGCTACGTCGAAACCCAGGGCGCCTTTGCCCAGCGCTTCGCCCGCGAACTGGCGCCGCGCCTGGCGCTGGATTGCCCGTTGGAATTGCTGGAGCAGACGGAGTTCATTGAGCCGGCTGTTCGCATCAATACCGACCGAATCGATGGCTCCACCCTCGGATGGTCGGAAAGCGCCGCCTGGGACAGTGTGGCCCTCTTTTATGGGCACAGTGTCGATAAGACCGTGGCCACCCGCCATTACCCACCGGTATCCGCAAGCTGACGAAGGTTTTCCATGTCGCGTCCCGACCCATCCCCTCTCCTCGACTTCGATCCCCGCATGTTGTTCGACCTGACCGGCCGCACCGGAATCGTCACAGGGGGAGCGGGCATTTTGGGCGCCACCTTCGTCGAGGCCTTGCTGGCCCATGGCGCGAGCGTGGTCGTTGCCGACATTGATCAAGACGCAGCCGAAGCCTTGGCCGCCCGGCTTGATGCCGCTCATGGTGGCCGGGTGGCTGCGGTGGCTTTCGACGCCGCCGACCCAGCCTCCGTCAACGAACTCGTTCGCCTGACTGTGGAGCGGTTTGCCGGCATCGACTTCCTGATCAACAACCATGTGGCGCCCGTCGTCGATCCGGGTACGTTCTTCGCCCCGTTCGAAGAATACGATCTTTCCGAATGGCGCCGGATCATGGGGATCAATCTCGACGGCTACTTCCTGGTCGCTCAGGCCGTCGGCCGCCAGATGGCGGCGCAGGGCCGCGGCGGCGCCATCGTGCAGACCTCGTCGATCTACGGCGTCATGGCATCCGACAACCGGATCTACGAAGGCTCGGAATATCGCGGCTATGCCATCAACAATCCGGCCATCTACTCCGCCAGCAAAGCCGGCGTCGTCGGGTTGACCCGCTGGCTGTCCACCTACTGGGCCGATCGCGGCATCCGCGTCAACGCCGTCGCCCCCGGGGGGGTATTCAGCGGAGAGAACGAAGCCTTCACCAAACGCTACTCCGCACGAATCCCGATGGGCCGGATGGCCCACCGCCACGAGATTGCCGGCACGGTCGTCTATCTGGTCGCCGATGCCTCCTCTTATGTGACCGGCCAATGCCTGATGGTCGACGGCGGCCTCAGCGCGTGGTGACAGGGATGCTCCGCATCCTGTTTTCCGCACGGGATCCGGGAGCGGCCCAGGCGATGGTGCCGGTGATCCGCTGCGCCCTGTCCCATCCGCAGGTCGATTCCGTCGTCTGGGCGCAGGGGCCGGCGGCGGAGATCCTCGCCGCGGCCGGACTGCCTGTCCGCATCCTGGATCTTCCGGCCCTTCCTGCCCCGGACGCGCCCGGGCGCGACGCCCTGCTGGAGGCTGCCGGGAGCCTGCTGGAGAGCGAGAATCCGAACGCCGTGGTGACCGGACTCTCGGGCCCCGGGGCAGGGATCGACGAAGCGCTGCTCCATTGCGCGGTCGATCGGCCGCGCTACAGCATCCAGGATTTCGAAGGATGGGTGGTGCCCGGCTTCGGCCGGCCGGCTCCGACCTATTTCGTCGCCGATCCCGGAGCCGCCGACCGGACCCGGCGGCAGGGGGAACGGTTCGGCGGCATTCGCACGGTCGTCGTGGGATCGCTGAAGCACAGCCATTACGGGATGCTCGATCCGACGGCCCTGCGCAGGACGGGAAGGGCCGCACTTCCCCATCGGGAGTGGCCGCTGGTTGGCTTCTACGGACAGCCGGCCTGGCAATGGCCGGGCTATGAACGCTCCATCATCCATCTCGCGCAAAGTCTCGCTGCACGGCTGCCCTCGGCGATCGTCGTTTACCGCCCGCACCCCAAGGAGAGCGCGGCGGAACGAAGCCGGAGCCTCGGCATCTTCGCCTCTGCGGGGCTGGCGGCTGTCGCCGATCCCAATCCGGCGATCGAGCAGTCGCTCTGCGCGGTCGATCTGGTGACGACCTGCTTTTCGACCTGCGGCATCGATCATGTCCATCTCCAGCGCCGCTCCCCCACCCCGCTGGGTGGAGTGGTGTTCGTGATGACCGAAGCCGACCTGCGCGACAGGCTGGAGCGGGAGACCGGTCTGCCGGTGCCGTGGCCGGCCCAAGACGGCTTGGCAGAGGCGGCCCTGTCCGCCGCCGACCTGCCGGACCGGCTGGCCGCGGCCATCGCGGAACCGGTGCGCCGGCGTGCATGGGAGCGGATCCGCTCGCGACTGGAGCCGGCGCAGACGGCCCCGGACACGGTGATCCGCCATATTCTCGACGACCTCGGCGCCCTGACGGCCTCCCATCCGGATCGTATCGCCGGGGGGCCGGGATAAGGGCATGGGACCGAGCATGCCGGAAGACGCCGAAAAGGCATGCGCATAGCCGCCAACCCGCTATCATCCGAACGCCGTCAAGGCCTCCCACAGCGCCCCCGCATGCACAGGACCCGCCGACACCGTGTCTCCACCGTCCGCCCCGTCTGCCCGTCCGTCACGCGCCCTGGTCGTCGGTCACGGCTCCATCGGCGCACGCCACGCCCGCCTGCTCCGCGACCTGGGGCTTGAGGTTGCGGTGGTGAGCCGCCGGGCGCCGCAGCTGCCCGGCGCCTTTCCCGACATCGCCGCCGCACTCGCCTGCGGTCCGGCCGACTATGCCGTGGTTTGCACGGAGACCAGCCTGCACCATCAGGCCGTCCGATCCCTGCATTCTGCGGGTTTCACCGGACGGATCCTGATCGAGAAGCCGCTGGGTCAGGCCGGCGAGCATGTTCCTGAAGCAAGTTTCAATGCGGTCCGTGTCGGGTACCATCTGCGCTTCGATCCCATCCTTCTTGCATTGCGCGAGGCCTTGGACGGCTGCAGGCCGCTGACGGTCGAGGTGCGCGCTGCCAGCTGGCTGCCATCCTGGCGAGCGGGCCGGGATTATCGTGCCACCGAATCAGCGTCCAAGGCAGCGGGCGGCGGCGTTCTGCGCGATCTCAGCCACGAACTGGACTATGTGACCTGGCTGTTCGGACGCTGGCGGCGCCTGACCGCGCTGGGGGGGCATCTCGGCTGCCTGGAGATCGACAGCGACGAGGCCTTCATCCTGCTGGCCGAAACCGAGCGCTGCCCGGTCGTCTCCATCTCTCTCAGCTATATCGATCATGGAACGGAAGAGCGCTGGATCGCGGTGAACACGGCTGAAGGCCGATCATGGCGGGCCGACCTCGTTGCCGCGACGCTGAGCGAGAACGGGCGCCTTGTCCAATCGGCCGATCCGGCGGCGCTGGATGCCCCCTATATCGCCCAGCACCACGCAATGCTGAACAATGGTGACGGATGCTGTTCGATCGGCGAGGCCGAAGAGGTCGTCGCCATGATTGACGCCGCCGAGACGGCAGTTCGAGATAAACGATGGGTGTATCGATGAAGCGCCTGTGCAGCGTGTGTGCCCGCGGTGGTTCGAAGGGCGTTCCGAACAAGAACCTGCGCCCCCTGGCCGGGCGGCCGCTGATTGCCCATACGGTGATGCAGGCCGCCGCCACCGGCCTGTTCGACGAGATTGCCGTCAGCAGCGATTCCGAAGCGATCCTCAAGGCGGCATTGGAGGCCGGTGCGTCAAGGGCGATCCTGCGCCCTGCCGAACTGGCCAGCGATACGGTGGACAAGAGTCCCGCCATCGTCCATTGCGGGCAGGAGGTCGAACGGCTTACCGGCTTGCGCTTCGACAGCTTCTTCGACCTCGACGCGACGGCTCCGCTCCGTACCCCGGAGCATATCCGCGAGGCTGTGGCCCTGCTGGAGGACAGCAAAGCCACCAACATCTATTCCGTCTGCCCGGCGCGACGCTCCCCCTACTTCAACTTGGTCGAAACCGGACCGGATGGTGTCCCGCGTTTGTGCAAGCCGATGGACCCGCCGATCGTCCGCCGTCAGGATGCGCCGCCCACCTTCGACATGAACGCGTCCATCTATGGGTGGAGCCGCGCCGCCTTCTTCGAAGCCGGGGCGCCGGTCCACATGGATGGAACGCGCCTGTACGTCATGCCGGACTGGACGCTGTTCGACATCGACAGCGAGTTCGATTTCGAGATCGTCGAAATTCTGATGGAACGCTTGGCGGGGCGGGGAGACTGAGGGGCTAAGCCCCCCCAGCTCCCCATACCGTCCCCTCTACCCCACGATCTTCCACGACCCATCGGGCTGGCGGCAGGCGGTGCCGAAGGCCTGTTCGGTTCGGCCGCCGACGACGATGGTCTGCTGGAACTCGCGGCAGTAGGAGCCGGACCCGTCATAGCCGTCGCGCACCGGGACGATGACGCCCTGGTTGCCGGACTGCGGGTTGTTCCAGCTGATCCGCTGGCCGATGGGGGCGCTGTAGGCTTGGGTCGCGGCGCGGTCGGCATAGGCCTGGTCGGCACGGTCGAGCGAGGCGCCAAGCTCCCGCCCGGCGAAGGCGCCCAGCAGCGTGCCGATGCCGACCGCAACCAGCTTGCCCGAGCCGCCGCCGAAGCGTGAACCGATCAGGCCGCCGGCAACGGCGCCGCCGACGGTGCCGAACCCTTCCTTGCTGCCCATCGAACCGGTCTGGCAGCCGGCCAGCGTGGTGGACAGCGCAAGCACCGCGACGGCGGCGATCCGGGTGAAACGGGTGTGGGCACGCATCGGAGGCTCTCTTCTTTTCCGAGGGTTGTCCCCCGGTTATAGCGCAAGCGGTGCCGTTTGTGCAGCCGCCCTCTCCCGGTAGTGGGCGAGCAGGCGCGGGCAGAGCGTCTCCAGCTTCGCCTCCAGCGCCTGGGCCTTCAAATCCGGATTCTGCGGCTTGTCGCGAAACCGTTCCGACACCGCCCGGCCCTGCACGTTGCCGAAGGCGAACTCGATGCGCTCCATCAGGTCGGGCACATGCCGCCACAGGGCGCCGGCCAGCTCGTCGTGGCGGCGGCGGTAGTCGTAGAAGCCGTCGTCCACCGGCCAGCCCAGCGCCGTCATCGCGGCCGGCACCGCGGGATCGCGGGCGACGAAATCCTCGTAATGCACCACCGCGTCGAAGCGCTCCTCCCGGCCGGCGAAGACCTCGTCGATCAGGGCGAACTTCTCGTCGATCAGGCCGGAATGGTTGCGGTAGGGCTTGACCGACAGGCTGCGGTAGGTGTCGCGCGGGTCGCGCAGCAGCAGGACGGTGCGGTCGGGGCGGAAGCGCTCCCGGTGGACCTCCAGCGGGTAGGCGGTGGTGACCACCGCCTTCACCACCATGTCCAGTTCGGTGTCCACCCGCGGGGCGGCGTAGTTGTTGAGGATGTCGACCAGCGCCAGGCAGTCCGGCCGCTGGGCCAGGAACAGGGTGAAGGCGGTCGCACCGCTCGACTGCATGCCGTAGACCAGGAGACGCATCGCTGGGGGGCCTTGCTTTTGTGGCGGAGCGGTCAGGCCGCCCGCTCCGTCCCCTGCCCTGCCGTCAGCCAATCCTCTTCGATCTCGGCGCTGATGAAGACGTATCGGCGGGTGTGCGGGGTGGGGTGGCGGATGCCGACGCCGTGCAGGGCGTGGGCGCTCTGCGGGAAGATGACCATCTGGTTGGAGCGGTAGGGGATGACGGCCACCCGCTCCACCGCGTCGGCCGGCAGCTGGTAATGCTCCAGGCCGGCGATGCGGCCGTCCTTCCAGCGGAACAGCTCCAGGTCGCCGCCTTCGGCGTCGTCTTCCGGCCGGCGCAGGTAATAGAGGCAGGTGAACAGCCGATTCGGTGTGTCCAGATGGGCCCCGCGCGAGGAGGAGGCCGGGCCGGTGACCGGCGTGTTGATCTCGGCCCGCGCATCCATCAGGATCCGCGCCCGGTCGAAGCCGTCGCGCAGGATCAGTCCCGTTCCGTGTCCGGTCAGGCTGCCGCCCAGCGCGCGCAGCAGGCCGTCCGGCCAGTGGCCGCGGAACAGCGCCGCCACCTCGGCCAGCCATTCGGGGGAGCTGTGCCGGCGGACGAAGTCCTTCCACACCTGCGGCAGCTCCGGATGGTTGATGATGAGCGAGGCCGACAGCTGGTAGCGGCGGTTGCTGCCCGGCGGACGGCGCGGGTCGGCCCAGCCGATCTGGGCGAAGCCGGGGAAGCCGGCGTTCAGCGCCCGGTGGGTCTCCTCGTCCAGAACGTCGGACAGGACGATGTGGGGAAAGGGATCGGTGCGGATGTCCGCCGCGGTGACACCGGCCAGCAGGGACTGCATCTCAGGCCCCGCCCCTCACGCCGCCCGCGGTCCGGGCCTGGGCGTGGGCCTGGGCCTGCATGGCCATCATCCTGGAGATGTGGGCCTGGGCCTGGGCCTCCACCTGGGCGGACAGGGCTTCCAGCGCGTCGGCTTCCGGATGGCCGGGGGGCAGCCAGCCCATATGGAAATGCGGCGGTTCGTAGCCGGTGGTGCGGAAGCCCAGCCGCTGGTAGACCTGCCGCCCGTACGATCCGATGATCGGGGTGGACAGGGTGATGCCCATCATCGGCCCGGTCGCCGCCGCCTGCAGCCCGCGCAGCACGTCCGACCCGATGCCCTTGCCACGGGCGCGTTCCAGCACCTGCAATTCCGACACCCGCCAGTTCCGATAGCCGAGGTCGACCACCACCCGGCCGACACGGTCGCCGGCCTTCTCGATCACCAGATCGATGTGTTCGGGATAGACCATCTCCTGCCCCGCCCGCATCGCCCGGTACTGCTGTTCGTACAGCGCGCGCAGGAAATCGGGGTTCCCCTGCGCCCAGGCCAGCCAGGGGCGCGCCTCGATGAACAGATCCAGCAGGAAGCTTTCGTCGCCGGCGGTGGCGAAGCGGGCGGTCAGGTTGCCGGGAAAGGGGAAGGAACCGGAAAAACCGGACATGGTTCGACGCATCCTCCGCGAAGGAATGGCAAAGGAATGAAGGGCGGAAGGCCGCCGCCTTCCCCCGGGGGAGCCCCCAGGGGAAAGACGGCGGCCGACCGTGACGCCAGCCTCAGTTGAACGTGATCTGGAAGACCGCCCGTTCCGCTCCGCCGGCTTCCGACAGAATCCGTTCCATATGGACCGGTCCGAAGGCCGGCATCTGCGGATGGGTGACGGTGAAGGACGCCCCGTTGAAGAAGGGCAGCCCGTCGGCCGGACATTCCAGGAACAGGCTGAAGGCGGTGCGCGGGCTGCCGGGCATGGTGCCCTTGGCATTTTCCGTGCAGGCCGTCAGCGTCGCCTCGATCACCACCCCTTCTTCCGACGTCATGGTGAAGACGCTGTTCAGATGGGGGGTGAAGAGGGCGGCGGAAAGTTGGCTGAGGTCGGTCATCAGTTGCGGTTCGGATAGAGGCCGTTGATGGCGATGATGAAGTTCAGCGCCAGATAGGGCGACACGGTGCCGAAGGCAGTACCGCCGCCGCCGACGTTCGGGCCGACCGTGACGGTGCCGCCGCCCGTGCCGCCGCTGGCGGTCAGGGTGATCGGGCCGGACGCGGTGCCGCTGACCGAACCGGTGGCGTTGCCGCTGAGGGTCTGGGTGCCGCCGATCACCGTGTCCGCCGTGGCGCTCGAGGCTGCATAGGGGCTGCCGGTACCAAGGCTCGGCTTGGCCAGAAGCGCACCATTGGCGAAGTTGGAGTTGTTGCCGGTAGCAGTGGAGACGCCGAGCGTGAGGCTGCCGGTCACCGACGTCGGCAGGGTGGCGGTGGTGCTGAACGGCAAGCTCGCCGTGCCGGTGATGGTGGTGCCGCCGCCGGCGCCGCCGGGGGTGAAGGTGGAGGTGTGGGTGTGGACCGGGACGTTGGCCTGGCTCAGGGTGGAGACGAAGGCGCCGCCGGTCTGGCCGACGTTCAGCACACCGATACCGGTGCCGATCGTGCCCTGACCAGAGCCCATCGGCATGCGGCATTGCAGGTTCGGCACGTTGAAGGTGGTGGAGCCGTTACCACCATAGATGGTCCCGATCAGGGAGTAGAGCGCCGCATACTGCTGGATGCTCATCTGCTGGCCGGTGCAGCGGACATAATCCATCGGCGCCCAGCTCCACGGAACCATGAACACCATACCGAGCATCGGATCCATTGAAAATCCTCTCTTTCGAATATTTTTGTGCTATGCACAATTAACGGGAACCGGTCTAAAGATTGCTCCCCGCCGGTTGTCGTTCTATACCAATGTAATCTGCTAGAGTCGATACGTAGTCTCAATTTATCGCAATGTTTGTTTTTTTGTAATGAATTGCGATCATCGTACACATATGACGCTGGCCGTAAAATAGCTTTTTCCCGTGAGACAGCCCACCTGCACGAAAGAAGCTGACCAGTGTCCTACGCATCGATTGTTCCCCAGGGCGCATGGCCGACCAGAAATCGTCGGCGGCAGGGTAGAGGCTTTCCCCAGGTTCGCTACCGTCATGCACCATGGCCGCGCCTTTATTTCCGCCACGGAGAATAATGTTTCAGCAAAATATCGCAATGCGCGCACCGGCCCGGCGCGGTTTGGAGTCTTGCCGCGCGCCTCATTCGCGGAGCGGGGCATGTGCTGATCTCAGACTTATGTAACAGCCAAGACCTGATGGATTTCTTCGACCGTCATCCCCGCGGAGGCGGGGATCCAGGAGACTCCGCAATCCAGCGGCTGAAACGGATGGATTCCCGCCTTCGCGGGGATGACTGGTTTCCTTGGAAAGGAACAGGATTTTTATATTCGACTGCCCTGCCCTCCTGCCCATCATGTCTTTCAAAAGTCACCGCCAAGAACCGCCGCCTGGCCCCGTCCGGTCGCACAGGACGCCGCCCACTCTCGATTTTTTTCCTCCACCGGCGACCGGTGAAAAAAGGACGGAAACGGAAAATCCCGGGAGAATGGGTAGCCCTTCCACCCCGAAACCACCTGCTTCCCTCCCCAATCCTCCCTCTTTTCGTGACTTTGGCCCGAAAATCCCATGTTTTACCGGAATTGGGAGCCACTGAAATCAGGTTCTTTGCTTTTTTCCCCGCGAATTCACCCGAAAACAGCGATTTTCTGCGGTTTTTCTCGAAAACCACATGCAGGAGTATGTACGCTTCCTCATCCGATCCGGCAGGCCCGCTTCGGCGGACGATCCGCATGCAAAACTTCCTTAACTGTTCTTCTCCAAAATCGGTGGATCGGTGCAAAAGCCCGGCCTCACTCCCGCATAGGGATGATACCCGCCGAACTCCTTGCTTCTGCCGCCGAACTTCCTTCACGGCCTCTCGTTTGGAAGTTGCGATGTCGCAGGAATAATATTCCTTTCCGTGCTACATTTCGGCACATATTCGCATGTTGCGAATGGCAAGTTTCTTTCTTAGTAATCTCAGGTTGGTTTGATAACTCCCCTTTTCGGGCTGCTGGCGGGTGTGGCGATGAAGTCCAGGTTCACGCGGGTGAAGGGTTCGGCGAAGAAGACCGGTTCGAAGACGGAGGCACAGGCGGCGCACAAGCCGTCCGCCCGTCCACCCTTGGCTTATGCGCTGGAACCGCGCTTCATGTTCGACGCGGCCGGTGCCGCCACCGCCGATCCGAACGCGGCGACGGACCACAGCGCCGATCCCGCCGCCGCCAGCCACGACACCACCGACCACAGCGCCGACCAGTGGCAGGCCCAAGCGGTGGCGGATGCATCGTCCGTAACCGGTCCGACCGAAGTCCGAGCCGTCGAGCCTGCACAGAATGGCGGCAGGAAAGAGGTCATCTTTATCGAGAGCAACGTCGCCAATTACGGCGCCTTGGTGGATGGGATAAAGGCCGGTGTCGAAGTGGTGGTGCTCGACGCCAACCGGGACGGCCTTTCACAGATTGCCCAATGGGCACGGACGCACAGCGGCTATGACGCCATTCACATCGTCAGCCATGGGTCGGAAGGAAGCATCAATCTCGGAACGTTGTCGCTCGACAGCGAGGCCGTAACGCATCGTGCCGCTGATATGGCAGCCCTGGGTGCTTCCCTGACGGAACAGGGCGACCTGATGCTGTATGGCTGCAATGTCGCAACTGGCGAAGGGCGAGATTTCATTTCCCGGGTGTCGGCCGTGACCGGAGCCGATGTGGCGGCTTCCGTGGATGCCACCGGGACCGCCAGATTGGGCGGCAACTGGACTCTGGAAGCCGAGAAGGGGCAGATCGAAACACAAAAGCCCATAGAGGTCGGGACAGTCAACGACTATGGTTATATTCTTTCCACGCAGGAGACCTTTGATTTTGATAGTGCAAATGGATCGGACGACTGGAATCCTTCGGCGCCGACGCGGACAGCGACATGGACTACGACTGGCGATACATACGGTGTGAAGTTTACAGTTTCTGGCACAAGCACTCTTGATGTGCTTGGTTCGACGAATTATTTGCAAACTCATTTTTCTGTTATTACCCAGACAAACAATGATAGCTTTGTCGTAACGGTAGAGATACCGGGATACATTTTTGATCTATCATCTGTCCAGTTAGCTGCAGAAATGGATCACGAGTCCGGCTCTACATATAAAGTTTACACAGATAACGATTTGGTTGGCTTTTCTGGAACATTGCCAGATCATACCGGATCTGCTGTATTTACAACAGTTACTCCCTTGGCTGGCGACATCAACTACAAAGGCATTTCGACTATATATCTAGTTTATAGTTCAAGCGGAAAAAACAACAACGGCGTTGACATTAATGGATCAGGATTTTCTATAGACAATTTGGTTCTTGAGAATATCCGTGTCGACACGACTCCAAAAATCACCTCGGCGACCTACAACTCCGGTACCAACACGCTGGTCGTGACCGGCGCTAACATCAACGACGGCGCCAACATCGACGTCACCAAGCTGACCCTGACCGGCCAGGGCGGCAGCACCTATACGCTGACCTCCGATTCCTTGGTCACCTCCACCCCCAATTCCAACAGCTTCACCATCACGCTGGGGTCTACCGATCAGGCCCATGTGGAAGGGCTGCTGAACAAGGACGGCACCAGCTCCCAGGGCAACACGACCTACAATCTGGCCGGGGCGGCGAACTGGAACAGCACCCAGTCGGCGCCGGCCGACAGCACCGGCAACGCCGTCACCGTGTCCGGCACGCAGAAGCCGGCGATCAGTTCCGTCGCCTACAACGCCGCGACCGGTGTGCTGACGGTGACCGGCGCCAATCTGGTCCACCAGCCGGGCGCCGGCAACGACATCGACCTGACGAAGCTGACCATCACCGGCCAGGGAAGCGGCACCGCCGCGCTGACCGGCGCGGTGGAGATCACCAGCGCCACCAGCTTCTCCGTCACGCTGAGCGGGGCGACCAAGACCAGCGTCGACGCCCTGCTGAACAAGAACGGCACCAGTTCCCTGGGCGGCACCACCTACAAGATCACCTTGGCCGACGACTGGAACGGCCTGATCGCCGACGACATCTCCGATGCCACCGGCGTCGGCATCAACGTGTCGGGCAACAACTCCAACCCGGTCATCGGCAGCCTGGACGGCAACAGCGTCGCCTGGGCCGGCGAAGGCAACACGGTGACGCTGGACCTCGGCACCGACGCCACCGTGTCCGATGCGGAGAACGGCGCCGGCAGCTGGAGCGGCAGCGTCCTGACCGTCCGGCGTTCCGTTTCCGGCACCGCGACGCCGCTGACGTCGGACGTGTTCTCGTTCAAGACCAACGGGACCTTCTCGGAAAGCAGCGGCAACCTGCTGGATACGGGAAATTCCAACACCGTCTTCGGCACCGTCACCAATGCCAACGGCACCCTGAGCGTCACCTTCAACGGCAGCGCCACCGCGACGCTGATCCAGACGGTGATGCGGAACATCCAGTATCGGAACGACACGCCGACCGGCGACACCGTGATCCGCTACACCATGACTGACGGGAATGGCGGCAGCACCAACGCCGACGTGACGGTGACCAGCGACACCATCTATGTCACCAACAACGCCGACGCCGGCACCATCGACGTATCGAATGGCGTCAGCCTGCGCGAGGCGGTGGCCATCGCCCTGGCCGATGCCACCGGCACCCAGACCATCAAGTTCGCCAGCGACGTGACCAGCATCGCGCTCACGTCCGATCTGGCGGTGACCGAAGATCTGACCTTCGACGCCGATCTGCCCGGCACCCTGACCATCAGCGGCAACAAGATCAGCGTTTCGTCGGGCAAGGCGCTGACGCTGAGCAACGGCACCGGCGACACGCTGACCATCTCCAGCCAGATCACCGGCGCCGGCGGCGTCACCAAGACCGGCGCCGGCACGCTGACGCTGAGCAACAGCGGCAACGATTACACCGGCGCCACCACCGTCAGCGCCGGCACGCTGGCGACCTCCGGCACGGGCGGCATCGGCGACAGCAGCGCCGTCACGGTGTCCAGCGGCGCCACGCTGTCGCTCGGCGGCAGCGAGACCATCGGTTCGCTGACCGGCAGCGGCGCCGTCACGCTCGGCAGCTCCACGCTGACCGTCAGCGCCAACACCAGCACGACCTTCGACGGCGTCATCAGCGGCACCGGCGGCCTGACCAAGGCCGGCACCGGCACGCTGACCCTGACCGGCACCAACAGCTACACCGGCACCACCACCGTCAGCGCCGGCACCCTGGCGCTGAACAGCACCGGCGGCACCGCGCTGTCCGACAGCAGCGCGGTTTCGGTGGCGTCGGGCGCCACGGTAAGCCTCACCTCGGCGACCGAGACCATCGGCACGCTGAGCGGGGCCGGCACGCTGGCCATCGGGGCGAACGCGCTGACCGTCAGCCAGGGCTCCGCGGGCACCTTCAGCGGCGCGATCACCGGGTCGGGCAGCCTGATCAAGAGCGGGACCGGCGACCTGACGCTGTCCGGCACCACCAACAGCACCGGCTTCACCGGCACCACCACGATCAGCCAGGGCAAGCTGCTGGTTTCCGCCGACGGCAACCTGGGCGCCGGCACCGTGACGCTGGGCGGCGGCACGCTGGGCATCACCGCCGCCGCGACCATCGACAACGCCGTGACGCTGGGCAGCGGCAACGGCACGGTGGAGGTCGCCACCGGGATCAGCGCCACCCTGTCGGGCGTGGTCGGCGGCTCCAACGCCCTGACCAAGACCGGCGCCGGCACGCTGACCCTGTCGGGCAACAACACCTACACCGGCGCCACCACCGTCAGCGCCGGCACGCTGGTCGCCGGCCACAACAACGCGCTGGGCACCACCGCCGCCGGCACCACGGTCGACAGCGGCGCCACGCTGCAACTCGCCGGCGGCATCGTCACGGCCGAGAACCTGACCGTTTCCGGCACCATCCTGGTCTCCGGCAGCGGCGTCATGGCCAGCGGCACCGTCAACCTGGCGGCCGACACCACCTTCAACGTGTCGAGCACCCTGCACCTGTCGGGCGTGGTCAGCGGTTCCAACGCCCTGACCAAGATCGGCACCGGCAGCCTGACCCTGGCGGGCAACAACACCTATACCGGTTCCACCACGGTCAGCGCCGGCACGCTGATCGTCGAGCACAGCAACGGGCTGGGCACCACCGCCGGCGGCACGACGGTCGCCAGCGGCGCCTCGCTGCAGCTCTCCGGCAACCTCACCCTGGCGGAGGCACTGACCGTTTCCGGCAGCGGCCCGTCCTCGACCGGCGCGTTGCAGGTCACCAGCGGCAGCGTCACGCTCAGCGGCGCCGTCACCATGGGCGCCGACACCACCATCGGCGTGACCGGCAGCGACCTGACCCTGTCGGGCGTGCTCGGCGGCGGCTTCAACCTGACCAAGACCGGCGGCGGCACGCTGACCCTGTCGGGCACCGCCAACACCTACACCGGCACCACCACGGTCGGCGGCGGCACGCTGGCGATCGCCGGATCGGGCAGCATCAGCAGCGCCGCCATCACGCTGGCCGGCGGCACGCTGGACAGCACCGGCAGCAGCGTCACCCTGACCAACGCCATCGCGCTGGGCAGCAGCAGCGGCACCGTCAATGTCGGCAGCAGCAAGACGCTGACCCTGTCGGGCGTGGTCAGCGGTTCCAACAACCTGACCAAGACCGGCGCCGGCTCGCTGACCCTGTCGGGGAACAACACCTACACCGGCACCACCACCATCAGCGCCGGCACGCTGGTGGCCGGCCACAACAGCGCGCTGGGCACAACCGCCGCCGGCACGACCGTCGCCGACGGCGCCACGCTGGCGGTGTCGAACGGCATCACGCTGGCGGAGGCGCTGACCATCTCCGGCACCGGCGCGTCCTCGACCGGCGCGTTGGAGGTCACCAGCGGCAGCGCCACCATCAGCGGCGCCGTCACCATGGCCGCCGACAGCACCATCGGCGTGACCGGCACCGGCCTGACCCTGTCGGGCGTCGTCAGCGGAGCCTACGCCCTGACCAAGGACGGCACCGGCACGCTGACCCTGTCTGGGGCCAACACCTACACCGGCACCACCACCATCAGCGCCGGCACGCTGGTGGCCGGCCACAACAATGCGCTGGGCTCCGCCGCCCTCAGTGCCGGCACGACGATCGCCAGCGGCGCCACGCTGGCGATATCGAACGGCATCACCCTGGCGGAGGCGCTGACCGTTTCCGGCACCGGCGTGTCGTCGGCTGGCGCGCTGCAGGTCACCAGCGGCAGCGCCACGCTCAGCGGCGCCGTCACCATGGGCGCCAACACCACCGTCGGCGTCACCGGCACCGGCCTGACCCTGTCGGGCGTCGTCAGCGGATCCTACGCCCTGACCAAGACCGGAACGGGCACGCTGACCCTGTCGGGGAACAACACCTACACCGGTTCCACCACCATCAGCGCCGGTACGCTGGTGGCCAGCCACAGCAATGCGCTGGGCACCACCGCCGGCGGCACCACCGTCTCCAGCGGCGCCACCCTGGCGGTATCGAACGGCGTCACCCTGGCCGAAGCCCTGACCGTTTCCGGTACAGGCGTGTCGTCGGCCGGCGCCTTGCAGGTGACCAGCGGCAGCGCGACCCTCAGCGGCACCGTCGCCATGGCCGCCGACACCACAGTCGGTGTGTCGGGCACCGGCCTGACCCTGTCGGGCGTCGTCAGCGGAGCCTACGCCCTGACCAAGACCGGAACGGGCACGCTGACCCTGTCGGGCAACAACACCTACACCGGCGCCACCACCGTCAGCGCCGGCACGCTGGCGATCAGCAACGCCAACGCTCTCGGCACCACCGCCGCCGGCACCACGGTGGCGAGCGGCGCCGCCCTGTCGCTGTCGGGCGGCATCACCGTCGCCGAAGCAATCACCCTGTCCGGTACCGGCGTGTCGTCGGGCGGCGCGCTGGTCAACGGCAGCGGCGCCAACACGATCAGCGGCGCGGTCACCATGGCCGCCGACACCACGCTGACCATCACCGCCGGCAGCCTGGAGGCCAGCGGCGCGCTGGGCGGCGCCTACAACCTGACCAAGGCCGGCGCCGGCACGCTGACCCTGTCGGGCACCAATACCTACACCGGCACCACCACCGTCGGCGCCGGCACCCTGTCGATCGCCGGCTCCGGCAACATCAGCAGCGCCGCCGTCACGCTGAGCAACGGCGGCACGCTGGATGTGACCGGCAGCAGCGTCACGCTTGCCAACGGCCTGACCGTCGGCACCGGCGGCGGCACGGTCAACACGGCCAACGCGCTGACCCTGTCCGGCACCATCGCCGCCGGAACCAACACGCTGACCAAGAGCGGCACCGGCACCCTGACCCTGACCGGCACCAACGACGCTACCGCCTGGGCCGCCACGGTGACCGGCGGCACGCTGTCGGTCGGTGCGGCCGCCAACCTCGGCACCGGCACCGTCACGCTGAACGGCGGCACGCTGGCCTCCACCGGCAGCGCCGTCACGCTGACCAACGCCGTTGCGCTGGGCAGCAGCCACGGCACCGTCAGCGTCGGCAGCGGCAACGCCCTGACCCTGTCGGGCGTCATCAGCGGGGCCAACAACCTGACCAAATCGGGCGCCGGCACGCTGACCCTGTCCGGCACCGGCACCTACACCGGCACCACCAGCCTGTCGGCCGGCACCCTGATCGTCACCGGCACCCTGAACGGGTCGTCGGCCGGCGCGGTCACGGTGGGCAACGGCGGCACGCTGGCCGGCACGGGCACCGTCAACGGCGGCCTGACCGTCCAGTCCGGCGGCACCCTGTCCCCCGGCATCGCCGGCACCAACAACGGCGTCGGCACCCTGACCGTCAACGGCGGCCTGACCATCCAGTCGGGCGGCACCCTGGCGGTCGATCTGGTCAGCACCGGCAGCCATGACCAGGTGGCGGTCACCGGGGCGGTGAACGTCAGCAGCGCCACCCTGACCGCCGGCGGCAGCTACACCCCCGCCAAGACCGCCAGCGGCGACAGCTTCGCCATCATCTCCAACGACGGCAGCGACGCCGTCACCGGCACCTTCACCGGGCTGGCGTCGGGCGCCACGTTGAGCCTGAACAGCGGATCGATCACCGTCAGCTATGCCGCCGGCAGCAACAGCAACGACGTCGTGCTGACCGGACCGGTCAACCAGGCGCCGGCACTGGCCGGCACCTTCACCACCGCGGGCACGGTCAACGACAACGCCACCACCACGCCCTTCGGCGGCGTGACGGTGACGGATGCCGACGACAGCACCGGCACCTTCACCGTCACCATCACCTACACCGCGGCCAACGGCACGCTGTCCAGCGCCGGCGGCGGGCTGACCGGCAGCGCCGGCAACTACACGCTGACCTCCACCACGCCGGGCGGGCTGCAGACCCTGCTGCAGGCGCTGGTCTTCACCCCCACCAACAACCAGGTGGCGCCCGGCAGCACGGTGCAGACCACCTTCACCCTGACCGCCAGCGACGGCACGGCCAGCAGCAGCGCCAACACCAGCACGGTCGTCACCGCCACCTCGATCAACGACGCGCCGACCGACATCGCCCTGTCGAACAACTCCGTCACCATCTTCGACGGCACCAATGCGGTGGTCGGCACCCTGTCGAAGACCGATGCCGACACCGGCCAGACCTTCACCTACACGCTGGTCAGCGGCACCGGCGATACCGACAACGCCCTGTTCAGCATCTCCGGCACAGCGCTTCAGGCGAACAACGCCAGCGCCCTGACCGCCGGGCAGAGCTACTCGGTCCGCATCCAGGTCAGCGACGGCACCGCCACCTATCAGAAGTCGTTCAGCATCAGCGTGACGAACGACCTGACGGTCGACGTCACCGCCATCGACAGCAGCGCACCGGTCGGCACCTACACGGCCGACAAGGCGGATGGCGGTGGCCTGGATCTGAAGGAGGCGATCTTTCTCGCCAACAGCGTAACCGGTAACGTCACCATCCGCTTCGCCACCACGCTGGACGGCACCATCACGCTGCCCGCCACCCTGTCGGTGCGCGACGGGGTGACGCTGGCGATGGACAGCGACACCAACAGCCGGTTGATCACCATCACCGGCAACAGCTTCACGCTGGGCAACAGCTTCGGCGTCAGCGTCGGCACCGGCGACACGCTGACCATCAACTCGACCCTGGCCGACAACGGCAACAGCGATGCGGCGGCCCTGACCAAGAGCGGCGCCGGCACGCTGGTGCTGGGCGGCACCAACAACACCGCGACCGGCGGCACCAGCGGCACCGGCATCAACACGATCACCGTCGGCGGCGGCACGCTGTCGGTGGCGGGCGACGCCAACCTGGGCACCGGCACGGTGACGATGAACGGCGGCAACCTGACCGTCACCGGCGCCACCACCATCGACAACGCAATCACCCTGTCGTCCAGCGCCGGCATCGACAACGCCAACGCCGTCACCCTGTCGGGCGACGTCACCGGCACCGGCGGCCTGACCAAGTCCGGTACCGGCAAGCTGACGCTGAGCAGTGCCAACAACGTCTATTCCGGCGGCACCACCATCGGCAGCGGCGAGGTGGAGCTGGGCGCCTCCGGCACCATCGGCAGCGGCACCATCACGCTGAACGGCGGCACGCTGAGCACGACGGCGGCCAGCCAGACGCTGACCAACGCCATCGATCTCGCCGGCACCGGCACGGTGAAGACCGCCAACGCCCTGACCCTGTCCGGCACCGTCGGCGGCACCGGCGCCCTGACCAAGGACGGCAGCGGTACGGTCACCCTGTCCGGCACCAACACCCACAGCGGGTCGGTCACCGTTTCCGCCGGCACCCTGACGGTGTCGGGCGGCAGCGCCATCGGCGACGGCAGCGCGGTGTCGGTGGGAGCCGGCGGCACGCTGACCCTGTCGGCCAACGAGACCATCGGTTCGCTCACCGGCTCCGGCACGGTGACGCTGGGCGCCAACACCCTGACCGCCGGCGGCGACAACGGCAGCACCACCTTCTCCGGCGCGATCGGCGGCACCGGCGGCCTGACCAAGACCGGCACCGGCACCCTGACCCTGTCCGGCACCAACACCTACTCCGGAGCCACCACGGTGTCGGGCGGCGGGCTGACGGTGTCCGGCGGTTCGGCGATCAGCAACAGCAGCGCGGTGACGGTCGACAGCGGCGCGACCCTGACCCTGTCCTCCACCGAGACCATCGGCTCGCTGGCCGGTGCCGGCTCGGTGGCGCTGGGCAGCTACACCCTGAGCATCGGCGCTTCCGGCACCAGCACGACCTTCTCCGGCGTGCTGTCCGGCAGCGGCAACCTGGCCAAGGGCGGCAGCGGCACCCTGACCCTGTCAGGCGCCAACACCTATACCGGCACCACCAACGTCAGCGGCGGCACCCTGTCGGTGACCGACGCCACCAACATCGGCACCGGCACGCTGACGATCGACCTCGGCACGCTGGCGATCACCGGCACCGGTGCCAGCTTCGCCAACGCCATCACCGCCGGCACCGGCGGCGCCACGATCAGCGTGTCCAACACCGCCACCCTGACCGGCGTGGTCGGCGGCAGCGGCGCTCTGACCAAGACCGGCACCGGCACCCTGACCCTGTCCGGCACCAACACCCGCAGCGGCGCCACCACCGTCAGCGCCGGCACGCTCGCCGTCTCCGGCGGCAGCGCCATCGCCGACACCGGCGCGGTGACGGTCAGCTCCGGCGCCACGCTGGAACTGGGTGCGGCGGAGACCATCGGGTCGCTGAGCGGTGCCGGTTCGGTCACGCTGGGCAGCTACACCCTGACCGTGAGCCCGTCGAGCGGCTCCACCACCTTCTCCGGCGCCCTGTCCGGCACCGGCGGCCTGACCAAGTCGGGGGCTGGCAGCCTGACCCTGTCGGGAACCAACAGCTACACCGGCGCCACCACCGTGTCCGGCGGCACGCTGACCGCGTCGGGCGGCTCGGCCATCGCGGACGGCAGCGCGGTGACGGTCAACTCCGGCGCCACCCTGGCTCTGTCGGCCAGCGAGACCATCGGCTCGCTTGCCGGTGCCGGTTCGGTGACGCTGGGTGCCAACACCCTGACCACCGGTGCCGACAACAGCAGCACCGCCTTCTCCGGCGTCCTCTCCGGCACCGGCGGCCTGACCAAGAGCGGCACCGGTACCCTGACCCTGTCGGGAACGAACACCTACACCGGCACCACCACCGTTTCCGGCGGCACGCTGACCGCATCGGGCGGCTCGGCGATCAGCGACAGCAGCGCGGTGACGGTCAGCTCCGGCGCCACCCTGGAGCTGTCGGCCAGCGAGACCATCGGCTCGCTCGCCGGTTCCGGTTCGGTGACGCTGGGGGCCAACACGCTGACGGCCGGCGGCAACAACGGCAGCACGACCTTCTCCGGCGCGATCGGCGGCACCGGCGGCCTGACCAAGACCGGCACCGGCACCCTGACCCTGTCGGGCGCCAACAGCTACACCGGCACCACCAGCGTGTCGGCCGGCACGCTGGCGGTGTCGGGCGGTTCGGCCATCGCCGACGGCAGCGCGGTGACGGTCAGCTCCGGCGCCACCCTGGACCTAGGTGCGGCGGAGACCATCGGTTCGCTGAGCGGTGCCGGTTCGGTATCGCTGGGCAGCTATACCTTGACGGTCAGCCCGTCGAGCGGCTCCACCACCTTCTCCGGCGCCCTGTCCGGCACCGGCGGCCTGACCAAGTCGGGTTCCGGCAGCCTGACCCTGTCGGGAACCAACACCTACACCGGCGCCACCACGGTGTCGGGCGGCACGCTGGCGGTGTCGGGCGGTTCGGCCATCGCCGACAGCAGCGCGGTGACGGTCAGCTCCGGCGCCACCCTGGACCTGTCGGCCAGCGAGACCGTCGGGTCGCTCGCCGGTTCCGGTTCGGTGACGCTGGGCGCCAACACCCTGACCACCGGCGCCGACAACACCAGCACCGCCTTCTCCGGCGTCCTGTCCGGCACCGGTGGCCTGACCAAGTCCGGCACCGGCACCCTGACCCTGTCGGGGACCAACAGCTACACCGGCACCACCAGCGTGTCGGCCGGTACGCTGACGCTGAACGGCGGCAGCGCCATCGCCGACGGCGGCGCGGTGACGATCAGCTCCGGCGCCACGCTGGAGTTGGGTGCGGCCGAGACCATCGGGTCGCTGGCCGGTGCCGGCTCGGTGACGCTGGGCAGCTACACGTTGACCGTCAACCCGTCGAGCGGCTCCACCACCTTCTCCGGCGCCCTGTCCGGCACCGGCGGCCTGACCAAGTCGGGGGCCGGCAGCCTGACCCTGTCGGGCGCCAAAACCTACACCGGCGCCACCACCGTGTCGGGCGGCACGCTGACGGTGTCGGGCGGCTCGGCCATCGCCGACAGCAGTGCGGTGACGGTGGACAGCGGCGCCACGCTGAACCTGTTGGCGGCTGAGACCATCGGCTCGCTCGCCGGTGCCGGCTCTGTGACGCTGGGCGCCAACACGCTGACGGCCGGCGGTAACAACGGCAGCACGACCTTCTCCGGCGTGCTGTCGGGCACCGGCAACCTGGCGAAGACCGGCAGCGGCACCCTGACCCTGTCCGGCACCAACACCTACACCGGCACCACCGGCGTCACCGCCGGCACCCTGTCGGTGACCGGCGGCAGCAATCTGGGCAGCGGCAGCGTGACGCTCAACGGCGGCACGCTGGCGATCACCGGCACCGGCGCCACCGTCTCCAACGCCGTCACGCTGGGCAGCAGCGGCGGTACGGTCGACAACGCCAACGCCGCCACCCTGTCCGGCGTCCTCTCCGGCACCGGCGCCATCACCAAGACCGGGGCCGGCACCCTGACGCTGTCGGGAACCAACACCTACACCGGCGCCACCACAGTCAGCGCCGGCACGCTCGCCGTTTCCGGCGGCAGCGCCATCGCCGACACCGGCGCGGTGACGGTCAACTCCGGCGCCACCCTGGAGCTGTCGGCCAGCGAGACCATCGGCTCGCTCGCCGGGGCCGGTTCGGTGGCGCTGGGCGCCAACACCCTGACCACCGGTGCCGACAACAGCAGCACCGCCTTCTCCGGCGTCCTCTCCGGCACCGGCGGCCTGACCAAGGCCGGCACCGGCACCCTGACGCTGTCGGGCGCCAACAGCTACACCGGCACCACCAGCGTGTCGGCCGGCACGCTGACGCTGAACGGCGGCAGCGCCATCGCCGATGGCGGTGCGGTGACGGTCGGCACCGGCGCCACGTTGAACCTGGGTGCGGCCGAGACGATCGGTTCGCTGGCAGGATCCGGTTCGGTGACGCTGGGCAGCTATACCCTGACCGTCAGCCCGTCGAGCGGCTCCACCACCTTCTCCGGCGTCCTCTCCGGCACCGGCGGCCTGACCAAGAGCGGCACCGGCACCCTGACCCTGTCGGGAACCAACACCTACACCGGGGCCACCACCGTGTCCGGCGGCACGCTGACGGTGTCGGGCGGCTCGGCCATCGCGGACGGCAGCGCGGTGACGGTCAACTTCGGCGCCACCCTGGACCTGTCGGCCAGTGAGACCATCGGCTCGCTGACCGGTATCGGTTCGGTGACGCTGGGCGCCAACACCCTGACCACCGGTGCGGACAACAGCACCACCAGCTTCTCCGGCGTCCTGTCCGGCACCGGCGGGCTGACGAAGACCGGCACCGGTACGCAGACCCTGCTGGGCACCAACACCTATACCGGCGCCACCACCGTGTCGGGCGGCACGCTGACGGTGTCGGGCGGTTCGGCCATCGCCGACAGCAGCGCGGTGACGGTGGACAGCGGCGCCACGCTGAACCTGTTGGCGGCTGAGACCATCGGCTCGCTCGCCGGTGCCGGCTCTGTGACGCTGGGCGCCAACACGCTGACGGCCGGCGGTAACAACGGCAGCACGACCTTCTCCGGCGTGCTGTCGGGCACCGGCAACCTGGCGAAGACCGGCAGCGGCACCCTGACCCTGTCCGGCACCAACACCTACACCGGCACCACCGGCGTCACCGCCGGCACCCTGTCGGTGACCGGCGGCAGCAACCTGGGCAGCGGCAGCGTGACGCTCAACGGCGGCACGCTGGCGATCATCGGCACCGGCGCCACCGTCTCCAACGCCATCACCGCCGGCAGCAACGGCGCCACGGTCAGCACCACCAACAGCGCCACCCTGTCGGGCGTGATCGGCGGCACCGGCGGCTTCACCAAGAGCGGTTCCGGCAGCCTGACCCTGTCGGGGGCCAACAGCTACACCGGCACCACCAGCGTCAGCGCCGGCACGCTGACGCTGAGCGGCGGGAGCGCCATCGCCGACGCGGGCGCGGTGACCGTGGCATCCGGCGCCTTCCTGAGCCTGGGGGCGGCGGAGACCATCGGGTCGCTGTCCGGTGCCGGTTCGGTGGCGCTGGGCGGCTACACTCTGACCACCGGCGCCGACAACAGCACCACCACCTTCTCCGGCGCCATCGGCGGCACCGGCGGCCTGACCAAGACCGGCACCGGCACCCTGACCCTGTCGGGCACCAACACCTACACCGGCACCACCACCCTGTCGGGCGGCGGGCTGACGGTGTCGGGTGGTTCGGCGATCAGCGACAACAGCGCGGTGTCGGTCGGCACCGACACCACCCTGACCCTGTCGGCCAGCGAGACCGTGGGCTCGCTCGCCGGGGCCGGCACCGTGGCGCTCGGCGCCAACACCCTGAGCGCCGGCGGCGACAACAGCAGCACGACCTTCTCCGGCGTCCTGACCGGCACCGGCGGCCTGACCAAGTCGGGCACCGGTACCCTGACCCTGTCGGGAAACAACAGCGGCGGCTTCACCGGCACCACGACGGTGCGGGGCGGCGGCACGCTGAGCGTGGCCGGCGACGCCAACTTAGGAACCGGCACCGTGACGCTGAACGGCGGCACGCTGAGCGTCACCGGGACGGGCACCATCGACAACGCCTTCGACACCGGGGTCAACGGCGCCACCATCGACACCGGCGTCGCCGTGACGCTGTCGGGCGCCATCGGCGGCAACGACGCGCTGACCAAGACCGGCACCGGCACGCTGACCCTGTCGGGCACCAGCACCTATGCCGGCCCGACCACGGTGTCCGCGGGCACCCTGCTGGTGACGGGCGCGCTGAACGGCACCACCGGAATGACGGTGGCCTCCGGCGCCACGCTGGGCGGCACCGGCAGCATCTTCGCCGCCGGCTCGTCCAGCACGCTGACGGTGGCCTCCGGCGCCACGCTGGCGCCCGGCGTCGCCGGCACCAGCAACGGCATCGGCTCGCTGACCGTCAACGGCGCCCTGTCGATGAGCGGCACCCTGGCGGTGGAGATCGCCGGCACCGGCTCCCCCGGCACCAACTACGACCAGGTGATCGTCAGCGGCGGCATCACGCTGGCCAGCGGCTCCAGCACCGTCACCATGACCCGCGTCAACGGCTTCGCCGCCACCAACTCCAGCTATACGGTCATCAACCAGACCGGGGCCGGGGCGGTGTCCAGCACGCTGTCCGGGCTGGCGCAGGGCGCCACCATGACCAGCAACGGCGATCTCTACACCGTCGACTATGTCGGCGGCACCGGCAACGACCTGGTGCTGAACGCCATCGTCAACCCGACCGTCTCGTCGGTCACCGCCACCACCGCCGACGGCACCTACAAGGCCGGCAGCACCGTCACCATCACCGTCACCTTCAACCGGGCGGTGACGGTCACCGGGACGCCGACGCTGGCGCTGAACATCGGCCGCAACGCCACCTACAGCGGCGGGTCGGGGACGACCACGCTGACCTTCACCTACACGGTGCAGGACGGCGACAACGCGACCGACCTCGACTACGCCTCCATCAATGCGCTGACGCTGAACGGCGGCAGCATCGCCGACAGCACCACCAGCCTGGACGCGATCCTGACGCTGGCGACGCCGGGGGGCGCCAGCTCGCTGGGCGCCAACAAGGCGATCGTCATCGACACCGCGGCCCCGACGGTCAGTTCCGTCTCGGCGGTGAACGGCACCTACCGGGCCGGCGAGACCATCGACGTCACCGTCACCTTCAACGAGGCGGTCACCGTCACCGGCACGCCGACCTTCGGAATCACGCTCGACAACGGCACGGTGGTGCAGGCGACCTACCTGTCGGGGTCGGGCGGCACCGCGCTGACCTTCCGCTACACCGTGGGCACCAACCTGACCGACGCCGACGGCATCGGCATCGGCGGCTCGATCAGCGGCGGCAGCATCGCCGACCTGATCGGCAACAGCGCGATCCGCACGCTGAACAACGTCGCCGGCATGGGGGCCGTGCGCGTCGACAGCGTCCATCCCACCGTCACCAACGTGACCGCCAGCACCGAGAACGGCACCTACACCACCGGCGAGACCATCTCGATCCAGGTGACCTTCAGCGAGGCGGTGACCGTCAACGGCACCCCGACGCTGGCGCTGAACACCGGCCGCACCGCCACCTACAGCAGCGGGGCCGGCACCAACACGCTGACCTTCACCTACACGGTGCAGGCCGGCGACACCACCGCGGACCTGGACGCCTCCGGCACCGGCGCGCTGACCGGCTCGATCACGGACATCGCCGGCAATGCCGGGGTCCTGACCCTCACCCAGCCGGGCGACGTGCGGTCGCTGGGGCTGAACAAGAACATCGCCATCGACACCACGGCGCCGACGATCCGCAGCATCGTCGCACCCGCCGACGGCACCTATGGCGTCGGCCGGACGATGAGCTTCTATGTCCAGACCAGCGAGGTGGTGATCGTCAACGGTGTCCCGACGATCACGCTGGACGTCGGCGGGCAGACCCGTCAGGCGGTCTACAACGCCGCGGCCAGCAGCGGGACGGTCCTGCGCTTCGACTATGTGGTGCAGGCGGGCGACGCCGATGCCGACGGCATCGCCGTCACCGGCCTGAACTACAACGGCGGCAGCATCACCGACCGTGCCCGCATCCCGCTGCCCTCGACGCTGACCGGCATGCCGGGCCTGCAGAACGTCCTGGTCGACACCGCCGCCCCGGCAACCCCCTCGGTCCCGGTGCTGGCGGCCGGACAGGACACCGGCGTCTCCACCACCGACGGGCTGACCAACATCAACCGCCCGACCGTCGGCGGCACGGCGGAGCCCGGCTCCACCGTCACCGTCCTGGTCGGCGGCGTGGCGGTCGGCACCACCACCGCCGGGTCCGACGGCAGCTGGAGCTACACGCTGACCACCCCGCTGCCCGACGGCACCCATGCCATCACCAGCCGGGCGACCGACCCTGCCGGCAACAGCAGCGGCACCTCGGCGGCACTGACCCTGACCGTCGACGCCACGCCGCCGGTGCTGTCGACCCCCGCCATCTCCGGCGGCATCGACAACGCGGCCAACGTCACCCCGGTCAACCGCCCGACCCTGACCGGCACCGCCGATCCGAACAGCACGGTGACCGTCATCATCGACGGCGTCACCGTCGGCACGGCCACCACCGGCAGCGACGGATCCTGGAGCTTCGCCGTCACCACCCCGCTGGCCGACGGCGCCCACAGCGTGGTGACCACCGCCACCGACCGCGCCGGCAACATCGGCCGGTCGGGAACGCTGAGCCTGACGGTGGATACCCAGGCCCCGACGGTCTCCGCCGGCGGCACAGCCCCGACGCTGAGCGCCGGCGGCACGGCGACGCTCGGTTCCGCCGTCTCGCTGTCGGACGCCAATTCGCTGAACCGGGTCACGGTCACCCTGACCGACGCCCGCAGCGGCGACGAGCTGGTGATCGGCGCCTTGCCGGCCGGCATCACCGCGACCCGCGACGGCAACAGCATCGTGCTGACCGGCGCGGCGTCGGCCGCCGACTATCAGGCGGCGGTGCGGGCGATCGGGCTGCGGTCGAGCGCCGGCGACCCGAGCTTCGCCGGCACGGCGACCAGCCGGTCGATCAGCATCCAGGCCCGCGACCTTGCCGGCAACAGCTCGGCCGCGGCGACGGTGACGGTCGCGGTGGCCCGCGCCAGCACGACCACCACGGCGCCCACCACACCGGCGACGACCACGCCCGTCACCGTCAGCGGCAACGGCCCGTCGCTGTCCGGCAGTTCGACGACCGGCTCCTCGTCCAACGGCCCGTCCTCCAACGGCTCCTCCAGCAGTTCGTCGGGCGGCACCGGCAGCACCGGCTCCGCACCGAGCCTGCCGGGCGGCAACAGCAGCGGTGGAAGCGGCGGGATGCCCGGCAGCTCGTCCGGCACGGATGCCGGCCGGTCGGTGACGCTGAACAACATCGGCGGCGGTTCGTCCAGCACGGACGCCGGCCGGTCGGTGACGCTGAACAACATCGGCGGCGGCTCGTCCAGCACGGATGCCGGCCGGTCGGTGACGCTGAACAGCATCGGCGGCGGCTCGTCCAACTCCAGCAGCGGCTCCGGCAGCGGGCTGGGGGGAAGCGGGCTCGGCGGTGGTTTGGGCGGCGGTTTGGGCGGCAGCCTTGGCGGCGGTCTGAACGGCGGTCTGAACGGCGGCGGCCTCGGCGGCAGCGGTTTGGGCGGCAATGGTTTGGGCAGCGGCCTCGGCACCGGCGGCACGCCCGGAGGGACCGGAACGGGCACGGGCCTTGGCACCGGCACCGGCACCAATACCGGCGGCCAGGGCACTCCCGGCCAAAGCACTCCCGGCCAGACCGGCACGCAGGGCAACGGCCTGAACAACGGTCAGGGCCAAGGCCAAGGACAAGGCTTGGGTCAGGAGCGGGGCAACGGCCTCGGCACCGGACAGGGCCGCGGCCCGGCGGCAGGACAGCCGGGGACCCAGGGTCCGCAGGGCCAGCAGGGCCAAGGTCAGGGCCAGCCGCAGGGCCAGCCGCAAAACCAGAACCAGCCCCAGAACCAGCCCCAGAACCAGGACGCCCCCCAGGATGGCGGCGGCACCCCGGCGGATGGGGCCGGACAGCCGGCGGAGCGTGGTGCGGACGACCGTGCCGAGATCATGCCGGCCTCTCCCGGCTTCGCCCGTCAGGTCGCCCGCGCCCATGGCGGTCCGGCCGGCGCTGCCGACCTGCTGGCGGCACTCGCCAGCCACATCCTGCCCGACAGCCGGGCCGCCTGACGGCGGCCCACCCCCTTTCAGCACCCCTTCCTTCCAGCATCGTTTCCTCGTCCAATCCTTTTCCGCCGAACGGAATTGCTCCCGCCATGAAGACTTCGACCGCTCAACTCCGCCGCCGCTTGCTTTCTTCGGTGGTTCCCGTCGCCGTCCTGACGGCATCCCTGCTGGCCGCGGGCTGCGCGGTCAAACCCGAGCCGCTGACGGCCGAGGAAAATCTGGCGCGCGTGCGCAAGGATCTGGGCGTCGTGATGGCCCCGCAGGAGCCGCTGACCAAGGCGGTCTCGATGGACGAGGCGATGGCGCGCGCCATCAAGTACAACCTCGACGAACGCGTGAAGCTGATGGAGGTGGCGGTCGCCACCGACCAGCTGGACCTGTCGCGCTACGACATGCTGCCGCGCGTGGTGGCCGCCGCCGGCTATGTCGGGCGCAACAACGACGCCGGGTCGGAAAGCCTGAACCTCGCCACCGGCCGGCGGACGGGCGAAAGCACCACCGCCACCGACAAGCACCGCCGCACCGGCGACCTCGCCTTCACCTGGAATGTGCTGGACTTCGGCGTCAGCTATCTGCGGGCGCGGCAGAACGCCAATCTGGTGCTGATCGCCGACGAGCGCCGCCGCCGCGTCGTCCAGGGCATCATGCAGGACGTGCGCACCGCCTATTGGCGCGCCGTGGCCGCCGAACGGCTGCTGAAACGGCTGGAGCCGGTGGAGAAGCGGGTGGAGGGCGCGCGCCGCGATGCCCGCACGCTGGAGGCGCTGCGCGTCCAGGCCCCGCTGCAGGCGCTGACCTACACCCGCACCCTGGTGGAGACGCTGCGCCAGCTGCAGTCGCTGCGGCGCGAGCTGGTGGCGGCGAAGTCGCAGCTGGGCGCGCTGATGGGGCTGCCGCCGGGCGAGCCGTTCGAGATCGAGCTGCCGCCGGCCAGCGTCATGAAGGCGCCGCCCAAGCTGGACGTCGCGGCGGAGGCGCTGGAGACCTACGCCCTGCTGAACCGGCCGGAGCTGCTGGAGGAGAGCTACAACCAGCGCATCTCCGCCGACGAGACCTGGCGGTCGCTGCTGAAGCTGCTGCCGGGCATCGACGTCAACACCGCCCTGCGCTACGACAGCAACAGCTTCCTGCTGAACCAGCGCTGGGCCGATTACGGCGCGCGGATCAGCTGGAACCTGATCAATCTGGTCTCCGCCCCCGCCACCAAGTCCTACGCCGAGGCGCAGGAGGAGCTGGTCGCCTTCCGCCGTCAGGCACTGAGCATGGCGGTGCTGAGCCAGGTGCATGTGGCGGTGCTGCAGTTCCGCGAACTGAAGCAGGAATTCGCCCTGACCGCCGAGCAGGCCGACCTCGACACCCGCATCCGCTCACAATATGTCAACGTCGGCGAGGCCGGCCAGGTGGGCGAACTGGGAGTGATCCAGTCGGAGGTGACGGCGCTGCTGTCCGACCTGCGCCGCGATCTGGTGCTGGCCGACCTGCACAACGCCTATGCCCGCGTCATGGTGTCGGCCGGCGTCGATCCGCTGCCCGAGACGATGGCCGCCGACGACCTGCCCAGCCTGACCCAGGCGGTGGCCAAGGGCCTGTCCTCCTGGCAGGAGCGCGCCAATAGCGTTCTCCGCGTGAAGGATCTGATGGCCAAGGACGCGGCCAAGGCCGAGAAAGCGGAACCGGCGAAGGTGGAGCCGGTGAAGCCGGAGCCCGCCAAGGCGGCGGTGCCCATGGCGGCCGCGCCGACCTCGGCCTCGGCCCCTGTTGCGGCCTCCGCTCCT
This sequence comes from Azospirillum sp. B21, assembly GCF_008364825.1. Taxonomy (GTDB): domain Bacteria; phylum Pseudomonadota; class Alphaproteobacteria; order Azospirillales; family Azospirillaceae; genus Azospirillum. The sequence continues at coordinate 197,240 of NZ_VTTO01000008.1, forward strand.
GTTCCTGCCGCGGAAGCGCCGAAGGCCGCGGCGGCCGAACCGACCCCGGCCTCCACGCCTTTCGTTCTGGAGTCTTCCGCAAAGCCTGCCCCGGAACCTGAACAGGTCTCGGCTCCGGCTCCGATTGCGCCCCCCGCTCCTGCCCCCGCCCCCATTACGGCAGCGAAACAATCGCCTTCCGTCGCCGCTCCGGTTGCGACGGCGTTCTTCTCTCCCGTCATACAGGCCGAGCTTGGGGCTTACGCAAGCCACAGGCTTGCCGAGCAGGAATGGGGTATGATCGCCAAACGCCTGGGAACGGGAACGGAAGGGGCCGGCGCCCTGTACGTCACCACCCGGCGCAGCGAGGACGGCAAGCCGATCGTCCAGCTGCGCGCAGGCGGTTTCGCCGACCGCGCCGCGGCCGAGCGGTTCTGTCATCGTGTGAAGGACAAGCAGCGGGAATGCACCGTTCGTACCCTCTCGGCTCAGGACATCCAGCTCGACAGCCTGCCGATGGGCAAGGTCGCGTCGCTGTGATCCGTTCCGGTGCTGCGGTCAAGGCCGCCGCATTCGTGGCCGTCCTGCTGGGCGGGGGCTTCGCCCCCGCTCCGGCAGTCGCCCAGGACGCCTCGCAGGGGCAGGTCCGCGCGCTGATCGAGGCCCGGCGGCATGCGGTCCTGTCCTCCGAGATCCCCGGCCGCATCGCCCGCATGAGCGTCGATGCCGGCCAGAGCTTCAAGGCCGGCGACCTGCTGGTCGCCTTCGACTGCGCCAGCTATCAGGCGGAGCTGGACGCCGCCCGCGCCCAGCTGAACGCGGCGGACGTGACGGCGCGGGTCAACCGGCGCCTGAACAGCCTGCGGTCCATCGGCGAGGCGGAGGTGCAGCTGGCCGAGGCGAAGGCCCAGGTCGCCCGCGCCGATGTCCGCAAGGCGGAGGTGCAGGCCCGGCGCTGCGAGATCAAGGCGCCCTTCGACGGCCGCGCGGTCGAGCGCCGGATCCAGGAGCATGAGTCGGTCGCCGCCGGCGCGCCGCTGCTGGAGATCCTGTCCGACCGGGATTTGAAGGTGGAGCTGATCGTCCCCTCCTCCTGGCTGGTGTGGCTGAGGCCGGGGCAGCGCTTCGACCTGCGGGTCGACGAGACCGGGGTCACCCTGCCGGGCGAGGTGGTGCTGCCCGGCGCCAAGGTCGACCCGGCCAGCCAGTCGGTGAAGGTGACGGCGAAGCTGACCGGCGACGCTCCGTCCCAGGCGCTTGTCGCCGGCATGAGCGGCACCGCCATCTTCCCCGAGCCGGCACTGTCGGCGCTGCCGGCCGGGGCTCAGGGGACTCCGCAGGGAACTGCCAAGCCCGGAACCGCGAAGCCATGAGCGCCGTGATGGCCCAGACCCCGCCCCAGCAGGCCGCTCCACAGGCGGCACCGCAGCCGGTCAACGGCCTGCTGATGCTGCTGGAGCTGCAGCGGCAGGCGTGGCGGCAGGCGACGGCGCCGGAGCTGCGCTATCACATCGTCAACCAGACCCGCCGACTGATCGCCTACCGGCAGGCCGCCTTCCTGACCCTGGCGGACCGGGGCCGGCCGACGTTGGAGGCGGTGTCCAACATCGCGGTTCTGGAACCGAACGCCCCTTTCGCCCAATGGCTGGAGCAGGCGGTGCGCGCCGTCGCCACCGGACCGCAGGCCGACACGGTCCATGTCGTCGATCCCGCTGCCCTGCCCGCCGACGTCCGCGGCGCCTGGGGCGAGTGGGGGCCGGCGCAGGTTCTGTGGTGCCCGCTGCGCAAGCCGGAACCCCAGCGGGAGCCCCCGCCCGGCGCCTCGGCGGAAAGCCGGGACAAGGCAGCCCCGCCCCTGGCCGGCCTGTGGCTGGGCCGCGACGAGCCCTGGACCGACGGCGAAATCCTGCTGCTGAGCCATCTGGCGGAGGGCTACGGCCATGCCTGGTGGGCGCTGTCGGGCAAGCGCGCCAAGCGGCGTGGGCTGCGCCGCGTCCTGCTGCCCCTGCTGGTGCTGCTGACGCTCGCCGGCGCGCTCGCCATCCCGGTGCCGATGTCGACCCTGGCCCCGGCCGAGATCCAGACCAGCAACCCGGTGATCGTCGCCGCCCCGCTGGACGGCGTGATCGAGCGTTTCCACGTGCAGCCGAACCAGGCGGTGGCGGCCGGACAGCCGCTGTTCAGCTTCGATTCCACCGTGCTGCGCAGCCGGTTCGAGGTGGCGCGCAAGGGCCTGACCCAGGCGGAGGCCGAACTGCTGACCGCCTCCCAGGCCGCCTTCGCCGACCCGCAGACCAAGGCCCGCGTCGCCCAGCTCCGTGCCCAGGTGGAGTTGCGCCGGGCCGAGCTGGCGCTCGCCCGCGACCTGCTGGACCGGGTGACGGTGAAGGCCGAGCGCGCCGGAATCGCCGTCTTCACCGACGTCAACGACTGGCTGGGCAAGCCGCTGTCGGTGGGCGAGCGCGTGCTGACGCTGGCCGATCCGCAGGCGCCGGAGATCGACATCATGGTGCCGGTCGGCGACGCCCTGGTGCTGGAGCCGGGCTCGCCGGTGGAGCTGTTCCTGAACGTCGATCCGCTCCACCCCCTCCGGGCCCGCCTGACCCATGCCAGCTACGAAGCCGGCCTGTCGGCCGCCGGCGTGCTGTCCTACCGCGTCAAGGCGGCGCTGGAACCGGGCCAGAGCCCAGGGGACGCCCCGCCGCGCATCGGCCTGCGCGGCACCGCCAAGATCCTGGGCGACCGCGTGCCTCTGGCGCTTTACCTGTTCCGCCGCCCGCTGGCCCTGCTGCGCCAGTCGCTGGGAATTTGAAAAGGGGCCGGAGATGGATAGCCCGCCCTCTCCATCAGTCCGGACGGATTTGACCGGATGCCTCCTCCTCGGAAAAGCCCCCTCCGGCCAAGCCCAGGAACACGAGGACGGCCTTGCCGATCCAGGCCAGATGGGCGGCTTCGAGCACGCCGATCGGATGCCCGACCTTGGCCCGCGGAACCGTCATGATCTTGTCCGCCATGATGCGGGATGGCTGGGTCAGGCCGTTGCCGCCGGTCGGCTCGACCAGCCGGCGGAACAGCGGTGCGTCGGTCGGATCGGTCGTGAAGGGGCAGACGGTGACCGAGGCGGTGCCGGAAAAACGGTCGTCCTGCAGGATGACGACCGGCCGCGGCTTTCCCGCATAATCGGCCCCGCCGGCCACCGTCCAGATCTCACCCCGCTTCATTCCCCGTCATCCAGCGATCCCCAGCCAGCGGCATCGGCGAAGCCCTGGTCGTCGGCCTCCCGCGGGCTGCGGGCGACGGCCAGGGACTGGCGCAGAGCTTCGGCAACGAAGGCCGGGCTGCGGACGTCGGGGATCCAAATCTGCACCGGACGCAGCCCCTGCGCCCGAAGCCGCGCACGGTGCGCCTTCACCTTCTCGCGCGAGGTATGGTGGATCGCAGGCATGGCGGGCTCCTGTCATCGGTTACATGTAACCTGGGCCCTTTCGCCCGCACCGTCAACGGCGATGCGGGCTCGGCGCCGCTCCACAGCTTCACGCCACTTCTGACCCGCTTTCCCGAAAAGGACGCCGTCCTCCCGTGTCCATCGCCCTCACGCCTCCCGCTGGCCCTGCCAATGGCCTCCGTACCGCCAAGGTCGGCACTGTCGGTTCCGCCCCCGCCGACCCGCGGGCCTCCCTGCGGCTGCCGGGACTGCGCGACGATCTGGCCCTGCTGCCGGCGCCGGCGGGGCAGGACGGGGCGCCGGGCTGGACCATCCACGATCCGGTGCGCAACCGCTATTTCCGCATCGGGCCGGAGGCCTTCGCGCTGATCGCGCACTGGCACCACGCCAACCCGTTCGCCATCGCCGCGGCGGTGGCCGACGACAGCCTGTTCGAGCCGACGGTCGACGACGTCATGGGCTTCTACCAGTTCCTGGCGGCCAACAACCTGACCGTCACCGTCGACACCGCCTTCCTGGCCCGTCAGGCGGCGGCACGGAAAACCGGCTGGTTCTGGTGGCTGGTCCACAACTACCTGTTCTTCCGCATCCCGCTGGTGCGGCCCGACCGTTTCCTGTCGGCGACGGTGGGGCTGGTGGCGCCCTTCTACAGCCGGGCCTGGCTGGCCCTGGTGCTGCTGACCGCGGTGCTGGCCGGGCTGCTGGTGGCGCGGCAGTGGGACGCCTTCCTGCACACCTTCCAGCATTTCTTCTCCCCCGAAGGGCTGGCGCTCTACGGCGTCACGCTGATGGGCACCAAGATCTGCCACGAGCTGGGCCATGCCTACACCGCCAAGCGCTACGGCTGCCGGGTGCCGACCATGGGGGTGGCCTTCCTGGTGATGTGGCCGGTGCTCTACACCGACACCACCGACGCCTGGAGGCTGGTCTCGCGCCGGCAGCGGCTGGCGGTGGGGGCGGCCGGCATGCTGACCGAGCTGACGATCGCCGTCTTCGCCACGCTGGCCTGGAGCTTCCTGCCCGACGGGCCGCTGCGCAGCGCCGCCTATTTCCTGGCGACGGTCAGCTGGATCACCACGCTGGCGATCAACCTCAGCCCCTTCATGCGCTTCGACGGCTATTACCTGCTGTCCGACGCGCTGGACGTGCCCAACCTGCAGGAGCGCGGCTTCGCCATGGCGCGCTGGAAGCTGCGGGAGTGGCTGTTCGGCCTGGGCATGGCCCCGCCGGAGGAGATGCCGGCGGCGCGGCGGCGCATCCTGCTGGTCTATTCCTATGTCACCTGGGTCTACCGGCTGGTGCTGTTCCTCGGCATCGCGCTGCTGGTCTACCACGTCGCCATCAAGGTATTGGGGATCCTGTTGTTCGCCATCGAGATCGGCTGGTTCATCGCCCGCCCCCTTCTGCACGAGGCGAAGGTCTGGTGGTCCTTGCGCGACCGCTTCCGGGTCAACCTGCGCACCGGGCTGACGCTGGCCGGGCTGGCGGCGGCGGTCGGGCTGACCCTGCTGCCGGTGACCACCACCGTCTCGGTGCCGGTGGTCTGGCGGGCGTCCGGCTTCGCCACCGTCTACGCCCCCTTCCCCGCCCGGCTGGAGGAGACGCTGGTCGCCCGCGGCCAGAGCGTGGTGGAGGGCGAGCCGCTGTTCCGCCTGACCGCCCCCGACCTGGAGGGCAAGCTGCGCCAGGCGGAGCTGCGCATCGACTGGATGCAGGAACAGATCGCCCGCCTGACCGCCAGCCGCGAGCAGCTCGACCGCGTGCGGGCGATGGAGGAAGATCTGGCCGCCGCGCTCGCCGAGCGGCAAGGGCTTCTCGACAGCCGCGAGCGGCTGGTGGTGCGCTCTCCCCTGTCGGGCACCGTGCGCGACATGGAGGATGCGCTGACCCCCGGCCGCTGGATCGGGCCGAAGCTGCCGCTGGCGATGGTGGTGGCGCCGGGCAGCGGCGAACTGGTCGGCTATGTCGGCGAAGGCGATTTCGATCGGCTGAGCCCGGGTGCCGGGGCGGAGTTCCACCCGGATGACCCGCTGGCCCCCCGGCGCGCGGCCAGGGTGCGTGCGGTCGATCCGGTCGCCGTCTCGGTTCTGGACGTGCCGGCGCTCGCCTCGGTCAATGGCGGCCCGGTGGCGGTGGAGGGGCAGGCGGGACCGCAGCCGGGCCAGCCGCATGGCGGGTCCAGGCTCGATGGCGGCCGCAGCGCGCTCGCCCCGGTGGAGGCGGTCTACCGCATCACCCTGGACGTCGAGCCGGCAAACATTGGCCAAGCGAACAGCGGGCCGGCCGTTGCCGGCGCCGTGCAAGAAGGGCCGGAGCGCGTGACCCGCGGCATCGTCCGAGTGGCAGGCGAGGCCCGCAGCATCGCCGAGCGCTTCTGGCGCATCGCCGCGTCGGTGCTGATCCGGGAGACGGGCTTCTGACCGGTCAATAGGCGTACGGGATCACCCCATCCCCACCGCCAGCATCCCGCCGCCGGCCATGGCGAAGCCGGCCGGTTGCGGGCGGACGTAGCCGATCGGATTGGGGCGCGGCTCGTTGCGGCCATGCTGGATGAAATGGACCAGGGCCTGCTGCTGGTCGCTGCCGAAGGCGGCGCTCAGGTCGGGGTTGGCCATCAGATAGGCGAGCGCGTTGAACCGGGTCGCCCGCCCGCCCGCCTGTCCGGTCGACTGGTAATGGGCAGTGGCGGCGGCGGTGTCGGTGCCGAAGGTTGCTGCCAGATCCGGGTTGGCCGCCAGATAGCTCAGCGCGTCGAAGCCGGCGGCGTCGCGCCGCGGCGTGCTGCCGTAAAGGACGACATAGAGCTTCACCTGCTGCTCGCTGCCCGAGAAGACGCTCAGCAGGTCGGGGTTGGCCAGCAGATAATCGTGGGCGTTGAAGCTGGTGGTGCGGTTCTCCAGCCGGCCGTAGCGGATGTAATGCTCCTGCGCCCGCACGGGGTCGTTGCCGATGGAGGCCGCAAGATCGCGGTTCGCCGCCAGATAGGAGAGCGCGTCGAAGCTGGTGGCCCGCCCCTCCCGCCGGCCGCTGGACAGGTAGTGGCCGGCCGCCCGGGCGGTGTCGGTGCCGAAAGCGGCGGCAAGGTCGGGGTTGGCGGCCAGATAGGCCAGTGGGTCGAAGGTGATGCCGCGCCCCTCGGTCCGGCCGGAGGTCACGTAATGGCGGGCCGCCGCTGCCGGGTCCAGCCCGAATGCCGCCGCCAGATCCGGGTTCGACACCAGATAGCCGTAGCCGTCGAAGCTGGTGCTGCGCCCTTCTCGCCGGCCGTTGGACAGGTAATGGCGGGTGGCGGCCGTCGTATCGGTGCCGAAGGCGGCGGCCAGATCGGGGTTGGCCGCCAGATAGGCCAGCGGGTCGAAGCTGCCGGCCGACCGGCCTTCCCGCCGGCCCAGCGTCAGATAATGCCGGCTCGCCGCCACGGGATCGGCGCCGAAGGCCGCCGCCAGATCCGGGTTGGCGGCGAGGTAGGAGAGCGGATCGAAGGACCGGGTCGCCCGCCCCTCCGCCAAGCCGAAGCCCAGGTAATGCTCGCGCGCGGCCGTCGCGTCGGTGCCGAAGGCGGCGGCCAGATCGGGGTTGGAGGCGAGATAGGCCAGCGGGTCGAAGCCGGCCATCGTCTCGGCCAGCGGGGTCACCCGCAAGGTCACGGTCTGCCCGCTGACCGCACCCTGGCTGTCGGTGACGGTGTAGGCGAAGGAGCCCGGCGATGCCGGGGTGCCGGTTGGGGCATGATAGGCCAGGCCGGCCAGATCGGCCGTGCCGAGCGTCATCCCGGCGGTGATGGCGGTGCCGTTGGCCAGACGGAGCGTGCCGGCGGCCGGCAGCCGGGCCAGCGTCACCGTCATGCCGTCGCCTTCGTCCGGGTCGCTCGGCCGGTCGATGCCGAGCGCGATGGCCGGCCCGCCTTCCTGCACGGTCAGGGTCTTGTCGCTTTGCACGGCCGGTGGCCGGTTGGCCGGGCGCGAGGCGATGGTGAAGCCGATCCAGCGGCTCCACGCCACGCCGTTGTAGGCACGCACCGACAGCTCGTCGAGGCTGGTCAGGGTGGAGGCGGCGAAGGTGACACCGGCGAAGGCCGCCGCGGTCAGCGAAACCACGGCGCCGGCACCTTGAGCCGTCCCGCCGACCATCAGAGAACCGGCGCCGTTGGTGTTGTCGACCAGTTCGTACTGGGTGACGAGGCCGCCGGCCGGATCGGCGGCCGTGATCAGGCTGGCCAGCGTGATCGAGGAGCCGATGGAAACCCGGCCGGCCCGGACGGTGACCGCCGGGGGCATCAGGCTGATGCGGGTGTCGGCGAACAGGGCGTATTCGACGTCGGTCAGCGTGTCGGTGCCTTCGCCGCCGCCGGAGATGACGGCGCCGTCGGCAGTGACGGTGACGGTGTAGGAGGAGCGGCTGCCATTGTAGACCGCGGTGTCGGTACCGCCGCCGCCCTGCAGCGTATCGTCGCCCGCCCCGCCGGTCAGCGTGTCGGAGCCCTCGCCGCCGGTCAGCAGGTTGTTGGCGGTGTTGCCGATCAGGATGTCGTTGCCGCCGCCGCCGATGGCGGTCTCGATGGTGACGCCGTCGGCGATCGCCACATTGTCCACCGCCAGCCCGCCCGATCCGTTGGGGCCGATGGAGCTGAAGGCGCCGGGCGTCAGGTCGATGGTGACGGCCGACGCCTGCCCGCTGGCGTCGATGCTGTCGGCGCCGCCGGCATCCCAGATGGCCTGACTGACAGCCACGGTGTTGCTGGCGAAGGCGTAGCGGTCGTCGCCGATGCGGGTGGCGGTGTTGGCGCCGTACAGATACTGGACAGCCGCGATGTCGTACAGCGCCGGCCCCGTCGCCAGCCCGTTCAGGCCCAGGCTGGGGTGCCGGTTGTAGGACATGATCGTGTAGCGGTAATTGTCCTCCGACGAGGACAGGTAGGGCGGTTCGCCCCCGCCGCCGGTGGCGTTGTAGTTGCCGGGATGCTTCAGCCCGATGGCGTGCCCGATCTCGTGCAGGATGGTCAGATAGCCGTAGCTGCCCTGCGTCGGGCTGGCATTGGTCGCGGCGCTGTTGGAAAGATAGATGTCGCCGCCGCCGTCATAGAGCGAACTGGTCGGATAGTAGGCGTAGGCGGCGCTGGAGCCTTGCCGGTTGGTGCCGATGCGGATCGACCCGCCCTGCCCGCTGTTGGCGCTGTCGGAGGTCTCGACGAAGAAGATGTTGGCGACGGCGCTCCAGGCGGCGAAGGCCTGCCGCACCGCGTCGCGCTGCGTGCCGGACAGCGCCGCGAAGCCGGTCCTGTCCGAGGTGGAGGCGTAGGACGGCGCCTGCTCCATGAAGCTGTAGCTGACCGTCGCCCCGCTGCCGACGGCGCCACTGCCCCAGCGGGGCGTCCCCGCCGCCAGCAGGGTCGAGACGGTGGCGAAGGAGGCGCCCTGCGGCTGGCTTCCCTGCGGGTCCAGCCCTGCGGCGATGGGAGCGGCGCTCCAGCCGGCGGCGCTGCACAGCAGGCAGGAACAGGCGGGCATCGTGCCGGCCGGGTCGTCGGACAGGTCGGAGATGGTGGTCGTCATGGCCGGGAGGAAGAATCCGCGCCGCGGACTGCGGCTCCGCCACTCTACAGCCTTTCATTCCCCTATCGAAAGGGGAGGAGAACCCGGACCTTTTTTCTCACCGGCCACGGCGCTGCCGGTCCTCTCCACGTTCTCCTCTCCACGTTCATTCCTTCTGCGCGATCAATTCCTCGAACACCGCCTCGATGCGGTCGACGGACCGGGCGACGGTGAAGTCGCGGGCACGGTCGCGGCCGGACAGGGCCAAGCGCTGCCAGGCGGCGCGGTCTGCAACCAGACTGCGCAGGCGGTCGGCGAGCGCCTCGTGGTCCTCCGCCGGGAACAGCAGGCCGTCGACGCCGTCGCGCAGCACCTCGCCGCTGCCGCCGGTGCCGCTGCCGACCACGGTCAGGCCGGCGGCCATCGCTTCCACCTGCGAAATGCCGAAGGGCTCCTGGAAGACGCTGGGGAAGACCAGCACGTTGCAGCGGGCGAACAGGCCGGACAGGCCGCGGCGGTCGAGGAAGCCGGTGAAGCGCACCTTGCCGGCCATGCCGTTGCGCTCCACGAAGTCGCGGCAGCGGGCGGCGAGGTCGGCGTCCGGCGCCTCCCCGGCGAAGGTGCAGTCGAAGTCGATGCCCTCGCGGTGCAGGATCGCAAGCGCGTTGACCAGCGTCTGCGGCCCCTTGTAGTTGACGAACAGGCTGGCGAAGGCGATGCGCAGCCGGTCGGGCGCCGGCATCACCGCGCGGTGGAAGTGATCGACGCGGGCGCCCGGGTGGATCACCGTGGCGGACAGGCCGTAGCCGCCGGCGGCCAGCCGCTCCGCCACCCAGCCGCTGGCAGGCCCGGCGCGGTAGAGGGGGGAGCGGGGTGCCGCATCCGGCGCGTAGCCGGGATGCTGGTTGCCCAGGCAATGCAGCACCGGCACGCCCATCTGCCGGGTCAGCGGGTCGAGGAACCCAGTCGCCAGCATGTCGAGGTTGCCGACCAGACAGGCGTCGGCGCGGAAGTCGCGGGCGGTCTCCAGCACGCGGCGGATGTTGGCGCGGATCAGCGCGGCGCAGTGGGCCGGATCGTCGTGGGTGAAGGCGCGCCCGTCCTTCCAATATCCGTAAAGTGTCAGCGAACGGTCGACATGCGCCTCGATGTCGTCGGTCCCGGCCATGCCCGGGCGGGCGAGCTCGGGCACATCGGCGGTCAGCACCTTCACCGCATGGCCGCGGCGGATCAGCTCGGCCGAGAACTCCCACAGCTTGCGGCCATAGCCGCCGAACTCCTGCGGCGGGAACAGGTTGGTGACCACCAGGATGCGGCGGTGCCGCCCGGTCGAGGGGGCGGTCGCCTGCCGGAACAGGCTGCGGTAGCGCTCCAGCCCCGGATGATTGCCGGCCGCGGCGGCGAGTGCGTCGTCACCGAGGTCGGGGGCGGGATCGGATGCACCGGCAAGACGGGCAGCGCGCCGGGCCTCGCCCAGATAGATCACCGCCTCCACCGGGCGTCCGGCCCCTGCGCACAGGCGGGCCAGCCCGGCGAGCGCGTCCGGTTGCTGGCGGTCCAGCCCGACGGCGTTCAGCAGGAACCGCTCCGCCAGGGCGTCCTCGCCGAAGCGGAGGGCCAGCCGGGCGACGCCGACCATCTGGTCCGTCGTCCTCAGCATCGGCTCCAGCGCCGCGAGGCGGGCACGCCGCAGGACCGGCGCCAGCCCCGCCGCCAGGGCCGGGTCGGACAGCGAGCGGGCGGCATAGCGCAGGGCGTCGGCGCACTGGAACAGGATGCCGCCGGGTTCGGTCGGCGCGAAACCCCAGCCGGCCAGATGGGCCGCCGCCGCGGCATGGTCGCGCGACGAAGCGGTGGGGCAGAGGACGGAGGCGCCGGGCAGCCCGGCCATCCGGCGGTCGGTCTCCGCCCTGTCGGGCCAGGGCAGCAGGGTCACCGCGTCATCCCGCACCCGGTCGGCGGCCTGATCGGCAGATGGCGGCAGCGGCAGGGTAACCGGATCGGCCGTGCTGTCGGGCGGAGCGAACGCCACCCGTGCCAAGTCGCGGGCCATAAGGCGCAGGTCGGACGCGAAACCGTCCTCCTCCCCGCCGGCATGGACGGTCAGCCGCGACGCTGTCAATTGCAGCCGCTGCAGCGCCTCGTAGGCGGCGAGGCGGCGGCGGAAGCCCATGCCCTGGACCGGCAGCGCCGACAGCCCGCGCCGCTCCCCGCGCACCTCCAGCGCCGGATCGACGCGGTCGTCGAAAACCGCGGCGAAGAACTGGGCGCGCTTGACCTGCGGGCTGTGGAACTCCAGCAGATGCGCTTGGCCTGCCCGGCGGATCGCCATCGCCTCGTCGGGATGGTCGAGATAGTGGCGCGCCAACTCCACCAGTTCGTCCGGCGAGCGGTATGTGGCGAGATGGCGGCCGGGGGTGAAGCAGCGCTCCAGCCCGGCGTCCTCCGACAGCGCATCGGTCAGCAGGAAGCCGCCGGCACCCAGCGCCTCGAAGACGCGCAGGTTGAGGTCGCCGTTCAGCGAAACGTTCAGCGTGACCTGCGAGGCGGCATAGACGTCGGCCGCCCTCTCCGGCCCGGCCCGCATGCCCAGCAGCGGCAGCCCCGCTGCGGTCAGCCGGTCCAGAACATGGCGCCGCCAGGGATGGAAGGCGCCGATCTGTCCGACGAAGGTGAGGGGGAACTCGCCATCCGCCGGGATGTCGCGCCGGCGCAGTGCATAATCGACCGCCGGGATCCAGTAGACCCGCTCGAACCCCGCCTCCAGGAAGGCATGGGCGTGCTGGCGGGTGTGGTCCAGCATCACCGCGTCGAAGCTCTCCATCGCGCCGTAGGCCAGCAGCGTGCGCAGGGGGCCGGCGAAATGGTGGGTGTCGCCGACCAGCAGCACCTTGGTGCCCGGCAGCCGGTCCAGCCCGCGGGGAAGGTTGCGCCGGGTGGCATCGGCCTTCACCACGATCAGCTCCGGCCGCTGGTGCGCCGGCAGCCGGGCGACGATGGCCGTCAGGTCGTATTCGCCGGGCGGGGTGTTCAGCGAGGCGAAGCCGTCGCCGGTCTCCACCGTCAGGCAGTCGGGACCGCAGAACACCTCGCGTTCCGAAAACAGCGGCCGGCGGTAATAGTCGGGCGGAGCCAGGCAGCAGAAGAGCGTGACGGGATCGGGCAGGCCGGAAACCGGCGGGATTGGGCCGGTCACAGCGCGTCCAGCTCCCGCAGCAGGGTGATCAGCCGCCGGGTGGCGGCCTGCCAGTTGAAATGCTCCAGCAGGTGGGCCTGCGCCGACCGGCGGGTGCCGGCGGGATCGTCGATGACCGCGCGCAGCAGGCGGGCGGCGGCGTCCTCGTCGGGGCTCCACCAGTCCTGGCCGGCATAGGCGCCGATGGCGGGGGTCACGGCGGAGGGGATCATGTGTGCGAACCGCCCGTCGAGATAGGCCCGGTAGGCGCTGTGGTCGGGCGCCAGCAGGGTCAGCCCCATGGCTCCGGCCTGCGCCATCGGCAGGTCCCAGCCCTCGCCGTGCGACATGCTCCAGTAATGGGTGGAGGCGGCATGGAGCGACATCATCCCCGCATCCGGCAGCTTGCCTTCCACCAGGAAGATCGGCGCCACCCCCATCGCCGGCCGGCCGACCTGCGCCGCCGCCCGCACCAGCAGCTCGCCGATCCTGCCGGCAACCCCGCTGCTCTTGCCGACCTTCAGCAGCAGGGCGGCCCGGTCCTCCGCCCGTGTCGCGCGCACCCAGACGCGGAGAAGCCCGTCCAGGTTCTTGCGATCGGTGAAGTCGGAGACGTTCAGGATGCGCACCGGATAATCGGCGAACCGGCGGCCCATATGGTCGGCGATGGGGGCTGGGGCGATGCCGCCGGGATCGATTTCATCCACCCCGGCAGGGCAGATGTGGATGCGGTCCTGCGGGTGGCCGGCACGCAGCCAAGCCGTACGCGAGGAGTCGGTGGCGACAACGACATGGTCGTGGCGCCGGCTGAGCGTCGCCCACAGGGGGGGAATGTCGACCCCCTCGAACATGCTGAAATTGATGGTCTTCAGCCCGGGAATGCGCTCCACCGCCGGCGGGGTGGTGATGGACAGGACGGCCTTCGCCCGCACCGGGCGGTCGAGCGAGAGCAGCAGCGGGTCGATCTGGTCGTCCGGCAGGTTATCGGCGTCGCCATAGTTCAGGTCGACCAGCCGGACGTGGATCCCGGCCGCCACCAGTTCCTGGACGAAGCGGCGTACGGCATAGGCGTAGCCGCTGCTGTCGCGGAACACGCCGCGCACCACCAGCCCCGGCGGCAGGGACGGGTCGGCGGCATCGTCGCGGATCGTGCGGGCGGTGACGCAACGCTCCAGGGCGCAGCGCAGCCGGGAACCGGGCACACGGCCGCCGGCCTCCACCACCGCGGCGCGGCGCAGCAGCCGTTCGGCCTCATCGATCCGCCCGCAGGCGAGCGCTTCGGTCCCCAGGCGCTGCAGCGTGGCGGCACAGTCCGGATCCACCTCCAGCTTGCGGCGGAAATGCGCCATGGCCTCGTCCAGCCGGCCCATCTGCATCAGGGTGCCGCCCTGGTTCAACAAGGCGGCGGCATGGGCCGGGATCAGCCGCAACGTGCGGTTCACCAGCGCCGCACCCTGTCCCGGGTCGGAACGGCGCCGCAGCAATCCCAGCAGATGCAGGGCGTCCGGCTGGGCCGGATCGGTCGTCAGGACGAGGCGGTAGAGTACCGCCGCCCGGTCGGCATCGCCGGCCTGATGCAGAGTGGCTGCCCGGATCAGGGTATCTTGAATCGTGGTCATGGTGCGGGCGCAGTTCCGGAACCGGGAGGGGCGAGGAAGCGGGGCAAAGGGACGATGGGGGCCGTCCGGGCCGCAGGAGCCTGGAAGGCGAAGGAAGATCAGTGAAATTCCGGAGCCTTGCAACAAGGCAGCTTGACCCTCCCGCCGATGAAGGTGCAAGTCAGAACGATCACTTCCCTCTCTTCCAGGTTACCCTTTTATGGTTGCCTCTGCCGAAATCGACGCCCCCATCCAGATCGAAACCCTGCCGGGGCAGCGGATGACGGTGCCCGATGCCGTCAAGCAGGCGCTCGACTACTGCAATGCCGGCTGGCTCGACATCAGCACCGACATCTGCGGCCGCATCCTGGCCGCCGATCCGGGCAACGCCCACGCCCTGCTGATCCGGGGCATCGCCACCTACAAGGACCGCGACCCGGCGAGCGCCGTGGCGATCCTGTCGGACGCGCTTCGCCGCGACCCGTCCTCGTCCGACGCCATGTACCATCTGGGCATGGCGCTGCTGCTGTCCGGACAGTTCGACCGGGCTGGCTTGGCCTTCACCTGCGCGATGCAGGCACGGTCGGACTATGCCGAGGCGATGGCGGGGCTGGCCGAGGTGCACCGGGCCAAGGGCGATGCCGACGGCGCCTTCGCGCTGCTGCAGCGGTCCGTCGCGCTGAAGGGCAATTATTCGCCTTCCTACATCACCTATTCGCTGATGCGCTTCGACCGCTCGCTGCCCCCGGAGGAAGAGGGATGGAACCGGCGGCGGGAGGCGCGGCGCGACCGCCCCCGCCTGACCATGGCCTCGCTCGGCTCCTATGGGCGCTTCGCCCAGACGGTGAACGAGTATGTCGCCGTCCGCCTCTATGCCGAGAAATACGGGATGGAGTTCCTGACCCCGGACTGGGTCGGCCATGCCTTCTTCTCCCTCGACGATCCCCGGCTGGACCCGTCGGTGCTGCCGGAGTTCCAGGGCTGGCTGCGGCAGCGCAAGGACTTCGCCCGCGGCTTCGACGAGCGGGTGGACGATCCCTTCCGCGACCGCGACCTGTTCCTGGGCGGCTCGCCGGTCAATGCCATGCTGAAGGAGCGGCGGGCCGACATCCTGTCCTGGCTGACCCCGCGCCCCTGCTGGAACCGCTTCCTGGAACCGCCGGTGGAGGCGCTGCGCCGGCGCGGCCGCACGCTGGTCGCCGTGCACATCCGCCAGACCGACTGGTGGAACCAGGACTACACGCCGCTGTCGCTCTATCTGGACTGGCTGGACGGGCTGTGGCCGACGCTGGAGGACCCCGTGCTGTTCGTCGCCACCGACGAGCCGAGCGTGGTTCCCGAATTCGCCCGCTTCAACCCGACCACTCCGGCCGACTTCCCGGTCCGTTGGGAGGGGCTGGAGTATCTGCAGGATTTCCACGTGATGACGCGGGCCGACATCCTGGCGATCAGCACCGGCTTCTTCGCCGCCACCGCCGCCGCCCTGAACCCCTCCCCCCGCCTGCTGCTCCACCCCGCCGAGGGCAACCGCGGGCTGCAGCCGTTCGAGGTCTGGCGGTAGGGCGCGCGCGGCAGGAGGGCGGCGGGAGCGCTTCAGTCCGCCGCCGGTTCCGGTGGCTTGACCGTCTCGTTCACCGGCCCGCGTGCCGGGTTGCGCATCGGATTCTTCGGGTCGAACAGGCCCAGGCGCTGCAAGGTCTGGGCGAAGCCTTCGGTCAGCATGGTGATGCGGTCGCTGATCTCGGCGATCTCGCGAGCGGAGATGACCGGGGCGTCGGCCGCGATGCGGCCGTGGGCGCGGTAGTTCAGGCGGATGGCGACGTCGTCGGTCTCGCCCTGGATCCAGGAACCATGCAGGATCTTGTTGCGCTCCCGGCCCAATTCCAACGCCTCGTCGCAACGGGCAACCAGGGCCTTGGCCTCGTCGGGGGGCAGGCGCAGGCCGGCGATGGACTTCAGCGCGTCGAAGCGGGCCTTCACCTGCATGTTGGAGGCGATGGGCAGGAAGTCGGTGTGGTCGGTCCCGAGCAGGCGGGAGATGCACAGCGACACCATGTCCTCGAGCTGGGCCCAGGACACGGCGATCATGCCGATCGCACAGTACATCTTCACGCTGAGGGGGCCCAGCCGGACCGTCCGCGTCGTCATTGGCCACCCTTGATGTCCGCGCCCCGGCCGCCGGGGCACGGGACGGAAGGTAAGCTTTTCACGCGGTGTGGAAAAGCCGTCATTGTGCGGCTTGGAGTTGACAGACCCCACGATCCATAGGATCCACTGGCCGCTGCGCACGGACCCGGCCTTTCCCGGTCTTCCCGCCGTCGCCGCCGAAACGCACCATCGGTCACGCACAAGGTATCCCGTCCCATGGCCAACCAGTCCGCCCCCGCCCCCTCGCTGCACGGCTGCCTCACCGCCGCCATCGACGTCCTGCAGCGCACCATGGACATCCTGGATCCGGCGCGGGTCGAGGCGGCGGTCGAGGCGGTCACCGCGGCACTCGGCGCCAACAAGGCGCTGCTGGTCTGCGGCAACGGCGGCTCGGCCTCCGATGCCCAGCACATCACCGGCGAACTGGTCGGCCGTTTCCTGAAGGAGCGGCGCGGGCTGAAGGCGATCTGCCTCAGCTCCAACGCCGCCGTGCTGACCGCCTGGAGCAACGACTACTCCTACGACAGCGTCTTCGCCCGCCAGACCGAGGCCTATGGCGAGCCGGGCGGCGTCCTGCTGGGCATCTCCACCAGCGGCAATTCGCGCAACGTGATCGCCGCCTTCGAGGTGGCGAAGAGCCTGGGCATGACCACCATCGCCATGACCGGCGAGGGCGGCGGCAAGCTGGCGGGCATGAGCGACATCCTGCTCGACGTGCCGTCGCGCTCCACCCCGCTGATCCAGCAGGTCCACATCTGCCTCTATCATTACCTGTGCGAGCAGGTCGAAGCCCGGCTGGCCTGACCCCGTCCATGACCCCGCTCACCCAGGATGTCCGGGACGCCCGGGATGCGCTGAAACGCCAGGCGCTGGAGGCTTTCGGCGCCGGGCGGTTGGAGGAGGCGGAGGCCCTCTACCGCCACCTGCTGGGCCAGGACGGCACGGCCGCCGACCTGTGGAACAACCTGGGCATCCTGCTGTCCGATCTGAAGCGCCCGGCCGAGGCGGCGGCGGCGCTGCGCAAGGCCCTGGTGCTGCGGCCGGACTACGACAAGCCCTGGGTCGGGCTGGGCAGCGCCGCCTTCGGCGACCGGCTGGACGAGGCTGTGCGCTGCTGGACACGGGCCATCCGGCTGGAACCGCGGCAAAGCGCCGGGCTGTGGTTCAACCTGGGCGTGACCCGGCAGATGCGGGGCGAGGCCGCCGAGGCCGCCGCCGTCTTCGACCGGGCCGAGGCGCTGAAGCCCGACGACCCGCGCGTCGCCAGCCAGCGGCTGCTGTGCCTCAACTATCTCGACCTGTCCGGCGAGCGCCTGCTGGCCGAGCACCGGCGCTTCGACGAGCGGTTCGGTGACGGGCCCGGCGGGGCCGGCCTGCCCGCCGTCCCGCATGCCAACCCGCCCGATCCGGAGAAGCGGCTGCGCATCGGCTATCTGTCGGTCGAGTTCCGCGAGCATCTGGGCGCCTATTTCCTGACGCCCCTGTTCGAGGCGGCCGACCGCGGCCGGTTCGAGATCGTCTGCTATTCGATCCTGCCGGACAGCCACGCCGACGCCTACACCGCCCGCTTCAAGGCGCAGGCGGACGGCTGGCGCAATATCGGCCATCTGGACGACGAGGCCCTGGCCGCGCAGATCCGCGCCGACGGCATCGACATCCTGGTCGACCTCGCCGGCCATTCCGGGCTGAACCGGCTGCCGATGCTGGCGCGGCGCCCGGCGCCGGTGCAGGTGACGTGGCTGGGCTATCCCAACGGCACCGGCATGGCGTCGGTCGGCTACCGCATCGTCGATCCCGTCAGCGACCCGATCGGTCCCACCGACGCCCATGCGGTGGAAACGCTGGTCCGGCTGCCCGCCCCCTTCCTGTGCTTCCGCCCGCCGGCCTCCGCACCGCCGGTCGTTCCGCTGCCGGCGGGCGCCACCGGGGCCGTGACCTTCGGGTCCTTCAACAAGCTGTCCAAGATCACCGACGGCACCGTGGCGCTGTGGGCCGAGGTGCTGCGGCGGGTGCCGGACGCGCGCCTTCTGCTGAAGGACCGTCCGCTGTCCGATCCCGGCACCGCCGACATGATACGGGCGCGCTTCGCCGCCGCCGGCATCGATCCGGCCCGGCTCGACCTCGTCGGCTTCATCAAGGACGCCGCCGGCCATCTCGCCGCCTACAACCGCATCGACATCGCGCTGGACCCGCACCCCTACAACGGCACCATCACCACCTGCGACACGCTGTGGATGGGGGCGCCGCTGGTCACGCTGGCCGGCAGCCGCCACGCCGCCCGCGTCGGCGCCAGCCTGATGACCGCCATCGGCCTGCCCGAGCTGGTCGCCGCCACGCCCGCCCATTATGCCGAGATCGCCGCCGGTCTGGCCGGCGACCTGACCCGGCTGATGCGGCTGCGCATGGGCCTGCGCGAGCGGGTGCGGGCATCGGCCCTGTGCGACGAGGCGCGCTTCATGCGCAATCTGGAAACCGCCTACCGGCTGATGTGGCGGCGCTGGTGCGATCAGCGGCGGCCAGAGAGCTAAACGGAAGGCGGCTGATCCACTTCCGCGGCGGGATCGGACTCCGGCACGAAATGCCGGGCCGGCTCCATGTTTTCGTGCAGCAGGCGCAGGACGATGACCCTGGCCGCTCCGCCGGCCGGACGTTCGACGGCATAATACAGCATGTGGGCTGCGGCGCCCCGCCGGCCCGCCGCGGTTTCCAGATGAAATGCCCGAAGGCCCGGAACGACGCCTCCACGGTCTCGGGAACCGCCCCGACCGGGGTCTTCAGCGATCATCGTCACCGCCTTCGCGATAAGCCGCTTATAGGTTTCGCGCTGGTGCGTTCCGAACCGCTCCAACGTTTCCCTCAGCACCATCTTGAAGTCCTGCTTCGCCGCGTCGGTTACCCGATAGGCCAACACCGTCCTCACTCGTCGATCCCGTCGAGGATGTCGTCTATGGGCCGGTCGTCCAGGCGACCTTCCCTCCAATCCTCGACACCGACCATGACTGCCCGCCGGAGCATCTCCAGCTTCTCATGTTCGGCAGCCTTTTCCCGGTGCAGCAGGCGCAACGCATCCCGGACGACCTCGCTTTGCGACGCATATCCCCCGCTGGCGACCTGACGCTCGACGAAGCTGGCAAGGGCCTCGGGCAGGCTGACGTTCATGGTGGGCACGGGAAACCTCCTGCTTTTCGACGTGAAGGCTGAGCAGATTGGCAAAAATTGTCAATGCAGCAGGTTTCTTGCCATGCTCCGTTCCCAATCCTATACCCGCCCCTTGCCGGCAGGCATCCCTGCGACCGGCCAGGCGAAATCGCCCATCCGTTCCTTCGCCGGTCCCTGGAAATGCAGGAAGGTGAAGAAGACCGGGGCGCCGCCGTCGGTGCGGGCGCACACCGGAACCCCATCCGTGCCGAAGCGGACGTCCTTCAGCCCATCGCGCATGGCGAAGCGGCCGTTCGCGTCGCGGATGTTGTGGTCAAACCCCTGGTCGATTAGACTTCCCTGTTCCAGGAAGCGGGGATCGGCGGCGGCGATCTCCATCAGCAGATGCATGTCGCTGACATGCGGCCGGCCGCCGATCCGGAAACGGTCGGCCAGGGCATGCAGCCGCGGCTTGTCGGCAAAGATCTCGACGAAGCGGTCGCACAGCACGCCCAGCGCCTCCGGCCCCGCAAAGCAGTTGGCCCAGCTCCAGTTTCCGGCGATATGGCCGGCGAAGGGCTCGGCGAACCGTTCCACCGGCCGGTAGAGCATGATGTCGCTGTCGAACACGCAGAAACGGCCGAGCCCATGGCGGACGGCGAAGTCATGCACGAAGAACCAGCGCCCGTAGCACATCGCCTCGTACCCCTCGCCATTCACCGAGAGATGCTCGTACACCGCGCCGAAGCGGGCGTAGGAGCCGGTGTAGAGGCGGATGTCGGCCTGATGCACCGCGAAGGGCAGCTCGCGGATCTCGTCGGTCAGCAGGATCACCGGGCTGCCGGGCGAGGCGCGCACCGCCTGCCTCAGCGCGATGTCCAGAACGGCCTTGTAGCCGATATGGACGAACAGGATCGGAATGCCGGGCTTGTCGAACGGCGTGTCGGGCATGGAGGGGCTGCTTCGTCTCGCGATAAGGGGCTGCATGGTAGCCGCCCGCGGCGGCGGGCGGAACCGGCCTGTCCTGCGCCCGGCCCGCCTTTCGTCCTTGCCCCTTGCTTGACAAGCCCGCCCTCCGGCTTCTACCGATAGCGCCTTCCTTCCCCGCCACCACACCGGACCGCTGCGATGAGCGAAGCGCCGCCCTCTTCCCCCGCCCCCGACACCGCGTCCGCGGTGCACAGCGGGTCGGCCGACCGCTTCGGCTACGAATGGGGCCGCTATGCCGAGCTGAAGGACATCTATGAGGAGCAGTTCCGCCGCTGGACCCCCTTCCTCAAGCCGGAGGACTGGCGGGGCCTGACCTTCGTCGACGTCGGCTGCGGCATGGGGCGCAACAGCCATTGGCCGATGAGCTACGGTGCGGCCGGCGGGCTGGCCATCGATATCGACGAGCGCAGCCTCGCCTCGGCCCGCGCCACGCTGGCGCCGCATCCGGCGATGGAGGTGCGCCGCCAGAGCGCCTATGAGCTGAACGAGGTCGAACGCTTCGATCTCGCCTTCTCCATCGGCGTCGTCCACCATCTGGCCCATCCGGAGACGGCGCTCGCCAACATGGTGCGCGCGGTCAAGCCGGGCGGGCGGGTGATGATCTGGGTCTATGGCCGCGAGAACAACGGCTGGATCGTCCGCTTCGCCGACCCGTTGCGCAAGGCGCTGTTCAGCCGCCTGCCGATCGGGCTGGTGCATGCGCTGTCCCTGCCGCCGACCGCGCTCTTGTGGCTGGCCCTGCGGCTGGGGCTGGACCGGCTGGAATATTTCCGCCTGATCCGCCGTTTCGACTTCGCGCATCTGCGCTCCATCGTGTTCGACCAGATGCTGCCGAAGATCGCCAACTACTGGCGCCGCGACGAGGTGGAGGCGCTGATGAAGGGCGCCGGGCTGGAAGACGTGCAGCTCGCCTGGGTCAACGAGATCTCCTGGGCGGCGATCGGAACAAAGCCCCATGACTGATCGCCTTATCTTTTAATCGAGTTTCAATCCTACGAGCACCGCTTCAACTTGCGTCCACGAAGCGTCACCCCGGCCCCCTTGCCCGCCTGTATCACCCGTCCTCACGGCCGCGCGCGGCCAACCGGCGCGGCCGGTTCTTCCGACGCTGTTCGGCCACGCGGATCGCGGCTGCGGCACGGTCGGCCGCCCCTGGCGCCGCATCCGGGCGCTCGGCGTCCGGCAGGCCCCAATAGTCGAAGTTGCCGGTCATCATTGCGACGACGCGGCGCATCTCGGTCCGGACCAGATCGCCGGCCTCGCGCGCGGCGTTGCAGTGCTCTGGCGGACACAGACCGGCGTCGACGGCCTCGGCCAGCACGCGGGTGCTGCGGTCGAGGTTGGTTGCGATGGTCCGTAGCTCGTGGAACACCGCGCGCAGCGCCTCCAGCTCAGCGGGGTTCCACTGCGGCCGGCGCGTCAGATGCACCAGGGCCAGCGAGCGCAGCCAGGTCGCCGGGCCGGTGCCGTGCGCCCGGGCCGCCTCGGCCAGGGCCGCACGCTCGGCCTCCTTGAACCGGACACCGACTTGCTGGCCCGTTCCACTCCCTCGTGGCGCCGCTGGCGCCGTCCCGTCCATCGCCTGGAGGATGAGCCGCCGCAGCGCAGCCGAGGCGCCACCGTCGGTCCGCCGCGCCCAGGCCTGGAAGCGCTCGGCCAGAGCGGCGTCGACATAGCCGCCGACCATCTTCTGTCCGGGCTTCGGCGGCATCACGCCAGCCCCGTTTCAAACCTGCTCCCACCAAACATATCCTGCCCTCTCCTTCCTTCCTCCATGGCCCCGCTTCCGTTTTGCACCGTGCAAAACCCGCAACACATGCCGATTGAGGTGGCGGCCGCTCACTCGACGCGGACGATGCGCAGTTCGGCGGCCTTCACCTCGGCGATGCCGCCGGCGTAGGCCACCAGCACCAGTCCGGCCCCGCCGGCCCGCCGGTCGACGATCAGGCGGCCCTCCGCCCCGTCCCCGGCCGTGACATGGAACACCGGCGGCACCGGGGCGACTGCCACGGGGTCCGGAACTACGGTCGGCTTCGGTTTGCCCCCACTCTGCCCGGGCTTCTCCTGGACGTCCGGTTTTGCACCGTGCAAACCCTCGCCGGCCGCAAGGGCGCCGCCCGCCGGTGCGGACGGGACGCCGCGCAACGGGTCCGGTTCCTTGGCGGCGGGCACCGGCCGGTCCGGAACCAGGCTGCCGGTCGGCCGGCCGGTGATGCCGCCGACGATCCGGCGCGCCTCGGTGACGGTGAGGACCATGTCCCTATCGGCCAAGGCCGCCAGCACCGCGTCGGGGGTCTTGCGCCATTGGCGGTAGAGGTCGTAGAGCGCCCGCATGTCGGCTTGGTCGATGCGCGCCCGCAGCTCGGGCGGGAAGTTGCCGGCCTGCCGGAACGCCGAGATTTCATACGGCTTGAGCGCGCAGATCGTGGCGATCTGCGGGCCGGTGTGCCCGTCCGCCGCCAGCCGGGCGATGGCGGCGACGAGATCGCTGTTGGACAGGGACGCGCGGTGCTGGTTCTCGATCACTTGCGCTGCGAAGTCGCCGTCGCCCTCCCGCCGGATCACCGCCGGGATTTCCGCCAGCCCGGCCAGCCGGGCGGCGCGCAGCCGCCGCGCCCCGAAGGCCAGTCGGTGGCGCCCGTCCACCGCCGGCCGCACCACCACCGGCTGCACCAGCCCATGCGCGCGGATCGACGCGGCCAACAGCGCCAACTCCTCCTCCGCGAAGACGGTGCGCGGCTGGCCGGGGTCCTCGTCGATGTCGGCGAGCGGCAGGTGCAGCACCTCGCCCTGCCCGTCTCCCGCCGCCGCCCGCAAGGCGGCGAAGCTGGCCGCGGCGAAGGCGGCGCGCGGGTTGGACGGTGCGCTCATGGCCGGAGCTCCATCCGCTCGGCCACGGTGGCGAGCACGCTGCGGATCTCCGAGGCCGCCTCGCGCGCCGCACTGCCCGGCATCGCCCACACCGGGGCGCGGTCGCTGGCGGCGCGGGCATAAGCGTCGCGCTTGGCCACCAGGCCTGGAAACAGCAACTGACCGAGCTCGGCGGCCAGGCTCTCGAACAGCGCGCGCTCGCGCCGGCTCTTGCGGTCGAAGATTGAGGGCAGCAGCCCGAGGAACAGGGGCTCGGGCCGGCCGTAATGCCGCGCCACCCCCTTGATCGCGCGCAACAGCTCGGCCACCCCCTGGAGCGAATAGTCGTTGATGCCGATCGGCGCCAGCACCGCGTCGGCCGCCAGGAGCGCGCCGAAGGTGCGGTTGGTCAGCGCCGGCGGGGTGTCGATCACGCAGACGTCGTAGTCAGCATCCATGGCGGCGAGGCTGTCGCGGAAGGTGGCGATGCAGGCGCGCTCCGCCCCCTCCACGCCGAGCAGGTCGCGGGTCGAGCGGGTGACGGTCAGGCGGCCGGCCTCCGGCACCCGGGTCGGGCGGACGAACAGTTCGACGCTGTCGACCCGGCCGAGATGCGCGCCCAAGGTGGCGGTCAGGTTGGCCTGCTGGTCGAGGTCGATCACCAGCGTGCGGAAGCGCTCGGCCAAGTACCAGCCGGCGTGGGCGGTGAGGCTGGTCTTGCCGACCCCGCCCTTCTCGTTCATCACGGCCAAGGTTTTCATCGGACCTCCTCAAAGGGGGCTTGTCCGGCCGCGCGCTGCCCACAGGCCGAGAGCGCGCGGAGGGGTTTTTGCAAATACGCTTCGATCGTCGGTGAAATGTCCGCCCGGCGTGCGTGACTACAAAGGCGACAGCCGTTCGCGCCACCCTTGCGCGAAAGAGTCTCGAAAAACTGGCTGCGGACCGCTTTTTGTCTCACCGCGGGACGTGTCCACGCGGCGATGATTTTCCCGTCTCCGCTGCATCAGCCCCACCCTCTATCGCTGGCGTTTTTATAAAAGCACCAGCCATTGCCCATCTCAGCCGCTTGTGCGCTCTTCCAAGGGAGGCCCACGGAATGATGAGGTGCCTATCCGCAAGGACCACTCGCTCCCGCTCCGCTTGCGCTGGTAAGACACCAGTGGCAGGCGGGACGCCTCGCGACACCGGCCGGCCGCGGCCGGTCGACCGGGCCGGGCCGCCCTGTCGGCGCGCAGCACAGCGGAACGGCGGGGGCGAGGCTTGGCGACCGGGTTGCAGGAAGGCGAGATCAGGCAGGCCCTCCAGGAGGGCGGCCGCATCCGCAATGTTCTGGTTGTCACCAAAGGCATCGGCCGCGCGGTCGAGCATCTGGCATATCTGCGGGCGAGCTGGCGCCGCGATTTCCTGCCCTTGCGCACCTGGAACGACCGCGGCGACCGCACTTACCGCGACCTCGACCGCCTGCTCACCCTCATTCGGGTGGAGTTCGGCTTTGCCGGCTGCATTCCGGTTTACATCGCCGGCGACCCCGAGCTCGCCCGCTACAAGACGCTGGCCCGGGAGCTGCCGGTCGCCGGCGCGCTGCCGCCCCACTGCGACATCGATCTCCAGCGGCCCGAAGCGGCACCGCCGGGCTAGCCTCGTCCCCGCCGCTGCCGGCCGGGGAGGACGGCGATGACCCTCTCCCTGGCGCTGTTCGCCCATCTGGCCGCCGCTTGCGGTCCTTGGGTGCATGTCGACACGTTGGCCGCCGTCGCCCAGGCCGAAAGCGGCCTCGACCCGCTGGCGATCGGCGACGCCACCGCCGGCCGTGCGCACCGCCCGCGCAGCCCCGCCGCCGCGGTGGCTCAAGCGACCGCACTCTTGCGCCGGGGCCATTCCCTCGACCTCGGCCTGCTGCAGCTGAACAGCGCCACCCTGGCCCGGCTCGGGCTCGGCGTCGCCGACGCCTTCGAGCCCTGCCGCAACATCGCCGCCGGCGCGCGGGTGCTGGCCGGCGGTTTCGACCCCCGGGGCAGTGAGGACGGCCAGCAGGCGCTGGTGCGGGCGCTGTCGCGCTACAACACCGGCTCACCCGAACGCGGCGTTGCCAACGGCTACGTCGCCCGCGTCCAGGCCGCCGCCGCCGCCGTGGTGCCGGCGATCCGGCTGGAGGGGACGGCGCGTCCTGATTCCGGCAGCCCGGCACCCCCGCCTCCCGCGACCGCCCCCCTGCCGGAGCCGCCGGCCTGGGACGTCTACGCGCGGGCTCGCCGCGACCGCGACCGCGCCCAGAGACCACCGCCGCCGCCGGTCGTACCGCAAACACCGGCACCCCCGCCGGCACCGGAGGCCCGCCCCTGACGACAGCCGGCACCGGCGTCCCGATTAGCCCCCAGCCCCAGTTTCCGAGGAGGCGTTCGTCCATGGTCAACTCCCGCTCCCTGCCCGCCCGGCGGCCGGCCTCCGACGGTGTCGCCGTGCTCCCTCCCTCCGGTGTCCGCGCCGGCCGCACCACACCACCCCGCCTGACGGCGCTCGGCATCGGACTGCTGGTCGTGCTGGCCGCGGCCCCCGCCTTTGCCCAGGCGGCCGGCGGCGGCGGCGACCTCACCACCTTCCTGCAGAACGTCGTCAACATCCTCACCGGCACCGCCGGCCGCCTGATCGCGGTGATCGCCATCTGCATCGTCGGCATCGGCGCGCTGATGGGGGCTCTCAGCCTGCGCACCGCCGGCGGCGTGCTGCTCGGCGTCATGCTGATCTTCTCCTCCGCCTGGATCGTCACCCAGATCGTCGGAGCCTGACATGGACGGCCAAGCTCTCGCCGAAGACCCCTTGTTTCTCGCCTGCACCCGACCGGCGATGTGGCGCGGCGTGCCCTTGGAGGCGGTGGCGGTCAACGGCATGGCCACCGGCATCGTCTTCGTGTTGGCCGGCAACCCGGCCTACCTGCTGATCGGCGTCGTCCTCCACCATGCCCTGCGGGCACTGGTGGCCCGCGACGCCCATCTGTTCGGCACGCTGCGGCTGTGGGCCGACACCAAGGCGCGCGCCCGCAACACGGGCCATTGGGGCGGCTCCTCGGTCAGCCCGCTGCCGCTCGGTCCCGCCCGCAGCGCCTGGGAGATCCGCATCCATGCCTGACACCGCGCTGTGGGCGCGCGAGCGCGACCCCGACACCTATGTGCCCTATCTCGGCCACGCCGCCGCCGGCACGCTGTTGCTCGACGACGGTTCGCTGCTCGCCATGATCGAGCTCGCCGGCGCCGGCTTCGAGACGGCGGCGGCCGAGGAGGTCAATGCCCGCCACGGCCGGCGCAACCTTCTGCTGCGCAACATCGCGTCCGACCGCCTGGTGCTGGCCACCCACACCGTCCGCACGCTGGACGACGGCTCGGGCTATCCCGCCGCCGCTTGCGCGACCGCCTTCGCCCGCGATCTTGACGCCGCCTACCGGGCGCGCCTGCTGGTGGGCCGGCTGTTCCGCAACCGGCTCTACCTGTCGGTGCTGCTGCGCCCGCCCGGGGCCGGCGAGCGCAGCCGGCTGGCCGGCCTCTTTGCCCGGCGCCGGCGCGGTGACCTCGCTCGCCCGGCCGGCCCGGCCACGCTGGAGGCGCTCGACGCCGTCGTCGCCACCCTGCTGGCCGAACTCGACGACCATGCCCCGCGGCGGCTGGGCTTGCGCGAGGGCAAGGGCGTGCTGTTCTCCGAGCCGGCCGAGGCCTTGCGGCTGATCCTGACCGGGCAGACGCTGCCGGTGCCGTTGGTCACCGGCCATCTTGGCGGGGCGATCTACACCGACCGCGTCATCGTCGGCCGCGAGGCGATCGAAATCCGCGGCCCCGGCGGCTCCAGCTATGCCGCCGCCTTCGGCCTGCGCGAATATCCCGCCACCAGCTGGCCCGGCATGTTCGACGCGGTGCTGGCCGCTCCCTACCGCTGCGTGCTGACCCAGAGCTTCGGCTTTCTGCCCAAGCAGGCGGCCCAGGCCGTGCTGACCCGCAAGCAGAACCAGATGGTGACGGCGCAAGACAAGGCGGCCAGCCAGACCGCGGCGCTCAGCGAGGCGGCCGACCTGCTGGCCTCCAACGCCTTTGTCATGGGCGACCACCATTTGAGCCTGGTCACCGTCGCCGACAGCCTGGAGGGCCTGCGCGAGGTCGCCGCCCGCGCCCGGCGCGATCTCGCCGAGAGCGGGGCGGTGGTGGCACGCGAGGATCTGGCGCTGGAGGCGGCCTACTGGGCGCAGCTGCCGGGAAACTTGCGGCTGCGCACCCGCCCCGGGGCCATCAGCTCGCGCAACTTCGCCGCCATGGCCAGCCTGCACAACCACCCGGCCGGGGCGGCGCAGGGCCATTGGGGCGAGCCGCTGACCCTGCTGCGCACCAGCGGCGGTACCGCCTACCGCTTCCACCTGCATGCCCCCACCGGGACGGTGAGCGACCTCGGCAACGTTTTCGTCGCCGGCCCGGCCGGCTCGGGCAAGACGACGCTGATGCTGTTCCTGGCCGCACTGGCCGGGCGCCAAGGCGCCCAGGTGGTGTTCTTCGACAAGGACCGCGGCGGCGAGATCCTGGCCCGCGCCGTTGGCGGCACCTACCTCGTCCTGCCGGCCGGCGCCCCGTCGGGCTTGGCGCCGCTGAAAGCCCTCACCGGCTCCCCCGCCGACATCGCCTTCCTCAAGAGCCTGCTGGCGCCGCTGATCGGCGAGCCGGGCGCCGGGCTTGCCCCGGAGACCGAGCGGCGGCTGGAGCTGGGCTTGCGCGCCGTGCTGGCGCTGCCCCCCGAGGCCCGCTCGCTGGGCGAGCTGCGCGCCTTTCTCGGCCAGGGCGAGGCCGGCGGGCCGGGCGCCCGGCTGGACCGCTGGTGCCGCGGCGGCGCGCTCGGCTGGGTGCTCGACAACGAGGCCGACGCGCTGGCGCTCGAGGCGCCGTTCCTCGGCTTCGACGTCACGGCCTTGCTCGACGACCCCGTCGCCCGCGGCCCGGTGCTGGCCTACCTGTTCCACCGGGTGGAGCGCCTGCTCGACGGCCGGCGGCTGGTTCTGATGATCGACGAGTTCTGGAAGGCTCTGCTCGACCCCGGCTTCCGCGAGCTGGTGAACGACAAGCTGAAGACCATCCGCAAGCTGAACGGGCTGGTGGTGCTCGGCACCCAGTCGCCGGCCGATGCGCTGAAAAGCCCGATCGCCCATTCGATCATCGAGCAGTGCCCGACGCAGATCCTGATGCCGAACCCGCGCGCCGATGCCGCCGACTACCAGGGCGGGCTGAAGCTGACCGGCCCGGAGTTCCAGGCGGTGCGCGAGGATCTCACCGTCGGCGGCCGGCGCTTCCTGCTGAAGCAGGGCACGGCGTCGGTCGCCTGCGAACTCGATCTCGGCGGGCTCGACGATCTGGTGGCGGTGCTGTCGGCGCGTGCCGGCACGGTGCGGCTGATGGAGCAGCTGATCGCCGAGCATGGCGCCAAGCCCGACGCCTGGCTGCCGCAGTTCCGTCGGCAGTGGCGCGGCGCCCTCACATGACACCGCCCTCACCAAGGATGGAGATCCGGCGATGACCAGGACCATTCACACCGTGCAGGCCCTGCCCTGTCTTCTGGCGCTCGCCGCCCTGAGCGCGGCGGCCCCGCCCGCCCTGGCCCAGCTGACGGTGATCGACCCGGCCAACCTCGCCCAGGCGGTCCAGCAGGTCCAGCAGATGGCCCAGCAGCTCCAGGCGATGCAGCAGCAATACCAGCAGCTCCAGCAGACCTACCAGGCGATCGCCCATGCGCCCTCGGACGCGCTGACCGAGCTCGGCCGCCAGCTCGACGTCGAGGCGTTGCGCAACACCCTGCCGGCGCAGAGCGGCGAGTTGGGCGCGGTGATGACCGGCACCGCGCTCGGTCCGGGCGGCTTCGGCAATGCAGCGCAGGGCAATCTGGAGCGCAACCGCGTCTATGCGCCGTCCGGCGGCGACTTCCAGGCGCAGGAGATGCAGCGCAGCGCCACCAGCATCGCCGGGGCGCAGGCGATGGCGAGCGGGCTCTACCAATCGGCGTCCAGCCGGATCGCCGCCTTGCGGGCAATCGAGGGCCAGCTTGCCGCCGCCGGGGACGCCAAGGCGGTGGCCGACCTCGCCGCCCGCCTCGCTGCCGAGCAGGCCTACATCCAGGCCCAGCAGGTGCAGGCGCAATCGTTGGTGCTGTGGCAGCAGGCGCAGATGCGCAACCAGGACCAGCGCGAGCAGGAACGGCGCCGGCAATCGATCGACGCGCTGATCGACCAGGCCAAGGCGCGGGGAGGCTGAGCGATGACCAGGACACCATCCAGCCGGCGGGCTCTGCCCGCCTGTCTCGCCCTGGCACTCGCCGCCGGGCCGGCGGTGGCGCAAGGCTCCCCGGCCGCGGAACCGCGTACCGTGAGCTGGTACGCCGACCACCCGCAGGCCCGCGCGCAAGTCCAGCTCGCCTGCTTCGACGATCCCGGCCGGCTGGGCCGTGACCCTGACTGCGTCAACGCCCAGCAGGCGAGCGTCGAGGTGGCGCTCCGCGAGGCGCGGTCGCGCACCGGAACCATGGACCCCAACGATCCGGCCTTTTGGTCAAACGATCCGCAAACCCGGCGGGGCAAACTCATCATGTGCCGGCGGACCCCTAATCTTGACCACTGCGACGCCGCCAAACGCTCGTTGCTCATCGAAGCTGGGAAAATTCAGAGGTGATCCTCAATGGGCGACATCCAATGGCAGATTTTCGCCTACATCGTCTCCCAGGTGGAGACCCCGCTGGTGGCTGCGGTCGCCGATGTGCTGACTGCCTTCTTGACCTTTGTCGTCACACCATTGCGACTGACACTGGTGCTCTACATCGCCCTCACAGGCCTGCTCGTCCTGCGCGGCGAGGTGACTGAGACCGGCGCCGTACTATTTGGCCGCTTGCTCAAGATGATCTTGGTCGTCTGGCTCGTCACCGGAGCTGGGGTATATCAGCAGTACGTCTACGATCTATTTTTCGTCATGCTGCCAAATGGTCTCGCGGGTGCGCTGACCTCGTCGGGGTCGGTCAGCGCCGTCAGCGCGGAAAGTTTCGATCAGGTTTGGTTGAAAGCATGGCGGGCCGGTCTTGAGGTATGGCGCACGCTCGGCTGGAGCGACATCGCCGAAAAAGCCGTCGTCGTCCTGTTCTGGGGTGTCGCCATCCTGTCCACCGGCTTCTGCTTCGCCATCTGGCTGATCTCGCGGGTGATCCTGGCGCTCTACATCGCGCTCGGGCCGCTGCTCGTCCCTCTGGTGCTGTTCGCCGCCACCCGCGCCATCTTCGAGCGCTGGATCGGCTCGCTGATCTCCTGCGTCATCCTGCAGGTCACCACCATCGTGCTGTTGTACATCGTGCTTGGTGTGGAGCAGCAGGTCGTCGGTCGGATCGTTGTGATGGGTTCGGTGGACCCGATGGTGATGCTCCAGGTGCTGCTCGCCGGGATGATCTTCTTCGCCGTCGCCGCCTATGTCGCCTTCCAGCTGCCCGCCTTCGCCGCCTCGCTGTCCGGCGGCCTGGCCTTCCACACCGGCGCGCTCGCCCGCGCCGCCCAGGGTGCCGTCGGCTCCACCGGCCACAGCCGGGTGGATGCCCAGGGCAACAGCCACCGGACCGGCCGCTCCGGCGCACTCGGCGCGCTGCACCTCGCCGGCTCGGCCGGCTGGCGGGCCGCCGCTGGCGCCGGCCGGCGGGCCGCCACACGCTCCGCTCCGCCGGCCGGCCGGCGGGTCCCTTTCCGACCGCGGTGCGCCGCTCTGAGCCCCCGTGCCCGCACCCGCACGCCCTTCCACACGCCCACGCCACCGGCGCCGTGCCCCTAGCCTTGAGGAACCGCCGCACCATGACGAAGCATCTTGCCTGCGTCCTCCTTTTCGCTCTCTCAGCCTGTGCCGGCCAGCCGGGGGCGCCCGAGCCTTCAGGCCCCTACCGCGCGCTCAACCCCGGCCGCTGGACGCCCGATGTCGGCGACCTGCAGCCTGCCCTGCCGGAGGCGGCCGCCCGATGACCGCCCCCGCCCCGCCCCCCGACGCCTTCCTCGCCCGTCCGGTCGCCGCCGATCCAGCAATGCTCGACGCCTATTTCGCCCAGGTCGCCAGCTACGAGGCCGACCGCCTGCGCAGCCACCGGCGCACGGCGCGGGCCGGTGTGGCGATCGGCGCCGCCGGCGCCCTGGTCGGGCTGGCCGGGGCGCTGGCCGTCGCCGCGCTGACCCCGCTGAAAAGCGTGGTGCCGCTGGTCTTCCGCGTCGACAACGCCACCGGTGCGGTGGAGCGCGTCTACGACCTGCAGGGCGGACCGCTGGCGGCCACCGAGGCCGAGCGGCGCTATTTCCTCTGGCAGTATGTCCGCCTGCGCCAGGGCTACAGCGCCGCCGAGGCGCCCGCCAACTTCGAGGCCGTGGCCCTCTTGTCGGCGCCGCCGGTCCAGGCCGAGTATGCCGCCGAGTTCCGCGGCTCCAACCCGGCGAGCCCGCAGGTGCTGCTGGGGCGCGACGGCACGGCGACGCTGCGCTGGGTTTCCACCAGCTTTCTCGGACCGAAGCTGGCCCAGCTCCGCTTCGTCCAGCACGAGCGCAAGGGCGATGTCGCGCTGCCGGTCCGGCGCATGGTCGCCACCATCGGCTTCGACATCGTCCCCGGTCCGGTCAGCGCCTCGGCGATCAACGTCAACCCGCTGGGATTCGTCGTCACCAGCTACCGCGCCGACGTGGAGGCCACGCCATGATCCCGCTCCGCCCCACCGCCGCGGCGGCCGCCGGCCTGCTGGCCGGCGCGGTCCTCGCCGGCGGTGCCGCCAGCGCCGAACAGGCGCCCAAGCCCGGCGGCTTCGACCCGCGGGTCCAGCTCGTCGCCTACAACCCGCTCGACGTCGTGCGCATCGTCGGCTCTCCCACCAACTCCACGCAAATCACCTTCGGCGCCGGCGAGGAGATCACCCAGGTGGCGATCGGCGACGCCGAGGGCTGGCTGGCCCAGCCGGCCGCCAACATGCTGTTCCTCAAGCCCACCGAGCGGCGCCCCGCCACCAACGCCCAGGTCGTCACCCGCCGCGCCGACGGCAGCTTGCGCTCCTACCAGTTGCGCCTCGTCGCCGAACCGGGCGGCGAGGGCATCGACGGCGCCATGGCCAGCGTCATGGCCAGCGCCAGAGGGGAGACCGTGGGCGGCGCCATGTATGCCGTCCACTTCCGCTACCCGCAGGACGAGCGCGCCGAGCGCACCGCTCGCCGGACCCGGGCGGCGGAGCGGGCGCGGGAGCAGGACGCGCAGGCGCGGCTCGCCGGCGCCTGGGCCGAGGGGCCGCGCAACTGGCGTTATGTCGCCCAGGGCTCGGGCACCCTGGAGCCGGCCGAGGTCAGCGACAACGGTCGGCAGACCGCGTTCCGCTTTCCCGGCAGCCGGCGCGTCCCGGTGATCTACGCGGTGGCCCCGGACGGCGCAGAGGCGATCGTCCCCGCCACCATGGCCGGCGACACCGCCGTCGTCCAGACCACCGCCCGGGCCTTCGTGCTGCGCGACGGGCAGGAGGTCCTGCGCATCGTCAACCGCGGCTTCGACCCAGCCGGCCGCGATCCCGGCACCGGCACCGGCACGCCCGGCCTCAGCCGCAGCGTCAGGAGCGCCGGCCCATGAGCGACGATTCCGCCTCCCCGCCGCCCGGCGGCGCGCTCGCCGGCGAGCGCCACGTCTCCGCCGTCGCCGGCCGCGGCCCCGGCCTCGGCGTCAGAGTTGGCCGCAAGGCTGGCATCGGCGCGCTGCTCGCCGGAACGGCACTGGCCTGCGGCGCCATCCTGCTGACCGCCGAGAAGCCCAACCTGAAACCGCAGGACGGCCCGCCGCCCTTGGCGCGCCCGGCCATCCGCTACGAGCCCCCGCCGCCGCCGCTCCCGGTGCAGCCGGCGGCACTGACCGTACCGCCGCTGCCGCCACCGCCGCTGCCCGAGACGCCGGCGGCGACCCCGGCCCAGCAGGCGCCGCGGCAGCCGCCGCGCCTGCTCGTCTACACCGCGACCACAACCGGCGCCGGCACCGCCGCAGCGGCCGGCCCCGGCGGCCCGGACGGTGCGGTGCCGCTGGCCGGTGTTTCCGACCTGCCCGGCAGCGGGCAACCGGCCGCGGGCGCGCTGGCCGCGCGCCTGCAGCCGACCCGGCTGACCGGCGTCGCCGCCGGCCTGCTCAGGAACCAGCCCTATCTGCTCACCACCGGCACCGTCATCCCCTGCACCCTGCAGACCGCCATGGACTCCACCCTGCCCGGCTTCGTCACCTGCGTCGTGCCGCAGGACGTGCTGGGCAAGACCGGCCTGACCCTGCTCGACCGCGGCACCAAGGTGGTCGGCGAGTTCCGCGGCGGCGTCCGCCAGGGGGTGGAGCGGATGTTCGTCCTCTGGACGCGCGCCGAGACGCCGCAGGGCGTGGTGATCGCGCTCGACAGCCCGGGCACCGACCCGCTCGGGCGCTCAGGCTTCGACGGCGAGGTCGACCGCCATTTCTGGCAGCGCTTCGGCGGGGCGCTGCTGCTGTCCTTCGTCGACGGCGCCATCCAGGCCGGCGTGGCCGCGGCGTCGAAGGAGGGCACCACCACCATCAACACCGGCCAGACCCAGTCGGTGATCGCCGAGAGCCTGCGCGGCAGCATCGACCTGCCCCCCACCCTGCGCAAGAACCAAGGCGAGACGGTCAGCGTCTTTGTCGCCCGCGACCTCGACTTCTCCACCGTCTACCACCTCCAGCCGGCCGGGGGCCCGCCATGACGCGCCCTGCCCTACGCCTTGGCACGACGCGCCCCGGCGAGACCACCTTGCGCCTGCTGCTGGAGCCACTCACCGCCCTGCTCGCCGACACGGGCGTCACCGAGCTGGTGGTCAACCGGCCGGGCGAGGCCGGGGTGGAGCGGGCGGGCGCCTGGTCCTGGCACGCGCTGCCGGATCTCGGCTTCGAGCGGCTCGACGCCATCGCCACCCTGTGCGCCGCCCTGTCGCAGCAGGATGTCGGGCCGCGGCAGCCGCTGTGCGCCTCGGTGCTGCCGGACGGCGAGCGGGTGCAGATCGCCCGTCCGCCGGCGGTGGAGGCCGGCCTGCTCAGCCTGACCATCCGCCGGCCCTCAGGCTTCGTCCCGACCATCGCCTCGCTGGCCGCCGGCGGGCTGTTCGCCCGCACCGCTCCGGCCGCTCCGCGCCTCCACGCCTTCGACGCCGAACTGATGGCCTTGCACCAAGCCGGCGACTGGCAGCGTTTCTTCCCGCTGGCGGTCCAGGCGAAGAAGACGGTGGTGGTCACCGGCGACACCGGCTCGGGCAAGACGACCGTCGCCAAGGCGCTGATCGGCGCCATTCCGCCGAAGGAGCGGCTCATCACCATCGAGGACACTGCCGAATTCATCGGCCTGCCCCAGCGCAACCGCGTGGCACTCTTCTACAGCAAGGGCGGCCAGGGCCTGGCGCCGGTCGGGCCGGAGGCGCTGATCGAGGCGGCCTTGCGCATGCGCCCCGACCGCATCCTGATGCAGGAGCTGCGCGACGGCGCCGCCTTCACCTTCCTGCGGGCACTGGCCGCCGGCCACCCCGGCGGCATCACCACCTGCCATGCCGGCAGCGCCGCCGGGGCCTTCGACGCGCTGCGCCTGATGGTCAAGCAGAACGAGGCCGGCCGCCACCTCGCCGATGCCGACGTGCAGGCCCTGCTGCGCCGGCACATCGACGTCGTCGCCCAATGCCGGCGCGGCGCCGACGGCTTCGCCATCGAGGAGGTCTTCTTCGATCCGCCCGCCGGCCGGTCCGCCGGGACGGCGCCGGCATTGCGCGCGGCCGACTGACGGGAGCGGCGATGGACGGCTTCGGCGATTGGCCCCCGGCCGCCAAGGCACTGGCCGCCCTGGTGGCGCTGCTGGCGCTGGCCGGGCTGTGGTCGGTGCTGGCCTCGCTCGTCTTCCTCGCCGGCACCGGCCTGCTCACCGCCGACACGCTGCCCTTCGCCCAATACTGGCTCTACCTGAGCCACTACGGCCTGCACCATCCGGTGGCCGGTCCCTGGCTGCGGCTGGCGGCGGCGGTCGCCAGCGCGGTGCCGGTGCTGCTCCTGCTCGGCCGGCTGGCGCGCGGCGGCTGGCCGCGCAGCCGCCGGCCGCTGCATGGCGAGACGCGCTGGGCCGGACGGCGGGCGCTGGCCCGGGCCGGCTTTTACGCGCGCGGCGGCGGGCTGTTCGTCGGGCGCGACCGCCGGGGCCGGTTCCTGCGCTTCGGCGGACCCGAGCATGTCGTCTGCTATGCACCGACGCGCTCAGGCAAGGGGGTGGGGCTGGTCATCCCCAACGCCCTGCTCTACGAGGCCTCGCTGGTCTGCCTCGACGTGAAGAAGGAGACCTGGGCGGCGACGGCCGGGATCCGCACGGCGGCCGGACAGCGGGTGGTGCTGTTCGACCCGCTCGCCCCGGACGGGCGCACCGCGCGCTACAACCCCTTCAGCTATGTCCGCCGTGGCACCATCGACGCCTTCGAGGACATCCAGCGCATTGCCCAGATGGTCTTCCCTCATGCCGGCGGCGACCAGCAGTTCTGGACCGACGCCGCGCGCTCGGCCTTCACCGGGGCGGCCGGCTTCCTGGCGGAAAGCCCCGAGCTCCCCTTGACCTTCGGCGAGGTGCTGCGGCTCTTGTCCAGCGTCGACGGCGCGCGCTCGATGATCGAGCGCATCGAGGTCCGGCGCCGGCGGGGCCGGCCCTACACCGAGGCGACGGTGAAGGCGCTGGAGGATTACCTGAAGGGCTCGCCCGACCTGGTGAACTCGATCCGCAAGACGATCACCGCCCGGCTGTCCTTGTGGTTCAACCCGCGCATCGACGCCGCCACCGCCGAGAGCGACTTTGACCTGCGGGCGCTGCGCACCTCGCTGCACGCCGTCTACATCGGCGTCACGCCCGACAACATCGCCCGGCTGCGCCCCTTGCTGGCGCTGTTCTTCCAGCAGCTGATCGACCTCACTGTGCGCACGCTGCCCCAGCACGACCCGGCGGCGCGCCACCAGCTGCTGCTGCTCCTGGATGAGTTCGCGCTGCTGGGGCCGATGCCGATGCTGGCCGATGCCTTCGCCTATGTCGCCGGCTACAACATGCGCCTCATGCTGATCCTGCAAAGCAAGGCGCAGCTGCGCGACCGCGACCTCTACGGCCCCGACAAGGCGGCGGCCATCCTCGACAATTGCGGGCTGGAGGTGGTGTTCGGCACCAAGGATTTGACGCTGTGCGAGGAGCTGAGCGCGCGGCTCGGCTACGACACGGTGGAGGGCACCTCGCGCAGCGGCCCGCGCTTCTGGCGGCTGTTCCGCCGCGACCGGCTGACCCGGACGGAGACGGACCAGCGCCGGGCGCTGCTGCTGCCGCAGGAGATCGCCCGGCTGAAGCCGCGCGACGCCATCCTGCTGCGTCCCGGAATGGAGCCGATCCGGGCGCGGCGCATCCGCCACTTCGAGGATCCCACCTTCACCCGTCTGCTCCGCCCGGCCCCAGAGGTGCCGGCGATCGACGTTCCGGTGCGCCTCGACCAGGGCAAGGGGTTCGAACCCATCGCCGCCGAAGCTGAAGCCGGCGCCCCACTGCCGCCGCGGCCGGTCCAGCGGCGGGCGGCGCGGCCGAAGGGGAACCGGCAGACCAAGGAGGCTGCCGACCAGACCGGCACCGATGAAACCGGGGCGTCCGGCACGGACGGCCGTTCCCCGCCCCCGGTCGATCGTTCTGCCTCATGGACGCTCTCCAAAGGGACGCCCTCCGAACTGGAACAGCGGCCGCACCAGGCGGACGGGCTGATCGAAGCCATCCTCGGCACCGAGGTCGACCTCGGTGCCTATGGGATGGATGATGCCAAGGCTGTGGTGGCGGCCATCGTCGACGCCGTGCCGACCGTCGAAAGCCCCGGCCGCGGCCGGGGCGCTGCCGACGGACCGCCGAGCACCGCCATCCCATCTCCAGCACGAAAGAGGTGAGCCCGTGGGACACGTGGACCGCCTGGGCGAAGCCGCCCGCCCGACCAGCAGCATCCGGGAGGCAACCGGCGCGGGCTCGCCCCCTGTCCGCCCCGTTCCCGCGGCGGGTCCGGCGCTGGAGGCGGCGCCAGTGGCGGCCGCCGCGAAGAAGCCCGCCGCCCGAACCGCTCCGGCTCTCCTCGTTCGCACCACCTCAGTGAGAAAAACCGGCGGCGAACGCCGCCGCCACGAGGACGACCGGCGCCGGTGCCCAGCCCTGCGCGCCAGCGGCAGCACGATCGGCACCACGGGACGCCCACACCACCCAAACCCGGCTCAGAACCGGAAGTCCGGCGGATGCGCCGCACCGAACCGGACCCGCCACACCGCAGCCGGTAGCGCCGGTCGGGCACCCGCGCTGCCGCCGGAAAGCTCCATTGACCTCATCCGCTAGCCCGGGGCGTCACCCGCAGGGCCGAGACAGGACCGGGCATGACGTTGGCGGCCGGCAGCGACGCGGCTGCCCCGGTGCTGGCTCGGGGAGGAGGCGCGCCCCGCGCCGACGAGTAGCACCGGAGAACCCGGCGCGGTCAGTTGCGGCTTTTCAAGCTCCAGAAATCCTGAGGCCTCCGACACACGACAGAATGAGGTGGCGCCCCCTCCCGCTGTCCACGGAAGCGCTCTCCCGCCTCAGCCGCGCCGCCGGAGGCTTGCTCTGGCACTCCAAACCCGCCCCCGGGCCCAGGGCGGTTGGGTCCGGTGCGGTTTGAACCCTGCATCCCCGGGACAGGGGCTCGGCGCTACCGTTTGACGGCCATGGTCCGTGGATCGAGGGCCTGGCGCAGAGCGTCGGCCAACAGGCTGAGGGTGACCGCGACGGCGGCGACGGCGAGGGTCGTCGAGACGATCAGATGCGGGCCGCCGTGCAGATCGGCCAAGCCATCGCGGATCAGGGTTCCGAGCGACAGGTCCGGTTCCTGGACACCAAGGCCAAGCCCGCTCAGCGTCGCTTCGGTGACGATGGCCGGACCCGCGGTCAGTGCGGCACGGGCGGCGACCGGGGCGGCAAAGGCCGGCAGCAGGTGATGGCGCAGCATATGTATCGGCCCGGCACCAAGGGCCTGCACGGCGGCGACATGTTCGGCCGTCCGATGCGACAGCGCCAGAGCCCGGCACCAGCGAAGCTGGGGCGGCAGCGCGGCCGCGGCAAGCGTCAGCACCATCGCGGCGGTGCCCGGTCCCAGCAGCGCGGAGACGACGATGGCGAGCGACAGCTCGGGAAATCCGTGCAGCAGATCGGCGACGCGCAGCACGGCCGCCTCCACCCTGCCGCCGATCCATCCTGCCGCCCCGCCCAGCAGGGCGCCCAGCCCGACGGCGAGGGCGAGCGCCGTTCCTGCGATGGCCAGCGAGGTTCCGGTGCCGGCGATCAGGCGTGCCGCCACGTCACGGCCGAGACCGTCGCAGCCCAGCGGGTGAGCGGCGGACGGCCCGGCCCAGCTCCGGCCCAAATCCATGGCAGAGAGATCGAGCGGCAGCAGTGCGGCGGCCAGTGCCGGCAGCACCGCCAGGGAGGCCGCCAACAGCACTCCGGCCCGGCCCGCCCATGAGCGCCCCATCCGTGCCGGCACGCTCATGGCGGCTCCGTTCCGCCCTGCAGCCGCGGATCCATCAGGCCGATCGCCAGTTCCACCATCAGGCTGACGGCGATCTGGGCCAGGACGAAGACCAGGACGGCGGCCCCGGCGAGCGCATGGTCGCGGGCCAGCACCGCCTGGACGGCCAGGCGGCCGATGCCCGGCAAGGCGAACACGCTCTCGACCGCCGCGGTGGCGGTGAGAAGGGTTCCGACCACCGAGCCGGCCGCCGCGGTCAACGGCACCAGCGCGTTCGGGAGGGCATGGCGCAGCAGCACCACACCCCGCCCGAGCCCCTTGGCCTCGGCGGTGCGGATGAAGTCGCGCGCCAGCACCTCCCTGACCTGGACCTGCGTCAGCCGGGCGACCACCGCGGCGGCCGGCAGGGCCAGCGCCACCACCGCCACAGGCGCGCTGCCGGACACCGCCAGCATCAGCCATGTCGCCAGCACCAGCGGCGGGATGGACAACGCCAGCGCCGAACCGATGGCGAGGAGCGGGACGGTCCAGGCTCTGCGTCCGTCGGCCGCCGCGAGACCGGCGGCGAGCCCGAGCGGAACGGCCAGCGCCGCGCTGCCGGCGAGCAGGCCGAACGTAACCGGCAGCGCCTCGCCGAGCAGCGTCGCCACCGGCACGCCGCCGTAGCGCAGCGACTGGCCGAGGTCGCCGTGCAGCAGGGCAAGGAGATAGGCGGCGAATTGCCGGACGAGTGGCAGGTCCAGCCCGGCGCCCTCGCGCAGGCGGCGGACCAGCTCGGGATCGGCGGCCTGCCCGTCCACCATCAGCAGCACCGGATCTCCCGGCAGTACATGGGAGGCCAGGAAGCTGGCCAGCACCGCGGCGCCGGCCAGTGCCAGCAGCCCCGGCAGGCGTCCGGCCAGCCACCGCCAGGGCAAGCGCGGTCGGGGCAAGCGTCCAATCACGGCAGCCGGGCGTTGCGGAAATCGGGGGTGCCGTCGGGCCAGATCGCCACGCCGGTCACGCCGGGACGGACCAGCACGACATGGTTGGGCACCGGCAGCGGGACCGC
The DNA here is from genome assembly GCF_008364825.1 of Azospirillum sp. B21. Lineage (GTDB taxonomy): Bacteria > Pseudomonadota > Alphaproteobacteria > Azospirillales > Azospirillaceae > Azospirillum. The sequence goes on from NZ_VTTO01000008.1 coordinate 236,716, forward strand.
CACGGCTTCACTGTCCAGCAGGCGTTCGGCCTCGCGATAGAGGTCGTGGCGGGCCGCCGGGTCGGGCAGGCCGCGTGCTTGTTCGATCAGCCGGTCGAAGGACGGGTCGCGCCAGCGCGACCGGTTGGTCGGGCTGGCGCTGTGCCATTGGCTGGCGAGCTGGTCCAGGGGGTCCGGGTAATCCGCCGTCCAGCCGTTGAAGAACAGCGCCTCGCCGCCCGCGTTGATCGCCGCGACAAAGCTGGCGCGGTCCTGGATGCGGACGCCGACCGGAATGCCCAGCACTGCGCCGAGCTGGGCGGCGAAGAAGGTCGCTTCCTCGCGCACGTTGGGGGTGCCGGCGATCTGCAGCGGCGGCAGACCGTGCCCGCCGGCGAACCCCGCCTCGGCCAGCAGAGCCTTCGCCCGCGCCGGGTCGGCGGGAGCGGCACCCGTGCGGGCGGGACGGTAGCCGCCGAGGCCGGGCGTGGCGAACCCGTCGGTCAGCACGGCGCGTCCGGCATGCAGCCCCTCGACCGTGGCGGCACGGTCGAGGGCAAGGCGCAGCGCCTCGCGCACGCGCCAGTCGCGGAAGGGCGGATAAAGCTGCTGGTTCACGGCGAGATAGCGGACCTGGGCGCGCGGGAAGGCCTGGACCTGCCCGGCATAACGGGGCTGGCGGACCGCGGTGCGCACGACGTTCTCCGGCAGCGGCGCCACGTCCAGCGTCCCGTCGTCGTAGCGCGCCAGCAGCGTGTTCGGATCGGGCAGGATCGACAGCTGGACCCCGTCGACCCTGGGCGCCCCGCCCCAGTGGTCGCCGTGCGCCGCAAGCTGGACCCGCTCGCCGCGCTGCCAGGACACCAGACGGAACGGCCCGGTGCCGCCCGAGCCATGCTCCCGCCATGCGGCGCCATGCTCGGCCTCCATGCCGCGGTCGACGAACAGGAACGGGTAGAGCGGGAACAGGGCGTCGGCGCCGGTGAGCCGGACGACCAGCGTGTATGGATCGGCGATGGTGACGCCGGCCAGTGATGCGGCCTCGCCACGGCTCAGCGCCGCCGCCCCGTCGATGCCGCGCAGGTGGAAGGCGCTGTATCCGGGCTGCGGCTTGCGGGTCAGGTGCCGCTCCCAGGTCCACAGCACGTCGGCGGCGGTGAACTCGCGGCCGGAGTGGAAGCGCACCCCGTGTCGCAGGGTGATCCGCCAGCTGCGGCCGCCGTCCGGCGTCTCCCAGCCGGTCGCCAGCGCCGGACGGATGCGGCCGTCGGCATCGGTGGCAGTGAAGCCCTCATAGACCTGCCGCAGCACGCCGGCGGACGCCATGCCGGGAAAGACGAAGGGGTCGATGGTCGCGAGGTCGTCGGACAGGCTGGTCCGCAGGGTCGCCGCGGGTGCCGAAACGGCGAGCGGTACGGCAAAGCCGGTGGCGAGGGCGAGGGCGAGTGGACGCAGCGGTGCGGTCGGGAGCATGACGGGGGATTTCACGGGGGGGGGCAAGGTCATGGGAACGGTGCGGCGGGCTGGACAGACCGGCGGAGTCCGCTCCACCTCGGGCCTTACCGGCGCAAAGCCGGTTGGGGACCGCTCACCTCCGTATGTAGACACAGACGCGTGACTTTATCCATATGCTCGCGCTTGCGCTGTCACTGCGGCCGGCATTCCCGCGTCCGGTCATGCGCGCGAGCCGAAATGCCAGCAGAGCGTGGTCACCTGACGGACGATGGCCGCTTGGTTGCGCAAGCCCGTCTTGCTCAGGATCGAGGACACCTGATTGTAGACGGTGCGGCGTTCCACGCCCCTCTCCTCCGCGATCTCCTCGACGCTTCGGCCGGTGCACAGCGCCAGGGCGACCTCGGCCTCCGATCCGGTGATCTGCAAGAGGTCGGAGACGGTGCGGGGGGAGACCGCCGGCAGCGCGTCCGGATCGACGATGGTCAGCAGGAGAAGGCCGGTCGTCGGGCTGTCCCAGCCGATGCGCTGGGCGGGCGGTTCGGAGAGCGTGGCGAAATAGGGGGCAGGCTGGTCCAGGCGCGACACCCGCAGCGTGACCGGCGTGCGCGACCGCCTGCGGAAGAATCCGGCGGCGCGCTTGCTCAGCACGTCCTGCTCTTCCGGAGTGGACGGAACGCAGAGCCGCCCGCCGACCACGGCTATTCCATCCCCGCGCGAGACGATGGAGACGAAGGACTGGTTTCCGTCGATCACCTGGCACCGCGGGGTGAGAAGGGCCGCCGGATAGGGCAGCGCATCGAGGAGCCGGACGACGAAGGTGGATTGGAGCGGTGGTGCGACGGTATCAGCCAATCCGAACGGCAGCATCGCGTCGAGGCCGTTGCGGACATGATCAAGGAAGCTGTCGGTGACGTCTCGACGCATCTGGTACCACCAGCCGTCGGTGTCGTTCAGGCGTTCGTATGTGACCTGGATAATGCGTCCATCTGCATGGCGAGTGAGTGATTGTGAAAATTGGTTAAAATGCCGGAATGTTTTCGTATAATGAATCCAACGCTCCGGATCTCTACAAATCGTTCCTTCGGCCAGTTTGTTATTCTTTATACACGTCCAGATAATTTCAGAATAGCTAATGGAATTAGAAAAATTAATAAATGGATATATTTCGGAGTGATGACGATTTACGCCAGAGACATTATCAAATTTATCGTAAACGACTAAAGCAGATGATTCCATTCCAGCCTTGCTGAAAAGCTGTTCTACAGAGCTATACATAGCTTTCTCCATGCAAGACTGTGGATGTGATAACAATATCGTCAAATTATCATTAATTCTTTTGAATAATAAATTTAAATTTCTATTGGCAGGCCTTTGCACCTGCCAATAGAATAAAATTTTCCATCAACACGCGTATTTTATTAGTTAAGCTTGACTGAGATATAGCATACAGCGAAGTCTTTCGTGGAAAGATCCGTATTAAATCGTTCCTTGAATTCGCTCCTTGTATTTTCGATCCCCTCATACCACACAGGGCAATCAAACACTTCCGGATAATGGTACACCCGGCCACCAACCAGCCCCATCATGTCCTGCTCGTATTTTTCCATGAACAGGATGTGCTCGTGCCAAGCGGGGTCCGCGACCTTCGTGGGCACCAGGATCTTGTTCGGCTCCGCAGCCAGCACGGCAATGAAACGGCGATATTCTTCGACGGACCGCTCGGCCTCCTCGGGCGTGCGGCCGGCTCGTTCCAGGCGTTTGTTGATGAAGGAGAGGTCGAGAGCGGCAACCTGCTCGTCCATCACGCTTGCGCCGATGTCACTCATGCTGATGTCCTTGATTTCTCTGGCAGTTGTTGTTCGATCCTATATCCGCGGTCCGAAGACGTAGGACAAGGTCGTCACTTGCCGCGTGACGGCGGCAAGATCTCGGAATTCCGTCTTGTTCAGGATGGACGCCATCTGACCGTCGATGGCCCCCTCGCTCATCTCGTGCTCGGCCGCGATCTCCCGTGTCGTTCGGCCGGCGGCCAGCGCCTGTGCCACCCGTGCCTCCGTCTCGGTGATCTGGAGGAGGTCGGCGATGATGCGGGATTCGATCTGCAGCAAGGCATCCGGTTCGCTGACGGTCAGCAGCAGGATATCGGAGGCCGATGTGTCCCATCCGAGCTGTTCCGTCGGTGGTTCGGACAAGGTCAGAAGGTAGAATGGCCGCTGGTCCGGCTTGCCGGTGCGCAAAGTCAAGGGAGTGCGCTTCCGGCGGCGGTGGAATCCGGCGATCGACTTTGCGAAAGCCTGCCGCGATTCGGGCGATGTCCGGAGGTCGAGCCTGCCGCCGTTCAGCACCAGCCCGTCGCCCCGCGCCAGGAGCTTCGCAAAGGCGATATTGCCGTCGACGACTTGTGCTCGCCTCGTCAGCAGCGCCGCCGGATGGGAAATCCTGTCCAACAGCCGAACCATGAAGGCAGTTTGTACAGGCGGGGTGACGGCTTCACCGGCATTGACGTGCGCCAGCGGATCGAGGCCGTCGCGGATGCAGCGCAGGACTTCGGCGGTGACGTCCCGGCGCATCTGGTACCAGCAGCCGTTGGTGCCCTCCAATCGCTCGTAGGTCACTTGAACGATCCGTCCGTCGCTGTGCCGGGTGAGGGTTTGTGAAAAGCGGTTGAGGTGACGAAAGCGCGCGTGGGCGGCAATCCAGCGATCCGGCGCCTTGTAGATCGAGCTTTCATCCAGCTTCCGGTGCTTCACGCACTCTATGGCGATGTTCGGGTAGTCTGTGGGCTTCGAGAAATCGATGAACGGATACAGGCTTCGATGGCGCTGGTTCACCGATATGATTCCATCCTGGCCGTTGTAGACCGCCAGAGCTGACCTGGAGCGTGCTGCGTGACCAATAAGTTCTTGCAACAGGCCCACCATATCCCCTCCTGCATACCGGAGAGTATCATAACCTTTGCATCATACCTTACTCAAGGGGAAGTCGCGTCATTGGTTCGAATATGAACGGATTTTGGTGGAAATCTTACATACATTGATATGCTTGAGCGGCTCTCTTTCTTGGATTCATGTGTAATCCATCACTTGATGGGCGCGTTTCTGTTGCGATCCGACAGATTGCTGATATCGTCCGAGTGCGGTTGTAAATCTGTGCCGGCATCGTGGAGAGTTGGATGACAGCCAAGCGGGTAGCACCTTTTTCGTCGCCATGGCTCAACCAATTGCTCGCAGAAGCTTTCAAGCGGCCGGCGCTCGACGGGGCCGAAGATGCCCTTCTCCTGACCCGCATGTTCCCGTGTGACCGGCGATCGACCATCGACGCCGGCGCGGTGGTCACTGCTCCCTGGGCCAGCGCTTGGCTCCGGCGGGCGGTGGCCGCCGCGCTGAAGCAGCCGCGCCATCGGGTGGCGCAGGACGTAGCGACCTTCGCCGATTACATGGTGGAGGTGGTGCTGCTGATGGACCGGCATGGCCAGTTCCAGCACCATGACGACATGCTGCGCGTCGACGCCATGCGGGATCGGGCGAACGAGCGGCGCACGCTGTCGCCTTTGGTCGCGGCGGAGCGCTTGCTGGCGGCGGCCGACAGTCCGGACGCTGGGCGCTCGGACGCCATGGCGGAGGCGTTGGGGGCGACCGGCGGGGATGGGGGCATGGTGCCGGCCCTGCTCGGCCTGGCAGCCCTGCCGGTGAACAAGCGCAGGACGCGCTTGCAGGGCATGGGCATGGCCCTTCTGACCACGGCAGCACAGGGCCGCTTGAATGGCTGAAACACGAATTTGCCGGAACGTGAAGGTGAACGGACGTCGGACCAGCCTCAGCCTGGAACCCTATTTCTGGCAATCGCTGGAGGAGGTCTGCCGACGCGAGGGGCTGACGATCAACGCGCTGTGCACGCTGATCGACAAGCGCCGGGGGGACGCCACCTTGACGGCGGTGCTTCGGGTCATTCTGCTGCGCTATTTCCGCGCAGCGGCGGACTTCTCGCACGACGAAGCGGCCGACAACACTGCGCGCCTGATTTTGGAAATCGAACGCTCCTCGGAGCGGCCGTCCGGCTTGGTGGCTGCCTAGCGGTCCAATGATTCGGTGGATGTCCCGTAGTCCGGTCAACCGGTGCAGGGATCACTGGACTCCAGATGATCCTTGCCCTGGCGTATGCCGTTCTCCGGTATGGCGATGGCTTCGGCCTCGCGGAAATAGCGCAGGGCGAAGGCGCGGATCGCCGAGGTCAGGGTGATCTCCCCGGACGGTGGCGTCTCCGCCTGGTCGGCGTCGATCTTGTTCTTGATGACCGTGCACAGTGAATGGACGGACATCCCCTCGCGCGCGCAGATTTCGGTGAGAGCGTCCCACATCCCCTGTTCAAGGCGCATGCTCGTCCGGTGCCCGTCGACCACGACGTTGCGTGGCTTGAGCGGGCCGGTTTCCGCAAGGCATCGCGAGACCAACGGGGAGGGAACGCTCTTGGCTCTGGAGTGTCGAGGCATTGGTGAAGGTCCCGAAGTCGCAGCGGCAGACGCCAGACTCATGGGCACGGGCACTTGTCGGAAGGGCCCTGCGCCACGCCAGCGCCACCTCGATGAGTTGTGCAAAGCGCGCCAATTGATCCATTACCAATGTATCGCGCCCGGCGCAAACGTCATTTTAGGTGTGCATGCCTCGAGATTGGGGGCTTTTTGAGAGAGGCATTGTCCTCCGGCTGGGTGCCGATGCTGTACCGCCGGCCCGGATCATCCCCCCTCCCGGGGCGTTGGCCTGCCATGGGCTTGGTGGACCGTCAGCTTGAACAGCTTCCGCCGAGAGCCTGGTTCCGGGGCCAGGACACCACCATCCTTCAACGACGGAGGCGATCCCATGGCGTTCCGGTGCAAAGACAACCAGACGGGGAGACCCCGCCGTTCGGCAGAACCGGCTTTGTCCCCGTTCGCCCGTCCCGACGGGACTTGCCTTGGTCGCCGGCCGGAGGAGCCGCCCGACGAGCCGGTGCCCAAGCCCTTTTGGAAGGAGATGGCCGCGGATGCGGCTGCCCGGCGGCGCTCCGCGCCGCCGGGCAAATTTTCTGTCGTGGTGCGATTCTCAAACATGTCCCATGCCGGTGGCAACCCCCGCCCAAGGTTTGAGCGGGGGTTGCCGGTGCGCTTCACTGCTGGGTGGGGGCCGGCCGATAGGCGACGTCGTCGGGCTCCAGCAGGCGGCGCTCGGCGAGGCACCAGACGCGCAATCCCTGGCGCAGGCCGGCGGCGGCGAGGTGGCGCGACCCGGCGTCCTCGCGGTCGGCGACCAGCACCATGCGCCCCTCGCCGGTCAGGGCGGCGCGCACCATAGCGTCGTTGCGCTCGAAGCCGGCAGCCTTGCCGCCCGCCTGCCAGCGCGGGGCATGGACGACGCAGGGCACGCCGTGCTCCAGCGCCCACTGTGCCGCCAGCGTCTGCACGCCGCGGCGGTTGCCGGTGCGCAGCACCAGCGTGTCGGGGTGCTGGGCCAGCGCGCGGTCGAGGGCGGCGGTCAGGGCCGCTTCGTCGGCGGTCTCGCCGCCCATGACCAGCAGATGGAATCCCTCCACCACCCGTCGCTCGTCGGCGGCACGGCGGGCGGCGCGGGCCTCCTGCCAGTCGCAGGCGACGACGCGGGCAGCGGTGACCTGGGGAACCGTCTGGTTGAAGGAGGAGCGGTGGGCATAGACGTCGCCGGTGACGCGGGCATAGGCGGTGGCGGCGCCGATGGCGGCGGCGCGGGCGAGGTCGCGCATCGCCTCGGACTGGGCCAGCTGATGCTGCAGGCGCTCCAGGCGCAGGCTGCCGATCTCGGAGGCGGGCTGCAGCCCCTCCTTGTCGAGCTGCTGGCGCAAGGACAGGGCGAGGCGGTCGATGCGCTGGTCGGCCAGTTCCAACTGGCGGTAGAGGGCGTGGCAGAGCGCGCCGAGGATGCCGGCGGCCGGCAGTAGGGCGCGGTCGGGGTCGAGCTGGCCGTCGAGGTCCTGGCCGAACACGGCGCCATGGTCGAGGAAGGGCTGGGCGATGGCCTGCACGGCCTCCTCGGCCTGAAGCCGCACCTCGTCTTCGCTCCAGTCCTCGTCGGAGGCGGGCAGGACCGGGCGCATGGCCTGGGCGACGGCGGGAAGGCGGGTGCGCTGCTCTTCCTCGCGCGCCCGGGCGCGGGCGGCGCGGTAGGCCTGCACCGGGTCGGGGCTGACGGGGGCTGTATGCGGATGCGCCATGGCCGGACGGGTGGCGTCGGTGCTATGCATGGATGTCGTCCCTTTGTGGCTTTGATGGTTTGAAGGGATGGCCGGGCATGAACTACCGCCCCCATTCTGCGAATGGAGCTGGTTTCGCGGTCACTACTCCGCATCGGGCCGTTCCGACCCGTTCGCCTTGAGAACGCCATGAGCGTACCTCAAGACAACCCATGCCGACGCGAAGTCACGGGGCAAGGTCGTCCCGCACACGTCGCACGTGTGCGCACGCTCGCTGAGGGCCTTCTTTCGGACTGTGCCGCAGCATGGACAGGTCTGTGACGGCTTCAGTCGGCGCGTCGGCGCTTCGATCAGGAGTGCGGTGCCAGTTTCCTGCACTTTGTACCGCACCAGCGACAAGAATTGAGAGGGAGCCGTGTCGAGGATCTCCCGGTTCAGCCCCGCTTTCTGAGCAACCCGCTTGCCGGGGGCCTCCACGGTTCCGGCGGCGGATCGGGTCATGGCGGCGATCGACAGGTGTTCCGTCGCGATCAGGGCGGACCGCTTGACGAGGTCGGACGACAGCTTGTGCTGCCAGTCGAGACGGCGCCGTGCGGTGCGGGCGCGCGCCGTCGCCAGTCGGCGTACGGCCTTGCGACGCCGGTTCGAGCCCCGGCGCTTGCGACTGACCGCCTGCTGAAGGTCGGTGATGCGCTGCTGCTCGTGGCGGTACCATCGCGGGTTCTCGACTGTCTCCATGGTGGGCGCGTCCTCTTCGCCGACGGCCAGCGTGGCGAAGGTCTCCGTACCCCAGTCGAAAGCGACCACCTCAGTCCCGGATGCCCGGGTGATGTCGGGGCACTCCAGGGTCAGCGACAAATGCCAGGCACCGTCACGGTGCAGCAGTTCGCTCGCCTTGATGATGCCGCCCTGGCGGGCTTGTCCGCGCGCCTTGATCGTGCCGACGCCCTGGAGGCGCAGCTTGCCATGGCGCCACTCTGCCCCGGGCGTAAAGCGCCAGCCGTCGCCGTGCGACTTGAAGCCAAAGCCGGGGAAGCGGGCCAAACTCTTGAAACGCGGAAAGCCCGCCGCCGCACCCTTGGTTTTCACCCGCTCGAAGAACGCCTTGAAGGCCTTGTCGAGCCGGCGCAGCGTGACCTGTTGCGAGGAGCAGTTAAGCGTCGCGAACTCCGGACACTCCTGACGCAGGGCGGTCAGGTCATGGCACTGGTCGGCGTAGGTCAGCGACACGCGGCGGCGGCGGTAGGCGTCGATCCGCTGCTCCAGGGCAGCGTTGTACAGCTGTTGGTGCAGACGCAAGGCGGCGCTCAAGGCCGCGGATTGGCTCCGCGATGGATAGAGGCGGTAAGTGACCTTGCGCACTGGCATTTTCATGCTGATCCTCTGCTTGGTTCCCAGAAAAACAACAAGGTTGGTTGTGCCGATGGAAGCCTTGCACAACTGCGTCTACAGCCTGAGTTCCGCGCTCTGGTCACGCTCGTACTGCGTGATGTCCGTTAGCGGTGCGCCGTTTGAGATGCTGAAGCGCTATATCGAGGGCCAGGCCGGCGCCGATGAGTGAGCGTACCGGGCAGCGCGGCGCATTTCCCCTCCAGCCAATCCAAAGGATTGGGTGGAGCCCCATGCGCCAAATGGTGGAGACGGAGAAGAACCCGGCCGCTGTTCTTTCTGTCGCCCTCACAAGACTTATTGTGCCAGATGCGCCAAACAAAACAATGGCGCAGAGGATCTAGTCTCCTATCTCTATTTGTATCTTCCAATTAATTCACTGAATTCTATTAATGAAACGCGCAACTTCTCAATTAATGATGCGGGAAAGAATCCGATTTCATTTTTTCTTCTCTTTGCCTGACATCCCTTTGTTCGACTGGAAAGGACCATCCCCCCGTCCCGACCTGGGTCCCGCAGGGCGGCGCGCGCAAGGGGCGGTCAAGGAGGCCCGACGGGCACCGCGGGAGCGGCGCGCGCCAGCGCGTCCTTGACGGCCCCGAGCACGGCGCCAGATTGGTCCTCACGGGCGGAGGATGACAGGCGCGGGCTGCCGCGGGCCGACTGCGTGGCGGTTCTCAGGCCGCCCTGCCCTCCAGCTCCGCCCACGGCTTGCTGTCGATCAGCCGCGCCACCCGCTCCTGGCGGGCGTGCACCGTCGCCATGCGGTTGCCCCCGCGCGTGGGATCGTGGGTCGCCCAGTGGGTGAGCGTGTTGAACAGCGCCCACAGCGTGTCGTCCTCGCGGCCGCCGACCCAGGCGGTGGTCAGCTGGCCGACCAGGGCGTCGCTGGCTCCGGGCAGGGCGCGCAGCACCCGCACCGCCCGGTCGGTGTCCACAGGCACCGCCGCCCAACGGATCCAGCGCGCGGTCTCGGCCACATAGAGCGTGCAGGCCGCCACCATGCCGCGGGCGAGCGCCTCCATGTCGAGCCCGGCGGAATGGCGGGCTTTGGTGGCGGCGACGTCGCGGCCGATCACCGTGGTGTTGGCGCAGACGAAGCGGTAGCCGCCGCCGCGCCAGGACACCGCCAGGCTGCCGTCGTAGCTGTTGAAGCCGACGATGCGCAGCGCGGTGACGTCGCCCGGCCGGACCTCGACGCTGTGGGCGGGCAGCACATACTGGCGGAACAGCCGGCGGCCGTCGTGGGTGAGGTCGGTCGAGACCAGCATGCCGGTGGTGTCGAGCCCGCCGGCGCGCAGGGCGGCGTCGAAGGCGGCGGTGGCGGCGTCGTGCGGCACCAGCTTGTAGCCGTCCTGCCAGCAATGCAGCACCGCTCCGGTGTCGGGGCGCACCAGGGCGCGCCAGCCCTCGATCGTCCGTCCGGCGGCGCTCATCGGCACCAGCTCGACCGGAAAAAAGGCCGGAGCCCTGTGGTTGGCGGGAACGAAACCGTAGCGCTCCATCTGGTCGATATGGCCCATGGCTGAAGCCCTCCTTATCATGGGGGAGATCATAGGGGAGACCGGGATGCCCGGATGACCCGGGCACCCCTTGGCCTCGCGTCCTGACTGGCTTTGCCTCACTCCGCGGCGATGGCGAGCGGACCGGCGCCGGGGGCCTCGCCGGCGGCATCGGCGGGAAGGGCGGTTCCGGGCGGCAGCCAGGACGCCGCCGCCGCGCGGGCCCCCTCCAGGGTGCCGCGCTGGGCCGACACCGCACCGCCGGTGAGGTCGGGCCAGTCGGCAGGATCGCCGCGATGCTCCAGGCAGCGCCCGACCCGCTCGGCCATCTCCGGCTTGCGCAGCCGGCCGACGGCCTCGGCGAAGCCCGGTGCGATGGCCCGGGCGGCCTCCTCGATCAGCGCCTTGGGCAGGCGCTCCAGGGCGGCCGGACCGGGGCGCCAGTCGGCCGCCACCGAGGCGCCGAGTTCGCGCGCCGCCTCCAGGCCGATGCCGGCCTCGCCGTGGCCGAGATGGCAGCGCACCGCCACCAGGACGGCGAACAGGCCGGACAGGTCGACCGCCGGGTCGCCGAGGGCCACCCACAGCGCCGAAGGATCGGCGGAACCGCCCACCTCCAGTCCAAGCCGGCCGGCCCAGACCGCCCACGCCTCCTCCACCCGCCGCCAGGCTTGGCTGGCGTGGTGCTCGCGCGCGCCAGTGGGAAAGCGGTGTGCTGCCCCGAACAGGCCGCACGGCCCGGCCCCGGGGGCCAGCAGGGTGAAGCAGGCCAGCCGCAGCGCCATGGCGGGGGCCTCAAGCACCGCCGCCTGCAGGCTCGCCGTGCGCACCGCGCCCAGCTCCTCGCGCACCGCGGCCGACAGCTTCGGCTCCTCGGGCGTGTCCTCCGCCGCACCGCCGGCCGGCGGGTCCTCCCAGGGCGGCAGATCGTCCTCGTCCGCCGGGGGCGGTTCGGGTTCGCGGCGGCGCAAGCCCTCCACCCACTGCACCGCTCCGTCCGGCGCCAGCACCGCCACCACGCCGCAGGCGCTGCGGTCGTACTCCGGCTCGATGGCGTCCACCCGCTCCTCCAGGAGGGCGCGCTCCGCTTCGCTGAGATCCGGACGCTCCAGCTCCCTCTCGAGGCCGGCGAGGAGCGCCTGCTGCTCCGGCGTCAGGCTCGGCACGGCATGGCTGAAGACGCCGCGCCAGCTCCAGGCCTGCGGGCCGTCCTGCACCTCGACGAAGGCCCAGCCGTCCTGCCGCTGCTCGGCCTCGGCGTCGAGCGCCGCCCGCTGGCAGGCGAGGAACAGCGCCGGGTCGTCGACCAGGCCGCCGTCGGCGCCGTCGAACAGGTCGCGGGTCAGCGTGCCGCCGGCCGCGGCGTAGGCGTCCAGCACGCCGGGCAGCGCATGGCCGGCCGGCAGCAGCACCCGGCGCAGCGCCTCGCGCACATAGCGGGCGGCGTCCACCGGCGGGCAGTCCAGCACGCGCTCCAGCAGCTCCTCCTGGCGGGTGTGGGAGGCAGACAGGGTCAGCGCCTCGGCGACGGCCAGCGGCACGCGGCCCGCGCGCAAGGCCTTCAGCACGGCGGGGCTGAGGGCGGCCAGCGCCAGCCGCTGGCGGACATAGCGCACCGGCCGGCCGAAACGCGCGGCGAGTGCGGCCGGGTCGGCGCCGTCGCCGACCAGCCGGGCAAAGGCCAGCGCCTCGTCGGCGGCGCAAGGCGCGACGCGTTGCAGGTTCTCCGCCAGGCTGAGCTCGCGCGCCTCGGCCTCGCCGGCGCGGCGGCGCACCGCGGCGAGCCGGGCGGTGTCGGGCCATTTGCCCTCGGCGACCAGCGCGCGGGCGGCCAGCGTGCGCCGCGCTCCGGCGATGACCGCGAAGTTGACGCCGTCCGCGGCAGGGGTGACGACGATCGGCTGCAATTGGCCATGCACCAGCAGCGAGGCCTTCAGCTCCTCCAGGCCGGCGCTGCGGTGGGAGGTGCGCATGTTGGTTTCGGCCAGCCGCAGCCGGCCGAGGGGGATGGCGATGGTCTTCATGGAACGTGACCCTCGAAGGTGGGCGCGCGGCAGGGCGGACCCGCCGGCGCGCAGGGGATGGGGGCAGGCTCAGACGGGGATGGGCCAAGCGGGTATCGGCAGCAGGACAGGAAAGCGGAATGCGGTGCCGGTCTCGGCAGTGTGGGGGATGAGGGCGGGCGGCGGCTGGCCGCCTTCGGTCGGGTGTCTGTGCATGGTCGGGAACCTCCGGTGTGCCTTGCATCCGTGCAGGCCGTCCCAATCCACCTTGGTCCTGACTGCCTTCCTCTCCCCTGGCGCGATCAGCCCAAAGCCGGCTGGCAGCGTCCCGGCGGTCGAGGCTCCAGCGCTGGCGGGTGCCCAAGCCGGCGCTGCTGGACTTGGCCGCTCCTTAGACCAGGACTCTTCCCCGCCGTGCCCCGTCAGGCACCGCCCTCCGCCAGCGCGGTCAAGTCGGCGAGCGTGCCGGTCAGCACCGTCCAGGCCAGACCGCCGGCGTCCGGACCGCTCGAAGCCGCGTCCCCGGCAATCGCCAGCCGGGCGACAACGCCCGCGAGCGACGCGGCGGAGCCCCGGACGGCGGCGCGGCGCAGCCGCTCCATGCGGTGTGCGACGGCCTCCTCCTCGGCGCGGGCACGGGTCAGTCCGCAGGCCCGCGCTTCTCCCGCCCAGCGGGCAAGAGCGGCGGCAAGCTCCTCACGGCGCCGCGGGTCGGCTTCCGGCACCCGGCCAAGCAGATCGTCGACCCCCCTCACGGCGCCCGGCCCCACCCGGTCCGCCAGGGTCCGCTCCAGCCGCCGCGCCTGACCGCCGGCCTTGCGCAGAGCCGACCGTGCGCTTCTCCACTCCCGCCAAAGCCGGACGAGCGGATCGGCGGCCTCGGGCGGCCGGGACACCGACCGCAGCAGGCGCGCCGCCGCGGCCACGGCGGCGCGGCGGGACGGCGGGCGCTCCGGCGCCATCGCGTGATCCGGACGGAACGGCACCCTCCCGTCCGTGCCGTGACATCGGCTCCCTGCCATCCGCCCTCCTCGCTTTCAGACCGTCGCCAGGATTGTGACTGATAGTCTGTAGACCGATCGGCTGCAAGCGGGCCATGCTCACGGTATGGACATCCGCAAACAGATCGGCCGCACCGTTCAAAGCCTGCGCAGCGGCCATGGCTGGTCGCAGGAGGAATTGGCTTTCCGCTCGGGGCTGCACCGCACCTACATCAGCGGCATCGAGCGCGGCACCCGCAACCCCACCGCCACCGTCCTGAAGGAACTGGCGGACGCGCTGCAGGTCTCTCCGGGTGTGCTGCTGGACGGACCACCCGACCGTCCGTCCCTGCCCGGCGCCTGACCGGGCCGGCATCGGTCAGCCGTCGGAGGTGGAGCGGACGGTCCGGCGCGACGGCCTGCCGCCCGTCGCCCCCCGGAGCGATGGGGTGAAGCCGTGGCGGTCCGCCAGCTCCAACACCCTCAGCCAGACGGCGCGCCGCACCGCATGGTCGGTCTCATCGGCAAGCGACGCGAGGATCTCGCCGGCGCGCCGGGCGAAGGTGTCACGGTCCATGCGGTCCGCCCTGCTCCGCCGCCGCCCTTCCGGACGGCGGCCGGGCCGCGCCGGCCACCGCCACCAGATCGGCAAGGGCGGCGCGGATGACGGTCCAGGGCTGGCCGTCGGCCTCCGGTTCGTGGGCGCTCCATTCGGTGGCAATCGCCAGCCGGGCGATGACGCCGGCCAGCGAGCGGGCGGGCATGGTGGCGGCGGCATTCAGCAGCGCCAGGACGCGCCGGTCGGCGGCGTCCTCGGCAGCCCGGGCGGCAGCCAAGCCGCAGGCGTCGGCCGCCGCGGTCCAGGCGGCCTGGGCGGCGGCGAGGTCGCGCTTGAGCCGGGCGCGCAGCGCCTGCGTGGCGGCATCGCTCCCGAGCAGCCGGTCGATGTCCGACGGCGCCGCCGCGTAGACCGGCGGGGCATCCCCGTCTTGCGGCACCGGCACCCGCGGAAAGCCGGTCCGTTCAACCAGGCCGCGCTCCAGCCGCTGCGCGCGGCGCGACTGCCGCAGCAGGGTAGAGTGGGCCTCGCGCCAGTCGCGCCACAGCACAACCAGCGGATCGGCCGGTTCCTCCCGGGCCAGCGCCGCGGTCAGCAGCTGGGCCGCCGCGGCAAGGATAGCGCGGCGGGACGGCGCACCGGCCCCTGGATCTCGGACCCTGGGCGGCATGGTCACCTCCTTGGCAAATCGGCAGGGGTTCGGGTTGCAGCGGAGCCGTGGCGGCGGGCGGTTCCGCTGCGAGCGTCCGGTGATCGCCGTCACGCCACACACCTCCACCGCCATCGCGCTCCGGCTGCGCAAGCGCGCCGTCATGCACGCCAACGCCGCAGGCGTGTGACTTGTAGTCTACAAGCCGGGCAGCCGCAAGCCGACGGCTGCACCTTCCCGGCCGTCACCGCTGGCCGGCAAGGCGGCGGGCGTCGTCAAGGGCGCCCCAGACGAGGCGGTGGACGATGCCGGCCCCAGGGTCGGGCGGGCGGAACAGGCTGGCGTCGGTGTGGTCGAGGGCGGCCCACAGCACATGCAGCCGCACCAGCAGGCCCGCGGCACTGCGCGCGGGCAAGCCGGCGACGCGCTTCTCCAGGTCGGTCAACGCCTCGGTCAGGCGGTCCAGCGGCTCGTCCGCGATGGGCTGGGTGCGGCACAGGGTGCGGTAGGCGTCGAGCAGGAGGCGGTGCTCCGTGCCCAGGCGTCGCAGCATGTGATCGTCATCGACGTCCGGAATGAGCGGGATCGGGGCGGTGTCGGGCATGGCCAGAGCTCCTCCAGGGGGCGGGGATGGACGGTTGACGATCCGGCCTCTACCGGTCCGGATGCCCGATTGGCCAATGTGTCCTGACTGCCGGCCCCGTCGCACGCACGCCGTCGCTCCCGAAGCTCCCCCTCGGAGGGGATGGCCGCGCACTCTGGACGCCGCCGCACTCCGGATACAGCCGACCGACGGCCCGCTGTTCTTCGGTTCATGCGCCGCCTGACCTCGGCGCGCTCGATCCATGAGGGCATCGTGCTGAAGCTTGTCGAGCGGACCGAGGAAAGGCGAACCGAAGCTCTTGACCACCGGGCGCTCAACACCGGGGGCCGCGCGCAGATGATCGAGGAACTCGCAGCGCTGGACGCTCCCGCGGCGAAACCGGACGCGGCCTGAGCGGCATCGCTTGTCGGCGCCGGACGTCGTCCCCAGGAGGCGTAGAACACCCGCGCCAGGCGCAGGGTGTGGTCAGGGCCCGCGCCCATCGTCCAGCCAGTCCTCGCGAGCGCAAGGCCGGGCACGCGGCTGAATTCGCCGAGATTGCCGGTCACCTAAGGCCAAGGCCGCGGCTGCGGGCGTGGGCGGCGATCATCAGGTCGTAGGGCCCGATCGCGCGGCCCTGGCGCTCCAAGCCGGCCGGATGTCGCCAAAGTGCCCGGCGGCTTCGCCGTCGAAGGGCAGCACGTCGAAACGGGCGGTCAGCCGCTCGACCTCGTGGCGCTTCTCGGCCGCGCGGTCGGATTTGGCAGCACCGTGCAGCAGTTCGGCCAAGGTCACCGCCGAGATGCACGGGGCCGTCCGCTTCCGCGTTGAACCGGGCGCGGGCACTCGGGCGGGCGGTCGCGCAGGGACGCGGATGCAGACGTTGGTATCCAGCATGTAGCGCAGCATCACCACACCTCGCGCTCTTGCGGCGCGGGCTGGTCGCGGTCCGGAAAGGTGCTGCCGGGGGAGTCGAAAAAATCGTCCCAGACGCTGTCGGCCGGCACGATGACCCGGCGCGGTCCTTCGCGCAGGATGACGACTTCACGGGACATGCGCGGGGAACGACACGTCTTTCGGAAGCCGGACGGCCTGACTGCGGTTGGACAGGAACAAGGTCGCGCGGACCGTCATGGATCGTCTCCTGCGTATATCCCGCCACAGGGGGCGTCAATGAGCGGAGCCCCGGATCCTGGCTCCAAAGCCGTAGGAGGCACAGGAGGTGCATTCGGAGAATGCCATGGGATCATTGGAGGGGCCGGCTGGACAAGGCTCCGGCGGAACGACAGGTGATGCACCGTCCGGCCGCGCCGGCCGCAGCCACTCTTCGCGGGCACTCACCATGAGCGACGACGATGCCTGGCGGCTTCCGCCAACCCGGCACGGCCGCGACATCCGGCTCGGGCGGGATCGCGCCGCGCCGCCGCTGCCCTCCGGTGCCAAGGCCCGGCCTGGCGGTGCCGCGGCCAAGACGCCGGAGGCGGTGGTGAAGCTGACCGGTCGCGCCCGGGGCGGTGCCGGCCATCTGCTCGCCCAGTTCGACTACATCACCCGCACCGGCACCCTGCCCGCCGAGACCCACGACGGCGAGCGCATCACCGAACGCGCGCGGCTGCTCGCCCTCCACGACGACTGGCTGCTGGCCAACGCCGCGGACGGCCGGGGCCGGGATGCGGCGAATGCCGCGCAGAGCGTCGCCCTCACGCTGTCCATGCCGCCAGGCACCCCGCCCGATCGGGTGGAGGCCGCAGCGCGGCGGTGGGCGCACGACACCTTCGCCGGCTCCCACGATTGGGTCATGGTCCGCCACGACGACACCGGGCACCCGCACGTCCACCTCGCGGTCCGCGCCGTCGGCGTCGACGGCCGGCGGCTGGCGCCCGGTCCCGCCGACCTCCAGCACTGGCGCGAGCGGTTCGCGCTTGAACTGCGGCGCCTCGGCGTGGAAGCCGAGGCCACACCCCGCGTCGCCCGCATCCGGTTGCGGCACGCCGATCCCCCGACCGCCCACGAGGCGCGCCAGCACGGCGTAGAATCACACGCAGCCGATACCGGCGCCAACGCACCGGTGGCCGACGAGAGCTGTGATCGCAGAGGGCGACGGGGGCTCGCCACCATCCTGCGGAACACACAGGACGGTGAGCGTGACCCTGCGTCCCGCTTTCCCAGCCCGTCCGGTGACACGCACAGGCTGGGTGGCCCCGAGCCCACCCGATTCCGTCCGCGGGGCCGGGGTTGACCCCGAGTTCAGCGCCGCAAGCTCCGGCATTCCGGCTGGAGATTGGGCGCGAAGGCGCGTGCCCGACGACATGAGGTTTGGCTTGGCGTGCGCTGCTGCTCAATGGACTGGCGGATGATGCCGAGCGGAGCACCGCCGCGGGACGAGGCGAAATGGCTGGGCGACCACAGCCCTCCTCCAGTAGCGGCGGAGCAAGGCTGGGGGGCTGGCGCAGGCGGCGGCTCGACACGCCCAGCCCAGTCCTCAAAAAGACAATTATTCCAAAAAATTTATCATTGTCTTCGCGCTTTCTGTTGAAAACATTTTCCCTCTATGGTTGCTCTGCCATTCTAGCCTTCTTCTTCGTCTCTGCGCTGGTTTCGGCCGGCATTTCGGGCGACGGAGAAGCCGAAGAAGGCAGCCCTTGGGTACGATCGCCTTGACTCAGGCAGCCACAAGGGCTTGAGCCTCAGACGATTTCACGGACGCCTCGCGGCGTTCGGCTGACCTCACCACGGCCAACAACGTCCCACCGAAGTAGGGGTTGGCTGATCGTGGGTCGGCGGGGGCACCCCGGCTCCCGGATCGGCACGGGCCGAAGGCCCGCACCCGTCGCTCATTGAACTCGCGCACGAGGTCAACAAGGATCGCAGCCTTCCCCTGGAACAGCCAACCGATGGAGCGCGCACGGCGCGCTTCGATGTTGGCTGCCGCATTGAGGTCGGCATGCAACTCATGGCCGCACCAGAGACACACGAAGGTCTTTTGGTTGCGGCGATTCCGTTTGTCCACATAGCCGCAGCACGAACAGGTCTGCGACGTGTACGCGGCGTTCACCTCGGTGAAGGTGATTCCGAACCATTCCTCCAGGTCGCGGAGTTTGTCCTGGATGACCTTGCGCCCGCAGTTGCGCAGGATCGCGTTCAGCCGCTTCGACAGGTCGGAGTGGCGGAAGTCCAACCGCTCCAGCACCAGTTCCCGAGGCTTGCCCTGCTCGACGAGCCGGTTCAGAACGCGCCCGACTTCCGTGCGCAGGAAACCGCGCACGTCCTCCACCAGCGCCCGGTAGCGACGGCTGTCGCGCGGCTTGCGCCCGGCGCGCTGCTGGCTGGCGGCGATCATGGAAATAAGTGCGTCGTACCGCTTCAGCCGCTTCAGCCAGCCTTGGCCGAGCAACTGGCCGTCCGACGTGGCGAACAGCGTGGACAGCCCGAAGTCCAGCGCCAGAACGCCGTGACCATTGTAGTCGGCACGGCTCGTGGCGCAGACCGCGCCCGTGTCGATGACGACGCCGAAGGTCAGGCGGCCATCCCGCTCGTTGACTTGGATGCCGTTGGTGACGCGGCCGGGACGTGCGTCGTGGTAGGCGTAGGTGAGCAGCGGGACGGCGATCTTACGGCCCTTCTCCAGCGTGGAGAGATTCACCCACCAACCGACCGCGCCGCCCTGCGTCGCTTTTACGGGCTGGGCGATGTTGCCCGCGCGGTGGTCGAGGCGCATGGAGATGCGCGACAGGCTAGGCTTGCGATGCCGCGCCATGCAGTGGCGCATGATGGTACGCGCCAGCCGCCGGACAGCGTCGGGGATGACCTCGCCTGTCTCCTTCATCACCACATCGCCGCGCCGGAACCACGCGCCCAGAACGTTGATGGTATGGAGCATGTGTTTGGTATCGGGCGGCAGGCTGCTGTGATTCACCGCGTCGCGGAACTCGTTGGCACGGTTGCTGATCCAGCCCTGGAGTTGCCCGACGACCTGCCAGCGCGCCATCTGGACGCGGTTTGCCGCGCCGATGATTGCGGCGAAGGTGACCTTGTCCTCATCAAAGGTCTTGTCGAACCGACCAGTCTCGAACAACAGCCGCCACTGTTCGCGGCTCAGCAGCACGGCACCCCGGCGGTAGGCCTGCAGCAGCGCCAACACCGCCGTCTCTTTGGCGACCGTCAGATTGGACGGCAGCAGGTCAGTGCGATGAACGGGCGGATGCTCGGGCTTCGTGCGGGCCATCAGGCGGCCTCCTTGAGGAAGCCGTATGGCAGCGTGCGCCCGACGCCGTTACGGACCAACAGCGCCATGTGCTCCAGGCAGGCGTCGGCCTTGCGGTTCCAGCGGAACGCCGCCTCGCCCGCGTAGCGCCCGAGGTGCTTGGGCGAGACGAAATGGAACACGCCGACTACGGCACGCCCCAGGAATCCGCTGAAGGATTCGATGCGGTTGACGTGAATACGATGTCCGGTCGCCGTGTCGGTGCGGACGTACTCCCGCTGGCTGTGATTCAGGTGGGTGCGCTCCGCGCACAGATGCTTGTAGGCCGGCTGCACGCTGTCCAGAGCCTCGGCGACGGCGGCCGTGTCGTGGGTTGGGATGACCTTCGCCACCACGTCGCCGCCGCGCTCGGCGGCAATCAGCAGCAGCGGACGCTTGTTGCCGCGTCCTTTCGGGTTGGGCGATGGCGGATCGTGGCCGTCATCCTCGCGCTCCGGCTTGACGCGCTTGCGCGGCGGGGCTCCGGCGTAGGTCTCGTCGATGCCAGAGAGCAATGTGTTCTGCTCGGCCATCATGGCGCGGATACGATGCCCGAGGTGCCACGCCGTCTCGTAGGAGACGCCCAGCATCTCCGACAGTTTCACGGCGGAGATGCCTTTCGACGAGGCGACGATCAGGTAGATAGCCTGCGCCCAGGTGAGCAGCGGCAGATGGGTGCGGTGCATCGGGGTGCCCGCCGTGACAGAGAGTTGGCGGTGGCAGGCGGTGCATTCCCAGCGGCGGATCGTCTTGAGCCAGCGGGCGCGCTCGAACCACGCCCGCGCGGCGTCCTCGTCGGGGAACAAGACGTTAAAGGCGCGGAACGTGAGAGCAGAAAAGATCACCGTCCTAATATAGGCATTATATCCCCAGAGGTCAAGGAGATAGACCCGCAGCCCTTTATTGCTGACGGCCAGGGTCTTGGGTTAAGAAGCCGCGGGTCCGTGCGACATTCGATCCGCGCCGCCGGTCATTTGCGCGATTGAGCGTTGAGGCCAAGCGTTGGGGGCCAAGCGTTGGGGGTTGCCATTTCCGAGTTCTCACCGGCCTTCATCGAGGCCTTCAACCGCGGCGCCGTCCTGTTCAAAGAGGGGCGCTTCGACGAGGCGGCCGAGATCTTCCTCCGGCTGGCCGATGAGCATCCCGACATCGCCAACCTGCACGGCAACCTCGGCCTGTGCCTGCGCGCCGCCGGCCGGCCGGACGAGGCGATGGAGCCGCTGCGCCAGGCGCTGCGCCTGCGCCCCGCCTATCCGGACGTGCTGAATGCGCTGGGCGGCATCCTGCTCGACCAGCGCAACCTCGACCATGCGCTGGTCGCCTTCCAGGCGCTGGTGAAGCTTCAACCCGATTATCCGGGCGCGCTGCTGACGCTGGGCAACCTGTTCATGTTCGTCGGCGACGGGGAACGGGCGCGCGCCGCCTATCGGCTGGCGATCCTGGCCGAACCCCACATCGGCACCAACTACAACAATCTGGGTGCGGTCAGCCTCAGCCTCGGCAATCCGCATGACGCGGCGCGGCAGTACCGCCGCGCGCTCGCCATCGAGGTCGGCAAGCCGGAATACCGCAAGAATCTCGGCACCTGCCTGCTGATGGCCGGCGACTATCCCAACGGCACCGTCGCCTATGAAGGCCGGCTGGAGCAGGGGGTCTGGCGCAAGCGCAACATGCCCGGCGTCCTGTGGCAGGGCCAGCCCTTGGCGGGCAAGACGCTGCTGGTGCATTTCGAGCAGGGGCTGGGCGATTCCTTCCAGTACATCCGCTATGCCGGCGTGCTGAAGCGCATGGGCGCGCGGGTGCTCTACGAATGCCAGCCGGCGCTGAAGCGCGTGCTGTCGACCGCGCCCGACCTGGACGGGCTGTTCGCCTTCGGCGAGCCGCTGCCGGCCTACGACTACCACATCTCGCTGATGAGCCTGATGCACCGGCTGGGCACCACGCCGGACACCGTGCCGGGCGGCGTGCCCTACCTGCGGGCCGAGCCGGAACTGGCGGCGCGCTGGGCGGAGCGGCTGGACCGGCTGGAGGACGGCCGGCGGCCGGGCTTGCGCGTCGGCATCAACTGGCACGGCAACGAGACCGGCAAGTCGATCCCGCTGGAGTGTTTCGAGGCGATGGGGAAACTGCCCGGCGTCCGGCTCTACAGCCTGCAGAAGGTGTCGGGCCTGGACCATCTGGAGCGGCTGCGCGGCCGGGTCCACGTGACGGAGCTGGGGGCGGATTTCGATGCCGGGCCGGACGCCTTCCTCGACACCGCCGCGGTGATGGCGAACCTCGATCTGGTCATCACCTGCGACACCTCGGTCTGCCATCTGGCCGGCGCCATGGGGCGGCCGACCTGGGTGGTGCTGAAATGGTTCGCCGACTGGCGCTGGATGCGCGGGCGGCTCGACAGCCCCTGGTATCCGACCATGCGCCTGTTCCGTCAGGCGACGTCGAACGATTGGGCCGAGGTGATGGCCAGGGTGACGGCGGACGTGGCGGCGGAAGTCGCCGTACAGGCCGCCGGGGAGATGCCGCGATGATGCTGAACGAGGCGGTGCGGCTGGCGCTGGGACATTTCCACGCCGGCCGGATGGCGGAGGCCGAAGGGCTGTGCCGGGCCATCCTGCAGGCGGCCCCCAAAACGGGCGAGGTCGCCCAGCTTCTTGGCGTGGCGGTGATGATGCAGGGCCGCCCGCAGGAGGCGGAAGCCATTCTGCGCCAGTCGATCGCCATCCGGCCCGATCTGCCCGACAGCCACGGCAATCTCGGCACCGTGCTGCAGTCGCTGGGCCGCATGGGCGAGTCCCTTGCGGCGCACGACCGCTGCGTCCAGCTGTCGCCCGCCACGCCGGAGGCCTACGTCAACCGCGGCTCCGCCCGGCTGACGCTGGGCGACCGCAACGGGGCGGCGACCGATTTCGCCCGCGCGCTCCGGCTGCGTCCCGTCGACGCGCTCGCCGCCGCCAATCTCGGCGTGGCCCTGCGCGAAAGCCATCGGGTGGCGGAGGCGGAACGCGCGCTGCGCCGGGCGCTGGTCGTCGATCCCGGCCATGCCGAGGCGATGCTGGGCTATGCCCACACCCTGCGCGAGCTGGGCCGGCTGGCCGGGGCGAAGACCGCCTACACCCGCGCGGTGACGCTCGCCCCGGCCAAGACCGAGGCGCTGTGCTACCACCTCTACCTGATGCAGACGCTGTGCGACTGGGACGACTATGACCGGCAGTGCGCGCGGGTGACGGAGATCATCGACCAGGACGGCGGCGTCGTCATCCCGCTGGCCACCCTGTCGATCGATACCACGCCGGCCCAGCAGGACCGCTCCGCCCGCCTGTTCTTCGACCGGGTGGTCAAGCGCGCCGGGGCGCCGGCCCTGCCGGCGCGGGGTCCCTCCGCCGGCGGGCGGCTGCGCATCGCCTATGTCTCCGCCGACTTCCACGAGCATGCGACCGCCTTCCTGGCGGCCGAGCTGTTCGAGCTGCACGACCGCGAGCGCTTCGAGGTGCTGGCCTATTCCTACGGTCCCGACGACGGCAGCGCGATGCGCCAGCGGCTGGTGAAGGCCTTCGACCGCTTCCGCGACATCCGCAGCGTGCCGCTGGACGCCGTCGCCCGCTGCATGGCCGACGACGGCGTCGACATCATGATCGACCTGAAGGGCTACACGAAGCAGACCCGGCTCGACCTGCTGTCGCGCCGGCTCGCGCCGGTCGAGGTCAGTTACCTGGGCTATCCCGGCACCATCGGCTGCCCGCACATGGATTACGTGATCGGCGACCGCTTCGTCACCCCGCCGGAGCACCAGCCCTTCTATGCCGAGCGGCTGGCGATCCTGCCCGACGCCTACCAGATCAACGACCGCCGCCGCCCGCTGCCGGAACAGGTGCCGTCGCGCGGCGACTGCGGCCTGCCGAAGGACGGCGTCGTCTTCGCCGCCTTCAACACCGCCTACAAGATCAGCCCCACCATGTTCGCCCTGTGGATGCGCATCCTGAAGCGTGTGCCGGGATCGGTGCTGTGGCTGTTCGAGGCCAACCCGCTGGCGGCCGGCAACCTGAAGGCCCAGGCGCAGGCGCAGGGCGTCGATCCGGCCCGGCTGGTCTTCGCCCCGCCCCGTCCGCTGGCCGACCACATCGCCCGCTACCGTGTCGCCGATCTGGCGCTCGACACCCTGCCCTACACCGGCCACACCACCACCAGCGACGCGCTGTGGGCGGGCTGCCCGGTGGTGACCTGCCTGGGCGGCACCTTCGCCTCCCGGGTGGCGGCGAGCCTGCTGAACGCGGCGGGCCTGCCGGACACCGTCACCCGCTCGCTGGGCGAATACGAGGATGTGGCGGTGGCGCTCGCCGGCGATCCCGACCGCCGGGCCGGCTTCCGCAAGCGGCTGGAGGATGGCAGGATGACGGCGCCGCTGTTCGACAGCCGCCGCTTCACCCGCAACCTGGAGCGTGCCTATCAGGTCATGTGGTCGCTGCACAGCGCCGGCCGCTCGCCACAGGGCTTCATTCTGCCAGCCGGCTGACGGAGCGCTGGGAAGAGAGGCGCTCTTTCCCTCACGCTTTCTTACGGGGCGATGCATATCCAAGTATGCATTGACCCCTCCGGCAAATTTCACAGATGTAACATAAGGCAAAAGTGCTAACCCGATCATCGGCGCTCTTGCTAGCATACCTCGCAGGAATATTCCTTTGTTGGTATGGCTGATCAAATGCCCGGCAATACTTCGAAGCCTAATCTTTTTTTTGCCATTCCCCTGTCCGCGGCTCTTCCCACGGCAAGCCATTCTTTGTCTGATCCACTCCTGCGCCGTCCCTGCTGCGGCATGGCCGCCGTTCCGGGAGGGGAGCGATGAACGCGATCAGCCCGCTCAAGACGACGGCCGAGGCCGGCGCCACCTACCAGGGCCGTCTGGAGTTCGTGACCACCGGCAAACTCTATGGCTGGCTGCACAACCAGAGCAACCCTGCCGCGGAATGTCTGGTCGACCTCTATGTCGACGGCCGCTTTCTCGGCACCCATGCCTGCAACGAGCATCACAAGGCGCTGAGCGGACTGCCAGGACGCAACGGCTTTGTTGCCTTCAACATCCCTTTGCCCGCCGGTCTTCTCTCGATCGACGACTGCTGCGTGGATGTCAAAATCCACGGCACCAGGATGTCGATCCCGGGTGCCCCCGTTGTCACCAGCCTCCACCGGGCGGTGATCGACACCGCGCTTTCCGGCATGACGCCGGAGCGCCAGGCCTTGTGCGTGGGGGCGCTTTCGGAGACGGCAAACCAGACCAAGCGCAGCCGTGAGCGGATGGCGGATGCCCGGCTTCTCCGTCCTGCCGATGGCTTTGAGGGGGCCGAGCTGACGGTTGGCAGCTTCCTGGCCCACCAGCTCCACCGGCTGGGCGAAGCACACAATTTCCATCTGCGCAGCGCCGGCGACCTGGCGCGCTTCCTGGTGCGCTGCGCCGACCGCTTCAATCTTGCCGACCATGCCTGGTGTCCGCTGCCCGCCGATGTGATTGCCTATCTCACCTCAGGCGAAGAGGACGCCGCCGGCCGTTTCCGCTCGCGCCTGTTGTCGGCCTATCAGGCCCAGACAGGCGAGACGGTCGACAGCGGGGTGGATGCGCTGTGCCTGCTGACCCACTGGATGTTCGGCAAGGCCCGCCTGCCCAAGGAGGCCCTGGCAGCCCGGCATGTGGAGGAGCTGAATGCACCGGCTGGGATCGACCCCAATGGGCTGATCTCGCGCTTTTATGCCGGCATGCACGCCCGTGACCCCGATCTGGCGGCGGCCTTTGACCTGCGCGACGAGCGGGCGCTGTTGCCGGCCCTGCTGGCGGTTTCGCTGTGGCTGGTGCGCTGGAACCTCGACGATCTCTTCCTGCCTCCGCAGGTGCGCGCGCTCTTGGACACCCCGGTCCGGCACGAGGGGCAGGTCATGACCGGGCTTGGCTATTTCTACAGCCGCCTGGGCGTCCCGGGCGCCCAGAGTTTGAGCCTCTCAGCCCTGTGCCAGCGCCAGCGCGCACCGGTGGTGCGCCACTTGGCCCGCACCATCCAAGCCAAGGGCGTCAACCTGTTCGGTTATTTCGACGGCGGCACCGGCATTAGCCGCAACGCCCTGTTCTCCCGCGACATCCTCAAGGATGCCGGTTTCGGCGTGACGATGCCGATGATGACGCTGCCCGGCCGCCATGCCGGCGAGGAGCTCTACCCGGTCAACCTGATCCATTTCGGCCTGCTGGGCGCGCCGGGAGAGATGATCAACCATGGGCTGGAGCGCTTCAGCGGGGCCTACAACATCGGCTTTT
Organism: Azospirillum sp. B21; assembly: GCF_008364825.1. Taxonomy (GTDB): domain Bacteria; phylum Pseudomonadota; class Alphaproteobacteria; order Azospirillales; family Azospirillaceae; genus Azospirillum. Next base: position 262,551 of record NZ_VTTO01000008.1, read on the forward strand.
TCCTGTGGGAGACCAGTGCCCTGCCCCGCTCGGCCCATCTGGCGCTGGAGATGATGGACGAGCTGTGGACGATGTCGAGCTTCTGCGCCGACGCGCTGGCCCAGCATTTCACCGGCCCCATCCGCATCGTGCCCAACTGCGTCGACGAGCGCGTGTTGAACGCCGCTGCCGGCGAGCGGCCGAAGGCTGAGCCCTTCACCTTCTATTTCTGCTTCGATGCCCGCAGCTGGTACACGCGCAAGAATCCGCTGGCGGTGGCCCGCGCCTTCCAAAGGGCCTTCCCCCGTGAGAGCGGGGTACGGCTCGTCCTGCGCATCCGCTACCGCCAGACCAGCCGGAGCGTCGCCGATCTTGCCCATAAGCTGGAGCTCGATCATCTGGTCGAGGGCGACCCCCGCATCATCGTGCGCGACCGCGAGCTGTCCTACGCCGACTCGCTCGCCGAGATGCGCTCGTGCGACGCCTATGTCTCGCTGCACCGGGCGGAAGGCTTCGGCTACACCATGGTGGAGGCGATGATGATGGGCAAGCCGGTCATCGCGTCGCGCTACTCGGCCAACCTCGACTATATGAACGACGAGACCGCCTTCCTGGTCGGTGGCCAGGAGCGCTATTTGGACAGCGACGAGTATCTCGCCGTCACCCCCGGCGCCCGCTGGTTCGAGCCCGATGTCGGCTTGGCCGCCGAGGCGATGCGGCGGGTGTGGGAGGACCGCGGCGAGGCCACACGGCGGGCAGAGGCTGGCATGGGCGCTGTCCGCAGCCGCTTCGCCCGCCCGGTGCTGCAGGAGCTCTATGCCGCCCGACTTCAGGCCGTGTTGAAAAGCGGCGTCTCAGCCATGGCCGAGGTGTGATCCGTCAAAAAACGCCGCGACCGCATGCCGCGCGGCAGCACACCCAATCCCGCTATATTGTCCAATTCGAGATAAAAGCTGAGAGCATTCCTCCAACCCGTCTCTCCGCGCCTTGCCCCCATTCACAGCGGATCTTTCATCACCCTCCTGAGCCGCAGGCGATGCAGTCTTTACCTAAGATTGAGAGATTTATATTATCAGCACGTGCATTGTGACATTACTTTCACAACCACACAATAAAGTTGATTTTGTTTGCGTGCATTGGGTATAGACCGATTGGGGATTGCCCTGACATTTCGGTTAAGACCTCCGCCTGGGGTGGAGGATTCGCAACAGGATCGGCAAAGCGGCTCTTGACCCTCAAACAGAGGTAGGGGAGCCGGATGCCGCAGCCTCCGGTATGGCATCCTCTGGGATCGCGCCTGACCGTTGGGGTGGGGAACACGAGGATGGATGGCGGTCTGACCCTGGTTGGAAACTCAGCGGTGCCGGCGCAAGGCCGGGACGCCGTGGCGCCCACCAGCCTTGAGGATGCGTTCAACGGCTACCGTCTCTTCCTCGGCCGCCACCCGGCCAGTGTCGAGGAGATCACGGCCGCCACCGGCTGCACGCTTGGCGAATTCCTCGGCCACTACCTGATGCGCGGCGAGTTCCTCAACGGCGTCGTCGCCAACCTCACCGGCACCGCCGTGCTGCCGCACGTCGCCCTGGCTCCGGCTCCGGACGAGGGCTTGAGGCGCTGGGCGCTGGAGCGCCTGCCCCTGTCGGCCGCCGCGCGCGAGTGCCTTGTCACCAGCCGCTCCTGGCGCTTCTGGCTGCTGACCATCCTGCGCGACGAGGCCTTCCGCGCCGGCTTGCCGGCCGCGGTGGCCGAGTGGCTGGCGAACTCCGGCCTGCAAGGCCGGCTGGCCGCGCTTGAGCTCGCCCCCACCCGCCGCCTGATCGGCGAAGCCTCGCACCGCGGGGCCGGCACCATCATCGGCTGGTGCGCCAATGCCAGCGATCTTTCCGAGCGCGTGGTGCTGGAGCTGTATCTCGGCGAGCGCTTCATCGGGGCGGTGCGCTGCGAGCGCTTCGTTCCCGGCTTGGGCGAGCGCATCGGCAGCGGCGGCGAGCACGGTTTTGCCTTCGACATTCCCGCCGCCCATGCCGATCTGGTCGCCCGGGGGGCGATGCTGCGCATCCGCGACGCCCAGTCCAAGGCGCCCTTCGGCTCGGACCTCTACCTCAAGGCCAACCTGGCGGCGTCCCTCGACGAACTCAGCCAAATTCTGACGGCCATCCGGTCGATGAAGGAGATGCTCGCCAGCATCGAGCAACAGCTCCCGCACACGCTCCGGCACATCAGCCCGCCGCTGTCGGCCTATGGCAGCTTGAAAGCGCAAGGGCTGCTCGCCTGCCACCGCCCGCTGGACGAACAGGCCTCCGCCGCGGAGGCCGGCCTCACCGTCAACGTGATCCTGCTGGAAACGGCACTCGAGCCGATGGCGCTGTGCCGGCTGCTCACCTCGCTGGACAGCCAAACGCACGAGCGCTGGACGCTGACCGTGCTGGCGGAGGCCGAGGCGCTTGGCGACGAGACCCGGGCGCTGATCCGCCCGCTGACGGCTGAAGGCCGGGCGGTGGTCGCACCGCCGGCAGCCCTGCCGCGCCTGCTGGCCAGCCATCCCATCATCAGCGCCGCCACCGCCCATCTGGTGGTCGGGCGCCCCGGCAGCTTGCGCCCCGACGCACTGGCCGCCTTCCTGGCGGCCCTGGAACCGGAATCGCGCGAACCGGCCTCTGTCGCCTACAGCGACCATGACGTTTTGCTCGCCGCCCACGGCGGCAGGCCGGCACGGTTGCTGCCGGTCTTCAAGCCGGGCTTCGACCCGGTGATGCTGCTGGCCTACGACTATGCCGGCCCGATGGTCCTGGTGAGGCCGGAGGCCCTGCTGAAGGCCTGCGCGCTTGCCGATGGGAGGCCGCCGTCAAGCCTGCATGACCTGATGCTGCGCGTGGGTGACTGTGTGCCGGCGGATGCAATCCGCCACATCCCGTCCGTGCTCTACAGCCTGGAGCAGCCGGTCGACCTGCGCAGCCCCGACGGTCTCCCGCGGCTGCTGGTCGGCGAGCCCAAGGCGGTGGAGGCCTGGGCCGGGCGGCGGGGGATGGTGGCCGAGGTGCGGCGGGGGCTGGTGGTCAGCGAGGAGGAGGACGGCCAGACGCTGGTCGCGCCGTGTGAGATCGAGCTCCGTCCAGCGAGCCATCCGGCTGTCAGCGTCATCGTGCCGACCCGCAATTCGCCGGTCCTGTTGCGCAACTGCCTGGACGCGCTCTTGCGCACCCGCCAAGCCTATCCGGGGCCGCTGCAGATCCTGGTGATCGACCACCAGAACGAGGACCCCGACAGCGTCGCCCTGATCGCCGCCATGCAGGCCCAGCGCGGCGTCGACGTCATGCCGTACAAAGGGCCCTTCAACTGGGCGATGATGAACAATTTGGCCGCCGAACAGGCCAGCGGCGAGGTGTTGGTCTTCCTCAACGATGACACCTTGGCCACCGATCCCGGTTGGCTCACCCGTGCGGTGGCGACGCTTGGCCTGCCCGATGTCGGCGTGGTGGGCGCCCGCCTGCTCTATGGCGACGGCAGCATCCAGCATGCCGGCGTGGTCACCAGCTTTGAGCAGGGGGCGGTGCACGAAGGGATCGGTATGCCCGGCCATGAGGGCGGCTATCTCGGGCGCGTCCAAGTGCTGCGTTCTGCCGCCGCCGTCACCGGCGCCTGCCTGATCACGCCCAGGGCGGTGTTCCAGGCGGTTGGCGGCTTCGATGCCAGTTGGCCGGTCAACTGGAACGACATCACCTACTGCATGGCGGTGCGCAAGGCCGGGTGGCGGGCGGTCTATGATCCCAAAACCTGCCTCTATCACCATGAATCGAAGACACGCGGCTACCTGCTTGGCCAATCTGGCCAGGATGTGTATGAGAGCGATCTACGCAGGTTGCGGGTTGAATGGGAAGGGCAGCTCCGTGACCCTTTGTATAACTCAGTTTTCTCTCGTAAAGGCATACCTTTCTGGAAGATAGCATTATAAGAATATCGCGCAAAATGTGGCTAAACTTCTCTGGATTTCGCGGCGATGCGCCTATTAAAATCTCACAAACCCTGTAGTATCAATTTAAAAGCACCTAATAATTCAGGAAGGTCAATGATATAGCCACAATATACCAATTATGATCAGCATTTCTGCTAAAATAACTACTAAATAAAATGGTATTATAGTGAGGAATATACACAATATAGATACTGGAGATAAGAGACAAATTCGATTATCTCTTTAGCAATCTTCAGCCTCGAGTCATGAAATATTAACATTCTACCCATCAGCACAGCTGAGGGAAAGAACAGAGAGGACCCATGGTTTCCAAAGAAGTAGAGAAGGCAGATCTGAACCATACGTCGGCAGCCTCATACCCGTCGGTAACAACGGAAACGCCCGCACGAAAGTCAGAGAAGCTTAACGCATCTGCGAATAATTTTTCAGATGAAATTATCAATGCTATAAACAAGTGTTCTACAGAATTTGACGAAGATTTTTATTTAAGCCAACTTTTGCATACTGATATTAAAAATCAATCCCCTTTTGAACACTACATGAACATAGGGTGGACATTTGGAGTTGATCCAGCTCCTTGGTTTTCAACAAAAGCTTATCTCCAGAAGTATCCAGACGTTAGCGAATCTGGGATGAACCCTTTTTTGCATTACTTCCAATACGGACAAGATGAAGGGAGAGAACTTCCGGAATATCAAGCCACAACCATGCCATCTGGGATGCTCGATCACTCAACATTTCATGAATTAACCGATCACTTAGGACTTAGCGCAGATGATCTATCTGTAGTTGATGCATTTATTGATAATGACTACTATATATCACATCTTCCTCATGTAGACTTCAGTCACATGAGCCCGGCTGCTCACTATTTGACTGTCGGTTGGATTGCTGGCATTGATCCCTCACGCCATTTTTCGACCAGCGGATACCTTCAGCGTAATCCCGATGTTGCCAGTTCTGGAATTAATCCATTACTGCATTTCCTTCGAACCGGCCGAGCAGAAGGACGGAGATGGGGGGACGGTATTAATGGAAGTAAACCCGCAGATGGTCGCCTAGAGTGGAAGGATTACGAATACGTTTGCCATCTTGCTGATGCGTCCTTGGAAGTGACCAAGGCACGAGTCGATGCCCTGGATTTTTGCATTGCACTGCAAGGTGCAGATTTTACAAAAATCATTGGGAGACTGAGTTTTCTCCGCCCTGATTTCACAGGACCAGTAGAACCTCTGGTTTCCATTATTATTCCGTGCCTCAATCAGCAGGTCTACACTGCTGAATGCTTGGCTTCAATCGACCGATCACTGCCATCTAACTTTGATATTGAGGTCATTATCGCTGATAACGCGTCTTCTGATCCGCTGTACGAAGTAATTTCCAACAACTCTGAAATCAGAATCATTAGATTTGGAGAAAATATTGGCTTTGGTCCAGCTTGCAACCGTGCCGCTGAGATTGCTCGAGGTAAGTACCTATTTTTTCTTAATAATGATGCTCAAATTTCTCCCGGTTGCTTGGAAGTTCTAGTAAATGTTATGGAGGATATTGAAAATGGAACTAAGATTGGCGCCGTTGGGCCCAAGATTTTGTCTTTTGATGGAACACTTCAGGAAGCTGGATGCCTGCTCAACCGAGATGGAACAGGCACGCTGATCGGTTTCGGGCGTGACCATGAAACCCCTCGCTACAACTACCGCCGTGCCGTCGAGCATGTCTCCGGTGCCGCTGTCTTGATCCGAAAGCAAATTTTCGAAGAAGTTGGCGGTTTCGATCCTATTTATGCACCTGCTTACTGCGAAGATGCCGACCTTAGCATGAAGCTTCGGAAACGCGGACTGCATATCGTATACGAGCCGAGCTCAATAGTTGCCCATCATCTTAGTAAAACAACTAACAGCTCATCCTCTCAAAATGCTAAGCATCGGCTTATAGCTCGCAACCGTCGTTATTTCCTGGAGCGGTGGAGCCAAAATCTCTACACTACGGATATACGCACTATTGCTTTTTACCTGCCTCAGTATCACCCGATACCAGAAAATAATACTTGGTGGGGAAAAGGCTTTACTGAATGGACTAACATCGGTAAGGCGACGCCTAACTTTGAAGGTCAGTATCAGCCGAGGCTTCCTGGCGAACTGGGCTATTATGACCTTCGTGTTCCGGAAGTAATGGAGCAGCAAGCAGCGCTCGCCCGAGAGTATGGCGTAAGCGGGTTTTGCTACTATTACTATTGGTTCAACGGACGACGCCTGCTTGACCATCCGCTTGAGCGAATGCTAATCACAGGAAAACCTGACCTGCCATTCTGCCTGTGCTGGGCGAACGAGAACTGGACCCGACGTTGGGATGGTCGCGACGACCAAGTACTGATGGCTCAGGACTACGAGCCGCAACATGCCGAAGCAATCGCCGAGGACTTCGTACGATTTTTTAGATCATCCAACTACATCCGGGTCAATGGTCGTCCCCTAATATTAATTTACCGAATCAAGGAGCTGCCAAATCCTAAGCGTTTCATTGCAATTTGGCGGAATGTTTGCCGCAGGGCAGGTATCGGCGAAATCTGCGTTGCCATGGTGGAGTCTTTCGAACTGTCAGCCAGTCCGCAGGATCCAATAAGGTATGGCTGCGACCTAACGGTAGAGTTCCCAGCCCATGGTATGGTACACGACGCACCACGCCAAGTAGTCAAGCTCAACAGTGCTTGGACGGGCTCCGTTCACGACTACCGCGAACTTGCAGGCGCATTCATGCGTCGTATTGAGCCTGGATTCAAACGGTTGCGGTCGGTACTCGTTGGGTGGGACAACACGCCACGGCATCGCGATAAGAGCTTGATCCTAGAAAATGCGACACCAGGCGGCTTTCAGGCTTGGCTAGAATGGACTTATCGGAGGACGATTGAACAGAATATAGGAGATGAAAGGATTGTCTTTATAAACGCTTGGAACGAATGGTGTGAGGGCAGCTATCTCGAACCCGACCAACGATTTGGTCGTGCTTATTTGCAAGCAGTCCGAAACGCGTTGGATAATGTTGAGTCTGGAGGGCATAGCTTTGTCGAAGTTCATGACTAAAATGACCTCGAAGCGCGATAACCGCGTGAGGGTGGTTGGCCATCCATTTGCTCCCATTGGAATGGGCGAGCACGTTCGCTCAGCATGGCGCGCCCTGCGTGAAGCAGGCAGCGACCCCATGATCGTCGACATCTATGGTCCGCAAGGAACACTCGACCTCGAATTCAAAGTACAGTTTAGTTCATCCATTACAGCTAATCTTGGTAATGGTGTGAATATTTTTTGCATCAATGGTGATGAAATTGCTCAGGCATTGCAGGTTTTGGCGACACGCAACCTAATGGCGTCAGGAAGTCGGAATGTTATCTATCCGGCCTGGGAGTTGGAGCGCTATCCCTCAGAATGGGCGCGGCAGCTGGAGCGTTTCGACGAAGTTTGGGCACCATCCGAGTTCATCCGTGGAGCCATTGCCAAAGAGGTGGACATCCCGGTGCTACACATGCCACTAGCCTGTGAAGTCGGTCGACGAGCACTGCTCGGTCGTCGATACTTCGGCATCCGCGAGACAGCCTACACTTTTCTGTTTTCCTTCGATTTCCTCTCTTATCTGGAGCGCAAAAATCCTTTCGCGGTTATTGAAGCCTTTCACGCGCTAACCGACGCACGCCCCTATGATGATGTTGCCTTGATCATAAAGACGAACAACAGCAACCGCTGCCCTGAAATGAAACAGAGATTTGAAGCTGCTATTGCACCATTGCGCAACCGAGTGGTAGTAATTGATCGTACATTGCCAGATCTTGAAATGAAATCTCTAATGTGGCTCAGTGACTGCTTCGTCTCGTTGCATCGCTCGGAAGGATTCGGAAGAGGAATCTCAGAGGCTATGGCGCTTGGCAAACCGGTTATCGCCACGGCTTACTCTGGCAACATGGACTTCTGCAACGAACAGAACGCTTTTCTGGTGCCATATAGCCTCATAGAAGTCGGATTCAACGATTACCCCCATTGGGAAAGCCAGCATTGGGCTGATCCCGATATAGAAGCTGCCACAAGGTACATGGCCCGTCTACTTGATGATCCGCAACTCGGCCGACAAATAGGAGCACGCGCTCGGCAGGAACTGCTCGCTAAATTTGGGTACTTTCCAATTGGGCGGCTGTATGAGGAGAGAGTAACAGCTTTGGCTACAGATAATCACTCAAAGCCATGCCCTTCCTCTCAACCCCCGACAATGTACAACGCGTTGAAACTTGAAGATTCTAACGTAAGCATGTAATATATGGCTCAGGATGATGAGAAAGCTAGGAAGGCCGGCTTTATGAGTTCTAGATGTGAACGATTCGTTGTCCATATTGGAGGTCATAAATGTGGATCCACCGCAATCCAAGAATACTGCGCCCTTAATCAGGATGAACTCCTCTCAAAAGGAGTTCATTATCCTGCAAATTTGTTTTCAGGGTATCCTATGCAGCATTCTGCATTGGCTTCTTACTTAGCTGAAGGAAACTCCTCGTATTTGGAAGATGTGTTCTTTGAGGTGGTGCGTTATGCAAATATGCAAGGCGCTAGCACAGTATTTATGTCCGGAGAAGAACTTTGCAAGTCCTCTCCCGATTCCGTGAAAATGTTGACCAACCTCGTCGAGAAGTACTTTGATAGCTGGAAATTTGTTTTTGTTGAGAGAAATGCGAAAGAATTTCTTCTTTCGTCTTATAAGCATCATTTGAGATACGCTCCAACTTTGTCTGAGACCGCGTTCTCTCGCGAAATCATTGGATTTTCCCCTAAAGCCGCCATAGAAATATGGAGGGAATTTTTTACGCTTGATGGATTATTCATTCATTATGACCAAATAAAGGAAAATATTCTGCCGACATTTTTTAAGACTGCGCTTGGAATTGAGATTAGGACAACTTATCATGCCAATGAATCTTTGGATTATCTTTTTCTACAGATAATCAATACCTTTTTGAAGGAGTGGCCTTCAGAGAAAATTGAGAACATAATTTGGGATGTGACGCAAAGGCATCCAGATAAGATGACATTCTCTGTTGAAGACTGCATTGCAGATGATATTCGGAGCCTGCTGCTTGAAGATGAATGGAGGCCAGTTGAATTTCGTGGCGATAGATCTCTACTCGGAGACGTGGGCAAAGTACGTGCAAAGGGCCATAATCCAGTGGCCGTTTGCAATAAGATGCTAGATCTATTTGGGACGCTTCGAACGCATTTTTTAGAAATAGGAAATAATGATGACGAGGATATAGATGCAATTAAGCAGCAGCCTTCCAATCAATAATTAGCGGGCTTGTTATGAAAGAACTCAGCAAATCTATCCAACGCCGCCTACATGACTCACGTTTTTTGAGGCGTTACTTCGTTGGAAATGGCGTTGATATTGGTGGGAAGCCTGACCCGCTATCCCTTTATCAGGAATTCTTTCCCCTGATGGAAAGTGTGCGAATTTGGGATCTAGAGGATGGCGACGCCCAGTTTATGCACGGAGTAGAGAGTAATGTGTTTGACTTCGTGCATTCTAGCCACTGCCTAGAGCATATGGTCAATCCAACCGAAGCACTACAGAACTGGTTTCGCATCGTTCGGCCTGGTGGCTATTTAATCATCACGGTTCCAGATGAAGATCTTTATGAACAAGGAATTTTCCCTAGCACATTTAATGCAGATCATAAACATACGTTTACGATATTCAAAAGGAAATCTTGGAGCAATCGATCAATTAACTTGACAAAAATTCTGTCGGAGCTACCTAGCCAAGCGTCGGTAGAGAAAATAGAACTGTTAGACGCAACTAATCGATTTCTGCTTCCGCGCTACGACCAAACTAAGACCCCTGTAGCGGAAAGCGCTATCGAGTTTATTATCAGGAAGACAACGCTAGATGAGGCTGAAGCAGGTATGCGACAGTCAACAAAACAGCAGCCAGAACCTCGGGATCGCGTACATTACAATCAATACGAACAGGACTACCGCGCAACCCGCGCTTGGAGCAAGATAACCCCCCCCTTCACCGACGAGACCGAGTTATGAGCCCGACATGGCAAAGTCGTCCCCTGGAGGGATTGATCCGCGCACGCGCGCCGCTACGACTCGGGTTAGGCGGCGGTGGCACTGATGTCTCCCCCTACTGCGATACGTTCGGTGGTAGCGTCCTCAACGCTACCATCTCAATGTACGCCTATGCGACTGTTGGGCCAGCACCGGAAGGCAAGGTAATCTTTCGAGCTGTTGATCTCGGCATTGAAGAGGAACTCGACGCCTCAGTAGATATACCGTTAGAAGGAAAACTGCAGCTACACCGGGGCGTGTACCGGCGTATCATGCACGAGTTCAACGGCGGCGAAGCACTTAGCCTAAGCATAATCACTGCTTCGGACGTTCCTGCTGGTTCAGGTCTGGGCTCATCGTCAACCATGGTCGTGGCCATGGTTGAAGCGTTGAAGGAACGTCTAATGTTACCACTCGGCGAGTACGAGGTGGCACGGCTAGCCTATTGGATAGAGCGTCACGATATTGGGCTCAAAGGCGGCAAGCAGGACCAGTACGCCGCAACTTTCGGCGGTATAAATTTTATGGAATTTTTTCCTGAGGAACGAGTCATCGTTAACCCTTTGCGCATTCGTTCAGCTATCATGGCCGAACTAGAAGCTTCTCTAATTCTTTATTTCACGGGGGCTTCCCGTGATTCCGCCAGAATTATTGAGGACCAGTCGAATGTGATTCGTGATGGTAAGGTAGGTTCGCTGGAAGCGATGCACAAACTCAAACACGACGCAGTGCGCATTAAGGAACATCTACTGAATGGCAACATTCGTGGTGTTGGTAAGGTTCTAGGCGAAAGCTGGCAAGCTAAAAAGCAAACATCCAACGTGATCTCAAATTCAGAAATCGAAAGTGTCTACGACCTTGCTGTAAGTGCCGGTGCATATGCGGGAAAAGTCTCGGGCGCAGGTGGTGGTGGCTTCATGATGTTTATCAGCGATGCCACTCACCGTCCTAGTGTGCTTCGCGCGCTCTCCCGGGCCGGCGGCTATGTCGTCCCTTGCCATTTTACTACCGAAGGATCCATCGCTTGGCGAATTTAGGGGCCGGCCTCAAAACCATTAGGCGACGGTTGTGGCGATGTGGATCTCTGCCATGAAGTTGGTGGCAAACCTCAGGAGGGTATCGGCAGAAGCCGGCATAGCGAGGCGCTGGACGAGCCTCCCACCGGCTTCGCCGCCGAGGGCGCAATGTGGCGCTGAATTTCGATGAGGCGCTCAGAACGGCGGGCGGAGGGTTGCGCGCTCGCTGGCAGCCGCTCGGTGAAGGTGCGCTTCGGGCAATTGGCCTCTCGGCACGGGAACCGGCGCGCTTGGAGGCGAAGAATCACCGGCCGGCCTTGCCATGGCAGATCGGCCAACCGACGCTCATAACGGCTGTGCACGCGTGACGAAGGCACGTGGCAACGCGGGCACAGAACTGACGAGTGCCGAGGACGGACGAAGATGGTGATGCGGCTCGACTCCGGCAGAACATGCTCGATGCAGAGACCATCGGGAAGCACGGGAAGGAGGCGCTTGGTCACGGTGAACTGAATCTGCTCCGATGTTCATCTCATGTGCTCATCCTTGCCGTTTGGTACCACCCGTATCACGCAAAGTGCGGGAGAACCAGTATCCAGCCGGCACTGACAGACGGCGTCGCGTCTGGCGATGGCGCTACGCGACCGACAGGAATTCGAAGCGCTTCAGGCCGCGCGCAAACGCGAACGGACTCCAGGGTCCCGAGCGGTGCACGCGCTGCGGGCCGGGGTGGAGGCGATACTGTTCCAAGGGTGCGCGGCTTCGGTCTGCGCCGGGCTCGGTACGTTGGCCTCGCGAAAAGCCGTCTCCAGCACGTCGCCATCGCCGCTTCCATGAATTTGGTCAGGATCGGCAACTGGATGGCTGGCGTTCCAATCGCGCCAACCCGGCGCTCGCACCTCGGCCAACTCGTTGAGTTTGCGCGCACCTCCTGAATTCGCCAGTATTATCGGGAATGCGGATGGACCAGTATACAATCAGCACTGACAGCCCTTGGTCGCCCAGCGGACGAAGCGGTTGTAGAGCGTCTTGCGAGGGCCAAGACCGGCGGAGCATCCGCCCAGCGCCCGCCCGATTCAGCACATGGCTGATCCCACTGATCACATGGCGATCATCCACCCGCGGCTTGCCATGGGTCTCGCGCAGAAGGTGCGGCTCAAGTCGCCCAAACTGCTCCACCGTCAACCAAAACTGACCGTCGCTCATCACAGAACCCCTTTCCAAGGCGTTGAAGCACAACGGTTCCTTCCAGAAAAGGCCCTTTATGGGTCCGGACCCTAGATGACAAAGGGCCTGGGTTGGCAAAGATCAAGCTCATGGTGATGGCGGGAGACGCGTCGCGTGCCTTAATCCCATCCAACACGATATTGCCTCTACAGGAAACATAAGTCATGATGGAATACACACTCTGCGAATTGGTAGAGGTTCATTGAGATGAAAGTCTCTCGTCAGTGCGTTATTTTAGTCGGCGGGTTAGGAACCCGTCTTGGCAGCTTAGTAAAGGATCGGCCAAAGCCGCTTCTTGATGTAGGCGGCATTCCGTTTGTCGATTATCTGATTCGCCAAGCGGTACGTTTTGGGTTCGACGATATTGTTCTTCTCGCCGGCTATCAAGCGGAAATCGTGCATGCATTCGTGAATCAGGGCAATATTGGCGCACAGACTGGAGCGCGCATACGGGTAGTTGTTGAGCAGGCACCATTAGGCACCGGTGGAGCCCTGCATCATGCCCGCGAACTGTTGGCAGACGAGTTCCTAATGATGAATGGGGATTCGATGTTCGACTTCAACCTACTTGATCTCGCCACCCGCTCACTGCCCCAGCCATGTATAGGCCGCTTGGCACTGCGCTCAGTTCCTGACGCAACACGGTTCGGCCTAGTTAAAATCTCCGGATCTCGTATTATTAACTTCCATGAACGACCTAAATTTCCAGGTCCAGGTATCGTCAATGGTGGAGTTTACTATATTAAAAAAGATATTCTTAAACTGATTAATAATTTTCCGTGTTCAATTGAACGTGATGTATTTCCTAGGTTAGCTCTTGAGGGATTACTGGCGGGGCTCACTTTTAACGGATACTTTGTGGATATCGGAATTCCAGAGGATTTAGTGCACACTCGTCGGGAGCTACCTGAGCGCCGTCAGCCAGCGGTGTTCTTCGATAGCCGTTGCATTCTCGAGCATGGTGACGATTACTGCGCCCATCAGACTACCGGCTTCCGCTGGAGAAATAGCGCAAAAGAGGCAATAAAACAATGCAATGATAATGGCTGCTTGATATTTGTTATGGCTAACCAGCCGGAGACTGATCAAGGATACTATGATATGCAGAAAGTAATTCCCCTGTATGAATGGATGGAATCAGATCTGCGACAAACAGGGGGGCATATCGACGCCTTCCGCTATCGCCCCCAGCATCTCAAAAATGTCGTTGATGGCTATGCTGTCGCTTACCACGGCCGAATGCCTCAACCAGGTACATTGCAAGATATTCTATCGCAATGGCCAGTCAACAAAGAACAAAGTCTTTTTCTCAGCAGTAATATATCTGATCTCGAATTAGCAAAATCAGCTGGATTGAGGCCATGCCTCTTTGAAAATTTTGATGCAATTGAACAATTGCGTTAGATGCCGTTACTCTGTCGAAAGACTCGTGCGGAAATGCCAAACAGAACAAGGCGGTTGACATTGTAGAAGACGCCTCTGAGCAATGCTTGAGACCGTTGCGTGAGTGAGCACCGTTCCCGATCTGAACGCAGATCGGGGAGGAGTCGATGAAGCGCCACTGACAAGTTTGCCGCCAGATGCAGGCGGCGACGGATGGGGCTCGGCGATGGGATCGGGCATACGTGCTGATCCTGGAGGTGTCCAACGCGTCGAGGTGATTACGGGTCTGGAGAAGCGGCGGCAGCTCAATAACGATGAGAAGCTGGGCTGGTGGAAGAAGCGTTCCAGCCCGGCGTCAAAGCGACTGATACCGCCGAGTGTCAACGGAATCGAACGCTGGGCTCTTCCAAGTTTTGTGTGACCTTGCAGAGGTTGAGCGGGCGGAGCTGAACAGCCGATGGTATGCGCAATCTCTTTCGCGGGGCAGGACCGCCATATGGAAGGAAACCTCCTTCATCATTGTCGCGCCCTTGAACATCTTTCTGTCATCGATTGGCTTTCTGCCCAATCTTCAGGTCCTGGATCACATCGATCAAAGCTTCCATCGGATCACCGTGCGTGCACAGCCAGTTTCTGCGTCAGTATCCTGCACTGGCTGCGGCACACCCTCACGCCGCGTTCACGGCGCCTACTGGCGCAGGCTTGGTGATGTGGCGTGCTTCGGACGCCCCACCGTGCTGCTGATCCGCGTCCGGCGCTTCCGCTGTTCCAATGCGACGTGTCCGCGCCGCACCTTTGCCGAACCCTTGCCCGGTGTCGCCCGCCCTCGGGCGCGCCACACCGACCGGCTGCGGGCCGTGCACCGGACCATTGGTCTGGCGCTCGGCGGCAACCCAGGGTCCCGTCATGCCGGGGCCATGGGCGTGCCGATCAGCCGGACGACGCTGGGGCACAGGGTGCGCGTCGGCATCGACATGGCGGCCGCTCCGGTGACGGTTCCGGGGGGTGGATGATTGGGCCTGGCGCAAGGGCCACCGCTACGGAACGATCCTGTGCGACCTCGAGCGCCGGCGCGTCATCGACCTGCTGCCCGACCGCAGCGCCGACACATTGGCGACGTGGTTGGCAGCCCACCCAAGCGTCACCGTCGTCGTCCGCGACCGCGCCGGCGCCTATGCCGAGGGGACGGCGCGTGGGGCGCCGGACGCCCTCCAGATCGCGGACCGGTGGCATCTGCTGCGCAATGCCAGCGATGCCCTTCGCTCTGTTCTGGAACACCATCATCGTGACCTCCGCGCCGCCGCTCGGATGGCGAGCGCGCCATCGGAGCCACCGGGGGAGATGAGCGAAGCTCCCCAGCCGGTCGCCGCCGAACCGGAGCGGCGGCTGCGCAGCACAGAATGGCGGGCGCAAGCGGCTCAGGAGCGCCGCGACGCCCGCTATGCGGAAGCGGTTCGCTTGCGCGATCAGGGCCTGTCCACCCGGGCGGTTGCCCGGTCGCTCGGTGTCGAGCGCAAAACGGTGCGCCGTTGGCTACGCGCCGGCCATGCCCCGACATGGCAGCATGCCGACCGCGGCACCAGCATCCTCAATCCGTACCATGGTTATCTGGAGGATCGCTGGCAGGCAGGTTGCCGGAACGCCGCGGCGCTGTGGCGGGAACTCCAGGAGCGCGGGTTTCCCGGACAGTACAGTGTCGTGCGGGATTGGGGAACCCGGCGCCGGCGACAGGATCCACCCGCCGAACCGAGGGGGATCTCCAACAAGCCGGTGTCGGCGAAGCAGTCCGAGCCTCCGACGCCCCGGCGCGCGGTTCGGCTCCTGGCCGGCGATCCTGACAGGTTGACCGACGAGGACCGCCGCTTTGTCCAGGCGTTGCGGGAGCGCTCGCCGTCGATCGCGACGGCCGCCAATCTCATCATCCGCTTCTGCGAGATGGTGAAGGACAAGGTGCCCGAGCCGTTCGATGGCTGGTTGCGCGAGGCAGAGGTCAGCGCGCTGTCACCATTCGCCGCCGGGATCCGCCGCGACGAGGACGCGGTGCGCGCCGCCCTGAGCGAGCCGTGGAGTAGCGGGCAGGTCGAGGGCCAAGTCAACCGGCTGAAGGCGATCAAGCGCACCATGTATGGCCGGGCGGGCTTCGATCTGCTGCGCGCTCGGGTCCTCGGTCACGCCTGACGCGAACATCAAATGGTGAAACACGCTCCGGTCATCCACACAAAACTTGGAAGAGCCCAACTTTGCTCGCTGAAACACACCTTGAACTCCACCAAATACCGCTTCCCCGTCATCGGGTTCGTCCTTCATCCTGGGCGAACCAAGCTTATCCGACTGGCCGAGAAGCGGGGACCACCTCAGCCAAAAGGTCGGAAACAGAACTGCGTAGCTCATTCGGCTGCGCCGGTGCACGGATGTGACAGCGCCGGCAATGCAGATCAGGGTGCCCCGTCAGAAGATCAGCACGCAGGCGGCGCGCCGCCTCGCCATTGAGGATGTCCTCCAGCGACTGCATCTCGAGCGTGCCAATCGCCGGCCGGTTGCAGCATGGCGTCACAGCGCCATTGGTCTGGAACTCCACATACTGCCAAGGATCAAGGCAGAGGCGGGTCATGCCCTCCGGCAGATCACGGATGGTGTCAATCTCAGTCATGCTGGCCGGCCCTCTGCATCAGGGGAGTGAGGAAATCACCTGCAACGAGCACGCCAATCCCAGCGCGCGTCAGCAGGTCGAGCGCGCTCCGGATGGACTCCAGGCGCGGAGCCAAAGCCTCGACGCTCAAGGCATCGAGAGGAGAGACATTATTCACATCGGGAAGATCAGGATATTTCACGAGATTCCAGAAAGTGATCCCTTTGACGCCAAGGCCGATGGCTTCTTCGGCAAAATGCCCGATGTCCGGGGTGTTGAGATCATACAAGCCGCAGCTGAGCGCCAGCACCGGTTCAGGCAGGCCCATCTGCCCGGCCGCCTGGCGGATGCCGGCGATGTTCTCCTTGATCATCGCCACGCTCGCCTTGCGCCGCAGCGCCTTCAGCAGGTCCGGCTTGAAGGTGTCGATGCTGACCTGAACCGTGTGGAAACGGGCAAGCGTCTCCATCTCCTCCGCCGTGTAATGCCGTGCCAGGTTGGTGATGATGGTGAGCTTCAGTCCGGCCTCAAGCAGCCCCCGGCAGAAGTCGACCCAGCCCGCCATGGCCGTTGTCTCGCCATGGCCATTGACGGCGACGACGGCGTTGCCCACAAACCCGGGCAGCTCCGTCACGAGCCGGTTCAGAATCGCTGGCTCCATATCCTCGCCCTTGTAGAAGGGCTGGGAGACCGCGCAGTAGACACAGCGCAGGTTGCAGCGTGTCGTCAGGTCAACGCGAACATCGCGCAACGGCCCCGAAGCAAGAAGATCAAGCCCTTCCGCCGTCATCAGTGAGTCTTTGATCATGCCCGCTCCAGTGCAGGGTCAGGGGGTGGCGGCCAATTGAAGTCAACATGCGTCTGCAAGCCGCGCGTCAGGTTAGGGCTGTAGAAGGGATCGAGGAAGGTTTCCGTCCGCCATTTGACGCGAAGCTGGGCCACCTCGCGCTGCTCATGCGCCTGCGCTTCCGGCGAGCGGCTGGTCTGGCGAGTTGCCGATTCGTGATGGTAAAGCAGCGCATGCGGCGTCCAGAGGATGCGCCGGCCACGTGCTCGCAGCTTCAGGGACAGATCCACATCGTTGAAGGCAACGGAGAAACGCTCCGCATCCATGCCGCCGACCTCCAGATAATCGGCGCGCCGGCACACCATGCAGGCGGCGGTCACCGCCGAGACGTTCTGGACCACCATAGCCGAGTGGAAATAGCCCTCTTCGTCGCGGGAAAACGCCCGCTGGGCAGCATCGGCCGCGCCATGCTGGCCGACGAGCACGCCGCCATGCTGGATCATGCCGTCCGGGTAGAGCAGCTTGGCACCGACAGCCCCGACCTCCGGTCGGACGGCATGGCCCATCATCTCCGCCAGCCACTCCGGCGCGATCACCTCGATGTCGTTGTTGAGCAGCGCCACATAGGGGCTCGCGATCTCCGCAATCACCGCGTTGTGCATGGCCGCATAGTTGAACGGCTGCGGCCAGCGCCGGACCCAGAGGCCCGGTCGCCGGGCCAAGCCCTCCAGATAGGCCAGCGTCGCCGGCTCCCGGCTGTCATTGTCGATGACGACGATGTCGTAACGCGGGTAGGTCGTCTTGGAGAGCACGCTCTCCAGGCAGGCCTCGAGCAGTTCGACCCGGTCGCGCGTCGGGATGATGAGAGTCACCGGAGGCGGGGCGGGCGGCAGCCGCCATTGCACCCGCACACGCTCCGTCCCATCCATGCGGGCATCGGCCGGGGCGCCGGTCCGATCGAGATGGGCCTGGACCCGTCTTGCTCGCTCCGTCCCGCCCCTCGGCAGGCGCGCCGCAGACTTGCGGTCACGGTGATACAGCACAAAGGGCAGCTGCCTGACCCGTTCCGGCGCCGCCGACAGCAGAGCGGTATCCACCACGGCTTCTGCCCAGGCATCGATCGGCATCTCCGACCCAGCCACCAAGGCGATCGCTTGGCTCAGGCAGTCACGGACAATCGCGCAGGCAAAGCCGACATACGGGAACGCCTGATAGCGGTCGGGATCCCAGCCGGGCTTGAATTGCGGCTGAGCCCGGCCGCCATCGGCGCCTTGGCTGTCCTCATCGCTGTAGACCAGGCTGACCCCACCCTCAGACAGGGCGGCCCGGACCAGCGGCAGGAAAGCCGGGTGCAGCCGGGCGCCGGGCTCCAGCAACACCACGGCGTCAGCCGCACTGCCGGCCACCATCGCCGCGAAGTCGGCCACGCCAACCTCCGGGCTAGGCAGCGGGATCACCTCGACGGTCGGCGGTTGCGCCTGTCCACTGGCCGCGGCCAGTGCCGCCGCGATCGCTTTCTCATGGTTCTCCAGCCAAGCCCGATAGGCCGCCGGATCGTTCAGCCGGTTCAGCGGCTCAACCGCCAGCGCCGCCAGCCCCTCCTCCAGCGCCACGCCGCGCTCGGTCGCCAGCCGGTCGAGCCGGCGGCGCCGCGCGGTCAGCAGTTCCGCCGGAAGTCGGACCTCCAGCGGGCTGCCGACGAGGTGGCGGTCGGTGTTGGCAAAGCGGACCACAACCCGATGGGGCTGGTTGTCGAACAGCGAGGCCGGCAGGGGAAACGAGAAGCCATGGCGGCCGCTGCTCCCGACAAACTGGGCCAGTTCCGGCCTCGGCTGGTCGCAGCGCACCGTGGCCGCATGCGTGCCATCGATTTCGATCTCGAGCAGGGACGACCGTTCGGGCGCCTGCTCGTCGAACGCCCAGCCGCGCAAGATTGCGTGCTCGACGCTCTCGAGTTGGCCGTGCAGGTGCGGCGGAAAGAAGATCTCCTCGACCTCCCGCGCCAGGGCCGCTCCGTCCTTTCTCACGAGGATGCGGATCAGGTGCGGACGCCCATCCAGCACGTCGCCGGGCAGCTTCACCGCAAAGCCATGCCGGCCGGAGCCCACCCCCGCAGCAGCCAACTCGGGACGGAACAGATCGGCCTGGAACTCGCCCAGCACGCCCCCCTCAAAGGTGAGGACGAGGCGCACCGGCTCGTCCGGCGCCTCCGCATCGACAGCCCAACCCCTGGCGACCCAGCCGATCCCGGGAAGCCGCTCGGTCCCCTCGAATTTGCCCTGGACTGCCATGACGGCCTCGATTCCCGGATCAGGCCGTCGCCACCAGCTTCGGGTTCTTCTTCCACTCTTCCATGATGAGCTGGGCCTTATGGCGGTCCTCGCTGGTCAGCTGGGTGCCAAGCTCATGCGCCTTGGCCTCCAACGTCTCGCGCTCAGGTCCGGGCTGGGCGGCGGCGGCCATGATATACCAGACATAGGCCTGGATGGGATTGTACGCCTTGCCGTCAGGGTTGGCGTAAAGCGCACCCAGGTTGGTCATGGCGCCGGTGTGACCCTGTGCCGCAGCCTTGCGCAGCCAGTCCACGCCCTCCACCATCTCGGGCCGGCCGCCCCAGCCATGGACCAGCATCAGCCCCAGATTGACCTGGGCGCCGACATTGCCCTGCATCGCCGCCTTGCGGTACCAGACCGCCGCCTCGGCATGGTCGGGCGGTCCAGCCAGGCCGTTGGAGAATATCAGCCCCAGATTGAACTGAGCGTTGACGTTGCCCTGCTCGGCCGACAGGCGGCACCATTTCAGGGTTTCGCGGTAATCCTTGGGCACCCCGTGCCCGCGGGCATAGAGCAGGCCGAGATTGACCTGGGCCACCGGATGGCCCTGCTCGGCCGCTTGGCGGTAGAACTCCGCCGCGCGGGCCGGGTCGGCCTCCACCCCGCTGCCGTGCTCGTAGATGATGGCGAGCGCGAGCTGGGAATTGACGAAGCCCTGCGCGGCGGCGCGCCCATACCAGGCGATCGCCTGATCGATGTCGCGCTCCACCCCCTGCCCGTTGGCGTAGAGGGAGGCGAGCGCATGCTGGGCGACGGCATAGTCCTGCTCGGCCGACCGCCGGTACCAGTCGGCGGCGGCGGCATGGTCCTGCGGCACCCCCTGCCCGAAAGCATGGAGCAGGCCCATATGGTGCTGCGCCTCGGCATGGCTGGCTTCGGCGGCCAGCCGGTACCAATGCAGGGCCTGGGCGATGTCCGGCGTGATGCCGAGCCCGTTGGGATAGAGCAGGGCCAGGTTCGCCTCGGCCGTCGGCGGGCTGGCTTTGGAGACGGTCTTGTACCAGCGCACCGGCAAGGCATTCTCCTGCGCCGCCCCTTCGCCGTTGGCGTAGCACAGGGCGAGCGAGAACTGTGCCTCCCGGTGGCCCTGCTCGGCCGCCTTGCGGAACCAATGGGCGGCGTCGCCGAAATCGCGCACCACCCCCTGGCCGCGGGCATAGAGCTGGCCCATGCGGAACTGCGCCTCGGCGTGGCCCTGCTCGGCCAGCGGCATCCAGTTGGCCACGGCACCGGCATAGTCCTCCGCCTCGAAGGCGGCAAGACCTTGCTGGAAGTCCGGCTTGCGGGAAGTGGTGGATTTGCTTCGCTTCAGCAGTTTGCCGAACACAATCAGGGCTCCCGCAGGCTTTCGTCGACCCCGCGCAGGATGGGGCGCAGGAAATAGGTGATGATCCGGCGTTCGCCGACCTTGATGTCGGCCGTCAGCGGCATGCCGGGGATCAGGCGGAAGTTGGACGGAACATTGTCCAGCGTGGTCGTCAGCAGCTTGATCCGCGCCCGATAGTAAAGCGCCCCGCCAGCGTCATCCTTGTTCGAGAAGGAGTCCTCGCTGATCGTCGTCACTTCGCCGTCGAGCGAGCCGTGCTGCATGTAGGGATAGGCGTCCAGCTTGACCCGCACCTTATCGCCGATCTGGACGAAGGAAAGCTCGCGGGCGTCGATGTTGGCCTCGACCTCCAGGGGGGAGCCGACCGGAACCAGGGTGAAGAGCGGCTCCGCCTCCTTGGCGATGGAGCCGGGAGTGGCCTTGGGCGAGACCTCCAGCACGATGGCATCGACGGGTGAGTCGAGCTGGACCAGCGACTGGCGCTTGCGCGCCTTGGTCAGCTGCTCGCGCAACGCCTCGCGCTCGTTGCTCTGGGTGGTCAGCTCCTCGATGATCTTGCCATTCCACTGCTGGATGAAGACGTCGCGCTCGGCCAACAGGGCCTGGAGGTCGTGACGGTTGCCCTGCAGCTCGTTCTGGTTCAGGACCAGGTTGCGCTCGATGTCGATGCGGTCGCTGGTGGCCTGCAAGAGGTTCAGCTTGCTGCCGACCTGGGTGGCCAGCAAGGACGAGCGCATGTTCTCGATCTCGCGCACCACCTTCAGCCGCTCGTTCAGATGGACGCGGTCCATCTCGTATTTGGAGACGTTGGACTGCAGCCTCGCCAGCTTCTCCTCGTAATTCTGCATCTGCGACTGGTACTGGGCCTGGCGCTCACGCCACAGCGCCTGCTGCAGCGTGCCGTAGCCGTAGCGGTCGCTGCCGCCGACGAAGGGCTTGCCGTCATGCTCGGCCTCCAGCCGGGCGACCATCGCGTCGGCGTTGGCGAGACGGGATTCCAGCTGCTGGACATCGGCCTGGGTGAAGGTCGGGTCCAGCGTCGCCAGCACTTGGCCCCGATGCACGACGTCGCCGGCACGGACGAGAACCTGCTTGATCGCCGCCATCTCCAGCGGCTGGACCATCACGTTGGGCTCGGTCGAGATGATCTTGCCCTGCGAGGCGACGATCTTGTCCAGGTAGGACAGCGACGCCCAGGCGATCAGGCCGATGACGAACAAGGCCAGCAGATGCAGCGTGACGCGGGCCAGGAACGGATCGGGGGCGTTCTGGATCGCCTCCGTGTCCTTCTGGAAGGCCCCGATCGCCGCCTTTCCGCGTGCCTTGGCCTGCTTGTCGAGCGGGCTGGCCGACGGGCGCGGCACCGCATCGTTGG
The DNA here is from genome assembly GCF_008364825.1 of Azospirillum sp. B21. Taxonomy (GTDB): domain Bacteria; phylum Pseudomonadota; class Alphaproteobacteria; order Azospirillales; family Azospirillaceae; genus Azospirillum. The sequence continues at coordinate 284,669 of NZ_VTTO01000008.1, forward strand.
CAGGAACACGCGCCGTCTCAATTTTCGCAAGCTTCTGTGCGGTCGGCTTCTGTGCGGACACGGGCGCGCGCTCCTAGATGTGCCGGTTCTGCTGGTGCCAGAGATGCTGGTAGATGGCGCAGCGTTCCAGCAGCTCGTCGTGGCGACCGCTGTCCACCACCTTGCCGCGGTCCATCACCAGGATGGTGTCGGACGGCACCAGCGACGACAGGCGGTGCGAGATGATGATCACGGTGCGGCCGCGGGCGATGTTCATCAGGTTGGCTTGGACGATCGCCTCGCTCTCGGCATCGAGCGCCGAGGTCGCCTCGTCCATGATCAGGATCTTCGGGTTGGTCAGGAGCGCGCGGGCGATGGCCAGACGCTGGCGCTGACCGCCGGACAGGTTGGACGAGCCTTCCTCCAGCATGGTGTCCAGCCCCTTGGGCAGCCGCTCGACGAACTCGTCGGCGCCGGCCAGATGGATGACCTTCAGGATCTCCTCGGTCGTCGCCCCCGGCTTGGCGGCGGAGACGTTCTCGCGGATGGTGCCGGTGAACAGGAAGTTGTCCTGCAGCACCACGCCGATCGAGGCGCGCAGATGGTCGAGGTCGTATTCGCGCAAGTCCCGGCCGTCGATGCGGATCAGCCCCTCCTGCGCCCGGTGCAATCCCTGCAGAAGCCGGGTCAGCGTCGTCTTGCCCGAGCCCGAGCGGCCCATCACGCCGAGGATGATGCCTTCGGCGGCGGTGAAGGACACGCCGTCCAGCGCCGGCGGCGAGGAGGGGGCGTAGCGGAAGCGGACGTCCTGGAACTCGACCGTGCCGCGCAGCGGCGTGCGCAGGCCGCGGCCGGTGCGGCCCTCTTCCGGCGGGTGGTTCATGATCGTGCCTAGCATCTGGACCGAGATCGACACCTCCTGGTACTGCTGGACCAGCTGGGCCATCTGCAAGAGCGGCTGGGTGACGCGGCCGGCCAGGATGTAGAAGGCGATGAGCGCCCCCATCATCAGCTCGCCGTTCAGCGCCAGATAGGTGCCGAGGCCCAGCAGGGAGGCCATCATCAGCTGGTTCAGCGGCATGGCCACCGTCTGGCCGATGATCATGATGCGGCCGACATCGAAGCGCTGTTCGGCGGCGCGGGCGACGCGGTGGTCCCACTCCTGCTTCTGGCGGGCATCGAGCGCCAGCGACTTCACCGTGCGCATGCCGTGGATGTTCTCAATCAGGAAGGACTGCTGGCGCACCTCGGCCTGGTAGAGATCCTTCAGCCGCCCTTTGATCAGCGGGATCATGATGCCGATGTTGATCGCCATCAGCACGGAGAATGCCAGGACCAGGACGGTCAGCGGCACGCTGTACATGAACATGATCGGCAGGAAGATCACCAGCGAGACCAGGTCCAGCAGCGTCATGAAGAGCTGACCGGTCAGAAAGTTGCGGATGCGCTCGGCCTGCTGGGCGTTCTTGACGATCTCGCCCGACGACACCCGCTCGAAATAATGCATCGGCAGGCCGACGAGCTTGTTGAAGACCTGGACGTTCATCTTCGCGTCGATCTTCTTCGTGGCATACAGCATCAGGTACTGGCGCAGGTAGGAGAAGGCCGCCTCGAACAGGATGACGCCGACCATGCCGATCATCAGGACGCTGAGCGTGCCCATGCTGCGGTGGACCAGCACGCGGTCGATCACCAGCTGGAAGAAGATCGGCACGGCGAGCGCGAACAGGCTCATCAGGATCGCCGCGATGCCGATGTCGCGGAAGATGCGCTTGTGGCGCAGGATCTCCACCAGGAACCACTTCAGGCCGAAGGGCTGCTCGGTGTCGGAGATGCCGTAGTCGCGCTTCAGCAGCACCACCTCGCCGGCCCAGGCCTGGCTCAGGCGGATGCGGTCGACCGGCAGGATCAGCTCCTGGCCGGCAAGCGGATCCTGCAGGATGGCAACGTCGGTATCGCCCTGCTTGCCGAAGCCGACGACCACCATCGAGTTGCCGTTGCGCAGGCGCAGGATGGCGGGGAAGGCATCCTGGAGCTTGCCCAGATCCTCCCAGTCCAGCGTCGTCGCCTCGGCCTTCAGGCCGATCGACTTGGCGACGCGCAGGAGGCGAGCGGTGTCCAACTCCTCGTTCCCGATGACGTTGCTGTGCTGAAGCCGCTCGGCCGAGACATCGAGGCCACGCTGGCGCGCGACGGCAGCCAGGGAATGCAACCCGGTGTGGGCGCAGGGGACTTCCGCAGCAAGGGTCATGGGAACCGCCGTAAAGAATTGGGAGTGCGTCGCGAAAGCAAGGTCTTCATACCGTTCGATCACCCGGTCTCGATCGACCATGCGCTCCTTGGGTTGGGAGGCGCGACGAAGCGCGTAGAGTCCACCAGTTGCGGACGATGCATGCCCACGCGATTCCGTTGAGATAGCAGAAGAGGCACAACAGCGGCAAGCCATCTGTCCCAGGAGCCATCGGCCATCCATCATATGTCTCCGCACCCTGTGTCCGTTGCGGCACATCCGTGCAGGGACGAGATGCCGCTTGCAGACAGCGCACGGTCGTTGCTATCGACCGGCGGGACGGTTCTTTGCCGACGAAGACTTGAAAGCCAAGCGGTCAGACGGATGAAAAAGCCTTCACGCAAGCAGGCCAAGGCCAAACGCCCGGCCATTCAGGCCCCCTCCTTGCGGAGTGCGGCCCCGGCCGCCGCTGCTCCGGCGGCGGACGCCGGCTTCGCCCGCGCGCTGACCCTGCACCGGGACGGCCGGACGGCGGAAGCGGAGGCGGGATACCGCGCCGTGCTGGCCGCCGATCCGGGCCATCCCAACGCCAACAACAACCTCGCCATCATCCTGCGCGCGCGCGGCGACTGGGAGGAGGCGCTCAGCTGCTACCGCCGGGCGATCGACCGCAACGCCGGCGATCCCTTCGTCCACAGCAACCACGGCTGCCTGCTGCTGGACATGGGCCGGAGCGCGGAGGCGGAGGAGGCGCTGCGCACCGCCATCCGGCTGAAGCCCGACTATGCCGAGGCCCATTTCAACCTGGCCAACATCCTGCGCAGCCTTGGCGACCGCGAGGCTGCCCGCGCCGCCTACGGCGAGGCGTTGCGCCTGAAGCCCGACATGGCGGCGGCCCTGTGCAACCTGGGCGACCTGCACAAAGGGGCGGTCGAACTCGCACGCGCGGTGGACTGCTTCGTCGCCGCACTGAAGGCCGATCCGAAATCGGCCGAGGCCTGGAACAACCTGGGCGAGACGCTGAAGGAGATGGGCCGCATCGAGGAGGCGATCACCGTCTTCCAGAAGGGTCTGGAGGCGCATCCAACCCACGCCCTGATGCACTCCAACCTGCTGCTGGCCCTGCACTACACCCCGGCCGTCCCGCCCGAGACCATCTTCAAGGCCCATGCGGTGTGGGCGCAGCGCCATGCCGATCCGCTGCTGCCCGCCGGCAAGCGCCACGCCAACCCGCGCGATCCCGACCGCCGCCTGCGCGTCGGCTATGTCTCGCCGGACTTCTGCGCCCATTCCGTCGCCTTCTTCGCCGAGCCGCTGATCCGCGAGCATGACCGCAGCCGCTTCGAGGTGTTCTGCTATCATGCCGCCGCGCGCTCGGACGTCGTCACCGCAAGGCTGAAGGGGATGGCCGACGGCTGGCGGTCGCTGGTCGGGGTGGACGACGCGCGCGCCGCCGCGCTGATCGAGCAGGACGGCATCGACATCCTGGTCGACCTGACCGGCCACACCGCCAACAACCGCCTGACCCTGTTCGCCCGCAAGCCGGCGCCGGTCCAGGTCAGCTGGCTGGGCTATCCCGACACCACGGGCATGCGCGCCATCGACTGGCGCTTCAGCGACGCCATCGCCGAGCCGCCCGGCGAGGCCGACCGGCTGAGCGCCGAGCGCATCCACCGCCTGCCGCACGGCTTCCACAGCTATCGTCCGCCGGTGGACGTCGCCCCGCCGGCCGAGCCGCCGCTGCTCGCCAACGGCCATGTCACCTTCGGCTCCTTCAACAACACCTCCAAGGTGACGGGAGAGGTGGTGCGGGTCTGGTCGGAGATCCTGAAGCGGGTGCCAAACTCCCGCCTGATCATCAAGAGCGCCCAGATGGGCGACGAGGAGACGCGCCGGCGCTACCTGAACACCTTCGTCCAGTTCGGGATCGACGCCGGCCGCATCGAGCTCTTGGCCCGCATCGACGCCGCCGACGGCCATCTGCGCGCCTACGACCGCATCGACATCGGGCTCGACCCCTTCCCCTACAACGGCACCACCACCACCTGCGAGGCGCTGTGGATGGGCGTGCCGGTGGTGACGTGGGCCGGCGCCAACCATGTCGGCCGCGTCGGCGCCAGCCTGCTGACCCATTGCGGGTTGAGCGAGCTGGTGGCATCCGACGAGGCGGGCTACATCGCCACCGCGGTGGACCTCGCCGGCGACGCCGACCGGCTGGCGCAGTTGCGCCGGACCATGCGCGACCGGCTGAACGCCGCTCCGCTGACCGACTACACGGGCTTCGCCCGCGGGGTCGAGACGGCCTACCGCTCCATGTGGCAGGACTGGGTGGCCAAGGGGTGAGGAGCGGAAAGGCAGTGAACGGGAAGGCGGGGGACGGGGTGGGAGCGGCCGATGCCAACACCGCCGCTGCCGGCTTGGCTTTGCCGGATGACGATGGCCGGCTGATCCTGGTGAAGGAGTTGCACGGGCATTCCGGCTGCCGGCTACTGCTGCTGCGGGAACGCGATTGCGACGCGTACCGCGTGCGCAAGATCTCCGGCTCCGCCGATTACGACACCCGGCTGCGCAACCAGCGGCACAAGCAGGGGGAGATGGCGGCCTTGGGCCTGCCCTGCCCGGCGGTGCTGAAGGACGGGCTGCTGGAGGGCGGCGAACTGGCCGGACGCTACTGCTTCGATATGGAGTATGTGCGGGGCCAGAGCCTGGGGGACGTGCTGGAGCATGGCGACAGCGCCCTGTTCGACACGGTCGCCCGCTCGCTTGCCGCCACGCTGCGCGGGCTGGCGGCGACCGTGTCCGGCTGTCTGCCCGCCGGCCTGTTCCTGGACAAGATCGCCGCCATCGCCACCGCCGTCCCGCCCTGCCTGGAGGGCGGCAACGATCCGGGCGGGATGCGGGAGGCGATCGGCGAGACCGCCGCCCGCCTCGCCGCCCATGACTGGAACGGCATACCCGCCTCCCAGGGACATGGCGACATGACGGTGGAAAACGTGCTGCGGCGTCCGGACGACGGGCTTTGCTTCATTGATTTCCTCGACGGGCCGCTGAACTCCTGCTGGCTCGACGTCGCCAAGCTGCACCAGGACCTGCACGGCCACTGGTTCCTGCGCACCCTGCCGGAGGAACAGCGCTCCGGTCCGCGCGGCCGCGGCCTGCGCATCGCCGCCGCCAAGCTGGCCGCCTTGCTGCACGGCCACACCCACCCTCTCTGGCCCGACCTGTACGAGCGGTTGCCGGTGCTGACCCAGTTCCAGCTTTTCCGTATCGTGCCCTATTGCCGGTCGGACGAAGTCCTCGCCTTCGTCCTCCGGCGCATCCGAGACCTCGACAAGGACGCGACCTTCCCATGAGCGGATACACCATCCTCCTCCCGGCCGCCGGACGGTCGAGCCGGTACCCCAACATGCGACCGAAATGGATGCTGTCGACGCCCGAAGGCGCGCTGATGCTGCGCCGGGCGCTGGACTCGCTGGAGAGCGTCGCCCGCAGCCGGGTGGTCGTCGGCATCTTGCGCGAGCACGAGGAGCGCTATGCCGCCACCGCCGGGATCCGCCGGGCGCTGGGCGAGGGGGTCGAGATCGTCGTCTTCGACGAGGTGACGCGCGGTCCGGCCGAAACCGCTTACGAGATGATCCGGCGCGCCGGCGTCGAGGGGCCGGTCATCATCAAGGATTCCGACAGCTGGTTCTCGCTGCCGGCTGCACCGGAGGGCAGCAACTTCGTTTGCATCGCCGATCTGCGGCGCAACCCCGGCGTCACCAACGTCGCCGGCAAAAGCTTCGTCTCGCTGAACGAACAGGGCATCGTCGTCAACATCTGGGAGAAGTCGGTCGAATCCAATTTCATCAGCGTCGGCGGCTATGTCTGGAATTCGGCCAGGCAGTATTGCGACATCTTCGATGCGCTGATGCGCAACGACCGCAACAGCGAGATCTTCATCTCGCACCTGATCTCCCAGGCGGTTCTGGACGGTTCGCTGTTCCTGGGCGTGGAGGTGGAGGGGCTGGTCGATGCCGGCACCCTGCGCGAATGGACCGACCTGCAGCGGCGCATGCGCACCTTCTTCCTCGACTTCGACGGGGTCGTGGTCAAGAACAAGGGGCAGTATTTCCCGCCCTACTGGACCGATCCCGACGAGCCGATTGCCGAAAACGTCGAATCGCTGCGCCGCTTGCAGGCCGAAGGGGCCCAGTTCGTCTTCGTCACCGCCCGTCCGGAAGAGCTGCGCGCTAAGGTCGAGGCGGTGCTGCGCGAGGCCGGACTGTCCTGGCACGCGCTGGTGATGGGATGCCACCACGGCCCACGGGTGCTGGTCAACGACTTCGCCCCGTCCAACCCCTACCCGTCCGCCGAGGCGGTGAACATCCCCCGCAATGTCGGGCGTCTGTCCGACTTCATTGCCGGAGCCTAAGGCCCAAATCAGAGGTACAGGATGAGCGCACTTCATATCGCCTTCTGCGGGCAAATCCGTACGCCTCAGCTGTTCGAGCTGTCCTTGCGCCAAGTTGCCGGATTGATTGAACGCGGTGAAGTCGCGGGTGCGGTGATCGCCACCTGGGCCAGCGAGATCGATGCCCACGCGCCGCTGTTCGATCGCCTGCGGCACCCGCACATCCAAGTGGTCAAGGTAAATCCGCCATCCGGCGTGACAGTACCGCACAGTTATTTCCACCAGATGACCCTGCTGTACGCTGCCTTGCGGGCTTTGCCCGCCGATGCGTTGGTGCTGAAGACCAGACCGGATGTCCTGTTCGACTTGGAAGCCCTGCCGGCGCTCGCCCGGCGCCTGCTGGATGCGCCGCCGCCGCCTCGCGATCCCTTCGTCTTCGAACGCCGGGTCTGGGTGCCCCAGTTCGAAGCGACCTCTCCCTTCTGCGTGAACGACCTGCTGTTCCTGGCCACTCGCCACGACGCCATGCAGCTGTGCAACTTCGACATGTCGTTCGAACTGAACAACTTCTTCCTGGACCGGCCGGACCAGCGCCTGCCCGAAATTCCGTCTTCTGCTGAAATTCGGCGCTACTCCTACCCATTTTCCCGCCACTTTCCTCTGCTGGAGGAGTATGGCGACATACTGCACATGACTTACGGCGGACAACCCAACCGGATCGGCGTCATCAAATACAATCTGTCATCTCCGATCTACTGGCAATACATGGCATTGTATTTTTGGGTTCTTCATAATTACTTCTTGGTCGGACGCCCTCATTATACGGGAAAGGTCACGCTCGTTCGTGAGGAGCATCAATCCGGACAGAATTTCGCCATTGCCGGTGCCGACCATTACTTCAACGCCATCGAACCAAATGTTTTTTTGGACAATTACCGTCAAAGGTGTGATGCGCTGGGGATGCTCTACTGTGGAACCCAGGAGTGGATTGATGCCATCTTCTCCGGAAGCATGGCCGATCCGTCGGCCCAGGCCCTGATCCTAAACCAGATCGAGGCAGCGCGGACGTTCAGCCCCTCTCCCGAACGACGCGAGTCGTTCCGTCGCTACCGCGTCGGCCTGATCAAGGCGGCCGGGTTGGAGACGGTGCTGATCTGACGGGAGAAGCTGCTTTGAACATATAAAGCACAACCCTTATGGATGGTCCCCGGACATCGATCCGCCTTTTACGGGAGACCGCTCTTCATGGCCGTCATCGATATCGTTCTTGATCTGCCCGACCGCAGGCCCCGCATTCTCCTCGACCTGGACGACAGCCACAGCAACGAGCGGACGATCACCGGCTGGATCCAGGGCGGGCGCTTCTACGAGCCGGACGTGTCGCTGGCGCTGACCCGGCTGGTGCGCGAGGGCGACTGCGCGGTCGACATCGGCGCCAATGCCGGCTTCTTCACCATCCTGCTGGGTGCCCTGACCGGACCGGGCGGGTGCTGTCGGTGGAGCCGCAAGCTTTATGTGGGCGCCGCACTGCACAAATTCGGGCTGGAGCAGGTGAACACTCCGTCGCTCCGATAGCGACGGCTTCTCGGTCAAGCTAGGCGGTAACCCGCTGGCTTGGCGACCGAAGGCCGGTTCCCGGCCCCATTCCCTGTGCCCGTTGCAGGATAATCACCGCCGCTGCGACATCGCGATCCATCACGCAGCCACACAAGCATATGTGCGTACGATCACTGAGCGTTTTGGTGACCCGGTCTCCACATTGTGGGCAGGTTTGGCTCGTGCCCCGGGGGTCCACCACCTCCACACGGGTACCGGCGCTTGCAGCCTTGTACTCGAGGAAGCGACGGAGTTGGCCCCACGCGGCGTTGTGGACCGCCTTGGCCAGCATCGATCGGGCCAGACGGTCGACGTCGAGGTCCTCCAAGGCGATGAGGGCATAGCGGTCGACCAGAGACCAAGCGAGCTTGTGTAGGACGTCCCGCCGCTGGTTGGCAATATGGGCCTTGTGACGGGCAAGGCGTTGCTTGGCCTTGAGCCGGCGTCGGCTGCCCTGCTTGCAGCGGGCAAGGGCACGCTGAAGGCGACGCTGCTTCTTGGCCGCGTGCTTCGTCCATTGCAGTGTCTTGACCACGTTACCATCGGAGGTGGCGACCAAGGAGGTGAGGCCGACATCGATACCGACCGACGCACCGTCGCGTGGCTGAACCACTTGGTCAGGCAGCGCGATTTGGAAGCAGATGAACCATTTGCCAGCCGAGCGGGACAAAACAGCGGTCCCCACTGTCGCCCCGGCCGGAAGATCTCGGTGCCATTTAACCTTGATTTCGCCGGGAATGCCGGTGATGGCGAGGCGCTTGCTCTTGCGGATCGTTAATCCGTCTCCGACGCGGAGCTCGGCGCTGTCGAAACGGCTCTTGGCGCGAAACCGTGGGAAGCCTGCTTTGGCCTTGGTCTTGAGGCGGCGAAAGAAGGCCGTGAACGCCTTGTCCAGACGGCGGAGCACCTGCTGAGCGGCCGAATAGCTGAATTGGGCCAAGCGTTCGTCGACAGTGCGCACCGCCTTCAGTTCGTTGGCTTGGTCGATATAGCGCAACGTCTTGTGCTGACGCCGATAGGCTTCGATGCGCTGCTGAAGGGCCGCGTTGTAGAGATCGCAGAAGGCCCCCAGCATCTCCGTCAGGACCACGCTCTGGGCCTTGCTCGGATAAAGCCGGTATTTATAGCTCCGCTGGATCATGGGAAGAGCCTATAGTATGTTCATGATTTGTTCAATCGAGATTGCGGCTGCTCCTCCCTGACTTTCCTCTGCCGCCTCAAGGCGGCAGCTCCCAGCGGATTGACTGATGGAAGGGTTCGGCTATGCCACCTTCCTGCTGAACCATGACGGATCGCTGCCCAAGCTGATCCCGGCCGGCACCGCGATCCGCGCCGGCCATTTCCCCAACCTGCTGTTCAGCACGCCGGACGACGTGGCCGCCGGCTGGCCGGAGGAGCAGGCGCAGGTCCTGCTCCCCTGACCCCGGTCACATCCCCCGCAGGGCTCCGCGGCCGACATTCTCCAAGAACCAGCGGTAGGTGGCGGCGAAGCCGTCGCGCAAGGACGTAGGCGCGGTCCAGCCCATCTCCGTCATCCGGCTGACGTCCATCAGCTTGCGCGGGCTGCCGTCCGGCTTGGAGGTGTCGTGGCGGAACTCGCCCTCATAGCCGACGACGTCGCGGATCAGCTCGGCCAGTTCGCGGATCGACACCTCGATGCCGGTGCCGACATTGACGTGCGGCTCGCCCGAATAGTGCCGGGCGAGGAAGACCAGGCCGTCGGCCAGATCGTCGGCGTACAGGAACTCGCGCTTGGGCGCGCCCGTCCCCCACAGCTCGACGAAGGGCTGCCCCTCCACCTTGGCGCGGTGGATCTTGGCCAGCAACGCTGCGGCGACATGGCCCCCCTGCAGGTCGAAATTGTCGTTCAGGCCATAGAGGTTGGTCGGCATCGCCGAGATGAAGTCGCAGCCATACTGGCGCCGGTAGGCCTGGCACATCTTGATGCCGGCGATCTTGGCGATGGCATACCACTCGTTGGTCGGCTCCAGCGGGCCGGTCAGCAGGGAGTCCTCGCGCATCGGCTGCTCGGCCAGCCGGGGATAGATGCAGGACGAGCCCAGGAAGACCAGCTTCTTCACGCCGACCCTGTAGGCGCCGTGGATGATGTTGGTCTCGATCGCCAGGTTGTCGTAGAGGAATTCGGCCGGCCGAGTGGAGTTGGCGAGGATGCCGCCGACGGTGGCGGCGGCGACGAAGACCAGATCCGGCTTCGCTTCCGCCATCCAGTCCTCGACCTCCGACTGGCGGCGCAGATCGACGCGGTCGCGGCCAACGGTGATCAGGTCGCACGGCTCACGCTCCAGCCGGCGGACGACGGCCGCGCCCGCCATGCCGCGATGCCCGGCCACCCAGACCCGTTTGCCCTCCAGGGAGAAAAGCGATTCCGTCCGCACCGTTGCGCCCCATGCCGCTATGAAAAGCCGTGTGGTGTCGTAGCATCGGGCTGCTGAGGAATCCAGTCCGCTCCGCTCGACTTGACAAGCGCCGGTCCGGCGCGGGATCGTCCGGCCGCTTGGGCGGGCGGACCTCCGCCCAGAAACTTGCGCCCAGAAACTTGCGCCCGGAACTGGGGTTTCCATCATGATTCCGAATTTGGCCTTCACCTGGCAGCTCACGGAGGTCCACGGCTGGGGGCTGGTGGGTGTCCACACCGCCCTCTACCTCGCCGACCAGGGCCGGCCGCCGCTGCTGCTGGAAAAGCCGCTGATGGGCACCCTGCGTCCGGAGAACCGCGCCAGGCTGCAGCCCCTGGAAGGCCCCTATCAGCAGATCGCCGCCATGGCCGACAACGCCAAGGGCCACATGCTGCTGCTGAAGGAATTCGACGTCCTGCACGCGCTGGGCAACGGCTTCACCGCCGGCGGCCCGTCGGCGCGGTTCCGCGGCCGGCGCAACGTCGGTGTCATCGCCTATGAGGAAACCCGCTTCACGCCCGAGGTGATGGCCCGCGCCCGCCAGTACGACCGCATCGTCGTGCATTCCACCTACAACAAGCAGCTTCTGGAGATCTGGGGCTTCGACAATGTCGGCCTCGCCTTCCAGGGCATCGATCTGAGCGAGATGGTGGAGGCGGAGCCGAGCGGCCGCTTCGGCGACCGCTTCGTGATCTTCTCCGGCGGCAAGCTGGAGTTCCGCAAGGGCCAGGACATCGTGCTGGCCGCCTTCCGGCGTTTCCATCAGCGTCACCCGGACGCGCTGCTGGTCACCGCCTGGCAGAACGCCTGGCCGGAGGTCGGCATGACCATGGCGGAATCGCCGCTGGCGCCGAAGCCGCCGCGCATCCTGCCCAACAACATGGTCGACGTGAAGAGCTGGGCGATGGAGAACGGCGCCGACGAGGAGGGCTTCGTCGACCTGGGCTTCCTCGGCCGCCACCAGATCGCGGGGATCCTGGCCGACTGCCACGCCGCCGTCTTCCCCAACCGCTGCGAGGGGGCGACCAACCTCGTCGCCATGGAGGCGATGGCCTGCGGCGTCCCGGTGGTGCTGTCCAACAACACCGGCCACCGCGACCTGCTGAAGAGTGCGACCCAGGGCGACGATCTGTGCCTGACGCTGGACCGGCAGGTTCCGGTCGCCGACCGCGACGGCAGCCGCTTCGGCTGGGGCGAGTCCTCGGTCGACGAACTGGTGGAGGCGCTGGAGCGGCTCTACGCCGACCGGGACACCGCCAAGGCGCGCGCGGCCCGCGCCAAGGCCTTCATCCGCACCGAGCGCACATGGCGCACCTTCGCCGAGGCGTTCGTCGACGCCACCCAGGATGCTGCCCAAGCCACTGCCCGGTAAGGCACATCCGACGAAAGGTTTCCGCCGCATGCCGCCCATCCTGGCCCTGCTCTGCCCACCGGAGGATGCCCGCCACCTAGGCGCGATCCTCGCCACCGCCAACCGGGATCTGGTCGTGGTGACCGCGGCGGACGCGGCAGGGCTGGAGCGGACGGTGGCGGAGGCCGGAGGGGTCGATCGCATCGTCGCCTTCCGGACCAACAGCATCGTGCCGGCGGAGCTGCTGCGGCGGGTTCCCGGCCCCTCCTACAACTTCCACCCCGCCCCGCCCGGCTATCCGGGCCGCTATCCCTTCGCCTTCGCGCTGTATGACGGGGCGATGCAGTACGGCGTCACCGCTCACGAGATGGTGGAACAGGTGGACGCCGGCCCCATCGTCGGCGCGCTGGGCTTTCCGCTGCCGACCCCGCCGGATCCGGACCGGCTGACCGACCGGACCCACACGGCGCTGGTCCAGCTGTTCGTGATGCTGGCCGCGCAGCTGGCGCAGACCGACCGGCCCCTGCCGCGCACATCCCTGAATTGGGATCAGAGCCGCCGCTGCACGCGCAAGGCGCTGGATGCGCTGCGCGCCCTGCCGCCGGACATCGGGAGCGAGGAGATGGAGCGCCGCATCAGGGCGCTGCGCAGCGTCCGGCACGAGGGCATCCGCCCCCACCTGACCCTGCACGGCCGCCGCTTCGCTCTGGAAGAGGATTAGCGGAAGAGGATCAGCCCCTTGCCCCGCCCCCTACCCGGCCCCCTACCGCATCGAGCGCGTCCAGAAGCCTGCGTGCCGCGGCGTCCCAGGTGAAATTGTCCATCAGGTGGCGGGCGGCGTCGCGGCGCTCGCCCTCGGGGTCGCGGATGACCCGGGACAGGATGTCGGCCGCCGCGTCCTCGTCCGGGTGCCACCAGTCCAGCCCGTGGAAAGCCGGATAATGGTCGGTGCTGTATGGCATCAGCGCCGGGCCGGTGGTGCAGGGAATGAGGTGGGCGACCTCGTCGTTCAGATAGGCGGTGTAGGCGCTGTGCCTGGGCGCGATCAGGCCGGCGCCCAGGCAGCCCGCCCGCGTGATCGGCAGGTCCCAGCCCTCGCCGTGCGACAGGCTGAAATAATGGGTGGCCATGGCGTAGAGGGCGGCGATGGCCTGCTCGTCGTAGCGGTCGGTCAGCAGGGCGATGGGTGCCGCCTCCTCCAGCCGGCGGCCGGTGGCGCGCATGCACTGCTCGACCAGCCGGCGCATCTCCCCGACCAGGGCCGACCCGCCCTTGCCCACCTTCAGGATCAGGATCGCGTCGTCGCCGGCACGGGTGGCGCGCAGCCAGACCCGCAGAAGCCCGTCCAGGTTCTTGCGCGCGACGAAGTCCGAGATGTTGAGGACACGCACCCGGTAATCCATCACCCCCCGGCCGCGCGGCCCCGCGATGGGCAGCGGCAGCGCCCCGGCGTCGGCCGGGTTGGGGGCGATGCCGGGCGGGCAGACGCGGATGCGGTCTTCCGGATGGCCGGCGGCGATCCAGGCCAGCCGCGAGGAGTCTGTCGGCACGATCACCAGATCGTGCCGCCGGCTGCAGGCGGCGAAGGAGGGCGAGATCCGCGGCCCCTCGAACATGGTGTAGTTGACGGTCGGCACACCGGGGACCGGCTCCACCAGCGGTGGGGTCAGCACGCTCAGCGCCAGCCGGGGCCGCAGCGGCTCGCCCAGCCGGCGCACCGCCGCCTGCAGGATCGGGTCGGCGAAGGAGGGACGCCAGCTCTCCTCGCCCGTCAGACCGACCAGCCGCAGCGACTGGCCGCACTCCATCAGGCTGCGCACGAAATGCTGGGCGAAGTCGCCGTAGCCCGACAGCACGGAGAAGGGTGCGCGCACCAGCAGCCCGTCCGGCATCTGCGGCCGGCCGGCATCCCCGGCGATCCGGCGGTAGAGCCGGGCGCGGGCCAGGAGGTCGGCGTCCTCCCCGGCCAGGGCGGCGCCATCCGGCGACACCGCGTCCGACAGCATCACCTCGGTCAGATCCGGCCGGCCGAGCGACAGCCGGACCGCGGCCAGATGGCTGCGGGCATCGGCATGGCCGGGATGGAGCGCCAGCACGCCGGTCAGGATTTCGGCCGCTTCGGCATGGTCGCCGTTCGATATCAGCGACACCGCCAGCATCACCCGGCGGTCGGGATCGCCGGGCACCAGCCGGACGGCGTGGCGCAGATGGCGCGCTGCCCCGCCGTAATCGCCGAGCACGTGCAGCAGGCTGCCCAGCCGCTCCTGCAGCTCAGGCACCTCCGGCTTCAGCACCGCGACCATGCGGAAATGGGCGGCGGCCTCCGTCCGGGCGCCTTTCGCCTGCAGCACGACCGCCAGATTGACGCGCGCCTGCATGAACAAGGGATCGAGCGCCACCAGCCGTTCCAACCGTTCCCTCGCCTCGTCCAGGCGGCCCATCCCGTGCAGGATGGCGCCGGCGAGGTTGAGTGCGCCGCTGTCGCCGGGAGCCTCGCGCAACGCCTGTTCGGCCAGGGCCAGGGCTTCGTCGCGGCGACCGGCCCGGTACAGCTCGATGGCGCGCGCGGTGTCTTGTCCCATCAAACGGATATCCACTGGCTTGGCGGAAGGGGGCGGGAGGGGGGCGGACGGCGCGATCCTTGGAAGCGCGCTCTTCCTGGCTGCGGCCATAGCACGGTGTGTTTTTGCGGGTCAACCAGGGGGGCGCCGGCTTCCGGAATTGCAATCGGCGCCGTCCGCCGGTCATAAAGGCGCCCGACAAAGGCCGACCGAAGGCCTCACGCCCGTCGCGAGCCGTTCCATGATCCAGCCGCAGCCCTTCCTCATCCGTGCCGTTCACGCCCACCAGACCGACCGGCTGGACGAGGCCCGCCGACTCTACCGCGTGGCGCTCGCGATCGAACCCGCGCAGTGTGACGGGCTGCAGCTGCTGGGGCTGGTGGAGAAGCGGTTTGATCGCAGCGCCGCCGGGGTGGCGCTGATGCGCCGCTCGCTGCGGCTGATGCCGGACTTCACCGCCGTGCGGCAGAACCTGTGCCGCACCCTGCAGGGCATGGGCGATCTTGCCGGGGCCCTGCCCCTGCTGCGGCAGCTGGCGGCCGAACGTCCCGACGACGCCGAAATCCTGTACCAGCTCGGCGCCACGCTGCTGCGGCAGGAACGGCGGCGCGAGGCCGCCGGCCCGCTGCGCCGGGCCGTCATGCTGCGCCCGGACCACATGGAGACCCGCGTTGCCCTCAGCGAGGCGCGGGTGCTCGATCCCGCCTCGCAGGGGGCGGAGTTCGATGAGGCGCTGCTCAATGCCAGGGCTGCGGTCATGCTGGAGCCCGGCAACCCGGTGGCCCATCTGCAGGTCGCCCTGGTGCTGGAGGAGATGGCCCGCGCGACGGAGTCGCTGACGGCCTGCCGCCGGGCCCTGCGCCTGCGGCCGACCATGACCGACGCCCGCCACATCGCCGGCATCAACCGGCTGCGGCTGGGCGATTTCGTCGGGGGCATGGCCGACTTCGAGGCGCGCAAGAACAATCTCTGGTTCCACGCCGACGGAAGCCCGGTCCCGATCTGGGACGGCCGGCCGCTGCCCGACGACATGGTGGCGCTGGTCGCCGAGGGCGGCTGGGGCGACATGATCCATTTCGTCCGTTTCGTGCCGCAGGTCGCCCGCCTATGCGGCGAGGTGGTGGTGACCTGTCCGCCGCGCCTGCGGCGCCTGCTGTCGACCGTGCCCAACCCCACCGGCAACATCCGCTTCAACCCGGAGCGCGCGCCCGCCATCCGGGCGCGGTCGATGTTCCTCAGCCTGCCCCATCTTCTGGGATCGACGGCCGACACCGTGCCGAACCGCCCCTACCTGTCGGCCGATCCCGAGCGGGTGCGGCTGTGGACGGACCGACTGTCCGGCCTGGGCGGCCTACGCGTCGGCCTGTGCTGGAGCAACGGCGACACCACCCGCGACGCCGACCCCAAGCGTTCCGTCCCCTTCGAGTTCGTGCGCCCGCTGGCCGCCATCCCCGGCGTCAGCCTGGTCGACCTGCACAAGCAGGACAACGCCGCCAAGCGCCTGGCCGACGCCGACGAGGCGCTGCTCCACCGGCTGGGTCCGGATTTCGACAGCGGGCCGGATGCCTTCCTCGACACCGCGGCGGTGATGAAGGTCCTGGATCTGGTGATCGCCATCGACAGTTCCGTCCTGCATGTCGCCGGCGCGCTGGGCGTCCCGAGCTGGCTGCCGGCGCCCTACCGGATGGACTGGCGCTGGATGGACGATGCGGAGAAGAGCATCTGGTACCCGTCCTTGCGGATCTACCGCCAGGACCGCCAATGGGACTGGTCGGGTTCGATGGCCCGCATCGCCCGCGACCTCGCCCGCGCCGCCGAGGCGAAGGCTGCCGGGCTGGCCATGGACCTGCTGCCGGCGGTGTGAGGGGACAAGGGGGGAAGACCGGCCGGGTCAGCCTGTCATGGTGGCCTGCAGGCGTTGGAGGATATCCAGCGCCTCGAAGATCTCGTCCTCGGATGGTGGAGGCGAGTCATCCTCCGATGGATAACGGTATTCCGTGGCCCAGACGGTGAAGGGCCGGCAACGGTCGAGATCGGCGGCCAGCACCGGATACAGCGGCGTTGCGGCGCTCGCCAGTTCGTCCAGGTCATGCACCTTGCGAAAGCCGGCCCCAGCGGCGATCAGCAGGCCTTTCATCGTCTTTTCCGCCGCCTGCTGGCAATGATAGGCGGCATTCCCCAAAGAAGGCGGCTCCATCGCGAGGCACGCCCGGACCACGCGCAGATCCTCCGCAGCAACGGCCCACCAGCGCTCCGCCTCTTCCAGGACTGCCTTGCGGTCAGTGTCGCTCATAAACGACGACACCCTCCTGATCGGCGGTATGGGAAAGCGAGCCGACCACGCCGCGCTTGCGCTCGAACACCGACGCCCGGCACGCGACGATGTCGACGGCACGATGATAGGTCTTGCGCGCCTCGTACTTGCCCCGCCAGGACAGCCGCTCTGGAGGCGCGTCGTCATCGACGACCACGAAGAGGTCGTAGTCGCTGTCATCCCCCGCCTCTCCGCGGGCCTGCGATCCGAACAGGATCACTTTCCGCGGCTGAAAATACTCAACGAGCGGGCGAAGAAGCTCATTCGGCACATCGGGGACGTAACCCCGACCACTCCGGCTGACTGCCACCATGACCGCTCCCTCCAGCAACGCTCCATTATAACAAAGAGCGCACGCGACCGGCACGCCGGAATGGGCAGCCACCTCCGCTCCCCTGCTCAGCGCTTTCGCGCCGCGAAGATGATCGGGGTTTCCCAATGCAGGCGCCGGGCGAGCCAGATCGCCGGCTCCAGCAGGCCGGAGCGGTGGACGAAGGTGACGATGCGCTTGGCGACCGACAGCGCCGCCCAGTCGCCGAAGCCCAGCGTGCGCAGGCGTTGCTCGAAGATGCCCCAGCCCCAGTCCAGCACCTCCAGCCTGCCGGGATGACGGCGGAGCCAGCGGTCGAACCAGGGGCGGTCGATCAGGTTGAGGGTATCGACATAGGACGGGTCGCGGCCGAACAGCCGGACATAGAGCTTGGCCAGCCCGGCCGGCATCCGCGGCAGCCACAGGATGCCGTAATGCCCCTCCCACCAGGAGCCGTAGTTGGGCACGACGATCAGCAGCAGCCCGCCCGGCTTCAGCACGCGCAGCGCCTCGTCCAGCACCGCCGCCGGGTCGCCGACATGCTCCAGCACGTTGGAGGAATAGACGATGTCGAAGCTGGCATCCGCGAAGGGGATCGCCTCGCCGGTGGCATCCTGCACCGCGTCGGCCGGCAGGCCGTAATGGCCGATCAGCCGGCGGCAGACGTCCAGTGTGGAGCTGTATTCGCCCATGCTGGGCTCGATGCCGTGGATGTCCAGCCCATGGGCCGTGCGCCCGCGCACCACGGTCATGCCGCAGCCGGACCCGACCTCCAGGATGCGGGCCCTGTCCGCATCGACGCCGGCCGCCGCCGCGGTGCGCCGCAGTTCCGCCACCTGCTCGTCGGCGCGCGCCTCCGACAGCATGTCGCGCACGACGTCCTCCACCGGCACGCGGGTGACGCCGCCGATGAAACCGCTGTCGATGTAGCCGCGGGACAAGAGCCGGCCCAACTCCTCCCAATCGGGAGGGGCCGTCCGATCCGCCTGTCCCGCCGCCGCCTCAGGCATTCTTCGTCGCCCGGATCACGAAGATCGTGGCGCTCTTCATCCGGCCCAGCCGGTCCTGGATGCAGTCTGCCTTGAAGCCGTTGCGCTCGAACAGCGCGACGATCTCCTCGATCGAATAGAAGGTCTTGTACGGCGGATAGTACCAGTCCTCGACCTGGGCCTGGATCGACACGTTGTCGGCGCGGCGGTTGATCTCCTGCCCCTTCAACATGCAGGCGACCTTGGTCAGGCCGGTGAAGAAGCCGCCGACCAGCTTGCGCCGGGCCGGCGTGTCCATGTAGGCGCGGCAGAAATGGCGCACGCCCTCATGCACCGGCGACAGCCAGGTCTTCAGGTAGAGGCCGAGATAGACGGTGCCGCCCGGCTTGGTGACGGCCATCAGGTTGCGCATGACCTTCATCGGGTCGGGCGCCATCATCGCCACGCCCCAGCACCAGACCAGGTCGAACGGCCCGAGATTCGTGTCCAGCTCCTGCAGGTCCTGGTGGTGGAACTCGATGTTGTCGCGGCCGAAGCGCTGGGCCTGCTGGCGGGCGGTGGCGAGGCTGTCCGACGACACGTCGACCGACACCACCTGCTCGGCCATTTCCGACAGGATGACCGAGCAGATGCCGTGGCCGCAGCCGGCATCCAGCGCCCGGCCGATCTGCCGCTCGGTCAGCGTCTCCAGCATGTACTTCTTGGTCTCGTCGTAGATCGGCACGAAACGGGGCCAGAAGTCGTCGTAGAATTCCTTGGTCGCGAGATCCATGGGGCTGCCCTCCCGCCCTTCCGAGGGCGTCGCATTGGTCGTGATGGTTGTGGTCTTAAGGGGTGCCGGACGAACTCGTCCAGGGGGAATAGGCCTTGATGCGTCGCGCCGCCGCATCCGGCTCGACGAACAGGCGGGCGTTGCGGTTCAGCAGCGCCGCCAACTGGCTGTAGCCGCTGTGGGCGCTGACGCCCACCACGTCGGCATTCATCAGGACGTGGAAGTCCTGCAGGAACTCCAGCCCCGTCCACGGCTGCACCGCCCCATCCTTCACCAAATGGTCCAGCGAGACCGGCGCGAACTCCGCGAAGTCGGCGATGGTCGCCGGATCGTCGGTGGCGATGTAGAGCACCGGCCGGTCCAGCGTCGGCCACAGCGCCTTCAGCCAGTCGACGTACCAGGAGGTCTCGGTGATGGTGTAGCGGAACCAGACGAAGTCGCCGCGGCGGATGTGCAGCGCCACCACCGTGTTGCCGCGGGCCTTCAGCGCCTGCATCACCGGGTCGACGTGGGGCAGCCATTCCGGCCGCGGCCGCAGCCAGGACTGCACCCGCTCGCGCCATTCCTCGCGATGATCGAACAGGAACAGCGGCGACAGGATGTCGACGTCCGGACGCGGATCGTCGCGCCGTCCGGTCACCAGATCGTTCAGGATGCGCCGGGCGAAATGCATCGGCTTCAGCCCGCCGCTGGGCCTGGGATCGTCGAGGTCGAAGTAATAGCCGCCGACCCAGTCCGGCGTCTCCAGCCGGTAGCCGAACTTTTCGGCGTAGAGCCGCAGCAGCACGTATTCCAGCACGTTGTGGGCGAAGCGCCCGTGGGTGGCGAGCGTGGAGGAGCAGATGCGCGGCAGCGACGGGTCCGGGTTGGCCGGCCGTTCCAGCCGCTTCCCCTGCCGGGCCAGGACCTGTTGCAGCCCGGCGATCGACTTCACGGTGAAGAAGCGGCTGCCATGGCCGTGCACGCCGGCCAGAACCTCCACCGCCCGGTCGACCTCCCCGGCCGCCAGCCAGCTTTCGGCGATGGCGGTCAGGCATTCGATGCGGAAAGCGTTCGGGTCGGCGATGTGGGGATAGCGGTAGTCGGCGAAGAAGCGCCGCGCCTCATCAAACCGCCCCTGGCGCGCCAGCAGGGCCGACAGCATGTCGATGGCGCCGGCCACGTCGCTGCCCGGGCTGGTCAACGCCAGACGCAGCACCTGCTCCGCCTCGCCCTCGCGCCCCAGGCCGGTCAGCACGTCGGCCAGCCGGGTCAGCGCCATGCCGACCCCGCCGCGCGCCGCGCGGGCATAGCTGTCGACCGCCGCCTCGGACAGCCCGGCGGCATGCTGGGCGTTGCCCTGGTTGTACAGGGTGCCGCCCTGCTCCGGCGCGATGGCGAGCGAGCGGCGGAAACAGACCAGCGCCTCGTCCAGCCGGCCGAGTTCGACCAGCTGGTTGCCCATGTTCATGTGGGCGGCGGCGAAGTCCGGCCGCAGGGCGAGCGCGTTCCGCTGGCTGTCCAGCGCCAGGGCCAGGGCGCCGGCATCGACCGCGCTGCCCTGGCGCAGGGCGATGCCCAGATCGTGATAGACCTCGGCGTGCTGGGGGTTGAGGCGCAGCACGCGGCGGAAGGAGGCGGCCGAGACCGACCAGTCGCGCGGACCACCGCGGCTGCACAGCAAACTGGCAAGGCCGTGATGCGCGGCCTCCAGCGCCGGGTCGATCGCCAGGGCGCGCCGTTGTGCCGCAGCCGCCTCGTCCACCCGGCCCAGGTCGGACAGGATGCCGGCGAGGTTGCAGCAGGCGTCGGCCATGTCCGGCGCGATGTCCAGAGCCGCGCGGATCAGGTCCAGCGCCTTGTCCCGCCGTCCCTGCCGGCGTTCAACCAGCCCCAGCAGATGCAGGGTGAGGGCGTTGCGCGGATCGGCTTCCAGGATGCGCAGATACAGCGCGCGCGCCTCGTCCAGGCGGCCGGCGCGGTAGAGCCCGACGGCGATCTGCAATGCTTCGGCGACGGTGGTCATGACGGTCCGTGCAGTGCGGCCTTCCGCGCAAGAGGGCGGCAGGCCAGTTCGGCGCGCACCCTATCGTCACCGGATAGGCGCATCAACCGGGTTGATGGCGATGGCGGCCCATATCCCGCCGCCCGTGTCCCCGCCCGTGTCCCCGCCCGTGTCCCCGCCCGTGTCCTTGCCGGGACAAGAGCCTCAAGAACCTTGCCTTGCCCGGACCCTTTGAGGATAGTGCCCGATCATCAATGCCGTACAGATCAAGGGTCGGTCCTTTGCGCAAAGTTGCCCTCATCACCGGCGCCACCGGCCAGGATGGCGCGTATCTTGCCGAGCTTCTGCTGGGGAAGGGCTATATCGTCCACGGCGTCAAGCGCCGGTCCTCGTCCTTCAACACGGGCCGGGTGGAGCATCTCTACCGCGACCCGCATGAAGAGGACGTGCGCTTCTTCATGCATTACGGCGACCTGACCGACAGCACCAACCTGATCCGTCTGGTCCAGCAGATCCAGCCGACCGAAATCTACAATCTGGCCGCCCAGAGCCACGTGCATGTGAGCTTCGAGACGCCGGAATACACCGCCAACGCCGACGGCATCGGCACGCTGCGCCTCTTGGAAGCGATCCGCATCCTGGGCCTGGAGAAGACCGCGCGCTTCTACCAGGCCTCCACCTCGGAGCTGTACGGCAAGGTGCAGGAGACGCCGCAGCGCGAGACCACGCCCTTCTACCCGCGCAGCCCCTATGCCGCCGCCAAGCTGTACGCCTACTGGATCACGGTGAACTACCGCGAGGCCTACGGCATGCACGCCAGCAACGGCATCCTGTTCAACCACGAGGGCCCGACCCGCGGCGAGACCTTCGTCACCCGCAAGATCACCCGCGCGGTCGCCGCCATCGAGCATGGCCGCCAGGACTGCCTGTATCTCGGCAACCTGGACGCCAAGCGCGACTGGGGCCACGCCCGCGACTATGTCGAGGGGATGTGGCGCATCCTGCAGCAGGACGAGGCCGACGATTACGTGCTGGCCACCGGCGAGACCCACAGCGTGCGCGAGTTCGTCGAGCTGGCCTTCGGCCACATCGGCCGCGGCATCGAGTGGCGCGGCGAGGGCGTGGACGAGGAAGGCATCTGCCAGAAGACCGGCAAGGTGGTGGTCCGCATCGACCCGCGCTATTTCCGCCCTACGGAAGTCGACCTGCTGCTGGGCGACCCCAGCAAGGCGCGCGAGAAGCTGGGCTGGACCCACACCACCGCCTTCCGCGATCTGGTCCGGGAAATGGTCGAGGCCGACATGCGTCTGGCGGCCGACGGGGATGACCACCACTGATCTCCGGCCGATAGGGCGCTGTTGATGACCATCGGAACGACGGCCCGCAGCGAACCGAAGACCGCGCTGATCTTCGGCGTCTCGGGCCAGGACGGCGCCTATCTGGCCCAGCTGCTGCTGGGCAAGGGCTACACGGTCCACGGCACCTCGCGCGACCGGGAGATGTCGGGCTTCGCCAACCTGCGGCGGCTCGGCATCTTCGGCCGGGTCGTCCTGCACTCGGCCGTGCTGACCGACTTCCGCAGCGTGGTCGAGGTGATCGCCCGGGTCCGCCCGGCCGAAATCTACAACCTCGCCAGCCAGGCCTCGGTCGGGTTGTCCTTCGAGCAGCCGGTCGAGACGCTGAACAGCACCATCACCAGCACCATCAACATTCTGGAGGCGATCCGCTTCCTGAAGCTCGACGCGCGTTTCTACAATGCATCATCCAGCGAATGCTTCGGCAACACCGGCGATCCGGCCGACGAATCGACCCCCTTCCATCCCCGCAGCCCCTATGGCGTGGGCAAGGCGGCGGCCTATTGGGCGGTCGCCAATTATCGCGAGGCCTATGGGCTGTTCGCCTGTTCCGGCATTCTGTTCAATCACGAATCGCCGCTGCGCCCGGTCCGCTACGTCACCCAGAAGATCATCCGCGGCGCCGCCGACATCGCCGAGGGCAAGGCCGACGGCCTGGAACTGGGGACCCTGTCGATCGCCCGCGACTGGGGCTGGGCGCCGGAATATGTCGACGCCATGGCCCGCATGCTGGCCCATGACCAGCCGGAGGATTTCGTGATCGCCACCGGCGAAGCCCACCGGCTGGAGGACTTCGTCGAACAGGCCTTCACCTATTTCGGACTGGACTGGCGCCGGCATGTCCACGGCAACGCCGCCCTGCTGCGCCCGTCCGACATCGCCTTCAGCGTCGGCAACCCCGCCAAGGCGGAGCGGCTGCTGGGCTGGCGCGCCGAACGCCGGATGGCCGATGTGGTCGCCGGGCTGGCCGATGCCGAGATCGCACGCCGCGCCGCCGACTGACCCCCATTCCCGAATCCCGTTTCTTCCGGAGAGCGCAGTCCATGTCGGCCAAAAGCAGGCTGGTCATCAATGTCGAGGTCGACGACCGCACCGTCCTGTTTCCCGACGGCAAGTTCCTGTCCCACATCGCCCTGAGCGAAGAGGACGCGGCAGGGGACGGCGCCGTCCGGCTGGAGGGCGTCTTCCTGTTCAACGAAAGCCGGCTGGGGCCGGAGATCGCCACCCTGCCGGTGGAGGACGCGCGCGAGCTGGCGCGGTCGGTCCTCGACGCCGTGTTCCAGGGGCGGACCCAGCATGTCCTGTCGGAGACCGCGAAGGTCGCCGTGGTGTTCAACCCGAACGGCTTCGTTCTGCGCTTTGGCGAGGGCGACGCCCTGCGCGAGCTGTTCATCGGCTCGCCCGCCATCATCCGTCTGGCCCAGGGCATCCTGCGCATGGCTGACCGCCTGTCTGCCCTGCCCGCCCACTGACTGCGGTCAGGGCCAGAAGTCACAGGCAGCGGTCACAGGCAGCGCACGCGGGACCGGAACAGTTCGTACATCTGTCCGGCATGGCTCTCCCAATCGAGGAAGGACGGCGGCCGCGCCATCGCGGCCGAGATGCGGGAGGAGATCCGGGCGCGATGGTCCGGGTCCCCGGCAAGGCGGCAGGCGATGTCGACATAGCCGGCGGCATCGTCCGCGACCAGTTCCCCGAGATCCAGGGCGTGCAGCAGCGACGCCCCCATGGCGGAGCGCAGGGTGGTGTCCGCCAGCGTGACGACGGGCATACCCAGTTCCAGCGGTTCGATCAGCGACGTGGAGCCGGAGAAGGGGAAGCTGTCCAGGCAGATGTGGAAGTTGCGCATGCTGTTGCGGATGCCGACCCGGTTGAAGCCCGGCGTGTCGATGATGCGCACCCGCGAGGCGGCGATTCCCCGCCTGACGAGCTTGTCCAACAGATATTCCGAGAACTCCTGCTTCGGATAGGTCGCGGACCATGACGGCGCGAAGGGAAACAGGACGAGGCGGGCGAAGGGAACGCGGGCGAGGATGTCGAGCCACGCCTCCACCGTCTCCGGCGTCAGCTTGTACAGCGAGGCGCCGGAGGTCAGCACCACCTCGCCGGGCGAAACGGGCAGGCCCGGCTGCCCCGTCCTGGAATCTCCCGGCATCGCGCCCTTTCCATGCACGAAGCAGTGGACCGTGCCCGGCAGCTTGACCAGCTCCTCGGTATAATGCTGCTGCGGAAAGCGGTCGCGCTCCAGCCCGGATGCCGACACATAGAGATCCATGGCCGAAAAGCCGGTGGAGAGCACCGAGGCGATGCTGGTCGTCTGCACGCGCGCCAGCCGGTGGGCCGCCAGCATCGCCGAGACCGATGGGGCGCCGGTCAGGTTGGACGCGAAATGCAGGACGTCCAGATCGTCGCGCCGGATGATGTCGACCATCTGGGCGAGGTTCTTCGGCAGATCGACGATCCTCGCCACCTTGGCGACCGCATCGCGCTCGAACGTCCCGGAGTCCGGTTCCACGACATAGACCGTCACCTCCATGTCGGCGGCCGGCCGCTGGAGCAGGGGCAGGACGCAGAACAGCTCCGGCGTCGGCAGGAAGGTGAGAAGGAGGATGCCGACGCGGATGGTCGCGGCGCGGCGCGGCGGCGGGCTGTGATCCAGCCGGTAGCCGAGGCGGCGCAACGACCACTCTATGATCCTGGCGCGATGCCGGGCGAGCGGGCAGAGATTGCGGCCGCTGAAATAGCTCCCGAGCATCTCGCCGGATCGGCAGAACGCGAAGGCGGCTTCCGGCCATGGCTGCCGCCCCTGGCCGGCCTCCAATCCGTGATCGAGATAGCCCAGCCACGCCGTCTGGAAATCCGCATACCGCTCGGCCTCCCCCGGTTGCGAGAAGAAGGCGGGGGACCGGCAGGTGGCCGCGACGAACGCATCGGCCAGGGCAGCCGGAAGAAGGTCGAGATTGAAGCGGGCCGGAAGACGGTAGGCGGGCTTGAGCAACAGGGCGGCAAGCTGGCAGACGAACTGCTCGGGCCGCGTGATCCCGTCGCGGTAGGTCTCCTCCAGCAGGTCGCAGAACGACTGTTCCGCCTCGCCCAGCCTTGCGGGAGCGCGAGCCGCCAGCAGGCGCGTGTAGCGGTCGAGGGAGTCCGACGCGCAGAAGGCGCGGAACCGGTCAGGCGTCATGCGCGCCAGTTCCATGGCAAGACCCAGGCGCTCGGACACCGCCGCGCCGCCGTCGAAGCGTGCGACCGCCTCCAGCGGCGATGGCAGGGGCGACGGCAGGGACTCCGGATGGGCTTGCTGCGGCTCCGCCGCCGGCTTGATCACCTCCAGCATCACCTGGACATGCACGACCTGATCGGGCGTGGCGCTGCTGGACAGCGACCTGATCCGGAAGGCGCCGCGGAAGCCGTATTTGCGGCACAGGGAAAGATAGGCCGGGTGGTCGACCGAATAGTAGAAGAAGGAATTCGCGTTCCAGTAGCTGATGTGGGTCGGGTCCTGAAAGGCTCCCCGCCCGTCGGTCGACGGAACCCGGATGTCGACGATGGCGCCGCCGCGGCACACGCGCCAGATCTCGTTCATGGTGTGAAGACGGTCGGGCAGATGCTCGATCAGGTCATGGGCGCGCAGATGGGCGACGCTGCCCGTTTCGAAGGGGAAGCGGCCGGTGAGGTCGCAGACGAGATCGACGCCAGGACCGGGGGCCACATCGACGCCGACGAAGCCGTCCGGCTTGTGATCGCCGCAGCCGAGATCGACGCGCAGATCGCTGGTGTCACGGGACAGGATGGCAGGGCCATGGGACATGATGGCAGGGCGCTTTTCGGGTTTGCGGGATCTGATCAACAGGCCGGCCGTCAACGGCGGAGGAAGCGGTTGAGAATCACCCGTCCAGGATAATCGACGTAGCGCAGGGTCAGCGGGCCGTCGCCGACCGCCGTCACCTGCATGAAGCTCAACGAGGGAACGTCGTCGAACGGCTGATAGGGCACCACCGGCAAGCGGACTCCTCCCTGCTCCGCCCGGAATTCCGGGAAATGGCGGTAGCGGATGGTGTATGTCGTGCCGGCTGCGGCCTCGATCACCAGACGATTCCCTTTCCGATGCCAGGGAGCCTGCGGGGTCACGATGCCGATGTCGGCATCCGCACGGCTCATCAGGATCATGCCCGGAACGCTCACGTTCAGCAGATCGCGCAGGGGCTTGTCCATCTGGGAGAACTCGAACCCGGCGACGGCCTTCCAGCCGCTTTGCGACAGCATGTCCATGGTGGCCCGGGACAGCACCACGATATGGCCGATCCCTGCCGCCGAACAGGTTTCGAAAAACCGCTCGGGCGATGTCTGCGTGCCGTTCAGCTTCAGAAGGCGGGCCATCGACAGTTCATGCTCGAGGGTAAAGGTGTATTCCTTGGTGGCGAGCTCGATATCGCGCTTGGGCAGCAGGTCGTCGGTCATGAACCAGAACCCGCGCATCCACAAATCCGGATAGGCCTGCTGCATCGCGGTCGAGGTGCGGACGGTTTCGACGGCGATGCGCGACCGGTCGGGAATCGCCGCGAAGAACGCGTCCAGCGCCGGGATCTTCGGGCGCGCGACGGCACGGATCAGCGGGAAGGCATCGCTCATCTCCAGGCCGTAGCGGAGGATGGCGTACCACCGGTCGCGGACGGTGGCGATCCCGCTCTCGGCAAGCGACTGCATCGTCTGGCTCAGCGGCACGGAGCAATGGTGATTGTCCCGCATGCGGTGCGCACCGATGAAGCTGATCAGCAGGCACCACGGATTGCCGGTGGCGCAGGCATAGGCGATGCCGATGGCCGAGAACAGCAGGTCGAAGCTCTGGAAGTCGCTGAGGAAGAAGAAGCGGCGGCTGGCGTAATAGGAGAAGAAACAGGTGAACCCCAGCAAGGCGGCGGCCGGATCCTGGTTCATCCAGGCGCCGGCCGTCAGCGACAGCGCCACCGGACCGGCGGCCACGATCTCGTCGAGAACCGGCAGGCGGCCCTTGAGCACTTTCCCGCCATTCAGCGCGGCCCCGACATCGTGGCTCGCGAACTGGCAATAGCGCACCGTCTTGGCGAAGTAGGCGAAGCCCGCCTTGGAAAAGCGCAGCAGATGCAGGGCGAGACCCGGCAGGACGCCGATGATGAGATCGCCCGCATCGCCATGCTGGAGCGCCCAGACCAGCAGGGCCGGGCCGGTGATCGCGGCCGTCAGGAGGGAAGCCATCAGATTGGCCACCGCCAGCAGCGACCAGAGCAGCGCGGCGGCCAGGGTGTTTCCGGAGAAGGCCAGGAAGAGAACCATCAGGACCGGCCCGTACCACAGGGTCTCGGTCTTGCCGCCGCCGCTGGTGTAGCTGAAGACGATGACCGGCGTCGCGGCAAAGGCCAGGGCGGCCAGCGGCGCGGCGTAAACCGTGAAGCCCAGCGCCACCGCCGCAGCGGTGGCGGCGATGAACAGCCCCCAGCCCAGGGCGTTGACCGCACGGTCGCCGAGGCGATGCAGCAGGCGATAGGTGATCGAGCTGTTCCCGAAGCGCTCGCGCATCGTCAGGCCGAAGGCATCGCCCCAGGTGTAGCCGTAACGGCCGTGAAGGGCGAAGTTTGAGCCGATCCGGCGATAGGCGGGACGGATCAGCGTGTCGACGTTGCTGAACCCCATGAAGTCTTCGTCGCGAACCCCGGCCCCGTTCGGGCGCAGCACCGTCACCATCCGCGCCAGCGTCGCCGGAATGCGCAGCGCCGTCAGGATGGTGAAGAAGGAGAACAGACAGGCCGCAGCCGGCACCGCGCCGATCGCAAGGCGCGAGGGGCTGACGGAAGCCGCCGCCTTCAGCCAACCGGGCAACCGCGCGAAGACTGACACAAGGACTTTCATGAGGATCGCTCTCGGCAAGCGCAGAAGGGGGCAAGCGCAGAAGGAGGCAGACACAGGAGGGTTCGCCGCTTACCGGCGGGGAAAGCATTTTCCGCCGGCATCGTCCCATCCGCCGAACTCTTACCCGGCGATCAACTTATAGATGCCTTTATCCTTTATTGCATTTTTTCCGGCGCGGCGCACCGGCTGGAAATGCACACAAAAGAAAGAAGGGGCGCCCTTGCGGGCGCCCCTCCCTTTTACCGCGATGCTTGATCGCCGGATCAACCGAGGTTGATGTCGGAGAGCGAGAGCACCGTGCCGTTGTACACACCGAGCAGGCGAACCTCGGACGAGGCCACCTGGCCGTCGCCGTTGGCGTCGACCACCTGGTACAGGCCGGAGTTCGTGCCGTTGTTGGC
>NZ_VTTO01000009.1 GCF_008364825.1 Azospirillum sp. B21
CCTCTCCCCCGCCCACGCGATGGATATCAAGCGCGTGGTCAGCCCCGGTGGTATCGAGGCGTGGCTGGTCGAGGACCACAAGGTTCCGGTGCTGGCGATCGAATGGGCCTTCGAAGGGGCCGGCGGCACCGACCCCAAGGGCAAGGAGGGCTTGGCGAATCTCGCCTCCACCATGCTCGACGAAGGGGCCGGTCCTTACGATTCGCAGGCATTCCAGGCGCGGCTGCAGGACAAGGCCATCGCGCTGGGCTTCGATGCCGGGCGCGACGGGTTCAGCGGCTCGCTGCGCACCCTGACCGAACACCGCGACGAGGCGCTGGACCTGACCCGGCTTGCCCTGACCGAGCCGCACTTCGCGCCCGAGGCGCTGGACCGCATGCGGGCCTCGATCATGGCCAGCCTGAAGCGGGACCTCGCCGACCCCAACTACGTCGCGCGCCGCCAGTTCTACGCCACCGCCTTCCCCGATCATCCCTATGGCGGCGAGGTGCGCGGCACGTTGGAGACTCTGCCCACCGTCACGCCCGACGACCTGCGCGCCTTCGTGAAGGGCCAGTTCGGCCGCGACCGGCTGGTGGTGGCCGCCGCCGGCGACATCTCGCCGGAAGACCTCGGCAAGGCGCTGGACCGGGTGTTCGGCACCCTGCCGGCCAAGACCGAGGCGCCGGCGATCGCCGACGTGACGATGTCCGGGCTGGGCCAGACCATCCTGCTGCCGCGCCCGACCGCGCAGACCGTCATGCTGATGGGCCAGCCGGGGGTGAAGCGCGACGATCCCGACTGGTACGCCGCCACGGTGATGAACTATGTGCTGGGCGGCGGCGGCTTCGGCTCCCGCCTGATGGAGGAGGTCCGGGAAAAGCGCGGACTGAGCTATGGCGTCTACAGCTACCTGATCCCGATGGACCATGCCGCCGTGGTGATGGCCGGCGGCTCCACCGTCAATGCCAAGGCCGGACAGGCGCTGGACATCATCCGCCAGGAATGGGCGCGGATGGCGAAGGATGGCCTGACCGACCAGGAAATGGCCGACGCCAAGACCTATCTGACCGGCTCCTTCCCACTGCAGCTGGGCTCGACCCAGGCCATCGCCCGCGTCCTGCTGCAGGTGAAGCGCGACAAGCTGGGCATCGATTACCTGAACCAGCGCGACCGCTACATCAACGGCGTGACCCAGGCCGACATCAAGCGCGTCGCCCAGCGCCTGCTCGACCCGGCCAAGCTGCTGACCGTGCTGGTCGGCAAGCCGGAAGGCGTGACGCCGACGCGGACGGTCGACGGGGGGAGTTGAGGGGGCTTCGACTTCGGATGCCCCCTCCCCATCCCTCCCCCGCCTTCGGCGGTGGAGGGGGTAGGGCGTTTGCCGGGCTTCCACAACGGAGCGGCGGCAGTTCCCTCTCCCGCGTTAGCGGGCGAGGGTTAGGGAGGGGGCAAACCCGCTCCGAAGCCCCTCCCCTCACGCCAAATCCGGCTGACTCCCCGGAAAGCGCGGATCGCTTGGATCGACCGGGCTCCCCGGCACCTTCCCCGGAATGATCCCGACCTGATCCGGCCGCGCGGCATCGTCGCGGTCGCGTTGCTCTTCGCGCTCCTCAATCGGCGGGGTAACGGGCTTATCCGACATGGCGTCCTCCTGTTGCAAAGCCTCTGATCCACAACACCCCGCTCCCCCACCCGGTTGCACCACTGGCCGCCCCGCATAGGCCGTTAAGCCGCGCCGACTGCCGCGTTTTGGCCCGTGGCCGTTGCCGGTTGTCGGTGTTAGGCTCCCCACGCCCCGCAGATGGGCCGCGTCAAAGGACCGCTGACGTCAAGGAGTCCAAAGCATCATGACCGCGCTGACCCGTTCCCCCGCCTGGGCCGCTCTCGCCCAACACCGCCAGGACATGGCCAACACGCACATGCGTGACCTGTTCGCCGCCGATCCCGGCCGGTTCAAGGCCTTCTCGATGGAGGCCGCGGGGCTGTTCCTCGATTATTCGAAGAACCGCATCACGCGGGATACGGTCGGCCTGCTGCTCGACCTCGCCCGCCAGCAGGATGTCGAGGGTGTGCGCGCCCGCATGTTCGGCGGCGAACCGATCAACCTGACGGAAAAGCGCGCCGTGCTGCACACCGCGCTGCGCAATCGCTCCGACCGCCCGGTGACGGTGGACGGCCGCGACGTGATGCCGGCCGTCCGCGCCGTGCTGGAGCGGATGGACGCCTTCGCAAATTCGGTGCGCGACGGCGAATGGCGCGGCTACAGCGGCCAGCCGATCACCGACGTGGTGAACATCGGCATCGGCGGCTCCGACCTCGGGCCTGTCATGGCGACGGAGGCGCTGAAGCCCTTCGCCCATGCCCATGTCGCCCTGCATTTCGTCTCCAACGTCGACGGCACCCATCTGGCCGAACAGCTGAAGTGGCTGGACCCGGAGACGACGCTGTTCGTCATCGCATCCAAGACCTTCACGACGCAGGAGACGCTGACCAACGCCCATTCTGCCCGCCGCTGGTTCCTGGAGACCGCGCAGGACGAGGCGCATGTCGCCAAGCATTTCGTCGCCGTCTCCACCAACGAGGCGGAGGTGCGGAAGTTCGGCATCGACCCGGCCAACATGTTCGGTTTCTGGGATTGGGTCGGCGGCCGCTATTCGCTGTGGTCGGCCATCGGCCTGCCGATCATGATCGCCATCGGGCCGGAGCGCTTCGCCGAACTGCTGGCCGGCGCCCATGCGATGGACGAGCATTTCCGCACCGCGCCGCTGGAGCGCAATATGCCGGTGCTGATGGGCCTGCTGGGCGTCTGGTACCGCAATTTCTGGGACGCGTCGTCCTACGCGGTGCTGCCCTACGACCAGTATCTGCACCGCTTCCCCGCTTATCTCCAACAGCTGGACATGGAGAGCAACGGTAAGTCGGTAACCCGCGGTGGCGAGCCGGTGGACTATCAGACCGGCCCGGTGCTGTTCGGCGAACCCGGCACCAACGGCCAGCATGCCTTCTACCAGCTGATCCACCAGGGCACCTCGCTGATCCCCTGCGACTTCGTGGCGGCAGCGACCACCCACAACCCGATCGGGGCGGAGGCCGGCGCCCATCACCGCATCCTGCTGTCCAACGTCTTCGCCCAGGCCGAAGCACTGATGCGCGGCAAGACCGCCGACGAGGTGCGGGCGGAGATGACCAAGGCCGGCAAGCCGGCGGATGAGGTGGAGGCGCTGGTCCCCCACCGCGTCTTCCCCGGCAACCGCCCATCCAACACCATCATGATCCAGAGCCTGACCCCGGCGACGCTGGGCGCCCTGATCGCGCTGTACGAGCACAAGGTCTTCGTCCAGGGCATCGTCTGGGACATCAACAGCTTCGACCAGTGGGGCGTGGAGTTGGGCAAGCAGTTGGCCAACACCATCCTGCCGGAGATGGAAACCGGTCCGGCCGAGGGGGCGCATGACAGCTCCACCACCGGACTGATGGCGTGGTGGCGGGCGCACCGGTAAGCAACGGCCCGGCTTACGCCAAGTAATTGTATGTATACGAACGCTATCGGGCGGATTGGTCCCCTCCCGATGGCGTTCGGAACATTGCGGGAGCGTGGGGGTTGAAGAGGGAAGCGGTCTTTGCACCAATCCACTTCAGCGGAGCAGCACCATGTCCACCCGTTTACGCCTCGCCATCCTGATCTACGGCATGATCCAGGGTGTGGTCTTCGGCATCGGCACCGTCCTTGTCCTTGCGGTCCCCAGCTTTTCCGAGCAGGCGATGACGCTGATGCCGACCGTGGTGATCCTCAGCATCGTGCTGGCGGCTCCCATCGCCTGGTTCGTGGCGCCGCGGATGCGTCTGCGCTTCTGGCAGCGGCGTGAAGAGCGGCAACAGGCGCCGCGCCGCGTCACCCTGTCCTGACCGCTCGGTCCGTGCCGTCTTCCGCGACCATGGCGAACAGCCAGTCGCGGAAGGCGCGCATGGTCGGCGTCTCCGGCCGCGACTTCAGCGATGTCAGCCAGTAGGCGCCCTTGCACACGGTGACAGCGAAGGGCTGCTCGATCAGGCCGAGCGCCAGCGGCCGGCGGAACATTGCCACCGGGGCCAGCGCCACCCCGGCGCCCTGGATCGCCGCCTCCACCATCAGGGTGGAGGAGTCGAAGACCGGTCCCTTGACTGGCGGCATGGCCGAGGGCTCCACCCCGGCGGCGGCGAACCAGCCCGGCCATTCGTCGGCCCGGTAGGAGCGCAACAGGGTTTCGCGGCCGACATCGGCGGGGTCGCGCAGGCGGCGGGCGATCTCCGGCGCGCAGAGCACCGACAGCGGCGCGTCGAACAGGCGGACGGCATCGGTGCCGTGCCAGGCGCCGTCGCCGAAGCGGATGGCGTAGTCCAGCCCCTCCGCCGCGATGTCGACGCGGTTGTTGTTGGTGGACAGGCGCAAATCGACGAAGGGGTGCGCCTCACGGAAGCGGGACAGCCGCGGCAGCAGCCAGCCGACGGCGAAGGTGCCGACGGCGCCGACCGTCAGCACCTCGCGGAACCGCCCGCCCTCGAACTGGTCGAGTAGGCCGCCGATGCGGTCGAACGCTTCCTCCAGAGTCGGCAGCAGCGCCCGCCCCTCGTCGGTCAGGGCGAGGCCGCGCGGCAGGCGGTGGAACAGGTTGGCGCCCAACCGCTCCTCCAGCAGCTTGACCTGATGGCTGACGGCGGCCTGGGTCACGCACAGCTCGATGGCGGCGCGGGTGAAGCTGAGATGCCGCGCCGACGCCTCGAAGGCACGCAGGGCGTTCAGCGGCAGATAGGGGCGGACCACGGGTTCCCCGGACGATGCTGGATGTCGGGGGGTGCTAGCACCGAATGGGGGGTGGGCTCCAGGGGGATGTGGGGGTGGCTACGTTAGACCCCCACCTAACCTCCCCCGCTGGGCGGGGGAGGGACTGCCGCCGAACGTCGACAAGCATCCTGCCCCCTCCCCCGCCCAGCGGGGGAGGGTTGGGGTGGGGGCATCGTCAGCCGACACCTCCCCACAAACCCCTCACCGTCCCGTCAGCACCTTGCGCGTGTGAAGCGCGATCATCCGCTCCTCATCGGTCGGGATGACGTAGACCGGCAGGCGGCTTCCCGGAGTGGAAATCTTCGCCGCATTGGCCTCGTTGGCCGCCGCGTCGATCTCCACGCCCAACCACGCCAGCTTGTCGCCGACCCGCGCCCGCACCGGGGCGGAGCGTTCGCCGATGCCGGCGGTGAACACCACGGCGTCCACTCCGCCCATCGACGCGGCCAGCGCGCCGGTCTCCTTGGCGATACGGAAGCAGAACAACTCCACCGCCTCCTGGGCATGCGGGTCGCTGCTCTCCAGCAGGGCGCGCATGTCGTTGGAGATGCCCGACACGCCGAGCAGGCCGGACTTGTTGTACAGCATCTTCTCGATGGCACCGGCGTCCATGCCCTTGCGCATCAGGTAGATCAGCACGCCGGGGTCGATGGTGCCGCAGCGGGTGCCCATCGGCAGGCCGTCGAGTGCGGTGAAGCCCATGGTGCTGTCGACGCTGCGCCCGCCATGGATGGCGCACATGCTGGCACCGCTGCCGAGATGGGCGACCACAACCCGCGAGTCGCCCAGCTCCGGCGCGATTTCCGGCAGGCGGCGGGCGATGTACTCGTAGGACAGGCCGTGGAAGCCGTAACGGCGGACGCCCTCCTCCGTCAGCTCCCGCGGGATGGCGAAGGTCTGCGCCTGCCAGGGCTGGTTGCGGTGGAAGGCGGTGTCGAAACAGGCGACCTGCGGCAGCTCTGGATGCGCCTCGGCCAGCGCGCGGATGGCGGCCATGTTGTGCGGCTGGTGCAGCGGGGCGAGCGGCACCAGACCGTCCAACTCGTCCATCAGGGCGGAGGTCAGCAGCACCGGGGCCGCGTGGCGGACGCCGCCATGCACCACCCGGTGGCCGGCGGCGATCAGCGTCGCCCCTTCCAGCCGTTCCTCGATCCAGTCGAGCAGGTAGGACAGCAGCGCCGTGCGGTCGCTGGCCTCCCCCGCTCCCCAGCTCTTGTCGGCGAGCGGCCGGCGCTGGGCGTCCTTGGCCTCGAACACCGGCTGGGTGCCGATGCCCGAGATCTGGCCGTTGATGGTGACCACCGGATCCCCGCCGCCATGATCCCGGAACACCGAGAATTTCAGGCTGGAGGAGCCGGCATTGATGACGAGGATCGCGTTGGACATGGAACCTGCCCTCCTCACTCGGCCGCGGCGGCGGCACCGCGGCGGCGGGCGGCGGCCGACAGGACGGCCACGGCACAGGACGCCAGACGGGTGCGGACATTGTCGGCGCGGCTGGTCAGGATGATCGGCACGCGGGCGCCCAGAACGATGCCGGCGGCATCGGCATGGGCCAGGAAGGACAGCTGCTTGGCCAGCATGTTGCCGGCCTCCAGGTCGGGGACCAGCAGGATGTCGGCCTGACCGGCCACCTCGGACTTGATGCCCTTGGTGATGGCGGCCTCGCGGCTGATGGCGTTGTCGAAGGCCAGCGGACCGTCCAGGATGCCGCCGGTGATCTGCCCGCGGTCGGCCATCTTGCACAGCGCGGCGGCTTCCAGCGTCGAGGCGATCTTGGTGTTGATGGTCTCGACCGCCGACAGGATGGCGACGCGCGGAACCTCGGTGCCCAGAACCTTGGCGAGGTCGATCGCGTTCTGGACGATGCTGACCTTGTCCTCCAGCGTCGGGTAGATGTTGATCGCCGCATCGGTGATCAGCAGCGGACGCGGGTAGGTCGGGACGTTCATCACGAAGACGTGGCTCAGGCGCCGGCCGGTGCGCAGTCCGGTCTCCTTCCTCACCACCTCGCCCATCAACTCGTCGGTGTGCAGGCTGCCCTTCATCACCGCCTCGCACTCGCCGGTGCGGGCCAGCCGCACGCCGGTCTCAGCGGAGGCATGGCTGTGGGCGACGTCGACGATCCGGTAGCGGGAGATGTCCAGCCCGTACGTGTCGGCGACCGAGCGGATCTTGGCTTCCGGCCCGACCAGCACCGGGTCGATCAGGTTGGCCTCGGCCGCCTCGACGGCGCCGCGCAGCGAGCTTTCGTCGCAGGGATGGACGACGGCGGTCGGCACCGGCGGCAGCGACTCGCACTTCTTCAGCATCAACTCGTGGCCGTCATGGCGGATCACCTGCACCTGCGGCAGTTCCGCTGCGGCGCGGCAGAACTTTTCCGTCGGGGCGATCACCTCGGCGACGCCGGTGGCGACGGTCTTGCCGTCCTGGTTCGCGGCGAGGCAGTCGAAAACGACCGTCTTGCGTTGCGGATCCTTGGACTTGGCGGTGACCGTCACGGTGACGATGTCGCCCAGCAGGACCGGGCGTTCGAAACGCAAATCCTGGCCGACATAGACGGTGCCGGGGCCGGGCAGCAGCGTGCCGAGAACCGCGGAGATCAGCGAGCCGGACCACATGCCGTGCCCGACCACCTTGTGGTCGGCGGTGTAGTTCTCGTCCACATGGGACGGGTTGAGGTCACCGGACACCGTGGCGAACAGCTCGATGTCGGACATGGTCAGCCGGCGCGACAGGCTGGCCTGCTGGCCGATGCGGATTTCCTCGAACGTGACGTTTTCGATCATGGGGCTGCCGTTCTTGCCGGTCGGAACGATGCCGCTGCGGCCCGCCGGAGCGGCGGAGAGGGCGGCGGTGACGGTGTCCATCTCAAAGCTCCTCAAAAGGATCGCGGCGCCCGACCAACGGACCGCCGGACGGACGGAAGCCCGTCCGCAGGCCAACCCGTATGCCGGAGACCGGGACGGATGCCCCCTGGAATGGGGCACCCGTCGCCGCGGCAGGCCGTATCCTCCCGATCCCGGTTCCCGTGCCGCGGCGCCCGCTGTGGCAAGCCGATGGCATCGGGCCGGAACCCGTCTTGTTGGGTCCCGCCGAAGCGGAACCTTCACTCTCCAAGGATTTTCCAAGGAGTGTGCTTGTGCGAAAGAAATAGCCCCCATGGCCAGGGGACCCAATGACCTACATCAATAAAGTTGCCAAGCTATTGTTGCAGCTGGGTTACTGAGTTCGTTTCGGAGCGGTGAGCGGCCGCAGCATAACCGAAACTTGCGCGTCCACGGACGAGAAAAGCGGACCGGCGGGAAAAACTGCCACCATTGCGCGCTGCGGCATGGCCTGGGTGGCGGCAGGGACCGGTCTGCAGGCGCCTGTCCGTCCGTTCACTCCGCGGCAGCCGCGCAGGAGCAATGCTGCACGAGACGCGGTACGCTGACGGTGAAAACGGTGCCGTGCCCCACCCGCGACCGCACGGTGACGGGATGGTCCAGCATCTGGGCCATGCGGCGGACGATCGACAGCCCCAGACCCAGGCCGCGCCCGCTGTCGCGCTGGTCGGTGCCGCAGCGGTAGAAATCCTCGAAGATCGCCGTCATCTCGGCTTCGGCGATGCCGGGACCGGTGTCCCATACTTCGATGGACAGGCGGTCGCCGCCCTCGCTATCGCAGCGGCGGCGGCAGCCCAGCAGGATCCGCCCTTCGGTGGTGTAGCGCAGGGCATTGACCAGCAGGTTGCGCACCATCCGCTCCAACAGGATCGGGTCGCTGCGCACGCGGGCCGAACAGGGCACCATCCGCAACTCCAGCCCGCGGTCGGCAGCCTGATCGCCGATCTCGATGGACAGGCGTCCAAGGATGTCCTGCACGTCGAAATCGACGACCCGCGGCTTCACGTTGCCGACCTCCAGCGCAGAGGTGTCGAGCAGGGTGGACAGCAGCGTATTGCCGGCGCTCAGCGCCTCGCCCAGCTTGTTCGCCACCTCCACCTGCTGGGGATCGTCCAGCTTGCTCAACAGGATGTGATGGAACAGGCTCATCGCCTGGAAGGGCTGGCGCAGGTCGTGGCTGGCGGCGGCCAGGAAACGGCTCTTGGCCTGGTTGGCGCGCTCCGCCTCGGCATGGGCGCGGGCAATAGCCTCGCGGATTTCGACCGACTCCGTCATGTCGACCGCGGCACAGATGATGCCGCAGACCGCCCCGGTGTCGTCGCGCATCGGCTCCACCGACAGGTCCAGCGCGCGGCGGATGCCGTTATGGGACATCTCCACTTCGCAGCGGGCGCCGATCCCGCGCTCCATCACCGACCGCTTGATGGGAATCAGCCGGTCGGCGTCCTGCGGGAACAGTTCGGCATCGGTACGGCCGATCATGCGTTCCGGACGGAAGTCCGGCTGCGGACAATAGACCCACAGATGCCGCAGGTCGAGGTCCTGGGTGAACAGCGTCACCTTGGAATGGCGCAAGGCCATCCGGAACCGCTCCTCGCTTTCACGTAAAGCGCGAGCCATGGCGGCGCGGGCACGCGCCTCGGTGCGCAGCAGGCGCTTCGTCCGCGCCTCGCGCAGCACATAGGCGGCGGCACCGGCGGTCAGAAGGAACCCGCCGATCAGCATGGTCCAGGCCAGCCGGTCGTCGGCACTGAACAGCCGCACCGGCCCCGGCACCACGTACAGCCGCCACACCCGCCCGCCATAGGCGATATCGCGGACGATGGCGCGCGACGCCGCCTCCCCGGTCAGCTGCTCCAGCGTCAGCGGCCGGATCGGAGAATGCGGAAGCTCGCCGGGACGGCTGAGCGCCCCTTCGGCGGCAAGCAGCCGCGGCGCTC
Organism: Azospirillum sp. B21; assembly: GCF_008364825.1. Lineage (GTDB taxonomy): Bacteria > Pseudomonadota > Alphaproteobacteria > Azospirillales > Azospirillaceae > Azospirillum. Next base: position 9,633 of record NZ_VTTO01000009.1, read on the forward strand.
CCGCCTTCGGGTCCAGCAGATAGGCGTCACCAACGGTCAGCCCCACCCGCAGAACCGCATCACGCAGCAACTGACCGACATCGAAGCTGGTCCACAGGAAGCCGGTCAGGACATCACAGACCGTACGGGCGGCTAACCACCCCTCCCCGACATCGACGTCGCGCGAGTAGACCGGCAGGTAGATCAGGGCGGAATCCGGACCGAACTCCGCCCGCAGCGGCTCGCCCTCGGCCGCAACCACGCGATTGGCGGCACAGGATCGGACCAGCACATCGCGCTGACCGGGCAGGCTGGCCATATCCAGGCCGATCAGGCCGACCGCCGATTTGGGCTCGGCAAGCACATTCACGAACCGGTCGGCGCCGGGTTCCAGGGCTGCGTCCTCGACGGCATAGCGGACGGCGAAGGAGGTATGGCCGGCCGACCGCATCGCCCGCTCCAGCAGCGGCAGGTCGCGTTCGGCCATCCGCCGTGCCCAGACGACGGCGCGGAGGTTGGGATAGAGCGGAAGCAGGGGTTCGGCCGCCGAGGAAAAGCTCGCCTCCGTCACCGGCTCCGGTCCGGCCATGGGACCGCTCAGCGCGCGCAGAAGGACGCTCTGATGGTCGAAGCCGCTCTTGAGTTCATCGTGGAGTTGGATGGCCTGACGATCGGCCAGGGCATGTTCGGCATCGCCGGTCGCGGCACGGATCAGAAGGAAGGCGCTGAGGGATAGGAACAGGCCGGCAAAGACGATGGCTGGAACTGCCGTGCCCGCCCGTCCGTCTCCCCGATATCGCCGGTTCATCCGATTGCCCTCCGTCGCGCCCATACCAGATCATAGCGACGGAAAGACATAAATGGGTATGTGAAAGATCCACATTAAACGAAAGAGGGAGGTATCTCTAACCATCGGTGGATAAGAAAACGTTACCAGAAGGGATCATCGCAAGAACTCTGTCGCATTTTGTCGCACTCTTGCGACCTCTGTTTCAGAAAAGTCATTGCGCTGCAGCAACGATTAACACGCCCCCTCCATTACCCTTTTCCGCACTGCCGACTCCGCCACCTATTTAGAGTCAATATTATCAGAGCGGATCGTGCCCAAGCAGGTGGATGACCGCCGTACGCAAGGCGAGCGGTGCTACCGGCTTGTGGAGCAACGGATAACCGGACAGGCGCGCCTCGCGCAGACGCTTCGGATCGGTATCGCCGGTCAGGATCATGCCGGGCACCGGACGGTCGAACAGCTTGGCGATCTGCCGGATGGCGACGATGCCATTCGCCGCTCCCTTCAGCCGCAGGTCGGAAATGATGAGGTCGAATCGGTCAGGCGTCGGGCCGATCCGTTCGACGGCGGCATCATAGGATTCCGTACCCACCACGCTGCACCCCCATTGGCTCAGCAGCGCCTCCAGTGCCGCCAGCACCATCGGATCGTCCTCGATCACCAGGATGCGGGTCCGGCTGATGTCGGCCCCACCGCCCTCCGGCGCAGCCGAGGCAAGCGGTTCCTCTTTGCCGGCGCCTTCTGCCGCCTCGACGGAGCGCGAAACGATCACCGCGAAGACGGTGCCCCGCCCCTCCGCCGAACACACCTCCAGCCCGAAGCCGAGTTTGCGTGCCAAGCCGCGGACCAGCGTCAGGTCCAGCCCCAGCGTGCCGGAGCCCTCCCCGGCCGGACGCGCCAGTTCCGTCCTCAGCGCCTCCAACCGCTGCGGGGACAGACCGCGGCCACTGTCCCACACCTCGATCCGCAGGCGGTCGCCGCGGGTGCGGCAGCCGACCAGAACCCGGCCATGCGCCGTGACGCGCAGGGCATTGGCGACCAGCCCGTGCAGCAGGCGCTCCAGCAGCGCGGAGTCGGTCCGCACCACCGCCGAACAGGGCATCACGCTGAAGCGCACCCCGCGGTCGGCGAAGCGCGGCGCCACGTCCAGCGCCAGCCGCATCAGGACCCCGTTGACGGCGTGGGTGCGGATGTCCGGCTCGACCAGACCGCTTTCCAGGCGGACCAGATCGAAATGACCATCCACCATGCTGCGCATGGACTCCACCGCCTGGGCCATCGAGTGCAGCAGGTCGCGCCCCGACCGCTCCGCCGCGCCGGTGCGGCCCTCCTTCAACCGGCCGTCCAGCGTGCCGATCAGCAGGGACAGTGCCGCCAGAGGCTGGCGAAGGTCATGACTCGCCGCCGCGAACAGGCGTCCCGCCGGGTCGTGCATCGGCTGTACGGCCGGAACCGTGGCGGGACTGTCCGCGGATGCGGAAGTCGGGACGGGGTGGGTGGTGGAGGATGTGAGGTTGGCGAGCCGCCACACCGCCCCGCCACTGGCCAGCGGGACAACCATGGCGCCCGGCCCGGCCTGCTCCTCCAGGTCGGCGGACGACATCCCGGCCGCAAGGCGGCCGGCCAGACCCGGCAAGGCTTCGGCCGCCGGAGACCAGTCTGCCAGCCGTCCGTCTACGCCGAACACCAGAATCGGAGGCGCCGGGCAGTCGGCATCGTCTTGGCTGCCGTTCATGGCCACACCTGCATCCAAACCATAACGCCCCGGCAACGATCACGCTGTGGAGCTACCAGAGTATGGAAGCCATCGCGCGCTGCAAAGCCCGCCATTGGGCAGAGCGTACGCGAAGATCGTAACATCCGGCGCAATCAAACCTTTTGTTGCATTTTCGGTAAATCCGATAGAAGCCATCCGCAAAGGAGGCTTTCTGTTACAATTCGACAAATAATCGTGGCCATTCCGGGCTTGGCCTTCAGCGTTTTTTAGGAATGGGCCGCAATGATGGATGGATGGAATGCGACGCGCAGACTTGTGACGATGGGGAAAGCGGCCGGGCAACCGCTGGGAAAGTCCTACCCGATGATCTTTTCCTGTCGGCAACGATGCGGCTGCCGGTTGCGGTCGCCATTCTCAAGGCCCACCGCGACTGCACCGGGGCACTGACGGACCTGGAATGGCAGTCGGCCAACGCGGCGGCGGAACGGCTGCTGGGCGCCGCCCCTCTGGCCGGCCGCCGGCTGCGCGGCGGTGCGACCGACGCCGCCTGCCCGGGACTGTTCGCGGTGCTGGCAGACGCCCTGCATGAACCGGTGGAGCGGACGGTCGCGGCGCGGCGCGGCAGCATTCCCGTGCGCTGGCGGGTGGTGGCGGCCCCGGCGCCCGGCGGCCTCAGCGCGATCCTGACCGACCTGGGCCCGGAGGCGCCCTCCGTGGCCGAAGCGCTGGCCGAAAGCCTGACCGCGGCGCTGGAGCACAGCGCCGAGAGCTTCGCCCTGTTCGACCATGACGACCGCCTTGTCCACGCCAACAGCCGGTTGAAAAGCGACCTGCCCGCGCTGGCCGACCGGCTGGTGCCCGGCGTGCCCTTCGAGGAGCTGGCCCGCAGCTTCGCACTGTCCGACCCCCGCCTGACCACGGAGGAGGAGCGTGCGAGCTGGATGAGGGTGCGGCTGGAGCGGCATCGCCGGCTGGAGCCGCCGGTGGTCGTGCCGCTGCCCGACGGGCGTTGGCTGCTCAGCCGCGAACATGCGGTGCCCGGCGGCGTGCTGGTCCACTACACCGACGTCACCACGCTGAAGCTGAACGAGGAACGGATGCGCGTCCGCGAAGCGGAGGCGCGCGCCGCCCGCAGCGAGGCGGAAAGCGCCAGCCGCGCCAAGAGCGCCTTCCTGGCGCAGATGAGCCATGAGTTGCGGACGCCACTGAACGCCGTTCTGGGCTTTTCCGAGATGCTGCTGTCAGAGCCGTTCGGGCCGCTGGGCAACCCGCGCTACCGCAGCTATGCCGGCGACATCCGCGATGCCGGGAGCCATCTGCTGGCCCTGATCGACGACATCCTGGAGTTGTCGCGCCTGGACGGCACCATGCCGATGGCCGAAGAGGGGGTGGATCTGGACGCCCTGTCGCTCAAGGTCGCCGCAGCCCTGCAGGAGGTCGCGGCCGAGGGCGAGGTCCGCCTGCGCCGCGACGTGCCGGCCGACCTGCCGCTTCTGCAGGGCGACGCCCAGGCGCTGACCCAGATGCTGACCAATCTGCTGTCAAACGCCGTCACCCACACCCGGCCGGGCGGCGAAGTGGTGCTGACGGCGCAGCTGATGCCGGACGGCGGGATCGGGCTGATGGTGGCCGACACCGGCGTCGGCATCCCGACCGCCGAGCTTCCCCACATCCTCCACCCCTTCGAGCTGCAGGATTCCACCATCGCCCGCAATTCCCGCGGGACCGGGCTGGGTCTGCCGATCGTCAAGCGGCTGGCTGAAATGCATGGCGGCCGGCTGGAGCTGACCAGCGAGCCGGGAGTCGGCACCGCCGCCGTTCTGGTGTTCCCCGCCGACCGCAGCCTGCCGCGCGACCGTTGCAGGCCGGCTCCCCTGCCCCCGGTCATCATTCCGGGCTGAGTCCGGTTCCGGACCGGCCGCAACCCGCCATACTCTTTTTGCCCCTTGGCGCCGCGGGGCCGACGCGGCATTGTGTCCACATCGTTCCCGAACCGTTCTATTTTCCAGTGGTGGCACAGCGCCAATGAGCGACGACCTTGCCGTTCCGGCTTCCGATGGTGAAACCTCCCTGTCCGCCGGCGGAGCGGTGCCGATCTTCCGCGGCGTGCGGCGGGCGCTGGCGACGCGCGGCTATGCCACCCTGACCGAGTTCCGGCTGGCGAGCGGACGGCGGGCCGACGTGCTGGCCATCGACGAGTCCGGCTGCATCCTGATCGTCGAGGTGAAGAGCGGCGTTCCCGATTTCCGGTCCGACCAGAAATGGCAGGAGTATCGCGAATGGTGCGATGCCTTCTATTTCGCCGTCGATGACGGTTTCCCGACAGAGCTGATTCCGGAAGATTGCGGGCTGATGGTCGCCGATGCCTATGGCGCCGAGATCCTGCGCGAGGCGCCGGTCAGCAAGCTGGCTGCCGCCCGCCGCAAGACCCTGCTGCTGCGCGCGGCGATGACCGGCGCCGGGCGCCTGCACCGGATCGAGGATCCGATGTTCACCCAGGCCTCTCCCACCGTGTGACGTCGCCCCCATCCGACACTGTCTCATGGTGTGGATGCGCGCCGGCCAGGAACCGTCTAGACTGCGGTCCTCTGATCAACCGGGAAGAGCGGACCGGCATGCCCCCCTTGCACATCCTGCTGGCGGAAGACGAGACGGTCACCCGCCTTGCCGCCCGTGCCCTGCTGGAGCGTGCCGGCCATCGGGTGGTGGCGGTGGAGGATGGCCCGGCCGCCGTCGCGGCCGCCGCGCAGATCGCCTTCGACCTGATCCTGATGGATCTGGGACTGCCGGGCCTACCCGGCGACGAGGCCGTCCGCGCCATCCGCGGCCGACCGGGCGGCGGCACCCCGCGGATCCTGATGCTGACGGCCAGCATCACCGCGGATGGCCGTAACCGCTGCGCCGGCTGCGGTGCCGACGGTATCCTGGCGAAACCTCTGAAACTGGACGCGCTGGCCGCCGCGCTGGCCGGCTCGCCGCAAGCCTCACCGCCGGTGGTCGAGCCTGATTTCGACGAAGGCGCCATCGCGACGATGTGGGACATGCTGCCACCCGACCGCACCGCCGAGTTGATCGGCAAGACGGCGGCCGTGCTGCGCCAGCACGATCGGACGCTCGGCGAAGCCTTGCGGAACGGGGACCGGATGACTGCCGGGGCGATGGCGCACAAGATCGCCGGCGTGTCCGGCCAGTATGGCTGCCTCGCCCTGCGCCGCGCCGCCCGCGCACTGGAGGCGGCGTTGGAGGACGGCAGCAGTGCCGACCTGCCGCGGCGGATCGCCGATCTGACCGGCGCAATGGCGCCGGCGCTGGCGTTTCTGGATCGTTGCGCCGCGGCGACGCGGGGGTGATCCCCCGCCCCGTTCCGCGATGGGCGCCTGTCAGCCGCGCTCGCCGGGCGATACGGCGACGCAATGGTGCCCGTGCTTCGTCAGCACCGCACAGGCCTTGCGCGCGTCCTTCTCGTCAAGACCGGTCAGACGGGCGCGATAGACGGTGTCCTTGCCGGCCTTCGCCTCCACCACGCTGGCCTTGGCCGCGCGCAGGATGAAGGGAGCCTGCTTGACCGCCTGGCTGACCGCCTTGTTGCCGGCCGCGCGGCTGGAGAAGGCGCCGACCTGGACACCCCAATGCGAACCGGCATCGCGCGCGGCCTTGCTCTCCCGCGCCGGAGCGGCGGGAACCGCGGCCATCTGCACGGCGGCGCGCACCGGCTTGGCCTTCACCACCGGTTCGTCGTCGTCATCCCCCTCGGCATCGACAGCGTCGGAGCGGGTGGTGTCGAGGCTGGCCATCACCGGCCCGTCGTCGCGGCCATGGCTGGCCCGGCCGAAGGCCTGGTCGAGCAGCGCCTCCATCTTGTTGTCGCGCGACCCGGCGGACTTGCCGCCCATAACTACGCCGACCAGACGGCGCCCGTCCCGCACCGCCGATGCGGCGAGGTTGAAGCCCGACGCGACGGTGTAGCCGGTCTTGATGCCGTCCATGCCCTCGTAGCGGGACATCAGACGGTTGTGGTTGGCCAGCGTGCGGCCGCCATAGACGAAATTGCGGCGGCTGAAATAGGGATAGTATTTGGCATGGTCGCGCATCAGGGCGCGGGACAGCGCGGCATAGTCGCGGGCGGTCGTCACCTGCTCCATGTTCGGCAGGCCCGACGCGTTGCGGTAGACGGTGCGGCGCATTCCCAGCTCGCGCGCTTTGCGCGTCATCATCTCGGCAAAGCGGGACTCGGTGCCGCCCAGCGCCTCCGCCAGGACGACGGCGGCGTCGTTGGCCGATTTGGTGACGAGACCGAGGATCGCGGTTTCGACCTTCAGCGTCTGGCCGGCGCGCAGGCCGAGCTTGGTCGGCGACATGCTCTCCGCAAAGGAGGAAACCGGCAACTGCTGGTCGAGGGACAGGCGACCGTCCTCCAGCGCGTCGAAGGCGAGGTACAGCGTCATCATCTTGGTCAGCGACGCCGGATGGACGATGGCGTCGGCATCCTGGTCGATCAGCACCTGCCCGGTACGGGCATCGACCACGATGGCCGCGGCCTTCGCCGCCAGCGCTTCGGCCGCCGAGAGGCCGGACCCTACGGCCACCATGCCCAGCAGCGCGGCCGCCGCGAGGAAATGGCGTCCCACACCCGCCGAACTCCGCCCGCCGGCCGTATCCGTTCCGCGAAAGGCGAACGGAAACAATCCGTTACGAACGGTGTTGCGCGTTACACTCATGATGGCCCCGCCAACCGCTAGATTTTGGTGCTTGGTTCAATGGTAAATTCGTGCGAAATCAGTGTCTAGCAGGAATTCGTTAATTTCTTGCTTTGGCTTTTGGCAGTGTCTGTGACCAAAATGGCAGGTCCTGGCTGACGGAGGATGACGGGGAAGACCGCGGAGGACGGCACGCAAGCGGAGGGGTTACGGCATGGGGGCAGACGGATTACCGGCACCCTCCGATCGGCCGGGGCCCGGCGATCGGGCTTGCCGCCGCGACCTGCGCCCTCCACCTACCAGGGGCCGCTGACGCGAGGCAAGCGACAATGAGCCGTGGTCATCAAAGAAGCGTCCCGGACACAAGCGCACCGGGAACAACCGTTCCGGCCGACGCCTTTTCCCCCGGGGGGCTTCGCCGCGGCATCTCCCGCCGTGCAACCGCGGCCCGTGTGGCGGCATCCGTGGCGGCATCCCTGCTGGCGCTCGCCGGCTGCAGTTCCACCGGGCCGACCGACAATCCGGTGGCGCGCAAGCTGACCTGGTTCAGCTATCTCAACGGCGACGACCTGAGGTCACGCTGCGGCAAGGACGGGACCGACCGCTTCCGCCTGGTTTTCAACGCCGATTACAATCGTCATGTGCGGACATACGACGTTGTCGGCGACCCCGAGCGCGGCGGTGCCGCGGTGGAGGCGCATGTGATCGAGGCGACCGACCTCGCCCGCATCACGCCGGCCGATCCCTTCTCCGCCGCCCGCGGCCGCAAGGCGTCGCTGCAACTGAGCGCCGCACAGTACGACAGCTTCATCGGCCGCCTGCGCGAGGACGGGGCGTTCGACCCGCCGCCGCACGGGCTGCGGCTTCCGTCCAACGGCTTCTATTGGCTGATCAACGGCTGCCGCGCCGGGCAGTGGTTCTTCACCGCCTTTCCCTACCCGTCCAGCCGCTTCACCGATGCCCGGTTCCCGGAGCTTCTGCGCAGCATCGACCCGACCGGCGTCGCCTTCCCCGGCCTGCCGGAGCCGGAGGACGCGCCGCGCACCCTGCCCTCCTCCGGCCAGTTGGCGGACGGCGGCGTGTTCTTCGAGGTCCAAGTCGGACGCTATGGTCTGGTCGGCCCGACCGCACCCTTCGGGGCGCTGATGCTCGGCGCCCTTCCGGAGGATTGAACCGCTCAGGCCGGCTCTTCGGCCGGCTCTTCGGCCGGCTCTTCGGCGATCAGGCGCGGGCGCAGGCTGTCGGGCACCAGCGTCTCGACCCACGGGCCGTCCGGCATGCGGCGGGCCAGTTCCGTCAGATTGCGGTTCCACCACTGGCGCTGTTCGCTGAGGTCGTCGTAGTCGTAGTTCGACTGGCGCCAGCTGCGCGAGTCTGCATGGTAGGACACCATGTCGATGGGAAAGCCGACGTCGTTGCTGGAAAAGCGGGTGCTGTCGAAGGACAGATAGGCCAGCTTCAGCGCCGTCTGCATGTCGGTGCCGTAGGTCAGGGCCCGGTCAAGGATCGGCTTGCCGTAGGCGGTGGCGCCGATCGACAGGTAGGGCGTGCGCTCGTCCACCTCGATCCAGTTGCCTTCCGGATAGACCAGGAACATGTAGGGTTCCCGGTCCTCGGCCAGCTGGCCGCCGATGATGGCGTGCAGGTTGAAGTGCAGCTTCGACGCCTCCAGCGACTCCTTGTCCTCCGCGGCGACTTGCCGCAGGCAGGCGGTGAAGGCCGATATTGCGTCCAGCATGGTCGGGTAGGCTTCGCCCCGGCGCTTCTGCATGTCGCGGCGCAGATAGGCGAGCGTCTTGTCGCGCACGCTGCGCAGGCCGGAATTCATGATGAAGAAGCGGTCGCCGCCGCTGCCCATCATCGTCACCTTGCGGGCCGAGGAAAGCTGCGAGCCGCTGGTGATGCGGCCGTCCGACAGACCGATCAGGCCGTCGCGTGTCTTGATGCCAAGGCAATAGGTCATGATCGAAGGGGTCCCAAAGATGCGGCCTGGAGAGCGGACGGCCGGGAGCGCCGCGTCCAAGCGCCGCACCTGACCATTGGCCGAGGCGATTCACGCCCACGGCCACGCTACACTTGTCCCACCGCCGGTAAATCCTTCGTTAAGGAGTTGCTTCCTTAAGGAGTTGCCACCGGCTTCGCGACCACCGCACCCGTCGGCAACGTCCGCAACGCCGTGCTCATCGGAATTTCGCGCAATCGGGGTATGGTGCAGTGCAAAAGTACAGGCCGGGTACTTGCCGAACGGACTGTTGACAGCGCCCCAAGCTTAGCCCATAAAATCCTCATATTGCAGTGCAGCATTCCTGAGGCCGAATTGCGGTTTCGGGGACCGGCCGGACCGGATGCACAACGTATAAACGCAACGCAAACCGCTGCCGGCAGGCATCGCGCCCCGCTCCGCGGCGGCCGGGCCCATCTTCCAAACGTCGGCATCAGCCAGGAAGGAACGCGCGTCATGAACCAGTTCACGCCGAAGTCGCTCGAGAACGTCGCCGCCCAGGCCAAGGAGCAGTATGAGGGTCTGGTGAAGGCCGGTCAGGAGCAGACGGTCAAGCAGTTCGAGCAGACCGCGACCGCCGCCAAGGAGCAGTTCGAGAAGACCGCCGCCCAGCTGCTGAAGAGCTATGAGGACCTGCAGGCCACCGGCAAGGCGAATGTCGAGGCACTGATCGCCAGCAGCACCATCGCCGCCAAGGGCGCCGAGGATCTGGGCCGCGAGGTCGTCGCCTACGGCCAGTCGGCGCTGGACAAGTCGATCACCACCGGCAAGGCCCTGCTGTCCGCCAAGACCCTGCAGGAAGTCGTCGAGCTGCAGAACGACTTCCTGAAGTCGAGCTTCGACGCGATGCTGGCCGAGACCAGCCGCCTGCAGGAGCTGACCACCAAGGTCACCAACGAGGCGCTGGCCCCGCTGAACGCCCGCGTCACCGCGACGGTGGAGACCTTCTCCAAGCCGATCGCCGCCTGACCGGCCCGATCCGATGGAGTGTGACGGCCGGGGTTCAGCGATGGGCCCCGGCCGTCACAAACGGCCCGGCAACCACCACGCGGTTGCCGGGCCGTTTGCGTTTGAATAAGACACGGCTTGCACTTCTGGATTTTTGTGCAGTGCACAATTCCGCCATTGACTCAGGCCCCCGCTTTCCTTAAATTCTGCTTATGTTGCAGTGCAGCATATCTCGGGCGCCCGCCCTGCCGGGGTCCGAGGGTTTCAACCCACTCCGCACCCGGTCGCCGCATCGGCGGGGCCGCGCGGTTGACCCCTGAGAGAGCGCGAGGAGCATAGCCATGTCCGACCAGATCACCGCCGTCACCAAATCCGTCGAAGACGCCATCGCCACCGCCAAGCAGAACCTGGAAGGCCTCGTGAAGGCCCAGCAGGAGCAGATCGAAAAGGCCTCCGCCCAGGTGCTGAAGGGCTATGACGAGCTGACCGTGCTGACCAAGCAGAATGTCGACGCCTTCGTGAAGTCCGGCACCGTCGTCGCCAAGGGCGCCGAAGAGGCCGGCAAGCAGGTCGCCGCCTTCACCCAGTCCTCGCTGGAGAAGAGCGTGTCGAACGCCAAGGCCCTGCTGGCGGTGAAGACGATCCAGGAACTGATCGAGCTGCAGAACGCCTACACCAAGGCCAGCATCGACGCGCTGGTGTCGGAAAGCACCAAGATGCAGGAACTGACCGTCAAGATCGCCAACGAGGCGCTGGCTCCGCTGAGCGCCCGCGTCAACGCCACGGTCGAGGTCCTGTCGAAGAAGGCCGCTTGATCGGCGGAACCGGCCGGGGCCTGACCGGCCTGCCGACCGTTCCCAGGTGATGGCCCGCATTGCGGTGGCCCGGCATCCCTGACAGGGGTGCCGGGCCGCTTTGTGTTTACATTCGACTGAATCCCCGCGATGCCACGGAAAGGGGCTAGGGTTTTCCGCCGATTGCGGCCCGACCGAAAGCGATGTCTCCTATTACGGGGTAGCGGGAGGGCCGGCGGACCAAAGGAGGGTCTGCCAAATGGAGGGTGACTGAAAACGGCCCCTTCCCACCGCGACCGAAATGCCCATATCATTCACATAGACAGTGCATCGCGATGACATTCGACTGGGACCATGGCCGACTCTGACAAGCAGGGCAACGACGGCACAAACAGCGGCGTGGTCGTCAAGGCCAAGCCGAAGACCAAAAAGCCGTCGATGTACAAAGTGTTGATGCTGAACGACGATTACACTCCGATGGAGTTCGTCGTTCTCGTTCTCGAACGCTTCTTCAGCAAATCGCGGGAGGAAGCGACACAGATCATGCTGCATGTGCACCGGCGGGGTGTGGGGTTGTGCGGCGTGTTCACCTACGAGGTGGCGGAGACGAAAGTCACGCAGGTGATGGACTTTGCGCGCCAGAACCAGCACCCGCTGCAATGCACGTTAGAAAAGGATTAGACCCACACATGCTGTCGCGTAACCTGGAACAGACGCTGCACCGAGCCCTGGCCCACGCGAACGAGCGCAGGCATGAATACGCGACGCTCGAACATCTGCTTCTCGCGTTGACCGAAGACTCCGATGCTACCGCCGTCTTGCGCGCTTGCGGGATCGACCTCGACCGACTGCGCGCGGAACTGTCGGATTACCTCGACAACGAACTTGCGAACCTTATCACGAACAGGCCCGATGACGCCAAGCCGACGGCTGGTTTCCAACGGGTTCTGCAGCGTGCGGCCATCCACGTCCAGTCGTCGGGACGTGAGGAGGTGACGGGAGCAAATGTGCTCGTCGCCTTGTTCTCTGAACGCGAGAGCCACGCGGTTTATTTCCTGCAGGAGCAGGAGATGACCCGGTTCGACGCGGTCAACTACATCTCTCACGGAATCGCGAAGGCTCCGGGCCGCTCGGAAACAAAGCGTGTCTCGGGCGCTGACGACGAGGCGGCGGCGGAGAAGGTCGTGAAAAAAGGCAGCGAAGCGCTCGAGGCTTACTGTGTCAACCTGAACAAGAAGGCGTCCGGCGGGAAGATCGATCCGCTGATCGGCCGGGAGCAGGAGGTCGAACGGACCATCCAGATCCTGTGCCGGCGGTCGAAGAACAATCCGCTGTATGTCGGCGACCCCGGTGTCGGCAAGACCGCCATCGCCGAGGGCCTGGCCCGTCGCATCGTCCAGCAGGAAGTGCCGGAGGTGCTGCGCAACGCCACCATCTTCGCGCTCGACATGGGCTCGCTGCTGGCCGGCACGCGCTACCGCGGCGATTTCGAGGAGCGGCTGAAGGCCGTCGTGTCGGAACTCGAGGCGACGGAGGGGGCCATCCTCTTCATCGACGAGATCCACACGGTGATCGGCGCCGGTGCCACCTCGGGCGGTGCGATGGATGCTTCGAACCTGCTGAAGCCGGCGCTGGCCTCCGGTTCGCTGCGCTGCATCGGGTCGACCACCTACAAGGAATACCGCAGCTACTTCGAGAAGGACCGGGCGCTGGTCCGCCGCTTCCAGAAGATCGACGTCAACGAGCCGTCGGTCGAGGATGCGATCAAGATCCTGCAGGGCTTGAAGCCGTACTACGAGAAGCACCACAAGGTCACCTACACCAACGACGCCATCCGCGTCGCGGTGGAACTGTCGGCGAAGTACATCGGCGACCGCAAGCTGCCCGACAAAGCCATCGACATCATCGACGAGGTCGGTGCGGCGCAGATGCTGCTGCCGGAGAACAAGCGCCGCAAGAAGATCGGCGTGAAGGACGTCGAGGCGGTGGTCGCCAAGATCGCCCGCATCCCGCCGAAGTCGGTCAGCCGCGACGACAAGGAAACGCTGCTGAACCTTGAGCGTGACCTGAAGACCATGGTCTTCGGCCAGAACAAGGCGATCGACGCGCTGGTCTCCGCGATCAAGCTGGCCCGCGCCGGCCTGCGCGAGCCGGAGAAGCCCATCGGCAACTACCTGTTCACCGGCCCGACCGGTGTCGGCAAGACCGAGGTGGCCCGCCAGCTCGCCATGACTCTCGGCATCGAGCTGACCCGCTTCGACATGTCGGAGTATATGGAGCGGCATACGGTGTCGCGCCTGATCGGCGCCCCGCCGGGATATGTCGGCTTCGACCAGGGCGGCATGCTGACCGACGCCATCGACCAGCACCCGCACTGCGTCCTGCTGCTGGACGAGATCGAGAAGGCCCACCCGGATCTGTTCAACATCCTGTTGCAGATCATGGACCACGGCAAGCTGACCGACCACAACGGCAAGATCGTCGATTTCCGCAACGTCATCCTGATCATGACCTCGAACGCCGGGGCCGCCGACATGGCCAAGCCCGCCATCGGCTTCGAGCGTGACCGCCGGGTCGGCGAGGACATCGAAGCGGTCGAGAAGATGTTCACGCCGGAGTTCCGCAACCGTCTCGACGCGATCATCCCGTTCGCGCCGCTGACGCAGGAGGTCATCAACCGCGTCGTCGACAAGTTCATCATGCAGATGGAAGCGCAGTTGGAAGACCGCGGCGTGTCCATCGAGTTGAACGAGGAGGCGCGCGAGTGGCTGGGCAAGAAGGGCTACGACCCGCTCTACGGCGCCCGTCCGCTTGGCCGCGTGATCCAGGAGTACATCAAGAAGCCGCTGGCGGAAGAGCTGCTGTTCGGCAAGCTCAGCAAGGGCGGCCTCGTCAAGGTCACCGTCAAGGACGACAAGCCGGCCTTCGACTATGCCGAGGGCAACCGGCCGAAGCGCACCTCCGGCGACGACGACGAGGAAATGGTGTCGGAGATGGTCGAGTAACCCGGCTACTCCGTTTCATATCGTGAAAAATGGGGGCCGTCCGCGGCCCCCTTTTTGTTGTCCCGCCGGCGAATGCGCTCTTTTGCATCGTCTCGTCACCGCGCGATACTTTTGCGCGAAGGCCGGACTGCGCTATGGTCGGCACCATGACCGATCCCGCCGCCATGCAGCCCGCAGCTCAGCAGTCCACAGATGCGCAGGCCCCCTTGCTGCCCGCGCCCGACGCGCTGCGCATCGCCTTCGCCTGCGCCGACACGGACGAGGCGCGCGCAGCCCGCACCCGGCTGGTCCACCGCTACGGCAACGCCATGCCGGACGAGGCCGACGTGATCGTGGCGCTGGGTGGCGATGGCTTCTTGCTGGAAACGCTGCATCGGGCGCTCACCCGTGATCGCGAACGGCCGACACCGGTCTATGGCATGAACCGCGGGTCGGTCGGCTTCCTGCTGAACGCCTACCGCGAGGAGGATTTGGCGGAGCGCATCGTGGCATCGCAGCATGTCCGCCTGCACCCGCTGCGCATGATCGCCACCAGGGTGAATGGCGAGCGCGTGGAAGCGCTGGGCATCAACGAAGTGTCGCTCCTGCGCGAAACCCGCCAAGCTGCCAAGCTGCGCATCACCATCGACGGGGTGGTCCGGTTGCCGGAGCTGATCTGCGACGGCGCCCTGGTCGCGACGCCGGCCGGCAGCACCGCCTACAACCTGTCGGCCCATGGCCCCATCGTGCCGCTGAACGCCGGGGTTCTGGCCCTGACGCCGATCAGCGCGTTCCGTCCGCGGCGCTGGCGTGGCGCCCTGCTGCCCCACGCCGCCCGGATCACCTTCGACGTTCTGGAGGAGGTGAAGCGCCCGGTCAGCGCCGTCGCCGACTTCACCGAGGTGCGCGAGGTTCTGCAGGTGGAGGTTCAGGAATGCCGCGAGGTCGGCCTGACCCTGCTGTTCGACCCGGAACTGAATTTCGAGGAACGCATCCTCAAGGAGCAGTTCGCGCCTTGACTCCTCACGCTCTTCTGGCGACCCACACCGCGGTCAGGTCGTCGCGCAGGGGCAGGCGGGTGCGGGCGTAGAAGCTGTCCATCATCGGGCCGAGCGGGTGGACGCGGTCCTTGGCCAGCGCGTCGCGGACGAAGTCCGGCACGGCATCCTGCCCCAACGGGCCGAGTTCATCGCCGCCGCATTCGATCAGCGCATCGCTGTAGAGGAACAGGAAGCCGCCGCGCGGCAGGCGGAAGCTGCGGTCGACATACTGCGCCCGCCGCGAGGCGCCCAGCACCAGCCCGGCCGAATCGAGCAGCCGGATGTCCGGCCCATCGCCCTTCACGCCGGCCGGCGTGCCCAGCACAGGATTGGGCGACCCCGCTGCGGCGAAGGTCAGCGTGTCGATGGCAAGGTCGAGGATGCCGAAGAAGGCAGTGGCGAACTGTCCCGTCGGCAGCACGTCCTTCAACGCGGCATTCAGCTGCGCCAGCCATTGCGACGGCGCCACATGGTGCATGGGAAAGCGGTCGATCAGCGTGTGCAGACGGAAGGTGTTGATCGCCGCGGTGATGCCGTGCCCGGCGAAATCGACCATCAGCAGCCCCAGCCGCCGGTCGCCCAGCGGGTAGAGTCCCCAGAAATCGCCACCCAACTCCGACGATGTCTCAAAATGGGCGTCCAGCGTCAGGCCGTAGCGGTCGGCCACCTCCGCCAACCGCCGCTTTTCCGGCAGAAGCGAGGTCTGCATGGCGCGGGCGTGCGACAGCTCCCGCTGCACCCTCTCCCGAAAGGCGGCGAGATCGCTGAACAGCTTGCGCTTTTCCAATTGATGGCGGACGCGGGCGACGCATTCGCCGGGCTTGATCGGCTTGGAAATGAAATCGCTGCCGCCGGCCTCGAAACAGCGCACCTGCTCCTCGTCGCTGTCCAGCGCGGTCTGGAACAGGACCGGCAGTTCCTCATGCGTCGCGTTGCGGCGCAACGCCTCGCACATCTCCCAGCCGTTCATCACCGGCATGTCGACGTCGAGAAGGACGAGATCGGGACGGAAGCGGTCGACCGCCGCCAGCCCTTCCCGGCCGTTCTCGGCGAAGGCGATGTCGGTGATGCCGGCGCGGCGGATCACCAGGGCCAGCGATTTGCGGTTGAACTCGTTGTCGTCGACGATCAGGACGCGGCAGTCCGACAGCGACAAGGCAGGCACGGGCATGCTGGCTCCGTCAGCGGTCGAACTGCAGGACGGTGCAGCGCCCGCCGTCGGTCACGGTCACACGGGAGGCCAGCGTGCGCATGAAGA
The DNA here is from genome assembly GCF_008364825.1 of Azospirillum sp. B21. Taxonomy (GTDB): domain Bacteria; phylum Pseudomonadota; class Alphaproteobacteria; order Azospirillales; family Azospirillaceae; genus Azospirillum. The sequence goes on from NZ_VTTO01000009.1 coordinate 25,842, forward strand.
CGAAGCCGCGGCCCGACCGCGCCTTGTTGCCGGTGATCGCCGGCGCCAGCTCTGTGTCGAAGCCGCCGCCCTGGTCGACCACGGCGATGGCGATGCTGTGATCGGTCCAGCGGCAGAAGATGTCCAGCCGCCGCCGCACCACGGCAGGGTCGCCCAGCCGGTCGCGCATCATCTCGCCGAAGCGGCGATAGCCGCCGGGCTCGCCCTTGACCGCGCTCGACAGGCCGAGGTTGCCGTGGACGATGGCGTTGGCGACCGCCTCGTGCAGGCAAAGCTCCACGTTGGACCGGCGCTGCGGGTCCAGTGCCCCGCGCCGCACCAGTTCGTCGCAGACCAGGACCGGACATTGCAGGCCATAGGCGCTGCCGGTGGTCAGCGACAGGTAGAATCCGGGCAGTCGCGGATGCTCCGCCGCCGGCGCGCCCGACCAGTCGTCCAGGAGCGCCGCGCATTCATCGGTTCCCTCCCCCAACTCGACCGTCAGGAAAGGGCTGCGGTCGAAGGCGGCGCGCAGCCGGTCGCGGTCCGCCCGCTCCAGCAGCTGGGCCTCCACCGCCGGACAGACGCCCTCCGCAGCGTCCGGCAGGCAGGCCGTCCCGACCCCGGTGCCGTCGAAGCGGGAGAAGATCCGGGCGGCCATGTCCGCCGGGACACGGTCGCGCAGCACGCTGAAGGCACGGAGCGCCGGTTCGGCCGGGCTGTCGGGAAGGGCGGCGTCCATGGCGGCAATCTCCCCAGCGAAAGGGACCGGCGCTGCCGGCGGCAGAAGGCCGGCTACCGGATGTTCAATGTTCGGCCGGATGTCAATGTTCGGCCGGATGTCAATGTTCGAAGGTGATGATCTCGGACAGACGGGCAAGCTCGATCGATCGCCTCACGTCGCCGGCCGCCCCGCGGACGATCAGCTTCGTGTTCCGGGTCTCCGCCTCTTCCTGCAGGATCAGCAGCATGCCGAGGCCGGCGGAGTCGATGAACTCAAGCCCCGCCAGGTCGAGCACGACCCGGCTGCCCGGCATTTCATGCAGCTCGGTCACGATTTCGACCAGACGGTCGTGGTCGGTGAACTCCATCCGTCCGGACAGCCGGATCTCGGGAACCGCATCGGTTCTGATCGTCTTGAATTCCATACTTCCCTCACCCGTCCATCGCCGGCCGGCCATGCGCGTGCAGTCCGGACGGCTCTCATGCAAATGCGGGTAAAACACCTAGCATCCGCTTATGCACAGTAGTGCAAGCCCGGCCTTGTCCTCAAGCCCGGATGCCATGCAGGCCTTGCCTATCACCCTGGCGCGACACTTTTCCCATGTGCGGCACCCCGGGTTCACCCCCATGGACGCGCCATCGGCAACGGGGTAGAACGTCTTGACGGGTGCACGCGCGCTGCGTGCCGCACCAACGAACGTCCGGAACGGCAGTGCATGACCAGGATCGCTGAGGCGTGGCGGCGCGTGCCGGCGGTATCGGCAAAATTCCTGCTGATCCTGGTCCCAAGCCTGGTGGTCACCGTCTCGCTGTCTTCCGCCCTGTTCTTCTACGACCGCTACCAGGATCTGCAGGCGGCCCTGCGGGACAAGGTGGCGACCATCGCCGACATCAATGCGGCGGCGCTGTCCAACAACCTGTGGACCTTCGACGTCCAGGCGATCCGCAACGTGATCCAGGCCATCGGCGCCAACCGCGAATTGGTCTGCGTCGAGGTGACGGACGATCTGGCCGACGGGCTGTTCGCCTGGCCGGGGCCGAGCTGCCCCTTGAGCGGCGACGCCAACATCGAACGGCGCCCCATCCGGGTGCAGAACCTCCAGGTCGGCACCATCACCCTGCACTACGACCACAAGGTCGTGCGCGAACAGTTGCGGCAGGAGGTGGTGAATACCGCCGTCCTCCTTCTGCTGATGCTGGCCGGCACCATCGCGGCGGCTCTGGCGGCGCTTCGGCTGACGGTGGGACGGCCGCTGCGGCGGCTGATCGCCTCCATCCTGGAATCGGAACGCGGCGGCGGGCTTCAGCCGGTGGATTGGCGCGCCTCCGACGAGCTCGGCCGGGTGATCCAGGCCCACAACGCCATGCTCGCGCGGCTGGGGCAGGAGGAAGCCGCCCTGCGCAAGAGCGAGCAGCGGCTGGCGCTGGCCATCACCGCCACCCGCTCCTCCGTTTGGGATTACGACCTGCGGACCGGGCAGTATTGGTGGTCGAAGGAGTTCCCCGCGCTGCTCGGCTACGGACCGAACGATCTGACCATGACGACGGAAACCTGGGCCTCGCTGCTGCATCCGGACGAAGCGGAACGGGTGATGGCCGAGTCGCGGCGGCGGCTGCGCGACCGGGCCATGGCCTACACCGCGGTCTACCGCATGCGCAGGCGCGATGGCCGCTGGGCCTGGATCGAGGATCGCGCCACCGCGCAACGCGATCCCGACGGCCGCGCCCGGCGGCTGACCGGCACGATGTCCGACGTCACCGAACGGGTGCGGGCGGAACTTGATTTGGCGCACGAGCGCAACGTGCTGCAGGTCACGCTGGACAACACCGACCAGGGTATCATCAAGGTAGACGGCGGCGGCCGTGTGGTCATGGCCAACAGCCGCGCGGCGGAACTGTTGAACATCCCGCCGGACATGCTGACCGGCAGCCCGCGCTTCGCCGACGTGGTCGCCCTTCAGCGCCGCCAGGGCGAGTTCGGCGAGATGGGCGACGATCCCGACCTGTATCTGAGTTATGGGATCGGCGGGCTGGGCGGGGGGCTGGACGGGTTGGCCGGCACCATCGACCAGCCCTTCACCTTCAAGCGCCGCCGCCCCGATGGCCGCATCGTGGAGGTGCGCACCAACCCGCTGCCGGAGGGCGGCTTCGTCCGCACCCTGACCGACGTGACGGTGGAGGCGCGGTCGGCCGAGGAAATCTTCAACGCGATGCAGGAGCTGGAGCGGGCCTATGCCGACCTGAAGGAGACCCAGGCCAATCTGGTCCAGGCGGAGAAGATGGCCTCGCTCGCCCTGCTGGTCGCCGGCGTGGCGCACGAGATCAACACGCCCATCGGCATCGCCTTCGGCTGCGCCACCCATCTGTCGGGACGAACCGGCACGCTGGCCGAGGCGTTCGAGCGCGGGACGATGAAGAAGTCCGACCTTGCCGCCTATGTCGCCACAGCCGGCGAGTCCTCCCGCCTGATCGAACAGAACCTGACCCGCGCCGCCGAGCTGATCCAGAGCTTCAAGCGGGTCGCCGTCGACCAGACCAGCGAGGAGCGGCGCCGCTTCGACCTGCTGGCCTATCTGGAAGAGGTGGTGACCTCGCTCGGCCCCACCCTGCGCAAGAGCCGCCACCGCGTCGCCATCGCCTGTTCGCCCGGCATCCTGATGGACAGCTTCCCCGGCGCCTTGAGCCAGGTGGTGACCAATCTGGTGATGAACGCGCTGACCCACGCCTTCCCGTCCGACTGCAAGGGGCACATGGTGATCGACGTGGACGAGATGCCGGATGACGAGGTGGAGATCCGCTTCGCCGACGACGGCGTCGGCATCCCGGCGGAAAATCTGCCCAAGGTGTTCGAACCTTTCTTCACAACCCGGCGCGGGTCGGGCGGCAGCGGGCTGGGGCTGCACATCGTCTTCAACCTGGTCACCCAGTCGCTGGGCGGGCGGATCTCGGTTGACAGCGTTCCCGGCGATGGAACTACCTTCACTCTGCGAATCCCGCGGACCGCCGCCAACCCGCAGGCGGCCCCGCAACCCCAGTCGCAGCCGCCCCACCTTCCGACGCCCGTCCCGCTGGAGACCGACCCCGCATGAGCACCGGCGCCGCCTTTGACGACGACGAGATTCTGTTCGCCGACGAGGAGGCGGAGGGCCTTGCGGATCGCTCCGGCGCCACGGCGGTCCAGCGCGCGCCCGCGCACGACCCGGCCGCCCCTCCCTGGACCATCCTGGTGGTGGACGACGAATCGGACGTCCACTCCATGACCGGCCTGCTGCTGGCCGACGTCGCCTTCCAGCGGCGGCGGCTGGAACTCGTCAGCTGCTTCACCGCGGCGGACGCCCGTTCGGTTCTGGAACACCGCCGCGACATCGCCGTGATCCTGCTGGACGTGGTGATGGAGGAGGATGATTCGGGCCTGAAGCTGGTCCGCTGGATCAGGGATGATCTGGGCAACCGCGACGTCCGCATCATCCTGCGCACCGGCCAGCCGGGACAGGCGCCGCAGCGCGACGTGATCGTCGATTACGACATCAACGACTACAAGCCGAAGGCCGACCTGTCGGCGGAAAGCCTGTTCACCGCCGTGATCGCGGCGTTGCGCGCCTTCGACCAGATCCAATCGATCGAAACCCGCGTGGCGGAACGCACGCGCGAGCTGCGCGAAAGCCGCGAGCAGGCGGAGGAGGCGACCAAGGCCAAGTCCGCCTTCCTCGCCACCATGAGCCACGAGATCCGCACGCCGATGAACGGGGTGCTGGGCATGCTTGGCCTGCTGGAACGGACCGATCTGGACGAGCACCAGCGCGACACCGTCGCCACCATGCGCGAATCGGCCAGTGCGCTGTTGCGGATCATCGACGACATCTTGGATTTCTCCAAGATCGAAGCCGGGAAAATGGATCTGGAGCGGGTGCCGCTGTCGGTCCCGGCATTGGTCGAGGGGGTGGCGGAAACGCTGGCGCCCGCCGCCGGGGCGAAGGGGCTGGCGCTGCTGACCTATGTGGACCCTGCAATTCCGCCGGCCCTGCTGGGCGATCCGGTGCGGCTGCGCCAGATCCTGTTCAACCTTGCCGGCAACGCCATCAAGTTCACCGAGGCCGGCCGCGTCGTCATGCGCGCCGAACTTGAGCCCGCAGCCGCGGATGACGATGACGACGGCGGCACGGAGCCGCTGCTGCGCATCGCCGTCTGCGACACCGGGATCGGCATCGCCGAATCCACCTGCCAGCGCCTGTTCCAGCCCTTCACCCAGGCGGAAAGTTCAACCACCCGGCGATTCGGCGGCACCGGGCTGGGGTTGTCGATCAGCCGGCGGCTGGCCGCGCTGATGGGCGGCGAGATCGCGGTGGAGAGCGAACCCGGCGCCGGCTCCACCTTCTGGCTGCGCCTGCCGATGGCCCGGGCGGCGGCACCCGCCCCGGCGGAGGACGGCAGCGACGCCATCGGACTGGATGGCCTGACGGTGCTGCTGGGCGTGCCCGACGATACCGAGCGCGGGTTCCTCGCCCGCTATCTGGAACAGGCCGGCGCCCGCGTGCTGCCCGCCGCCTCTCCGCCCGAACTGGCGACCCAGGCCCGCGTCGCGCGGGAGGCCGGATGCGCCGTCGGCGTCGTCACCATCGACGAGGCGCTGCATGTTCCCGCCGCGGCCTGCGCACCCGACGAGTTCGGCCGCCGCAGCGGCGAGCCCCGGCCGCCGGTGGTCCTGCTCTGCCACGAGACGGGGGGAGAGGCGTCCACCACCTCCCGTCCCGGCACGCGGGGCGCGGAGCCCGGCACCGTGGTGCTGAGCCGCCCGATACGCCGGCTGGTGCTGCTGCGCGCAGTGGCGGTCGCCGCCGGGCGGCTGGTTCCCTCGCCGCCTGCCGCCCCGCCCGCCACCCATGCATGCCCCCATGACGCCGCCCCGCACAGCGCCTCCCCCACGCCCGCCGCCGGCCGTACCGCCGCCGCCCCCAGCGTGGAAGAGGCGATGACCCAGGGGCGGCTGATCCTGGTGGCGGAAGACAATCCGGTGAACCGCAAGGTTCTGCTGATGCAGCTACAGGCCCTGGGCTATGCCGCGGAGATGGCACCGGGCGGGGCGGAGGCGCTGGCCGCCCTGGACGCGATGCGCCAGGGCCGGCGCCGCTACGCCCTGCTGTTGACCGATGTCCAGATGCCGGAGATCGACGGCTTCGAGCTGACCCGCCGCATCCGCGCCGCCGAAGCAGGTGTCGGTAAATCGGGTATTGGCAACCGCCTGCCGGTCGTCGCGATCACCGCCAACGCCGCCCCCGCCGACATCGAGAACTACCGCACCGCTGGCATGGACGATGTGCTGAGCAAGCCGCTGGAGCTGTCGCAACTGGCCGTCGCCCTCGCCCGCTGGATGCCGCCGGCGCCGGTTTCGCCCGATGCGGCGGAAAGCGCTCCGCCGCCGCCTGCACCGCCGCCGGCCGACGGTGACGCGCTGATCGAGCTCGGCAGCCTGCGGGCGCTGTGCGGCGGCGATGCGGCGATGCTGGCGGAGCTGCTCGACGACTTCGTTACCATCGGCCGCGGGATCGTCGCCGATCTGGATACCGCGCTGGGCAACGGCGACCGCGACTGGATGCGGGCCTGCGCCCACAATCTGAAAGGCTCCTCACGCAATGCCGGCGCCAAGCCGCTGGCGGAAGCCGCCCGCGTCCTGGAGCAGGCCGCCGCCGAGGGCGCGCCGCTTTCCCAGCTTGCGGAGGCGGCCGACCGGCTGCGCGGCATCTTCGCGGCGACTTGCGGGGCCATCGGCAAGGAGTTGGCCGAAGCGGAGAGTCCGGCACGATGAACGATCCGACGACCCGCCACCCCAGCCGCCGCGAGGCGCTGGGCCTTCTGCTGGGCGCTGCCGCGGCGACCGCCACCTCGCCACTGCAGGCCCAGAATGCACCGGCCCAGGATGCACCGACGGATGTCGGCGTGCCGCGGCTGGGCGAGGAGTTGACACCCTTCGGGGCGGTGCGCGCCGGCAACCGCACCCGTGCGATTCCCGCCTGGACCGGCGGGTTAACCCAGGCGCCGCGCGGCTATGTGCCCGGCCGCCCCTCCCCCGATCCCTTTATCGAGGATGTCCGCTGGTTCACCGTCGGCGCCGCCGATGTGGAGCGCTACAAGGTCCGGCTGACCGCCGGGCAACAGGCCTTGCTGGAGAAATATCCGGAAAGCTTCGAGCTGGCGCTGTTCCCCTGCCGGCGCAGCGCCGCCGCCCCGCAACGAGTCTATGACGCGTCGATGGCGAATGCCGACCGGGGCGCGCTGGGGGCGAACGGCCTGGTCCTGCGGGATGCCGCCGTCGGCGTGCCCTTCCCGATCCCCGCCAACGGGCTGCAGGCGATGTGGAACCACAAGTTGCGCTGGCGCGGCGAGCGGGTGACGCGCACCAGCCTGACCATGGTCCTGTCCGGCGACGGGGCACGCACGCAAACCAGGCTGCGCGAGGATTTCCTCTCTCCCTACGCGGCGGGGGACGCCACGGCACCGCCGCTGCTCTACCGTCGCACGATTCTGGATCCGAAGGAGCAGGCAGGCAGCAGTCTGATCGTCCAAGCGACGCTCGACCCCATTGCCGCGCGGACCCGCGCCTGGGCGCGAGAGGGCGAACGCGGCCGGGTGGTGCCGGCGCCCGACTTTTCCTACGACACGCCGGACCCGGTGACGGGCGGCATCTGCACCGCCGACATGCTGGACATGTTCAGCGGCGCGCTCGACCGCTTCGATTTCACGCTGGTGACGCGGCGAGAGATGTACATGCCCTACAACGCCCACCGGCTGACCAATCCCGGCCTGACGGCGCGGGACATCCTGTGGCCGGGCCATCCCAACCCGCAGTTCCTGCGCTATGAGATGCACCGGGTCTGGGTGGTGGACGCCCGGCTGAAGCCGAACTTCCAGCATGCCCTGCCCGACCGCACCTATTACCTAGATGAGGACAGCTGGCAGATCCTGGCGTCGGAGCATTACAACGGCAAGGGCGAGCTTCTGCGCTACGCCGAGGCGCATCCGATCCCGCACTGGCAGGTCCCGGCCCTGGTTCCGACGGTGGAGTTCGCCTTCGACCTGACCGCCGACCGCTATGTCGCCCGCGGCATCGACAACGGCCTGCCGCCGCCGCAGTTCGACGCGCCGCTCAAGCCGGAAGATTTCACCCCCGAGGCCCTGGTCCGCCGCGGCCGGCGGGGGTGAGAACTCCAATGCTTACGTCGACCCGGTCTGCCGCACGTCGTGGACTTCGGCCGGCTGGGTGGCGTGGCGGTTCAGAACCTCGAGCGCGATGCGTTCGCGGGCGGCGTCGCCGACATTGACCCACAGCAGGATGCCGCCCTTGTCGAGATGCTGCAGCATCGGCTCGTTGCGCTTGTCGGTGATCCATTGCGACAGGAAGGAGCCGGCGGCTCCGCTGCCAACCCCGGCGGCAGCCGCGGCGGCAGCGGCGGCGAGCGCCGTCCCGCCGGTGGCCAGGATGGCGCCGGTGGCGATGATGGCGCCGACATAGGCGGGGAAGCCGACGGCGGCACCCTGGCCGCTGCCGATATCCTCCGGCGAGATGTAGGCCTGCCGCGGGGCGTTGGGATCGTGGGCGAGGCTGCCGACATCGCCGGGCACGCTTCCCAGCCGCTCGCGGATCGTCTCGTCATTGGCCAGCAGGCTCAGTTCATGGCGCTGGAAACCGGCCAGCGACAGATCGTCGATGGCGTTCTGCAGGGATTCGCGGCTGTCGAAGATCGCCACCGCTTCGCGCACCGTGGCGTCTGCGGATCCTCCGCTGTCTCCGGTCCAGGCGCTGGAATCGATTGTGGTCGGGTTCTGGTCGCGGCTTTCGATCATGCCTCCACCCCTTCGCTTCGCAGGATGTCCGTACAATCCGGATCCAACCGCAAAGGGGGGCCAAGGTTCCGCCCGTGCTTCCGATGAGCCTTCCGGCCGGAACCCCGATCAGGAGCGGGCCGCCGCGGCGGGCGGAGGCACGACCCCGCGCGGCTCCGGCATGGCGCCCAGGAACCACCAGAGGCCGAGCCCGATCAGCACGGCCTTCACCAGCAGGAACAGCGCGATGTGGCGGGCAAGCGGGTTGCGGAGCATGACGGTCCTCATGTCGATGCGGCGCCCGCACGGAACAGGCAAGGCCGATCTGGCAATGGCGCCCGTCTTTTGGCTAGTATCCGGCACCCCTGCTGTCAAGGAAGGACACCCGCCATGAAGCGGCTCCTGCTCGCCACCCTCCTCGCCGCCGGCCTGTCCGCCGGCTCCGCCGCCCCGGCGCTCGCCCAGATCAGCCTGTTCCAGGACACCGGGCTGATGCAGGCGGTCAACGATGGCGATGTCGCCAAGGTGAAGGGCGCCCTGTTGCGGGGCGAGAACCCCAACCAGGCCGACATCCACGGCAAGACCGCCCTGTTGGCGGCGGTGGACCGGTCCAGCCCGGCGATGGCCGGCCTGCTGCTGGACGGCGGCGCCAACGTCAACCGCGGCGACAAGGCCGGCAACACCCCGCTGCTGGCCGCTGCCGAGAACGGCAACCCGGAACTGATTGACCTGCTGCTGAAGAAGGGCGCCAAGGTCGATCAGGAGAACCGCGAGGGCATGACCCCGCTGATGGTCGCCGCCCGCGCCGGCCGCGCCGATGTGGTGGACCGGCTGCTGAAGGCCGGGGCCAAGGTCGACCGCTCCGACTTCACCGGCCGCACCGCCCTGAACTGGGCGCAGGAAAGCCGCAATGCCCGCGTCGGCACCCTGTTGCGGCAAGCCGGCGCCCGCTGATGCACATCCTCTAATCGCGGAGTCGCCATGTTCGGTTCGGCCTTCGGCGGTCCCGGCCCGCTGCTGCTTCTGCTGTTGGCGCTGGGGATCGACGCGCTGTTCGGCGACTGGCTGGACCGTATCCTGCCCGACCCGGCGGGGCTGGCGCGGCGCTTCTGCAACGCCGCCGACGCCCGGCTGAACCGGGCGGAACGCGGCGCCTCGGCACAGCTGCTCCGCGGAGCGCTGGTGGTGTTGGCGCTGCTGGTGATCGCCGTGGCGGCCGGGCTGGCGGTCGAATGGGTCGGCTCCATCGGCCGAGGCTGGATGCTGGAACTGCTGGCCCTGCTCTGCGGCCTGCGCGGGCGGGCGGCCTGGACCCGCGTGCGGGCGGTCCGCCGCGCGCTGGAGAACGGCGGCGTGGTGCCCGGCCAGGAGGCGATCCAGTCGCTGACCCGCCGCCACGTCTATGGGCTGGACGAGCACGGCATCGCCCGCGCAGCGGTGGAGGCCGCGGCCCGCGCCTTCGACCGCAAGCTGGTGGCGCCGGTCTTCGGCTATGCCCTGCTCGGTGTGCCGGGCCTGTTCGTCTGGACTGCGATGGACGGCGCCGATGCCGCGTTGGGCAGCCCCGGCGTCCGCCATGGCCGCTTTGGATCGACCGCGGCGACGCTGGACGACGCGCTGAACGCCCTGCCCGCCCGGCTGGCCGGCCTGCTGCTGGCGCTCGCCGCCCCCTTCATCGGCACCGCCAAGGCCGCCAGCGCCTTCCGCGCGCTGCGCAGCGACGCGCGCAAGCACCCGTCGCTGAACATGGGCTGGCCCATTGCCGCGATGGCGGGCGCGCTGGGGTTGGCGCTGGGCGGGCCGCACCGCGACGGCGGCGTGGTCATCACCGAAAGCTGGATCGGCGACGGCCGCGCCCGCGTCACACCCGCCGACATCGGGCGAGCGCTCGCTCTATCCGCCGTCGCCGCGCTACTGCTGGTCGGGCTGGTGGCGCTGCTGCTGTGGGGAATGACTCTATCTGATTAGCAAATCAAGACAGGTTCAAGCAATAAGCATCTATTGGTTTCTAGTGTCAAAATTTTTCTTTTATTTCCTCATATATCTTCTTGTCTTTTTCCGACATTTTGTCCAAGTGGCTACTAGATTTCTCGATCAAATTTTTAATGTCACTTGAGATTTTCTCAAGCCGCTCTGGTTCTTTCAAATCCAATGCATGCACCGCAACTTCGTTGATGAATTTAACGCAAAAGAAGAGAGACGTCATTCCAAGTATTATATTGAAATAATCCGGTATGCTGTAAGAAAAAAATGCTGTTATGGCAGCGAAAAGAATAGCTGTCGCTGTTAGGCGAATTAGATTCGCAGTTGCCGCGACTGGCTTTTTCTCTGCCAGTTCTGTAAAGTTTCTTCTCTTTGCATAGAGATCTGTAATTTTTTTGAGAGATTTCAGAGATTTCTTCAGAGATCTCCGTCGCAATCCGTTGATAATATCTGGTTTTAAGCCGACCAAAAGCCCAGCACAACCAAGCAAAATTCCTATCCATTCGAATACCGAACCGCCCATCCCGGCATACTCCAAAAGTGTTATCTCAATCCCGAAATCCATAAATGGTAGAGTTATATCAGTCAACGCAATCTGGTGGGTTAAAACACTTTCTCTTCTCGCGCTTCAGCCCGCCTGCGGGCCGACATCCTCAACCATGTAGAACGGCCCCTGCCAGTCGCGCTCGACCCGCAGGATGAAGCGGCTGATCCCGCCGGCCTTGATGGTCCAGAGGTCGCCGCCCTCATCCAGCGGGCGCAGATCCAGCTCGTCCGGCACCGGGGACTCGCCCAGCCGCTTCAGGATGCGGTCGGCGCGGGTGCGGTCGATGGCAGGCAGACTTTCGGCTGCGCGGGCATCGAAACGGTCGCTCTTCACATAGCGGGTGCCGGAACCCTGGATCGGGCTGGACGGCCGGCCCGGCTGCAGCCGCGCGCGCGCCGCCATCAGCCGCCAGCGCGCCGCGCCACAGGCTTGCACCGCCGCGGCATGGACGGCGGCGACCCGCTCGATCAACTCCGGGAACAGCGGCATCAGCTCCCGCCGCTTGTAGGCGACGCGGCTCATCAGGTCGTGGATCGAGCGTTCGGCCGTCGCGGCGGCTTCCGGCAACTCGTCGGTCTCGGCCGCTAACAGCGCCGGGATGGCGTCGAGCGCCGCCCCCGCCACCAGCGCGTCGATGCGGGCCAGCGCCGCCGCCCCCGCCGCATCGGTGCGGGCGATGGCGTCGGCCACCACCGGGCGGGCGCGGTCGAGCGCCTCGGCCCGCGGCACCTCGTCGGACAGGGCGGACAGCCATCCGGCGTCGAACAGGGTGCCGTCGGGGAAGGGAAGAAAGGCGCTCAATAGCTCTGGACCCGGTCGGTGAGGTGTCAGCCGTCCGCACGCATGCGGGCGACGATGGCCTCCAATACCTCTTCGGCCCGATCGTTGTCGACCTGGCAGGTGCCGGCCGCCTGATGGCCGCCGCCGCCATATTGCAGCATCAGCGGGCCGATGTCGGTCTTGGAGCTGCGGTTCAGGATCGACTTGCCGCAGGCCAGCACCGTGTTCTGCTGCTTCAGGCCCCACAGCACATGGATCGACACGTTGGTGTCGGGGAACAGCGCGTAGATCATGAAGCGGTTGCCGGCATAGATCGTCTCCTCCCGGCGGAGGTCGAGCACGACGACGTTGCCGCGCACGGTAGAGCAGCGCTTCAACTGGTCGACGAACAGCTCGGCATGCTGGGTGTAGAGCTCCACCCGCTCCTTCACATCGGGCAGTTCCAGGATCTGCTCGATGGAATGGCTGCGGCAGTAGTCGATCAGGTCCATCATCAGCTGGTAGTTCGACACCCGGAACTCGCGGAAGCGGCCGAGGCCGGTGCGCGCGTCCATGATGAAGTTCAGCAGGGTCCAGCCGGTGGGGTTGAGGATGTCCTCGCGCAGGTACTGCGCCGAGTCGGCCTGATCGACCGCCGCCATCATCTCGTCGGAGATGGTGGCGAAGCGCTCCTTCCCGCCATAGTAATCATAGACGACGCGGGCGGCGGACGGCGCCTTGGGGTCGATGATGTGGTTCGCCTTCTCGCCGACGCGCATGGTCTCCGACAGGTGATGGTCGAACACCAGATGGGCGCCCTCGACGTAAGGCAGGTTCGTGGTGATGTCGCGGCCGGTGATCTCGATCTTGCCGTCCTGCATGTCCTTGGGATGGACGAACTTGATCTCGTCGAGGATGCCCAGATCCTTCAGCAGGACGGCGCAGACCAGCCCATCGAAATCGGACCGGGTGACGAGGCGGTATTTCGCGACTTCGGACATGCAAGCTTCCCCTGGCGGCCGTCTTGGTTGAGCGCTGGCCGGAAGGGTAGTCGTCCACCCGTCCGGCGCGCAATCCTTTACCAGCGGCCGCGTCGGAGATCAGCCCCAGGGACCGCGGCGGTTCTGCGGCATGAAGCCGCCCTGGCTGCCCTGCGGCGGTGCGCCCCAGGGCGAGCGGCCGTCGCGCGGCGGGGTGTGGCCACCACCGAAGCCACCGCTGAAACCGCCACTCCCGAAGCCGCCGCCGAAGCTGCCGGTCTGGGCCGCCATCGCGCGCAGCCGCGCCACCCGCTCGCCCATGTCGGGGTGGGTGGAGAACAGGCTGGCCATGCTGGCGCCGCTGAGGGGGTTGGCGATGAACAGGTGGGCGGTCGCCGGGTGCGCCTCCGCCTGATAGTTGGGGATGTGGTTGGCGCTGTTGTGGATGTTGGTCAGCGCGTCGGCCAGCCAGTTGGGACGGCCGCAGATTTCCGCGCCGATGCGGTCGGCCTCGAACTCGCGGGTCCGGCTGATCGCCATCTGCACCAGCGTCGCGGCGATGGGGGCGAGGATGGCAGCCAGCACCGCGCCCACCATGCCCAGCGGGTTGCCGCCGCGCTCGTCGCTGCTGGAGGCGCCGAAGAACAGGCCGAAGTTGCCGAGCATCGACACCGCACCGGCGATGGTCGCGGTGATCGTCATGATCAGGGTGTCGCGGTTCTTCACATGGGCCAGTTCATGCGCCATCACGCCGGCGATCTCCTCCGGCGTCAGGCGCTGAAGCAGGCCGGTGGTGGCGGCGACCGCCGCATGCTCCGGATCGCGGCCGGTGGCGAAGGCGTTGGGCTGGTCGTTCTGGATGATGTAGACGCGCGGCATCGGCAGGCCGGCGCGCTCCGCCAACCGGGCGACGATGCCGTGGAACTCCGGCGCCGAATAGGCGTCGACCTCGCGGGCACCGTACATCGACAGCACCATGTCGCCGGAATTCCAGTAGCTGAACAGGTTCATGCCCAGCGCGACGACGAAGGCGATGATCAGGCCGGTCTTGCCGCCCAGCAGGAAGCCGACCGCCATGAAGATCGCCGTCAGGCCGGCAAGGAGAATGGTGGTCTTCAGATAGCTGGTCATGATCGCCATATCGGTTCAGGATGGGTCGAAGCGGGGTAACCCGCCCCGCTCCAAGCTATGTCCGAGATATGGACCCGACCCGGGCCCGCGTTCAAGATGCCCGCCAGAATGCCCGCAGTATCGCGATGGATATGATGACCGAACCGACCAAACCCAAGCAGACCACCGCCGACCCGGCGACCGACCGGACCGCTCCTGACGCCACCGAGACGAAGGGTCCCGAGCAGAAGCCCGGCGAGATCGGCGGCCCGAAGGGACCGGAGCCGACCCGCTATGGCGACTGGGAGTTCAAGGGACGCTGTTCGGACTTCTGATCGGGCAACTACTCCATCCGGCGCCCGGACACCGCGTCGAACAGGTGCAGGGCGTCGGCCTGCGGGGCGACGGTCATCCGGTCGCGCTCACGCACGGTGGGAATGCCGGCCATGCGGACCAGCAGCGTCTCGCCGTCCGGCAGGCGCCCATAGACCACCGTGTCGGCCCCCAGCGCCTCGACCAGTTCGATTTCGATGGAAAAGCCTTCCGCGGCGACCGCCATATGCTCCGGCCGGATGCCCAGCTTCACCGGACGGCCGGCGTCGGTCGGGCGCGGCTGCGGCAGGGGCAGGCGCTGCCCACCCGGCACCAGCACCGCCTCGCCGCGGTCGTCGATCCGGCCGTCCAGAACGTTCATCGGCGGGGAGCCGATGAAGCCGGCGACGAACAGGCTGGCCGGGCGCTGGTAGACCTCCAGCGGTGTGCCGATCTGCTCGGCGACGCCATGGTTCATCACCAGGATGCGGTCGGCCAGCGTCATCGCCTCCACCTGATCGTGGGTGACGTAGAGGCTGGTGATGCGCAGCCGGTCCTGCAGACGCTTGATCTCCACCCGCATCTGGGTGCGCAGCTTGGCGTCCAGGTTGGACAGCGGCTCGTCGAACAGGAAGGCCGCGGGTTCGCGCACGATGGCGCGACCCATGGCGACGCGCTGGCGCTGGCCGCCCGACAGCTGGCTCGGCCGGCGGTCGAGGAAGCGGCCCAGCTCCAGGATCTCCGCCGCCTTGTCGACGCGGGCGCGGATCTCCGCCTTGGGAATGCCTCGGATCTTCAGGCCATAGGCCATATTGTCGAAGACCGTCATGTGCGGATAGAGCGCGTAGTTCTGGAACACCATCGCGATGTCGCGGTCCTTGGGCTCCAGAGTGTTGACCACGCGTCCGCCGATGGCGATCTCGCCGCCGGTGATGCCCTCCAGCCCGGCGACCATGCGCAGCAGGGTGGACTTGCCGCAGCCGGACGGCCCCAGCAGGACGAGGAACTCGCCATCGCGGATCGCGATGTCGATGCCCTTGATCGCGTCGACCGGCCCGTAGGATTTGCGGACGTCGCGGATTTCAACGGTTGCCATTGTTCTTCTTTCCTTCGTCCGCGTCTTACTTTTCGCTGTCCACAAGACCCTTGACGAACCAGCGCTGCATGAACACCACCACCGCCACCGGCGGCAGCATCGCCAGCACCGTGGTCGCCATGATGAGGTTCCAGTCGTTGGCCGATTCGCCGGTGCCGATCATCTTGGTGATGCCGGTCACGATGGTTTCCATGTCGCCGCTGCTGGTGACCAGAAGCGGCCAGAGATACTGGTTCCAGCCATAGATGAAGAGGATGACGAACAGGGCTGCGATGTTGGTGCGCGACAGCGGCAGCACCACGTCGATGAAGAAGCGCACCGGCCCGGCGCCGTCGATCTTCGCCGCCTCCAGCAGCTCGTCCGGGATGGTCAGGAAGAACTGGCGGAACAGCAGCGTCGCGGTGGCCGACGCGATCAGCGGAATCGCCAGCCCGGCATAGGTGTTGATCAGGCCGAGATCGGCGACGACCTTGTAGGTCGGGATGATCCGCACCTCCACCGGCAGCATCAGCGTGATGAAGATCAGCCAGAAGAAGGCCATGCGCAGCGGGAAGCGGAAGAAGGCCACCGCATAGGCCGACAGGATCGAGATGGCGATCTTCCCCAGCGCGATGGCCAGCGCCATGATCAGGCTGTTCAGCATCATGGTGCGCACGGGCGTGTATTTGGCCCGCGCGCCCGCCTCGCCCGCCCAGGCCTGGGCGTAATTGTCCAGCCCCTGCCCGCCCGGCCACAGCGGCAGCCCGCCGCGGCCGATGGTGCCGGAATCCCAGGTGGAGCCGATCAGCGTCACATAGATCGGATAGGCGAAGATGAGGACGCCGACGATCAGGACGATGTGCGGCACGAGGTCGATGAATCGGGTCGGCTTCATGCGTAATGGACCTTGCGCTCGATGAAGCGGAACTGCACCGCGGTCAGAGCGATGACGATCACCATCAGGATCACCGATTGGGCCGACGATCCGCCGAGGTCGTTGTTGACCACGCCGTCATGGTAGACGCGGAAGATCAGCGTCTCCGTCGCCTTGCCCGGCCCGCCCTGGGTCAGGGCATGGATGGTGCCGAAGGTCTCGAAGAAGGCGTAGACCATGTCGACCACCAGCAGGAAGAAGGTGGTCGGCGACAGCAGCGGGAAGGTGATGGTGAGGAAGCGCCGCACCGGCCCGGCCCCGTCGATGCTGGCCGCCTCCATCACAGAACGCGGGATCGCCTGCAGGCCGGCCAGGAAGAAGATGAAGTTGTAGGCCACCTGCTTCCAGCTGGCGGCCATGATCACCATCCACAGCGCCTGCCCGCCGTTCAGCCGATAGTCCCAGTCATAGCCGAGCGCCCTCAACGCCCGGCCAAAGGACCCGATGTCGGGATTGAAGATAAACATCCACAGCACCGCCGCGACCGCCGGCGCCAGGGCGTAGGGCCAGATCAGCAGCGTCTTGTAGGCGCGCGCACCCTTGATCTTGGAATCGGCCAGCACCGCCAGCAGCAGCGCCGTGCCCATCGACAGCACGGTGACCGCGACGCTGAAGACAACGGTGACCTTCAGCGTGTCGAGATAGTTCGGGTCGGTCAGCACATGTTCGAAATTCTCGAACCAGACAAACTCGCTGCGGATGCCGAAGGCGTCCTGCAGATGCACCGACTGCCAGACGGCCTGGGCCGCCGGCCAGATGAAGAACACCAGAGTCACCGCCACCTGCGGCGCGAGCAGCAGATAGGGCAGCAGCCGGCTGTCGAATGTCACGCGACGCTGCAAAGGATGGTCTTTCGTGGGTTGGGCGTAGCGCTTGGGGGATTTCCCCCTCTCCCCGGGGGGAGAGGGGATCCTGGAGTCCCTCAGCCAATCAGCCCTTGTTGGCGCGCTCGAAGTTGCGCAGCACGGCGTTGCCGCGCTTCACCGCGGAGTCCAGCGCCTGTTTGGCGTCCTGCTGGCCCTGGAAGGCCTTCTCAAGCTCTTCCTGGATGATGTTGCGGATTTCCGGCAGGTTGCCCAGCCGCAGGCCCATGCTGTTCTCGGTGGTCGGCGTGCGGGTCAGCTGGGCGGCCGGCACGTCGGCGCCGGGATTCTTCTCGTAATAGCCCTGGGCCTTGGCCAGTTCGAAGCCCTTCATCGTCACCGGGACATAGCCGGTGTCCATGTGCCACTTCGCATCGACCTCCGGCCGGGCGAGATAGCTGAAGAACTGCGACACCGCCTTGTATTCGGCCGGCGTGCGCTTGGGCGAGGTCATGACCCAGAAGGCGGCGCCGCCGATGATGCTGTTCTTCGGGCCGTCCTTGGCGAATTCCGGCCAGTAGGGCAGCGGCGCGGCGCCCCAGGCGAAGGTCGCCTCCTTGGTGGTGCGGCTGCGCAGGCCGGACGAGCCGTGGATCATCGCGCATTCGCCCGACGGGAACAGGGCGTCCGGCTTGTTGTCGCGGCCGCCATACTTGAACAGCCCCTCCTTCTGCATGTCGATCAGCGTCTGCACATGCTTGACGAAGAGCGGCGCGTCGACCTTCAGCTCGGCGTTCAGACCGTCGAAGCCGTTGGCCTGGCTGGCGAAGGGGGTGTTGTGGATGGCGCCCAGCTGTTCGAACTGCGCCCACACCGGCCAGGAGGTGGTGAAGGGGCAGGTCGAGCCCGACGCTTTCAGCTTCTTCGTCGCCTCGATCATCTCCGGCCAGGTCGCCGGCGGCTTGTTCGGGTCGAGGCCGGCCTTCTGGAAGGCGTCCTTGTTGTAGAACATGATGGTGCTGGAGCTGTTGAACGGCAGCGCCATCATCTTCCCGTCCTTGGACGAGTAATAGCCCTTCACCGCCGGGATGTAGGCGTCGGCATCGAAGGCCGCACCCGTCTCCTGCATCAGCTGGTAGACCGGCTTCACCGCCGGGCCGGCCGCCATCATGGTGGCGGTCCCGACCTCGAACATCTGGACGACGTGCGGGGCGTTGCCGGCCCGGAAGGCGGCGATGGCCGCCTGCATCGTCTCGGGATAGGCCCCCTTGTAGGAGGCGTTGACCTGGACCGCCTGCTGGCTGTCGTTGAAGTCCTTGACGACCTGCTCCAGCTGGCCGCCCAGCGGCTGCGGCAGGCCGTGCCAGAAATCGATCACCGTTTTGGATTGCGCCAGCGCGGACCCCGGAAGGGCGGCGAACAGCAGCGCGGTGGTGGTGGCGGCGCCCGTCAGGAGGGCAAGCTTGCGGCGGGTCAACATGCGGTGGGTCTCCCTGTCCCGGTATGGTGCGCGGTTGTCATGAGGGCAATGGGTTGCCGTCCCGCGACGCTTTCGTGAAGTTTTGGTGGCAGACGCATGCGGCCATATGTTTGGCCATTTGTTTGCGCTTGCGAAAAGCACTGATAACCCGATGATCGCTTTCGAAATTGTTTGGTTGCTCTAATCGTCACACTGCCCATGCACGACCGGGTCTGTCAAGACGCCGCATTGCGGTTTTGTGACGTGAAAATCCGGCCAAATGGAATGTTGCGGAGCGAAAATGCGCAGGCGCGGAAAGGCTAACGCGAACAGATGACGTCCGGTCGCCATGCACCCACCCCCGCCTGCAGACTGCGGCTGAGCAGGCGGCGCAGTGCCGCGGGGTCGCAGGGCTTGTGGACCAGCGGAAGACCGCTGCGGTCGACGCTGCGCAGGCGGTCGGGGTCGGTGTCGCCGGTCACGATCACGCCCGGCACGCGCCGGCCGCAACGGGCGCGCACCGCCTGGATGGCGTCGATGCCGGTCTCCGGCCCCGACAGGCGCAGGTCGGACAGCACGAGGTCCGGGGAGGCGGCGGCGCTGTCCAACTCGGCGCAGGCCTCGACGATGCCGCGGGCGGGGATGACGGCATAGCCCCAGCCGCGCAGCAGCATGCCGATCCCCTCCAACTGCATGGCATCATCCTCGATCACCAGCACCGTACCGGCCTTTGCCGGGGCGGCGGACGCCGAGGTTCCGACTGCCGGTTCCGGTTCGCTGTCGGCGGAATCGTCGCCCGACCGGTCGCCGTCGGAACCGGACAGCGGCACCTCCACCGCGAAGACCGAGCCCTTGCCGAGCTTGGAGCGCACCGTCACCGGGTGCCCCAGCACCTGGGCCAGCCGCCGCACGATGGCGAGCCCCAGCCCCAGCCCCTGCTTGCGGTCGCGGCCGGGGTTGCCGAGCTGGTGGAAGTCCTCGAAGATCACGGCATGGTTGGCCGGGTCGATGCCGACGCCGGTGTCCCACACCTCGATGCGCAGGGTGTCGCCGCGCCGCCGCGCCGCCAGCAGGATGCCGCCCTTCAGGGTGTAGCGCAGGGCGTTCGCCAGGATCGGCCGCAGCAGCCGTTCCATCAGCGCGGGATCGCTGGAGACCTGGGCATCGAGCGGACGGACGTTGAAACGCAGCCCCTTGGCCTCCGCCTCCGGCCCGAACTCCTCAAGCATCTTGGCGAGCAGTTCGTCGACCGGGAAGGTCTGCGGCTTGGCGGTGACCAGCCCGGCTTCCAGCGCCGACACCTCCAGCAGGGCGCGCAGCAGCGTCTCGCCGCCGACGATCGCCTGTTCCAGCTTGTTCGCCAGTTCGATGGAGGCCGGATCGGTCAGCCGGCCGATCAGCAGATGGTGGAACAGGTGCATCGCCTGGAAGGGCTGGCGCAGATCGTGGCTGGCCGCCGACAGGAACTTGCCCTTGGCGGTGCGGGCGCGCTCCGCGTCGGCACGCGCCTGCACAGCCTCCGCACGCGCCTCTGCCAAGGCGGCCGCACCGGCATCGGCGATCAGCGCCACCGCGCGGATGGCGCCGCCGGCATCCCGCACCGGGTTCAGCGCCACGGGCCGCCCAAGGCCGGGAAACGGTCCGGCACTGCTCGCCGCTGTGCCCGTCGCCAGCACCTGGCGCCGCAGCACGTCGATCGCGTCCGCCGCCCCCGTCGGTAGCCCGCCCTCTGCCAGGGTTCGCCCTTCCACCGCGTCCTGGGCGAGGCCGAGGGCCTCGGCGAAGGCGCGGTTCGCCACCAGCACGCGCCCGTCCTCGCCAAGCAACGCATGGGGGCCGTCGTTGGCCGACAGCAGCGCGTCGAACCAGTCCGCGCGGGTCGGCGTCTGTCCTTGGATGAGTGGCATCGGCATTTACTCGGCAAAACTGCGGGGAAGACCGAAGATAGAGGAAAAGGCGTTCCGAACTGTGGGAAAACGGGGATCGCGGGACCACCGCGTTACCTCTGCTTTATCTTGTGCTCCGATCGATCGTGTCAAATGTGACCTCAGTCCATCCCATAGCCTATGGTTCGTTCGAAGGCCCTAATGCTTTAAGCCGAGGCTGTGCCGTAACTCCTTTACCGCCAAGGTGGGAGGATGCTTTCGCATGCGGCCGAAGCCGCGCTATAAGACGGCATGGTGCAGCGCCGCCCTTCTCTCCCCGCCCTCTTGCGCAAACGCAAGCGATCCGCCGTCCGGCCGCCCCAGCCGCCGCGGGCGCTGGAGATTTCCGGCCTGCCGATTCCTCTGGAGCTGCGGGAGAGTGCGCGCGCCACCCGCATGACCTTGCGCGTCGATGCCGGGCGCGGGCTGGTGCAGGTTGTCGTTCCGGTCGGCGTGTCGGAGACCGACGCCCGCCAGTTCGTCGGCCGGCATGACGGCTGGCTGCGGGCGCGTCTGGCGGCGATGCCGCCCTCCCTCCCCTTCGCCGACGGCGCCTGTGTGCCTTATTTGGGCGTCGAGCATGTCATCCGCCACGACCCTGCCCTGCGCGGCCCGACCCGGATCGAGGAGGGCGCCCTGCTGGTCGGCGGCCAGCCGGAGCATGTGGCACGCCGCGTCCGCGATTTCCTGGCGGTCGAGGCGAAGCGCGAGCTGTCGACCCGCGCCCGCGTCAAGGCCGAGTCCATCGGCGCCCGCGTCGCTGCCGTCACCATCCGCGACACCAAGAGCCGCTGGGGCAGTTGCTCGTCCACCGGCCGGCTGTCCTTCTCCTGGCGCCTGATCATGACGCCGGAGCCGGTGCTGGACTATGTCGTCGGCCACGAGGTGGCGCACCTGCGCGAGATGAACCACTCCCCGCGCTTCTGGGCGCTGTGCGCCAGCCTGACCGCCGGGCGGAATGTCGAGCTTCCGCGGGCCTGGCTGAAGGTCAACGGCACGCGGCTGCTGCGATACGGGTGACGCGGAAGCGGCCGGGGCATAGTTCAGCCTCTACTCCACCGCCTCCGCCAACGGCGCCTGTGCCGTGTCGGCGTCGCGCCGGACGAAGGCCAGGAAGTCCTCGTAGGGCATCGGGCGGCCCAGCAAATAGCCCTGGCACTGGTCGCAGCCCATGGCGGCGAGACAGTGATACTGCTCCTCCGTCTCCACCCCCTCGGCCAGCGTCTGCATGCGCAAGCTGCGCGCCATTCCGATGATCGCCTCGGCGATGGCGCCGCTGTCCGGATTGCCGGCGCGCAGGCCGCTGACGAAGCTGCGGTCGATCTTCAGCTTGTCGACCCGGAAGCGCTTCAGATAGGCCAGCGAGGAATAGCCGGTGCCGAAGTCGTCGATGGCGAGCGGCACCCCCATCTCGCGCAGTTGCGAGAAGGTTTCCGACACCACGTCGGAATCGTCCATCAGGACGCTTTCCGTCACCTCCAGTTCCAGCGCCGAGGGCGGGATGCCGTAGGCCGACAGCCAGCCGGCCACCCGCTCCGCCAGTCCGGGGCGGCGCACCTGCACGGCCGACAGGTTGATGGCGATCAGCAGGTCCTGGTGCCGCAGCAGTTCCGCCGTGCGGCGGCAGGCCTCCCCCAGCACCCAATCGCCCAGCGGCAGGATCAGGCCGGTATCCTCGGCAACGGGGATGAACTGGCCGGGCATGATCAGCGTGCCGTCGGGCTGGCGCCAGCGCACCAGCGCCTCCGCCCCGATCAGCCGGCGGCCGTCCAGCGAGAACTGCGGCTGGAAATGCAGCTCCAGCTCGTTGTTGGCCAGGGCGCGGCGCAGGTTGTTCTCCGTCCACATCCGGTCCGAGGCGCGGCGGTTCAGTTCCGGCGTGAAGAACTGGTAGGTGGCGCGCCCGGCCTCCTTGGCGGCGTACATCGCCATGTCGGCGCTCTTCAGCAGCGCGTCGATGCCGGTGCCGTCGTCCGGGTAGATTGCGATGCCGATGGAGGGCGTGACCTGCAACTCGTGCCCGTCGATCAGATAGGGCTCCGACAGGGCGTGCAGCACCTTGCGTGCCACGATGCCGGCCGCGTCGGGGCTGTCCATGTCGCTGATGAGGATGATGAACTCGTCGCCGCCCTGGCGGCTGACCGTGTCGCTGGCGCGCACGGTGCCGAGCAGCCGCTCCGCCACCTCGCGCAGCAGCCCGTCTCCGACCTGATGGCCAAGGCTGTCGTTGATGGTCTTGAAGCGGTCGAGGTCGACGAACAGCAGCCCCACCTTGGTGCCGTGGCGTCCGGCGGCCAGCATGGCGCGCTCCAGCCGGTCGCGCAGCAGGAAACGGTTGGGCAGGTCGGTCAGGAAATCGAACTGCGCCAGATGGCGGATGCGTTCCTCCTGCGCGCGGGTCTCGGTGATGTCGGTGAAGGCGGCGATGTAGTTGGCGACCGCGCCATCCTCGTTCCGCACCATCTTGATGCTCAGCCACTCCGGGAACACCTCGCCGTTCTTGCGGGTGCTCCAGATCTCGCCGGCCCAATGGCCGTTTTCCCGCAGCTGCGCCCACAGGTCCTCATAGAAGCCCGGCGGATTGCGGTCGGAGCGCAGGAATTCCGGACCGCGGCCCAGCACCTCCTCGCGGTCATAGCCGGTGATGCGGGCGAAGGCGTCGTTGGCGGCGACGATCTTCTGGTTCTCATTGGCGACGAACATGCCCTCGGCCGCGTTGTCGAACACCTTGGCCGACAGCCGCAGTTGCCATTCCGCCCGCTTGCGCTCGCTGATGTCGCGGGCGATGGCGGAGTAGTAGACCTCACCTTCGTAGGTGATGCGGCTGGCCGTGACCTCCAGGTCCAGCGTGCGGCCGTCCGGGGTGTGGTAGACGGTCTCGTAATGGCTGGCCGCGTCCTCGCCTTCCGCCGCGAAGCGTTTCAGCAGGTCGGCCTGCCCCATCACCATATCTTCCAGCGTCCCGCCCAGCGCCTTGCAGCCGAAGGGGTTGATGTAGGCGATGTGCAGGTTCGCATCGGCCAGGACGACGATCTCCGACACATGGTCGACGAAGAAGTTGGCGAGGTAGAGCTGCCGCGCCCGTTCGCGCAGCATGCTGTCGCTGTGCCGGACCCGCAGCTGGTAACCGCCGACGATACGCCGGATCCAGCCGGTGACCAGCCAGGACACGCCAACCGACGCGGCCAGCGCCACGCCCAGCACCGCGACCGTGGTCCAGACGCGCAGGTTGACGCCTCGGCTGATCTCCGCCCGGCGGGCCTCCATCTCCTTGCCGACATCGTCGATGTAGAAGCCGGCAACGAGGATCCAGCCCCACACGGTGGGGGCGGAGACATAGGCCATCTTCGGCGTCGGCCGCGCGGTGACCGGGTGGATCCAGTCGTAGCGCACCTCCCCGCCGCCCTGGCGACCCTGCTCCAGCAGGCGGGTGACGAGATCGCGTTCGGTCTTCCACGGCAGGTCGCGCGCGTTCATCCCCTCCGACGCGGGCGCGGTGGGCGACAGCAGGACCTGCCCGTCCTGCCGCAGAACGCCGATATAGCCGGTCTCTCCGAAGCGGAAGGCGCGCAGCCGTTCCAGCGATTCGCGCTGAAGCTGCGCCTCCGCCGCGCCCAAGGAATCGCCGGCGCCGATCAGCCAGTCGAACGGTTCGAACCGGCGGACGAAGGCCAGCTTGTCCACCATCTGCGCCGGGTCGTCGGGCATGCGCCAGCGGTAGCGGGCGAAGCCGCGCAGGCTGGGGTCCTGGACCGCCCGCATCAGTTCGCGCACCGCCGCGGCACCCTGCGGATCGGGGGCCGCGAAGGGCGATGCCCCTTCCCGCGACGGATCGACCGGCATCAGCACCGCCTCGCCGTTCAGGTCGTGGATGAAATAGTAGCCGCGCCCGCCCGAGAAGCGGAGCGGCCGCAGCGTTTCCTTGATGGATTCCTTCACCGCCGCTTCGGGCAGGATGTCCTTTTCCCGGTCATGGACGCTGCGGGCGATGGCATAGGCCTCGTCCACCTGGGCGCGCAGATGCTCCTTCAGAAGCGGTTCGACGCGTGACCGCATGTAGGCCAGGTAGGACTGCGCGTTCTCGACCTCCTGCACCAGGGCCTGATGCTGCTCCTGGACATAGCGCGCCTCGCTCTGCTTCAGGTCGTGCTCCAGGTCGGCCCAATGCTGCCAGACAAAATAGAAACCGAGGCCGAGGACGAGCGCCGACACCAGCGCCATCGACGCCAGGAACTGCAGGCGGTAGAGCCGGGCCTCGTCTGACGAGCGCGACGGCGCACGGACCAGCTCGGCGACGGGGTCGGACAAGAAGGGCTCCCTTCGGATGGCCTGATCTGATGAGAATCGCGGAAACCGGACGGGAGCCGGCCCCGATGCGCTGTGCAAGTGTTGCTTAATGCTCGCAAGGATTCAACTGCAAGCGAATCAAATCCACCGAGGCGCGACTCTTTGACTGTTTTCCTCGCCCAATGATGGGAGACAGGCGGCGTGACCGCAAGTGCACAGGGAAACCGAGGAAACCCCGCCCGTCGAACATTAGGCGCGGATTCCCTTCGGCGGGCAACGGTTCGACCGCGAAGATTAATGCGGCCGCGGACAGCCCGGTCCGGACGGGCGAACCGGAGCATCGCGAGGCTTTAAAACGCAAGCCCACGCCGCTATGGTCGCGCGCGCGTGCAATGAGACCCGCAAGCCACCCTCAATCCAGCGCCCGCATCCTCCGGAGAGTGCCGATGATCCCCCGCTATACCCGCCCCGAAATGGCCCGCATCTGGGAGCCGGAAAACCGCTTCCGCATCTGGTTCGAGATCGAGGCGCATGCCTGCGACGCGCAGGCCGAGCTGGGCGTGATCCCGAAGGAGGCCGCCAAGGCGGTGTGGGAGCGCGGCAAGTGGGAGATCGACCGCATCGACGAGATCGAGCGCGAGACCCGTCACGACGTCATCGCCTTCCTGACCAACCTCGCCGAATATGTCGGCCCCGAGGCCCGCTTCGTCCACCAGGGCATGACCTCGTCGGATGTGCTGGACACCTGCCTCGCCGTGCAGCTGACCCAGGCCGCCGACCTGCTGCTGGCCGACATGGACGCCCTGCTGGCCGCGCTGAAGCGCCGGGCGTACGAGCACAAGGACACCGTCACCATCGGCCGCAGCCACGGCATCCATGCCGAGCCGACGACCTTCGGCCTGAAGCTGGCCGGCCATTACGCCGCCTTCGCCCGCGGGCGCGAGCGTCTGGTCCAGGCGCGCCAGGACATCGCCACCTGCGCCATCTCCGGCGCCGTCGGCACCTTCGCCAACATCGACCCGCGGGTCGAAGAGCATGTCGCCGCCAAGCTGGGCCTGTCGGTGGAGCCGGTGTCGACCCAGGTCATCCCGCGCGACCGCCACGCCTTCTACTTCTCGGTCCTGGGCGTGATCGCGTCGAGCATCGAGAATCTGGCCACGGAAATCCGCCACCTGCAGCGTACCGAGGTGCGCGAGGCGGAGGAATACTTCCACCCCGGCCAGAAGGGCTCGTCGGCGATGCCGCACAAGCGCAACCCGGTCCTGTCGGAGAACCTGACCGGTCTGGCCCGCATCGTGCGTTCCGCCGTGGTCCCGGCGCTGGAGAACGTGGCGCTGTGGCACGAGCGCGACATCTCGCACAGCTCGGTCGAGCGGATGATCGGCCCCGACGCCACCGTCACGCTCGACTTCGCCCTGGTGCGCCTGACCAGCATGATGGAAAAGCTGGTGGTCTATCCGGAGCGCATGCAGAAGAACCTGGACGATCTGGGCGGTCTGGTCTTCTCGCAGCGCGTGCTGCTGGCGCTGACCCAGGCCGGGATGAGCCGCGAGGACAGCTACAAGGCGGTGCAGCGCAACGCCATGCAGGTGTGGGAAAAGGGCGGCAACTATCTGGATCTGCTGTCGGCCGACCCCGACATCGCCAAGCATATCGGACGCGACAAGCTGGAGCCGATGTTCGACATGACCTACCACACCAAGCATGTCGACACCGTGTTCAAGCGCGTGTTCGGCGAGTGACCTTCTGATGGCGCGGGCCGTCATGGCGTCTTCCGCAGGGCGGCAAATACTTGCCGGTGGATGACAAACGGCCCGGCCGCACCTACTCTATCCTGAGAAGCATGTGCCCGGGCGGGGCAATCCTGAACAGAGCCCTGAACAGAACGAGGATTGGACCCATGGCGATGGAAGCCGCCACGATCGAAAAGCTCATCAAGGAGGGCATCCCGGACGCGGTCGTCGAGATCGCGGATCTGCGGGGCGACGGCGACCACTATGCCGCGCTCGTCACCTCCGCCGCCTTCAAGGGCAAGAGCCGGGTGCAGCAGCACCAGATGGTCTACGCGTCCCTGCAGGGCAAGATGGGCGGCGAACTGCACGCCCTGGCGCTGACCACCGCGGTGCCGGAAGGCGCCTGAGTACGGATGCCCGAGGGCGCCTGAGGACGGATGCCGGAAGGCGCCTGAATACAAGTCGCAACGGACATGGTCCCGGCACAGCCGGACCAAATCGGAAGGGTTATCGAGTCATGGTCGATCAGAACGTCGTCGAGCGCATCAAGCAGGACATCGAGGGCAACGATGTCGTGCTGTACATGAAGGGAACCCCGGTGTTCCCGCAGTGCGGCTTCTCCGCCGCCGTCGTCCAAGTGCTGAGCCACACCGGCGTCAAGTTCAAGGGCGTCAACATCCTGGAGGATCCGGGCCTGCGCCAGGGTCTGAAGGAATACTCGAACTGGCCGACCTTCCCGCAGCTCTACGTCAAGGGCGAGCTGGTCGGCGGCTGCGACATCGTCCGCGAGATGTACGAATCGGGCGAGCTGCAGACCCTGCTGGCCGACAAGGGCGTCGCCACCGGCGCCACCGCCTGACGCGGCCCGGATCTTAGGGACCAGAGCGAGAAACCCCGCTTCGGCGGGGTTTTTTGTCGAGTGAACATTTTGTTGAGTGAACAGGGCGCGGGGCGGGAGTGATGCCGGTTGCGCAGCCCGGCCATGTTCGTCCGCCCGCTGCCGGATTGCACAAACAATGTGCTAAACGAGCAGTATGGTTCAGACCCCGCCCCCCACCAAGGCCCCGACCTCCACAACCGCGGCATTCGTCGCGGCGCTGTCCTCCTACCTTATCTGGGGGTTGGTCAATCCGGTCTTCTTCAAATCGCTGGGCGACGTCGGCGCGGTGGAGATCGTGGCGCACCGCGTGGTCTGGACGGTGGTGCTGGTCGGCATCGGCGTGCTGGCCACCCGCGGGCCGGCGGCGGTTCTGGCAGCGGTGGGAAGCTGGCGCCAACTGGGCGTGTTCCTGGTCACCACGCTGCTGGTCACCACCAACTGGACCGTCTTCATCTGGGCGGTGGTCAACAGCCGGCTGGTCGAGGCCAGCCTTGGATACTTCATCAACCCGCTGGTCAATGTGCTGCTGGGCGTGCTGTTCCTGAACGAACGGCTCAGCCGCGGGCGGATGCTGGCGGTCGCCATCGCCGCGGCCGGCGTCGGCAGTCTCGTCGTCAGCTATGGCGCCGTGCCCTGGGTCGCCCTGTCGCTGGCGCTCTCCTTCGGCTTTTATGCGCTGGTGCGCAAGAAGGCGGCGGTCGATCCGGTGGTCGGCCTGCTGGTGGAAACCGCGCTGCTGCTGCCGGCCGCCCTCGGCTATCTGCTGTGGCTGGGCGGAAGCGGGGCCTTCGGCCATGAATGGGGCGAGAGCACCCTGCTGGTTCTGGCCGGGCCGATGACCGCGGTGCCGCTGGTGCTGTTCATGATCGGTGCGACCCGGTTGACCATGACCACGCTGGGTCTGCTGCAATATGTCGGGCCGACCGGGCAGCTTCTGCTGGGCGTGCTGGTCTATGGCGAGGCCTTCACCCGCAGCCATGCCATCACCTTCGCCTGCATCTGGGTGGCGCTGGCCGTCTTCACCGCCGACGCGGTGCACAGCCACCGCGCCTCAGCCCGTGCCGCAACTGCCGCGGAGTAACCGTTACCGCGGCGTCAGGCCGTGGGCGATGGTGTGGGACAGCGTGCCGACCATGGCGCAGATGCCGGCATCGTCGCGGCCGAAGACCACCTGATCGAGGAAGCCCAGCCCGAAACTGAGCGTCGCGATGCCGGCCGCCACATTGGCGAGGTCGGCGTCGGCGGCGATGGCGCCACGGTCGCGGAACCCCTCCAGCCGCTTGAGCAGGCAGGGAATGCGGCTCTGCGACAGGGTGCGGGCCATCTCGTCCGCCACCGCCTGATCGACCAGGGCGCGGGCCAGCACCACGCGGGTGAAGTCGCGGCATTCCCAGCTGTGCTTCAACTGCGCGTGCAGGAAACGGGCGAGATCGGTCTCCAGATCCTCGTCCGGCGGCGGCAGGTGGCAGCCGCCCGATTCCTCCCGCCAATAACGCTCCACCACCGCCAGCAGAAGCCCGCTCTTCCCTGAGAAATAGCGCTGGATCAGCTGTTCGTTGACCCCGGCCCGCCCGGCGATCTCGCGCGTCGTCGCCGCGTCGAAACCGCGCTCGGCGAACACCAGCTTGGCGGCGTCGAGCAGCGCGCCTTCCGTCGCGGCACGGTCGCGCTTGCGCGCCCCACCCTCACAGGCGCCGTCAGTGGCGCCGCTGCCCGGGCAGCAACCGTCCGCGTCCTTGCTTGTGTCCAAAACCCGTTCCTCTCCGGTGCGTCCCGTCAGCTTCATAATAAGTATGCAGATACATACTTGACAAGCGGCAGGCTCCGGTTCAAGTATGTATTCACATACATACAAGCCGACCATCCTATAAGTCTATTGCCCAACAGGGGGTATTCCCGCCATGCCGCAGAGCATCGACACGCACAGCACCGCCGCTCCCGATCTGTTCACGCCGCTGCGCCTCGGCGCGATCGAGCTGCCGAACCGCGTCGTCATGGCGCCGATGACCCGCAGCCGCGCCGGCGAGGGCAACTGCCCGACCGGGCTCACGGCCGAGTATTATGCGCAGCGCGCCTCGGCCGGCCTGATCATCACCGAGGCGACGCAGGTCTGCGACACCGCCCAGGGCTATCCCAACACGCCGGGTATCCACACCGACGCGCAGACGCTGGCTTGGCGCAAAGTGGCGGACGCCGTGCATGATGCAGGCGGGCGGATCGTCACCCAGCTCTGGCATGTCGGCCGCATTTCCCACCCGCGCTTCCAGCCGAACGGTGCCGCCCCGGTCGCCCCCTCGGCCATCGCGGCGAAGGGTCAGCTCTACACCGGTGCCGGCATGGAGCCCTTCCCGGTGCCGCGCGCTCTGGACACTTCCGAGATTCCCGGTCTGGTCCGCCATTTCGCCGATGCCGCCAAGCGCGCGGTGTTCGATGCCGGCCTGGACGGCGTCGAGATCCACGCGGCCAACGGCTATCTGATCGACCAGTTCCTGCGCGACAGCACCAACACCCGCACCGACCAGTATGGCGGGACGGTGGAGAACCGCTGCCGCTTCCTGCTGGAGATCCTGGAGGCCACGGCCCATGCCGTCGGCGCCGACCGCATCGGCGTCCGCCTGTCGCCGACCGGTGTGTTCAACGACATGAAGGACAGCGACCCGCTGCCGCATTTCCTGGCGATCACCAAGGCGCTGAATCCCTTCAACCTCGCCTATCTGCATGTGATCGAGGGACGGCCCGGCCACCACATGGCCCCGCCGGAGGGGGCGCCGCATGTGGCGTCCGCCCTGCGCACCGCCTTCAAGGGTCCGTTCATCCTGAATGGCGGCTACAGCCGCGGCGATGCCGACGCAGCACTCGCCAAGGGTGAGGCCGATGCGGTCAGCTTCGGCGAGGCCTTCATTTCCAACCCGGACCTGCCCGTGCGCTTCCGTGCTGATGCGCCGCTGGCCGAGCCGGACCGCACCACCTATTACGGCGGCGACGCCAAGGGCTACACCGACTATCCGGCCCTGGAATCCGTCGCAGCCTGACCGGATTGCGGCCCCCCTGCCCCGGCGGGGCCGCAATTGCTCTCGACGTGAGAGCGCGTCGTGAGAGCGTCGTGAGACGCAAATCCCCGCTGCCCCCGGCCCGGTTCCCCCCTGGGCCGGGGGGCTTTTTTATGTGGAGCCGGCCTCTACGCCGTCCCACCCTCTCCGTCCAGCCCGCGGGCCAAGGCGGCGATGGTGCCGTAACCGACCTGATCGGCCGGGTCGATCTCCGCCATCTTGGCAAGGATCGCCAGCGCCCTGTCGCGGTTGTGGCGGCGCAGCTCGATGAAAGCGAGGGCCTTCATGGTGAACAGGAAGAAGCGCGGCGGCCCGGCCGCCGTCCAGTCGGTGGAGTCCGCGGTCAGTTGCGACCAGTCCGCCTGAAAGCCGCCCTGGAGTGCGGCGGCATCCAGCCCGATGCGGGCCACCCGCTCCGCTTCCGCCAGCTTCTTGCGGTTGAAGTAGAATTTGTAGAGCGCATAGAAGACCGGCAGCACCCGCGGCCCCTTGCGATGCGCCTCCCACAGCAGTGACTCGCAGACCTCCGGCACGTCGCGGGCCTTCACCGCCTCCTGCAAAAGTTCGTCGATCTGTTCGGGCACGTCGCCGAAGGCCATGCGGCCGTTCGACATCCTGAGTTCGATCGGTTCGTCGCTCATCGCTTCCCTCGCCTTTCCGCTGCCTGGATTTTCTGTTGAGAA
This sequence comes from Azospirillum sp. B21, assembly GCF_008364825.1. Lineage (GTDB taxonomy): Bacteria > Pseudomonadota > Alphaproteobacteria > Azospirillales > Azospirillaceae > Azospirillum. The sequence continues at coordinate 56,882 of NZ_VTTO01000009.1, forward strand.
AATCAACCATCCGGCGCACCGACGACGCCACATGGTAGGCGCGCGGGCAAAGGGAAAGACCACAATATTTTTGTGCGGCGAAGTGTCGCGGCTGTCGCAAAGCCGACACGCGCCAAACCCGACAAAAACGTTGGAAGGCGAAACATTGTCGGACTATCGCCACGCCCCTCCGATCTGACAATCATTGCAAATCAATGCTTTGCCTGTTTGGCACACCGCTTGCTCTATTCCCCGTAAGATCGGCCGGCACCCCCGGCTACGCGGCTTGAGGAGGCGGGACATGGTGACTCTGACGGATGCGGCGGTTTCCACCCTGGAACAGGTCCTGGCGAAGTCGGGCGGTGCGGCGGCCGGCTTGCGGATCGCCGTGACCGACGGCGGCTGCGCCGGCCTGAAATACCAGATGGGTCTGGAGGCGGCGGCCGGCGATGACGACGCGGTGCTCAGCTTCGGCCCGGTCACCATCTTCGTCGACGCCAACAGCCAGCCCCTCCTGTCCGGCGTGGTGGTCGATTTCGTCGAGGGCATCGAAGGCTCCGGCTTCAAGTTCGACAACCCGAACGCGACAAGCAGCTGCGGCTGCGGCAAGTCCTTCTCGGCCGGTGAAGGCGGGGGCGGCTCCTGCTCCACCTCCCCGTCCAGCTGCGGATCGTCGGCCCCTTACTCCACTCACTGATCCCGCTTCCGGACACTCTTCCCCTAGGCGCGCACCCCACGGAAAGGCAGCAGCGACATGTGGAACTACACCGACAAGGTCAAGGAACACTTCTTCAACCCGAAGAACTCCGGTGTCCTGGACAGCGCCAACGCGGTCGGCGAGGTCGGCTCCATCACCTGCGGCGACGCGCTGCGTCTGATGCTGAAGGTCGATTCCGACACCCAGATCATCCTCGATGCGAAGTTCCAAACCTTCGGTTGCGGCTCGGCCATCGCCTCCTCCTCGGCGCTGACCGAGATGATCATCGGCAAGACGGTGGACGAGGCGCTGACGCTGACCAACCGCGACATCGCCGAATATCTGGGCGGCCTGCCGCCGGAGAAGATGCACTGCTCCGTCATGGGCGCCGAGGCGCTGCGCGCCGCCATCGCCAACTACAAGGGCGAGGCGTGGGAAGACGATCATGAGGAAGGCGAGCTGGTCTGCAAATGCTTCGGCATCGACGCCGCCATGATCGAGCGCGCGGTGAGCGTCAACGGCCTGACCACGCTGGAGGAGGTCACCCACTACACCAAGGCCGGCGGCTCCTGCCAGACCTGCCACGAGAAGATCGAGGAGGTGCTGGAAGAGGTGCTGGCGAAGACCGGCGCCCTGACGCCCGCCAAGAAGCACACCCCCGGCACGGTCGGCCTCGACGCCATCAAGCCGCTGGAACCGAAGGCCGAACCGGCCGCGGCGCCCAAGTTGACGAACGTCCAGCGCATGCAGGCCATCATGTCCGCCATCGAGGAGATGCGTCCGCAGATCCAGCGTGACGGCGGCGACGTGGAACTGGTCGACATCGACGGCAAGGACATCTACGTCCGGCTCTCCGGCGCCTGCTCCGGCTGTTCGCAGTCGGCCGGCACGATGATGGGCGTGCAGATGAAGCTGGTCGAGAAGCTCGGCGAGTTCGTGCGGGTCAAGCCCGCGTCCCTCATGCCGGCCCACGCGGGCTAAGGGGAGCGCCAAGCCATGAGCCAGGGCATCTATCTCGACAACAACGCCACCACCCGCGTCGATCCGGAAGTTCTGCAGGAAATGCTGCCGCTCTTCACCGAGCATTTCGGCAACGCCTCCTCCATGCACGGCTTCGGCGCCGCGGTTGGCGGCAAGATCGAATGGGCGCGCAAGCAGGTCCAGGCCCTGCTGGGCGCCGCCCATGACAGCGAAATCGTCTTCACCTCCGGCGGGACGGAGAGCGACAACACCGCCATCCTGTCGGCGCTGGAGGCCTATCCGAAGAAGCGCGAGATCGTCACCAGCGTGGTCGAACACCCCGGCGTGCTGGCGCTCTGCGAGTATCTGGAGAAGAAGCGCAGCTACAAGGTCCATCGCATCCCGGTGGACGGCAAGGGCAACCTCGACATGGAGGCCTACCGCGCGGCGCTGTCCGACCAGGTCGCCATCGTCTCCATCATGTGGGCCAACAACGAGACCGGGACGATCTTCCCGGTGGAGGAACTGGCGCGCATGGCGAAGGAGGTCGGCGCCCTCTTCCACACCGACGCGGTGCAGTCGGTCGGCAAGATCCCGGTGAAGCTCGCCGACAGCGCCATCGACATGCTGTCGCTGTCCGGCCACAAGCTGCACGCCCCCAAGGGCATCGGCGCGCTCTACGTCAAGCGCGGCCTGCGCTACCGCCCGATGCTGCGCGGCGGCCATCAGGAACGCTCGCGCCGCGCCGGCACCGAGAATGCGCCGGGCATCGTCGGGCTGGGCGCCGCCGCCCAACTGGCGCTGGTCCATATGGGCGACGAGAACACGCGGGTGAAGGCGCTGCGCGATAAGCTGGAACAGGCGATCCTGGCGGCGGTGCCGAGCTGCTTCGTCACCGGCAACCCGGACAACCGCCTGCCCAACACCTGCAACATCGCCTTCGAGTATATCGAGGGCGAGGCGATCCTCCTGCTGCTGAACGAGGCCGGCATCGCCGCGTCCTCCGGCTCCGCCTGCACGTCGGGGTCGCTGGAGCCCAGCCACGTCATGCGCGCCATGGGCGTGCCCTACACCGCAGCCCATGGCGCCACCCGCTTCTCGCTGTCGCGCGAAACGACGGAGGAGGAGATCGACCGGGTGATCGCCGTGGTGCCGGGCATCATCGCCAAGCTGCGCAGCCTGTCGCCCTACTGGCAGCAGGAAGCCGGCAAGCCCAAAGAGTTCGCACCCGTTTATTCGTAACACCGGAATCGCAGGCCGGGTCGATGGCCCGTCCCGGCACCCCGCCCGACGACACCCCGTCGGGGCGGGTCCCCGGCCCGGCCTGCGACACTGACTTGGGGGCAGTGATTGCCCCCACCCTAACCCTCCCCCGCTGGGCGGGGGAGGGGACTGCCGCCGCTCTCCTGAAGATGCGCTCAATCCCCCTCCCCCGCCCAGCGGGGGAGGGTCGGGGTGGGGGCAATCGGCGACGACGATGCGAGGTGCCCCCATGCCCACCACCTTCGCCACCATCAACGACACCACGCTGCGCGATGGCGAGCAGACCGCCGGCGTCGCCTTCACGCTGGACGAGAAGATCGCCATCGCCCGCGCGCTCGACGCCGCTGGCGTGCCGGAGCAGGAGATCGGCATCCCCGCCATGGGCGAAGAGGAGCGCGAGGGCATCCGCGCCGTGGCCGCGCTGGGGCTGAAGGGCCGACTGATGGTGTGGTGCCGCATGCACGACGCCGATTTGAAGGCGGCGCTGTCCTGCAACGTCGGCTTCGTCAACCTCTCCATGCCGGTGTCCGACATCCACATCACCCGTAAGCTGAAGCGCAGCCGCGCCTGGGCGCTGGCGGAGATCGAGCGCCGGGTGAAACAGGCGCGCGACCATGGGCTGGAGGTCAGCGTCGGCGGCGAGGATTCGTCGCGCGCCGACATGGATTTCCTGATCGCCGCCGCCACCGTGGCGCAAGAGGCCGGCGCGCGCCGCTTCCGCTTCGCCGACACGCTGGGCGTGCTCGACCCCTTCCAGACGCGCGCCTGCATCGAACGGCTGCGCCGGGCCACCGACCTGGAGATCGAGATCCACGCCCATGACGATCTGGGCCTCGCCAACGCCAACTCGCTGGCCGCGGTGCTAGGCGGGGCCACCCATGTCAACACCACGGTGAACGGCCTGGGCGAGCGCGCCGGCAACGCGCCGCTGGAGGAGGTGGTGGTGTCGCTGAAACACCTCTACCACATCGACACCGGCGTCGAGACGCGCTCGCTCGGCATCATCAGCGATCTGGTGGAGCGGGCGTCCAACCGGCCGGTCGCCGTCAACAAGTCCATCGTGGGCGCCGCCGTCTTCACCCATGAGGCCGGCATCCATGTCGACGGGCTGCTGCGCGACCGCGCCACCTACCAGAATTTCGACCCGGCCGAGGTCGGGCGCGAACACCGCATCGTGCTGGGCAAGCATTCCGGCACCGCGGCGGTGAAGCTGGCCTATGAGCGGCTCGGCATCGCCTGCGACGACGCCACGGCGCAGGCAGTGCTGCCGCGCGTCCGCGCGCTGGCCACCCGCGCCAAGCGGCCGCCCACGCCCGAGGAACTGCACGCCTTCCTGGAGGCGGCGACATGACCAAGCCCAAAAGCTCTCCGGGCATTCTGGCCCTGCTGCGCGAGGACGTCGCCTGCGTGTTCGACCGCGATCCGGCTGCGCGCAACGTCTTCGACGTGCTGACCTGCTATCCCGGCATCCATGCGCTGGTGTTCCACCGCTTCGCCAACGCGGCCTGGCGGCGGGGTCTGCGCTGGCCGGCGCGCTTCCTGTCCTATGTGGCGCGCGCGGTGACCAACATCGACATCCATCCCGGCGCCGGCATCGGCCGCCGTTTCTTCATCGATCATGGCGCCGGCGTGGTGATCGGCGAGACGGCGGAGATCGGCGACGACGTGACGCTCTATCATGGGGTGACGCTGGGCGGCACCTCCTGGACCAAGGGCAAGCGACACCCGACGCTGATGGACGGCGTGCTGGTCGGGGCCGGTGCCAAGATCCTGGGGCCGATCACCGTCGGCGCCAACGCGCGGGTCGGCGCCAATTCGGTGGTGACCAAGCCGGTGCCGCCGGGCATGACCGTGGTCGGCATCCCCGGCCGGGTGGTGCGGCCGGAGACTCAACGCCGGCTATCGGATCACAACATCGACCTGGAACATCATTTGATGCCGGACCCGGTCGGCAAGGCCATCGCCTGCCTGATCGACCACATCAACCGCATCGAAGCCCGGCTGGAAGCCCACACTGCAACCGAAACGTCACAGTTTCCTGCTAAGAACATCCGCCTGTCGGAATTTCGCCTGAACGATATGCACAGCGATATACGTTTGGACGGTGTGGCCTGCAGCTCTTGTGGCAACATCTGCGACCAGGAGGGGTGCGGCCCCTCCCCTTCCACCCAGCAGCACGCGTGAGGAGCCTTCGACGATGAGCGATTTCACCGACGACCTCGACGATCTGGAAACCGCGGAAGATTTCCTGCGCTTCTTCCACGTCACCTATGACCAGCGCGTGGTCAACGTGAACCGCCTGCACATCCTGCAGCGCTTCCACGACTATTTGTCGGCGGACCATGGGATGGAGGGGCTGGACGACGAAGGCATGTCGGCGCGCTACCGCTTCCATCTGGAACGCGCCTACCAGGATTTCATGGTGTCCAACGCCATCGCGGAGAAGACCTTCAAGGTCCACAAGGAAGAGGCGCGCAAGATGGCCGACCGCTTCGTCCCGCTGGACAGCCTGCTGAGGTCGCCGGTCGGCTAGAGTGTGATCGGTTCAAGCGGAAACGCTTCAGCCGTGAATCACACGGAAACACCAAACTCCAAGCCGCCCGCACCGGTGAACCGGACCTGAGCAACGGAAGAAAGGGGGCGCCGGTCGCGCCCCCTTTTGCCGTCAGTGGATCTTGCTCTCGTTGGTGCCGTCGTCACGACGATAGACGTGGACGTGGTAGGCGGCCATCGGATTCTCGTCGATGTAACGCAGCAGTTCCTGCTCCGTCCGCACCGTGGCGTCGCGGATCAGAACCTGCCAGGCGGGCTCCATCGTCGCACGCATGGTCTCGTCGTGGGGCAGCATGATGAATCCGGCCCATTCGGGGTCGAAGTCCGCCAGATAGCTCTTGGCGTAGTGTTTCATCATCGCCGCGTCGTTGACGTTGACGTTCTCCATATTTTCGAAACAGACACGCAGGTCCATCGCCGTCCTCCTCATGGAATAGGGCGCGGCCCCGCCAATGGTCCGCAAGGGACGCGCGCAGGTCCGCGTTGTTCGGTCCTGAAAACAGCCATGCGATAGAGATGGTACGCCGACGGGGTGAAAAACAAGGGTGCGCGATCTCTCCTCGCACACCTGCGCCGACCTGCGGTCATGCCTGTCCGGCCATGCCATGCATCAGGCGCAGACCGCACCATTGGTCATAATCCTGCGCTTTTTGGGTTCGCCTACTGCGCGGCTCCTGTAGAATTCTTGTGACAGCACCTGCGCGAGTACGATGACAGACCTAACGCCTGCCTCCGACCATCCCCTGCGCATCCTCATCGTCGAGGACGAAAGTCTCGCCGCCATGGCTTTGGAAGAGGTCCTGGGCATGCTGGGCTTTGCCGTCATCGGCATCGAGGACAATGCCGACGCCGCGATCGGGGCGGCCGAGCGGCTGCGCCCCGACATCGTGATGATGGACATCCGACTGCTCGGCCCCCGCGACGGGATCGATGCCGCCGCGGCCATTCGCGCCCGTACCGGCATCCGCTGCATCTTCACCTCCGCCTTCGCCGATGCGGAGACCCGGCACCGCGCCGCCGACTGCGAGCCCTTCGGCTTCGTCCGCAAGCCCTATTTCCCGGCGGAACTGCAGCGGGCGCTGGACCATGCGGCGGGGGTGTTGAAGGGTAGCTGATTGCCCCTTATTCAAGACAAATCAGCCCCCGCGCGTCGCCGCGCGGAGGCCATCCATTTCCGGGGAAGACTCCAAAAGACCGATCAGCCGAACTTGTAGCTGATGCCGTAACCGCCGCGCGGATAGTCCCAGGCGATATTGGCCTTGTCCTGGCAGACGACGCGGCAGGTGCCGCATTCCAGGCAGCCGTCGGTCACCAACGTCACGCCGCCGGTCTCGTTCTTGCTGTAGCAGGCGGCCGGGCAGCAGAAGGTGCAGGCCTGCTTGTCGCAGCTCTTGCAGGCCTCCTCGCTCTTGATCTGGATGTGGGGCCGGCTCTCGTCGACGATGTAGCGGTTTTGATAGAGCTTCTCTTCGACCTTGACCATCATGTTCATCGCACGGCCCTCACCAGCTTGATTGCGTCACCGACCAGTCCCATCACCGAGCGGCGCTTGATGAAGGACTTCATGATCTGCTTTTCCTTGGTCTTCTTGTCGACGCTGTCCACGGTGAACCAGTTGTGGACCGCGGAGGTGATCTCGTCGGGGTAGGCGCCGAAGAACTGCTTGTTGCCGTGCATGATGCCGGGCAGCTCGCGATACTTCTTCAGGTCCTTCATGATGAAGCTGTCGTCCAGCTTCTTCTTGTAGGCCGCCAAGTTTGCCGCGGTATAGCCCTTGCCGGCGGCCTTCAGCTCGATCACCGTCTCCGCCGCCATGCGGCCCGACGCCATGGCGAGGTTGGAGCCCTCGCGGTGGGCGGCGTTGTTGAAGTGGGCGGCGTCGCCGACCACCAGCCAGCCGTCGCCGTAGAGCTGCGGAACCGCCTTGTAGCCGCCCTCCGGGATCATGTGGGCGGCGTATTCCTTCATCTCCGCCCCTTCGATCAGCGGCTTGATGACGGGATGGTTCTTCAGATCCTCCAGCATCTTGTAGGGCGGGCAATCGCCGTTCTTGAAGTCGGAGATCAGGCAGCCGATGCCGATCGTCAGCGATTCCTTGTTGGTGTAGAGGAAGGCGGTGCCGACCATCCCCTTGGTCACCTTGCCCATGATCTCGATGACGACGCCCTCGTCCTCCTTGATGCCGAAGCGCTGCTGGATCAGTTCCGGATCGATGAAGAGGATTTCCTTCACCGCCAGCGCCACATTCTCCGGCGCCGCTTCGGTCTGAAGGCCCGCGCGCTTGGCCAGCAGGGCATTCACGCCGTCGGCCATGATGACGACGTCGGCATGGATTTCCCCGCCCTCGCGGTCGGTGCGCACGCCGATCACCTTGCCGGACGGGTCGCGGATCAGCTCCGTCACCGTGGTCTCGCAGATCTGCAGGCCGCCGACCTTGCGGATCTGCTCGCCCCACCATTTGTCGATGTTGGCGCGGATGATGGTGTAGCGGTTCGGCTTGTCGCTGTTGAAGGATTCCGAGCGGTAGTTGGTGCCGACATAGCTGTCGTCGCCCAGCAGCCAGACGCGCTGCTCGATGATGTGGCGTTCCGTCGGGCAATCATCCCGGAAGTCCGGAATGATCTTCTCCAGCTCGTGGGCGTACATGATGCCGCCCTGGACGTTCTTGGCGCCGGGATATTCGCCGCGCTCAAGCTGGAGCACCTTCAGCCCCTGCTTGGCCAGCGTGTAGGTCGCGGCGTTGCCGGACGGGCCGGCACCGATGACGATGGCGTCGAACTTTTCGACCATGTCGACAGGCTCCTTTCTCGTCCGGCGGTCAGCCGGCCATGCGGTTGACGGACAGGCGGCGGCCGAAGGCATCGGTCAGCGCCGGCAGGATCTTCAGCGCGTCGCCGACCAGCCCCAGATGGGCGAAGTCGAAGATCGTCGCGTTGGGATCGGTGTTGATCGCCAGGATCAGGTCCGACTTCTCCATGCCGACCCGATGCTGGATGGCGCCGGAGATGCCGGCGGCGATGTAGAGCTTCGGCCGCACCGTCTTGCCGGTCTGCCCGACCTGACGGTCGTTGGTGGCCCAACCGGCCTGGACCAGCGGGCGGGTCACCCCGACCTCGGCGCCCAGCACCCGGGCGAGGTCGAAGACCAGCTTCATGTTCTCGACCTTGCCCAGCCCCTTGCCGGCCGACACGATGATGTCGGCGAAGGCCAGCTGCGCCTCGTTCTGTTCGCGGTCGGCGATGAAGTTCAGGACCTTGGTGACGATGTCCTCTTCGCGCAGGTCCGGCTGGATTTCGATGACGCGACCGGTGCGGGCATCGTCGCGCTCCGGCATCGCCATGACGCGCGGGCGCACCGTCGCCATCTGCGGCCGGTAGGCCAGCGTCTGGATGGTGCAGAGCAGCGTGCCGCCGAAGGTCGGCCGGGTGGCGGCCAGCGATCGGTTGTCGGCGTAGATGTCCAGCTCGGTGCAGTCGGCGGTCAGGCCGGTCGCCAGCGTGGTGGCAATGGCGCCCGCCAGATCGCGGCCCAGCGTGGTGGCGCCCAGCAGCACGATCTCCGGCTTGTGGGTGTTCACCACCTCGGTCATCACACGGCAATACGGATCGGTGCGATAGTCGGCCAGCGCCGGGTCCGTCACCTTGTAGACGATGTCGGCGCCATAGCTGATGGCGTCGCCGCAGATGCGGTTCAGGTCGGGGCTTTCGGCGCCCAGAACCACGGCACCCACCTCCACCCCCAGCTTGTCGGCCAGCTTCCGGGCTTCGCCCAGCAGTTCCAGCGACACGGAATGGACGATGCCGCGCTCCTGCTCCACGATCACCCAGACGTTCTTGTAAACCTTCAGGTGTTCGGGAAGCTGGAACTTGCGGCCCTGGGGCTTGCTCGGTTCGCTCATCGTCGGGTCTCCCGCGGGTGTATCGTCAAAGCCCGGCCGCGGCGCGGGCGAGCAGGTCGTCTGCCAGCTTGGGCTGGGCGGCGAAGATGGCGTCGATGGCGGCGGCGGCCATCGCGTCGGGCGTATCGGATGCGGCCTCGATCATCTTGGCCTTCTCGGCGCGCGGCTTAGGCACGAAGACCTTCGACACCACGGTCGGCGAGCCCTTCAGGCCGACGCGGCCCTCTTCGGCCCCGGTGAAGTCCCGGCTCCAGGTCTTCAGCTCGTAGCGGGCGGCGCGGAACAGGTCGTCCATCTTGCCGAAGCGGATGGTGTTGGTGCCTTCCAGCATGGTGATCATGCAGGGAAGCTTCGTCTTCAGCACTTGCACGCCGCCTTCGGAGCGGCGCTGCACCACAATCTCCTTGGACGCGATGTTCAGGTCTTCGATCCTGGTGATGTAGGTCAGCTGCTCGAAGCCGAGGCGGGTGGCGATGCCGGGGCCGACCTGCGCGGTATCGCCATCGACCGTCTGCTTGCCGCAGAAGACGATGTCGACCGGCTCCTCCTCGGCCAGCTTCTGGATGGCGGAGGTCAGGGCGTAGGAGGTCGCCAGCGTGTCGGAGCCCGCGAACTTGCGGTCGGTCAGCAAAACCGCGTCGTCGGCCCCCAGCGACAGCGCCTTGCGCAGCGAGGTCTCCGCCATCGGCGGCCCCATGGTCAGCACGGTGACGCGGGCGCCCACCTTATCCTTCAGCCGCAGCGCCTCTTCCAGCGAGAACAGGTCGAACGGGTTGATGATGGCGGGCACGCCCTGCCGCATGATGGTGTTGGTGACGGGATGGATGCGGATCTGGGCGCTGTCGGGCACCTGTTTGATACAGACGACGATGTGCATCCCGTTCTCCTTGGCTTCCGCTCTCGCTGTGACGCGCATGTGGGTTTGGGGCCGGCACCGGGCCGGGATACACCCAGGACAGCAAGCGGCGTGCCAGCGGGCGGAGACCAGCCAAGCTACGGGAAATGTTCAGAGTTTTCCGAAGATGCGACGCAACATGACCTTGTCGCAAAGGCGACAAGGGGGCTGCCATGTCGGGTTCGTTACAGCCGGCGAGGGTAGGAGATCAGACCGCTTCGATATGGCCGACAACGCGGTCCAGCTCGATGCCGACGCGGGCGACCATGGCGGCGATGCCGTCCAGCCGGCGGTCGATCACCGCCATCTCCACCGCGTCGGCGGCGGCGGCGAGATCGCGGGCGCCGACGGTGCGCGAGGATCCCGCCAGCTTGTGGGCGGCCTGCCGCACCTCGTCCCAGATTTCGCCCGCCAACGCATCGATGAGCCAACGGTGGGAGCTGCGGTTGGAGGTGACGAACTCGCCCAGCAGATGGCGGACGAAGTCGGCGTCGCCATCGAACAGCGCGGTCAGCGCATCCATGTCGAGCGGCGGCAGGTCCGCCGCCTGCGGCGCCGGCGGTGGAGCCCCGACGGCCTCCGGCGAAGCATTGGCGGCCTCCTGTGGCAAGGTGGCCTGCTCGTCGGGCTCCTCCGCCGCCCAGCCTTCCGCGTAACCGTCCGGCGGCAGGAAGCGGTCGAGCACGCGGCGCAGGTCGGCAAGGCTGACCGGTTTGGACAGCGTGTCGTCCATGCCCGCGAGCAGGCAAAGCTGGGCCTCGTTCTCCGTCGCGTTGGCGGTGATGGCGACGATGGGCAGGCGGGGAGTTCCCCCGGCCGCTTCCGCCGCCCGGATGCTGCGGGCCAACTCGATACCGTCCAACTCCGGCATCTGGCAGTCGGTCAGCAGCAGGCCATGGCCGCCGGCCCGCCACAGGGCGAGCGCCTGGGCGCCGTCCTCCGCCGTTTCCATGACATGGCCCAGCAAGGCGAGCTGGCGCTGGATCACCTGCCGGTTGGTCGGATGATCCTCCGCCACCAGGATCAGGCGACCCTGCGCTCGCTCCTCCTCCACCGAAGGCAGCCGGCGCCGGCCGGCGGCGGGAGCGGCCGGCTCCGGTTCCGGCTGCAGATCGGCCCGTCCGCCCTCCCCTGCCGGCATGCGTCCGGCGGCGGCCAGAACGGCACGGATCAGGCTGGTCCGCCGCACCGGCCGGCCGAGGACGACGGTCCCGGCCCCTGCCCCGGATGAGCCCAGCGTGGCCGCATCGCCGGCGTTCAGCGCGTCGCCGCCGATCAGCACCCGGCCGCGCACCCGGCCACGCGGGTCGCTGTCCAGTGCAGCACTGTCGGTGCCCAAGGTCGAAACCAGCACGTCGCAGGCGGCGGTAGGCAGCAGGGTGCGCAACGCCGCGTCGGCGTCCGCCGCCTCCACCACCTGGGCGCCGTCGGCGTTCAGGTAGCGGGCGAGGAATCCGCGCTCCTCCGCATCCGCCGCCAGCAGCAGCACGGTCACGCCCTGCAACGGAGCCCGCTGAAGACAGGCGTCATCCTCCTGCGGGACCAGATCGGCGGCGAAGGTAAACCAGAAGGTGGAGCCGACATTCAGTTCGCTGGTGACGCCGATGTCGCCGCCCATCAGTTCGGTCAGACGCCGGCAGATCGACAGACCGAGCCCGGTGCCGCCGAACCGGCGGGTGGTCGACACCTCCGCCTGGGTGAAGGGGCGGAACAGGCGGATTTGGTTTTCCAGCGAGATGCCGATGCCGGTGTCGGTCACCGCCACCCGGATGATGACGCGGTCGCCGTCGAAATGCGCCAGCTCCACCCGCACCGTCACCGAACCGGACTGGGTGAACTTCACCGCATTGCCGGCGATGTTGAACAGCACCTGCCGGATGCGCACCGGATCGCCCAGCACCGCGGCCGGCAGGTCCGGATCGACATAGGTGACCAGCGACAAGCCCTTTGCCCGCGCGCCGGGGGCCAGCGTGTCGGCCACCCCCTCCACCACGCCGGCCAGTGCGACGGGCACCCGTTCCAGGTCCAGCCGGCCGGCCTCGATCTTCGAGAAATCCAGGATGTCGTTGATGATGGTCAGCAGCGCGCCGGCCGATTCCCGCACGACGCTGACCAGTTCGCGCTGGTCGCCGGTCAGGCTGGTGTGCTCCAGCAGTTCCAGCATACCCTGGATGCCGTTCATCGGCGTGCGGATCTCATGGCTCATGGTGGCCAGGAACAGCGACTTCGCCTGGTTGGCCGCCTCCGCCTCCGACCGCGCCGCCTCCGCCGCCTCGCGCGCCGCCACGAGGTCGCGCGTGCGCTCCGCCACCTGGCCTTCCAGGCTGCGGTTCAGTTCGGTCAGCTCTTCATAGAGGTGGACGTTGTCGAAGCCGATGGCGACCTTGGCGCAGAACACCTCCAGAAGCCGCCGTTCATCCACCGTCAGGGCGCGGCCATGGCCGAGATAGACCGCGGTGTCGTGCCGCCGGGTGGCGGAGCGGAAGACCAGGACGCTGTGCCCGCGCTCGAACCGGTTGCGGCCGTCGGCCAGGGCCGCCGTCACCGCCTGCACCGCCTCGTCCGGCAGGGCCAGGAACAGCGGCGTCCCTTCCATCCCGGCATGGCGGCCGGCACCACCCAGCACCAGCGGCTCCGCCGGCCCCGGACCATCGGACAGGCGGTTGACCAGTGCCACCCCGCCCACAGTCATTCCATTGGCGGGCGGACAGACGCCGACGATCTGCGCCACGGCATGGCGCACGAATTCCGCCATCGTCCGCTTGCCCAGCAGCGTGGATGACGCGTCGAGGATGCGCTCCAGCCCCTCGCGGTGATCCTCGATCGCGGTGATGTCCTGATAGCCGCGGAGCGCGGCGACGACGGAGGTGAACAGCTTCTGTGCCGTCAACTCCGTCTTCGATTTGTAGTCGTTGATGTCGTAGCTGAGGATGACGTCGCGTTCCGGCGCCTGCCCCGGCTGGCCGGTGCGCAGGATGATGCGGACCCGGCGGTTGCTCAACTCGTTGCGGATGTAGCGGACCAGCCGCAGGCCGGCATCGTCCGATTCCATCACGACGTCCAGCAGGATCACCGCGATGGCCGGGTTGTCGCGCAGCACCCCGCGGGCTTCCGCCGCGGTGGCGGCCGACAGGAACTGTGCCGGGCGCCCTTCGAAAGTGAAGCCGCGCAGCACCATCTTGGTGGTGGCATGGATGGCGGGGTCGTCGTCGACGATCAGGATCAGCCAGGGTTCGACCGGTTCGGCAGCCTCGGCCGCCACCTCGGCGGCGGGTTCCTCCTCCGCGAACAGGAATTCGTCGCTCATCACGGTCCCCCGGCGAACTTGCCGCGCTTTTTCCACCCCGGCGCGCGGGCGACCTTAGCATAGGTGCGGGAAAGGCCGCCAGTTCGGCCCCCGATCGGCACCATGAGGCGGCAACCATCAGGCGGAAAGGGTGGATTTGGCCGGCCGCAGCCGCCATGGTGGCGCCGCTCTTCCATCGCGCATGTGCCGTCATGAACCTGCTTGCCTGCATCCACGACAAGGCCCCGCTGATCGAGGCAAGGGATCCCGACCTGGGCGACCTGTTCCCGCCGGGCTTCCTCGACCTGTACGAGGTGCACAGCTACCGCAACGCCGCCCGCATCCTGGCCTATGCCTGCACGCCCGAGTTCCGCGAGATCACCGAACGGCTGATGGAGTTCCGCATCCGCACCGAGGACATCGTGGCATCCGGCGGCAACAAATCGCAGATCGCCAAGACGATGGAGCGGATGCTGAACCCCCTGGGCTGGAACGAGACGCGCATCCGCGGCGACCTGTTCATCACCAAGATGATCGTGACGCACGAGGAAAAGCGCCGCGTCGCCGGCAAGAACCGCGGCCAGACCGTGACCGAACAGCGCCAGCGCGAGGAGCTGTACAAGGTCAACGGCTTCATCGACGGGCACAAGATCGACTTCGTGAAGGGACGCGTGTCCTTCGACCTGGAATGGAACAGCAAGGACCAGACCTTCGACCGCGACCTCTACGCCGCCCGCACCTTCTACGAATGCGGCATCATCAACGCCGGCGTCCTGCTGACCCGCAGCGCCGAGTTGATCCCGCTGTTCACCGAGGTGGCGCGGCGGGTGGAGATGAAGAACTTCCAGAACAAGTACGGCGCAAGCACCACCTGGATGAAGAAGCTGCTCTACCGGCTGGATGCCGGCCGCGGCGGCGGCTGCCCGGTGCTGGCGTTGGGCATCCGCCCGGCGGTGGTGTCGGATTTCGAGGAATGGAAAGACAGCCACCCTGTCGTCCGGCAGACGGCGACCTTCGACGTCGATACGGGGGCGGAGGACGAGGACGATCTTTGGTGAGGGGGTGCTGCGCTCGCCCCCTCCCCATCCCTCACGCAAACTTCCGGTCCGTCAGCAGCAGACGCACCGCGAAGCCCAGGAACAGCACCCCGGCGATGCCGTCCAGCGCCGTGCGCACCCGCGGGCTGGACAGCACGCGCCGGGCGGCGCCGGCGCTGAGTGCGGCGACGCCGGCCAGATAGATGCCGCCCAGCACCGAGATGATGCTGCCGAGGATGAAGGTCTGCAACGCGACATGGCCCAGGGCGGGGGCGATGAACTGCGGGACGAAGGCCAGTTGGAACAGAATGACCTTCGGGTTGAGCAGGTTCGTCAGCAGCGCCTGGACGAACACACGGCCGGCGCGGGCGGAGGGCGGCGCTTCGACGGCCGGCGCGGGTTCGGCACCCCGGCTCGCCCAGACGTTCCACAGCGACCGCAGGCCGATCCACGCCAGATAGGCGCCGCCGGCATAGCGCAGCAGGTCGAACAGCGTGGTCGAGGCCGCGATCAGGGCGGAGATGCCGGCGGCGGCCAGCAGGGCATGCACCATGTTGCCGACGCAGATGCCCAGCGTCGCCACCACCCCGGCCTGCCGACCGTCGGCGATGCTGCGGGTCAGCACCAGCAGCGAATCCGGCCCCGGCGCCAGGACCAGGACACAGACGGCGATCATGTAGAGTTGCAGCAGATGGGGGTCGAGCGGCAGGGTCATGGCGGCGGGCCTTCGGGCGGTGGGGAGCGGTCAATCCGGCCAGCGGCGGTGGATCCACAGCCATTGCGCCGGCTTGTCGCGGATCCAATCCTCCAACAGACGGTTCAGCCGTTCCATCAGAATTCGCGCATCCGCGTTGCGGTCGCCGCTGGTCGGGTATTCCTCCGGAGGCAGGACGGTGACGCGGAACCGCGCGCCCTCCAGCCGTTCGGTCCGCGCGGGGCACAGCGGCAGCTGCATCTTCATGCCGAGGACGGCTGCGGCCGGTGCCGTCATGGCGTCGCGGCCGAAGAAGGGGACCGGGATGCCGTCGTTCATCTTCTGGTCGATCAGCATGCCGACATGGCCGCCCTTGGTCAGGTGGCGCAGCAGGATCCGCGCGCCGTCCGGCCCCTTGGGGATCTGGGTGCCGGTCGCCGCTCCGCGCAGCTTCACCAGCAACTCGCCGACGATCGGGTTGTTGGGCGCGCGATAGACCAGCCCCAACTCCAGCCCGTGCATGCGGGAGGCGACGGACTGCACCTCCCAGTTCGCCAGATGGCCGGAGACCAGGATGCCCGCCTTGCCGTCCTCCCGCAGCATGTCGACATGCTCGATGCCGACCAGTTCGATCCGTTCGCGGCCGATCTGCTCCAGATGTGGATACTCGGCGATGGTGCGGCCCAGATTGTCCCACATCCCCCTCAGGATCTCGTCGATCTCCGCCTTGCTCTTTTCGGGGAAGGCGCGGGTCAGGTTGCGGCGGGCACGGGCGCTGTTGGGCAGCAACGGCCCGACCGTCCGTCCGATCCAGCCGCCGAGCGCCGACGCGCGGTCGAGCGGCAGCGCCCGGAACAGTGCGCAGACGCCATGGACGAGCACCGCCTCCAGCTTGTAGCCGACATTGCGCGTCAGCCATTGCTGCAGCGGGCTACGCGGCTTGGCCATCGGGGCTTCCTTTCAACAGCATAGGGGACAGCAGCGTGGAGAGCGCCCCCCCATCCTCCCAGCGCACCGAGACGGGCAGCACGTCCACCCTGCCCCGAAGCTCCGGCGGCAGGCGTACGGCGTCCTTGGCGGTGGTGACGGGCAAGGCGCCCGTCGCCGCGGCGCGGTCGATCAGGGCCGCGACCTCGTCCGGGCGGTAGGGATGGTGGTCGGCGAAGGGCGCACGCTCCACCACGCGGGCGCCGAGGGCCTCCAGCGTGGCGAAGAACTTCTCCGGGCGGCCGATGCCGGCGAAGGCCAGGACGTCGCGGCCGGCGAGCCGGGCGGCGGCATCGGGATCGGGCTCCAGCCATGCCTTCAGCACGGGACGCCCGCCCGCCAGCGTCGCGAGGCCATGACGGTCCTCCCCCAGGATCACCAGCGCATCGGCACGGGCGAGGCCGTCGGTCACCCGTTCGCGCAGCGGCCCCGCCGGCACCAGCCGCCCGTTGCCGAAGCCGACCGCGCCATCGGCGACGATCAGCGCCAAATCCTTGTAAAGGGCCGGGTTCTGGAACCCGTCGTCCATGACGATGGCCCCCGCCCCGGCGGCGACCGCACGCTGCGCCCCCGCCACCCGGTCGCGCGCCACCCAGCAGGGAGCGGCACCGGCCAGCAGCAGAGCCTCGTCGCCGACATCGGCCGCAGTATGGCGGGCCGGATTGACCTGCAGAGGCCCGGCCTCCCGTCCGCCATGGCCGCGGGTCAGTGCATGGGCGGAAATGCCGTGGCCGCGCAATACGGCGATCAGCGCCAGCCCGACCGGCGTCTTCCCGGCACCGCCCGCCACCAGATTGCCGACGCAGACCACCGGCGCCGCGACCCGTTGCGGAACGGTCCCGGCAATGCGCCGCCGTCCGGCCAGCCCATAGAGTGCGCCCAGCGGCGCCAGCAGGGAGGATGCCACACCGGGCGGCCTGTACCAGAAGGCGGGGGTCTTCACGGGCCAGTCATCCCCTCACGCTCATCCCTCAGGCGGCGGTCGGAATGCCGGCGGTGCCCAGCACGGGGGACAGCGCCGCCAGCGCGCGGTCGATGATCCGCCGGTTGTCCGCCGTCACCCGCGCGGCACCCGCGACGATGCGGTCGCGCGCGTGGTCATCGGTCAGCAGCCGCCGGATCTCGCGGGTCAGCGCCTCGCCGTCCGCGACCGGCAGGGCGCCGCCGGCGGCCTCCAGCATGTGGGTGATCTCGCCGAAATTGAACATGTGCGGGCCATAGAGCACCGCGCATCCCAGCTGCGCCGGCTCCACCGGATTCTGTCCGCCATGGGGGATGAAGGAGCCGCCCATGCACACGACCGGGGCCGCGCGGTAGAACAGTCCCAGCTCGCCCATCGTGTCGGCGACATAGACGGCATGCTCCGGCCCCGGCAGCAGATGGCGGTCCGTCCGCCGCAGCACCGGCAGTCCGCGCGACCGCATCAGTTCGGCGACGGCCTCGCCGCGATGGGCATGGCGGGGGACGATGATCGTCAGCAGGCCGGGCAGAGCCGGAGCCAGCGACGCGTGGACCGCTGCCGCGATCTCCTCCTCCCCCGGATGGGAGCTGGCGAGCAGCCAGACCGGCCGGCCGTCCAGCGCTGCGCGCAACGGCTCCATCGCATCGGCGGCGGCGGGCGGCGGCTCGGCGGAGAATTTCAGATTGCCGACGCTGGCGACGCCCGCGGCACCCAGCCGGCGCAGCCGCTCCGCATCGCCTTCGGTCTGGGCCAGCGTGATCTGGAAGGTGGACAACAGGCCGCCGACGAAGCCCGGCGCGTTGCGCCAGCGGGCGAAGCTGCGCTCCGACATGCGGGCATTGACCAGGGCGGCGGGGATGGCGCGAGCGCGGATGCCGGCCAGCAGGTTCGGCCAGATCTCCGATTCCGTCCACAGCACCGCGTCGGGGCGCCAATGGTCGAGAAAACGGTCGACGGCATCCGGCAGATCGACCGGCACATATTGGTGGATCGCCCGCTCCGGCAGCCGCCGTCCCATCAGTTCGGCCGAGGTGACGGTGCCGGTGGTCATCAGCACGGACAGGTCGGGCGCGTCCTCCAGAAGCCGGCCGATCAGGACCAGGACCGAATTCGCCTCGCCCACGCTGGCCGCATGGATCCACACCAGCGGTCCGGCCGGCCGCGGGCGCGAGGGCGTGCCGAACCGCTCCGCCTGACGCACGGGGTCTTCCTTGCCCGCGGCGCGGCGGCGGTCGAGATAGAGGCGCACCGCCGGCCCGGCGACGGTCGTCAGGCCACGGTATAGGGATTGCAGCATCAAGGCCCGGAACAGGAGACGGACGACAACGGGCGCGTTGCCGGTCCCCCTGATACGGAACACCGGCAGCGCGCCCGGCGGCACCTTAGCACGCGGCACGCGTTCCGTAACAGGGGCCGGTGCGACGGGCAGCCGCGCGCCATCGGCCCGGCCCAAGCCGGACGGTCAGGCCCCCGGCAGCCCGTCGGCGTCCTGCTCCGTAACGTTGTCGGCAACGACAACGTCGGTTTGCCCGTCGATCCTGTAGACCACCGTCCAAAGCCCGTTCTTCTGCTTCGTCTTCGCCGTCACGGCGTCGGGATATTCGAGCTTGGTCGTTTCAATGATCTGATCGGCCTGCTCTTCGGTCAGGTCGGAATTCACCACCATGTCGGTCCCTCCAGCCGGTATTGAATCAATGGCTTTTCGTGCGTGACGCCTCAGCCCTTCCATCCGAAGCCGCGGGCTACCGCAGCGGTCTGGCTGGCGAGCGCCGGGTTACGGATCAGGCTGATGGCGGCGATGCCGCGGGTATCGACGCCCTGGGCCTTGTACTGGGCGGCGATGCGGTTCAGCCGGTCGCGCTTCTCCGCATCCGACAGCCCATCGGCGACGGCATAGCCGTAGAGGAAATTGGCGGCGTCGGTGGAGGCGAAGCCGGTAATATTGACCAGTTGCTGTTCGGCCTCATGCGCGGCGGTGGCAGCGCGTTCGGTTATGCCGATCAGGGCGCTCAATACCGTTCCGCTCGCGTAATAATCCTCGAGGTCGGTTAGAGCAACCCCTGGCGGATAGTCCTTCAGCGGCTTGGACAGGCCGGTCAGGATGCGGGCGCGCACATGGGCGCGGTTGGCGCGCATCGATGAGTGAATGGCCGGCAGCGTCTTGTCGCCAAGAACCTCCTTCTCGAAGGCAGCGCGGCTGCCGGTAATGCCGGCGCCGATGGCCGACAACACGCTCGCCGCCGCCCCACCGCTTGCTGCGCCGGCCGAGGTGACCCCGAGTGTCAGCACGTCGGTGGAGAAGCCCGCCTCGCGCATCTGCTGGAACAGCTTCTCCTCGAACTGCGAGAAGTTGACGTCGATGCCATACATCCGCGCCGCCACCTTCGTATTGCGGCAGGTCTCGTCGACACAGTTGAGGATCGCGACTGCACTCCCCTGCTCCACCAAGGCAGGCTCGGGAGGCAAGCGCTCCGGATAGCCTTTGAAAGAGGCGCAGCCGGTGACTGCAACGACCAACGGAAGCGAGGCAAGGAGACCGCGCCAAGCAAAAAGCCGCGGCGGAGCGTAATCCATAAGGGCGGAAACATCGAACGGACGAGAGCGCATGGCATATCCTCCCGGCTGCAATAGAGGACGCTGTTTCTCGCATCCATCTCTAGCATGATGGGTTGAGGATCGCAACGACGCATCAACTCTCTGCGTTTTATTCCGGAATTAGCACACCATCGAAGGGCATTAAGATAATAATAGTAATCATAGAGCGCAGAGTTCCACTGTATGACATCCTAATGGTTGCCATTCGCACGCTCGCTATGAAGGCACTTTGTTGGACCGCCAAAATCTCCTCACCGCTCCGCCAGCGCCAGCTTGGCGCCCAGCGCGGCGAAGGCGGCGGCGAAGCTGCGGCGCATCCAGGCCATCACCCGCGGGCGGGAGACCACCTGATCGCGCACCGCCGCGGCGAACAGGCCGTAGACGACGAAGACGGCGAAGGTCAGCGCCATGAACACGCCGCTGAGTTCCAGCATGCGGGCGAGCGGCTGCGGATCGGCATCGGTGACGAACTGCGGCAGGAAGGCCAGGAAGAAGATCGACAGCTTCGGGTTCAGCACATTGACCAGAACCGCCCGCAGGATCATCCGCCCGGCCGGAAGCCGCGCCGTCTCCGCCCGGACGCTCAGCGCCCCCTGCTCCTTCAGCGTCGCCCAGGCCATGTAGAGCAGATAGAGCACGCCAAGAATCTTCAGCCCCTGGAACGCCACGGCGCTGGTGTGCAGCAGCGCCGCCAGCCCCAGCACGGCCGCCGCCATGTGCGGCACGATCCCCAGCGTGCAGCCGAACGCCGTCACCACGCTGGCCCGCGCCCCCTGCGACAACCCCGCCGCCAGGGTGAGCAGCACCCCGGTGCCGGGCGAGGCGACGACGATCAGGGAGGTGATGAGGAATTCGGGGCTCATGGGCGGACACCTCGCGCCAATGTGGGAGAGCCGAATGGAACCATGCCGCGGGACCGTCGCCAAGGGGATGGTTTCAAAAGGCGGAAAGGCCCATCCCGTCGCATTGTCCCCTGCCCCATCCCTCCGCTATCCTGCACCAAATCCCCCGCTTCGCGGTGATGCATGCCGGTCTCATATCTGCGCACGCTTTCGGAGAGCAAGCGAACCAGGCGGGCCAACGTCCATCTCGGTGTGTCGCTGGCCTTCGTCGCCGGGGCGATCAATGCGGGCGGGCTGCTGGCGGTGCTGCAATACACCTCGCACATGACCGGCATCGTCTCGTCCATTGCCGACAATCTGGTGCTGGGAAACCTCGTGGCGGTGGCGGCGGGGATGGCGTCGGTGGCGGCCTTCGTGTCCGGGGCGGCCTATTCGACCATTCTCGTCAATTGGGGGCGGCACAACCGGATGCACAGCGCCTATGCCTACCCGCTGTTCTGGGAGGCACTGATGCTGCTGGGATTCGGACTGCTGGGCAACAGCCTGGACGAGCATCGGGCGCTGTTCGTGCCGGTGACGGTTCTGCTGCTGTGCTTCATCATGGGACTGCAGAACGCCATCGTCACCAAGATCTCCAATGCGGAGATCCGCACCACCCACATGACCGGCATCGTCACCGACATCGGCATCGAGCTGGGCAAGCTGGTCTACATCAATCTCGGCACCGAGTCGGCACGCTACCAGCCGGTGCGCACCAACTGGCCGCGGCTGGGTCTGCTGGTGGCGCTGCTCGCCGCCTTCTGCCTGGGCGGGGTGATCGGGGCCGCCGGGTTCAAATATGTGGGCTATGTCACGACGGTGCCGCTGGCCGCGTTCCTGGTGCTACTGGCGATCGTGCCCATGGTGGACGACGCGCGGACGCGGACGCGTCTGCTGCTGCGCCAGCGGCTCAGGACAAACGGCGGGGGACGGCACCGGGAAGCGCCGCCCCCGCTGACCTGACGCCGTTACGTGAACGGCCGCAGGTTGGACAGGAACTGTTCGGCCGAGCGGCGCCAGGAATAGCCCAGTGCATAGTCCCGGCAGGTCTGCGCCGGAATCGCCAGCGCAACTTCCACCGCCCGCTTCAGATCGACGTCCAGGCAGCCGGCGCCGGAGCCGTCGACCACGTCCAGCGGTCCCGGAACCGGATAAGCCGCCACTGGCACGCCCGACGCCAGCGCCTCCAGCAGGACCAGCCCGAAGGTGTCGGTGCGCGACGGAAAGACGAAGACGTCGGCGGCGGCGTAATGCTTCGCCAATTCCTCGCCATGCTTGGCGCCGACCCAATGGACGCCGGGGTATTTGCGCTGCAGCTCCTCCCGTGCCGGGCCGTCGCCGACCACCACCTTGGTGCCGGGCAGGTCGAGGCGCAGGAAGTCCTCGAGGTTCTTTTCCACCGCGACGCGGCCGACATACATCGACACCGGGCGCGGCAGATCGAGGAAGCCCTTGTCGCGCGGTCGGAACAGCTCGGTGTCGACCCCGCGGGTCCAGCGTCGGATGTTGGTGAAGCCGCGGCCCTTCAGCGCATCCTCGATGGTCTGGGTCGCCACCATCACCGCCGAGGACGGCTTGTGGAAGCGGCGGACCACCGCATAGGACAGCGCCAGCGGGATCGGTGCGCGGTCGCGGACGTATTCGGGAAAGCGCGTGTGGTAGGCGGTGGTGAAAGGCTTGCCATGCTTCAGGCAATAAGCCCTCGCCGCGAAGCCCAGCGGCCCTTCGGTGGCGATGTGGATGCAGTCGGGCCGCATGCCGTCGATCATCGCCCACAGCCGGCGCTTCGCCCCCAGCGCCAGCCGGATTTCCGGGTAAGTCGGCATCGGCAGGGTGCGGAAGCGGTCGGGTCCGATCACCTCGACGCTGTGGCCCATCGCCTCCAGCTCGGCGCGCACGGTGCCGATGGTGCGCACGACGCCGTTCACCTGCGGGTGCCAGGCGTCGCTGACGATCAGGATGTTCACGCGGCTTCCCGTTCCTTCGCCGGGATCTTGCCCGCACTGGGACCGGGGGCGGGAAGCCGCCGCGCCATGACCTCCGCCCAATGGATGATCTCCAGCGCGCCGCTGTCGTGCTCGACCAAGGCGGTACAGGACTCGACCCAATCGCCGTCGTTGCAATAGAGGATTCCTTCGATATCGCGCATCTCGGCGGTGTGGATGTGGCCGCAGACGACGCCGTCGACCTTGCGGCGGCGGGCTTCGTCGCCCAGCGCCTGTTCGTACTTGCCGATGAATTCGACCGCGGTCTTGGCCTTGTGCTTCAGGTAGGCCGACAGCGACCAGTAATTGAAGCCCAGCTTGCGGCGCACCCAGTTGAACAGGGTGTTGACGTGCAGCAGCGTGACGTAGGCGTGATCGCCCAGCAGGGCCAGCCACTTGGCATAGCGCACCACCGCGTCGAACTTGTCGCCATGGGTGATCAGCAGGCGCTTTCCGTCGGCGGTGGTGTGGACCCATTCGTCGACCACATGCACGCCGCCGAACTGCAGGCCGACATAGTCGCGCGCCGCCTCGTCATGGTTGCCGGGAATGTAATAGACCTGCACCCCCTTGCGGGCGCGGCGCATGATCTTCTGCACAACGTCATTGTGCGCCTGGGGCCAGTACCAGCTTTTCTTCAGCCGCCAGCCGTCGACGATGTCGCCGACCAGGAACAGGTGATCCGATTCGGTATGCTTCAGGAAATCGAGAAGCAGCTCCGCCTGACAGCCGCGCGTTCCCAGATGAACGTCGGATATCCAAATGCTGCGGTAGCGCTTGACCGCTGGGACAGCGTCCATCATCCGCTCCGTCTTTGCCATGGCCGGCGGCCATCAAGACAACTGCCGTATAAATCAAAGCAGATCACCTTGACAACGATTTGGAACACCCGCACCTATTCGTCACAGTGATTTGGGCTTTCGTCACGGCTCTGCAGTTTTACTGCAACGGAACCGCCGCCTGCCCTTCATGGTTCTGCAACAGAAGGCGCCCGGCGCGCCGGTCAGGGAGAGCGAATCGGTGCGCGACACGGTGCTGATGGACGAGAGCCCGGCGGTTGGCCCGGGCGGCGGCGATGCGGCGATCGAGGTGCGGCGGCTGCTGGTGATCCACAACCCGACGGCAGGCGGACGGCGGGCGCGGCGGCTGCGCGCGGTGGTGACCCGGCTGGAGGCGCGCGGCCTGTCGGTCACCGTCAGGCCGACGGGCAAGCGCGGCGATGCCGAGGCCTTCGCCCGCGAGGCCGATCCCAATGATGTGGATGCGGTGGTGGCGGCCGGGGGCGACGGCACCATCAACGAAGTCATCAACGGTCTGGCGATCCACGCCGCGGCCCATGCCGCGGGAGGCCGGCCGCTGCCGCTCGGCATCGTGCCGATGGGCACCGCCAACGTGCTGGCCGCCGAGCTGGGCCTGGGCATGGATGCCGAGCGGATCGCCGCGGTGATCGCCGGCGGGCGGCGGACGATGATCTGGCCGGCGCTGGCGAATGGGCGGGTGTTCTCGCTGATGGCCGGGGTCGGGCTGGACGCGCGGGTGGTGGAGCGGGTCGATCCGCGGGTGAAGCGGCTGATCGGCAAGGGTGCCTATGTGGCGGAAACGCTGGTGCAGCTGGCGACCCGGCCGGATCACCGCTATCGCGTGACGCTGGATGACGGGGAGGCTCAGGAGGTGGCGTCGGTCATCGTCGCCAAAGGGCATTTCTACGGCGGCCGCTTCATCTGCGCGCCCGATGCCCGGCTGACCGAGCCGGAGCTGCATGTCTGCCTGTTCCCGCGCGGCGGGCGGCTGAACGCGCTGCGCTATGTCTGGGGCGTCACCGCCGGGCGCCTGGCGCGCTTCCCGGAGTATCGCGTGGTGACGGCAAAGCGCGTGCGCATCGAAGGGCCGGCGGGCGACGGGCTGTTCGCCGACGCGGTGCAGGGGGATGGCGACGTGCTGGCGCGGCTGCCGGTGGAGATCGCGCTGGCGGGATGGCGGTTGCCGGTGTTGGCGGGGTGAGGCTGAGGAGGTGTTGGCTGACGATGCCCCCACCTAGCCTCCCCCGCTGGGCGGGGGAGGGACTACCGCCACTGCTCGAATAAGTACCTTTCCGAACAAGCGCTTAGCTCCCTCCCCCGCCCAGCGGGGGAGGGTTGGGGTGGGGGTATTCAGGGCCGAATTTTGCGGTCCGCCCTCGCCTGCTCCTGCAGCGCCACGTAATGGTGCCAGACCAGCCGGGCCGCCAGCGAGCGGTAGGGCCGCCAGGGCTCGGCCACCTCGATCAGCTGCTTCGCCGTCGGCTTGTCCGCCCAGCCCTTCAGCCGCTGGACGCCCAACTGGATCGCCAGATCGCCGATCGGCCAGATGTCCGGCCGGTCGAGCGTGGTCATCAGATAGACTTCCGCACTCCAGCGGCCGATGCCCTTCAGCGCGACGAGTCGGGCAATCGCCTCCTCGTCCGGCAGGTCATGAATGATGTCGAAATCGAGCCGGCCGCTTGCCACCGCCTCGGCAAGGCCGCGAGCGTAGCCGATCTTCTGGCGAGAGAAACCGCAGGCGCGCAGGGTTTCGTCGTCCAGCGCGAGAATCGCCTCGGGGGTGACGGCGCCGCCCAGCCGGTCCTGCAGCTTGGCCCACAGCGCCAGCGCCACCTTGGTGGAAAGCTGCTGCTCCATCACCATGCGCAACAGCCCGACGAAGCCGGTCGGCCGGGTGAAATCACGGATCACCGGGCCGCCGACGCGCAGGCATTCGGCGAAAATCGGGTCGAGCGCGGCCAGATGCTCAGCGTTCATGCTCGACGCTCATCGGCCGCGCTCCACATCCCGCAAGCCGTGGCTCAGGCCACCAGCTCGATGGCGTAGTCCTCGATCACGGTGTTGGCGAGCAGCTTGCTGCACATTGCCTCGACCTCCTTGCGGGCGGTCGCCTCGTCGGTGCTCTTGAGCTGCAGCTCGATCACCTTGCCGGCGCGGACGTCCTCGACGCCGTCGAAGCCCAGCGTGTGCAGCGCGTGTGCAATGGCCTTGCCCTGGGGGTCGAGAACGCCGCGCTTGAGGGTGACGTGAACCTTGGCCTTCATCGGATGTCCGCTCGCTTTACGGTGTTGGTGGAGGGGTGGTTGCTGACTACTGGATGGTCTTGGGGCCTTTGACGTCGCTCGGCCCGCCTTCCGGCAGGATGCCGAGGCGTCGCGCGACCTCCTGATAGGCTTCCTCGACA
This sequence comes from Azospirillum sp. B21, assembly GCF_008364825.1. Classification (GTDB taxonomy): domain Bacteria; phylum Pseudomonadota; class Alphaproteobacteria; order Azospirillales; family Azospirillaceae; genus Azospirillum. The sequence continues at coordinate 82,757 of NZ_VTTO01000009.1, forward strand.
CGGCCCAGATCCTGGCGGAACCGGTCCTTGTCCAGCTTCTCGTTGGTCTTGACGTCCCACAGGCGGCAATTGTCGGGGCTGATTTCGTCCGCCAGGACGATCCGCATCTCCTCGTTCTCCCACAGCCGGCCGAACTCCAGCTTGAAGTCCACCAGCTTGAGCCCGATGCCGAGGAAGAGGCCGGACAGATAGTCGTTCACGCGCAAGGACAGCGCGACCATGTCGTCGAGATCCTGCGGAGCCGCCCAGCCGAAGGCAGTGATGTGCTCCTCGGAGACCATCGGGTCGTTCAGCTCGTCCGACTTGTAGTAATACTCGATGATCGAGCGCGGCAGCGGCGTGCCTTCGGGAATACCGAAGCGGCGCGACAGGCTGCCGGCGGCGACGTTGCGCACGACGACCTCGATCGGGATGATCTCCACCTCGCGCACCAGCTGCTCGCGCATGTTCAGGCGGCGCATGAAGTGCGTGGGCACGCCGATCTCGGACAGCCGGCTCATCAGATATTCGGAGATGCGGTTGTTCAGCACCCCCTTGCCGGTGATGACGCCCTTCTTCTGGTTGTTGAAGGCGGTGGCGTCGTCCTTGAAGTACTGCACCAGGGTGCCCGGCTCCGGCCCTTCGAAGAGTACCTTGGCCTTGCCTTCGTAGATGCGCCGGCGTCGTGTCATCGCGTGTTCGTCCAAATACGTAAGGACCGGTCAAGCGAGCTTGCCGGCCCAGGAATGTGCCCCAGTGATATAGCAAGCCGGGTGCACGAACACAACGACGGGGGCGGGAGAGCAGGACTGTGTGGTCGCGGATCCCCTGGGGCGCGGCGTCGGAGGCAGGATCTCCACGGATTACACGGATTTGAACACGGATTCCACGGATGTGGCGTCCCGAATTCATGGCTTTCGGGAAAGGCCGGACTCGCGGCAAGCCTAGAAAAATCCGTGTAATTCGTGTCTAAATCCGTGACATCCGTGGAGATCTTGCCTGCCGTTACGCAACTGACCCGGCAATCGACATTCCCTCACATCTCCACCGGCGCATAGGCTACCGCGTGCGGACGGCCGGGGGCGAAGTGCCAGATGGGGTTCAGGTCCGGCCGCTCCACCCTCGGCACCGCCAGCAGCGAGCTGGACGAGGTGCCGAAGCCGCTGGGCAGCAGGAAGTCCATGGCGCCGCGCTCGTCCGGCGTGCCCTCCCAGATGCGGCTGCCCATCAGCTCCGGCCAGCCGCCCCAGGTGAAGGACTCCGCATCGGGGGCGTCGGTGGCCGGCGGCGTGGCATGCTCGAACAGCGGGCGATAGAAGGCGGTGCGCGGATCCTGCGGATCGTCCAGTTCGAAGGCGGTCAGCATATGGACGCCCGCGGGGATCGACGACACCTCCGGCCGGTGGCGCGGGTTGGCACCGCGATGGACGACCAGAAAGGCGTCGCGATTGTCGGCGATCACCAGATTGAACGGGCGGTAGGCGCGGATGTCGAGATGGGCGAAGCTGCGCGCCGCATCGGCGGCGTCGGCATGGTCGAGCGCGTCCAGCACCAGTTCTCCGCGCGACCGCTTGCCGGCCTCCGGCCCCAGGGTGCCGAAGCGGTTCAGGATGACCGCCACCACGCCTTCGTCGTTCAGCCCCATCCAGGAGCCGCCGGCCAGTTCGTCCAGCCCGGCGACCACGTTGGGCCGGTCGGGCCAATGGCGGGCCGGAGGCAGCCAGGGCCGCCCCGCCATCTCGTCACGGTTCCCGGCGACGACCAACGGCCAGGTTGCGTCGGGTCGCCGCAGGAGAATCACGCTGCACATGCCTTGCCCTGTCTGTTGTTGCGTCTTGTCGTGGACGTCCGGGGGTATCCCGCCGCCTGCAGGAAACTCTGCAGAATATCCGGGGCTGCGACGCGGCGGAACGGTGACGGCGACCGTTTCCCGGCTATATAATCCTCGTAAATGGGAGTGAAACCAATAAAGGAGCGCAGGTCATCATGACGACCTTCGACGATCGCGAAAAGGCCTTCGAGACCAAGTTCCAGCACGACGAGGACCTGCTCTTCCGCATCCGCGCACGGCGCGACCGGCTGGCCGGCGAATGGGCCGCCGACCTGATGGGGCTGACCGGGGCGGAGGCGGAGGCCTACGCCCGCGAGATCGTGGATACCGACATCGCCACGCTCGGGCCGCACGACATCCGGGACAAGCTGTGCGCCGACCTGCACGCCCGCGGGGTCGACATCTCCGACCACCGCGTGGAAAAGCAGATGGCCCAGTTCCTGGACGTCGCACGCCAGCAGGTGACGCAAGCCTGATCGGTGAGGCCGTCCCGTCCTGCGGACCCGCCGCCCGACCGGGGACGGCGGCGGACGGCCTATTCCGCTGCGCGGCGCAGAATGCGCTGGCCGGCATAGTCGGCGATGCGGCCGATCAGCAGGTCTATGTCGCCCTTCAGCCGGGCGAAGCCGTCATGGCGCTCCAGCGTCTCCTCGTTCATGTAGAGGCGCCGGTTGATCTCCAGCTGGATCGAATGGCGGCCGCGCGATGGATCGCCGTAACGTGCCAGCAGTTCCACCCCCTTGTACGGATCGTTGATCGCCACGCGATAGCCGAAGCCGCGCAGGGTCTGCGCCACCAGATGGACGAATCCCGCCTCGCTGGTGGTGCCGTCGCGGTCGCCGATCACGAAATCCGCCGCCAGCGGGTCGCGCCCGTCCGGACGCAGCGACGACGGCATGGAATGACAGTTGACGTGCCAGACCGCGCCGAACCGCTCCGCCAGCCCGTCGAGCGCCAGCCGCATCTGGGCATGGTAGGGGCGGTAATAGCGGTCGATGCGGTCGGCCACCGCCGCGGCCGGCAGTTTCCCGTCATAGAGCGGCACCCCCGGCCGCAGCATGCTGCGGATCAGCCCCATCCCCAGCGTGCTGCGCTGGGTCGGGCGCAGCGGCACCGGCCAGTCGCCGTCGATCAGCGCCGGGTCGATGTCGTCCACCGCACGGTTCACGTCGATGCAGGTGCGGGGGAACAGCGCACACAGCAGCGTGGCGCCATGGTCGGGGGCCGTGGCGAACAGCTCCTCCACATGGGTGTCCTCGCCCTGGCGCAGCAAGGGATGCGGGCAGACCACCCGGAAATCGGCGGGATAGACGCTGCCGCTGTGCGGCGAATCGAACAGGACCGGCAGGCGATGGCCCACCGGGTCGTTGCGGACAAGAACGTCATCGATCACGAAGCTCATCGACCCGCCCCGACCAGACGCCAGCACAGTGATAACCGCAAGCTCGACCGCCGATTTCATTGATCCGGAGAATCCGATGAAACGGATCCGGCGGATCCTATAACCCAAGCGTCAAGCCACAGTCGACGGCAATCTGTCACGATCCTGCCATGCCGCCGCAACATCGCGCCACCCGCATCAGCCGAAAAAACCGCGCCGTCGGCCCGCCCCGGACTGGCGCGGAGTCGCATGGTCCGCCATACTGAGCGGAGCGCCCCACCGCTGGCGAGCCTGCCGCTTGACCGATCCCCTCTTCGCTCCCGTCGAACTCTCGCCGCCGGACATCGCGCCCTACCGGCGCGGCAACACCGGCATCGACCACGTCACCAGCCTGTCGGCGGAGGAGCCCGGGCCGCATGTGGTGCTGAACGCGCTCGTCCACGGCAACGAGCTGGGCGGCGCCATCGCGCTGGATGCGCTGCTGCGGATGGGCCTGCGGCCACGGCGCGGGCGGCTGAGCTTCGTTTTCGCAAATACCGCGGCCTACGCCACCTTCGACCGCCAGAACCCCTATGCCTCGCGCTATCTGGACGAGGATTTCAACCGGCTGTGGTCGCCCGACCATCTCGACGGCCGGCGCGACAGCGTGGAACTGCGGCGCGCCCGCGCGCTTCGCCCGGTCTACGAGTCGGCGGACCTGCTGCTCGACCTCCATTCCATGACCGCGGACACGGCGCCGCTGACCCTGTGCGGCCGGACCACGCGCGGGCGCGATCTGGCGCTCGGCCTCGGCTATCCGGCCTGGGTGGTGGCTGACGGCGGGCATGCCGGGGGGAAGCGGCTGATCGACTACGGCAGCTTCGCCGAGGCGGAGGGGTCGCGCACCGCGATCCTGGTCGAATGCGGCCAGCATTGGCGGACGGAGACCGCGACGGTCGCGCTGGAAAGTTGCCTGCGCCTGCTGCTCGGCCTTGAGATGATCGATCCCGACATGATCGGCCGGGCGGCAAACGGCCCGCGCCTGCGCCCGCGCACCGATCCGCAGCGGGTGGTCGAGGTCACCGACGCCGTCACCGCCGCCAGCGAGCGCTTCCGCTTCACCGCCCCCTTCGTCGGCATGGAGGTGATCGGCCGCGCCGGCACCGTCATCGGCTGGGACGACGGCCGCGCCATCCTGACCCCCTATGACGACTGCGTCCTGATCATGCCGGCCCGCCGGGTGAAATCCGGCCAGACGGCTGTGCGTCTGGGCCGGATCGTGGGGTGAGGCGACCCGATCCTTGCCACGCACCGCACATGCGGGCAAGGTCGACACGGATGTCACGGATTGAAGCACGGATTTCACGGATGTGGCGTTGCCCGGGCGCTTGCTTTCCATGGAAGCCCGAGCCTTGCCAGGATCAGAAAAATCCGTGCAATCCGTATCTAAATCCGTGACATCCGTGTAAATCTTGCCCCCGGATCAGCACCCCGCAGGCAGCCCGCACCCTCACTTCGCCGGCGGCTTGCCCTTCGTCCAGGTGGCGTTGGCGCTGAACAGGGGCACGGTCGAGATCGACATCTTGGCGGATGCGTCCTTCACCTGCCGGCTGTACACCACATAAACCAGCGTGTCGTTCGGCCGGTCGTAGATGCGACGGATGGCGATCGACTTGAAGATCAGGCTTTTCCGTTCGGAGAAGACCTCCTCCCCCTTCTGCGACAGCTCGATGTCGCCGACGGTGACCGGCCCGGTCTGGCGGCAGGCGATGGAGGCGTTGGACGGGTCCTCGAACCAGTTGCCCTTGCTCAGCCGGTCGATCAGACTGCGGTCGAAATCGACCAGATGGCAGGTGACGCCCTTCACGCCGGGATCCTCGATCGCCTGCACCTGCAGCCCATTGCCGGTCCAGTCGTTGGAAAAGCGGCCGACCACCTCATCCGCCGCCGCGGAACGGAGCGTGAGCCCGGCTGTCAGCAGGCCCAGAACCAAAAGGCCGGCGGAAACGTTCATCAGGGGAAACGGGCTGCGCATCGCGACTGGGTCTCCGGCAAGGACGGGCGGGACCGCAGGACGCGCGGCCCGGAAAAACACTCCCCTAGATCGGAGGGTCCGGCGCCACCGTCAAGCGCCATCCTTCGGAGGTCCGGCCACCGCGATGACAGACCGCAGCCCGCTCGCCTCGGCTTCCCCCGCATTTCCCCCCGCGCCCGAGGCCCCGCTTCCCGGAACGCCGGAACCGGTGACCGAGCCCCTGCCCCCACCCGGCCACCGCCGCGACCCGCTGACCATCGCCGCCGTCGGCCTGTTCGTGATCGCCGTGCTGTTCGCCCTGTATTTCGGACGCGAAGTTCTGCTGCCGATCATGCTGGCGCTGATCCTCAGCTTCCTGCTGCGGCCGCTGGTCCGCGCGCTCTACCGGATCGGCATTCCGGAAGGAATCGGCGCCGCCATCATGGTGATCACGCTGTTCGGCAGCGTGCTGCTGGCGATCTACACCCTGTCGGCTCCGGCGGCGGAATGGGTGAACCGCATGCCGCGCGTCCTGCACGAGCTGGAGTTCAAGCTGGGCGACATCCGCGCCGGCATCGAACGGGCCCGCGAGGCCTCGCGCCAGATCGAGGAGATCGCCAAGGAGTCCGGCAACGACGGCGGCCCGGTGCGCGAGGTGGTGCTGCGCGGTCCGTCGCTGATGGAACAAGCGATCAGCCAGGTCGAAGCGGTGATCGTCAATGTCGTGATCCTGCAGGTCCTGCTGTATTTCTTCCTGGCGAGAGGCCGCCATTCGCTGGAGGCGCTGATCGGCACCATGCGCAATGTCGACGACCGCGTGCATTACGCCATGGTGGCGGCGACGCTGCAGCAGAACATCGCCGCCTATCTGCTGACCATCACCCTGATCAACGTGGTGCTGGGCATCGCCACCGGTCTGGTCATGTGGATGTGGGGGCTGCCCAACCCGGCGCTGTGGGGGGTGCTGGTGGCGGTGGCCAACTACATCCCCTTCATCGGCCCGGCGGTGATGACCGGCGTCCTGTTCCTGGTGTCGGTCCTGACCTTCGACGGGCTCGGCACCATCCTGCTGCCGCCCTTGTCCTTCGTGGCGCTGACCACGATCGAGGGCAACTTCCTGACGCCGATGATCGTCGGCCGGCGGCTGTCGCTGAACCCCATCGCGGTGTTCGTGTCGATCCTGTTCTGGGGCTGGCTGTGGGGCATACCCGGTGCGCTGCTGGCCGTGCCGATCCTGGCGATCCTGAAGATCCTGTTCGACGCGCACGAGCCGCTGAAGCCGGTGGGGGCGTTGCTGGGGGGGTGAGTGCGATGTTGGGGGGAATGCGATTGCCCCCTCCTTCCCGCTTCGCGGGTCCCTCCCTCCCCCGCTTCGCGGGAGAGGGTGGATTCGCATAGCGGCGGCAGTCCCCTCTCCCGCGGAACGCGGGGGGAGGGTTAGGGAGGGGGCACCCGCAGCGATACCCTCAAGCCACCGACGCCAGCGGCAGGTTCACCAGCAGATTCTGCGGCTTCAGCTTCAGCCGCCGCCCTTCCGTCATCGCCAGCCCGAGATAGACCGGCCGCCCGGCGAGGTCAGGGCGCATGGCGGCGGGGTCGGCGAAGTCCAGGCGGAACAGGGCGAGGATGCGGGCCAGACGGTCCTCTCCCACCTCCACCCCGTTATAGAGGTCGTTGAGGATCGCGGTGGCGGAACTGTCGAGCCCGACATGCCAGACCCAGCGATCGTCGCGGATGTTCTGCACCGGCTGGATGCTGACCGTCACGCCCAGGAAATGCCCCACCCAGGCCTCCAGCACGCGGGCCAGCGCGTCGAGACCGGCAGCGGCGAAGGTGATGTCCAGCACCGTGTCGTGCCGGGCGTCGCGGCCCCAGTAGAGCGGGTGGTTGGTCTCGTCCAGGATGTCGAGATCGACACTGCGGGGGGCGGTTCCGGCCTCCACCACCAGACGGCCCAGCGAACCGAAGCCGCCGGACGCCGCCATGGTCTCCACCGTTTCGGCATCGGCGACGCGGACTCGGCCGTCGTCGACCGAAACCGTCTGCTCGCGGAAGAACAGCTCCCCTGCCCGCGCGCGCAGCCCCGACGGGGTTCCATCCAGGATGCCGCGCAGGATGGCATGAACCAGCTGGTCGATGAACAGGCCGGGCACGCCGCGGGCGCCCTCGCGGAACAGGCGGATGTAGCAGCCCTCCAGCGTCCCGGCGGCCAGCAGCCGGTCGCGGAAGGCCAGCCAGACCTGAAAATTCTCCCGCGCATCCGGATCGGCGATGGCGTCCAGCAGCGGGGCCGGCACAATCCGCGCCGGATCGTCCAGCAATGCCGCGTGCAGCGTGCGCTCGGCGTCGCAGGCCTCTTCCGGCGGGCGCATCTCGGGCCGGAGCAGATAGGCGCGCAGGAAATCGGGCGTCACTGCCAGATGGTTGTCGGCGTCGCGGGTCAACAGGTGGAAACCGGACGCCGTCCAGAAATCGGTCATGCTGAGGGGCACCTCTGGTCCTGAAGGCGCCTATCCGACGACAGAGCTGCCGGACGACGCAAGTGTCTTGTAGCCGGCCGCGTCATCGAGCGTCCTGTCGAGGAAGTCGTCGATGTCCGCCCACACCCGGTCGCGGATGGCGTCGCATTCCATCAGCAGTTCGTGCTTCGCCCCGGGATACTCGACAAGATGGGCGTTGCCGAGCCGGGCGGCCACCTCGCGGTGAAGCTCCGCCCGGACCACCCGGTCGTCGGGCGCGCTCAACAGCAGGACCGGCGTCCGCACCCGTTCCAGCGGCAGTCCGCCATGGCGCAGCGCATCCTCCGCATCCAGCGCCGCCGCCACCCAGGCGAAGCTGACGCCGCCGACACGCAACTCCGGCCGCTCGGCATAGGGCGTGTGGAAGGCGGCGTAGCGCCGGGGATCGGTGGTGATCTTGTTGTCCGGCCGGAAGATGCCCTCCGCCGGGTCGTAGTCGCCCTGCCACAGCGCATAGCGGCTCCCCCATCCGCAGGCGAGCCCCAGGGTGGCCAGCGCCCGCGCCAGCCGGCGCGGCAGCGGTCCGGTGTGGATGGCGTACATCGGCGCCGCCAGCAGAACGGCGGCATAGCGGCCGGGATCGTCCGCGGAATGGCGGGCCAGCGCCAGCGTCGCCACGAGGCCGCCCATGGAATGCGCCAGAAGGATCAGCGGCCCGCCGGTCTCCGCGGCGACGGGCGCCGCCACCTGCCGGTAGACGCCATCGAGGTCGTCGACCAGCAGCGCGAAATCCGTCAGGTGATGGATTTGCCGGTTAGCCAAGGGCCGGTCCGACAGGCCCTGGTTGCGCCAGTCGACCGCCACCACGCGGAAGCCGCGGGCCGTCAATGCGTTCGCGGTCTCCGCATATTTCTCGATGAACTCGGCGCGGCCGGTCAGCACCAGCGCCGTGCCGCGCACCCGCTCCGGCATGGGCCAGACGGCGACCCGCAGCCGCGTCCCGTCGGTCATCGCGACAGACCGCATCTCCACATGGCTCAGGTCCGGCATTCCTCCGGGTACAGTCCAAGCGGAATCGTCGGCCATGCTTTCTCCCCTGAGCGTTGTGATGATTATCGGAAGAGCGCCCATGCGGACCACCCACCCCGAATTCGTCAAGATATTCGAAACCGGAAATAGTAGCGATGTCTTGCATACGGTTGGTGAGGGAACTCTTTTCCTTGCAGGGCGTTGGTGCGCCGTTGGAGGTGTACCGATGAAGACAATGCGAAACATCGTCCTGGCGCTTGCCGCCACGACCCTGAGCGGGACCGCGGTCCCGGTTCTGGCGAACGAGAAGGCCAAGGTTCCGCCCGTGCATGTCGAGCATGAGGATGGCGAGGAAGTCCTCGTCCACAAGGGGGAAGCATCCTTCTACAGCCACAAGTTCCACGGCCGCACCACTGCCAGCGGCGAGCCGATGAACCAGAACAAGTCGACCGCGGCGTCGCGCGCGCTGCCGCTCGGCTCCAAGGCCACGGTCACGAACGAGGAGAACGGCAAGAGCGTCGACGTCATCGTCAACGACCGCGGCCCCTATGTCGATGGCCGGGTGATCGACCTGTCACGCTCCGCCGCCAAGAAGCTGGACATGATCGAGGACGGCACCGCCCCGGTAACGGTGGAGGTCAAGCCGTCCGAGCAGCCGACCGACACCGCCCGCGACAAGGTGGAGGAGAAGGTCGACCAGCTCACTCCCGACCGTCAGGTGGCCGAACGCGAAACCCGCCGAAACGGAAAGAGTGGCGGAACCGGCAGCGACACGGTGTCGCACTCCGGATCGGGCAAGTAATGCTGCGGCGCGGCGAAAAGGGGCCCCGATTCGCCGCGCCCGCGCCCCCTTCTTTTATTGCGATGCCGAACCAACAGTCATCGAACAGTCATTGGGTTGAAAGGAAACGGACTTTACCACTGTGGCGCGGGGTGGTTCCCAAAAGTCGCGCCAACGTTCGCGGTTAAGCGCCATAGGCGGTGGAATTTTTTGTTAAGCTGTTGATTGAACACCGCTTCTGCTGCTCTACCTCCGTTGTGAAGTAATCCGGTTGCACAAGGCGCCCTTCCATTACCGGGGAGCCTGCCGCGGAGAGCAGTCGCTTCGTCCGCAGTCTTGTGCGGAACGTTAGAGATTTTTTTGCATTTTTGGAGGAGACGTGGTGCCATTCCCATCGCTGCGGCGCACATGACGCATTGCAGCGAACGGCGCGGCGCCAGTGCGTCAGACGCCGGAACAGGCACCGAGAGAAAGAGGAATTGCTGCGATGGACGACGTGCGTCAGGTCCGCAAGGATACCGAAGGCTACTGCATCGAAGACCTGTCCGTCGGCATGACGGCAAGCTTCGCCAAGACGGTGACGGAAGCCGACATCGTCCTGTTCGCAGGCATTTCCGGCGACACCAACCCGGTCCACATCAACCAGGAATACGCCGCCACCACCATGTTCCAGGGCCGCATCGCCCACGGCATGCTGACGGTCGGCTTCATCTCGGCCGTGCTGGGCACCAAGCTGCCGGGGCCGGGCTGCATTTACATGAGCCAGACGCTGAAGTTCAAGGCGCCGGTCCGCGCCGGCGACACCGTCACCGCCCGCGCCACCATCACCGAGCTGATCCCGGAAAAGCGCCGCTGCGTCATCAAGACGGTCTGCACCGTCGGCGAGACCGTGGTCGTTGAGGGCGAAGCGCTGCTGATGGTCCCGTCCCGCGGCTGATTTTTAGACGCCTGAGCGCTGCCTTCGGGCGCCAGGACAGCGCCGGCGCGTTTACCCCGCGCCGGCGTCGGTCTATATAGACGCCCGAGCAAGCGGACCCGCCGGGGTCCGCCCACAGCACCGGGGCGCGCATGCGACTGTACAGACACACCGCCGACCTGCCGGCCGAAGAGCGGGGCGCCGTCGTGGCGCTCGGCAATTTCGACGGCGTTCACCGCGGACATCAGACGGTCATCGGCACCGCCCAGCGCCTTGCGGCGGAGATGGGCGCACCATCGGCCGTGGTCACATTCGAACCGCACCCGCGCAGCGTCTTCCGTCCCGACGACCCGCCCTTCCGCCTGACGCCCTTCCGCGTCAAGACCCGGCACATCGAGGCGCTGGGAGTCGACCAGCTGATCGTCTGCCATTTCGACGATGGCTTCCGCCACAAGACCGCGCAGGCCTTCGTCGACGAAATCCTGATCGGCGGGCTGGGCGTTCGGCATGTCGTCTGCGGCTATGATTTCCTGTTCGGGCACAAACGGTCGGGCGATCCGGCCTTCCTGCTGCGCGCCGGCCGCGCCCAGGGCTTCGGCGTGACCGAGGTCGGTCCGGTGTCCGACACGGAGGGCGGGGTCTATTCCTCCACCCGCGTGCGCGACGCGCTGGTCGCCGGCCGGCCGCGCGAGGCCACCCATGTGCTGGGCCATCCCTGGGAGATCGAGGGGCGCGTCGTCCATGGCGACCAGCGCGGCCGCACCATCGGCTTCCCCACCGCCAACATCGAACTGGGCGAGTATCTGCGCCCGGCCTTCGGCGTCTATGCGGTGCGCGCCGGCATCGATCGCGGCGGCGAGACCGTCTGGCTGCCCGGCGTCGCCAATCTCGGCGCCCGCCCCACCGTGGACGGCACTGTGGCCCGGCTGGAGGCCCACCTGTTCGATGTCGACCTCGACCTGTACGACCTGCATCTGCGGGTGCAGATGGTCGATTTCCTGCGGCCGGAGATGAAGTTCCCCAGCTTCGATGCGCTGAAGGACCAGATCGTTCAGGATGCCGCCGCCGCCCGCGCGGTTCTGGCCGCCGGGTGACGGGAGGTGCAAGCCATGGAACGGGTTCTGATGCTGCTGTTCATCCTGAACCAGGGCGGCCCGACCACGCTGGAATTCGCCAGCATGGAGCAATGCAAGGCGGCCGAGCCGATCGTCATCCAGAACTACCGCGAGATGACCGGCAACACGGTGCTGTCGCGCTGCATCCGCATGGTGCTGCCGGCGAAGTGAGGGAGCAGATCTGCAGGGCTGCGATCGGCGCTGGCGGAGATGGTTTCGTCTGATACAGTGCGGCCCCGCCCTCGCTTCCCCGCCCCGGTGCCCTCCCCTGCCATGCCCCGCCCCGATTCCCTGTCGATCCGTGTCCTGCTGACCGCCCTGGTCGCCTTCGGTCCCCTGTCCACCGACCTCTACCTGCCATCGCTGCCGACGCTGGTCCGGGTGTTCGACACCGATGTCGTCACGGTGCAGATGACGCTGTCGATCTTCCTGATCGGCTTCGCCGTGTCGCAGCTGGTCTATGGCCCGATGTCCGACCGGTTCGGCCGGCGCCCCACCCTGCTGGTCGGGGTGGCGATCTATCTGGCGGCCAGCGCCGTCTGTGCCATGACCACCAGCATCGAGGGGCTGATCGCCGCCCGCTTCTTCCAGGCACTGGGAGCCTGCTGCGGGCCGGTGGTGGCAAGGGCGGTGGTGCGCGACGTCTTCGGCCGCGACCGGGCGGCGACGGTGCTGGCCTACATGTCGATGGCGATGGCACTCGCGCCGGCGGTGGGGCCGATGCTGGGCGGCGTGCTGACGGAGTGGTTCGGCTGGCGCGCCAATTTCGTCCTGCTGACCGTCTTCGCCTGCGGCATCCTGGCGGCGGTGTGGTCGATGCTGGGCGAGACCAACGCCCACCGCGACGAGGAGGCGCTGCGGCCCAGCCGTCTGGCCGCCAATTACCTGCTTCTGCTGCGCAACCGCGGCTTCGTCGGCTATGTGCTGGTGGTCGCCTTTTCCTACAGCGGCATCTTCTCCTTCATCTCCGGCTCGTCCTTCGTGCTGATCGACCGGCTGCACCTGACCCCGGCGCAGTATGGCGCCAGCTTCGGCGCGGTGGTGCTGGGCTATATGCTTGGCACCTTCCTGGCCGGCCGGCTGACGCCACGACTGGGCGGCGCCCGCATGATCCGCATCGGCACGTTGCTGTCGCTCGGCGGCGGAGTCGTGGGCGGTCTGCTGGCGCTGGCCGGGGTTCTGCACCTGCTGGCCATCGTCGTGCCGGTCTTCCTGTTCATCCTGGGCACCGGGCTGACCCTGCCCAACGCCACCGCGAACGCGGTCGGCCCCTACGCCACCATGGCCGGATTGGCCTCCTCCCTGCTGGGCTTCGCGCAGATGACCATCGCCGCCGCCATCGGCATCGGCATCGGCCATATGAACGACGGCAGCGCCCTGCCGATGATGGGAGCGATCGCGCTGGTTGGTCTGGGCGCGCTGCTGGCGCACCGGCTGCTGGTCATCCCCGCGACGCAGGGCGGGCGATCCGCCTGACCCGACCCGGCGGCCGGGCGGCTCGGCGCCGCTCCCGCGCCTTGCGGTCGTCAACCCTGCCGCCGTCTTCGTCCTCCTTGCCGAACTGCGGGAAGCGGTCCATCAGGACGGTGAACAGGATCGTCACCATCAGGCACAGCCCCAGTGCCATCCCCGCCAGCAGGTAGTAACCGGCACCGCAGGCGATGCCCAGCCCGCCCGCCACCCAGATCACCGCCGCGGTGGTCGCCCCACGCACGCTGTCGCCGGAGCGGAACATGACCCCGGCACTGATGAAGCCGACCGCCTGGGCCACGCCCTGGATGACGCGCACCGGGTCGCTCGGCCGCTCGTCGCCGCTGGCATGCAGCCCGACATAGAACTCCAGCGCCACCAGAGTCGTGAGGGCGCAGCTGATGGATATCAGCGTATGCGTGCGCAAACCCGCCGCCTTGCCGCGCATTTCCCGGTCAAGTCCAAGCAGCGCCCCGCAAAAGGCAGCAGCCAGCAGCCGCAACCCGATCTCCTCCACCGTCAGAACCGTACTCAAGCCCATGAAATCGCTCCGGTTTTTTGGCCCCTCAAACGGTCTGCCACTTTTTTGAGGCACGCGGCATTTTTCACTTTGCAATCGATCGCGTTGGATCTATGTAACGCGAACTCGCAAGCGCACGTGCCGCTGGCCCGCCCCTCGGCGTCTCCGAGATGTGGTTATGCAACGACGTAACGCGTGATCCCCGACCGTCCCTTAAACAAGGCGGCGACTTGGAGGTTACGATGGTTGATGTTGTTGTGGGTGGGCGCGTGCTCACCCGTCTCCGAAATCTGCCGCTCCTGGACCATACGGACAGAACAGGGTTCTGTACGGGGCAATCCAGTATTGGCGGCCTGAGCGCCTGATCAGCTTTTTGAGTTGCTGATCGGCCCGCCCGGCCGCTCCCTCCCCCCGACCTCACCCTTTCCGTTCCATCATCTTGCGTCCCAGGAGACTGAGATGACCCAGAAGATTGCGCGCTTTTTCGAAGAGCAGCGCCCGCAGACCCCTTGCCTCGTCATCGATCTGGACGTGGTCGAGCAGAACTACAACGATCTGCACGACGCCCTGCCCGATGCCCGCATCTTCTATGCGGTGAAGGCGAACCCGGCCGCGGAAATCCTCAGCCTGCTGGCCCGTCTCGGCTCGGCCTTCGACTGCGCCTCGGTCCCGGAAATCCAGATGGCGCTGGCCGCCGGCGCCACCCCGGACCGCATCTCCTTCGGCAACACCATCAAGAAGGAAGGCGACATCCGCCGCGCCTATGAGCTGGGCGTGCGCCTGTTCGCCTTCGACAGCGAGCCGGAACTGGAGAAGATCGAGCGCGCCGCCCCCGGCGCCCGCGTCTTCTGCCGCATCCTGACCTCGGGCGAAGGCGCCGAATGGCCGCTGTCGCGCAAGTTCGGCTGCGACCTGACGATGGCGCGCGAACTGCTGCTGAAGGCCCGCGACATGGACGTGCAGCCCTATGGCGTGTCCTTCCATGTGGGTTCGCAGCAGAAGGACCTGATGCAGTGGGACCACGCCATCTTCCAGGTGGCGCAGCTGTTCCGCGAGCTTGAGGTGCTGGGCGTCGACCTCGGCATGATCAACCTCGGCGGCGGCTTCCCCACCCGCTACCGCACCGACGTGCCGGAATGCACCGCCTACGGTCAGGCGATCTTCGACTCGCTGCGCAACCACTTCGGCAACCACCTGCCGGAAACCATCGTGGAGCCCGGCCGCGGCATGGTCGGCAGCGCCGGCATTATCGAGAGCGAAGTGGTCCTGGTGTCGCGCAAGTCGGCCGAGGATCCCAAGCGCTGGGTCTATCTCGACATCGGCAAGTTCGGCGGTCTGGCCGAGACGATGGACGAGGCGATCCAGTACCCGATCGAGGTGCTGGGCGACGACTCCGACGCCGACCGCGAGGCGGTGATCCTGGCCGGTCCGACCTGCGACAGCGCCGACGTGCTGTATGAGCGTGCCGACTACAAGATGCCGATGGGACTGAAGTCGGGCGACCGCGTGCGCATCCACGCCACCGGCGCCTACACCACAACCTACTCGGCCGTCTGCTTCAACGGCTTCGAGCCGCTCAAGCACTACTGCATCTGAGGAGACGGCGGGGCGGCGCCCTGCCCTTCCCTGAGTTGGTCCAAGAAGAAAGCCCGCCTGCCGGATCGATCCGGTGGCGGGCTTTTCTTTTTATATCAGCTATTTTTTGGGCAGACCGAAGCGCGGACAATCGCCATAGTGGGCGCCCTGGGAAGGTCACCCCCTGCCACACCAGCCGGCATACGGATCCGCACCGGGCGGTTCGGGGGATTGAGGTCATGCGAGCCTGGGCAGTCCGAGTTGGTCTGCCCATCCGATCGTGAGAACGGCATTGAGGAGTTTGCCGCTGTTGCGCCCCCAGCGCCGGCTGTTTGCCGCGACCTGTTGGGCGGCATCGGGCTTGGCCCCTCTGGCCGTCAGGTCCCGGAAGATGGTCTTCCCCCGCGCCAGGACCACCTCATATCCGGTTCTTGTCCATCGGCCCGCAGCTGCGATACACGCTTCCTCCCCACGCTCGGTCACCCTTCCGCAGTTGCGCTTCACTTCGTTCGCTGTGACCAGCTTACGGAGGGACTTCCACCCTCAAGAACGCGCCCATGCTCGGCGCACAAACAAAAAGCGCCGGCCTGGGGGAAGGCCGGCGCTTTGGAGGATCGGGAACACTCGCCTCGCCCTCAAAAGCCACATCGCCTGAGGGCAATGTCAGAGTAGCCCGGTAAGTCTTTCAGAACGGTTAAGGCTCCTACTCCGCCACCCCTTATGCGGGAGTGGTCATAGGCCGCCTTTCCACTCCGTCGGAACATCCCCCGCCGGTTTTCATACTATGCATAGAGAGTAATCCCTTAACGGTATCTCGAATAATTCTTTCGGGTTCACTCCCGTTAGGCCGTGGACTGCGCCATATGAATTTGACCGTTGCAGGCCGGGATGCGTCAGTCTGTGGTTCGAAGCAGCGTCTACGGCATTGGGGCCTTCAGCGGCACCGCCCGCCGCAGTCGCCGTCGGACACGCAACCCGGGTAAGGACGGCCGCAACCGGGCAACCGGGCGCGGTACGACGGTCAGGTCGCCAGGAACACGCGCCGCAGAAAGGCACGGGGAGAGAGATGGAGCAGTACACCGGTCACTTCATGCAGCATTTGCCCTACCTGCGCCGTTATGCCCGCGCGCTGACCGGGACGAACGGGCGGGGGGACGCCTTGGTGACCCGCACCCTGGAATGGTACCTGGAGGCGGACGAGGATGAGACCGGCCGTGGCGAGGGTCTGTCGCGCGGCACGCTCTACCGCCATCTGAACAAGCTTCAGGATGAAGAAGGCGCAGCGCCCGCGGTTGCCCCCTACCATCCGGTCGAATCCGCTCTGATGACTCTGGACGAGACTGACCGGCGGCTTTACCTGCTGGTCAATCTGGAGGATCTGCCGGTGGGTGACGCCGCCGCTGTCCTGGAACTCGCTCCGGAAGCTGCGCTGGAACGGCTGACCCACGCCCGCGAGCGCGTCCGCGCCCGCCTGACCGCCACCATCCTGATCGTGGAGGATGATGCGATCATCGCCTACGACCTGGCGGAGACGGTGCGCGGCATGGGCCACATCGTCTGCGGCAACGCGGCGACGATGGACGAGGCGCTTGCCCTGGCGGCGGAGCACCGGCCGACGCTGGCGCTGATGGATATCCGGCTGGCCGATGGCGACAACGGGCTGGAGGTGGCGCGCGAGTTGCGAGCCCGCCGTTTCCTGCCGGTGATCTTCGTCACCGCCTTCCCCGACGATCTGGCCAAGCACGGGCTGGAGCATTTGGGGCCGGTGATTCCGAAGCCCTTCACCCGCGACCAGATCGAGCAGGCCATCACCAGGGCGGTGTTCATGCCGCAGCCGGAGGATGCCCGCGAGACGGCGCAGCCCCACTGAGGGGCGCGCCGCACGACGGTGGTCGTTTAGCGGAAGACGACGGTCTTGTTGCCGTTCAGCAGCACGCGGTGCTCCACGTGGTAGCGCACGGCACGGGCCAGCACGATGTTCTCGATGTCGCGCCCGATGGCCACCAGGTCGTCGGGCGTCATCGTATGGTCGACGCGCTCGGCCTCCTGCTCGATGATCGGGCCTTCGTCGAGGTTCGACGTGACGTAGTGCGCGGTGGCGCCGATCAGCTTCACGCCGCGGGCATGCGCCTGATGGTAGGGCTTGGCGCCCTTGAAGCTGGGCAGGAAGCTGTGGTGGATGTTGATGACCCGACCGGCCATCCGCTCGCACAGCGCACCCGACAGCACCTGCATGTAGCGGGCGAGCACCACGAGGTCGACCTTCTCCTCGTCCACGATCTCCAGCAGGCGGGCTTCCTGCTGCGCCTTGTTGTCGGGGCCGACCGGCAAGTGGTGGAAGGGAATGTTGTGCCAAGCCGCCAGCTGGTAGAAGTCCCGGTGGTTGGAGACGATGGCCGGGATCTCGATCGGCAGGTAGCCGGTGCGGTAGCGGTACAGCAGGTCGTTCAGGCAGTGGCCGAACTTCGACACCATGATCAGCACACGCGGGCGGCGCCGGGCGTCGTGGATCTTCCAGGTCATGCCGAAGCGTTCGGCCACCTGGGCGGCGAAATCGGCCTCCAGCTGCTGCTTCGTCGGCCCGGCGGCGCTGCCGTTGAAGCTGACGCGCATGAAGAACAGGCCGGAGATGCGGTCGCCGAACTGTGCGCTGTCGATGATGTTGCAGCTCCGCTCCGCCAGGAAGCCGGACACCGCGAAGACGATGCCGACGGTGTCGGGGCAGGAAACGATGAGGATATAGTCGGAGCCGGTCTCAGACATCGCGCGTCCACCATGACGTACAGCATGAAAAGGGGGAGGCTTCCCTAGCACGAACGCCGCGATGTTGCACCCGCTTCATGAGTGATGCCGCACATGGCTGCACCGTCAAGCGGGATCGCCCCGGATATCCGGCCGGCCCACGCCGCTCTGGCGCCAGCCGCCCGGCGGTGCGACAATCGGCACAGTGCGCAACGGTCGGCAGAAAAACGGTCGGCAGAAACAGGGCGGAGTCACCCCATGGCATCCGGCGGCAAGATCATCGGCGAATACAGCAAGGGCAAGGTCGACAAGCTGCTGACGGCCGATGCCGCCGACAGCGGCCGAAGCCAACGCATCCGCCGCTTCCTGGAAAACATGGATGCCGCCATCCTGGAGGCCAACTGCGAGGTCATCGGGCGCGAGTTGCCAAACCTGAACCGGGACTCCTTCCTGCGGATGGCGGTGCGGGTCGCCGAACTGCGCGCCGACTATATCCGCGCCGGCCTGCATATGTCGGAAGCCCGCCATCCGGAACAATCCGCCGTCGCCGAACTCGCCCGCCTGCGTACCGCTTACGAGGAAATGCTGGCGGTGTACGAAGCGGCCGAGCGGGTGATCGAACGCGGCTACGCAAAACTGGGGTGATGTGCCCCCAGCGCCGGCTGTTTGCCGCGACCTGTTGGGCGACATCGGGCTTGGCCCCTTTGGCCGTCAGGTCCCGGAAGCATGGTCTTCCCCGGCGCCAGGACCGCCTCATATCCGGTTCTTGTCCATCGGCCCGCAGCTGCGATCCACGCTTCCTCCCCACGCTCGGTCACCCTTCCGCAGTTGCGCTTCACTTCGTTCGCTGTGACCAGCTTACGGAGGGACTTCCACCCTCAAGAACGCGCCCATGCTCGGCGCACAAACAAAAAGGCCGCCTCCGATCAACGGAAGCGGCCTTTTCCGGTGCGTTCGCCGGCCGGCGTGCAGGCGCTCATTCGCGCCAGAACGGCTTCGACATCTCGCGCTCGGCATCCAGGCGGCTGAAGCCGATGTCCTGGAGCATACGGTCGTCCAGATAGCCCAGCTCGCGGCGGGTCACGACGCGCTGGCGCCACAGGCCCAACAGGTTCGAGGCCATTTCGACGACATGGGAGAAGGTGGAGGTGCTGCGGCCGGTCTCGGCCGAATGCAGAAGGGTTGCCATGATGGAGATTCCTGAGATGTCTTGTTATGGAGGGTCCGCCGGTCGGCGATCACGTCCTCCTTGTGTGGAAATATAATTACGCTCCTTTGAGCCATGTTGCCACCCCCGGCGGCAACATGCCCGCTTTGCAGGCAGCGAAGAACTCGCCATGGAATGTCACCGATCTGTGGCAAAAGCGTCATTACGGATACTTACGGTTTGGCAGACGGACAATAGCGGGCACTAGCACCTTCCCGGCCTGGACAAGACTGACCGACTTGGGTCATGTATTGTTTTACTTACGGATCAATCGAGCGGACCTGCGGACAGGCATATGAGCGGCATCCACACCCCCGGCGGCCCCGGCAACCAGACCTTCGATACCATCGGGTTCGATGGCGACGACACGCTGTGGCACAACGAATCGCTCTTTTCGATGACGCAGGACCGTTTCCGCGCCCTGTTGGCCCATGCCGCCGACCCGACCGATCTCGACTGCCGCCTGCTGGAGGCGGAACGGGCCAATCTGCGGGTCTATGGTTACGGCATCAAGGGCTTCGTCCTATCGATGATCGAGACGGCGATCGCGATCACCGACGGCAAGGTCGCCGCCCGCGACCTGCAGAGCCTGATCGATTTCGGCAAGGCGATGCTGGACCACCCGGTGGAACTGCTGCCCGGCGTGGCGGAGGTGGTGGAGGCGCTGGCGTCCCGCTACCGGCTGGTCCTGATCACCAAGGGCGACCTGTTCGACCAGGAAAGCAAGATCGCCCGCTCCGGCCTGTCGGAGCTATTCCACGCGGTGGAGATCGTCAGCGAAAAGGACCCGGCGACCTACCGGCGGGTGATGGACCGCCACGGCATCGACCCGGCGCGCTTCCTGATGGTCGGCAACTCGGTGCGGTCGGACATCCTGCCGGTGCTGGCGGCCGGCGCCCATGCCGTCCACATCCCCTATGCCATCACCTGGGCCCATGAAGAGGCCGAGGTGCCCGACGACCATTACCGCCGCCTCGACTCGGTCAGCGACCTGCCGGCACTGCTGGCGGCCTGGTGAGGAGCCATATCGATGACCTTGCTTCCCTTGCCCGACCTGGACGGCATCACCCCCGAAACCGGCGGCCCGGCCGCAGACCGCGTGCTGTCCGGCGCACCCGTCTTCACGACTTGGAACGGTTACGAGTCGGCGGACGGCAAGCGGTTCGCCGGAAGCTGGCGGTCGACTCCGGGCTCCTGGCGCATCGTCTATGACGAGTGGGAATATTGCGAGATTCTGGAGGGCGAAAGCATCGTCGCCCATGACGATGGCCGGTCCTGGACACTGACGGCCGGAGACCGTTTCGTCATCGAACCCGGATTCCAAGGCAGCTGGACCGTGGTCGCGACCACGACCAAGCGCTATGTGGTGGTCCTACCCTGAACGGGCACTCAGCTGACCCGCTCAACCCGTCAGTTCGACCGAGTTCTGCGCGGCGCCGTGGCTGATGATGGTTACGGCCTTGCGCCCGATCTCCACCGCCAGCACGCCCAGCACGACGACGGAGGCGACCAGCATCAGGCGGGCGACGTCACGGGTCAGCGCGCGCTTGCGGGCGTTGGCCCGGCGATGCTCGCGGATCACCGCGCGCATGGCGCCACCGGTCAGTCGACGTCCGAACCAGACATTGGCGGCCATGATGCGCTCCCATCATCCCGAACAAGTACAAGCGCATTTATATAAAATTTTATCTTATTCGGCAAGAACCGAATCCCGCGGCGTGACGCCCCAGGACCCGGTTCCGGGTAAGGCCAGCCCTATTCCTTGAAGGCCACCTCGCGCTGGCGGCGGAAGGCCGGCAACAGGATGAGCGCCAACAGGCCGGCGGCCACGACCATCAGGCCGGCGCTGATCGGACGGGTGACGAAGACGGTCAGGTCGCCCTGGGACAGCAGCATGGCGCGGCTGAGATTCTCCTCCAGCAGGGGGCCGAGGACGAAGCCAAGCAGCAACGGCGCCGGCTCGCAATCCAGCTTCTTCAGCACATAGCCGAACACGCCGAATCCGGCCATCAGCAGCACATCGAAGACGTCGTTCTTCAGGCTGTAGGTGCCGATGCAGCAGAAGACCAGGATGGCCGGGAACAGATAGGCGTAGGGCACGCGCAGAAGCCGGACCCAAAGCCCGATCAGCGGCAGGTTCAACACGACCAGCATGACGTTCCCGACCAGCATGCTGGCGATCATGCCCCAGAACAGGTCCGGCTGCTTGGTCATGATCTGCGGTCCCGGCGTGATGCCGTGGATCATCATGGCGCCGACCATCAGCGCCATCACCGCATTCGACGGGATGCCGAGGCTCAGCATCGGGATGAAGCTGGCCTGGGCGCCGGCATTGTTCGCGGCCTCCGGACCGGCGACGCCCTGGATGGCCCCTTTGCCGAAGGCGGAGGGATCGCGGGCCACCTTCTTTTCCAGCGCGTAGGAGGAAAAGGCGCTGAGCGTCGCCCCGCCACCCGGCAGAATTCCCAGCAAGGCGCCCAACGCCGTGCCGCGCACCGCGGCCGGCCAGGCATCCTTGAAGTCCTGCAGCGATGGCCACAGCCGGTGAACCGGTGACGGGTCTATGCCGCGCCCTTCCGTCTCCTCCAGGTTGATGATGATGTCGGCAAGGCCGAACAACCCCATCGCCAGCGGCACGAAGTCCAGTCCGTCATAGAGCTGCGGAATGTCGAAGGTGAAGCGCATCTGGCCGGAATTGACGTCGGTCCCGACCATCGACAGCAGCAGCCCGACGAGGATCATCGCCACCGCCTTCACCACCGAACCATGGGCCAGGGTCACCGCGCCGATCAGGCCGACCAGCATCAGCGCCACATATTCCGACGGACCGAAGGCCAGCGCCATCCCGGCCAGCGGCGGACCGGCCAGCGCGATGACCAGCGTGGTGACGCAGCCCGCGAACAGCGACGACAGCGCCGCCGTGGCCAGCGCCACGCCGCCGCGACCCTGCCGCGCCATGGCGTTGCCGTCCAGACAGGTCATAACCGAGGAGGATTCGCCCGGCAGCTTCACCAGGATGGCCGTGGTCGATCCGCCATACTGGGCGCCATAGAAGATGCCGGCCAGCATGATCAACGCCCCCACCGGCGGGAGGTAGAAGGTGATCGGCAGCAGCAGGGCCACCGTCGCCGTCGGCCCCAGTCCGGGCAGCACGCCGATCAGCGTGCCGATCAAGGCGCCGAGGAAGCAATAGACCAGGTTCATCGGCTCGACCGACACACCCAGCCCGAGCCAGAGATTGGCGAGAACATCCATCATGGCCAGATCTGGAGCGGCAGGCCCAGTCCCCAGGAGAAGATGGCAATGCAGCTGGTGGCCAACGTGGCCCACAGAGCCGTGAAGGGGCCGGGGCGCAGCGGCCGCCCGGCCAATCCGCCGATGCCGATCAGCGCCAGGATGGCGAGCACCAGACCCAGCCTGTCGAGCAGAGCCGCGAAGACGATCACGGCGATGGTGATGGCGACCGACGGCCTCCACGCCCAGGCCAGCGTCGCCGGACCTTCCGCCGTCAATCCGCGCACAAGGGTCGCCAGCCCGGCAGCCAGCAGGAGATAGCAGACGAGCCGCGGGAAGAACCCGGCCTGCATCATGGCCAGCGATCCCGCCTCCCAGCCGCGCGCCAGCCAGAGCCCGCCGAGGGCGAGGGCGCTGAGCAGCAGCCCGGCCGCGAGATCCTGGGGCGATCTTAGCCGGGATGCGGCCGACCGGGGCGATCTCAGGGTGTGTGTCATTGGATGGATGTGTCCGCTCTCTCAGCCATGCGACGGCGGAAGGGCCGGGCGCCGCTTCCGCTTCATCGGGGA
Source organism: Azospirillum sp. B21 (assembly GCF_008364825.1). GTDB lineage: Bacteria > Pseudomonadota > Alphaproteobacteria > Azospirillales > Azospirillaceae > Azospirillum. Next base: position 105,558 of record NZ_VTTO01000009.1, read on the forward strand.
ATGCGGCCCACGCTCCTGGGACAAGGCGAAAAGCCGCCGATCCGGCAGCGGGCGCCATCCCCGCCGGTTGCATTATCTCCAGACCACACCTCCACGTCGAGAGCGTTCTTGCCGGCCTCTGCGGTTATGGAGAGAATTTCCGGCAGAAACTCAAGGGATTTCTCATCGGATTTGCGGCATATTACCCGTTATGGTATGTACTGACTTTCTACATACACGCGCAATGAACGGGTGACTCCGGTTCGACCGGGAGCGGAGCCCGAAGGATCGGACGACGAACGATGAGAGCAGCGACTATCCCCCTGCGCATGGCCGGCGGCCGTGCCGCGTCTTTCCTGGTTGCGGCGTTCGCGACCCTGATGTGGCTTGCGGGCTCCCCCGCGGCGGTGCTGGCGGCCTATCCCGAGAAACCGATCACCATGATCGTCGCCTATGGCGCCGGCGGCTCCACCGACGTCACGGCGCGGATGCTGGCGCCCTATATCGAGCGCTATCTGGGCAGCGGGCGCATCGTCGTCCTGAACCGGCCGGGGGCCGGCGGCGAGATCGGCTTCGCCGCCATCGCCGATGCGGCGCCGGACGGTTACACGATCGGCTTCATCAACACGCCCAACCTGATCACCATCCCGATCGAACGGCAGGCGCGCTATGGGCTGGACCGGCTGGACCCGCTGGTGAACATCGTCGACGATCCAGGCGTGATGACCGTCCGCGCCGACAGCCCGTTCCGGTCGGTCGCCGACGTGGTGGAATTCGCGAAAGGGAATCCGGGCGCACTCACCGTCGGCTCCACCGGCATCGGCTCCGACGACCATCTCGCCATGCTGTTGCTGGAACGGCAGGCCGGGGTGAAGCTGACCCATGTACCGTTCGCCGGCAGCGCCGAGAACTATCGGGCGATGCTGGGATCCCACACCAGGATCTGCGACCAGAATCTGGGCGAGGGGCTGCGCGGGGTTGCCGGCGGCGATCCCGTACGCATGCTGGGAGTGATGAGCCGGGCGCGCTGGGACATGGCGCCGGACCTGCCGACCTTCCGCGAACAGGGCTATGCCATCGACATGGTGTCCATGCGCGGCATCGGCGCCCCAAAGGGTCTGCCGCCGGACATCCGCCGCACCCTGATCGAGGCGATCACCAAGGCGGCGATGGATCCGGAATTCCAGGCCAAGGCACGCGAGACCTTCCAGCCGCTCCGCATCGTCGGCGCGGACGCCTTCGCCGCCGAGCTGAAGCAGTTGGACGGCGAGTTCCGCACCCTTTGGACGGAGATGCCCTGGAAGTGATGCCTGAGAAATAACGGCCGCTTGCGAAACGACCTTATCCGTTACGGTGAGGTTCCGGTGACGTAACGGATTGGGTCGATCGTTCCGGCTTCCGAAAAGCCCTTCAACCGCAACAAGCAGCTGTCGCAGGCGCCGCAGGACAGTCCCTCCGGCGTCGGATCGTAGCAGGAATGGGTGAGGCTGTAGTCCACCCCAAGCTCCAACCCGCGGCGGACGATCGCAGCCTTGTCCAGCGCCATCAGCGGCGCGTGGATCTTGAATCGGCTCGCCCCCTCCACCCCGGCCTTGGTGGCCAGATTGGCCAGGGTTTCGAAGGCCGCGATGTATTCCGGGCGGCAGTCGGGATAGCCGGAATAATCAAGCGCGTTGACGCCGATGAACAGGTCGGACGCCCCCAGCGTTTCCGCCCAGGCCAGCGCGAAGGACAGGAAAACGGTGTTGCGCGCCGGCACATAGGTGACGGGAATGCCCTGCCCCAGATCGGCCTCCAGGTCTGCGGCGCTGCCGTGCTTGGGCACGTCGATGCTGTCGGTCAGCGCCGAGCCGCCGAAGGCGCGCAGATCGATGTCGGCGATCACATGCCGCTCCACCCCGATTGCCGCGACCACGCGCCGTGCCGCCTCCAGCTCCACCGAATGGCGCTGGCCGTAACGGAAGCTCAGGGCGTTGACGCGATAGCCTTCCGCCTTGGCGATGGCAAGCACCGTCGTCGAATCGAGACCGCCGCTGACCAGCACCACGGCGTCCTTCGGCACACCCACCGTCTTGTCCAGACCCGCCATCGCACACCCACCTCTGCAAAGCCGCCCGCCATCACGGGCAAGGATGGCGACAGCTTTTGGCACATCCCGGCGTATCGGGCCAGAACGGGTGTCACGGCGATCAGGTCATGATGGCCAACATTTCCTCGATGGTCATGACGCGCGAAGGCGGCAGGCGGATGGTTGCGGTGCAGCCCCGACCGGGTGCGCTGTTCAGCGTCAGGGTGCCGCCATGCGCCTCCACCAGACGAAGGGCGAGCGGCAGGCCAAGGCCGATTCCCTCGTACCGGCGGGTGGCGGTCTGGTCGATCTGGGCGAAGGGGGTCAGGGCGGTCGCGATGTCGTCCGCTTGCATTCCGATTCCGCGGTCACGCACCGCCAGTTCCACCCAGCCGTCTGTGGCAGGCGCCATGGTCAGCGTGACCACACCCTGCGGATGGCTGAACTTGATGGCGTTGGACAGCAGGTTTCCCAACGCCTGGCGCAGACGACGCCGATCGCCCCGCATCGGCGGCAGATCGCCCTCGGTGGCCACCTCCACCGTCACGGCCTGGCGGGCGGCCTGAAACTCCAGGTCGGCAACCAGCTGGGCGGCGAGCGCCGGCAGGTCGATCGGCTCCTCTGCCAGCGACAGCCCGCCCGCCTCGACCCGCGCCATGTCGAGGATATCGTCGATGATGGACAGCAGTTGCTCGCCGGCCTGCCTGATGGCGACGACGCAGTCGCGCTGTTGCGCCTGACCGCCCACCGACGGCACGTCCGCCCGCGCTTCCAGCAGTTGGGAGAAGCCGATCACCGCGTTCAGCGGGGTGCGCAGTTCATGGTTCATGGTGGCGATGAAGGTCGATTTGGCGCGGTCGGCCGCCTCGGCCGCCTCCTTGGCGGCCAGCAGTTCGGCTTCCGCCCGGCGCCGTTCGGTCACATCGCGCAGGATGGCGGTATAGATCCGGCGTCCCTCCACTTCGCTGGCGCTGACCGACAGTTCCACCGAAAACTGGGTTCCGTCGGCGCGTTCCGCCTCGGCGGCGCGGTCGCGGGCGACCAGGGCCGTTGTCTGGCCCGGCGCGAATTCCAGCCGGACGCCGCCCTCCTCCCGCAGATGGGCCAGCGGGATCAGGCGGTCGAGTTGCCGCCACAGCAGGTCCCCGGCCGGAACACCGAACATCGCCTCCGCCGCGCGGTTGAAGCCGAGCAGAATGCCGGCCTCATCCACGGTGAGGATGGCTTCGGCGACCGTGTCGAGGATCGCCTCGTTGCGCGCTTCGGACAGGCGCAGGGCGTTGGCGGTGTGCAGATATTCGCTGACATCGGTGATGGTGGCGATGGTCCCGCCATCCTCCATCAGGATGCGCTGACACAGCACCCGGCGGTCGGAGCCCTCCCCCTCCGGATCGTGGAAGCGGAAATCGGTCGGCTGCGGATCCCGGCCCGGCTCGCTCCGCCACTCCGCGGCAACCCGCGCCCGGTCGTCGGGATGGACTGCGCCGAGCCAGCCGTCGCCGAGCAGCCGATCGGTGTCTAGCCCGGTGATGGCGGAAAGGCGGGCATTGGCGAACAGAACCTGACCGGCCGCGTCGGCCTGAAGGATGCCGACCGGCGCCGCTTCCGCCAGTGTGCGATAACGCGCCTCGCTGGCGCGCAGCCGCTCCGACAGGGCGATGGTGTCGCTGACGTCGCGGATGGTCAGGACCAGCCCACCGATTTCCGGATCAGCCAGTTCGTTGCGAGCGGTCACCTCCAGCCAGTGCCAGCCACCATCGGCATGGCGGAAGCGGAAGATCGAGCAGCCGCTGCTGCCGGTCGGAGCGGCGGCCCGGATCCGAAGCCGCTGCTGCGCCTCCTGCAGATCCTCGGGATGGATGTGCCGGTCCAGCGTGGCGCCGGTGAGCGCCTGGAGAGGGTAACCCAGCACCTCCGCCGCCGCCTGACCGATCTGGAGAATGCGACCGTCCATGGACAGCACCGCGACCGCTCCGTTCGACATACGGCATGGGGCGCCGACCGACCGTTCGCCTGCCTGCAAAATGGCACCTCTGAACCGGCAATGACTGATTGAGCCGGATTGCCGCCCCTCACGATTCGGGGCGGCAATCCTATCCTGCCGGTCAGAGTAGGCAATCGACCATTAACGGGCGATGTCAGGAAAAATCGGGACTGACCCTGATGATTTCGTCGCTGATACCGTCACCCCCGCCGCAAGGACAGGAAAGAGGTCAATGCGTCCAGCACGGCGTCCGGCGCTTCGGTCATCACCATATGTCCGGTCTGGGGAAGGACGACGACCTGCGAAGACTTCACGCGCGCAGCCAATGCGCGCCCTGCTTTGGCCGGAGTCATCTTGTCCAGCGCACCCAGCAGGAACAGGGCGGGACAGGCGACCGACGCCGCGGCATCAGCCCCCTGCCCGTATTCATTGCAGGCGGCGAGGTCGACCCCCAGCACCCCCGGCCGGACCGATGCCATCAGCCGGCGCCCGCCGGGGATCAGCGCGAGCCCCGGCGTCGGGCAGCTGCCACCCTGGGCGCCGCCATGACCGCGCGGCCCATGGCCCCAGCCGATCACCATCTCGATGGCCGATTGCTCGCCGGCATGGGCGGCGGCCAGCAGGTCCGGATGCACCGGCATGCGTTCCGCCACGCCCAGCAGCGCCACCGCCTCCACCCGCGTGCCATGGCGGGCCGCAGCGTCCAGCGCCACCAGCGCGCCCATGGAATGGCCGATCAGCGCCGCCCGCTCCAACCCGGCGGCATCCAGCAGCGCGATCACCCAGTCGGCGATGGCGGCGATGCTGTCCAGCGGCTCTCCGCCGGAACGGCCGTGGCCCGGCAGATCGACCGCCAGCACCGAACGGCCATGATGGGCGAGATAGCGGCTTTGCAGGCTCCAAACGCTGTGGTCCATGCCGGCGCCGTGGATCAGCACGATTGCTGGACGGGCGGCGGGACGGGCGGAATCGATCTCCCGGCCGCCGGTGTGGACGAAGACGGGGGTTCCGTTGACGGTCAGCTGCATGGCGCGGCCCTCAGCCTTTGGTGGCGGCGCGCAGCGCCTGCTTCAGGTCGTCGATCAGGTCTTCGCAATCCTCCAGCCCGATGGACAGGCGGATCATGTCCTCCCCCACCCCGGCGGCGGCGAGCGCCTCCGCATCCAACTGGGCGTGGGTGGTGCTGGCGGGATGGATCACCAGCGACTTGGCGTCGCCGACATTGGCGAGGTGCGAGAACAGGGTCAGCGACTCGATGAAGCGGCGCCCGGCCCCGCGGCTGCCACCCTCCCCGCCGCCTTGCCCGCTGGCGCGGATGCCGAAGGAGATGATGGAGCCGGCGCCGTGCGGCAACAGCCGGGAGGCCAGCGCATGGTCGGGATGGTCCACCAGCTCCGGGTAGGAGACCCAGGCGACCGCACCCTTCTCGGCATTCAGCTCCCCTTCCAGGAAGCAGACGACCTTGCGAGCGTTGTGGATGTGGCACTTCATCCGCAACGGCAGCGTTTCCACCCCCTGCAGGATCTGGAAGGCGTTCATCGGGCTCATGCAGGCGCCGAAATCGCGCAGGCCTTCGGCACGGGCGCGGGCGATGAAGGCCGCCGGGCCGTATTCCTCGGCGAAATCGATGCCGTGATAGCCGGCATAGGGCTCGGTCAGGGTCGGGAACTTGCCCGAGGCTTCCCAATCGAACCGACCGCCGTCGATCACCACGCCGCCGATGGCGGTGCCGTGGCCGCTCAGCCATTTGGTGCAGGAATGCATGACGATGTCGGCGCCATGCTCGAACGGACGGCAGAGATAGGGGGTGGTGAAGGTCGCGTCGATCATCAGCGGGATGCCCGCCTCGTGCGCGATGGCCGCGACCTTCGGCACGTCCAGCACCTCCAGCCCCGGATTGCCCAGCACCTCGCCGAAGACCAGCCGGGTCTCCGGCCGGATCGCCGCACGGATGCCGTCGAGGTCGCGCGGATGGACGAAGGTGGTGGTGATGCCGAAGCGCGGCAGCGTGTAGGCCAGCAGGTTGCGGCTGCCGCCATAGATGGAGGATGAGGCGACGATGTGCCCGCCCGCCCCCATCAGCGTCATGATCGCCAGCGTCATGGCGGCCTGCCCGCTGGCGGTGCAGACCGCACCCACCCCGCCTTCCAGCGTCGCCAGCCGCTCTTCCAGAACCGCGACGGTGGGGTTGGAGATGCGCGAATAGATGTGGCCCGGCCGTTCAAGGTTGAACAGGGCCGCCGCCTGATCGACGTCGCTGAAGACGTAGGAGGAGGTCAGGTGGATCGGAACCGCCCGCGCCCCGGTCGCCGGATCGGGCCGCTGCCCCGCATGCAGGCTTTGCGTATCGAACTTCAGGAACTTGGCGCCCGCCATGCTCCTCCCTCCCCTTGGATTGGAAAGAGGGCCGCCTTTGGTCGAGCGGCCCTCTCTGCTTGTCAGCTTTTTATTTGCCAGCCCTGTTCAACCCGCATTCCAGCGGCATCGACGGCGCGGAAGCGTATGGAGACATGACGCGCGCGTCAAGGCGGTTGGCAAAGCGGAGTGTCGGAAGAGGTTTTCCGGGACCAGGAAGGGAATGCGTCGCCAGCAAGATTGACACGGATTTCACGGATTGAAACACGGATTTCACGGATGTGCCGTCGCAAAGCGGCAGCTTCCTGAAGAGGCGGCGACATCGCCAAGCTCAGAAAAATCCCTAAAATCCGTGTTCACCTTACCCACACCGGCACAACGCTCCTTGATGGCGAACCCCTTTACGGCGCCACCCCCACCATCGTCTCCTCCACCAGCCAGTCAACCACCCGGCGCAGCGCCTCGTCCTCGCCGGCACCGTCGGCGAGCGCCTCCTGGTAGATCGCGATCTGGCGGTGGGCACTGGTGCCGCGGGCCACGATCTCGCGCGCCCGCTCGACCTCGGCGGTGCAGCCGAAATGCAGGGCATCCTCGCGGGTCAGATCGATGATCTCGTCCAGCAGGTCGGCATAGGGCACAATGCGGCCCTGGCCGAAATCGACCAGCCCGCTGTCCAGGCCATAACGCTGGGCACGCCAGCGGTTCTCCTCGATCAGCAGGTTCTTGTAGGGCCTCCAGGTGACGTTGCGCAGCTTCAGACGCCACAGCATGCGCAGCAGGCAGCGGTAGAGCGCCGCCACCGTGACCGCATCGTCCAGCCGGGTGCAGATGTCAGTGATGCGCATCTCCAGCGTGGGAAACCGCGAGGACGGCCGGATGTCCCACCACAGCTTGCTGGCATCCTCGATCACCCCGGCATTCACCAGCACCGCCACATGGCTCTGATACTCGCCGAAGCTCTGGAAACCGTCGGGCATGCCTGTGCGCGGCAGCTCGTGCCACACGCTCAGCCGGTAGGACCGGCGCTCCATGTCGCGCCCGCGCCAGAAGGGCGAGGAGGTCGACAGCGCCAGCAGATGCGGCAGGAAGTAGCGGACCTGATTCATCAGGTCGATGCGCAGGTCGTCGTCCTCGATCCCGATATGGACATGCATGCCGCAGATCATCAGCCGCCGGGCTGGCGCACCCAGATCCCGCGCCAGCATATTGTAGCGGTCGCGGTTGGTGTGCTTCTGCGGCTCCCACGCGGCAAAGGGATGGGTGGAAGCGGCGATCGGCGCCAGCCCATAGCGGTCGGCCACCCCGGCCACCGTGGCGCGCAAGGCCGCCAGTTCGGCGCGCGCCTCGGCCAGCGTCTTGCAGACCGGTGTGCCGACCTCGATCTGGCAGCGCAGGAATTCCGGATGGATGCGGCCGGGTGCCTGCTCCTGACAGGCCTCCAGCATCTCGTCCGGCGGGCTCTGCACGATGTCGCGCGTTCCGCGGTCCACCAGCAGATATTCTTCTTCCAGGCCCATGGTGAAGGACGGTTCGGTCACGGCGGCTTCCATCTCGTGTTCAGGCCCGCGGATAATGGTGGATGGTGGCCAGCGACGGCAGGTCCAGCAGCGGCTCCAGCACATCGCCGATCACCTGAGCCCACAGATCGGCACCTTCCGGCGTCGCGATCAAATCCTGCCGCACCTCCAGCAGGACGTTGGGATAGCCGGCCGGCGTCGCGTGGGTCTCCACCGTGCCGCCCAGCGTGCCGCGGCCGGAATAGGGCTGGTTGTCGCCGACGCACCAGCGCCCATCGGCCTTCAGCGCCTCGATCAGCGGCACCGGCAGGCGCGGGTCGTTGTCCCACAGCACGCCGATGTGCCAGGGCCGCGCCACCCCGCGCATGGCGGGGGTGAAGCTGTGGACCGACACCACCACCGGAACCTGCCCGCGCCCGCGGATGTCCGACAGCGCCGCCGCCACCGCCGCATGGTAGGGATGGAACAGCGCCTCCACCCGCCGGGCCTGCTCGTCGGCATCCAGGGCGCGGTTGCCGGGGATCACCACATCGTCGCTGACCACCGGGATCGCGGTCGGATCCTCCAACGCCCGGTTCGGGTCGATCACCAGCCGAGAGAATCCGGACAGCACCGCCGTGGCGCCGAACCTCGCAGCCAGCCGCCGCGTCACCTCCGCCGCACCGATGTCATAGGCGATGTGGCGGCAGAGCTGCTCCTCCGGCAGGCCGAGGTCGCCCATCGCCTTGGGAATCGCACGCGATGCATGGTCGCACACCAGCAGCAGCGGCCCGCCCGCATCCGGGTTCAGCGTGGTCGCCGGCGGCGGATCACCGGGACCCAGCAGCGGGGCGGCGAGTCGCGGCGCAGGTGCAGGCGCGGTGACCGGCTGCCGGTGTTCGGGCGGCCCGGCCTGGGATTGGCCGGAATGGCGGGGGGAGTCTTGAGGGGTGGAGACAACCATACGCCACACTAACGCAACCACCACGCCGGGCGGAAGCGCGGCCGATGGTGGTAGCCCGATCGGCAAGCTGTTACGGTGTCCTTCCCTTTCCGCGCGAACCCACCCGGAAGACATCCCGCATGCTTCGCCTGCTCACCCTCTGCCTTGCCGTGATGGCGCTGCTCAGCGCCTGCGGTCCCGTCTATGAGACTCAGTACAGCCTGATCCCGCCCAATTCGGCGGAGGGGCGGCTGTGCGTCAACCAGTGCCAGCAGAACCGCAATTTCTGCCGCCAGAACTGCGGCCTGAACCAGCAGGCCTGCGTGAACGAGGCACGGTCGCGGGCGCTTTACGAGTATCAGTCCTACGTCAACCGGCAGCAGGCGGAAAAGAAGCCGATCAAGAAATCGGTCAGCGACTTCGACCGCTCCTACTCCTGCGGCAACAGCAGCTGTGAAGCGCGGTGCGAGGCCGACTATCGCGACTGTTTCGGCGGCAGCTGCGGCGGTCAGGTGATCGCCCGGACGGTGTGCACCGCCTTCTGCGACCAGGAGAAGCCCGCGCCGGTCCCCGCAGCCGCGCCGAGGCTGAGCCCGATGACGCCGGGCGCGGCCCAATCTCCGGTCCAGTCCCCGGCGATGTCCAACAACTCCGGTGGCTACCCGGCCGGCGCCTCGCTGTGCCAGCCCGGCATGCGGGTGGAGGTGGAATGGAAGGGCGAGTGGTATCCCGCGACGGTGAAGGACAAGCCGCGCAAGGATGGACGTTGCCCGATCCACTATGACGATTTCGGATCGGAAGACGACGAGTCGGTGTCGCTGCGCCGCATCCGCCCGCGCTGACGCACCGGATCGAGGCACTGGATCGACGCAGTGGGCAGACACGCTCGGCCAACACCGTAAAAGCGAAACCCGGGCGCGCACGGCAGCCATGACGCGCGTCCCGCTGGCCTGCCAAATCATCGGCGGATATAAGCGATCCCATGCCAGACGCCACTGCCATCCCCATCGACCATGCATCCCGGACGCAACGCGTCGCCCTGATCGCCTTGCTGCTGGGCGCCCTCGGCATCGCCTTCGCCCCGATCTTCGTCCGCCTGTCCGATGTCGGGCCGGTTGCCACCGGCTTCTGGCGCATGGCCCTGGCGACCCCGGTGCTGGCCCTGTGGATGGTAGGCGAGTCGCGACAGCCCACCGGCCGAGCCAGCCGGCGCCCCTCCTCGCTCGCCGATTACGGCCGGCTGTCCCTGGCCGGCCTCTGCTTTGCCGGCGACCTTGCGGTCTGGCACACCTCCATCCGCTACACCTCCGTCGCCAACGCCACGCTGCTGGCCAACTTCGCGCCGCTGTTCGTCGCGCCGGCCGCCTGGTTCCTGTTCAAGGAGCGGATCACCGGCCGCTTCGTTCTGGGCATGCTGCTGGCGCTTGGCGGCGCGGTCGTGCTGATGGGTCAGAGCTTCCAACTGAGCGCCGACCATCTGTTCGGCGACGCATTGGGCCTTTTGACCGCCGTCTTCTATGCCGGCTACATCCTGTCGGTCGGGCACCTGCGCGCCGAATTCTCCACCGCCACCATCATGACGTGGAGTGGCGTCATCACCGCGGCCGTGCTTCTGCCGCTCGGCCTCTATGACGGCGAGGCGATGCTGCCGGCGACGGCTGCTGGATGGCTGGTGTTGGCCGGGCTGGCGCTGTTCAGCCATGCCGGCGGGCAGAGCCTGATCGCCTACGCCCTGGCCCATCTGCCGGCCTCCTTCTCGTCCGTCAGCCTGCTCCTGCAGCCGGCCGCCGCCGCGATCCTGGCCTGGGTGCTGCTGAACGAACCTCTGGGGACGCTGCAGGCGGTGGGCGCCGCCGTGATCCTGATGGGCATCCTGATGGCCCGGCGCGGAAGCCGCTGATATCAGGCCGGGCTGTCCAATCGGTCAACCGGCCAGCCATGTCTTTTCATCCCGCGGGCAAGGCGCCGCAGGCGGGCTGTCGACCATTGACCAGGCCCGCCGAGACGGCTACCGGTATTACCAACTGCCAATAAACCGCTTTCCGACCGAAGGGAAACCACCCGTGCCCGGCACAGACGACAGCGCTCACGTCCCCTCCTCCTCGCAGCGCATTTCGGAGTGGGTGGCTCAACAGCTTCTCGACCGCATCGCGCGCGGCGAGTTGGTGCCGGGGGAGCGTCTGCCGGGCGAGCGCCAACTCGCCGAACAGCTGCATGTCAGTCGCGTGTCGGTCCGGGCGGCCTTGCAGAAGCTTAAGACCCAGGGATTTCTGACCGCCGTCCAGGGCGGCGGCACCCGCGTGGTGTCGTCGGCCGGGGTGATGGACGGCGCATTGACCACTATGGTGCGCAGCACCCATCAGAACCTGTGCGACCTCGTCGAGATCCGCATGGCGTTGGAAGGCTGGGCAGCCCGCCGTGCCGCCGAACGGGCGACGCAGGAACAGATCGACACCATCGGCCGCATCCTGCAGGCGATGAGCGAGACCAACCGGGATGGCGGCCGCGCGGCGGATGACATGGACTTCCACGTCGCCGTCGCCCAGGCGTCCGGCAGCCCGGTCTATCTCCACCTGCTTTCCACCATCCGCGACATCCTCGGCAACATGGTCGAGATGAAGCACACCGAGCCCTTCATGGAGAACCACGAGGCGCTGATGATCGAACATCACCGCGCCATCCATCAGGCCATCGCCCGCCGCGACCCCGATGCCGCCGCCAATGCCGTTACCGCCCATCTCGGCTGGATCCTGGCCCGCTACCGCACCATGACCGAAGAGCCGACGACCCCGGCGGCGCCGCAGGCCGATGCCCCGCCCTCCCCCGCCACGCCCACCGCCTGACGCGGCCGCTCCGCCGACCAGTACCAAAGAACGACAAAGGCCGCAGCCTCCCACCGGAGACTGCGGCCTTTGTCATCGGACCCGATGCGACCCTCAGCTTGCGAGGACCGCCTCGATCTCCTTCGTCACCTCATCGATGTCGGCCATGCCGTCCACCGCCTTCAACACGCCGCGTCCCTGGTAATAGGGCAGGATCGGCGCGGTCTGCTGGTGGTACTGGGCGAGACGGGTCGTCACCGTCTCCGCATTGTCGTCGGCGCGCCGCTTGAACTCGGTGCTGCCGCAGACATCGCAGACGCCCTCGACCTTCGGCTTCTCGAAGCTGTCGTGATAGCCCTTGCCGCATTTGGCGCACGTGTAGCGACCGGTGATGCGCTCCACCAGGACATCGTCGACGACCCGCATCTCAATCACATGATCGAGCTTCAGGCCCTTCTCCTCCAGCATCTTGTCCAGCGCCTCGGCCTGGGCCACGGTGCGCGGGAAGCCATCGAGAATGAAGCCGTTCTTGACGTCGGGCTTGGAAATGCGTTCGGCGATCATGCTGACCATCAGCTCGTCCGGCATCAGCTTGCCGGCGGCCATGATCTCCTTCGCCTGCTGCCCGAGCGGCCCACCTTCCGCCACTATGGCGCGGAGCATGTCGCCCGTGGACAACTGCACCAAGCCACGCGTGTCTTCCAGACGGCGCGCCTGGGTCCCCTTCCCGGCGCCCGGCGGACCGAGCAGTATGAGGTTCATTACTTTCTCCCCCGAAGCTTCGATTTCTTGATCAATCCCTCATACTGGTGAGCCAGCAGATGGGAATGAATCTGCGCAACCGTGTCCATCGTGACGGTGACCACGATCAGCAGGCTGGTGCCGCCAAAATAAAACGGAACCGAGTGCTGGGATATCAGGATTTCGGGGAGGAGACAAACCGCCACAAGGTAGGCGGAGCCGATGACCGTCAGCCGGCTAAGCACATAGTCGATATGGTCGGCGGTGTTCTTGCCCGGACGGATGCCCGGGATGAAGCCGCCATACTTCCGCAGATTCTCGGCCGTTTCCGCCGGATTGAAGACGATGGCCGTGTAGAAGAAGCAGAAGAACACGATCAGCGAGGCGTAGAGCAGCATGTAGAGCGGCGTGCCGTGCGCCAGATAGCGCGACACCGCCTGCAGCCACTCGGGCCCCTCGCCGCCGGCGAAGCCGACTGCGGTCAGCGGCAGCAGCAGCAGCGACGACGCGAAGATCGGCGGGATGACACCGGCCGTGTTCATCTTCAGCGGTAGGTGCGACGCTTCGCCACCGAACACGCGGTTGCCGACCTGGCGCTTGGGATACTGCACCAACAGGCGACGCTGGGCGCGTTCCATGAAGACGATGAAGAACACCACGCCGACCGACATCACCAGCATCAGGATGATGAACAGGGTGGACAAGGCGCCCTGGCGGCCGAGTTCCAGCGTGTTGACCAGCGCGCGCGGCAGTTCCGCGACGATGCCGGCGAAGATGATGAGCGAAATACCGTTGCCGATGCCGCGGGCGGTGATCTGCTCGCCCAGCCACATCAGGAACATGGTGCCGCCAACCAGCGTGATGACCGTTGCGACGCGGAAGAACAGTCCTGGATCGATGACCGCCGCCCCGCTGGAGCCGCGCATCGCCTCAAGACCGACCGCCAGGCCATAGGCCTGCACCGTGGCGAGCGCCACCGTACCGAATCGGGTGTACTGGTTCAGCTTCTTGCGCCCGGCCTCGCCTTCCTTCTTCATGGCCTCCATCTGCGGCGACACGGCGGTCAGCAACTGCACGATGATGGACGCCGAGATGTACGGCATGATGTTGAGCGCGAAGATGGTCATGCGGCTCAGCGCGCCGCCGGCCAGCATGTCGAACATGCCGAGGATGCCGCCGCCCTGCTGCTTGAAGACGTCGCTGAGAATCGTCGGGTCGATGCCCGGCAGAGGGATGTAGGTGCCCAGCCGGTAGACGATCAGGGCCGCCAAGGTGAACCAAATCCGCTTTTTCAGCTCGGTCGCCTTGGAGAAAGCCCCGAAATTGATGTTGGCGGCAAGCTGCTCGGCCGCTGATGCCATGGTCCAATCCCTGTCCCGTAAGCGCGAACGGGGCGGCACTGCATGACGCAGGCCGCCCCTCGCGACTTCGCTTTTTGTAGTGCCACGAAAGCCCGTGCGCAAGCACGGGCTTCACGCGGAACCTTACTCGGCGGCTTCGGCGGTGGGCGCGGTCAGCGTGACGCTGCCACCCGCCTTTTCGACGGCCTCAATCGCCGACTTGGACGCGCCGGCCACCGTGAAGGAAACCTTCGCGGTCAGCTCGCCCTTGCCCAGCAGACGGACGCCGTCCTTCTTCACCTTGCCGGTGACGCCGGCAGCGTTGAGCGCCGCGGCATCGATGGTCTCGGAAGCATTCAGCTTGCCCAGGTCGATGGCCTTCTGGACCATGCCCAGGTTAACCACCGAATATTCCTTGGCGAAGATGTTCCGGAAACCGCGCTTCGGCAGGCGGCGGTGCAGAGGCATCTGCCCGCCTTCGAAGCCGTTGATCGCCACGCCGGTGCGCGAGGTCTGACCCTTCACGCCGCGGCCAGCGGTCTTGCCCTTGCCGGAACCGATACCGCGGCCGACGCGCATGCGCGCCTTGCGGGCACCGGCGTTGTCACGCAGGTCGTTAAGCTTGGTCATGATCTCAGCCCTCGTTCTCGACGCGGACCAGGTGCGCGACCTTGGCGATCATGCCCCGCACGGCCGGAGTGTCCTCCAGCTCGCGGGTCCGGTGCAGCTTGTTGAGACCCAGACCGACCAGCGTCTCGCGCTGGTCGTGCTTGCGGCCGATCGGGCTACCGATCTGGGTCACGACGACGGTCTTCTTCTCCGCCATGATCAGGCCTCCTGTCCGGCGCCGGCCTCGCGACGGCCGAGGATGTCGCTCACGCGACGACCGCGACGCGCCGCGACGGAACGCGGGCTGGTGACCTGGGTCAGGGCGTCGAAGGTCGCCTTGATCATGTTGTGCGGGTTCGACGTGCCGATCGACTTGGTCACGACGTCAGCGACGCCGAGAGCCTCGAAGATCGCGCGCATCGGACCACCGGCGATGATGCCAGTACCGGCCGGAGCCGCCCGCAGCACGACCTTGCCGGCACCGAAGTGACCGTTGGTGTCGTGATGCAGCGTACGGCCCTCGCGCAGCGGAACACGGATCATGCCGCGCTTGGCCTGATCGGTCGCCTTGCGGATCGCTTCCGGCACTTCACGGGCCTTGCCCGAACCGACGCCGACGCGGCCCTTGCCGTCGCCAACGACGACCAGAGCGGCGAAGCCGAAGCGACGACCACCCTTGACCACCTTGGCGACGCGGTTGATACCGACGAGCTTTTCGATCAGCTCGCTTTCTTCCCGCTCGCGCGGCTGCCGGTCGCGGTTATCCCGCTCCCCACGTTCACGTGCCATATCCGGGCCTCCTTAGAACGACAGCCCGCCCTCGCGGGCGGCGTCGGCCAGGGCCTTGACCCGGCCATGGTAAATATACCCACCGCGATCGAAGACGACCTCGGTAATCCCAGCGGCCTTGGCGCGCTCGGCGATCAGCTCGCCGATGCGCTTGGCAGCATCGACGTTGCCGCCGTGCTTGAGCTGCTCGCGCAGCTCCTTCTCGAGCGACGAGGCGGACGCGAGCGTCTTGCCGTTTTCGTCGTCGATGATCTGGGCGTAGATGTGCAGATTCGACCGGAAGACCGAGAGGCGAACGCGCCCGCCGGCCTTCTTGGCAATCTGCGCGCGCACGCGCTGCTTGCGGCGCTCGTGGAGTTGCTTTGGCTTCAGCATGGCGGTTACTTCTTCTTACCTTCCTTGCGCAGGACGGTTTCGGTCTCGTACTTGATGCCCTTGCCCTTGTAGGGCTCCGGCTTCTTCCAGCCGCGGATCTCGGCAGCCACCTGGCCGACCTTGTGCTTGTCGTAGCCGCTGACCGAAATGGCCGTCGGCTTGTCGCACTTGATCGTGATGCCTTCCGGAATCGGGTACTTCACGTCGTGCGAGAAGCCGAGCTGCATGACCAGCTCCTTGCCCTGCACGGCCGCGCGGTAACCGACGCCGTTGATCTCGAGGTTGATCGTGTAGCCCTGGCTGACACCGGTGACCATGTTGTTGATCAGGGTGCGCGAGGTCGCCCACATGACGCGGGCGCGCTTGCTGTCGTTTGCCGGCTTCACCACCACCTTGCCGTCTTCCAGCGAGGCGGTGATGTCGTCGATCAGGGTCAGGCTGAGTTGCCCCAGCTTGCCCTTGGCCGTCACCTGCTGACCGTCGACTTTCACGTCGACGCCAGCCGGGACCGGCACGGGATGCTTGCCAATGCGCGACATCTGCCAATCCCCCTTAGAACACGCGGCAGAGGACTTCACCGCCGACGTTGGCGGCGCGGGCCTCATTGTCCGACATCACACCGCGCGGGGTCGAAAGGATCGACAGACCAAGCCCGTTGTAGACACGGGGCAGGTCGGCGATCTTCGAGTAGACGCGACGGCCGGGCTTCGACACACGGGCGATCTGCTTAATGACAGGCTCGCCTTCGTGGTACTTCAGCTCGATCTTCAGGTTCTTGACGCCCGGACGCAGTTCTTCCTCGGACCAGCCGCGGATGAAGCCTTCACGCTTCAGAACTTCCAGGACGTTGACGCGCAGCTTAGACGCCGGGGAAACCACAACGGACATGCGGGCGTGCTGACCGTTGCGGATGCGGGTCAGCATATCGCCGAGCGGATCGCTCAAAGACATTCTCGGACCCTCCTTACCAGCTCGACTTCGTCATGCCCGGGATCTGGCCGGTAGAGGCCAGTTCGCGGAGCGTGACGCGGGACAGCTTGAACTTGCGATAGAACGCGCGCGGACGCCCGGTCATTTCGCAGCGGTTCCGGACGCGCACCTTCGAGGAGTTGCGCGGCAGTTCGGCCAGCTTGAGGCGGGCAGCGAATTGCTCTTCCGGCGGGAGGGTCTTGTCGTTCGCGATTGCCTTCAGGCGCGCACGCTTGTTCGCGTACTGCTTGGCCAGCTTGGCGCGACGCTTGTTCTTTTCGATGGCACTGGTCTTAGCCATGGTCGTGCTCCAGCCTCAGCTCACGAACGGCATGTCGAAGCCCTTCAGGAGAGCCTTGGCTTCCTGGTCGGTCTTCGCCGTAGTGACGATGATGATGTCCATGCCGCGGATCTGATCGATCTTGTCGTAATCGATCTCCGGGAAAATGATCTGCTCCTTGACGCCCATGGCATAGTTACCACGGCCGTCGAAGCTGTCACCCGGGATACCGCGGAAGTCACGGACGCGCGGCAACGCAATCGTCACCAGGCGATCCAGGAACTCGTACATGCGGTCGCGACGGAGCGTGACCTTGCAGCCGATCGCCATGCCTTCGCGCAGCTTGAACTGGGCGATCGACTTGCGCGACTTGGTCACCACCGGCTTCTGACCGGTGATGGCGGCCATCTCGGCCACGGCGAGCTGGATCTTCTTGGAGTCGGCGACAGCCTCGCCGACACCCATGTTGACCACGATCTTCTCGATCCGCGGAACTTCCAGGTCGTTCTTGTAGCCGAATTCCGACTTCAGAGCGGCGCGGATCTTGGAATCGTAAACTTCTTTCAGACGTGCGGTCATGCCCGGGCCCTCACAGGTCAATGACTTCGCCGGACCGCTTGGCGACACGCACCTTGCGGCCATCCTCAAGGATCTTGAAGCCGACGCGGGTCGGCTTGCCATCCTTGGGATCGACGTGAGCGAGATTGGAGACGTTGATCGGCGCCTCCATCTCGATGATGCCACCCTGCGAGCGGGCGCTGGCACGCTGGTGCTTCTTCACCACGTTCACGCCCTGCACAACGGCACGGTTCTCCTTGGGGAAAACCTTCAACACCTCGCCGGTCTTGCCCTTGTCACGGCCGGTCAGGACAACGACCTTGTCCTTGGTCTTGATCTTGGCGGCCATTACAGCACCTCCGGCGCCAGCGAGATGATCTTCATGAACTTCTTGCCGCGAAGCTCACGAGTGACCGGCCCGAAAATACGGGTGCCGATCGGCTCGCCCTGCTTGTTGATCAGCACGGCGGCGTTGCGGTCGAAACGGATCGCTGACCCGTCCTCCCGACGCAGTTCCTTCGCGGTGCGGACGATGACGGCACGATGCACGTCGCCCTTCTTGACGCGGCCCTTCGGAATGGCCTCCTTGACCGAGACGACGATGACGTCGCCCACGGTCGCGACCTTCCGCTTGGACCCGCCAAGCACCTTGATGCACTGCACCCGGCGCGCCCCGCTGTTATCGGCGACTTCCAGGTTGGTTTGCATCTGGATCATTGTTTACGACCTTTCGTTATCACGCGGCGCCGCTGTCGGCGGCGGACTCCGTCACGACCGTCCAACGCTTGGACTTCGAGATCGGGCGGCATTCGATGATCGAAACGGTATCGCCGACCTTGAACTGGTTGCCCTCGTCGTGGGCGGCGTACTTCTTCGACTGACGAATGAACTTCTTGTACACGGGGTGCATGACACGGCGCTCGACAAGAACCGTAACGGTCTTGTCGCACTTGTCGCTGACCACCGTGCCCTGCAGAACGCGGCGAGGCATGGATGATCCCCCTTACTTGCCGGCGTCGGCGGAGCGGGCACGCTCGCCGAGGATGGTCTTGATGCGGGCGATGTCGCGACGCACCGTGTTCACCCGCGCGGTGTTCTCCAGCTGGCCGGAGGCCTTCTGGAAACGCAGGTTGAACTGTTCCTTCTTGAGCTGGAGGAGCTGATCATTCAGCTCATCCGCGCTCTTCGTACGAATGTCTACGGCCTTCATGCCGCGGTCTCCTCGACACCGCCCAGGCGGGTCACCAGCTTCACCTTGATCGGCAGCTTCGCGGCCGCCAGAGCGAAGGCGGTTTTTGCCACATCTGCCGGCACGCCGTCCAGTTCAAACAGGATGCGACCCGGCTTCACGCGAGCCGCCCAGTACTCCGGCGAACCCTTACCGGAACCCATGCGGACTTCGGCGGGCTTGGTGGAGACGGGGAGGTCCGGGAAAATGCGGATCCAGACGCGGCCCTGACGCTTCATCGCGCGGGTGATCGCGCGGCGAGCCGCTTCGATCTGACGGGCGGTGATGCGCTCCGGCTCCAGGGCCTTCAGGCCGTAGGAGCCGAAATTGAGGGCGGTGCCGCCCTTGGCGTTGCCGTGGATGCGGCCCTTGTGGGCCTTACGGAATTTCGTGCGCTTGGGAGAAAGCATCGCTCGGCCCCTTTACTCGCGTTCGGAGCGCTCGGAGCGCTCGCGACGGTCGCGGCGATCGTGACGATCGCGGCGCGGCTCGCCGTCGGTCGACACCGGCTCGGAACCCATGCGCTTGTCCTGCGCCATCGGGTCGTGAGCCATGACCTCGCCCTTGAACACCCACACCTTGACACCGCAGGTGCCGTAGGTGGTCTTGGCGGTGCCCACACCGTAATCGATGTCGGCGCGCAGGGTGTGCAACGGAACGCGGCCCTCGCGGTACCACTCCATGCGGGCGATTTCCGCACCGCCGAGACGGCCGGAGCAGTTGATCCGGATGCCCTGGGCGCCCAGACGCATGGCGGACTGCACGGCGCGCTTCATGGCGCGACGAAATGCCACGCGACGCTCGAGCTGGCTGGCGATGTTCTCAGCGATGAGGCGAGCGTCGATCTCCGGCTTGCGGATCTCGACGATGTTCAGGCTCACCTCGCTGCCGGTCATCTTCGACAGCTCAAGACGCAGCTTCTCGATGTCCGCGCCCTTCTTGCCGATCACCACGCCCGGACGGGCCGAGTGGATGGTGATGCGGGCCTTCTTGGCCGGACGTTCGATGACGACGCGCGAGCAACCGGCCTGCTGCAGGCGACCCTGCAGATAGCCACGCAGCTTCAGGTCCTGGTGCAGCAGGTTGGCGTAGTCGCGCTTGGCGAACCAACGGCTGTCCCAGGTCCGGTTGATGCCGAGGCGCAGCCCGATCGGATTGATTTTCTGACCCATTACTCGGCCCCCTCGGCAACGGCGGCGTCACGCTCGCGAACGATGATCGTCAGGTTGCTGAACAGCTTCTCGACCCGGGCGCCGCGACCGCGGGCACGGGCGTGGAAGCGCTTCATCACCAGAGCGCGACCGACCGTCGCCGACGACACGTACAGACGGTCGACGTCGAGCTGGTGGTTGTTCTCGGCGTTCGCGATCGCGGCCTGCAGGACCTTCTTCACTTCGCCGGCGATGCGACGCTTGGAGAAGGTCAGCTCGGCCACGGCGCGGCTGGCATCCATGTTCCGGATCAGCTGGGCGACGAGGTTGAGCTTCCGCGGGCTGGTGCGGATCATCGGATTGCGGGCCAGAGCCTCGTTCTCCGCGATCCGGCTGGGATTGGCAGACTTGCCCATGGCTTACTTCCTCTTCGCCTTCTTGTCCGCCGCGTGGCCATAGAAGGTCCGCGTCGGAGCGAACTCGCCGAACTTGTGACCGATCATGTGCTCGGTAACCAGAACCGGCAGGAACTTGTGGCCGTTGTAGACGCCGAACGTCAGACCGACGAACTGCGGCAGGATGGTCGAACGACGCGACCAGATCTTGATGATCTCGTTGCGGCCCGAAGCCCGGCTCTTGTCCGCCTTCTTCAGCAGATAGCCGTCGACGAACGGGCCCTTCCAAACGGAGCGTGCCATCGTTCGACCTCCTTACTTCGAATGACGGCGGCGCAGGATCAGGCCATCCGTCTTCTTGTTGTGACGAGTCTTCTTGCCCTTGGTCGGCTTGCCCCACGGCGTGACCGGATGACGGCCGCCCGAGGTGCGACCCTCACCACCACCGTGCGGGTGGTCGATCGGGTTCATGGCGACGCCACGGACCGACGGACGCTTGCCCAGCCAACGGTTGCGGCCGGCCTTGCCCAGGTTGGTGTTCATCTGGTCCGGGTTGGACACGGCACCGAGGGTGGCCATGCACTCGCCGCGAACCATCCGCAGCTCTCCGGACGGCAGCTTCAGCTGGGCGTAGCCGCCGTCGCGGCCGACCAGCTGCAGGTAGGTGCCGGCGGAACGAGCCACCTGACCACCCTTACCGGCCTTCAGCTCGACGTTGTGCACGATCGAACCGACGGGGATGTTCTTCAGCGGCATGGCGTTGCCGGGCTTCACGTCGACGCGTTCGCCCGAGATGACCGTGTCGCCGACCTTCAGGCGCTGCGGCGCCAGGATGTAGGACAGAGTCCCATCCTGGTACTTGATCAGCGCGATGAAGGCCGTGCGGTTCGGATCATATTCGAGCCGCTCGACGGTGGCCGGAACGTCGAACTTGCGACGCTTGAAGTCCACCAGACGATAGGTGCGCTTATGACCGCCACCCATGCGGCGCGCAGTGATGCGGCCGGTGTTGTTGCGGCCACCAGACTTGGTCAGGCCCTCGGTGAGGGTCTTGACCGGCTTGCCCTTCCACAGCTCCGAGCGGTCAACGATGACCAGCTGGCGGAGCGACGGCGTAATCGGGCGGTATTGCTTCAGAGCCATCGGATCACACTCCCGCTCAGATGCCCGTGGTCACGTCGATCTTGTTACCCTCGGCGAGGGTGACGACGGCCTTCTTGAAGTCCGAGCGACGGCCGATGGTGCCGCGGAACCGCTTGGTCTTGCCCTTGGAAACCAGGGTGTTGACCGCGGTCACCTTGACGTTGAAGAGACCTTCAACGGCGGCCTTGATCTCCGGCTTGGAGGCCGTGAGCGGCACGCGGAACGTGACCTGGTTGTGCTCCGACACCAACGTCGACTTCTCGGTGATGACGGGAGCGAGGATCAGGTCGTACATCCGCTCCTGGCTCACCGCAGGTTTCGACTGCTTGCTCATTTCAGGCGAGCCTCCAGTTGCTCGACCGCGTTGCGGGTCAGGACCAGCGTGTCGCGGCGGAGAATGTCGTAGACGTTGGCGCCCTGCTCCGGCAGCACGTCGATCAGCGGGATGTTGCGCGAAGCCTTGGCGAAATTCTCGTCCAGGTTCGAGCCATCGATGATCAGCGCGGACGTCAGGCCGAGGGTGGCCAGACGGGCGGCCAGCTCCTTGGTCTTGTGCGTCTCGGCAGCGGCAGCCTCGAGAACGATCAGCTTGCCCTCGGCGGCCTTGGCCGACAGGGCAGTCTTGAGCGCCAGCTTGCGGACCTTCTTCGTCAGGTCGTGGGCGTGCGAACGCACCACCGGCCCGAAGATGGTCGCACCGCCGCGGAACTGCGGCGAACGGATGGAGCCCTGGCGAGCGCGACCGGTGCCCTTCTGCGAGTAGGGCTTCTTGGTCGTGCCGCTGATCTCGCTGATGCCCTTGGTCTTGTGGTTACCGGAGCGGCGCTTGGCCAGCTGCCAGTTGACCATGCGGGCCAGCAGGTCGGTGCGGGTCGGCAGGCCGAACACGGCATCCGACAGCTCGATCTCGCCGACGGCTTCGTTGTTCAGGTTCTTGATCGTGGCCTTCATGGCGCTCACTCCTGCGTCTCGGCCGGGGCTTCCGCCGCCGGAGCAGACTTGATGCCGGCCGGGAAGGGCAGGCCTTCCGGAGCCTTCTTCTTGACGGCGTCACGGATGCGCAGCCAACCGCCCTCGGCGCCGGGGACGGCACCCTTGAGCATGATCAGACCACGGGCTTCGTCGACGGCGACGACCTGAAGGTTCAGGACCGTAACCTTCTCGTCACCGAGGTGACCGGCCATCTTCTTGTTCTTGAAGACCTTGCCGGGGTCCTGACGGTTACCCGTCGAACCGTGCGAGCGGTGCGACACCGACACGCCGTGCGTGGCGCGCAGACCACCGAAGTTCCAGCGCTTCATCGCACCGGCAAAGCCCTTGCCGATGGAAGTGCCGGTGACGTCGACGTACTGGCCGGCGACGAAGTGGGTGACCGACAGCTCGGCACCAACCTCGATCAGGGCATCGGCATCGACGCGGAACTCGACCAGCTTGCGCTTCGGTTCCACACGCGCCTTGGCGAAATGCCCACGCTCAGGCTTGTTGACGTTCTTGACCTTGATGGCGCCCGCGCCGAGCTGGACGGCAGTGTAGCCATCCTTTTCCTCGGTGCGAACGGCGACGACCTGGCAGCTGTCGACTTTCAGCACAGTGACCGGAACATGTTGGCCGTCGTCCGTGAAGACGCGGGTCATGCCGACCTTCTGCGCGATCAAACCGGATCGCATTGTTCTTTATCTCCTGACCAGGGACGTCCGTGAGTGGAGAGGTCCCTTACCAACCAAAATCAGAGCTTGATCTCGACGTCGACGCCGGCGGCGAGGTCGAGCTTCATCAGCGCATCCACGGTCTGCGGCGTCGGATCGACGATGTCGAGCAGGCGCTTGTGGGTGCGGATCTCGAACTGCTCACGCGACTTCTTGTCGATGTGCGGCGAGCGGTTCACGGTGAACTTTTCGATGTGCGTCGGCAGGGGGATCGGGCCCCGCACGCGCGCGCCGGTCCGCTTGGCGGTGTTGACGATCTCGCTGGTCGACTGGTCGAGCACGCGATGATCGAACGCCTTCAGACGGATGCGGATGTTCTGGCTGTCCATGTCCAAACGTCCCTTGCACCTTCTAGCGATGACGCGGACGCGTCACCGGAACTCCACGAGCTTGCTTGGGGGGCATCGCCGACAGCGCAAGGCCGCGCGCCGAACCACCGAAGCGGGGCTGACGGGCGACACAGTGACCGAAGCGACGGGCCGATACGAAAAAGAACATCCCCCGCGCACGGAGCGCGAAGGGGATGTTCCGTTCAGCAGACGGCGCGCCCTGTAGAGGCGCGCCGTGCCGTTCGTCTCGGGCTGCGTCTAGGCCGATTCTGCCTACCACCAACCCAAAATCCAGAGGGCGTAATCTCTAGGCGTTCAGCGCCCGCGTGTCAATCCTGAATCGCCCCTGGATCGGAGGAAGCTGGATCGACAGGCGGACGGTTCCAAACACCGACGCCCGATGGCTAGAACCGGGCGGGCCGCCCTTCCTGCTTACGCGGAGAAGACGGCCCGTCTCAAACAACTGGCGGCGGGATCGCTCCCGCTGCCCCACCCTTCCCTCTCCGGCGACCACCTTGCGGCGGATGCCGGATGGGTCATCACTCGACGATCTTGGCAACGACGCCGGCGCCGACGGTGCGGCCACCCTCGCGGATGGCGAAGCGCAGGCCTTCGTCCATGGCGATCGGGGCAATCAGAGCCACTTCCATCGCGACGTTGTCGCCCGGCATCACCATCTCCACGCCTTCCGGCAGCGAGACCATGCCCGTCACGTCCGTCGTACGGAAGTAGAACTGCGGACGGTAGTTGGTGAAGAACGGGGTATGGCGGCCGCCCTCTTCCTTCGTCAGGATGTAGGCTTCGGCCTTGAACTTGGTGTGCGGGGTGATCGAACCCGGCTTGGCCAGAACCTGGCCGCGCTCGACGTCCTCGCGCTTGGTGCCGCGCAGCAGCGCGCCGATGTTGTCGCCGGCCTCACCCGAGTCGAGCAGCTTGCGGAACATCTCGACGCCGGTCACCGTCGTCTTCACCGTCGCCTTCAGGCCGACGATCTCGACTTCGTCACCAACCTTCACGATGCCGCGCTCGACACGGCCGGTCACCACGGTGCCGCGGCCCGAGATCGAGAACACGTCTTCGATCGGCATCAGGAACGGACGATCCTTCGGACGCTCCGGCTGCGGGATGTACTCGTCGACCGTCTTCATCAGCGCCAGGACGGCGTCACGGCCGATCTCCGGCTGACGGTCCTCCAGCGCGCACAGGGCCGAGCCCTTGGTGATCGGAATGTCGTCGCCCGGGAACTGGTAGGACGACAGAAGCTCGCGAACTTCCAGCTCGACCAGCTCCAGCAGCTCCGGATCGTCGACCATGTCGACCTTGTTCATGAACACGACCAGCGCCGGAACGCCGACCTGACGCGCCAGCAGGATGTGCTCGCGGGTCTGCGGCATCGGGCCGTCGGCGGCCGACACGACCAGGATCGCGCCGTCCATCTGGGCGGCGCCCGTGATCATGTTCTTCACGTAGTCGGCGTGGCCCGGGCAGTCGACGTGCGCGTAGTGGCGGTTGGTCGTCTCGTACTCGACGTGGGCGGTCGAGATCGTGATGCCGCGCGCCTTTTCTTCCGGCGCCTTGTCGATCTGGTCGTAAGCGGTGAAGGTCGCGCCGCCGGACTCCGCCAGCACCTTCGTGATCGCCGCCGTCAGCGACGTCTTGCCGTGGTCGACGTGGCCGATCGTGCCAACGTTGCAGTGCGGCTTGTTCCGCTCGAACTTTGCCTTGGCCATGGGTTGGTCTCTCCGTTTCTCAATCGTTCCAGCGGTCTTCAGGCCACCTTGGCGCGGACGCCGTCCGCGATGGCCTGTGGCACCGGCTCATAATGGTCGAACTGCATGCTGTACTGCGCGCGGCCCTGACTCATGGAGCGCAGGGAATTCACATAGCCGAACATGGCCGCCAAGGGAACCAGTCCCGTGACGATTCGCGCGTTGCCACGCTGGTCCATGCCGGTGATTTGTCCGCGGCGACCGTTCAGGTCACCGATGACGTCGCCCATATAGTCGTCCGGCGTGATGATTTCGACCCGCATCAGCGGTTCCAACAGGACCGGAGCGGCTTTTGTCATCGCCTCGCGGAAGGCAGTCCGCGCCGCCAACTCGAAGGCCAGCGGGGAGGAATCCACATCGTGGGATTCGCCGCTGACCAGCGTCACCTTGACGTCGACGACCGGATAGCCGGCGACCACGCCACTGTCCTTGGTGGCTTCCAGCCCGCGCTGCACACCGGCCACGAACTCACGCGGCAGGGCCGCCGTACGGTTCTCAAACACGAAGCCTGCGCCACGGTCCAGCGCCTCCACCTTCAGCGCCACCCGCGCGAACTGCGCACGGTCTCCGGTCTGACGGGCGTGGGTGTGGTCAACCTCCGCCGTACGCAGCACCGTCTCGCGGTAGGCCACCTTCGGCGCGCCGACGGAGGCGTCGACGCGGAACTCGCGCTTCATCCGGTCGACAACGATGTCGAGGTGCAGTTCGCCCATGCCGCGGATGACGGTCTGGCCGCTCTCGCGGTCGACGGACACGCGCAAGGAGGGGTCTTCATGGCCCAGCCGGTTCAGCGCCGCTGCCATCTTGTCATGGTCGGCCTCGGTGCGCGGCTCGACCACGATCTCGATGACCGGCTCGGGGACGTCCAAGCGTTCCAACACGATCGGCTTGGCAGGATCGCACAGCGTGTCGCCGGTCGCCGTGTGTTCCAATCCGGCGAAGGCCACGATGTCGCCAGTATGGGCGCGCTCGATGTCCTCGCGGCTGTTGGCGTGCATCAGCAGCATGCGGCCGATCTTCTCGCGCTCGCCCTTGACCGGGTTGAGCATCCAATCTCCGACGGTCGCTGTGCCGGAATAGATGCGGCAGAAGGTGAGCGTCCCGACATAGGGATCGTTCATCACCTTGAAGGCCAGACCGGAGAAGGGAGCACTGTCGTTGGCCGGGCGCTCTTCGTCGCGCTCGCCGCTGACGGCATGTCCCTTGACCGCACCGATGTCGTTCGGGGCGGGCAGGTAATCGATCACCGCGTCGAGCATCGGCTGGATGCCCTTGTTGCGAAAGGCCGAACCGCAGAGCACCGGCACCACGGCGCCGGCAATCGTGCCCTTGCGGATCAGCGCGCGCAGGGCGTCCGGCGCAGGCTCATCGCCGCGCTCCAGATAAGCGGCCATCGCCGCCTCGTCGAGGTCAAGCACAGCCTCCAGCAGCGCCTGGCGGGCGCTTGCTGCCGCTTCTGCGAGATCCTCGGGAATGTCCGTGTGTTCGAATTCGGCGCCAAGCGTCTCGGCCTTCCAGATCGTGGCGCGCATTGCGACCAGATCGACGATGCCGGAAAAGCTGGCTTCGACACCGATGGGCAACTGCAGGACCAGCGGCTTGACGCCCAGCCGGTCTGCCATCATGGCGACGCAGTTGGCGAAATCTGCGCCGGTGCGGTCCATCTTGTTGACGAAGGCCATGCGCGGCACGCCGTACTTGTCGGCCTGCCGCCACACGGTCTCGGTCTGGGGCTCGACCCCCGCAACCGCATCGAAGATGGCGACGGCGCCATCCAGGACACGCAAGGACCGCTCGACCTCTATGGTGAAATCCACATGGCCGGGCGTGTCGATGATGTTGATGCGGTGGTCGCGCCAGAAACAGGTCGTGGCCGCCGAGGTGATGGTGATGCCCCGTTCCTGCTCCTGCTCCATCCAGTCCATGACGGCGGTGCCGTCATTGACTTCGCCCATGCGATAGGACTTGCCGGTGTAGAACAGGATGCGCTCGGTCGTCGTCGTCTTGCCGGCATCGATGTGAGCCATGATGCCGATGTTGCGGTAACGGTCGAGGGCGTGCGAACGGGGCATGCAAAATCACCAGGACAGGCGTGAACCTTACCAGCGGTAGTGCGAGAACGCCTTGTTGGCTTCCGCCATGCGGTGCGTATCTTCGCGCTTCTTCACGGCAGTGCCGCGCTGGCTGGCGGCGTCGAGCAGCTCACCCGACAGACGCTCGGTCATGGTGTTTTCCGAGCGGGCGCGGGCGGCGCTGATCAGCCAACGGATGGCCAGAGCCTGGGCGCGGTCCGAACGGACCTCGACCGGAACCTGGTAGGTCGCACCGCCGACGCGGCGACTGCGAACTTCGAGGTGCGGCTTCACGTTGGCGAGGGCGTCGTGGAAGACCTGAACGGGGTCGTTCTTGGTCTTGACCTCGATACGGCCCAGCGCGCCGTAGACGATGCCTTCGGCGGCCGACTTCTTGCCGTCCAGCATCAGGCAGTTCATGAACTTCGTCAGGACGCGGTCGCCGTACTTGGCGTCCGGCAGGACTTCACGCTTCTCGGCGCGATGACGACGGGACATCGTGAGTTCTCCTTACTTCGGACGCTTCGCGCCGTACTTCGAACGACGCTGCTTACGATCCTTGACGCCCTGGGTATCCAGCGTGCCGCGAATGATGTGGTAGCGAACGCCGGGAAGATCCTTCACACGACCGCCGCGGATCATGACCACCGAGTGTTCCTGGAGGTTGTGGCCCTCACCAGGGATGTAGCTCGTCACCTCGAAGCCGTTCGTCAGACGAACGCGGGCGACCTTACGGAGCGCCGAGTTCGGCTTCTTCGGGGTGGTGGTGTAAACGCGAGTGCAGACGCCACGCTTCTGCGGGCAGGCCTCCATCGCGGGAACCTTGTTGCGCGCGGCCAACGGCTCGCGCGGCTTACGGATCAACTGGTTGATCGTCGGCATATCTGCCCTTCATCCCTTCAAGATCACTCGGCCGGACGAGCCGGACGAAGCAAAAGCCCGCCTGCGAAACGTTGCCGTTCCGAGCGGGCTGAATGAGCGAAAGCCGACCGGAGGACTCCGATCGGCGGGATCGGTGGATTCAAGCGGACGCACGGAGAGCCCCGGCGTCCTTTGAAGTTCGCGGACTTTAGGGAAACGGGGTGGGAGAGTCAAGAACGGTATTTCAGCCTGTGGAAGGTCCCGTTGCTCCGGCGCGAAACCCGACAAGAAAAGGGCGCGTCCCTTGCGGAACGCGCCCCCTCCCCTACTCGCTCTTCCCGACAGATCAGGCTGCGGAGCTTTCCTCGCCCGGGGTCGGCAGGGCCGGAGTTTCCTCCGGAGCGCCGGCTTCCAGGGCCGCTTCGCGGTCACGCTCGGCGGCGATCAGCTTCAGGCGGTTCACCACGGAGCCCGTGCCGGCCGGGATCAGACGGCCGACGATGACGTTCTCCTTCAGGCCTTCCAGGTTGTCGACCTTGCCGCCGACGGCCGCTTCCGTGAGGACGCGGGTGGTTTCCTGGAACGACGCGGCCGAGATGAAGGAGCGCGTCTGCAGGCTGGCCTTGGTGATGCCCTGGAGAACCGGGTGGCCGTGGGCCGGCTGCAGACCTTCCGCAACCGTCTTCTCGTTCTCCTCGTCGAACTCCTGACGGTCGACCTGCTCGCCCACCAGGAAGGTGGTCTCGCCGGCGTCGGTGATCTCGACCTTCTGCAGCATCTGGCGAACGATCACCTCGATGTGCTTGTCGTTGATCTTCACGCCCTGCAGTCGATAGACGTCCTGGATCTCGTTGATCAGGTAGTCGGCCAAGGCCTCCACACCCATCACCGCCAGGATGTCATGCGGCACCGGATTGCCGTCCATCAGCAGATCGCCGCGCTCGACGTAATCGCCTTCCTGCACGGAGATGTGCTTGCCCTTCGGGATCAGATACTCCTTCTCGTCACCGGTCTCGTCGTTGCGAACGACGATGCGGCGCTTGGTCTTGTAATCCTTCCCGAATTCGACGCGGCCGCTCATTTCCGAGATGATGGCGAAGTCCTTCGGACGACGCGCCTCGAACAGCTCGGCCACGCGCGGCAGACCGCCGGTGATGTCGCGGGTCTTCGACGACTCGCGCGGGATACGCGCCAGCACGTCGCCGGCCCGGACCTCGGCACCGTTCTCCACCGACAGAATGGCGTCCACCGACATGAAGTAGCGGGCTTCCAGGCCGTTCGGTAGGGTGATCAGGTCGCCCCGGTCGTCCACTAGCGCGATGCGCGGCTTCAGATCGGCACCGCGCGGCTGCTGGCGCCAGTCGACAACCACCTTGGAGCTGATGCCCGTCGCCTCATCCATCACCTCGCGCATGGAGATGCCCTCCACGAGGTCGATGTAGCGGGCGGTACCGGCACGCTCCGTGATGATCGGCAGGGTGTAGGGGTCCCACTCGGCCAGCTTGGCGCCGCGTTCGACCTTTACGCCCTCATCCGCCAGCAGCTTGGCGCCGTACGGCACGCGGTGACGCGCCCGCTCGCGGCCCTGCTCGTCGAGCAGAATCACTTCGGTGCTGCGGCCCATGACGACCGGGATGCCCGACGAGTTCATGACGACGTTGCGGTTGTTGATCCGCACCGTTGCATCGAACGCCGCCTCGATCTGGCTCTGCTCCGCACCGCGCTGCGCCGCACCACCGATGTGGAAGGTACGCATCGTCAACTGGGTGCCCGGCTCGCCGATCGACTGCGCCGCGATGACGCCGACCGCCTCGCCGGTGTTGACCAGCGTGCCGCGGGCCAGATCACGGCCATAGCACTTGGCGCAGACGCCGTCGCGGGTCTCGCAGGTCAGGACCGAGCGGATCTTGACCGAGTCGATACCCGACCGCTCGATGCGGTCGACCGTCGGCTCGTCGATCAGGCCGCCGTCCTCGACGATCAGCTCGCCGTTCAGCGGGTCGATCACCGCGCCGACCACGGTGCGGCCGAGGATGCGGTCGCCCAGCGGAGAGATGACCTCGCCACCATCGATCACCGCCTTGACGGTGATGCCGCGCTCGGTGCCGCAATCATGCTCGACGATGATGGCGTCCTGCGCCACGTCGACCAAGCGGCGGGTGAGGTAACCGGAGTTCGCCGTCTTCAAGGCGGTGTCGGCCAGACCCTTGCGGGCGCCGTGGGTGGAGTTGAAGTACTCCAGCACGGTGAGGCCTTCCTTGAAGTTCGAGATGATCGGCGTCTCGATGATCTCGCCCGACGGCTTGGCCATCAGGCCGCGCATGCCGGCCAGCTGACGGATCTGCGCGGCGGAACCACGCGCACCGGAGTGGGCCATCATGTACACCGAGTTGACCGGCTTGCCGGCTTCGGTGGTCGAGATCGCCTTCATCATCTCGGAGGCGACCTTTTCGGTGCACTCCGACCAGACGTCGACGACCTTGTTGTACTTCTCGCCCTGGGTGATCAGGCCGTCGAGATACTGCTGCTCGAACTCCTTCACCCGCTCCTTCGACTCGTTGACCAGCTTCTCCTTGGCGGCGGGGATGACCATGTCGTCCTTGCCGAAGGAGATGCCGGCGCGGCAGGCGTGGCCGAAGCCCAGCTTCATCAGGCGATCGGCGAAGATCACCGTCTCCTTCTGGCCGCAGTGGCGGTAGACGGCGTCGATGACGTTGCCGACGTCCTTCTTGGTTAGGACGCGGTTGATCAGCGAGAAGGGCACCTTCGGGTGACGCGGCAGCAGCTCCGACAGCAGCATGCGGCCCGGCGTCGTCTCGACGATGCTGATCAGCTCGTTGCCTTCGTCGTCAACGCCGACGTAGCGCGCCTTGATCTTCGCATGGATCGACAGGACCTTGGCGTTCAGCGCCTGCTCGATTTCCGAGACGTTGGCGAACACCATGCCCTCGCCCTTCTCGCTCGGGCGATCCATCGAGATGTAGTAGATGCCAAGGACGATGTCCTGCGACGGCACGATGATCGGCTTGCCGTTGGCGGGCGACAGGATGTTGTTGGTCGACATCATCAGGACGCGCGCTTCCAGCTGGGCTTCGAGGCTCAGCGGGACGTGCACGGCCATCTGGTCGCCGTCGAAGTCGGCGTTGAACGCGGTGCAGACCAGCGGGTGCAGCTGGATCGCCTTGCCTTCGATCAGCGTCGGCTCGAACGCCTGGATGCCGAGACGGTGCAGCGTCGGCGCACGGTTCAGCATCACCGGATGCTCGCGGATGACCTCTTCCAGGATGTCCCATACCTCGGGACGCTCCTTTTCCACCATCCGCTTGGCGGCCTTGATGGTGGAGGCGAGGCCGTACAGCTCCAGCTTGGCGTAGATGAAGGGCTTGAACAGCTCCAGCGCCATCTTCTTCGGCAGGCCGCACTGGTGCAGCTTCAGCTCGGGACCGACGACGATGACCGAACGGCCCGAGTAGTCGACGCGCTTGCCGAGCAAGTTCTGACGGAAGCGGCCCTGCTTGCCCTTCAGCATGTCCGACAGCGACTTCAGCGGACGCTTGTTGGCGCCGGTGATGACGCGGCCACGGCGGCCGTTGTCGAACAGAGCGTCGACGGCCTCCTGCAGCATGCGCTTCTCGTTGCGGACGATGATGTCCGGCGCCTTCAGCTCGATCAGCCGCTTCAGACGGTTGTTGCGGTTGATGACGCGACGGTACAGGTCGTTCAGATCGGACGTGGCGAAGCGGCCGCCGTCCAGCGGCACCAGCGGACGCAGCTCGGGCGGGATCACCGGAATGACTTCCAGGATCATCCATTCGGGCCGCGACTGCGAGGCCAGGAAGGCGTCGATCAGCTTCAGGCGCTTGACCAGCTTCTTGCGCTTGGCTTCGGAGTTGGTGTC
The DNA here is from genome assembly GCF_008364825.1 of Azospirillum sp. B21. GTDB lineage: Bacteria > Pseudomonadota > Alphaproteobacteria > Azospirillales > Azospirillaceae > Azospirillum. The sequence continues at coordinate 137,418 of NZ_VTTO01000009.1, forward strand.
GCGCAGATCCTCACGGCAGCGCTTCTTCTCCTCGTCGAGGTCGAGCGCGGACAGCATGATGCGCAGCGCTTCGGCACCGATCGAGGCCGTGAAGGCGTCCTCGCCATACTCGTCCTGGGCGTTCAGGAACTCTTCCTCGTTCAGCAGCGAATGCAGCTTCAGCGGGGTGAGGCCCGGCTCGATGACGACGTAGTTCTCGAAATAGAGGATGCGCTCCAGATCCTTGAGCGTCATGTCGAGCAGCAGACCGATGCGGCTCGGCAGCGACTTCAGGAACCAGATGTGCGCGACGGGGGACGCCAGCTCGATGTGGCCCATGCGCTCGCGCCGGACCTTCGACAGCGTGACCTCGACGCCGCACTTCTCGCAGATGATGCCGCGATACTTCATGCGCTTGTACTTGCCGCACAAGCACTCGTAATCCTTGATCGGGCCGAAGATGCGGGCGCAGAACAGGCCGTCGCGCTCCGGCTTGAAGGTACGATAGTTGATGGTTTCCGGCTTCTTGATCTCGCCGTAGGACCAGGACCGGATCCGCTCGGGGCTCGCGATCTGGATGCGGATCTGATCGAAGCTCTGCGGCCCCTGGACCTGGCCGAAAATGTTCATCAACTCATTCATGACCGTCTCCCGCTGGCATCGCCGCGTTGTCGGTTAAGGGCAGTGCATGACCCCGGAGCAGCGCATCGGCACCGCACCGGGGTTTGGTCACGTCAAATCGGCTCAGTAGGACCGCTGGTTCAGTTCGACGTTCAGGCCGAGCGAGCGCAGCTCCTTGACCAGCACGTTGAACGACTCCGGAATGCCGGCCTCGAAGTTGTCGTCGCCGCGGACGATGGCTTCGTAGACCTTGGTGCGGCCGGACACGTCGTCCGACTTCACCGTCAGCATTTCCTGCAGCGTGTAGGCGGCGCCGTAGGCTTCCAGCGCCCAGACCTCCATCTCACCGAAGCGCTGACCGCCAAACTGGGCCTTACCGCCCAGCGGCTGCTGCGTGACCAGCGAGTAGGGACCGATCGACCGGGCGTGGATCTTGTCGTCCACCAGGTGGTGCAGCTTCAGCATGTAGATGTAGCCGACGGTGACCTTGCGGTCGAAGGTCTCGCCGGTGCGGCCGTCCACCAGCGTCGACTGGCCCGAGCGGTCGAAACCGGCGCGTTCCAGATGGACGCAGATGTCCTCCTCGCGGGCACCGTCGAAGACCGGCGTCGCGAAGGGCACGCCCTTGCGCAGGTTGCCGCCCAACTCCAGCAGTTCGCCGTCGGTCATGTCGGCGATGTCCTCGTTGTAGGTCACCTCGCCGTACGCCGACTTCAGCGTGCTGCGCAGGGCCTCCAGCTGGGGAGCGCCTTCGGCCTTCTGGCGGATCGCCAGACGGTACTGGTCGACCGCACGGCCGATCTGCTTGCCGAGACCCGAGGCCGCCCAGCCGAGGTGGGTTTCCAGGATCTGACCGACGTTCATGCGCGACGGCACGCCCAGCGGGTTCAGCACCAGATCGACGGGAGTGCCGTCCTCCAGATAGGGCATGTCCTCCTGCGGGATGATGCGCGAGACGACACCCTTGTTGCCGTGACGACCGGCCATCTTGTCGCCCGGCTGCAGCTTGCGCTTCACCGCGACGAAGACCTTGACCATCTTCATGACGCCCGGCGGCAGCTCGTCACCGCGCTGCAGCTTGTCGACCTTGTTCTCGAAGCGGTCCTGCAGGGCCTTGATCGAGTCGTCGAACACCTTGCCCAGGTTCTCGACGGTCTCCATCACCTGCTCGTCGGCGATGGCGATCTGGCGCCACAGGCCCTTGGACAGGCCGGCCAGCACCTCGTCGGTGAGAACAGTGCCGCCCTTCATACCCTTCGGACCGGACTGGGCGGTCTGGCCGATCAGCACTTCCTTCAGGCGGGTGTAGAAGCTGCGCTCAAGGATGCCACGCTCATCGTCGCGGTCCTTGGCCAGCTTCTCGATCTCGGCGCGCTCGATCGCCAGGGCGCGCTCGTCCTTGTCGACGCCGCGGCGGCTGAACACGCGCACCTCGACGATCGTGCCGACCACGCCCGGCGGCAGGCGCAGCGAGGTATCGCGGACGTCGGAGGCCTTTTCGCCGAAGATGGCGCGCAGCAGCTTCTCTTCCGGCGTCATCGGGCTTTCGCCCTTCGGCGTCACCTTGCCGACCAGAATATCGCCCGGACGGACTTCGGCGCCGATGTAGACGATGCCGGCCTCGTCGAGGTTCTTCAGCGCTTCCTCGCCCACGTTCGGGATGTCGCGGGTGATTTCCTCCTGGCCCAGCTTGGTGTCGCGGGCCATGACCTCGAACTCCTCGATGTGAATCGAGGTGAAGACGTCGTCCTTGACGATGCGCTCGTTGATGAGGATCGAGTCCTCGAAGTTGTAGCCGTTCCACGGCATGAACGCGACGAGGACGTTCCGGCCGAGCGCCAGCTCGCCGAGATCGGTCGACGGGCCGTCAGCCACGATGTCGCCGGCGTTCACCCGGTCACCGACCTTCACCAGCGGGCGCTGGGTGATGCAGGTGTTCTGGTTGGAACGCTGGAACTTCAGCAGGTTGTAGATGTCGACGCCCGGCGCCGTGCTGTCCGAGCTGTCGGTGGCGCGCACGACGATGCGCGTGGCGTCGACCTGGTCGACGATGCCCGAGCGCTTAGCGACGATGGTCACGCCGCTGTCGCGGGCGACGGTCGCCTCCATGCCCGTGCCGACCAGCGGCGCGTCCGCCTTCACCAGCGGCACCGCCTGACGCTGCATGTTGGAGCCCATCAGCGCGCGGTTGGCGTCGTCGTTCTCCAGGAACGGGATCAGCGCCGCGGCGACGGACACCAGCTGCTTCGGCGACACGTCGATCAGGTCGATCGCTTCCGGCCGGAACATCAGGTATTCGCCGCCCTGGCGGCAGGACACCAGATCGGCGGCGAAGCTGTTGTCGGGGTTCAGCTCGGCGTTCGCCTGGGCGACGACGTAGCGGCCCTCCTCCATCGCCGACAGATAGACCACCTCGTTGGTGACCTTGCCGTCGATGACCTTGCGGTAGGGGCTCTCGATGAAGCCGTACTGGTTCACGCGGGCGTAGGTCGCCAGCGAGTTGATCAGACCGATGTTCGGGCCTTCCGGCGTCTCAATCGGGCAGATGCGGCCATAATGCGTCGGGTGCACGTCGCGCACCTCGAAGCCGGCGCGCTCGCGGGTCAGACCGCCCGGGCCGAGAGCCGAGAGACGACGCTTGTGCGTGATCTCGGACAGCGGGTTGGTCTGGTCCATGAACTGGGACAGCTGCGACGAACCGAAGAACTCGCGGACGGCGGCGGCGGCCGGCTTGGCGTTGATCAGGTCGTGCGGCATCACCGTGTCGATCTCGACGGAGCTCATGCGCTCGCGGATCGCACGTTCCATGCGCAGCAGGCCGACGCGGTACTGGTTCTCCATCAGCTCGCCGACGGAGCGGACACGGCGGTTGCCGAGATGGTCGATGTCGTCGATCTCGCCGCGGCCGTCCTTCAGGTTCACCAGAACCTTCAGGATCTCCAGGATGTCCTCCTTGCGGAGAACGCGCATCTGGTCGTCGGTCTGGAAGTTCAGACGCGCATTCATCTTGACACGGCCGACGGCCGACAGGTCATAGCGCTCACTGTCGAAGAACAGGCCCGAGAACAGCGCCTCGGCCGACTCGAGAGTCGGCGGCTCGCCCGGACGCATGACGCGGTAGATGTCGATCAGCGCGTCTTCCCGGCTGGCGTTGCGGTCCGCATTCATCGTGTTGCGGATGTAGGCGCCGACGTTCAGATGGTCGATCGCCAGCACCGGCAGTTCGTCGACGCCGGTCTTCTCCAGCTTCTCAAGGTCGCTCGCCGACAGTTCGTCACCGGCTTCGAACAGGACTTCGCCCGTGCGCTCGTTGATGATGTCGACAGCGAGATAGCGGCCGGTCAGCTCCTCGGTGGAGACCTGCTGCTCGGTCAGGCCGGCCTCGACCAGCTTCTTGATGACGCGCGGGGTCATCTTGGTGCCGGCCTCGGCGACGATGGCGCCGGTGGCGGCATCGACGAGGTCGGACGCCAGCTTGACGCCCTTCATGCGCTCGGCGCTGAACGGGGTCTTCCAACCGCCGGCGGAGCGGCTGTAGGTGATGGTGTCGTAGAAGTAGTTGAGGATCTCTTCCTTGGCCATGCCCTGCGCCTCGTAGGGCAGCAGGTCCTTGCGGTTCGCCTTGCGCTCGGCGCGCAGAGCCTCGGTCTCCGCGCTGTCCAGGGCGAACAGCAGCGTGGTGGCCGGCAGCTTGCGGCGGCGGTCGATGCGCACATAGACGAGATCCTTGGCGTCGAACTCGAAGTCGAGCCAGGAACCGCGATAGGGGATGACGCGCGCGGCGAACAGATACTTGCCCGACGCGTGGGTCTTGCCCTTGTCATGGTCGAAGAAGACGCCCGGGCTGCGGTGCATCTGGGAGACGATGACGCGCTCGGTGCCGTTGATGATGAAGGTGCCGTTGGCCGTCATCAGGGGCATGTCGCCCATGTAGACGTCCTGCTCCTTGATGTCGCGGATGGACCGGAGGCCGGTATCTTCCTCGACGTCGAACACGGACAGGCGCAGGGTGACCTTCAGCGGGGCAGCGAAGGTCATGCCGCGCTGCTGGCACTCCTCGACGTCGTACTTCGGCTGCTCAAGCTCGTACTTGACGAAATCCAGCACCGCGCGGTCGGAGAAGTCCTTGATCGGGAAGACCGACTTGAAGACTTCCTGCAGGCCCAGGTTCGCCCGCTTTTCCGGGGCGACGTCCATTTGCAGGAAGTGATCGTAGGAGCTGCGCTGCACCTCGATGAGGTTGGGCATCTGGGTGACTTCCGGGATGCGCCCGAAGCTCTTCCGAACACGTTTACGACCCGTAAAGGATTTGGCCATGGATGTCCCCAAACGTCTGTACGTGATGCGCGTTATACCGACCGTTCAACCGACCGTGGGATCAAGCCGACTGGTGTCGACCGGTCCCAAGGGCGCCCGCGCGGGCCATCCCCATGATGGGGACGGAAAGAGCCGGGCCGGGCAAGCCCGGTCCGGCGGAAGGCAGAAAACGCCGTGCAGCGGCCGGTCCCCTGGGGGACCGGCCGCCGTCCGGCGTGGAACTGTATGATCCGTAACGCAACAAGGTCTTACTTAATATCGACCTTGGCGCCGGCTTCTTCAAGCTGCTTCTTGATCTTGGCGGCCTCGTCCTTCGTGGCGCCTTCCTTGACCGGCTTCGGAGCGCCCTCGACCAGGTCCTTGGCTTCCTTCAGGCCCAGGCCGGTGATCGCACGGACTTCCTTAATCACGTTGATCTTCTTGTCGCCGGCATCGGCGAGGATCACCGTGAACTCGGTCTGCTCTTCGGCCGGAGCGGCAGCGGCAGCGGCCGGGCCGGCGGCGGCGACGGCCACCGGAGCGGCGGCGGAGACGCCCCACTTCTCTTCGAGGAGCTTCGACAGCTCGGCGGCTTCCAGGACGGTCAGGGCCGACAGATCGTCGACGAGCTTCTGCAGATCAGCCATGTTACTACTCCAAACGACTTGAGTTCTGGGGATGGAAAAAACGAGTGACTAGGCCTGGTTAGGCCGCCGCCTCGTCGTCCTTCTTCGCGTAGGCAGCAAGCACGCGGGCGACCTGGCCGCCCGGAGCCTGGAGAACACCGGCGATACGGGTCGCCGGGGTCTGGATCATGCCCACGAGGCGGCCACGCAGTTCGTCCAGCGACGGGAGCGAGGCGAGGGCCTTGACCCCCTCCGCGTCCAGAATCTGGGTGCCGAGGCTGGCGCCGACGATCTTGAGCTTCTCGTTGGTCTTCGCGTAGTCGGCCACCACCTTGGCGGCCGCAACGGGATCCTTCGAGAAGGCGATCGCCGTCGGTCCCTTGAAGAGACCGTCCAGACCTTCGAACTGCGTCCCCTGAAGGGAACGACGGGCGAGCCGGTTCTTCGTCACTTTGAAGCTGGCGCCAGCAGCCCGAACCTTCGCACGCAGGTCGGTGACTTCCTTCACCGTCAGGCCCAGATGGTGGGTGACCACCACCAGGCCCGTGTCCTGGAGCTTCGATTGCAGAGCCGCGATCGTCGCTTCTTTTTGTGTACGATCCACGGATCGCCTCCTTGCACAGAGGTGTACATGAACCCCCTGCCCTCGCGGGCCGGAGGTCCGGCGAACCTGTCCCAGAAGTTCAAGCCGTTCCTGATCCGGTGGCCCGCCTTGACGGGTTCCGGAATGGTCAACGGGTTCAACTCCTGTCTGCGCCGGTGAATTTTAAGCCCTCACCTTCCGGAGAAGGGGCGGACACCTGCGGTCTCGGACAGGGGTGGGTGGGCGTTCCGCCGGGGCAGGCCCCCTTGGATCATCCACCCGGTCGCCGCCGACACCCTGGGGCATCGGCGGCGAAAGACGGTCGATTACGCCGCAGCGCCGGCCGGAGCCGACACGCTGGCGAGGTCGAGCTTCAGGCCCGGGCCCATGGTCGACGAGAGCGAGACCTTCAGCAGGTACTGGCCCTTGGCGCCGGTCGGCTTGGCACGGGTGATGGCATCGACGAAGGCGCGGATGTTCTGGACCAGCGCCTCTTCCGAGAAGCTGACCTTGCCGACGCCGGCGTGGATGATGCCGGTCTTCTCCGCACGGAACTCCACCGCGCCGGCCTTGGCAGCCTTGACGGCGCCGGCCACGTCGGGGGTCACGGTGCCCAGCTTCGGGTTCGGCATCAGGCCGCGCGGGCCGAGAACCTTACCGAGCTTGCCGACCACGCCCATCATGTCGGGCGAGGCGATGCAGCGATCGAAGTTGATGTTGCCGGCCAGGATCTGTTCGGCCAGATCGTCGCCGCCGACCACGTCGGCGCCAGCGGCCAGAGCCTCATCGACCTTGGCGCCACGGGCGAACACCGCCACGCGGACGGTCTTGCCGGTGCCGTTCGGCAGGTTCACGACGCCGCGGACCATCTGGTCGGCGTGGCGCGGATCGATGCCGAGGTTCATCGCGATCTCGATGGTCTCGTCGAACTTGGCCTTTGCGGCGCCCTTCACCAGGGTGACGGCCTGTTCCAGCGAGTAGAAGGAGTCGCGGTCGACGTTCTTGTAGGCGTCGGTCAGACGCTTGCCCAGCTTCGCCATAGGATCAGCCCTCCACCACTTCGAGGCCCATCGAGCGGGCGGAACCGGCGATCATCGTCGCGGCGGCGTCGACGTCGTGCGCGTTCAGGTCGACCATCTTCTTCTGGGCGATCTCGCGGATCTGCGAGGTCGTGACCTGGCCGACGAAGCCGCCCTTGCCGGGGGTGGTCGAACCCTTGTCCTTGCCTGAAGCCTTCTTGAGGAAGTAGCTCACCGGCGGGGTCTTGGTCACGAAGGTGAAGGTGCGGTCGCCGTAGGCGGTGATGACCACGGGAATCGGCATGCCGACTTCCAGGTCCGCCGTCTTGGCGTTGAACGCCTTGCAGAACTCCATGATGTTCAGGCCGCGCTGACCCAGCGCCGGGCCGATGGGCGGCGACGGGTTGGCCTTGCCGGCCGGGACCTGCAGCTTGATGTAACCGACGATTTTCTTCGCCATCTCACAACCTCCTGGGACGACGCGTCACGCTCTCGACCGGCTGGTCCGGCGTTGCGTCGCGGGGTTTTGCGGTTCGGCCATGGCGAGCCTCCCGCAACAGAATGGAGCCACCGGTGCAAGCACCGGCAGCTCCGACACGAAACACTTTGGAACCTTGCGCTCAGATCTTTTCGACCTGCGTGTATTCCAACTCGACCGGCGTGGAGCGGCCGAAGATCGAAACCGCCACCTTGAGGCGGGACTTCTCTTCGTCGACTTCCTCGACGACGCCATTGAACGAGGTGAAGGGGCCGTCGCTCACTCGAACCTGCTCGCCCACCTCGAAGGTGATCGAGGGCTTGGGGCGCTCAAAGCCTTCCTGCACCTGATGGATGATCCGCTCGGCCTCGCGCTGGGAAATCGGCTGCGGCTTGCCGCCGCCACCCAGGAAGTCCGTAACCTTCGGCGTGTTCTTCACCAGCGACCAGGATTCGTCGGTCAGGTCCATCTTGACGAGGACGTAGCCGGGGAAGAACTTGCGTTCCGTATTGATCTTGGAACCCCGGCGCACCTCGACCACTTCTTCGGTCGGAACCAGGATTTCCTCGAACTTGTCTTCCAGACCCTTCTGAGCCGCCTTTTCGCGGATGGCCTGGGCGACCTTCTTTTCGAAACCGGAATAGACGTGAACGACGTACCAGCGCGCAGCCATGTCTTAGCCTCCCAGCCCAAGGATCAAGCGAACGGCAACCGCCAGCACCTGATCGACGACGAGGAAGAACAGGGCGGCCAGCACGACCATGACAAAGACCATGGCGGTCGTGATGCCGGTTTCCTTGCGGGTCGGCCAGGTAACCCTGGCTACCTCGCGGCGGACCTCGCGCGCGAATTCTGCGGGATTGACTTTAGCCATCGTGCGAACCGTGCGAGCTCCGAAGCGACTGTGAAGGGCGCCGCTTTTACCCTAACCGTTGTTGAGACGGCCGTTATTGGGACGGGATGGCAGGAGTGGAGGGGCTCGAACCCCCAACCCCCGGTTTTGGAGACCGGTGCTCTACCAATTGAGCTACACTCCTATCTCCGTCCGGCCACACCCTTCGGCGTGGGACGCCGCTTAAAGCATTCTTTCAGCGGCGGTGTCAAGGCCTTTCGACCCGACTTTCGGAAGAACTTTTTAGAACGGCTTTCCGGAAGCCCAACCGTACTCTTCGCGCACATAAAACTCCCCCGCCGAACCGAAGCTCGGCGGGGGAGGCAGGCTTATAGCATCACTCGACGATCTTGGCAACGACGCCGGCGCCGACGGTGCGGCCACCCTCGCGGATGGCGAAGCGCAGGCCTTCGTCCATGGCGATCGGGGCAATCAGAGCCACTTCCATCGCGACGTTGTCGCCCGGCATCACCATCTCCACGCCTTCCGGCAGCGAGACCATGCCCGTCACGTCCGTCGTACGGAAGTAGAACTGCGGACGGTAGTTGGTGAAGAACGGGGTATGGCGGCCGCCCTCTTCCTTCGTCAGGATGTAGGCTTCGGCCTTGAACTTGGTGTGCGGGGTGATCGAACCCGGCTTGGCCAGAACCTGGCCGCGCTCGACGTCCTCGCGCTTGGTGCCGCGCAGCAGCGCGCCGATGTTGTCGCCGGCCTCACCCGAGTCGAGCAGCTTGCGGAACATCTCGACGCCGGTCACCGTCGTCTTCACCGTCGCCTTCAGGCCGACGATCTCGACTTCGTCACCAACCTTCACGATGCCGCGCTCGACACGGCCGGTCACCACGGTGCCGCGGCCCGAGATCGAGAACACGTCTTCGATCGGCATCAGGAACGGACGATCCTTCGGACGCTCCGGCTGCGGGATGTACTCGTCGACCGTCTTCATCAGCGCCAGGACGGCGTCACGGCCGATCTCCGGCTGACGGTCCTCCAGCGCGCACAGGGCCGAGCCCTTGGTGATCGGAATGTCGTCGCCCGGGAACTGGTAGGACGACAGAAGCTCGCGAACTTCCAGCTCGACCAGCTCCAGCAGCTCCGGATCGTCGACCATGTCGACCTTGTTCATGAACACGACCAGCGCCGGAACGCCGACCTGACGCGCCAGCAGGATGTGCTCGCGGGTCTGCGGCATCGGGCCGTCGGCGGCCGACACGACCAGGATCGCGCCGTCCATCTGGGCGGCGCCCGTGATCATGTTCTTCACGTAGTCGGCGTGGCCCGGGCAGTCGACGTGCGCGTAGTGGCGGTTGGTCGTCTCGTACTCGACGTGGGCGGTCGAGATCGTGATGCCGCGCGCCTTTTCTTCCGGCGCCTTGTCGATCTGGTCGTAAGCGGTGAAGGTCGCGCCGCCGGACTCCGCCAGCACCTTCGTGATCGCCGCCGTCAGCGACGTCTTGCCGTGGTCGACGTGGCCGATCGTGCCAACGTTGCAGTGCGGCTTGTTCCGCTCAAACTTTGCCTTCGCCATCGCTTTGGTCTTTCGTTCCCGACGTTCCGGACGCACACAATGGCCCGGCCGAGATCGGTTTTCCGTGGCGCACGCGGGATTGGAGCGGGTGAGGGGAATCGAACCCCCGTCGTAAGCTTGGAAGGCTTCTGCTCTACCATTGAGCTACACCCGCAAGCATCCCGCCGGCGCGACTGTCCGGGGCAAACGCGATCACGGACAAGCCGTGGAAAGTAGTGGTGGAAGGGGCTGGATTCGAACCAGCGTACGCGTACGCGGGCAGATTTACAGTCTGCTGCCTTTAACCACTCGGCCACCCTTCCAATCCGCAGCCTGGCAGTGCCCGCCGCGGAGTTCGGCAATATGCGAATTTTTCAGACCTTGTCAACACGGGTTAAGCGGTTCACACCAGAAAAAATTCGGCCGCTGTTTCCGGCGGCCCCCTCCCCTCCTTCGTGGGTACCATGACGCGCTCAAAACATCCGGGTTCCGGCCGCCAGTCCGACAAGCATTCCGTCCACGCCGCGGGCACCCCGCGCGCAACCGCTCCGCGGCAGGAGCAGGCGGACGAGGGTGCGCGCACCCGCCGCGGCGGGACGAAGGGCAATCGCCCGCCGCCGGCGCGTGGAGTCATTCTGTATGGCATGCATCCGGTCGCCGCAGCTTGGACCAACCCCGAGCGGCGCATCCACCGGCTGCTGGCCACCGAATCCGGCCGGGCCGCGCTGGAGCCCGCCTTCGCCGCCGCGCGCGCTCAGGGGCTTCAGCGGCCCGAGGCGTCGATCGTCGACCGGACGGAGTTGGACCGCATGCTGCCGGCCGGCGCCGTTCACCAGGGCATGGTGATCGACACCTCTCCCCTGCCGGAAGTGGGGATCGAGGATCTGTGCAACGAGTTGGCGGATGAGCCTTCGGCGGTGATCGTCGCCCTGGATCAGGTGACCGACCCCCACAATGTCGGGGCCATACTGCGCTCCGCCGCCGCTTTTGGTGCCCGCGCGGTGGTGGTGACCGAACGTCACGCGCCGGAGACCACGGGCGTGCTGGCGAAGAGCGCGTCGGGCGCACTCGAGGCGGTGCCGCTGGTGCGCGTCACTAACCTGGCCCGCGCACTGACCGATCTGCAGCAGAACGGCTTCTGGGCGGTGGGGCTTGCCGAGTCGGGTGCATCGACTCTGGCGAAGCTGGATATGACCGGCAAAACGGTGCTGGTGATGGGTGCGGAGGGCAGCGGTCTGCGCCGCCTGACCATGGATCGCTGCGACACCATTGCCCGGCTGCCCACGGGCGGCCCGGTCGGCAGCCTGAACGTATCCAACGCCGCCGCCGTCGCTCTCTACGAGGTCGCCCGCCTGCGCGAGTGACCGGGTTCACGATCGCCGTCATGGGCAAGTGCTTGTTTACGCGGAAAAGGGACGCTAAGGTGTGCGTCCCGCAAGCGTCGGGTGCGCCGGATTAGCTCAGCTGGTAGAGCAGCTGATTTGTAATCAGAAGGTCACGGGTTCGATTCCTGTATCCGGCACCAGTTTCAGCTTGAATATCAAGCGCTTACGACAAGGCCCCGAGCGATCCGCCGGGGCCTTTGCTTTTGTGTCCGCACAGTGTCCGGGTTTCGGACATGGCGTGTCTGCGGCATGGTGCTGCGCTCAACCACGGCCGGCAGTATCCTTCGGCTTCTTGTGATTCGAATGGGAGTACGGAATGGACGATCCTTCAGGCGGATGGGCCAAAGCGGTAAAGGTGTCTGCCGAGCTTGGCGGGAAGGTAGTGGACGCTGCTCGCGACCTGGGGAGCTTCATCGCCGGGCCGGCGGCGGAAGTTGTGGGAATGGTAGAGGACCGGCTTAAGGTCGCGCGCTTCGAGCGCCGGGTCCGGCTGATGGATCGCGTTGATGCGCTCATGGAGGAGCGGGGCATGTCCGGGCCAACCCGACAGCTTCCTCTGGCGGTGGGGCTTCCCCTTCTCTCTTATGCCGCCGTCGAGGAAGACGACGAACTCCAGGACCGTTGGGCGACGCTGCTGGCAAACGCTGCGGACGCTGACAGCGGAACGGAGATGCGGCGGGCTTTCGTGTCCATGCTTGCCGATATGACGCCGCTCGACGTGAAGTGCCTTGTGTCTATCGCGTCGGCTCCAAATGCCGGGAACGGCACGGTCCTCACGGGTAGGCTGCCTGAGTGCATTGAGATCGACGAGCAGAGAGAAGCAGACGCACCAATGCCAACTGAGGAAGTGGCTGTGTCGCTCGGGAACCTTTACCGTCTGGGCTGCATCACGCTGGGGGTTACCTGGGGCGGTTGGATCCACCCAGCTACAGCTGCCGTGACACCTCTTGGCCTCGCCTTTGTGAAGGCGTGCACAGCCCCACCGAGGTCGGATCATACTTTGGAGGTGTGAACAGCACAGATCGCGCCGTCGCCTCCTCCGCCTCGCGACGCCGTCCGGGAACGCCACACGGCAGAGCTGATGCCGATTGATGCCCTCCTTGTGCGCGGCCATGCTGAAGCCGAGCCCAAGGAGAGCCCAATGCCTGTGAAGCCCCGAAAGCCAGCGGCAGGTCGAAAGCTGCGCTCTGATGCGAAGGTGGACCCGATGACGATCCCGCCGGACCTGCAAGAGTTCATCCTGCGCCGTAGTGAAATAGCTCGCGTCCACGCTGTCGACGCTTTGATTTCCGCAGCCGGCGCGTACCGGGATGAGCTCGATCGGCAGGACAACTTGCATCGTGCCCGGCTTCGCCAGCGCGAGGAGACCATGATGCAGGCTGCAGAGGATTTGCTCGCGACGAAGCGACCGCTGGCGAACCTGACACACACTGACGTGGACTTCTACCGGCGGAGCATGGAAGCGGCGGCTGATCGGGAGGCGTAATCGTCAGTCCCGGGGCGGCACCAGCCAAGCTGTGGATTTCGCTGATAAGGCAACGATGACGCTGGTCGATCTGTTGGCGGGCCTACCCTCGACAGGCGACGCAAGGGGTTGAGGGCGACGGCAACGGACCATCAGACAAATTGCCGTCCCGAAAGGATCTCCTTCTGAGACGGCGCGGCGATCAGCGAAACACCGCGAGAATGTTGGGGAGGGCCGGCCGACTTTGGCCGGCCCTTTTGGGACGGTTGCCCAGCACGCGGGGCGTGGCATGATAGGGCACATTCCTCAAATGGCACCCCGCATGCTCACATTCCTCCGACGCTGGCTGGACGCACGGTCCGACCCCGGCCCCCTTCCCTGCGGGACGCCCTTCCTCATGGAGGCGCAGCGGGCGCTGCTGGCCCGGACGCCGCTCCCCCGGCCACGTTCGGAACGGACAGATTCGGTCGGCGGGTCCCATCCCGCCGACCGGGACTCCTGCCCCCACGGGGCCATTGAGTTGGATGGGACGCATACCCGGTAGCGGGTCCCATCTCTGTAGCTAACTCTCAAGACATGCTGACATCTTTTGACAGCATCAGGTCGCTCACTCGACCCTCTGGCCTAATGGGTCCGCGTTGTTGATGCGGCGCTTAACCTTCACCCCCCACAAGCATTTGAAATCCCTCAAGGTTCCGCTGCACCAGGGGATGACATAAGGGTGGTGGCCTACCAGCCCGCCATCATTTTGGAATGACATAGCGCGTCAACGAGGCCATCATACACGTACAGCGCGACAAATACAGCACCCAACACACGCGCGAATCTTGCACATAGTGAATGCTGTCAATAACTTAATGATTAGAGGCTCCCCCACGCCCGTGGGGATGGACCCAGAAGCGCATGATTAAGGACGCTATCCGGGCGGGCTCCCCCACGCCCGTGGGGATGGACCCCAGCCGTCATTCTCGACGCTGCGGTCTTCGCTGGGCTCCCCCACGCCCGTGGGGATGGACCCGCCCGCTCCTGAGCGTCAAGGCTTTGCCCTTCGGCTCCCCCACGCCCGTGGGGATGGACCCCTGGAACTGCTGACCGACTACGGCACCGGCTGGGCTCCCCCACGCCCGTGGGGATGGACCCGTCATAACGTTACGCTTGACGGTGCCGCGGTCGGCTCCCCCACGCCCGTGGGGATGGACCTGCCCGCCTGAAAATCTACGACGGCACCCCCCCGGCTCCCCCACGCCCGTGGGGATGGACCCCAGTGCAGGACATGCGCCTGCTCGGCCTCGCAGGCTCCCCCACGCCCGTGGGGATGGACCCGAGATCATCGCGCTGAAGCAGCGTGAGACCGTGGCTCCCCCACGCCCGTGGGGATGGACCCGATTACGAGCAGGCGCTGGCCCAGGTCGTCGCGGCTCCCCCACGCCCGTGGGGACGGACCCCTGCAGCGCGTCGACGTGGCACCGATAGACGAGTCTCCCCTACGCCTGTGGGGATGGAGCGGTGTCGTAGAGCGAGATTACCAGCCCTTCGGGGCTCCCCCACGCCTGTGGGTAACCACCCGCTACAGCCAAGAGTCTCAAAACACCTCATGTTCATTCGAAGGAGATCGCATGGCCAACATGTTTCCTGTGCCTCGCCCTTGGGGGAAGCTGCGGCGGGCGGAAGACGGAGGCGTCTTGTCGTCGCTGGGGCTGGCCGATCATTGCGCCGATGTCGGCGCTGTTTTTCTCGCCTTGCTGGAGGTTCCCAACATCCGCCTGGGGCTGGCGCGGCTCGGCGATTTGGAGACACTGGACGATGCCCAGGTGGCGCGACTGTGCGTACTGGCCGCCCTTCACGACCTGGGCAAGGTCAACCACGGTTTCCAGAACAAGGCGCTGCCGAAGGGAACCATACAGGTAGAGGGGCATATCGGCTGCGTGGTCGGCGCGCTGCATGACAGGATCATCCAGGGGGCTTTAGCCAATCTGTATGACGCCATGGACGGTTGGTGCGAAAACGACGGCAACGACGATCCGCTCCTCGCCATCCTGTCGCATCACGGCGGACCGCCGGAGACCTCGCCGTCGGTGGCGAGGGGAAATCCGAAGCTCTGGCAGCCGGCCGGCGGCTATGCGCCGTTGGCGGCGCTGACGGAACTGGTGCAAACGGCACTCGGCTGGTTTCCGCAGCACCGCGAGACCTGCCAGCCGCTTCCCGCCAAACATTCGTTCTGGCACGGCTTCGCCGGTCTGGTGGCTCTGGCGGACCGGCTCGGCTCCGACGAGCGTGTTTTCACCTATCCCGAGGGACCAGGGTCGGGCGAATCGCGGATCGCTTTCGCGCTACGGACTGCCCGGCGGATCGTCGGCGAGCGCTTTTTGCGGCCTGATCGGTCCAGGACGGCGGCGGAGGCGCTGGACTGGTCGTTCAGGACGCTGTTCCCGTCCTTCTCCGCTCCGCAATTCGCCCAGGCGGCGGTCCTGTCGGCTGCGCTGCCGACCCGGGCAGGTTCGCTGGCGATCCTGGAGGCGGAAACCGGATCGGGGAAGACGGAGGCGGCCCTGCTGCATTTCCTGCGGCTGTTCCGGGCGGGGATGGTCGACGGGATGTATTTCGCCCTGCCGACCCGCGTCTCCGCGGTGCAGATCAGGGAGCGCATCCGAAAGGCTCTGGGCCGTCTGCTCGGGACACAGGCGCCGCCGGTGATACTGGCCGTGCCCGGCTATCTGCGGGTGGACGACGTCGACGGAACCGCCCTGCCCGGCTTCAAGGTGACGTGGCCGGATGACGAGGCTGGGACGATGCGCGACCGCGGCTGGGCGGCGGAGCATCCCAGCCGCTATCTGGCCGGCGCGGTGGTGGTCGGCACCATCGATCAGGTGTTGCTGTCGGGGCTGGACGTGAAGGACTGCCGCCTGCGCGCCGCCTCGCTGATGCGCAGCCTGCTGGTGGTGGACGAGGTCCATGCCTCCGACACCTACATGGTCCGGCTGCTGGAGAATGTGCTGCGCTTCCGCGCCGCCGCCGGCGCCCACACGCTGCTGATGTCGGCCACCTTGGGGGAGGGTGCAAGGGCGCGGCTGGTGGCAATCATGGGGCCGCGGTCCCGGACCTCGCCGGTGGCGGCACCCGACATTGCGCTCCGCAAACCCTACCCGATGCTGAGCGGCCTGCCGGTCGACAACGCCGATTCAATGCCGAAGCCGCGCCGCAGGAGCGTTTCGGTGGAATTGGTAGCGGATACCGCCGGTCTCGCAGAGATAGCGGAACTGGCACTGTCGGCCGCGGGCCGCGACGCCCGGGTGTTGATCATCGTCAACACGGTCAATCGGGCAATGGCCGTTCAGCAGGCGTTGGAGGAAAAGGCCGGCGACAGCCCGCTTCTCTTCACCGTCAACCGCCGACGCTGCCCCCATCATGCCCGCTATGCCGCCGAAGATCGCCGCCTGCTCGACCGGGCGGTCGAAGAGCGGTTCGGGAGCGGCGCCACCACGCCAGTGGTGCTGGTCGCCACCCAGACGGTAGAGCAGAGCCTGGACATCGACGCCGACCTGCTGATCACCGACCTATGCCCGGCCGACGTGCTGCTGCAACGGCTGGGACGGCTGCACCGCCACCCGCAACGAACCCGGCCAACCGGCTTCGAGGAGCCGCGGGCCATCGTCCTGGCCCCGACCGTGGCGGAGTTGGCTGAGGCACTGGAGCGGCCGGGACGATTCGGCATGGGGTTCGGCAAGGTCTACGACAGCTTGACCGCACTCGCCGCCACTCGCATCACGCTGGAAGCCCGTCCTCACCTGACCGTCCCCGACGACAACCGGATGCTGGTGGAGGCGGCGACCCATCCAGAGTTGCTTGGCGAACTGGCCGACCGCCTCGGCGGAGGCTGGCCGAAGGCGCATCGGGGTTCGACCGGCGATGCCCAGGCCCGGTGGACGCTGGCGACCAATCACGCCATCGATTGGGCCAAGCCGTTGCAGGCGACGCCGAAGGCTCTGGAGGAAAAGGCGGCAACCCGACTCGGCCTGCGCGATGCGCTCATCCGCTTGCCGGAGGCGACGAAGGGGCCATTCGGCGAAGCCGTATCGACGATCAAACTGCCCGGCTGGATGCTGCCCAATGATTGGATCGGGTCGGAGATCGAGGAACTGGCCAGCTCGGCGCCGGGGGAAGTGACCTTCCGATTCGCCGGTGTGGGGTTCGTCTATGACCGGCTGGGGTTACGGATGGTTGCAATCGGCTGAGTATAAGGCGAGATTGAATTTGCTAGAGTGCAGGCATCCGCTCTTCCCGAACCTTTCGGGATGGACCGCGTGTAGGTAGCGCAAGCCTCGCGATCCTAGATGCTCCCTCGCGCCCGCGAGGATGACCGCCCGCAAGATGCAGAGACAGATCGCAACCGCTCCCTTTCAGAAGACACGGCACGATGACAACCGTGTGGGTAGAGCAAGTTCGCGCAATTTTCCCTTGAATTGGAGATATTGCCAGCTTAGCCTCGGCATTAAGATTGCCTGACGCTAATGAAACCAAACCGATGCCCGCAACAGCCTGCGAGCATCCATAAGCTGCATACAAGCAAACCGATCACGTCACAGCCGCCCGCAAGAGGTCCGGCCATGCCCAGCTATTGCCTGTTGACCGAGCCGCTGTTGCCGGCGGCCGGAATGGATGGTCCTGTCTTCCACACGCTGCCCGGCCTGCTCGCCGAATTGTGCGCCGACCGGGTGGAGGACATTGGCGATCTCGCCGCCCATCAGCAGCAACCTTTCTATCAGTTCCTGGTCCAGCTCGCCGTGCTGGCCCTGGTCCATGCCGATCCTGACCCGGACCCCGACGCCGATCCGCCGGACGACGAGGACACATGGCGCGCCCTGCTGTCGGCATTGGCCCCGGATGAGGCCTGGTCGCTGGTCGTCGCCGACGCGGCAGCTCCGGCCTTCCTGCAACCGCCGGTGCCGGAGGGATCGCTCGACCGCTTCACCCCGCTGTCGGACACCGCCGACGGGATCGACACGCTGGTCACCGGCCGAGCGGTCGATCTCAAGCCGGCGCGGGCGGTGCGGGCGAAGCCGCATCATTGGGTCTACGCCCTGATTTCGCTGCAGACCGGCATGGGGTTTCTCGGCCGCGGCAACTACGGCATCGCCCGGATGAACGGCGGCTTTTCCAGCCGACCGATGATGGAGCTGGCGCCGCTCTCGATGCGCTGGGGCGCCCGTCTTCGCCGGTCGCTGCGGGTTCTGCTGCGCGACCGCGCCCGCATCTTCGACGAGGGAGATTTCGAAGGCACCTATGCCCCCGGCGGTGCCGCGCTGCTGTGGCTGGAGCCATGGGACGGCAAGACCAGCCGCCCCTTGAGCGGCCTGGAGCCCCACTTCATCGAGATCTGCCGGCGGGTGCGGTTGGTCGAGCGGGACGGCCGCGTCGTGGCGCTCGGCCGACCGACCGACGCTGCCCGCCTGGATGCCAAGAACCGGATGGGCAACCTCGGCGATCCATGGACGCCCATCGACCGTGAGGCCGGCAAGGCGGTCACCTTCCAAAGCGGAGCGTTCGACTACCGCCGGCTGACCAGACTGCTGACGAACGGCAGCGGCATCGCGCTTCCGACCGCCATGGCGCCGCTGCCGGGCGACGATCCGCGCATGGTCCTGCATGCCACCGTACTGGTCCGCGGCCAGGGCAAGACCGAAGGGCTGGAGCGCCGGGTCATCCCGCTTTCCACCCGGACCGCCGCGCTGTTCCAGAGCCACCGCAAATCGCCGGTGGAACGCCTCGACATGCTGTCCGCCCGAATGATCGGTGACGCGGGGCGAGCGCAGGCTGCGCTGGGGCTTGGCTTGGCGCTGGCGCTGGAATACCGCCGCAACGGCCCTGAAACGAAGCTGTCCACCGACGACAAGAAGATCATCCCGGCGCGCGAGGCGCTGGACCGGCAGATCGACGGGTTCTTCTTCCATCATCTGTGGAGGCAGCTGGAAGTGGAAGAGACCTCGGCCGAGGCCGAGTCCTTGCGCGTCGCATGGCATCGCGCCGTGCGCGGGGCGGCAACTGCCCTCTTCCACCGCGAACTGGATCGCCTGCCGGAGGATGCGGCGCGCGTCGGCCCGGCACGGGCGGCGGCGATGAACCTCTTCCACGCCATGCTGAACGAACATCTGCCGCTGCCTGCCCAGCCTGGCGATGAGTCCGAAAAGGAGACGGACGATGACGACCACCCAACCGATGCCGCCGCCTGACACTGAGCCGAACGGCAAAGCGCCACCGATGCCAACGATGGCCGAGGCGCTGGCCGCACTGGCCCGCCGCTTCGCCGACCCGGACGACCACGGCAAGTGCTTCGACACCGGCCTCGTTGCCCGGTTGCGCCGCCTACCGGTTGGTGGGCCTGCCGGCGTGGATGTTTGGCAAGCACTCTACGACGGACTGGGTGCAGACCGGACGGACGCACTCCTGTCCGGACGGCCTCCCGACCGGGTGGGGGCGGCGTGGGCGCTGGTCCTGCACGGCATGGCACTGATGGCGCCGGAGCCGCACCGGCAGGGCCGTCGCGCCGGCGAAGCGCTGGCGGAGGCGGGCTTCTCCGAGATCCGACTGACCCAACTGCTGCGCGCCGATGCCGACGGCTTCCCCGACCATTTCGCCACCGCCTGCCGCTTTCTGCGGGCCAAGGGGGAGGACGTGGACTGGACCGAGTTCGGCCAGCTCGCCCTCAAGCGCCTCGGCCTGTCGCCGGGCTACGAGGCGGCGGCCGACCGCATCGCCCGCGATTACGTCCGCACTCTTCACCGCGCCGCCAAACAGCCCGAAGCCGGCGCCTGACCATTCTTGCCCGGGATTTCCGACGATGACCAACCCCCGCTTCCTGCAAATCCATACGCTGACCCCCTACGCCGCCGCGCTCCTCAACCGCGACGATGCCGGGGCCGCCAAGCGGCTGCCCTTCGGCGGCAGCATCCGCACCCGCATTTCCAGCCAATGCCTGAAGCGCCACTGGCGGCGCGCCGACCATGAATGGGAGCTGAAGAGCTTCGACCCAGGCCTGTCGCTGCGTTCGCGCCGCATTTTCAGCGAGCGTGTCGCCCTGCCGCTGATCGGCGAAGGCTTCCCGGCCGAGCAGGTGGTCGCCGTGGTCGGCGCCATCCAGGCGCTTCTGCTGGGCGAGAGCCCCAAGGCGAAGAAGGAGAAGAAGGGCAAGGCTGCCGCCGGGACCGACGCCGAGGCCGACCCCGCCACCCTCGTTGAGGCGCTGGAGACCAAGCAGGTCATCGTGCTGGGCGAGCCGGAGGTGGCCTATCTGCGGGAGGCCGCCCGCACCCTGCTGCGCGACCCGGCGGCGGAGGCCGACCCGGTCCGCGCGGTGACCGATTGGGCGAAGGCCGGCAAGGCCAACCTCGCGGCGCTGAACAAGGGCGCCGGAATCGACGCTGCCCTGTTCGGCCGCATGGTGACCTCCGATCATCTGGCGCGCTGCGATGCGGCGATCCACGTCGCCCACGCCTTCACCGTCCATGCCCAGGAGTTGGAGAACGACTATTTCTCCGCCGTCGACGATCTGGCGCAGGAAAGCGGCGAGACCGGCAGCGGCCACATCAACACGACCGAACTGACCAGCGGCCTGTTCTACGGCTATGTCGCCATCGACGTGCCGCTGCTGGTCTCCAACCTGGGTCATGACACGGCGCTGGCCGGACAAGTGGTCGAACGGCTGATCCACACGGTGGCCACCGTATCGCCGGGGGCGAAGCTGGGATCGACCGCGCCGCACTCCTGGTCCGTTCTGGTGCTGGCGGAGATGGGCGGCCGGACGCCGCGCAGTCTCGCCAACGCCTTCCTCAATCCGGTACCCCTGCGCGGCGGCGATGTGGCGGCGGCGGCGGTGGAGCGGCTGACCACGCATGTCGCGGCGCTCGACGCCATGTATGGTGCGGGAGACGAGCGGCGGGTCGCCTCGATCCTCGACGGCAGCGAGGCGCTGGGCACGCGCCTGCCTCTTGGCGACCTCGCCGGCTGGGCCGCCGGCAGCGTGGCGGCGAACGGGAGGGCGGAATGACCGCTTCCCCGTCCGGGGGGGAGGCGCACGTCATCCTCCTTCTCGACGCACCACTGATGGCGTTCGGCGTTCCGCAGGTCGATGAGATCGGGCGGACCGGCCAGTTCCCCGGCCGCTCGCAGATTGCCGGGCTGATCGGCAACGCGCTGGGCTGGACTCATAGTGACACCCGCCTGCTGCAAGGGCTGCAAGCGCGTCTGTCGATTGCCGGTGTCCTGCTGCGGGAGGGGGAGGCGGTGCGCGATTACCAAACGGTCGACCTCGGCCAACCCTTTCTGGACGGAGCCGGCTGGACAACGCGCGGCGTCCCGGAACAGCGCGAAGGCGGATCCGCCGCGACCGGAACCCACATCCGCCAGCG
Organism: Azospirillum sp. B21; assembly: GCF_008364825.1. Classification (GTDB taxonomy): domain Bacteria; phylum Pseudomonadota; class Alphaproteobacteria; order Azospirillales; family Azospirillaceae; genus Azospirillum. The sequence goes on from NZ_VTTO01000009.1 coordinate 158,671, forward strand.
CTGGTATCGCGCCGACGCCGTGGTGTTGGTCGCGGTCGGGCTGCTTCCGGCAGGCGGGGAGGACGGTCAGCCCGACATCGCCGCGGTCGCAAGGGCGCTGGAGTCCCCGGCCCGTCCGCTGTTCATCGGCCGCAAGAACTGCCTGCCGTCGCTGCCGCCCTTCGCCGGCACGGTGACCTCCGCCGATCCGCTCGCCGCCCTGGCGGAAGGGATGCGGTTGCCCCCGGTTGCGGCCCGGCGGCTGGAGATCGCAGGCAGAAGCCGCGGCGAGGATGCGCTGCTGACCGAATGGCCGGCCCGGCTTCCCGTTCCGGCGAGCCTGCGGACCCCCGCGATGCCGGACGGCTATGACGAGGATGTCGTGTTCGACAGCCGGGATTGGGCAAACCAGCTTCATGGCGGCACGCGACGGGTGCGCCGCCAGCGCCTGACCGGCTGGCCACCTGCCAAGCCGGCTGGCGAGGAGGCCACGCGATGACCACCCCGCTCCACCTCCTGTACCTGCCGCTGTCCAGCCGGCGGATCGCCGCCTTCGCCAAGCGTTACCGCGCGCTGTCGTCCGACCGCGGCTATCTGGTTCATGGCGTCCTGACCGCCGTGTTCGGCGAACAGGCGCCAAAGCCCTTCTCCATCGCCGGGGACACCGGGGAGCGGCTGTCGATCTACGCCTATGCCGACCGGGATCTGGCCGCATTGCGTGACGCGCGCGATCCCTTCGCCCCGCCGGATGTCGACGAACTGATCGACTGGGAGGCCGCGGCAACCAAGCCGATGCCGGCGCTACCGGCCGGGATGCGGCTGACCTTCTCCGTCCGGGTCTGCCCCACTGTGCGGTTGGGCCGGACACCGGCGGGTGGAAAGACATCGGGCGCCGAGATCGACGCATATCTCGCTGCCATCGACAAATGGGAAGCGGCGGATGGTGATCCACAAGCGAAGCCGGTTCGCGACGAGGTCTATCTCGACTGGTTTCGTGCCGCGCTGGACCGCGCCGGCGGAGTCGAGCTGGAAAGCCTGCGCCTCGCCACCTTCCAGCTTGAAGACCTGATGCGCAAGTCCGGGAACCGGGGAGATGCCGGCCGGCCCTCCACCGAACTGCGCCGCCACCCGGCCGCCACCATGGAGGGCGTGCTGCGCGTGACGGAAGCCCAAACATTCGCCCGTCTCCTGGCCCGCGGAGTCGGCCGGCACCGCGCCTTCGGCTTCGGCATGCTGATGCTGCGGAAGGCACCATGCTGAAGGGCCGACTGGGGCTGGAGACGGCGCGGGTTCCCCATGTCGACCGGCATGGCCTGATCGGGCTGGCCCACGGCCGGCTTTATGTGGAGGACGGGACGCTGCGCTTCCGCACCGCAGGAACCGGCGACCTGCCGCCGGGCGACTATGCCCTGCCCTATCAGGGGCTGTCGCTGATCCTGCTCGGTCCCGGCACCACGGTCAGCCACGATGCCCTGCGGTTGGCCGCCCGGCATGGCACCGGATTGCTGGCGGTGGGAGAGGACGGCACCCGCCTCTACGCGTCGCTGCCCGGCGGAGCCGACGACAGCCAGTTGGCCCGCCGGCAGGCGCGGCTGTGGGCTGATGCCGAAGGGTCACGCCTGTTCATCGCCCGCCGGCTTTACGCCTGGAGGCTGGGCGAGGTTCTGCCCCACCGCGACATCGCAGTTCTGCGTGGGATCGAGGGGGAGCGGATGAAGGCGCTCTACCGCCGCCTGGCGGAGGAATTCGGCATCGCGTGGCGCGGCCGGCGCTATGACCGCGCCAATCCACAAGGTGCCGACCTGCCCAACCAAGCGATCAACCACGCCGCTTCGGCGGTCGAGGCCGCAGCGGCCATCGCGGTGGCGGCAACCTCCACCCTGGCGCCGCTGGGCTTCATCCACGAGGATTCGGCAAACGCCTTCACACTGGATATCGCCGACCTGTTCCGGGACGCGGTGACCATCCCCCTCGCCTTCGCCGCCGTCCGCAACGCTGAAAGAGAGCCCAGCCGCAGCATTGAATCCCATGTGCGGAAGCTGGCCGGACGGACGTTCCGCGAGAAGGAGCTGATCCCGTCGATGATCGACCGCATCAAGGAGCTGTTCGCCGATGACCCTGACCGTGGTGGTGACCCGTGACGTTCCCGACCGCTTCCGGGGTTTCCTCGCCTCGGCGATGCTGGAGATCGCACCCGGCGTCTACACCTCTCCCAACCTGACCAAGCCGGTTCGCGAGCGCATCTGGGCTGTGCTGGTCGACTGGCATGGCGTGCTCGAACAGGGCAGTGTGGTGATGACGTGGCGTGACCGCGGAAGCGCCGGCAATCAGGTGATCCGGACCTTGGGCTGCCCGCCCGTGACCCTGGTCGAACATGACGGCATCGTGCTGGCCAAGCGTGGGTTGCATGGCGGAGAGGGGACAGACGCCTTCTGCACGATATGACCGTGATCGGCGTGCGTCCGGCGGCCATCTGGTTGATTGAGCGATCGGGGCGAAATACTGCCATCTTTTGGCAGCATTCCCTCCTCTTCCTGTGCAACTCGATCTGACGGAGAGCGTTCCATCCCGTATCCGAGATGACATGGGGAGTGATTGCTGCCATTATGCTCGTATAGCGTGATCTGATTGCAAGCCAGTGCACGCGAGATTCTTTTATGTTGTGAATGCTGTCAGTAGCTTAACAGGCAGAGGCTCCCCTACGCCCGTAGGGATGGACCCCGGATCTGATGCCGTCACCGTCAATGGTACCCGGCTCCCCTACGCCCGTAGGGATGGACCCGACCTCGCTCCCGACCTCCCATGCCTCAACCGGGCTCCCCTACGCCCGTAGGGATGGACCCGGTCGCTCGGTCGCTAAGCGATCTGGCGTCCGGGCTCCCCTACGCCCGTAGGGATGGACCCCGGTCCAAGGCGCTCGCCGACAACACCTCGAAGGCTCCCCTACGCCCGTAGGGATGGACCCTGAAGGCCGCCCACACCGCCATCGCCGAGATGGGCTCCCCTACGCCCGTAGGGATGGACCCCCGATGCGGCCGTTAACCGCACGCGGAAAGTGGGCTCCCCTACGCCCGTAGGGATGGACCTTGAAGTGCTGTACGCCGGCCAATACTTCCAAGGGCTCCCCTACGCCCGTAGGGATGGACCCGGCATCTGGGAAATCACCGCCGTCACCGATGCGGCTCCCCTACGCCCGTAGGGATGGACCCGGCTATCGCGGCCTGGGCGGCGGGGGCAATGGGGCTCCCCTACGCCCGTAGGGATGGACCCTCGCCGGCGGCCTCGCGCTCCTCGAAATCGCGGGCTCCCCTACGCCCGTAGGGATGGACCCAAGTGGCTCAGCCAGACCATGCACATCATCAAGGCTCCCCTACGCCCGTAGGGATGGACCCGTGTCAATCGAGGCCTTTTACCCGCAAGGCGCGGCTCCCCTACGCCCGTAGGGATGGACCCCCCTCGTAGGTCGTGACGTTCTCCTTGCGCCGGGCTCCCCTACGCCCGTAGGGATGGACCCTCCGAAATGGGGCGGCGCGGGGCCGCCCCGTCGGCTCCCCTACGCCCGTAGGGATGGACCCTGGTCCGCGAAGGATCTGGACGACGGGAACGAGGCTCCCCTACGCCCGTAGGGATGGACCCTCGCCGAGCTTCTCGCCGAGTTGGAAGCGGCTGGCTCCCCTACGCCCGTAGGGATGGACCCCCGGATCGGACGAACACGGCATCATCGTGGTCGGCTCCCCTACGCCCGTAGGGATGGACCTTTCAGACTGGCCTTGTGCGGGTCGTACGAGCAGGCTCCCCTACGCCCGTAGGGATGGACCTTTGAGGGCCGTCCCTACATCGACCAGCTTCGCGGCTCCCCTACGCCCGTAGGGATGGACCCTGGTTCAGCCGCTCGCCCCAGGTGTTGACGTTGGCTCCCCTACGCCCGTAGGGATGGACCCGGCTCCCACCGCGCCGCCTCCGCCTCAACCCGGGCTCCCCTACGCCCGTAGGGATGGACCCCACGGCCGGCCAGAAAGCCGCCGACCCGGTCGGGCTCCCCTACGCCCGTAGGGATGGACCCGTGACGGTGTAGGCGCTGGATTTGGCGAGTGTGGCTCCCCTACGCCCGTAGGGATGGACCCCTCGGGACAGCCGGCTCCTCGGCGTAGGTGACGGCTCCCCTACGCCCGTAGGGATGGACCCGGAACCGGCGCATCGAACACAGCGACGGGCACGGCTCCCCTACGCCCGTAGGGATGGACCCTGGAGGGATGGCGCCGGTGGTGTCGGCAAAATGGCTCCCCTACGCCCGTAGGGATGGACCCGCAGATGGATACATAGAGTGCGGTCTTTTTGAGGCTCCCCTACGCCCGTAGGGATGGACCCAGCAGCACGGGCGCTTGGTGCCGCTTCACCGGGGCTCCCCTACGCCCGTAGGGATGGACCCTACAGCCAGGGCCGTGAGGACGGGTGGAACCCGGCTCCCCTACGCCCGTAGGGATGGACCCGCGCCGCCCAGGCGGAGCGCGACCGGCTGGCAGGCTCCCCTACGCCCGTAGGGATGGACCCAACTATGCGCTTCCACTGACCGTCGCCAGCACGGCTCCCCTACGCCCGTAGGGATGGACCCTCGACGCCGGCCAGCGGCACCGCATTGAGGGCGGGCTCCCCTACGCCCGTAGGGATGGACCCATCGCCTACGCTCCTGACGGGACAATTACTGCGGCTCCCCTACGCCCGTAGGGATGGACCCTACGGGACCATCTTCGACCTGGGCGGCGGCTCGGCTCCCCTACGCCGTAGGGATGGACCCACGTTGATGGCCCACACCGTCGGCACCGGCAAGTCTCCCTTGCGCCCGCAAGGATGCTCCATGTTTTCCCAACAATCCTAAACCGTAGTGACTGCATCAACGCTCAAAGATCGAAGATGTGCGACTCGCACACATATGCTTGAAACAGCCCTGATTAATCCCGCCTCGTCTTGGGATGGAGCACCACCTCGACAGGTTGCAAGAGCGAACAGGACGCAAGCCAGCGTCCTGCATCGGGGCTCCCCTGAAATCGGCCGCAGGGTTGCAGATCGTCGCACCGGGGAACCCTCGGCAGGCGGCGGCGGTTGGAGGAGGCGACAGAACGCCACTCACAGCTTGTGCGAAAGGCCGACCATGACCAAGCCCCAGCGTCCCGAGTCGGGCCGTGACACGCCCACCACGCCCAGCGCGGAGGCCAACCGGATGCGCGCGGACATCGACCGCGGGTTGACCGGCGACAAGGTCCCGGCCACCGACCCCGCCGCCGCACCGCTCGGCACCGACGACGAGGCCGCCGGCACCACCCCGCCGCACGGCATCTCACGCGATCCGGTGGTTCCCCCGAACCAGCGCATGCCGTCGGGACAGAAGAAGGGCTGGGATACGCTGGACACCTGATCGCCACCGCCGGCTATCGCCGCATAGCCGAAAGCCCGGCCGGGACATCTCCCGGCCGGGCTTTCCGTTGGTCGCCCTGGCCTGCCTGGGCTCGACAATCCTGGGCTCTGAAATTCCGGGCTCAGAAATAGCGCTCCGGCACGCGGACCACGTCGTCCGGCATCACGGAGGTGGTGATCGGCGCCCGGCGGATTTCCTTCTTGGGATCGGCGCCGCGGGTGATCAGGACGTAATCCTCCTTGGCGCGATAGGTGTAGCCGCCGGCCATCGCCACCGCCGACAGGGCGGTCATGCCGTTGACATACTGGTACTGGCCGGGGTTGCGCACTTCGCCCAGGATGAAGAAGGGACGGTGGTTCAGCACCTCGACGCTGACCTTCGGGTCCTTCACATAGCCGGCGGACAGGCGGGTGGAGATCTCCTTTTCCAGATCGCGGGTGCTGCGGTCCTTGGCCGAGACCTCGCCGATCAGCGGCATGGCGACCTTGCCCGTGCCGTCGACGCGGAACTCGCCGGACAGTTGCTCCTCGCCGAAGACGATGACGCGCAGCGCGTCGCCGGCACCCAGACGGTATTCGCTGATCTGGCCGACATTGGCGGTTTCCAACGGCGCGTCGTTGCCGGCGCAGCCGACCATGGCGACAGCGAGCGCGGTCAATCCGATCCCCTGGCCCAGCGCACGGATCACTTGACGTCGATTCATCCCTAAACCCTTTCCCTGGCTGGTGGGTGCCTGCCGCAGCGCCCGGTCCGGCACGATGGTACGGCTTCGAGAACCCGTCCCATTCGCCGGTCGCCTTGCGGCGGCGCCCTTTGGTCACGCACCTGAATTCGGGTGGAGACTAGCAACTCGCAAGCGCTTGGGAAAAAGTGGAGAGGAATTACCGCCTTCGGATCTCTCCAGTACATCGCCCACGACAACAAAAACAGGCATAAGAAAAGGGCGCCCGTCATAGGACGGACGCCCTGTACTGTTCAGCGAAACCTTTAGGCCCTTCGGCCGGACTTGCCCGGTCGGCGGGCCTAGAACCGCCGGATTACATCTGCGCGCCGAGACGCAGGTAGATCAGGTTGTCGCTGTATTCGGCGGCGCTCACGTTGGAGCTGCGCTTTTCATAGGTGTAGCCGCCGGTCATGAACAGGTAGCGGTTCATCTGGTAGGTGCCGCCGACGCCGGCCGTATAGACCTTGTCGTTGCGGTCGTTACCGTTGAAGTCGTCCTGACGGTACTGCAGGCGGCCGTTCAGCACCAGGGTGCGCAGCAGTTCGTGGTCCACGCCCAGGGCGAGGACGGTGCGGGTGTAGCTGGACGCGGTGCCGAATCCCGGGCTGGCCGTGGTCTCGCGCACCTGACGGCTGGCGGTGGCGCTGACGGCGGTCAGCTGCGTGACCGCCCAGTTCAGGCGGCCGCCGAAGGACAGGCCGCTGAAGTCCTCCAGCCGCGAATCCTTGTAGTTGCGGACCATGTAGCCGGCAAAGACCTCGCCGGTGATCAGCCCGGTCAGGTCGGTGGCGAGACCGCCGACCACCTCGTAGCCGTCCGAGTCGCGGTCGAGGCCGAAGGCGTCGCGGTCGTTCTTGTGACGGGTCCAGGAATAGGTGCCCTGGACGAAGGCCTCGTAGCCTTCGATGAACTCGTAGCCGACGCGGCCGACCGTGCCGTATTCCCAGCGGTCGCGGTCTTCCTGGCGCGCGATGCCGCCGCCGATCAGGCCGACATCGTCATACTCGCTGTACTGGGCGGAGCCGGACAGGCGGGCGCGCAGGCGGTTGAAGCGCTGGGTGTAGCCGGCCTCGCCGCCGCTGGTGCGGTAGACCACCGGCTCCGAATAGCCCGACAGGCTGTTGATGTCGCCGCGGCCCTCGTGGTTGCGGCGATGGAACAGCTGGCCGTCCAGCGCACCGCCCTTGTTCACGTCGAACCGGCCGGCCGCCTGCAGGGCGTAGTCGGTATAGTTCTCGCTGGAATTTTCGCGGTAGCGGCCGGCATCGGCGGAGGCCGAAAAGTTCAGCGCGTGGGCCGCGAAGTCGGACTTGATGTCGATTCGCGGACGGACGGTCCAGATGATGTCGTCTTCGTGGTCGTCGCGGGTGGCGTAGACGTTGGTGTCGTAGGTGGCGCCCGCTTCCACCCGCGGCAGGAACAGGAAGGAGCCCGCGCGCAGGCCGAGCTGCTCGACCTCCGGCCGGCGACGCTCCAGCACGGTTTCGCCACGCTGCAGGTCATCCTGGGCGGCGGCGGGAAGCGACGTCAGCCCGGTCGACGCGAGAGCGAGGGCGAGAAGGGAAAGGGTGCTGGTCTTCATGGAGTCACCGCGCTTGGCTGGGTTCGGTCGGCTCACTGGGCCGGGATTCCGGCTCCTTCGTGGGAGCGCCCGGCAACCGGCCCTTTTCGGGACCGGATGCGGACACATCCTCGGCAAAGACACAACAAGGCGTGCTTGCCATGCAACAGTGAAGCCAGCGCCACTCCGCTTTTGCATCGTCCTGTGGTGTGGCCGCAACAAAAGCTCGCAGTCGGCAGAGAACAGCCTCGGCAATGACCCTCTTGATTCCGCCGCGTTTTTCAAATGGTCCTAAGATGAAGGTCATAGCCGGCGGCGGAAGGACTGATCATACCGGGGGGCGCCTGTTTGGAACCGCCCGGCCGACATCGGGTTGTTCATGGCGATTCCTGATCAGGAAAGGTAAGTCATGACACGCCGACTCGACACCCCGCCCCCGCCGCGTCCCACCAAACGCCCGCCCGACGCCACCACGCCGCCCTACACGCCGGGCGGCGTGACGCCCCCGACGGGCGAGGGCGCGGAAAGCCCCGACGAGAAGACCGCTCCGCCCGACAGCTATCCGCCCAAGCGGAAACCCTGAGAAAGAGAAGCCTCGAAAAAGACGAGCGCCTGACAAGGATAGGCCGCAGGCACGGACAGCCCCGGCAGCGACCTGTTTCGGGATCGCAACCGCCGGAACTTGCGGCGTCATTGACGCATGGCTTCCCTTCGGACTCTTGGGCCTTCTTTTGTTGCTCGCATCATGACGGCTGCATCGCTGTGGCTCTATGACGCATCCGCGAAGGTTGCTCTGCGGTCATTGTCTTCCCTACGCTTTCCATGAGGAACGCATAATGGACGCACCGGATGGCGACAGGCGGCAAACGCCGCGCCATCCCTGCCCACGCAGCCGGGAGCGGCGGTCCGTGCCCGCCCCAGCCTTCGCCCCGGACCGAAGGCGGGCGCGAACCACGGGCCCGTTGCCATGGACGACTTCGGACGACTGCCTCCCGACGACTACCAGTTGGCCGGCCAGGTTCACCACCGCCTCCGGCGTGCGCACCAACGCGCCTCGGCCATCTTCATCGATCTGATCGGCGATTCGCTGCTGACGCCCACCCAATGGGCGGCGCTGGCCACCCTGTATGCCGAGGGTGCGCTGTCGCAGAACCAACTCGGTCGGCTGACCTATATGGACCCGGCGACCACCCAGGGCGTGATCCTGCGGCTGGTGGAGCGCAATCTGGTCGAACGCCACCCCGATACGCAGGACCGCCGCCGCACCAGCGTCAGCCTGACGCGGATCGGGCAGGCGCTGGTCATCGACCTGATGGCGAATGCCGCCGCCGCCCACGAACGCACGCTGGAACCTCTGTCCGAGGAGGAAAGGGTGCAGTTCATGGCGCTGCTGGCCCGGCTGATGTGACAAGGGGCGGCGGCCGCCGAACTGCGAATCGGGCATGGACGCGGGAAAACACCCGATCAGTCGGTGACTTTTGCGCGGGGTTTGCTATGAACGCGGTGTGTTGCGTCGCACCGCGACCCGGACACGCCGCTGGTCTCTCATGAACCGGGGTCCCCGCAGGATGAAGCACCGCCACCCGACCGCCTCGCCGCTGGCGAAGCCCCTTCTCCCGGCCGCCCTGCTCGCCGCCGTGTCCTTTACAACCATCGCCTCCACGCTGGCGGGCATCGGCCTGACGGCCGCTCCCGCGGCGGCGCAGTCGGCGAAAGAGCCGGTGTCGTTCTCCGGCGCGCCGGTGCGGGTGGGCGAGATCAACAGCTACACCGGCCTGCCCGCCTTCACCATCCCCTACCGCCAGGGCTGGCAGCTGGCGCTGGAGGAGATCAACGCCCAGGGCGGCGTGATCGGCTGCTGCGAATTGCAGGTCGTTTCCCGCGACGACGCCGGCAAACCCGACGACGCGGTGCGCGTCGCGCAGGAGTTGGTGACGAACGAGGCGGTGGACGTGCTGGCCGGCACCTATTTCTCCCACATCGGGCTGGCCGTCGCCGATTTCGCCGCGCGCAACAAGATGCCCTTCGTCGCGGCGGAACCGCTGACCGACGCCATCACCTGGTCGAAGGGCAACCGCTACACCTTCCGCCTGCGCCCCAGCACCTACATGCAGGCGGCGATGCTGGTGGAGGAGGCGGCGAAGCTGCCGGCCAAGCGCTGGGCCACCGTCGCCCCCAATTACGAATACGGCCAGTCGGCGGTGGCGTGGTTCAAGCAGCTGCTGAAGGAAAAGCGCCCGGACGTGGAATTCGTGGCGGAGCAGTGGCCGGCCCAGGGCAAGCTGGAGGCCGGCCCGACCGTGCAGGCGCTGGCCGCCGCCAATCCGGAGGCGATCTTCAACGTCACCTTCGGCGCCGACCTCGCCAAGCTGGTGCGCGAGGGCGAAGGCCGCGGCCTGTTCCGCAACCGCAAGGTCGTCAGCCTGCTGACCGGCGAGCCGGAATATCTGGAGCCGATGAAGGACGAGGCGCCGGAAGGCTGGATCGTCACCGGCTATCCCTGGGACCAGATCGACACTCCCGCCCACAAGGCCTTCGTCGCAGCCTATACCGCGCGGTTCAAGGAGTCGCCCAAGGCGGGCTCCATCGTCGGCTACATCACCATGAAGGCGGTCGCCGCCGCCATCACCAAGGCCAAGTCGGCCAATGCGGAGCCGATCGTCGATGCGCTGTCCGGCCTGACCATCGACAGCCCGGTCGGCCCGGTGACCTTCCGCGCGTCCGACCATCAGGCGACGATGGGGGCCTATGTCGGCACCACCACGGTGAAGGACGGCCGCGGCACCATGAAGGACTGGCGCTACGCCGACGGCGCCAACTACCTGCCGCCGGACGACGTCGTGCGCAAGATGCGGCCGGCGGAGTAAAGCTGCAGGCTTTGAGTGCCCCCCACCTTTGATTGCCCCCTCCCTAACCCTCCCCCACCTTCGGTGGGAGAGGGGACTGCCGCCGCCCGGCAACTGACTCCCTCTCCCTCGAAGAGGGGGAGGGTTGGGGAGGGGGCAAGAGTCCGCACCGAAACGACCCCTCCATGTCCTTCCTCCTCGTCCAGGCCCTCAGCGGGCTCGCGACCGCGGCGACGCTGTTCCTGGTGTCGTCGGGGCTGACCATCGTGTTCGGCGTGACGCGGATCGTGAATTTCGCGCACGGCTCCTTCTACATGGTCGGCGCCTATGCCGGCTGGTCGCTGATCGAGCGGTTCGGCGGTACGCCCGCCGGTTTCTGGGGCTCGGTCGCCGCCGCCGCGCTGATGATGGGCGTTCTCGGCGCCGCGATGGAAATCGGGCTGCTGCGTCGGCTCTACCGCTCGCCGGAGCTGTTCCAGCTGCTGGGCACCTTCGGCGTCGTGCTGGTGGTGCAGGATTTGACCGCCTGGGCCTGGGGACCGGAGGATCTGCTGGGCCGCCGCGCTCCCGGATTGAAGGGCTCGGTCGACATCCTGGACCAGCCCTTCCCGCTCTACGATCTCGTGCTGATCGGTCTCGGGCCTCTGGTGCTGGGGCTGCTGTGGCTGCTGTTCAACCGCACCCGCTGGGGCACGCTGGTGCGCGCGGCGACGCAGGATCGCGAGATGACAAGCGCGCTCGGCGTCGATCCGGCGCGGCTGTTCACCGGGGTGCTGTTCCTGGGCTGCGCCCTGGCCGGGCTGGGTGGCGCCCTGCAGGTCCCGCGCGAGGCGGTGACCCTGCATATGGACATGGCCATCGTGGTGGAGGCATTCGTCGTCGTCGTGGTCGGCGGCATGGGCAGCCTGACCGGCGCCTTCCTCGCCTCCCTGCTGATCGGGCAATTGCAGGCCTTCGGCATCCTGGTCTTCCCGCAGATCACGCTGGTGATCGTCTTCCTGTTCATGGCGGTGGTGCTGGTGCTGCGCCCGCATGGCCTGCTCGGCCGGGCGGATGAGGCGCCGCCGACCGCACCCGCCGCGGTGACCGTGCCGCTGTCGGCCGGTCCCCATGCCGGAGCTTGGGCACTGGCCCTGCTGGCGGTTCTGGCCGCCGCACCGCTGGTCGCCGGTGACTACGCGCTGATCCTGCTGACCGAAGTGGTGATCCTCGCCCTGTTCGCCGCCAGCCTGCATCTGCTGATCGGGCTGGGCGGGCTGGTGTCCTTCGGCCATGCGGCGTGGTTCGGGCTGGGCGCCTATGGATCGGCCCTGCTGGTCAAGCATTTGGGCGCGCCGATGCCGTTGGCGCTGGCCGGTGCGCCGCTGCTGGCCGGGCTGGGGGCTCTGGTGGCGGGCTGGTTCTGCGTGCGGCGGTCGGGGCTCTATTTCGCCATGCTGACGCTGGCCTTCGCCCAGATCGTCTGGTCGATCGCGTTCCAATGGTATGCGGTGACCGGCGGCGACAACGGCATCCTCGGCGTCTGGCCGTCGGCTTGGGCGGCGGGCAAGGCCGCCTATTACTGGCTGACGCTGGGCTTGAGCGGCGGGGCGCTGTGGCTACTGCGCCGGGCGGCCTTCGCCCCCTTCGGCTATGCGTTGCGGGCCGGCCGCGACTCGGGACTTCGCGCCGAGTCGGTGGGCATCGACGTGCGCCGCTTCCAATGGATGGCCTTCGTGCTGGCCGGCACCGCGGCGGGACTGGCCGGTGGGCTCTACGCCTTCGCCAAGGGCAGCGTCTTTCCCACCCTGCTGGCGGTGCCGCAGTCGGTCGATGCGCTGGTGATGGTGCTGATGGGCGGCATCCAGACCGTCGCCGGACCGCTGGCCGGTGCGGTGGCCTTCCACCTGCTTGAGGCCAAGGTGATGAGCATGACCGACTGGTGGCGGCTGGCGTTGGGCCTGATCATCGTCGCGCTGGTGCTTGTCTTCCCCAAGGGGATCGTCGGCTTCCTGTCCGGCTTCAGGAGGCGGAGATGAGCGAGCTGGTGGTGCGTGACCTGCAGCGCTCCTTCGGCGGGGTGCAGGCGGTGGGCGGCGTGTCCTTCACCCTGCGCTCCGGCAACCTGCTGGCACTGATCGGCCCCAACGGTGCCGGCAAGAGCACCTGCTTCAACCTGCTGAACGGCCAGCTGCGCCCCGACTCGGGCTCGGTCAAGCTGGACGGGATGGAACTGGTCGGGCTGCCGCCGCGGCGCATCTGGGCGCTGGGGGTCGGGCGGACCTTCCAGATCACCGCGACCTTCGCCTCGATGACGGTGGCGGAGAATGTGCAGATGGTGCTGCTGTCGCGCGCCCGCCGGCTGTTCGGCCTGTGGCGCCCGGCCGCCGCCCAGTTCCGCGAACCGGCGCTGGCCCTGCTGGAGCGGGTCGGCATGGGTTCCCAAGCCGACCGACCCTGCGGCGTGCTGGCCTATGGCGACGTGAAGCGGGTCGAACTGGCGATGGCGCTGGCCAGCGAGCCCACCGTCCTGCTGATGGACGAGCCGACCGCCGGCATGGCGCCTGCCGAACGGCTCGCCCTGATGGCGCTGACGGCGGAATTGGTGCGCGAGCGCGGCCTCGCCGTGCTGTTCACCGAACATGACATGGACGCCGTCTTCGGCCACGCCACCCGCGTTCTGGTGCTCGACCGTGGCCGGCTGATCGCCGAAGGCTCGCCGGATCAGGTGCGCGCGAACCCTCGCGTGCAATCCGTCTATCTGGGAGGCGAGGCATGAGCGAACCCCTGCTGACGGTGGACGGCCTGCAGGCCTGGTACGGCCGCGCCCATATCCTCGACGGCATCGCGCTGACGGTCGGCCGTGGCGAGGTGGTGGCGCTGATGGGCCGCAACGGCGCCGGCAAAACCACCACGCTGAAGGCGATCATGGGGCTGGTGGAGCGCCGCGCCGCAAGCCTGCGCTTCGACGGACGCGACCTGTCCGCCCTGCCCGCCCACCGCATCGCCCGGCTCGGCGTCGGCTATGTGCCGGAGGACCGCCGCATCTTTGCCGACCTGACGGTGGAGGAAAACCTGGAGGTCGGCCGCCAGCCGCCCCGCCCCGGCGCTCCCACCTGGACGCCGGAGAAGCTGTTCGCCCTGTTCCCCAACCTCGCGGAGATGCGCGGCCGCCGCGGCACCCGGATGAGTGGCGGCGAGCAGCAGATGCTGACGCTCGCCCGCACGCTGATGGGCAACCCGTCGCTGCTTCTGCTCGACGAACCGTCGGAAGGGCTGGCGCCGCTGATCGTGAAGCAGATGGCCGACGCGGTGCGGCGCCTGAAGGCGGAGGGGCTGTCGGTGTTGCTGTCCGAACAAAGCCTGTCCTTCGCCTCCGCCGTTGCCGACCGCGCCTGCGTCATAGAAACTGGCCGCCTGCGCTGGACCGGCACGATGGCGGAGTTGCTGAAGGACGACGGGGTGAGGGCGGCGTATCTGGCCGTGTGACCGCCCCCTCCCCCGCTCCTTACTGCCCGGCGACGCTGAGATCCATCACCGACTTCGGGTCCAGCGCCTTGTCGACCTGCCCTTCCGACTGCCAGAACTTCACCTGGTTGACGATGTCGTCCACCAGCAGGCGGGCCTGCGGGTCGACATAGGGCAGGCCGGCAGCGACGATTTCCGGCTTCTGCTTGGTGGCGTCGGCGATAATGGTCAGCAGCTCGTCATAGCCGGGACCCTTCACCAGATTGCCCGAGGCGTCCTTGCCGTTGAAGGCGGCGTGGTATTCGACCAGCGCCGTCTTGTAGGCGCGGACGAACTTCTCCACCAGCGGGCGGCGGTCCTTCATCGTCTTCGGCGCGGTGAAGAGGGCTCCCAGCTGCCAGGGCGTCTCGTCGCCGACCCAGCCCAGGATTTTGCCGGCACCGTCGGCCACCAGCTGCCGCGACACGGTGGACGGCGCGATGACGGCGTCGACCTGCCCACCCTTGAAGGCCGCGACCATCTTCGGCACGTCCTGCAGCGGCACCATGGTCACGTCCTTGACCGTGAAGCCGTGCTTCTGCGCCAGCAGCCCGATCATGTAGTGGAAAGTCGAGCCGACGGTGGTGATGGCGACCCGCTTGCCCTTCAGGTCGGCCGGCGCCTTCAGCCCGGCGTCATAGGCGGCGTTCGTCGCCACATAGGCGCTGAGCGGGAAGCCCGGCTCGTCGCGGCTCTGCGCGGCGATGATGGTGACCGCCCCCTTGGAGGCGAGGTTGTAGAAGCCGGCGGTCAGGCCGGTCACGCCGAAATCGGCATCGCCCGAGGTCACCGCGACCGGCACCTGCTGGGCCGAGGTGAACATCTTCAGCTCGACGTCCAACCCTTCCTTCTCGAAATAGCCCTTGGCCTTGGCGATGAAGATCGGCCCGGAGGAGGACAGCGCCAGCACGCCGACCGTCGCCTTCTCCAGCGGCTGCGCCAGCGCGGCGGACATCATGGTACCGGCGGCGAAAGCCGCGCCGGCAGTGGCGATCACGGCGCGCCGGGTGAGGCGGGCCACGGTCTTGGCGGCGGTCATGGACGCAAATCCTCCCGATGGATGGTTCAGGTTTCTTGGAATGAGACGGTCAGCGCCAGTTCAGCAGGCGCCGTTCGAGCTGCGACAGCACGGTGCCGATGGCGAGCCCCAGCAGCGACAGCACCAGCACGCCGGCCAGCAGCGTGTCGGTCTGCATCAGGTTGCCGGCCATCAGGACGAAGGCGCCGATGCCGTATTCCGCGCCGATCATCTCCGCCGCCACCACCAGGATCAACGCGATGGAGGCGGTGATGCGGAAGCCGGCCAGGATGCCAGGGAGGGCGCCCGGCAGGACGATGGAGCGCAGGATCGACCGCCAGGGTAGGCCGAAGCTCTGCGCCATGCGGATCAGGTTGCGCGGCACCTGGTCGATGGCGCTGTAGGTGGCGATGACGGTGGGGAAGAAGACGCCGAAGCCGATGGTGGCGAATTTCGACGGCTCGCCGATGCCGAACCACAGGATGAACAGCGGCAGAAGTGCAATTTTCGGGATCGGGAAGAAGGCCGACACCAGCGGCACGCCGACCGCGCGGGCAGTGGAGAAGATGCCCATGGCGAAGCCCACCAGCATGCCGCCTGCCGTGCCCAGCACCCAACCGACGGCGATGCGCGCCAGCGACGCCTTCAGGTTCAGCCACAACGATCCGTCCGAAACCATGCCGGCCAACGCCAGTCCGACCGCACTCGGCGGCGGCAGGAACAGCGGGCTGGCGAGGCCGAGACGGCTCGCCCCCTCCCAAACCGCGATCAGCACGGCGAAGGCCGCCAGCGCCGCCCAGGGATGGCGTTTCACAGTGAAGCCGCCGCCGCGGAAGCGGACGGGCTGGCCCAATGCAGGCGTGGTCGGAACGGCAGTCGGGTTCAGGCTGTCAGGCACGGGCGATCTCCCGGTCGGCCATCTGGGCTTCGGCCTTCATCAGGTGCCACAGGCGGTCGCGCACTTCGGCCAGATGGGCCTGGGCCGACGGCTCCTGCCGGCGCTCCCGCGGCTCGTCGATGGTGACCAGTTCGCGGATGCGGCCGGGGCGGCGGCTCAGCACGCAGACACGGTCGGCCAGCCGCAACGCCTCGTCCAGATTGTGGGTGACGTAGAGGGCGGTGGTCTTCTCCCGCCGCCACAGATCCAGGAAATCGTCCATCAGCAGCTCGCGCGTCTGGGCGTCCAGCGCCGACAGCGGCTCGTCCAGCAGAAGCATGGCCGGGCGCACAGCCAGCGCGCGGGCGATGCCGACCCGCTGACGCATGCCGCCGGACAGCTGCTTGGGCAAAGCCTTACGGAACTCCGACAGCCCCATGCGCCGCAGGCCGTCGTCGATGCGCTCGCGCCGCTCGGCGGTGGAGAGCGGGTGATGCTCCAGCACCAGGGCAATGTTGTCTTCCACATTGCGCCAGGGCAGCAGGGCGAAATCCTGGAAGATGAAGGTGATGGGGTTCAGGCAACCGTCCGGCACCTCCCCCTCCACCCGGATGCTGCCGGAGGTCGGGGCGACGATGCCGCCGGCAATGCCGAGCAGCGTCGACTTTCCGCAGCCGCTGGGGCCGATCACGGCCAGGATTTCACCTTCCGCCAGAGTCAGGTCGATGCCGTCCAGGACGGTCAGATCGTCATAGCGGTGGGTCAGATCGGAAACGAGAAGCCTCATCGCGCCCTTTTATGCCTGCACCATTGTCGGTGGGGTCCGACTGTTCGTTGGGCCTGCCACTATAGCGCGGCGTTCCGGCGGCGGAGAGGAGAAAGGCACCCCGCATCCCAGCCATACGGCAGTATGGCAGTGGCCGGAAGCCGTCAAGGCGCTGTCGGCTTCGCGACAGTGAGTCGTCAGGCGATGCCGCTGACCGGGCCGCTGCCGGCTGGCAGGTCGAGTACCCGCAACGCCGCGGCACAGCGGCCGACCGCGGCCTCCGCCAGCGCATGGCGCTCGCCGAGCCCCGCCTCGTCCACCTCGTCGGGTGTCATCGCCTGCAACAGGACGCGCAAGGTGCGGACATAGGTGCGCAGGAGAGTGGCCTCTTCCGCATGGTCACCCAGCAGGCCGGCTTGGCCCGCCTTGCGCAAAGCCGCCAGTTCGCCGTCCAGCGACACCGCGGCCATTTCGATGGCCAGAAGCGCCCGCGTCAGGCGGACATGCTTGAGAACGACGATGTCGGCCATGCCCACCTCCCCTGCCAGCCGGAATGGCGGAAAGAAAGCAATGGCCGTGCCAGCGGGGTTGCGCAGGGCCGGTCAGCGCCGCCGCATCGACGGATGCCAGGCCGTCGTCGCCCGTTCCAGCAACGCCAAGCCGCCATACAGGCCGGAACCGGTCAGCGCCGCCACGGCGATGGTGGCCCAGACGATGTCGAGGTTCATCCGTGCCACCTCGGTGGAGATGCGGAAACCCATGCCGACCACCGGCGTGCCGAAGAACTCCGCCACGATGGCGCCGATCAGGGCCAGGGTGGAGTTGATCTTCAAGCCGTTGAACAGGAAGGGAAGCGCGTTCGGCAGACGCAGCTTGACCAGCGTCCGGCCATAGCCGGCGCCGTAGGAGCGCATCAGGTCGAGCTGGATGCGTTCCGAGTTGCCAAGGCCCGCCAGCGTGTTGATCATCATCGGGAAGAAGGTCATGACGACGATCACCGCCGCCTTCGACTGCCAGTCGAACCCGAACCACATGACCATGATCGGCGCGATACCGACCACCGGAATGGCACTGGCGAGATTGCCGAGCGGCAGAAGCCCGCGGGCAAGAAAGGGCAGGCGGTCGGCAAGGATTGCCACCAGGAACCCCGCGCCGCAGCCCATGACATAGCCGCGCAAAACGGAAGTCAGCACGGTCTGACGGAAATCGTCCCACAGCACCGGCGCATGGGCGGCCAGCGCCGAGGCGATGCGGCTTGGCGGCGGCAACAGGATGGCCGGCACCTGGAAGCCGCGGACAAGAACCTCCCACCCCACCAGCAGGCCAAGCCCGAACAGGCCGGGGACGACGACCGAGCGGGTCCAGCCCGGCACCCCGGCCAGCACCCCCATCACCCGCCACAGCAGCAGTGTCGCCGCGACCAGGAACAGCCACAGCCCCCAGCCGGCCGACAAGTCCACCCCTTCGTTCAGCAGATGCAGCGGCAGCAACCAAGCCAACGCCACGCCACCCAATTCCACCCAGGCGCCCCAGACCCGTTTCGGCGCGGACCGGCCGGCGACGACCGCCAGCACCACCCCGATCAGGAACAGCGGCGCCAACGTCCCGCCCATCATCCCGCCGAACCAGCCGACAGGGGCACCGCCCAGCGCGCCCACCGGCAGGGCGAGTGCGGCCAGTGTCAATACGGCTATGGCGACCAGCCCCCAATCGGCAACCGTGCGCAGGCTGGTGCGGTAGGGATCCGCGGAGAGAGTGCTCATCGCACCCCCGCCCGGCCCAGCAGGACCAGCTCAAGCCCGCGCACCACGGCGATCAGCGCCACCGACAGCAGCGAGGCCATGATCAGCGCCGCCCAGATCTGCACGGTCTGGCCGTAGTAGGACCCCGACAGCAGCCGCGCTCCCAGCCCGGCCTGCCCGCCGGTCGGCAGCTCGCCCACTATGGCGCCGACCACGCTGATGGCGACCGACACCTTGAGGCTGGCGAACAGGAACGGCATGGAAGCCGGAAGCCGCAGCGACCAGAAGGCGCGCATTCCGCTGGCCGAATAGGTCCGCATGAGGTCGAGCCACAGCGGATCGGCCGACCGCAGCCCCTTCACCATGCCGACCGTGATCGGGAAGAAGCAGAGATACATGCAGATGACCGCCTTCGGCAGCAGCCCGGTCAGCCCGATGTTGCCGAGGATGACGACGATCATCGGCGCGATGGCCAGGATCGGGATGGTCTGCGATGCGATCACCCAGGGCAGCAGGCTGGCCTCCAGCGTCCGGGTATAGACGATGCCGGCGGCCAGCAGGATGCCCAGCGCCAACCCCATCGCCAGCCCGGTCAGCGCCGCTTCCGCCGTCACCCAGGTGTGGAACAGCAGATTGCGCGGGCTGGTCGGCGCGTAGCCGGTCAGGGAGTTCCACAGCTCCGCCACCACCTGATCGGGGGTGGGCAGGATCGGCCGCTTCATCGCATAGGCCTGGGCCAGCACGTCTGCGAATTCGGCAGGCTTGCCAGCGCGGGTCAGCGTCTCTGCCGCCTGCGGCCAGTTCAGCCACGCTGCCCCGACGTACCAAGCCGCCAGCAACAGCAGCGTCATCACCGTCACGGGAAGCGCACGCTTAATCATCGTAGCTGTGCCCTTCCTTCAGCCCCTCTCGCACACGGTGGGCGATGGCGGCGAACTCGGGCGATTCGCGGATATCCAGCGTGCGCTCACGCGGCAGGCTGTTGCAGTCGATTACGTCCAGGATGCGCCCCGGCCGCGGGCTCATCACCACGATGCGGGTGGACAGGAACACCGCCTCGGCGATCGAATGGGTGACGAAGACGCAGGTCTTCCCGGTCGCCCGCCACAGCTGGGTCAGGTGCAGGTTCAGATGGTCGCGGGTTATCTCGTCCAGCGCGCCGAACGGCTCGTCCATCAAAAGCAGGTCGGGCTGCAACGCCAGCGCGCGCGCGATGGAGACGCGCTGCTGCATCCCGCCGGACAGCTGCCAGGGGAACTTGCGCTCGAAGCCGACCAAGCCGACGCGTTCCAACTGCTCTCGGGCGCGCTGCTGCCGGTCGGCCTTGGGCAGCCCCATGATTTCCAGCGGCAGCATCACGTTGCGCTCCACCGTGCGCCACGGGTACAGCGCCGGGGCCTGGAAGACATAGCCGTAGAGCCGCTTCAGCCGCGCCTGCTCCGGCGTCATGCCTTCGATGGCGATATGGCCGGAGGTCGGCCGCTCCAGATCGGCGATCACGCGCAGCAACGTGGTCTTGCCGCAGCCGCTGGGACCGATCAGCGAGACGAAGTCACTTTTGGCGATGGTCAGGTCGACCTCGCTCAATGCCATGACCGGCTTGTCGGCGGTGGGATAGACCAGCGACAGCTTGCGCGCCTCCACCACCACAGGCGCGACGGACTTTTCCGAGCCTTGCCGGAAAGCGGCTTTCTCCTGGGCATCAAGCGGATTTGGGAAGGTCACGGACGACGATCCTTCGCGGCAGGTCAGGCTGAGCGGGTCGGTCTGGAAACGCCTACGTGCACGCTACCACCGCCCCGGTTGCAGCACCAGCAGCGCAGAACCGAGCGCGGCCAAGGCGGCAGAGCCGCACCGCAACCTGACGGCAAGTTCGCCAAGGATCCGCGATTGGCATGCGATTGCATGCTCTTTATTCTCGCGCCACCGGACGCGCGCCATGCGCAGCCGGCAACCGAGAGGAGGTGACGCGAGTGAGAAAATTCCTGAAGTGGCTCGGCCGCTTCTGGTTCAAGCTGAAGTTCGAGTTCGAAGCGGGCTTCAACAGGGACCAGGATCGGTAAAGCCAGAGGTGGCGGGATCGGGAAACCGGTCCCGCCATTCAGGAAAGCAGCTCGCGTCACCTCCTGCCCCTGAGAGTACCATGACCCCCGCCATTTTCAAGGCGGCGGCGAGCGGCAACCCCGCCCTCGGCACGCACCGCGGGTATACAGCCGATCCGGGCGACACGCGAAAGAACTGGACGGCCGACATGCCGCCGGAACAGGATCACGCCCCTTTCCTTGCTCCGATCCAGCAGATATGCCAGCCGCCAAGCCACCGCCCAGCCTGGAAATCACCCGCGAGGACGGCGCGGCCGGTGCCGTCTTCGTGGCGAGACCGGTGCTGACACCGGTGATCCGCACACGCTATCTGCTGATCGCCGGCCTGCTGGCGACGGGCTTCGTCGCAGGGGCCGGACTGGCGCCGGAGCAGTTGTCCGACATGCTGCAGTGGCTGGCCGTCTTCTGTGCGGCACCGGTTCTGCTGCTGTGGGTGGTGACGCTGACGGAGACGGTGCAGCGCCGGGCGGTGCGGCTGGGCGTGACGGCGCGCGGCCTGACGGTGGACGGCGCCCGCATCCACCCGCACGAGACGATCCGGGATCTGGCGCTCTACCCCATGGTCGGCGGCAAGCCGCTGTTCGTCGCCTGGATCGATCCGGCGCACGATTACGGGCACAAGGCGGAATTGAAGCTGGTCGGCGGCGACGTGGCGCCCAACGACGCCGTCAGGGCGGAACTGAAGGCCGCCGGCAGCCGCAACGTGCGGCTGGTCATGCACCGGCGCGGCGGACGCAAGGCCATCGTCCTGGTGCGCGGGCTGACCCTGTCGGGCGGGCAGACCCTGCTGGCCGCCCTGGCGGCGGAGCTTCGCGCTCACAGCCGCTAGGGCACCAGTGGGGAACGTCAGGAAAACGCCAGGGATCAGCGGCGCGGGATGGCCGGCGGCTCCGGCAGATCCTCTTCCAGGATGACGACGTTCAGGGCATAGGAGATCTCGCCCTCGTCCTCGTCACGGTTCAGCGTGCCGAAGAATTCGCCATCCACCGTCACCTCGGCCGACTGGCCGGCCTTCGCCGGCGGCTCGATCACGATCTTCTGATTGCCCAGCGTCTTGCGCAGGTACATCTGCACGCGGGCGATTTCGGTGTCGGACATCCGGACGGCGGACGGCTTTGCGGGCGGCATGGCGAACCTCGTTGTCTGCGAAGGAGCGTCATATAGGCGGCTTCGCGGCGAAGGGAAAGCGATACCTCGCGCCAGCGGCGAGCTTGTTCGGCGAGTTGTATCAGGACCCGCAACGCCGCCGAGGCACGGGGCAGTCCTCCGCGCGGGGTAATGCGGCCATCGCCCGACGCCCCGAAAGAGCGGGGTCCCGGAGCGGCGGAAAAGGCTATGCTCCCGGCGGCGGTACGCAGCCCGGCGGGCGGCGGCACGAATGGTCGCGCCCTGCGGGAGGCCGCCGCGAAGACGGAGGACGGAACGCCTTGACCATGATTGCCCGGCCGCGCAGCGCCGCATTCCCCACCACCCGGCCATGGAGACGGACCCTTGCGGGGACCGTCCTCACCGCGGCGCTGCTGGCTGCCCTGCCCTTCGGCGGCGCGGTGGCCGACACGGAAAAGCGGGTGGCGCTGGTCATCGACAACGGACGCTACAGCGGGCTCGACAGCCGGTCGGAACAGGCCGCCGCCAATGCGGGGACGATGGTGTCCGCGCTGCGCAAAGCCGGCTTTGCAGTAACGCGGGCCGACAATGTCGGGCGGGTGGCGATGGAATCGGCGCTGGAACGCTTCCGCGAGGCGCTGTCCGGCGCCGACCTGGGCTTCGTCTACTACACCGGCCTCGCCGTCGAGCTCGGGGAGCGGGAATATCTGCTGCCCGCGGACGCCGCGCCTGCGGGGGCGGAGGATTTGCCGCGCACTGCACTGGACCTCGACACGGTGCTGGGCGACCTGCGGGACAGCGGGCGCAAGGCGGTGGTGGTGATCGATCCGGGCACCGCCGACGCGCTGGCCCAGCGGGTCGGCGGCGGCGCGTTGGGAACGCCGATGGAAGCGGACGGCCTTTTCGTCGTCTATGCCCACCGCCCCGGAGTGCCGCCGGTGCCGGCTCAATCGGCCAGGGGGGCGGCCCCCTTCACCGCCGCGCTGGCCCGCGAGATGGTCAAGCCCGGCGTCACCTTCCGCGATTCGCTGGCCGAGGTGGCGCGCTCCGTCGCAGAACGCAGCGAAGGGCGCCAGCTGCCCTGGCTGCAGGACCGGCTGGGCGCCACGCTGGTCCTGGTGCCGGCCCTCGCCGCGGCACCGAAGCCGCCGGCCGCCCCCTCCCCCGACATGCAGCCGCAGGACCCGTCCACCCAGGCGAAAAGGGAACCGCCGCCAAAGGAGCCGCCACCGGTGGTGACCAGCCCCAGCCTGCCACCGGGTGAGTATGAGATGGCCAAGTCCGGCGTGCTGTTCGACCGTCCGGCGGTGGGTGCCCGCGGCGTTGCGCAGCTGCCGGCCGGCACCGTGGTGACGGTGCTGGAGGCGGTGCCGGAAGGCAGTTGGCTGCGCGTGCGGGATTCGGCCGGGCGAAACGGCTACGTCACCGCCGGGACCCTCGCCGCCCGCTGGGCCGACCCGTCGCCGCTGGCCGCCCGTTCCCGCGGGACCGTGGAGGCCGGCCCCTCCTTCGGCGATCCGGCCGCCGAGCCGCCGGCCACCGGCAGTTCCGACCCGATCCGGACGGAAGAGACGCGCAGCTTCCCCACTCCCCCGCCCGGTACCGCAGCCGCGGAACCCGATGGCCCGGCCGTGGCGGCGCAGCAGCAGGCGATGCGCGCGCTGGGCGATGCCCGCACGGCGGCGGAGCGGGCGCGCAGCCGGCCCGACAGCCGCTTTTGGAGCTATGGCTTCTCGGCCGGCGACCGCTATGAGGGGACATGGGCGCAGCCGTCATCGGGATCGGGTCTAGGGCGGCCAATCCGCCAAGGGGCGGGCGTCTATCACTTCGCCAACGGACAAACCTATGAGGGTGAATGGTCCGGCGACCTGATGTCCGGCTACGGCGTGATGACCTTCACCGACGGCAGCCGCTTCGCCGGGCGTTTCAGCAACGGCCAGCCGGACGGGCCGGGCGTGTTCCAGTACGCCAACGGCGGACAGAGCGCCGGGATGTGGCGCGGCTCCGTCCGCCTCGATCAGTGACCATCTTGAATGAACGCGGCTGATCAGCGCGGCTTGAGGGCCTCCACCACCTGGACGTGCCCCTGCAGCGCACCCAGCGTCAGGGCGGAGTTGCCGTTGGCATCCATGCGGTACGGGTTCGCGCCGTGGTCGAGCAGCAGCTTGGCAACCGCCTCGTGCCCGTTGTTGGCGGCATACATCAGCGCCGACCAGCCATAGGCGGTGGTGCGGTCCACCATCACCCCGCGCTGGATCAGCGTGCGCGCCACCTCCTGGTGGCCGCGGGCGGCGGCGGCCATCAGCGCCGTCTTGCCGTCGCTGTTGGTGGTATCGAGATCCGCCCCGCCGTCAGCCAGCGCCCGGACGACCGCGTCATGGCCGCCCCAGGCTGCATACATCACGGCGGTGGCCCCATCGGAGGTGCGCAGATCGCTGCGGGCGCGCCGGTCCAGCAGAACGCGCACCGCGTCGGTCAGTCCCTGTTCAGCCGCGACCATCAGCAGGGTCTTGCCGCTGTCGAGCCGGCTGTCGGGGCTGGCGCCGCCCTGCAGCGTGCGCGACAGCTCAGCCGGATTGCGCAGCAGGGCCAGCACCGATTCGCGATCCTGCAGGCCCGGTGTGGCCTTCACCGGCACAGCCGTGCTTCCGCCCGCCGTTCCGGAACCGCCCATCGCCGGACCGGTATAGGCGCGCTGCTCGCTCGCCGCGCGGATGCGCTCCGCGAGGTCCGGGCTGTTGGGCGAGAGCATCTGCGCCCGTTCGTAGAAGCGCTTGGTTTCCGACCAGTCGCCGTCGCGCTCGGCCAGCATCGCCCAGCGGCGATAGGTGTCCTCCATGGTGGCCAGCAGTTCGGTCGCTTCGGGCGATGCCGGCGCGATCTGGCGGATGCGCTGAACCGTCTCATAGGCGTTGTCGCCGGGCGGGGTGGTCAGGCGCTTGCCGGCGATCTGGCGGCGGGCCTGATCGACCATCATGCGCACGCGCTGCGTGATCTCCGCATCGGGGACGGCCAACTGCGGCACCTGTGGAATCGGCGTGGCGGAAGGCTCCTCCAGCGGCGGCAGCGAGGCGGCCCCCGGCGCCGCTTCCGCATTGCCCGCGGTGGGCACCGCCGGGGCGGCAGCAACGGGTGCGGCAGCCGGCGCCTGGGATTGGGCCGGCGGCAAGGCTGCCGTCTGCACCGGAGCGGTTTGAGCCGGAGCGGACGGCGAAGGCTGGACTGCGCCCTGCTTCGTCACCGTCAGGGTGCCGGCCGGCGGCGGCGCGGCCGGGAGCGCGGCATTGCTTTGCCCGGCCTGGACACCAGGCGCCACGGACGGCTGGGCGGCGGGCGGCGGTGCGGCGGGCGGCGGCGCGGATGGTGCAACCGGCGGCAGGTCGGCGGCGGCATGCTGACCGCCGGCGGGCGGAACATCGTTGCCGACCAGCCCCTGCACCGTACGCTCCACCGCATCGCGCGCCCGGCTCCAGCCCTCCTCGATCATCGCCAGAGCGCGGTCGGGGGAAGCGCCGGGCACGGCGGTGGCGATGGCCGCACCGGCGGCACCCAGCAGCACCAGCGTGGTCAGTGCCGCACCGGCATAAAGCCCGGTCCGGCGCGGCGCCCGCATGGCCCCGACGGGCATGGCGTCCGCCGGTATGGCTCCGGCCTGCATTCCCCTTGCGGCCATCGCGTCGGGACCGCGGTCGCTCCAGTCATACTCTCCCGATTTTCCGTCTCCCGCCCAACCATCCCTCGGCCAATCGTTGGCCGGGGTGGCGGCGGGCTGGGCCGGGGCCTGATGCGGAGCCTGCTGCGGGGCCTGATTCGGACTGCGGCGATCCACCCAGGCCGGATCGGCCTCCTGCACCTGGGGCGGAACCGCCAGCATCGGCGCCGGACGCGGCACGGTCTGCACGGCCGACATCGACGGCAACTCGTCGGGCAGACTGCCGCCCGGCGCCATCCGGTAGATCACGCCCATGTCGCGCAGCTCATCGGCCAGCCCGGCGCGCGCCAGCGTCCCTTCCAACTCCGGCGTGCCGCAGAGAAGAACCTGGAGGAAGCGGCCGGCCGGCGTCTCGGCCCGCGTCAGGTCGACCAGATCGGCCAGCACCGGCGGGGCGAGCACGGTGGCGTTGTCGACCGCCAGCAAGCCGGACCCGGCCAGTTCCAGCCGCTCTTCCAACGCGGCGATCAGCGCGTCGAAATCGCCCTCGCCTTCCTCGCCCGGCGCCAGATCGGGCAGCGCCCCGGCGCCGGCGGCGGCGACCAGATCCTCCACCTCGGCACCGACCGAAGCCGTGACCGGCAGCGCCATCGCGCCATCGGCCTCCACATGCTCCACCAGCTGCCGGAACAGGGCGGGACGGCCCGACCCGGCATCGCCGACCAGCACCAGAAGCCTCTTGCGGGCCAGGAAGGCCAATACCAGTCCATCACGGATTTCGGCGGCCGATGCCGCGGCACCGGCGGAATCGTGAACGGGATCGTGGTGGCCCGGAGCGGCGCGCCGGGCGCGCGAAGTGTGTTTCGGGGCAGAACGGTCCATGGACATCTCAAGACGCCGATCAGTGAAGGAAGCGCTGATGAGACTCTAGTGATGCGTCCCCCAAGCCCCGACAGAGCAAAGGGCGGTAGCCCCCTCTCTTCCGGGGTGGGTGGACTGACCCTTCCGGCACGAACGCGCCGCTGGTCCGCCGGACGGGGGAGGGGTATAGGGTTGCCCCCGAAATCCTCGGCTGAACCCCCATCTGGACGGCGACAGGCATGCGAGTCGGAATCGATTTGGGCGGCACCAAGATCGCCGCAGTGGCGCTCGGCGCGGACGGGGCCGAACTGGCCCGCCACCGCCGCCCCACCCCGCGCGATTACGACGCCACGCTGGACGCCCTGGCGGAGACTGTGGCGGCGCTCGACCCGTTCGGCACCGGCGGCGTCGGCATCAGCCTGCCCGGCATCGTCGATCCCTCCGCCGGGATGGTGCGCGCGGTGAACCTGCCCTGGCTCGCCGGCCGTCCCTTCGCCGAAGACGCGGCGCGGCGGATCGGCCGCCCGGTGCGGATCGCCAACGATGCCAACTGCTTCACCCTGTCGGAGGCGACGGACGGCGCCGCGGTCGGGTCGGCGGTGGTGTTCGGCATCATCCTGGGCACCGGCGTCGGCGGCGGCATCGTGGTGGACGGGCGCATCCTGCCCGGCGCCAACGGGCTGGCCGGCGAATGGGGCCATGCCCCCCTGCCCTGGCGCGAGGAGGCCGACGGCCTGCCGGTGCCCTGCGGCTGCGGCAAGACCGGATGCCTGGAGACCGTGCTGTGCGGCGCCGGGCTGTCGCGCCTGCACCGGCATCTGACCGGGGACGACGGCACCGGCAATGCGGCGGACCCGCAGGAGATCGCCGCCCGTGCCCTGGCGGGTGATCCGGCCGCAGCCGCGACGCTGACACGCCATGCCGATGCGCTGGCCCGTGCGCTGGCCCCGGTGCTGAACCTGCTGGATCCCGACATGGTGGTGGTCGGCGGCGGCCTGTCCGCCCTGCCGGGCCTGTGCGAATCGGTGGCGCAGCGCTGGGGCACCTGGGCATTGGCAGCCGCGCCGCGGACCCGGATGGCCGTCGCCCGCCATGGCGGGGAAAGCGGCATGCGCGGCGCTGCCCGCCTGTGGCCGGAATAAGCCTCACCATTTGGCGGGGCCATTTTTGCGAGATCGGCCGCAACCAACGGTCACGCAGTGGCACGGGACTTGCGCATTCTCTGTTCAGACCGAACGGGGATACGCCCATGATGCGGAAGAAATTGGGGACGCGGGCCACGGGGAACGGCGTCCATTTGCATTTTGCAAACCGGAACGCGACGCGGGCCGGGAAACCGGCGGCACGTTTGCATTTTGCAAATGATCCCGGCATTGGCCAGGGCACCAGCCGTCACCTGGAACATGCCTGCGCCAGCCTGCAGGACGCAGCGGTGGAATTGGAGGCGGTGCTTGCCACGCTGCCCGGCGACGAGCAGGCCGATCTGCATGAGGCCATCGGCTCGATCATGGAGACGCTGCAACTGATCGCCTCGGCCCATTCCCGGCTGGAGCCGCCCATCGCCGCCGACTGAGACGGCGGTCGGGTTCGAACCCGTTTTTCCAAGCCACATGAAAAAAGGCGGCCCGCCGGGACCGCCCTTTTTCGGTTGCCGACTCTTCGATTGCCGACTTTTCGCTCGCCGAGCGGCTCAGCCGGTCACGTCGAAGCCGACTCAGTCGGAAATGGTCTGCCAGAAGAAAAAGACGACGGCGAGGACCATGATGGCGATGTCCATGGGAACGGCTCCTGTGGATTGCAGCGGATGGGCGTGTCGCCGGATTCTATACGACAGTTCGCGACGCGGGTGCAGTGCTTCCGTGCGCCTGCGGCGGTTTTTCACCCCCCGCACCGCAGCAAAGACGGCAACCTGCAGAAAAATGCAGGGAAAATTCTCAGCCCCGCCAATGTCCCACGGTGCCGCTTCGGCCCCTCTCCCAACTTGGAGCGCCATTGGACGCCGGTGCTTCCATCGTAGCATGCACAGGCGCTGCATTCTGCAATGCATTGCATTCAAACGGTTTTCTGGACTCCAGCGATGTCCTGCACGATACCGCGGCAGAGTGCAGGCGTTCACCCTGCGCTTCAAAAGCGCCCATGACCCCCACCATTCGCCGGGCGATTCCCCAAGCAAATCGCAGCGCTATGACTTTTGTCAGGGGTTGCCTTACCAGGGGGCTTTCTGGCAAGAAAAAGGCCGCTGAATACAGCGGCCTTGAGTTTAGGGAGGAAACGCCCAAGAAGGGCGAAGCAGCAATCGCTTGCTGCACTGCAACACTATCAGAACCCGGGGGCACCGCAACCCCCAAAGCCGGCCCCTCCGCGGGGCCGAAGCTTTTAGAAGGGTCTGTTGCAGATCGGCCACATTCAGCCGGTCCTTTTGCCGGAACACAAGCCACCCGTCGTTTCCGGCCGTTACCACAGCAGTGGCGCGCCGGCCCCCGGTCAGCCGCCGCATCCCCTAGGCAGCGGCGCGAGGTTTGTCCCTTGACCCACTTCCCACCCTCAGCATTCTCGGATTTCGACGCCTTCACCGCGGCCATCGGCGACCGCACCCCTGCCCTGTTCCTCGATTACGACGGCACGCTCGCCGCCATCGCGCCACGGCCGGAACTGGCGGTGATGCCGGAGGAGGCGCGCGCGGTGGTACGACGGCTGTCGGCCCTGTGCCCGGTGGCCTTCGTCAGCGGCCGCGACCTGGACGATCTGACGGCGATGGTGGCCCTGGACGATCTGGTCTATGCGGGCAGCCATGGTTTCGACCTGCGCGGACCGGACCTGCGCCGACAAGTCGGCGTCGAGTATGTCCCCGACCTCGACGCCGCCGAACGGATTCTCCGCGACCGGCTGGGTGGAATCGCCGGCGCGCTGGTGGAGCGCAAGCGCTTCGCCATCGCCATCCACACCCGTCAGGTCGCCCCAAACGAAAAGCCGGTGGTCGCGGACACCGTCCGTGCGGTGGCGCAGGCTCAGGCACGGCTGCGCGTGACCGGCGGCAAGGAACTGTTCGAGCTTCGCCCCAACCTGCCCTGGGACAAGGGCCGCGCCGTCCTTGCTCTGCTTGAGACGCTGGGGCTGGAGGGGGACGGCACCGTGCCGATCTATCTCGGCGACGACGAGACCGACGAGGACGCCTTCCGCACGCTGTCAGGGCGTGGGATCGGCATCAGGGTGATGGATGGCCCGGCCGAGACCGCGGCGACCTGGAGCCTGCACGATACGGCGGAAGCCGCGGCGTTCCTGGGGCGGCTGGCGGACTGGCTGGCGGAGGGGTGAGGTTGTTACGGCGGTTGCCCCCTCCCCAACCCTCCCCCGCTTTGCGGGAGAGGGTGCCTTGTGCGAAGCGGCGGCAGTCCCCTCTCCCACCGAAGGTGGGGGAGGGTTAGGGAGGGGGCATTCGCTGGCCGACACCACCCCATTCACTAACCCTAAACCCCCGCCGCCCTATCCTATCCGCACAACAGCCGGACAGCCTGCCATGGACATCGGATCGGCCACCACCGCCACGCCTTACCCGCCGCAGGCCAGCGCCATCGACGGCTTGCAGAACGCTCAGGCCCGCACCGAAGCGGCGTCGGCGGAGATCGCGGCGGGGAACCTTGATCCGGCGGTGGTCCTCGACCTGACCGCCGCCCAGGTGGATTTCGCCGCGAACGCCAAGGTCCTGCAGACGACGCAGGAGAACAGCCGGCGGCTGCTCGACATGCTGGCCTGAAGTCATAAAGCCAGGTCAGCGAGGCTTATTCGGGCCGTAGATCTTCGGCTGGCTGAAGTTCAGGTGATCGAGCAGCCCCTGGGTGGCGCAGCCGTCCACCGGCAGCTTCGCCGCACGTTGATAGGCACGGATTGCGGAGCGGGTCCGCGATCCCATCTTGCCGTCCACCGTTCCGGCATTGAAACCGTGCTCGTTCAGAGCCTCCTGCGCGCCGGAAATGAAGGCCACACGCATCTCGTCCGGCAGATTGTCCGTTTCACAGGCGGCAAAGGCCGGGGTCGCCAACAGCAGGGTGCCGCACAACATGGCGCTGCCGAGCGCCGGGAGAAGACGTCTGTTCATGGATCGGTTGCTCCTGATCGTTGGAGTGGCTGCCTGTTGAAACAGCCGAGCCTAGCCTTCCATTCCGGATCGGCAATTCCGAAAAGGCGCCGAATCGAAAAGGGCGGCCGCAAGCGACCGCCCTTTCCTATGGTTCGACCCGTCAGCCGCCTGCGGCGTGCGCGTCGTCGCTCTGACCCTTGATCCGGGAGGCCAGCGCCGCCTCCAGGAAGGGATCGAGCGCACCGTCCAGCACCGCCTGACTCTGCGAGGTCTCCACGTCGGTCCGCAGATCCTTCACCATCTGGTAGGGGTGCAGGACATAGGAGCGGATCTGGTGGCCCCAGCCGATGTCGGTCTTGGTCGCTTCCAGCGCGGCCGCGGCATCCTCGCGGATCTTCAGCTCCCGCTCGTACAGGCGGGCACGCAGCATGTCCCACGCCTTGGCGCGGTTCTTGTGCTGCGACCGTTCCTGCTGGCAGCTCACCACGATGTTCGTCGGGATGTGCGTGATGCGCACCGCCGAGTCGGTCTTGTTGATGTGCTGGCCGCCGGCGCCCGACGCCCGGTAGGTGTCGATGCGGCAGTCCTTCTCGTTGATCTCGATGTCGATCTTGTCGTCGATCACCGGAGACACCGAGACGGCGGCAAAGCTGGTCTGGCGCCGCGCTTGGCTGTCGAACGGGCTGATGCGCACCAGACGGTGCACGCCGGCCTCGGTCTTCAGCCAGCCATAGGCGTTGTGACCCTTGATCTGCACGGTGGCGGACTTGATCCCGGCCTCTTCACCCGGCGTCTCGTCCAGCCATTCGGCCTTGTAGCCGTGCTGCTCCGCCCAGCGGGTGTACATGCGCATCAGCATCAGCGCCCAGTCCTGGGCCTCCGTGCCGCCGGCGCCGGCATTCACCTCGACGAAGCAGTCGTTCGCATCGGCTTCGCCCGACAGCAGGCTTTCGATCTGCAGCTTGTTGGCGCGGTCGCGCAGGCCGTAGAGCTGGGCCTCGGCATCGGCGACGACGGTGGCGTCACCCTCCGCCTCGCCCATCTCGATCAGTTCCAGGCTGTCGGACAGGTCGCGCTCCAGCGACCGATAGCCGGAAACCGAGGCCTCCAGCTGGGTACGCTCGCGCATGATGGTCTGGGCCCGCGAGGGATCGTCCCAAAGCTTGGGGTCCTCGGCGAGGTTGTTCAGTTCGTCGAGACGCCGCAGTGCATTGTCCCAGTCAAAGATGCCTCCTCAGCAGCGCCAGCGATTCTCTGATCTCGCCGGCGGCCGCTTCGATCTCGGCCCGCATGGCGGTGCCTCCTCGTCAGCCAGAGTTGAAGGGTTTGTCGGCTGCATATGTAGCGGCTCGCTCCCCGGCTTGCACCCCCTTAATGACCGCGAAGCAGGCGGGGACGGTCCCGATCGGGATCCGCCATCGGCGAGGGCTTGCCACTTTCGTGTATGGCCCAGTCCCGGCTTGGCGGTCCTAGCCGTTTGGAATCATCCGCCCGGCCCATTTCAGAGTACGTCCCATATCCGGCCGCACAACCCTACCGCGGCGGCGGGAAATCCCCGAAATCGTGGTTATCTTCGGCTCCGAACTTCGCCTTTCTTGCGCGGTTGCGCGGACGCGCGAGCATCTCTGCCGGGGGCACGATGAGCTTCACCAGCCTGAACTTCCTGTTGTTCATCACCGTGTTCAGCGCCGGTTTCATGGCGCTGGCGCGCACGCGCGCCTTCACGCCCTTCCTGCTGGTGGCCAGTTACATCTTCTACGGCTATTGGGACTACCGGTTCTGCGCATTGCTGGCGCTGAGCACCTTCATCGACTTCTACTGCGGTTTGAAGATCGCCGACGCGCCCGACCGCCAGACCAAGAAGCTGTACCTGTTCATCAGCCTCGGCACCAACCTGGGCATGCTGTTCTTCTTCAAATACTACAACTTCTTCGCCGACAGCGCGGAGATCGCACTCGCATCCCTGGGCGTCGACGTCGGGCGGCGGACGCTCGATATCCTGTTGCCGGTCGGCATCTCCTTCTACACCTTCCAGAATCTCAGCTACGGCATCGACCTCTACACCGGCGAGGTGAAGCAGCCGGAACGGTCGTTGATGCGCTATGCCACCTTCGTCGCCTTCTTCCCGCAGCTGGTGGCCGGCCCGATCGTCCGGGCGCGCGACCTGCTGCCGCAAATCCAGCAGCGCCCGCGCGACATCCCGTTCGAGGAGCGCTTCGCCGGGCTGGAAAAGGTGATCTGGGGCTATTTCCTGAAGATCGGGCTGGCCGACAACGCCGCGGTGGTGGTCGACGCCCGCTTCCACCAGCCGGAGTTCTTCAACGCACTCCAGCATGTGATCGGTCTGTTCTGCTTCTCGCTGCAGATCTACGGCGACTTCGCCGGTTATTCCCTGATCGCCATCGGGCTGGCGCAGATCTTCGGCTACACCATGTGCCAGAATTTCGCCCGGCCCTATTTCGCCACCGGCATGCGCGATTTCTGGCGGCGCTGGCACATCTCGCTGTCCACCTGGTTCCGCGACTACGTCTATGTGCCGATGGGCGGCAGCCGGACGCGCTGGCTGCGCATCCGCAACGTCGTCATCACCATGCTGATCTCCGGCCTGTGGCACGGCGCCAACTGGACCTTCGTCCTGTGGGGGGCGCTGCATGGCGGCCTGATGCTGGTCGAGGACGGCGTGCGCCGGCTGGCCGCGGTCAGCCCGGTGCGCCTCAGCGGCCCGATGCTGGCTGCAGGGCGGCTGGTGATGATCGGACTCGTCTTCATCGTGGTGACGCTGACCTGGCTGCCCTTCCGCGCCGACAGCCTGCACACGGTCTGGACCATCCTGGGCATCATCGCCCACGGCGATTTCGGCCTGCAGCAGGGCAACCTCCAGGCCAGCTCGCTGCTGCGCGTTGCCGTCGCCGGCCTGATCGTGCTGATGGTCGATGCGCTGATCGAGCGCGGCGCCGGCCGCCGCTATGCCGGGACCAACGTGGTGGCGCGGTCGATGGCCTGCTCCGCCCTGATCCTGGTGATGCTGCTGTTCGGCAGCTTCGCCAACCATGCCTTCATTTACTTCCAGTTCTAAAGACCGGACGGAGTTCCTCCCATGTATCGCCTTCTGGCTTGCATCGCGTTGATCCTCGCCACCGTCACGGCGATGGACCGGGTCCTGGCTTCGGCGTTGGGCGACCTGCTTCTGCGCTCCAGCGACCGCTTCATGGCGATCTACCGTCCGGTCGAGCCGCAGGATTTGCCGGCGGCCAAGCCCGACAGGCAGCCGGACGGGCCGGACGAGAAGCCGGGCGCCCTGATGGTCAAGGCGGCGCTCGCCTCCGCCCCCGGTCAGGACGCCCGCTCCGCCCGCGGGCCGGCCGACGTGCTGGTGCTGGGTAATTCGCGGGCGGACAACCACTTTCCCGTTTCCACCCTGCAGGACATGACCTGCGGCCGGGCGCTGAACCTGGGCATGGGCGGGGCGCCGACCGTGCTGTCGGCCCTGCTGTGGGAGGATTACGTCGAGCGGCACGGCGCACCACGCCTGCTGATCCTGGAGCCGACCGGTCTGGTCGACAATCCGCACGACCTCGCCGACCTGCCGCTGCTGGCCTACTACTCGCCGCGCATCGACGCCTT
This sequence comes from Azospirillum sp. B21, assembly GCF_008364825.1. Lineage (GTDB taxonomy): Bacteria > Pseudomonadota > Alphaproteobacteria > Azospirillales > Azospirillaceae > Azospirillum. Next base: position 192,507 of record NZ_VTTO01000009.1, read on the forward strand.
CGTTCGGCAGGAAAACCAGGAACTGTGGATGGCCAACCACGCCTTCCACCTGATGACCTTCAACAACAACCAGACCATGCGGCTGGTCGCCGGACTGCTGAAGCCTGCCGCCGACCGCACGCTGGTGGGCATCATCCCCGAACCGCTGAAGGCGCAGCTCGCCGCCGCGCCGGAAGAGGTGATGACCGCCGCCGACGCCAATTGGCAGGCGCTGGACCGCATCATCCGCAGTGCCCAGGCGCAAGGCACCCGGGTTGCGGTGGTCATCACCCCCTACTTCCCGACTTATGCCGGCAAGCTGAAGAATTTCGACGCCTTCTTCGCCGAGATGAAGAGCCGACTGCCGTCCGGCGTGACCGTGATCGACGCCCGCCGCGCGGTGGACAAGGACGAGCTGTTCATGGACGCCCTGCACGTCAACGAGGACGGCGTGCGCGCGATGTTCGCGGCGCTGGAACCGGACCTGCGCCCGCTCGGCAGCTGTCCGGTGGAGGCCATCGCCTCGCTGACGGCGGCGGGGACGGTGGTAGGGACGGTGGCGGGTACGGTGGCGGGAACAGCCTCCACCCATTGACGAAGGGGGCGCCCGCCAGGACGCCCCCCTCCCCTTTTCACTCAGTAAAGCCCGCCGGTCCCCAGCGTCGCCGCGGCCGGCGGCGCCTGGACGCCCGGCTGAGCGCCGTCGAAGCCTGCGTTCGGATCGCCCATCATGGCGCCGGCCCCCTGGACCGAGCCGTCCAGCACCATCTGCGGCTGGTCCGGGTTGGGTTCGGTGCCGGGCAGGAAGGCCTCCCAGATGGCGCGGCTGTCGCCGGGCTGGGCCAGTTGGCCGTTGGCAGGATTCACGCGGACGAGGCGCAGGCCAGGCGGCACGCGGAAGGGCGTGGCCGGCTTGTCCTTCAACGCCACCTGCATGACGTCCTTGAACACCGGCACCGCCGCGGAGCCGCCGGTCTCGCGGCTCCCCAGCGAGCGCGGCTGGTCGAAGCCGATGTAGGTGCCGACCACCAGATCGGGCGAGAAGCCGACGAACCACGCATCGTGGCTGTCGTTGGTGGTGCCGGTCTTGCCGGCCAGCGGCTTGCCCAGCGACTTCAGCGACGCGGCCGTGCCGCGCTGGACCACGCCTTCCAGAATCGAGACGATCTGGTAGGTGGTGCGCGGGTCGTTCACCTGCTCGCGGGTGTCGGGAACCGCGGGGACGGCCATGCCGTCCTTCCAGGCGACGTTGGTGCAGCCTTCGCAGGCGCGGTTGTCGTGGCGGAACACGGTCTTGCCGTTGCGGTCCTGGACGCGGTCGATGAAGGTCGGCACCACCCGTTTGCCGCCATTGTCCAGCATGGCGTAGGCGGTGGCGAGCCGCAGGACCGTCGTCTCGCCGGCGCCCAGCGACATCGGCAGGTAGGGCTGAAGGTTGTCGACGATGCCGAACTTCTCGACCAGAGCCTTGACCTTGTCCATGCCGATCTGCTGGGCCAGCCGGACGGTCATGACGTTGCGCGACTTTTCGATGCCGACGCGCAACGGGGTCGGGCCGTAGAATTCGTGGCTGTAGTTCTCCGGCCGCCAGACCGGCTGCCCGCCGCCCGGATCGAAGGCGAAGGGCGCGTCCATCACCAGCGACGACGGGGTGAAGCCCTGGTTCAGCGCCGTCAGATAGACGAAGGGCTTGAAGGAGGAACCGGGCTGGCGCAGCGCCTGGGTGGCGCGGTTGAACACGCTCATGGCGGGAGAGAAGCCGCCGACCATCGCCAGCACGCGCCCGGTGTGGGGATCGAGCGCAACGAGGCCGCCCTGCACCTGCGGGATCTGACGCAAGGCGTAGCTGCCCGGCGGCAGTTCCTTCGCCGCCGCCTGGGCGCCCTTCTTGGCCGGCTTCTCGTCCTCGTCCTTGGCCGCCGGGCCGCTGATCGCCTCGACCAGCAGGATATCGCCCAGCTTGGCGACGTCCGACGGCTTGCGGATCGCCGGCCCCACGGCCTCGCCCTCCTTGGCCGCGCGGGCCCAGCGCAGTTCCGACAGCGGGATGCGTCCGCGGCTGCCGTCGGCCACACCGATGTCCAGCCCGTCCGCCTGATCGTCCTTCAACACGACGGCCAGCTTCCAGCCCTCGGAGCCCCCGGGCGGCGGCATGGCGGCCAGCTTCTTCGGCCAGTTGTCGAAATTCTCCATCTTCGCCACCGGCCCGCGCCAGCCATGGCGGCGGTCGTAGGCGACCAGCCCGTCGCGCAGCGACTTGGTCGCCGCCGCCTGCAGCTGCGGGTTCATCGAGGCGCGCACCGACAGGCCGCCCTCATACAGCGCCTGCTCGCCATAGAGCTTCACCAGCTCGCGCCGGATCTCCTCGGCGAAATACTCGGCGGTCACCACCTCCTGCTCGTCGCGCCTGCGGGTCTGCAGCGGCCGGGCCTGGGCGGCCTTCGCCTCGTCGGGCGTGACGTAGCCGTCCTCCGACATGCGGCCGATCACCCAGTTGCGGCGGGCGACGGCGGCATCGTGCTGGCGGTCGGGGTTGTAGTTGGAGGGCGCCTTGGGCAAGGCCGCCAGGAAGGCGACCTCCTCGATGCTCAGCTCGTCCAGCGCCTTGTTGAAATAGTTCAGCGCCGCCGCCGCCACGCCGTAGGAGCGGTTCCCCAGGAAGATCTCATTGAGGTACAGCTCCATGATGCGGTCCTTGGTGAAGGCCCGCTCGATGCGGACCGCCAGGATCGCCTCCTTGATCTTGCGGGCGAAGGATACCTCGTTGGTCAGCAGCATGTTCTTGGCGACCTGCTGCGTGATCGTGCTGGCGCCGACCGGGCGGCGGTCGCGGCCGAAATTCTCGATGTTGGTCAGGATCGCGCGCAGGATGCCGAGCGGGTCGACGCCCTGGTGGGCGTAGAAATTCTTGTCCTCGGCCGCCATGAAGGCGTTGATGACCTGCCGCGGCATGGCGTCGATGGGCACGAAGATGCGGCGTTCCGACGCGAATTCCGCCATCAGCCGCCCGTCGCCCGCATAGATGCGCGTGGTCACCGGCGGCTCGTAGTTGGCCAGCTTGGTGTAGTCGGGCAGGTCCTGGTCGTAGTGGTCCAACAGGAAGACCAGCCCCCCGGCACCGGCAAGAGCCAGCATTACGAAGGCCATCAGCAAGGACAGAAGAAGGCGCATGACCGATCCTGCAAGAAACGACGAACGGCGCGACCGGCACCGTCCCGTTTCCGGGATGCGGAGCGCAAGGCGCGTCTGACTGGGCGGCGCATCCTACACCGCCGCGATGCGAAGTGCCGCCCCCGTTCCCGTCATGTCAGGAAAATGTGACGCGCAGAGGGCGCCCGCGAAAAAGTGCCCGCGCGGAGGGGGTAAGCCGCCCGGCCAGGCCCCAGCCTCGCAAGCCCGACCCGGCAAGCTCAGCTCCGTTGGGCGCCGTGCAGCCAGCGGAAATAGGCGTCGATGGTGCGGGCCAGCCCGCGGCCCAACCGTTCGCGGTGCGCGGCGGAGGCCAGCAGCCCGGCATCCTTGCGGTTCGACAGATAGCCCATCTCGACCAGCACCGACGGCACGTCGGGGGCCGTCAGCACGGCGAAGCCGGCCTGCCGGTGCGGCTTGCTGGGGATCAGCGGCACCTCGCGTCCCAGACTCTGCAGGGCCAGCGTCGCGAAACGCTTGGAATGGTTCTTCGTATCGCGTTGGGCCAGATCGATCAGGATGTTGGCGACCAGCGGGTTCTCGCCCGACAGGTCGAGCCCGACCAGCGCGTCGGCCCGGTTTTCCTTGGCGGCCAGCATCTCCGCCTCGCGGTCCGACGCCTTGTCCGACAGGGTGTAGATCGACAGGCCCCGCATGTCGCCGCTGCTGATGCTGTCGGCATGCAGCGAGATGAACAGGTCGGCCCCGGCCTCGCGCCCGATGGCGACGCGGTCGCGCAGGCGGATGAACACGTCGGCATCGCGGGTCAGCCTGACACGGTAGCGGCCGGTCGCCTCCAACTGGCGCTTCACTTCCCTGGCGGCGGCGAGCGTGATGTCCTTCTCATAGATGCCGCCGACGCCGACGGCGCCGGGGTCCTGGCCGCCATGGCCCGGGTCGAGCACGATCAGCGGCTTTTCCGCCACGGTGGGCGGTTTGCTGTCCGGCAGCGGCGGGGCGGAGGGCAGCGCGGCCGGAATCAGCTGCGCCGGTGGAATCGGCGGCAGCGGCGCGAAGGGCGGCGGGACGGAGACGATCCCGCTGGCTGGCGGATCGTCCTGAGGAGATGGCGCCGGAGCAGGAACAGGCATCGGGACGGTCATCGCCGACGCCACGACCGCACCCATCGTCAGCTGACCCTTGCCGGACGCCGTGCCGGACGCCGCCCCCGCTCCCATCTTGCCACCAGATACCGCTGCGAGGTGGCGGAACTCCGCCGCCGTCGTCTTTTCCAGGTCGAGGACGAGGCGCGGCTGGCGGCCGTCGCGCGGCGGGATCATGTAGCCTTCCCGCAGCTTGGCCGGACCGACGGTCTCGAAGGTCAGGCGCGTCCCGCGCGGGCCGCCCGCCGCATGGTGGTAGCGCGCGACCACCCCCTTGCCCTCAACCGGCAACGATCCGCCGGGCCAGACCAGATCGGGCAGATCGACGATGATGCGGTAGGGATCGGCGGCCAGCGACACGCTGAAGGACACCGGGTCGCTCACCTCCAGCACGAAGCGGGTCTTGTCGGGATGGATGCCCAGCCGGGCATCGACCACCGCGGTGCGCGGCGGCGGGGACGGCAGCGCCGCCGTGGTCTGGGCGGCGGCGGTCTGTGCGGCAGGAAGGCCGGCAAGAAACACCAGCGCCAGCAGGACCGGCAGCACCGCGCCCAGCGCACGCGCAAGCCCCCGCGTCACGGCGCCGCGCCCGACCCCGCACTTGGGATGGGCGGCAGTCGGCAGGCGGTCGGGCATGGCGGCGGGCGGCGGGCTGGGCGGCCGTTGCATCGTGTCTCCCCGGTGGCGGACGGCGGGCGGACGACCAGCTATAGCCCAGCCAATTCAACGCCCTCAACGCGGAACGTCACAGCCGGTCTCAATTCCGGACCGGGGTGCCGTTCCTGCAACAGTGACCGCGCGCCCCGCCGCCGCGGCCATCCCGGCAGCGGCCCGACTCGCGGTTCCGGGGGAAAGTCGCGCTTACGCTTCCCCGGGACGAACTTGTTCGCCGAATCGGCGCATTTCCGCGTTGTGCAAGAGGGATCGCTTGTCTATGGTATCTTTGCGACAGACCGCAATTCGCCAGATTCGGGTCGGACTCCCAAGGTGAGCGCCGATTCGCTGATCCCCGGAACTCGATTCCATCGATCCGGAGGTCAGCCGATCGTCGGTCACGGGGCCGTCCAAGGGGCTGCGGCGTCGCCTCCGACACCGCCTGTCCGGCCATCCGCGCCGGAGGGACGTCGCGGGGTGGCGCGTTCGGATTGGCGGTGAGAGGACGAAACCTCGAAGCTGGCTGTGGCCGCAAGGCGGCAGCCCGGCGCGTGTCGACCGGGCCGTCCTGGCTGCTCTCGTCAGCGCCGTTCGGCGGTTCCGGTCCGTCGTGCCGTATGCTTCGCCCACAACAGACGCTGCGTCCAGGCGGCCCGACCGGTCGCGCGGGTTCCCTGGGTCGCGCCGTTGAGGACCGTATATGGCCAAGCGCATGCTGGTGGACGCCACGCACCCGGAAGAAACCCGGGTCGCCGTGGTCAATGGTAACCGGCTGGAAGAACTCGACTTCGAGATCGCCAGCCGCAAGCAGCTGAAGGGCAACATCTACCTCGCGAAAGTGACGCGGGTGGAGCCTTCGCTCCAGGCGGCCTTCGTGGAATATGGCGGCAACCGCCACGGCTTCCTCGCCTTCTCCGAAATCCACCCCGACTATTACCGCATCCCCGTCGCCGACCGCGAAGCCCTGCTGGCCGAAGAGCGCCGGCTGGAGGAGCAGGCGGAAGCCCGTGCCGAGGCCGCCGCCGACGGCGCCGTGATGGGCGAGCCGATCCGCCCCGAGCAGGTGGTCGAGGAATGGTCGCCGATGCCCTCGCCCATCGCGCCGGAGGCGTCCGACGAGGATGCCGGCGACGAGGACGGTGAGGACGGCGAGGACGAAGGCAATGGCGGCGAGGAGCGGACCGCTCCGACCGAAGCCGCCGCCCAGGACGCCGCCCAGTCCGCCGACGCCCCCGACATGGTCGGCGGCGACGAGGATGAAGAGGTCGAGACCCAGCGCCGCCGCTCGCGCCCGCTGCGCTCCTACAAGATCCAGGAAGTGGTGAAGCGCCGGCAGGTCATGCTGGTGCAGGTGACGAAGGAGGAGCGCGGCAACAAGGGTGCCGCCCTGACCACCTACCTGTCGCTGCCCGGCCGCTACTGCGTCCTGATGCCCAACACCGGCCGTGGCGGCGGGATTTCCCGCAAGATCACCAACCCGGCCGATCGCAAGCGCCTGAAGGAAATCCTGTCGGATCTCGACATTCCCGACGGCATGGCGGTCATCCTGCGCACCGCCGGTCTGGAACGCTCCAAGCCCGAGATCAAGCGCGACCTGGAATATCTGCTGCGCCTGTGGGACGACATCCGCGAACAGACGCTGAAGTCGTCGGCGCCCTGCCTCATCTATGAAGAGGCCAACCTGATCAAGCGGTCGATCCGCGATCTGTACTCCAACGACATCGACGAGATCTGGGTCGAGGGCGAGGCCGGCTTCCGCACGGCGCGCGAGTTCATGGACATGCTGATGCCGGGCCATTCCCAGCGCGTCCAGCTGTACCGCGACAGCCAGATCCCGCTGTTCCACCGCTATCAGGTGGAAACCCAGATCGACGCCATCCACAGCCCGGTGGTGCAGTTGCGCTCCGGCGGATACATCGTCATCAACCCGACCGAGGCGCTGGTCTCCATCGACGTCAACTCCGGCAAGTCGACCCGCGAGCGCAACATCGAGGAAACCGCCTACAAGACCAACCTGGAGGCCGCCGACGAGGTGGCGCGCCAGCTGCGTCTGCGCGATCTGGCCGGCCTGATCGTCATCGACTTCATCGACATGGAGGAGCCGCGGAACAACGCCGCCGTCGAGCGCCGCATGAAGGAGGCGATGAAGAACGACCGGGCGCGCATCCAGCTCGGCCGCATCTCCGCCTTCGGCCTTCTGGAGTTGTCGCGCCAGCGTCTGCGCCCGTCGCTGCTGGAGACCAACTTTGAGCGCTGCCCGCACTGCTCGGGCACCGGCGTCGTCCGTTCGGTCGAATCCGCCTCGCTGCACGTCCTGCGTGCCATCGAGGAAGAGGGCATCCGCAAGCGGTCGGCGGAGATCACCATCTACGTCCCAACCTCCATCGCGCTCTACATCCTCAACCAGAAGCGCGGTGAGCTGGCCAAGATCGAGGAGCGTCACAGCTTCCACGTCATGGTCCAGGCCGACGACGGCCTGATCGCCCCGGACCACCGTCTGGAGCGCAACAAGGCCCGCCTGCCCGACGAAGACGGTCCGCTGGTCAGCGCAGACCGCGTCATGGCCGAGACCGATCGTGCGCTCGCCGCCGAGCCGGTCGTCGAGCCGGTCGAGGAGGAGGCCGAGGTCGAGACCGCCCAGGCCGAGGAAGCCGGCGAGCGCGCCGAGGCCAACGGCACCAATGGCGAAGGCAATGGCGAGGATCGCCGCCGCCGCCGCCGCCGCCGCCGTGGCCGGGGCCGTGACCGCGAGGAAGGCCGCGTCGAAGGCGACACCGCCGGTACGGGCGAAGACGCCGAGGAGTCCGACGAGACGGGCGACGAGGCCGCCGAGACCAGCCTGCCGGTTGCCGCCGAGGCGATCCCCGGCGCTGCCATCTCCGAGCCGGCCGAAGACGACGACTCGGATGAGGACGAGGGCGACGGAGAGGGCGAGGGCGACGAGGAGACCGGCGCCGACGCCGGCGATCGCAACGGCGATGGCCGCAAGAAGCGTCGCCGCGGCAAGCGCGGTGGTCGCCGCCGGTCCCGCCGCGAAGGTGCGGAAGGGCTGGAGGGCGGCGAGGAGACCGCTGCCGATCAGTCGCCTGCCGCTCCGGCCGAAGCCGCTCCTGTCCAGGCGCCCGCACAGTCTCCCGCCGAGGCGTCCGACCTCGACTGGATCCTGGCCGGCGAGAGCGCTCCGGCACACGTCGCGGAAGAGGCTCCGGTTCCGGTGCCTGCGACCGAGCCGCCGGTGACCGCTCCGGCCCCGGCCGAAGCAGCCGCCGAGAAGGCTCCGGCCAAGAAGGCGTCCCGCAAGCGCAAGGCTGCCGCCGAAGCCCCGGTCGAGGCCGCTCCGGCGGTCGCCGAAGCGCCGGCCAAGAAGGCGTCCCGCAAGCGCAAGGCCGCTGCCGAAGCTCCGGCCGAAGCCGCTCCGGTGGTTGCCGAAGCACCGGCCAAGAAGGCGTCGCGCAAGCGCAAGGTTGTTGCCGAGGCTCCGGTGGAGGTCGCTCCCGCTGCCGCGCCTGCCGTCGCCGAAGCGCCGGCCAAGGGCCGCAAGCGCAAGGCCGCCGCTGCGGAAGCCCCGGCTGAGGTCGCGACAGACACGGCTCCGGCCAAAAAGGCGTCGCGCAAGCGCAAGGCCGCTGCCGAAGCTCCGGCCGAAGCCGCACCCGCCGCCGCTCCAGCAGCGCCCGAGCAGGCTCCGGCCGCCGCTTCGGAGCCTGCTGCGGCTCCTGCTGCGGCCGGCGACAACGGCGATGCCTCCGCCAAGCCGCGTCGCGGCTGGTGGAAGCGGTAAGCCGAACGGCCCATCAGGACCTCTGGAAATGGAAAAGGCGCCGCGAGGCGCCTTTTCCTTTTCCCGGACGTTATCTTTCCGCCACAGGACAGGTCGGACCATGAGCAAGGCCTTCACCCGCGAGAACGACACGCCTGACGACGACGATCTCGACGATCCGGCACCGCTTCCGCAGGGCTTCAAGAACTACATGACGCCGCCCGGCTTCCAGCGCATGCAGGAGGAACTGCGCCACCTGCTGCGGGTGGAGCGGCCGAAGGTGGTGGAGGTGGTGTCCTGGGCCGCCGGCAACGGCGACCGGTCCGAGAACGGCGATTATCTCTATGGCAAGAAACGCCTGCGCGAGATCGACCGCCGCATCCGCTTCCTGAACAAGCGGTTGGAATCGGCGGTGGTGGTCAATCCACAGGACCAGAAGAACCGCGAACAGGTCTTCTTCGGAGCCACCGTCACCTATGCCCGTGAGGACGGGTCGGAGAATACCATCACCATCGTCGGCGCCGACGAGGTCGATCCCGACCGCGGCCATGTCAGCTGGATCTCCCCCATCGCCCGCGCGCTGCTTAAGGCGCGGGAGGGCGACCTGGTGGACGTGCGCACACCGGCCGGGATGGAACAGGTGGAGGTGCTGGAGATCAGGTACGCGGGGTGAGTGGGGGCGTTAGACCCCCACCTAACCTCCCCCGCTGAGCGGGGGAGGGACTGCCGCTGCACGCCAACAAAGGTCCAATTTCCTCCCCCGCCCAGCGGGGGAGGATCAAGGTGGGGGTCTAACTTCCCACATTCACCCCGCCGGCTGATAAATCTCCCCGCCCGACTCGCGGAACTTCTGCGACATCTCGGCCATCCCGGACTCCGCGACATCGCGGATTTCCTGCGTGATCTTCATCGAACAGAATTTCGGCCCGCACATTGAACAGAAATGCGCGGTCTTCGCTCCCTCCGCCGGCAAGGTCTCGTCGTGGTAGGCCATCGCCGTCTCGGGGTCGAGCGACAGGGCGAACTGGTCGCGCCAGCGGAAGGAGAAGCGGGCGCGCGACATGGCGTCGTCGCGCAGTCGCGCCGCCGGGTGGCCCTTGGCGAGGTCGGCGGCATGGGCGGCGATCTTGTAGGCGATGACGCCGGCCTTCACGTCGTCGCGGTCGGGCAGACCCAGATGCTCCTTCGGCGTGACGTAGCAGAGCATCGCCGTGCCGAACCAGCCGATCATCGCCGCGCCGATGGCGCTGGTGATGTGGTCGTAGCCCGGTGCGATGTCGGTCACCAGCGGCCCCAAGGTGTAGAAGGGCGCCTCACCGCACAGGGCCAGCTGCTTTTCGACATTGTGCTTGATCTTGTGCATGGGCACATGTCCCGGTCCCTCGATCATCACCTGCACGTCTCGCGCCCAGGCGATCTTCGTTAGCTCGCCCAGCGTCTCCAACTCGGCGAACTGGGCGGCGTCGTTGGCGTCGGCCTGGCTGCCCGGCCGCAACCCGTCGCCCATCGACAGCGCCACGTCATAGGCGCGGCAGATCTCGACGATGTCGGCAAAATGGTCGTAGAGGAAATTCTCGCGGTGATGCGCCAGGCACCATTTGGCGATGATCGAGCCGCCGCGCGAAACGATGCCGGTCACCCGCTTGGCCGTCAGCGGGATATGGGCCAGCCGCAGGCCGGCATGGATGGTGAAGTAATCGACGCCCTGCTCCGCCTGTTCGATCAACGTGTCGCGGAACAGTTCCCAGGTCAGGTCCTCGGCGCTGCCCTTCACCTTCTCCAGCGCCTGATAGATCGGCACCGTGCCGATGGGAACCGGGGAGTTGCGCAGGATCCATTCGCGGGTCTGGTGGATGTCGTCGCCGGTGGACAGGTCCATCACCGTGTCCGCTCCCCAGCGGATCGCCCAGACCATCTTCTCCACCTCCTCCTCGATCGAGGAAGTCACGGCGGAGTTGCCGATGTTGGCGTTGATCTTGGTCAGGAAGTTCCGGCCGATGATCATCGGCTCCGACTCGGGATGGTTGACGTTGGAGGGGATGATCGCCCGCCCGCGCGCCACCTCGTCGCGGACGAACTCCGGGGTGATGAAGTCGGGAATCCCGGCCCCGAAATCCTCGCCGTCGCGGACTGATTCCAGCGCCGCAGCGCGGCCGATATTCTCGCGGACGGCGATGTATTCCATCTCGGCGGTGACGATGCCGGCGCGGGCATAGGCCATCTGCGTGACGGCCCCGCCACCTTTGGCGCGCAGCACGCCGCTGTCGGTGGTCTCCACATCGCCGCGGGCCAGGATCCAGTCGCGGCGGTGCTTGGCCAGCCCGGCCCGCACATCGATCGCCACGGCCTCGTCGGTGTAGGGTCCAGAGGCGTCATAGACGGTCAGCGGCGGCTCGCCGCCCGACAGTGCGATCTCGCGCATGGCAACCCGCAGGTCGGGAAAACGCGTGCCCGGCACATGGATTTTCCGCGACGACGGCAGCGGGCCGGTCGAAATGCGGATGGCGGATTCGTTGAAGTCCTTAGGCATTGGGTTTCTCCGTCGGAGTTGGGCGGACAAACCCGGGACTGCGGACGGAGGTGCGGTGTCTTCGTGCGGGCCGTTTCCCCATATGGCGGGCGTCGCTACGGCCGGACAGGGCCTTTGCGGCCCGTCACGAGGTCCCTCCCTTCGCCGGTATGACCCGGATCAGGTTCGAAGGGTCACCACGCTGCCGGAGACGCTTGGCGCCGTCCGGCCGTTGGTATCTCAGCCCCCTGTCGGGACCCCCCTGGAATGCGCCCATCCTGCCGGGACGGACGGCCCCCTGTCAAAAGGAAAGAACCGCGGACGATCCGCAAGCCGTACTGTATGGATGCCGCGTCACATCCAGCGCTTCAGACGGACATAGATCATCGGCAGCAGCGCCGACAGCAGCATCAGCCCCAGGGCGCTGGGATAGCCGAAAAGCGAGTCGGTCCCCGGCATCTCTTCGAAGTTCATGCCGCCGATGCTGGCGACCAGGGTCGGCGGGAACAGCAGGACGGTCAGGACCGAGACGATCTTGACGATCTCGTTCTGCTCCACATTGATCTGGCCCAGCGCCGTGTCCAGCGCCAACGCGACCTTGCCGGCCAGGAAACGGGCATACTGGTCGAGCCCGCGCAAATCCTGCAGCGTCGTCTTGGCCCAGCGCCTCGTCGCCTTGCCGGAGTTCCAGCCGTCGCCGCGCGCCAGGAAATCGGTCATGCGGGTGAGGCTCGCCAGACTGACCCGCGCCTTGCCGATCAGATGCCCGGCATGGCCGATGCGCTTCAGCGTCTGGGCATCGTCCAGCGTTTCGCCACGCGAGCGCAGCTTGCGCCCGCGGAAGAAGCGGCGGTTCAGCACGTCCAACTCCACCCCGGTCCGCCGCAAAACGGCGGAGGTGCGGTCGACCATCCCGTCCACCAGCGCCGCCAGAACCAGCTCGCCACGGGATGCGGAAACCTTCCCATGGGTGGCGCGGCGGCGGAAGGCCAGCAAGGCCTGCGGATCGATGTCGTGGATGGTGACCAGCCGGCGCCCGGCCAGCACGAAGCTGACGGTGGCGATTCGCGGCTCGTCGGTGTCGGCCCAGACCAGGGCGGTGACGGTCATGGTCAGGGCGCCACCGGCCACGCGCAGGCGGCTCGACTCCTCGATCTCCGCCATCTGCTCGCGGGTGGGCAGGCTGGTACCGATCAGCGTTTCCGCCCGCGCCAAGTCCTCGGCGGTCGGGTTGATCAGGTCCAGCCAGACGGTGGCATCGGGCAGCGGCCCTGCCTCGTCCGCGGCCTCCCTGGCCCAGCGCAGCAGACCGCCGTCATTGACGAAGACATGCAGCAAGGCTGTGCTCCTTGCGTGGGTTCGAGACGGCGGGTGGAGCGCCTACGTCATCCGGCCGCCGCGTCTCGGCTTCTCGGGCGGTTTAACCGGCGGGGGCGCCTTCGCCTCGGTGTCGAGGTCCAGCGTCTCCCCCTCCGCCTTCAGCGCCTGTTCCAGCTTGCGGCGGAAAGCACCGCCATCCCGCTTGGCATCCAGGAAATGGCCGACCGCCTCCTTGGCGGCGTCGCTGTCGTAGGGGACCTTGCCCAACGCCGCCAACTTGGCGCGCTCCACCAGCTTCGGGTCCATCCGGTCGCGGATGGCCTTCATCTGGCGGAGCAGGTCCTTGCGCAGGTCGGACATCGGGTCCCCCCTATTGCCGCGTCAGGCCTTGCCGATCAGGGTGCCGGCGCCGCCTTCGGTGAAGATCTCCAGCAGCAGCGCATGCGGCACGCGGCCATCCAGGATAACAGCGGCATCGACGCCCTGCTCCACCGCGCCGATGCAGGTTTCGATCTTGGGGATCATGCCGCCGGACGCGGTGCCATCGGCGATGGCCTTGTGGGCATCCTGCAGCGACATCTTCTCGATCAGCTTCTTGTCCTTGTCGAGGACACCGGCGACGTCCGTCAGAAGGAAGAAGCGCGCCGCCTTCACCGCCGCCGCGACCGCACCGGCCGCCGTGTCGGCGTTGATGTTGTAGGTGTCGCCATTCACGTCGAAGCCGACCGGTGCGATCACCGGGATGATGTCCGACTGCGCCAGGGCATGCAGAATCTCCGGGTTGACCTTGTACGGCTCGCCGACGAAGCCGAGGTCCAGCACCCGCTCGATGTTGCTGTCGGGATCGCGCTGAACGCGTTCCAGACGGCGGGCGGTGATCAGGTTGCTGTCCTTGCCCGACAGGCCGACGGCACGGCCACCGGCACTGTTGATGGCGGCGACGATCTGCTTGTTGATGGAGCCGGCCAGCACCATCTCGACCACCTCGACCGTCTCCTTGTCGGTGACGCGCAGGCCGTCGATGAAGCTGGACTTGATCTTCAGACGCTCCAGCATCTGGCCGATCTGCGGCCCGCCGCCGTGGACGACCACCGGGTTGATGCCGACCTGCTTCAGCAGGACGATGTCGCGCGCGAACAGCTCCGCCAGGCTGGCGTCGCCCATGGCGTGGCCGCCGTACTTGATGACGAAGGTGCTCCCGGCATAGCGTCGCATGTAGGGCAGCGCTTCGGACAGGGTACGGGCCTTGGCGAGCCACTCGTCACGGGTGGGAGTCTGCACGGGAGGATGCCCTTTGTCGGGGTGGACGGTCGGGCTTCTTTAACGGAAAGGCCGGCCGGTTGCCTAGGGGTCAATTTAACGGTCACATACCCCCGTGCCGGCCGCCTGCGGCCTCGGCCGCTGCGGCGCCGGCCGGGCGCCACCATCCGGCCAGCCGGGTCATCGGCTGGGTCAGCGCGGTCACCGCCACCGCCATCAGCACCATCGCCGAGAAGCAGGCGCCGGACAGCACCCCCGCTTCCAGCAGGACGGTCAGCACGATCACCTCCATCAGGCCCTTGCAAGGCATCAGCGTGCCCAGCCGGAGGGCGTCCGGCCAACTCTCCCCGGTCAGGCGCGCGGGCAAGGTCGTGCCGGCCATCTTGCCGGCGAGCGTCACCAGGGTCGCAAGCGCGAAGACCGTCCACTGCGCCGGATCGTCCAGCGTCAGGTTCACCTTCAGCCCGGTCAGCGTGAAGAAGAAGGGCAGCAGGATCAGGGTGGAGAAATGCTCCAGCCGGTCGAGGATCGCGGCGGCGTAGCGGCGCGGCATGGCGGTTCCGGCGACGAAGGCGCCCAGGATGTAATGCAGCCCGATCAGCTCGGTCACTGCGGCCGAGGACAGCAATGCCGCGCAGGTCACCACCACCGCGGTGTCCCCCATCCGTCCATCAGGCGCCACCCGCTCCAGCAGGCGGTCCAGCAGCGGACGCACGACCAGGACGGTCACCCCGACATAGGCGAATCCCAGCATTCCCACCCAGGCGACCGCCCAGCCGCCACCCGCCGACGCACCATCCGCCGAGGCCCAGGCCAGCACGGCGGTGATCAGCAGCCACAGCAGCGCATCGTTCACCGCCGCATAGCCCAGCGCCAGCCGACCGACCCGATCTCCCAGCAAACCCATCTCGCGCAGGATGGCACCCAGCACCGGCAAGGCGGTGACGCCGACGCAGATGCCGAAACCGGCGGCGAACAGGCCCGGCGTGGCATGCGGACCCGTCATGACGGGAAAGGCGCCGGCCAGCCACCAACCCAGCGCCCCGCCCATCAGCGTCGGCACGATCATGCTGGACAGCGCCACCGTGGCGAAGGCGCCGCCCCGCCCGCGGAAATCGGCAGGGTCGAGGTGCAGCCCGGTCAGGAAGGCGAAAAAGACGACGGCCATCAGCGCAAGGCCCGACAGCGGCGCCAGGGCGGCCGGCGCGAACAGCACGCCCCACAGGTCCGGCACCAGCTGGCCAAGCAGCGACGGCCCCAGCGCCACGCCGAACAGGATCTGGATCACCACCATCGGCGCGACGTGGCGCCCGCCGCCGAGCCGCCACAGCAGGAACGGCCCGGCGATCAGCAGCAGGGCCTGCATCAGGAACAGCAGCGCGGGGGAGAGGCCACCCATCGCCGTCTCTCCGCGCTATTCGGCGGCCAGAGCGAGCGCCGCGAGGCTGGCGCGCAGTTCCGCGATGCCGGTGCCCTTCTCCGAACTGGTGACGTGGATGTCGGGGAAGGCGGCGGGGTGCTTCTTCAGCCCCGCCTGGGTGTCGCGGCGGATCTTGTCCAACTCCGCCGGCTTCACCTTGTCCGCCTTGGTCAGCACGACGACATAGGGCACCGCAGTGCGGTCCAGCATCTCCATGATCTCGTGGTCGTTGGGTTTCAGCCCATGGCGCGAATCGATCAGCACCAGCGCGCGCCGCAACGTCACCCGCCCGCGCAGGAAGCGGCGGACCATGTCGTTCCACGCCTCCACCTTCTCCTTCGATTCCTTGGCATAGCCGTAACCGGGCATGTCCACCAGCTTCAGCCGGTTGCCGAGGTTGAAGAAGTTGAGCTGCTGCGTGCGCCCCGGCGTGTTGGAGGTGCGGGCCAGGGTCTTGCGCCCGGTCAGCGCGTTCACCAGGCTCGACTTGCCGACATTCGACCGGCCGGCGAAGGCGACCTCCGGCAGATCGGCCTCCGGCAGCTGGTTCAGCGCGTTGGCGCCCCAGACGAAGTCGCACTCCTTGGCGAACAGCAGCCGCCCGGCCTCCAGCGCGGCCTCGTCGAAGCCGGCAACGATGCTGGGGGTGTTGGGGGTCGGCGTGTCGGGGGTGGTCATGGCGGGCGCTTTCGTTGGTACGGGCTCAAAAACATACCGCCGGCAAAGTCCCGTCAAGGGTCTTTGCCGGCGGCAGGTCTCAGACGATGGGCAGAGGGGACGAAGATCCGATGATCAGACCTTCACGCCCATGCGACGCATGATGGTCCACTGCTGGGCGACCGACAGCAGGTTGTTCCAGGCCCAGTAGATCACCAGACCGGCCGGGAAGCCGGCAAGCATGAAGGTGAAGACGATGGGCAGGAACTGGAACACCTTCTGCTGGATCGGGTCCGGCGGGGCCGGGTTCATCTTCTGCTGCAGCCACATGGTGACGCCCATGATCAGCGGCCAGGCACCGAGATGCAGCATGGCGGGAGGATCCCAAGGGATCAGGCCGAACAGGTTGAAGATGGTCGTCGGATCGGGCGAGGACAGGTCGTGGATCCAGCCGAAGAAGGGCGCGTGCCGCATCTCGATGGTCACGAACAGAACCTTGTAGAGCGCGAAGAACACCGGGATCTGGATCAGGATCGGCAGACAGCCCGACACAGGCGAGACCTTCTCCCGCTTGTACATGGCCATCAGTTCCTGGTTCATGCGCGCCTGATCGTCGCTGAACTTCTCGCGCAGCTCCTGCATCTTCGGCTGCAGGGCCTTCATCTTGCTCATCGCCTGATAGGACTTGTTGGCGAGCGGGAAGAAGACGGCCTTGACGCAGACGGTCAGCAGCAGGATGGCGAGGCCGAAGTTGCCCAGCACCTGCCCGAAGAAATCGAGCGCGTAGAAGAAGGGCTTGGTCAGGAAGTAGAACCAGCCGAAGTCGATCGCGAGGTCGAAATTCTTGATGTTCAGCTTTTCGGAATAGGCGTCCAGCAGCTTCACCTGCTTGGCGCCGGCGAACAGGCGGCCGGTGGTCTCGGCCGAGGCGCCGGGGGCCACGGTGACCGCATCGCCCATGAAGTCGGCCTGATAGCGGTCGGCATTGGCGACGGTGCTGTGGACGAAGCGCGCGGTGACCTTCTGCGCCGGGTCGGGGATGACCGACACCAGCCAGTACTTGTCGGTGATGCCGAGCCAGCCGCCGGTGGTCTCGATCGGCTCGGTGCCCTTCTTGCGCAGGTCGTCGTAGGACCGCTCGGTCAGCGTGCCGTTGAAGACGCCCAGCGGGCCTTCATGCAGGATGTAGTAGCCGGAGGTCTGCGGCGTGCCGGTGCGCGACACCAGGCTGTAGGGCAGCAGCGTGACCGGGTTGGCGCCGGTGTTGCGGACCGTCTGCGTCACCGTGAACATGAAGTCGGGATCCACGGCGATCTTGCGCTCGAACACCAGGCCCTGGCCGTTGTCCCAGGTCAGGGTCAGCGGCTTTTCGGGGGTCAGCGCGGTGCCGTCGGCGGTCCAGCGGGTCGTCGCGGTCGGAGCGGCGATGCCGGCGCCCTGCGGGACCCAGCCGAACTCGGCGTAATAGGCTGCGGGCGTGCCGGCCGGGGCCAGCAGCACGATCTCCGGGCTCTTGGGGTCCGGGGTCTCGTGGTACTGGGCCAGCGTCAGGTCGTCGATGCGGCCGCCAACGAGGTTGACGGAGCCGTGCAGGGCCGGCGTGTCGATCTTCACGCGGGTGCCGGCCGCCAGCTGCTCGGCGAGCAGGACGGGGCGCTCCTTCGCGACCTCAGCCATGGCGGGGGGCTGCTGGGCGGGCACGCCGGGGGCCGGCACCGGCACTGACTGCTCCGTCTGGGCGGCCTGCTGGGCGGCGAGTTGCTTCTGCTGCTCCACCCGCGGCTTTTCGTAGAAATACTGGAAGCCCAGAAGGATGGCGATCGACAGGGCAATCGCGATGATGAGGTTGCGTTGGTCGGTCATGGCGTCCCGGTTGCCGTGGGGCCTTTGAAGAAGGTCGGCGTGTGCGCGGCCTTGTTACGGGTTTTCGCCGGGCTGGGCAACCGCCGCATGCCCTTTTTCCGGCAAGCCGCAGCGATGGGGCGGCGACGCCCCCGGCGGCAGGGGATCGGGCACGGGATCCCAGCCGGACCCGCCCCAGGGATGGCAACGCCCAAGCCGGCGCAACGTCAGCCATCCCCCCCGGATGGCGCCGTGCTTTTCCAGCGATTCGATGGCGTAGCAGGAGCAGGTCGGCTGGAAACGGCAATGCCAGCCCACGAAGGGCGACAAGGTCCAGCGATAGAGATAGACGAGCGCGCGGAGAAGATGCGCGAGTGGGCTGAGGCCGGCGATGCGAAACATGACGTCGCGGGCCCCCTACCCTTCCGCCTCGCGCCACAGGCCGAGGCGTTTCAGCCCGGCCGTCAGGTCGCCGAGCAGGTCGGTCCACGTCCGCTCGGCCGTGTCGCCGCGCGCGACCAGGACGAAGTCGTGGCCCGGTGCGGCGTGGATGGGCAGTATCTGCCGCGCGGCCTCACGCAAACGGCGGCGGGCGCGATTGCGCACCACCGCGTTGCCGACCTTGCGGCTCGCCGTCAGTCCGAGACGGATCGGCGGACCGCCATCGGCGGGCCGCTGCTTGTCGTCGTGCCGGCGCACCTGGAGGATCAGGCCGGGAGCCACATGCTTGCGCCGTGTCCCGGCCACGGCCAGAAATTCCGGCCGCCGCATCAGGCGCCCGACCTTGTGGTCCGGCGCCGCCATCGCGGGGATCAGGCGCTCAGAACCTTGCGGCCGCGGGCGCGGCGACGGGCGATGACCTTGCGGCCGCCGACGGTTGCCATACGGGCGCGGAAGCCATGGCGACGCTTACGCACGATTTTGGAGGGCTGGAACGTGCGCTTCATGGCGCCTACTCCTTAAGCTTTGCTGATGGTGACGGGACGAAGACGCCCAGCCGCATGGCCGGGCGCCGAACCTATGAACCTGGAACGAACCGGAAGGCGCCTTACTCGGCAGCCCGGCGGCCGTTGACCATGCCGCGGCCGGTGGTGCGCTCGGCGATGCGGGCGGCCTTACCGCGCAGATCGCGCAGATAGTACAGCTTGGCGCGACGAACGGCGCCCTTGCGGACCAGCTCGATCGAGTCGATGCGCGGGGAGTACAGCGGGAACACGCGCTCCACGCCCTCGCCGTAGCTGATCTTGCGAACGGTGAAGGAGCTGTTCACGCCGGCGTTCTTGCGGGCGATGACGACGCCCTCATAGGCCTGGACGCGCTCGCGCGTGCCTTCGACGACCTTCACGTTCACGCGGACGGTATCGCCCGAGGAGAACTCCGGGATCGTCTTGCCGCCGAGGGCCTTCTCGATCTGCTCCTGCTCGAGCTGCTGCAACAGGTTCATAGCACTACCCCTTTTCTATCGGCGCGCCTCGCGGCGGACCGTCACTCCGGTTTCGGGTCGCGCCGGCGAGCCTGCCGCCGACCCTTGTTCGTAACAGTTACTGCCGGGCGGTTCGCCTGGTAGAGCGACCACAGGTCCGGCCGTCGGGCCTCCGTGATCTTCTCCGCCTCGGCCAGCCGCCAGGCCTTGACCTTTCCGTGGTGACCGGAGAGCAGAACCTCCGGCACCGCGCGCTCCACACCCTGTTCGTCGGTCCAGACCGCCGGCCGGGTGTAGTGGGGGTATTCGAGCAACCCCCGTTCGAAACTCTCTTCCCCCGCCGTCTCCACGTTGCCCATGACGCCGGGGAGCAAGCGCACCACGGCATCCATCAGGCTCAGAGCGGCGAGTTCCCCGCCGGACAGCACGAAATCCCCGAGGCTGACCTCTTCGAGGCCGTGCGCATCGAGGACCCGCTGGTCCACCCCTTCGTACCGGCCGCAGAGCAGCGTCACCACCGGAGTGGCGGCAAGCTCCTTGACCAGTTCCTGGTTCAGCACCCGTCCGCGAGGCGACAGATAGATCGCCCGGCCGCGTCCCGGTGCCCCCACAGGTCCCGCCGTCGCGGTCAAAGCCGCGTCCAGCACGTCGGGCCGCATGACCATGCCGGCCCCTCCGCCGAAGGGGGTGTCGTCGACGGAGCGGTGTTTATCGCGCGCGAACGAGCGAATGTCCACCGATTCCAGCGCCCAGACTCCATTTTCCAACGCCTTGCCGGCCAGCGAATGGCCGAGCGGCCCCGGAAACATTTCCGGGAACAGCGTCAGAACCTTGGCGGTCCAGACCCGCGGGCCTTCGGCGCCGTGATTCACGGCGCCCCGCTCCCGCTTTCGTCTTCACCCCCATCCTCCGCCTCGTCCTCGGAACCCTCGCGGGCTTCGATCACGGCCGGAAGATCGACGACGATGCGTCCGCCCCGGACATCCACCACCGGCACGCAGGCCTTGGAGAAGGGAAGCATTTCCAGCGCCCCGCCGGCGGTCCGGACTTCGAGCACGTCTCCGGCTCCAAAATCGTAGATCGCCTTCACCGTGCCGTAGAGGCTTCCGTCGGCGAGTTCCGCACGCAAGCCGATCAGGTCGGCGTGGTAGAATTCGTCCTCGTCTTCCGTCGACGGCAGGGCGTCGCGGTCCACGTAGAGCCGCACACCGGCCAGCGCCTGCGCCTGTTCCCGGCTCGTCACCCCGTCGACCTTGGCCAGGAAGTTGTCCTTGACCATGCCTTGGAGCGTCACCGAGAAGCGGCGGGCGCCGGCTTCGTCCGACAGCGGGCCATAGGCCATGATGTCGGCGGGTTCGGCGGTGAAGCTGCGCAGCTTCACCAGCCCCCGCACGCCGTGCGATCCCGCGAACTGGCCGACACAGATCTTGGCGGTCATCGTAGGAGCACCCGGCACGTCGTCACGACCTCAACCCTGCGGGCCAAGCGGCCCACCCTCACCTTTATCAGCCCTCGGCGGCAGCCGCGGCGGCGGCGGCCTCGGCCTTCAGACGCTCCTGCGCCTTGGCCTTCGGAGCCGACTTCTTCGGGGTCTCGCGGACGGCGGGCTTCTCGACCAGGCCGGCATTGGCCAGGAAGTGCACCACGCGGTCCGTCGGCTGGGCGCCGACCGACAGCCAATGCTTGGCGCGCTCGGCGTTCAGGATGATGCGCTGCTCGTGCTCGCGCGGCAGCATCGGGTTGTAGGTGCCGATCTTCTCGATGAAGCGGCCGTCACGCGGGCTACGGGCGTCCGCGATGACGATCGAGTAGAACGGACGCTTCTTCGCACCACCGCGAGCCAGACGAATCTTCAGAGCCATTGGTCGAAACTTTCTCTTCTCAAGTCAAACAGGTATCAGGTGATTTCGAAAGGCGGTCAGGTCAGCCGAAAGGCCCCTTCCCGCCGAAGCCGCCGAGTCCCTTCGGCAGCAAATTGCCCAGGCCGCCGCGCAGCATCCCCTTCTTCCCAAGCTTCTGCACCTGCTTCATCATTCCGCGCATGGTCTCGAACTGCTTCAGCAGCTTGTTGACCTCCTGCACCGAGGTGCCGGAACCGGCGGCGATGCGCTTGCGGCGCGAAGCCTTGATGATGTCGGGGTTCTTGCGTTCCGCCTTGGTCATCGAGGAGATGATCGCCTCCTGGCGCTTGATCATCCCGTCGTCGACGTTGGCGTCCTTCAGCTGGTCCTTGATCTTGCCGATGCCCGGCAGCATTCCCATCAGGCCGGACATGCCGCCCATCTTGCGGAGCTGCTTCAGCTGCATCGCCATGTCGTCGAGGTCGAAGCCCTGGCCCTTCTCCATCTTGCGGGCGAGCTTTTCGGCCTCGTCCTTGTCGATGGTCTCGACGGCCTTCTCCACCAGCGACACCACGTCGCCCATGCCGAGGATACGGCCGGCGATGCGGTCGGGGTGGAAGGGCTCCAGCGCGTCGATCTTTTCGCCGACGCCCAGCAGCTTGATCGGCTTGCCGGTGATCTGGCGCATCGACAGGGCCGCACCGCCGCGCGCATCGCCGTCGATGCGGGTCAGCACGATGCCGGTGATGCCGACCTTGTCGTTGAAATTGGTGGCGACGGTGACGGCGTCCTGGCCGGTCATCGCGTCGGCGACCAGCAGCGTTTCCGCCGGCCTGGTCGCGTCGCGGACGGCCGCGACCTCCGCCATCAGCTCCTCGTCGATGGCGAGGCGGCCGGCGGTGTCGAGCATGACGACGTCGTAGCCTTCGAGACGGCCGGTCTCGATGGCGCGTTTGGCGATGGCGACCGGGTCCTGGCCCGGCACGATGGGCAGCGTGGCGACGCCGGTCTGCTCACCGAGAACCTTCAACTGCTCCTGCGCGGCCGGACGGCGGACGTCCAGCGACGCCATCAGGACCTTCTTGCGGTCCTTCGTCTTCAGACGAAGCGCGATCTTGGCGGTGCTGGTGGTCTTGCCCGAACCCTGCAGGCCGACCATCAGGATCGGAACCGGGGCGGCGGCGTTCAGGTTGATGTCGGCGCCTTCACCAAGCATCTCCACGAGGTTGTCGTGGACGATCTTGATGACCTGCTGGCCGGGGGTGACCGACTTCAGCACCTCCTGCCCGACGGCGCGTTCCTTCACCTGGGTGACGAACTGCTTGACGACGGGCAGCGCGACATCAGCCTCCAGCAACGCCACGCGAACTTCGCGCAGTGCTGCGGAGACGTCCTCTTCAGTCAGCGCGCCACGGCGGCGCAGCTTGTCGAAGATGTCGCCCAGGCGTCCGGTCAGGCCTTCGAACATGCGTTACTCGTTCCCCAGTTCCGGGTCCAGCGTCAGAGCCACCCGCACAAGCACGAAAGCGCCAGTGCGCGACATTCGCGGACTGGCGGAGATACCCGGCATTGGGCCGGGGTACCCGGTCTATCGACTTGGCGGAAGACAGGTCGGCGGACCATAGAGAAGCCGGCTTGGAGAGTCAACCATCAGAAGGACCTCTCCGCCTTCGGCCGAAGGTCGCCCTTGCCGCCGCTTGGTTATCCGTCCGACACTTGTCACAAATCTTCGCACCTTAACGAATTTTTGGCGACTCTTTCGGATTATGAGTAACCAAATAGAGAAGGTATCCCGGCGATGTCGTCCGCCCAGGGCTTTGGTTCCAACAGCCCGCGAACCAAGCTGACCCAGAGCCAGCTCAACGCGATCCTGTTGCGGCACCAGGCTTTCCGCAAGAGCCAGCCGGGCGGCGTGCGCGCCAATCTGAAGATGCGCGACCTGTCGCATCTCGACCTCTCGGGCATAGACCTGTCGGACGCCGACCTGTCGGGCGCCAAGCTGTTCAGCGCGCGGCTGACGGGCGCCAACCTTGCCAATGCCAACCTCTATGCCGCCGACCTGCGGCTGGCCAATCTGGAGAAGGCCGACATGCGCCGGGCCGACCTGCGCGGCGCCTGCCTGCGCGGCGCCGTGTTGAGCGAAGCCACATTGGTCGAGGTCGACCTGCGGGACGGCACCCTGCTGCATTACGATTCCAGCGGCGAGATGTTCTCCCACCAGTATGAGGACACCGTCCTGACGTCGGAGCTGACGGCGGCGACCATCCGCGGCGCCGACCTGTCGCGGGCGAAGATCGCCAACGCCTTCGTCATGCAGACCGACCTGACCGACGCCATCCTGCGCGGCACGAAGTTCATGCGCGCCAACCTGACCGGCTCCAACCTGACCGGTTGCGATCTGACCGACGCCGACCTGACGGAGGCGAACCTGTCGGGTGCCCGGTTGTCGGGAGCGGTGATGACGGGCTGCGCCATCAATCGCACCAATTTCAGCGGCGCCACCCTGATCGGTGCCATCCTGGACGCGGCCCAATTGCGCTCGCCCAACATTCAGGCGGCGATTTTGGCGAAGACGCTGGAAAACCCGGACGACGACCTGCGCGACATCCTGGTGGAGCATCTGTCCTGGATCGACAGCGGCGGCAAGGCCGGCAAGCGCGCCGACCTGTCGGCGCTCGACCTGTCGGGGCGGAAGCTGGACGGCATCAACCTGTCCGCGGCCATCCTGCAATGCATCGCGCTGCGCGGCGCCACGCTGACCGGTGCGGCGATGGCGATAGCCGATCTGTCCCTGGCCGACATGCGCAAGGCCGACCTGTCGAATGCGGATCTGCGCGGCGTGAATTTCGAGCGGGCGACCCTGACCGGCGCCAATCTGACCGGCGTCCAGCTCGGCCCCGTCCATATCCAGACCATGAGCGGCCACATCTGGCGCGCCAACCTGCAGCGCGCCCGGCTTGGAATGGCGCTGCTGTGCAAGGCCGACCTGCGCAAGGCCAACCTGGCCGGCGCCAATCTGGCTGGTGCCGACCTGAGCGGGGCCGATTTGAGCGAAGCCGACCTGACCGGGGCCGACCTGACCGGCGCGGTCCTGGATGGCGCCACACTGGACCAGGCAATCGTCGAGGAGGTGATCGGGCTGCCGGGCTGATGTCAGGTCACGCCGAAGGCCCGCCTCTCTTCGCCATCCAGTCGCCGGAACCGTAGACGCTGCGGACATGGTGGACCAGCAGGTTGCGGGCGTCGATCAACTGGCCCATCCGCTCGCGGCAGGCGACGATCCCGGTATCCGGGTGGTAGACCGGCGCCAGTTCGCGGAAACGCCGCCGCACCTGATCCTCGTCGAAACACCATTCATTGACGAAGCCGAACAGCTGGGCGGCGTCGCGCACCTCGGTGATGCGGCCGTCCAGCGGCTGGAAGGACAGGCGCTGCAGGGCATGGGCCAGCGTCTTGTTGCGGTATCCCAGCGTCTCGACCGCAGCTTCCAGCCGACGGACATCCTCGCCCGGCAGGATGCGGGCGCCGGGATCGGCCAACGCCAGCGCCGCGGCAAGTGCCCTACGGATCGCGGCGTCACTGGCGTCGGTTTCCCCAACCTCGAGAACCGCTTCCCCGTCGGAGTCGCGCGGGCCCGGATCGGCGGCCCCCTCTGGCGCCAGCAGCAGGGCGGCGGTCAAAAGCACCGGCACCCCAACCCCGCGCGCGGCGGCACGCTCCAGAACGGCGGCACGGAAACGGGCGCCGCAGGGCACGGTCCGGCCGGGGGCTGGTGAGGGACTGGTCTCTTCCGGTGCGGTCATCGTCGGCGCCAACACTTGGTGGAAGCCGGCGCGAGTCTACGCAATCGCTTGAGTCGCCGCAATCGCGCGGATGGACGCGGCCGGACGGAGTATTCGCTTTCCGTTCAGTGCGCCTTCATCGTCCCCGGCTTGGCCGGCAGCCTGTTCAGCAGTTCGTCGATGTAGGCTGTCTCGTCCTTGCCGGACATGGCGGCGAATCCCTTCAGCATCTGGCTGCCGAAGGTGAAGACGCTGGCAATGTCGATCCGCCACGACCCGCCTTCTCGCACGAAATCGGCGGGGACCAGCGCCGGCCGGTTGTCGACCATCAGCAGGCCCGAGGCCCGGTCGCCCTTCACCCGCACCGGCCCCAGCGAACTGCGGGAGATGACGTTGGGTCCGAGCCAACCGGCCTTTAGCGCATGGTTGGCGATGTCGCCGACCGACATGCGGCGCAGGTCCGACGGGCCGAGATAGCGGCGCAGCCCCATGGCGGCGAAGCGCTCCGCCGGCTCCAGCCGCTGCAGCGGCGCCTCGCCGGGCTGGCGGGCGGCGTCGCGCACCGACTCCAGCGTCTTGACCGAATTGCGGGTGAGCAGCGGAATCACCGCCGATCCCCGCTGTTCGGTCAGCGCAGTTCGGGCGGCATCGAAGGTCGCGGCGACCGCCCGCTCCTCCGGCGTTTCGCGCGGAGGGGCGGCGAAGCTGGTGGATGCTGCGATCAGGATGACGAAAAAGGCGAGGAAAGCGACACGCATGCCAGGAAGAACCGGATAGGGAACGGAACGTCACGCCTTCGCCTCGACGCCGAAG
This sequence comes from Azospirillum sp. B21, assembly GCF_008364825.1. Lineage (GTDB taxonomy): Bacteria > Pseudomonadota > Alphaproteobacteria > Azospirillales > Azospirillaceae > Azospirillum. The sequence continues at coordinate 218,059 of NZ_VTTO01000009.1, forward strand.
AATTCGAGCTGCCAGCGCATCTCTTCATCGGTCATCGGATAGTGCGTGCCGTCGCGAGCATTAAGCGCCGTTTTCGGCGGAATTTGGGCGAGCCGCAATTGGACCTGCCGGGCGAAGCGCATGGTGAGACCGGCGCGCCACACCAGGGCGGTGACGGCGCGCGGCGCATGGGTGGCGACGATGCGGTCCACCACCGCCAACTCGATCTGCGACAGCTCCGCCAGCGCCGCCATGACGAAGGCGCGGTCGCCCTCCACCATCGATCCTTCGATCAGCTTTTCGGTCAGCTTGCCTTCCTTGTTCAGGCGTGCCGCCTTGTCGCTGGGGCGTTCCACCGGCTTTTCCGGTCCCGCGGCGGCACCGCCGACCGCCTCCTCGCCGAAGTCGACCGGGCCGAGCGGCAGGCCGGGCGCGGCGCCGGCCGCCTGCCCCACCCGCTGGCGCACCGCCTCCACCAGACCGCGCGCCGCGGCGGGGTCGAGGTCGTCGCGGTCCTGCAGGACCTTCAGCAGATTGTCGGCGACGAAGCTGGCCAGACGCGCCACCGCGCGCGCCGGCAGGCGCGGACGGCGGACCAGCGGCGAATGCCAGGGCTCGTGCTGCGGTGCCTGATCGAGGATGCGGTCGAGCGTCTCCTCGCGGATCTGGGCCGAGGGGTTGCCGAGCAGCGCCGTCACCGCCGCCTCGTCGTCCGACCGCGCGATGGCGTCGGCGACCGACGCCGTCACGTTCTGCCGGCTGGCGATGGCGGTCATCGCGCCGCGCACCGGCCCCTTCATGATGATGTCGGTCAGATCCTCTTCGGTGAGGATCGGCGAATGCTGCAGGACCGGGCCGCAGACCGACAGTTCCACGTCGCGGGCCAGCCGGTTGATCACGCCGTGCGGGGCGTTGGGCAGATCCTTCAGCGCTTCGGCCAGGATGCCGCGCACCTCCGTCGCCTGATCGCGGGCCAGCGTTTCCAGGCATTCCACGGTCAGCCGCTCGATCTGGATCGCCTGATCGGCCGACAGTTCGGGCAACAGGCGGGCGATCTTCCGCGCCACCGCCTGACGCACCATGACCTCGCGGTCCTTGGCCAGCAGCAAATCGGCCTGACGCGGGGTGCCGGAATTGGTCGCGATGGCCCGCCGCACCTCCGCCGCGGCGTCGGCGGCAAGGAAATACAAAAGCTCCGGGCGGGTCTTGGGATGCTCGGCGACCTTCCGGCGGACCGCCGGATCCTCGCTCTGCACCATCCTCTTGGCCGATTCGTAATCGGCGGGATCGAGCGTTTCGGGTCGCTGGGTGGCAGGCGGGGTCACGATGCGGGCTCCGCGGCGGAAACGTCGGAAGATGACTCTACAGAATCGGACGCCTGATAGGCCGGGGCCAGGGCGTAATGGCCCTTGCCGCTCTTCTTGGCGTCGTACATGGCGGCGTCGGCACGGTCGGTCAACTCCCGCACCGTCTCGCCGCGGCCGGGGGCGTGGACGGCGATGCCGATCGACAGGCCCAGCGGCTTCTCATGACTGGCCGACAGGTGGGCCAGCTCGCGCATGCCCTTCAGCAGCCGTTCGGCGACGATGCGGGCTTTCGCCTCGTCGGTGCGGCCCAGCCACAGGACGAACTCGTCGCCGCCCAGCCGGCCCGGCAGGTCGCCCGGCCGCACCCCGGTGGTCAGCAGCGTGCCGATGGCCTTCAGCACCGTATCGCCCTGCTGGTGGCCATGCAGGTCGTTGACCGCCTTGAAGTTGTCGAGGTCGACATAGAGAAGGGCCGACGGGCCGCTGTCCGGCCGCGAGATTGACTCCTCCAGCCGTTCGAAGAAGGTGCGGCGGTTGAACAAACCGGTCAGCCCGTCGCGCTCCGACAGGCGACGCAGCCGCTCCTGGTAGGCGAGATGGGCATGGGCGATGCCGATATGGTCGGCGACGCCCGACATCAGCTGCCGGTCGTCGTCGTCCCACGGTTCGGAATCGCCGGCGCGCCAGACCAGCAGCGCGCCGTTCACCGCCTGCCGGTATTCCGTCCGCTCGCCGATCAGCTGGACGTCGCCCAGCCGGTCGGCCACCAGCCCCTCGCCATTCGCGATGCGGTCGAGCAGAGCGGTGCCGACCTCCGGCAGTTCGGCCCCGAACTCCGCCACCAGCGACAGGGTGACGCGGCCGCCCTCCCCGCTCCCCTCTTCCGCCCGGTAGATGCGGCAGCCGTCGGCACTGAGCGCCCGCGCCGTCTCGGTCGCGGCCACGGCCAGCGCCTCCGCGGCGTCCAGACGGTCGCGCAGGGTGTGGACGATGTGGCCCAGCAGCCTTTCGCGGTTCCGGATGCGCGCAAGCTCGTTGGAACGCAGCACCTGCTCCGTCACGTCGCGGCAGACGCCGCGGGCGCCGATCCAGTCGCCCTGCGGTCCGAACAGCGGCAGGGCAGAGGCGACGATGCAGGCCGGCGTGCCGTCGGCGCCCTTCAGCCAAAGCTCGGTCTGGTCGACCGGGCGGCGGCAGTCGAAGGGCATCGGCAGGTCTTCCGCCTCTTCCAGCGCGAGGCTGCGCGGATCGCGGCCGATCAGCGCGTCGGCCGGATATCCCAGGGCGCCCTTGTGGCTGACGAAGACGAAGGCGCCGTCGGGTCCCGTCTCCCACGCGAAGTCGGAGGAGACCTCCACCAGATCCTTGTAGCGGCGGCGCGATTCGGTCAGCGTGTGGCGCAGCTGCCGCTCCAGCGTGTCGTCGCGTCCCAGCAGGAGGAAGCCGCCGTCCGGCAGCGGCACGCCGGCCCATTCGACGATCATGATCCCGCGCAGCGACTCCACCGGAACCGACCGCAGGCCCGGCGCCACGCTGGACGCCGACAGCCAGCCGCGGAGGTCGGGCAGCCAGCGCGGATCGCTGTCCATCATGTCCTCCGCCTCCGCATTGGATTCGGCGACGGCCAGGGCCGAATCCAACCGCAGGGCCGGGCCGGGATACAGCGCGACAAGCGTCACGGGGCCGGTCTGGCCGCCGGTGGCGGCGGAAGGGGGGGCGGAGGTACCGGTGGTCAGGAGGAGGTCCACGGCGATCCCAGATGGGCAATCCACGAAGCGGGCGGGAAGAAAAACCTTAGACTGCAAACCGTTGCATACTCCCGCCCATGCTACCTCTTTAGGGGTTAATCTTCAATCAACCACGAGGCGGAGGACTCCGCATTGCCCCGGTCCACAAATAGGACAGGTGGCGGCTGCGACCTTGTGAAGCGGCTTGCGGCCGGCCGGCGTCGGCCCCATTCTTCGGGAATGACCGCCCCGACCTCTCCCGCCGCACCGGCGCCCGCCCCCGTCACCAAGCTCCCCTCCGCGCTGCGGGATCGCGCGGTGTGGATCTTCGATCTCGACAACACGCTCTACCCGGCGTCCTGCAACCTGTTCGCCCAGGTCGACCTCCGCATCACCGAGTTCATCGCCGCACATTTCAACATCGGCATGGACGAGGCCAGGGTGCGGCAGAAGCAGTTCTTCCGCGACTACGGCACCACGCTGCGCGGTCTGATGAGCGAGCACGACGTCGATCCGGTGGCCTACATGGACTATGTCCACGACATCGACGTCACCGGCGTCCAGCCGTCGGCCCAGCTGGCGGACGCGCTCGACCGGCTTCCCGGCCGCAAGATCATCTACACCAACGGCTCGGTCCGCCATGCGGAGAACGTCGCCGGCCGGCTCGGCATCATCGACCGGTTCGAAGCGGTGTTCGACATCACCGCCGCCGGCTATGTGCCGAAGCCCGACCCTCGCCCCTATGCCACCCTGGTGGAGCGCCACGGCGTCGACCCCGCCGACGCCTGCATGGTGGAGGACATCGCCCGCAACCTCGCCCCGGCGCATGCGCTGGGCATGACCACGGTCTGGGTCCGCGGCGAGCAGGACTACGAGAAGGCCGGCGTCGGCGCCGGGGTCCACATCGACCACACCGTGGACGATCTTCCCGCCTGGCTGGCCGCAATTGCAGGGGTTTAGGGCTTTTCCCCGGGCTTGGCGTTGTTGACAGCGGGCGCGATGCGGCTCCATGGTGCCGTCCCTTGGACAATGCACAGCAGAACGACCGCGCCATGAGCCACGCCAGCCTGCAGGCCACCATCGACGCCGCCTGGGAAAACCGGGCCGATCTCACCACCGCCACCACCGGTTCCGTCCGCGACGCCGTGAACGCGGCGCTCGACGCGCTGGATTCCGGCGACCTGCGCGTCGCGGAGAAGACCGCGGACGGCTGGAAGGTCAACCAGTGGCTGAAGAAGGCGGTGCTGCTGTCCTTCCGCCTGAACGCCAACGAGATGATCCCCGGCGGCCCCGGCGGTTCCTCCTGGTACGACAAGGTGCCGCCGAAGTTCGAGAATTGGAGCGAAGGCCAGTTCCAGAATGCCGGCTTCCGCGCCCTGCCCGGCGCCATCGCCCGCAAGTCGTCCTATGTCGCTCCCGGCGTCATCCTGATGCCGAGCTTCGTCAATGTCGGCGCCTATGTCGATAGCGGCACCATGGTCGACACCTGGGTCACCGTCGGCTCCTGCGCCCAGATCGGCAAGAACGTCCACCTGTCCGGCGGCGTCGGCATCGGCGGCGTGCTGGAGCCCTTGCAGGCCGACCCGGTCATCATCGAGGACAACTGCTTCATCGGCGCCCGCTCGGAGATCGTCGAGGGCGTGATCGTCGAGGAAGGCGCCGTCATCTCCATGGGCTGCTACATCGGCGCCTCGACCAAGATCATCGACCGCCACACCGGCGAGGTCTTCATGGGCCGCGTCCCGGCCTATTCGGTCGTCGTCCCCGGCGCGCTCCCCGGCAAGCCGCTGCCGGACGGCACGCCCGGCCCGAGCCTGTACTGCTGCGTCATCATCAAGCGCGTTGACGAGAAGACCCGGTCGAAGACGGCGATCAACGACCTGCTGCGCGACTGATCGGACGGCAGAAGTCTGCGGGGCGATAGCGCAAGCCGCTATCGCCCTTGCCTTTCCGGCGCCTCCCGCAATACCATCGCCGCATGAACAACGCCCATCGAGCGACGCTGGCCGCCATCTTTGCGCGGCCGACATCCGCTTCGATCCGCTGGGCGGACATCGAAGCGCTGGTGATCGCATTGGATGGCGTCGTCGCGGAGCGCGCCGGCAGCCGGGTCTGGATCGAGGTCCGCGACCGCGGCGCGGTCTTCCACCGTCCCCATCCCCGGCCGGAGGCCAAGAAGGGTGCGGTTGACGCGATGCGAAAGCTGCTGGTCAACGCGGGAATCACGCCATGACGATGGAATACAAGGGCTATGTGTCCGGTCCCATCGACTTCGATGTGGAAGATGGGACCTTCTCCGGCACCGTTGCCGGCCTGTCGGACGTCATCCATTTCGAAGGCGGCAGCGCGCAGGAGCTATGGGACAGCTTCCGCGGCAGCATCGACGAGTATCTGGCGATCTGCGCCGAAAAGGGCCGCACGCCGGACAAGCCCTTCAGCGGTAAAATGCTGGTGCGCGCCACGCCGGAACTGCACCGGAAGGCAGCCTTGCGCGCCGCCGCCGAAGGCATCAGCCTGAGCCAATGGGTCGCCCGCCAGATCGACGCGGCTCCCTGACCGACGAAGACCAACCGGACAGCCCATGACCATCGACCCCGTCGCCCTCGCCCAGGACCTGATCCGCTGCCCCAGCATCACGCCGCGCGACGACGGCGCGCTGGGCGTGCTGGAGGCGGCGCTGGCTCCGATGGGCTTCACCTGCCACCGCCTGCGCTTCCAGCAGGAGGGAACGGAGCCGGTGGAGAATCTCTACGCCCGGCTCGGTACCGACGGCCCCAACTTCTGCTTCGCCGGCCACACCGACGTGGTGCCGCCGGGCGACAAGGGCTGGACGGTCGATCCCTTCGCCGGCGAGGTGATGGGCGGGCGCCTGTTCGGCCGCGGTGCGGTGGACATGAAGGGCGCCATCGCCGCCTTCGTCGCCGCCGTGTCGCGCCGGCTGCAGGACGGCCCGCCCGCCGGCTCGATCAGCCTGCTGATCACCGGCGACGAGGAAGGGGTGGCGATCAACGGCACCCGCAAGGTGCTGGACTGGATGGCCGAGCGCGGCGAGCGCATCGACGCCTGCGTGGTGGGGGAGCCGACCAACCCCAAGGCGCTGGGCGACATGATCAAGATCGGCCGGCGCGGCAGCCTGACCGGCTTCCTGACCGTGTTCGGCGCGCAAGGCCACGTCGCCTACCCTCATCTGGCCGACAACCCGCTGCCGCGGCTGGTCCGCATGCTGGCCGCCATCACCGAACATCCGATGGACGGGGGCACGGCGCATTTCCAGCCCTCCACCCTGGCGCTGACCACCATCGACGTCGACAACACGGCGACCAACGTCATTCCCGCCCAGGGCAAGGCGACCTTCAACATCCGCTTCAACGACGCCCATACCCCGGCCGGCATCGAGGCGTGGCTGCGCCGCACCTTCGATTCCATCGGCGGTGCCTATGAGCTGGAGGTCTATTGCTCCGGCGACAGCTTCGTCACCCCGCCCGGTCCGCTGACCGAACTGGTGGCTGAGGCGGTGGAAAGCGTGACCGGGCGCCGTCCCGAATACTCGACCACCGGTGGAACGTCGGACGCCCGCTTCATCAAGAATGTCTGTCCGGTGGTGGAGTTCGGGCTGGTCGGCCAGACCATGCACAAGGTCGACGAATATTGTTCGGTGGAGGATCTCCGCCGGCTGACGGACATCTACGAGGCCATCCTGAAGGGCGTGTTCACGCGCCTTGCCGGGTGAGTCTTCCAACCGGGACACCATGATGCCGCTGACCACCCCCGCCATCCTGTCCGCGCTGACCGGCGCCTGGCGGTTGGCCCGCTTCGACCGGACGGGGATGGAGTTCTTCGACCGCACGCCCGAGGGGGCGCTGAACTCCTTCTATGCGGCGCTGGTGGTGCTGCCGGCCTATGCCCTGCTGCTGGCGATCCGGCTGTGGGACCAGCTGGACGGCACCCCGGTGCTGCAACTGGTGACGGTGGAGGGCATCGCCTATGTGGTCAGCTGGACCGCCTTCCCGCTCGCCCTGTTCCGCATATCGGCGCTGCTGGGCAAGGAGCAGCTCTATCCCGGCGCGCTGACCGCCTACAACTGGTCGGCGGTGGTGCAGATGGCGATCTACCTGCCGGCCATCGTCCTGTCGGCCAGCGGCCTGCTGCCGTCAGGGATGTCCGAAGCGCTGGTCTTCGGCGTGATGATGGCGATGCTGACCTACCAGTGGTTCGTGCTGCGCACCGCCCTGTCGCTGTCGGGGCTGGCCGCCGCGGCCTTGGTGATGCTGGACCTGTTCCTGTCGGCAGCGATCAGCGATCTGGCCGACGGGATGTTGTGAGGGGCTGACTTGCCCCCACCTATCCTCCCCCGCTGGGCGGGGGAGGGACTGCCGCCGCTCCGCCGCATATGCGCCTATCTCCTCCCCCGCCCAGCGGGGGAGGATTAAGGTGGGGGTCTAACGCCCCCAATCACCCCTGCGTGGCAACGCCCGCGTCGGCGAAGGTCGCCATGCCGGCGTGGCAGGCGACGGCGGACTTCACGATGTTGATCGCCAGCGCCGCACCGGAGCCTTCGCCCAGGCGCATGCCCAGGTCCAGCAGCGGCTCCTTGCCGATGGCCTGCATCAGGCGGGCGTGCCCCGGCTCGACCGAGCGGTGGGCGACCATGCAGTGGTCGAGCGCGCGGCGGTCGGCCTTGTACAGAACGGCGGCGGCGGCAGTGCAGGCGAAGCCGTCGAGCAGAACCGGCACGCGGGCGACGCGGGCCGCCAGGATGGCGCCGGCGATGGCGGCAAATTCGTAGCCGCCCAGGCAGCGCAGCGCCTCGAACGGGTCGTCCTTGGCCTGCGGGTTGGCGGCGACGCCGGCCTCCACCGCGGCGATCTTGCGGGCAAGGCCGGCATCGTCGATGCCGGTGCCGCGGCCGGTCCAGTCGGCCGCCTCGCCGCCGAACATGGCGAGGCACATCGCCGCCGCCGAGGTCGAGTTGGCGATGCCCATCTCGCCCAGCGCCAGCAGTTGGACGCCCATCTCCACAGCCATCATGCCGTAGGCCATGGTGCGGCAGCATTCCTCCTCCCCCATGGCCGGGCCCTGGGTGAAGTCGGCGGTCGGGTTCTCCAAGTCCAGTTCGTAGACGCGCAGGTCGGCGTCGGCCACCTCGCAGAGCTGGTTGACCGCCGCGCCGCCATTCTGGAAGTTGGCGACCATCTGCACCGTCACCTCGGCCGGGAAGGCCGAGACGCCGCGGGCGGCCACGCCATGGTTGCCGGCGAAGACGGCGACGCGCGGGCGGCGGACCTCGGCCGGGTGCTGGCCCTGCCAGGTCGCCATCCACTGCGCGATCTCCTCCAGCCGGCCGAGAGAGCCCGCCGGCTTGGTCAGCTGCCGTTCGCGCTGGAGGGCCGCGGTGCCGGCCTCCAGATCGGGGCCGGGCAGGTTGCGCACGAGCGCGCGGATTTCCTCGAAGGTGACGGCGGGCTGCTGGTTGCTCATGATCGGTCCTGAGGGGTGAGCGCCAAAAACGGCGCGACCTTGCACCCATCCGGCCGTCAAGTCAAAGCGCCAGCGTAGGGCATTTTGCCCCTCTTCGCCTTCTGCCGCCCCGCTCAGGCCACCTTGGTCACGGCATCCTTGCCGGCGGCGCCCGCGGTTGCGGCGGCGACCGGCGTCGACGATTCAGACCCGACGATTCGCCCCAGCCCCAGCCCGAAGCCCATGGCGACGCCGGTGCCGGCGGTCTGGTCGGTCCGCACCGGCTCCTCGCGCATGCGGCGGTTTTCCTTGTCGCGCAGGCGGGCCGGGCGTCCGCTGACGCTGTCGACCTCGTCCGGCGTCTCCAGCGCGTTCAGCGCCAGAACCTGATAGATCGACAGCGGCGTGCCGTTCAGCGACTTGGCCGGGGCCATCGGCACCTGGGTGGTGAAGCCGTCCGGAATGTCCTGCTTGCGCACGGCGTCGGTCGCCACCTGGGCCGGGGCGAAGTTGGCCAGCGGGTTCTCCGAGAACTTGGTGGCGAAGCGGTCGTAGATCTCCTTCAGCGACTTCGCCTTGCCGGTGGCCTTGTCGTAGAAGACGTTCTTGTTGGCCGCCGCGGCATCGGGGAAGACGTCGCGGGCGGTGCGGCCGGGATTCTCCTGCATCGCGTTCAGGAACTTCGACGCGCCGCCGGCCCCCAGGAAATGCGCCATGTACAGCTCCGTCGAGCCGATCTTGCCGCCCACCGTCTCCTCCAGATACTCCTTGTTGCCGCGGGTGTATTCCGCCGCCATCAGGGCCGAGGCGGTCGGATCCTTGCGCAGCTCCAGGATCTCCCTCTTCATCTCCGGATCGGCGACATAGGGGCGGCCGTCGCTGCGGGTCTGGATGGCGTTGGCGTATTTGCCATAGCCGTGGTCGGCGCCATGCTCCTTCATCGTCTGCAGCCATGTGCTGTCGATGAATTGGTAGAGCCCGGTCGCCGACGAGGAGGAGGACTTTATGTCCGTGCGATAGCCGCTCTCCACGGCAGCTTTTTCCATGAGGTAGGAAAAATCGACCCCCGTCCTGGCGCTGGCATTGCGGACGGCAGCCTCAACATTTGCCGGGCCGCGGGATGCGCGGGCCTGCTGGGCGGCGGTGTCGCTGGGATTGCCGAGTGCGGAAGCGTAGGTCATGGGTCGATCCCCGTGTGAAGGCCTCGGTGGGAGGCAACTGCTCCAATGCAGACACCGTGCCAACCGGCTGGAGGCTTGATGATGCCGCCTCCGCGGCCTAGCCTTCTGCACGCGCGGCATCCCGCCCTCTCGTCAGGCGCCATTCGATGCTGTATGTTGACCTATAGGTAAACCAAACAATCCATTCCGAGGGAGAATCACCCCGCCATGACCTACACCGCTCCGGTCGACGATCTGCGCTTCGTCCTGAACGAGGTGGTGGGCCTCGACGCCATCGCCGCCCTGCCCCATTGCGACAGCGCCGCCCCCGATCTGGTCGACGCCATCCTGGAGGAGGCCGGCAAATTCGCCTCCGGCGTGCTCGCCCCGCTGAACCGGGTGGGCGACAAGGAAGGGGCGAAGCTGGAGAACGGCGTCGTCCGCACCGCCACCGGCTGGAAGGAGGCCTATGGCCAGTTCACCGAGGCCGGCTGGAACAGCCTGCCCTTCGAACCGGACTATGGCGGGCAGGGCCTGCCCTGGACCGTCGCCTTCGCGGTGAACGAGATGTGGCAGGCCGCCAACCTGTCCTTCGGCCTGTGCCCGCTGCTGACCCAGGGTGCCGTCGACCTGCTGACCGAGCATGCGAGTGACGAGCAGAAGGCGGTCTATCTGTCGAAGATGATCTCCGGCGAATGGACCGGGACGATGAACCTGACCGAACCGCAGGCGGGCAGCGACCTCGCCGCGGTGCGGACCAAGGCGGTGCGGGCGGAGGACGGCAGCTACCGCATCACCGGCCAGAAGATCTTCATCACCTATGGCGAGCATGACCTGACGGAGAACATCGTCCATCTGGTGTTGGCCCGCCTGCCCGACGCCCCGGCAGGCATCAAGGGCATCAGCCTGTTCATCGTGCCGAAGTTCCTGCCCAACGCCGACGGCACGCCGGGCCAGCGCAACGACCTGCGCTGCGCCAGCCTGGAGCACAAGCTGGGCATCATGGCCAGCCCGACCGCGGTGATGGCCTTTGGCGACGACGGCGGGGCCATCGGCTACCTCGTCGGCGAGGAGAACCGCGGCATCGAATACATGTTCACGATGATGAACAACGCCCGGCTCGGCGTCGGCATCCAGGGCGTGGCGATCGCCGAGCGCGCCTATCAGCAGGCCCGCGACTACGCCAAGAGCCGCGTGCAGAGCAAGGATCTGGCCGATCCCAAGGGCGCCGGCGTCGCCATCATCAAGCATCCGGACGTGCGCCGCATGCTGCTGGACATGCGCGCCAAGACCGAGGCGGCGCGGGCGCTGGCGCTCTATGCCGGCACGCAGCTGGACATCTCCCGCCATCACGAGGATCCGGCGGTGCGTGCTGCGGCCACCGCGCGGGTCGACGTGCTGACACCCATCGTCAAGGCGTGGTCGACCGACATCGGCTGCGAGGTGGCGTCCACCGGCGTGCAGATCCATGGTGGCATGGGCTTCATCGAGGAGACCGGCGCCGCCCAGCATTACCGCGACGCCCGCATCACCCCGATCTACGAGGGCACCAACGGCATCCACGGCAACGACCTGACCTTCCGCAAGACCGGCCGCGACAAGGGCGCGGCGGCCAGGGCCTTCGTCGCCGACATGCGGGCAACGGTGGAGGATCTGGGTGCAGCCCCCGGCGACGATCTCGCGGTGATTCGCACCGAGCTGTCGGCCGGTCTGGACGCGCTTGACCGGGCCATCGACTGGATGGTCTCCACCCAGGCGGAGGGCGACCTGCAAGGCGCCGCCGCCGGTGCGGTGGCGTATCTGAAACTGTGGGGAACGGTGGCCGGCGGCTGGATGCTGGCCCGTTCGGCGATGAAGGCGATGGAGGGGATGCGCCAGCCGGGGGCAAACGCCTCCTTCCTGGAGACCAAGCTGATCGTCGCGCGCTTCTACGCCGAGCAGGTGCTGGCGACCGCCCCCGCCCTGCTGCCGACCATCGCGAGCGCCCGCAACACGGTGATGGCGCTGAGCGAGGAACAGTTCTGAGGTTGGCACCCCTGTTTCGCGGGGGTGGATGGAACGTTTGAAACACCGTGAAACGGTTTTCCGGACCCTGTTCAGGTGTTCCACGCCGCCAGCGCGATGGCAGCGGGGAGCGGTGAACGGGGCGGGAAACCGGGCTACGGAGGGCATGGGAACTCCGCTCTAATATAGGGTGTTATTCCTATAGCGAGCGGGTGTCGCGGGCAACGGTGGGCTGGAAAACGGGCACCATTCCCCCTCTCCCCCCTGGGGAGAGGGTCGGGGTGAGGGGGATGCACATGCCGGACTTTCTTGAGAATCCTCGCCACGCGTCCCCCTCACCCTAACCCTCTCCCCAGGGGGGAGAGGGAACTTTTCCGGGATAGAGTGGCCCCGGGAGAGGGGACTTCAGTCACCTTCACCAGTAACGCATCGCATCCGCATACAGCCCGCGCAAATCATCCTCCGACACCGGGCGGGGGGCGATGGTCAGCAGGCGTTGCTGGGCGGCGGCTCCCTTGACCAAGCCCGGAATGTCGGCCTCGCCGTAACCCAGCGCCGACAGCCCGTTCGGCAGGCCGGTCGCCCGCATCATCGAAATCAGCCGCGTCGCCAGCAACTCGCCGCCATCTTCCGGCGAGGCGCCGCGCACATCCGCCCCTAACGCCTCGGCGGCGCGCAGATGCGCTTCCGGCGCGGCCGGGCCGGTGAAGCGGAAGGCGGCGGGGGCGTTCAGCACAACCGAGATGCCGTGCGGCACCATCGGGTCCACCGTCTCGTAGCCGGTCGCGGTGAAGCTGTGGTTCATCCCGGCCACCGAATAGGACATGGCGTGCGGGATGTGGACGCCGGCATTGCCGAAGGCGAGACCGGCCAGCGTCGCCGCGAACATCAGGGCGTCGCGCGCTTCCGCACAGTCGGGGTCGTTGACCGCCCGTTCCAGCCATTGCCCGCCCAGCCGGATCGCCTGCAAGCTGCCGATGTCCGACCACGGGTTCGCGCCCTGATAGGGCGGGCGCGCCGTCGGCGACTCAGGGCGCGGGCGGGAGCGGAAGGGGCGCGCGGTGTGGCTCTCGATGGCGTGGGTCAGCACGTCGAAGCCGGTGGCGGCGATGGCGCCGGGCGGCAGGCTGTCGATGGTGCGCGGATCGACGACGGCGAGGCTCGGCCGCAGGAAGCGCGACGAGATGCCGGTCTTCACCTGCTTTTCCACATGGTCGAAGATGGCGACGCCGGTGGTCTCGCTGCCGGTGCCGCAGGTGGTCGGGCAGGCGATGTGCGGCTTGACCGGGCCGGGGACCGGGATGCCTTCCCCCAGCGGCTTGTTGACGTAGGCGAGGAAGTCGGCCGGGTAGGTCGCGTAGAGGTTGGCCGCCTTGGCGGTGTCGATCACCGATCCGCCGCCGATGGAGACATAGCCGTCGAAGCCGCCGTCCCGCGCGAAATCGGCGGCGTCGAGGAAGGAGGCGCTGGTCGGCTCCACCCGGCAGCTGTCATAGACCACCGGATCGACGCCCGCCCGCTTCAGCGACTCCAGCGCCATGGCGAAGGGGGCGGTTGCGGCAACCCGCGGGTCGGTGAACAGCGCCACCCGCGTCATGCCCAGCGACAGCGCGTCGCCGCCCAGCTCGGCCAGCATGCCGGGGCCGAACTTCATCCGCGCCGCCTCGACGGTGAAGCCCTCCTCGCCGTCGGGAAGGATGGGATAGGCGTTGCCGTGCGTCTCGCGGTCCATCTGGCGCTGCTCCTCCGGTGGCGGGGGCCGGGTTCCTTCCCGGCCCATCCTTCATCGTATGGGAGCGTTCCCCGCCCGGCCTGTCAACGAGTCCGTTGGTCCAACAGATTGTCGGCGGGCAAATCATCCGCGGGCGAATGCGGCGGCTCCGGCTTCGGCTCCGGCGGGGTGCCGGCGGCGGGTGGGCGCAGAAGGCGCTGGTACAGCCAGCCGATGCCGACCAGTGAGACGCCGAGGCCGAGGAAGGAGGCGACGCGATACATCCCCTCCAAATCCGACATGTCGCTGAGGAACACCTTGGCGACCACCGCCAGCACCAGCACCAGACCGGCATGGCGCATCCAGCCCCAGCCGAAGCGGATGCCCGCCACCAACATCGCCACCGCGAACAGCAGGAAGCCGACCGAATACGCGTACCATTCGGCGTCCGACGTCTCGTAGCCGTTCAGGATCGGCCCCTGGAAGGCGCGGCGGATCTCCAGCGCGAGGTTGGTGGCGATCAGCAGCATCGGCAGGACCGGCGCGGCGCTCCGCAGGCTGCGCGACGGCGGCGGGTCGTACCACAGATAGAGCAGCAGCAGGACGGCCGGCGCGCCGTAGGCCAGCAGCAGACGGTTGACCACCGGCCAGGTGCCGACCCACTCGAAGTTCCACAGCGGGTTCAGCGCAAGCAGATGCAGGAAGAAGGCGGTCGCGGCGGCCAACAGGACCAGCAGGCGCCGGCCCCACACTGCCACCGGCCGCGCGCTCCACCGCCGGTCCGCCGCCAGCAGCAGGCCGAGGCCCAGCCAGGACAGGGTGTGCAGCGCCACCTCCGTCAGGCCGGACGGCTCCGCCTCCAGGCTGCCGGCCATCCAGCGATGGATGCCCAGCGACAGCATCAGCGTGGTGAAGATCAGGGCGCCGGCCTCCAGCACCATCACCACCAGATCGTCGCCACCTCCAGTGTTTCCCTGGGCGTCCGGCACCGTCCGCATCAGGCGCGCCGCCACCAGGAAGCCCAGCGCCGGCAGGCCATAGCCGTAGGCGATCCAGGCATAGCCTTCGTAATCCAGCACATAGGGGTTGATCGCCAGCCGGACCAGAACGGCGACCGCCACCAGCAGGGCGACCCCGCGCAGCTCGCGCAGGGTCATCCGCCGCTCCAGCCAGGCCAGCACCGGCACCTGCATCGCCAGCGCCACGGTCAGCCACGCCTCCTGCAGGGTCATGGTGGCACCGAGTGCGATGGCGCCGCTCGCCCCGGCGGCGAAGGCGGCCAGCCCCAGCGCGGCGCCCGGCCGGTGACGGTGGCGGGCCAGCGGCGTCGTGCCGGCGACCAGCAGGGCCGCCAGCGCAAGGGCCGCGGCCGGCCAGCCGATGGCGGTCTCCGGCGGCGCCACCTGGGCGTAGGCCAGCGTCAGCAGGGCCAGCGGCACCAGGGCCGACAGCGACGCCCACAGCGCCGCCCGCCGCGCGCCCCACAAGGCGGCGAAACCACCGATGCCGAACAGCGCCGCGAAGCCGCCCGCCACCCACAGGAATCGCGCGACCGCCGCCGGGTAGCCGGCCGGGTCGGCGACGATCAGGGGCTGGCCCTCCGCAGTCAGCGGCGGCGGGCTGGACGGGACATAGGGCAGGCTCCAGGGCGCCAGCGACAGCAGCACGGTCAGCGCCGCGATCCAGGCAACGCCGGCGATCCGCTCGGTCCGCCGGCCGGCAGCCATGGCGAGTAGCGCGAAGAGGGTCAGCACGGTCAGCGACACCGCGTCATGCCCGTCGCTCCAGGTGACGGCGGCGACCAGCAGGCCGAACAGCCGCATCGCCATCATCGCCAGCCGGTCGGCGGGATGGCGCTGCTTGCGCCGGATCCAGTCGGGCAGCGCCCTGCGCCAGCCGGTGGCGGGCGCCGGCTCCGCCAGCCGGTCCTCCGCGGTTCCCGCAACCACGCCCAGCACGGCCGGAACCAGGAAGAGGGCCGAGGTCAGCAGCAGATAGAGGCCGGTCGGCAGCGCGTCGCCGCTGCGCCACGGGTCGATCAGCCACACCAGCGGCCAGAGCGCCGCACCGGCCAGCGCCCCCCAGCCGAGCCAGCGCCAGCGGCGATACAGCACCACCGCCATGCCGGCGCCGTTCAGCGCCAGCAGATAGGCGAACAGGCCCCAGGCGTCCGGATTGTCGGACGGTATCAGAAGCGGCGTGACATAGCCGGCCAGCAGCCCGAGCGCCGCGATGAACGGCCCCTGCAGCAACGACAGCCCGATGCCGACGATCGACAGCGCCGCCAGCAGCGCGAAGGCGACCAGCGGAGCGAACAGGTCGAACAGGGCGAAACCGCCATAGACGCTGGCGAAGGCGGTGAACAGGCCGGCGGCGGTCAGGGCCGGCGGCACGTAATCGGGCCGGAGCGCCGCGACGGCGCGCTGGGTCGGCCGGCGGCGCAGCCATTCGCCGCCCACCATCAGCCCGAAACCGGCGAGCAGCCCAAGCGCCACCCGCACGCCCGGCCCGAGCCAGCCATGCTCCACCGACAGCTTGATGAAGAAGGCCGCGGCCAGCGCCATGGTGCCGCCGCCGAGCCAGATCAGCCAGCGCGACGCCAGCGATTCCTCCAGCTCGCGCCAGCCCGTCCGCGGCGGGGCGGCGGGCTCCGGTGCGGCAGGCGGCGGAATCTCGTCCGGCACGGGAGCCGCTTCGGCGGCGAGAACCGGTTCGGCGAACTCCTCCGGCGGCGGTCCCTCTGTCGGCTCGGCCTCCGCCACGACGGACGGGGACGCCTGCAGGGGAGCGGCGCCGGTCAGCGCCTTGTCCAGCCTGCCGCGTAGCGTGGCGATCTCCGCCTCCTGCGCCTTCAGCCGCCGGTCCAGCCGGTGGGTGATGAAGCCGAAGATCAGAAGTAGGACGACGAACTCCATAACCACACCGCCTGCACGCCGTTGCCCCTCCTATCGGGGCGTTTTGCGGCAGGATAGCCCTGCAACAATGCACTGTCTCGGTCGTGCCGGGGGTCGTCCGATAGAGAATTGCGCCTATGACCGGACCCGCAGCCGCGCCATCGTCGCCAGCGCATCGTCCACGGCATGGAAGTCGGCGGTGTTGTCGAAGACGCACCAGACCGGCCGCAGCGCCGCCTCGGCCAGGAGCCGCTCGGCCAGCGCGTCCAGCACCGCCGGCTCGTAGGCGGAGCGGTAGATGACCGGCGACCCGTGCAGCCGCCAATAGCGCACGCCGTCCCAGCCGCCGGGATCCCCGGCTCCCGGCACCGGGGCGGGATCGGCGGCGACGCGGGCGACGCGATGGGCGATCAGAAGGGACTCGGCCCCGTCGGTGAACCAGGAGGCATGGCGCGGCTCGCACACCACGTCGCCGTCGAAACGGGCGCGCAGCAGCGCGAAGAAATCCTCCGCGACCGCACGGTCGAAGCGCAGGCTGGGCGGCAACTGGACCAGCAGCGGGCCGAAGCGGTCGCCCAGCATCCCGGCCTCGGCCAGGAAGCGGTCCAGCGCGGCGTCGGCGTCGACCAGCCGGGCCTCGTGGCTGATCGCCTTGGGCAGCTTCACCGCGAAGCGGAAAGCGGACGGGGTGGAGGCGGCCCAGCGCGCCCAGGTCTCCGGCTTGTGCGGACGGTAGAAGCTGCTGTTCACCTCGGTCATCGCCATGACGCGGGCGGTGCGCTCCAGATGCGTGCCCTCGGTGGGAAAGGCCGGGGCGGACAGCTTGGGAATGCTCCAGCCGGCGGTGCCGATCCGGATCGGATGAGCCGTGGCCAAGGCGGGATCCTCTCTGCTGCGCCGGGTATGCCGTCCAGGCAACGCCCGTCACGCAGAGCTGTTCCCCGCCTCCCTGATGTCAGGCGATCAGGGACCGCGCAGGCTCCGCCAGGCGCAGACGGCGGCGTAATAGATCGACGTCGCCAGCCACAGGCCGAACAGCCAGCCCGGACGCGCCGGCTCCAGCACCACCAGCGCGATGCAGCAGAGCAGCCATACCGTGGTCACCGCGATGTTCAGCGGCATCAGCGCCTTGACCCGGAAGGGATGCAGGAACTTGACCGTGGTGAAGGTCAGCAGCCCCAGCGCCACCACCACCGCCGCGTTGAACCAGGGATTGAGGTCGAGCAGCCAGAGATAGAGGGCAACGACGTTCCAGATCGCCGGGAAGCCGACGAAGTAATTGTCGCCGCTCTTCATCCCGACATTGGCGAAGCAATAGAGTGCCGTCAGCAGGACCCAGGCGGCGAGAGCGATGCTGACCAACCCCTCCGGCAGCAGGCCGAAGCGGTGCATGAACACCGCCGGCACCACGACATAGGTCAGGTAGTCGATGACGAGGTCCAGCGCCGAGCCGTCGATGCCCGGCAGCACCTGCTTGACCGAGACGCGGCGGGCCAGCGTGCCGTCCACGCCGTCGACGACCAGCGCGATGCCCAGCCACATCAGGCACAGCTTCGCATCGCCGGCCGCCGCCGCCAGCAGGCCGAGCAGCCCCAGCACCGCGCCGCTGGCCGTGAAGATGTGAACGCCCCAGGCCGACAGGCGATGGGTGATTCCATAGCCGGCGCTCATGCCGATGTTTTCCGTGGGTGGCGAGGAGGACGGTGGCAAGGACAAGGCGATGACCTGAACGGAATGGGGCTGGGACGGAACGCGGTGAAGCGGCGGATCTTCTGACACAGATGAACGCAGATAAACACAGAATTGTGGGGGTATGAAACCCCCGGCTCCGCCCATGCCGCCGTGCGCCGCCGTCGCCGCGCCGTCCCTGCCCCGCCTCTTATGCCGCCCGCGCGCCGCCCTGCCGGAAGGCCGCCCTACCGGCCAGCGCGTCGGGCATCGGACCGCCGGTCGCCCAGTCCAGCAACTCCACCGTGTGGACCACCGGCAGGCCGATGCCCGACGCGATCTGGGTGATGCAGCCGAGATTGCCGGCCGCCACCGCCTGCGGCTGCGTGCTTTCGATGGCCGCGACCTTGCGGTCGCGCAGTTCCCCCGCCAATTCCGGCTGCAGCATGTTGTAGGTGCCGGCCGATCCGCAGCAGAGATGGGCGTCGGGGATCTCCTTCACAAGAAAGCCGGCGGCGCGCAGCAGGGCGCGCGGCGGCTCCTTGATGCGCTGGCCGTGCTGCATGGAACAGGCGGAGTGGTAGGCGACCGCCTGCCCCGTCTCCACCACCGGCCGGGCCAGCCCGATCTCGTCCATCAGTTCGGTCACGTCCTTCGCGAGAGCCGCCACCCGCACCGCCTTGACGGCATAGGCGGAGTCCTCGCGGAACATGTGGCCGTAGTCCTTCACGCTGGTGCCGCAGCCCGACGCGTTGATGACGATGGCATCCAGCCCCTCGCCTTCGATCTCCTTCGTCCAGGCGTCGATGGTCTTTTTCGCGGCTGCGTGGGCGAGATCCTCCTTGCCCATATGGTGCGTCAGGGCGCCGCAGCAGTCGGCTCCCTTGGACACCACCACCTCGACGCCGTGACGGGTCAGCAGGCGGATGGTCGCCTCGTTGATCTGCGGGGCCAGCACCTGCTGGGCGCAGCCGATCAGCAAGGCCACACGCTTTTTCCGCGGTCCCTGTGCCGGATGCACGCCGGGCCGGTCGCTGTAGCTCGGCGCCGGGACGCTGGCCGGAGTCAGCGCCAGCATGGCGGACAGCCGCTTGGGCAGCATGGCGCGGAAGGGCCGGCCCAGGGAGGCGCCGAGCAGGGCCAGCCGGAACAGCCGCGGATTGGGCAGAACCCGCGCGATCAGGTCGCGCACCGCCCGGTCGGCCGGCGGACGGGTGTGGGTCGCCTCGATATGGGCGCGGGCATGATCGACCAGATGCATGTAATGGACGCCCGATGGGCAGGTCGTCATGCAGGACAGGCAGGACAGGCAGCGGTCGATGTGCTTGACCGTTGTTTCGGGCGGCGGCCCGCCCTTCTCCAGCATGTCCTTGATCTGGTAGATGCGGCCGCGCGGGCTGTCCAGCTCGTCACCCAGGATGGTGTAGGTCGGACAGGTCGCGGTGCAGAAGCCGCAATGCACGCATTTGCGCAGGATCTGTTCCGAGTCGCGGATCGCGGCATCGGCCAGCTGGGCCAGCGAGAAGTTCGTTTGCATCGAGATCGGTCTTCCCGTTACAGCCCCGCATACATGCGGCCGGGGTTGAGGATGCCCTTGGGGTCGAAGCTTTCCTTGACCCGGCGGCTGAGTGCCATCAGCGGCTCGGGCAAGGGCTGGAACACGTCCGTCGCCGCGCGCACCGCCTCCGGCGCCCGCACCAGCGTTGCGTGTCCACCGGCGGAAAGAGCGGCGCGGATGGTCTTGTCCGAATTGGGCGGCGCCGCCAGCCAGACCAGCCCGCCGCCCCAGTCGTAGAAAGCCTCGACGTCGAGCGTGCGACGGATGGCGTCCACCGTGGAGGGGCCGGTCGAGGGGGGGATGGAGAGTTTCCAGAGGTGGGAAGTGTCGCTGCGGATGCCCCCACCCCGACCCTCCCCCGCTGGGCGGGGGAGGGGGATTGAGTGCTGTTGCGGGGAGGCGGCGGAGTTCCCTCCCCCGCCCAGCGGGGGAGGGTTAGGGTGGGGGTCCGTGTCCGCACCCAACCACCCCCCATCCCTCACCTCGCGCCAGATCGCCAGCGACTCGTCGCGAGCCAGCACCGCGTCGGCCCGCAACTCCTCGCGCAGCATGGTGACCCGCGCGGCGACCGATGGGCCGAAACCCTCCAGCCGCACCAGCGTCACCGCCCCGCCCGCCCCCGCCACGGCGGACACGCCCGACCGCGCGGCGATCCCCGCCGGCAGATGGGCGGCGCCCGACACCTCGTAAGGACTGCGCAGCGCCCGGTCGAGCATCGCCACCGCCGCCACGTCGTCCAGCCCGAACAGCAGCAGCGTCGCGGTATCCTCCGGCGCCGGCAGCACCTTCACGGTGATCTCGGTCAGCGCGGTCAGGGTGCCGAAGGAGCCCGCCATCAGCTTTGGCACGTCATAGCCGGTGACGTTCTTCACCACCTTGCCGCCGCCCTTGTAGGCCTCCGCCCGGCCGCTGACCCCGGCGATCCCCAGCGTGTGGTCGCGGGCCGATCCCGCCGAGATGCGCCGTGGCCCGGCCAGCCCGCTGGCGACCAAGCCGCCCAAGGTTCCCCCCTCCGGCGGCTCGAAGGCGAGATGCTGCCCACGGTCTGCCAGCATCGTGCGGATCAGATCCATCGGCGTGCCGGCCAGCGCGGTCAGCACCAGTTCCTCCGGTTCATAGGCGATGACGCCCGACAGGCCCGACAGGTCGAGCGCGTGGCCGGCCTGCACCGGGCGGCCCAGCCCGCGGCGGCTTCCGCTGCCGAGAATCTCCAGCGGCTCGCCGGCCGACAGAGCCCAGCGCACCGCGTCGGCCGCCTGCGCGGCGCTCTCCGGCTTCAAGGTGGTGATGGTCATGGCGGGGAGCGGCCCTTCAGAAGCGCGGGATGTCGGGGAAGCGCAGTTCCCCCTGGTGGACGTGCAACCGGCCGAGCTCGGCGCAACGGTGCAGCGTGGGGAAGACCTTGCCGGGGTTCAGCAGGCCGTCGGGGTCGAAGGCGCATTTCAGCCGCTGCTGCTGCTGGAGATCGGCCTCGTCGAACTGGTCGGTCATCAGGTCGCGCTTTTCCACGCCGACGCCATGCTCGCCGGTCAGCACGCCGCCGACCTCGACGCACAGGCGCAGGATGTCGTTGCCGAACTCCTCCGCCGCCTCCAGTTCGCCCGGCTTGTTGGCATCGTAGAGGATCAGCGGATGCAGATTGCCGTCGCCGGCATGGAAGACGTTGGCGACGCGCAGGCCGCAGCGGTCCGACATCTCCTGCATCCGCTGCAGCACCAGCGGCAGCGCCTTGCGCGGGATGGTGCCGTCCATGCAGTAGTAGTCGGGGCTGATCCGCCCCACCGCCGGGAAGGCGGCCTTGCGCCCGGCCCAGAAGGCCAGCCGCTCCTCCTCGCTGGTCGACACGCGGGCATAGCAGGCGCCACGCTCGCGGGCGATGGCCTCCACCCGGTCGATCAGGTGGTCGACCTCCGCCGCCGGGCCGTCCAATTCGACGATCAGCAGAGCCTCGACATCCAGCGGATAGCCGGCATGGACGAAGGCTTCCGCCGCATGGATGGCGGGCCGGTCCATCATCTCCATGCCGCCGGGGATGATGCCGGCGGCGATGATGGCGGCCACGCAGTCGCCGCCCTGCTCGCTGCTGGGGAAGCCCAGCAGAACCGCGCGGGCGGTGGCCGGCTTCTTCAATATGCGCACCGTGACCTCGGTCACCACGCCCAGCAACCCTTCCGACCCGGTGACGATGCCCATCAGGTCGTAGCCGCCGGCGTCCAGATGCTTGCCGCCCAGCCGGATGACGGTGCCGTCCATCAGCACCATCTCCAGCCCCAGCACGTTGTTGGTGGTCAGCCCGTATTTCAGGCAATGCACGCCGCCGGAATTCTCGGCGATGTTGCCGCCGATGGTGCAGGCGATCTGGCTGGACGGATCGGGGGCGTAATAGAAGCCCTCATGCGCGACCGCGTTGGAGATGCCGAGGTTGGTCACCCCCGGCTGCACGGTGACGCAGCGGTTGGCATAGTCGATGTCGAGGATGCGCTTGAACTTGCCCATGCCCAGCAGCACGCCGTCGGCCAGCGGCAGGGCGCCGCCCGACAGCGAGGTGCCGGCCCCGCGCGGCACCACCTTCACCCCCATCGCCTTGCAGGTCTTCAGGACCTGGGACACCTGCTCCACCGTGCTGGGCAGAACGGCGACCATCGGCAGCTGGCGGTAGGCGGTCAGCCCGTCGCACTCATAGGCGCGCAGTTCGTTCTCGTCGACGATCACGCCTTCGCCGGGAACGATGGCGCGTAGCGCCTCCACGATCTCCCGGCGGCGGGCGATCACCCCGCTGTCCGGCACCGGCATCTTCATGGCGGGCGGTCCTTATCCCGTTGCGGCGAACTCGTGCGCCACACGTACCATCCGCTGGGATCCTAATACAAGACGATGCGGCACTCGGATGCGGAGACCTCAAAACGCAAGAGCCGCACCCGAAGGCGCGGCTCTTGCGTAAACACCCGATGACGGAGAGGCTGGGCGCGATGCCCGGCCTCGCAGTCGATCGATCCTTGCGGATCGATCAGCCCTGGCGGGCCTTGAAACGGGGGTTCTGCTTGTTGATGACGTAGACGCGGCCCTTGCGGCGGATCACGCGGCAGGCCTTATGGCGCGTCTTCATCGACTTCAGGGAGTTGACGATTTTCATGATGCTGTTCCTGAACGCTCGGCGGCTCGATTGAAGGCGCGCACCATAGTGCGGTGCCCACCGACTGTCAACGCCCGGGAATGCTCCGAAACGATGGCCGCCGCCGACCACCTTTTGCCCCGCGTCCGCATGAGCGGAACGACAGGCGCGGGAGGCGGAAAACGAAACGCATATCTTTAAGACGCAATACCCCATTATGTTCTTTAATAACGAGAAAATGTGCATGCGCTTTGGTAAATGGTATGGAAGATATACAACTTGTCGTTAGACGCCGCTGATGGGCGGCGAGCGGAAGACGACTGTCTGCCAGAGATTCTCGACTTGCCTTGCGCAAGCCGATCCCAATAAAAATCACCCGCCACTTGAGCCAATACACAGTATTTATTTGCCGCCCCACATCACATTCACCAATCCTTCGCAATATTCTGCGGTGTATTGACGCGACGACGCGAAATCGTATGCTGCGGAGTTGAAGGTCTGTTCTTGCTGATGTAGGAACATCCTCAGATATTCGGCGGCATCTGGCCCGTCGCCGCGCACGATTACAGCCGATCCCGCCGGGATCGTGCCGATTCGTGCCGGACCGGACCGGACTCCGCCCCGTTCCGCGCATGGCATGCCGACTCCGGCCCGCCCTGCGCAGTGCATCATCGAAGGGGGGATCATGAAGTTCTGGAAGTCTCTGACTCTGGCGGCTGCGGCCGGTGCGATGTTCATGTCGGCCACGAACGCCAAGGCGGCCTATCCGGAGAAGCCGATCACGATGATCGTGGCCTTCGGCGCCGGCGGCGGCACCGACCTGCTGATTCGCGCCCTGGCGCCCTTCCTTGAGAAGCAGCTGGGCGACGGCGCCCGGGTCGAGGTGGTGAACAAGCCCGGCGCCGGTGGCGAGATCGGCTTCGCCGCCATCGCCGATTCGGCCCCCGACGGCTACACCATCGGCGCCATCAACTCGCCCAACGTCAACGCCATCCCGATCGAACGCCAGGCCCGCTATTCGCTGGACCGGCTCGACCCGCTCTACAACCTCGTCGACGATCCCAGCTCCTTCGCGGTCCACAACGAAGGGCAGTTCAAGACGCTGGCCGATGTGGTGACCTTCGCCAAGGCCAACCCGAACGGCGTCACCGTCGGCACCACCGGCATCGGCTCCGACGACCATCTGGCGATGCTGGTGTTCCAGCGCCAGGCCGGTGTGACCTTCACCCATGTGCCCTTCCAGGGCTCCGCCGCCAACGAAGCGGCGCTGGCCAACAAGAAGATCATGCTGAGCGCCGTGAACATCGGCGAGGCGATGCAGTACAAGCAGAAGGACCCGATCGCCGTCCTGGGCGTGATGGCCGAAAAGAAGGTGGAGCAGGCTCCCGACATCGCCACCTTCAAGGACCAGGGCTTCAACGCACTGATGTCGTCGCTGCGCGGCATCGCCGCCCCGAAGGGGCTGCCGCCGGATGTCCGCACCAAGCTGGTCGACGCGCTGGACAAGGCTGCCAACGACCCGGGCTTCCAGGCCAAGGCGAAGGATCTGTACCAGCCGGTGCGCCTGCTGCCGCCGGAGAAGTATGCCGCCGAACTGGCCGAGTCGACCAAGGAACTGCGCGAGCTGTGGGCAACGAACCCCTGGCTGAAGTAAGCCTCCGCACAAATGGAAAAGGGCGCCGGCCAATCGCCGGCGCCCTTTTCCATGTCCGCACGGTCGTCTCGCCGATCCGCGCGGCGACCGTCATTTCAGCCAGGGCGTCTCCTTCCACATGGTGCGGAAGGTCGCCTCCTGGACCTTCAGTTCCGCCGCATACTGGTCGGGGGGCAGCAGGCGCAGCGGTTGATAGGCCTTGCGGGCGATCTCCTGGAATTCCGGATGCAGGACGGCCTTGCCGATGGCATCCACCAGCTTGGCGCGGATGTCCGGCGGCAGCCCGACCGGCGCGGCAAGACCGCGCAGCGACGCCATCTTCACGTCGAACCCCAGTTCCTTGAAGGATGGCACGTCCGTGGCCTGGGCCGACCGCTCTTCGGTCATCACGCCGAGGATGCGGATCGGGTCGCCTTCCCGCGCCCGCGCCGATTCGCCGATGTTCATCGAGGTCACCTGGATGTGCCGGCCCAGAAGCGCGCGGTGGGCATCGGCACTGCCCGGGAAGGGCACATGGGTCAGCCGGCTCTGGGTCAGTCGCTGGAACATCAGCATGGCCAGATGGTCGTCCGATCCGATGCCGGTGGTGCCGACCGTCACGCTGTTGGGGTTGGCCTTGGCGAAGGCGGCGACGTCGGCCAGCGTCTGGTAGGGGCTGTCCTTGTGGACGACGAAGGAACCGGGGTCGTCAACCAGATTATAGAGCGGGTCGAGCCGGTCCAGCGAAAAGCGGGCCTGGCGTTCGATCGGAATCGTCACGACGTTGGGCGAGTTGATCAGCCCGATGGTGTAGCCGTCGGGGGCCGCGTCGGCGATGGCGGCGAAGCCGATCTCGCCGCCCGCACCGGGACGGTTCATCACGATGACGCGGGTGCTGCCGCCCAATTCCTTCTCGATGAAGGGGGCGAGCGACCGGACGATGAAGTCGGATCCGCCGCCGGCCGCATAGCCGACGATCAGGGTGATCGGCTTCTCCGGATAGGCCGCCCAGGCCGCACCCGGCCCCGTCAGCCCGAAGGCCGCAGCCAGCGCGGAGGCGGCAATCCCGGCCGCACCGGCCAGCCGGGCGGCACGCCGCCGCAGTCCGCGCGAAAGGGCACCGAACCGCCCGGCTCCGGCCGGACCGGCGGCCGTTCCTGTCGATCCACCCCGCACGGCGGGACGCGCGTTCGTATCCATACATCGACTCCTTCGGTTCGCATCCGCTGAACAGCCGGGACCAACCCGGGATCGTCGCGCAGCCGGATGCGGCATCTTTCAATTGCTTTTTATCGATCGCCAGACGCCAGGCGGGCGCCTTCTTGCGGCACGCCCATCGTAGAGGTGATTTTCCGCCGATCAACCACCGTTTGGATATTTTCAGCTACCCCTAAATATTCTATTACTTGTTCATCTATCGTGTTTCACCCGCTCTAAGGCGTATTCGGCACGGAAGTGTCCGTTTGCCGCTCATTCCCGAAAGGCTGTTCCCGGCATGACCGTTCACAAGGATTTCGTCCGCCCCGACGCCGCGACGGTGGAGGCTCTGCGCGCCCAATCCCCCGCCACCCTGCACGAGGCGATGGGCAAGAAAGGCGCCATGGGCCACCCGATCAAGCCGCTGTTTCCCGGAATGCGGCTGTGCGGGCCAGCGCTGACCGTGTCCTGCGGGCCGACCGACAACCTGATGATCCACATCGCGGTGGCGCTGGCGAAGCCGGGGGACATCCTGGTCGTCGACTTCAAGGGCATGACCGACGCCGGCCCCTGGGGCGACGTGCTGACCGCGTCGGCCATCGCCCGCGGCCTGGGCGGGCTGGTGATCGACGGCTGCGTGCGCGATGCGGTCGCCATCCGCGACATGGGCTTCCCCGTCTTCTGCCGCGGCACCAACATGAAGGGCACCAACAAGACCGACGCCAAGGGCGACATCAACACCACCATCGTCTGCGGCGGCGTGATGGTGTCGGCCGGCGACATCGTGGTCGCCGACGACGATGGCGTGGTGGTGGTGCCCCGCGATCTGGCCGCCGACACGCTGGAGAAGGCCGCCGCCCGCGAGGCTGCGGAAGAGGCCTACCGCCACAAGCTGGAAGCCGGCGAGACCACCATCGAGCTGCTGAACCTGAAGCCTTATCTGGACGCCGCCGGCATCACGCTCTGACCCCTGCCCCCTCACCGAAGTCCCCCGCCATGCCCGACATCATCATTTCCGAATTCATGCAGCCCAGCGCCGTCGACGAGCTGCGCCGCGACTTCGACGTCCATTACGACGAGACGCTCTATAAGCGCCTGGACGAGCTGTATGCGATGGGCCGTGACGCCCGCGCCATCTGCATCCGCAACGAGACGGAGATCCGCGGCGCCTTCTTCGACGCCTTCCCGAACCTGAAGGCGGTCGGCCGGCTGGGCGTCGGGCTGGACAACATCGACGTGCCGGCCTGCCGGGAGCGCGGCATCGCCGTCCTGCCCGCTACCGGCGCCAACGAGGTGTCGGTGGCGGAGCTGGCCATTGCCGGCCTGATGATGCTGGTGCGCGGCACCACCTATTTCGCCACACCCGACGTGGTCGCCGGCAAATGGCCGCGCGGCCGGCTGATCGGGCGCGAGGTGTCGGGCAAGACGCTGGGCATCGTCGGCTTCGGCCGCATCGGCCGCCATGTCGCCCGCCGCGCCCAGGGGCTGGACATGACGGTGATCGCCGCCGACCCGCATGTGCCGGCCGACGATCCGGTCTGGGCCCGCATGGGCGTGGAGAAGGTGTCGTTCGACCGCATCTGGGACACCGCCGACGCGCTGTCGCTCCACCTGCCTTACACGCCGGAGACCCACAATCTGGTCAGCGCCGAGGTGATCGCCCGGCTGAAGCCCGGCACCATCCTGGTCAACGTCGCCCGCGGCGGCATCGTCGACGAGGCGGCGCTGGCCGCGGCGCTGAAGAGCGGCCATCTCGGCGGCGCCCTGCTGGACGTCTTCGCCACGGAACCGCTGCCGGCCGGCAACCCGTTCCAGGACGTGCCGAACCTGATCCTGACCCCGCACATCGGCGCCACCACCGACGAGGCGCGCGTCCGCACCGGCCACATGATCGCCGACAATGTCCGCGCCGTGCTGACCGGCACCATCCCGGACACCGCGATCGTCTGACCGCGTCCCGATGACGGAAACGGGCCTTTCCCCATCAGCAGGGGGAAGGCCCTTTCCATGCCCTGGCTTGCGGCGGCGGCGCAAAAGGCGGAGAGTCGCGGCACGGCACCCCGCCTCCCCACCGGTTCTGGAAGGCCACCGCCTTGCGGCTGCTGCTGATCGAAGACAACCGCCGGCTCGCGTCCCTGACCGCGGAGGGGCTGCGCAAGGCCGGCTTCGCCATCGATCTCGTCCACAATGCGGAGGAGGCGTCGGCTGCCCTGGCGGTCGCAGTCTTCGACGCCGTGCTGCTCGACCTCGGCCTGCCCGATGCCGACGGGCTGACTCTGCTGTCCGCCCTGCGGGCGAAGGCCGACACCACCCCGGTGCTGATCCTGACTGCCCGCGACACGGTCGACGACCGGGTGCGGGGCCTCAACCTGGGGGCGGACGATTACCTGCTGAAGCCCTTCGCATTGGAAGAGCTGGTGGCGCGCATCCGCGCCCTGCTGCGGCGGCCGGGGGCGGCGCTGGGAATGGTGCTGCAGACCGGGAACATCGCCTTCGATTCGGCCAGCCGGCTGGCAACCGTCGGCGGCCAGCCGCTGGACCTCAGCCGTCGCGAGCTGGACGCGCTGGAATTGCTGCTGCGTCGTGCCGGCCGCGTGGTGTCGAAAGCAGCACTGGAAAACGGCCTCTACGGCTTCGGCGAGGAGGTCGGCTCCAACGCGGTGGAGGTGCTGATCCACCGGCTGCGCAAGCGGCTGCAGGCGGCGGGCGCCAGCGCCGGCGTCCAGACCCTGCGCGGCATCGGCTATATCCTGATCGAGAACCCGCCCGGAGCCGGTGCGGGCAGCGGCGTGGAAAGCGGCGGATGACCGGCAGGCAGCCGCCCTCCCTGATGGCCGCCATCGCGCGCTGGCTCGTTCTGGTCACGCTGCTGGCGGTCGCGACCACGGCGCTGCTGCTCTATGTCGAATTCAAGGGCACTCACGACCGGATGCGCCAGCGCACCTTGTCCGGCGTCGCCCGCATGATCGAGAAGGCGGCGCGCGGACCGGACGACCGGCTCGTCACCGTCCTGCCCGACTCCGTCCGCGCGATGCTGCGGGTGAACGCCGCATCCTTCGCCATCGTCGATGGGGACGGCCGGCTGCTCCTCGGCTCCGACGGGGTGTCGGGCCCGCTCGACCCCACCGGCTCCGACCGGTCTCACGCCGTCTTCCGGGTGCCGGCGCGCGACGGCGAACCGGCGCTCTACGGGCTGAGCCGCCGCATCGAGATCGACGGCCGCCGCCTGTGGATCCAGGTGGTCTCCGGCGAGGAGGAGTTGCACATCGAGTGGCTGCTGGAGGAATTCGTCGAGCATTTCGGCTGGATCTGGCTGCCCTTCGCCCTGGTTCTGATCCTGGTCAACCTCGTCATCATCCATCGCGGACTGCGGCCCCTGCGCCGGGCATCGGCCGGCGCCGCCGCGATCGGACCGGACAGCGTGTCGGAGCGCCTGCCGGAAGAGGGCATGCCGCGCGAGGTCCTGCCGCTGGTCCGCGCGGTGAACCAGGCGCTGGACCGGCTGGAGGCCGGCTATCGCGCCCAGCGCAGCTTCATCGCCGACGCCGCGCACGAATTGCGCACGCCGCTGGCCGTCCTGGACGCGCATCTGGCGCTGATCGGCACGCCCGGTGCCCCGATCCGGGCGGATGTGGCCGGCATGACCCGGCTGGTGGACCAGCTGCTCGACCTCGCCCGGCTGGACGCCTTGCGGATCGCGCCGGGCGACAGCGTCGACCTGACCGCGCTCGCGGTGGAGGTCGCGACCCACATCGCCCCGCTGTCCTTGGCCAGGCGCCGCGGGATCGAGGTCGTCGGACGGGAGGACCCCCTGCCGGTACGCGGCGTCCATGACCCGCTGTTCCGCGCCCTGCGCAACCTCGTGGAGAACGCCGTCTGCCACGCCCCCGCCGACAGCACGGTCAGCATCGAGGTGGCGGTCTCCGCCACGGGTGAACCGCTGCTGCGGGTGATCGACCGTGGTCCCGGAATTCCGCCGGCCCTTCGTTCCCGCGTCTTCGAACGTTTCTGGCAGGGCGGCCGCGACCAGAGCACGGAGCGTACGGACTCCGGCGGCGCCGGGCTCGGGCTTTCCATCGTCGCGCGCACCATGGCCGCGCATGGCGGCAGCGTCGCCATCTCCGACACGCCGGGCGGCGGCACCACCTTCACCCTGCGCTTTCCCCTCCAGCTGCGGCGAACTGACGCAGAGACGGCCAAAGCCGACGCGGCGGGCGGCCTGTAAGCGGCACGTAAGCTTGGCGGTCTAGACCGGACGGCGACTCTCCCCTCCATCCGGAGCATCGCCATGACCGTCACCGCCTACAGTCCGGCCCAGAAATCCCTGCACTGGCTGATCGCCCTTCTCATCGTCGGCCTCTACCTGCTGACCTTCGGCGAGGAGTTCTACGAACGCGGACACCCGATGCGCGCCACGATCTGGTGGCTGCACATCTCCTTCGGCCTCCTTCTGCTCGGGCTGGTCCTGGCGCGGCTGGGGCTGCGCCTTGTCCGCGGCATCCCCGCATTGCCACCCACCATGACGCCGGCCGAACGCGGCGCGTCCCATCTGGTTCATCTGGGGCTCTACGCCCTGATGCTGGCGGTCCCGCTGATCGGGGTGGTGCTGACCTGGCTGCGCGGCGACACGCTGACCTTCTTCGGCCTCTTCTCCATTCCGTCACCGGTCGCCGCCGACCGCACGCTGGGCCGGTCGGTGAAGGAAATTCACGAACTTGCCGCCAACCTGATCCTTGCCCTGGCCGCCCTGCATATGGCCGCCGCGCTGTGGCACCATCTCGTCCGCCGCGACGGCGTGCTCGGACGTATGCTGCCTGACCGGCAGGCCGACCGGGAAACCGGCCTCGCCGACTGACGCGAAACGCCCCTCTCCAAAAGCGCGAGCAGGACCTCTGTGCGCTCGCGCGTCGAGAGGCTATAGTCATCGTCATACAGATGCATGGCGATGATCGATGGCAGGACGGAAGACGACGGGACGAGGCAGGAAAGCCGGAAGCGCGGGAAGCGGAGCGGAAATGGACGATGCCGGCCCGACCGCCGGCCTCCTGCCATTTCCGGACATGCTGGCCTCGCACGCCGGTGCCGGGCCTGCCTCGACCGCATCGCTGCCGGATATGGAAGATGGCGAGTCCGCCGATGGGCCCGCCGATGGGCCCGCCGACGGCGATCCCCATTATCTGGACCACCGCAACCGCCTGCGCCGCCGCTTCCTCGACCGCGGACCCGACGCGCTGGAGGATTACGAGCTGCTGGAGATGGTGCTGTTCGCCGTCAGCCCGCGGCGCGACGTGAAGCCGCTGGCCAAGCTGCTGATCCGGACCTTCGGCAACCTGTGGGGCGTGGTCAACGCACCGCCGGAACGGCTGCGCGGGCTGAAGGCGGAGGGCGTGTCGCTCGGCACCGACAACGCCGTCACCGCGGTCCGCATCGTCGGGGCCGCCGCCCTGCGCGCCCTGCAGCAGCGAGTGATCGACCGGCCGGTTCTGGCCTCCTGGCAGGCGCTGATCGACTATTGCTCCGCCGCCATGGCGCATGAGCCGACGGAGCAGTTCCGCCTGCTGTTCCTCGACCGCAAGAACACGCTGATCGCCGACGAGGTGCAGCAGCGCGGCACCATCGACCACACCCCGGTCTATCCGCGCGAGGTGGTGAAGCGGGCGCTGGAGCTGTCGGCGGCCGCCGTAATCCTGGTCCACAACCACCCATCCGGCGATCCCACCCCCAGCCGGGCCGACATCGAGATGACCAAGGAGATCGTGCGCGCCGCCAATGCCGTTGGGCTGATCGTCCACGACCATCTGGTGATCGGCAAGGGCGGGCGCCACACCAGCTTCAAGGCCCAGCGCCTGCTGTGAACGGCGGAAGCCCTCTGCTTTCCGTGCAGCCGGGCCATGCTCCGCCACTTTGCAATTGCGAATCGCTCTCCATTTTGTTGACGTGACGGTGCCCTGCTGAAAGACCCGCCCCCTTCATGTCCTCCTCGCCCCTCTCCCTGAAGCGCCGCAGCCTGCTGATCGGCTGCGGAGCGCTTGTCCTGATGTCGGACCGCGCGCTGGCCGCGCCCGCGGCACCCCGCCGCCTCAGCCTCAGGAACCAGCACACCGGCGAGACGTTCGAGGGGCCCTACCGCGACGCCTCCGGTCCGCTGCCCGATGCGATGGCCGACCTCTCCAAGCTGCTGCGCGACCACCGCGCCAACAAGGAGGGGCCGATCGACGTCGGCACGCTCGATTTCCTCGCCGACATCATGGAGGCGGTCGGGCAGAGCAAGGCCACCATCCTGTCGGCCTTCCGCACGCCGGAAACCAACGCCATGCTGGCCGCGCGCAGCCTGGGCGTGGCGGAGCACAGCCAGCATCTGCTGGGCCGCGCGCTGGACATCACCCTCCCCTCGCGCCTGCCCGATGCGCATCGCAGCGCGCTGGAGCTCAAGCGTGGCGGCGTCGGCTGGTATCCGCGCTCGCATTTCCTGCACATCGACACCGGGCCGCTGCGCAACTGGGAGATGTTCGGGCAGAATCTGGACGGGCTGTTCGCCCCCGGAATCCGCGGCGCCCGCCCCCGCACCGTGTCTCAGCGGATGCAGCTTCACCGCGCGCTCGCCCGCCGCCAGCTGCTCGGCAGGCGCTGAGCGGGTGGCAGCATTGACCTGTCGGGGGTGGATCTTCCCGGCAACCCCGTGTAGGGAAGGCTCCATGACCGACCGCATCGCTCTCACCGCTCCGATGTATTATCCGCCGCTCACATAGCGCGGCGTCGATCGGTCATACCCGAAACCATGCCGTCGCAAGTCCGGCGGCCATGGTCTTCTCCCCGATAGAGACAGTCTCCGGACGGCAACGGTCCATCCGCAAGAGACCTGTCCCATGTCTTCCAAATCCAGTGCCGCCGATTTCCTGCACATCCTGCGGGAGCGCGGCTTCCTCCATCAGTGCAGCGACCCGGCCGACGACCTGTCGGGCCTTGCCGGCGCGGCACCGGGCGGCCTGCTGACCGCCTATGTCGGCTTCGACGCCACGGCAGCCAGCCTGCATGTCGGGCATCTGCTGTCGATCATGGCGCTGCGCTGGCTTCAGCGCACCGGCAACCGTCCCATCGTGCTGATCGGCGGCGGCACCACCAAAATCGGCGACCCCAGCTTCCGCGACACCACCCGGCCGATGCTGGACGATACGCAGATCGCCGCCAACGCCGCCGGGCTGCGCCGCGTCTTCGGCCAGTACATGACCTTTGGGGATGGGCCGGCCGACGCCATGATGGTGGACAATGCCGACTGGCTGGACGGGCTGGATTACGTACCCTTCCTGCGCGACGTCGGCCGCCATTTCACCATCAACCGCATGCTGAGCTTCGAGTCGGTGCGCCAGCGGATGGAGCGCGAGCAGCCGCTGACCTTCCTGGAATTCAACTACATGATCCTCCAGGCCTATGATTTCCTGGAGCTGTCGCGGCGGCACGGCTGCCTGCTGCAGATGGGCGGGTCGGACCAGTGGGGCAACATCGTCAACGGCATCGAGCTGGCCCGCCGGGTGGAGCGGCGCGAGCTGTTCGGCCTGACCACGCCGCTGCTGACCACCGCGTCGGGCACCAAGATGGGCAAGACCGCCGGCGGTGCGGTGTGGCTGAACGCCGATGCGCGCAGCCCCTTCGACTTCTGGCAGTTCTGGCGCAACACCGAGGATGCCGATGTCGGCCGCTTCCTGCGCCTGTTCACCGAACTGCCGCTGGATGAGATCGCCCGGCTGGAGCGGTTGCAGGGGGCCGAGATCAACGAGGCGAAGATCGTCCTGGCGACCGAAGCCACCCGCCTGTGCCACGGGGCGGCGGAGGCCGAAAAGGCGGCTGCGGCGGCCGGGTCCCCCTTCGCACCGGACGGCGGCGGCCTGCCGGAAGTCACCCTGCCGCGCGAGGAGGCCGGCGGCGTGCCGATGGTCGATGCGCTGGTGGCGGCCGGCCTATGCGCGTCGAAAAGCGCGGCGCGCCGCCTGATCCGCGAGGGCGGCGCCCGGCTGGACGGCGAACCGGTGACCGACGAGGCGGCGGCGCTCACGGCCACCGCCGTCCTGTCGGCCGGCCGCAAGCGCCATGTCCGCCTGGTCCTGACCTCCTGACCGGTCTTGGTGGCGTCAGCCCTCCAGCTGGCGCCACATCTCGAGGTCTCGCTCTGCGGTCCAGATGCGGGGATCGGGATACTGCGTCGCCTCGTCATAGGCGCGGGTGACGTTGAAGGGCATGCAGTGGTCGAAGATCACCCAATGGCCGAATTTCGGCTTCAGCGCGGCGTAGGTGTCCTTGTAGATCGTCCGCAGATCCTTGCCGGCGGCGACGCCCTGCTTCACCAGTTCGAACAGTTCGCTGGTGAAGGCGCGGGTGCCGCGCAGCCCCTCCTCCACCTGCTCCGCCGTGGTCAGGGCGCCGCCGCGGCCGGGCACCAGCTTCTCCGGCTTCAGCGCGGCGATGGCGTCGAGCGTCGCCGGCCAGTGAGTGAAATAGGCGTCGCCGCAATAGGGGGTGGCGCCGTATTCGACGAGGTCGCCGGAGAACAGGATCTTCTGCTGCGGCAGCCACACCACCGTGTCGCCCTTGCTGTGGCCACGGCCGAGTTGCAGCAACTGCACCTCCAGCGAGCCCAGCCACATCGTCATGTGGCCGCGGAAGGTGATGGTCGGCCAAGTGAGGCCGGGGACCGATTCGACGGCACGGAACAGGCGGGGGAAGCGGCCGATCTCGCTCGCCATGTCGGCTTCGCCGCGCTCGACGATCAGGTCGCGGGTGTCCTCGCTGGCGATGATCTGCTCCGGCGCATAGCCCGACGCGCCCAGCACGCGCACCGCATGGTAATGCGACAGCACGACATGGCGGATCGGCTTGTCGGTGACCTCGCGGATGCGGCGGATGACGTCCTGCGCCATCACCGGCGTCGCCTGGGTGTCGATCACCATCACCGCGCCGTCGCCGATGACGATGCCGGTGTTGGGATCGCCTTCCGCCGTATAGGCATAGGCGTTGTCGGACAGCCGGTCGAAGCTGACTGCCTTTTCCTCCAGGTCGGCATGCGAGGCAAAGTTCTTGGACATCCCGTTTCTCCCCAGGCACGGCCTCCGCCGAAGCATCGTCCGATAGGCCGCATTGATCGGTTTGCCCAACCATATCGTTTCACTTGAAACCATGCAACGCGTTTGCTGCTGCCGAGACGTCCGGGTCGAAGACAGCAAAAAGCCCGCCGAGCATAAACTCGGCGGGCTTTTTGTAGATTTGGTTGCGGGGGCAGGATTTGAACCTGCGGCCTTCAGGTTATGAGCCTGACGAGCTACCGGGCTGCTCCACCC